>JBEKFP010000003.1:0-282482 GCA_050013255.1 Bathyarchaeia archaeon | reverse complement strand
TACCCGAGGAGAAAGAGAGACTTGAAAAGAAAGCTCACACCGTAAACCACGATACCCAACAATACTACGACAAAACCCTTCCAAGCGAACGGCACAAAACTCGGCTTAATCTTAATGTCTTGTTTCGCTTCAGCTGACAAAACGTTTCGGCTCGTAGAATCATAAAGTTGCTCGGATAAGGTTTTCTATTCCCGATTGAGTTCAACTTAACCGTGACAAAATTATTTGCCACTCGTCATAGAAACCCAGACGATAAGGCGACATTATGTTCAATCTCTAGGCTTCGAGTCTTTCTTCAGCCAATCATTGACAACGTCCTCTATGGCGCCGCTCAAATCTCCTTTCTTACCAACCGAATATCACAACAATTGCCGAAGGGACCTAGGTTGGAGCCCTACCTCAAGGCCAACGCCTTGCAACATGCATCCGAACAAGCAACCTAAACCGCGCTACCCCAACAATTCTTTAACCACAATCCGCAATCAACCTTCAGGGCCCGTAGTCTAGTCCGGATTAGGACGCTGAGAGAACGCGTGATCTCGCGCACGCCTGCGGAGCCGGAAATCGAGGGTTCAAATCCCTCCGGGCCCGCCATCATTGGTGTTGCGCGGCGAACTCTGGGCTACGGCGCTGTATGATTGGCCTAGGGTTCTGCAAAGAAACCGAAGGCCCTATTGTTAGAACCTTCGTTGCGAGCTCTCGTTTCGACCCGGCAAAATGAGGAGAAATGATTTGCAAAATACGTAGGCATCTTTCACCCCAAGCCTCAGTCTCAAATGACCTCCTTTTTCTGTGGCCAATGAATACGCTTGTTCCCATCATCAATGCACACCGCTCGACGACGGGTTTATCAGTCATCTCGATCGCTAAACGTGCTCGCCAAACATTCCTCCGAGGAGCCCTACTGTAGCCCAGGCTTCCCTCGCCTTCCACAATGCCCGCCAACCAGGCTCTTTCAACAATCCTCAGATTGGGGATACTCGCTGCACCTCGTCTGGGGACAAAAGGCGCGGTCAGAGCGCGGTCAGTCAATTGGCGACACGCAGAACTCTGCTTGGGCTTCGAGTATATAGCAAGTGAAGGGACGAGCATTCTGGGTTCAAATCCCAGCGGGCCCGCCACGATCTACCCAATACGCTTCGTCTATACCTAAAATTCAAAGCAAGAGATTACAGGGAGAAGCGCAGTTCACCGAGGCTTGAAGGGGCGCACGCACGCTTGATGGTGGCCCACAGGGGGTTCACTAAGTCAGGTAGGGTTGATTTCTTCCGCTGTGATCATACGCAAATCAAGATTCTTTTCGAGGTTTTGAGCCCTCAAAATTTCTGCC
This sequence comes from Bathyarchaeia archaeon, assembly GCA_050013255.1. Classification (GTDB taxonomy): domain Archaea; phylum Thermoproteota; class Bathyarchaeia; order 40CM-2-53-6; family 40CM-2-53-6; genus FEN-987. The sequence continues at coordinate 281,152 of JBEKFP010000003.1, read as the reverse complement.
ACTCTTCCAAGTGTGTTTGGGAGTAATACTTTCGACAGGTTGGAAATCATACGATTACTTTTATTCGCACAGCGCTCATTTACTACTCGTAGTGTGGGTAAATGAGCAAGCCAGATGACCTCGAGGAGATCATGTCCCTCGGGGCATATCAGAAGAAAATGTCTAGATTCAAGAAGCTAATGAGCTTCCTGCTCTAGACACAGGAACACATTCGAAGATTCCTCTACCCCGCTCCCTAATCCTTAACGAGGTCCCGTTCGCATGTAGTTTTGACCTGGTTTGCGGCCTAGGTCGAAGCGTTTCTCGGAATTCCGCCTTACCCTGATCTTTGGAATCGGGGAGTGGCGTTCGCGGGCTTGAACCTTCGGCGTTTGGGAGCGAACTTTCCCAGCTTTAGTTAATGATCCGTGAGTTGGTAACTCTTACACCTCCGCTGTTCTGGTACGAAGAGGGCTGCTATCATATTTAGTCTTTTCAAGGGAAGGACAGCGCCAACATATTGTAGAAACGGTTCCATGGTGACGGTTGGTTTTGGGAACAGTGGTTGCACCTGTCTGCGACGATTCCGGCAATTCTTATATTCGATCTGGGGGAGCGGTTCGTAAGATAAGGTGTAGCCTTGAGTCGTTGTTTTTCCTTTATTTGTGTGAGCCCCGCGAATTGGACTTGTTCTGAGTGCGGTCATACGTACTGCTTCTTTCACGCGACAACCCATGGCCACGAGCAGCGATTTGCGCCTGAACAAGTTGTTGCCATAGCTTCGTAGTTCTCGCGGGCCAGTGTTAGGCCAGGGCGAATTGGTGTTCGAAGAAGTAACGCGTCGCGCCAAGCGTCTGGACCTCTAGCGGCCTAACGTTCACGACTAGTGGAAAGTTAGCAACAACATCGCCAATGATTAGGCAGCGGCGCGGCGGTAGGTCGCGGACAATCATTCTTATCGTGTCCGCATCGACCTTTGCGACCTTTGATACTATTTCCAAATCGTGTTCGTTGCTGAAGTTGAAGAGGAAAATGTTGTCGGCTTGGCGGTAGATGCTGGCCTGAATTGTGTCAGGCTGGTTTGTGACGAAAGTAGTGAATAGGCCTAGGTGCCGCATGCGGGTGACCGCGTCATCCCAGTATGTCTCCCGTAGGTAGAGGTGTGCTTCTTCGGCGAATAGGAATAGTGCCCGCAGCTTCTGAGTTGATAGGAGGTCTGTGAGTTTACTGATGAGCAGTTCGACGGTCATCCTGCGGAGTGCTGCGTATTGGTTCTTCATGTTGATGATTAGCGCGCAGCCGGTGACATGATTTCTGAAGACCTCTTCAAGGTTGAGTGCGGTCCTAGGGTCGTCCGTGAAGATGCCAGAGTCGTCGAGCGTGTTGAACCTCGCTTGAAGGGCGTCTTTGATGCTTTCATGGCAGTCGAAGTTAGCGATCGCTGCACCTAAGCCGGACATTGTGAGTTGATTCTGTTCTTCGAGCTCATGCCAAATGCGAGCGAAGACCCGGGCGGAATTCTCGGGCAACGAGAGCGCGTAGGTTAGCGTCCCGAGGAGAGTGCTCAGGCCGACTTGGCTTAGGCTGAACCTGAGGTTGAGGCCGGGGATGAGGGAGATTATCTTCGGTGATAGGTGCATCTGGCGGCCGTCCGGGGTCTGGCCTAGGTTGACATACTCACCGTTGACATCGAGGACGACAACTGGGGCGCCTTCTTGTACGAGGCTGGTTACGAGGAGCTTGGTAAGGTGGGACTTCCCCGTGCCCTTCCGGCCAGTGACGATGTTGAGCCGCCCGTCAAGAGCGCTTAGGTCTGAGGATATGCGGTGGAAACGCCGCATGGAACCCAGTTCGAAAGGGTGTTTCGCTGTGAGCGCTTCGGTGAGGAATCTTGGCGGCATCACTTCGACCTGGGAGTGGTTTCTGGATGGAAGCCATGAGACATCCCGACTCATTTGGCCTTCTTCGATTGCTCCTCGTATCTTTCCGAGAAGTAACCTCGTATCCTTGAGAACCGTGATTTGGGAGGAGACTTTGAATGGGTCAACCTCTTCGCCCGTCAGTGACCCTTCGGATATGCCGTCCCGGAGAAGGTCTTCGAGGATTCCCGGGATGTTTGCGTATTGAATGTCGATTATCTGAACGATTAGCGAACGTTCTTTGATTTTGTCGGTGATGAGTAGGTAATCGCCCTTCTCCACTTCCTCCTCTGGGAAGCAGAGAAGTTGTATGTTGTCGCCTTCTTTGCGGAGGATCTTCAATGCCAAGCCTCCCAAGCTGTTCCGAATGGGCCGAAAAGCGACCGGCGCAAGGCCAGTTTCGGCAGAAGCTGAACCCCATAACGCGCCGCCGCGAAGGCTTGCATTGCCAAGACGTCGCTGGCTGTGAAAGTTGAAAGCACGTGGGCCATCCTGAGCGTTTCAGGATAGCCTTGGTCAACGATGTCGGTGCCTGCTAATTCGCAAAATCCTTTCATTGTCTCAGGCATAGAGATTTCCCGGTCCACATCGATTCTAAACGGAAACCCTGCCCTCGCAAGTTTTCCAACAAAGACACGCCCGAGGAACCGTACTGGGTAGGGTGGAAATTGGTCGGTGACCTGTTCGTCCACCTCCAATATGCAGGGGTCGGACTGGTTCTCGAGAAGTTCAGTTAGAGACTGATTGTGGATTCGCAGCTTCGTTTTCTTGGAAATTGCTATCACTGCGCTTCCGCCTCGTCGGGCGGTTTCGAGGATCCGTTCGAGTTCCTTCGATGGATTGTCGGGTGTCCCTGCTGTAAGCGATCCGTCAAGCAGGATGAAGCCGCCGGCAATTGATGAACTAGCGTTGAATTGCAACCACCGTTCGAGAACGTTTCGTATTCGCTTGAGGAGGCTGTCGACGTTTGGCTCACCGGTGAATGGTGGCAACCCCAGTGCCGCGAACTCTTGTGAGGCGGCGAGCGTGTTGTAACCGATTGAGAAGACGAGGGGCCCGTACCTTACGTACCTGTAGCGTTTGTCCTCGAGTATGACGAGCGCGCCCCTTACAGCGCAAAGCGCACCATCGGCCAGTTCACCGAGCTTAATTGTGGAGGTGTCAACCGCCACGACTGGTTTACTGGATGGGATTGGTTCCAGTGGAACGAGCCGTTCGTCGTCGAATGTATCTAATTCTAGCGTGGTGGCTTCGGCATCGTCAAACTCTGTACCTGTTAGTTCAGGGGAGAGGACGGGGTTTGTGTAGAGTAGATCGCCCCTTATGCCTTCAATTGAGTGTCGGCAGAATTCGACGAAGCGCTCGGGAATTGCTCCGCTGAGTGAGTCCTCCGCGTGGAGAAAATTACTTATCCTCTGTTGTGCATTTGAGGTTGGGTGGGCGCGGCGGTTCATTTCACTCTTGCCCCCTTTGCGGTGGGATTCCCCCGAATCTCACGCAGCCGCCGCACCACTCGGTTATGAGTGACGGCATTAGCTAGCAAGACACCCCGCTACTGTGAGGTACCTCCTTTCTGGGAAACGCTGGACAGAGAGTTTTCCAGCTCCATCAGGCCTTTCAGAGTAATTCGATATCTGCCCCTCTCCGCTCGATCTATAAGTCCGGACTTCTGGAGTTCGACTATGACGTTTCTAATTGTCTTGGGCGCTTTGCCTACCCCGGTGGCGATTTCCTCAATGCTAAGTGAATCGCCTTCCCGTTTACCCATCTTACCCGCCAAGTGAGCCATGAATAGAACAATCGAAATTGCTTTCTCGGCTGGCAGATCCCGATTCGCTAGTAAGAGCTGGCCCGTATTGGTCATCTTGGCGAATTCTGAAATTTTGTCCGCCAAACCAGCTAAGTCGGGAACATAAACCAATTTTCTTGCGAGGTCGTACGCTGGAACTGCTTGGGAAAGGAATTGCAGAATCTGAGGAACAATTTCTTGAAGGGAACCATTTCCTTCGTAACGCATACCGTTTACTTCAATCTGGACCTTGACTTGCATGGTTTCGGTTTGCGTCATGGCTTGTGGTTCCCTATTGTTTCTGTTTCAGTTTGGGAAGGATTTGTGTTCGGAACATATGTAAGCCAAGAGTGGTGGCTCTATACTCTCCCTTCCCCTTCCTCTCGGCTAGGCTTTCGCCGCAAAGCTCACTCAACCGGCCTGCAACTGTACCAGCAGTCTTCTTGCTCGAGGCGATCAGATCTGCAGATTGAACGAAATCTTTGTCCGACTTTCCGAGCATGTGCGCGATTCGCGCCTTGGCCAGATGGAGGAGCATGAGTTCGCGGTCAGCCAATTTGTCAACTGGAACGGTTACGACCACGCCTTCGGGGGTTATTGCAAGAACACCTTCGCAGGCTTTCGCCAGGTCGCTTAGGTCAACGGATAACGCCAAGTGGGAGGCGAGCTCAAGTTCGGGGATTGCTTTCGTTAGGAATGTGAAGACTTCTTTCGCTACTTGTTCCGGTGGGCCTGTGATTTTCTTCTCGAGGGTTCCGTACTTGATAGTGACTTCTAGAGGCAGTCCTATGCTCGTGAGCTGTTGTTGTCCTTCCGACAAGTTACTTTCACTTCACATTCACTCCTACACTGTATAAAAGCTTTGAAGTGCAAAACGAACCTGCTAGGTGTTACTCTCATCGATAATGCACTTTTGTGCGAGGTCGAGCAAGATGGTGATAGAAATGAGGGTTCTGCTAGGTGTTACTCGGCTTCGGTTCTGGTAAAATCTGATGTGCTCAGGCTCTTTTTCGAACATTTTAAAGCTAAACAGTGCACATTGTGGGGTTCAGGCTTGAACTATAACGTACTGAAATTACGAATACTGCGGTTGCTTTCGAAGACGGGGCCAACGGATAGTAGCTCCCTTGCAAGCACGATCGCAGAAAGTAAGGAAATCACATTGGATATTCACGCCCTCAGGATGGCGTTGATGCGTTACCACAAGCAAGGGTTGTTGAAGCGTGAAAGAGCGGGGGGGACCTTCACGTACGCCCTTACTGAACGGGGAATTCAACGGCTACGTTGGCTTGAACAACAAACCACGAAACCGAATTCGAAACTCTGATGGTCTAAATAACGTGACTGCTAGTGTGGCGTCCTATTAGTACTAATAGCATATTTAGTGTTCTTTATACTAAAAGGCATTTCAGGCTTGGGTGGCTGCGGGCCTGAGTTTTGGCAAGACTTCTTTGCTTATCCATTGCATGCCGGCGCCTGAGAGTGAGTAGTGTCCTTGTTCTGCGATGAGTTTTCCCTCTTTCCTTAGTTCGCTGACGCGAGCGCGGACCACGTTGTCCTTCACTGCCTTCCAGCTTGTTCCTAGTAATTCAATTAGCTTAGCGTCTTCGAGGGGCGAGGGATTGCTGCTGTAAAGAATCAGCCCGATGGCTTCTTTCGCGGAAATCCGATCGAACTGAATCGTGAAATGCAATTTCCCTTCCGGCGTTGTTTCAAGAATTCCCGCAAGCTCCTCCCCCGGAATGACTGAATCAACGGATTGCTCAAATCCGGCCTGTTGAGAAATAGCCGATATGGACGGTTGGGATTTGAGGAGTTCCTCAAACTTACCTTGAACATACTCAAAATCCCCTTCCAATTCCACTTCAAAATTGCCGCGCCGAATCTTGAACCTCAGCCTACGTTCTGACACCTGTGCCACCGGGTGGTGGAGTGGCTGGGATGGGTATAAAAAAGGAAGGCAGAGGTAAGCCTACCCTGCTACATCAGGACCACGCCAACTTTCATTCGCGCAATAAAGCCTCAAGATACAGCGGCAGTACCAATCATAGCGGTTGTGACTGAAGGAAAGCTAGGCGATTGCTGGTTAGAGTAGCAGTAGGATTCCGGCTAATACGGCTAGAACCGTGCCGAGTATGAATCCCCCTCCGATGAAGAGGCTGACGATTGCTGTTGGGAAGATCATGAATGCGGCCATTACTCTGAAACGAAGTAGCATCAAGATAAGCGCCCCCACCAGCACGAAACCGAGCATGACGCCAAGAATGAACCCAACAGGCCCAAGAAATCCAACCCACGGGAGAAAGCTAGTCCAAACTGCGAAGAACGTTGGAGAGAGAAGCGCCACCCCGTTGGCGAAGATTAGTGCTGCTGCGATGCCGACTAGTGCGATAGGCATCCATTGTGATCTAAAGAAGTTGAATGGGAAGACTGGACCGTACCACCCGGGTTGTGCTCGCCCAGGATATGCGTTTACCATGCCAGGGGGCATTTGCGGAGGGGCCATTTGCGGAGTTGGTATCGTGTGGAAGCAGTTGGGGCATAGGGTGAGTGCTCCGTAGGGTTTGCTGCACGACGCGCACGTTCCGCGCCCACAGCGGCTGCAAACTGCCATAGCCGGCAGGTTCGGATGGTAAAAACAGTTGTAGGGGCTCATATGGAAACTAGCCTATTACCAGCTCTCTGTACATTCCCCCTCGATTCTTGATTCTTCGACACAGTTTGATGTCAATTTTGATACCTCTCAGCATCGAAGAATTCAACCATCTCGAACAGCTTTCCTCGCACACCCGATAATCTAGACTCATGGCGTAGCCGGAACATTGAACCTACTTGATGAACCTCAAATCCGTCTTGCAGGACAAACGCGACCTGCGAAATGTGATGGGTGAATGCAACTGGTCAAAGGTAACCGTAAATAGTTGCTAGGTAGCGAGCATCGAAATCTTTCAGGTGGTGAGTTGATGGATAAGGCGATTTTTGCTGCCGGAGTTTTCTTGACTTTGGCCGGCCTTACAGGACTAGTTTACGGCGCCGGCATCAACCTTCAAGGAATGATGGCGCGAGGGGCCACGGACTACTCGTTCATCACGGCATACATTGTCGAATGGACAATGGTATTGGTTGCTGGCCTGGCATTGTTGGTATCAAGCGCTCGAAGGAAATAGTTCTCCCCCAGCAAGTCGTTAACGTGCAAATTGCTGGGTATTAATTCGGGCGGAAATGTTTTCCTGAAGGCGTACAACACCCAAATTATGAGACCTCCGTCCAGGAGGAGTGTAATTTGTGCCGAGTGTTGTGCGAGGAGCTGAGCGAACTCCAAACTTCATCGGTACGTAGTTGAGGTGCAGGTTTGATAGATGGTTCGCATATACAGAATTTAGAGTAATGAAAAGTGCATGTTCGACCCGCCAAGAACCGCTTGGCACTGTTTGGCACCACCCCTTGATGGGTGGATCCACCCTCCCCGCTGCGAACGGTTGTAAGTATGTTATGGGTTAGTGCAGGCAGGGATGGATCGCTACAAGCCGAGGCGAAGAGCGTTACGAAGTTGTGATAGCCTTTGCCCGATATTCTTGGATGGGGTGGGTGGTGCAATTTTGTGGGGAGAACCTGTTGCTTTATCGTGTTTGTGATGGGACGTATTCACCCGAACGAGGGCGCTCCACGGCGATTGACGCTATTCGTAATGCCTTTCAATCCCTGAGGCTTAGCGAAGCGCTACGCGCGAGTTAGAGTGTTCCAATTATGAAATCGCCACTACCTGACGTTCAGATCCCGGGGAACGTTCCTATCGCCATGCATTCCTTCTCCGATTACTTCAAGGGTTTCGAGAAACTTCCGGTCATTCGGGAGATATTCGGAGAAGAAACTGGGAAGGTTCTTTCTGAGCTTAGAGTGGAGTTCTTCAGTTCAAAGTTCGGCTATATGGGAGTCAGCGACGAAGACGGCCACCTGATCGTTAGCGCATACTACCTTAGAACTGGCGAGCCGCTAAGCAAGTACCTGGACGTAGTCCACGAACTCGTGCACGTTAGGCAGTTTAGGGAGGGGAAGGCGCTGTTCGATGAAAGCTTCGAATACCATGACCGCCCGACAGAACTTGAAGCCTACAGGCATGCGACAGAGGAAGCCCGCAGATTAGGCATGTCCGATGAAGAGATCTTCGAATACTTGAAAGTTGATTGGCTAGACGAGGAAGAGGTACGGAAGCTTGCCCGAAACCTTGGCGTGACCCCGCCAAAACGAATCCGCGGGGAACGCGTAAGATAGTTGCGGGCCCTCACCCCATGTCGATTCGTTAACTGATTTTTCCGCGGGTGCATGAGTGAGAAGATTGCCGCTTTGCTACGGATATTCCCTGTACGTATGGGTGAGCCATCCATAATGGATGGAACAACCATGTTCTGTAATGCGAACACTAATATACTCACCGCCATGCAAAGAGATCTCTATGAAGTCTAGGCCGTTTTGCTCGCCAGCGTCGCGGGAAAATCGATTCAACATCACCAGTGCCACCCGCGCCTCCGGCTCTACAGCGTATCCTCCACGCTTCCTTAGTCCCGTCGCGCAGGGAATTTACTGTAATCTTCCTACTCCCCCTGAAGCCCGCATCAACCTCTCAACGAAACACGACGCACCGAAGGCACTAACCAACCTGCTATCAGATTCCATTAGTGAAGTCTTGACGGACCTTGTAGGCAGCCGTGCCAGAGAAGCCATTTACGACTACATGGAAAGAAAACACTCCGTTGGCAGAAACGAGATACCAGAACATCTTGACAGCCTCTTCACGCTCCTCGAAGGCACCTTTGGGGTAGGAGGCACGAAAGTCATCGGCAGGATAATCGCAAAGAAGGTATATGCGAAGATAGATTGGAAATTCGAACCGTTACCGAACCTTGAATTTGCCGACTACATGGAAAGAATCAAAACTAAAATCGTCCAGTGAAGCATTGGAGCAGGCTCGGTCAACAACTCGGTCAGCCATGTAGCTGAAGATATTCTACCCATGTACTTGACCGCAGTAACGAGCACATGTGAAGCTTGCTAGCCCCGTTTCGATGATTGCCATCTGGTTAGTTGAGGCCCTACAACGTACTGAATTCCCTAGCCGAGACGAGAATCGACAACTTCTTTGTCTTGCTCGGGCAGTTCGTACCATTGAGCCTTCTCCCCCACTCTTGCTCTGATTTTCCAGCGAACTGATTTTGGAGCGGTTTCTATTCGATTCTGGATGTCTTCAAGCCGCTTCTGCACGATGGCCATCGATTCCGGCTCTAGTGCGTACTTTGGCAGCGCTGTGAGTATGTGGTCTATGTTAGTCGTGAATGTTTTGTAAATCCCCCAGTCGTCGCCGCAGAGTCCCGCGAGATATGCAGCGTTGATTGTTTCTGGCTTGTCAGAATCGCCAACCTCATGATCCATAACCAGCGCCATAACGTCCCTATACTCTCTTTCAGTAATCTCCACAACCTGCAGTTTCGTCGCGAAGAGATCGGCTAAGCTTATGGTAGGAGTATCGAGGGTCAACCGGTCCTTGAAATCGAATTTGTGGCACATCTCGAAGGTTTCTAAGAAAATATCCACACGCCTCCCATTCTCTATATCATTGAAGATCAAGCGCTTGTCCCCTTGGAGGGCGTTGAACCTATCTCGAGGAACGTAGCCGAGTTCCGCGAAGAGTTTCTTTATGTCACGTGATTGCTTCCGGAGTGCCATGAAGTCTATGTCCACGTATTTTCGTCCGAGGGACCTGTGGGTGGCGCTGGGGCAGTGAAATCGTATGGCCAACCCCCCGAACAGTCTAAGGACTACGCCCTTCTTGGCTGCGGCGTCTACAACGCGCTGCGCCTCCTGAACTATGTCGGGGAGCGGCGTAGCCTAATCACCTGTTTGCCACAATGAGAGGCTCCGGATATATACGATTCCAATGAAAATCGCATCCACACCAAGTAGATTTCAGCCGCAAGATTCACGAATCATCCAGGATCGGTGGGACCTTCTCCTTCAATTGTTGAATTAGCTCAGGGTCATCACGAACGTAACGGTCGCGTATGCCTAAGACTCTTAGTTTGCTTGAGTCACATCTGAAGTGGGACTTAATGTAGTAAGCGTGGACTCCCTCCATCACTAGAATCAAGTCAGCCCAGTCGACGAGCTCCTGAGTAAGAAGAGTGCCTCCCGGCCCGGGGTTGATGCCGGCAGACTTCGTCTCCCACCGACCTCCCCAATTTTGGAAGAGGCTTTCGGCTGTGGGGCTGCGTTGAAGATTTGCCGTACAAATGAACAGGGCGTTACGTTTCAAGTGTGGGCCCAAGTATCTAGGTGGCGTGTTGCGTTTATGCATATGCTACCACACCGGGTATCTATGAGCTCTTTTTGTTCAAGCTCACTCACACTAGTTCGCATAGTCGACCAGCACGCTTGGCACCGTTTGGCACCACCCCTCCCCACGGGCCGCGGAACTCACCATTTCTGAAGACTCGCATGAAGCTCCATGAGTGTCTCTATGGTTCGCTTTGGTAGAAATGTGGAACATTCGCCCTTTTGCCTTTTTTCTCCAAGCCGCCTTAAATACCTAGAGCTCGTTAGCTCTAGCTAATCGTTGGAGGTGAATAGAAGTTGGCGAAGAAACGCAAGGTCAAGATGAAGCTTGAGGGTCGTGAAGCGAGGGATACTACCGAATACGTGTCATAAGGATGCTAATCAGGGCGGGCTGTTTTTCCCGCTTTTTCTTGTTTTACTTGTTTTTGGTTGATTTCTTAGGCTAGGTGGGATATTCAAGTGCCTAGGTATAGGGAAAGGGGGCTATTCCTGTGCGAATGTATTGGCCACCGTACACATTCAATGATTGGGTGTACCCCACCCAATGGATGGCCTGTTTAGGCGTATGCTTCTTCGCCGTGCTGGCTCATGTCCAAGCCAGCGTCCTCGTCCTTAGAGCTGACCCGGACAGGTGTGAAGACGTTGATCAACCTAAGTAGAATGTAGGACCCGCAGAAGGCGAAAGCTGCTACGATGACTACTGCGAAGGCTTGGATGCCAAGTTGAGCTGGGTTGCCGTAGAAGAGGCCGTTTGAACCAGCAGCGTTGATCATCGTGGTGGCAAAGAGGCCGGTGGCTATAACGCCCCACATGCTTCCGACTCCGTGGCAAGCGAAAACATCGAGCGAATCATCAAGCCGAGTCCTAGCCCGCCAATTTGTAACAGAATTGCATAAGACTCCAGCAACCAGGCCGATTATGATGGCGGGCATTGGTGCTACGAAGCCTGAGGCAGGCGTTATGGCGACCATTCCGCAGACGGCGCCGACTGAGATGCCGACGGCTGACGGTTTGCCTTTGCGGATCCAATCAACTAACATCCAACTAACTCCAGACGCTGCAGCGGCAAGATTCGTTACGACAAGCGCGGACACGGCCAACTCGTTTGCGGCGAGGGCACTACCGCCGTTAAACCCGAACCAGCCAAACCAGAGAATTGACGCGCCTAGGATTACGAACGGAACGTTATTCGGCCGCATTTCCTTCTTTGCATCAAGTCCTCTCCTTCGCCCAATCACCAATGCTGCGGCCAGGGCGGATACGCCTGCTGAAATGTGCACGACTAGGCCCCCCGCGAAGTCCAGTACACCCATCACCTTGAGGAAACCTCCAATTCCCCAAACCCAGTGGGCGATTGGTGCGTAGATGAAAGTCGCCCAGAGAACGATGAATATGAGGAGTGACTTGAACCGAATTCTTTCAGCGAACGCCCCAATAATTAGCGCAGGTGTAATGGCAGCGAATTTCAGCTGAAATGCAAAGAATAGTAGTTCAGGGATAGTCGGAGCATATTTCAGATTGGGAGCTGCACCAACGTTATTCAAACCAACGGCTGACAGGTCTCCAATAATACCGTTCATAGTCGGAGCGAAGGCGAGGCTGTAACCCCACAGCGCCCAAACTAGGCTTACGACCGCGAAGATTATGAAACATTGAACGATTGTAGAAACGAGATTCTTTCGCCTAACCAGTCCGCCGTAGAAGAACCCTAGTGCGGGCGTCATTATCATGACGAGTGCCGTAGCAGTGAGTACCCATGCAATGTCCCCTGAATCCAACAATTCAAGCACCGAGTTGGGCCGCGGGTAACCGGGATGGTTGTATATTTGGTTAACCATTCCAATAGTAATTATTCTATGGAGCGCTTTGTTCAGCAAATATTCCTGTATACTTTGTTGCGCCGCGGGCTTCTCCAATAGTCACTTGGCACATGGCTGTGCCAGCAACGGCTCCTCTCGTACTGCTGCAGGCGAACCTGTTCTCACGCGTCACGATAGTTTCCGTAGGGTTGAATAGAACTGATATGACTTCAGCTTCACTTACCCCGCACCTCCTTTAGAGAAAGCGTATATCAGCCCTTGGACCTTTTTCACAACTCATGGCGGAGCTTCTAAGAGTTAACAAGTACGAAGTACTTGAAACGCGAGGAGACGGATTCGAGAGAGGCTTCACATACGGTGCCCACCACAAGCTCCTAATACGGCGACTTATCGACTCCCACTACAACTTCTACGCTCGCTACCTACAAACTCCAAAGCAAGAGGCTCTGAGAGAGGCTTCCCAATATGAACGACCCATCCGAGACTATTCTGAAGAAGTCGCTGAAGAAATTAAGGGAACGGCCGAGGGAGCGAATATACAACTCGCTGAAGTCTTACTGATTACTGCGTTCAACGAAGTCTTCTACCCGAAACTAGCAAAAGCTTGCACCTCGTTTGCAGCGAGAGGCGACGCGACCACTGATGGGTTAACTTACGTTGGCCAGAATAACGATGAGGGGATAGATCCATGGCTCGACGGTGACTGCACCACGCTTACAAAATACTCGCAGAAAGATGCGCCTGATGCACTAATTTATTCATACGCCGGCGCTCCAGCCATGATGGGGATAAACTCCAGCGGCCTCAGCGTGTGCATAAATGCGCTGGGCTTTGAGAAAGCGAAGATAGCGGTGCCTATGCTTTGCGTGGTGAGAGAGGTGCTCAACCAGAAGGACCTCGATGGTGCCCTTGCCTCTATTGAGAGGGCCGACCGAGCCTTCGCACTCAACTTCATGCTTGGGGATAAGAAGGGGATAATGGACGTTGAAGCTAATCCCCTAAAGGTAACCGTAATGCGTTCCGAGAATGTCCTACATCACGCCAACCATTATCTTTACGGAACACACGGCTTCACAGACTGCAAGAGTAACGAATACCGCGTAAATAGCGAAACAAGATGTGATTGGATGGCGGAACTCATAAATCGCAGCAAGGGAAAACTGAATCTCGAAACCTTTGAAGGGTTCCTTAGAGATCATGAAAATAAACCAAACACGATATGTGCACACGTGAACCCAGCGAGGCCTAAGCCCCATCATAGCCGAACGCTTGATGGCATGATATACGTCCCTGAGAAAAGGGAAGCCTGGATAACTAAAGGTAACCCATGCGAGAACGAGTTCGTTAGATATACAGCCTGATTCCGTACTCTGGCCTTTCAAGAGATCATTTCGGGAAGGAGCAGATTACGTGTCCGACGGAAGTTACGGTCCGAAATTCTAGGTTCTATTCGTACTTGGGCGGGACAGTACCGCCTTCGAGCTCCTTCCACCGCGCTTTCCATTTCAAGTAGAACCTGCTTTCTAGGAATATTGCAAATCCAAGAGCGACGATGAAAACTAAGTATGAAACGGGCGTTCGGTTCATCGCTATTATGATTACGGGCAGGATGGCCCCGTCTGCGAGAATACATGCAGTGAGGTAAATTGTCCTGAGCAGCAAGTGTTTCATTGATAATTTGGAAGTCATCAGAAGGCCATTGCGTCGCCAACGACTGTACTTGTTGAGGACGGTCATAATAATATCCGACCGATCAAGCGCGGCGTCGTCCTCGTCTATATTCCGACCTTCACTCTGCTTCTGCTTTTTCATATCGCTTCCCCGGAGCGCAACCGAACACGTGACATGAAACGAAATGCCCAGCGGAAGCTTCCAACAGCTCCGGTTCTTCGTCGCAGATGGGAATAGCATAGGGACATCGCGGCCTGAAGCGGCAACCGGTAGGGAAGGCGCGCGGGTTAGGTGGTTCCCCCTTCAAAGTCATTTCGATATCTGCTCCCTCCGAGGCGACTATTTCTAAAAGGCCTCGTGTGTAAGGATGCATTGGCTTTGAAAATAGTTCTACAGTCTCAGCCAACTCGACGACTTTACCTGCGTACATGACGCACACGATGTCGCTGATGTGATAGACGACTCCCATGTCATGAGAGATGAAGAGATAGGTGAGTTGTAGTTGTTTCTGGAGAGAGGCCAAGAGTTCAAGAATTTGCGATTGCACCGACACATCCAAGTTGGAGGTCGGCTCATCAAGAACAACGAGCTTCGGTCGTATGGCCAATGCGCGTGCAATTCCTAGTCTTTGCCTCTGCCCCCCTGAAAACTCATGTGGATATCGGTACAGGAAGGACCTGTCAAGTCCGACGAGTTCGAGATTCCTGATTATCTCCTTCCGCAATTCGTCCCCTCTTAGCTTTGTATGAACCTTGAGCGGCTCACCGACAATGTCGACCGCGAGCATTCTCGGGTTCAAGGAGGAGATTGGATCTTGAAAGATCATTTGAAAATTCTTTCTCGACTTTCTAAGTTTCGATCCACGAAGCTTCGTCAGATCTTGTCCTTGAAGCGCAACATTTCCACTGGAAGGGTCGACGAGACGTACGATGGCACGTGCTAAGGTAGATTTTCCGCTACCGGATTCCCCCACGATGCTGAACGTCTTACCCCTCTCTACCATGAAGCTGACTCCGTCTACGGCACGAATGAACCCTTTGAGAAGCGATAGAATGTTGGACCTAACCGGGAAGTACTTTTTCAATTCCTCAACTTGTAGAACAGTCTCGGCACCATCTTTCAGAATTTGATGCGTCATGGCTTCGACTGGCCTAACGGGTGATAGCAGGCTGCAAGGTGGCCTGGATTTAGCGGTAGTAGTTCAGGAATTTGCTTTCGACAGATTTCAGACGCGTATTGGCAACGGTCCGCGAACAGGCAGCCGGGCGGCGGATTCTTCAGGTCAGGAACAACGCCTGCTAAAACATGGAGGTTTCCGCGCTTCACGAATTGTCCGTCTTCTTGGATCACAGGTCTCGACCTCATGAGCCCATCTGTGTATGGATGTAACGGATTCTTGAAAACTTCATTCAGCGGCCCCTCCTCTACGATTCTTCCAGCATACATGACCGCCACCCTATCACAGAAACGTCTTATCACGTTCAGATCATGTGATATCAGCAGAATTGATATGCCTAGAGAAGTTTTGAACTCTTTGATGACGTCTAGAATGTTCCTTTCTGAGACAACGTCGAGGGCCGTGGTTGGTTCATCGGCTATCAACAGACCTGGGTTACACGCCATCATCATGGCAATAACCACTCTCTGTCTCATCCCGCCTGAGAGCTCGAAAGGATAAAGATCAACCGTCTTCTCTGGAGCAGGGACCGTCACCCTTTGCAAGTCTCTGATCACGAGCTTTCTGCATATCCTGTCCAATCGCTTGTCTGGTGGACTGTCTGGTCCAATGCGGGCCTTCTTGTAGTTCTTGTACAACCCAAAGTACCTTAACAGCTCTCGGCGCTCGGAGTAGTTGAGCGTCTTCTCAACTTCCTCGTCAAAGGACCAACGGTCTTCGTCTCGTGGATCTACTATGGCAAGGCATTTGGAGCAGATCCACGAATCCGTCTCCACTTTGGCTCCGCATTTGACACATTCTCGCTCTCTATAGGCTCCCCTTACTTCATTCGCTGCGATTTCAAGAAGCATATCGAACTGATGAAGAAGGTATGTCTGGCACATCTGAAATGATATACGGTAAGACGGTTGCAGAGAATCGAGAACGTCTTGAAAGATCATAGCAATTTTCTTTCCCCGGATTTGGTTGAGTTCTTCTTCTCTTAGGGTCAGCATGTCTACAAAGGAATGAGACATATCGGCGTGTTTTGTCTTGAGCAAGATCCGGCCGGAGACCGTTTCAGCCGGGGGACGCGGCAGAAGGCCGATTACGTCATAGGCCACGGTTGATTTTCCGCTTCCGCTTTCTCCAATTAATCCATAAGCTTCTCCTTCGTGAATATCGAACGAGACATTCCTCACTGCTTGCACAGTTCCCTCATAGGAATGATAGTCAACTGACAAATCTCTAACGCTCAGAAGACTGGTTCCGAGAGGAACCTCGTCAGGCTTCTTTGCTTCTTTTGGCATCGCTTTCTTTTCGCTGATTTGCGATTGCCAAGTTCTCGCAGTCGGATCCAAGACATCTCTCAACCCGTCGCCCAGTAGATTGAAAGCCATAACAGTCACTATTATGGCGATTCCGGGAAATACCGGATACCACCACGCACTGAAGATATAGTTCTCACTTTCAGAGATCATGAGCCCCCATTCTGCCGTTCCAGGTGGCGCTCCCAGACCAAGAAAGCTGAGGCCTGCAATCGCGAGAATTGCCGTACCCATATCGGAGGTGGCCTGAATGATGGCTGGCGCTAATACGTTCTGAAGTATGTGCCTAAAGAAAATCGCCGTGCCACTTAGCCCAGAACTTCGGGCCACGTCAACAAAATCCCGATGCTTGATCTTTCTGGTCTCTCCATAGACGAGCCTCGAGTACCATGCCCACCAAGTGGCAATCATCGCTATCACAATATGGTTGAGTGATGCCCCCAGAGCTGCGACAAGCGCTAGTGCCAGAATGATGCTAGGAACAGCTAGGAAAACGTCAGTAAACCTCATCAGTGCTTCTCCAATGAACCGTTCGAAGTATCCTCCTATCCCTCCGATCACTATTCCGATGACAGCGGAGAAAATAACGACTTCCAGTGGAAGGATCAGGTCAAGTTGTGCGCCATAAAGGACACGGCTGAATATATCACGCCCTAACTCATCTGTTCCGAACGGATGAATTAAGCTCGGACTCAACAGTACTGAACTTAGAGTGATACCCCATCTCTGCTGTTCTGTTCCACCGACAAACACGTAGCTAGGGTGCTGAGACGCAATAATAGGCGACGATATTGCTAATAGCGCCGCCGCAACGATGACGGCGAACCCGGTCATAGAAATTCGATTCGACTTGAAGGCTTTGAACGTGAGCTCGGCCTGCTGTTTCCAAAGGCTGAACCGCTCTGCGAGAGACTGATACCGAGCCGAAGCCAACTTAGACTATTTCCTCGGCCAATCTGATCTGGGGTTCTATCCAGGCGTATGCAATGTCGACGACAATATTCATAATCATATAGACGATTGCGACGATTAGCGTGAACGCGACGACTACGTTGTAGTCGAATCCGAGGATAGCTTGGTACGCCCAGTTAGAAAAACCTGCGAGTCCAAATATTTCTTCTATGAAGACAGTTCCGCCAAGTAGTCCGCCGGCAGACAATCCGATTACAGTAAGAGTGGGGCCCATCGCAGCACGGAATGCGTATCTGAAGGTTATCGCGTTTTCGGATACGCCCTTTGCTCGGAGCGTCCGAACAAAGCTTGATGTGAGTACTTCTAGCATACTCGACCTTGTCATCCGTAAAGTCAGGGACATTCCAGAGAAACCCAATGCGAAAACAGGTAGCACAAGATGAATCATTGAGGAAGAGAAATCAGAGAAGTTCCCTGTAAGGAGCGAGTCAACCGGGAAGAAGCGGGTAATAGCTGTGGGCGCGTTCTGACCTGGATACAGCATGCCGGTTAAAGGAAGAACCTTAAGTTGAACCACGAAGATCAGTTGAACTAGTATTGCGAGAAAGAACGTCGGCACAGACAGACCAAAGTAGGCTATACCGCGAGACAATGTGTCGCTGACTCTATTTTTCTTTGTCGCTGAGATGATACCAAGAATAATCCCTGCGGGTGCGGACCAGGCAATTGTCAATAAGGCTAACCCTAGCGTCGTTGGAAGGAACAGAGAAATACCCTCCGCTACGCTCTTTCGTATTGAAAGCGAATATCCTAAGTCACCGTGAAAGAGCGCCACCAGGTAGTACCAGTATTGAACAAGAATTGGGTCGTCGAGGTGCAGCATTTTATGAATTGCCGCTATCGTTTCCGGGGAGGCCTTGAAACCTGCATATAATCGAGCTGGGTCGGCGGGTACGATGTGGGTAACAAAGAAAATTAGAACACTTAACCCGACGATTATTGGGATGCCAGCCATCAATCGTCGAACCATAAACTCCCAGAGTCTCATGGACATATGCACCCCATCAGTGCTATGGCACTAATTACGAGCCTATCTTCGTCAAAGATTCTCCGCAGTCACACCTAACGTAACCGTTCTTCCTTCCACCGTTTTTCTCGCTTGGGTTTTGGCTTACGGTCAAACAGGTGTGTAGAAGTAAAAGTTGTACGTAATGATAGCGTTGTAGCTGTAGTTCGATAGAGTGTTTGAGACAGCAGCTATGTTCGTTGTTACGGCCATAAAGATCATGTTGGGATCTTTGTTGCTTGCATCCCATACGACTTTGTAATCAGCAATCTCTTTGTCCCTGCTTTGAGTTTGCATGGCATCGAGAATTGCGTTGTCGATCGCAGAGTTATTGTAATGAGTGTAGTATGTGTCACCGCCTACTGCTGTGCTACCGACGAATGGGAGAGCGTAGTCGCTCGGGTCATTGTAGTCAGGGCCCCAATTAACTATCATCAGATCCCAATTGCTTGTTTTCTGGACAGCGTAAACCGTGCTTGGGGGTACAGAGTGAATGTCGGTGACTATGCCTATCTTCGAAAGATCGCTTTGATACAATTCGTCTATAGTTGTGGCCCAGGCAGTGGTTGATTGAGAGTATAGAGTCAGAGGAGTGCCGTTGAAACGTAAACCATTCGCATTCTTGGTGAATCCAGCTTGGTCGAGGATAGTTGCGGCCTTCTGCAAGTCGAAACTATAGTACTTGGACGACATTGATTCTTGTCCAAGGTAGATTTGGGTTGGCACGGCACCGTTAAGCGGGACCGCGTAGCCTTTGAAAGCTTGCTGAATCGCATCATCGTACGGGAAAGCCCAGCTAAGAGCGACTCGGACATTTTGGTCTCTCATGAAAGCGTCCGTAGAATTCAGGTTGAAGGTCAACAGTTTTGTGCGCGGAACAGGACTAGAAACGATCTTGAAGTTCGTCTCGTTAGCTAATGCTTGAGCTTGATCAAAAGGTATGTCAGCAATCGTTGCATCACCACTCTTCGCAGCCGAAATTGCTGTAGATGGCTGCTGATTCAGCAGCATTACGATTTTGTCATAGTGCGGTCCATTCCAGCCTCGCCAGTAACTTGGATTCTTGATCATCACGACTTGTTGGCTCCGCGTCCAAGATTGTATTTCATAAGGCCCGGTGCAGGTAGCATTCTCCGCCATCCATGAATTGTCTTGGTTAGCAACAACGCCACCATGCGCTTCCACTGCCGCCTTGTCTACGATACCATTTGGTTCGACGGTCGCAAGAGTCTCCAGGAATGGGCTAAAGGCGTGGGTCAACGTGAATTGCACAGTGTACTTGTCGAGTGCCTTGATGCTGGCGGAGTTCATTTCTTGTGAATCAATCCAAGCTACACCAGAGGAGGGCGAATTCATCGTTAGAATGCGTTGGAAGCTGTATACGACATCGGCAGATGTTAAGGGATCTCCATTGCTAAACGTGACATCCGTTCGCAAATTGAACGTGTACACAAGCCCGTCGTTTGATACTGTCCAACTTGTCGCTAAGTCTGGGAGAAGCGTGGTGATGTTCTCCACAGGGTACGTGATTAGAGTTTCGTAGCAGTTTTGGAGGGGTATGAATGATCCGGAATCGTATGCGTCTGCGGGATCCAAACTCTGAATATCATATTGAGAGTAGTAGACCAGAATCTTACTTGCAGGGGGTTGTGCTAGGAAATAGTTGGCAAGTCCTGCTCCTACTATGATTGCCACTGCAACTATAATCAAAACTTTAGTACGTGTTCGCGTAGAACGTTTCTCCTAAGCAGGTTAGCGCCCTAGGAAAGCTAATAACTCTATCGTATTTGCAACCAGTACTAACTCTTTGTTGAACTTTTATAAATTGCTCTTGTGCGGCGTGAACTGTATCACTTGCGCTGGGACAGGCCTAATGGGGCGAGTCTGAAGCCGATACTCTTACTATTTCTGAGAATCATGTGTTTTGTCCTGACAATAGAGCGAAAGTAACAATAGAATGTGCCTGACCCTCGTATGCGTGTCCTCATAAATGGCCCACAAACCAAAAGCCTTGAGAAAAGGAGATAGGATCCGCGCGGTTGCCCCAGCCAGCAGTGAGTTAGACCTTCCAGGCGGGATCAACAAAGGCATTGCGAAGCTTACTGAACTGGGATTCGAAGTGTCTCTTGGGGACTGCGTGAAGAAGGTAAGAGCCTTTGGTTATCTTTCAGGAACGGATCTTGAACGCGCTGCTGAACTAAATGAAGCCTTCCGAGATGACGAGGTCGACGCTGTTTTCTGTGTGACGGGAGGCTACGGAACACCTAGAATGCTTCCGTATGTGAACTACGAGATAATCAAATCAAAACCGAAGATATTCCTTGGCTACAGCGACATCACAGCCCTTCATATTGCGTTACACCAGAAATCGGATATGGTTACGTTTCATGGGCCTGTGGTGGGATCTGAGCTTACGGAATATACACAGCAATGGTTGATCAGAGCATTAACTAGGCCTGAACCTTTGGGCGAGATCACAAACCCTTCTGACGGCCCCATCATTAAGACGATAACTGATGGAGAAGCTTCTGGAAATCTCGTCGGAGGTAACATATCGCTAATAGCGGCAACTATAGGAACTCCGTATGAGGTCGACACGAGGGACAAGATTCTGTTCATTGAAGAGGTGGACGACCCACCCTACTTGATCGACCGAAACCTTACACACCTGTGGCTGGCGGGCAAACTCCAAGAGGCTGCAGGAATAATCGTGGGCGAGATCGTGCGAAGTAAGCCACGAGATTATGACGCCTCACTATCCATCTGGGATGTGCTCAGAGACCGGATCGGCTCGGTTGGAAAACCAGCCATTTACGGACTCTGTTGCGGTCACGGAACACACCATTTGACACTTCCTCTGGGAGTGAGAGCTAGACTTGATGCAACTCAAGGTAGACTGTGGATAGAAGAACCGGCAACCGGAGGCTAGCCATAGAACATGGCTAAGATGAATTCTTTGGCATTCAGAGAAAATCTGACTATTCAGAACGGACGGCTGGTTTCTGATGGTCTCCCATGCGACCGACTGGCGAAGGAGTATGGAACACCTCTCTACGTTCTTAGCGAAGACAGGGTTCGCAATAACTTTAGAGCATTTCGTGCGGAGCTAGGAAAAATCTACGACAATGTGCTTGTTTGTCCAGCTTGCAAAGCCAACTCACACCTTGCAGTATGCCGAATCTATAGGAGTGAGGGAGCTGGGCTGGAAGTTGTTTCTGGAGCTGAACTTAGAATTGCCCTAGATGTTGGCGTTGACCCTGAGAAGATAGTCTACAATGGGTCACTCAAGAGTAGGGAAGAGATGAAATTAGCGATATCTTCCGGCGTCGGTCTGATAAATGCAGATTCAATACCTGAACTGGACCACTTGCAGGAAGTTGCAGATCGTGTTGGAAAACGGTGTAACGTAGGCATTAGGGTTAACATGGGCATGGGAGCAGATACGCACCCCTCCTTAGTTACCGCTCTCAGAGAACAGAAATTTGGGATCTGGGTGGAGGATGCTCTGGCGGCTTATAGGGAGGCCGCTAACAAACGTGCCTTGAATGTTATAGGTGCGCACAGTCACATCGGCTCGAACATCTTTCAACCAGAGATCTTCAGCAAAATGTCGAAAGCCCTACTTCGACTTGTCAGCGAAGTCAATGAAACTCTCGGCTTAAAGCTGACTAAAATTGACATGGGGGGTGGGTTAGGATTTCCCTACGAGCCGTCTTCAAAGGCCATGAGCTATGGTGAGTACGCTTCTGCTATACTGAGTGGAAACTTGCAAACTCTGAGGAACCTAGGGAAGCCTAAATTGATCTTTGAACCCGGAAGGGCGATCGTTGCAGATGCAGGATTCCTGCTAACCAGGGTTGATGTGGTCAAACGCCAAGGCGACATCAACTGGGCGATAGTTGATGCAGGAATGAACACGTTCATCAGACCCGCACTGTATGGAGCGAAACACCAGGTCGTTCCAGCCAACAGAATGTCAGATCCCATGACTCTAACCTACGACATAGGAGGCCCATGTTGTGAATCAGCTGACGTGATTGCCAAAAGCGTACAGCTGCCAAAACTATGCGAAGGCGACCTCCTGGCCGTGTTGGACACTGGTGCATACGGCTTCACTATGGCCAGCAACTACAATGGTCAACCGCGGCCCGCAGTTATACTCACAACTCACGGCCAAAGCGAGGTGATTAGGTCTCGCGAGAGCTACGAAGATCTCATAGCTGGGGAGACTATCCCGCCTCACCTGGCAACAGATCGCGATTAAAGTCCTGCAGATTATGGAGCGCTCTGCCCCGAGAAAATTCCTGTATACTTTGTTGCGCCGCGGGCTTCCTCAATAATCACTTGGCAAATGGCCGTGCCCGGATGGAGCGCTAAGGGTAGCGGCGAGACGTTGAGAATCTCAAGCACGACTTTGCCTGTGCTTCCGGGTTGAATGAAACCGCTACTTAGGTGGATTAGTAGGCCTAGGCGTGCGAAGCGTGAGCGTCCCTCGATTCGGCCACTTAGGGTGGAGGGGAGGGTGAGGGTTTCCTCCGTTATGCCTTCTACAAGTTCGTTCGGCATGATTAGAAAGGAGCCGTTCTGCTCCACCTTCACAGCCCTAGTGAGCTGCTTGTAATCCGCATCCTCACGCACATGGAACACGTCCCTGGTCTTCTCGAAGACGCGAAAACTGTCGCCTAGGTGAAGGTTGATGGAAGCAGGGCCAACCTGCTCCTTCCTAAACGGTTCAATTTTGATTGAGCCGCCCTCAATGAGTTCGAGAAGCCTATCCCTACCCAGCGTCGCCATTCCTAACCGACCTCTAACATCATGCTATGATTTGAATGATAAGAGTTGGGACGAGCGCTACGAAAAAACGCAAACCGCATATCATAAGACATTTCCCCTCTTTCTTCCTCACTGCTCTGCGAAGCACGAAAAACACATTGCAAATAAATAATTCTTGCCTATCGTCACTGAACGGGACGATGTTGTGATACTCAAATTTGCTTCTTGTAAAGAGCAGATATCTTAATCATTCTGACCCGAACGACACGCACGATTATGGCTCGTTATACTATTGTGACCATGCCAGGAGACGGTATCGGCAATCAAGTCATACCGGAGGCATTGCGCGTCCTCAAGGCAGTGGGTTTCGATGCAGAGTACATCCATGCCGACATCGGCTGGGAGCTTTGGCGGACCGAGGGAAACGCGCTGCCTGGTCGCACGGTTGACCTGCTGGCCAAGCACAAGCTGGGACTGTTTGGCGCCATCACATCGAAACCGAAGAAAGATGCCGAAGCCGAACTAGACCCTAAGTTACGCGATAAAGGATATGTCTACTACAGCCCCATCGTAACCATGCGTCAACGCTTCAACTTGGATATCTGCGTGCGGCCCTGCGTAGGCTTCAAGGGCAACCCGTTGAACTATATCCGGAAAAGGCCCGAGGGTGGCTTCGAAGAGCCACAGATCAACACTACCATCTTCCGCCAGAACACAGAGGGCATGTACAGTGGCATCGAGTGGACGAACCCTCCGGATAATGTGCGCGCTGCGCTGGACTCTCATCCCAAATTCAAGGCCTTCGCCCACGTTCCAGGGAAGGACCTCGCAGTAAGCGCGCGAATCATCACTCGCCCGGCAGCGTATAGGATCATCACCGCAGCTTTTGAGTTCGCCAAAAAGAAGGGTTTCAACGCTGTGACCATCTGCGAAAAGCCAAACGTGGTGCGCGAAACCTCTGGTTTAATGGAGGAGGTCGCGAAGGAAATCCAAAAAACAAAGTTTCCTGACATCCAACTCTGGCGCAACAATATTGATGCGCAGTTAATGTGGTTGAACAAGAACCCCGAAGACTTCAATGTAATCGTCGCTTCGAATCTCTTTGGCGACATCCTTTCCGATGCTTTCGCCGGGTTGATCGGTGGGCTGGGCTTCGCCCCTTCCGGAAATGTTGGGAGCGAAATTGCTGTATTCGAACCCACACACGGATCCGCGCCTAAGTACGCGGGATTGAATCCACCAATCGTGAATCCGATCGCCACGATCCTGGCGGCGGCAATGCTAGTCGAACATGTCGGCGAACCCGATAAAGCGAAAAAGATCTGGGATGCGGTTGGCGCCGTCGTGAAAGAAGGAAAAATCCGCACTTACGACATGATGCGCCTCACCGGCGGGCCGAGAGTACTAGAGCAGGGGGCAGCCTCAACGCCAGCAATGACGGATGCAATTCTGGCCAAGCTCAGTGTGTAGAGCCGAGGCGGGCGTGGAAAGGCGTATTTGCCGTAAGTGGCGGACGGAGTCCGAACAGGCCTCGAACTATCCTTTAGCCCTCGGGGAGAAATGAGGCCGCTTTCTGTCTTCACGATTTGTATTGCGCAGGCTCTTGACGGTGATTCTTGCGTGCAACGTTTTTCTATTGCCGCATGCGCCAAGCTACCGCGAGAAGAGGTGGGTTAAGCGAAATGGCGGGAAAGACATTGGCGGAGAAGTTGATCGGCTCGCACACTCCTAAGGGATCCGTTTCGGCTGGAGAAGTTGTGATAGTTAGGGTGGATTACACTTTCACTCACGACGCATCCGGACCACTCCTCATTCAGCAACTAAGCAAATTGAAGAACGTTGTCTCCAACGTGGACAAGAATCGAACAATTTTCTTCATCGATCACGCAGTTCCAAGCCCCACAAAAGAGCTATCGAACGATCAGGCAACCGTCAGAAACTACGCCTTAGGAGGCGGGTTAATTCTATCTGACGCAGGTGACGGAATCTGCCACCAAGTGATGGCGGAAGACTACGCGTCTCCAGGAGACTTGATAGTTGGAACAGACTCACACAGCTGCACGTCTGGCGGTCTGTGCGCATTCGGAACTGGCATGGGTGCGACAGACATCGCAATCGCGATGAAACTAAGAAAGACATGGATGCGTGTTCCTGAATCAATAAGGATGAATATTGAAGGTCGTCTTCCAAGAGGCGTATTCGCCAAGGACTTAATTCTGAAAACCCTATCCATACTCGGAACTGACGGAGCAACCTACAAGTCACTAGAATTTGATGGAGCAGCAATCGACGAACTGGACGTGTACGGCAGATTGACCTTGACTAACATGGCTATTGAAGCTGGCGCCAAGACCGGTCTCATTAAATCCGACACACGGACAAAACAGTATCTGAGGGAGTTCGGTCGAGAGCAACAATGGAAAGAAATCCATGCGGATGACGATGCTTCCTACGAATCGGAAATCGCAATTAACGCCTCGGAACTACAACCTCAAGTTGCTTTTCCAGGTTCGCCCTCGAACGTCAAACCAGTTTCCGAAGCTAGGGATGTGAAGGTCAACGAGGTCTTCATCGGAAGTTGCACAAACACCAGAATAGAAGATATGCGGATTGTGGCTCAGATTTTCAAGGGGAGAAAGAAGGCGAATGGCCTCAAGCTGATCGTGACCCCCTCCTCAAAGAAGGTGTACCTGAAATGCATGGAGGAAGGAATTCTGGAGACTTTACTTCAAGCGGGAGCAGTAATCACCCCGCCCGGATGTGGGGTATGCTTCGGAGCACTTGGCGGAATCCCCGCCGACAATGAGGTAATATTCTCCAGCTCCAACAGGAACTTCCCAGGCAGGACGGGAAATCCGAAAGCCCAGACATATTTGGGATCACCCGCAACAGCGGCAGCAACCGCAATCACTGGTCACATTACGGACACAAGAGAGTTCATCTGAAGAGAAGGTGTGAAGAATGACTGGAAGTGCGTGGAAACTCGGGGACAACATTAGCACCGACGAAATAACTCCGGGAAGGTACATGAGTCTTCGGTCGAATCTGTCCGAACTTGCGAAGCACACCCTAGAAGATGCTAGAAAGGAGTTCTCCTCTAGCGTAAGAACAGGGGACTTTGTGGTAGCTGGGAAAAATTTCGGAATGGGGTCAAGTAGGGAACACGCACCACTAGTATTCAAGATGTGCGGTGTTGCGGCAGTCCTTGCCCAATCGTTTGCAAGAATATTCTATCGCAACGCGATCAACATTGGATTGCCAGCGATCATTTGTGACACAACAAAAATCGATGAAGGCGACAAACTGGAACTACATCTCTCCGAGAACGCATTAGAGAATCTGACAAAAGGAACTACGATCAGTTTCCCCGCGATGTCAAAGACTATGGAGACGATCCTCACTGAAGGAGGACTCATCGCCTACGTCGAAAAATACGGCGACCTGGCCTTCTCGTGAGAAGAAAACATGAGCAAAGACTTACGAGAGTATTATGGCATAATGGAACCTGCTAAATCACTACTCCTTCATCACTCGTATCCTCACGATGTGGGCAAGCTCCTAGAGTACGAACAACACGGCTGGCATGCTGCAAATTCGCAATCTGGCGAATTTGTTAGACATTATGCCTCCGGGTATGCCTTCACGCGTGTAACTGACGGCCCCCTAGATGTCATAGGTGAAAGGGAGACATAATGAGACTCTACGAGAACGAGGCGAAACAGCTCTTCGCGGAGAAGGGCATTCCCGTACCTAGGCAATATGGGGTAATCCACTCGGCCTTGGAACTGGAAGGGCTCAATGCGAATTACCCCTTGATCCTCAAGGCTCTTGTTCTGGTAGGAGGACGAGGGAAGGCGGGAGGAATAAAGAAAGCCAAGGATCAGAGTGAAGCCAAGGCCAAATCTGAGGAGATTTTCAAGTTTGGAGTGAAAGGCTACCCTGTTAAGACCTTACTCGTCGAGGAGGCCGTAGACCAGCTCGCGGCCTGCTACATAGGAGTGACGATGGACCCATTGACTTTCAATAACGTTGTCATTGCAAGTGCCGCGGGAGGCGTAGATATTGAGACGGTGGCGAGGGACACCCCTGGAGCAATCCACAGAATCGAGATCCCTGGAAACGAGAGCAAGCTACCACCGAGTCTAGTAACTGGGTTAGCTAGAAAACTTATGGAAGAGCTACCTGCAAGTGTACGTGCCATCACCAGCACAGAAGAACTCACAAAGATCATTTCAAACGTCTACAGCCTCTATCAAGAAGCTGACGCAAAAATCTGTGAGATCAATCCACTAATAATCACCCCCAGAGGACCTGTAGCGGCTGATGCCAAGATAGTGCTTGACGATAACGCGTTGTATCGGCAGCCCAAGCTACTTGAAACCCTTGGAATCACTGACAAGCGCCACGATGCAGCTGAATTGACCACGAATGAGCGAAAAGCGCAAGCGAATGGTTTCAAGTACGTAGACCTTCTTCCTGAAGACGCACCAAGGGACCCAAAGAAAATCTACGTAGGACTTGTCCCTGGTGGAGCTGGCTATGGTATTTTCTCTATCGACGAGGTGGCGAATATTGGCGATCGATTCTTTCGAGGTAGAGTCATCCCGGTCAACTTCATGGACTCAGGGGGAGGGCCTTCTCAGCATCAGGTAGCCCAGATGTTCCATTTGCTAATGGACTACGATAAAGTCGACCTAATCATAACGTCACGATTCGGGGGCATCTCAAGTTGTGACATCTTCATCCGTGGGGTCGTAGAAGCCATCCGGGAAAGGCATGCTCAGGGCAAGAGAATCATTCCTATCTATGGCCGGATGGTCGGAACCGATCTTCCAAGTGCTCGAGAGTATTTGGAGAAGGCCAAGGCCGAGACACCTGAAGCGCTTAGAGGGATGACGATCATGGTAGGAAACCAGGTCATCATGGCTGACGTGATCAAAGACGGAATCAACGGGGTCTTTACCGCCAAGGGGTGGAAATGATCCAAAAGATACGTGCCGACGAAGGGTTACTCTACAATCTCATCAAACAACTTCGACCGGAACTCGCAACCCACATCAAAGAGACAGGAGAAATCGACACAATTGTTGTGGGTCTGGGAAGAGAGGGCACTCGACATGCCGGATTAATGCAGGACTTCGGGACTAGAATCGTCGCTGGAATTGCTCCGGGACGAGGCGGCATTCGTATCCATGAGACAATTCCAGTTTATGACACCGTCGCGGAGTGTCTCAAAGACCACCCGCATGTTGCTGCGGCGAGCGTTTGGAAGCAGTATTCAACCGCGAAGGAGGCGGTAATCGAAGTCATTGAATCAGGTATCCCACTTGTTGTCCTAATCACTGAAGGAATTCCTTTGCGCGATGTCCGCGAGATGCTTGCGGCTGCGAGAAGAAATAGAACGGTCCTGATTGGGGGAAACTCGCCCGGCATCATCTTTCCTCCTGAGCAAGTAAAGATAGGAATGCTTCCCGATGTCTTCTACCCTGAGGAGACAGCTCCCGGGAAGTTCGGACCAAAGGGCGTCACGATAATCTCTCGCAGTGGCGCAATTCTATACCACATGTCCGACGCTCTGGCAAGTGCAGGGATCGCTCAGAACGCGGTCATCGGCATTGGCGGCGACGCAGCGATTGGCTCCACCTTTGTGGATCTGGTCCCTCTTGTGATGAACTATCCCAACACCGAGCTCGTGGTGATCGCAGGAGAAATCGGCGGTATCCAAGAAGAGCGGCTAGCCGAGGATATTCTTGTCCATCCCGAACGATACCCAAAGCCCCTAGTAGCCCTCGTCTCAGGAGCCCACGCCCCAGAAGGAAAGACAATGGGACACGCCGGAGCAATAGTTGCTCCAGGACAAGCTTACGGCACCTTCAAGTCAAAGAAGGAAGCACTGGAACGTGCCCGAGTAACAGTTGTCAACTCCCAGTACGACCTCATCGAAGCTGTGAAGTCAAGACTGAAGAAAACCTACTTCGATCCAGAACGATACTATCAGAAAATGCAACACATCTGGGAGGCGAAAGTGGCTGCCCCCAGCTGGGGGACTCTAATCACCGAAGTAAAGCCGAACAACATCATGATCTCGGGATACGCACTGCAACAAATCGTCGGCCGCAAAGGGCTCTTGGACGTGGCTAATCTCCTGATCCAAGGAGAGTTCGCGGCTCCAGAGTTCTTGGAAGAGTTGCGGGCCATAGCCATGAAGGGCGCTCTCAAGCCGGAGCCCTCAATCGGATCGTATGAAGATGAGGACATTTCTCAAGCTCTTGCTAGGGCTCTAATCTCTGACAAAATCCTAGCGACCTTTTCCCAGAAAGGAAGATCGGGCCCCATCCTCAAAACCGCCTTTGCTTTGGGAAGAGTCGGAAGGTATCTCGCGGCAATCTTGGGAAATACATCCGCGCTCGACCGGCTTTCTGAAGAATCGACTTTCACTGAACTGATATACCGGGCCATTACTGGCGACACGACTTTTGACCGCAAGAAAGCTGGCCTTCTTGAAGCAATGGCCGTAGCATCAGTCGACCACGGTGTTACTCCTCCCTCAGCTCAAGTCGCTATCATCTCGGCGTCAACAAGGGCAGACTATACTGTGTCGGTCGCAAGCGGAGTTGGCGCGATAACGGACGTCCACGGAGGGGCTGGAAAGAAAGCCGCGCTCTTCTACTCCGAATGTCTTTCTCGTTCCAAGAGAAACGGACTCGATCTGGAGGAAGCTACGAAAGTAGTACTCACTGAGTATGTCCGGGATGGCCGAAGGATTGAAGGCCTCGGCCACAGAATCCACACTCAAGACCCCAGACGAGATGTTCTCTGGAAACTGAGTGAAGATGCAGGAATAGCCGCAGGGAATGTAGCCGTTTCCAAAATTGTTTCCAAAGTTTTCAAGCAAGTGCGAGGCATGGACCTGCCCATTAACGTGGATGGAGTAATCGGGGCAATAGTTGCGGACATGGGACTGAATCCAATAGTCGCCAAGGTCCTCTTCATTTGGGGACGAGTTGCCGGCCTCTCGGCGCATTATTTCGAAGAGATCCTCTCTCAACCCGAAATGCGACCCATCAACTTCTCCGAGGCCATCTACAAGGGAAAACCAACCCGGCAGGTACCCTAGGTGGATTCAATTGGCCACACTATGGCACGAATTTGCAGACTTTGAGCTTGCACAATAGATGCAACGGTTAAGTTCAAAGTCTAAGGGCGTATCAATAACCCTAGAACCAGACGAAGACCCGCTAGCAGGATCCTAATCAAGAACCGATTATGCCCCACCGCTGAAAGTAAAATAGACTCAACAGGCCTCTACCGGGTGGTCAAGTCGGTGTTTAAGACGAAAGAAGAACTGACTAGAATTATTCCAGAGTTTAATGAGATTCAGGACAGGGCTCTCAGAGAGAAGACACTTCAGGTCTGGATCGATGCGATGAAAGAGAATAACTGGGACATCGCGTCGCTTCAGAGGATGCCATTCACCCTACTTGTCGAGAAAGTGTCGACGAGTTTTATCTCGCACGTACGCACAGTATGCAGGATGTGTATCGCCATGCTCGATGTGCTAAAAGACGCCTACGGAGATCGCATTGAACTGAGTCGTGACAAGCTCATCGCGGGGGCCCTGCTTGCAGATGTGGGGAAGCTGCATGAATATTCAAAGGAAGGTGATCGTTTCATATTCAGCAAATCAAGTAAGTACTTGAGGCATCCGTTTGTCGGTGTCGCATTAGCATCAAAGCATGATATACCAGAAGACGTACTACACATAATCGCAGTGCATTCAAAAGAGGCAGCTGGTTTCAAGAGGTCTCCCGAAGCAATAATCTTCCATCATGCAGACTTCACCGAATTTGAGCTTGTTCAATAAGCCACAGCGACTGCACCTGAGCATTGACTGCATTAGTAGGTCGTCATAATCGATTCCGCAAATCATGGATGCAATATTTGAGTCCCGACATTAAGCTAAGCGACCGGGAAGTCTGAATAGTTACGACTGTAGCAAGAAAGTTCGCAGAGTTCGCGGTCAACCTGAAGTACGATGAGATACCATCGGAAACAGTCCGAGAGGCCAAGAGATTTCTACTGGATTCTATAGGATGCGCCTTACGCGGATGTCTCAGCGAAGACTTCGCAATCTTGGTGAAGGTGCTCGATGAACTCGGAGGCACTCCCGAGGCAACAATCATCGGAAGCGACTCTAAGACCAACTGTTACAATGCCGCATTAGCTAACAGCCTTCTCATTCGCGCCCTCGATTATAACGACATTTACTGGAAGCAAGATCCAAGCCATCCCAGTGACCTGATCCCAGCGGCGCTTTCAGTTGGTGAA
This sequence comes from Bathyarchaeia archaeon, assembly GCA_050013255.1. Taxonomy (GTDB): domain Archaea; phylum Thermoproteota; class Bathyarchaeia; order 40CM-2-53-6; family 40CM-2-53-6; genus FEN-987. Next base: position 250,084 of record JBEKFP010000003.1, on the reverse strand, counting down.
CGTGAAAACAAGTCGGGAAAAGATCTGATCGCGGCGATGATAATTGGATATGAATTGGAAATGCGCCTCTGTGAATCCGCAATTCCGGGAATTCGAGAAAGGAAGTGGCACCATGCGTCGCTAACTCAGTTCGTGTCCCCCGTCGTTGCTGGAAAAATGCTCGACCTTAACGTTGACCAGATGTGTAATGCCATAGGAATCTCAGGCAGCCACAACTTCACCCTCGGAGCAGTGGCGGCTGGTAAGCTGTCAATGGTCAAGAACATAGCAGACCCATTGGCAGTTCAGAGTGGAGTCATGGCCGCCCTAATGGCGAAGAAGGGATTCACAGGCCCAGAAGCAGTCTTCGAAGGAAAAGAAGGTCTAGTCGACACGATAGGAGGGAGATGGGATATGGACGTGATGACCAAAACTCATGAGCGTTTCAAGATTATGGAGTGCTCAATGAAGCCATTTCCTACTGAGGGGCTTACACATTCACCAATCACCGCCACGCTAACGCTCTTGGATCGTCATAGCATCATGCCCGAGGAAGTAGAGGGAGTCGTGGTTAGAACAATCTCGCGAGCGGTCGATATTCTAGCGGACCCATCAAAGTACACACCTACCTCCAAGGAGACTGCCGACCACAGCCTACCTTACTGTATAGCAGCCGCTATTGTTGATGGGACGGTGACCTTGGACCAGTTTACCAAAACTAAGCTGAACGATGACCGCATTCGTAGCGTCATCAGGAAGGTCAAGGTTGTCGCTGACCCGGAGTTGGAAAAGCTCTTTCCGGAACTGGCCACCGCCATAGTTGAGGTAACGTGCAAGGACGGACGCCGCTTCACAGAGAGAGTTGATTTTCCGAAGGGAAATCCCAAGAACCGAATGAGTGACGAAGAAGTCCTGACGAAATTCCACACTAACGCGTTATCGGTAGTGAGTGAGGAGAAGGAGAAAGCAATAATCAGCAAGACAATGAATCTAGAAAATCTTCAAATTCACGAGCTTACGCAACTTCTTGCTATGGAAATTCCGATCACCCGGTCATGATGGGACATAAATTGTCATTAAACTCTAAGGTACAGGGACAATGAAGAAGGTCGGCGCGGGGTCTGATTTTCATCGTGAGAAGCCATTCAGGTTCATAGTTGACGCACATGAAGACATAGCAGATAATGCTATGCAAGGACGTGATTTCAGGCTTTCAGCTCTCGAGAAACGGAAGCTCGAAACCCCGCCCGACAGCGACAAGGGAGTCGCGACCGTTGGTTTACCCGAACTCCTCCAAGCAGATGTACGAATAGTTTTCGCAACCCTGTGGGCCGCGCCCTGCAACAGGCCCGAACCCAAGGTCAAACCATGCTACGAAACCCCCCAGCAAGCCTATGATTTGGCAAGAAAGCAACTCGAATACTACAACGCCCTCGCCAAAGACCCACGTATCACACTGATTCGCTCAAGAACCGACATTGACCGCGTACTGAACCCGGACAGTTCACTTCTTGGCTTGGTTCTACTTATGGAAGGAGCTGACCCAATTGTAACTCCGAAACAGGCCCGAGAATGGTTTGAAGCTGGTGTGCGAATCGTCGGCCCAGCTTGGCGCGCAACCCGCTACGCGGGCGGCACACAAATGCCGGGACCGCTTACCGGACTCGGCCGCGAATTGATGAAAGAGATGGAAAAAACCGGCCTAATTTTAGACTTGTCGCATATGGCTGAGGCTAGTTTCTTTGAGGCGCTGGAACTATTCCATGGACCCGTGATAGCCAGCCACTCCAATTGCCGTACCATCGTCCCAACTGACAGGCAGCTAAGCGACGAAATGATTTCTGCCCTCATAGCACGCGAAGGCGTCATTGGGACAGTGCTGTACAACAAATTCCTGCAGCCAGACTGGAAGCAAACTGGCGCAATAAAATCCAAAGTCACATTGGCAGACGTCGTAAAACACATTCGCCATGTGTGCGACTTAGCCGGCGATAAGCTTCACGTTGGAATTGGGTCTGATTTTGACGGTGGGTTTGGAGCCGAAAGCATTCCCGCCGAATTAGACACCGCGGCAGACCTGCGGAAGATTGGTGAAGCACTCGGCGACGCCGATTTTTCCCAAACCGACATCGACAACATCCTCGGCGGCAACTGGGTCAGACTGCTTATGCGCGCACTCCCGTAATACACATGCTGACTCACATCAATCACTCAAAGGAATCCTGCATGATTTCCCCAACGAAACTAGCACTACTAGGGCCTCAAGCTGGAATCCACCCGATGATTGGGTGGATGCCACCCGGCCGTCACGTCTCCTGACCATGTAGTTAGTCGACGGGGACCATCTACATGGTCGCTGGGCACAAGAGGTAACGTGCAATGCACCCTCTCAAGGTGTATAACACCTGAATTTCGAGTGTTATACACGCTTTCCAAATGGTCACTCACAATACCACGCACCTGATGTTCGGGTGGTGCCCCCCCTGGAGGGAGGTGTTTAACACCCAATGATTGGGTGTATACACCCTGCAAATGCTCCAGTCACGCAAGCCTGACCTTCGAGAAAGCTCGGAGGTATTTATCCAATTTCAAAAGCGCCATACAGGTCCGGATCTTTGTCTTAGGGCTCGATGAATGACAAGGCCTCCCTAAGGAGAAGCCAAAAGGCTTGATGTTACCCGCGAAGTTCCTCTTCAACTACTAAGCAAAAACTAAACCAACTCATAATTGCCGCCCCCTCTGAATCGCATAATGGCATTGTCGCGTAGCACCTGTAGCTGTTGACGAATCTTGGCTCTTATGAATCTGTTCTTTGGGTGAAGGCTTTGCAATTCTTCCTGATAAGCTTGACAGAATTCCTCTAACGTGAAGGCTTGCCTACGTAGGGCTCGCACGCATCGTAGAACGTCAGCCGTCCAGCCTCGACCCTCCACGGTCTTGCGCAGCAATAACTTGGCAGTGCTGAGATACTTGTCGTGGACCATCTGGCGGTCTTCGATTCGCTCATCTTCAATGATTCGAATACGGCCATCATACGGCACCAATTCCAATGAGATGTAACAGCCCTGCCATGGCTTCCCTCTTGATTTCGGCCTAGTCGGTTTGCTTGGAATGATGCATGATGGGACAAAAAAGAATCGAGGGATAACCTCCAAATCCACGACCCGAAGGCGTGGCTTGTCATAGTGCATCAGAACAAGATTCGGATTTGTTCTTTCTTCGACAGCCTGCATGAATGTGTGGTATTCGGCATCGCGAACCCTCTCGGCGAAAGGTTTCATGCTGGCCTTGATGTTGTAGGTTTGGTAGCATTGAGGGCAACGAAAATCAAGGACTTTCGTACTGGCCTTCTCTCGTGACAACGTTGGTTGGAGACAACTTGGGCAGTAGAGGTTATTCTCTGCCCAACCCTCGCTCAAACATCGGGCTTGTTGCAGACTGCTGGTATACATGTCTAAGCATCGAGGGTCGAGCGAAAGGTCCAAGCTTAACCACTATTCTTCGTGGATGTGAATCCCCTTTGTTCTTAGAAAATGTTTTGTCTCGGCAATCACAATCTCTTCACATAGAGGACACTTCAGACCAACTCTCTTGCCGCCGCCGAAATCGCTAAGATCATGGTTTCAGCTTGGCGGGTGCGGTTACCAGGATCCAAATCGCCTGGCCGGGGCGGAGCACGTCTGATGAGTCTATTCTAATCCAATCCGCGCTTTCGTTGTTGTAGACCCAGACACTGTTCATCGGGTAGTGCCCGGCTATGCTTGACAGATAGACCCACACTGTCTCGTCTGTGACTAGTGGTTGCGGTTTAAAGCCGACCAGATCCCAACCGGTAGAAAGCGAGTATGCTGAAAACCGTATCCGTAATTCAACACGGCATTGACGATCCTGAGCGCTATTCTGGTAACCAGTCGATACGCAATCCGAGCCGCGAACCCTTATTTGCAGAGAAGGCATTTTCGTGAACTGCTTGCGGCCGTAGTCTAGCCTGGTTTAGTCCTTGTTTTTCGTGTGGTTTTAGTGGGACAGTGGTCTAGTGGGTGATAGGTTACTGAGGGTTCAAATTAAGATGCAGTCTTGCAAGAGCGTGGGTTTCTGGGCCGTAAATTATGATTTAATGGGCGCTTCGACTGATGATTTAAGTTCAGAAGAGGCCAACAAGGCGCAAGGTGCGGGCAAGTCGTGGCTACGTACACGGTCCGATAATCTTAAGAGAAAATCTTAACCTCAATTTGCTCGTTTGAGAATGCCTTATCTGGTTCTAGACTACAGCAGGTGTGACGGCGATGGTGCGTGCATAAGCAGTTGCCCTGGCTCGGTCTTTGAACTGTCGAGCAACGGGCGATGGTGCAAGCCCACAGACAATTCTGTGAAGAACAGTATAGCACTCAAAAGCTTCTCTGAACGCATCCTATCCTCAGACAGGCCGGTCAATCTAGCTATTAGGTACCATGTACCAGACTGCTACCTTTGCTGGCAATGCATCGGCGCCTGCCCAAAGAAAGCCATCGATGTCGAGTATGATGACTTGGATATTCGAGAACACCTTCTGACAGTAAGCGGGTGACGATTCCAAAACAGAATAGGGTATGTCAACTTGAAGGGCGGCAGGATAACGCAACACCCTGTGCTTACGTTCGACCGCGAAAGTAGAGTCATATTCCATTTCGAAGGCAAACCAATCGAGGCTTACGCTAAAGAGACAGTTGCGGCCGCACTCTACGCAAACGGATTACGGACATTTAGTCGCAGCATGAAGTACCACCGCCCTAGGGGTTTCTTCTGCGCCATCGGGCGTTGTTCGGCCTGCATGATGACCGTCGACAATGTCCCAAACGTCCGGACCTGCATGGTTAACGTGAAGGAAGGAATGCGCGTCACGCGGCAAAGCGGCTTCCCCAACGCCGACCACGACCTGCTGTCTGTCATGGACAAGTTGGGATTCTACTTCTCCTTGGCCTCCGGCTTCTACCACAGAAAATTGATCCGCCCTGCCTTTCTAAGGCAAACTTACCTCAAGATCCTCACCAAGTTTGTGGGATTAGGGAGTCTCCCGGCAAAGGAGTCGACTAGCAAAGCGGATAACTCGAAACTCTCGATGGAAACAGATGTTGTTATAATCGGAGGAGGCCCCGCCGGCTTAACCGCCGCTCTCGAAGCTGGGAAGAGGTGTCCGAATGTGGTCTTGATTGATGATAAGAGGATGCTTGGAGGGCAGCTTGTCAAGCAGACGCACCGGTTCTTCGGCGACGCACGACACTACGCAGGTGTCAGGGGAATCCGGATCGCGGAAACGTTGACAAAGCAGATTCGCGAACTGCGGAACGTTACAACCTTTCTCGATTCTGACGTATTCGGTATCTACGATAGACACATTGTCGCGGCTGCGCAAGAAAATCGCCTACTGAAGATTCACGGTAAGAAGATCATCATTGCCACTGGAGCTTACGAGAGAACACTAGTCTTCGAGAACAATGACCTTCCGGGAGTTTACGCAGCCGGCGGTGTCCAAACGCTGATGAACACTTACGGAATCAAGCCAGGCACAAAGGCACTTGTTGTTGGATCGGGGAACGTTGGCCTCATACTCTCATACCAGCTGCTCCAAGCTGGCGTGAGTGTTGTGGCCATCGTGGAAGCTCTCCCCAGGATAGGTGGATACTTGGTTCACGCCGCCAAGGTTCGGCGTCAAGGTGTCGAAATCCTGACCTCGCACACAGTTATCAAGGCATTGGGGCGGGGCAAGGTTCAGAGCGCTATCATGGCAAAGATCGACAACTCTTTCAGCCCAATTCCGGGGACCGAGCGGAAAGTCGACTGTGATCTCATCTGCATCGCAGTCGGACTAACGCCCACCTACGAGCACGCGTCCCAAGCAGGTGCACAACTGCAATTCGTGCCAGAGCTTGGTGGATTCGTGGCTCGTAGAACGAAATTCATGGAAGTCGCCGACGGAGTCTACGTAGCCGGCGACGTTTCTGGAATCGAGGAAGCCACGACCGCAATGCTCGAAGGGCAGATCGTTGGCCTCCACGCGGCCCTCACCTTGGGATATGGGCTTCCAAGCGACGAAGAGAAACTGGAGACTTGGATCAAGCAGCTCAACGACGAACGTTCAGGGCCTTTCGGCGAAAAGATCCGCCGGGGACTGGAGCATGTCATGTTACCAGAGGATATGAGGATTGGAGTCAAAGCAACAGTACCTTAGCGACGGGATCATCAGGCTCGAAGACCTGGTGCCTTCGGGGTCCGTCCCTCCTGCAAAACGGCTAAGGGATAAACGGCCTGTAGCAATGGTAGAATGCATTGAGGAGATTCCATGCAATTCATGCGCCATCGCCTGCAAACTTGGCGCCATACAGATGGCAACAGTCAACGACATACCGAAAGTCGATTATGACAAATGCACAGGTTGCATGGCCTGCGTCATGGTGTGCCCCGGTTTAGCAGTCTTTCTTCTGAGGGCTACGAATGGAGTCGGGTATGTTACCTTACCGTACGAGTTCCTGCCAATTCCGAAAGTCGGAACACAAGTGAGAACTGTCGACCGCGAAGGGACTGTTCTTGGCAAAGGCAGAGTGGCACGAGTCCTACCTCCTGAACGCAACGACGGCACGGCTTTGGTCACAATAGAGGTTCCGGAGGATTGGCTCTTCGAAGCGAGGGCGATCAAGGTAGAGGGATCATGATGGAAAAGAAATTCGTCTGCTACTGCGAAGATCTAACGGAAGAGGACGTGCTGAAAGCCATACGCCTAGGCTACGACGACATCGAAGTTCTCAAAAGGTATACAGGATTCTCCACCGGCCCATGCCAAGGCAAAACATGTCTGCTCCAAGTCCTGAGATTGCTCGCGGCAGAGAAGAAACTGAAGCCGTCTGACCAACACCTGACCACTCAAAGACCACTAATCGACCCAGTGCGACTTGGTGTATTAGCTGGAGACAAGATGAAGTGCACGTCGTAGTTGTCGGCGCGGGAATTCTTGGTCTGAGCATTGCCTACAACCTGGCCAAGCGCGGCGCCGACGTTGCTGTTCTCGAGAGACAATACCCGGGAAGTGGAATCAGCGTAAGAGCGCTTGGAGCGGTGCATAGCCAATGGGAGAATGAACACGACATCAATCTTGCTAAGAAGAACCGAGAGATCACAGACCGCCTTTCATCTGACCTCAACTTCAACATTCTATTTCGACGTGACGGATATCTCATGCTTGCGAGTAACAAAGAGAAACTGGCCGAGCTTGATCGGAATTCAGGCCTGCAACGCTCACTAGGACTTGACACAACGCTTCTCTCATCTGAAGAGATTCAAGACCGCTACCCGTTCCTGGATACCTCATCGATCGTAGGCGGCACTCTCTCAAAGGGCGACGGCTCTGTGCATCCGTTCTCGGTCGTGAATGGTCTTTGGGACAGCTTCGAAGAGATGCAAGGCAAAGTAGTCAGGCCCACAACCGTGAAAGCGCTTCATGTCGAAGGGGACCGAATATCTTCAGCCGAGACCGATCGCGATACCTACAAGGCCGATGTCTATGTCGTGGCTGCAGGAACTGGATCTCGGGAAATCCTTCGAACAATCGGGCTTGACGTGCCCACCCGACTTGTGAAGCATGAGATGCTTGCAACTGAACCTCTAAGGTTCTTTCTAAAACCTATGATCCAATCGTACCGCGAAGGCATCTCCATCGCACAAAGCCTCCGCGGGGAAATACTCTGCCAATTTCCGAGAAGAGGAGAGAAAATTCTGAATGATAACTCATCTACGTTGGAATTCTTAGAGGACGCTGCAAGAGAGCTCGTTCACTTCATACCAACTCTTCGGGAAGTCAAGGTCTTGAGGCCATGGGCAGGATTGGTTGAGACAACGCGCGACTCTGAGCCTGTCACGGGTAGGTTCGTGTACGAAAATCTCTGGGTGGCTTTTGCAGATTCAGGGAAGGGTGCAATGTTCGCCCCAGCGATCGGAGAAATGATGGCTGAGGAGATTCTCTCCGGAAAATCCAACCCAGACTTAGTACCTTATACGCCAGCCAGACTCCTCTCGTAGCCAAGCATGTTTCGGCGACCTCTCTTTCCAACTCTTTGAATTTCCACGTTGACAATCTCTTCAACCAAGGTCGCTGGCTGAGCGCTATCGAATTTTGCATCCAACGTTCTTCATGGCGTCGACTAGGAGAGATCGTCGGCTAGCGCTTACTTGACTTGGAAGTGTAGTCTGAAACCTGTCTCTGCAGGTTCTGCTCTTGAAAACTCTATGGCTCCGATTTCTTTGAGGTTCCGTACGTGCCTTCCTCCGCAGGGTATCGGAATCTGCCTTGCGATGGTCACAATCCGCAAGTTCTCACCTTTCGGAAGCCTTGCCAAGTTAGGCGCATCTGCAATGAGTCGCTCAGCATTAGACCTACTTATGGCCCTAATTACAACACGTACGCATTGTTCTTTTCCTGAGCAAACTTCACAACATTCGCGTCAAGGGATTGCAAGTACGAATCGTCCAAGTAAAGGCGGGTTGTAGGAACGATGTCTTGAACAAACCTTGCGACGTCGACCAAACCCGAGTCTCCTAACCATAACCTGAATGAGTTTGGCAATGATGCATACCTTAGAAAAACTGCGGCTCGGAGCGCATTCTGTCAATGAGACTACCACTATGAGAATCCACTAACACTTATTTGCGAAGACCGGCTGTTCCTGATGCGCATGCGGCCGTAGTCTAGCCTGGTCTAGGACATTGCGTTTACGCGTCCATTGGCCTTCCAAGCCAACGACCCGGGTCCGAATCCCGGCGGCCGCACCAAACTCTCTGCAACGATACCTTATCGCTTCATCAATGCGAATATTGGGGACAAAACCAGTTGAGGCAAATCCACAGCTTGAAGGCGGCTACAATATTGCTAGCCAAGAATTGCTACAGCCAAGAAAAGGTTGGGTGCCGAGAAAACTGGCGCTAGTACGCCTGCTTTCTCAGCTACTTCATTTTTGTGTTTAGGTAGCGGACGTCGTCGGCGAAGCCGTTGTCGAGGATTTGTCTAACAGTGCTTTCGACTTGTTTGTCGTCCATGACTTGTGATTTCATGTCACATTCCGTGACTACTTTGGTTCCACCTGCCACTTCGGTGTAGGTGTTTACCATTTTGCCTGTGACGGGCCCTTCGAGAAACTCCAGGGTCAACTTGTCGGGTGGGGCCGGAGTTACTTTCAAAACCATTCTGACATTCTGTCCGTTCATGTCCCATTGTTGTTCCACCATGCTGCCTTCTTTGTTTAGTGGCTTTGCGGATTTCATCGCGGGGTGTATGCCTTGTGGGTCTGTTCCGTGGGCTTCAATAAGGCGCCAGACTTTTTCGCGTGGTGCCGGAAATAGTCCTTCATCAGTTACTTTCACCATTCTCTTTTCTCACCTCTTGCCATCATGCAATAGGGGATGACTTGGCTCGTGCATCTACCTTTTTCTGCCAGCGTTCCTGCCACGACGCTTCGTTTTCTTTCCACCATCTTTCAAATTCCTCCTGAGAGTGCTCTAGGTAGTACTTCAAAACCTCACCACCCAGCATCTCCCATCCCACCTCATGCGCCCAGTATTCCTCATCTCGTTCTGGGAACCCTTCGTGGGTAACTGTGATCCTTGTACCCCTGCCCGCTTTTTCGAACTTCACCGTAACCTTCGACGGGTTTTCATCGGACCAGTTCGGGATACGCTTCCCAGTGTTCTTTTCGTACCCATTCATTCTCCAGGTATAAGTGAGTAGCTGGTTTGGCACGACTTCAAGAAACTCCCCCGTTGTAACGAAGCCGTCCGATTCCTTCCCCATCTGAAACTTTCCTCCCTTCCTGGCATCAATTTCAAAATGATCCGACATCCACTCCACCATATCCTTTTTGTCCGTAAACGCTCTGTAAACGCGTTCCGGGGGAGCGTTTACTTGGAAGACCTTGGTGATGGTCCCCTTCATCGAGTCTGCGTTAGCCATTTTTCCATCACGAGATAGTTAAGGGGTCAATTAACTACTTATACCGTTTGCTAGTTAATTTCCCACATGCCAAAAACAAAACCAACGGTTCTTGCACGGCAGCTGTGGGGAAGGCGCGTTGCAATGGAGGTTAAAGTTGATTCCGGCGACCCGTTGCGCGGCGAGATTAGACGCGTCCGGAAGGCGCTTCGTTCTCAAGCTCTGAGTGAGCTCTTCGTCGCAGTGGCAAAGGGTACGAACTCGCCTTCTGAAATATCAGCGTTTACGGGTAAATCGAAGTTCGCCGTGAGTCTGCAACTTTCGGACCTCCGAAAGGCGGGGCTGTTGAGAGATCGCCCCGGAATTGGTTTGGATATGCGGAGAAAACGTTACGAGGTTGTGTGGGAAAGAATGGCGGAAATCTTCAGGCAGGATCATGCTCTCGAAATCGAGATGTATGAGAACCATCTCATGGTCGAGGCGATACGCGAGATTCATGGAACGGTAAGCAAAGCTGGCCTAGCAATTTCCGGTAACGGAAAACTTGGTTTGGTAAGGGAAATCGTGCCCGACAAGTTACCCGTAGCGCAACCGAATCACGGGCAAGTCGATAAACGCATAAATCGACTGCTCCAAGAGTTTATCGAGCTCTTCAAAGGGTACCTAAGGGACCGGCGGTTTGCCTCATTACAGGAATACTTCCTTGGAGCATATGAGGAACTTTCGCAGCATTACGGTCGGTTTCCCCGAAGATCGGAGTTAGCAAGGTTCTTCGAATTCATGGACAGGTCATTTGCGCGAACTGAGCCCATCGAGCAGCTTTGGAGGAGGTACGTTAGAACACGCCCGAATGAGGCTCAGATTTTCTACCGGCGGGCCGAATCGAAACCTTTCGTTGTCAAGCTTTTTGCGGAGGCGGGCAGCGCTGATCCTGCTGGGCGCTACCTGCTAAACGCTGAAGCCCAAGCCGTCATAAAACCTGGAACACCGCTAAGGATCTACCCGTCATACACCTATCCCGAGCCCTGAAAGGCTGACCTGAATCCCGGCGGCCGCACCAAGCTCTCCCCCAAACGAGAGTTCAAATCCGCTCGCCCGCACCAGCATACCCGCCCCCGCCGCCGCCGCCCGAAGTTGGAACCTGTTGAAGATCACTTCGCTCGCTTACTTGGTTAGCTTGGTGCTCGCTTCGCTCGCACAACATTCTCTTAGTGGCGGTAGCCTGATGTTCTATGAATCATAAAACATGACGCTTGGACGTCACGTACGACAATGCCAATACAAACATGCTGACCAATAATACCATACGATTTCCTACAAGAAACAAGACCTAAAGAACGAGAGAATACGGAACGATGATTCGTCACAATACGAATGTGAAGTGACTGCTGAACCACCTAGTCTCTCGCGTGCGAGTTGAGGAAAGGCTCTATAACAACCGGCTCGGCAAGCTTAGCTAGATACGCAGTCAGGTAATCGTGAATCATTTGCAGCCAGCCGACCTCGCCCGGTCGAAGAGCTTCATTCCCCCCGCGTTCTCCACGGCACAGCAGACGCTAGACAAGCTCCGGATTGCCGTTTTGCCCATGAAGAACATGAGCCCCGACCCTAACGACGAGTACTTCGCGGACGGCATGACGGAGGAGTTGATTGACAGGCTTTCTCAGGTGAAGAGTTTGAAGGTCATAGCTCGGACGTCAGTGATGAATTACAAGAAGAAGGAGAAGAATGTCTCCGAAATCGCAAAGGAACTCAGCGTCGGGTCGGTGGTCGAAGGCAGTGTAAGGAAGGCAGGTAACCGGGTCAGGGTCACGGTTCAGCTAATCAACGCGGGAACGGAAGAACACGTGTGGTCCTCCCACTATGACAAGAACTTAGACGATATCTTCGCCGTTCAGAGTGAGATAGCTGAGAAGGTGGCGGGAGAGCTCAAGACCCAGCTACTCGACTCTGAGAAGCGAACCCTACAGAAGAAGCCTACCGAGAACACTGAGGCGTACACGTACTTCTTGCAAGGCAGAGAACTACTACGGGAAGTAAGCATAGATACAACAGAGCGGGCTATCAGCCTCTTTGAGAAAGCCATCGAACTGGATCCCAAGTTCGCGAGGGCATACGTCGGCGCGGCAGAGTGCCACAGTTATCTTTCCAACGTCGGAAAGGAACCGTTTGATGTCTCTCATTCGACTGCGAGGCAATTATTGGAACGTGCCCTTAATCTCGACTCGAACCTTGCGGAGGCCCACGCGGTGCTTTCTGTTTTGCTCTTCGATGAGGACGATGTCTTAGGTTCGGAGGCGGAGGCGAGGAAGGCTTTGGAGCTTAACCCGAGTCTCCCAGACGCCTACTGGATACTGTTTGAGGTGGAGGGAATCAAGGGAAACCAGGGGGAGATGGTTAGGCAGATCGAGACAGCATACCGCCTAGACCCCGTGAGGCCGCGGTTCACCTGGCTTGTGGGGCTAGCGTATCTCTATACGGGGAGGGAGCAGGAGGCGTTGGAGCACTGGAAGAAGTACGAGCAGATTGCCCCTGCGTGGACCTACAGGGGAATGACGGAGTACTACCTAGCCAAAGGGGAACTTGAGAAGGCTAAGGAGCTCCTTGCGAAGTTTGAGAAGCTCGATCCCACCAATTCTAGGGTCGCTTGGATGGGAGGGGTCGTCGCGGCCATGGAAGGCGACAGAGATACGGCACTCCTCGCAATCAAGAAGATTGAGAATGCCAAGGTGGGTCCAATAGGCTTCAACTACATGGGGTTTGTCTACCACGCGCTCGGAGACCTCGACTCATACTTCCAGTACGTGAACAAGGCCCTTGAAGAGCATGCGATAATTTCCCTGTTCGTGATGTACTCACCTCTCTGCGCGAAGGCAAGGGCCGACCCTCGATACCGAGAACTAATGGAGAAACTCAGGAAGCAGTGTGGCCTAGCAACATAGAAGTCGCGCTTAGTCTGTAGTATCACTGATGCGGTCGCCGGACCATCGGACTGCGTTCGTTTGAAAAGTGTGTGTGGTATCGTTGGTGCGCCGCCCCCGCCGCCGCTAATATTAGGATTGTGACAACACGAAGGGTAGGAATGACGGCAGGAACCTGTTCGGTACGGTAGGAGTAGGAACGGCAGGAGTAGGATAAGAACCTGATTTCTTATGAATCATAAAACATGAAGGACCACATGATGAACCATCCGCGTGAGTAGTTAAGCTCGGACATAACACTACCAGAACATCAAAATCAGAAAGAATAATCCGCTGGTCAGGTAGACTAAACCTATGGACCAGCCCAATCACAAGGCCTCTCGAATGACACACGCCATGACGTATGATCGATTTGTTTCCGAAGACGAATTGCTAAAGTCTGTCTTGCCATATGGAGCGTACCCCAAGGTCTCGGCCATAGCAGGAAGGAGGATTAATCCAGACATTGACGCCCTGGAATTCTACAAGATTTCACAGAACCAATACCGACTGAACGGCTATGAAATGAAATTGATCAAGTTTGATGAACGAAGTAAGTCATTGGGCTGGGATGCGTTCTACAAAGGAATTGGCGAGGCCCTTCTTTATCTGAAGAATGGAGTTCAACGGACGAACCTGATTCTAGGGTTTCATCAAAATATCCCAGACGACCGAAAGATAGAGGAATTTAGACAGTTACTCTGGGGGAAGAAAGAACTCTTGGCGAGAATCTTTGGCCGTCACATGTCTCTGGGAATGGCCCTTTACAAAAGGGGAAACATAGGGAAGATAGTCGAAGCAACATCAGATTTCCTGCCTCAAGATGAGGACATAGAGTTTCTGACAAGAGCGCTGATTCAGAAACATTTCACATATGATAAGAAACTCAGAAGAAGCTGATTGGTACATTGCGAGAGGATTGCATTTAGACAGTGCCAAGAGCGTGGGCTTTCTTCCGGTAGATGCCTAACTCTGCAATCCTTGAGTTGTTGTTTGCTCGTCAATGTTGCACCCATTCCACACCGCCCAGATTGTTCTTACGAATTATTCTAACGAGATCCTTGCAACGAATCACTCCTGAATCTATTATCTGCCTTGCAGTCTTCTCCGAATAGAGCTTCCTGATATCGCCGTCGGTTAAGGGTCGAGGCCATATTCCGATTGTACGCTCTTCGGGAACATGTGGCGGCGTAATTATTGAAAGTTCTTTGATTTCCAAATGTCTTACTATGCCTAGAGCTAGGCGGCCATCGTAGACTTCCCCCGAAACATGCGGACAAAACATTGGGTCCTTCTTACAGATTGAGCACTCAAGATCAAAAGTCTCGCTTCTACTTATCCCTGGGATTCGTAGTGCGTTAGATACATCGATACATTTGATTTCCCAAACTCCTCTATTACGAACTATCTTGCAGCCGAAATCAGTATGCAGGTAGGCCACGATTTTCCCTCGTAAATTGAAATAATCCGCCCAGTACGGATCGATCTTTAGCGCAACTTCTAGAGCCGATATCGTGCTTCTGAACAGTTTCTCCGCTTCGTCTCGATTGCGGGTGATTTCCAGTCTGGCTAATACTAAGTCAGCGTTCGCTTTCATACACGCTGAGTCTTGCGAGACTTCAGAGTTGGCACTCTGCATCTGTTCATAAAGGGACTGGAACAGACTAGCAGCTTTACCAAGGTGTCCATTTTCCTCGTTAGACAATCCTTTCTCAAGAATTTCCCTCTGCTCCGGTGAAAGCACGGTGATGGTTCGCGGTCGAACGGGTCTTAGAGACGAGAGTCTAGGCAACTTCAATCCAGTTTGAGATTCTTCAAAGTGTCTTGCAATTGCTCGGCCGGTCCTTCGTAGCTTACTTCCTTCCTAATCCCTTTCTTCTTATCAATCACAACGAACTTCAATGCTACACTTGGTGTCAGACCTCGGTTGCGTAGCTGGAGATACCTATCATAAACCCAGCTGGTGATTATTCCCTTACCGATATCAAAAGTTTGCACCCCTAAGAAGACTAATGCAGGGACAAGGATGTCTGCGGCTCTTTGAGCTTCGTAATGAGACTTAGCGCCCTGCTTGGTCAGCACCTCAATTCGAAGCTGCTTCTCAATGGTCTTCTTAATGGATACTGATTTGTCATCAAACGATGACTCGGCAGATTCCAAGTCTTTCGGGAACATCAGGACGTCAGCACCCAATAACGAACCTATTTGGTCGGGTTGATACCCGAGTTTGCTCAAGAGTGTGTTGAGATCAAGACTCGATTCCGTGACGTTCACTGACATGGGAACCGCCTGTAAGGCCTCTTTAGAATTGTAGATGGGGAACTAATGAGAGTTGGGCCGAATCGTTTTGGAACAGTGAGAGAGAACTCATCGACTTGTTGCCAGCGTTGGTTAGAATTGAGCCTCGATTTGATATCATCGGATTCACATAACTATGGCGCCGAGTCGTTCTTCGTTCTGTTGTTATGATTCCTGACGTTCATACACGACCTCAGGCATTGGTGGTAAAGGGCGATATGTTACTTTTACAACCATTTCGTAGACATCGCCACACTGCTGCATCTCGATATCGATTGGGAAAACTCCTACCTTAGCCCTCAACCAGGCGGCCGCTCCGTTGAGGCCTTTAGTGATGATCCGACGCTCCGCAAGTTCCCTGAAGCTTATCCTCTGCTTAGTGTCTGTGGGTGCTTCGCGCTCCTTCCTTGAGAGTAGGTCTGATGGAACGACCTGGGGAACGGTCATAGGGATACTCAGCCATCGTATCCCGCTCGCAGGTATTTTAGAATTACTCATTTTTGGGTAAATCGCTCCCCTTAATACGTGCTCAAGAAGGGGTGGCACCGAACCTATTACTCAAAAATAAGTAGATTTATTTACCACTCGCAGACAATAATAGACCTGGAATCGCCATTTCCCCTGAGGGAGCTGGGTCAAGACTATTCTCGGTCTGCTTCCTCAGGTTTGCGATCACCGAGTGTTGTATTGTCGTCTGACTGCGGGACAGTAGACTTTTTATACAGTTCAAAACTAAGGTTATTTCGAGCTTCTTTCAGGTAAAGAGCTCCGCAAATAAGAGGAAAAGGCGATTAGAGTTGAATACAGAAGTTTCTTCTTCATTTCGCCATAATTCTTCTTCTTCTTCAGTTGTAACACGGCTGTTCTTCTTCTTCAGCAAGCGGAGACGTCAACGCTGACATGCCGTGAAAGCCGTCTCATTGAATTCCGTACTCTAGTTCCCGAGATCATAGCCAAGAAAATCGACAGGAACCCGTCGAAGTACACTTTCGAGTTCAGACTCAAGAAGTGCAAGAGAGCGTAGTCCATGGGTTACATCAGGGCTACCGGCCTCAAAGGTTCACGCAAACAGCAAGTGAAAATTGAATTAGACAACGAAACAGGTAAACCAATTTTCAAGATTGCGGGAGAAGTCGAAACACTAGGGTTGGACAAGAGAAGAAAGAAAAATAGAGATTGCGTTACGCTCAGTAGACTGTCGCAAACCCCGCATTTCGATTTAACGTACAACCTCTCTAGTCGGCAGTTGAAAATCATGTATCATGGTGGAGTGCACTACGCATATTTTCCTCTTGATGAAGAAATTTATGCGAAAATAGCCGCCGCCCATGAACTAAGCGCAAAGCCTTACGGTGAAGAAGCGCCGCCCTCTGATCTGTTGTTACGTTGGTACAGTAACGAGTTTAGGAACAAGATCATTCAGGCCCGAAAGAGAAGATTCAGACAGTGGAACATGCGAAAAGCTCGCCGAAATGCTGGAGCCCCACCGCCATACAAACCGCATAGTAAGCCGAAGAAGAAGGTTGCATTATGACATTTCTGCTAAACGTTAGACTAGCCTAGGCTTATGTATAGTATACGATTCAATCACAGCTGCCCAAGGGGCGGATTACTCATTTTCTCTTTCACGTTCGAGTAAATCCTGAAAGGTTGTTGGCGCATCAGCTATACCACGCCTCCACTGAGACAAGAATCGCGCGTGTCGAAAGTGAGAAACGACTTCAGAGTCATTCTAGCTAGGAGAGTTTCTCGGTTTGCAACCAACCGCGTAAGGCTTGAGCAGTGTAAGATACCTGTTCTCCTTTATGCTCTAATTCTTGGAATTCGCCGTAAGTCTCAGCATAGGGCTTGTTGAAATTGATTTTGAAGAGTGCGAATACGTCAATTTGACTCATGATAACTGTGGTCTGATTTTTGACGCCGAAATCGATTTCTGGCGCATTGGAGACCAAATTGAGAAGTTCCTCTCTATCGCTGCGAAGATTCTTCTTAATCTCTTCAATAGCTTCTTGAGTCCATTTTATGTTTGATAGGTGGCTCTTGTAAGTCTGCCACCTTAGTATCAAACGATTTAGGATGCCTGCTAGGGCATCGTAGAATTTTCTCTCGGTTGAAGGGATTCCCTTGTTTATTGTCGGAATAGTGCTCTTTACCACATCTACTAGATTATTTTCGGAAACAAGGATTCCCTGATACATTTCGATCACACCCTTCAGAACCGCGCTTCCGTCGAACATCAACGGAATTAGCGGTAATTTCTTCTCGAAGGCTATTCCAACTTCTTGGTTTGCCCAGGCTGATTTGCCGAAATTCGACGTCACGATAGCGATTAGGGCTGAACTTGTCTCAAGGTGTCGGGATATTTCAGTTCTCCACTCTTCCGAGACTTCCATGTCCATATGAGCCAAGAACGCACTTACCCCGTTCGCTTCGAGAATCTCTTTTACTTTTCCGGCTAGTGCCTTGTCTTCGTGCGCGTGGCTTAGGAAAACTTCTTTCAAATTAACCGCCCAACAGCTTTCGTCTTACAGGCTCATAGAGTCTAAAAGAACTGCGCTCATGTGCGTTCTTGTGTAGATAGTGAAGCGTACTCTTCCCAATCCCACGTTGCCTAGCCTCAGACTGTGTTAGGGCCAGAATGTTTTCTCTGACTTCTCGGTTATCCTGTCTTTCTAACGTCGGTGCGGGTTCATTGAAGTCCAACGTGGGCGCCTTTCCCGTCAAGTATCGGCTGAGTTCCAAGGTTTTCTGTTCGATTACGGTGTCCCACTTCAACACTTGCCCGCCATACCTTACTCTTGAATTGAATGTCTCCGTCAGCAATTGACGGAGCCGTGTCTTACCTTCCCACTCAATTCGATATTCGTAATTGTCTTTGGTGAAAGCGAAGTCTGCCAAGCCTAGGCTGCCGGTTTCGAACGCTTGAATCACACAGAGGTCTATGAGCCATCTGAATGGTTCCTCCAAGTCATAGACTAGGCTTTCTGCTGTTTGAGTGGAGCTGAGTTCATGCAGGAAGCCTACGGCGGGCTCTAGTCCCACAGAGTTAATCGCCGTTCTGCACATAATTTTCAGGTATCCATAGCCATAGTTCAGCGCCGCGTTGAATGGGTCGGAGGCGTTGTTGTTGTGGCTTGTGGTCATGCGTCCCTCGAAATGTAGAGATTCAGGCAGAGTTTTGCGGAATGCTTCCCAATATCGAAGCGCCGTTCTGCCCTCAACGGTGCGTAGTTGATTGACCGTGGAGGCTTCGCCTAGCTTGACAGCTTCGCCGTTTGTGACTTGTACTTCTCTTTGTATGTCGTAACGCTGAGCTAACCAGTCTAGAACCTGTATGCTCCTAGCGATCTTCGCTTCTACCAGCGCGTGGGCGATTCTGAACTTCTTTTCAGGGTCGTTGGCGGCTTGAAATTGTGCGGCACGTAAATCCGCTTTAACTGGTGTTGGTGGTAGAATGCTGCTGATGGTTGAGCCGTCGAAGTTTAAGAAGAAGATTGGAATGTTGTGTTTGCTCAACCAGCGTAAGGCTGAAAGTGAAACATGTCCAGTACAGTTTTCGAGTATGATTGAATCGTATACTATTTTTCTTGGCAGAAAGAGGTAGCGTTCTGGTAGGCTTTCGCTTCGCCGTCCATTCGTAATCATGAGTTCGGCGTGTGGCTTTGGGTTGCTTGCTTGAATTTCGACGCCGAAACCGCCGAGATGTAACGGGTTCATGCCTCAAACCTCGAAATGCTATATCGCAAGTTATCTAGACCACAAGCTAAAACGTATAAGGCTTGTTATCTAGATAGCAAGTTGAGCGGATTACGGTTTGGTAGTGTATGGCAAGATTGACAAAGAGCTAGAGAAGAAGTTCAGGCTGAAAGCCGTGGAGAAGTATGGCGGTCAGAAAGGTGCAGTAATCAAAGCGTTAGAGGAAGCTATCAAACTCTGGCTGAAGAATTGATTGATTGGCAAGTTGTTCCTAGCATGATTAGAGACGCAATGTTGGACATGTGAGAATCATGCCAAGGAGGGTATCATCTGTCAAGGAGCGCTTTTGGGAAAAAGTCCGCAAAGAGGATAATGGTTGTTGGATTTGGATGGGTGTCAAGAACCAAGATGGATATGGCCGATTCCATTACCGCGGACATACGCCTATGGCTCACCGAGTTGCTTGGGAATTCGAATATGGACGCATACCCGAAGGAAAGTGTGTTTTGCATCATTGCGATAACCGTGCTTGCGTAAATCCGGCGCACTTGTCTGTCGGAACACTCAAGGAGAACGCCGAAGACAGGGCGAGAAAGGGCCGTTCCAGAGGTCTCAGAGGAGAAGACTCGCCCGCACATAAGCTAACTCGGAATCAAGTTGTCGAAATTCGGGCGAGATATGCGAGAGACCATAAAGCTGGAGTCGGCTTTGGGACCCTCGCCAAAGAATACGGCGTCAGCCGAGGTGCGATTATTTCCATATTGAAGTATAGAACTTGGAAACACGAGGAAAAACACTGAACGTGGCATTAGATGAAAAGGAGAAGTTGGCGGTCTCTTCATCCTGAAAAGGCAAGAGAAAACGATAGGAGATATAGAGAAACGCACCGTGCGGAAAGACTTGAGGAACATAGAAAATATCGGGACGGACACCGCACGGAAATACATGAGAGGGACGAGAAGTACCGAAAAGCGCGCCGTAAAGAAGGACGTGAGAGTGATAGGAAATATAGAGAAGCACACCGTGCCGAAAGACGAGAGAGTGATAGAAAATATCGGGAAGCACATCGTGCGGAAAGACGTGAGAGCGACAGGAAATATCGTTTATCGCATCCACGTAGGAAACTCAGTTAGCATAGACGGTTCTCAGCGCCCTTATCGTCGTCTGTGTTTACGGGTTTTGAGCGTTGATTCCTAAGCTCAAGGTCTGGCGCTTACAATATGAAGAGCGCCACGTGAAAGGCCGTACTATCAGGGTTCTAGTGCTTAGAAACGAACACGGCACGATACGGCGGGTTGCGAAGTCAGTCTTCGAAGAAGCCGATCTGAAGAGATGGTACCTCAAATACAATAAGACAACTAGAACTGAAGATTTACCCGTCTCAAAGAGGCTGAGGGAAAAACTCGCCTTGGTCAAAAGGAAGCTGAGAGAACAAGGATTCATTTACAGAGAGTTATGCTTCGGAACAACAAGGAACAGGAAAACGGGTAAGTGGGATTACAAGCGTGTGGAAGTTTTCAAGGCGTCGCCCTGGACACGGCGTGAAAGACAGCGCATATGGTACTTCTTCAAGGTACACATACCCAAGGAAAATCTAGGAATCTACGTAATCCGCCAAAACAAACTCTACAGGTATCCTGTGTAGAGGTTCAACGGTCATTGAAGAATAGAACGAAGACGCTGCTCCACCGCCGAAAACAGATCATTGAAGAATGGGCAAGCGGGCCTTATGACTGGACTGGGGCAGACGCCTTCGCTTTTTCTGGAGTATTGCGGCCCTATGCCGACGATCTTGATGAACGGGATCGGTTACTTGAATTGGAGCAAGAGAGAAGAGCACGCTGGCTGAGAAAACAATTTCCTCACGAAATGTGGAGGATCCCCGTTCTCACGAGTCTGCTTTTGCCGGAGGTTGGGGCGTGCTATATGAACGGCGCACACTACGCAACAATTATCATGTGTCAAGCTGTAGTCGAATCTGTTATCCGGCGTAAAGCGAAAGGCTCCGAAGCGCAGTATTGGCGGTTGGTCAGAAGGCTCGCCAGCGAAGGGACGTTGACGAAGAGAGAGAAAATCGACTTGCTCTGGCTTTCAAGAATTAGAAATCCTTCCTTGCACACAGGCAATTATGACAAGTATGCGAAGGCCTTGACCAGAGGCCTAATGCCAATGATTGCGAACGGAAAAGTCACAGAAAAAAGCGTCATCGAATCTGATTGCAGACGAGCGATCAAGACCGTTGTCCAATTGCTCCACCATCTTTGCCCCGAACCATCGGAACAACATTTCTAACGTCAACGCATACTGGCATGATAAGAATAAAGGGCCAAGAATACGGATTAAGTAGTTCCTTCGTGCAATCCCTTCGATGTGGATAACGAATCCCGAAGGTTGGTGAGCGTCAAGATTTGGAGCAAAGGAAGAGCCTGCGAGATTTTGTTGAAGCTAATGATAAACTTCTAGAAGCGTTTGGTGTATTCGGCGGCATTTCAGCAGTCCTCGCCCACTTCGGTAACCAAATAATTGTTCAGCTGGTTTCAATTACAAGCTTTGCACTCGCAGTTTTGTTGTTGTGGGAAACATTGGATTATCCCCCAAAGGGTGAGAGGGGCAACGTTTCATCAAGTTGCTGGATATTTAGAGCGGGGCTGTTTCTCATGACGATAGAATTAGGAGGATATGTGGTGACGATATTTTTGACTGTCGCTCTCGCACATCTCAAGGCGGCGTCGCTCTTTTTGATATTCCCGCCTCTCTACCTCCTAGCGTACCTAGTCGCAGATGTGACGGGTCTCCCGAAGAAACTCAAGGCGCAATCTCAGTCAAGAATCTATCAAGCGCTATTGACATTCTTGCTAGGCGTAGTTCTCGTCTTCCTATTCGCCGTTGCTCAATACCTTGCAAGCCTTCTGCGATTTTAGTTTGTGCGAGTTTAGCTGTGCTGTTGCTTCCACGTGTTTCAATTCCTATAAAACATAGAACATCGGCGTGTCGTCGTCGTTCCTACCGTCGTTCGTATTAGCGTCGTCGTACTCGTTCCGTCGTCTCCAATCCTACCGTCGTCGTTCGGTTCCTACCGTCGTTCCAACCACAAAGTTAATCTAGGCGGCGGCGGGGGCGGCGCACCAGCATACCCACACACACGAGAAATATCGGTTCATCGTTTTTGGCAACTAGGTTCTTCGGTAGATATCGAGCCATTCAGACAATCTCTTCGAGAATGTTCTCTTTACCATGGACCAGCCATGATTATTCATGATGGGTGTGATAATGAATGGCGACCATATGGCATGAGCGAATCCGACTTCGCTCTTTCCACGCAGGTCTGTAGTCGTTACTAGAACGAACCCGGTTCTTGTGTCACAACCCTCTGTCGTGCTGATTCTTCCCCGTTCTTTCTGTACAAGCCTTTTCTTGATATTCCACTTTTTGTGAAACATTAGGCGCACCATATCTCGATAATCTACTATGAAGTAAGCGCCTCTTTCGCTACATGCGGCAGTGTTCTGAAGGATCCTTGAGAAATCGTGCGTTGAGAAGTGACATAATGCATTGCCCAGAATGCATATGGTGTCAAATTTTCCTTCGATTTTCATTTGGGTTACATCTCCTTCGATGAACCGGTTTCTTGACCCGACCTCCTTTGCATGAGTTCTGGCCGACGAAATCATGTCAGGATTAACGTCAACGCCAGTGTATGAGCGACCCTCTCTCTCCACTATGAAGCCTAAGACTCCGCCTCCACACGCAATATCTAAGACTCTGCGTCCAAAGTGGCGTTTGTTTGAAGTGTAAAGCCCATAAATCTGTTTCACCCTTCGCTTGTCGGTTGTTAGATATCTAGAGAAGGGATCATGTTTCCTGTAGTATGCGATTATGTTAGTCTTCATAGCATCACAGAGTTGAGTCTCTTCTGTAAATATATATTGAGTCCACGAGGACTGGACTCATATGTGCGCACCAGCGCAGTCACACACACAACTCCATAAGTTATCAGTGCACCTTGTGGGGGCTTGAACGAACGTGAGAAGCAACTGAATAGTATGCAGCAAGATGAAAGATTAATTATGATAGTGTGTGACTGGCGGTGCCGTTCACGAAATCGAATCCACTACTAGCATACGCTGAAGCGATTCTGGTAACTTTCTTGTGGTCATCGTCGTATGTTCTAATCAAGTTTGGTTTGCTTGAAATTCCTCTTTTTCTTTTCGCTGCTGAGCGCTACACGCTTGCGTTCGTCGTTTTGGGAATGTTGTATGTCGCACGTGTGGGGACTGAGAAGAGTGGTCGAAAGAGCACGACTGTGGCGAATGGGAAAGTACTCCTCGTCGCGGCAGGGATATGTGGCTACACTCTTGCTCAGGGTCTCCAGTTCGTCGGCTTGTTCTATCTCCCAGCAGTTACGTCTACCTTCGTGCTCAACTTTACGCCGGTCTTCGTTCTCGTGCTGGGGGTCCTGCTTCTCAGAGAAAAAGTGTCGCGCCTTCAATTGGTGGGCTTGCCTGTGGCTCTCCTGGGGGCTTACGCGTTCTTCTCGGAGAGACTGGCGGGCGCGGGACAGCAAATCGGAATCCTAGCCGTTATCGTTTCGAGTCTCTCATGGGCTATTTACATGATAATAGTCAGGAAAATTCAGAGGGTTGACTCCTTTGGGTCATTGAAACTGACAACGTTGACTATGGGAATTGGGACAGCGGGCCTTGTGCTGCTTGCGGCAGTATTCGATGGGCTTAGGCCGATTTCTCTGAATGGTCTGCTGATAATATTGTGGCTCGGCGTTGTCAATACGGCCTTGGCCTTTCTTCTCTGGAACCACGTCCTCCGCTCTATCCATGCGTACGAGCTGTCAGTAATTCAGAACAGTATGCTCGTGCAGGTTGCTGTGCTTGCATGGATCTTTCTCGATGAGCGCGTCACCTATGTTATGACTCTGGGAATACTCTTAGTCATTGTGGGCGTAGTCCTTGTTCAACTCCCGGGAATTAAGACAGACGAACGATAGAAAACCAGTGTTACTTGTAGCCTGCTTTCTGAGCATCAATGAAAGCATATTGAGAATTGATAGCTGTATTGATTATCTCAGATTAGTAATTGTGTGTCATTTTTTTGCTGTGTGTGTGCGCACCACTAAACCACCCTCCTCGCTACGCTCGCCCTTGCTACGCTCCACAACCACTACCATGACCAACCACGACCAACCAACCACACGTAGAAAAAATCATGAAATTACAAAATCATACACGAAAAGCCTTCTCAACCATGACTCCGTTGGTAAGCTTAGTTAATGGGTACGTTCTGCCCTTTCGCTAAGAACTCGGAATACTGTTGTCCTTTTACGATAGAGAATCCTTTGTCTTTGTATTTCTCGTTTAGGAGTGTTGAGCACAACTCTGCCATGAAAGGTAAGAATTTGGTAACCTCTTCGATATCTTTGCCGCTTAGCTGAGTGACGCCAATAATGTCCTTTCCAGTCCTAACGTGTGCACATTTGTCTCGCAAGGAATGCAGATAATTCCGCAGCTCGATTTTCTCACTGTGAAGTTTCTGGAACTCCTTTTCAAATCTGGACAGGAATTCGTTGAGACGTATTCGATTCCATCTGCCACCTTTCTTGAATTCGAGTTCGAGTATTTTGTAAAGTGAGAGGTATCGGTACTGTAATGGGATTCTCCTGTCCTGTGAATCAGATATGAGCGCAATATGATATCTCAGCGGAAAGGTACTCACGAAAACGTTCCGTATGTTTCCCGCATTGATGCGGAATGCTTCCTCTATTTGCTCCCGTATTGAAATGCCCGCCCTGTATTCCTTTCCTTCCTCAGCGAAGCTCCACCAATGAATTGGAAACAAACTAACACCATGGTCGTAAGTTATGCGTAACACCGAGAGAACATGTTCTTTTAGCGTCTGAACGACCTTCGAATCCTCTTCGGAAATCCTATCCTCTTCCAGGTTCGGAACTGCTATCCTAAGCATGTGCAGTTGGTTGCCCAGGGCAAAGAATGAGACTTCGAATGTTTTCGACTTGGTCTTGACAGGTATCGATATCAGAGGCTTTACTTCGGGAACATCTTCGTATTTTTCAATCAGCGGTTCTACCGCGAAATAATAGTAGGCGGTTTTCACCAGTTTCACCGTCAAAGAAACAAGTCAGTATACGAATTAAGTAGAGCCTCACCATCTAAGATTCCCAGTTCTACGTGGAAATAGGGCTAATGAAACCAAAATGAGAGCGCGGTTGTTAGGGGACACTTAGCCAAGACCAGCACGGTAGTAAAGTGTGTGCGTGTTATAGCTGGTGCGCACCCCCCCCAGAAACGAAAACCTTACCCAGCATAGTTCTAGCCAACCATGGTCTCATCGATGAAAAAGGTAATCTCAGCATCAATGGGTGATGCCATGGCTCAATCGTGTGAGTGCGACTTACAACAATCCATTCCCCAAGAATCAGTTTTCCTGCAGGTCACCAATCGACCACAGATTTAGGAACGTACACCCTCATTTTTTGGAGAGTCATGTTCTCGGTGGAATGTGTAGGAAACATTGTCAGATTATTCATAAAGTGTTCAGGAACAGTAACAGGTTCCGCTAAGTCCAGGTTTTCAATTTGAATACTACGGTCAACAATCTCACCGAATAGTTCTGCAAGTTGAGCATAATGATGTTCAACAAAATCTTTTGTTGACCAATAATTCTCTGAATTAATTGGTATGTTTCTTTGTTCTTCAGCACTAAGGTAGATATTTCTCGGAATAGGCAGCATTCCAACATCGCTTTTTCCATGAACAGATAGAGATTCGATTGCCTTGATATGAATCCATTCATCTCTTACTCCCTGCAATTCTAAGAACCAAGGTTCAAGTTTCTTGATTTCGTGTTTGAGAAAAGCATCTTTTTGACTTACTGACTCCCTGAATCCAAGTTTCTTAAAATCTCTGTCTCCACCCGTCTGGTCTAATCCAAGCAAGTCAGTGAGAAAAACAGCCATTGAATCTAATGCCGATTTCGTATGAATTAGACAATCGGTTACACACAACGAATGCGCAGTTTGTCTTAACGGGTCAAAAACAAAACTGTTTGGCTCGACCGCCTTTAGTAGTTCCTCTTCCAAATGGATGGCTTTTGAGCCCATCAACTTAACCCATTGAATCTTACGAAGACTAAACCTTAATGCTTCATATATCTTGGTTTTACCTTTTTTTTCAACAATCAAACCAAGCATAGCAAGTTTAAACGGATTGTATTCAGGAAGAAACTGAGGCATTATTTCCCTGAAGAAAAGGCTACCTTCCATCTTTTCGGGAAAATTCGGAAGACTCATAAAATCACAGACCTATGATCGTTTACTGTGTGTACAATTAAAATTTCACATAGAGGCTTTCTCCGTGAGCGGGCTGAATACAAGCGAATGAATGTATCATTTACAATTGTGACAATATTGTTTCTGGGCTTCACCTTCTTCCTCTGGCGGCAAATTGTCAGGTTGCTCTTTCCTGGATGGCTTTGAGTAGTAGGCATTGTCTAATGGTGCGCACAACAACACATTCTCCCAGACCCAACCACCCTTACCCCCCCACACGTAGACAAAATCACAAAATCATGAAATCACACACGAGATCGACGGTTCAAAATTCTCATCGGCTTAGGGTTGTTTCAAACCATAGTAACAGTCACAAGTACAGTCTTTAACAACACAAACTCTTCCATTTATCTCGTGACCGCACTTAGGGCAAGTTCTCATCCAAGTCACCTTTGACGAGCAGACACCATGATAGGAATGATTGCTGCCTTGAATAGGCTATTCCCGTGATCCTCACAAGCGTCCCGCTACGTCAGAACAGCGTTCCTAGTGATACGTGGAAAGGGCGGCTTTTCGTTCCTTCTTCTTCTCGCGTGCTTTCGACACCTTCTTATCTCTAGCAGCCGTCCACGCTTTCTTAGCTCCCCTACTCTGCTTTGCCATACATTAGTCACCTCTCAGATACAACATAGCACTCACACTCGAATAAGCAACTTCCGAAGCCCTGAAAGAGTTCTAGTCACGAAGGCGCTCTTGCTGTTTCTTCGAGTATCTGCAACCACAGACTGCACAACCATGAAATCCTGAGTGAAGTCGACTCAAATGATGACAAACATTGCAGCACCATCGTCGATGAGTCGTCCAATGATGTTCATGCAGTCGGTCGATTGATCGAAATATCTTAGGTGGGTGACACAATTTACACTGGTGGCTCAATGGTTGAAATCACCCTTCCTTCGTATCGGTATAGAACAGAGTACAACGTCAAGTCGGTTTAATGGTTGCCAATATACAGAATGTATCTCGCAGGCGAGGGTCAACGCGCCTGCCTCGCCTACCAGGCCTCTCTACAGTTGAATAAGTGACCTTCAGGCCAGAAAACTTTTGAGAAAGAACCTGACTCTGTGCCAATTGCTAACAAGTCCCGAGCCCCGGCCAGGGCGATGACGGAACCAATTCTAAAACAGAATCTACCAAGAATTGAACAAGACTTGGCCCTAATCAGAAGGCTCCTAAATCATTATCAACGAAAAGTGTTACGGTCCAGGTCGTAGACTGACAAACTCACTCGAAGAAATTCACGATACGTGGAAACGCAGACTAGAGGCGACGTTAGAGTTAGTACTTCTTCATGCCCTTTTTCAGAGAGGGGTCATTAGTTAGTTACGGACGGCGGGGGCGTGGTTCCTTCAGCTCGACGATGAGGCAGTGTGTGTGCGCGCACCAGCATACCCGCACTCCTTCTTACGAAGGCCATTCTAACTATTCCATCCTGACGGACGAACGACGACGGTTCAATTTGCGATGCTCGCACCATAAGACCCACACACACATTTTTTTGACGACGAACGACGGTTCAATTTACGGCGCCCGCACCATCACTACCTACACACACATTTAGGTAGCCCCGAGCGCATTACGGTAGGCGTGTTGACGTTTTGTCATTCTCGACCGGCTTTCTGCAGGACCTTACCGAATCCCTGATTACACTATTCGTCATCCTAAACCCACTCGGGGTTATTCCGTTCTTTCAGGGGCTTACAGCTGGGGCCACAGGGGAACGGAAGGCTGCGATTGCCAGGAAGACGATTACAGTCGCCATAGCGGTACTGTTGGTGTTCGCGTACTTGGGCGACGCAATCCTAGGCGCCCTCCAAATCACTCTCAATTCCGTGATGATCGCGGGAGGCGTATTCATTCTCGTCTTCGCGGTCAAAGATGTCGCCTCATCCGAAGTCCAGAGCGCGGCCAAATCCCTATACAGGAGGAGGGGGCGCACCCTGTCAAGTGGCGTTACTGACAGTATAGCCGTTTTCCCGTTGGCTATTCCACTATTGGCTGGACCAGGGGCGATTGCGACAGTTATGGTACTCAACAATCCTCAGTATGGAGCCGCGAAGGGGTGGATGGATTTCAGCATGGCAGTCGCGATTGTGGTTGACTGCGTGATCGTTTGGTTACTGTTCAGTTTGAGCAGTAGACTCATGAAAGTCCTGAAGCCATCAGTCATGGTAATAACTGGAAAAGTCATGGACATACTTATGGGAGCCATTGGCATCTCATTCCTCATACGAGGAGCCGTAGGTGTATTCGGCATCACACTCCCATAGCCCCCTTATGTCTGGTGGTTCAAATTTGGGTGCTCGCACCACTGATACCACACACACAAGGACGACCTGAACGACGGTTCAAATTACGACGGTCGCACCACTAGTATCACACACTCGAAAAACGACTAAACCTGCTGAACAGTAACGGCGTGTTGGAGCGATGTCAGAAAATTGGTTGCTGATTCTAGCCTGGAAGTACAGCTTAACGTTTTGATCCCACCAGGTAGATTGCAACGAGGACCAGAGCGCCGCCGACCATTAGCGATGTGGTTACTTGTTCACGTAAGAAAATTATTCCCATGGCTGGAGCCAGAACAGGGACAACGAGTTGGACAAGTCCTCCGAGGGATGCAGGTATTTTTTTCACTGTGGCGTTCCACAGAACATAGCTGAGCGCCGTGCTGATCATGCCCATGTACAACGCTAGTCCAAGGTTCGGAATGGAAATGTTGGTGGAAATCGGCTGACCTAGAAGTGGAAGCGCTACCGAACTAATAATGGCGAATGTTCCCAAAATCAGGAAACTATTGTACGTGTAGCTGAACGTTACCGTGAAATTCTTGCCATATGCGGAATACAATCCCCACGATACGCCGGTCCCGGCCATCAGAAGGACGCCAAGCAGAGTAACAGAGCTTATCTTGCCGAAAGTTATGACCAGGACCCCGGCTATGCCTAGGAGCTGTCCCAAGACTAAACGCGGTGTCAGCTGTTCCTTGTCTACTAGCACAGAATAGGTGGTCATTGCTAGTACTACGAAGGTATAGAAGATGAAGGTTCCCGCGGCTACGGATATGAAAACGTATCCGTAAGATATCGAAAACGCGTACGCCCCCAAGAAGAATGCGCCAGGCAGGTAGGAGACGTTCGGCTTATCATGATGGAAGATCGTCGGCCGCACAGATGGAAGGATCAAGAGGGTGGCTAGTCCGCTAACGAACCTGATTACGGTAAGGAGAAAAGGTGAGACTCGGCCTAGCAAGACAAGGTATCTTGTTATTACGCTGTTAGCAGCGAAAAATGTCATGATTACGAATAGAGCAAACCAAACTTGAAGGTCTTTCTTCATTGCGGGCCTGTTACTCGACGATAGACGGCCCGACGCCTAGGCGCCTTCTTTAACCTCAACGATCTCGTCCGCAACGAGACCATGTGCCTCTCGGTGGACTGCTGCGGCGGCTTCTTTGTTGGGGGCATCGATCATACAAAACGCTTTGCCCGTCGACTCGTCGAACCAGTACTTCAGATATTTCACTCCGTATTTTCCCTGAACCTGAAGATCCTTTGCATGTGCGGCCATAATCGCCTCCGCCGTAAGCCCGGTAATCTTGTAATGTATGTCCATGTAGAGTGGCATTTTTTAGTGTCCTCAGTCCCACAGTGTGGAATGCCTGTAAATTTATGTTTTGGTACACATAATTTCACTAGGTTCTCTTCACATTGATGAAAAATGCAGAGGTTTTGAACTAATGCACGTTGCTCTCATCCAAGATTTGCTCAAGGGGCCATTGCCTCCTGGATCAACGCATGCAAGTCATCAGTCGATGAAGCCGAGTCAACGGCGGTATATGGGCTTTCGCCCGAATTAGCCGACTGGGCCGATGTTGGGTAACTGGCTGCTTTGACCGAGCGTAAAACCCTGACTGCGCGAATGGTCTAGCTGATCCGGTGGATGCCGGATGAGAGCCCTGAGGTTCGGGGCCGTCGCGTCTGCAAGTGAAGCGATGGTAGGGTAGCCCGCGACTGACGGTAACGCCCAAAGTCGATGCGGATGAGTCAAGCAGGCGAAGACTTGACAGAACCGATAGACGCAACACCAAAATGCACGCGCATGGAAATGCCCCCGAGACAAATCCCTGGTGCTGTGACGGATGAAGCAGATCCTAGTCGTGAACCTCTTCCTTGGCCCTAAACGTAAGCTAAGTTTCAACAAACTCGTAACGAGAGTCAAGACGCTTGGTGTAGAAGTCTCAATTTCTGACCATGCAAGATTACCCGACCTTGACCCATCCCAACTCACCAGCTACGACGGCATCATACTCAGCGGCACAGAAGCATTGTTCACGCGAACAGCCGACCGGAAGGAATTCGAGAATCTCTTCGCCTTCCTTCCCAAAATCGAGACCCCGACATTGGGAATATGCGGCGGCCATCAGGCGCTGGCAATCGCTTATGGTGGTGAAGTGGCAAAGTCAGGCCATCATGTTGATGGCTTTCGGACGGTTGAACTCGAAGACAAGGATCACCTCTTGGCGGGGTTGCCAGCAAAGATCAGGGTGATGCAAAGTCACTATGAGGTAGTGAAGCGCCTGCCACCGGGTTTCGTGCGAATTGCGAGATCCAAAGATACGAAAAATGAGGCGATGAAGCATGAGCAGAAACCCTTGTACGGCGTACAATTCCACCCAGAGAGATGGAACGAAGAGAACTTGGCAGGCAAGCGAATCCTTGAGAACTTCATCGAGAAAATCGCTACTAAACTGTGATTGGCAACCGGTCGCGTTAGCTGTTTGGGCGTAAGGGTTATGAATCAGTAAACATACTACGTCTGTAGTAGGTGTGACCTAGTGACCAGGAAATGGCTCCTTTGTAGCTTTCTCATCCTTTCCTTGATTCCAGTCCTGTCCTCAGCCCTCCCAGACTTTGGAGCAGGCTATGGCGGCGGAGGAGGAAGCAAGACGATGACAACTACCCCAAGTCCAAGCAGCACTAGTCAGGTCACGATGGTCTCCGCAACGTCCGTCCCTGAACATATCGACCTCACGATTCCACTTCTAACAACCGTTGGGCTCATGGTACTATTCCTAAAACGCAGAGACGCCGAACCAAACTAAACTTCCGTCATACCTTTCCGGAATGGAAGGCCATCACGCAACATCTTCATCGAAGTAAGGGTTCGAAGGGCTAAGCAAGTACGTGAAGGCCGCTCCACTGGCCATGAATAGCCCTGCGATTAGGAAGGTTAGGTAGAATCCTGTGTAGAAGGAGATGAATCCTGAGATGAATGAGCCTATCATTGTTGCGAACCCTACGAGGGCGCTGTATATCCCCAAGGCGGAGCCCTGCCCACTTCGGCCCAGCGTGTTGAAGACCATCACATTGGAAGCCGCATAGTAGACTGCATAAGCAAGCCCCGCGGCCAACGTGTAGAATACTGTCGTATACGCCAAGAATGGAAGCCCTGTGAAGAAGAAAGCGGAGACGCCTATCGCCAAATAGCTAACAGACCGCAGCACAAGCCCCCCGAAGGCACTCTGCCTCAAGTTTTGCTGATTCATACGCTTCCCATAGTAACTAAACGAAATTGTTTGAACAATCATTGAGATTAGGGATACAAGGAAGACCCCACTCTTTGAAACATTGGCCTTGTAAAGCGACGGAACCAGGGACGTGTTGAATATTCCACTAGCGAAATAGAATGCCGCAATAGAGCTGTAAAGCAGAACGGGCTCCCGGGTTAACGGAGACCTTCCGCCTTTGAAGAACCGCCTGAAATCCATCAAGCTCGGTATCTTCAAGAAGAATAGGGGCAACGCTAAGAGCCGCTGGAAGAAGCTCCGGCTGAACATTACAATCATATCACGTTCAAAGGCGAAGCCAGGCTCCTTGACCATAACCGCCGACATTGCGGCCGAGAGTATCGAGAGCCACGTTAGTGGAATGACGAGAAGAGTGAATGGCAGGAAATCGCCCCACGCAACACCAAGCAGCAATCCACCGACTACGCCGACACTCGACATCATCGACAAGCGGGCAAAGACAAGCGCCCAACGAGCCTTCGGCTGAGTTTCCATTATCAGCATGTTCAACGGCGTCGCAGCCGCAGATGAGACAAGTGAGAAGATTGAGTAAAGAACGTCCACTCCATAGATCGTTCTGGCAGATACAAACAGGATGAGCGTTGCTCCAACGGCCACGTAACTCAGGACTATGATTGGTTTTCTTCTTTCAGAACGGTCTGTTGTAAACCCCCAGATGATTGCGGCTGGGATAGTTACCGCATTGAACAGTGTAGTTGCGAGGGCAATATCGATCACCGTCCCATGGAGGGTCAGAATGTACAATTGAACGAATGTTGATACGGGCCCAATTGCAATGTTAATGGGCAGAGTGGAGTAAATCCAATCGTGCTTAACATCCTTTGATTTTACGTTCTCACTTGAGGAAGCCAAGTTGATTCCCTCGGTCGGCCCGACCAAACCAGTGGTGGCTCTTGGCGGCGACCCAACAAGCTATGTCTGTCTTTTTACCGTGCTGCTTCCGAATCGAAATGGACCCCATCTTCTTCACGAATCCTTTTCTTCCAAACGGGGCAAACAGGCATTGTTTGAGTATTGGGGCTGCAACGAGGTAACCCGAGCTTTCATGCGCATTATACCACAAGAATTTAATCTCAAGCTGGAGAGATTGGATTAGATTGGCTGAGAAATCGCAAACGGGTCACGCAAGCCCTTTGAATTTGGTCCCAGTCGAATGAGATGTGTTTATGGAATCGCCTGAAGTGCCCAGCCGTAACCTTCTAGCGGTTGATGGGCTGACCTTAGATTACGCGACGGTCGACGGACGGGCGCGCGTTCTTGAGAATGTCTCATTGCACATTGAGAAAGGGGAGATAGTTGGGATTGTGGGTGAGAGCGGGTCTGGCAAGACGACACTTGGTTTAGCAATAATCGGCCTACTAGACTCGCCGCCTGCAGACATCATCAAGGGCTCCATAGCCTTCGAAGGAACCGACATGCGCTCGTTGAACCCCGCCGAGTTAACACGCTATCGCGGAACAGCAATAGGAATGGTGTTCCAAGAATCATTGGCTGCGCTAAACCCGGTTTACAAGACTGAAACGCAGCTAAGAGAGTCGATAGAAGTTCTTCAGAGAGCGCAGAAACTGCACCTTACGGCTGGAGCAGAAGCCGAAATGATGGTTGAGATTCTCAAAGATTTGCGGCTTGACAAGCCAGAGGTTGTTTTGAAGAAGTACCCCCATGAGCTTTCTGGCGGCATGAGGCAGCGCATCTCGATAGCTATGGCCATAGTGGAAAAGCCGAGGTTGCTGATTCTGGATGAGGTGACCACTGGGCTTGATGTTTACGTCCAGAACAGGATATTGACCATACTCAAGGATTTGAATAAACGCACTGGGACAACGATGATATTGATTACGCATGACCTAACAGTCGCTTCTCAGATTTGTGATAGGTTATGTGTGATGTATGCTGGCAGGGTGATGGAAGAGGGCAAAGCTGAGAACGTGTTGAATAACTCTCGGCACCCTTACACGCAGAAATTGATGGCTGCTATTCCACAAGGCTTCGTTGATTCCCCCCCGCTACCTGCTCCTACCGGCGAAGCCCCCGACCTCAGGCGACTGCCTGCTGGATGCAAATTCCACCCCAGGTGTCCATTCGTTATGCCGAAATGCAAGGAAACTGAGCCACCGATTTTCGAAGCCCCTGATGGGGCGCGGGTCGCCTGCTGGTTGGAAGAGAAAAAATGAGCAATATTGTCGAGGCAGATGGCCTCACAGTTACCTTCCGGGCAAGAGGAACTAGCTCACTATTATTCGAACGGTCTTCAAAGACGATAAACGCAGTTGACGATGTCTCGTTCCAGGTTCGGGAAGGAGAAACCTTCGGGTTAGCAGGGGAAACCGGATCCGGAAAATCAACAATCGCCAGAGTCCTAGTGGGCCTCTACAAGCCTAGAGCTGGATCCATCACCCTGCTGGGCAGGGAGGTAAATTTCCGCAAAAAGGCGGACGTAACCTACTTGAGGCGAAACATCGGAATAGTTTTCCAAGACCCAGTTGGCTCCCTGAACCCCCGTTTGAAAGTCAGCGAAATTCTGAAAGAGGCTCTCGTTGCCACGAAGGAATTCGATAGGAAAGATTACGACAAGAGAATCAATGAGATCATTGACCAAGTGGGCTTGCGGAAAAGCGCCATCAAGGCCTATCCGAGGGAGCTTAGCGGCGGTGAAAAGCAGAGGGTGAGCCTTGCAAGGTCGCTTGTCGTACCAAAGAAGTTACTCGTGCTGGATGAACCCACGAGCTCGTTGGACGTGTCAATCCAAGCGCAAGTTTTGAACACGCTCAGGAACCTGAAGTCAGAGTTGTCGCTTTCCATTCTTTTCATTACGCATGACATCAATGTCATCAAGTACATGAGCGATTCCCTGGGAATCCTCTACTACGGAAAACTTGTGGAAGTAGGCCGAACGTACGACGTGGTCACTAATTCCAAGCACCCTTACACGGTGAAATTAATGGCGAACGTTCCGCGGCTTCAACGTGTTGAGGTGAAACAGGAGTTGTTGAGTGAGCAGGGGCCAGCTTCTAGCGGGTGCATATACAGCAAGATTTGTCCCTCTGTGTTCGACAAATGTGTGGAACCCCCGCCGATGTACAATCTGGGTTCCGACCAGTTTGCCGCTTGCCATTTGTATGCGAAAACTAATCTCCAGAACTCGGAGTTGAAATCGCCGGCTGCGTAATCGGGACCCGCCCGGGCAGCGGTGTTTTCCGGAACGCTCTGAAGAGAATGTAGGGCCTAACCTTCACGTCGGAAGCTTCTCTCGCGCCTTCTCCCAAGAAACTGAACCCGACGGCTAGGATCATCGTTACGAAGGCTGGTATGAGGGCCTGCCAAGGATAGGTATAGAGGCCGTAGCTGATGGAACCCACCATCGTGCCCAGTTCTGGGGTTCCTGGCGGGATTCCGACACCGAGAAAGCCGAGTATGGATACCTCAAGAAGTGCTGTCCCGACATCAAGGGTTGCATAAGTCAGAACAGACGGTATTATGTTCGGAAGAATACCCCTGAACATTATGTTGCGGACGGATGAATTCAACGCTTTGGAAACAGCAATGAAATCCTCGGCAGCAACCTCGAGCACGCCGCCCCTGACCAATCTGACGTAGGGCGGCCACCAAACGAAGATGAAGGCCAGGGTCGCATTTACTAAGCCCGAACCGAGGGTTGCCGCAACAGCGAGGACCATGATTATAGTCGGAAAGGCGAGAAAAAGATCCGTAACCCTCATGACAACCTCATCGACTAATCCTCCCAAATAGCCGGCCGCCATCCCCAGGAAAATTCCCAACATGGACGAAAACAAAACGATCGCGATAGGTAGGCCGAGGTCTATAGGCAGAGCA
The DNA here is from genome assembly GCA_050013255.1 of Bathyarchaeia archaeon. GTDB lineage: Archaea > Thermoproteota > Bathyarchaeia > 40CM-2-53-6 > 40CM-2-53-6 > FEN-987. The sequence goes on along the minus strand of JBEKFP010000003.1, from coordinate 214,415 downwards.
GCGATTACCCTTGAGAAAATATCACGTCCTTGAAAATCGGTCCCAAAGAAATGGGAGGTACTAGGGGGAAGGTTTGATTGTTGAAGGTTGAGCGCATATGGGTCATACGGCGTAATTCCTCTGCCTAAGAGACTGAATAGGACCGCTAATGTAACTGAAATTATAACGATAACAAGGCCTAACGCGGAAAGGCGGTTCGAAAAGAGCAGTTGCCTGAACTTAAGAGATTGCGCCAGTTTGAGCACCCATCGCTATTCGTGGATCAAGAATTGAATAAAGCACGTCCGCGACAAAGTTGGCTATGATTACGCCGAGCGTGAACACCACAACTATCGGAATCAGGACAGGGTAATCGTTAGAGTATATGGCCTGAAATGCGAACTGCCCTAAACCCGGCCACGCGAATAACTCCTCCACCACCACGGTTCCTGTCAGAACCCAACCAAACAAAACAGCGCTAAGGCTTGTAGCATCTATCAACGCATTTCTGAGAATGTGTTTACGTTTCACTTCATCTTCGTTCAAACCCTTTGCTCGTGCAGTCTTCACGTAGGTCGACCATCTCACATTCAGGATTGAAGACCTAACGGCTCTCGAGATCAAGCCGAAGTTGACAGCCGCTAAAACTACGGCGGGCAGAATGAGGTGTTGAAGGCCAGACAGAAATGCCGGGATGTTGAGTTCGATTAAAGAATCCACGAGGAAGAACCCAGTCACGCTTCGCACGGGGGAGAGCGATAACGAGTACATCCCGCCGGACGGAAATATTGGAATGTATGTGGCGAAAACCAAGATTCCGAGAATGGCTGCTAGGTACATTGGAGTTGACCAAGAGGCCAAGTAGATTGTTCTTATCATAGAATCCACGGGAGTGCTGAACCGCATCCCTGACATGTAGCCTAACCCGATCCCTACTACCACCAAAATTGCGAATGAAACGAACACCAACTCGAGCGTGTTTGGGAGGTAGAACCGGATCTCGGCGAGAATTGGTTGTCCGCTTAGCGGGTCAATCCCGAAGTTGCCAGTAATTAGGTCGCGCAGGAAATAGTAGAATTGCAAGAAGATTGGGTCGTTCAAATGGTACCTCGCTTGGACTGCTAGAATTGTCGAGGCCCTCGCCCTCGGTCCTGCCCAAAGACGGGCTGGGTTGGGGCTGAGGACGTGTGAGATGAGGAAGATTATTGTGATTGTTCCAAGTGAAACTCCAATCGCGCCTATAGTTCTCTTTACAAGGAGACTAAGAAAATCCTTGAGGTAGACCGAAGGATTCACCTAGGGGCTGTAGTGGACTGTATTGTAGAACATGAAGTATGCTGCACCAGAGCCTGCAGGGTTCGGTATCATTCCGACAACATTGCTCTTGTTGGCTGTCATGAAGTACGGCACGTACAACCATATGTCCGTGTAATCGTAATACATGGCTTTTGTGATTTGACTAAAATTACTGATTACTGTGTTCTCATCTAGAGCTGAGGCCGCCGCAGTTGTCCAACCCGCAACGGTGTCATTGCTATATGCGGAGAAGCCTATCTGTGGAGTTGTGGTAATGGCTGACACGTAGTCTATGCTAGCTGTGTAGTCTTCGCTGTAGAAGCTTATTCCAAATGGGTAAGGCGTTGTGCTTGCGTCTGACGTGCTGGTTATGACATTTGCATATTGCTTAAACGTTAGCGGCGTGAGCGTCACTGTAATTCCTATGGAACCCAATTCCGTCGCTATGATTTCGGCGGTCTGTCCCTCTGTGGATGAGTCAGCATCGTACAGAAAGTTAACGGCTGGAAAAGTCTTCCCGCCAGGATTGAGTTTCGTTCCATCGGGAAGGGTGGCCTTGTACCCGGCCTGGGCGAGCAAATTCGCAGCCATCGCTGGGTCAAATTGGTATGGTTGCAGGCCTGTGGTTGATTCATTGTAATATGGAAAGCCGGGTGGCACTGGGCCAATCCATTGAGTTGCCTGGTCATTGAAGACTGTGTGAATTATGGATTTGTAATCGATTGCATTGGCGATAGCTTCTCTGACCCGAACGTCTTGGAAGGGCTGAAAGGCATATGGGTCCATGTATAGGAAGTGGACACCTTGCGCTGAGCCGAATACAGGCGGCAAAACTGATACGGAAACCCCTTGAATTTGACTTAGAACACCATGCTGGGACGTTGGGGCAACGATGATTTGAGCAAAGCCGGACTTTAGGTCAGCAACCATGGTGGAAGTGGGTTTATAGTACAAGTTTACGGTGTTAATGATAGCGGGCTGTATCGCAGAATTTTCCTCCGATGCTGGAACATTCGCCCCCCAATAGTTTTGGTTCTTGACTAGGGTCACGCTCTGGCCTTGGATCCATGATTGAAGCTTGTAGAAGCTCGTTCCGACGGCATTAGTTTCCATCCAATTGTTCGGTTGATCCGCCAAAACCCCACCGTTTGCTTCCACAACGATCGGGTCGACAGCGTAAGCCGTAGGTGTACTGAGTGTGGCTAGAAACGACGAATAGGGTAGCTGCCCGTTGTAACCGTATCCAAGATGCATAATCAGTTGATTGGGCCCGGTCACTTGAACCGATTGATTCGGATAGGTCATGTAATTCAAATCCCTTGGGGACGGACTTGTGTAGTTTATGGAATTCAGGATACTATCGGTAATATTGAAGCCGGCGCCATTCGAGGCACCGAGATTCTGACCAAGAATCCATGCGGGTCCCTGATTCATTACAAGGGTCCGGTAAATCGAGAACCACATCACAAAGGCATTGAATGGATCACCGTTGCTGAATGTCACGCCTGGCCTCAGCGTGAATGTGTAAGTCATCCCGTCAGCGGAAACTGTCCAGTCTTGTGCGAGAACGCCTACGTAGGTGGTGTAGCTTTGGCCGTTCGGTGCGAGGAGTCCCTGGTAGACTTGCTCGACAACTTCCCATCCAGAAGTTGCGTAACTGACCGCAGGATCCATTGAGTCGGGCTGGCTTTCTTCTTCCACAACTAGCGTCGTAGGCGCCTGGGTGGTTGTACTTGGGGTTCCGGGCCTGTTTGAAGAGTAGAAGTATACACCTCCGGCAATCACAAGCAGTAACACTACGATTACTAAGATGCCCTGCATCTTTCCAATAGCTGCTCTGCCCAATCGAAACTTCATCTGCAAAATAGATCCCATCTACTAGCGGAGATACGTGCCGGCAATCTAGCTTTAACGTTTAGCATTTAGCTGTAGCATTTTGTTTGTTTAGCCAACTGAAAATGGGTTAAACTAATTTGGCGGTGCGCTCGTGGGTGACTAACACCCTTACCTCTGCCTATGGTTCAATCGAACTTGTTTCCGAGAAATCACGAACGTTTCCCGGGTCGATGTCAGCTCCGACCGAAGAACGGCCAGCATATCGACACGCCAACCTTGCGGATCTTCCGTTTCAAATGCCTAATCGGTTTAAATCATATTGAATTGTGAAGCTTACAGTTGAACAGTTCAAATTCATCCGGAATTCCTTTGGATTCGATTTTTCCCTGACACTTTGGAGTCAGAAAACGCAATTTTGAGGTCAAAAAATGTGAAAAACGAGCGTGAGAACCATAATACTATCTTATATGGTAGAACTAGGCAAATTCTGTGTGAAAGAGTTGATAGAAATGGAAGCCCTCCTAGACCGCCGCGAAGAACGAAAACTTCTCGGCGTGATTAATCCAATACCGGAGGTCGCCTCACTTGAGAGATCGAGGCAGCTAAACGAACAGGCCAGAATCTACATGCCTGCCGGAGCGTCATCCAACGTCCGAGTTCACATGCATGAACCCTTCCCAATCCTCTTCAAGAATGGTGAAGGACCAAGAGTTTGGGACGTAGACGGGAACAAGTACATTGATTACCTCATGGCGTACGGCGCCCTGATTCTCGGCCACAGGCACCCCAAGGTAATCTCCGCAATTCAGAAGCAACTGCAAGATGGCACCATGTTCGGTACCACAACCGAACTGGAAATTGAGGTTGCGAAGATGGTCACCAGCGCAGTTCCCTGCGCGGAGATGGTCACTTTCGCAAACACAGGCACCGAAGCAACAATGGAAGCGCTGCGGATTGCAAGGGCAGTCACTGGGAAGGATAAGCTGATCAAATTCGAAGGCCACTACCACGGCCACCACGATTCCGTTCTCTTCAGCGTGGACGCGCCTTCCCCTGTCGCAGGGTTAGAAGCGAGCCCGACTAGGCTACCTTACTTCCCTGGCATCCCCGAAGAGGTCGCGAAAACTGTGATCGTCGCTCCATGGAACAATCTAGCCGCCCTAGAACGCATACTCAAGAAACACAGCAGCGACGTGGCAGCCATCATAACTGAACCGGTGATGGCAAACCAAGGCGTCATTCCACCCGAACCTGAATACCTCAAGCACCTGCGCGAACTGACCATCAAGTATGATGTCTTGCTCATCTTCGACGAAGTCCTAACAGGTTTCCGTGTTGCGAAAGGCGGTGCGCAAGAATTGTACGGCGTAATCCCCGACCTTGCATGCTTCGCTAAAGCACTTGGAGGCGGCGCCCCCGTGGCCGCAGTTGCTGGGAAAAGGGAGTTCATGAGCATGATTGGGCCTGGAAGAATAGGCTTCGGCGGAACATACAATTCTAACCCACTCTCGCTCGCCGCTTCAAAAGCAACCTTGGAGACATTGATGGAGAACGATGGCGTAGCTTTCCGTCGAATGGCAGCCAATGGTGCAAAACTGAAGGAAGGCCTGTCCTCGAAATTCCGAGAGGCAGGTTACCAAGTGGTCGTTAACAATGTCGGTCCGTTGCTCTCCATCTACTTCACAAAACTTCGTAAGGTCTCCACCTACAGACAATCAGCCCAGTCGGACCAGGAGAAGTACAAACGCTTCAGGGATGAGATGCTGAAACACGGCGTCTACATGCACCCCGATGGGCTTGAACGCATCTCCCTCTCAGCGGTCCACACAGAGCGCGAAATTGAAGAAACACTCACCGCCGCGGAGGAATCCATCAAAGCCCTTCGCACCCACCCTATATCCTAAACTCCGAACCGCCCACCGGCGGTCATTTCGCAGTTTCAGGGGAACCGAAGCTGCTCGCAGAGGATACCAAAGCGTTCTTCCTGAGAGACCTGGTATGGAGAAAGATATGAGCAAGGTGAGCGGGGCTCGTGTTCTCCCATTATTTACAGATTTAATATTTGTAATACTCGCCTTCTATTTTCTTTTAGTTTATGCTCGTTCATTCTTCTTCAATCTCCAACTTCAGCCTTCATTCTTGTTATACCAGACGTTCTTCCTGATCTATCAGGTAACGGCTCTTGCTCTGTTTGCTATCAGAAAGAGCATGGTTGTTTTTTCGTCTAGGATTTCAGACTATGTCTACACACTCGTCGCGTTAGTTTCGCCAATGTTCTTTCGGCCAGCGGTTGGTTCGAGTGGTTCACTTGTCGGTGATCTGTTTGTTTTTGTGGGCGCGGTTCAGACAGTTGGAGCAATCTTATCGTTGAATAAGAGTTTCGGGATTGGCCCTGAAAACCGGGGCATCAAAACGAATGGAATGTACCGCATCGTGCGGCACCCGATGTACTCGGGCTACATTCTCGTCGAAGCTGGTTTCGTCCTCAATAATTTTTTACTCTTCAACTTGCTCATATTTGCAATAGCTAGCTTCTTTCTTGTTCTGAGGTTGCAGGGAGAAGAGCGACTCCTGAAGGAAGACAAAGCGTACCAAGCCTACGCGCAAAAGACGCGCTGGAAGCTGTTGCCGCTTCTGTTCTAAGGCCGATAAAACAGCAAAACAGGCCCGGTTTGACTCAGAAAACTGAGTCACCCCCCTGGGGGGTCACTTCAAGCGTGCGCGCACCGCCACTGGTCACGCTTCAAGAAGGCTGAACGGCTCACGTACGCAGGCCCTTATCCGAACAAACCAGGCCATCCAAAGCATAATACGCATGTTTGGGTAACCAGCGATTCATGGGACTGAAGATTTTCCAAGTGGACGCATTCACGGAGAAGCCCTTCGCTGGAAATCCTGCGGGGGTGTGCATCCTTCCGGAACCACGTGACGATGCCTGGATGCAGAATGTGGCTCGGGAGATGAACCTATCCGAGACCGCTTTTCTTCAGAGGCGCGGGGACGGATTCAACTTGCGCTGGTTTACGCCAACTGTTGAGGTGGACCTTTGTGGCCACGCCACCCTCGCAAGCGCACACACTCTATGGGAACAAGGGGTCATCAGGCCCGAGGACGCTGCTCGGTTTCACACCCGCAGTGGGCTCTTGACAGCGCAACGGCAGGGTGAATGGATTGAACTCGATTTCCCCTCCTTACCAGATAAGCGGTCAAAAGTTCCTCCCGGCCTTCCGAAGGCTCTCGGGACGAAGCCGAAGTACGTTGGAAGAAGTCGCTTTGATTACATCGTTGAAGTTAGCTCGGAAAGGACTGTTCGAAAATTAAAGCCGGACTTCACTCGGCTTTCCGCCCTCCCGATCCGGGGGCTAATCGTGACCGCTAAAGCAACAACTGAGCCATATGATTTTGTTAGTCGCTTCTTCGCTCCCAGGGCTGGAATCAACGAGGATCCAGTAACTGGTTCGGCGCATTGCGTTTTGGGCCCCTTCTGGCGGGACCGGCTAGGCAAGAACGAACTCCTAGCTTACCAGGCCTCTGCACGCGGCGGCGTAATTCGTGTCCGAGTCGGCGATAAGCGAGTGTACATTGGTGGCCAGGCGGTTACAGTATTGGAAGCGGAACTCCGCGAGTGAGGAATCGAAATGCATAAGCACATTGAACTTCCGGTGTCAATATCCTCGTCACGCCCATTAGCAGTTACATTTTGAAGTCCAATCTTCTCCTACACTTTCCACTAGCAAATATAAGCCGGACAAAAGCATGTGCCTACACTAGAAACAACCCTAGACGATCAGATACTCTTGGAGGTGAGTTGAATGACAGTAAACATAACGGTAGCCAACTTTCCAAAATGTATGAAATGTGATGATGGCACACTACTCCCAGTAGCGGATACTTGGAAATGTTCCAATCCCGACTGTGACTTCGAAATGTAGCACGATTAGCGCTTAGAACCCTCGGCAGTGACTGAGATGGATAAGTAGCCGCTATGGGCTGTGGTAGCCCTTACCATTTTAGTTATTGTAGCTCATGAACCGCTCAGTTCTTCTATCGCGTCGCCCTTCGAGACCTCTCCTTCCTGTTCCACGCTGGCGTACCATCCCCTTCTCCGGTACACTGCCTTCACAATGTCCTTGTCCTTCCCAACGTAGGGCAGGAGGTACAAGTTGCTGCAGGGGTCACAAGCTTTCGTGATCCTGACCACCGATTTCCCAACCTTAAATCGCTTCCCAGGCGCAAAAGCATCATATGAAATTCCTGATGTGGTGAAATTCTCCCCGATATCCCCCGGCTTAATCGGCCAACCTTCCCCGTTGAGTTCTTGAATGGTTTCGATGGGCATGAGAAGCACAGCCATCGCAAGGTCGTCGTGCGTTTCCTCATGTCTATACCTGTTGAAGTCGCCCACAAGCCCAGTCCACCTAACTAAGGCTCGATCGACCGGGGTTTTCGGGAGCCCCCTCTCGCCATGCGCCTCTGGCTTGACGCTCATTTGGTGCACAGCACCCACGACACGATGAGAATCCATGATGGTCAGCCTAGCTTTTGTGCCTTGAGTCTGATTTAATGGTTAACCAATGGCTTATGCTATTTTTAGTTTCATAGATTTCTCGTAAACTTCGTAATCAGATTGCGAGAAACACATGAAGACAACTTTCTCGATACGGTTCATCTTCTCGAGGTTCTCGCGGACTACTCGGAGGGCAATCGGCGCGGCCCTTTCGATGGGGAATCCATATGCGCCCGTGCCTATTGATGGAAAAGCAATCGTCTTAACCCCGTTTTCATCTGCAAGATTCATCGAGTTCCTATAGCAGTTTCGAAGAAGCTCTTCTTCATTCGTTTTTCCTCCGCTCCAAACCGGACCCACCGTATGTATCACATGTTTCGCTGGAAGCCGGTATGCTTTCGTAATTCTTGCTTCTCCCGTCGGGCAGCCGCCGATTCTGCGGCATTCCTCTAAGAGTTCAGGGCCAGCGGCGCGATGAATAGCGCCGTCAACTCCGCCGCCACCCAGCAGTGTTGTGTTGGCAGCGTTTACAATTGCGTCAACGCTTTGCTTGGTAATGTCGCCAAGCATGAGCTCAATCTTACCCAACTTGCTCTCCCCAACGCCTTTGCGGTTACCCTCAGCAAGCAGTTATCCGTAGGTTGGAGGCTGAACCCTATAGCGACCGGGCTGGCCGCTTAGGATCCTAGAGAACTCTTCAACGACCTTCCTCTGCTTCTCCTTGATTGAACGCTCCGAGTAGAAGGCGGTGTGTGGCGTGAGAATGAGGTTCGGTAATGCAAGTAAGGGGTCCGAAGTTTTTGGCGGCTCCTCTTCGAGGACATCCAGGGCCGCGCCAGCGATCCAACCATCTTTCAACGCCTTGTAGAGGGCAAGTGTATCCACCACCTTGCCCCGCGACGTGTTGATGAGATAAGCTGTCTCCTTCATTGCGCGCAATTGGCGTTCGGCGACCATATGGTGGGTCTCTTTGGTTAGCGGGACATGTATAGTGACGACATCGCTTTCTTTTAGTAAAGTCTCAAGATCAACTGCTTCGGCTCCGAAAACTTTCTCGCGCCCTGGCGGTATGTAAGGGTCGTATTCCAAAACTCGCATTCCAAAGGCGCGCGCTCGGAGAGCGGCCACGGACCCTAGACGGCCTAAGCCGATGATCCCCATGACGCTGTCTCGAAGCGCCTTAATGGGCCTAAGCCTTGGCCAGTCCCAAATCTTGTTTTTGACATCCGCATTTGCTTGCCATAATTTCCTCGTGAGAGCGAGGGCCATTATGACCGCGTGGTCGGCTACCTCCTCCACGCAGTAATCGGGCATGTGTGAGACGCTTATTCCACGTTTCGCGGCGGCCGCGTAGTCCACGTAATCAAAACCATCGCTGTACAAGACTATGGCTTTACATTTCGGGAGCTTCTCAATCGCACTCTCGGTTACCGGCAAGAGGTCAACGAATATTCCGTCCGCGTCCGCGGCGAACTCGATTAATTCGTCCTCATTCTTGCACGGCTTCATCTTAACGTCAAAATGCTTAGCAAGCATGTCTTGAAGTTCTTCAATGGATTCGTCAACGGAACATAGGGCGATTTTTGGGCGTGAAGGTTGCGGGGCCATTCACAGGTCACAAGTCCCGGCTCTGCGTCGGCCACGGCTATGAGGCTTATTCCTAGAATATCCGGCTGGAAAGAGCCGTGAAGCGCCTAGCGTTTCTTCGAGTTGGTGTTACTTTGGGCTAATCCGTATGGCTTGAGGAGTGCGGCTGCTCGCTCCTTTACCGCGAAGTACAGAATCGAACCCAGTATACCGATGGCTATGATGCTCCCTAACATAACATCAGCCCAACCCACCTCGAGGGGAATTGCAAACAGGTAGCTAAGGTAACTCCCCACGATCAATGTAACTACAAGGATCTCGACGGTTACTCCAACCAATCCCCAGGATTTTGACCTGTTGCGGGCTATCCGCCATGCGGCGAAGGTGGCAAGAAAGTTGGCCATGGATCCACCAAACATATCGATAGGCCCCAAGCCGCCGAAAACGTTGGCAACGAAAGCACCAATCGATAACCCAATCACCGCTGGCCAACCAAAAACAATCGCTAGAGGTAGAAGCGCATCTGCGACTCTTACTTGGAAGGGCAGGAAACTAATCTGTGCGAGAACCACAACGCCTACAGCGTAAATGGCTGCAAACACGGCGGTCAAAGTAACGAATATTGAACTCTTGCTTTTCACTAGTTTACCTCCCTACTCCGGGGTTTCTTCAGCGCAACGGGTGGGAGGCCCCACTCACGCGCCTTGCTGCAAAGGCGTTGAAATCGAAAATAAGTCTTTCCGAGAGTACGGGAAGGATGGAAAAATAGGAAAGGCCGTTTGGCCTTTTAGAGGTCGTCTACGCGACGCTTGTGTGGTTTGATAGCTTCTTGCTTGCTTCGACCAGCTTCTCGCGTGTCTTTGAGTTACCGAGGACACCGGCGATGACTGCGCCCACTGCGAAGGATGCGAGGGCTACGGCGAAGCTTCTTTTGGATTCTCCATTCATTGCTTGACTTACCTCCTGTGATTGCGATTGAATTGGGAATTGGTTGCCGAGGTATATTAATGTACCATAAATGAAACATTCATATACCAATAATTATGTATGGCCGGGCCATGGCAGCCCGCTCGGTTGGACACGGGGAAATCCTCCTGAACTTACCCCCAATCCACCTCACCATTCACAGCCCATGCCCACTGTCCGGCGGCCAACATGCGAAGAGGTGAAACTCATGGTGAAATGTCTCAAATGCGGCGGTGAAGTCACAGGCCCAGCAAAGGAATGGGATATGCACCCCAAAGACGGGCGAGGCCCGGCGCTGCACATCAAACACTTCTCCTGCCCCTCGTGCGGAAAGAAGTTCAGGCTAGCGACAAAGCTAGCAGGCGCATAAGCGGAACTCTCTCCGTCCATCCCTCCATCCCATTTCCCGTTTATTTTACATGGAAACAAGTCAAACCGTGACATAAACCAACCAAATCAGGTCACGAATGCAATTAGCTGTAGGCCCTAAACAGGTGGGGCTTGTTGCCTTCGCTTCTCGTGGTTGAGCTGGGTCCATTTCATGAACTCCTCAGAAGGCGGCTCCTCTTCATACAAACGTTCCCGAATTGATTCAAGCAGCATCGGCTGTTCCCCCGAGAATTCAGCCGCGGTAACGACTTCGTGACCCACCCTACAAGCGGCCTCAATGACCTGTCCTGCTTGTTCCTTCCAGTTCGCGGATCGGAGTACATGGTGTTCGAAGATTACCTTCGGGATCTTCCCCGCGATAGTAGAGGCGTTGTCTAGTCCTTTTTGAATGGAGGTTTTCTCCACGCGGACGCCTTCCAAGTATAGCGGCGGCCCGCCCAGCACTAGAATCCCAGGGTTCTTTTTCAGTATCATGCGTGTCGTTACTTTCGACATGGGGCCCTGAACGTCTGAGGCGTGAAGTACTCTCTCCCCTTGAGTTTCCACCATAGTCATGAGAACCCAGCCTAGTACAGTTTCGTCTTCACCGTGTGGGACAGGTTTAGAGATGCTTATCGTCGTGGCGCCAAATTCATACTTCTTCCCATCAGCCACTTCGCACTTGCTCCCGATTCGTTTCACGAATCTTTGGAACATCCAGCCTCTTCTGCGCTGGTTGAAGTTAATCGCATTACGAATGTCCTTGGTAAGAACGAGTTTGTCCCGATAGATTTGCTCTGATTCTTCGGCGCTGCTTCCCAGCCATACGGGTTCAGTGTAGTTTGGCGTGTGGTGGTCGTTGTGGTAGTGAGAAATAATTACAACATCGGCCTTCGCCGCATACTCCCTAATCCGCATACGGCACTGGTCGCGTGCACGGTACTCCCGCGGATGGGGAAGTTTTCGGAACCGTGGCCCCAACGCAACACCCGCATCAACCAGGACCCTCACGTCGGGCGTCTCGATGAAAGTGCACATCGACCTGACGCCCAAACTCTCGAAGCCGATGGGGACTATTCGCACCGCAGGCAATTTCTTGGATTTACCTTCGTTCGCACACTTGAAGTGCGACTACGAGTCAGGTTGAAAATAAGCTTGCAAAGCACTCAGTTTAGATACGCAAATTAGCGGGGCTCGGAGTAGTTTTACTGGCGGGCGATGACGAGTCTGGCCCAATTGATCATAACGTGAGATGGATCTTGAGTGCGGGAGCCCGCAGAATAATGGATACTGTTAGCCGGTGAAGGTCCAGCTGCTGCGAAGACTTGTTTTTCCGATCGCTTCAGCGTTAGCCAATTAACGCTATGGCAAAAGCGTCGCGGGTGACAGCCTCCGTTTCGGAATACTTGCGGTGGGACAATCTCTTGGCTACCAAAAACCGTCTTGCTCTCTCCTTCTGCTCCCGCTCGTAGATTTCGATAACGCCATCGAACAAGCAAGTTCATTTGTTGCTCGCTTAGTCGTTCTTGTCGGCGGGAATCGCCGCGTTTCCTTATACCGGACTCACAGAATCTGCTTTGCAAGTGGACATGAGCAATGGCCCGTCCGAGCACACGTGTCATTTTCCCCGTGGTGCTCGGAGTCCTAGTGGTAATTAGCTGGCTTTTGTTGGCCGTTGTTTCGGAACAACTTAGTGACATTGTGGCCTTGACAGTCGCAATTGTAGGCGGTGTGATTATGCTGTACGGGGCACTCGCCGAATTGGTGCACGGAAACCTTAGCGTGGACCTGTTGGCCAGCATCGCGGTAATATCAGCCGTAGCCATCCACGAGTTTCTCCCAGCCGCAATTGTTGCCGTAATGCTTCTCGGTGGCCAAGCCATAGAAGAATACGCCGCAGGCCGGGCATCACGAGCAATCGACGCCCTCGTCAAAATACGCCCAAAGACAGCAAACGTCCTCCGGGCAGGGAAAGTTGAAACAGTACAAGTCGAACAGCTCAAACCTGGCGACGTCCTAGTAATCAAACCGGGCGACAGAATCACCGTCGATGGCGAAGTGGTCGGCGGAAACGCGGCGGTAGACCAATCACCTATCACGGGGGAATCTCTGCCGGTGGAAAAGTCATTCGGCAGTAGCGTCCTCAGTGGGACGATATGCCAGAATGGGGCTCTTTACGTCAGGGCCACTAGGGTCGGAGAGGACACGAAATTTGCACACATCATCAGACTCGTTCGTCAAGCTCAAAGTAGCAAGGCAAGAATCCAGCGAGTCGCAGACCGTTACGCGAAATGGTTTACGCCGCTAATCATCGGGCTGGCAATAATTGTCTACGTATTCACTGGCCAAGTGGTAAGGTCAGTGACGATTCTTCTAACAGCTAGCCCTTGTCCACTCCTCTTGGCAACGCCCGTAGCCGTTGTATCCACAATTGGAAGAGCTGCGAAATCTGGAATCCTAGTTCGGGGCGGAGACGCACTAGAGTTAGCCGGGACTGTTAATGCGGTTGTCTTTGACAAGACTGGCACTTTGACATTCGGAAAACTTAGAGTCGCCTCTGTGAAGGGGTTCAATGGATACAGCGACGCAGATGTGATAACGGATGCTGCTATTGCGGAGCGTTTCTCTACGCACCCTATCGCCGGGGCTGTGCAACGCTTTGCCGACGAACACGACCTGACGATTCCATATCCAGACGATTTCAGAGAGTTGCCTGGAGGAGGAGTGATGGCTGAATTCGAAGGTGCTAGGGTCCTCGTCGGAAATGCGAAATTCATGTCAAGCCAACTAATCCACGTTCCACTCCAAACGAAAGCTTCCTTATCAGAATTTGATGATACCACGATCTTCATGGCGCGTAACGAGAAAATATGCGGTGCAATTGTCCTTGGGGATACGTTGAAACCGAACGCCCGTGAGTCGATCAGAAAACTAGAGCAACTGGGAATCAGCAAGGTCGTGATGCTTACAGGGGATACGGAGAGAACGGGCGCAAAAATCGGGAAGAAGGTCGGCATCGCGGATGTCTTCGCTGAGGTTCTGCCGGAAGAAAAAGCCATGCACATAACCGAATTGAAGAAAGCGGGTTATCGGGTCGCAATGGTGGGCGACGGGATAAATGATGCTCCCGCACTAGCCTCGGCAGATGTAGGGATAGCAATGGGCGCTGCGGGTTCCGACATAGCTATCGAAACGGCCGATTTCACAATAATGACCGACGACCTAGAAAAAGTCCCGTCGGCTATCAGCCTCAGCAGAAGAATGCTCCGAATCGCTAAACAAAGCATTGCAATTGGGCTCTCGGCAAACGCAATCGGGGTTGCTTTATCGGCGGCCGGGCTCATCAATCCAATTATGGGCGCAACAATTCATGAGATCGCAGACCTCTTCGTCATTTTCAACTCGGCGAGGGCCTTCGCATCAACTTGAACGAGCGGATGTTTCTTCACTGGCACTTCGGAGCATCAGCGCTCTGCCTATCTGTCTATCAACTCTTCACTTTCATGAATTTGGTCTGAGTAGATTTTTGTGTCCTCTTTGTCTAGCCCAGTTAGGCGGGCGAGTTGCTCGCGTGCTTTGGCGACGTATTCTCGCGCAGATTTGTAGTCTCTGCCAATCGCATGTGCTCTTGCCATTCCCTCGTATGCCGTATGTATGGTGTCTGAGAGATCGTTCTTCTCGCACGTTTCAAGGCAGGATTTGGCGAAATGAAGGAAGGGGTGTAATACACCCTAGAATAGGAGCCTTGACTAAGGCTGCATCAGGCTGCTTTCTTGTTGGTATACTCTGGAAACAACTGGAGAATGCGGTATTTAGCCTGACATTGGAATTGGAAAGACGTGGGCTGGTCCAAAACGTAATATCTCCACGAAGGTCGTTCTTCTAGGTAGAAACGGGCCTTTAGCGATGACGCTGACCCAGGACATTCTGGCGCTTCATCAGGGGATAGACGAGGCGTTCATCTTAGAAGAAAGAGCAGGCCGCTTCGCTGTGGTAGAAGAGGCAGCTAGAGACAACGCTGAGAAACTATCAAACATCATCGACGAAATGACTGAAAGTGCTTCCCTCGGCCTTTGGCTGATCACGGGAGCAGCAGCACAATTCCGCAAAACCCAGGAATCTCTAGGGCTTGTCGGAATTCTCTACGGTGACTTGGGCCTAATTCTGACGAATATCAGCGAAGATAAACTGCTGGCAGTCAGCACGGAAACCTCAAGCCTAGGCGACGCAATGATTCTAGTGAGCGACCAACTACCTGGCCTTATGAAGAAATCTGAAACTGCAGCCAAGAATCTTAGCGCGGTGAAATCAGTAATTGAGGCTGGACGTATCGCCCGAGATTACATTACCTCAGTGAGCAAATCCTCTCGGGTTTCCATTAATGAGATCACATATCACTCAGCGAGCAGTAGGTGGAAAGTGCGCGGCACGTACCTACCTTTCCTCGTTGCACGATCCACGCATTTTGAGCTTGAAATGGACGATGCAGAGGGGGCGATCTTGAGCTTCAGGGCGACATCTTCGTCATCCCTGCTCTTTGGACTATGGCTTGCTGCGTTGCTCGGTATGACTTGCATATTTGGGTGGTTGCTCTACAGTCTATTGACTCGATAAACTCCCACTTGTCGTCAAGCTGACCTTTGTTATTCCGACTACTTCCCTCGCCATTCTAGCCCGGGCAATCTCCAAGTAATCCCAGAACTCAAGACCAGGCATGTCGGTGAAGGTCCATCCCAATTCCTGCCACATCTGCTTCACAATGCATCGGGCAATTGTCCTGCTCCCGCTCCCAAAGGCTTCCTCAGTGAGTGTGAAGAAATTACCCATATTCGTAGGAATGTCTTCTCTGGCGACCGCGTAATTTCTTTCCATGTAATCGTAAATGGCTTCCTTGGCTTTGATGCCAAGGACCTCGCAGAGAACGTGATCTATGCAATCACCGAGCAAAGCTTCAATAGTCCTTGCACCGGCATAAGTTAAGGTTGAACCTAATCCAACCGAGTTGCGGTTTCTAAGCTCGCGCAGAGGGTTTTCCTCCAAAGAACTAGTACCCACCGACGATTAGACAATGCAGGTAGAGCGGGCCATATAAGGACGAAAAACGGCTTGACTCATACACCTCAATTTTACCGGTTAAGAAATCGAAATCTAGGCCTATGGAGGATCATGTGGAAATGCATATGGGAAATCCATCTTGCACTTCGGCAACCGCGGCTGAGCGATCTTTCTCTTACTTGCCGGACCAGTGCGCGCACTAGCAACTCATGTGACGAACGCCCGGAAGTCCATGAACCATTTCGAAGCGTGCAGACGTCTTTAGAGTAGTTTCTTCTTGGTACTGTTTACTCTGCAAAAAGCCAGAATTCGTTTCCGTCCGGATCCTTGAACATTGCGTAGTAGCCCCATTCTTCCTTCGTCGGCTTGACGGTGAACTCGACGCCTTTGCTGCTCATTTCCTTGTAGGCCTTATCCAAGTCATCTGCACGAAAAGCGATGCCTGTGTTGCCCTGCTCAAGCGGCGTTGTCTTGCATAGATGAAGGACCACGTCGGATCCCTTTGGGGCCACCGTGACCCAGTGGTCTTGCTTATCACGTATTTCCAGGCCGAGTTTTTCTTTGTACCATTCAGCCGACTTGCTTTCGTCGGATACAACAACGGCCACATCAATTATCGACTTAATCAACTATCATCGGGGCACACTTATTCAAGGTGATTACTTAAAGCATGACACGACGTTTGGAGCCTGATGCGCAATGCCGCCTTTCCGTACTGGGAAAATCCCAACCCAGGTCCTAATCCGTAGCGTGTTTCGCTACAAGGGCATCAAAGACCGGGCAGTAATCATGGGCTCCTCCGTAGGCGAGGACGCCGCGCTAGTTTCGCTGGGCAAGAATGTACTCGTCCTAACAACGGATCCGGTCACAGGTACAGCGTCTGATATCGGATGGCTCGCTGTGCACATAAACGCCAATGACGTGGCCTGCAGGGCCGCGAAACCAAGATGGTTCCTCTGCGACCTCCTCCTACCTGAAAGGTCGAACGTTAGATTGGTAAACGCAATCATGAAGCAGATCGATAAGGCTGCGAAGCAGGTTGGCGTTGCCGTTGTGGGAGGACATACCGAGGTAACCCCTGGGCTGAAGCGCCCCATCGTAGTTGGATACATGATGGGCGTCGTCCCAAGAAAGCGATTCGTTACTTCCGACGGTGCGCAGCCCGGAGATCACCTTATCATGACAAAGACAGTTGGCATCGAAGGAACCGCTGTCCTAGCCTCGGATTTCGCTCACAAACTAAGGCCGAAGATAGGTGGAAAACTACTCAGGCGTGCCAGAAGCCTAAGGAGCCTAATCAGCGTCGTGAATGACGCTTTGCTCGCTGTGCAAGTAGGAGGAGTCAAAGCCATGCACGACCCAACCGAAGGCGGATTGCTCCAGGGAGTCTGGGAACTGGCTGAAGCCTCCGGCGCCGGTTTCCAGATTCATGAGTCACGCATCACAATTCGTTCCGAAACCAAGGAAATATGCTCCGCGTTGAAGGTGGACCCGTTGCGGCTGATGAGCTCGGGTTGTCTGCTCATAGCCGCCGATAAACGAAAGAGCACATTGATCTTACGTCGCTTGAGGGCGCATCGGATTCAGGCTTCCATCATAGGCATGATGACACAGCGCAGGCGGGGACGGAAGCTGGTTGCGCTGAACGGGAAGGCGCGGGAGATTGGCGCGTCCGAGCGGGATGAACTCTATAGGGTCATCGAATCGTACCGAACGAAATGATGAATTGTAGTCAATCAGTTTCACCCGGCTCTCGTGCTTTTATCGTGTTGGGGAACAAAAGCAGATAAGATGGGGGTAGGTTAAGCCATGTCGAGAGTAGGGGCTCTCGTTCAATTGTCTTCAGATATTGTTAAGGAGACTTTGGAAAGGCCCACAGTCTTCAAAGACGAAACGCCCCTCTCATTGGAATACATGCCCCGTAAGCTTCCCCACCGCGACGAGCAAATGCGTTTTCTCACCCAACTCTTCCGCTTCACGCTCGACAGCCCCTTCTCCACAAGCCAACGCGTCCTGATCACGGGCGACGTGGGAACCGGCAAGACGGTACTCGCCCAACGTTTCGGGACAGACCTTGTTAAGGCTGCGAGAAACCGCAAGGTCAACCTTCACTACGTTCACGTGAACTGCCGCGAAGCGAAAGGCAGCCTCTTCATGATTCTAAAACGAGTCCTAACTCAGTTCGAACCTGAATTTCCGAAGCGGGGTTTCGCGCCCGAGGAACTTCTCCACACCCTCATGGACATGCTCGACGACAAGAACATACACCTCATACTCGCACTCGACGAACTTGAACACCTAATCAGAGTGGAAGAATCCACGCCCATCTACAACCTAACCCGCATCCAAGAGGAAAGGGTTGGCAAACCGATACGGCTCTCACTCATCTTCATACTCCGCGAGATTGAATACCTGCAAAAACTCGACAAGAGCACCATCGACACCCTGCAACGGAATATCGTTAAACTCGACAAGTACAATTCCCGCCAACTAATTGACATTCTCAAAGACCGCGTTGGTTTAGCTTTCAAAGAGAACGTTGTGGCCGACGAGGCGCTTCAACTCGTCGCCGACATAGGAGGGCAGAGCGGTGACGCCAGGTACTCAATCGAACTACTCTGGCGCGCCGGAAAATACGCTGACTCTGAAAGTGCAAAGCACATTCTAACCGACCATGTGCGGAAGGCTGCCGGAAGCGTTTACCCGATGCTCAGGGGCGAATACATCGCCGCCCTATCATCCCACGAAAAATACATGCTGCTAGCCTTAGCAAGGGTTCTAGGGGAATCACAGGAAGCCTACGCTACTATAGGCGTTGTTGAACGCGAGTACAAGGCTGTTTGTGAAGAGTACGATGACAAACCCAGAAAGCATACCCAGATCTGGAAGTACGCCCGCGGCCTAGGCGCCATTGGCGTAATAACAGCCTCAAAATCAGGCGAAGGCGTACGCGGCAAAACAACCCTACTCGGCCTACAAAACATACCAGCCACAACTATGCGCGAACAACTAGAGGCCGCACTAACCACAAGTCGGAAGAAACGCGTACAGCGAAAGTAAACCGGCTCGTACCATCCCCCCCGGGCATAATAGCTAATTTGCTAGCGCGGCGTTAACGTGGGGCAAGAGGGTTGATGGTGAATGCGCCGTTTTTCGATGGTTGACATCTCGCCAAAGGAAGTGGTTATGAGGGAAGCTACGGCGGTGGGCGAGATTAGGTTGAAGCCCGGCACGATCGCGCGGCTTAGGTCGGGTAGGATTGGGAAGGGGGATGCCATTGCTGCGGCGGAGGTGGCGGCAATCATGGCAGCGAAGAGTACGCCCCAGATGCTTCCTTTCTGCCACTCGATTCCGATAACAACAGTGCGTACCGAGCACTCCTATGTTGGAAACGCGTTGAAGGTGGAATCATATGTGAAGGGGCAGGCTAAGACTGGGGTTGAGATGGAGGCGCTAACCGCTGCTGCAACTTACCTTCTTACGGTTTGGGATATGGTAAAGCAGTACGAGAAGGACGCGAAAGGCCAATACCCAAACACTGCCATCGAGAACATCAGAGTGATAAAGAAAATTAAGCGAAGATAAATGGCCAAAGTTCCGGAACTCCACAAGGCGTCGGCGCCAAGGTCGGTCGCAATCTACATCATAACCTGCAGCACGTCAAAGTTCAATCAACTCAAGGCAGGTCAAGAGCCCGATGATGCCTCTGGAGATATTATTCAGCGTCTTGCAGTGGGGGCAGGCAACAGAATTGAAGGGCGCAAGCTGATCTCCGACTCCAAACCCATGATAACCAAAGCAACAAAACAGGCCCTGCGAGCCAGCAAGGTTGACGCGGTAATCATTACTGGTGGGACGGGCCTCTCCCCGAGGGACGTGACTCCAGAGAGCATCGCCCCGCTCGTTGACAGAATAATCCCCGGTTTTGGAGAACTCTTCAGGAAAATCAGCTTTGAAAGTATCGGCTCTTCAGCTATTCTCAGCCGCGCATTCGCGGGGACGAGCAAAGGAAAAGCGATCTTCTGCCTTCCAGGATCACCGGATGCCGTTCAAACAGCCATGGAGAAACTGATACTTCCAGAACTAGGGCACATCATCAGTATAGCTCACGAACATTAGCAGGATTTTCCATCAACATTCCAAGGTTAACCCTTTTTGCGGGCCACAACCCGCTTCGCCACCTTTGCCGTCTTGGCCGCCTTAACCGGCTTAACTGCTTTAACCGGTTTCGCAGCCATGTCGTTCTTTGCCACGTACTTCTCATAACCTGTCGGGTCCGAAAGCGTTTGATCGCAGATACAGAACTTCAGGGACGGGATTATGTGTGTTGGGCAATTCTCAACGAAATCACATTCGTCGCAGGTGATTTTCTGATCGTCCACAAAGCATTCCTTGACGGCCTTGCCCTCAACTTCTGTTGCAGCTTGCTCAGGGCGCTGGAATTTGATAGGCCTCGCCATTATGTCCGACACCCTTTCTTCAACCGTATCAAGGTTGTCGAGGCGACGCACAGCGAACTTGCCGCCGCTCCTATCGTAGCTGATGCCAGCTCGCATGAGTTGGATGAACTTGTCCTTGCCCATGTACGGCAACTTGAAGCCCGTCGGATCTAGAACCTCCCCAGGGCCCTTCACAGCAGCTTGCGTCTTAGATTCTGAAACCAGGAAGTCTATGTCCCGCTCCTCTGCTTCCAAGCTCAGAGCAATTTCTCGACCCCGCTCTCCATCAGACCTGAAAATTGCAACTAGGAACGGAACAACTTCATGCAACGCCTTGCGTTTCGACATGTGGCACGCCCTGGCTATTCTGCCGGACAGGTGGTCCAACGCCCAGAGTCGGTACTGGTAACGATCAACAATTTTCCTCGAGAGCAGTGGGGCTACATCCATCGCATGCTCTGTGTCGTTATCCACTGGTTCCGTTCCCACCGAGGCCAATTCGTTCAGTGCGACGGGCAGAAGGTTCCATTCTGGGACCGCGTCCCTGCGCGGCTGGTTGAATGGAGGCGGCATCATGCCACGGGAACGGCTCGCACCAACCCTGCCATATCCAATGTCAGCGCGGGAGAGGCTGTCGTAGGCTTTCGCCAATTTGATGGGCGTAGTGTACAGGTACGGTAGTAGGTCGTGAATCAGCAGGAGCAGTTCGTCGCGGTAAAGTGGAATCTCAGTCTCGTTGAGGGCGCGTCTGGCTTCGCTTACTCCTCGAGAAGCAAATAGCCCCCTTAACGTGCCTTTTTCATCTAGCTCCCTCGTTCGTTCCTGGCGCAAGTTAAAGGCGCCGCTGGTTGCGATGGTTTGAATGTCATTGATCGCGGATCTTATGTCCCCTTGACTTTCGCTGGCAATTCGTCTCCTTGCCTTTTCAGGAACTGAGCGTCCCTCTTCGGCCAGTATATGGTTGATTAGCAGCAGCAGTAGCCGAGGGCGAATTTCAACAAGCGGGACGACAATGCAGGCTTTCTTGAGGTCGTCAAACTTTTCGTCGTCGACATTGTTAGCCGTCAGGACAATTGGCACGGGCGACTGTTTGATTACTGAAAGAATCGCTCCCAACCCTCCGCGGTCTTCCCGCCCAAAAACACCATCCACCTCGTCCATGAGAATCATATTTCCTCGACTGTCGGCGGTGAAGCTGTCGAGCGTTACAGATGATCTTGCGGGAGCGAGGAAGTTTTTGATGGCTTTCTCAGTCCGGATGTCGCTTGCATTCATTTCGAGGACTCGGAACTGGAAATCGTTCCCGGCGGCTCTGGCGAGCGTTGTTTTTCCTACACCAGGCGGCCCGACTAGGAGGCATGCCTTCGTGGGTTTTTTCTTCAAGGTCCATTGCTTCATCCAGGCCTTGAATACCTCAACCGATTCCTCGTTGCCCAGAAGTGCAGCTGTGGACAGGGGGCGGTACTTCTCTGTCCAAGCGACACTTTGAAGCGCTTGCACGCTACTTTCTTCCAATCAGGCTCAACTGGGCCAACATGGCGCTGAGTTGAATATCCTCATTCGCACCCTGCGTCAACCTAAAATCACATTCACCGAGGGCACGCACAATCTCAGCCTGCTTATCGGCCGTAGTTTCTGGTATGCGGCTGACCTCCCGGTTCGCTCCACGGATGATTTCTCTTCCGCTGACGCCGTGTTTACCCATTAGCTCATACATCACGTCTCGTGACTTCATGAATTCGCCTTGGAGGGCGAGCTTTAACATTTCACTGATAAGCTCGCTCTGGGCCTCCGGCACCGTCTTGTCGAGTGCCTTTAAGTCCAGTTTTCCGCCCCTCGTGCTCGTCGCAGCGACTTGAAGGTAGTTAACCGCTCTTCGGAGGTCACCCTCCGAGATTTCGAAAATGCGTTCAACAGCCCTTGAATCTGCGTCTACTCCTTCAGATTTGCAGACCTTCGTTAGATATTCGACAGCTTCCGCTTTCTCCAATCGCCTAAACCGGAAGACAGAACATCGGCTTTGGATAGGCTCTATGATGCCACTCTGATAGTTACAGATGAGTATGAAGCGGCAGGTTCTGGACGACGTCTCCATGATTCTCCTAAGCGCAGTTTGGGCGTCCCGGGTCATCTCATCGCATTCGTCAAGGATGACAAGGCCGAATTGAACCCCTGACGGGGTGGACTGAATTATCTGAGAGAACCCTTTGATCCGCTCGCGAACAACACCGATTCCGCGCTCATCTGAGGCATTCAACTCCAAGACTAGGCTGCGAAAACTTTCACCCATCAATTGCCGGGCCACACAAAGAGCAACCGTGCTTTTTCCAGTTCCTGGGGGGCCCGCAAGAAGAAAATGGGGCATCGTTGCAGGCGTTTTCAGTAACGCTCTGATTCCTTCTACCGTTTCCTTTTGGTTGAAGACCTCGTCGAGAGACTTGGGTCTATACTTTTCGATCCACATGACATCCCCTTGGCTCAATGTTTCTCCACCGCGTTCAATCACACGTTCGATTTCCAGTGCAACTAAAGTTTACAACCCACCTTCAAAAGCCTTGGCCCACTCCGGAAGGCGTGCTTAGGCTGCATGTGAAAACGTCCATTACACTTTCAGCCTCCTCTCCCATCGCGTTTGTCGCTCCAATGGAAATCTCGACTGAATAGCAAAAAGAATTCGAGTTAAGCATTTAACTTGGAAAAGGGCGGGTTATTGGTTTGGTGGTTCATTCTTGGCAGAAGCCTTGATGTCAGTCGACGACGTTGACTTTGATTTTGAAAACTCTCAGTTCCGGGTAGTTGTGACCCGGGAGTTGCCCGAAACACCCAGGATGGCGAAACTGTCCTCCGCGAAAGTTGGGCAAGAAGTTGTAGTTCCATATTGGACCGCGAAGGAACTCGTCCAATTAGGATACGCAAGATTCAGAGAGGAGGATGTTCTCACCTATAATTCGTTGTCGAAAATTCACTGGAGGGAGACCATTCCAGCGTCAAGGCAATTGCCAGCACTGCAGGCAAACTTCTACTGCCTACTCAGGCGGCACTTAGCTGAACTCCATCAGACGAGCAAACAAGACCAAGTAAAGCTTCGGGAACTTGAAAGAAGTGAAAGCTTGGTACGCGACATCGTCAATTGCAGGCTTCGAAAGATAGTTTCCATTGCGGCCTCCCCGACACCCTCAGAGGAAGTCATTCAGGGTTTGACGTACGAAGAACGGGTTCTCTATTCTACTCTGAACAAAACCATTGAGAATTGGAAATCTAAACTTCTTGGACAGGAATTGAAGGCTTGACCACACTCGAAAACCCCGAGGAACGTTTCCAAGACTTCCTCAGGACTTTCATGGCTGACGAGGAGTACAAATACAGAAAGCGCCTAGGCCACGTAGCCCTCTCCGGCTTTAGATCAATCATTGTTGATTTTGAAGACCTCATAGCCCACGATGCAGACCTCGCCCGCTCCATTCTCGATAAACCCGACGAGTACTTAGAATACTTAGACCGAAGCGCCTGGGCGCAACTCAAGATCGAAGACCCTGAATACGCTGAGATCATAAAACGTCTTCGTGTTCGCTTTAGAAAACTGCCGGAGAAACATTCCCTACGTAAGATCGGCTCGGAAAACATTGGCCGGTTGCTATCGATCGATGGCATAATCGTCCGATCAACATCCGTCAAACCTTTGCTCCTCAAAGCAGCCTTCCAATGCCGTAAGTGCAACGCCATGAGCTATGTCGAACAGGCAGGAACATTGATGCGCGGGCCCGGAGTCTGCGCCCATTGTCGCTCGAAGATTTTTGAATTCATGGAGAAAATGTCGACCTTCATGAACTCTCAGGAAATCCGCATTCAGGAGAGGCCTGAAGACCTTCCCCCCGGCCAGCTACCGAGGGCAGTTGACATCAAACTTTCGGAGGACCTAGTCGACATCGCCCGCCCTGGCGACCGCGTATCAATAATAGGTATTGCGCGGGCGCAGCAAGAGTTCGCTGGCCGAAAGGCGAGGCTCCGAACATTCGAGCTTCTGCTCGACGCTAACTATGTTGACATCATGGGGAAGGAAGTTGCGGTTGTAGAAATAACGCCTGAGGATGAGAGGCTGATAAGGGAACTGGCAAAAGACCCGTTCATCCACCGTAAGCTAATCGCCTCATTAGCCCCTTCCATTTACGGTTACGGGGATATCAAAGAGGCCGTCCTGTACCTCCTCTTTGGGGGAGTGCCCAAACGACTCCCTGATGGTGTATCGATACGAAGCGAGATCAACGTTCTCCTCGTGGGAGACCCGGGAGTGGCGAAAAGTCAGTTGCTACAATACGTTGCAAGAATCGCACCCCGAGGGCTATACACAAGCGGCCGCGGCACAACAGCCGCAGGCTTAACCGCCGCGGTAGTCCGCGAAAAATCGGGAGGAATGGTGCTAGAAGCTGGCGCCCTGGTTCTGGCCGATAAAGGGGTCGCTTGCATCGACGAAATCGACAAGATGCGCCCAGAAGATCGAGTGGCGATACACGAAGTGCTTGAGCAGCACACGGTCAGCGTAGCCAAGGGAGGGATCGTTGCAACCCTGAACGCCAGGGCCGCCGTCCTCGCGGCTGCCAACCCAAGTTTGGGGAGATATGACCCATACCGGAACATCACGGATAACATTAGCCTACCCGTAACGTTACTGACCCGTTTCGACCTACTCTTCATTATGAAAGATGTTCCAGAACCCGACTCGGACAGAAGAATGTCGGAACACATACTAACCCTTCACAGGCTGAAGACTACTCCGGAGGAACCACCACTCCTTCCGGACCTCCTACGCAAGTATATTGCGTACGCCAAGCGCGTCGAACCAGTCCTGTCTGAAGAGGCTGTAAATGAGATTAGGCAGTATTACCTTAAGATGCGTTCAATGTCGGGCTCAACAGAATCACCCCTTGTCATAACACCTAGACAGCTCGAAGCGTTAGTTAGGTTGGCTGAAGCAAGGGCTAGGAGCTTTTTGCGTGACCGTGTTGAAGCTGAGGACGCCCGCAGTATAATTCGGCTGATGACCCTATCACTGCAGGATGTGGGCATCGACACGACTACTGGGAAGATGGACATTGATGTCATAATGACGGGCAAGCCAAAGAGCTTGAGAGATAAGATGCAGGTGGTCCTGAGCACCTTCGCTGATTTGGAGAAGCAGTTGGGAATCGTCGAAGACTCGACGCTGTACCAGGCACTTTCGCGGAAGGTTGACGTAACAGACGAAGACGCAAGAAGGCTGGTCGATCAATTAGTCAAGGAAGGAATACTTTACTCGCCCAAACCTGGCCACTTGAAGCGAACAGCTGCTTGACAGAGGCCTCCCTGCATTGCGGGTTGACGAACTAGCCATCCCAGACTCTGTTAAGGCCGTCCTGGCTAAGGCCGGCTACGACATACTGTACCCTCCCCAAGAGGATGCTATCAAAGCTGGGGCATTGAAGGGCAAGAACATCGTTCTGGCAAGCCCAACGGCCTCTGGAAAGACGCTTGTCGCAGAAATGGTAGTTCTCAAGTCGATAGTGGAGAAGGGCGGAAAAGCCCTATACCTCACACCGTTGCGAGCGCTGGCGAGTGAGAAGTACGAAGACTTCCAAAAGTATACATCCGTTGAAAAAGCACCAGGCCGAAAGGTAAGAGTAGCCGTTACTAGCGGGGACTACGATAGCTCTGACATATACCTCGCCAACTACGACGTCATCATTTGTACAAACGAGAAAGCCGATTCACTCCTAAGACACCGCTCACCCTGGATTGCGGACGTATCGGTAGTTGTCGCCGATGAAATTCACCTCATCACTGAAGCCGACAGGGGCCCGACCCTTGAGGTCGTAATAACCCGGTTACTCAAACTCAACCCACAAATCCAAATCATAGCTTTGAGCGCGACCATCAAGAACGCAACGGAGATTGGTGAGTGGCTCAAAGGCATCCCGATTACTACGGAGTGGCGGCCCGTCCCACTCAGGGAAGGCGTCTATTGTGATGGCCAAATTCAATTCAAGGATGGGTCCTCGCGCTTCATCCCACACACTGACATGAATCCGATTTTTGACACAGCGCTTGAAGTAGTGCGGGACGGCGGTCAAGTTCTAATCTTCGCTGAAACCCGGCGCTCAGCTGTGGAAATGGGTAAGAAAGCTGCGGCACTTCTCAGAAGGCACATGCCTAGGCCGGACCATAGGGGTCTGGAAAACCTTGCCCAAAGAATTCTCGCCACCGGCGAAAGGACACGTCTAGGGGACGTTTTGGCGGAACAAGCGCTGAATGGCGTGGCCTTCCACCACGCAGGTTTGCCGGGTGCCCATCGTAAGCTTATTGAGGATGCGTTCAAGGCTGGCCGGCTGAAAATTCTCTCGGCAACCCCGACATTGGCTGCGGGAGTAAACCTACCCGCGAGAACGGTGATCATAAGCAGCTACGAAAGGTATGAAGCTGGGTACGGGCGTTACCCAATTTCGGTCTTGGAGTATAAGCAGTTTTGTGGCCGGGCGGGTAGGCCGAAGTACGACAAGTATGGTGAGGCTATTCTCATTGCCAAAACAGAAGATGAACAGGACTACCTCCTGAAGAACTACGCCCTCGCAGAACCTGAAAGAATCTGGTCGAAGCTGGGGGCTGAGAAAGTTCTCAGACCTCACGTCTTGGCTACCATCGCCACGCATTTCGCCAACACTGAGGATGGATTAACTAGATTTTTCGCGAAGACCTTCTATGCTTTCCAATACGACCCTAAGATGATTAAGGGAAAACTCGGCGACATACTTTCTTTCCTTCATAGGGAGCAGATGGTTGAATTCGAGGGCGAAGATTTGAAGGCCACGAAGTTCGGCCGGCGAGTCTCAGAACTGTACATAGACCCAGTGTCAGCGGTGGTGCTCCGTGACGGATTGTATACCCGCGCCAAACACGTGACTGAGGTCAGCTTCTTGCATCTGATATCACGAACGCCAGACATATCTCCTAAGCTCTACCCGCGACGCGGGGAAGATGAAATGCTCGACCTTTTCGCGAAGGAGCATGAAGACGAATTCATGTGTGAAACGCCTGAGTTCTTCGGCGATACGAACGGTGTGACGTATGAAGAATTCTTGGCGGAGATCAAGTGCGCGAGGGTCATGTATGAATGGATCAATGAAACCAGCGAGGACGGAATACTTGAAGTCCACAAGGTTGAACCGGGCGACATGTTGAGGATGGTGGACACTTCCAAGTGGCTTTTGCATGCGACTTATCAGTTGGCTGAGTTATTCGGGCACAAGGACCTTCTGGCCGCAACGTACGAGCTACAGATTCGATGCGCTAAGGGGGTTAAGTCTGAACTTGTTCCGCTGGTTGAACTCGACGGTGTAGGACGCGTAAGGGCGCGCTCATTGTTCAATGCTGGGTACAGAAACCTTGACGACCTAAAGCACGCCTCCGTGACAGACCTGATGAACGTTCCATTAATCGGACCATCGCTGGCGAAGAAGATCAAAGAGCAAGTGGGCGGCCTCATTAAGGCGGAAGAGTGGGAGACGTTGAAATCTAAGACGGTTGAGACAACGGAGCAGAGCCTTCTGACCGATTACCGGGAGGACGAAAACCTTTAGGTTGCGACCCCGCGTGCTTTACGTTCGGTCACCGTTTTTTCGACGGCCGCGTTCACAAGCTCGCTTGAGAATCCTAAGTATGATTTCGGGTTCAAAGCCGAGTGGATATCATCCTTTCTCAGATACTTCGTTATTCTTGTGTCGTCCTCCAGGACTTCACTGAAGCGTTTGTTCTTTTCTTGGCTATGGAACACTAGTTGCTGCAGCAGTTTATGAGCTTCCTGCCGCGGCATGCCCTTGTTTACGAGCGCAATCATAACGGCCTCTGACATCATCGGGTCTTTGAATTTCTCCAAATTTTCTAACATGCGCCTCTCGTTAACTCTTAAGCCGCCTAGAATTCGAACCATCGAATTCAGCATGTGATCAATCAATATGAAGGATTCCGGGATCACAAAACGCTCCGAAGCCGATTGCGAGAGATCACGTTCGTGCCACGTCACAATCCCTTCCAACGCGGGAGCCACAAGGCTTCGCTCTATCTTTGCGAGGCTGGAAACATTTTCACTTCTCCAAGGATTCCTTTTCTGGGGCATTGTGGAACTTCCAACCTGCTTGTCAACATCAAACGATTCGCCTAATTCATCTATCTCGGGCCTCTGCAAATTCCTAATTTCGACCGCAAACTTGTCCAAGGAACTAGCAATCATTGCAAAAACACAGACCATTTCCGCGTACCTATCACGCTGAACGATCTGACTGGTCACGTCGGCAATTCGAAGCCCGAGGCGTTTCATAGCGAGGTCCTGAATCTTGCGAGCGTTCTTTCCAAACCCAGCCATTGTTCCGACGGCGCCGCTCAACTTGCCGACGAGCACACGCTCCCTGCACTGGTTGAGGCGTTCGATGTGCCTGCCGACTTCGCGTAACCAGACGGCGAACTTGAGCCCCAGAGTCATGGGCAACGCATGTTGAGCATGAGTTCGGCCAATCACCATTGTGTCCCGGTACTTCTTCGAAAGGCCTAGGAGAGCTTCCTCAAGCTTGTCCAGCTTCGCTGCGACTATGTCCAAGCCCTCTCGCATCTGCAACGCCAATCCAGTATCGAGAATGTCCGAAGACGTTGCACCGAGGTGCACGAATGCTCCGCCCTTCCCCGAGACTTCCGAAAGGACTTCGACAAGGGCCATGGTCTCATGGTCGACAACTTTCTCGATCTCGCGAACCCTCTCTAATTTGACGTGCCGAGTCGTTGCGTGACCTTCAATTTCCTCAGCTGCCTCGCGGGGGATATCCCCCACCTGCCCTCTTGCCCAAGCCAAAGCTGCTTCAACGTCAAGCATCTTCTGAAACCGCGCCTCATCTTCAAACACCCTGCGAATCTCCGGAGATCCGTACCGGCCGGAATCTATCGGCAAAATTGGCAAGTCCAACGCCAAAGCCCACCTAACATTCGCACGTAATATAAAACGTCGGGGATTTGAGTCTGTGTTTGAGCTCAGGGGGCTCCGAGCTTCTTGGCAGGACGGGGAAGGGCGCGGTCCGGCCACAAAGGGAGACTGGCGTCGCGTTAGCCTACATTCGGGAATGGCACTGCCCCCAATGCGATAATGTGGAGAAGGAAACGAAGGAGGTGACGGAGCCTACCGATAGGCAGCGCATCTTTTCTTCATGTTTCCATATGTCTAACTTGTCAAAGTTCTTAGAAGACCGCTTGTCTAAACGCCAATCGGAATCTGAACGCTTTTGAAGCCCGTCGTAGAAAGAAACAGGCTTGGGTACGGGCTAGCGGCCTGTGCTGCCATACTCCTATCAACGATCGGCTTCCTTGGAAAGATCGCTTACTCGTTTGGGGCCGACCCATTAGCTCTCATAACGCTAAGGGCCTTCGTGGCGACCGGAATTGTCGGCGTGGCAATTGCACTGACCAATGTGGGACGTTTCAAAATCAAGCGCCGGGACATACCATTCTTCGTCGCCTTTGGTATCTTTGGAGTCGCCGTGAACTATCTAGGATACTTTTACGCTCTAAGACTCACAACAGTGGCTACGACCATAACGTTGCTCTACTCATACCCGGCGATGGTCGTTGTTGCTGCCTTCTTCATATTTCATGAACCCATTACAAGCCGCAAAGTAGCCGCGCTGGTACTCACATTCACAGGTGTACTAGTGACCGCCTTTGGCCTATCCTCCTCAAGCATCACATGGGACATACGAGGGTTGATCTTCGGCTTGCTTGGAGGTGTTGGTACTACTATCTTCACACTTGCAGCTAAGAAGGGACAGGTAAGTTACGGTGCCTTGACCGTGTTGTTCTATAGTTTTCTTTTCGGGGCATTGACCCTGGGAGGATTCTATCTTCTTCAATATGGTCCCAAGGTCGATGTAACGCAGCAAGTCATGGTCATGATCATCTTGATAGCGTCCGTTCCCACTTTGATAGGCTACGGTTTGTACACGCTTTCGCTTCGATTCATCGAGGCTGGAAAATCCAGCATAACATTAACAATTGAACCAGGAGCGGCGATAATTCTCGCCTACTTGTTCGTCGGAGAATCCGTAACCCAGATACAACTACTGGGAACAGCGTTAATCGTGTCAGGAGTCATAATTCTTCAATTGAAAGGCTGGGTGTTAATTGGGAAAGATTGAGCTCGCACTTGGTGACATTACAAAACTGAAAGTTGATGCGATAGTGAACGCGGCCAACGCAACTTTGCTAGGTGGAGGGGGTGTTGATGACGCTATCCATCGAGCCGCAGGGCCGGAGTTGCTAGAGGAATGCAGCGAACTCGACGGTTGCCCCACTGGGGAAGCGCGAATCACTATGGGTTATCGACTTCCTGCTAAGTATGTTATTCACACCGTCGGCCCGGTATGGCATGGGGGAAGTGAGGGCGAAGGCAAGTTACTAGAGAAATGTTACGAGAATTCGCTTGAACCGGCCGAAGGAAATGATTTGAAGACCGTAGCGTTTCCTTCGATCATCACTGGCGCATACCATTTTCCAATCGAGCTGGCGGCTCAGATTGCCATCGGGACCGTTCAGAGATATATTGGGAAGGGAACGAGTGTCGAGAAAGTGGTTTTTGTCTGTTTTTCGAAGGCAGATTTCGGCGTTTACGGCAGGATGTTGGGTTTGGTGAAGGGGCAGTAGTGTGTTGGGAATTCGGTGTTAGTTTCTTGTTACGGTTACTGAACCCTTGTCTGCGTCAACTTTCACGAAATCTCCGGATCTGATGGCTTCGAATGGGTTCCTTTCTAACCTGTCGACGAGGGGGATTTTCGTCAGAACTGCACTGCCCAAAAGAACTGGTTCCACGTCCGTAACTATCATGGCCTTTGGCGCGTTCTTGTTGATCAATAACTTGACTAGGCCGTCCATTTGGACTGCGGAACTTGCTTTTCCCGTCGGAAATACGAGCACTTTTCCCGCGACCGACTTGCCCTCGAGTTGATGTCCCTTCTCCTTAACGACGCCTGTCTTTGGCTCTACGAGGTAGAAGCAGATTGGGTCTTTGGAGACCAAAGCTTCGCCTTCCCCGTACCCTTTGGCGAGCTTGTGGCATTTCACGCTCATTTCCGTGAACTTAGCCACTCTCCTTATTCCATGGCAGTGGCGACGCACTCTTCCATTTTGCCGACCCTTACGGGGCCGAACCTTCTATAGTATGCGCACTTTGGAGAGTCAGTCATTCCGGTCTTGTCTCGTAGGTTATTCCAGCAGAACATGTCGATGCATGTGTCTACGACGAGGTGAGCTCCTGACTCCTGTATGGTCTGGGTGTGACCGGCCCGGTCTGCCATGAGCTTCGTCGTTGCGGACGTGTTTACCCAGAAAGTCATGCCGTCACGAACCTTCTTTCCTTTCACGAGGGTTGCTAGTTCTGCCATTTGATCTAGATTGTAATGGGGACACCCAAGTATGACGACGCTTACGGGACTAGTTGCGGTTTGAAGTTCCTTCTCAGTTTCCTCAAGCTCGTGGTTGGTAACTACGATCCTGTCCTTCGGCTTGTCGCCCGCGAAAGCTTCTTCCTCGGTTTTAGCCTCTACCGTTACGCCAGGGATGTGGAACATCGCTATTGCACCCGTTACGTTCAACATGGCGCACAAGTTGATGTACTGGTCAATCCTGGGACGCTTTGAGATGCCAACGAAGACGGGGATCCCAGATGCGATTTTCTTTCCGACGTATTGGCCTAGAAGTGAGTAGCTGTAGCCATCGTTCAGGTTCGCTTCCACTTTTACTAGAACTGTTCCTTTTCGGTTTTCTTTCAAGTGCATTCCGTATTCGGGTGTCTCGCCGAGTACTCCCGCCGCAAGGGCGGTTTGAATGGACTCACGATTCGTCAGCCCACCTATGACCGAGTTTACGTATGGGGTTGCGCTGGATTCGGAGAAGGCTACGTGCTCTCCGTATTCAGGAATATTCTCAGCAAGGTATGGAATGCAAGATTGGCTCATGACTGCGCCAATTTGTTTGTAGTAGTTCTTCGTTTTCCATGCTACCGAGGCTTCGTCATGTTCCTCGGCGATGTTCATGATCTGCTGGAAATAGTCGAAGTCCGCGATCGGGTTTGTTGTCGTGGTCACCTTGCATGAGGCGCCGCCCTTGGCGAGAATCTCGACAAAGTACAGGTCGCCTTCTTGGCCGCTGGAGGCTGCATGAGCACGGTTGACAGGTATCATCCTTGGTGCATCGAAGGCTTCTCCGATGGCTACGAGTAGTTCCATCGCCGCCTGCCTTCCAACCCCGTGCTCTCCTTTGAGAATCTGTTCGTCTTCACGAGTTAGATGCAGGCGGCTTCACTCCTCAGCGTGTTGCTCCCAACCCGGGGATGCGAAATCTCCTTTCAAGTAACCTGAATCCTAGGAAGCAGACAGTGGCTATGGCCGCGTAAACGAGTCCAGCCGTGAGAAAGATTTCGATTGGCCTGAAATTCAGTGAATTGAACGTCCTCGCCACCCCGAAGATCTCTTGGACGCCTATGTAAGAGGCTAACGAGGAATATAGAATTAGATAAATTATTTCGTTCGAAATTCCCGGGAGCGCTGCCCTCAGGGCTTGCGGGAGAATAATGTGGAAGACTTCCTGAGGTTTGCTCATTCCGAGCGCTTGAGCTGCGAGCGACTGCCCTGCCTGCACGGACTGTATACAGCCCCTAACATACTCTGACTGGTATGCGCCGGTTACAAGCACGAATCCTAAAACAGCTGACCAATACGGAGAGAAGTAAACTCCGACATCAGGAAGAGCGAAGAAGATGATGAATAGAGTCACTATCGCCGGAAATCCTCTGAAAACAGCTACGACGCTCGTTGCGACGAGGGAAACTGCTTTGTTTCCGTAGACTCTGGCCACCCCTAGAATGATCGCCAGAGCAACCCCAATGGGGACGGATACAATGATCAGTTCGACTGTCACTACTGCCCCAACAAGTAACTGTGGAATGTACGTGTCCCAGAGTGCTATTGCTCGTCTCTCCTGTAGAGTTCGTTGATGCGCCTGAAGAATTGTTTGACAGCTTCATGCTTGGGGTTCTCGATGATCTGGCTGGGGGGCCCATGTTCGAGTATTCTTCCTTCGCCCATGAACATGATTTCGTCGGCGACTGTGCGAGCGAATCCTATCTCATGCGTCACGACGATGCTAGTCAGTTTCTCTTGGGCGAGTTTCTTCATGACATCTAGGACCTCTCCGATGAGGTGAGGGTCCAGGGCGGATGTGGGTTCATCGTAGAACATTATTACAGGGTTCATGGCTAGGGCTCTTGCTATCGCAACCCTTTGCTTCTGCCCACCTGAGAGTTCGGCTGGATACTTGTGCGCATCATTCGCAAGGTTGACCTTTTCAAGCTCCTTCAATGCGAGAGCCTTCGCCTCATCCTTGCCCATTTTCTTCACTATTTCTAAAGCGATGCTGACGTTCTTTAGCGCGGTGAGATGGTTGAACAGATTGAATTCCTGAAAGACAAAACCAATTCTCTGCCTCACGCTGTTCGCATTACTCTCCTCATTCGTTATCTCTCGTCCTTCGAGCCAGACCCTTCCTTTGTCCGGCATGGTTAGGAGGTTCAAACATCTGAGAAGCGTACTCTTCCCGGAGCCGCTGGGTCCACATATGACCTTAATCTGTCCTCTATCAATTTCGAATGACACACCGTCCAGAATTTTGTTACCTGCGAAGCTTTTTTGCAGACCCTCAACCTTCAGTACTACATTTGTTTCAGTCATTTCATAGCCTCCCGACTAAGCCGGGTATCTTTGTTCTTTCGTAGACTATGTTGACGGCTTTTGTGCCAGCGTATGTTAGAACCAAGAAAAGCCCACCCGCGAAAAAGTACGGTATGAGTGGCTCATGTGTCGCATTGACCACGTACCTGGTCCTGGTCAATATTTCAAGTACCCCCAACGCGAATGTAATGGACGAATCTTTGATCATGGTCGCATATTCGTTGGACCAGCCAGGCATTGAAATTCGAAGAGCTTGAGGCAACACAACGTGAAATATGCCTCTCATCTGGCTCATGCCCAACGCTCGCGCGGCGAGCAGTTGAGTGTCTCCAAGAGACATTATGGCCCCTAGGAAAATTTGAGATTGGTAGGCGCCACTGCGTAGTCCAAGAACGACAATACTACAGGCTAAAGGGTCAAGCTTGAAGCCAGTTGCAGGAAAAACACCCCAATAGAATAGAAAGAGAAGGACTAGAAGCGGAATGCTTCTGAAAAACCAGACGTATGCATGTATGATTGCTTTGACTTCGTTGCCGCCATAAATTTGCCCTATCGCCATGAATAGGCCGATTACGAAGCCGATTCCTACACCGCCTGCGACCAAACCAAGAGTCCAAACCATGCCAGAAAGAATGTAGGGGAGAAATTCCGCAAACGCCGTCATTAGATCACGGCTCCAAACATGGTTTGCGGTGTCTTTCTCCCATTCATGGGGGAATGAGGAAGTTCAAACTTCTGTCAGCTTAGACGTTCCACTTGTCTCTTAGCGACTGCCAGTCGGTGGTTCCCATTATGCCTTCTAATGCTTGATTGATTTGGTTTCTGAGTCCGAAGTCTCCCGGCCTAGTGGCGTATCCGTACGTCGCGTCGCCACCGATTGTTGAAACTACACGGAACTTGGCTGCTTGGTCTGGTTGGGTCTTGAAGTAAGGTCCTGTGAAAGCGCTGTCACTGATGACCGCGACCGCTCTACCGTCTGTAACTGCTTCAAAGGCGAGTTCGTACGAGTCAAGCCCGAGTTTCTGGAAGGTATAGCCTGCGGCGAGGAGTTTTGTGGCCCATTCATCTGATGTCGCGCCCGTCTGGCACGCGATGAATGAATTTGAGTTTAGGATTTGGTCTCTTGTTCTAGTGTCAGTTGCAAGCGCGATTAGCTGGTGAATGAAGCTGTAGTAGGGAACACCGAACCAAGCAATCTCAGACCTTGCCGCAGTCTCTGTCATTCCTGACGCTACAAAGTCAAGGTCGCCTGATTGCACAGCCGTAATAATGGTGGACCAATCCCAGGGTTTGTGAACTACCTGCCAGCCGTATTTCTTGGCAATCATGTTCACTACATCGACATCGAAGCCTACTGCGTTGCCGGAAGGATCGATCTGAGTGAAGGGCGGATATGCGGCGTCCATTCCGTGTATAACCGTGGAGCCTGATGGGGGTGGGTCGGCAAATTTTGCTTTGGGTGGAGGTGGTGTCATCATTGGTGCGATGGCCGTGCCTGCAAGTGCGCCGACAATTAAGCCACCGACGCCAACGCCGACAGTTTTGACGAATCCTCTACGAGATTTTTTTTCAGACAATAGTCTTGCCTCATCTACTGTTATCGTTTATGAGCATATTTATCGCTTTGGTCTACATATTATCACGAGAAACACGCTAACCACGAGAACTCAACCGAGACGAAGAGTATGTTGTACTCGACGTTTCAGGGGGACGCGCAAGTGTTCTGCGGATGTCCCTCCAAGAATTTTGCCACGTTGTTAATGCATATGTCACTGCACCTTTCCACGGCCTCAGTTGTGTGAAAACCGACGTGAGGCGTTAGGACTACGTTGTCAAGTTTGAACAGTGGATTATCAGGCGCCGGTGGTTCTTGGGAGAAAACATCAAGGCCGGCACAAGACAGTTTACCTGAAACGAGAGCGTTGACTAACTCTTTCTCATCAAGTACCTTGCCTTGAGAAGTGTTGATCAAGATTGCACCGTTCTTCATCATTTCGAATTCTCTCTTTCCGATTAGGTGTTCCGACTTGCTGCTTAGTGTGACATGCAGGCTTATGACATCGCTTTCCTTGAGCAAGGCTTGAAAGTCAACGTATTTCATTCCGATTTCTTGGGCTCTTTTGGCGTTTGGCATTATGTCATAGCCTAGAATATTCATTCCAAAACCTTTGGCTATTTCGCCGACCCTAAGGCCGATAGCTCCAGTGCCGATAAGCCCGATCGTCTTACCTGCCAGTTCTGCTCCTCTCAGCGGTCGCCAATCAAACTTGCCTTCCCTGACGTGACGATCGGCCAGCAGTAGCTTTCTAATTGCCGCGAGCAGTAAGACAAAGGCGTGTTCGGCTACTGCCTCGGTGCCGTAACCCGGGACATGTGTTACAACTATGCCCCGTTGCTTGGCCACTTGAAGGTCAACGTAGTGACATGTCGTGGCCCAGATAGCGATCATCTTGAGGTTCGGAAGAGACTCGAGAAGTTCTTTCGTTATATTGCTCCAGCCTACAATCACGATGTCCGCTCCCTGCATTCTCTTCTTCAATTCTTCTTCGGAGCTGGGCGGATCACCGAAAACCTGCAGCTCTCCCATCCGGTGAAGCTGTTGGATGTGGCGGTCTTTCAGGTGAACGTGGTCTACTACGACTAGTTTCATTTCAACAACCCGCTCGTGGTTGGGACCCTCAGTAAGTGCCCATTCTTAATGTGGTTATTCATGGAGTTCGGCGGTGAGGACCGCTACAGGTTTGCCACCGATGAACACTCGTTTGTCTCCAACCCTCACGCGTATTACCCCGCCGCGCTTGGACACTTGATGGCCGAGTAGTTCGTTCTTGTGCAGTCTGTACCTAACACATGACGATACTCATCGCATTTAATATAAAACCAGCAGAGCACACCGACGCGACAAGCTTTGGGCGCAATTGCCGCCGTGTTCACCACTGGGTCAGAAAGTGCCGAACCACTTGTTGAGGCCATGCTTCGCATTCTGAGCCACAGGGGAACTCACTCAAGGATCGCTAAAATGACGGAGCGCGGAAACGTCAATCTATTGGTTGGATATGCCTCGCAAGACGCTTCCGAAGCACAAATCTACGAAACAGACCGAACTGCTACGGTATTGGAGGGGGCATTCTATGAGACCCCAAGAGTTGCTCGTTTTGCCCACGAACGCCTAACAAGAGGCCCGTCGCTAATTATGGCGGCAAGGTCGCTTCTTAAGGAACCAGGAGGGTTCGCCTGCGTATATCAAAAACGGAAAAAAATGTGCGCATTCCGAGACCTGAATGGGCTAAAACCATTGTACTATGCGAGAAGCCGAAACGTCACGGCTTTCGCTTCAGAGAGAAAAGCCCTCTGGAAGATTGGTTTGAAAGATGCCCTAAGGGCCATACCCGGATGCCTTTACTCAATTTCAGAACGAAAGCTCAATGAGATTCGACTCGCCCGTCTTCCCAGCCCCGCGGCGAGGAAGCTGACCATTAACCAGGCTTCGGCACGACTTTCCGTTTTGCTAAGAAAATCCATTCGGAGAATAACACGTGGAGTTGACAAGGTTTCTGTTGCCTTTTCCGGCGGGCTGGATAGCGCCTTAACTGCGCTTCTCGCTAAGAAGGCAAATTGCAACTTGGAAGCTGTGAGCGTGGGCCTCCCCGGGTCACAGGAACTTTCCAACGTAGAGCAATTCGCACAGGAACTCGATCTGCCTATCACCATCGAAACATTCGGCTTTGATTCGCTGGAAGAGTATGTGAAGCGCGTGGTCTGGCTCATCGAAGAACCGAACCTCATGAAGGTCAGTGTAGCTGTGCCCCTTCACTGGGCAGCGATGGTCGCCGCAAAAAGAAGGTGCAGAGTTATGCTTTGCGGGCAAGGCAGCGACGAACTCTATGGCGGCTATTACAAGTATGCTCGAACGTTGGATGGGAAAGGCCGCAGAGCCCTTGTCACAGAACTGTATCGCAGCCTTCTTGACTCAGCTCAGGTCAACTACGAGAGGGACGACCAAGCAACAGCCCCGTTTGGTGTTGAGTTACGCACTGCCTTCGCCGATTTAGATGTGATCGAGTTTTCGCTAGCAATCCCTTCCCAGTTCAAGGTTAAGGCTGGCAATGATCTTACGAGGAAGTGGGTTCTTCGCAATGTAGCCAAGGAGGAAGGTTTGCCCGAGGATATGGTATGGCGCCGAAAGAAGGCAATTCAGCACGGCACGGGAGTGGAGAATGCAATTCGCAAGCTCGCGAAAAAACGAGGGTTGACGGCGGAAGGGTACCTTTTCAAGGTCCACGAAGAAATGATAAAAATGGAATCGATGCCTTGAGTAATCTAACTGGGAGGGCTGGAGTTCGCAATCTGAAGCTAAGTTTAGCATAATCGTAGCCTCGATTCTCATACTGGTCGCCCTTTTCCTGTCTCTGCAGATCGCCACCGCCCTAGCCACAGTATACCTCATAGTCTACGCCATTCGCAGAATGAGAAAACGAAAAACAAGCTGAACCCGCAGGTTCTGTGGAAGGGGCAAGTCCAATTTGGTTTTGCGCATCGCGGTCGACTTGGACGGCGTCCTAGCGGACACCATGGTAACCTTCTGCAAAATCCTAAACCAACATCACTCAACCCAATTCACAGTGAACTCCTTTGTTCAATGGAACGCCTGGCAAATAGCCCACATTCCAAAGGAGGAGTTCTTTCGAACTCTCGATGAAGCCTGGTTCGAATGGGAAAACATTCCAGCTGTGGAGGATCATATCGTGGAGGCGGTTAAGGGAATACATAGATTCGGACGGGTCGACGTTGTTACGGGACGTAGTCAAGTTACCGTTCAGGCTGCAATGAATTGGCTGAAAGAACACAAAATCCCGTATGACGCCTTCGTCCGAACCGAGAGCACCAAAGCAAAGGCAAGATTGGGCTACGACGTTTTCATCGACGATTCTGCTGAGCTAATGTCTCTACTTGCCTCCAGCCTAGACAAGTGCGGCATCCTTTACTCACAACCCTGGAACCGAAACGCTGGGGACATGCAGAGAGTATTCAGGGTAGAACGGTGGGAGGAGATACCGGCTGCACTAGAGAGAGTCTCAACGATGAAGGAGTAATGCGCTCATCCTGTGCGATGTGGGACGCATAAGGTTCTGACAAAAATCGACTACGTACCCATTATTAGTCGAAGATACACTACGATTGGGAGATAGTGACCTTGCCGGCGAAGTTCATTTACACCGGGATTCATGTCGCTGACCTTGAGAAGTCCATCAACTTCTATAGGAAAACATTGGGAATGCGTCTCCTTTTCAAAGCGAAAATCAAGGAGACAGGCGGCCGGGTCGCGTGGTTAATGTCGAAAGGTTCTAAGCAAGTTCTAGAGCTCAACTGGTATCCAAAAAAATACAGATACGGCGGCAAATCTGGGCTGGACCATCTAGCCTTTGAAGTAAGTGATGCGTATGCCACGTACGGAAAAATATCGAAGAAACATAAGGGGGCAATCCCGCCCTTTGAAGAAGGAAGATGGCTTCTAGCCTATGTCAGAGACCCGAATGGCAATTGGATAGAAATCGGGTCCCGGCTAAGAAAGAAAAAGAGAACTCGGAACCCGTAAAGCTTTCATAATTCGTTTCTCGGTTAGGCAAGATAACCCGACGTACACAACGCATAGGAAAACTTTCAACGAGCTGATGCAGATCATGCAGATGAAGCATTGGCTGATTGTGTTTGCTCTGATGACGACGATTATCTTTACGGTCATGTTTGTTCAGAGCGGCGCGTTCGTTAGGTTAGGGTACAGGTATGCGAATTCGTTGGGCTATGCGGCAATCTTCATCTTCGCTGCCCTAATCATTCAGGGATTTTGGAAACCATGGCTTGGAATCAGTTTCCGTGCGACGCGGTCTGCGAGTAAACAGAAAGCTGGTGGCGCCAAGGCATTTGCAAAGTTAGAGATTCATGATTGGTTGGAAACACACCTGCTACTATCTCTCTTCTTAACTGTCTTTGCCGGCGTTCATAGCATCATCCTATTACCGACCCTCGAATCAGGGTTTATCGGTTACGTTATTGGCGCTGCGGCATTTCTCTTCATCCTAGCTCTTGGTGTGTCAGGCATCCTTCTCGAAAGCAGGCGCGGGCGTAAGTCTTTCAAAACACTTAACCGGTTCCATTTATGGCTGACTATTGTTGCACTTTGCATAGCTGTAATTCATGCTGCCGCTTCAAGGCCTGGATTCGGTCTCCTATAACCATACGATCAAAGAGAGGCCAAAATCGCCGTTCTTGCCGCCAGACTCGTCTAGCAAAGCCTAACCGGCTTCTTAGTCCCGTAATTAAGGTAGAGGATGATTCATCCATTTGCCCTAACTACGCGCCATAGTTAAGTGTGTGAGGTATACAGGATTAGCATTGGTGCATTGGCCGGAGTCTGCTATTTGTGTCGATGAACATGCGATGGGTATTGGGCGGAATCATCCTGTTAGCCGTCGTGGGCTTGATCTCGAACGGGTACACAGCGTCGGCCATTGCAGTTCAGCAAATGGATAATTCTACCGTGATGAGTTCCTCTTCAACATCAGCCTTTATTTCCGACTCAGCCTCAGAGTCGACATCAACCTCAGCTGCACCCACAGCTCCTGAATCGCAAACGATTACAACCTCAAGTTCATCCGCCACATCAGCTGAATCCTCGACTACACTCACGACATTGGCCACGCCAACTGCTACGACGGCCTCAACATCACCTGTTATTTCTTTGTCGAGCACTTCTGAAGATTCACCTACTTCGGCAAGCTCTACGTCCACGACTCCTACAGAAGTGGTGTCAACGAGTGTGACGTCTACGTCGGCCGCCATGACATCTTCCACAAGCACCGAG
This sequence comes from Bathyarchaeia archaeon, assembly GCA_050013255.1. Taxonomy (GTDB): domain Archaea; phylum Thermoproteota; class Bathyarchaeia; order 40CM-2-53-6; family 40CM-2-53-6; genus FEN-987. The sequence goes on along the minus strand of JBEKFP010000003.1, from coordinate 173,732 downwards.
ACATCATCAACTTCGTCGACGAGTTCAACCTCTCTAACGTCTTCGATGGGATCATCAGAGTCTACAACTACTACCGCTATTGCGACAGTTGAAAGCCCTACATCATCGTCCGTAACGACAACTCGTGTCACTAGTTCGACCACAACCGTGTCGAGCGATCCCCCGACTCGAACTTGCAACCACTATGGAAACAAATGGAACTGCCACCAATACACATGTTACTACAACAACTGCAATGGGAATTGTTACGATAGTAATTGCTACAACAACTACAACAACTGCTACACCAATTATTACAACTGCTACCCGACTTGTTATCCGAACTATCCCAATTACCCGTACAATTGCAATCCAAACTACGGTTACCCGAACCAATATCAGACGGCCACTACGACCGCCACTATGTACTCTGCCTTCACGGAGACAAGTTTCTCAACCTCGACGGAAACTCCCGAAGCAGTCACTGCGATATCGACATTCACAAGTATCACAACCACTACCGACGCAACACTCGTTACGACGCTTAGCGTATTAACCGGTATCTTAGCAGGGCTATTTCTAGCAGCGATATTTCTTCTGATGAGGCGTGGAACCTCATCGAATAACCAATCGAGCAATTCTCCGCAAGAGAACAGCGTAGCATCGACGGATGCAACCCCTTCGCAGACAACCAGTGCTGGAAACACCTCGAAGCAACCTGGGCCGTTTTGTATGAGCTGCGGAACTAAGCTTCCCCAAGGCGCAAAATTCTGTGGTGAATGCGGTGGACGCCAGCGTAAACCTGCTAGATCTCGGCGCTGATTAAGGGACTGCAAGCCTTAAACTGGCTGGGGAAAATCGAACTTTGGGATTAACCTCAGAGCCACTATAATATCCCCAATTGAATCTTTGTCGGGATGTGACGAGCGATGTCCACCAAGAGAATCGGCGAGGGAACCACCGTTGCACCGACGGACTGGTGGAAGGCCTTGCCCAGGAAGACTTTCTCGGAGCTTCAGAGGCTCCAGTCTAGTCAACCGTGGTTCGAGGTCTACAAGATCAACCCCGACGTCTATTGTTCTATGAGCCTGGCCAGTTTGAGGAAGTCATATCATACCTAGTGGTTGGGAAGGAGCGCGCGGTTCTGATCGACACGGGATTGGGAATGGGTAACGTGAAGAGACTCGCCGAAGAATTCACATCCCTGTCCATCATGGTCGTGAATACGCATAGCCACTACGACCACATCGCGCAGAACTACCTGTTCGACAGTGTCGCAATATTTGATGCCCCCAACGCCCGGCAAGCCGCCAAGAACGGTTGCAACAAGGCAGAGATGTCACGTCTACTCGCGGACGGAATGTTATGGAAACCCCTACCCGAGGATTTTGATCCTGAGAATTACCATGTTCCACCATTCACGGTGACACAATGGCTGAAGGATGGCGACGTCATCGATTTGGGAAACAGGAAGTTAGAGGTTGTTTATACAACCCGGGCACAGCCCCGACTCCATATGCCTCCTCGATAGAAATGCAAGGCTACTGTGGACGGGGGACACCTTCTATCCAGCCGCAATCTACATCCACCTGCCAGGAAGCGATCTCGACGCCTTCATCAAAAGCTACGAGCGGATGATCGCCCTCTCTTCACATTACGACAGGCTACTGCCCAGCCACAACGAACCTTACGTTCAGAAAGCCGCGCTTGAAAGAGTCCTACAGGCGGCCCAAGACATCAAAGCGGGAAAGGGCGTGTACGTAGAAGGCGTTGAGGGGGAAACTAGGATCCGAAGATACGGGTACTCTGGTTTCGCGATCATAAGGAAAGCCTACTAAGCTATCAACAACAATGGTAGTTTGATACACCGCGCCCTCTTGCATTCTTGCGTAAGTAGTGGAGCGTCCACTCGCCTACGCCAAGCTTCTTCGCTTCACCATTCGTTAGATGCAAGATTCCTTCTCTTAGAGCCCTAGTGTCTTGTCTTCGCAACAATTCCTCCCTCAACTAACCAGACCAGGAACCAGAATGAGAGTAGAACTAGGATTAGGAAAAGTGTGTGACTTTATGAAGGATTTTTTTAGTGTGTCTTGGCTGGTTAGTCCGTCTAGACCCTGGTCCAAGCGACCGACTGTGTGACTGGGCTGAATCCTCAGCTGCTAAAGAACTGGGCTCTTCGCCCGGATGAGTGATGGTATGTTGAACGTGAATTTTGATGTCACAGAGGCGGTCGGGTTCCCAGCGTTACCTGAACCGAGATGAATTTGCCATCTCTGATAATTCCGACCTGAACAGTCTCTCCCGGAAGTGTGTATCTTTCTAGGTAGGTTGAGAGCGCGTCATTGTTTACAATCCTAGCTCCGTTGATAGAAATTATTATGTCACCCCCGGTAAGATATTGTTGCCCTGCAACCGTAACGAGATTCGTGCCACCTTTCACCCCAGCTAGGCTTGCCGGTCCGTTGCCTACGGATTTTTCGACCAGGACGCCATAGGTAACTATGCCATGCGTCACTTGGGAGAGCTGGTAGTTCATGTCAGTTGCTGCAATGCCGAGGTAGGGGTGCTTCGCGTACTTGCCTGTATTCACCAACGATGACAACTCTCGTGCTATTGTATTAGAGGGAATCGCGAAGCCAAGCCCTTGCGACCCGGTGACCTGAGCCGTGGTTACGCCGACAACAAAGTCGTCTGCATTGAGCAGGGGCCCTCCGGAATTTCCAGGGTTTATCTGAGCGCTAAACTGGATCACGTCCGCTATAGCATAACCGCCCGTAGTGGCATCGGATTGGATTGTTCTTCCCAACTGGCCAACTATACCTACGGTTATGGAACCTGAAAGACCGTATGGATTGCCAATCGCTGCCACTGGGTCTCCGACGCTCAGAGAGGACGATGAACCAAGTTGTAACGGATAGAACTCATCAGATGGAGCTGAAACAGCGAGGATCGCGGTGTCTTCATATCCGTCTGAACCAATGACTTTCGTCGCATATGCGTTGCCATCCCAGAATGTTACGGTGACGTTGACCATTCCGTCAACCACGTGAAAGTTTGTCACTATGTAATTCGAATTCGCATAGCGAATCACAAACCCGGACCCCAGGACAGTCTGGGTTGCGCTGTCTCCTTGTATGGTAACTACGCTGCGGCTAGAGTTTGCGTAGATTCTGACAGCGTTCAACCTTGCATTTCCGACAGCGAAGCCTGCATAATAGGATGCAATTGAGGCTACGACGATGATTAGGATTGAGATTGCGAGGATCGTCCTACGCTCAGTAATGCCAACACGCTTGGCCCACTTTCGATTTCGTCGTGGCAAATCCCGTTCACTGATTTGCATCTCGTAAGTCGCACGACCTAAGAGGGTTCTGGTACAAGCGTATAACCTCTCCCAGAACTTTCTGAATCGCAGACGCAGACAATTAGATTTGGATGGATAATGTAAGTGCGCCCTTTCTATCCTTAAATCCGGTCTTTAGCGTAACTGGTTTCAATCAAGGGCTACTTGTATCTCCTGCCGGTTGCTTTCTCCTCGGTCTAATGACGATCGCAACGAAGAAGAGCGCGAGAATTATGAAGTCCATGAAGACTAGGGTTAGCGCTACAGCTGAGTCAAACTCGTACATTTCAGCGAGGACTTGAACTATGTGTCGGAAAAAGAAGAGCAAGAAGGCGATGGATACGATTGCTAATGCAGGTTGCCTTCGCCTAGACCAAGCGTACATTGAGAGCGAGAATAGTAACAAAGCGAAAATGCCTGAAGCGATTCCCAAGGCCTCAGCGGTTCCTCTCTCCGCTCCCTCGAACAGACCAACCTGAATGACCAAAGAATGCAAGTAATGACTAATCATCATTCTAACCCCTCAACGTACCTCTCCTTCGGAATCTGATATCTCCAAGATAGCATCAGCCAACCTGTCGGCCCATCTCTCCCAAACCATTGGATGATAACTCCTAAGAAGAGCAAGTATCTCACCATGACCTCCTCGAACTGAGTATCTTACATTAGTTCCCTCGCGCCTAGAATCCACAAGTCCAGAATCGGACAACCTCCGAATATGCCAGTTAACCGAAGCAGGTGAGATGTCCATGTATTCAGAGAGTTCCTTCTGGGTTGCTTCCGGTTTCTGAATCAGGAAGAGGAGAATGTCTCTTTCCGTTTCCTGCGACAATACGTCTAGGATATCCAGCTGTCCGCCAGCAAACTGGAGGACGGGGTAAAATCTCTTGTACAATCCTCTTCTGCGGGAAGCTATCCTATTCTCCTTCTCGAGAGCATATAGGTGATATTGCATCACGCCCATAGCCAGGCCCAATTCCCTTTGTATTTGGCGTAGGTGCGACCCAGGATGTGTCTTAATGAATGCAAGGATCTGATCGCGTCTAGGTTCGTGATAATCCTCAGTGTTGGTGTCCACAAGTCCGTCACTTACGCGTGTTCGCTCATCCTGCTGACACTCTGAGTATCCTGAGTTGCGACCATCTGTGCTCACTTGGCATTTCTTATGGATTATGAAGCTTATGGTACAAGCGTGAAAGGTTTAACCTGCAACAAATCCTTTTCCTCAACAAAACCGGGTGGGCCTTTAAGATGATTCAACGAGCTACGTTTTGAGGTTTGTACCACTCTTCCTAAATCCGATTTTGAGTAGCTTGCCCACCTGTGAACTTTCATTGGAAGCAACAGCGTCCAACATGCGACTGAACTCCGTTACAAGCTCGCTTTGGCCATTACGAATCTTCATGGGGGCAACGTTCCTGTACGCAGGACTGCAACATTTGACGGATCCATCTTACTTCGACCCGTCCAAGTCAGGTTACATCGGTCATTTGATTTCGCAATATGCAATTGGTTCCCCAATTCATGATTTCCTACTTGGCGTAGTGGTACCGAATGCTATCACTTTTGGATATGTGGTTGGAGTTGGCGAGACCCTGATAGGGATTGCCACTTTGGTTGGCTTTCTCTTCAGAATTGCTGCGTTCGCTGGGTTGTTGCTCAACTTCACATTTTTTCTGTCTGCGACGTGGAATGCGTTCCCATTCTATTTCGGCTCTGACATTGTATTCGCCGCGTGCTGGTTGACTTTACTCTTAACGGGGCCACAGGCAGGGCAAAGCATAGACAATGTATTAGCTAGGCGATTTCAATCTCTAGGTTGGTTAATAGCAAGACCCAACCAAGTAATTGCAATAGCAGCGCCGACTAACACGCAACCTAATCAAGTTCAGGTTCCCCTCGCCAGAAAAGCTACCCTCTACCCCAAACAGGTGCTCGAGGTAAACAGAGCTTTTGACAGAATAAAGCAGCAGTTCGTATCACATCGTGAAACACAGACCATAATCGAGTTTGTGCGAGCATTTGTGATTAGTCTAGGCGTTGACCGTACCGATACGCCTAGGCTGTTGCACGGGCTTGAAAACCTCGTAAACCGTAGTGGAGGCGAAGGATCATGACAGAGGAAGGAAATCAACCTGCGGAGGCATTAATCGAAAAGTATGGGCTAAAGATTCCAAAGGAAATCGTAACTTCAGTCTTCTTAGGCCAACCTAAGCTTCCTGTACTGCTCTCCCGTGCTTCTTTTCGACCTGACGCTGATGTTCGAACGGAACAAAGAACACGATTCCAAAGGGAACGTAGGAATTTCCTTCACAGCACGCTTGGATTTGCGGCGGTCTCTGTCTCAGCTTTAGTGTTGCTAAAGATCGCAACCCTCCCCAGCTCTCAAGGGCAAACACCGACCTACGTGTCTCAACCAGGCACTCAGAATGGCAGGCTTCTGGCAAATGCGGCGAACATTCCAGTAAACCAGTCTTTGGCGCTGAATGACCCAACGTTCGGCCCGATAATTTTGATTCATCTGGATAACGGGCAGGTCGTCGCTTACAGTTCGATCTGCACGCACGCGGGTTGTCAAGTCCAGTTCGACCCGGCAGGTAGAGATATCGCCTGCCCATGCCACGGCGCAATCTATGACCCATACAATAACGCGCAAGTTGTAGCCGGACCCGCACCTTATCCTCTGCAGAAGATCCCAATACAATACGACGCATCGACGGGAAACATCTACTTGAGCGGGTGAAAAGATGCTGAGGAAAAAGGATGACCCTATGTTTGAGATTCAAGGAACATTCCTCAATAGAACAATCCCTGAAGCGCCCCGCTTACCACTTGTAAAACGATATGCGTGCTTGTACTGCGACACCGTATTCGGCTTGAAGCTGTTACTGAACCGGCATTACGGCGAAAAACATGGAAAAGCAATTCCAGACTTCGCAGAATAGGTCCGACTCAGATACTACTTTTGGTGTGCACCTAAGATGAATCCGGATTATAAGGCGCTCTACTGGATAACGCAAATCACATGGTGCAATCGTTGAGGCAAACATCTCAAGATTATCAGGACGGGAAATCCGTTGGCTTCCGCTCCATCATCGGAATCTACAAATGTCTCCTATGCGAACGGAAATTTAACACAAAACTTCGATTGAAGCGGCATTACTACGCAAGACATGCGAAGAGCGTACCAAACTATGAGGGAGAGGAAAGTGCACATAGGAGGCTGTCCATACTTAACGATGCATATTCCGTGCAGCCTCGACATAAAGCCTAAATCCTATGCTTCTCAACTACACTGTGTAGTTAACATGAGTTGACGAACGCGTGAGAACAACAACGCCAATTGTAGTCGCACTGTTAATCGCCATATTGGCGATCACCGCAGTTGGCGGAGCTGCAATAATCAGAACACATGCGCCCGCACTTGGTCAAACTAATCAACAAAACCAACCGATCTCCGGTATTTCCCAAATTAACTCGCCACATCCGGGCACGTCAAACTCGACTCCACAGCCCCAGCGGAATCAGACCTGCAACAATGACGACGGCTGTTCGAGCGGCGACGATTAGCACTTAACAGCGCGTGGTGTTTGCAGTGCGTTCAAAGATATGGTTACTTATCACGATTCTCGCAGCGGCCACAGGCATCGGAATCAATCTCTCCACACAACAATCGGCAATCCTCGGAACAAGCTACAGTTACGCTCAACTGCTGGGGTGGGGCGCTCTCGCCGCATCCGCAGTCCTCGTAATTCAAGGCTTCTGGAAGGCTTGGGCGGATAAGCGGTACATGTCCCAATTACGAGCGAACGCGCTAGGGCACGAAGGGAGTCGAGTGGTTTCGGAGCTTTACACGGATGCTCGCGTTTACGGTTGGCGGGAAATGCACGTCGCACTCTCTATCCTCGTAACCGTCTTTGCTGCAATTCACGGCATATTTCTCCTCCCAAGCATCACCTCCTTATTCGCAGGCACGTTGCTCGGAGCTGCAGGCTTTTTGGTTCTCTTAATCCTCGGTTTTTCCGGCATCTTCCTCGAGTCAAAGCGCAAGGTGAAGGCTTTCGGCTCGATCAAAAAGCTTCACCTATGGCTGATGGTGGGGGCGCTCACTCTGGCTGAAGTCCATGCAATCACAGCAGCCTCAACCATCGCTCCACTGGGCCCCACGGTTTCCATGTGGCTACTCTTCGGGACAGTTGCGCTAATAGGAGCTGGCGCAGAGTACGCCGTCCTCAAGAATACAAAACGCTTCCTGAAACCGCAAGCCGTTGGCGCTAGCGGAAGAACAGACCTCACACGCAGAAGGGCGCTGCAGAAGATTGGCATGTTGGCTGCTGGGACGGCCGTTGCAGTGACATTCGGTGGGATGGCCACATGGGCAGCAGAAATGCTCCCTTCAATTCAAGTCCCCCCGCAGGCACAGGCCCAAATCCAACATCCCGTAGTTCAACCGCAGACGGCCACTAACCCACAGAATCCCATTCCTACGGGGGTCAAGATAGGCAATATCGCCAACATTCCAATGAACTCTTCCATCTATTTTACAGACCAGCAGGGAAATCAGGACATGTTAGTCAGGCTTCAGAACGGAAGCGTAGTTGCGTATTCTTCAACCTGCACGCATCGACCCTGCACTGTAGGATACGATAACTCATCCTCCATAATCAGATGCCCTTGCCACGGTGCAGCATTCGACCCATCCCACGGCGCGACGGTTCTCCAAGGCCCGGCTCAGTTCCCATTACCCTCAGTCAAGGTGACCGTCGATTCCAACGGCGACATATGGGCAGCCTAATCATCATGAGATCCCACCAACCCCAAAGCCCACAAATACATAGGCATTGAATCACAAGGACCTCGCAGAGTATCTCCGATGATATTCTGTTCCCATCGTGACGCGTCGGCTCGTCGGCTCCTTCAAGGGCTCGACATTGAGAACCACACTGTAAATCATTAGATTTCTCTCCATCTCGCTTTGCTCTTCGCTACGAGGAATAGAGTTGAAGCCACAGCCACCAGAATCCCCCAGTTAAGGGCGGCAGTTGATGGTGACAGGGTTAGATATCCAGCAAAACTCTGGGCCAGTTCTGCTGCGTAGGTAGTTGGTGAGAGATATGCGAGGTACCTGTATGGAACCGGAATGTAAGTTATCGGATAGTAAACCGGCGGTATCGTTGAGAAAAGAGTTGAGATGAGTCTTGAGAAGGCAAAGCTTTGAACGATGTCGGACGAGAAGGTTGAAAGGGTGAAACCAATCGCAACCGAAGTGAGAAACATCAAGAGAAGTACGCCGATAAACGCCAGGGTCCCTATTGGGCTCAAATTCGTAAAGTAATATGCAAGTACGCAGAGCACGAGCAGAGCTGGGACAGAGTAAACAATTTCTGAAATCGCCATCCCAAACATGTAAGTCTGCCATGAGGTTGGGGAACTGACCACCATATCTTGCAGCTTGAAATCATTTTTCAGATGTGAGAGGTCCCCTTGGAGCGAAACGCCCGCTGAGAACATGCTCATGATGAACCCGCCCTCAACGGCTTCCCCTATCAGGCTACCGTGACTCACGAAAACAATCAGAAGGAGAAACGAGAGAGGAGAAAGAACAGTGTTGATCAGAACGATCGGATAGTTCTTCATTTCGTAAACGGAATTGACGAGTATGGCCGCGAGAAACTGGCTGAACTTATTCCTCTTCCTCACAGCAATACTATCGGACATTTCAGTTGTCCCCCTTCTGGCTCGCAAGGTAAAAGAATATGTCATCAAGTGAAACAGGATTGATCGTGAACTTGAAGCCGTGTTTCGCAAGCTCGCTTGAGATCCTAAAGGCCTCATCTTCAACTGTGAGGATTCTGATACTGCCGTCCGATCCGGTGACTACTTCTCCCTTTTCCACGGCTGGTAGATGGGGCGCGGGATTTTCGAGGAGCCTCATGCTGTAATTGTAGTTAACGCTTTGGCGCAATTCTTCCAAGGTGCCTATGCGGATTAGACGACCTCGGTCAAGTATCCCGATCTGGTCGGCGAGCTGTTCTGCTTCTTCGAGATAGTGTGTTGTAAGAAACGTGAGGCGTTGGTTTCCGATTTCTCGTAGCGTTCCCCAAAACTCTCTCCGTGAAATCGGGTCGAGTCCCGTCGTTGGTTCGTCTAAGAAAATCACTTCTGCCTCCGACGAGAGGACCGTAGCCACCATGACTTTTCTTTTCATTCCGCCAGAAAGCGAGCGATTCAAGACATTGGATGATTGAGCTAGCCCTAGCCTTTCAAGTGCCTGGTACGCCCGCCGCTTAGCTTCACCGTAATCGAACCCCCTCCAGAGAAGGTACGAGAACACCGTCTGTATGGGTGTCATCCAAGGTATTGGTCTAGCTTCTTGAGGAACGATCGCAATTTTTTCTCTCAGCATTCGAGCCTCCTTTACGACATCGATCCCGTTTATCGTCGCTTTTCCGGACGTTGGTTCGAGCTGCGTGGCCAAGATTCGCACGAGCGTGGTCTTTCCAGAACCGTTCCTCCCAATCAGCACGAAGATGCCACGAGAAGGCAGAGAGAAGGTTACGGAGTCGAGGGCCTTCGTTTCACTCTTGCCGTACACCTTGGTCAAGTTATCGCATACAACTTGGTGAACGCTAACGTCCATTTTCCCACTTAATGCAAGTCTCGAATGTTCGTATGCTATACTTGTTTTGGCCTATGCAGCGGGTACCCGCAAAACATGATTCCGGGATTGTTCTGTTAAACGACGCTCAGGCTTTGATCTGCAATGCTCATGGCTTCATCGATCTGTTGGCGAGTGACATTGAGGGGTGGTGCTAGGCGGACTACGTGGCCGTAAAGTCCGCAAGGGTACATCAGCAACCCTTTTGAGAGGCATTCGTTGAGGAACTTCTTCGCCGCGGCACTGTTCGGTTCCCTATCTGTACCTGGGACAATGAATTCGATAGCTGTCATTAATCCAAGCCCACGTGCATCTCCAATCATCTTGTGCTTCGCCTTCAGCTCCTTCAATCGGCTAAGTAGATACTCGCCGCTTTTCTTCGCATTTTGTAGGAGCCCTTCATCTCTGATTGTGTCTATTGTGGCGACGGCCGCGGCACATGATACGGGGTTGCCACCAAAAGTCGTGCCATGAACTGTGGGCTCCCACCGGCTCATGAGCTCACTTCGGGCACATACTGCCCCCAATGGAAAGCCTGAGGCTATGCCTTTCGCAATCGCCATAACATCCGGCGTGATATCGAATGCTTGGGCAGCGAACCATTCGCCAGTTCTACCGAAACCCGACTGAACTTCGTCGAATATCAGGAGCAGCCCATTGCTCGTGCATATCTCACGGAGGCGTTTCAGAAATTCTTTGGGCGGAACAATATAGCCGCCCTCGCCTTGAATCGGTTCAACGATTACCGCTGCAACTTGTGATGGAGCGATGATCCGTTTGAGGAGTATCTGGAGCTCAGCTAACGACTCTTCGACGCACAGTGTTGGGTTGTCCGGATGTGAAGAGTGGTAAGGGTCAGCGTAAGGGACGTGGTAGATGCTGGGAAGGAAGGGGTCGAGTCCTGTCCTGTAGATTGCTTTTGAAGCAGTCAAAGATGCAGCGCCATATGTGCGGCCGTGGAACGCTCCCATGAAAGCGATGATTCCGGGTCTTCTGGTAACATTGCGTGCAAGCTTGATTGCTCCCTCAACAGCCTCTGAACCGCTATTTCCAAAGAAGAACATGTCCAAATTGCCGGGAAGAATCTCAGGCAACATGTAGGCAAGCCGAAGAACGGATTCATGAAGTGTGACTCCGACCGCCCCGTGGATTTGCCTTTCCATCTGCTCTCGTGCAGCCGTAACCACCCTTGGGTGGTTGTGCCCGACATTTACCACTCCAAAGGCTGCCATGAAATCCATGTACCGTTTACCATCCAACCCGTAAAGGTACAGTCCCTGAGCCTTGACGACGGGGAGGTTTGGCCAATCTTGCGAGAAGATTGGAGCCAGCATCTTATTGCGACGCTTAACGAGGTCCTCATAAGAAGGCGATTTGGCTAGGCGACTCTTCTCTTCAGTAACCGCACTCGAAACCAAGAGGACTCACAATCGGCGCATGCGTGGATTCAGCGCTAAGAAAGGCCTTTCTCCAAATTCTCTCCGTGATAATCAGGTGGCGTGCGTGACATCATGTTGATCAGAGGAACAAATGAGGCGTGAATGAGTAACCTGTTGCCTTCATTGCAACTAATGCGCCGGTGATAATCAATATCGAGATGATTGCTACATAATCACCCACCCTCAGCTTAGCTTCCTCAACGTAGGAACGTACAGCAGGGGAGCCGAAAGCTCTGCATTCAAGTGCAGTTTGGAGGGTCTGCGAGAGTTTGAGGAGGTAGAGTAGCAATGGCGTTATCACGCTCGTGTAGACTCCGGCTTTCCGATAGAAGGGCATCTTGTCTATGTCCCGCCCTCTCAGTTTCTGCGCCTGAATAATCCCAGTCCACGTCTGGAAGACCAGTGGGACGAATCGGACTCCGGTTACGAAGATCATTGTGAACTGGTATGGAACCTTCATCTTTCCCAACGTCGCCGCTATCTTGGTCATTGGGGTTGTCATGGTTAGAATCGGAAGTGTGAACACGACTGCGAGGACTCTCATGAAGACGAGTGTTCCGAAGAGGAAACCTTCCAGTGTGTAGGCGGCGTAGTTTCGGTTTCCAACCATTAGTACTCCGAGCTGGAAGAGGACGGTACTCCCAAACCTATACGTGAACCCTTGCAGGATGACGAAGAAAATGTAGGTTCCGAGAAGGATTTTCAGGATTACTGCAACACGCTTTATCTCGATTCCACCCAGAACCCACCATCCCAGTAGAAAAATGAGCCAAACGCCAATCAGGGCAAAGTCCAAGGCGAAGAAACTAACGGCGAAGCTTGCTAGCACCAAGAACATTTTGGTAATCGCTTGCAAATTGTGAATCGGGGTATTCTTCCGAACGTACTCTATGCTCGCCAATTAAGAGGCCCCCGTCAATGCATCCACCATTGCGTCCACTGTTAGGATACCCTGCGGAAGGCCTTCGGATTCAAGTTCCCTATCGACAATCGCGATTGGAGGAGGCTTAATGAAAGCTTTCTTGAGTGTATCAAACTCGGAGAAGACCTTGGCGGTGGGCCCGTCTAAGAGCACTTCACCGTTAGCCATCACAATGGTCCTGTCAGCGTATTGAGTCACTAAGCTCATGTCGTGCGTTATCATTATGACCGTATGCCCGGCCTCGTTCAGTTTCTTTCCAAGCCTTGCGATTCGGTGTCTACCCAGGTAATCTTGAGCGGTAGTAGGTTCATCCATCACGATTATTTCAGGCCGCATCGCAACTACCGCGGCCACGGTTAAGCTCCTTCGGTCCCCAAAACTCAACCTGAACGGGAATGTGTCCCATTGATCTTGAAGGCCAACGAACCCTAGCGCTTCATCAACCCTCCGCTTTATTTCGTCTTCCGCGAGCTTGAGGTTGCGAAGCCCAAATTCAACTTCATTCTTGCACGAGATGGTGAACAGTTGCTCATCAGGGTTCTGCAACGCCAGACCTATCGAGGTGGAGAGTTCTCCCGTCGTGAAAGCTTGAACATCCTTACCTTTGAACAAAACCTTCCCTTTGGCCGGCTTCAGCAACTTAAGAAACTGTTTCACGAGCGTCGTCTTTCCGGACCCGTTTTGTCCGATTACTCCTATCATTTCTCCACGATGGACTTTGAGGTTAACATTTCGCAGAGCAGTTACAGGTTGCACACCAGGATATGTAAACGATAGGTCAACGCACTCGAGTAATACTTCACCGCTCGACATCTTTGTGGCTACTTGTGGAGGGAACTTTGGAGCACGGTGTTTTTCATGTAGAATGTCGATTATGAGTTTCTTTCCCTCTTCGATGGACATGGGAACTGGCATTTCCGGCGCTAGCTTATACCCGAGCATTGCTATCTGCGGAACCTGAACGCCGACTGAGTCAAGCAATTTCACCTTGCTGTATACTTCTCTGGGAGTTCCTTCCGCCACAATTTCCCCTTTGCTCAGGACAATGACTCTATCCGCAACCCTCAGAACCTCTTCCGACGCATGAGTTGTGAAGATAGTGGTCATGTTGTACCTCGTTTTGAGGTCAATTAGAGAGTTGAGAACTTCAGCCGTTCCAATCGGATCAAGTTGGGAGGTCGGTTCGTCGAGAATTAGTAACTCCGGCTCCATACTTAGGCCGGCCGCGAGCACGAGTCTCTGTTTCTGCCCGCCTGATAGTTCAGCTGGCGAACGTGACTCGAGTCCTTCTAGGCCAACTGCTTCCAGAGCCCACTTGGCTCTTCGCATGATTTCCTCTCTTGGTATGCCTAGATTCTCAGGGCCGAAAGCGACTTCCATTAAGACATCTGGGTTGATGAGTTGCCCTTCCGGATCTTGTGTAACAAAACTGATCTTCTGTGCTAGTTCATAGACCGGGTGATCGTAAACATTCATACCGGCAACGATTGCCTTGCCTTCAGTTGTGCCTTGGTAGATGTTTGGGATTATACCAGTCAAGTGGTGGCACAGTGTAGTCTTGCCCGCGCCATTAGCGCCTAAAACGGCAACGATTTGACCCTTGCTGACCTTGAAAGTGATATTCTTTAGCGCCTTCCCGCCGTCTGGGTATGCGAAGGAAAGATTCTGAACATCTACGATTAAGTCATCCATTTCTTGCACCACGCAACAGCCTCTGATAACTTAACAAGAAAAGAGGAAAAGGGGAAGGCAGAATGGCCAGCCTACCACAGAACGTCTGGGGGCTTCGCCATTCCGCTTCTTCTTAGAGCTTCTGTAATGGGCACCGTTACTATCGTTATCAGTATTGCAAAGACTGGCATGTACCAGGAGTAGATTCCCCAGGCCATCAGGTAGAGCAACGGAGACGGGAACGCGAATAGGATCCAATAGATCCAGTATGATGGAGATACGAACCAAGCGTTCATTGCCATCCAGGATCCGAGGAATATTCCGATTGACCTCTGTCTCGCGTTAGCACTTCTTGACCAGTTGTAGATGTATTTGGTTCCTATTGGTGATAATAGCACGACTATTGGGAGTAGCCAGTAGTAGAGGGTCGCGACGACGTATGAACTCGTCGAGATGGGGGGCCATCCACCGACAACGCCGGGATAGAGGAATAGCACGATGAAGAAAGTTGCATTCATTATGATCTGCCAAGCGAGAAATATCCACTTGGCTTTCTTCATGTTTAGTGCTAACCCGACGAAGATGGCGGGTAGTACGACGACAGACACTGCGTCAATGATTCCGAGCGGGTATGCTGGTGGGGCGATGAACATGCCTATGATTCCTCCAACTACAGCCGCGACTATTCCGCCGACCGGACCAAGGATTAGGGGTGCAATACCTGCGAGTGGAGTTGCCAGAGGCCAAAATCCTCCGCCCCCTGCGTAGGGTAGAACTGGCACAAGTGAGGTAACCCCAATCAAAGCGCCATAGACGGCAATCCAAGCAATCGGTGTCCCGAAGATGTACAATCGTCCCTTAGGTTTTGAGCTTGCCAAATCAAATTACACCTTGATTGCAAAGGAGATGCCGAATAGCACTAGACCGACAATGATTAGGCCAACCGAAAACTCCCAGAATGGTGCAAATAGCCCTATCGTGGGATCTGCAGGACCCCAGAACCAAGCGACAGCTCCGCTATTGTGCGTCCACCAGGCTGGCGTCCTTATCATTCTGTTCGCAGCGTCCTCGAGGTATGGTACAATGAAGGTGATTATGCCTAGAAGTAGTGCTGCAATACCGGTGTACATTAGGAGACTTTTTGTGCTTTTAGCCAATTTTCTTCAGCGTCCCTCAGCACTTTCAGGGCTTTCTAAACCTTACTCTATGCCTCTCATCTATGGGGACAAGCTAAACGAATCATTTTGAGTAAGGGCGTCTGCGAGCTACCGTTGGAGAACAAGAAACGGTCAAGAAAGGTTTGATGAAGCCTATGAGATCGGAATCTGTAATAGAAGTTAGGGATTTGACCAAGAACTTCGGCAACCTTGTGGCGGTCAACAAGCTCAATTTTTCAGTTCAACCTGGTGAAGTATTTGGTTTACTGGGACCTAACGGCGCGGGAAAGACTACAACTCTCTCAATGTTATGTACGATTCTGAAACCGACTTCCGGAGTGGCCTTGGTCAATGGGATTGATGTCGCGAAACATCCTTCCCAAGTAAGGCAAATCATAGGGATCGTCTTCCAAGAACCAAGTATAGACGATAGGCTCACGGGAAGAGAGAACTTGGAGATGCATGCGAACCTCTACGGAGTCCCTAGATCTGAGCAAAAGATGCGAATTAACGAGGTTTTGAGATTGGTCGAACTGGAGGACAAAGCAGACCTGCTGATGAGGACATATTCCGGAGGGATGAGGCGTCGGCTGGAAATAGCAAGAGGCCTCATCCATTACCCGAAGGCTCTGTTTCTTGATGAGCCAACAATAGGCTTGGACCCTCAAACCCGGGAGCACATCTGGAGTTACATCATAGAGCTGAGCAGACGCGAAAACATCACGATGATTCTCACGACGCACTATATGGAGGAGGCTGACAAGCTGTGCAACCGAGTTGCAATCATAGATTATGGGAGGATAATTGCGCTAGATGAACCAAAGCGATTGAAGGAAGGAATGGAGGGCGACGTGATTTCGGTTCGGACAAGCGCTGCTAAAGAGCTTGCTGAGAAACTAAATGAGATCACATGGGTAAAGGACCTGAAACAGATAAATGGTAAGCTGAAGTTAGTTGTGAAGAACGGCAATGCGACGCTTCCCCGAATTGTAGAGATTGCCGCAGCGTCAGGGATACGTATTGAGTCTATGTCCATTCGACAGCCTACGCTTGAGGACGTCTTCCTTCATTTTACTGGACGAGAGATTCGTACAGAAGGCGGTGAGGAATACCATGGGTTGGCCGCCATCAAGAGAAGGAGTATTCGATGAGTGAATTACGTGGCATTTACACGCTGTGGCTGCGAGAGGTCAAGCGTTATGGGAGAGAGAAGAGTAGGCTGATCAGTTCCTTCATCCAACCGCTCTTATGGTTGGTGATCTTCGGTTCTGGAATGCGCCTTACCTCGTTAGGCGTCACGAGCGTAAACTACCAGCAATTCATCTTCCCGGGAATCGTTGGGCAAACCTTGCTCTTTACCTCAATGTTCATGGGTATATCTGTGATCTGGGACAGAGAGTTCGGGTTTCTCAAGGAAATTCTAGTGGCCCCAATCTCTAGGGTTTCTGTTTTCGTAGGTAAGATGTTGGGTGGTAGTACTGATGCCGTGATACAAGGAAGCTTTGTCTTCGTTTTCAGTTTTCTTGTCTCAATCCGCGTCAGCGTTGGCGTTTTCCTTTTCTCAGTACCCATAATGCTGCTAATCACTTTTGGAATGGTGAGCATCGGTCTAACATTAGCCTCGTTGATGGAGAGTCTGGAGAGTTTCGGTGTAATTCAGACCTTCGTCAATCTTCCCTTGTTCTTTCTGAGCGGCGCCTTGTTTCCGCTAGCGAATTTTCCCAAATGGCTAAGCTGGGTAAGCGTCATAGACCCACTAACTTATGGTGTTGATGCATTGAGAATTATAATTCTTCGAGGGGCTTGGACTCCCATCCTTCCCTTGCAGTATGACGTTCTCGCTCTAATCGTATTCGACGTGGCCATGATCTCGGTGGGTACAGTAATTTTCGGTCGGAGAAGATAGCTTGAAACTAGCATGGTTCTCAGCAGACAAGTCGCGCAAGAACAAGGAGCCTAGGCGGTCAACGCTCCCCCATTTGCTTGGTTTTCCTCGCCAAGCTTGGCAGGAGCTTTGCTCCGTCACTTAAATTGGGATAGAAAGCTAACCGTTTTCTCCCACGCGTCTTTCGCGGCTTCCGCGTTATGCCCTTCCCAATTAGGCCGATGGAAGGCATGTTGCGCATTGGGGTAAAGGTGCACGTCGACCCTTTTCTTGTATTTCGTTGCGGCGGGAAGAAACTGCTGGTACGCCCAAGGGGTTACCCTTTCGTCCTCCGAAGCTAGCATAAGTTGAATTGGGCCTTTAACGCCGTTTACTTGCTCCACATTCTCTATCATACCATAATAGTCCACGCAAAAGGCCATGTTCAAGTTACAGGCGCCTTGAAGGGCGATCCCACCACCCATACAGAAGCCCATCGACCCAACCTTCGCCTTCCCGCCGACCTTTTCTCGGAGCAGCTGAAGACCTGAACCTAACGCATCCAAGGCTTCTTGCTCCTTCAAAGCCGACCTGAGTTTGAACCCCTCGTCAAGGTTGGAGGCATACTTCCCATGGTACAAGTCAACTGCCGCAACCCAAGTGCCCGTCTGGCTAAGCCGGGCTGCGACGGAGTCCATATAGTCGTCAAAGCCGAATATCTCGTGTATCAAAACAACGCCTACATTCGAACTCCCCGTATGTAGTCGATAATCCCAATGACCCGATGTAACTTTCGTTGATTTAGCTGATAACTTCAACCACACCACAACTACTCTAACATTAGTTTCCGTTTCTCAAATATGACTATTCTTGAAGGCTAATTACTCGTGACCCCAAGACAAACAATCACTGATGTGCTGTAGTTGGAAGCGAATGAGGTACTTAGGCGGCTAAAATCCCACTCGAATCCCGAAGCAGTCAAGGGCATGGCGCGGTTTGGAATCAACCCTAGGAATACCTATGGAGTATCTATTCCCGTTCTCAGAGGATTGGCGAAGGAACTGGGCAAGAGCCATTCGCTCGCTCTAGAACTTTGGGAATCTAGAATTCACGAAGCACGAATTCTTGCTTCGATGATCGATGTGCCTGACAAGGTCACGAAGAACCAGATGCAAAAATGGGTGAAGGATTTCGATTCGTGGGACGTTTGCGACCAATGCTGCAGCAACTTATTCGACAAAACCAAGGTAGCATACCAAAAGGCGTATGAGTGGAGTTCACGGCGGGAAGAGTTCGTCAAGAGGGCAGGATTTGCCCTAATGGCTACGTTAGCAGTTCATGACCAAGAAGCTCCAAATGCAACGTTCTTGAAGTTTCTGAAGGCGGTCAGGAGGGAAGCCGCTGATGAGAGAAACTTCGTAAGGAAGGCGATGAACTGGTCCTTAAGGCAGATTGGAAAGCGGAACCTAGAACTCAATCGCGCCGCGATAATAACGGCCAAAAGGATTCAGAAAATGGACTCTAAGGGCGCGCGGTGGATCGCTTCAGACGCTCTCCGCGAATTGACCAGTGCAGCGGTTGTCAAGAGACTGCGAGAAAGGTCAATGCGGATCATTTCCACTTGATTGTGCAACCGACTGGTTCTGTTTCAGTGTTCGCGGGCACCTTCCCGTTCAGCGTGGCGTCGAGGGCTTCCCGCAGAAATTTAACTTTAACAGCCTTTGGCTCGTCGTAGTTGTCATCTATTACGCCATGGTACCTTAACGTTCCCGCCTTGTCGAAGAGGAAAACCTCAGGTGTTCGCTCAGCTCCGTAAGCGCGAGCTACTTGCTGGCTTTCGTCATGCAGGTAGGGGAAGTTGAAATGCTTCTCCTTTGCGCGCTCCTTCATTTTTTCGAAGCTGTCATCAGGATATTTTGAGGCGTCGTTCGCGTTTATTGCAATCAATTGTACGCCTTTCATATCGTAGTCTGCCTGTACCTGGACCATACGGTCCTCCCACGCACGAACGTAGGGGCAGTGGTTGCAACTGAAAATTACCGCCACAGCATTCTTTCCAGAATATTCGGCGAGCGAATGATTCTTTCCGTCGACGCCGGATAGGTTGAAGGGTAAGGCCTTATCCCCGATCTTAAGGTTCGTCATGGTCTCATTCCCGCGAATGCGTCTACCGTTTAGTGCTGGGTTCTGTTCTTAAGATTCTCCTTTCGCAGCACGGACGGCCTTGCGAATCATTGAGACCGATGGCAAAGGGGAGATACGCCCATCTTCAAGGCGGTAAGCACGGCAGGTCGGAGCATATCCATAATTCGGAACCGGGTCGATATCATGCCCATCAATCAAAATTGTCGGCGACCCTGGGTAACGATACCGCTTCGCATCTTCAAACGTCTCAACTCTGATGACTTCAATCTTAGCGTTTATTCCCTCCTCATCTAGGACTTTGCGCAGTCGTTCAATCGCTTCGTCATGCGAGGGGCACTGGTCCGAATAGAGAAAACGAATTTCCACAGCATCTCACTGATTCTTAATCGTACACAACGGACCGCGTCATGACTGTTGTGCCTTACAGGAGTCTACCCCTTCCGCCGACTCAGGTAATCTCCGCTCAAGAAAACCCATCCAAATGCGTAAGTACCCGGCGTTTGTGGTCCCGAAATTACAGTAGAAATCCTAGTGGTGACCGCTAATGTCTATCAAGTTGTCTTCGGGAAAGGAGATTCCAATTGAAATGCACAAGACTCGGATGGTGCAGAAAATTGCGCTGATACCTGTCGAGGAACGGCTCAAGGCGATTGGAGAGGCCGGCTACAATACGTTCCTGCTCAAAACCAAGGACATATTCTTGGACATGCTCACAGATAGCGGCGTCAACGCTATGAGCGACAACCAGTTCGCAGCTTTCATGAGAGCGGATGACGCCTACGCCGGCAGCATGACCTTCTACGAATTCGCGGACGCAGTGAAGGATGTTCTCGGTTACAAGTATGTCATGAACACGCACCAGGGGAGAGCGGCGGAGCATCTCCTGGCGAAGGTCTTCATCAAATCGGGCAATGTAGTTCCGACGAACTACCATTTCACGACCACCCGAGCCCACATCGAACTGCTAGGCGCCTCGGTTCTAGAGATATACTACGACGACGCCCTGAAGACTGAGAGTACAAATCTCTTCAAAGGCAACATGGATCCACAGAAACTGAAGAACGTGATAAAGAAGTACGGAAAAGAAAAAATCGCATTCGTTCGCATGGAAGCGACAACCAACTTAATCGGCGGACAACCATTCTCCATAGCGAATCTGAAAGAAGTCCGCCAAATCTGCAACGAACACGGTTTGACCCTCGTCATAGATGGAAGTCTCATCTGCGAAAACGCCTACCTCATCATGCAACGAGAGAAGGGATACCAAACCAAAACCGTTGCCGAAATAGTCCGTGAGATTTGCAGTATACCTGACCTGTTCTACATGAGCGGCAGGAAGAACACGTCTGTTAGAGGAGGCGCGATAGCGACTAACAATAAGGAACTGTTCGACAAGATCAGACCCTGGCTCCCCGTCTACGAAGGATTCTACACCTATGGAGGCATGTCAATGCGAGAGGTAGGTGCCATGGCTGTGGGAATGCGGGAAATGGTGGACCCATCGGTCGCAGGTTGCTCAGTTGAACAGATCAAATATTTTGTCAACAAACTCCATGAAACTGGTATCCCAGTGGTCACTCCGCCGGGCGGGTTGGCGTGCCACTTGGACGCGATGAAGTTCCTTCCGCACATCCCTCAATCCCAGTACCCGGCAGGGGCCCTATCAGCCGCTCTGTACATCGCCTCGGGAATCAGGAGCATGGAAAGAGGAAGTGTCTCAATGGACAGAGACAGGGAAGGGAAGGAGGTCCCAGCCGACGTTGAACTAACTAGGATTGCTCTTCCAAGGAGGGTCTACTCAATTTCGCACGTTGAATATGCCATTGATAGAATAAATTGGCTCTACAAGCACCGAGACCTTGTCAAAGGACTGAAGTTCGTGTGGGAGCCCCCAGTCCTCCGCTTCTTCGACGGGAGACTCGAACCACTCGCCGATTGGGGGAGAAACCTAGCCGACGCTTTCAAGAAGGAAGTAGGAAACAACTAAATTCAATTCAACTAGATTCACTAACGGTCGTGGTACAGGCTAGCCACCATGAATGACCTAGTCGGATTGTTCGGCCTGTTTTTTGCCGGCATGCTTGCTGGCGGCATCAATTCGGTGGCGGGTGGCGGCACGTTGATCTCCTTTCCGTCCCTCGTAGCTTTCGGCGAACCTGAAATCATCTCCAATGCCACGAACACAGCCGCGTTGTGGCCTGGTTCCCTTAGTGCCGCGGTTGGATATCGAAAAGATACCAAGATCCAACGCAGCCTACTACTAATGCTTGCCATTCCTAGCTTCATCGGCGGACTCATGGGGGCTGCAATTCTGGTTTTCACAGCGCCAGCACTATTCAAACTCGTAGTCCCATTCTTAGTGCTCTTTGCCACGCTAATGCTTGCATCACAAGACTTGATCTCCCGAAGACTACGCCGTAGTTCAGGCGATGAGCATGTAACGACTGCTGGACGCATATGGGGGACCGTCTTCCAGCTCTTTGTGGCGGCGTACGGAGGATACTTTGGGGCGGGCATCGGGATCCTAATGCTAGGGTCGTTCAGCATTATGGGCCTCCGTGACATCCACAAGATGAACGCGATGAAGACCCCTCTCACCGCGATAATCAACCTAACTGCATTCGTCTTCTTCGCATACAAAGGGTTGGTCGTCTGGTACTTGGCTTTCCTCATGATGGCTGGCGCGATCATTGGTGGCTACGGAGGCGCAAGGCTTGCGAAGCACGTGAACCCTCGCCCGCTTCACTTCATTATTGTTGCAATCGGTTTGATTGTCTCAGCCTGGTTCTTTGTGAAATCGTTTTGAGAGCTTCGACCATATGCTGTTGGTAGTCAATAAATAGCTAGACCTCCCTCCCTTCAGCTGAGCACGGGGAGTCGTTACTTTGAAGCTTGGGGTCCTGGGGACGGGAATGGTTGGAAATACCATTGCTACTAAGCTTGTTCAGTTGGGCCATGAAGTGAAAATGGGTTCCCGCACGGCAGGGAACGAGAAGGCTGTGCAATGGGCCAAGGCCAATGGGGCAAAGGCTTCGAATGGTACTTTCGCTGAAACCGCCGAATTCGGCGAAATCATTTTCAATTGCACTGCCGGCTCAGCGTCGCTGGAGGCATTAAAGTTGGCTGGTGCAAAAAACCTCAAGGGGAAAATTCTAGTAGACATATCCAACCCACTGGATTTCTCTAAGGGCATGCCACCCACCCTCACTGTGTGCAATACCGATTCGATTGGCGAGCAAATACAACGGGCGTTCCCTGACGCAAAGGTCGTCAAAACACTCAACACCATAAACTGTAATGTAATGGTAACCCCTCACATTGTCCCGGGGCCCCATGATATCTTCATGAGCGGAAATGACGCAAAGGCAAAAGCGAAGGTTCGCGAGATAGTGACCGATTGGTTTGGCTGGAAATCCGTCATCGACCTAGGCGACATTACCACTGCAAGAGGCCCGGAGATGTATTTGGCGCTGTGGGTACGGTTGATGGCGGTCAATCAGACCCCGAACTTTAACATCCGAATTGTGAAATGACGGCGAAAACGGACTCTCAGATGATGAGGGATTCAGGTCTCGGGAAGTTTCAGAATAAATAAAGTCCACAATAAGCGCGTCGGGAGCGAAGCCAGCTCAATAAATGACCTGACTCAATGGAGTCGTTAGTTAGAAATCCTGTCTGCAGCAACCACTAGGAATATCAACATCAAACTAAGCTCAGGACGGACACCTCCCGAGCTACTGGCACGGACAATTATGAAAACGGCGCTTTAGACTTGGAATACAAGTGGACAGTTCTTACGGTAACGACGGTTGGCGTACTGATGTCGGGCATCGACTCAAGAATACTCGTTATTGGACTCCCACAAATTGCGAGCGCGATGCACGCAGATGCTGAGCAAGCAGTTTGGTTCACACAAGGTTACGCATTGGCGAGCACCATAATGCTCCTCCTGATAGGAAGAGTTACTGATATTTTCGGTAGAGTGAAACTCTACAATGCAGGATTCATAATTTTCACCGTTGGCTCACTACTGACTAGCCTATCCCAATCGCCCGAACAGATAATCGCCTTCAGGATAATGCAGGGCCTTGGCTCGTCAATGATATGGTCGAACAGCATAGCAATGATAACAGATGCTACTCCCATGAAAGAATTAGGCTTTTCACTCGGAGTAAATGCAATCGCATACAACCTAGGTTCTGTTCTCGGATTGACCGTGAGTGGCTTGATTCTGTTCTTCTTCGATTGGAGGTTTCTCTTCTACGTCAATATCCCAATCGGTATTTTCGGGACAGTATGGGCGCGCCTTCGATTGCGTGAGATTGCGACCCTTGAGAAGGGGGCGCCCATTGATTGGAAAGGTTTTGCGGCATTCGTTGTTTCCATCACCGCATTTCTTCTCGCATTAACCTACGCCGTTTATGGGATCGCGGAAGAAACTACGGTCTATTACCTCCTCATCTTGAGCGCCGTCGCTATCGTGACATTTGTAATGTGGGAGCGCCGATCAACGCATCCACTCCTCGACTTGGGGCTGCTTAAGATAAGGGAATTCGGTAGCGCCGTGGTGGCTCTAGTGATCGCCGTGACCGCTTTCAGCAGCCTGGCGTTACTCTTGAGCCTCTTCTTCCAATTGGAACTCGGCTTGAGCCCGCTCGAGGCTGGGCTTAGGCTGGTGCCTTTGGATTTGACCGCAGTTCTGATGGCTCCTTTGAGCGGTAAGCTTTCCGACCGGTTCGGCCAAACAGGATTTTTAGTTGGGGGCCTTACCTTGACGAGCATCACGACCTACTTGTTTTCGACCGTTGACCCTTCAACGCCGTACGTCTATAGTCTGGTCTACATGGTTTTGTTAGGGATTGGCGTAAGCGTCTTCCTTGCGCCAAACGCGAGCCTCTGCATGGCCGCGGTTCCAGCTCTAAGGCGGGGTGTCGCGGCCTCCGTCAGGTCCACCTTCTGGAACATTGGTTTCACAGTCAGCCTGAACCTCGTACTTTGGATCATGACATTCAGAGTCCCGTTTGGAGTGATCACGACTCTAATTTCATCGGTTACTCCAATAGGCAATTTGCTTGTTGATCGGGCGGTTTTCATGGACGGCCTAAAGACGGCTTACTTGTGGCTAGCGGCCTTGAACGCGACCGCACTCATTCCAACCCTGGCCGGGGCGTATCTGAAACAGAAGCTCCGACCAAATTAGAAACCGGGTGTAACCACGGGAACTCCAACGCCAGGCCAACATCATGCTCGATAGTCTATAAAACGAGTTCGAGAAACATTGCACCTGCTCTGGGGTTGTACCGGTATGGAGAGGTCTCTTTGAAGCCTAAAGTGCGGTAAAGCTTAATCGCTTCCTTCATCGAAGGCACGGTATCTAAGCGCATGCGCGAGAACCCGCGCTTCCTTGCTTCCTCAATAATTGCCACAGACAACGCTTTGCCAATTTTCTTCCCTCTGAACGCCTGCCGCACGTAGAGCCTTTTCATTTCACAAACATCTTCGGCCAATTTCCGCATGGCGACACAACCGGCAGCACTCCCCTCATAGTAGGCAAGGAGAATGGCCCCGCCCGGCGCAGAATACTCCCCCGGTAGGTCTGCCAATTCATTCTTGAAATTTTGAAAGGAAAGGTCGAAGTCGAGTGAAGAAGCGTATTCTGAAAAGAGAAACTTGACCTGTTGAATCCCCTCCTGGGAATGGACCTGAATAATCCTCAAAGGAACCTCCCCCTGCATAGGGTTGGGGCGTACACCACCAGCAAGCTTGTTAATCAAGTGGTACCGCAACCTCATCATCAATGCAGTTGTGGGCTAAGAATGATCCTCGAAGGAAAGTACTTGTTGAAGACGCCTCGTGAAAGGCTCTGGGAATTCATCATCGATCCCAATAAGATCGGCAAGTGCTTGCCAGACCTGAAGAGCTTGAGCATTGAGAGCGAGGACAAGTTTAGGGCTGTCATTGCTGTCGGTGTCGGTTTCATAAAAGCTGATTTCAGGTTCAAAATCGAAATCGTGGGGAAAGAACCGCCTAGTAGAGTACAACTTAGAGCGATTGGAACAGGATCGGGAAGCAACATCAACATGGACTTAGCGATTGAACTCAAAGAGACCCCTGAAGGCAGTGAACTCGACTATGAGACAGATGTCAAGGTGACTGGTATGATAGCGAGCCTTGGGCAACTCGTAATCAAGGATACAGCGGAAAAGACGGTTATAGGAATCTTCGATCGCATCCGAAACCAGATGCAATGAAGCCTAACCTACTTCATCTTAGCCGAAGCAGCTTTTACAGCTTTCACGATGTTGAGATAACCGGTGCATCGACAGAGGTTGCCTTCGATGCCTCTCTTAATTTCTTCCTCGTTCGGGTTCGGGTTTCTTTGGAGCAAGAAAAGGCTTGAGAGAATCATTCCTGGCGTACAATAACCGCATTGCAATGCTTGATGTTCTAAGAAAGCCTCTTGAATTGGATGCAATTTGCCCTTGACGGCGACGCCCTCGATCGTCTTGAGTTCGGAATTGTTGACTTGGGCTGCAAGCAAGAGACAGGACTTGACAGTTACCCCATTCAGCATGACAGTGCAAGCACCACAATGTCCGGTATCGCATCCTATGTGAGTTCCTGTTAAGCCAAGTTCATCGCGTAGGAAATCAACTAGTAACGTGCGAGGATCGATTCTTCGCTCGTATTGCTGACCGTTCACCTTGACACTGACGGCGAATTCTTTCTCCAAACTAATTACTCCCAAGTGCGCGGCTAGCGGAATTTCTGACCGCCCGTTCTGTGAGAACCTTCGCCATTTCCAACCTGTATTCGGCTGACGCGCGCAGGTCGGAAGGAGGGCTCAGGTCATCGGACGCCTTTTGGGACGCCTCCTCAATCACCTTATCCTCGAGTTTTCGTCCGATTAGGACGTTTTCTGCATTTTTCGCGTGAATGGGGGTAGGTGCTACGCCGCCGAGGACTACACTTGCAGCCCTGCAAACATTATCACTGGCGAAGGTTAACAAAGATCCGACCGCGACGATCGCGAAATCGTTGTGACCCTTGCTCAATTTCATGTAGGAACCCCCGGACCTTGGGGGCGGAACCGGAATACGAATTTCTCGAATTATCTCGTCCCGCTCTAGAGCGGTGTTGTAGTATCCGCGGAAGAAATCCGCGGATTCGATCGAGCGCGAACCATTAACGTTGACTGTAACCACTTTTGCCCGAGCTGCTGTACAAGCGGTAGGAAGGTCGGCCGTTGGATCAGCATGTGCGAGTGAACCTCCAATGGTACCGCGATTTCTTACCTGTTGGTCGGCAATTACGCCAGCGGCCTCTGAAATGAGAAGACATGTTTCGTGCATGAGACTGCTATGGGCGATTTGGTCATGGCGAGCGAGAGCACCGACTACGATTGTGCCGTTTTCTTTGCGTATTTGAGTTAGCTCTGCTATGCCGTTAATGTCGATGAGCATCTTGGCCGAGGCTAAGCGGAGCTTCATCAGGGTGATGAGGCTCTGTCCTCCAGCGAGTATTTTTGCTTCGTCTCTTGAGTGCAACAGACTTACGGCTTCGCTCAGAGATGATGGAGCGTAATACTCGAAGGTCCTCGGTCGCAAGGATTGTCTCTTTGGGAAACGCGAAGAACCGGTTTAAAGACTTGTCCATGAACTGGTATCCCTGAGGTAAGTTTGTATTTGGTAGTGGGAGTTGCGCCATCCATGGAAGATGAACCCCGGAAACTCGTTGAAGGTCGCGGCCAATTCGTTAATGACATTCACTTACCTGACACGTTACATTTGGCCGTAGTCCGTAGCCCGCACGCAAGAGCTAGGCTGCTGAAAGTGCATGGTGGCATAAATGCCTCAGAACTCAAGGCAACTCTCACGTCAGTTGGAGAAGGAGCTTCGGAGGGTTCGGGTGCTGCTCAACCAGTCCTCGCAACTGGTTACGTGAACTATGTCGGCCAGCCGGTGGCAGCGGTTCTTGGAAAGGACCTCTATTCAGCAATTGATATGATGGATGAAGTGGAGGTGGACTACGAGCCACTGAAGGCCGTTATCGATCCGGAGGAGGCGTTGGTTGCGCCGCCGATTCATCCTGGTACGAAGTCGAATATTCTGGCAAGCTTTCAGCTGGGCAGAGAGTTCCACCTCAACGATTCTCCGCTGGTTTTGGAGGACACACTCGTCAACAGAAGGATATCTCCCAATCCTCTTGAGCCCCGAGGGTTAGTTGCCCAGTACGATGGTTCCAGATTGACCGTGTGGGCGTCAACGCAGTCCGTGCACGCCTGGAAGGAGGGGTTGTGTGAGTCTATGGGACTCGCTCCAAGCTCAGTACGGATTGTCCAAGTGGATACGGGCGGCGCCTTTGGCAGTAAGGGCGGTATTTACCCCGAGTATGTAATCGCATGCTACGCCGCGATGAAGATGAGAAAGCCCGTGAAGTGGATCGAAACACGCATGGAACACTTGATGGCAACGCATCAAGGCAGGGGAGCGAGGGCCAAAATGAAAATTCACGCAGACCGAACAGGAAAGGTTCTCGGCCTCAGGGCAGAGTTGCTAATCGACGCGGGGGCGTACGCGCCTGGCATGGGAATGATGGCGCCCCGGTGGATAGGATTTCAGATCACAGGGCCATATGCAATTTCAAACGTATTCGTAGACGCGAATGCTGTTTACACGAATAAAGTTCCTCTGGGTCCCTACAGGGGTGCAGGGCGCCCTGAAGCGGCCATGTTCATTGAGCGGATGATGGATCTGCTCGCTGATGAACTGCAGATGGATCCCGTCGAGGTCAGGTTGAGAAACGCAAGCCCAGAGAGGTTTGTTTCGCCGCTTGGACTTAGGCTCGACCCATTCAAACCCTTCCTTGAGTCGGCGGTAAAGGAACTGGGATACAATGAGAGGAGGAAAGAAATGGGCGTGGGTTTCTCATGCTTTGTCCTCATTCCAGCAGTGCAACCAGGAGAATCAGCGAGAATAGCCATCAAACAAGGAAGAGTCAAAGTATGGATGGGGGGAAGCTCACACGGGCAGGGACACGACGTATTCGCACGACTCCTTGTAAGCGAGGAGTTGGGCGTAGCTCAATCTCTCATAGACTTTGGGAAATCTGACACGGATGAATTGGATGAAGGAGTTGGGTCCTGGGGAAGCAGAACAGCCGCGGTCGGCGGAGCCGCACTGGTTGAAGCCTCACGGAAGATAAGAGACGAAGCGAAGACGAAGCTTGGGAAGTATTCTCCCGCGGAACTCATGAGACATGAGTTTGATGTGACCGTGTTTCACTCCGAGAAGGAACAGTTGAACGCGTTCGGAGCTAACCTTGTAACTGCCGAATCTGATGAGTTAGGTAACGTACGGTTGAAGGAATGCAGAGCTTACTATGATGTCGGACGACAACTTAACCCAACTATGATTCAGAGCCAGATCATTGGCGGCACCGCGCAAGGCATCGGCCAAGTGCTCTATGAGCAGGTAAAATACGATGAAGACGGACAGCTGCTCACGGCTACCATCGCTGACGCTGGGTTGCTAACCTCACTGATGATGCCCCAAGTTTCGATCAAACTCGCGAGCATTCCATCGTCCCTCCCACACGGTGCAAAAGGTGTAGGAGAGAGCCCAACCATGGGCGTTCCGCCTGCGGTGTTAAGAGCCATTGAGACGGTTATCGGCAGACGACTACGAGAAACGCCGATTTCTATCGAAGCAGTCACACTAACAGAAAGTCGGAAGTAGACTGAACAAGTATCGACGATAGCATCCCTTTATAGTACGCGTAGTTCAGACCGTGCAGTCTGTTGCCCCAACGGCCTATTTTCCGAACGAGAAGTGCCTCTGCGCATCTGGGAATGAGGACGTAGACAAGTTCGTGATGTTTAGGCCATCTGATACCATACAACGTAAACACTGTCAAAATAGCTATCATCACTTTCGCCACTCGTAGCACTTCCCGTGCTTAAAGTCAAGATGTGCCGACTCATTTGAACCGCGGGTCAGTTGTCAACGAGAAATTTCACTGCGCATTTCCAAAGCAACACTTCCATTCAATCAATCCATTCCTTGCCACGGGGGTTTGCTGGTTCTGGGTAATAGTTAAGTTCCGGTTTTGAAACAGATTCCACGTGAATCCCAGTGGGTATGGAGGGTGTAAGATTGGCGAGCTTTAGTCCTCAACCGCAGACACGCGGCAAGGTCTGTTCCTTCTGTCACAATCTGATAGGCAGTAACGCACTCTTCTGCGATGTGTGTGGTACTCCTCAGGATGTGAGCCAAGTTTTCCGGGTTAGGTCTGAAATGCAGAGGAACATTGACATGCTGACCGCCACACTGCAGTCATTGGAGACTAGAAGGAACGCCCTGGCAAATGAGATTAAAGAGTTAGAGAACGCCTCGGAGAAGGCCAAGTTGACTCAAAAAATAGAGCTTGAGTCACTGGACGATAAGATAAAGACACTAACATCTGCGCTACAACCACTGACGCTTCAAGTCGAATCATTGAGGACTAGGAAGGAAGCACTCGCCCAGGAAGTCGAAGCCCTCCTTAGTGAGAAACAGAAGTTAGAGAAGGATACAAAATCTGAGGCCCTTACCATTGACTCATTGCATAAGGAAAGAGTTGAGATGCAACGCGAAATTAAACGTCGTCCCGTGAGAAGTGCCCATCGACATCAGGTTCCAACCAAGCCAAAAGAAAATCTTACGGCTAAGCAGATAACCCACACTTTCGTATGCAGCTACAATGGAAATGCAGACTGGAATACTGAGCTTTCCAAACTCCTTGCGCAATTCGAACTTTCACTGGATCAGGCTAAGTATTCTTATTCCCCTGAGAAAATCGTTCTTAGCGTAGCAGGATCGAGGGCAAATATCGAGAAACTAGCTGCATCCCTGAACCGCCTGGAAGGGTTCACCAATTTGCGTACAAAGCTCGCTGCAACCAAGAATAACCTGCGCGAGAGCATCAGAGCGAGGGATATTCATAAAGAACAACTTAACGGACTTAGCCGCGTTCCTTGGTACAAGGAAAACCGAAGCCTAGGCAAGCAAAGGGCCGAACTCAGCCAGAGACTAGCGGAAGACGACTTTAGGATTAGAGCAATGACGGAAGATTTGAAAGCGCTTGAGAACCTGGTTGGTTCTGATGCTGCTCAGAGTTGAGCCGCGTTTAATGACCGCAAGCTTAAATTCATTGGAAGCCAGTGCCAATGATTGCCAAGTGGGTGGTTTGATTGAGTAGACGTGCCCCGGCCAAGCGAGAGGCCGTAATAGAAATTTTCATGCCCTTCGGAATGCGAGTTCTTGTTGCCCTATATTGGGTGGCTGGCCTGTCTGGTATTATGATAGGCGTGTTGGGTGTGAATCAAGGGTTTTATGAAACGTTCTACGATGTTCAATCGTTGCTGATCGCGCAAGGACTGGCTCTGCTTGTTCTGGGAAGTATTGTCTTCCTTGTCGCTATCGGAATGGTCAGCGGTGCGAAATGGGCCATAGGGATAGCCAAGATGATTTCCGCAGTCTTAGTTGGTTGGGCGGCCATCGGTTCGGTTTTGGGCGTATACACGGCTTACGATGTATCCGCATT
The DNA here is from genome assembly GCA_050013255.1 of Bathyarchaeia archaeon. Lineage (GTDB taxonomy): Archaea > Thermoproteota > Bathyarchaeia > 40CM-2-53-6 > 40CM-2-53-6 > FEN-987. Next base: position 142,971 of record JBEKFP010000003.1, on the reverse strand, counting down.
AGACTCTACATTTATTCTGTATGGAATGGTAGCCTGGTTGCTAATCTTTGGAATCGGCACTGGATTGATTGGATTAGCCTATCTCCAAAGACAAGGGAATACGGTGAGAAGATATTCCGAGTACATCACCACTGAGACTTATTCTCCGCAACCTGCCCCTACAGAGCACAAACGTCTTCCCGTAGTTGCTAAGCGCAATGTCACAAGGTGTCTTGATTGTGGAACCGAATTGAAACCGGGAACTTCATATTGCCCTGCATGCGGAGCGCCTCAAGATGTTTAGGATGAAAAGCATCAGCTTACTGCTCCTTCTGCTCGTAATAATCGCCAGTACTAGCCTAATCCCAACGCTACGTGTCAATGCTCAGACTGGGGATTTTCAGATTACTGCAGACCCATCGCATGTTTCAATTGGAACAGACGGAACAGCCCACTTCGTTGTCAAGATAACTTCAGTAAATGGGTTTTCTGGCCCACTTCAGTTGGCAGTTACGGGCATCGCTCAAAACATTCAATCCCAGTATTATGCCACATTTCAACCCAGCACACTGCAATTGGCTCCCAACGCGGTGGTATACTCCATGCTTACATTAACAATAAGTTACCAATACGTCACTCTCTCAGCCAATACGATTGGAACATCCAATTTCGCTGTAACTGCAACGGCGAACGGAATTGTCCATAGTGCGCCACTGGCAGTAGACATTTTCTATGGCAGCCAATCGACAGTTCAATTAAGCGACGTTTCTCTCAGCCTCGCCCCGAACATTATTCAAACCACGGCAAGCATAACGCAATCGCAAAGTGCTACTCTGCAGCTGAGTTTGAGTTCGGGCGCTACTACGATGACTGGACAAACATTACTCGCAGCCACCTTGCAAGCCTATGACGTACCGAGCGGTCTGATGATCACTTTCACGCCGAACACTGTCAACATAGTATCTGGTCAAACGGCGACCGTAACGCTGAGCGTTCTGATGACGCCGTCATTCCTTCAAACGGGTGGAACCTACATTTTCGCGATTGGAATTAACGCCTTGATGCAGAGCCCTCTGCTTAGCAGCTATTCCTCTTACCAGAATTACTTCATAAGCAAGGTAACAACGCTAACGATAATCATCCCACCTGCCTTCAACATCGAAGCTAGCCCTACGATAATGGATGTCTTAGTGGGCGGTCCCTCTCAACAATTGGGAATAGTCGTTACGCCGATTACGTCAGGCCTTACGGACCCTATCGTATTGTCAGTTCAAGGCCTACCTGCTGGCATACTTGCGACATTTCAGACGAACCCACTCACACCCAACGGCCTCCAACCAATAACCACAAACCTGGTGGTTCAAGCCCCACCTTCAACATTTCCGGTCACAACAACTGTGACGATTTCCGCTACGGCAGCTGGGATAACTAACACAGTCACCGTGATATTCACATTACTACCTACAGGAGACTACAGTGTACAGGCCGATCAAACACTCCTGAGTTTCACAGGCTCCGGTCAATCAAAAACTGTAACCTTGACTATCACACCGCAAAATGGTTTCAGATCAAACATCAACCTAACTGCATTGAATCTACCAGTCGGCTTCTCAGCAACATTCAGCCCTCAAAGTCTCCAAATACAGCAATCGGGGCCTATCACGGTAACTCTAACGATCGTTGCAGGCTCTAATATTCAGCCGGGTACTTATAGCGTATCCATAGTGAGCAATACAGGGGTCACAGCATCCAAGACCACTGTGCTGACTGTTCTGGTACGGGCAGGCGTTGGACAAATATGGCCGATTGTGTTGGTTGTTGTCGTCATAATTGCCGTAGTGAGCCTCATCGCTTTCATAGGCTTGCCGAGGGGCAGAGAAGTGCGACGTATACCTGAGAGGCCTTCCGATGTCCCGAGCCTACCCCCATAAGGCGAAGGAATTTATCATGGCCCATGTGGCACCAATTAGGATAAGTAAGTCGAAAACCAAGACGGGGAAAATTGTTCGACTGACCATCCCGAAGATTTTGCTTGAAGACGCCGAGTTTCCACTTAACTTTAGCGAACAAATCTACATACGAATAGTGCCCGATGGGCTACTGATAACTCACGATTCAAAAAGGAACGGCACGTGGAAAGTGTGACCGGGACCGGAGCCAAGAGAGAATATTATGAGGTCTTGGGGGTTCCGGAAGACGCCACAAAAGAACAAGTGAAAGCAGTCTACAGGCGACTTGCCCTCCGATACCACCCCGACAGAAATAAGAATCCTGCAGCACATGAAAAGTTCAAGGAAATATCACAGGCCTATGCGGAAGCATGTGCGGCTCTGCAGAACCGAGAGTTAGATACTGACGAAGAAGCATGGGACCAGATCCCTGTTTCCATCGCACACCGTGAAGAACCAGTTCGCGAAGAACCATTTCGCGAGGAAGCATTTCGCGAAGAACCAGTTCTCGACCTCCGTGACGGTAGAAGAATACTCACAGTAGAAGAAGGGCCGAAGGGAAACCTCAAGTTTACTTTGGAAGTTTCACTTAGAGAAGTTGCAACAGGAGCAAGAAAGTCCATCTTTGCGACCCGGAGAAGCGTTTGCCAATTTTGTCATGGAATCAAATTCAAGGCTCCATGCAAACATTGCAAGGGCAAAGGAGTTACAGAGAAGGTTGAATCCCTTTCGTTCACAATTCCTGCGGGTGTTGAGGAAGGTATGCAGATCAGATTAGCGGGAGAAAACTTTGGGGAGGATGTTTTCGTGGAGATTGTGATGAGACCCCATCAACTCTTCCGCAGGATTGTTGATGACATTTACTGCGAGGTACCCGTTTCGATTACCAAATTGAGACGTGGAGGAGAAATCAGCATCCCCACCCTAGATGGTTCAACTGCTCTTCTTCGTATCCCGCCTAGAACACGTAAGGGCACAATATTCGTCTTGCAAGGAAGAGGCCTACCAAAATGGGGAACGTCGAGGAAGGGTAGCCTCATGGCGAAAATCGTGTAATTTCAGCGTTCAAGCTCCTAGGCAGTAGGCCATCACCACGACTCACGTAATACCCATGTTCTAAAATGAGTCGCTTCGGCCCACCAAATTGACGCATTTTTGCGCGCCTGCTTGGGTGGGGGTTGGTGGGGGGGTCGGTAGTTTTGTGCTCACGGTTTATGGGAGGAGCTGGGTTTTCTGTGTTTCCCGCTGCCTTGGAGCCTTTTTCACCGCCCACCCTGCTGGGTCAGCGGGGCCTCTTGGGTTTTCATGCACTTGGCGAAGCGTAGCTTCGAAGGCTGGGCTTGGTATGGGTGGGCGGCGTCGTGTGAGCGTTATTTTGCGTTTCTGTGAGTATGAGTTGGAGGAATTAGACAGCCTCGTTAGGGTGTATGGCGGGTTGCCCCGTAGCAGCCTCGTGAACATTGCAATAGAGGAATTCCTTCACTCACCTAAGGAACGGGATTTTCAGATGTGCAAGAAACGAAAAATCAACCTCGCCATGAGGCCTGATAAGCTAGGCAGGTTGAACGAGTGCGCAAAGACCTACGGGGTACACAGAACCGACCTAATCCGCCTAGCAATACACAACTTCAAGCAGAAATACGGCATCAAAGATGGAAACCTGACAAGTGCCGAGTAACCAGCCCCCGTACTTCATAGGAAATCGAACTCAGGGAAGCATACAGGCAAGCCTCAAACCTCCAGCCTACTCAGCACAAAGCAAGTTACGTACCGGAATTCATAGTGGGGCCAGTGGGCGGTATCGCATCAATACAGTGGGGCACGTACCGAAACGACTAACTTTGAAGGCTTTTCGCGGGCTCACATCACCCTTGCCCAAGATCATTCAGTTTCTTTTTCACATATTTGGTGATTCGTTCGAAATCGTCCTCGGCTATTTCGAAAAATCCGAATCGAAATACAAAACCCCAGCTTCACTTATTATGAATGAAGGTTAGTTGCGGAATCAAAGGTAGAATGTCCGCCTCTTCGCAGGGAAGAAATTCCACATCTCTCCGATAAGGCATGAAACCACCACCCATGTCCCCCTGATACACGTCGCCTTCTTTTACGCGAGCAAGGGCTGTGAATTTCTTGTATGCCTTTCTGGGATGGAGCAGCTAGCTCCCCTGGTTGCTAGAAAACTAAGTCTACAACAACCTCAGCGTCGAGATCTCGGCAACCGCACCGAAATCAGCCTTATATTGCCGTATTAATATGACATTAATATGGTCAAAGCAATCGTTGAGATAGACGAAGAAGCTAACAGGGTCATCAACGTCCTCAAGGCCCAGTACGGCTTGAAGGACAAATCACAGGCGATAAACGAAATGGCCAAGCAGTACAAGGTGCTCGTCCTAGAGTCTGAGGTAAGGCCCGAATACCTGAAGAAACTCGACAAGATACACAAAGAACCAATTATCAGGATCGGCAACGCCGGCGACTTCAAGAGAAAATACGGCTTGAAATGAATGTACGCCTTAGAGGCAAGAGAGCACGTCGACAGAATTTTCAAGAAGCTCGCCAAAAGGAATCGTAATCAAATGGAAGTCATAGCCAAGAAGATAGAGGAGATACTCGAAGACCCGCATAGATTCAAGCCAATGCGCTTTCCACTCGGCGGAATGAGGAGGGCCCACTTCGGCAGCTTTGTCCTCCTCTTTTCAATCGACGAACAACGAAAGACCGTCATTCTCGAAGATTATGAACACCATGACAGGGTGTACAGGACAAAGTAGATTTTTTTTCAATAAATATTTAACTATTTAATCCTCCTCGCGTTCTGGACTCTGACGGTTTTCGAAAAGAGGAAAGTGGTGGGGCCGGTGGGATACGAACCCACCAATATCGTGGGTTCCATGCGGGTTCCACTAGGCTGACGACATTGTCAGCCGCAGTCCTAAAGCTTCGAAACGTGAAGGGGCCGGAGGGATACGAACCCTCAATATTGAGGGTTCGAGTGTCAAGTAAGTCCCTCGCGCAATTGTCTCGCTGAATTTTGCACTCAATATCAAATATCTTAAACCTCTCCGCATGCTGACCTAGAGGTTCAGATTGCAGTAGTAGGTTCAGATGACAGTAGTACGTTAACCGATGTTCGAAATCTGGGCCTCGCCAAATTTGCTCTAAGCTCGCTAACGATAACGGGCTTAGACACATTGGGCAGTTCAATTCTTTCATGATTGCTTGCTGTAAACTAAACAATGAGATAAGGCGCAGAGTTAAGCGGAGGCAAAGTGATATAAAATAAAGAGACGAACCAACTTCTTATAATTCACGAATGAGTGAGGTTCGCTGAGGAGTGGAGCTTGGCACAAACTGGGGCAATTGGAGACTTCGAGGCATTCAAGCGGGAATTCCAAGAGGCGCTTCGGAAACTTACTACATCGAACACGAAGAGAGAATTTCACGCAAATGTACAATCGCTTGGACAAGTTGCCGCTAAGATAACCAAAGCATTGCCGAAATTTGACCCGGCAAAGGCAAAAGAGTTGGAAGACATGGTCAAACAACAGGAACAGGCAATTCTTGAGGCTGCGAAGAAATTCGTTGGCTCTATGTAAATAGCTCCGACATTTGGCAATCGGTTCATACTTCTCACGCCGTATGAACCACTTCCATCTATGGCGTTGCTGATTATACCCACGAAAGCGGTGAGGCCGGTGGGATTTGAACCCACAAATCGTGGGACTAATAACCAATGTCAGAGCCCGAACGCCTACGCACACTCGTTATTGATGGCTCGACTTTCGCTAGAAAATGAAACTTGAGACATTAGGAAAAAGCGACTAGGTGTTGGAATTGAGGATTGACGTAGCGGTTTGCAGTTCGTTTGTCGCTTCGTTAACGAAGTCGTTGCCTTCTGTGATCAACGATGGGTTGTTCTGGATAAGGCCATCTTCATAAAGCGTAAACGCTGAGTAGCAAAGGCTCAAGGCGTTGACGACATGGACATGGGCTTCGGCGAAGGCTGGGGGAGGGTGTAATCTGAGGGTGCGTTCCGTCAGAACTTTGAGGTTGTCCTTCTGCTGGCTCACGAATGAGATTAATTCAGTTCGAGACATCTGCCCGATACTGAACGCATGAAAGTTATCTGCGGTCTGAGTCGTTATGTTGTGAAATTCGGAGAATATGGCTGACATTGCAGTTTTGTATTCTGTAACATTAGTTTCTGCCGTGACTATGATTGGCAACGTATACGTGGTCTGAGTCGTCTCCGTTACAGTTGTCGTTCCGCTGTGAGTCGAACCAGCCCCCAGTCCTACACCCAAGATGAACACAATGAATAACAAGGCCAGCAGTTTTGCTGACAGGTTCCTTGGTTTTGACGGCACAGAAATTGGACTGGCGCTCTGTTGGACGTTTCTAGTGCCGTAACGTTCTTGATGACTTGAAGCATCTGATGAGGTCACTGGCGTGCCACAAGATGGACAGAATTTCACGCCAGCAGCAAACTCGCTTCCACATTTCATACAGAAAGGCAAGTCTTACCGAGTATTGCGTGTCTATCAATCCGCATCTTAAGATTTCGCATGCGGTAAGGAAATGGCCGTCTTGCATAGTTTGAAATACGAAGGCTTAGAGGGTTAGATGCGAGGTTCAGCCAATGCCCTTTTGTCCGAATTGTGGCGAATCAACTGCAGTTGGGATGAGATTCTGTCCGAAATGTGGAGCAGACATGTGGAATGCGAAGTCATCACAAGCTGCATCTAAACCCCCCATTAGTCGGATGCCTGAACTTATTCTCGGTTTGATTGGTGGAGTGCTGGGGCTTCTATTCGTACCTGTATTGGTCTTCCTCGGAGGTTTCATGGAGGCTTTCTCCGGAAACCCAACGACTCTCTATGCGCAGGCCGCAGTTTCCGCTCTGATTTCTATCATTGGACTTGTTGCAGCAGTCCTTGTTAAGAGCAAGCCCAGAAACTGGGGCATCTGTCTAGTGATATGCGGAATCATCGGCGTCATAGTTGCTTCAGGTTTCTATGTTGGGGGTCTCTTGCTGCTAGTTGCCGGGATCCTAGCTCTCGTAAGAAGGGATTCACGAGAAAGTCAAGACGACCTGTCTTTCTTAACTGAGGAGCGACGCCGGAGTACTGGTTTGAGGGGTTCGTTTCCGCTTGATGAAGGCACGATTGACAAGGAAGTTTCTAATGTTTCGGCTGGAGTATATGTTCTCGGGCTCAAGAAGGGCAAGACTTTCTATGTTCAATTTATGAGTCGCACTGATGTCGATGTGAAGGCTCGCTTGAAGGAGTACATAGGCAGATATGATCGGTTTAAGTTCGAATACTCAAAGTCTCCTGAGGATGCTTTCAGAAAGGAATGTGAATTATACCATGACTTCCGGGGGCCGGAAGGCAAACTCGACAATAAGAATCACCCTGAGAGACCCCAAGGTGTGACATGGCTTTGTCCCAAGTGTAAGCTGTCATAGCATGGCTTTGTATTGATGATCCGAAATCAGTTGGAGCCGAAGTGCTTCATCCAAGTTCTCTTTTCGTGTAGGTTTGTTGTAGGGAATACTAAGCGTAATCTCTCTTGGGTACATCATAGCACGAGGAGCTGCGGAAAGCATGCGTGCCTTGTCTTTATCAGCGTCTGCTAGAAGTTGCGAAATAGGAAAGACATACTCTTGTCGAACCCACGGAACCTTTGGTTTAGCCCACGCTCCCAGAAAAATCGCTGTTTGGCCCTTTATTGTCCCGTCATTTTCCATGAGATTCGCAGGTTCGGGATCAATGAATTTGTTGCGGAGTGATTCAACCGATTCCTTTGGGTCTACCTTGATTGTGAGGCCACCAGGTTTCCAAGAGTCAAGTAGAGTCCTTTTTCGGAATAAACCGTGCCCTCCTTCTTCGGCAAACACTTTCAAATCATTTGACATCCAAACCCAATTTCGCCAATGGTGCTGGTTTAATGCTAGAGCGTATACAGTGCCCGATGCATTATCGACGTACACTATCGCAAATTCCATATCGTGGTCGTGTATGTCTGGAGCACCCAAGTCCCATCCTCCAGAATAATCGTTGTAAACATAGTAGTACCAGTACTCGTATGCAGTATGAGATTCATAACGAGAAACGTGATAATAGCAAGAGATCAAATTCCTTTTCTGGTCTGGCGTAAGCGGTTCGTACTTCTCCCTGTTACTAACTATGTCAGCACCACTGAAGAAAATCGGACAAGGGAAATATGGTTCGTTCTTGCTGAACGATATCTCAGGTGCAAACTTGCGAACCAATTCTGGCGTGGATTCCAACGCTTAGTCACTCGAATCAAGTAGAATAACGAATGGGCCCCAAATGAGTCTTTCCAATTTACGAAACGTACACACGTACCCTAATGTCGAATTCCGGTGGCGAGCAAAGCAACTTCAATGCTACATGATATTTAGGAGGGAGAGAGATCTATTCTCAGTTGGTTAAGATGGCAGCGAGGAAGCGTTCTACTAGAGGCGTGCCCTCCCGAAAAGCAGAATGGCAACTGGACGTGCTTCGGGCTGCGTTAGAATCACGAACGTTGACGATTGATAAAGCCATCAATATTATCATGATTGTTTTCATATTTTCACTCGGGGGCTTGACCAGCTCCTGGCTGAGTAATGCCAGGTCAACATTAACAGTTGGGTTTTTTCTCTTCTCTCTCGGCTTCTCGACTATCATAGCCCTCGTAGCCTTGGTAATATCTGGTAAGAAGACCGACAGGTTCAGACAGCGGTTGTTACTGTTGTCAAAAGGCAAACCTTTACCTCAAGCCTCTTTCGAGAGAATGTTTTCCGAATCTCAGTTCTGACCGAACCATTACAAACCCGATTAAATGAATTATGACGGAACATTTCCAAGCGAAAATGGCTGTGAACAGACGACAAAGTCTTCTTAATAGGGGCCGGTGGGATTTGAACCCACGATTCGTGGGACTAATGACATCTCCAACTAGATTCACGAGAAACTTCGGTAGCTATCAATGCAAGGACACGAGAAAGATAGCTCGAAGCGGTACGAACCCTCAATTATTGAGCTACAAAACGCTGTATCTGAATACGGCTAGCACGTGTCGTGTACTTTCATTGATTGTTTCTTTCAGCGAAATAAATACTCATAGTAGCGTTTAGTATTCCGGCATAGAGCATATCACGCACACTTTGAAACGAGTCGAAGAGCTTCATGTAGTACTGGTTTCCAGTAAACAGACTCGGTTGGGGTTGCCCAACAGTGTCGGGGTTAGACCACAAATAACGTTGCTGATTGATCAGCGGAACGAAGATGAGTTCTTACCGCCCCTCGAGTTTCTTCCTTGCTATCTTACATGCGAGTATTGTGACAAAAATCGTGACCAAGAACGGCACTGTGGGACTCAAAGGAAATTCTGGTACTGCCATGTGAGAGAACGACATAGTTCCCCAAGTACTCGGATCCTTGTAATTATAGTCGCTTGGATAATCGACCTCGAAGCCATTCCCAAAGTTGTCCACCCATCCTAAGGCGATTCCGATGCTGCTATTTGTGGTCGCTGACTTCAGATTAGCGAATGTTAATGCGATGCGAAGTTCGAGGACAAAATGGGGAGTTTGAGAGTGTGGCGAAGAGGTGTACTGCAAGGCAGCGAGGAAATGGCCGTCTATATGAGCCCATTCTGCCCATCCGCCTCCTGTCAAGCCCTGAGAGCCCGAGACACGAGCGACGGGGGCACCGTACTCCCAAGCAGCGATGCGGTACATGGTATTATCAACAGTGGCTGAACGCTTGTTGAGAGGATTTAAGTAGAGTAATACTTGGTTTGCACCCTTTGTGTCGCTGCCTGTGAACGATGTTTTGCACTCAGGGAAATCCCAGATGGTGTAGAGGTAAGTTGAATCGTACTTTGCGCTGAAGTACACCGTCTCGCCCAATCCCGCCACCGCCTCGAACACAATCGTATCGTTCCATTCCCTTGGACTGGTGTATTTTCCGTCAACAGTAACTTGGTTTAACAGTGGATAAGCTACCGGATTGTTCACTTGGCCCCTTATCGAAGGTAGGGTCACGATGAGCAAAAGAAACGCAGTAACAAGAACCAGAACGTGCTTCATATTGAGGAGGTTTACCGCTGTCTATTTATGACTTATCTGCCTTCCTTCATGTTGCTCGGTAAAGGAAAGCGATGTTTTGGGAGGTCAAAAGCTCGGCAAAAGAGAGCATTTCTGAAGCGTCCAAGATTGTTTCGGATTGGTGAATTCGATGAATTCTGCTCCACTGATGGTCAATAGGTCTATCGATGCGCCCCCGCCCACCGGTTGATAGAAGCATACAGCTACTCTTCGACCTTGCTTCTCATAATCGACGAGCATCGGCTCATAGTCCTTATCACCGCACACAAGAACCAAGTTTGAAGGCGCTTTCCTCTCAATAAGCAGGCGTCTATAAGCATCGGAGATCAGACGAGGGTCAATGTTCCCAGACTTATCATTCCGCTTCTCCACAATCACCATCTCAATGCCCAACTGTCTTAACTGTTCCTTGAATCCTACAAACAATCTTCTACTTCGCAATGCGTCTACGCTGGTACTGGTCATGTAGTAGTAGCCCAAAACGACTCGGAGACCATCTCGGTCTTCGATGTAATCTACAAGCTCTCCCAACTTCGCAAGAATAAAGTCCTTGTAGTCCTTATGGCATCACAAGTGTTTTCTGCTAACAGGCGGTTCAACCATTGTGCCCCTGGCGAGACTCCATGTCTCTACTAAGAAATTCCAAAACAATGTTAATCGGTAAGTAGAAATGGGTGGGAATTTATGTATACGATTATCGGCATTATTAGCGCCATTATGGTCGTGATGAGTCGCCATCAAGAGGCGCTATCAAGGTCTTACTTCCGTTTTCTAAAATATGCTAACCCATCTTTCTGCAAGATGAAGTCGAACCCCGCCTCTATCAACTCGGTTATTTCCTCTTACTGAATAACATGTAACCTTCCGGCGTGGTAACGACGTATTGGTATCCCGCTTCTATCAGAGGTTCCGCTTCGCTCTTATTTTTGGCCGCTTTCACTATGAAATCGTCTTCAGCATCGAAATTGACCATCCGAGTATAGCGAACCGTGTTTGACAGGCTTCTATGTCCCATCTGTCTTTGAACAAAGAGAATATCTTTCGTTGATTCATAGAGCCTACATGCGTAGTGATGTCGTAGGCTCTTGAAACTGACTAGGTTTAGTCTGGGCTGATTCAGCTTGATTGAGGCTCTGCGTCTCTGAAACATGTATTCGGTTCTAAATCGCTTAGAGGATTTCCACAATTCAATTTTATGATTTCTGAAAACGTATGTTGGCCATTTCTTGTGAAGGCTATTGAGTAGTCCCATTAGTTTGGGGCTTATCTTCATTTGCCTTGCATAGGACCCCTTCAACGGAGTAATCGTTACGGTACTATTTTCTACGTTGATGTCTTGCCATCTCAGGCCGAAACCCTCATTGAACCGGCAACCTATTTCTTTCAGCAAAAGAGCGAACACGGACATTTTCGGGCCAAGGCAGGCTATCAGGTCGTTTGCTTCTTGGGTTGTGGGAACAAAAGGCAGAGTATCTACTCGTTGATAATTCGGTTTGGCCCACTGAATACCTTTGTACTTATAGAACCGGTCTAGGTCCTCGCAAACCTTCCCTTTTCGATTAATGGAACAGTCTGCTCTAGCTAGGTAGCCTTTCACTAATTCAGGGTCTAGGGGGTTAACGTGATGCGTTAACGCCTTTAGAGCCTGCACGGTTCCTCTAATCGTGGAATCCCGGTAGCCGTTCTTCTTCAGATAGAAAGCAAATGCCGCTAGTTCACTGAGTGGGGTCGGTTCGTTAAATGGTGGGGCCGGTGGGATACGAGCCCACCAATATCGTGGGTTCCATGCGGGTTCCACTAGGTCGGCAATATTGTCAGTTGCAGTCTTGAAGTTGCCAAAGGTGGTGGGCCCGGAGGGATTTGAACCCACGATTTGTGGGACTAATGGCCATTTTCGAAGCTCTAACGCACACGAACGGTAGTTATTGACGGCCCGACTCTCGCTTTACGGCTGATAACCTCTCGGCATCCAGGCGCCTATTCGGCGGTCTTCCGACGTTTCCTTCTGACAGTAATAAGCAAGGTTACTGCAACAAGAATGACCACTGCAATTCCAATTGGCAAGATGACTGCGATCGGGAGCAATTCGGCAGGCGGCCCGCTGGGCAGTGTTAATGAGCTTGTTGTAGCTGTAGCGAAAAGTGTTCTCGAAGCCAACGCCTGATTGGCAGTAATAATCGAGCTTTCAGCATACGAATATGCTTTGTACCATTCACCCTCTCGCCTCTGCTCCTGTGCTGAAGCCAGAATGGACGCGGCTTGGGTCACGTTGGCTCCCGCACCAAGTGCCTGGTTTATGAGGGATTGAGCTTCAACGATTGCCTGATCAACAGGTTGCCAAAGAGAAATTTCCTCGGCACCGCCTAATCTTCCAGCCACGAGATAGCCTCCGCCAAGGGCGAGACTAGTGACATTTGACATGGGGAACATGAAGAGCGGTGCCCCGGTTGCGTCCAAGATGTAGATGCTCGACGAATCCGCTACAGCTAGATAGTCGCCGGTAGGAGAAATCGCAAACTGGGAATTGCTCGTCCCTATGCTTCCCTTCGGCCCTGTGTTGAACCCCAGGAAGAAACTGAAATTGGTGTTTGTTGATCTATCGAAGTAATGGATACGGCCGTCATCCGTGGCTGTGAGCAGGGCCTTTCCATCGGAGGAAATTGCACTATCCTCGGAGACGCGTGATGAAACGTTTCCAGTCCATACAACATTTCCAAGAGAATCGAGTAGGTATAACCATGGATTAGGTCCGTAAAGTCTTGACAGCGAATGGGGGTTGCCAACAAAAAATCCACTTAGTCCGACCAGAAGTTGACCAGTGTCGTCAAAGCTTAGGCTTTCTATAAGATAATAAAAGTTCGGACCGAAATGCGGGGAATCTCCGTCGAAAACTTTCCCCCACGAGACTCCCGTCCCAAAGTCTTGGAATCTTTGTGGGTCGCCGATTACTTTGAGGATACCAAAGCTCAAGATTGAGTTCGCGAATCCAGCAATCGCCAACGTGCCATTGTCAGATACCGCGACCCTCCAGAAGGATAGCATCCCCAGTTTTGTCATTCCGGAGACAGAAGCAAGCGGGGCCTTGTTGCCCATAGCAAGTTGATCCACATCGAATAATTTGATGGAGTCAGTCTTCACGGCGAAGTATTTTCCGGAATCCGAAAGAGCAGAATCCGAGAATGTTGTAGACTGTAGATCGTAAATCAATGTCCCGTTCTTGTAAAGACTGATGTGCCCAGAATCCGAGCGGACTGCAACAATTTCTCCGTTGCGGGACATCGTGACGTGAAGCCGATTCTCATAGTTACCACTAGAACTAACGCTAGAGGTATAGTAAAATGACGGCGTCTCGTTTTCGTGCCAAAGAGTTCCAGCGGATAAAAGGGAGACCGTTGGAAACAGTTTACCAACGTGGAACGTGGCACTCATGCCGTTGTCAGAATAATCTGATTCCTGAATGGTGCGATTCGGGTTAATAGTGGCCAGCACCGTCATATTCGTGGGCGAATCCGCTACAAACGGTCCGAAGTAGGCAAAAGCATCAGATCCACTTTTCACATCAACGCTGTCTTGATATTCGGTTGGTCCCTGGGCATTTGCTCCTTGCCATGAGACCTTGAGGTTCAAGGTGGCGTTCCGCGGTTCGTAGCCACCCGAATTAGTCACCAGAACGTAGATACGGAATTGCTCCTTCGAACCCGGAAGGATTGGAGTAGACGCCTGCTCATTCCATGTTGGGTATATCTCTGCGACTGTCAGATTCGGCGAAGACGGGGTTGAACCAGCAACATAGACCACACTTGATGTGAAAAGGATTAGAACTAGCATGAAAAGCGACTTGAGCAAGTCAAGCCCTTTCAACAGTTCACCAACACTGAGAATATATGGGTTTCTTGAGTCATCTGACTACTTTCTAGGGTTACGGTTCTCTGAACTCTTCGACTGATGTCGGTTAATTTCGTGAAACCGAAAGTTAAGCAACGAGTCAAAAGGCCATCAGGGAATTGTCCGTGATTGTTGCGGGTTCGTGAAATTAATAAATTTTTGGTGGGGCCCGTGGGATACGAACCCACCAATATCGTGGGTTCTATGAGGGTTCCACGGATTGTTAGCCAAGTTAAACAAGCGAAGGTTTGGCAACCCCCGCATGTTTTCATATGAAGGTTAGACCACTTCGTCAGGTCGTTTGCAACCAGACCAAGGGCCACTCTCCCGTCGAACGCAATCACTACTCCACACGCCCAAATAGCATTAACGGACAACACTCATACGAAGAACCGTTTTTCGACTTTGGCGTATTCCTTCCGCATAAAGTCGGTTTCTTTCGAAGCCCGTGAAGTCGACTAGCCGCATTCTAGCCCTTAACGCAACAGGTGCACGTCGTGGGGCGTGGGGGTGGGACTTCAGCACAATATATTGTGCGGGAGGAAGCTTGAATGCCTTATCGAATCATCTGTTCATTCGACATCGTGAGCATGGTGAACTATCGAAAGGCAGCACCCTTATTATCAGTGAAATTTCAAGGTGATAATATGAGCGCATCCGCAAGAGAAAGGACAGAATCAAAAGTACTTGCTACTAAAGTAACTAGTGATGAAGCCTTTGCAGAAGGCACTAAATGGAGCCAAAGAACTTTTTTTTACAAGAATGCTACTGAAAGCATAAGGGCTGGAAGGCCTTTGGCCGCGGGCGTCTACTACCACAAAAACGGCAGGGGCATGGTTAGCATCTTTTCGGGCATCGGGGGCGGCTTTCGTGCTCGGGTGGTGCAGGTTGACGAAGCCGGAAACTTGAGCTTTGCAAAGAAAAAAGTAAGTTCAACAGATCCTCCAACTAAGGTCGAAAAGGCCGTAGATAAAGGCAAAAGACTTGCAGACGCATCAGAAGTGCTTGCAAACACCGCATTCTTGGAGGCCAATCCGGGAGAACTTATTGTATTCGGCTCTAAAAATGCAACAGCATTGACTGGAGGGAAAGAGATTGAAAAAGGATATTATTTGACGGTTCAAAAAAAAGCCAAACTAAAAGTCCTGCTTGCCGAACAACTAACAGAAAAAAGAAAAGAAGTTGCTGAGTTAGAAAGGAAACTAGAAGAAGCAATAAAAGCCGAAAAGGAGAATGGACTCCATTCCCAAAGTTCTCACACGTGACCCCCTTTCTGTTGCTGCGTCATCGTCACATACACTCCTGTCGCATAGGTCGAGATAAAGATCAGAGCAAAAGGAATCCATGTTCCGAGAACGCTCATGAACATTTGGAAACTCCTCATGATTGCGAAAGCCACGACAAAGAAATCCATCAGGAAAACGAATGCAAGAAAAATCAGGGCGGTCTGTAACGGCGTTGTATACCTGAATTTCTTGAAGTAGAGTAAGGATATAATCGCAAAGACGACAGGTGCTCCAATTGCGTGCGCTATCAGGGCGTTGATCTGAGAAGAAAACATCATTCCAACTCCAATGATCGCCGCACAGACAGCCCACCCCCACAAAAGCTAGCGCCAGGATAGTCATGGCCATGTTCGCTTGACTCATCGATAACATCTCAGGGAACCTCCCGTACTACCCGTTCTTGGCGGATTGATCACCGGACGTTTCTGGGTCTGTGGGATTTTCTCGTCAGACAAAGTGCCCTCATTCACACATGATGGTTTTACTATTCGTTTTGATCAGGCGAAACACTGTGTTTCCACTTTGAGGTACTCCTTCCGCAGATAGTCAATGTCGCGAGACATCATGTCCCTGAAATGATCCTCTCGTTCAGCCACATGTCCAAGCATGAAATGGACTACACGGTGTGGAATGCCAACCTTCACGCAGGATGTGTGGAAATAATCCCTCAAGTCATGCCATCTGAGACCCGCCGCGTGAACCGCAAGAATTCGTGGTGGGGCCGGTGGGACTTAATTGTAATGTACGGTGGGGCTACTTCTAAATCGTCCCATTTTGAGCCGTTTCTGCTTCCTGAGTTCTAGCAAGACCCCATCCAATCACTCGTGGAGTCGATGGGAGTTGAACCCACAAATCGTGGGACCAATGAGACTCTCGAACCCTCGATACTGAGAATCAACTCAACTTACGAGAAGCAGGAAGAAGTAGAGCACCCCGACTGTGACCGCTGTTACGATGATCCCGATTTTTAGAAAGTCGAAGAATCCTAAGGTGTGCCCTTGTTTTTCAGCTTCTTCGATAATTATGAGGGTACTGGCTGCCCCAAGGAGCGTGAAATTACCTGCCAGCGTGCTTCCGCCTCCAAGCGCAATCCAGGCGTACACGTTCTGGGGACCAAAATTCAATGATTTCATGAGCGGAATATAGAGCGCAACCATCGGCACATTGCTCAAGACTTGGCTAAGCCCAACGCTAGAAACCAGAATTGCGAGTATCGAAGAATGCGGATTCTGAGCACTGATCGTAGGCAAGTAGCTCGCCATCGCCGCGATGATCCCATTATCCCAAACGGCCTGCGTAAGCACGAAGAGAGAAGCGAACAAAACAAGGATACCCCAATCGATCGATTGAATGATCTCCCTGCTTCGACCGGAGAGGGCCAAAAGCAGGGCTGCTCCGAAAAGTGATACCTCTGCGATTCCGAAAGGCGTTGGAACACCTGCCTCTTCAAGGATGTTTATGAGAAAGATTGCCGCAATAGTTAGACAGGTGACAGAGATGGCAAGCTTTGCCAGTCCACCGTCTTTCATCACGTCTTTCTGTGTTGACGCTTCGAAATCGACCAGGTCACGGAAACCTTTTCGTGCTTTCGCAAACTCGTTGCGGAGCTGATGCCTCAGAAGATAGTAGGTTAGCAGGAGGTTGACTATTGTAGGAATGAGGAGGTATCTCGCAAAGGTGAGAACGGGGGCACGCATTCCGCTGCCCAAAGCTACGAGTAAGTTCTGCGGATTTCCCATCGGTGTTACGGCGCTGCCAATAGTAACAGCGAATGCTAAGGTGAGAAGAAGAGGTCGTGAGGAAATCTTCATCTTCTTGGCGAGCGAAATCATGACTGGTGTACCCATGAGGGCTAGGGTGTCGTTCATCAGAACGGCGCTGGCTGCTGCAAAGCCGAAGAATGTGAGATACAAGACGTCCTCGGGTTTTTTCGCCCTAAGCAAGAGCCTAGTTGTAAATGCGTCCAGGACGCCTGCGATGTCGAGTGCTGTGACGAGAGTGAACATGCTGAAGAGAAATAGAATGACATGAAGGTCAACTGCCTTGTAGGCGTCGGTTACACTGATCGACCCTGACAAAACCATCGCAGCTGCACCAATCAGCAGAATCAGCCAAATTGGAAACTTCCATCCTTTCACATTGCGAAAAGCTAGAACACCATAAGTTGCGACGAAAATAGCCAGTGCCACAAGAGCCTTAGGATCGGGAAAGGGCAAGTTTCCAACTCAAAGGCTGGACGAAACCTGTTTCCAGTATCTTAATCCTCGCCTTTGTGTTAATTATCTTTGTGAAGCCTTGATTTTTGTCGGGCCGATGGGATTCGAATCCACGAATCGTGGGAATCATGGGACTCCAAAGCCTAGTCAGAAACTTCGGGCAGGCCTTATGAGCTCAATTTTGTTGGGCGAAGCTCTCACGAACACACTGATATCCGCTTGTCAGTTCTTTTTTCGCATAGCAAAACCACATAGGGACAGGGCTGCGGCCAACATGAGTGCTGGCCAAATGGTTTCGGAGACACTTGCATACTGATTACTTTGCGTGTCCAAGACCCACCTAGTGGCTAAGTTGCTCTGGGGGTCACTTGTTGGTATAAGTTTGAAGGATTGTTGGCTGCGCGGTTGAACGGTGGTCGGTTCAGTGAACGTGTAGCCCACGTCGACCACATTGCCGTTGGCGCCGTAGAAGATGGCTACGACTTCCGTGTATTCGCTGATTGTGTCACCGTTGTTCTTGACTTCGCCCACTATAGTCAAAAATCCAAAGCTATCCTTTGATGAGGACGTATTGATAATCTCTAGGGCAGTGGTCAATGGTTCGGCCGTCTCGAACTCTATTGCGAGTGTGTAACTTCGAATCATCGCCGACTTCCCCTTGTCAAATTCGAACACGTCAAAGCCTGAAGTAACACCGGGGGGCAGGCGGTCGAGCAACGTGTAAGTGAAGGAAGTACCCACTACGGCGCCGTTCTGGTCTTTGAAGGTGGCGCCGATGCGCACAGATTGTAACCAAACATCGCCGGTATTTTGCGCTTCGCCCACCACATGAAGGTAACCAACCTCATCTATGTAGTTGCTAGTGTTGTTGTGAATGACGGCACTTGGAGATGCCGCCACATGGGGCAACGCGAATAGGAACAGTAGGACTAAGGTGACTGGGATGAATCTCTTCATAACTTCAAACCTAGAGAATCTATAAGTTGAAGTCGAAGGCTCTTAATACTTGCCAAATCCTCCCCGTTTTCCTTGACCCCAGTGGCCTCTCAGGCCCATAACTTCTCTGTTCTCATTGGCCATCACAGCAGAATCCAATAGCAAAACGCGGAATGGCTGCGTCCCTCTTGGTTGCAACAGTAGGAATTGCAGCATTGAGAAAATTCTCCGAAACAAAAACCAGGTTATCTAGGAGGAGAGTATCTTCTCGATAATCTTGTTATCTATGAATTGGTACTGGCGCTTGCATGTTTCACAGGAGAAATTGAATTCGTTAATCTCCCTCGCACGCTTCCACAGTTTAACGTGGCTAATCCACACTAGTTGGTTCTTGCAGTTAGGACTTCTAGTTGACTTGTTCTCGAATAGCAATCTTAGACAGCTCTAGAGATATTTCGCTAGATTATCAATTCGTAGGGGAATGAGCTTGCCGTCATCCTGCAGCTCAAACCATAAGCAACATCGTTCGCAACGTTTCAGCGGGCATTTATCTTGGCCGAGAAGTTCCAGGTCACAAATCGGACAGCTCAACTTCATTCACGGTTCTTGCCGTGAATCATGTAAGCAAATAACTGGACTCGATGCTTCTGTCTAACGGTCAGTGAATTGTGAAAGTAGACGAGCATGACGAGCGAGAGGAACCCAAAACTGTCTCTTGGGCTGATTCTTGGGAAAGAATCAATTACGAGTCACGATTTAACCTAGAGTGCCATTCTCAATCTGAATGACCATACTATGGCGTTGCCGGAACAAACCAGCGTGCAGCTGCCTTTGCTGAAGACTCTTTCGGATAGTGGCGGGAACTTCCAATTCTTGAAGCTGTTGAGAGTTGGCCGCTCTGATGATAAAGTATGGATTAGGCGTCTCGAAGACGCATGTAGTCCTTAATCGTATTATAACGGTCCTTGTAACGTTCGGTACGAAGTCGTCTGACTCACAATCAGTCGAGAACAATGCCGTATGATATACAAAGCGATTTATTGTAAACCATGAAAGCTACTTAGTAGCCTTGTCGAAATTTATTCGCCTTCTAGTAACGATTCTACTTATGCTTCCAGTTGTCAGTTTGCCAGCAGTTCAAAGTCAGGCGTATACCACGGTCACCACCCCTGTAGCTACAAGCTATGGGACAACAACCTACACTACCGATTATGGTTCCTCTCCTTATGCAGGCAAGCTGGGTGGAACACCTGGAATCTATGTGTACTCCCAGGGTTCCTTGCTTCAACTCTGTCCCATCGTGTATGACTATTTTGTCGTGACCCAGGGCGCTGAAGTTTCCTTTTCGATAACGTCGAACAACAATCCGCTTGTTTTCTATATTATGACGGCAGCTCAGTTTGCTTCTCTGAACATCATAAATGAACCCGATTATTCTCCTATAACACCCAATGTCGTTGTATGTGGCACACAAAATGGTTACAACGGCGCTTGGCCTGCGGTGTTTGCAATGTTTCAAATCTTGACATCCTATGAAACCGCCTGGACAGCTCCGGGCGATGGCCAGTACTATTGGATTCTAACGACCGGAAATAGCAGAAAGTCTGTCCAGTACACATTGAACGTGTGGTCCGCAAAGTCTCAAGTCGAAACTTTCACAATGTACACCACTGCTACGAACCCCATTCCTGCGTCTACGACGATGAACCTTCTCAAAACCGAAGCTATCTCGCAGCCCCTGACCCAGGCATTCACGTTTTCAGCAGACCAGCTCTATGCTGGCGGAGCTGTAGTATTCGCTGCTCTGTTCGTGGTCACTCTAGTTATGCTGCTTAGGCAGCGGAAGAGAAAGAGGTAGGCCCTCTAGCGTATCAATTATAGGATAAAGTCCTTGGAGTCCCTATCACAAGTGTTTTCTGCTAACAAGTGGATAAACTACTCTGCCGTTAGCACTATGTCTCTACTCAGAAATTTATCGTGGCTATTCGTTCTAACAGGTTTACGTTTCTTCCTATGGCTTTGAGTGTCTGGACTGTTCCTCTAATCGTGGAGTCTCGTTAGCCGTTCTTTTTGAGATGGAATGCGAATGTTGCAATTTCGCTGAGGGTAGACGGTTCGTTAGATGGTGGGGCCGGTGGGATTTGAACCCACGACCTCTGGCCCTGAGACTTTTCGTTCTTAGGGACGCCAGCGCCCCAGGTTCACCGCGCGCATTTGCGCTCTGGTATCCTGTTGGCGGAATCGTGTTCCCAGACCAAGTTGTCCAGAGAGTTGCTAAGCAGTCTCTTCTAGACGACGGCCCCGTTCGAGGCAGAAAAGAAATGAGCGCTCATAAGAACCTTTCATAACAGGCCAAGCGCGCCTAACACGCTCTGGAAATTTTCAACCGACCCATCGTGCTTGTATTCGCCTAGGGCCTTCACGATCTTCCTTCTGTCCGGGAAGAGTTGTGAAGCGTGAAGCGTTTTCGACACCCTTCCGAACAGGAAGTATTGAAGTAGTGATGTGACGTTTGCGACGCGCCTTGCCGTGCTCGCGCTCTCGAAATCAACAATACAGGGATGGCCAAACTTGTTAACAAGAACATTCTTGGGGGCGTGGCTCAACTCCCCGTGGTCAAGCCCAATCGAGTCAAGCATGAAGCAACATGTAACGAGGCGTGTGACTAGCTCCCTCAACACTCTTCCACCTGTCCTTGAACCCTCTGCCCATCGGAATAGTGGAATGCCTCGGAAAAAATCCATTGCTAGAAAGTTCTTTGATGCAGAAATCAAACGCGGCCCAACATCAACGCTATTCGCCAACCGCAACAGCCTAGCCTCGTCGTTCATCGATGGCCGGTCGGCGTCCAGACGCCGGATCTTCAAAGCGACAAGTTTCCCTTCAAGACGAGCCTGCGTCACGACGCCAACGCAACCTTTCCCAAGAATTGGGATACCGCCTATCTGGGTGACCCCTCGGAAACGAAGAGCGGAAATCCCAATCTCTGAAAGCTCCATTATCCTTTCCTTCGCTTCATCGGGATCTGTACCAGGATAGGTGAGTATGTGTGAGTAACGGGACTGCAGAAGCCCATGTAGGGGTATTTCGTTTTCATGCAAACCATGCTGGCCTTCCTGAGAGGTAAGTTCTCATGGCCTTGGCAAACTCCGTATTTGAGACGATCAGCCTTACAATCCTTTCATTTTCAAGAATTTGTAACCTCTTCCTGAAGGACTCAGCAAGCAAAGAAGCAACGCCGACGTCTTTCCCTCCAGAACGAAGTGCTGACTTGAGCAAGGCATTTGCGGAAACAACTGACCTCCTCTTTTCTACAACCCAATGGCCATTTTCAATCCAAGGGCCCGAGATTGTATTGGGATTCGGCGCGTGTTTTGATAGGAACGAAGCACTCTCATCAAACCCGTAAACTGAAGGACCATCGTGGCGTTTCGGACGAGGCAAACATCCTTGCTCCAGTTCGAAGAGAATTATGTTCAACGATTTTTCATCGCTCCACGCCCATGATCGGACCACTTTGAAATCGTTGTTCTCCAGAAGGTTGACGAGCGCTCTCTGCGTGCGGTAGAGTTGGCTCCATAGAATGTCGACAACTGCATCTATTCTTCCCACGACTAGGCAGATGATTGTCGACCCACGGGTTCGAATGAGTTTCCGGTAATTAGCGGGGGTCAACGCCTTCACTTTTGGTTGCGCGAATAGAGCAGATGTGGGTTTCCAGTCAAGTTGCCTGCATGCAGCGACAAAATTGCAGAGCTGGTTCTCTCGGACCGCGGCTGCTAAATTGCGGCCTTTGTCCACAGGATCGATGACGATCAATGGTTCTCGAAAGACGCGGTGCGCTTCTGCACGCCTGCCCTCGTAGTAGTTCTCAATGTCTATGACTTCGTCCTCATGCCATCCCATGAAATCTTGAACAACACGATGGAAATCCTTGCGCGAAACTATGAGCGTCTCGCATAGCATGCCGCTGAAGCCGCCAGTTTTGATGTCTGCTCCATAGCTCCCTATCCCCCTCATGAAGGCCTTGAGCAAGCGAACTTCGTCGTGCTGCTCCTTAGTGAAGTGTTGGTTAATGTACTCGGTGTGGTAGGGGCTCCTGTCTGTGGCGCTTAGCCATTTACCTTTCTCGACTTTGTAGCATGGGACAACGTTGACCCGAAGCTCACTCTTACTACCCAATTCTACTGTTGATTCTATGTACGGGTGCTCCGCATACCTCTCGACGATTGTGTGAGGGAGAAGCGCCTCGCGTGCAATTGGCAAGCACACATCTCGCAGTTGCGTTTTGGTTAGCTGTGGGCTTACTCTCATGAAAATATCGACGTCGGCATGATCCCGTATCCATGTGTCCTTCGCGACGGAGCCGTCCAAGCGGACCTCAGCTTCGAGATTCGCCTTAACGCACTCCTGCTCGACAGCAGCCCTAATCTGCTCAGCCCTTGTCTCAACTGCGCTTTTCAATTTCAGTGAAGGAGCAATCTTCTTCTTAACGGCATCACAAACCTCTCCGAACTTGTCCAAGACGTACACTTGATCCGTTAGGGCGAAGCTATTACCTCGTGGATTGTTGTGTAAATCGGCCCCCTAGGGGTCAATGTGCTCTTCTTTAATCGCACAGCCTTTACCGCCATCTTCCCGAACTCTTCGCTACGCTTACTCTCAACATACTGCGCCAAGGCATCCCTGTTCATAGCGGACTTGACGCGAGCGATTGTCATGTGAGGGCTGAAACCCTTGTCGTCGGGTGGCAAGCCAATCTGCCTAAGCTTCGGTTCAAGCTGCTGGAAAATACCGTTCAATTGCTCTTGCCCATGCTTCATTCCCACCCAGACAACGTTGATTCGCCTCGGGTTTGGGAACACTCCGAGGCCGGTGAACTCTGCTTCGAACGGCGGAAAACGCACAGAATCCATCGCCTCCTCAACTTTCCCAACCGTTGTCTGTGGAACCTCTCCTAGAAAGCGGAGTGTCAGATGCATTATCTCTGGCTCCACGATTTTCAGTTGTGCGCGTGTCTGCTCCAAACCCCTCTGAACCGCGACTATTCGCTCGCGTATTGAAGCCTCATCGAGGTCAACTGCGATGAAGCTCCGTATGCGTTCCTGCGACATATGATTCCCGTCAGCGAAGGCTAATATTGAATGACCTAATTTAACGGTTCATAGCCATTGGGCGGGAAGACCTCGGAGACGTTTGCCGGCAAATGCAGCCAAGAAAGAAAGTCATCGCGATCTCCGGCATGCCCGGCGCTGGGAAGGGGGTAGCATCAGCGGCGGCGAAGCAACTTGGCTTCGACGTGTTGGTTCTCGGCGACGTAATCAGAGAAGAAACTGAGCGCAGGGGGCTCGACCCAACCCCCCAAAACATCGGCGCTGTTATGTTGCAGGTTAGGGAACTTGAGGGGTCTGCCGCAGTAGCCAAAAGGCTACTTCCTAAGATTGAACAATGCCAATCCAACGTAGTCATCGTGGAGGGAGTCAGAAGCTTCCATGAGCTTACCGAACTCAAATCGAAGTTTGAAGTGATCACCTTAGTAATTCACGCCTCACCCAAGACGCGTTTTCAGCGGCTCCTGTCGCGGGGAAGAAGCGATGATCCTAAGACATGGGACACATTCTACGAGCGCGATAATCGAGAGCTGACGGTGGGATTAGGACAGGTCATTGCTCTGGCTGATCATTTGGCCGTCAACGAAAATTCAATTACCGAACTTCAATCGACCGTCAAAGGCATTCTCAATAAGTTGAAAACATAATGGACACAGACGTCACTGCCGAGTCCGTTGTTAATCCAACCGAAGATGAGGCGAAAGTGGAACGCGCACTTCACAACCTGTTCCCATCAGAACCTATACACAAGACCAGCATGCGGGGGAACGAAGTCGTTCTCAGGATTCAAGGGGACGGTTTGACCTTCCTTTCCACCTTGCAGAATCTGATTAGGCAGGAGAGGATTCGGACAGCCGCGAGGTCGATTCTCTTCAGCCGAACTGAAGGGCAACGAATTAGGATCTATCTTAACAAACAAGCGGCGTTCGTGGGACGAGTCTCGTTCTGTGAACCGACGGGGGAATCTCCTAATGGACCAATTTCTATCGAGATAGAGTCGTCGGACCCTCAATCGGTCATAGACTTCTTGGCACGCCCCGGACCAGGCCTCAGTCAAGAGTATGTGGGGAGACGTAGACGGTAGCCATATCTCTCGAGAGAATTGTTTCGCGGAATATTCTTTTGGCCTGCGCCAGCAGTGGCGCGGGATTCTCATACATGGCGCTAATGTGGAAGAGCGCTAATTTCCGGGACTTACTCCTCTTCGCAACACCCGCGGCTTCGCTCGCGGTCGAGTGGCCATAATCTCTTGCTTTCGCCGAAGCTGCTTCCGCGAAGCAGCTGTCATGAATTAAAAGGTCTGACCTAGCCGCCAATTTTACGACGGCCGCGCACGGTCGTGTGTCAACAGCGTACGTTATTTTCACACCGGGCCTTTGCGGTCCAACAACAAGCCTTGACGGAATCAGTTTTCTTCCTATCTTCACGGAACCAGAGGCCTGTAATTTCTTCCACATCGGGCCCTCCGGAATGCCAAGTTTCAGCGCTTTGGAAGGGTCAAACTTCCCAGGCCGTGGTTTCTCCACGAATGCATACGCCAAGCAAGGCATGCCGTGCTCGGCCGGGGCAGCGTGCACTTCGTATTCCTCGTCACTGACAACGCGGCCATGTTGTGCCTCCTTTATTCGAATGGGAAATCGCGAATATAATTTGACAACCCGATTAACCGAGGTTACAAGGTCTGCGATTCCTTTTGGGCCCACAATCTCCAGCTCATTTGTTCTTCCCATGAAGGAGAGGGTGTGGAGTAATCCTGGTAATCCGAATACGTGGTCTCCGTGCATATGGCTGATGAATATGCGCATCTTTCGGTTGGTTCCTGCTTTGGCTTGGAGGAATTGGCGTTGCGTACCTTCCCCACAATCGAAGAGCATTACCTCTGGGCCTCTCCGCACGAGGACGCTTGGGAGGTTTCGATACTTGCTTGGGACGCTTCCTCCCGTCCCGAGAAAGGTTACGGAAATTGGCATTTTCGAAGCCATTCTAAGAGTTTTGCAATACGACGAATTGTCTAGTTAAGCTGCGGTGAACTTTCGCGAGATGTCTTTCCCTCAGCGTGAAACCTGCTTGTTTTGCGTATTCTTCAATTTGAACTTCGACGGGGGCGGATATGCAGAGGTGGGCATCTTTTTTCAACGAGCTCTTCACTCCTTCTAGGAACTCCTTAACCAAAGCGGCTACTTTAGTTCCCATGGTTGACGAGCCCCGCCCGTAGGGGGGGTCAGTTGCGATGGCGTCCAAGTCATGCATGGGGAGATGGCGGGCATCAGCATTGAGATAGCCTTCAGCCTCATAGCCAAAATAGTTTATGTTTCTCCGAGCGCCCCTAAGCATGCGAAGGTTAGCATCCACTCCTAGAACTTTACAACCGATCACCGCAGCCTCGATGGCAATACCGCCCACTCCTGAGAATGGATCGGCAAATCTTGTGCCCGGAACTGATCGCGCTAAGTTGACCATGCACCTCGCTATCTTCGGCGGCATCGTGGACGGGTGAAATGCGGGACGCCTACGTGGCAGCCTAGGCGCGATGAGGCCAGACGGCTTCGAATAGCTCGATAAACCGAGCAGAAACTTGTCCTCATACAACACGCAAGCAAAGACGAGGTCAGGGTTCTCGAGTTGAACACGTAACCGTGGAACCGACTCTTTCAAAACACACCCAATCCTCCCTTCCAAAGGTACGCGCCGGACCGACTTGGCAGCCCCACCCAACCGCACAGACCGAACCGCAAAACTTTCAGCGCCGCGAGTTAACCGTTCATTCGGCTGACTCTTCACGAATGCCTCAATTTGCCGCTCATTGGCCTCACATTCTCCCAAGCATAGGCCGCACCAATCGTACATTAAGCTCCTTTCCGAAACCGCCTTCAAGGCACTGAATGGAGCGTTTAGAGTGAGTAACCTGTAGCTCAGAGTCGGTCCGGAGAATTTTGCGCCACTCGCTTCTAGAATCGCTTTTACTTCTGCGGCGGGGAGGGATGCGTGCTCGCCTGAAAGAACGAAGAATAGTCTGTCGGTTTGATTCTGTTCTGGGAGTGACTCCGTTAGCGAGGCCATCGCGCAACAAAGCTGAGGGAGCGTTTGTGTTGGTTAAGTGTGATGCTTTTTGCTCTCTGTCAGTTTTTCTCCGCAGTTTGTGCAGAATTTCTGGTCGGTGGAGTTGTCGGTTCCGCACGAGGCGCATTTCACGCTCTTGGCTGCCTCTTCCCCCGCGGCCGCGCTTGGTGTCGGTTTAGTTTCGGGAGGAGGCTTTTTTCGCTTCTTCCAAAACAAGATCCCGGCCACGACTGCAAGTGCCACCACGATTAGGGCTATGAGTGGTATGTAGCTGGTTGACCACGTAGCGCGAAGAACTTTCGGCCCATCCATTGTGATGGAAGCTTGTGGCGACGTGCCTGTGTAATCACCTTGCCATCCGAGGAAGATTTGTTGCACTGGGAATCCCCAGGGGGTAGTTACCGAGAAGGTCGCCGTTGACCCGGCCGTGTAGTAGCCTTGGCCTTTCGGATCCCCAAAAGGCGAGTCGATTAGAAGCTGGTACTGCGTCTCATATTTCGCAACAGCCTTGTGAGATTTGTCCATGGTAACGGTCAATGGATTTCCGGATTGCGCGGCTCCATCCAAGAACCAGCCAACCAGATTATAGCGAGTGCCACTTGTACCATTCACCGTTTGCGGGAGTTGTCCGATTGGAACCGGAGTACCCGCATTATACCAGCCCCCTCCACTTACCTGAGTTATACCATCCGGATCGGTCGCGACCGTGAGCAAGTACTGCGCTTGGTACGAGAAGGTATGGCTGCTGGCGGAACTGGTAGTCCAGGTATTCTGTGCCGCGTAGAATCTTACCCCCGTATCGCCTTGGACATACTGATCGACTGATATGGAATGTTGCGTCGAAATCTTGAAACTCAATGTCTTAACATCGGAACCAAGCATCGACCCCGCATTCTGGCCGTCAACCTGGAGGTTAACCGAAACGGATGTGGCCACGCCGGAAAGCGAGATTGAAACATCATAGGCATTCGGCGTTACGTCGAAGTAGGCGGTTCCGCTAGCCCCCCCACTGCAGTAGTCATCAGCTTGAACAAGCACGGTCCAGCGGCCAATGTACTGAGAGGCGGAGAGGGTTTTCTGTAATGTCTGTGGCCCATTCGTGGTGAAGGAATATGTCTGCGGCGTTGCTCCAGGAGGCAAGATTTGTACTGACCCTTCGGCGGGCCTGTTAAGAGTGACCAATATGGTTACTTTATCTCCGATCATGTAGGCTGGTTTGTCCGTGTTTACAGAAATCGACAGTGGTGGTCCCACCTGAGTCACTGTCAGGAAGGTTGTTGAACTTGTGCCTGAGTCTGGAATTGCCGGTGGGCCAGTGTATTGCGCGGTCACAGTGAATGGATAGCTACCTGGACAGTACAGCCCAGGGGCGCTACTCGTGTTTACTGTTAGCGTGCTGACTCCGGATCCACCTGAGACAGTTAGAGGATTCGGGGAAAATGAATATTGTCCAGAGTTCAACCCTGACAAGCTGAGGGTATATTGTCCACTGGGGTTCTGAGCGCCTGCAAGGTTCACTGTATAGGTCACCTGACTGCCCTGAGCGGCGGCTTGCGAACTTGGAGTCACTGTTACGGAGACAGGCGGCCCGGGGGCTCGAACGCTTGGAACCATCAACGCCAGAATTATGAACGCGGTCAGGAACATGGCCTTCGAGTATTTCAAGGCAAACCCTACCTGAATTATCTTGGTATGCCTCGTGGCCGACATCTAATATATCTGTCCCTCTGAGCAGGCGAGATTCGCAGGTTGGCTACGCGTAGCTCAAATCTCACGCTGATGATGCATGCTCAGCTGAGATTAGAGTTCTGAAGTCATCCCATTCGGATTCTGTAGTGGCTGACGAATTTTCGAAAGGCTTCCATTGAGTCTTCATCCAAGTGCGGTTCTAATGTCTCTTCGAAGCGTTTGACTAGAGACTGTTGAAGCTGAAGAAATGCTTGAGCCTCGTCCTCGTCTACGGCGTCCTTAGCCCCGACGGTTACCCAGAAGTTTGCTAGGGTGCCGTAGGCGTAGAGTTTCAGCAGGTCTTTCTGCGCATCCTTTTCGGTTGACAAGACGATTTCACCTAACTCTCGGTTTTCGGTTTACCTATACGCAAACCGAACCCTTTCTTCTTAGCCGGCTTATCAGCCTTCGTGCCGCCCTTCCCTCGCCGCATCATCATGATTGCAGCTGCAACTATAACAACTGCTAGAATGCCTCCAACGATGTAGGCTTGCGTGTAACTTGTCGTCCAAACTGCGTGCACGGTTCTTGGTTGGTCCATAGTGACTGTGCCTTGCGGGTTAGTCCCAGTATAGTCGCCTTGCCAATGGACGAGGACTTGCTGCACCAGGAAGCCTACGGGTGAGGTTACAGAGAAGGTTGCGGTCGACCCAGCATCGTAGTATCCCGCTCCTTGTGGGTTGCCAAGTCCACCGGGTGAATCAACCACGAGCTGATACTGAGTTGAATACTTGGCCACAGCGGTATGGGGCGCATTCATCGTGACAGTTAGTTGGTTGCCGCTCTGGGGTGCCCCATCAAGTTCCCAGTCCTTGAAAGCGAATTGAGTGCCGCTTGGGCCTGCCACGGTCGGGGGAGCTTGGTTCGTCTGCACCGATTGGCCGTCAGGGTACCATCCTCCCCCTGTCGTAGGAGTAACGCCGCTCGGATCGGTAAGCACATTGAACTGGTACTGGATCTGATAGTTGAACGTGTGACTGTCCGTGGACGATACGGACCAAGAGTTTTGTGATGCATAGTACCTCACTCCCGTGTCCCCTGCAACATATTGATCCACCATTATTGAGTGTGTGGAACCAATTGGGAAGCTGAGCGACTTGGTCTGGGAACCTTGGATTGTCCCCTGGTTGTGCCCATCAATCTGCACGTTTGTTGAATACTGAGAAGGTATTCCCGAGGCAGTGATTGATACGTCGTAACTGTTGGGGCTAACGGTGAAAGTCGTTTGGGTGCTACTGAAGCCGCTGCAATAATCATCCGCCTGCACGCTAACGGAATACGTTCCTATGGCTCCGGCGGTGAAGCTCGCTACGGCACCGCTGCCAGCACTTGACGTCTGGAATGGGTAGCCTAAAGGAGAGTACCCGGAAGGCCCCGTAACCGTGATTTGGCCTTCGGCTGGCCTAGAAACCGAGAGGGATATTCTGATGGTTTGTCCCGTCTGGTAGTTCGTTTTGTCTGTAAACACCGTAGCTATTAGAGGGGGTCCTACCTGGTTAACCGTGAGCACGCCCCCAATGGACGCTGACCCTGGGCCTGTGGCCGTAACAGTGAAGCTGTATGTTCCCGGGCAATAGGTTGGAGGAGTGCTCGCATCCGCAACAAGGTCTACCGAGGCTAACCCGCCGATGGGATCAGTTGTCACAGGATTGGCGGTGAAAGACCCCACAACACCCGAAACTGACATCGTGAAAGAAGTGCTCGGGGTTGAGGTGATGCCGATATGGTAAGTAGCAGTTTGAGTTTGAGAAATTGTCTGCGGGCTAGGAGTAAGCGTCAAGAATACAGGGGGAGGGGGGGCGTGTACGTTCGTCGGAAGCAACAAAGCCACAAGCATAACACCCAGTATGATAACTAAACTCGAAGATCTCAAAGAGATTCCAACTTTGCGAGATACCGAATGCAGCTAAATAGGCACAGTTTGTATTTAAGTTGGGCTGTCGGAGAGCTTCTATTCGGACCCTCTCGAAACTGGGAAAGTTTAAACCAAGTTCAAACCCATACTTGAAATGCGACGATGAGGGAATCAGAGTTAACCTGAACATTTTGTGTTGATAAGGCATTTACCCTGAGTCGCATAATGCCGAACGGAACTGGGACTCACTAACGTCGTCGCCGGCTGGGGGAATCCAAGCCTCTCCCAACTATCAAAGTCAAACCCAGACATCCCAGCCCCAGTGCAAAGAGGAACGACTCGAATACGGGCAGTGTTAGGCTTCCTACGAATGGGACGAAGAAGTCCACTAACCCCATTGGCAGGGCCAGCAGAAGATAACGCCTCCTGTGAAAGCACGCAGTTTCCCATAAGTAGATCACGCCCGCGGATTCGAAGTGTTAATAACGGGTCTAAGCCTATCGCGTCCCCTAGTGTACGCGATGCCTTTCTATCTTTGCGAGAACTGTGCCCGCGATAAAGTCAGACTTGACCTTACTTATGCTGGGATAAACCAGCTCTGGCTTAGGGTTTCACCGAGCCCCGAAGGGTTTGGGCCCCCGTGCGATTTCTGTAACGCTCCCAAAACCATCTACCAAGTGCAGATCGTCGGAACGAAGTTTGACTCTGAAAATCAACACCTCGAGAAAATGAAAACCGAGATACAGCAGAAAACGTAGGTCACAGAATCGCCTCTGCTCTTCAGCCTCAAAGAACATTTTTCATCCTGAGCATGACAACGTAATTCTTGGACGCCAACCCCGATGGACGTTATCGGACTTCACAAGAAGGGGGAGGTTGACCTGAACAGAATAATGGGTGACCTTTCTCAGCTTGCTGGTTATCATGAGGCCGGGGCAGTAGCGTGCTTCGTCGGTGTGGTTCGCGAAGATCCGGTACGTGAGTCTGAAGCGAAAGTGGTTCGCCTTGAATACGAAGCCTACACTGATGTTGCCCTCAAACGCATGCAAGAAATTAGAGATACGATCAAGAAACGCGCAGGGATACTCGAGGTGTCGATCCATCACATTATTGATACTTTGAACGTTGGTGAACCAAGCCTCTTCGTCGCTGTGCTTGGAAAACACCGCCACGACGTTTTTTCCGCACTTTCCGAAACTGTTGAGAGGGTGAAGAAGGAAGTCCCGATTTGGAAGAAGGAATTCACGACGAAGGAATCATATTGGGTTTCAAACGAACCCCGACAAAACCACTAATCGTTAACCACTTTCAGTAGTGAAATCTTATATTCAATCCCAGCTAGAAAGCTCCATCAGCGCAATTCGTAGGCCTGCTAGCAGTGACAATAAGCGACAAAGCAAGGCGTTCGCTCCAAGAATTCGGACTAACCGACTACGAAATACGCTCATACACCTCACTCCTTGAAATTGGCCCTGCAACGGCAAGCCAGCTAAGCGAAGCCTCCGATGTGCCCTATTCGAAAATCTACGAAGTGCTGGGGTCGCTCGAAAAGAAAGGCTGGATTGAAATGGAACACGGGCGACCAAGCAAGTACTATCCGAAACCGCCCTCAGTAGCACTCGAAATTACGAAATCCCAACTTGAGAACTCACTCAAGACGAACGAAGGATTAGTCCTAGATGAACTTCAACCAATATATGAGAAGAAAGGCGTGAGGGAACGCCCAGATATCTGGATCGTGCGCGGAACCTTCAACGTTCTCGCCAAGATCAGGGAAACCGTGGAACACGTGCAGAAAGAGATCCTCGTTGCAGTTCCCGGGATACCTGACGCAACCGCGGAAATGCTGATCCCGATCGTCAAAACCATTGTGGAAAGGGGCGTCAAGGTGCAAATAATGACTATGAAGACCCCAATGAGTGAAACCATGGACAAACTGGCGAAGTTCTGTGATGTGCGCATCCGTGAACAGATGTTCGGCGGCGGAATAATCGCCGATGGCCACGAAGTCATCCTCCTCCTCGGACAGGAAGGAGAAGAGGCGATAGGCCTAGCCATTTGGTCCGACCATATTGGCCTCGCAAAATTCGCTAAGACCTACTTCGAATACCTGTGGGCCGACAGTACGCCTGATCAGAAAACGCCCAAAGGCAAACAATAGATTCTAACTTAGGAAAGGATTCGGTGTCCGGAGTACAGAGATTCGCCCCGGTATCCTCAGGCTTTCACAACGACTGTTCTCGCTAAGCGGTCCCCGAGCCTCTGCTTCTTTTCTGATCGGGCGATGAGGACCAAGCCAATGATGTAGAGGAATGGCAAAGCATCAATGAAACGCAGTAAGGTGCGGACGAAAGCGGGTCCAATACCACACGCAGACCCATCGTCCTTAACGACCTTGATTTTGACAAGCTTCTTGCCGAATGTTGCACCCATAGTACCCTCAAGGATTGCGTAGTACAGTATTACGATTAAACCGTAGGCGATCAGGAAGGGATAAGCGGCCTCACCTTGGAATTCGAATGTGAATGAGCCTGAAAGCGCGAACCCGACCAACAGGAAGAGGACAACAAGTACCACAGAATCGATTATCTGCGCGACCAGCCGCGGCCCAATTCCCTGGTAACTAAGAGTGGGCATTTTTCAGTTTCTGTCCCACATCGTATAAGATACTTTCGATGTTTCCATCGGCTCTCACAGGAGCCGAGTGCAACTCCGATTGAATGGGATTGATTCTATGAAACCAATACGGAATGCCTGAGCTTCAATATTGGGATGACCTGGTCGACGCCTTCAACTGATTTTATTTCGGCCGTTGCCCATTTTACCCCACCGGTCTCCTCGGCTTCTTTCACGAAATCAACGACCTCGGTGTCGAGGTTTTCATCTTGAAGGACTTTCTTCTCAAAGTTCGGTTCTACTGGAAAGTTGATCCACAAGTGCTCATCGAAGTGAACCCAAACTAAGTCGGAGCCCTTGACGCGGTATACTGGACACCATTCCCCTGAAACCTCGTCGATTTCAATAGACTCTTCAGTTTCAGGAAGGCCGCGGATCGCTGTTCGTAGTTGGGTGAAGTATTTCTTCTGTTTAGGCTTGACTTTCTCGAGGAATTCCTGCATTTCAGCTCAGTGCCCTTTGCTGTCTCTTTCTGGTGCATTCTTGGCCCTATTTGAATTTGATGCGTGTTTTCATTGGGAGAGGCTCGCCTCGGCGTTTAGCACGCGAACGAGTAGGCATTATCTACTTTAGGAGAATCGCGTGTACGCCTCATGCAGTTCCTCGGTGAACCGGTTATGCCATTCAGGGAACCCATCCGGAGAGGTCGGGTAGTCCATGTAGTGTTGAATAAGTTTCCTGCTTTTTTCAGCCGTGTAGCGCAGACCTCTCGCCAACGCGAGGCGTGGGAGAGCCCAGAGAATTCTTGCGGGACTGGCAAAGCCGACGTGTTTGAATTCTGGATGCTCTCTTCGGGTGATGCTGTCTACATCATCTTGTCCGAGGAAATGTTTCATTCCATAGTTTAGGTCATCATTGCTCAGTATCTGCAGGAAACGCCTCAGGATTTCGAAGCTGGCCATTCTGTAGCCGTATGTGCGTACATATTCCGTATTGAACTTCCAGAGCCCCCGCTCAGAAGTATCGTTCGTTTGCAATGCTTCAGCAACCACTTTGCCAGCTATGGTGCTAGCATATATCGCGGGTCCAATTCCGCCCGCGTCGATTGGTCGTGCCATCCAGGCGGCATCGCCCACAATCATGTACCCGTTTGCGACCATGCAATCGTTCTGTCTTCGGACAGGCACCTGCCAGCTCCCTTTCTCGTTTCCAATATCCTCCGAACCGTCCGCAAGCTTCCAATTCTTAATGACTGGATTCGTGCGCACGTACTCATCGATTAAGGACTGTAAGGTATCGTTTCGCCCCAATTGTCTATTTCGTTGTTCAAGCAGTCTCTTCTGGACACCGAGGCCGATGTTCACCTTGTCCTCGCCCTTCGGAAACACCCAAGCATACCCGCCTGGCGCGATCTCCCGGTCCAAGTGAATGATACAATAATCAGGGTCGAAGAACGTTCCGTCCTTCTTGGCAACGTCAAACCTGAGAATGTATCGTCCCGTTGATTCCAGGTCGTTTTCCTTGTCGATCTCTTTCTCGATGTGGCTGTCTATTGGAAGGCTTGTTCGAAGCCGCGAGGCTGATCCCGTGGCGTCTACGATTAGCTTCGCAGTCTTCTTGAAACTGGAGTTATCCTTCGACGACCTACAATGAATGCCCTTGATGAAACCGCCCTCATGGACGAGTGCGTCAGCATAGGCCTCGAACAAGAATTCTACGCCAAGTTTCTCCGCGTCGTTCAACTGCCTTTGAGGCAGGAGTTTGCGGTTTAAGACGAAACCCTCCCCGTCGAACATGGCCTTTGATTCGTGGTCCGGGGAATATGCAACTACGCCGTGAACGGGTCGCTCAAGTTCAGGTTTGCCATAGTGTATCCCTACCTCTGAGGCCAGATAGTCTACGCTGTTCTTGCTGACTGCGTCTCCGCAAACCCAACCAGTCGCGGTTTTCATTCCTGCTTGAGACCTAGGGTTTCGGTCAACAACCAAAATCCTAAGATTCTGATTAGAGTGCTTTGCAGCAGATGCTGCGGTAATCATTCCTGCAATTCCAGCCCCGGCGATTATGACATCATAATCGGGTTCCATTCTAGAGCCGCCTCACCGAAATGCTATCTGAACTAAGAATTGGTTCAACACAAAAACGTTCAGGTTTACAGACCGTCGGATTTTCTTCAAGCAAATCCGACGCAGAGTCTACAGTAACTTTGGAGGTGGAAGGAAAAAAGGGTGAAGGGCGAAGCCGTGTTATGGCTTGCTTACTTGCCCTTTATCATGCCGTTCTCGATTGAGAGTAGTTCTGAGCTTGGTGTGTTGAGCGCGCCGAGTGGGCATCCGCAGCCTGCTGCGTGTCCCTTACCTTTTCTGAGTGTGCCCTTGTACAATCCTTGTTCGAGGGTTGTCTTGTGTTCCTTCTCCCATTGTTCGATTGGAATTCCGTACTTTGGCTGTATCGCGTCCCTGTACCATTCTGGAATTACGTTGAATGCGCAGAATGGGATGATTCTCATGTCTGGGCTTAGGTAGTGTATGTCGCATCTTCGGAGACGTTCTTCGTCGTGGTTGTACTTGTCCATGAAGTGCATCATGCCTAGGAACATGGATTTGTGGTGGAATGCTCCGAGGGAGCTGTAGTCGTTCTTTACTAGTGCATTGAAGAGGAGTTTGCTGAGTGCTAGGCCCTTTGGTTGTTTGCTTCTGTCGATGAAAGTTCCCATCTTGGCGAGGACTTTCGCAACGACTAGGTATTTGTTCTTGCCAGCCTTAAGCTCATCCGCCTTCTCATCCAAGTATTCGAGGAGACCTTCTAGGTCAACGAACGATGAGAGCGGAACTAGCTTGTCGCCCTCTTTGAATACGTAGGTGCCCGCTCCGCAGGCGAAGTGGATTGAGAGCTCGTATCTTGGGCGTTTCGTTAGGGCTTCGACGAAGTGTGTTATTGGAACGCAACTTGGGACTGGGAACCAGTCTTCACTTCGAACCTCTCCGTTCGTCTGCTCTTCGATGCGTTGGATGCAGTCTGGGATCGTTATTCGGTATTTCTCTCGCTCGGACTTGCTGAGCCGACCTGTCAACGAGACTGGCTGGAAGTTCACTGCGTGGATTACGTCCATGTTTCTTTGGCCGAATCTGATGAGGCCCCCTAATTCATGGTCATTTATGCTCTTGATGACTGTTGGGACGAGGACGACTCCTAGTCCTGCTTGTCGGCAGTTTTCAATTGCAATCGGCGCTTCCCAATGGTTCTTCGGGTTCGTTCTTGGGGTGACACCGTCGAAGCTCATGTAAACTGTATTGACTCCGGCTTCCCTGACTCGCCTTGCGCAGCCGGAATCTTGCGCCATATTGATTGCGTTACTGTTCAGCTGGATGTGCTCAACGCCTTCTTCCTTGCATATTCGGATGATTTCGGGTAGGTCTTCCCGTAGCGTTGGTTCTCCGCCTGTGATTTGGATTGCATTGCCTGGTACAGGCCTCTCCGCGCGGAGGACTTGAACCATTTCACGAATCTTTGCCTGTGTAGGTTCATAGACGTATGCGCCCTCAACTCCTTTCTTAGCGTAGAAGAAACAGTACCAACAGGTTAGGTCGCAGCGGTTGGTGATTACGAGGTTCGTTAGCCCTGAGTGGCTAAGGTGACTCGTACAAAGGCCGCAGTTAGTTGGGCAGGCACACTTCTCCAAGGGAACGTTCGGGTTCTCGATACCCTTACCATTGTGGGAGAACTTAGAGAACTTGTAGTACATGTCGGCGGAACCGAAGTACAGTTCCTCTATCTCGCCATGTTCTGGACAAGTTTTGCCTAACCAAATTTTGCCTTCACGTTCGAAGACATTTGCGGCAAGAATCCTGTTGCAATCAGGGCAGATGCTTCTGGTTTCCCTGATTAGCTTAGTCTCAGCCCTTTCTACCTGAATTGTCTCCATATTAACCACCGTACAAAGTGAACTAAGGCGGGCCTAGGCTCTTATCTATATTAATTCTTTCCAAACCAAAACTAAGGTGAAAGGTGTGGCTGCCCAAACAACCAATTCTTGAGTAGATCCACTCGTGAAGGCTCTCGAATCGACCCACGGCCCTGAATTCAACCAGAGAAACCGTTATTCCATAAGATTACTACCCTTGACATTCGGTCAATGATTATGGCTCAAACCGCGAAGACTCCAAGTCAATCGTCAACCACCATGGTCCGAATAATGATGCCCATGGATGCGAATGTAGCGGGAAACGTATTCGGCGGCAGCATACTCAGGATGATTGATGAAGCAGCATCCATTGTCGCCCTCAAGCACGCCCGCAGCAACGTGGTAACTGCATCAATAGACCGAATGGACTTCTATTCCCCAGTCTACATCGGCGACATGCTACGTCTAATCGGTTCCATCAATTACGTTCACAGAACTTCGATGGAAATTGGTGTCCGCGTCGAAGCTGAAAATCCCATAACAGGAGAAGTTAGGCACACGGGCACATGTTTCCTCACCTACGTCGCCCTCGACAAGTCTCATAGACCCATCCAAGTCCCCCTCTTGAAACTCGAGACGGACGAGGAAAAACGCCGCTGGAAGGAGGCTGAGGAAAGACGAAGGCAAAGGCTGGAGGAAATAGGGAATGGTGAGTAGAGGGCTAAATACCGAAGCCATGCCGGCAGTTAGACTGAGTCTGTTGGAAAACTTCAAGACTCACAACTGTTACCTACCCAACTAGGTCGGCTAAATTGATAGGCGTGGTTATCACATTTGACGACGCTGAAAACAAGGCATGGATAACAGTCTCCGAGACAGACTTGGACCGTTTCATCGGTCACGATGCAAGCTTCCAATTCTCGAAGACCAAGGATTTCAAAGGCAAAGTCATCGGGATTGAGACAGACTTTCTCGTAGTGAAATTCGAAGAGCAGCCACTTGGCCTCGGTCAAGGAAGCCAAGTCAACATAGTTGAATAAACAGTAAACATCACCGACCGACCTCCTGCCATATTGCCCGAAACCAATGGGAACTTATAATTCAGGGCATGAAGGGAGTAACCGTATTCCACTAATCGCTTGCATGTCAAGAAGTCGCGAGGCTTAACGCTTGATAAGAAACATGGAGAAAGATTGGCGAGAGCGGGTGGTCAAGAACAACCTTGACCTAATCATACTTAGGCTCCTACGCGCGAAGCCTCAATGGGGTTACGAAGTAAATATTGCAATCCGAGACAAGTATCGAGTCTACCTGAGCGCGGGAACACTCTATCCGTTGCTACATTCACTTGAAGAGGATGGTTACATTCAGGGAGAATGGGAATCGGAAAAGGGCCGCGGCCGTCGCATCTACAAAATCACCGAAGGCGGAATCAGTTTCTTAGAGGCGGGGGAGCGCGCCACGCTTGAACTTGCCCGACTCATGCAAGGGCAGCCGTCGGGTTCAAAGCCCTGACTCAGGCGCGTAGGAAATGCGAAAGTAATATCAATGATGGGTGGTTTCGAGGTTGCGACCTAAGCTTGTCTAAGGACAGTCCTTTCTCAAAAGCCGTCCGAGCATTCAAGAATCCTACTGTGCGCGTCCTGATTCTCATCGCCATACTTTTCGCGGCAACCTATGGAGGGGTTGAGGTGATGCGTTTAGCGCTTCACACAGATTCCCCGTTAATGGTCGTCTCATCGGGAAGCATGGTGCCCGTACTGAACGTTGGGGACATCATCATTGTTCGGGGCGTAGACCCACAAAGCGTGACGGTGGGAACAATCATCATCTTCCACAGCCCGTACGAATATGACATGCCGATAGTCCATCGCGTTATTGCTGTGCTCAACGATGGAGGCTCACTTTTCTTCGAAACTAAGGGCGACCACAATGGCGTTCAGGATGGCTGGAGGGTGCCCGCTGAGAACCTCATGGGAGTGTACGTAATGAAAATCCCTTACATCGGGCTGATAAGCCTAGAACTCCGCGGACCTCTAGGGATTACTCTCATAATTCTATTAATTGCGTTAATCATCTTTGTTGAATATAGCGAATCGAAATCTGCTAGGAAGCACAAGTAGAGCATAGCTTCGCGAATACCTCAAGAAACAAAGCGTGTTTGGGTCTCAGTCACCTGTAGTGACGAGTTCACCCACTATTGCAGTGTGTGTGCGAAGCACGCCGCCTAATGTTTGTATGCGTGTCCTAACGGTTCCGGTGAGGTTGTTGATGTCGGCAGCTTCAAGGTATGCGATGATATCGAACATACCCGTGACCGGGTGCGCTGTCTTTACGCCTTCGATCTTCGATAACTGATCGGTAATGTTCCTCGACTTGCCTGGAGCGATCTTAATCAGAATGTAGGCCGCGATCTTTCGTTTCTCCGCCATTGCCAATCAATAGAGGCTACTGGCGGGCCTTGCTCATTTTCGCTTCCGCCCTTAGGATTTGGGGGTCGCCTCGGGTGCTTCGTATGCTATGAGAACTTTTTCCTCAAGTGTTTCTTGAAGCTTATTGACGGCCCTGTGAACTTCTGTTTCCTTCTTCGCCCCTGTGCAGACTAATTTTCCGCTCGCGAATAGAAGTATGACGACTTTCGGGTCGTCCATTCGGTAGATTAGGCCTGGAAATTGTTCTGGCTCGTACATCGTGCGTTTAAGCGAGTAGGTGGACTTTTCCAGGTCGATGGCTCCGCCGAGGCCGGCTGACGCAACAATATTCTGAATCATAATTTCCGGCTTGCCAAGTATGACGATGCCATTCCTCTTCAGTTCATCGACAACTTTCATTACAGCCTTCCTAGCTTGCCGCTCCGACTTCGCACCGGTGCATACCATCTTTCCCGAGCTGAAGATCAGTGTGGCCGTTTTCGGTTTCTTCAGCCTGTACACGAGCCCGGGGAATTGTTCGGGTCGGTATTCGACGCCGGGGAAAACGCGAACGATTGAATTTAGGTCGATATTCTGGTGAAGGGTCGCGGAGGCGACGACGTTTTCGACGTTGATGAATGCCTTCTTGACCGGCAGATTGGTCACCTTATATAGGGGGGAATTGGGCACTCGTAACCACCTTCAATATATAAGGCCTTTTTAAGCTGGGAAAAAGGGTTCTGTTGCACCAAGCTGGCATGGGCTAGGGTGGATCCACCCATCAAGGGGTGGTGCCAAACGGTGCCAAGGGAAGGTAACCCTTGGTGAATTAGACAGGCCTGCGGACGGGGCGTTTGCTCTTTGCATATGTCGCGACTACGAGGACTGCAAACACGGACATTAAGAGTGGTAGGCCGGGGGTTTGGTACTCTGGGACAGGTTGTACCCAGTTTACGGTGACGAATGCGTCGCCAAAGTTCCCCGAGTTATCATAAGCCACTACGACTACCGTGTATGAGCCTGGTTGAGAGTAAGCGTGGTTCTGTACCTCGCTGACCTGGCTCTGGCAACAATATGGAACATCCAGGAATGCACCGTCGCCAAACTCCCAGTGCAGCCTGGTTATCCACAAGCCTAGAGAAGTCTTGGCGTTAACCCCGAACGAGTAGGCCTGCGGGGGAACAGTGTCCACTTGAACCGAGTTAAAATTCACCTGTAACATGCCGCCCGTTTGGACTGGGTAGTTCGTTGTCGTTGTGATTGTGAAACTAATGCTGGTTGTCTCTTGCGGGCTGTTAGCTGAGGCAGGGGCGGTTAAACTCAACGTACCAACTAAAGCCGCCAGAACGATGCACATTGTGATTAGTGATTTGAGCCTCAACCGAAATCAACAGTCGTGTTGGAAGCTCGGAAGATAAAGCTACCCGCAAAAACCCTCAAACCCATGTCATTTTCCAGTGGCCATGATGCGGTGGTTTAACAGTCTGTTGCGTAGTTGAAGCCTAACGTTGATTGTCTCAGCCATAGAGAGCATCGTTGGGATGGCGCAAAGAGCGTGTCAGGTTGTAACCTGAGACGAAGCACGGCGGCCTACTTTCTGCGTCGTCTGAGAATTGTCAGGGCCGCGATGCCAACGAGTATGCCTGCAAGGATCGATTCCAGTGGGAAGCCTGGGATTGGGGGCAGCGCCATAGGCGTTGAAACCGAACTTGTAGCCTGCGAAGTCGTAGTTGTGGGTGTGTTCCCGACCGTGACTGTCGCCATCGATGTGCTCACTATCGTAGTCGGTGGTAAGGTACTCGTCGTCGTTGATGAACTACTCGCCGTCGTTGATGAACTCGTTGAAGTGACCGATGTGCTGCTCGTAATTGAAGTTGCACTTGGAGTTGTCGTGACGATGTTCGTTACAGTTGTCTGTTGTACAACGGTGTTCTGGAATGAGCCCGGAGGGTCGAGGTGAAGAATTGTTGCGAGCGTATTAGCACCAAAGCCCGTGCCGACGGCCAAACCGTTAGTGCTTGACCTAAGATAGAGCGCAAGTAGCCCACCGTTCGGGGACGGCACCGCCGGATTTGGAATGGCGGGGGTCAGAGACATCTCCGTCCACGAGGTACCATCATAGTGAAGCGTCATCGGAATACTTGTGGCGCTATCCTGTCCGACTGCCCAACCGTCGGTTGCAGGAGTGCCTCCTTCCACTGAGATACCGAACAAGTCGTCGTTTGGATGCGTCGTTATTGGGGAAGCCTTAGTCCACGAAACGCCGTTCCAGAAAAGGATGAGGGTGGGATTCGCGAACCCGCTTGACGCAGTCGCCCAACCGTGGGTGTTGTCTTGGAAGAACAACGATGTAATAGTATAGGAGGTAGGTGATGTTACGGGTAGGCCGAGGCTGGCCGTAAAAATCGTGCCCCAGTTATCGCCCCCATCGGTCGCCGTGTGGATTATTATCGGATCACCAACAGCCAAGCAGTTAGCTGTAACTGCGGTACATGTTCCACCGGCCCAGCCGTTCTGCGAATCCGTGAAGAAGACAGTATCCAGAGTCGCTGCTGCCGGGACAGGACTGGTGGTAGACGAGAAGGTTCCACCCTGTGTAGTAGAGTGCATGATTACTCCATTTGTCCCAACTGACCAAGTTTCGGACCCGCTTATCATGAATGCAGACTTGAGAATGCAGGTGCAGCTTGGAGCGGCGACTCCGGTCCATGTGTTACCGTTGAAATAGAGGGTTGATGGAACGTTCGTACTCGTTCCACCTACTGCCCACGCGTTCGATGAGCCCGACATGGCCACGCCGTACAGAGGCGCTGTAACAACAGGAAGCACAGAAGCGGCTTGAGTCCAGCTGTATCCGTTCCACTGAATCAAGACAGGCGCGCCCAAAGGATTGGCTTGGCCTACGGCCCATCCGTCGCTGTCACTGTCCATGTATACGGAATTCAGCTGATAGGGAGTAGCGGCGCCCGTCAATGGGGATGTTGTGGTACTCCAAATCGAGCTTGACATTGAACTGCAGTTGTTCTGGCAGAAAGCAGCAACACCCGACGCACCAACCGCCCATAGGTTTCCGCCCGAAGTGGCGAAGGTTATGGAATTGAGGCCTATACCTGATACCGGTCCTGTGGGGGTTACTTGATTGACCGGAACCTGTGTCCATTGAGGCGATGAATCTAGGGATGTCCCGTGAAGTATAGCGGGATGACCATTGGCGTCTGAATCGCCTACGGCCC
This sequence comes from Bathyarchaeia archaeon, assembly GCA_050013255.1. Lineage (GTDB taxonomy): Archaea > Thermoproteota > Bathyarchaeia > 40CM-2-53-6 > 40CM-2-53-6 > FEN-987. The sequence continues at coordinate 100,677 of JBEKFP010000003.1, read as the reverse complement.
AACCTTCTGATGAGCTTAGCAGTACGACGGACCTTAACGTTTTGGTGGGGTCGAGGCACGGTATCGGCGTATACTGAGCCCAGGTTACACCGTTAGTTGTGCGTATAATCGTGCAGGAGGCTCCAACGGCCCAGCCGCTCGTCGAGGAAGACATCGCGACGCCGTACAGGTTTGCGGCCACGGGGGTCGCAGCAGCACTCCAAGTCCCGCAATCTGTGAGTATAGTCCCCAAGTCACCTACGGCGACTCCTTGAACACCGGGCCCGACGCAGGTCGAAAGGTAAGCTTGTGTCATGTATACCGAGTTGAGATTATTCGGTGTAGGCGCTGAAGGGAGTTCAACCCAGCCTCCGCCGTTTCCTGGAACTCCGTTCCAAGTCCAGATCGCCCCGCCAGGAAAACCTGCATCGTTGCCTACGGCAATCGCAATCACGTTGTCGGTGGTCGATGATGCCGACTTGATCAGGAAAACGGACCTCGCTTCAGATGCTCCCGACGCGGGAACTGGGTAGCTTTGCCATCCAACCCCGCTCCAGTAGAGTGAAGTCGCGGCAGTCCCGCACAGTCCGACTGTCCATCCAGAGGTTGTCTGTACACCGTTCGAAATGGGGTTCAGTGGCCCTCCGAAATTGACCGAATCATAGGTGCATGTCGAAGAAGGTGGAGTGGCTTGGTTCCATGAAAATCCGTCCCAGAAGAATATCAGCCCATCTTCACCCACGGCCCAACCGTTGCCGCTGCCTTTCCCGCTTGTTCCACCGTTAATCATGAACACGCTCTTCAGATTTGATGTCGGACCGGGAACCGGCACATACTCGGTGGGGTTCAGCAGCCGCCATTGTCCGGCTGTCGCGACTGTTGAAGGCACTAAACTCGACACCAAAATAATGACGGAAACCGCGAGTGCTAGGAGAATCGGAAGCTTCCTCTTAGACAATTCAGACCTGACCTTCATACCAACTGGTCGCTGAGGTGTACGTCATGCTATTTGAGTGTTGTCCTGTGCCACACGAACACGTCAATTATGCTTGAGCTCCCTGAGATACTTCCTTACAGCCTCTCTAATAATGTATCAGCGAGAGGGAGCCCTGCTCGTCGATGAGTTCGTTTTCTTATGCCACACAAATACATTACTTCCTCTCAAAGTCCTTCAGGTATTTCGTAACAGCCTCTCGTATCACGTATGACCTAGATGGTGCCCTGTCATTATCGATTAGCTCATCCACCCTATCCAGCAATTGGACTGGAAGCGTGGCAGTGATGTTCGCCATTCTGATACGGCGGTTGTGCATCGGATTTTCCTCCGCGGTCAAACTCTCGATCTCCGCTTACGACGCGCTAGCAGGAGCGCCATCATGCCCAAGAATAATCCCGCGGCGATTGATTCAACCGGGAACCCTGGAATACCAGCGCCCCCCACCGCTAAGGTGAGGGTAAACGTTTGACCTCCGCTTACGACGTTAATCGAAGGAGACGCTGAAGTTGAACCTTTAGCGATATTCACCGTATATGTTCCTAGTGGTACTGTGAAAGTAATTGTGCCCTGGGAATCCGTTTGGCCTTGCATCCCTAGTGATGGAATACTGACGGTTGCGCCCTGAACCGGGTTGCCTAGACTGTCGACTACCTTGATCGTTATCGGCACGCTGCCCGGCACCGTAGATACCGAGGTCGTGATGGTTGTTGTCAGAGCAGTCGTGGAAGTAGACACCGTTGATACTAGCGTGTTTGTGGAGGTCGTTGAGAAAATACCTCCGAACGGCGCGAACCTAAGGATAGTTGAAAGCGGTTTCATGAATTCCTGCCGTGGGATCGTGGGATCAGTGAAGAATGTTGGGTCGGAGGTGGAAGAACCGAATTCAGGTTCAGCGCCAACAATCCAGCCACTGGTTTCAGTGGTCATGTATATGGACGTGAGGATTGGTGGCGCACCTCCTAGACCAGTAGCGGTGGCGCCGAGCAAAGAGGGGGACAAGGTGACAAGGTTCCAAGCGGTACCATCCCAATGCATTATGTTGGCCACAAGCATTCCAGGATAGCCCACCGCCCAACCATCATTAGGCGTAGTGAAGAAGACTGATTTGAGAATCCCACTTGTATGTCCGCTCGGCGTGATGAAGCCCGGAATTGGCGGCGTGGTTATCGGTTCCCATTTTGTTCCATCCCAGTAAATGATAACGGGGGCGTCGTTTAGTGCACCCAGACAGCCAACCGGGCATACCTGTATGCCACCAACAGCCCATCCGCTCGTCGGGCTTAGCATGAACACGGACGTGAGATTCGCGTTCGGGCTCAGCCCCGGCGTTCCACTAACCACTATAGGATTCCATGTACCGATGCCACCGGTCACCGTATAATGAAGGATCGTCGCATTGTCTCCTACAGCCCAACCCTCATTTGCGCCCAGCATGAAAACTGATTTGAGTGGTGGCGTAGGGGCGGGGCTCGAGGGAGCAGGAAAGATGGCCCAAGTTCCTACACCTCCAGTAACTGTGTAATGAAGGATTATCCCGGCAGTAGTACACATTGTCAGCCTCGGCGGGCACAGGTACGGCGGCACGGATTGCTGGCCAACTGCCCATCCCTCGGTCGAACTCACCATGAAAACCGAATTGAGGAAGTAGGACCCTGACGGCGGAGTAAGGGTATTCCAGGATCCTCCTGTGAAATGCAGGATCACTGGGCATGGAAGTACCGCGCACGTAGCAGTCAGGTGCGTGACTCCGCCACCCACAGTCCACGCGTCGCCACCGTTCACCATGAAGACGGAATTCAGATTGTTCTGAACGCCAATAGCAACACCCTTCGTCCACACAAATCCGTTCCAATGATAAATCGTCGGCTCGTTGGTTCCCGTTGTGGACGCGTTACCTACGGCCCAACCATTATTCGGGTCGATAGGACCCGTCAAGGGTGGCCCGAAGGAAATTGATGTGAAATTATTAATCGTCGGGCTAGTTATAGTCCCGTAGTTTGTCCCGTCGAAATGAAGAACCACTCCATCAGTTCCAACGCCCCATCCGTCGGTGGCGCTTGTGAAATATGCTGAGTTGAAGTTCAATGATGCTACTGGGGTCGTTGGTACGAGGTTAGGTGGAAGTGCCGTCCATGAACCGCCCGAATAATGAAGTATCGTGCCAGCTTTTCCGAAGGCCCAACCTTCGGTTGAGGAAATCATGAATACTGACAACAGGTTGTTGAACGTCGTTCCCGGACTAACGGGACCTGTCCACGTACCCGCTGCATAGTGAGCGATAGTGCCTCCGTCGCCAGCCGCCCATCCCTCCGTTGGGCTCAGCATGTATACGGATCTTAGCGGAACCGTTATGGGAGAACTGGAAGCGGTCCAAACGCCGCCGAAGTAATGGTAGATTGCGCCACCTGACCCGACGGCCCAACCTTCAGTTGCGCTCACCATGAACACGCCATAGAAGAATGTGCCCTTGACTGGTATTTGTGGTTCATTCCATCCTCCGCCGAGTCCCGGAACGCCAGTCCAATGCCAAAATGTCCCAGCAGTTCCCAGCTCGTTCTGTCCTACGGCCCAAATATCAGTTGAACTGACCATGAACGCTGACCACAGCGGTCCCGCATCCGCGCCGCTTAAGCCGGCGGTTTCCGCACGCCAAGTAACGCCGTCCCAGTGTAGAGCAACCGACTGGCAGGGATTCAAAGTCGGAGTGGGTACAACAGAACATGGTTGGGTTAATGGCGGGCCCACAACGACAGCGCCTAGTGTACCATTGAAACCGACCGCCCAACCATCGTTTCTACTAATCGGATTGTTTGGGGACCCAAACGTTACTGAGGTCAAATTGTAAGCGGCTTGCGTATAGGGGAAGCTTGGGAATTTGGGCGCTGGGACAATATTCCATGTTGATCCGTCATAGTGGAATATTGCTGGGAGCGCCAGTATCGTATTTGTGGTCGGTCTGGAATCTCCGACAGCCCATCCCTCTGTCGATGACAGCATATAGATGGAATTCAATTGCGGGTTCGCAGCCGGGGTGATGTAAGCGTCTGGGTTGATGTCGCGCCAAACGCCCATTTGCGCACTCGCGGGAATCGCGCCAACAGCCAACACAATTAATGATACGGTAATCAGTATGATTGATAGCTTCGTCTTGCCCACTGGAACCAACCACTGTTTTGTTCGACGAAGCGAGGTCCGGACAATAATTAATAACATTAAGTAAGCATTACGTGTCAAAATCGCGGAAAACGAGGGCGAGATTCTTATCGCAAAGATGACTCGTTTACGAACGCTTGTGAATTAGAATTCTTGCTTATTTCAAGGCAAAAATTGAAGGTCTCGCGGCATTAGCCTAGTTGGAGCTTTGATGCTAATGTGTTAGAAAACCATAGTTTGCTCGTGCAAATCCTATAAGTGCGGGCAAACTCGACGGGCCTCCGGAAGAATAGTGATGCGAGTACAACTAAAACTGTACGGCGTCTTCAGGTCAGCCGCCAGCGCGAACAGTCTCACCGTTGAGCTTCCTGAGAATGAACGCACTGTCAAGTCTGCGATCGAGCGAATATTTGCGCTAGGAGAGTTTAGGACTCTCAGATCATTACTCATGGACAGTACGACTTCGGACCCTCGGCCCAACGCTCTAATCATGGTCTCGGGAAGGGAGATTAACACCCTGAGGGGTCTTGAAACTGAACTCAAGGAAGGCGATGAGTTGGCATTGCTGCCTGTTGCCCACGGTGGCTAGGCCTTGAGGCTCTAGAGTCCATGAGCGATTCTGGCTCTGATCTTATGCTGGAAATTAATGTTTCATTCATGCTTCCGGTCCTGTAACCGAATAGGTCGAAAGAGACGTACATGAATCCGAAATCCCGCAACTTCTTCCCAATTGTATCAAGTAGGTACTCGTTGAAGAAGAGCTTCCGCTCATCTTTCCCCACCTCGATTCTTGCTAAGTTTCCGTGATCTCTAACACGTAACTCTTTTACCCCTATTAGCGAGCGAATGAAGTTCTCCGATTTCTCAACTCGTTGCAGCCGTTCCGGGGATATTGCTTGACCGTACTGAATTCGTGAGGAGAGGCATGGCATCGACGGCTTGTCGAAGTTCGGAAGCCCGAACAACCTAGCTAACTCTCTGACCTCACCCTTTGTGAATCCAACTTCGGCTAGCGGCCTCTTCACGGCTTCTTGCGCGAGGGCTGCCGCTCCGGGTCTGTGCCCCTGTAGGTCGTCTAGGTTAGTTCCATCCGCAATGATCGAAATCCCAAGGTTGGAGGCCAGCTCTTTCAGTTTAAGGCTCAACTCTTTTTTGCAGAAATAGCACCGGTTAGCAGGGTTAACCGCATACCTCGGATCATCTAATTCCTCGGTTCGAATGACCATGTGCCTGATGCCTATCACCTCAGCCAGTTGCTCGGCCTCTTTCAATTCGGACGACGGAAGGCTAGGGGAGTCCGCGGTTACCGCGATCGCATTCTCGCCAAGTGCGAGTTTCGCAAAGAGGGCTACGAGGGTGCTATCTATTCCCCCGGAGAACGCTACGATGACCTTACCATATCCACTGAACATAGTCAGGGCCTTCGAAGTCTTCTCGCGGAGAGCAGGGGGCACATTTCGAAGCGTGACTTGCATCGATTGTTCGGACGCTATTGCTGGTAACATTTTATGGTAGGTCTTATAGCTCTTCGTACTTAGGCGTTTCCACGCTGGCGAAATTTCTTGCGAGAGATTCTTGAGAAACTACGCAAGGGCGAAATTTCTGTCGATGATGCTGAGAGGGCGTTGAAAATCAACACTATCGAGAATGTTGCCAAGATAGCTCGGCTGGATATTGGAAGGACGATTCGACGCGGGGTCCCTGAGATAATATTCGCCGAAGGAAAATCAAGCGGAGACCTACTTCAAATTTGCGACTTGATGGTTACGAGGAATGGACGAGCGATCGTTAGCCGAGTGAGCGAACAGCAATTACAGAAATTAAAAGAACACTTCGTTGGTTATGAAGTGAAAAAACCTCCGCACGCTGCAACCATCGTAATCAGTGACACTGGTCACAAAAAGGTCGAGACTGGCGGTCGGGTTGGCATCATAACTGCCGGAACGGTTGATCTGCCAGTCGCTGAAGAAGCAGCAATGATTGCAGAAGAAATGGGTTGCGAAACTTTTCTGGAAGCAGACGCGGGAGTCGCTGGCATCCACCGATTGGTCGAACCATTGACGGGTATGGTGAAGAACAACGTTGACTGCCTTATCGTCGTAGCGGGCCGCGAAGGAGCGTTACCGACAGTAGTGGCAGGCCTAGTCGACATACCTATTATTGCTGTCCCTAGTTCGTCGGGCTACGGTTATGGTGGGAAAGGGCAAGCGGCGTTAATGGCCATGCTTCAGGCCTGCTCCCTTGGGCTATCGGTTGTAAACATTGATTCAGGTATAGCCGCAGGCGTTGTCGCCGCGCAAATAGCAAACCGAGTAGCTAGAGCGCGTACCGGGAACAAGCTTAAGCCTTGACCGTTTTCAAATGACCGCAGGCTGCCTTCACAATTTCCACGGACTTCTGAAAGGCTGCAGATTCCTCAGGGTTCAACTTCAGTTCAATTACGCGCTCGACACCCTGTGCGCCCAGAATCGCTGGAACATCAACATACACATCCTTGAGTCCGTATTGACCGTTCAAGTGAGCCGTCATGCACAACGCCATCTTCTTGTCCTTGATGATGGTCTCAACCATTCGCGCAATTCCGTGCGCGGGCGCGTATATCGTCGCTCCCTTCAGAGCAATGACTTCAGCAGCAATCTTTCGGGTATGGTCAACGGCATCATTGACCTCCGCGGCTGAGAGCAACTCGGTTATCGGGACACCGTTCACAGTTGAAAACCTTGGCAACGGAACCATGGAATCCCCATGCTCACCGATGACTACGGCTTGAACCGAACTCGTCGACACTCTCAGCGCTTTCGCGATGAAGTACTTGAAACGCATCGTGTCCAACATTCCGCTCTGGCCAAAGACTCGAGAGGGCTCGAATCCTGTGACCTTCCAAGCGAGGTAGGTCATCACGTCGAGCGGATTGGTCACCATCAAGACTAATGTTTTGGGAGCGTATTCCACGATCTTCTCGGCAATGCCTCGGATGATCGCTTCGTTCTTTTCTTGCAGGTCGAGCCTCGTCATCCCAGGTTTTCTACCTAAACCGCCAATGACGACAACGAGGTCTGAGCCCGCGATGTCTTTGTAATCATTTGACCCAACAATATCAACGTCCACGCCCTGTTCTGCTGCCATCTGCCCAAGGTCGAGGGCTTCGCCTTGTGGAAGGCCCTGAATTATGTCAACAAGTCTCAGGTCGCCTAGTTCTCTCTGCGCCACTTGCAGGGCGACGGCGCTTCCCAACTTTCCGGTACCGATAATTGATATTAGCTTTCGAGCTGGCATTCAATCAACCAACGCGCTGTTTTCACTTAACTTGCTTATGGTTCCATCGTTTCTGGAGCGACCCAATTCCAGGATTGCTTTTGACTTATCAAAACTTACATAGTTCGTTAAGAAATGCTGCGACCTTCAGGATTGATTAGCAAAGCCTTTTATGGCTTCGCCATCCGCTAACACCAAGTCAATTCAGAAAGGGGAGGGAATGTTCATTGGCCGAAATGTTTTGCGTGAAATGCAAGGAGAAGAAGACTGTGCCCGACGATCAGACCACGATGGAGAAGACTGCCAAGGGTCGTAACATGATGCGTGCGACGTGCCCGACTTGCGGCACTAAGATGACGAAGTTCACGAAATAGAATTCATCTTAGGACACGTTTGGGACAGTTCGAACGGTTTCCCCTATCTTTCTTCCGCTGACCTACCGCCCTTTTCAAACCGAACACTTGTCAGTAACCCTTAGAGCCCACTCCAATCCCACCTTCTTCCGTCTCGAGGGTTGAAGAATGGAAATTAGCTCGTCAAAGCTGAGTTTCAGAATTTCCATGGTCAACCTTGACGAACTCAAGCCGCACGAAGAAGTCATAGACCCTGTTGTTGGATCGCTCGCGAATGAAGTTCTAGGAGAGGGAGAACTCCGAGATCCACTGGTCGTCGATCAGGAGGACTATGTGATTCTAGATGGAATGCACCGCTTCAACTCATTGAGGCTGCTAAAGTGTCGTTTTGTTCCTTGCTGCTTGGTCGACTACGACAACCCTCTGATCAAGGTGGGAGCATGGTTCAGGCTTTTCGCGGTAGACGAAGCTGAAACAGTCGCGGAAAGGCTGCTAATAGACGCCGGGCTACACTACTCATTGCGAAAGGTTGAGCCGGCGAAAATGAGCAACAATTCTCAAACTATTATGATAACCAGAACCAACGCGGAGTTCTCATTGCCTGAATCAATAGACCCAATTCAACTCGCAAGAACAGCGGTAAGCCTCGAAAAAACGATGGTCAAGAAAGGGCACGCTGTGACCTACTCGCCGGAAACTACTGCCCTGCAAAAACTCCAGTCAAACGAACTGAATCTCATCATTTCTGTACCAATTTTCAGCAAACAGCAAATTCGCGAATTCGGCATCACGGGGCACCTCCTGCCTCACAAAATCACACGCCATGTGATGCCTTCTCGCCCTCTCAGAGTAGATGTTCCACTCAAGATGCTCACAGACCCCACGATTTCGCGTGAGGAAGCTGACAGAAAACTCGGTGAGCTTCTTGCGCAAAGGCATGTTGAGCGAAAACCGCCCGGTTCGATAGTTGATGGAAGGCGATACGAAGAAGAGCTACTGATTTTCACGCCTTGAATTCTGTTCAGGTTTATATTCTCCCAACCTTTCTTAGCGATTAGAGAGCCGAGCTAGAATGCCGACTGAGATTTCCGACACCGAACAATTCCTGAAGATTTCAGAGCGGGCCACAGAATGCCGCGTGAAACGGCTGAAGGATATCGTAAAACTGAAGCTTAGGACTGCAAGTCAACTGTACACAATCAAGATCGATCCGGAACAAGCAGCCGTGTTGCTGAAACAGATTAGATGCGAAGTTATCGAAGCTTAGTTACATATATCCTGCATCCTGCTTCTAGTGAGGATATCCTCTGTTCCCCGGAGAGACCCTTTACGTTTCCCTCCTCATAGTTGGTTTTCTTGCCGTCGCAGCCTCTTTGTACTCTTTGTACTTGGGTTTGGAATTTGACCGTAAAGCTTCAGAAGCGCTTGCGAGGCCGCAGCTAGGTTTTCGCCCCCGAGTCTGCCTAATCATGGCGTGTAAAGGAGAAGAACCAGGTCTGGAAGGAAACCTGGCCGCCGTGTTGCATCAAAAGTACGATAACTACCACACCGCCATTGTTGTTGATTCAACTGAAGACCCAGCTTACACCGTGGCCAAGTCTGTATTGTCACGCTGCTCGGAAGAAAATTCTCAGATTTACACTTCAGATCCCGCGGCCTCCGCTAGCGGGAAGGTTGCAGCGCTCCTAACCGCTTTGGCGCGAGATAGGGGACAAGCGCAGGTCTACGCCATCGTAGACAGCGATGCACGAGTAACGCCCACTTGGCTTGGAAATCTAGTTGATCCACTCAAGGATGGGTCCGTGGGAGCTACGACTGGCTTCCGTTGGCTCTTCCCTTCTCGGGGCGGATTTTGGTCCTACGCAGAGTCTGCGTGGAACGCTTCCGGAACGAACCTGCTCTTCAACGACCGGTACAATTTCCCTTGGGGTGGAGCGATGGCGGTAAGGGCGGAAACCCTTGATAAAATTGGCATTCGGCGGCTATGGCCTACTGCGATTAGCGACGATTTGGCCCTGAACGCCGCATTAAGAAAACATGGTTACCGAACAACATTTCTTCCCCAATGCACCGTCGCCACTTTCAATCAAACTGACCGGCACAAATTTCTTAGATGGGCGACCCGTCAAACTGCCCTAACTAAAGTCTACAACCGTGGCCTCTGGAATTATGCGGCGGGAGCTTACGCATTCTTCGATTTCGTGTTTCTGCTGGGCCTCATTAGCTTGGTATGTGGGGTGACGGTGGCCCCATTGTGGTTGGTGCCATCAGCCTTGCTTTTCACGCCATCCCTCCTAGGCATATTGCGAAGCATCCAGCGCAACTCGACCTTCAGTCGAGCCATGCCCCAATTCAAAGAAGAATTCCGGAGAGCGAAATTTAAGGAAGCAATCGCAAGCCTTATTGTTCCTTGGGTTATGACATACTGCATAATTAATTCGACCCGGACCCGTGAAATCGAATGGCGCGGTCGAATTTACAAGCTGACGGAAATGAACCCGCTTGCCTCACCGTGAAGCTTTCGCAAAACCCCTCTTCGTAAAACAGCTTGACCTAGTCATCCTCTTTGTAACCTCAATCTGCAACGCCAGATGCCGAACATGCTTCTACTGGCTTGAACTAAACCGCAAGGGCGACCTCACATTTGAAGAATTAACCAAACTATCATCAACCATGCCTGAATTTCACGACCTTTGGGTATCCGGCGGTGAACCTTTCCTTAGAAAGGACCTTGCGGCAATAATACAACTATTCTACCGGAACAACAAAATTCGCGACGTACGCATCCCGACCAATGGGATCCCCGCCGCTCAAACTGTTCAGGTCGTGAAAGAAGTTCTACATACATGCCCCGAACTTCACCTTGAAATCGACGTTTCGATAGATGGTCTCGGCGAGACGCATGACAAGATTAGGGGAGTCGCAGGCAACTTTGAGAAAGCCCTCGCCACAATCGCTGAACTTCAAGCTCTGCGAGCCGATTGGCCCAACTTCACACTCTACATAAATTCAGTCATAACACAGGAAAATCAAAACGAAATCACAATGATGGGGCGCTTTTTCCAGGAGAAAGCCGACCTCGATGGGCACTACTTCCAAGTCATACGCGGAGACCCAAAAGACCCAGCACTTCAAGCCGTAGAACCACAGAAGCTCGGGCGCATCTATCGAGAAGTATTACCGATTAATTTCCGATACCTCTCGAAACCCTCGCGGAAGAAATCATTGCTGGAGCCCTTGATGAGGGCGTATTGGAAGGCGGGATACGCTTTCAGCTATGAGACACAGTACCGGAATTATGTTGAGCGCGCAAAGTGGAAGATGCCCTGCACAGCAGGTCAAACCTCAGTCGTTATTGATTACAATGGGGATGTAAGGGTCTGCGAACTCCGCAAACCCATCGGAAACCTAAGACGTTATGGTATGAATTTCAAGGAGTTTTGGGGTTCACTGGAAAGGAAGATGGAAGTGCGTCAGGTTGAGCTTGATCAATGTTTTTGCACACACATCTGTTTCATGTATGATTCGATGCGGCACAGCAAGAGGGTCATGCTCTGGGAGTTACCATCAACATACGTGAAACAATGGCTTCGTGGGATCTTTGATAGGGGTCGGCCGACCACAGTTCAGGAGCCAGCGGAATCACAAACAGCTCTGCCCTTAACAGTCGCCGCTTCGAGTGACCAAGCGAGCTGACAGCATCCTGGACATGTTCAGCGCTTTTGGCGCTTTTTCACAATCAAGTTCCGTAACTTTGCAATCTTGTTCACGCCGAATTTCCTGTCCGCCGTGACAAGCACGAACTTCTTCTCCGAACGAAAGAGCAGGGCCATTATTTTCTCATGAACCAGGATTGAATACTCGGGTCTGCCGAAGAAATCTGCCAGGTCTTCAGCTTTCTGAAATGAGACCAACATCGCAATTAGGTGTGGTGTCTTTTCGAGGGGTTCGATTGGCTGAACGCCCTCACGCATGCCCCCTTCCAAGATTCGGCCGTGGCCATCTACGATGGCGGCGAAGCGGACCTGTTTATCAAAACGCATTATCTGGTCGTAAAGTCTAGGCAACCTTACCAGCTCCTTCCACAATTCTCTTCTTCACAAAAAGACCTTTCGATTTCTTAACGAAGGCACCCTAAGGGCGCTTCGAGTTAACCTTAGGCTCACCGGATTCTCGGAACCATTGCAACCTATTGGGTAGTCTTTATTTCTCTGCGTCCTTCATTCAGCGCCACTTTGGGCCGGTCGTCTAGCCTGGTTAGGATATCTGCCTGACAAACACCACCAAATGTTCCGAGCGCAGATGGTCGCCGGTTCAAGTCCGGCCCGGCCCACTAAGTTACTTGACTAGTTTTCTTCGGAGCAAATTCACTGGGACTGCTGTGAATATTGCGAGGAACACAAGAATCCAAGCGAGATCAAACAGGACGGGCATACCGACATTTCCGAGAACCAACGGTCGAACTACGCTAACAAGGTGGTACAGTGGACTGAAGAATGCTATGTCCTTCACAATTTGCGGTAGCGGATCCAACGGATAGAAAACTCCCGAGAAAAGGAAGAGCGGGGTGACAAAGAGGGTGAAGAAGTAGTTCACGTGATATATGCTCTTCAAGAATGAAGTATAGGTTAAGCCGATAACTGCGAACATTAAACCTCCTAGTACGCCCATGAAAGGCACGAATATCGCAAACCAAGAATGCACGAGCCCGAGGGCGACGACAACAACAAGCATCACGGTTGCGTAAATTGTGCTCCTCGTTGTGGCCCAAAACAATTCGCCCACGACGATGTCTTCCACAGTTACGGGGGTCGCCATCATGGCTTCATACACTTTGTCGAAATTGATTCGAACGAACGTGTTTATGGTTGTCTCGAACGACGCAGCCGTCATTATCGATGAAGCAATTAGCCCAGGCGCAATGAACTGAATGTAGGACAACCCCTCAATTCGCGTAACGTACGCACCCAAGCCAAAACCTAAGGCGAGCAGATACACCAACGGATCCATAAGATTCGAAATTATAGTCGACTTGTAGACATGTCTGTAGACGCTGACCTCCCGCTGCCAGACCCTAAACGCCTGACGTGGCGAGAACCTCACGGGCTTGAATGGGTTCATTCGGTCAAACGCCTACCTGTTAGCTTTAGAAAAACATCTTCTAATGTGCTTCTCCGGACAATCGCGTAATCTGCTTTGACACCCATCGCCTGAATCTTGTCTAATAGCGCATCAGCTTTGTTCGAATATAGGATCAATAGATCCTTGGCGGTATCAAACCCTCGAATCAAAGGATCATCCTTCGGTATTTCAGAAATGAGCTTCTCAGGCAATCTCATCTCGAGGACTTCTCGGCCAATGTGCTTCTCCACCAGTTCGTTCGGCCTGCCCTCTTCCATTATCAACCCTCGATCCATGATAACGATCCTATCACACAGCTGTTGAGCTTCGTCCATGTAGTGTGTCGTGATTATCTGCGTGACCCCACGCCCTTTTAACTCAAATAATTTGTCCCAGACGAGATGCCGCGCCTGGGGGTCGAGCCCGGTTGTCGGCTCATCAAGAATCAACAATTCAGGGTCGCTCATTAGTGCCCTAGAAATGAGTAGTCGTCTCTTCATGCCTCCCGATAGGTCGGCGACCTTTGCATTCCTCTTCTCCGTCAACTCCATGAAGCTGAGCAGCTCCTTAGCCCGTCGATTGGCTAATTGTGACGGCACGTTGAAGAATCGAGCGTAGACAGTCAGGTTCTCCTCAACCGGCAATGCCTCGTCTAAATTTGATTCCTGAGGTACGACTCCAATCCGTCTCTTGATTTCCCTTAGAGATCGACTCGGATCCAAACCGAAGACGTGAAACGAACCAGCGGTTGATGGCGAAACGCATCCTATAATCCTCATAGTCGTCGTTTTCCCTGCCCCGTTGGGGCCGAGGAAACCAAAGCATTCGCCTTTAGGGACTGCAAAGCTAATGCCCCGAACCGCTTCGACTCCGTCGAAGCTTTTCTGTAGGCCTTTCGCCTCAACCACTGGGTAATTTGAGCTGTCCGTTAGAAGTCCCACCCACGATTCATTGCCTGCAGTGTCCAAGCCTCTCTCCGCCGATAAAGGTCCAATCATGGATTCTGGTTGAAGGTCATGTGAGACTCGGTCATTGGCAGCGAAAGGCGGTCGAGAGTTCAAATCTCTCCCGGCGCACCACTACGACTGTAGTCGGTATCTAACCCGCGTGCTCTTGTCTTTCCATGCCGCGTCGAGAGTCATTCGTGTTAGTGTGCTAATGCGTAGGCCGTCTGATATCGCGACGAGGCCGCAGCGCTCACCACATGATTCTCCCAATCATAATGTACTGCTGTCATACGGCCGTTCACCCAATCACCTTGGACAATCACGTTATGACCTCGGCTCCTCAATTCGTTCACGATCCCTGTGGGTATTCGCCCTTCCAAGTACAGGCTGCCAAGTTCTGCCTTTCTGGGATAGAAGGAGCTTGGAAAATGCTGATTATGGAATGATGGGGCATCAATGGCTCCCTGGAGACCCATGCCGAACTCCACGAAATTGAGAAAGAATTGAAGTGCCCACTGGTCTTGTTGGTCCCCGCCAGGCGTCCCAAAGGCCAGAACAGGTCGCCTTTTCGAAGTGATGAGGCTTGGAGTTAACGTTGTTCGCGGGCGTTTCCCTGGCGCGATACAATTCGGGTGAGCGGCGTCCAATGAGAACATTTGGCCTCGCGTTCCAAGCGGGAACCCCAGACCCTCGATCACTGGAGAACCCCAAATCCACCCCCCGCTAGGAGTTGCAGAAACCATGTTACCATCTGAGTCGACGGCATCAAGGTGGGTTGTGTCACCGGCATAGAACGTAGTACCCTCTGCAACGGGGATGTGAGATTCGCTGCCTGGCCGGAGCGTTAGTGACGCCTTTCTCATGTCGATGAGCTCCTTCCTCTTCCTAGAATAGCCACGCGAAAGCAGTCTTGTGAGAGGGACGTCGGTGTAGAGCGGGTCACCGTAGAAAGCCTCCCGATCCGCGAAAGCAAGCTTAGACGCTTCCGTGATTAGATGAATATAATCGGCTGAGTTGTGTCGAAGCCTTCTTAGATCATAGCCTTCGAGCAAGCGTAACTGTTGGAGGAGAACAGGTCCTTGGCTCCAGGGTCCACACTTATGCACGGTTACGCCCTTGTAGACTATGTTCACAGTTTTCTCTAGTCTCGTCTTGTAGTCGGCAAGATCTTCCAGGGTGATTAACCCGTTGTGATACTTTCCGGTTGCATCCTTGAATGATCGTTTTGCCGCGAACTGCGCTATCTTTCGCGCGATGGGCCCTTCGTAGAAACAGCGTTTCGCTGCTTCGAGCCCCTTCTCTCTGTCCTTCCCAGCGCGCCGCTCCGCCTCCGCTAGGTTGCGAAGAGTCTTTGCCAGTTCTTTTTGTCTCAGAACCTCGCCAATTCGAGGGGCTCTGCCGCGCGGAAGATAGATTCTTGCAGTTGTAGGCCATTCGCTGAGAAAACGCTTGGCGTGTCGCGTCACATTCTGATGAAGCGCGGCATACACCGGAAAACCTTCCTCGGCCAGTCTAATGGCGGGGGCAATTACTTCCCCGAGAGTCATCGTTCCAAAAAACCTTAGGCAAGTAATCCAAGCGTCGAAGGACGCGGGGACCGTTGCGGGAAGAAGCCCGTCCCCTGGGATTAACCTGATTCCGTTTCCTTGGAAGAATTCGAGAGTCGCAGCCTTTGGGGCAGGCCCTTGCCCTGATATGGCAAAGATTCTACGCTTTCTAGCAGAGTACAGAAGTATTGGGGTTTCGCCGCCGATCCCATTCATATGTGGTTCGACGACATGCAGCGCCAATCCTGCAGCAATGGAAGCGTCGATTGCGTTTCCCCCGGCTAGAAGGATTTCGAATCCGGCCGATGTAGCCATGTAGTTTGAGGTAGTAATGGCACCACGTGTACCCATGACGGTTGGTCGGGTCTCAGACAACGATTTCTACCTGAAATCGCAACTTATGCTGTTGTGATATTGAACAGATCGCTTTTGATGGCCGTAATCAGTTTTCGCTGGTTGAAATCACTCTCTCCCTGGCTTCTGCTTGGGCTGCGACGAGGCGTGCAACGGGGACTCTGTAGGGGGAACAACTAACATAGTCGAGGTGCAGTTGATGGCAGAATTCAACTGAGCTTGGCTCCCCGCCGTGTTCACCACAAATGCCAACCTTTAGCTGCGGATTGCTCTTCCTACCCGCCTCCACTGCCAGGCGCATTAACCTACCAACGCCTTCTCTGTCAAGAACCTCGAATGGGTTGAAGTTCAGGATCTTCTTGTCGAAATAGTCCTTGAAGAACTTCGCTTCTGCATCATCCCTGCTGAATGCAAATGTCGCCTGCGTGAGATCGTTTGTCCCGAAGGAGAAGAAATCAGCATAGCGGGCTATCTCGTCCGCCGTCAATGCAGCTCTAGGAACTTCTATCATGGTCCCGATCTTGTAGTCGATACTGATGCGCTTCTCCTCCATTACCTTAGAGGCCACGGAGGTTATCTTTTCGCGCAGGAACCGAATCTCATTGGCGGCTCCAACTAGGGGGAGCATGATTTCCACTCGAACTCTAACTCCTTCGCTTTGCAATTCGCCCGCGGCTTCGAAGATTGCACGAGTTTGCATCTCGTAAATTTCAGGGTGGCTTATCGCTAGTCTGCAGCCCCTATGGCCTAGCATGGGATTATGTTCAGCCAACGTCATGACTTTCCTGAGCATTCGTTCCTTTGAATCCAGCAATTCCGCGTCACCGCCTGTCGCCTTCAGCGAGGCAACTTCGGCTGCCAATTCTTCGTATTTGGGTAGAAACTCGTGGAGTGGAAGGTCCAGTAATCGGATCGTAACCGGTAGGTCATGCATATTGCGGAGTATTTGTTTGAAATCCTCTTTCTGTAGAGGCCTCAACTTCTCTAAGGCGCGGAAACGGTCCTCTTCGGTTGTGGAGAGTATCATCTCTTGGACGAGTGGAAGCCGGTCCTGTTCGTTGAACATTCGTTCGGTTCTGCAAAGGCCAATCCCGCCTGCCCCAAACTCCCTGGCCAACGCAGCCCCTTCTGGAGTGTCAGCGTTCCCCCTGACTCCGAGTTTTCGAGTCTCATCTGCCCAGCTTAACAACTGCTGAGCTTCAGCACTCAGCCTCGGTTCAATTGTGGGCACAGTACCGAGCAGCACATTACCAGTCGTCCCATCGATTGTGATTATGTCATTCTTCTTTACCGTAACCTTGCGCGTCTGCATAGAATCAGTGGCCAGATCAATTCTTATCTGTTCGCAACCAACAACGGCGGGCTTTCCCATCCCGCGGGCTACGACCGCCGCATGAGAGGTCATCCCTCCCCTGCTCGTGAGCACGCCCTTAGCAGCAACCATCCCGTGGATGTCCTCTGGCGTGGTCTCCTCCCTAACGAGTATGACGTCCTCCCCGCTGGAGCCCAAAGAGTGAGCTTCGTCAGTATCGAAAATCACTTTCCCAGTTGCAGCCCCAGGCGACGCGGGTAGACCAGTTGCTATTGGTTTAGCGTTGAATCCTGGATCAATCTGCTTGTGCACAATGTGTTCGAGGTGCGAGGGTAGAATCCGAAGCAGTGCCTGTTGCTTGGTAAGCAGCCTTTCTTTGACCATATCAACAGCAATTCGAATGGCGGCGGGGGCGGTTCGCTTCCCTGAGCGGGTTTGAAGAATGAATAGTTTTCCTCTTTCAACTGTGAATTCGATATCTTGCATTTCCCTGAAATGGCGTTCGAGGAGTTTGCACACGTCAAGCAATTGGCTATAGACAGTGGGCATTTCATCGGCTAGTTGGGCTATTGGCTTAGGCGTTCTGATTCCGGCAACCACATCCTCGCCCTGTGCGTTCATGAGAAACTCGCCAAACAGCTTTGGTTCCCCCGATGAAGGGTTTCTCGTAAAACAAACGCCGGTCCCTGAATCAGCCCCCATGTTTCCGAAGACCATGGTCTGAACGTTGACGGCCGTCCCTAGCGTTTCAGGAATCTTGTTGGTCAAGCGGTAGAAGACAGCCCTTTGACCATTCCATGATCGGAAGACCGCCGCAACCGCCATCTGCAGTTGAGTCCACGGATCCTCGGGATAGTCCTGTCCCGTCTCTTTTTTGATGAGACCTTTGAATTCTTGAACCAGTGACGCCCAAGTTGTCGCATCGACCTCAACATCGGATTTCACACCCAACTTTTCTTTGTGTTGCCGAATGATTAACTCGAAGCCGTCGCCCTTGACCCCGAGCACCACTTTACCGAACATCTGAACGAAACGTCTGTAGTCGTCGTACGCAAATCGTTCGTTGCTCGTCTGTCGGATGACACCTTTCACTGTTTTGTCGTTCAAGCCAAGGTTGAGTACAGTATCCATCATTCCCGGCATTGAGATTGGTGCACCGGACCGAACGGAAACTAGCAGCGGATTTGCAGCGTCTCCGAAGGTTTTTTGAGTTCTCGATTCGAGGGCTTTTATTTTCACGCGGATTTCGTCTTCAAGCCCATCTGGGAACTTTGACCCGTGAGAATTGTAGTAGTTGCATGCCTCGGTTGTTATGGTCATGCCAGGGGGGACAGGGAGGCCGAGGCCTGTCATCTCCGCTAAATCTGCCCCCTTGCCGCCAAGGAGGTTCCGGAGCCTCGTGGTGCCTTCTTCAAACAAGTAGACGTACAAACCGTATCTCCTCAAGAACTTCTATCCTGAGTTACAGCGTGTATCTCGGAGAAGTGGCGATGGGGTTGTCGTAATCGGGCTCGATTTGAAGGCCGCCTGTCAATGTAAGTTCCCGTATTTACCGTACGTAGATATTACTTATTCTGAAGGCTTCCGCCCAGAAGTGTTACCTTTCAAAGAGACTGACAGAGGAATTGAAACATGGGTCCCCTTCTACTTTGGTTCGAACAAATCAGTAAGCAAGATGTGCCACTCGTTGGCGGAAAATCAGCAAGCCTGGGCGAAATGACCTCCAAGACGAAGGTTCCGGTACCTTATGGCTTCGCCCTGACTGCTGACGCGTTCAGGTTGTTCCTCGCAAGGAATGGGCTGGAATCCAAGATCGCTACTGCCCTGAAGGCCTTGCTGGACCCAAACGACACGATCACACTCCAGAAGGTTGGTGCTGAAATCAGGGGGATGATTGGTTCCGCGGCGATGCCGAAGGAACTTGAACGAGTCATAGCCGAGGGCTATGAGAAACTCGCCGAACGAGAGAAAGTCAAGAACCCGTTCGTCGCCATTAGAAGCTCTGCAACTGCTGAAGACCTACCCGACGCCAGCTTCGCAGGTCAACAGGAAAGCTACCTTAACGTTACTGGAGTAGGCAATGTGATTGAGAGCGTAAAGGAATGCTATGCGAGTCTGTTCACAGACCGCGCGATCTTCTACCGAGTTGAGAAAGGCTTCAACCACGAAGACGTCGCACTTTCTGCAATAGTGCAAATGATGTGCTACTCCGAATCCAGCGGCGTTATGTTCACCATGGATCCAACAAATGGCGATGAATCCTTAATCCTGGTTGAGGCATCTTATGGGTTAGGAGAGTACGTCGTGAAGGGGACTGTCACTCCCGATGACTACTACGTAGATAAGGGGAGCATGAAAATCATCCGAAAGGAAATACCCACGAAGACGATCATGCTTGTGAGAAATAAGACCGGGGGAACAGAGGAGAAGAAGGTTCCAGACGATCTCAAGGACCGGCAAGTAATCACAGATGAAGAAGTAATTGAACTGGCCAAATATGCGTTGACTATTGAACAACACTACGGGCACGCAATGGACATTGAATGGGGCGTTGACTCACAGACCGGGAAACTACTAATACTACAAGCAAGACCCGAAACAGTTTGGTCACTCAAGAAAAGTCCAATTAAGAAACCCACGCCTCTCGTTGCGGCGGAGAAGAAAATTATCCTTAAAGGGCTGCCATCATCGCCTGGCGTCGGAGCGGGTAAGGCACACGTTATCCTAACGGCAGATCGCGTAAGCGAGTTTCAGAACGGCGAAGTCCTCGTCACCGAAATGACTACACCCGACTGGGTGCCGACAATGAAGAAGTCAAGGGCAATCGTCACCGATGCCGGCGGTATGACATGCCATGCCGCCATTGTAAGTCGCGAATTAGGAATACCGTGCATAACGGGAACCAAAGTTGGAACTCACACAATACAGACCGGGGAAGAGGTTACAGTTGACGCAAAGATGGGTATCGTGTACAAGGGAATAGTGCTAGAAACCCCCGAGCTCGACACGAGACCTCAACCAGCAGCAGATGGATTGGCGGCTTTCAAGGACCCTACTGTTACCGGGACAAAGATCTTCGTCAACCTTGGTGAACCAGAGTTAGCCAACAGAATCTCGCAGTTACCGGTCGACGGCGTGGGCCTACTGCGGATGGAATTCATCGTAAGCGACCACGTCAAGAAACATCCCATGATGCTCATTGAGCAAAAGCACCCTGAAGAATTCGTTGACAAGTTGTCAGCAGGACTTGAAACGATCTGTAGAGCATTCTATCCGAGAACGGTCGTTTTGCGCTTCAGTGACTTCAAAACGAACGAATACGCTAAACTCGAAGGTGGAGAAAAATATGAGGGTGCCATCAAAGAAGCGAACCCGCTGATCGGTTGGAGAGGTGCGAGCCGGTACACTGACCCGCGGTTCCAGCCCGCATTCAAGCTTGAGATTGCTGCGGTCAAGAAAGTCAGAAACGAGATGGGTATGAGAAACCTTTGGTGCATGATCCCCTTCAACCGCACGGTAGACGAATTCGTGAAAATCCGTGAGCTCCTCCGACAGGAAGGCTTGGTGCAGTCAGAGGATTTCAAACTCTGGATTATGGCAGAAATTCCCAGCAACATAATATTGGCGGATGAATTCTGCAAAGCTGGTGCGGACGGTTTCTCAATTGGCAGCAATGACCTAACAATGCTGATACTCGGGGCCGACAGGGACAATGAAGTTTTGGCGCCATTGTTTGACGAAAGAAACCTCGCTGTCAAACGGGCAATCAAGGAACTTATCGAGACAGCCCACAGCTACGGCAAAACCGTAAGCATCTGCGGCCAAGCGCCAAGCGTCTATCCTGAATTCGCGAAGTTTCTTGTTGAATCCGGCATAGATAGCATCTCAGTGAACCCAGATGTCATAGTCCACACACGAAGGATGGTTGCCCAAGTCGAACAGAGAGTCGTTCTAGACGCTGCAAGAAAGCAATGCGCAGAAAAGAAGAGTTAAGACTTCATATCCCACAGCGATGTGGGCTCTCACGCGTCCCCAGCTTAGCTGCGATCCCACCACAGGTTGTGGCAGCTAGCGCATACAACTTGGGTGAACTCCTCAAACGCAGGCAAATATTCAATTCGTACTTCCGAAGTGTTTCTCTGCCTCAATCCTATTCGCCGACTCCCACAGGCCGGACAAACACGCATCATGTAGATGACCGCCAGCCTTTATACAATAATGTAATACAATTAAAGGCTTTCTGGTAATACTTCTCTACTGAATATTAGTCGTCGCCGTATGACCTTCGGCGTATCACCTATCCGCAGGACTGTGAAAATGTTACTCTCTGCTATTGAGCAGTTTCCCCAGTATTCTTCGTGGCAAGAGTGCACGCTAAGTTTGCTGCGGATTGTTCTCTGGACTAGCTTTGGCCCCACCAAATGTTTACGCAGTTCGTGCATTTGATCTGAGCTGCTTGCTCGTGAGACATGAGGAATTCCAAGTCCCTGCTTCCGCAAGCCGGGCATGTATCCAATGAGAATACACCGAACAAGAATCAACCGTAATACAATTAAAGGCTATGATGTATTACTAAGCTAGCCATGAAACGCCGTTTCAGTATGACCATAGACCCATCGCTCATGCATAAAGTGGACTTACTCGTGGACGGTACACGCTTTACCAACCGATCCCAGACAGCAGAATTCCTTTTGAAACTTGGAATGGAACAATTTCGCCCGGAAAGGACAGCATTAATCCTGTGCGGCGGGCTTGAAACCCGGGTCAGGCCGACTTCCTTCTCAACACCCAAAGCTCTTCTGCCGATAGGATACCAAGCGTTGATTGAGTACCAAATTGAGTACCTGAAACGATACGAATTTGACAGGATCGTATTGGCAGTAGGTTACCTTCAGGAACAAATTGTGCGATACTTGGACGAGCACCGGCTTGGGGTACGATTGCGTTTCAGCTTCGAGAAGGAACCACTGGACACGGGAGGCGCTATCAAGAATGCTGAGCAGATGCTAAGCTCCGATTTCCTAGCCCTCAATGGCGACGTGATTTTTTCAGGACTCGACCTTGACAAATTAATATACGCGCATAAGAAGTCCAACTCGCTCGCCACAGTTGTCTTAGCGAAGACGAAGACACCAACAAGGTTCGGCGCCGTAGAACTCGATAATGATAACAGAGTTGTAAGCTTCGTTGAGAAACCGCGAAAACAACCAGCTGGTGAAGTTTGGGTAAATGCTGGCGTCTACGTAATTCGCCCATCCGTCTTCGCGAAGATCCCAAAGGGAAGGCGAACCTCGCTCGAGTTGGATGTGTTTCCCAAGCTCATGCGGGAAGGCACAATCTTCGGGTACAAACATGAGGGCTACTGGGCGGACGTTGGGACACCCGAGGATTATCTGCGAGTTCAAAAAGACCTCCTCACAGGAGTCCTGAAGCCGCAGGAATCAATGCCAGAGAATGCCTGAAACTCCTCTTGCTATGAAAGGCTACGATAGACATGGTATTCTTCGTTTCAGGTCCTTTAGGATCTCGGCTTGTTGCTTCTGGATTACGTCGGACGAAAGTACGTGCTTCGCCTCTCCCTCACTGCTGATACATTCCGGAGCCTTTTCCCCGACCAGAGCTTCAAACATCTTCTGCCAAACCTTTGGGATCTCTCTCGGAGGCGCGTACTGAATCAGAGCAGAAGCAACGAACGTCCACGTTCTCACAACATTGGCTACGTTGTATCCGCCGCCGCCAAAAACTACGAGGCGGCCGCCAGCAACCTCATGAGCTAATTCATGAACGATTTTCGCGACATCTCCGTACGCCTTGGTGGTGAGCTGCAAGTGAGCAAGAAGGTCGTTTGCGTGCGCATCCGCTCCACATTGGAGTAGCAGAATTTGCGGCTTATACCTCCTTACCGCGGCGGGAACAATCTCCCGGAACAACTCCATGTACGGCTCGTCGCCCGTTAAGGGGGATAAGGGTATATTGATCTTAAGTCCGGAGGCATTACCTTCCCCTATTTCGTCCGTGAAGCCAGTACCAGGAAAAAGATGGTGGCCATCTTCGTGGAAGTCTATGTCCAAGACACCAGCGTCTGAATAGAATCCATACATTACTCCATCTCCATGATGCGCATCCACGTCCAAGTAGAGGATCTTCTCCAGGGAGTATTTTTTCTTCAGGTAAGCGATTGAGATAGCAGGATCGTTAAAGATGCAGAAACCTGAGGCTCGGCTTGGATGAGCATGGTGTAGCCCACCGGAAATGTTCATCGCATGAGTTACCTGACCGGACATTACCATATCAACCGCCTTCAGAGATGCGCCTACCGCGAGTGCTGATGCCTCGTAGCAACCTTTGAACACGGGAGTGTCTCCTAAATCGAGAAACCCTTCCCCCGACTTGCTAGCTTCATGGATTAGGTTGACATATTCTTCATCATGGAAGAGCGTAAGTTCATTAGAGGTCGCCTCACGTGGTTCGCAAACCATCACGTTTGGCGAAGCAAGTAATTTGGCTGATCTCATTAGCTCGAAGGTCAACTTCAGCCTAGTAGGTTTCAGTGGATGGGTCGGCCCAAAATTGTACTGCTGGAAGGCGTCGCTGTAAACGATGCCGAGCGTCTGCGTCAATGAAGAAAACCTCCCGAAAAGCGCTTAACACCCACTTTGGAGGCGGGGCGTTTGTTATGCGTTTGGGTCTTGTTTTTCATTGACCTAAACTTAAATAATCCATACGTAATACCCGCAACCTAGTGCATTAGAATGCTACACTCCCCAAGCACCTTGAAGATTTCGTTGACTGAGAAGGCTGCTGAGAAAGTCAAAGCGGCGATAGAGAAGCAAGGTAAAGAGAACGTCGGGCTGCGCCTTTATGTTTCGGGCGGTGGCTGCAGCGGCTTCCAGTACGGTTTGGCCTTCGACAACCAGACCGACGGAGACAATGTCATTGAAGCTCACGGAGTAAAACTTCTAGTTGACGAACAAAGCGCGCAATACGTGGATGGATCTGAAGTCGACTATGTTGAATCAGTCATGGGTGAAGGCTTCAGGGTAAACAACCCGAATGCAATCGAGACGTGTGGTTGCGGCCACTCATTCAAACCAAAGTAATCCACAAACCGTAACTTTTTTTCACCGATTCTTTTTCTTTGCTCCTGACTTGAGCGAGGCTTATGTCTATTCGCCAGATTTTCTGATCGTTACCCCGGCTCAATCGTGGAGGGCGGTTTCGAAGTTATGGCGTATGTCACCCAAGTTACGCCAGGCACTTCGCCCGTAATTCGGCTGCTGAGCTCCTCTAGGACATCAGGCGAAATTCTAGCCCAGTCTGCGGTCATACCGTCCAATGATTTGACGATACGGACAGTTACAATATGCGCTAATTGGCGTTGATCGCCAAGCACTCCGACCACTAGATCATCGCCCACGATAGCGAACGCTTGCCAGACCGAGTCGTAAAGGCCATGGCTGGCTAGAACTTCCTCCACTATTGCGCTGGCGTCTCTACATATGCGAATCTTCTCCTCCGTTACATCACCAACAATCCGAACCGCTAGACCAGGACCTGGAAATGGGTGTGTGTTCACAATCGCCTCAGGGACACCAAGTTCTCGTGCAATTTTGCGAACTTCGTCCTTGTACAGAAACCTTAGTGGTTCGAGAATCCTGAACCTCGACCACTCTGGAATTCCTCCAACATTGTGATGAGTTTTGATTCGCGCCGCGATGCTACCAGTCCCCGCGCTTTCGATGACATCTGGGTAGAGCGTTCCTTGAGCTAGCCATCGAAAGGTTCCGATTTTTGAACTCTCTTCGTCAAAGACTTTGATGAATTCTTCACCTATAATCTTCCGCTTCTGTTCAGGGTCAGTCACACCTTTGAGACGTTTGAGAAATCTTTCGGAAGCGTCCACGTAATGTACATTAAGTTTGAGTGTGTCCTCCAAAGTCCTTAGGACTACTTTCTCTTCATCTTTTCTCAAGAGGCCGTGATTTACGAAAATACTCGTCAGCCGTTTGCCGACGGCCCTCTGTACGAGCACTGCGGTCGTCGTTGAGTCAACTCCTCCGCTTACAGCCGATAGGACGTCGCCATCTCCAACTTCGGATCGAATTTGTTGAACTGCGGTTTCGATTATCGACTTTGGATTCCAGCTTTGGGAACAAGCGCTTGTTTTCGTCGCAAAATTCCTTATGATTTCCAAGCCGTTCTCTGTGTGTGCGACCTCCGGATGAAACTGGACCCCGTATAGTCGGCGTGAAGGATCCCGTATGGCGGCAGTTTTGCAATTTTCTGAACTGGCTATAACCTCGAAGCCGTCAGGTAGAGTTTCCGCGTAATCCCCATGGCTCATCCATGAAGTTATGGGGCTATTGATTCCTTGGAACAGGTCCGAGTGGTCAATTATGTTCAGCTGTGTTTTTCCATACTCTCGGCGCTTTGTCGCCTTCACACGGCCGCCCAACATTTGAACCATGACTTGCAGGCCGTAGCAGATCCCCAGTACAGGTACACCTAACCGAAAAATCCCGGGGTCACACTTGGGAGCATTCTCGTCGTATACGCTGGCCGGACCGCCGGAGAGAATGATGCCCTTCGTTTTCAGTTTCAGGATGTCTTGCGATGTCATTGTGTATGGCAGTAGTTCTGAATAGACTTCACATTCTCTTACACGGCGAGTTATGAGGTGAGAATATTGGCCTCCGAAATCAAGAACCGCTATCAGATCTTTGGGCATCGCCCATCAGGTAGTCTTAGTGGAATTCCAACATTAAGATTGCCGAAGACCTGATTCGTTTCTACCTTATCCGCCTCAGGCCTTTAGGATATCGCAATGCGAGGTCAGCATACGCTTCCTTGTACTTAGTCCAAAGTTGTTTATCCGCGTCTACAACGTCTCGAATAACTTTCGCGGGAACCCCGACGGCAACTTTACCATCAGGAATCGTTTGATTGCTAGTTACTACTGCCCCCTCACCTACGATGCTCCAGACTCCAACGGTCCCGTAATCGCTCACGATTGCGCCAACGCCAATCACAGCATAGTCCTTGATTGTGCAGTTGTGAAGAAGCGCCCCGTGCCCGATTTGAACGTGGTTGCCGACTTCACATTTTTCATTAATCCTTGCGTGGAGGACACAGTTTTCTTGTATGCTCGTTTTTTCACCTATTGTAATCGTCCCGTAATCTCCCCTGATTCTAGCGCCTGGACCAACGTAGCATTGCGGCCCTATTGTAACATCGCCCAGAACCTTTGCGTCTTCATCGACGTATGCGTTGGGTGCTATTTTCGGAATACGCCCTTCAAATTCGTATATTCCCACCTAAGGCACCTTAACACACCATTTTGAACGGCCGCTCTTAAGATGCGCTTTGGGTGACCTGCTAGGAAATTAGCCTGGCGCGGAACGAATTGTAAGAGAGTTTGTTTTCAGTTAACTCTAAGCGACTGCCCCTATCCGCGCTTCAAGTTGGTTCTTAGGTAGTACGCCAACTATGCGGTCCGCTTCACTGCCGTTCTTCATCACAAGCAGTGTGGGTATCGCCCTAATGCTAAACTTTTCAGCAGTCTCTGGGTTGTCGTCAACATTCAGCTTCCCGAACACGACCTTCCCGCTGTACTCCTTCGCAAGCTCCTCCACCACGGGTGCGATTGCGCGGCATGGAGCACACCAGGCCGCCCAGCAATCAACTACAATTAGAGGGTAATTCTTGACCGTTTGGTCAAAGTTCCTGTCACTAACAACAATCGGTTTGTCTATGTTCGGTGTTGACATTTGCCCAATCAGCTCACGTAATTTCTTTTCGCGTATTTGCTCAAGCTCGTCCAAAATTCGGACCTCTTGCACGAGCGAGAGCCAACAAGTTCTCTTTCGTTATAAATCTACCCTGTAACTAACCAATTCAGTTGATACCTTTCGAGTCCTTGTGATTCAAGAACAAGACTGGCTGAAAAGTTAGTGGACGGTTGACCCCACCGAGGGGAACGGCATCGCACTGTCTGAAGGCCATCTCTTTGAGCTCACCCGTTTGCTAGTCAACCTTAAGAGGCCAACGCATGGTAAACCAGAACTGAAACCGTGAGCGAAATGCCTCTCGATTTTGACTTTAGCGAAGAGCAGGAACTTTTCCGTAGAACTGTTCGAGAGTTTGCCAAGAAGGAGGTCGCACCGAAAATTAGAGATGCGGAACGAAAGGGCGAATTTCCTTGGGAACTCTACCGTAAAATGGGCCAGAATGGCCTCTTGGGCTTGAGGTTTCCCAAGCAGTATGGCGGGCAGGAAGCTGACGCAGTCACTATGGGAATTCTCGTGGAGGAACTCGCTCGTGCAGGATGGCAGATTCCGCTGGGCGATATCATGGGGGAGATTTTGTCGTTGCATGGACCGGAGAACTTGAAACGGGAGTGGCTGCCAGCGATGGCGAAGGGTGAAAGAATGCTTGGAATCGCGAACACGGAACCCTCCGCGGGGTCAGATGCTGCTTCCATTACCACGCGTGCAATTCGGAAAGGGGATAACTATGTGCTGAATGGTGAGAAACAGTGCATCACTGGCATAAACGAATGTGGAGCTTATTGTGTTCTCGCTAAGACGGACCCAGAGGGTGGAGCAAAGGGCGTTAGCATGTTTTTCGTTGAGATGAACAGGCCGGGAATCGAAAGGTATGACCTTGAAGCACTCGGGTGGAAGTTGTTCTCCTTCGGAGGTTTCGTGTTGAAGGACGTAGCGATTCCAGTTGCCAACTTGATTGGGGAGGAAGGCAAAGGATTCTATTACGTGATGGAAACTTTCGACCTCATGCGATCGCTGATAGCAGTATGGTGCGTTGGCATGACCGAAGCGGCCATAGACGAAAATATCGAGTACGTGAAGCAACGTACAGCCTTCGGGCGACCTATCGGGAAATATGAATCAGTCCAATCCCGAATTGTTGAAGGTTACACAAAGCTTGAAGCCGCCAAGCTGCTCTGTTACAGGACGCTTTGGTCTAAGGACAAGGGTGAGAAGATAACGAAGTACTCAGCCATGATCAAATGGTACGTGCCGCAACTATGCTTCGAAATCGTAAACGACTGCCTACAAAATCGAGGCGCAATCGGTTTCACGACTCAATGCCTGGACGAATACAGATTGAGAGAAATACGTGGGGCAATGATCGGGGACGGAACAACGGACATTAACAAAATCGTTGTCGCCCGCGAATTGCTTGGCAAAGAGTTCCTCCCCTACCGTTGACTCTAAGCCCCCCGCCTAGAATCGGTCCAAGGCGGAACTAGGAGTACTATTTGCCTTCGCTGACAATGGTAGTCAGGGTGGATCGAATCTTGTCCAGCCTGCGGACTTTCCAGGTGATGACTTCTTTCAGGCGATCCATTGAATCTGTTTCAATCTTTGCCACTATGTCGTAGACGCCGTATACGAAATAGGATTCCTTAACCTCGGGAACTTGACGTAGGTCCTTTAGAATCTCATTCTCTGAGCCAGCGTCAATATTCATAAAGACGAAAGCCTTCGGCAATGACTTAAACCCCACCAAGAATAGTACCGATGAGCATTATGAGATTATCCCTAGAGGTATCACGGTCAAGGTTGGGGGTATAAAGACGTCAATCCAGCCCCAATTACTGATTCAACAGGTAGAAGAACTGATACGGAGGCGTTCTTCGACCGATCGAAGGATGGGCTACATATGGATGGTTGTGCCCTTACTACCGATTTTAGTCGGAATTGGCCTCGCAGTTTCATTGATCGGAATCCTTGTCTCGGTGGTCTCGAGAATTGGCAGCCTTCAGCAGCCTGAAAGTGCCATTCCCGCAGCGGGCGAGATTCTTGCGATATACGGTTTCGCAATTGTATCATTTTACATCATACTCGCGTTTGGAGCTTTCGCTATCTACTACATGATTGAAAGAAGAAACGGCCATTTCAGGAGACAGCAACGGCTCTTTTCGACTCTTCAAAAATACTTAACTTCGAAAACAGGGGTACCCGGGAACGAAAATGCCTTCCGCCTCTGGCAATCGTCAGAGGAATCAATATTAGAAGAACGCGATCGGCCAGCAGGTCTTTGGTCTGTACTGTACCTGTTTGTGACACCAATTGTCGGCCTGATTGTGGCCTTCAACCTTACCCAGGACTTGCGCGGACACGAGGAACTTCAGGCCAACTACCAAACAACCATACTCGGAGCCCTAAACGAGGCAGGCATCGTACCTCCAACTCTTCCTCCGTCTAGGCCTCACAAGAGAGACCCGTTACTTTTCATTATACTGACCGCGATAACAGGGGGGCTTTTCTGGACATATTGGTTCTACACATTGTTGAAAGATTACAATCAACATTTCCA
Source organism: Bathyarchaeia archaeon (assembly GCA_050013255.1). Lineage (GTDB taxonomy): Archaea > Thermoproteota > Bathyarchaeia > 40CM-2-53-6 > 40CM-2-53-6 > FEN-987. The sequence goes on along the minus strand of JBEKFP010000003.1, from coordinate 71,320 downwards.
AGACCAAGCACAATATGAAGACCAGATTCTTGCCCTTCTGAAGCCCCAGTCACCAACTAGAAAATGTGTAACTTGCGGCGGGGCTGTACCGGAAAGCGCGAAGTTCTGCCCTCACTGCAGGACGCAGCAAGCGAGCTAGTGCCTTCAATGCCAATTACCGCAGCCATACGCGGGGCCCTCGTTCGAAACAAGCTTCTGATCTCAGTAGTCGCGATAACGTTCTTCGCGATAATCATTCTGACGGCGGTAATTGCATACGCCGTTCTCTTGACATCTCCTGAACTGATGAAAAGCTTCGAAAATCTAGTCGGCTCGACTAGGACTTATGTTGCAATACCCCCACCTTATACGAAGGGCCTTTACGTTTTGATTTTCCTGAGCAACATCGGACACTTCTGGAATCCTCTCAGAATATGGGTTTGGGCTCCTTTCATTGGCGCCTTTAGTTTGGGTTATGAACTGCTTCTAAATGCTGTCGTGATAGGTGCGGTTATCTCTTTTGCGGATCTCACGAAGGGTGCAATGTACACGATTGCTGGTTTGACGCCTCACGGGGTCTTCGAGATCCCGGCGTTCATACTGGAGTTTGCTGGACTTGCACGGTGGCACATTACGACTACGCGGGCGTTATACGAAAAGTTAAGCGGCCGTAACGTCGACCGGCCGCTTCTAAAGGAGGGAGTTAGCGACACGCTATTGCTCTCATTGTTGTCAGTAGGTCTGTTCGCCATCGCCGCCTACTTCGAATCGTACGTCACGCCACGTTTCCTGGGCCTCTAGTCTAAGTCTACGCGAACTGGTAAGTTACTTGCACTGTGACTGTTACCTGTAACGTACCGGGTTGTATTGGAGTTGGTTCCGCAGCTGCACTGTAGGTTCGGTAGGTTGGTTGGAAAACGTATCCGGGCGACACCGATATTGGACCGACAATGCTGACTCCTAGATTCGAAGCGGCTGCACGCGCTTGAGCATTTGCATCCTGGAGCGCCTGGCCTAGTGCCTGTTTCTGAAGAGTCGCTAGGGCGGTGTCCGAAAGGGTGAATGTGATTCCCTGTACTTCGTTTACCCCGGCCGTGACCGCCGCGTCCAGCGCCTTGCCGACCAAGCTAAAGTCCTTCAAGGTCACTTGAATCGCGTTCCGCACGGAGTATCCAATTAACTTGGAGGGCGTCGTTTGATCGTAGACCGGCGATAAAGTGTAAAACGCAGTTTCAATCGAGCTCTTGTCTATTCCCAAATTGCTCAGCGCGGCAAGAACATTTGTCATGGTTGCCGCGTTGTCAGCAGCAGCCTGTGTTGCGCTAGCGGCTTGTGTCTGGACGGCCAATACCAAGATCGCCTTATCGGGGGCTGCATTTACGATCGCTGTACCTGTAACTTGGATAGTCTTTGGATTCGCGTTCTGACCGGGGGTTTGAAGGGTAGTTGTGGGTTTAATCAGGGCTATAGCACTAATGAGCACAATCGCCACCATGGCGATAGCAGCTAGATAGAAGAGCCTTCTACTCGCAATTTCACTCATGCATTGCACCTCCTGCTTGTCTAACTCAGCTGCATGATGAGCACCCTCGCATTAATCCCGCGCTTTTGAACAGGCCGTTCACAGTTTAGAACAGAGTTCAGGTGCACTCTGCCGTCCCGTCTTTAATGGACAGATTCATGGTGAATAAGCCTTCGTGGGAGGCTGCATTCTTTGGAGTTTAGGGTTGAAATCTTATCTTGACGCCGGCGAGGTTGCCCCTAGTTCCGTGACCGAAGTTGTTTAAGGTATTCATAACGAACCGTGTAATTGAGCGAATTGCACGGGACGTGAACCGGCCCTTTGAGCGAATAGGCCTGCTAATGGGGGCCTTAGAGGACGAATCGCTTTGGGTCAATGACATCATAGCCGGAGGGAACGAAACAAATGAGGTTTCCTGCGTTTTTCCGGCCCAGCGCCTTGCACAGGTCGCAAACGATATCGTTGAAGGAAAAATAGAGGGACGCATTGTGGGATGGTACCATTCCCATCCGGGTCACGGCCTCTTCCTCTCACAGACGGACCTCCAAACTCACATGGGCTTCTACCAGTTCTCCCCCTACGCGTTGTCCCTAGTTGCAGAACCAAGTTCTGGGGAGTTTGGCATTTGGATATATGAGAACGGAGTAGGCGTGCTGCAGCTACCTATTAGCTACATTCACATCATTTGAGACCTTGGTATTTTCAAGTCCGCTTCTTTCTGGCTTCGTGGATTAGGATCCTTTGAATCTTTAGGGCTGACTGGATCCTACAGGAACGGAGCTTCTTGATCGTTCCGCTCCAAAGGTCTGCTAACATGTATTCTGGGTAGCCTCTTCGGCGGTATTCAATTACCTGTAGGAGTATGTCCAACCTGTCGGCGGCGCGGACAATTCTAGATTCAAAGGTTTTTTCCGCGTCGAATTCCTTCTGAAGGGCCGAATAGCTTCGATGGAGCTTCGGATTGTGCAAACCGTCGACTATGTATTTCCAAGCTGAGTGCTCCAGATCCCTTTTGATCGCCGCACCCCTCGGACCTAAGTATTCTAAGTACGCCTTGCTAATATCGAAGGTTAAGGATTCGGACAAATCGTGCAGGAGGGCTAATCGCAATACGCGCTCTATGTTCACATGTTCTCCTCGCTGCGCTTCGAGATCTGAGATGAGGAGCGCGAGCGAACAAGTTGAAAATGAATGATCTGCAACTGATTCAACATCCTGCAGTGATACTCCGTGGGTAATCCACCCGCTTCTTGGAATCGACTTCATTCTCGCCAAGCTAAGCACGAATCTTAAGATGGTTTTCGCCTCCTCAAGTTACCTGGTAACAACAAGAGTTATGGCTTTGACCATTTGTTCTTCGCTTACCCAATAGGTTGCCTTCAATGAAACGCAGCCTCCTACTAATCCTCATTCTCGCCGTTTCCACGGCTGGGATCTTTTGGATGACATCGGTCAAGACCACAACAATCTATCCGGATAAGGATAGTTATAGTTGGCAATCAGTTCCAAAGGCCAATAACGGCCACTCTGATAATTTTGAAATCACCTCTTACAACAAGCCGCCATACAACATGAGAGGTTGGATAGAATTCGATGTGAGCTCGATTCCATCAGAGGCTTGGGTTGTTTCAGCCGAGTTTCGCCTACGGTTGTGGTCCAAAGGCGACCCAGCTTTGGGCACTGAAGATTCAACGGGCAGAATATACGGAGTTTACCGCCTCAAACAGCCTTGGAGTGAAACGGGGGTTAACTGGGTTAATCAACCCAACTTCACCGAAGAACATCACGCCATAGCTGCAGTTCCGCCAGGCCAAGGTGGCTGGTACGGGCCTTTGCTATGGGTGAATTGGGACATAACCAACATAATGAGAGACTGGCAATCAGGCGTGAGTAACTATGGGCTCGTGGTGAAAGACACACAAGAATATGCAACCAGCCTCTATACCACCCAATTCTTCACGCATGACCAAGTTCCGAGTGAAAACTACTACCCCAGACTAGTAGTAACCTATGTGCTCCCACTAAATCTGGCAATATTCGGCATCGTATTAATCGCAGAAGGGTTCTTTATCATTGTCATAACTCGAATGAGAATTAACACGTCAAAGAGTTCGAAGTGATACAAGCAATGGGAACCTTAGCAGAAGGCGCGAAAAACGCTGTAGACGCCTGTATGGCCGTAAAGAATGGGGAACACGTATTGATTTTGACAGACCGTGCTACGTTCGAGGTTGGCGATGCCATTTCCAAGGCTGCCGACAAGAGATCAAAAGGGAACGTAAAACTGCTGATCCTCGAAGACTATACAGAGCGCCCTGCGAAGAAATTACCGAAACCCATACTTGACCTAGTTCCATGGGCAGATGTTACGTTCTATGCGGCGGCTAGTCAAAAGGGAGAGCTTTCAGTTAGAGGGCCTTTCATCCGGACAGCGATAAAGTACGCTAGGCACGCACACATGCCCGGGATTACAAGGGAACTCATGGAAACTGGAATGTGTGCTGACTACAGAAAGATCTCTGAGCTCACAAAGAAAGTAGATCAAGTCGTGAAGGGTTGTAAGAAGGCAAGGGTCGTTAACAAGGCAGGAACTGAACTTAACGTCGAGTTTCATCCCTCATGGAGATGGAAAGTGTCCGACGGGCTTTACCCTGAAAAGGGTATGTGGGGGAACCTTCCGGACGGTGAGATATTCACCGCAGCCTACAAAGCAAATGGCAAGATGGTGATCGATGAACTCGGAGACTGGTTCAGCCCGAAGTATGGTGTCCTCTCAAAAACCCCTGTAACACTGCATGTGAAAGATTCGCGTGTTGACCTCGGCTCAATCACATGCGCAAACGAGCAACTACGTCTCGAATTTCAAGGATATCTTAGCGAGGATCCCAACGGGACACGACTAGGAGAATTCGCAATTGGTACAAACACATTCCTGGAACGGCTGACCGGGAATTTGCTACAAGATGAAAAATTCCCTTCAGTTCATTGTGCGTTCGGCGACCCCTACGCTGAAGAGACAGGTGCCGATTGGAGTGCGAAGACGCATGTTGACGGCATAATGCTGAAGTGCAGTATCTGGATTGACGACAAGCAGATAATGGAAGAGGGAAAACACCTAATCAGCTCACCGGACTAGTCCGACGTACTTGTAACGAAAGCAATAAGTACGAACCTTCAATATGACAGCGGCTCTCAGTTAGAGGAAACTAATTTGTCAGGCTTCAAACCCGGGAAAATTGAACGGGTTGCCGGACCAGTCGTCGTAGCATCAAGCATGCTTGGGTCCCGCATGTACGAGCTTGTCAAAGTGGGCGGCTCAGGACTTATTGGTGAAATTATCCGGGTCGAAGCCGACACCGCCACAATCCAAGTCTATGAAGAGACTACGGGAATTAAACCGGGCGAAATCGTAGAGCGAACAGGCAAACCCCTTTCAGTTGAACTCGGGCCTGGATTGGTGAATCAGTTTTTCGACGGAACACAAAGACCCTTGCCTTTTCTCCTCGAAAAGGGAGGGCCTTTCATTCGAAGAGGCATAACAGCCCCAGCACTTGATCGAAAGAAGAAATGGGAATTTACTCCGGCTATGAAAAAGGGAGACAAAGCTACCGGCGGAGATGTCCTTGGTGAAGTTCCCGAAACTGTTCTGGTGAAGCATAGGATTTTGGTTCCCCCAGACGTGAACGGGACCCTCAAGTCAATTGTCTCGAAAGGATCTTACACCGTTGAAGATCCGATTGCTGAAGTTGAAACAAGCCATGGTGTAATCAAGCTGTACTTGATGCATTCGTGGCCAGTCCGCATCCCACGTCCCAACCGCGAAAAGGTTCCCTCCGACACACCCCTCATAACTGGCCAACGAATTATCGACTTCTTCTTTCCAATCGCAAAAGGTGGTACAGCCGCGATTCCCGGAGATTTCGGGACCGGGAAAACGATAACGCAACACCAGCTGGCCAAGTGGGCCGATGCTGATGTGATCGTTTACGTCGGCTGCGGTGAACGTGGAAATGAGATGACCGAAGTTCTGGAAACATTTCCAGAGCTCAAGGACCCGCGTTCCGGCCAACCTTTGATGGAACGGACAATCCTAGTGGCGAACACATCAAACATGCCCATCGCCGCCCGCGAGGCGAGTATGTACACGGGCGTGACACTGGCAGAATACTTCAGAGACATGGGCTACAATGTGGCATTGATGGCTGATTCTACTTCACGATGGGCTGAGGCTTTACGAGAAGTCTCCGGCCGCCTGGAGGAAATGCCTGGCGAGGAAGGCTATCCTGCCTACTTGGCGTCCAGATTAGCTCAAATCTACGAGAGGGCCGGCAGGGTCAAAGTGATCGGTAGCGACTCGAACAAGCTTGGTTCAGTCTCTCTCGTAGGCGCGGTATCCCCGTCGGGAGGTGACTTTTCAGAACCAGTCACTCAGAATACGCTTAGGATCGTGAAGGTATTCTGGGCGTTAAGCAAACCATTAGCCGAGCGAAGACACTTCCCCGCGATTGACTGGTTGACCAGCTACTCCCTTTACTTGGATTCACTAGAAAACTGGTACCGGACAGAAATTAGTCCGGAATGGTCCAATCTTCGAAAGGATGGCATGGCACTGCTTCAGCGAGATGAGGAACTTCGAGAAATCGTGATGCTCGTCGGGCCTGACGCGCTCTCTGAGAGCCAACGAGTAGTCCTGGAGGCGGCCCGTATGATTAAGGAAGATTTCCTCATTCAGAGCGCCCTGCACCCAGTCGACAGCTACTGCTCTCCCGAAAAGACCTTCAGCTTAATGTCTCTCATCTTGAAGTTCTATGAGAAGATGAAGGAATCCACGGAAAAGGGCGTTCCACTTCAAAGAACCCTTGAAATCCCAGTCAAAGATGAAATTGCAAGAGCCAAGATTCAACCATCCCAAACCTTTGACGTCTTCGCCAAAGAACTTACGGCCAGGATGGGCCACGAATTCGAGAAACTAAGCAGCGAACTTCTTGAAGCCGCAAAATGAGGCGAGAAAATGTCCGTTATCGTTCGCGAATATTCAACGGTTAATGAAATTTCAGGCCCACTTCTCTTCGTCAAAAACGTCAAGGGCGTTGGGTACGGCGAACTAGTTAGAATTCGCACACCCACAGGCGAAGAAAGACGCGGCCAAGTTCTCGAAGTTCGCCGTGACCTAGCAGTTGTGCAAGTCTTCGAGGGAACATCTGGCCTCGACATCCCTTCCACAAGCGTCCGATTCCTAGGTGAAACCGTCAAGCTGCCCGTATCAAGCGACCTGTTAGGCAGAATTCTTGACGGAAGCGGTAACCCGATAGATGGCGGCCCTCGGATTATTCCAGAGGATTACTGGGACGTCCACGGTTCGCCCATTAACCCTTACGCAAGGACCTACCCCCGGGAGTTCATTCAGACCGGTATTTCGGCTATAGATGGAATGAATACTCTCGTTAGGGGACAGAAACTCCCATTGTTCTCTGGCGCGGGGCTCCCCCACAATCGCGTTGCTGCTCAGGTCGCACGGCAAGCAAGCGTTCGGGGGACAGGCGAACCGTTCTCAACCGTATTCGCGGCAATCGGGATCACTGCAGATGAAGCAAGATTCTTCAGGGAAGACTTCGAAAAGCAAGGCGCCTTCGAACACGTTACAATGTTCGTCAACCTAGCCGACGACCCAGCGATAGAAAGAATTCTCACCCCACGCATGGCCTTAACCGCGGCAGAGTTCTTCGCATTCAAACTAGACATGCATGTACTCGTCATCATCACTGACATGACTAATTACGCTGAAGCCTTACGGGAAATTTCGGCGGCCAGGGAAGAAGTCCCCGGACGAAGAGGTTACCCAGGCTACCTTTACACTGACCTATCCACGATATACGAACGCGCCGGAAGAATCCGGGGTGCGAAGGGATCAATAACTCAAATGCCCATTCTGACAATGCCCCACGACGACATCACGCATCCCATCCCCAACCTCACGGGCTATATCACCGAAGGCCAATTGATCGTGGACAGGGGCTTACACAGAAAAGGTATCTACCCACCAATCGACGTATCTCCGTCCCTCTCCCGGCTTATGCGCGAAGGCATTGGTAAGGAAAGGACACGGCAGGACCACAGGGAAGTTTCCGACCAGCTCTACTACGCATACGCCGAGGGCAGAGCCTTCAGAGACCTAGTGGCCGTAGTGGGAGAAGAAGCACTCTCAGCTAGGGATAAGATATACCTGAAGTTTGCTGACGATTTCGAGCGGCGCTTTATTGGGCAAGGTGAATACGAGAACCGCGACATTGAGAAAACGCTAGAGATAGGATGGAACCTTCTAGCCGCGCTTCCTGAAAATGAGCTTAAACGCGTAGACCCAGCAACAATCAAACAGTATCATCCCAAATACCGGACTGGGGCGTGAAAGTGATCCCCGAACTGATTGCTGGCGTCCACCCAACCCGAATGGAACTCCTCACGTTACGGAAGAGACGGAGAATTGCAGAAAGGGGACGCGACCTTCTTAGAGAGAAGCTCGACGCGCTAATGATCGAATTCTTTCAATTCGTCCGCGAGATAACTGCCCTCAGAAGCAAAGCACAAAACTTGTTGGCCGAGGCCTACGACGATTTCGTTGGAGCCCAAATGGCAATGGGTTACACGAGACTTCAGCAGACTTCAATTGGCGTTGATGATAGGTTTTCAATTGAGACAAAGACAAGAAATGTGATTGGCGTTACAATCCCCTACATCCAAGTGAATGTAAAGCCCCTGAACGGGTTCCCGTACAATGTCTATGACACATCAGTTAAACTTGATGAAGCAACGCTGAGAATGGCTGAGGCTATCAAAGCAATAGCGGAACTATCCAGTGCCGAAGCCGCAGTCAAGAAGCTAGCCGAAGCGATAGCGGCCACTAAGAGACGCGTAAATTCATTGGAATACGTTGTAATCCCTCGAATGCTGGGTACGATACGGTATATTGAAATGCACCTTGAAGAAGCGGAACGCGAAGACTTCTTCAGATTGAAACGAATTAAGAGTAGAATGGCTAAAGTCGAAGTAATCGAAGCGCCAATACTTGCGCCCTAGCCCGTAGATGTCTGACCCTTAAGAGTCAATATTGCCTTCGCTAGGTCCCCGCTAGCTTCTGCTAAAGCCTTCCTCGCTTCTTCCAAAGACCTCCCTGTCTGCTGTGCCACTAGCTGAACGTCCGACTCCAAGGGAGCAGTTTGAATGGGCGTTTCGGTCGAGGATTCTGACACTCGGCCACCTGCTATCTGATACATTGCTTGCCCCTGGACGGTAACCAGGGTTACGTTGGGCTCCTCGATTACGATGTCCTTCCCAGCTGTCTTTATGATGACTTTAGAGACTGCTGGAACCTCGTCGACTTTCATTCCCATTTTCTGCATCATACGCATTGCATTACGGCCGCTCGGGGCACCGCGAGCTGCTTTCAGCGCTTTATACGCCAATTTTTCTCATCGCTAAAGCTTGGGTAGCGCAACACAATAAGAGTATCGCGAATCAGTCGAGCTTGCCGACTGAAGACTCAACGGCCTCTAGCAAACTTCCATCAGAAATCATCGTCGCGACTACAACATCAGCAGCGGTCTTCCTTTACCATGGGGACTTTCTCACGGATTTTTCTGTAGGCGGCTCTTGCTCCCGCGTCGCATCTGCTTGGGTTAAGCAGGTCAAGAGCCACATTCCAAACGCGGGTCTACGAGGAAGAATTTAGAAAGAAACGAATCGGGGTGATAGCACCAGCAGAATCTTAGCTTGGAGCGCGACTGAAGGGATTGATAGGCAATTTGATGATGAGAGGAGCGCGAGCCGTAGTTCTGGCGTGCGCAGAGTTACCATTTGCCGTTGGGCTTGGCGTGGGTATAGGCATCATAGATCCCACCGAGACACTGGCGCGACGTTGTGTTACCTTAGCGTGGGGCTTCATGATGGGGAGACTCAATTCGTGAGAGATGTGCTATCTAGCAGACTCAAGTATGTCAAGGAGTCGGCGATAAGAAGATTCATTGAGCTAGCATCCCAGTCGAAAGATGTCATGCATTTTGAACATGGAGAACCCGACTTTCCAACACCTCAGCATATAGTTGAAGCCGCTAGCAAGGCCATGAAGGACGGATTCACACATTACGGACCCACCCCAGGATTGCCTGAGTTGAGGAAGGCAATATCGGAGAAACTCGCACGAGAAAACAAACTCCCCGTCGACGGAGCTGAAGGAATTCTGGTAGTGTCAGGCACACAGGAGGCTATGTTCTTGACGGCTCTAGCCTTTCTTGGAAGTGGTGACGAAGCCCTAGTTTTGGATCCTTATTATCCGGCCTATTTCGAGGAAACATTGATCGCGGGCGCAAAGCCAGTGACGGTTCCTCTCAGCGAGGAAACTTCCTATCGAATTGAGGCCAAACACCTTGAACAGTATGTTACGCCAAGAACGAAAATGGTGTGGCTGGGCTCCCCCGTCAATCCCACGGGTCATCTCTTTTCGAAGAAGGATTTGGAAGAAGTAGCTGCGGTCGCTGAAAGGAACGACCTCTTAGTTTTTGCGGACGAGATCTACGAGAAACTTGTTTACGATGGCGCTGAGCACACAAGTATAGGCTCCCTTCCCGGTATGGCGGACCGAGTCATTACTGCTAACGGTTTCTCGAAGAGCTACGCGATGACTGGTTGGCGCATTGGGTATGTCGCGGCAGAAAGGAGATTGATCAGTCAGATGAGCAAACTCCACTACTATACAGTTCTCTGCGCTAGCACAATTGCACAAAAAGCTGCTTACGCTGCACTGAACGGCTCACAAGACTGCGTCAGAGAGATGCTTCAAGAATACGCCAGAAGAAGAGGGGTTGTCCTGCAGGCATTAAAAGAAATTGATGGAATCTCCTATGTACCGCCGAAAGGTGCCTTCTACGTTTTCCCAAACATCTCGAAATTCAGCAAGAACGATGAAGCTGTGGCGGAGACTCTGATTCGAGAATTCTCCGTGGCGACAGTTCCCGGATCAGGGTTTGGCAGAGCGGGCGGAGGACATCTTAGATTGTCCTATTCCGTTTCTTTGCCTGAGATCAGAGAAGGTCTGAAACGACTCCAAGAAGGACTAGAACACTTCCATCAGTAGTTCGACGTGAATTCGAGTCCCGCCTCTCCCTATCCCCTCTTGATAGCTCTAAAGCCAGCGGTAGCAAAGATGAACATGTTGTGTTCGTCGACCGACCCTTTCTTGGATACTGGTCATATCACCCTCAGGCGCAACACTAAGACCACAGATCAGCTGTATCAGTTTAAGCGCTTAAATCGACATAGAATTGAGGGTTAAGGCCTAGTGTGCGGAAAAATATCCTTACGAGGCCAAGAATTTCCTGAGCGACATTCAGCGCGTTCGTGAAATTACTTATATAACGGCAGTCATAACCGCACGGAATTCGGACGTGCCAAATTAATGGCGACTCCATCTTCATAGAAGGATATGGCACGTGGTTTCTGCGAGAGTTGCGAGAAAAACCGTTGCTGCGCTCTTAATTCTCGTGGCGATTTCCACGTTAATCCAAGCAGTTGGTGCGATCTACTTTTTCGACCCCCAGGTATCACTTCGTCTCAAAGCCGCTCCTGGGCTGCGCGTATTTCTCGCTGAACCTTTGGTCCAGACGAATTCTCGCGTTAGTGTTCTTCTTGTTTTCTCCGATATCCCTTCGCCTGAGCAAATGAGACAGCTAGCGGAGTTCGGAAAATTGGAAACGTTCACTGGCCATGTGGCGAGCATGCGTCTGCCCATGAGCGTTCTTCCGCAAGTTGCGTCTCTTGATTTTGTTAGCCACATCTCATACCCGCGAATGCTCAGCCCTAGCCTTGACAAAAGCGTTCCCGATATCCTTGCCGATCAGGTTTGGAGCACGGTGCGAGATGCTAACGGTAACCTCGTGAATGGAACCGGGGTCGTAGTTGGAATAGTTGATAGTGGGATAGACCTCACTCACAAGGATTTCTTCTTTCCGAATGGAACTAGCAAAATCATGTCCTTGTGGGACCAGACTGGCGCAGGTAAGCCTCCCGACGGTTTCGATTACGGAAATGAATGCACGAGGCAGCAGATTGAGCAGGAAACTTGCGGTGAACTTGACGGCTCTGAAAGCTTACCTGCTGGCCACGGGACCGCTGTGGCAGCAGTGGCCGCCAGCACTGGACAAGCGGCGATGCAACTTCAGAGCTGCATACTGTATGACGAATCAGGATGGCATGACGAACACACGCAATGTCAAGGCCTTAGCGGTCCATTCCCGCTCCTAAGTAGCTCTTCTGACTACCTTTACTTCGGAGACTCGCAAAAATTCAACCAACTATTCTTCGACACACAATCGGCGGGGGCGTATGAGGGTTTCACATGGGAGTATTCACAGGGCATGGGTAGCTGGGGGCCACTTCCCCGACTCCCCGAAAACAGGGACCTTGCACTTACTGGCCCGGGATTCTCCGACAATGATACGCTGCGTCTCACTCGAAGCGGAACCATCTTCTTCACCCCTCCATTGGATTGGTCGAAAGATTCAGTTGGCGGGAACGCTGACCAATACTGGATTCGGCTTAAGGCCACGTATGTGGGAAAACCTGCATTGGTCCGGCGCATCCAAGCAAGCCCACCCTACAAGGGAGTTGCCCCCGAGGCCCTGATTATAGCTGTGAAAGTGACGCCGACCAATGGTCGAGGCGGGAGTCTGTCGGAAGGGACAGACGCGACCGCACTTGACGGTGTCAACTATATCATGAAAAAAGCTCGGGAGCTTGGCCTTCCATTTGTGGTGAATTTCAGCTTGGGTGATTCACTGGGATCACATGACGGATCTGAACCATTGGAGACTGCATTTGCAGACCTTGCATCACAAGGAGTACCGATAGTGGTTTCGGCTGGAAACTCGAGGAACGCGAACCAACATGTGGATGGGACGCTTACGGCCGGGGAATCAACGGTGGTGACTTGGACAAACAACCCAATTAACAGCCCGAATTACATCGACATTTGGTATCCAGTCAGTGACGTTCTCAAAATCACAGTGACAACACCTGATGACACCGTTGTTTCAGGGCCAACATCTGAATACGGAGTAACCACCCCATCTGGAAACGTCACGATACTCCCAGACCAGCGTTCCAGCGGCAAGGAATGGTTTATCACAGTTGCAGCAGTCAATTCACTTCGTTGGCACTTCACTCTAACAGCGTCAAGTGCTATTGATGGAAAATGGGATGCATGGACGGAGGGAGAAAGTGACAGCGGCGTGTTCGAAGCGCCTACCCTCTTAACCGGCCCATACAAACTCGACCCTTCCGACACAATTGATTATCCAGGAACGGCGAAAGGTGTCATAACCGTGGGAGGCTACATGACGAAGTACTTTTGGTGGTCGGGATGCACTATGTGCATCGAACACTGGGTTGACTACTCCCAACAACAAAATTACCTAGTACACGGAATCATTCATGATTCATATGCTCCAAGCGTTGGTAGCATCACTGATGATAGCGCCATGGGCCCGACAAGAGATGGCAGAACAAAGCCTGAAATTGTTGCACCGAGCGCCAACATAGCCGCAGCAAGAGCATCTAGCAAGCCGCAATGTGGTGGTGGGACCTCATGCCTACTTTTCTCGGATCCCGACGACTATCACCGGATAGTTATAGGAACAAGTTTCTCGGCGGCGCATGTAACAGGTGTGATTGCGCTCATGCTTCAAATGAACCATTACCTAAGTCCCAATCAAATTAGAAATATTCTCACTCAGGACGCAAGGCAAGATGCGTTTACTGGGGAAATAAACAGTCAGTCAGGTTCGCCGACCTGGGGATGGGGAAAGGTGAACGCATTGAACTCGACACTTGATGCGGCGAAAGTTTACGCGGCTAGGGTAGAGGTAGACTCCATTGGTGTACCACTGGAAACAAATGTATCACTTGATGGGCAGGAGGCCTCAGAAGTCAGTCTGGATCAAGCGAGAACTATAATCTATGAGTTTCAGCGTGGCGGAAACCACACTATCCAACTAACTTCCCTTATTCAGGCACAACCTGGAAGCCGATATTTATTGATGGAACCAACCTGGATTTTCTCAACAGGGGGTTCAAAACAATTCCACTACACGCAACAGTTCCACATACAGGCGACCTCCGCATATGGCTACGCAACCGGGACAGGATGGTATGATGCAAATTCAACCGTGATAGTGAGCGTTACTCCCAGCCAGACAGCGGGGCATGAATTTCGGGGATGGATTGGCGATGTGATCTCAAACTCGCCAGTTGTTGAGGTGAAGGTGGATTCCAGTAAGGAAATGACTGCCACGTGGAGGTCAACGCAAGGAGCTTACAATGTTGCGAACGTTGCGGGATTTCTATTGGCGATAATTTTTTCGATTGCAGTTGTCCTCATTGTCCGGTACAATACCCGTAAGCGAAAGCTAGTCGAACCCTGAGTCCTTGGTCGCCTGGCTCTCGGAAGATTCGTCAACTCCTTTTCGCAGCTTCACAGCAACTCCCCTCCTAAGATTCATCATCTCATGCCCACTCAGAACAGCGCTTCCGACTCCAACCAACGCTTCTTGCTCGTCAGTGACGATAACCTCTTCCGCTGGTCTAATGCTCGAATCACTACGCGCAACATGTTTTGCAAAGACGTCCCCACCACCTCTAACAACCTCGGAGACGTCGGTTTGGACTACGACTAGGTTTCTTAGGTTCTTGATTTTTGATAACAGGATGTGTGCGCCATTGGGGGTTAAGGCGAGGTAGCCGTCCGTAGGGCGCAGGGTTGCGATCAAATGCGCATCTCGATAGATGTGTCGAATCCTTCCAGTCCGCCTCGAGCGTTCGATCCGAACCTGATTATTGAACAGGGCGTAGCCTACTCCCGCTCCGAACTGGTAGTTTGCTACACCCACCAATTTGCGAAGCTCAGCTAAGGTCGGACGGTCCATGTTCTCTGGTCTAACGTTACATAAATAAGCCAATTTAAATTTCTAGTTCGCGCAACCGGCGGTGGTAGCGGGCCTATTGAACTGCGATATTTGCGGAAGGGTGATTGTTGGCCCTGCTTTCAGGGTACGTGTTGAAGGAGCAAAGATGCTTGTTTGCTCAAGTTGCCAGCATCTAGGCAAACCATACCAGGAAGAGCGATCCGTTCCCACGCGGCCATACGCGCCCAGCACGCTTCGAATGCCCAAGGCTATTCATCGAAGAGCACCCGAATTGCCAAGGGGGATGGAAGAGTCGGACGTTGCCGAGGACTACTCAAACCTGGTAAGGAGCCATCGCATGAAGATGGGATTGTCCCAAGAGGAACTTGCCAAACGAGTTAAGGAAAGACTGACTGTAATACAGAAGATAGAGACCGGCAAAATCGCCCCTGACTCAAAGTTGTGTAGAGAGTTGGAGCATGAGCTTAGGATCAAGCTGTTGGTTCCACGCAAAGCCATCCCTGCTCCGAAGATGGCTGCCCCCGCGGAGGTCACCCTTGGGGACATAATCAGGGTGAAAGAAAAACAGAAGCCTACAGATGCCGCCTAATTCCCAACGACAGTTTTTCCATGTGCAGTGGGAATTATCTGAATCCTTGCGTCTGTGTACCGATCCTCAAGCCGACGGTGCCCGAACAACCAGTCCAGGAAAATGCCCAAGGCACTGACTTCGCTAATCGGTTGATTTGTCACCGCGACGTTCCAGTCTGCTAAACCGTAAATTTCGCCAGGCACTTTTTCTGCCCCAACTATGACCAATTTGTCCGCATTAGAACGCCTGATCTTCGCCACGACTTTAGGTAGCGGCATACCGTAAGCGGTTAAATGGATAATCCTCCCGCCCATGCGCCGCCACTCGTTAACGGTTGACCGCCATGGCTTCCCAGCCTCGATGATGAAGCGTCCTCCGAAACCTTCGACGACTCTGTTTACTCCTTCAACAAGCTCCCTATCATGAACATCGGAGATGTAGATGCCATCCGCGCCCAGGGCGCGGGCGGTCAAACACACGTGGGTGGTCACTCTGGCGTCTCTTGGAATTCTATGTCCAAGTCGGAGGACCATCACACGGAATTTCCGTCGAGACCTCTTCGTGGCCATTTCGACCCGACTTACCGAGTCTTTATAATGAGGTAGATTCCGGCTAGAAAAATAATCGACCCGAATAGTTCGATTATGCCTACTCTAAAATAAAGCGCTGCAGGGGTTCCACCTTGTGTTACTGAGGTTGAGCCCGCGATATCCATCATTGAGCCTACGAAAAACAGAATGAAGCCCAAGGTGGCAACCGTTTCCTTCATCTTAAACGGCCCGCGAACGCTAGACGAGGTAGGTTCGTATAAAAAGTTGCCCACGCGTCAGACGCCCGCGACAAAGAGTTAATGCGAAGTAAAACGTTAGAAACATAAACATTCACTTGGCGGTCATGTCATTGTCAGTCTTGGATGAGGAACTCATTAAGGTCGCAAACCTCTTCGGAGGCGAGGAAGCTGTTACCGTTGTCAACAGCCTAAAGGCAGTCGGCGAGGGAACTGATGAAATAATTACCAATGACTGTAAGACCCGTTTCAACAAAGAAGTTAGGCTGAATACGGTTAGAAAAATTCTCTACAAGCTTTACGACCACGGCCTGGTTTCATGCACACGCGTGAGAGATGAGAAGACTGGTTGGTTCATTTTCTATTGGAGGCTTCAGCCCGACCAATTAGATGCGTTTATCCGAAGCCGGAAGAAACGGGCGTTGGACAAGTTAAAGCAAAGGCTTGACTTCGAACGAGCTCACACATTCTTCATATGTAAGACCGACAGCGACGTCCGCGTCACCTTTGAAGATGCGATGGAGACTTCTTTCAAGTGCACAAAATGCGGGAACCAGTTGGAAAGCTCCGAGAACGCAGATATGGTTATTGTCCTAGAATCGAAGATCGGAAGGCTGGAGGCTGAACTCAGCAGATAAGAAACGCTGTCCCCAATGAAACTCATAATCCTGCAAAGACCAGGCCAATTCACCACGAAAGATTTCCAGTCGGAATTGGATAAAGCTCTCCGTTCTGTTAAGGGTGAACTGGGGGGTTCCATCAAACTTGATGGATTCACGCGGAAGGGTTGGGCAAGGTTGGACTTAGAAGGGGAAGATTCGGACGTTCTCAGGGAGCTAGTAGCTCGTGACCTTGGCCAGGCCCACACAAACGCCGCCAATCTAGAGGCGCAAGGAATTTACCAAGGAATCGTCAGCGGAGAGGCAGATAATTCCCTCGAGATCGACATCGGCATTGAAACACCAAGGCCCATGAACGTCAAAATAGGACTCGCCGCCCTCCGAGCACAACTCGGAGACGGACAACCCCTACGAAGTGACGAGATCATACACCAATATTGCCTTGTCCCAGGCAGCCGAACAACGGTTCGACTCACGAGACTAGAACCCAACACACAAACGGTTGAGGGTTGGCTTGCAGACTCCCAAATCGAACGGTTTTCATCCTTGATTGCAACCGGCTTAGACCGCATTCAAATTACCGACTGTTTTCGCCAGGAAGTTGAAAATGCCGTGAAAAAATCGAGGATTGAGAGAGACACGGTTACTATAGAATCGGAGACATTGATCACGCAGTCCATTGTGTGCAAGCTCGGTACCGACGCAGTAGGGCTGATTCCGAAGCTAGGAAAAATCCTAAGAAACCGAAAGCTGGACCCCTTCATTCCAAGAAGGATCCTAACGCGATGCCGTCCCTGGTAGGTGGACCAACGGCTTCAGATCGTTGGAGGCTGCTGGAACAGAGCTACGGCTCGGTGTTCCAGAACTTAGCCATTGAGGAAGCATTGGCTCGCAGCGCGCTTTCTCCTACCTTCAGACCAACGATACGACTGTGGGTTAACCCACAAAGTGTGATTCTCGGCCGATTTCAAAAGGCATCAACAGAAGTTGACACTTCTCTCTGCCAGCAAAGCGGCATCCAAATCGCTCGCCGATTTACAGGCGGAGGCGCCGTTTACCAAGATGAAGGAAACCTCAATCTCACACTCGTTATTCAACAAGGAGAAAGACACACGCAACC
The DNA here is from genome assembly GCA_050013255.1 of Bathyarchaeia archaeon. Taxonomy (GTDB): domain Archaea; phylum Thermoproteota; class Bathyarchaeia; order 40CM-2-53-6; family 40CM-2-53-6; genus FEN-987. The sequence goes on along the minus strand of JBEKFP010000003.1, from coordinate 53,750 downwards.
CAGGCTTAGTGAAACTGCATCCGCCATTGTCCTCGATGCTCTTCGCAGTTTCGGGTTGAAAGGCAGTTTTCTTGCGCCCAATTCAATTATGCTCGGAGAGAGAAAAATCTCGGGGGCAGCTGCTGCTTCTGGAAGAGGTTTTGCACTTTGGCATGGCTCACTCTTGGTTTCCACTAATGTTGACACTCTGGAATCGGTTCTTGCTCCGAGCAGGCAGAAGCATACGACCCATTATGTGCGCAGCCGATGGCATCCGGTAACCACTCTGGAAGCAGCCGTAGGAAGGAAGGTAAGCGTAGAAGAGGTTCAGTCAAAGCTCACGGAATCTGCTCAAGAAATTCTAAGCGCAAAGCTGGAACCAGATGGGCTGCGAGCTGATGAAGAGAGATGGTTTACGAGCTTATACGCTCGGAAGTATTCCTCGCCTAATTGGAACAGTAACGGAGAATACGAGGAATTTGAAGAAAGTAGTGATTAGCTCACACGACAATGGCCGTGTGAGTACGCTCAACGCCCTTCACGGATTGAATCTTCTTTATCACTAATTCGGAGAGAGTATTCATGTCACGCATTTCGAGGTATGCGATGATGTCATATATGCCGGTTACCGCATGAACCATCTTCACACCCCGAACCTTAGCTACCGCTTTGGAAACATACCGAGCCCGCCCCAACTGGGCTTGAACCAACACGTATGCCTTGACAACCAAGCAAAACACCAAAGCAAGGAGGCCACTACCCATACTTAAAAGGAGTTGAAGTATCGACAGTCGCTGTTTAGCGGCGCGTACGCTCGGAGGTACCCCCTAGAGAGTGTAGTGATCCTCTGAGTTAGGGGGGTTTCGCTGTTTTTCGCTACGCGTACTACAGTTCGTAGTTGGGCAGCAAATCAGTAAACCCCAAATAGGGATAGCCCGCTTCTCCTATGGGATTAGAATGCGAGCGAGTTACTTACCTAAATTCGCCCTTGCGGTTCTCGTGTTGGCTGCTGCTGTTGTTCTATTGTCAGGGCAGGCAGCTCAAGTAGCGGCTTATACTCCTAATTGCGGGTCACATCATCATCATTGCAACGACTATTCCTGGTACCCGTACTCTTACAGCTACTACTACTACCCGTACTCTTACAGCTACAACTGCCAGTACTATGATTATTACTATGGCAATTACGGGTGCTATGACTATGGCTACCCGTACTATTACAGCTACTATAACACCCCGTCCCAGTACACATTGACCGTCGCAACTGATCCAGCCAATCTTGCAACAGTGACTGGCGGCGGAACATACAACCAAGGAAGTTCAGCGTCGTTCTCAGTTACTCAAACCACCATTCAGTCATCCGCGAACACGCGGTATGTCTTCTCCCATTGGGGCGGAGATTATTCCGGTGTCGGAAGCAGCGGGACAGTGACTGTGAATGGAGCGATGAAGGTCACCGCCGTCTACCAGTCGCAGTACTATCTCAGCGTACAAACTCAACCCCAAAGCGCACCAGTACCTCAAGGTGCAGGATGGTACAACGCAGGCGACACCGCGACGCTAAATAGCGCAAGCCAGCCCGTCGGAGACAGTTCAAGTAGAATCGTATTCCAAGGATGGAGCGTTGACGGACAAAGCAACCAATCCGGTTCTTCGTTATCAGTCAATATGAATGCGCCCCACAGTGTGACCGCGGATTACAAGCAACAGTACTACCTCACCGTGCAGAGCGACCAAGGTGTTCCCTACGGGCAAGGTTGGTACGACGCAGGTAGCACAGCCCAAATCTCCGTTTCAACACCCATCAGCACGTCCTATGGCGTCAGCATAGTCTTCAATGGCTGGCAGGGTGACGTTCAATCCAACAGCCAAACGACCAGCGTACAAATGAATCGGCCTATGACGGCTATTGCTTCGTGGCGCACAGACTCCACGGTCCTCTACCTGACAATTGCTGCAGGAGTAATCGCAATACTCGTGGCTGCAGCAATCATCGCCTTCGCCGTTGTCGGCCGCGGCCGCGCAGAACATACTTCAGAGACCAAGACAAAAACTTCAGAGACCCACACTTCCCATCCCAACCACACCAAGAAGAAAACAGAAGAAGAAACAAAAAAGACTGACTCGAACTGAAGCTGAACACATCAGCCTACTTCCTACTGGAAGCTCTAATACCCGGCCCCACCTCCACGTGGACCGCGGGATGGCCTAGTCTTGAATGTGGAAGAGGTTAGGCAACAGATTCCGTTGCTCGCCGGCAACGTGTACCTTGATAATGCGGGAGCGGGCCCCCCACCCGTAAGCGTACACGCGGCTATGCGGTCGTTTCTGGATGAGTGGAGAGATTATGGGGAAAAATGGGAAGCTTGGCTTCTAGAGATCGTGAAAACACGCGAACTCTTCGGCCGCCTCATCAATGCCACTTTGGATGAGGTCGCCTGCGTTCCGAACGTTTCATCCGGCCTAGCAGCGATCGGCAACGCCCTTCCCCTGAAGCCTGGACAGAACGTTGTTGTGAGCGAATTGAATTTCCCCACCAACGTGTACCTTTGGCACGCCTTGAAGCAGAAGGGCTTGCTTTCTGAGGTAAGAGTCCTAAAGGCGAAGAACGGTCAAGTCCCCACCTCAGACTTTGAGAAAGCGATCGATGACAAGACGGTCGCAGTCTCACTTGATTATGTCTCTTGGATAAACGGCTGCAAAGAAGACATACGGGCGGTTACTCAGATCGCGCATTCTCACGACGCCCTAATGCTGGTGGACGCGTTTCACGCCGTTGGAGTCATACCAGTAGATGTCCGCAAGCTGGGCGTCGATGTGCTTACCTGTGGGACATACAAGTGGTTGATGGGCCCACATGGGACAGCGTTTCTCTACGTAAGCCGCAAAGCCCTGCAACGGCTTCTCCCTGGGATAGTTGGATGGCACGGGATCTCCGACTCCGTCGTGGCCAGGGTTCTTTCCAAACAAGAAACTTTCGAACGTCCCTTCGATATTAGTAGCGTCACCCCAGCGGAGGATGCCACCCGATTCGAATGGGGAACATGGGCAGTCATAGCTGTCATCGGCGCGAAGGCCGCGTTGGAATTCACCCTCAAGTATACCCCACAAGAACGTGAGCCCCTCGTAGAACACTTGAACAAACGACTCGTTGAGGGGCTGGAAAAGAAGGGAAAGAAGATCACTTCCCCGCTGGAAGCAGGCCGCAGAAGTGGAATCGTTACATTCGAAGTCGAAAATGCGGCCCAAGTTTCGAGGAAGCTTCTACAGGAGCACGTTGTTGTCGCGCCTAGAGTGAACACGTTAAGGGTCTCACCACACTTTTACAACACCGACCGCGAAGTCGATACGTTTCTCGAAAAACTTTGACCAGGAAACGGATTAGGAACTTTGGATTTTGAGGCGGTTCATGAATTTCTCGGGGACGCCTGGCCGGTGCCTCTCACAATAATATTCGAGTTTACCGAACATTTCGACCTGCCAATCAGCTTCCCTGCCGCATAACGGTATGTTGCATAATGGTTTGGTTTCCGAATTCTGCGCCGCTGCGGTGCTCATTGTTGGGTCGGGAGGGTGGAACGCGAGGTTTTTCTAAGCTCTTTCGGTTTCACCGGAATGGATAGATCGTATGGTTGCGGAGGATTGGTGGCATTAGTGAAAGCACTTCAGGTTGACAGCGTAGCCAAGAGTTTCGGCACGATAAGGGCCGTCAAAGGTGTCAGTTTCGCCGTGGATACCGGCCAAGTTCTTGGGTTGTTAGGCCCAAACGGCTCCGGCAAATCTACGTTAATGAAAATCATCGTAGGGATCATGAAACCTGACGCTGGCAGCATTCTAGTTCAAGGGGTGAATGTTGCTGAAGACCCGATCGCGGTCAAGAAAATTGTTGGCTTCGTTCCCGAAAGCCCTAGGCTGTACGAGTTTTTGACGGGGATAGAGTACCTTGACTTCGTTGCGGATGTCCACGGACTTGAGGCCAAGGTAAAGCAAGAGCGGACCTCGGAGTTCCTGAAGGCCTTAGACTTGGAAGGCCGAGAAAACGAGCTGATTCATGGATATTCACAGGGGATGAAACAGAAACTGGCAATTATAGCGGGCCTACTCCATCGCCCACAAATTCTGGTTCTGGATGAACCCCTCAATGCCTTGGACCCACGCAGCGCACGTATAGTCAAGGACTTGATCCATAAGCTGAGGGATGATGGCATTCCAACCATCTTCAGTACGCATGTTCTCGAAATAGCCGATGCTATTTGCGACCGAATCGTAATCATGTATGACGGGAAGGTCTTGGCCGAAGGGACTTCGGAGGAACTGAGGGCAAAAGGAGGTGCATCTGGCTCAACGCTTGAAGAAATATTCCTGAAGCTGACAGGAACCTCTGATACCCGCGATATCGTCGAGGCACTTACCCGATGAGAATCAAGACGGTGTACAAGCTTGCCGTCGTCTTGACGCGCTCTCAAATTCGGGGAACTCAACGAAACAAAATCTTGGCCCGAATATTCGGAGAACCCCGAATCATCCTAGCAGTAGACTTGGTACTGCTTGTTGGTCTCGGCCTAGCCGGCTATTTACTGCTCTCAAGGGGCCCCCCATTCTTTCTAGAAGCCATCGCCGGTATCGAAGCAAGCGCTTTGGCAGGGGTACCCGTGGGTATTGCCTCCGCCGTCATCCTTTTCGGAGTTCTGTACGAAATTAGCCAACCAATCCAATCGCTGAATACCGATATCGTGAATTGGCTTCCAATCTCACCCACAGAGTATGTTGCGGCCTCCACATTATCTGAATCCTACATTTACTCATTCATGCTCAGCCTCCTTCTGGGGTTGTTGCTTGGACCGGCACTAATCCTCGGGATGGCTCCTTCTTGGCTTGCTGCAGCCCTGATGGCGACTATCGCCCTAGCAATTGGATCCTGCGTCGTTGAAGTGCTGGACACAATAACCAACCGTATCTCATCAAGTTTCTACAAGAAGAGCGGACGCTCTGGAATATTCTTCCGCCTCGCCTTGACGATAATCATGCTTGTCTTCGTTCAGTTGCTCTTCAGCGGACAAATAATCGGGTACCTTCTCCAGAGCGTGGTTCAAACGGTGAGGGTTGCATGGTTCGTTCCCGTAGTGTGGCCTTCAGTTGCAGTCCTCGGCGTCTCCCAAGGCAACATATTCACATTTCTTGAATTTGCAAGCCTCTCAGCACTCTTCACGCTGGCGTTATTCGCGGTGGCAACGAGATTGCGCGCGAAGTTCTGGGTTCCAATTCCCGTCTCAATCAAGCTCTCTCCCCAGACCTATCACAATCGCGACATAGGTTTCCGGTTACCTTTGATTGGGGTAGCTGAATCGGCAATTCTTCGGAAGGACCTGCGTTCGCTCGCGAGGAGGAGGGAGATGGCTAGGTTCTTGGCGATTCCCTTCGTCCTAGCCATCTCGATGGGCATCTCATTCTTCCCCATGGGGGGCCAATCGATGCCCGATGCGCCTGGATTGTTGGTCATCATCCCTCTGTACTTACTCCCCATAGCGATTTTCGTTGGACTCCTCTCAATGACAAGCATAGGGCAGGAGGGATACGCCGTGTGGAACCTTTACGCCGCGCCGATAAAACCAAGTAGGCTTCTGATGGCGAAAATGCTGTTTGCAATACTCCTAGGCATATTGTTTGGCGTGGGCATGCTGGCGGTGCTGAGTTTTCTGCTAAGATCCCTTGCAACCTACTTCTGGCTTGTTCTTGCGCTGGGAGTAGCAGTTGTGTTTGAGGAGTCAGCGATTGGAATGTGTTTCGGGACTAGGTTTCCCGACTTTCGTGAAATGATACGCAGCCGTTACGTCAGTGTCTGGGGTTCCCTCACGGGAATGCTCGTCGGGATCGTTTCAGCGATGTTAACCGCCGCGCCGATCATAATCTCGGTTATGGTATACAGCACGATTCTACCACAACTAGCGATTCTTGGCTTCATATTCGCATTCGCAGTAATCGTTGTAGCATCAAAGCTAGCGAACAGCCAAATCAGGCTCTTACTCCAGAACATCCAAACCTAACTGCGCCCTAGAATCGTACTTGTCATAATTGGATCTACGTATATTCTAGATGAGGTCCTTCGGGAAGACAAAATAGCTACACACGGAGCTCGTCGGAAATTCCGCCCGACTAGTTCAGTGGTGAGCCGGACCGGACTCACCCGTGCGCTTTGTTACGTCCAACCCAGCGGTTCATAATTCAAACATCTTTGTGTGTCAAAACGTCTACTTTCAACTGTGTTGGACCACTGACTCACTGCGTTCTAGGATCTTCGATCTTGCCCTGTTTGCTGGAGCTTAAGCTTAGATTTGACTAACGTCTGCATTAGCTTCGGCACCACCCGCAGTTACTGCGTTGAAATGGAGAGGAGGTGCCTGAAAGACTTCGACTTCCGTGGATACCGTCGTTGCGGGGGTCACAGTGAACGTGGCATTTGTTGCACAGCTTTGAACTGAGAGCCACGAAAGTGTCTCGCATCCCTCAGTTACCCCCAACTATATGCGGTGCTTGCTTCAGTGCCGTTGGAAGTAACTGCTTTGAAATTCCACGCATTCTCGTTGGCGATAGTGAGTGGAGTTGGCGAGGAGTCCGTTATCGTGAAGGTTAGGCTTTGTCCGGGTTGAATTTGGTTAGAGGCTGCGGAGAATGTGCCGGGAGCCGCGGTCGAACTGTAACTGTAAGCGGCGCCCTGCACGTAGATTCTTGAGATAGTAACAGGCACCGATCCTATGTTATCTACAGTTAGAGTGGCTGTAGTCCAAGTCACCATGCCTGCGCCAGCGGCCGGATCCGCTATGGTATTGACAACTATCCCTCCAGAAGGAATCTGAATCTTCTCGTTAGTAGATGCCCCGGAGTGACCAGAGATTAACCACACACCAGCGACAACTACGATAACAACGACAAGAATACTGGCCAAGACGAGTTTAGTTTTCAAGAGTCTTCGAACCCGTATTTCTAAGTGGGAGAACTTAGGTGATAGGCTCACAACGTAACCACAAATGTTACAAAGTAAAACAGAGTGAAACATAATGATTGAGTTTGGCCGACCGAAAAACCCAGACCGTACTGAGAAACGTACGTATTCCCAAAGAGTTGAACGCACTCCTACAAAGAGATGCGAACGCTGAGAACCGAACGGTGAGCGCACTAGTTGTATCGATCTTAACCAAATACGCTGAATGGGATCGTTTCACACGAAAGTTTGGTTTCGTCACGATACCACGAAACAACTACGAGCGAATGATAGAGGCGATGGATGAGCAAACATATTTGGCCGCGACAGAAGAGGCCCCGTCGACATTCCTTGAGATGGTGAGGTTCTGGCATAAACGGATAGATGCAGAAACTGTCTGCGCCTTTTGTGAAAGACTCTCCAAATATGTTGGCACTACCCAGTGCGAGGTCGAGAGAATCGGTGGCAACTACAGCATAACCTTGCAACATGGGCTGGGCTCCAAATATTCGAATCATTTGAAACGAGTCTACGAAGCAGGCATACGCACGGCTCTCGGAACTGAGCCTAAAATTGAAGTGACCAACAATTCAGTCTTCATCAAATTCTCCGAACGATATGCCAAAGAAACTTAGCGAACTGGTTGAAAGCCTGATCACGCCAGTCTAGACTCTACTCTAATCAGCGGGCGTCAGTGTCATCTTTCCGAGTTTCATCGGACACAACTGCGAATAAGTGCCATTCCTCCGAAACACCCTTCAGTGCTCGCAAACCGCGATCATCGAATACGATGCCTGATCCTGAAACTAAGTCCTTGACGGTGCTGGACACTAATACTTCGCCGGGACTCGCCTGCGAGGCGACCCTGGCGCCGATGTGGACGCCTATCCCTCCGATGTTGCCTTCTGCAAGCTGCACTTCTCCAGTGTGGAGGCCGACGCGCACTTCGAGGCCTAAGGAACGAACTGCGTTTCTAGCTGCGCAGGCACATCGAACCGCACTCTCAGGCCGATCGAAAATCGCGAGCATGCCATCCCCCGTGGTACTGATCTCTCGACCTCGAAATTGGTTGAGCTCCTTGCGCAACAAGCCAAAGTAGCCTCTTAGAATGCCCTGCCATTGGCGATCACCAAGCTGCGTTGCCCTTTCTGTTGATCCAACAATGTCTACGAACATAACCGTGGCCAACACTCGGTCACGTTCAGAGATTCGTTGGTCTACGTTGAGCAGCAACTGGTCTAAGTTGGCAGGCACAGCGTTAAACTCGATTCCCGAATCAGTAATCTTGAAAGGCACCCACCTAGAGCTGTGGCTGATGTCCCTAGCTTTGAGGACCCTGAATTGCCTCTCGGGCTCCTCTTTCGTCTCATCGGTCTTCATCTCTAGGACGACATCAGCGAATGTGTGGAGGCTTCGGGTGACAGCTGGTGGGTTGATGCCAGTTGCGTAAATGACCAACGCCAATACCATGGCGGAGGTCTTCGACAACTTTGCACGTTGATCTAGGAGCCAAGGTGAGAGCAACTCCGGGTTGAACATCGTGCCGAGTGTTGACAGTGAATCGAAAATCAGTCGAACCTGTCGGCCGGGCGTCTTCGATATTAGTTGGTGCATCTTGATTGAGATCTCATTAACTCCGTTTGGCTTCTCGAGTAGGAAGTCAAGTACGTCTAGATTTGATGTTTCGACGCCGATCTTCTTGCGGAAGCTATCTGCTGTAATGTCAGTCAAAGCTGCAACTACTCGCTCACTCCTCTTCAATCCTTCTAGGCAGAACTGTTTGGCGAAGGCTGATTTTCCTGTTCCAGGACGTGCCGTCAGTAGCACGATAGTTCCAGGCGGGAAGATGCGGTCCTCTAAGCCTGGAATCTGCATCTTGAAACCTGGGACGGTAGCTTGCATGCTAGTCGCTCTCCCTAATTGTCCAGGCCTGCTTCATCGTCACCATCGCAGTCAAGATGAAGAAAGCAGCCGAAACCACAGCCGCGATCTGAATAAAATGTAGGATTCCCACAGAAAGTGATAGTTCGCCCATCGGAATCGTCGAAGCCGCAACAAACAAAGACGCGACCCCAAGCCCAAGCAGGAGCCAAGGCCTTTCAAGGCGCGGGAGACCAGCGAAGGCGCTTTTCACGCGGATGACATAATATGTCGCGACCGCCGAGCAGACGAGCCCGATAGCAGCTATGGCGAATAGAAGTGGGCTATTCATCGGGCTCACTGATCATAACCCGTTTCATAAGTATCATTGCCGACATTACAAAGAAAGCGCAGACTGCCAATATCACATCAAAGAGTGGATCTGCAACACTTGTCGAGATTGCGGCGACTTCTCTCAAGGCCACGAGCAGCACTGAAACAAATAAGACCCCTACGCCCGCGCCCAACAATATCCAAGGTTTGTCAAGCTTCGGCACACTAGCAAAGAGTCGCTTGACTCTCGAAACATAATACACCGCTACCCCGGGGAAAACCATGCCGAGAGCAACAAGACTGAACGCAATACTCACACCAGCGACGGAGTATGGAGACCGACTGGAGGCCGCGAGTGCGGCTGTAAGTTTTCCTATAGAATCTGCGCTAAGTCGAAAGCTGAAGTACTTGATCAAGTTACCCTGAAGGATGGCTTCACCGGCACCCACAAGCGGAGCGATGTTCAGGGTACGGTATCCGTTGTTGGAAACCTGCCAAGTCCAAGTCACATTGCTTCCTGCGATTTGGGGGACTCCGGCCTCTTTTACTTCAATATCCACCTGCGCGAGATATTGGAGCCAGCCTCGAATCTGCGTCTTGGAAGTATAGGAGATGATGATATTCCCGGGTTCACAAGAGGACCCTGTTCCGCCGTAACAGGAGATGGTTGTCGGATCGTAAACAACCGCATTGTCAGTGAAAAGTGCAAGAGCAGCATTGACGTTGTGGGCGTTGAGTTGGACTTCAAAGGTATGGAGTACCTGAACCGGGTCTGCCTGTTGTGGGACGGATTGGTGCATTGGATTGCCCAAGACTCTCGCTTCGAAAGGCTGTGTAGTCCTAGTGCCGTGTACCAGGGTAGGAACGAACAACACGCTAAGGACAAAGAGGAATATCAGACACGTGCACTTATTTCGTCGGTTCAGTCTCGACATCACAGAGAAATTCCTGAGCGCATTAGTGTTTCTTGCGACTGCGCAAACATATCACTGTAAGCATATGTTAAGTATGTGGACCCACGATATTTAGAAAACAGCCTTGACGTCCGTCAGCACCTTTTTTGCGTGACAAGCTTTGCTTGATGGAAAGAAGTCGTTTGTAAGAGAAACTACGGGACTAGTTAGAGAAATTGGTCCGTTAACTGCAGTCGTAATTATTCTCGCAGTTACGGGTTGGGCCTTCTGGCCGTTCGCGAGAGGCTTCTCTGCTACGGGCAACATCCCCTTGCCTGAGAACTTATGGTTCGCTGGAATTCCACCTTCCGTGATGGCCCTCATCATAGTGGGAATTCTGGCCTTATCAATGGTGGTTGGGTATTCGATCTTAGGTAGCGCAATGCCTCGATCTGGCGGAGGATATCTTGCGATTTCAAGGATTATCAACCCATTCATGGGCTTCATCGCGGGTTGGCTTGTATTCCTAACGATTTCTTTCTATTTAGGCGCAATTGCCGTGAGCCTCGCTCAGCATTTCTATTTCCCGGCAAGTCCGATTCTTAACGACGTCGACCCAACCGTCGGCGGATTAATACTCATAGTCGTTTTTGCAGTGATCTCGGCGTTTGGCACGAGAGTATCGGGGTATTTGATGCAAGTACTCTTCTGGGTTTCTGTCATAATTACTGCTTACGTTCTATGTTTGTTCGCCATCACAATAATGAACCCTGCCGTGCTAGAGCGAGGAATTTCAATGTGGGCGCAGACACAAGGAGTACCCGGAGTGACCGCAGACACATACGTAAAAGCTGCTCTCGCTCAGGGGCTTGACTCAGCAAACGTCGGAGACTATTGGACAGCGGTTTCAGCCAGTTTCATTTGGGCAGTCTGGTCTTACTTTGGCTTTTTCCTTGTCTGGGGTGCAGTCGCCTCAACCACATTTGTTCTAGGAGAAGTGAAGGATCCTAAGAGGAATCTCCCTAAGGTTCTAATAATCGGCGCGCTCGTCGCTATCGTGGTTCTCGTAGGCGTGGCGTGGATCTCAGCTGACGCCGCTGCATCGGTAGGGCAAACGATATTGCCCAACGGTGATAGGTGGAGCTTCCTTGGAGCCTACTCTTTCCTCACATTTTCGACGAGCCTCACACAGGCGCATCTTCCTCCAATCCGGATGTTTGTTCAAATATTGGCCATGATGAGTGCTCAAGGCTTGGGACTAGGCTCGTTCAATGTCATCTTGTTCCTATTTCCCTTACTGTTGGCGGCTAACGAAATTCCAGCATTGATGTTGGCCGGTTCAAGACTGATTTTCGCCATGTCATTCGACAGAGTCCTCCCTGAGACTTTCGCCAAGCTTAACAGATTCCACGTTCCCTTTGTCGCAGTCGTCCTCGTCGCGATTCTTGGCGGATTAGCAGGGTTAGGTTGTGGAGGAGTTTGCGTCGCTGCCCTTGGCGGCAGTTGGAACCCAGGCGGGCTCATAGGTTCTATCATGGACGCCTTCTTTTCGTATGGCGTCACCTACGTAGACCTTCTAACTGTGATTTTTCTCAGCCTCTTTTCGTTTGCAGTCCTACTCTTCCCGTTCAGACAACGGCGCTTCTATGATAGTGCATATTTCAAACCAGGCGGGAAACTTGGGGTTGCAGCAATTGGCCTCGCGGGTCTCGTGGCTAATTTGGTCATCGGGTGGGAGGTCCTTACCTCGATCTTTGACGACAATATGCTAGCTCCAGGTTATTACAACTGGCTAGCCTTAGGATTCAATCTTCTATTCGTCCTGATCGGAGCAGCGATCTACACCTACTACAAGTGGGGACCACGAAAGAAACAAGTTGACTATGCACAGATTTTCTCAGAAATTCCGCCCGAGTAGTTTAGTGGTGGGCCGGACCGGATTTGAACCGGCGATTTTCCAGAATTATTTTCGGTCATTGCACCTTCACAGCCTAACCATCTTGGAGATAGTGTGGACTATGTAATGAGGTCTAGGGGTAAGTTGAACCCCCTTAACTGAAACGTCCTTCGGACGCCCCTGCGGGACGTTTTTGCCATCTGTCATTGCATCTTCACAACTTTGTAGATATCTTTCTTGCTCTAAATAACAAGCCAACTCCTGCTAGGAACAATGCGGCAACCAAGAGCAAGCTCATTATGCCGCTTATTCCTGAGGTCGCATACGGAATTTTTGTGGGATTAGTCACAGTAGTGCTGTAAGGCAGAGTGGTCGCCAACGAATTCGCAGATACCGTTATTTTTGATAGAATAAACTCGATGTTAGGCATCGACGGCGAATCAGGGGGCTGAAAGAAAACAAGGTAGTAAACGCTACTGTATGTAGCCGTCCACGTATTGTTCACTACGGCCCCTCTTAGTCCATAAGCTACACCACATTCGAGTTGATAATCGTCGTACGTCTTTGCCATAAGGAATGCCTCATGAATTACTTCTCCGACACCCAGGTCGAGAACTCCGACGGTCACACCAGGTGGAGGCGAAGTAATAATGAAAATGTCGCCTGCATTAGCCGTGAAGTAGTTCGTCACGGCGAGGAAGCAAAGCTTCAACGTGACGGAACCCTGCATTACATCAACTGTCTCAGTGCTCTGAACCAGTAGGCTTGTTAACCGATACTGGGTCGAAGTGGACGTTCGATTGATAGGAACCGTAGGATACTCCAAGCCTCCAAGACTCGCGAGAGATACGATGATTAAGAGAATTCCAATATTCTTCATTGCATCTTCACCGCCTTGTAGAGGTTACATCTCTTACTATAGTGACCTGCTAACTCTAAGAATTTTTTGGCTAATGCCTCGTCCTCTGTAAAGTAACATGATTGAGTGGAGAATTTCACTTCTTTGCCATAATGTTCTCCTAGAAGTCTGTGAACCTTACGGTAGAAGTCAACCCGCCTAGTTGGATTAGATGTAGGAATATCATAGTCAACTACATAGACCACGTTAGCTAACCCCAATCGCTACACCTGTAGCAGAATATAGTTAAGAGTTGCGTATTAAGATTTGCTACACCTGTAGCACGTCAGGCGTCTTAGGGGAATCTAGTAACGAGACTCATCATAGGCCCATTCATTTTCTGAAAATCCCACCCATTGACTTCCATCTCAATTTGCTTCGATTGTCAATACGTGCTCTGACGGTTTTGTCTGCTCTGAGAAAATGAGAACTGGTATTTTGTACGCTCCTTGTCTCGCTGGAATTTTCACATCCGAAAGTGGGATTGATTTCATGATAGTTGAATGGATTTCGTTGAGTTTTACCCAAAGGGTATCATACCCCCTTGTCGATATACCGTGAATGACTCTATCAGCTGGTTGAGTGCTAAGTCTGGCCTCAGGTTGGCTAACGGATGGAACTTCAAAGTCTGGAGGAAAGGCTATGAGAGCCTCTACGCACTTGGCCATAACCTCGCCGTTATTCCTTACCAGTATCTGAAAAATTTGAAGGGTATCGGCGGGAAAACTGCAGGTCGTGGTTCCGTCAATGAAGGTTACCGTGAACGCTGGCAGCAACTTATCCTCAGGTCTAAGAGCAGCTTCCTCCACCCCATGCAAAGTGCCCCATAACAGCGCTAACCCCACAAATAGAGAAAATGCTGCGCCGAGTAAGGTGGGAAAGACCTGCTCATTAGTCGCATACACAATTCCGTACAAGGACGCACCCAGCGACATGATGTAAAATACGACTGGAAAGAATACTGCTCCTTTAGCCGAAAGGAAAAAGAGTCTGTTCTTGAGCCTTTCCTCCTCTTTCTCGAATAGTGATATCTCTTCTTTGAGCGCTTGAATGGCCGTGGTACTTGTTTCATGTTGAATTCGGTTTCTCAGCTCGTCGAGCTTGTCGGAAAAACGTCCTCTTCTTCGTTCAAGCTCTTTTAGCGTCCCTTCTGTTTCTCGTCCGAGATATGTAATGGATATAGCGTAAGTAGGAATTGTTACTGAGATTAAGCCAATTGCAAGATACGCCAAGAATTGTAGTATCGTCACTGCTTCCTGAGCCAATCGCTTTCACGCTCAACAAAGAATGTACAATCTAGTGCGCCTTTGCGATAAAAACACGGCATGTGCTTTCAAACCAAAACCAATCAACTGAAGATATCGACTCACCTTTCATTTCGGCTTTTCTTCGCAGAATTGTCGGTGGCGACTACCGAACTACCGAGCCCGTCTAAGGAATTCGTATATCAAGATATCAAACTTCGTTGATGGGCTGCCGAGTCATCGCTCGAATTCTGGTCGAAATTCGTAAAAGAACTTTGAAACTGCGGTGAATCTCGGCACAATAAAGAATAATATTTTATACAATTCTGTCGAAAACTATTAAAGTGCATCAAGGCTACTAACAAGAGCTTCCACTTTCTAAGAGGAGCAAAGGATGAAATGCGAGGACTTCAAGGTGATTGGTTAAGACTCTAGGCGAATGATAGTAGAAGCGTCGTGGAAGGAGAACTCTCGAAGGTGGTTTAAGCGGCCCCTAAGAGAGCTCCCCTTCGGACTGACATCTTTTCCTTTGATGATGTCTGTCTATTTAACGCTTTGACTTTCATCCGGCCGAGGCCATCATGGAGGTGAGATATGAGCGTGAGCAAAACGTTACCAATTGCAGCTTATTCAGCTGTCGTTCGGGCATTGTTCTCTCTGCAAGCTTTTGACCGTAAGCGTAAGAAGCCAACTAAGTTAGTTGCCGATGAAAGCCACCTACATACAAAGACGGCCATAGAAACGCTCAAGCGTCTTGCAAAGGCAGGACTAGTCGGAACTACCCAGACGCTCCGAAGAGCGATTTGGGTAGTCAGAAAGGTTACAGGAAAGCCAAGCACTCCGTACAAGAAAGACCAGTATCTATACGACGCTGCAATTGTCCAGGAACTAGCACAGTCTGATGACAAGGCAAAATCACTACTCGGACGAACGAACCTAAGTGAACTCGATGTGAAGAGGAACATGGAGGAGCGCAACTTTTTCAATTCAATTGTTAAGGCTCTTGCCGGAGCGGGCCACAACGGGTTGCCCATCTACGACATCGCAAGTGGGAGTTACCACTGGTGGCTCACAACCACATCACGTACTGCAGCTAAGAGGGCAATACAGAAACTTACAGTGCAGACGACGCTATGACATATGATGGGTAGCGAAAGCTAACCAAATAGCGAATCGCCGCCCATTTCCCTCTCTTTCTTAGGAAAGTCGAGCTAACTAACGGAGGCCTTGATTGTTTTGTTGCTGTAAACTGTGAATGTAACCTTGTACTCTTCACTAATGGGCATGCCATGATTAAGCTGTAGATATCGGACAAGCTTCCGGGGCAGTTGCATGCGATATGAACCACCCTTCAAACTGGCCTTGGACTCAAATCGCTTCAGGAGTTTAGCAGGCTTAACGTAGGCACTAACCGATTTAGAGGAATTCTTAGATGGTTCCTCATTGTCATCGTCAAGTCTGTTAACTTGAACGTAGGTTCGGACCTCATGAGCGAACACGTCCCAACGGCCTTCGTTCATGCATGCGGCCCCGGCTGCGGCTCGACCAAAGAAACCCACGTCAATACTTGAAGTACCCGGATAATAGTCAACGGGCACAATGAATTCCACTTCCTTGCTGGCACCGTCCGGTAACGTTACGTTAACCCGAATTAGCTTGAAGTTCTCAGGGTCACGTCTGCAATGTTCCTGAATCCGCATGTAGGCCGTTAACAGTTCAGGCCATTCACCACTAGTAGCTGCGCTATTATTTTCACTCATAACAAATTCACCCCCATTACAAACCAGTAAACTAACCTGTTATGATGAACCCCACTAGCAGGCATGGAGGACGGAAGAAAAGAGGAAACAGGGAAAACCATCTAACATGCACTTTGTGACCATCTAATGGGAATCGCAACGAAAATTGCCTTATGAACAAGTGCCCGATGCGTTGTGCTTGAATCGTAACGAATCAGCCGTACCGACACCTTCAGCAACGTAACGATTCACCCACAAGCAGCATGACAGGCCAACCAGCCGCAGGCCGTAACCCTCTAAAGAAAAACAGCTTGCAACTAGAATAGAATGATAGAGAGCAAAATCCTACCGTCGTTGATTGTCTCCGATTATTCGACAATATCAAAATCATCCATCAATAGTAATTTGGAGTGCTGGGAAGGTTGACCGTCCCGAATCCAAATGATGTTGGATTTCTCCGTGGAACCGGACGCTTTCTCTTCTTATCCGTGCCCAGCGACGAACACGGACAGGTCCGGAGCCCAGCACTAGTAAAGGAACTACCTGTAGGAAGTTCCCGTACCCGCAAAGAGCTTGAACGTAGGCATGAACAAATTCTTCCTTCCGCATACTCATAATCTTCTAAAACAGCTTCCTCAAATTGCAATCTCAAATCATACTCATGGATTGACCGTAAAAATTCCTCACTTGGAGGCTTAGGCGGCAAACAATATTCTATACTGTCATAATCCTCCCTAACAGGATAGTTCAACTCGTTAGGGCTATTACCGTAAGGTACCCCGTAAGACGTAGAAGCACAGAAAGAAGCATCTACACCCACACAGTCACAAGACGTAATGGGGGGAACTCCGGCTTTATCACGGTAGACGTTCATTATTCCGAGTAAAGGTAGGTTTTCTATGCCCAATTTGGTCCATTCAACCATGCTTTCTTCCTGTAACTGTAACGGTATGGGTGAGCTGACGGCTCTTTTCGTGTGGGTGCTTTGGAATTTAGTTGCTGTGCGGTGGGCGTCCTGCCTCCAAAGTTGACCTGAACGAACCTTACTATCCCATGCGAAGTATCCGCTTTCATAGTCCGGGATGTGGAAATGGGTTCTAGGATTATGTTTCAGTAAAGGCATGTCTTCCGGAATTCCTAATTCCCGTCTAATCCTGCTTTGTTGCTGTTCACTGAGTCCGTTAAGCATGCGATTAACTGTCTTTCCTTCATGGTCTTCCCATCTGAATCCCTTCACTCGGTCAACATGTTGTATGGGGACAGAATCCGACCTCTCAGGAACGGATGCTGCCTGCGGCTGCCAATGCCTAAGCGTTTTCGATTCGTCTGAATAGTATTTGTTCTTAACCAATTCAGCATGGCAAACCCCACACCATTTTCGTACTCCGCTAATAGCATCATGAGTCGTGACAATCTCTGGGGCAAAGAGAGATTTGGCGCAACGTCTACAGAACCATTGCGTAACCAGATTACTCATGCCTACTTTGTATGTCATTCTTCTTTCACTTCCAATTCGTTCGTTAGCGTCCGTTAGTTCAGGAAACAAGAGATAGGGAAGGGGTGGCGTAGCCAACTATGTTGGCCTAGGTTAGCTTGCTCAGTCTTTGAAGTGCTTCTCTGTTGCTGTTCGGGCAGCTTTCCGACCCGTATACTTGTCTGATGGAAAGTCTTCAGGTTCAGTGCCTATTGGGGTACGCACGTCTGCCATGTAGCCTTGATAATTATTGATGACTCCGTTATCCAAGTCGTTAATGGAAACTTTAGCAACCAAGCGGTGCGTCCGAGTGTCCCAAAATTGACTTTGAATTGGGAGGTTCGAGTTCATGGACTTCCATTTGTTGAAGTCTTCTTCTGATTCAAAACTGAAATACATGCATCCGGTTCTGCCACCGGTGCTTCGGTCCACATCGGGCATAGGTGAAGTTCCTCCCTCTTGCCCCGGTGGAACTTTCTGTCCTCCTGCTCCGGGTTCTTCGGCTTGATAACCTGAACCGACACCGGTAGGATATTGTTTAGCTAATCCCGGATAGCGGTCGCCGTCACTTGCAGCTCTACCTACGGCCCTCGTTTGACCGCTTCTTGGTTCAAGGTCCTGTGTAAGCTGTTTTTGGTGCACACTATCATCGATAGCACTCATTAAGTTCTCATTACTGGTTCTTCTGACTTCATCGATAATTTGCTTCCACTCTGACTCTTCGATGTGTTGAGGCATAGCACCTGCATCCGCAGGTATGTTCCCCCGCTCAACAAGCGCCTCATAACTACGGAAGAATTCAGCGGCTGAAATGCCATGAGCCTTAGCTAATTCCAGAATTTTCTCCGTGTCCCTGTCCGTAGAATATTTTCTAGCTTCTTCTTCAGTCGTCATAATCTATTTTGTCACCTACTCCCATAATGCGGGTTCGTTTCTGGCAACAGCCGTGTTATCGTCAAAGAAGAGGGTGGAGAGCGCCCATCCCTGATGAGGACGTTAACCAAAGTGTGGTAATTCACGCCCTTAGTGTCATCGGCTCTTATCCGCTTGTAGTCGCCGTGCAATTCTACGTTGGGAAGCTGCTCTAGAATATCCAGAAACCTATCGACAGCTTCTAGTCGGCCTTTGGCTTTGACAGTCAAGAACAGTGTCCTATCATTCTTCATATGTTTACTCTCCTACCAGAAATACCATTATAGAAGCCATTTAACTTAGCCATTACCTAAGTAAACCTAAGCAAGTTGCGTTGAGAGCATGAAGTTGAAAATCAGTCGAGGGATGCGACGTATCTTAGAAGCTTTGGAAGAGAACTCAGAGTTACGTTATACTCAACTTAAAGAAAAAGCCAGAAAGCCCAAGGAAAAAAGCCTCTCTGACCCTTCTCTCTGTGAATTTCTTAGGAAGCTTAGGCATTCTGGCCTTGTCAAGAAGACTCCTACCGGGCAATATCGAGTTACTCCGAAGGGACGCCTGGTAATGACCCAGATTCATGATAACGATTTGGTCGCTTACAAGGACGTCCTATTGCGTTCCACAATCGAGCCAAGATTTGCCGATTCCCTGCCTAGAGACATTCGCGCGCCCATCGACAAACAGCTAGAGGCTTTTACTCATCGTGAAGTTGGCGATGAGCTTGACCCATTGTTTGAGTATATGCCGCCGCCGGGCCCGGTAGGAGTAACACTCTACGGCTCCAAACAGTTGCGCCAATCCCTAAACTTGCCATTGAACGGGACTAGTGAAGTGTCCGAATCGAAGGCGAGTCTGTTGCTAAGTGAACCATGGAATCTTTTTGGGAAATACGTCAGACAATTGGTGTTTTGGCTACTGATTGACTATTTCATGGTCTCAGTTGATTTGAATCGCTCACCTGACTTGTCACTTCAACTCGGGATGATTATCAGACTCGATATGCAAGATAGCCCTGATGTGAGGCACAGAATCGCTGGTATGCTCTTTTGGTACATGGGTTTGCCCCACGATGACCCGGCCACTCCCCGATTCTCACTTCCTAAATTGTTAACTCTCATGGAAACAAAGTTGGGTATGATTACAAACGATGAGTCTCAACTCCTGCACAAGTTAATTGAGGGAAAAGAGAAAGCTGAATTTGAGAAAAAGTGCCTTGAACTTGCAATAAAACATTTTGCAGAAGGAGGATGTTTGTAGGCTTCCGAATGAATTGCCAAGCGATATGTGGAAAGGAGAACCTAATCAGCCCACAAGCAGCACCTCCACAGATGTTGAATTCGAATAATCTCTATCCCTCTGAACATCATGGAATGTGATTTCTAGCACAAGTGTGCCTAAGTGTCCAATGGGGGCGAACGTAGAGTTCACGGCGGCACGTCCAAAGACGCTTAGATTGACAGATGTGCTCGTGACCCCAGACTTGACGGGAAAGACGTAAGTTCCCATTAGTTCAACATCGTCGTTTTGTAATAACCGACGGTCGAGGAAGGCAGCGTCGCTAGGGTAGAAACCAGCTCGCGTTAGAGAGAAATAGCCCTCGTCAGGGCTGACGATGACTACTGTCACATTACCGTGTCCGTTTGGAAGAGGCTTGCCAGTGTTCAGAACTAACCACTCGTTTGCGAATCCGAACACTCTGGTCGGATAGTTGTGCAGTTGATTGTCAAGTTGACTTGTTTGATAGCCAAGATACACGTTTCCGATTCCTAGAGCGACCGTGCACATCAGAGTCAAAGCGCCCAGGGTTCTATTACTTGTAATCCGGTACCAGAGCGTCTTACGTCCTCTACCATTCTTACGCTTCGGTTTGACCAATTGACCAATTCCCTCAAAAGATGAGCACTAGACTAAGCATTAGCATACTCCCTTAGCGTTTTCGTTGGCAAAGGTTCAGGGGCTTTCGAAATAAGTATTTTCTCGAAGGTTTTATCGTCTTTGAACAAATATCCTAGGTTGCATGAACTGCATCGAAAAGTGAACTGATGAACTTCTCTTTCCTTCGTCCAGATTTTCTCGTGGCTTTTCCAGGTTAGGTCATTCTTGCATTTGGGGCATTTAGTGGACTGGTTCTCGAAGTGCATTTTGGAGCAGCTCTAGAGATATTTTGCTAGATTTTCAACTCGTAGGGGAATGAGCTTGCCGTCCTCTTGCAACTCAAACCATAAGCTGCATCGGTCGCAACGTTTCAACAGGTAGTTATCTTGGCCGAGAAGTTCCAGGTCACAAATCGGACACTTCAATTTCTTTCACGGTTCTTGCCGTGAACCATGCAAACAGATAACCAGACATGATAGTGTAGTCTAACGGTCAGTGAATTGTGAAAGTAGAATCGTAGGCAAGGGAGAGAAGAATGAAGCTAATTGCCGCTGGTTGCAAGTAATGCATGATTAGCACATATAGAAAAGAATTAATTCCAAACGCTCGCAGTCTCGATTGCATTATAGTTGGCTGGTTAAATCCAGTGATACCAAAACCGGCCATTAAAGAAACGTTTCATCGTTTTCTTTACTAGTTGCCGGTTATGGTTTACGTCATGCTAAGTCTTAATAGATGACTCTCGACGACCTGTTTCGAGTCGTTAATTAGCTTGCAAACATCCTCCTTCTTACTTGCTCTACTCCTTTCCGTTGGAATACTCAGCTTGACGCTTCCTGTGCATGCACAGAACCCGCAAATTAAGATAACAAACATGTCCTACCCATCAACAGCCCTTCTGAATAGTCCGGTAACGGTGTGGCTGACACTTGACTATTTCATCGGCGGAACCGTTCAGGTGTGGATTGCGGACGCAAAAACCAATACATCCCCTGTTGGTTCGCTGACTAACTGCTTAACATACTGGCCTTTTGCCGGAAGAACTTTCTGTGTTTTTCAAGGTGAGACTAATGGAAGTTGGAGCGAAGGAACGCAAACCATCGGCTTCACTTTCAGCATGAACTCTACGGGAAGACACGACTTCAATGTGGGAGTATGGATGTTTGCTGGCAACACCCCAACTGCGTATGCTTCAGCTAAATTCACCATCTCAGTTATAGAGGCCACTTCGACCGCTTCGACAACAATGTCAAGTCAACCCACCACGCAAGGTTACACATCATCATCAGTTTCTGCCTATCCAGAATCGAGTATTACGATGACAACAGTAATGGAAGTACCATTCTACGAAAGTTATAGTGGTTGGGTTGTTGCCGCTGTTTTGGCGGCAGCGGTTGCTGGATTATTGGTTTACATTAAATTCGGTAAGGTTAGAAGATAACTGTCAGTGGCCTCTGCGGTCAATGGCGAGTTGTCGTAACCAAAACTGACTAGGTTAAACTCTTCGAAAATTATAGAGGCGGTCATGGGTTAGGTAAAGTCTTGAGGAGTGCGGATTAAGGCAGTTCAAGAAGGTTGGATATTCTAGGATGACGTCTCATCATGTCGGTAACTGTATACGTTTAAGCATACTGTTGCGAGGCTTGCGATTAGAGTCAGGATTTGGAAAAGGTACTGGTATGGGTGAACCAGAACAGGTTCTGTTCCCTCGTTCGTTAGATATAGAGTAAACGAGTTTTCCCCATGTGTGTTCGTAACTACGAAATAGTAGTCGGAAGTCTCTTTGACATGGAAGCTTATGAAAATCGTCTCGCTATTGGTCGGTCCATTCCAAGTATAATTACTTAGGCTAGTTGATGCCTCATGTGGGTTACTCCCCGGGTATGAGGTATTGGGGTTGTTCTGATTATTCTGCAGAACTTGGAATTCACTCTCAGTGAAAATGAAAACAATTGGGGGATTAGCCTGTGGTGAAGTCTGGCAGCAGAGGGTAAGATTACTGACGAGCGTTGTGTTTCCTTGGAAAACTTGGGTTTCGATTGTAGGATAGTTATACTGACCTACTTTTTGATGAAAGGTATGAGTGGTCTCCGTGATCTGAATCGTTTGAACGGCGGGAGAGAAGGTCTCGTAGAGGGCGCCTAATAAGAAAAGGACAGCAATTATGGCTGAGAGAAGAGGGTAAATCTTATGGCGTTTCCGTGCTGACAAGACATTCTTGTCCTAGTAACTTTAGTCAGGGACTTAGGTTTAGCGGGAATAATAGTGATAGTGACTACGACACTAGGTTAGGGAAACTCGTCCCTCACCTGCCACGATATGCCTCGATCAATAGAGCTTGGAATAAGCATCATTCACCAACTATGAGAATGACCTATTGCATTCCTTGCCACGTCAGACTAACTTCCGCATAGTACACGGCGAGGTTACATCCCCTTCAGGGTTCGCCGGTCTCTTGGCGTTGGCTTCGGTGCCACTTCTCTAGGCCGCTGAGATAGGCCGCTAAGGTCTCGTAGGGTTCTTCGCCCTGGTATGAAGTGAGGATGGCGCCGTCCTTGTCGATGATAAAGACGGTTGGTGTCGCCGTAACTCCGTACTCGCTATTCATTACACTGCCCGAGATACTTATCGTATTGAGTGGCTCAGCTGGCGTTGCTAGCGTTGTTGATGGCGGCGGCTATGGTGTCTTCGGCCTGTTCGCCCTGAAAAGTTGTGAAAACTACACCGCTCTTGCCGATGATGAAGAAGGTCGGAGTCGAATTAACTCCATACAGAGTATTCATCACAGTGCCCGAGGAATCGTAGACATACGTCCACGCTGACCCATAGGTGCTAATGAATTTTGCAGCGTCATTGGCCGACGCCGGGTTCCCATCTGGACCATTCCATGGCCCGGCAACCGATATGAAAACAACATTAGGGTTGTTTTCATACTTGGTGTATAAATCCTGCAGAGTCGGAGCCATATGTTGGCAGTGTGGAGCCCACGGTTCCATGAACTCTAGAAGAATCACTTTCCCACGGAATGATGATAGGGAGATAGACTGGCCGGTCAAACCGTTAGGCCCCACTATTGGCAGCGTAAAATCTAGCCCGCCCCACTGACCCACTGGGACTGTAGTGGTAGTCAAGCTGGTGGTTACGCTCATGCTTACGATGGGAAGGGTCGTCGATACAGTTGAAGTCATTGAGACCGTGAGCCGCATTTGACCAACATAAGACCAAACACCAATACCTGCAGCGAATGCGACTATTAGAGCAAGAACGGTCCCTACGGCGACTTTATGCTGAAGCCAATTAATTGGCATAATACCACCAAAGAACACTCACAGAGGTAAAGTTTGTTGACAAATCATTACTGAGGTCGGTCTTGGTTAGCTTGCAGTATCCGGAACTTCTGCCCCACATTGGCGACAGAAGGAAATACAACAAACAACGTTGCAGTACTCTTATCTTTCGTAGAATAAAGTCCTTGTAGTCCTTATGGCATCGCAAGTGTTTTCTGCTAACAAGTGGATAAACTACTGTTCCGTTGGCGAGGGTCCATGTCTCTACTCAGGAAGGTATCTTGGCTATTCGTTCTAGCAATTGCTTTCTCTACAATCGCCGTTCCGGTAGTAAGGGCGCAAACAACCTCTATAACAAACCTACAAGCCCCATCAACTGCGATGGTTGGAACAGATGTGACAGTTGTGGTGGCAGCAACGTACAACCTCGGGTCTAACGGTTATGCCGTGTCAGTAGGTATCTTCGACAGGGATGCTTGGTGGGCGGCCGGTACTGCACAATCCTCGCAGAATACGTGTCACATATATCCAAATGAGGCGCTCTGTGGCTACATCCCTAAGTCAGCTTCTGGTTC
The DNA here is from genome assembly GCA_050013255.1 of Bathyarchaeia archaeon. Taxonomy (GTDB): domain Archaea; phylum Thermoproteota; class Bathyarchaeia; order 40CM-2-53-6; family 40CM-2-53-6; genus FEN-987. Next base: position 29,805 of record JBEKFP010000003.1, on the reverse strand, counting down.
CGACGTAGTCACGTTCCATTTGCAATTCTCTTCAGTTAAAACTTACAGATTGAGGGCTGCCGTAGAATTGTACTACTCCAACGCCCAACTTATTTCAGGCGCAAGCACCTTTCAAGATTTCTCAATTACAGTGCAATCGACATCGCAAGCTTCAACGCCTGTTACATCAATAACAAACCCACAGATTCCAATATCAACCACCTCACAACCAGCTTACGATACGCCGCAACTATGGTTAGCCTTCGCTATCATAGCCGCGTTAGCCGTGTTAGGGGCCCTAATCATGTACTTACGGCGAGGAAAGAAGCTCAAGACCACAGTAGCAAAGACAGTTGATTCAACGACAAAGAAAGCAACCTCAGACGAGGCGTTCTGCATAAACTGTGGCAAGGAACTGCCAACCGACTGGAAGTTCTGCCGTCATTGCGGAACGAAACAGCCTTAGCTACTTTCGCTTCCTAAAGTAGGCTAACCCGTCCTTCTGAAGAATGAAGTCGAACCCTGACTTAATCAATTCCGTTATTTCCTTCTGGCTTGCTCCAACTTTCGATACGAACTCGTCTGATTCCCAATTGACTAGGTGGGTGTAGACTAAGGTATTTCGAATGTTCTTGTGGCCCAGCAGTTGCATTACGTGTAGAATATCTTTGGTCTTGTGATATTCTGTCGTGGCTTTGAAATGTCTTAGCGTCTTGAATGCGATTTGCTCTAATCTTGGATTCTGTAACTTAGCTGCCAGTCGCTTCCTTCTTCGAATGAATACCCTACGGAAATATCTCAGGCTCGTTAGCTGGTCTGCATTAGGCTTATGGAATATGTATGTCCCGAACCTTGGCAGGCTGTTAATCATGGCAATATTCTGGTTAGATAATTTGAGCTGTCTAGGGCTGCTGTTCTTCTCAGGTGTTACGTTAACGAATCCTCTTTCAGTATCAACGTCTTTCCACTGTAGTTGCCACGCTTCTCCAGGTCTCATTCCTGTTTCCTTTAGCAGTCGTAGGAAGCAAGCCTGCTTCTTCCCCATGCCTGAAATTAGTTGGTCAACCTCTGATTCAAGAGGAATGAAAGGCAACTTTTCTATTCGCTTGTAGCGTGGCGGCGACCACGTTACACCCTGATATTTGTAGAATCTCGCAAGCCTTACAGTTAATGCTTCCTTCCTGCCTTCCGCTAAATTGGCTCTGCCTAAGTAGGACTTAACTTGCTCAGGGTCTAGGAGGTTAGCCCTTCTACTAACAGACTTCAAACTGCTAATAGCTGATTCAATTGTACTAGCTCGGTAACCTTCTTTCTGCATCCACAACGCATGCGATAATATCTCGCCCTTACACGGCAAAGGCAAGTCGGAACTTAGTGGAGACTTGGTGAAACGGAGCCACGTAAGTGGCGGAGTGGAACTCGCCGGTTCTGCAGGATTAGAGATGGTCACGGGTTCGTCAAATGGTGGGCCGGACCGGATTTGAACCGGCGACCTTTGCCGTGTAAGGGCAACGTTCAGGTCAGACCGTTAGTCTTCTAACCAGGCTGAACTACCGGCCCACTTGTTCCGAGAACGTTCCTTGGCCCGTATAATTTGCCTTATTGAAGCTTCTCTTCGCGGCATTCCGCCCGAAGGTTGAATGCGAGTTAAACCAGCCCCTAGCCAGACGGCAAATGAGTTCAGAGCTAAGCCGTTCAAACCGGTCGAAGGAACCATTTTATACGGTGCAGTGGGTACGCCGGCTGGGACCTTGCTTGGTAGTTAAGGAACCCGTTGTGTACGTAGACGGGGAATGGAACCCCAAATCCCGTGCCTCGATCTCAGTCTTCGACCACGGATTGCTCTATGGTGATGGAGTCTTCGAAGGAATACGGGCGTACAATGGTGTCATCTTTCAATTCAAAGAACACCTAGAACGCCTTTACAGTTCCGCGAAATCCATCAGACTCCAAATTCCGCTCTCCCCCGAAGACATGACGCGGGCGGTTGTTGAGACTATCAAGCGGAATGGGTTGAAGGACGCATACATCCGCTTGGTCGTCACAAGAGGGGTTGGCGATTTAGGAGTCGACCCGAGAAAATGCCGCAGGGCTTCGGTCATAATCATAACCCAGTATGCGGACCCCGCCTTTGGCGCGCTCGCAAAACAACGGGGAATCTCTGTCATTATCTCCTCGGTTCGACGCGACGCCGTCGACGCAACTACGCACGAGATAAAGTCCTTGAATTATCTGAACAGCGTCCTCGCTAAACTTGAGGCCGTGGATGCTGGTGCCGACGACGCACTCATGCTGGACCGGAACGGATTCGTCTCAGAGGCTACGACCACGAACCTCTTCATTGTGAAAAAGGGCGAAATATTCACGCCACCCTCCACTGCTGGCATTCTGCCGGGCGTTACGAGGAAGCGAATAATCAGGCTGGCAAGGGATCTAGATTACAAGATGGTCGAGAAAGGCCTTACGCCATACGACGTAACCAACGCCGACGAAGCCTTCCTGACCGGGACGCTATCCGAAGTAGTTCCCCTCGTGAAGGTGAGGGGCATAGAAATCGCGGACGGCAAAGTAGGATCTATAACAAGAAAGATTATGGAAGCATTCGTAAAGGTACGAGCAGACCCCAAGGACGGCCTGCCAATCTACCAAGAAACCGAACGAATCGTGGCACGCAGACAGGATTAATCCAAACCGCGGAAATCATAAACCTGCGTGACACCGGCGCCTCTCAGCGCTGGTTCCAATGAGTTCGCTGATACGAAGTCATGAAAACCTGAGTGTGGAGATTGGAAGTAACTTCAGCCCTAGTTTTGATGGCTTCAGCAATTTTCGTTGTAGAGCTGACCGACAAGGATGCTCTTCTCTTACTTGCCCTAGCGACGAGAACCAAACAATCGTTGGTGTTCGCGGCTGGGGTAACCGCATTTACGATCACGACCGCAATAATCGTCACAATAGGCCACTTTCTGGTAAGCGCCCTCCCAGTCTTCTGGATCAAGATCGCAGGCGGAGTAATCATGATTGGCTATGGATTATGGGAGTTCTTCAAGGTCAGCAAGGAGAAAGAGGAAAAGGAACTTGCGAAGGATAGGAACAAACTCTTGGCTTATTCTTCCAGAAGAAACTTACTTTCGGCATTTGCTGGCATGGTCTCTATGCTTGCTATTCTCGACCTTGCTGGTGACGCGACTGAAATTCTAACAATCGTCTTCGTTGCCCGCTTCGGAAATGCTCTTCTCGTTTTTGTCGGAGCCTTAATGGGCCTGGTGGCAGCAACGGCGGTTGAAACTGCTATTGGTAATCAGTTAACTAAGGTGTTCTCGTTAGCAAGGATTAGGCTCTTCTCGCTCATCGTTTTTCTGATCGTCGGCTCCGCCTTGATAATCACGACCGCGCTCCTGCCAGTATGACCCGAAAATCAACATTCCAGAAACATGGATTCACGAACCGCCAGCTTACAAGCGTAACGTCAATTTCCCGACTGCTTATTGGCAAAATTAGCGGTAAGAATTTATAGCAGTTGTTACTTGGGGTAACAAAATAGGAAGTGTAAGGCATGGTTTGGACGTTCATCAAGACGACTCTCCTTATCGGGTTTCTTACGGGCATCCTCTTTGTAATCGCATACTTGTTAGGCCTCTCTCCACTTCTTGCACTCGGCTTCGCCGCCTTCATGAACCTCATCGTCTATTGGTTCAGCGACAAATTCGTCTTACGCATGGGCGGCGCCCACCTGATCACCGAACAGGAGGCTCCTCGAGTCTACTCTGCCCTGAGGAAGCTAACAGCGGAAACTGGAAACCCGATGCCGAAAGTTGCCCTGGTCAACAGCCCAATTCCAAACGCTTTCGCAACCGGCCGCAGCCCCAACAACGCCACCGTTGCCGTTCACACAAGCCTCCTGAACATCGTGAACGACGAAGAACTGGAAGCAGTTCTCGCGCACGAACTAACACATGTTAGGAATTGGGATACGCTGACGACCACGATCGTAGCTACGGTCGCGGGTGCCATCACCTACTTAGCCCAATGGGGATGGCTTTTCGGAGGCGCTTTCGGCTATAGTGGAGGATCCGGAGGCCGCGACCGACAGCAGGGGAACATCATCGGTCTCCTCTTAATGATGATATTAGCCCCGCTTGCTGCAATGCTTGTCCAACTTGCAGTCTCAAGAACCCGTGAATACTCAGCTGATGAGGGAGGCGCAAAATTATCGAGGAACCCAATGGCCTTGGCAAGCGCACTCGAAAAAATAGACGCCTATGCAAAGCAAAGGCCCGCTCGCACAAACGCAAACCCCGCGCTCTCCACGATGTACATTATCAACCCATTTCGCGGTTCATTTATCGGACAGCTCTTCTCAACCCATCCTTCAACCGAGAAACGCATCGCCCGCTTAGAACACATCGCGGAAACCATGGGAACCGGCCGATACTACCCACGCTAGAAGAAGAAGCCTGAAAGAAAAGCGGACGCAGCTGGATCTATTCTAGGATTGCGACGGCGCGTACAGGTGAAGTCGAGCCGTTTAGCTTTAGCGGAAGCGCCAAGAGCCGAAACCTCGATTGCTGAATCTTTTCCAAATTGCAAAGGCTCTCCAACACTAGAATTCCGGCTCTCATCAAGATTGAATGCGCTGATAATTCCCTGCAGCCCTTCGAATCTAAGCTGGGCGCGTCGGTTCCAACCATGAACGGGCGTTTAAATTCGAGGTATTCCGCCCCGTTCTCGCTAAGGTAGGCATGAGGCGTTGGAACGCTATCGTCGTGTTTGGAATTCTCCCTACGTGTGTGGAGAAGAACGACCTCGCCTTCGCGCAATCCTATCCCCGCACGTTCCTCAGCACCCTCCAAATCCTCATCATCAATCGGCTGCCCAGGCTCCTTGTCCGTGAAATCGAGAAGAACCGAATCTGCTACGAACGATTCTAACCCGAATTGGTCAATCCGCTTTCCGCCACTGAAAAGGTAAGCGGGAGCCTCGATGTGCGTACCGGCGTGCGTATCGCGAACGAAGAGATCAAGAGAAAGATCGGCGGTGAGATCTAGTATCTTCAACGATCAAATCGCCCCTCTGATTGAAATGTAGCCTATTCGCCTGCGAAATACGCCCTTTCCACTTCTCTACTCCACTTAGACTGTTTCAAGGCATCATTAAAGAGCGCTTTTTTTAGCGGACATAGACTACTCTCATTTTGGATTCACAGGAATCGTTTAGGAGAGGGAACCATGCAAGCCTCGACTCCACCGGGCCAATCCTTTGCCAAACGTTGGGCAATCTACGCGGCCCTTGGCGTGCCTGAAATCAAACTCGACACATGGCGTTTGTCAACAAAGGGCCTGGTCGAGAAAGAATTGAGCCTCAGCTTCGATGATTTGCAGAAGCTACCTCAAGTTCAACTCAAGAGGGACTTTCATTGCGTAACTTCGTGGAGCATAAGGGACGTTGTCTGGGAAGGCGTCCCTTTTCGCGCACTCGTGAAGCTAACGGGCGTTAAAGCTGACGCGCAGTGGGTGATGTTCCACTGTGCGGATGGTTACACTGCGCCTGTGCCGCTTGAGGACGCGATGGTTGAAGACTCTCTAATTGCTTTCAAGATGAATGGCAAGCCGATTCCGGTTCAGCAAGGGTTTCCCGCGCGCCCATTCATTCCACACCTTTACGGGTGGAAGAGCGCAAAGTGGCTGACGGGAGTTGAATTCCTACGCGAGTACGAGGACGGGTATTGGGAAAATTTCGGATACCATGAGCGAGGGAACATTTGGGACCAAGAACGTTTCAAAGGCCAAGGCGGGAAGCACGTTAGGCACAAGGGATTGGGAAGCGTTCCAGTCTAACATAGAGTAAACGTGTTGAAGCCTTCAGAACTCTGAGCTCTGAGACTCACGCTCTTCGTCAGGTTGCGTCTTGGCTTCATCCTCTGCGGCCCCTTTTCCGCTCGCTACCATACCTTCGAGAGAGTCGAGTTCCTTTTCCGCGTTAAGCGCGATTTCCAGCAATGCTGTTCTTTCCGCGTCCTGTAGCATCAAGGCTCTCGCTTCTGCTAGGTGGGAGGCCAGCATGCACGTGTGGAGATTCATCTCAATCTTCATTCCCTTGCCGGCGTAGAGGGCAAGTTTGAGAGCCTCCTCGAAGGCCTGATCAAGTTTGTTAGATGAATCAAAGCGAACACCCTGGTCTCCCCATAACGCCTCGGATCGAACTCCAGCGGCCCACATTTTCAGACTAACATTAATCGTCCGGACCTGATTCTCCAGTTTTTGGGTACCAGGGTAGTAGCTTTCCAAGTAGTGTTTTATGGCGCGGTTTACGATCTGCGTGCGTGTTCTATCCTCCGACTTTGCTAGAACCAGAAGAGCATATGCCACCGCCGGCCTCAGCCGAAGGGTAATGTTGAAAGAACGCCTACGTGCACGAGGTTTGGCAGCAGGTGCACTATTTTGCATTGCAGATTTCGCTCAACGCACTAAAACGCCGTGCACAAAATATCCGAACGAGGGGCAGGCGTTGACACAGAGAGATGAATGATGTTGCTTGGATGAAAGGCCCGACTCGATGTGGTTTGAGTCGTTTCCCCAAACGCTTTTATGAACCTCGCCGGTTCCAGCCCCGAGATGAGTCGCATGCCAGATAGCGTTGTGCACTTCGAAATTCCAGTGGACAACATGGGAAGGGCACAGAAGTTTTACAAGGATACGTTCGGTTGGTCCATCAACGCCATCCCTGAAATGGGTTACGCCCTCCTCGGGACCACTCCTTCAGGCGAAGATGGCCGCCCTACTCAACCTGGCGCTATAAACGGCGGTATGCTTGAACGCGAAGATCCGGTCAAACACACGGTCGTCACGATCAATGTGGCCAGTATCGACGAAGCTGAAATGCGCATCCAGAAGAACGGCGGAAAAATGATCCGGAAGAAAATGCCCGTAGGCGACATGGGCTTCGCAGCTTACTTTCAAGACAGTGAAGGGAACATCGTAGGCCTCTGGGAAACTAAGGCGCAGTAGTGGTTCGGGTGGCCGAACCTCTCACCTCTGAATTGAAGAAAGCGTTGCTCGGCTGGTTGTACCCCGCAGGGTACAACCTAGAGAGATGGGCCTATGCTTTGCAGCGGATATCCGGCATCGCCGTCACCGTTTACTTCTTGGCGCATATTGTGGAAACCGGGAACGTGGTTGGCGGCATGGCCGTTTGGAGCGTACCTTCATTCAATTCAGCGAAGGATGTTTGGACAGCAACCTTCCAATTCCTAGAGAACCCGGTCTTCGACATTGGCCTTGTTGTCATCGGCTTCATGCTCGCATACCACACAATAAACGGAATCAGGCTCACGCTGACTGAGTTCGGGTTGTTGCAGGGCCGGCCTACTAGGCCAGACTTCCCTTACGAACCAAAATCCTTCACAAAATCGCAGAGAGCTCTATTCTGGTTGAGCGTAATCTTCGCGGTGGCAACAGCCGTGTACGCCCTAAACGTTTTCTTCGGGGTTTGAGGCATGAAGGAATCCACTAAGATGCTTCTCCACTACATCACGGGGCTGGGCATCGTTATTGCTGGAGGCCTACACCTCTTTACGGTTTTTTTGACCGGCCCATATCTTCAGAACCTTGCATTCAGCGGTGGCGCATACTCTGTGATCGAGGTCTACCGAAACTTGATTCTTGCCTTCACCTTGGAACTCCTCCTAATCTTCGTCGACTATCACGCTTTGAACGGAATTCGAGTGATTCTCATAGAATTCCATCAAGGCCAAAGATGGGAACGTGGTGTTTCATGGATTTTGGCGGTTGCAGGAATCTTACTGCTCGTTTACGGCACGAGAACAATTCTGATTGCGAACGCACTCGCCTGAAGAACAATCACAATTGGAAAACAGAATTCTCAAATCGGAAAGAGAACGGGCGCAGAAAATTCTTAAGGTCCTCCGCGCTACGCTCGTTATACGTGAGAAAGACTTCGCCACACTGACTGTCACAAAAGAAACATCAGATCCTTTCCGTATTCTTGTCGCAACCGTTCTCACACAGAACTGCACCGACGTAGCTGCACTCAGGGCCTTCAGAAATCTTGACCGGACAGTAGGCGTAAGCGTACGTGGGCTAAGCCGAGCAAACGTGCGTACTATTGGGAAAGCTATCCACGTTGCAGGTTTGCATAAGCAAAAGGCACTAGGCCTAAAGCAGCTCGCCAAAGTCATTGCTGAACGATATTCCGGTAACGTTGGGACCGCACTGAACGGCTCAGTTGAAGAAGTGCGTGTCGCACTCCAAGAATTGCCGAGAGTGGGACCAAAAACAGCGGACGTCCTACTTGGTGTTTTAGGCCGTCCCACAATCTCTGTCGATACACACGTAGACCGCGTTTCGAAACGGCTCGGCTTCGCCCCAAGGAAAGCTGGGTATGAAAAAGTTAGAGCATTCTTAATGCAGCTGTTTCGTGAAGAGGATGCGCGTTTTGTCCCACTGTACATGATGGCGCATGGTAGACAAACTTGCAGAGCACGGAGGCCACTCTGCCCCGCCTGTCCGGTAGAGAATCTGTGCCCGTACCCCAACAAGAAAAAGTAAAGTCTCCAGCAGCGATTCTAAGTTTAGGATTACTCCGGTTGAGGCAGCGGATATTGCTATTCTGGGGGAATCTCTTTGAACGTTAGTGATATGTTCAAACCCTCATTCCGACGCTTGTTCTTCGTGATTACGTACAGTAGGGCGCCCACGATGAAAGTGGCGGCTATGTAGCCGTACGCTAACGGGTTACCTCCCCAAACTCTTGGGTAGCTTAGGAACTCGTAGGTCAGATAGGCGAAGACAAGGGATTGTAGGATCCCCGCGGTTGCAAGAAGAACCTTGGAGCCTCCCCTCTCCTTCCTCACAGCATAGATTACGGCTGCAATTCCGACGAAAGCGAAGTAAATCATTGAAGCCATCACGGCACCGTAGAGCGAGGAAAGCGTTCCGTAGAGAAAGGCAGCTAGGCCGATCAGGACTATGGTTACTCCAAGGTCAAGTAAATGCGCGACGACGGGCGAGCCGTATTTCGGGCTTACGTAGGCAAGCTGTGACGGAAGGTACCGATCGAATGCTTGTGCCAGCATGTACCTGGAGATGGTGATTATGCCGAAAGCTAAGATTGCAATGGTCAGCACGATCCAGCCGATGCCTATTATCCAAGCCTGCACATAATTCGACGATACGCCCATAGCCAAAGTCCAGAAATTGAAGGAGTAATTGTTCACTAGAGTTGGGTTTGAGAACGCTGCGGTCATGAACTGAAACCCTCCAACATAGTACATAGATCCAAATGGAATAGTAACGACGAGGAAGGCTAGCAAGAGCGAGATTGGAACGTTCCACTTCGATGCTTTGCCCGCCAACTCGGAACCCACTGAGGGCGCGGCGTTAAACCATGGATACGTGAAGAGCGCAAAGTAAGGCATCATTAAGAGAGTTGATTTCAAATCGAAAGCGGGCCCGGAGTATGAGCTGGCGAGAGAGGCGTAGGTCGTATTCGGAATATTCAGTCCGTTAACGTATTTCTCTACACCCGCCGTGCCAGCCGTGAGTATTGTCGCAACGGCAAGGGCTACGGCAGCCATGCCGATAATCCAGAACGTTGAGATCAATTTGAATCCGAGCCTCGGCCTCAGTATGTTGATTACGATTAGCGTGAAGACGAGTATAGAGGCTAACAGGAACTGCGAGAAGGGATCGGAGCCCGTTATGTTGCCTGGTAACGCGAGACCCAACATGCTTGAGTAACCAAGGGATAGCCCGACAGAACCAACAGCGAACACGGCTGACAATGCGATGAGCGCGAGGTAGGGCATCGTTTCGAGCGTGATACCCATTAACGTTACAGTGCTCCCGAGAAAACCACCAAGCGACCGCGACATCCACACATAATCCCCTCCAGTCCTCGATACGCGACGTGACATCATAGTGTATACGATCATTTGAGGGACCGCCAGTAATGCTGCAATTGCTGAACCGAAGACGAGGTTGACACCTGTCACTGTTGGAAGCGCCAGCATCGTAAACCCAACCAGGGCGAGAGCTGCCCCGACAGACATGTAACTAACGTTGATGGCAACTGCATCTAGTAACGAAACTTTCTTTGTTAGACCAGTGGCTTCCCTGAGGAATACCTTAGAAGACGATGTCAACTCAAACGAATCCGTATAGGTTGGCCAAACGCTTACGCACCCGCACTATACATAAAAACAAATCTAGATTCGAAGACTACTAGCTCGTGGGTTCCTTTGGTAAAGACAGTCGTCATTGGCGCTATAAACTGGGACCTCAACCTCTTCATCGATAGGTTTCCTCGAAGGGGCGAGGAAGTAGTTGTTCGCCGGATCATACGTGTCCCAGGCGGGAAAGCAGGTAACGCTGCGGTTGCCGCCGCAAGGTTACTTGGGCCAAACCAAGCCGCCATAATGGGTGGGCTGGGGGATGACGCGGTAGCGTCCGACCAGGTCAGGATTTTCAAAGACGAAGGGGTGGACGTATCAGGCCTCAAGTTTGTCAAGAACACGGAGTCAGGGCAAGCATACATCATTATCGACGCAAAGGGAGAAAACATCATACACACGCACTTTGGAGCTAACGCCAAGATCAGCCCAGATCACCTGGATGATCCCGTACGGCGTGAACTAATCACAAAATCATCAGTCATCACAATAATGGATCCCCCTCTCGAAACTGCTCTAAGGCTGGCCCGTGAAGCACGAAAACTCGACAAGGTCATCGTATGGGACCCTGGCGTAAAATCGAGAAGAGGCCTCAAGGATTCCGAGGAAATGTTGCAGAAGGTCGATTACGTGTTAGCCAACGAATCTGAAGTAGCCTTCTTGACTGGGACAAAGAATCGTGTTGCAGCTGTCCGCAAGTTGATGAAGATCAACCGTGAGCTGAGAGTTGTGGCCAAGTTAGGGGCTAAGGGTTCAATCATGTACAGTATGAAGGAACAAATAGTCTCTCAAGCCCTTGACCTGAAGTCATTAGGCATGAAAGCCGTGAACACCGTGGGCTGCGGGGACGCATTCATTGGCGCCTTTGTGGCAGCGCTGTCCGAAGGCCGAAGTGAACCTGAGGCGTTGAACTGGGGAAACGTGGCGGGAAGCCTAAAGGCAACACGAGCCGAAACACGCGGGAGCCCAAACCGCGAAACCCTACTGAAATACCTCGTTTCAACAGACGGCCCCCGTTGACATCAATTTTGGGCATCGAGAAAGTCCAGGGCTTCTCTTAGCGAACTAATCCTGCCATCCGGTCTGATCTCAGAATCCGGAACTCGCCTATCAAACCTAGACAGGGCGAACAACGAGCTTGGTCGGTTCTTGAATCCTTCTGGTATGGGATAATCAAACAGCAGAGCCTTCATGCCAGCGTTCTTAGCACCCCAAGCATCCGCCTCGGGGTCATCACCAATGTGAACAACCTTGGCTGGTTCCGTCCCAAGCGCGGCTACTGCCTTCTCAAATATCTGGCGATCCGGTTTCCTTGAACCCACTTGGTCGGAGAAAACCGTTGAATCGAAGAACCCCAACACGCCATACTTCCTAAGCAGTTCGCGTAAGGCTGTACCCGGGCTTCGGCCCGTGTTGCTGATTAGTCCGATTCCGCGAACTTGGTTGCGCATTTCCTGCAGAGTTGTGACGGCATCGCCATTAAGCTCTGGAGGAGAATCGAAAATTGGGTCAACATATGCACTCTCAAGTTTCCTAGCTGTCCCAGAATCCGAGACAAAATCGCTTAGGCCTGCGCCATTCAAGATTAGACGAATTTGCTCCATTGTGAGGAGTTCTTTGTTGCTCCGCCAAATTGCTTGGAATTGGGTAGCGCTCTGCTCGTAACCCTTCTTCATGTCTTCTTCTGAAACTCTAGTGTCGGATTCCGAAAGTACCCGGCGCATCCTTTCGCATCTCATTCCGTTCCGAGCGTCGTCTAACTCAGGGCGGTCGATGAAGAGCGTTCCCCAAAGGTCGAAGGTAACCCAGAGGTTTCTCTTGGAACCTGTCACTTCATTCCTGCCTTTTTGATTTCACTGGCAATCAATGGGGCCACGCTTACGCGACTGATTGGACTCGGAACAGTGTCAGTCCCGACGACGCTAACTACCCTTGCGTTCTGTATTTTCTCAAGTGCGCCGGGCGCTAGGATCGGGTGAGTGCAGGCAACGGCGACTTTATTCGCCCCTTGTGACAAGAGTATTTTCGAGGCTTCGACGATCGTTCCTCCGGTGCTGATTATGTCATCAACGATTAACACATCTCGTCCCTTGGCGTTCGACCTCCTAGGGCGGACTTCCACATGGTCATCTCCAAGCCGCTTTTTCTCGAAAACATCGTAGTCAGTCCCGAGCCTGTCGGCGGCGATTTTCGCCCACTGCTCAGCTTCTGTATCTGGCCCAATCACCAATGGCTTCTGTACTTCCCCCGTTTTCTTAACGTAATCAGCGAGAAGAGGCATTGCAGACAGATTATGCGAGGGTATCTTGAAGACCTCCGAAGACTTCAGGACGCGATGCTGATGCATGTCGATCGTGTAAATCTCATCGGTCCCGACGCTCTCCATGAGTTTTGTGACAGTCCTGAAGCTTAGCGCTTCGCCAGGTTTGAAGCGTTCATCCTGTCTCGCGTAGGCGAAGTAGGGTATGAACGCGGTAACCCTGCTGGCTCCCAAATCCTTCAGTGTGTCAACGAGCAGTAGATATTCGAAGAGTAATTCATCAGGTGTATGATGTATTGATTGAATCACGGCAACGTTTTCGTTCTTGACATCATCGACCACACGGAGATACTTCTCCCCATCTGGAAAACGTCGAACATCCAATGTTCCTGATTTCAGATTAAGTTCTTGTGCAACCTTCGATGCAAGGGTTTCGGACGATGAACCTCCAATTACAATCAATACACGAAGCCCCGGACAGACCCGTATTCTATGCTCGAATAAAACTTGTTTGAGTGCGTTCTCAGCCCTTCAATTCGTCGATTGCGTCAACAACTTCTTGAAAGTCGCTAATTTCCCTGTGGGTGACCTTTCCAGTGCGGCATGCCTCCGCTAATTTAGAGCCCTTGATTGCGAATGCAAAATCGGCTTCTCTCGCAGCCGGGAAGTCCCCTATTCCATCACCTATGTAGAACACCCTGTCGCCCTGTTTTTTGTGGTACCTGACTAGGTCATCCTTGAAGTTGATTGCCCCGGTTCCCAACGATTTAGGGAAGGTCAGTGCGTAACCGTTGGGAGTGTACGTAGCTTTCGGGGCATATATCTCCATAAACTCCAACCAGTCCTGCCGACCTAGGAAATGACGTATACAAAACTCGAGTCCGGCGCTCACAATAGTCAGTGGCAGACGCTTTTTCTTGCAAGACTCGACTAGCTTATCGAAGTTTGGCCTGAAGACTACTACTTTGTCCAGCACTTCCAGTATCTGATGCTCGTTAGCTTTGATCATGGCGAATTCATTTCGTATAGACTCTTCGAAGGTAATCTTGCCGCTCTCAAATTGCTCTTCGATCCATCTCCAACTTGGATCTGCAAAACGCTCCAGTGCAAATTCGGCGGTGTCGACATTGACGATGGTCTCGTCAAAATCGCACATGATGAGCGTCTTCCCAGAATGCATGCGAATCCCTAGTTTCTTGAGGAGCTTTCGTAATGAATTAAAGCTAAGAGTAGTAAACGCCTTCGGGAGTGGTTTGTGTTGCGTCGGATAACGATTGTTCTTGCCCAGTGGTGCCCACACTGCGTCCCGCTATCCCTCGAGAGGGCGCAGCGGATGGCGAGGGAATTGAACGTTGAGCTGCGAGTCTTAGACATAGACCCACCTGACCAAGAGAAGGAGGCGGACATGCTGGTAAAGGAACACGGTGACTTTGCAGAGGACTACCTTGTGCCACAAGTATTCATCGAGCAGGACGACGGGAGCATACTGCACATTTTCACCGGGTTCTCGGAAGGAGTTCAGGTTACAAGCGCTAGATGGGACAATTTCTTTACGAGCAAGTACTATACAGGTTTGCTCAAGTCGGCCGGGTAGTTTCATTTTCTGGTCTTCGCTCTGCAAGAAGGGCAGAGCCGCTCTACTGAGTTCCGATCGTGCATGAACAACTTCATACAACCAACCTTCGACCCGTCCCTCACGCAAAGGGAAACGGCCTGCTGCTTTTGCTCTTCAGTTTTAGGATATCTAGTCCAATAAATCTCAGTGACGTCGGCGCCTTCCCCCAACCTAGAGTCTAGGATTTCTTGCGCATCTCCTCCAAGCTCCCAGCCATGGCGCGAAGCGACTCGCAAATCTCTATGATTCACGTTTTCTTGTCCGATCTGCTCGCGAAGCGAATGTTCGAACCATTCTGGGTCAGGTTGGGTGCTAAAGTATACAACTTGAGAAACAAACCCTTCGGGGCAAAGGTAAGCACCAACTAGGCTGGTTGAATTCTGTGAAACAACTGTCATCGCCGTAGGTTTATCGCAGTGCCGGTAGCATTTTCCAGTGAAGTTCAGGTACTTGAGAACAAATTCAGGAAACCAATCCATTTACTCCGCCTGAAGGCGTCCCTAGAATAGGGGAAGTTTAAAGCATTCCACTTGCGAGCTTGGCCAGACTCCAATTGCGAAGGCGTGGTGTTATCGCTATAATCTTGATGGCACTGGGAATCTCCTTCATTGCCCTCGCAATCGGTTCAATGCTAACTCACTACGCGGCCTACGCAAGCGTTCCAATTTTAGCAACTGCAGGAGCCCTTATGCTCATCATCGGCTTGCTACTTTTGATAACCGAAATTACGGAGAACTGGCTCAGTAAGGGCCAGACTGCGTTGGTCGACGGCCTTCAGGCTGGGTAGTCGAGGGCTCGATCGCAGCGAGTTGAATGACATGATCACCGACCCTGAGGACCTGCTAGAGGTAGCCGCCGCCAGCGCCGAGGAGGCGGGAAAGAAACTTCTGAAGTTGTTTCAAAGCTCGAAAAAACTCTCCATTAAGCGGAAGTATGATTACCCCGGTAGCATCGTCACCAACGCTGACATAGAATCCGAAAGAATCATTTTGGGAAACATAAAACGAAGTAGGATCAAATCAACAGTGAATTCTGAGGAAACAGGTATCATAAACTGTGGTTCGCGCGACATCGTTTGGGCGCTGGATCCACTTGATGGGACATTGAATTACGCAAAGAGGATACCATACTTTGCAGTGTCAATCGGCGTGCTACTAAAGGGAGAGCCCGTGGCA
This sequence comes from Bathyarchaeia archaeon, assembly GCA_050013255.1. Classification (GTDB taxonomy): domain Archaea; phylum Thermoproteota; class Bathyarchaeia; order 40CM-2-53-6; family 40CM-2-53-6; genus FEN-987. Next base: position 14,587 of record JBEKFP010000003.1, on the reverse strand, counting down.
GGCGCAATATACAACCCTGTTTTGGATGAAATGTACACTGGATGCCAACGAAGGGGCTCGCATTTGAATGGTAAGCTAATCCATGTTTCCAACACGAGATCGCTAAGAAATTCGGCCCTAATTTTCGAATGGTGGGATAAAGAACCCTCGGTCCCTAATCCGTTGAGACTTGAGGAGCGCCTCTATGATTATACGCGCAGGCTCCGGTCTCCGGGAAGCGTCGCGTTAAACTTGTGTTCCGTAGCTTCCGGTAGGTTCGATGGAGTCGTAACGGTCTTTCAAAAATCACCGATTTACGAGACGGCCGCCGGTTGCCTGATCCTAGAGGAAGCGAAGGGCCGAGTAACAAACTCGTCGGGCAATAGCTGGAGGAAGTTCACGCGCTCAATCTTGGCGGGTGGGCCGAAAGTACACGAGCAACTCTTGTCACTCGTTAGAAGACTATAATCGTAACTAGCTCAGAGGCCCTCTCGCGAGAGCTCTTCGACTAATTCGCGTTGCTTGGAGGTTAGTTTCGAAGGGGTCTTCACACGAACTACGACAAGTTCATCTCCTCTATCGTTCTCGCGAAGGCTTGACATTCCCTTCCTTCTTAGGCGGAAAACCGCTGCACTCTGTGTTCCGGGAGGGATCACTATTTTCGCAGGCCCATCCAATGTTGGAACTTCGATCTCACCGCCTAGAATGGCCTTGGAAAGGTTTACGTCGATATTGGAGAGAAGGTCGTTTCCCTCTCTTCTGAATACATCGTGCGGCCTGACGTTAACGACGACGTACAGGTTCCCCCTCTGCCCGCCCCCATCAGCTGCGTCCCCCTCGCCACGTAGGATTAACTGAGAACCAGTATCGACACCAGGGGGAATCCTTATGTTGATTCGCCTGTGGCGTTCAACGATTCCTACCCCACGGCACGCGGTGCAAGGTTTCTCGATTATCGTTCCTCTACCACGGCATTTACGGCAGGGCTCAATTCGAGCGAAATGGATGAATCCCCGAGTTTGGACATGTTGGATTTGGCCAGTGCCTCCACATTCCGGACACTTCTTTGGCGAAGTCCCAGGCTTCGCCCCCGTGCCGTTACATTCTGAGCAGCGTTCCCGTCTAGGGACTTCTATTTCAGTGGCAAGGCCGGAGTACGCTTGCTCCAAGGATATTTCGAGATCATAACGTAGGTCGCCGCCCCTCGCCGGGCGCCGCGGCTGCTCGCGCCCGCCAAAGAACATGTCGAAGATTGACTCGAATCCGCCGGACCCGAAACCGATATCTCTGAATACCTCGTCGAAGTTTACTCCTCGGAAAATGTCCTCCGTGGAGTACCGTGAATCTATGCCCGCGTGGCCATAGCTATCGTATTGTGCCCGCTTATCATCATCCGAGAGGATGGCGTAAGCCTCGGATATGTCCTTGAATTTGTCTTCAGCGCCGGGCTCTTTGTTTCGGTCGGGATGGTACTTGAGGGCAAGTTTTCTGTATTCGTTTTTGATTTGGTCTTTGCTCGAACTGCGCGGCACACCAAGTATATCGTAGTAGTCACGTTTCGACAATTCTGGTCGGCCGCGGTATCATTGCTACTTCTTGTCGTCTACGACTTTGTAATCTACATCAACCGGTTGGGCCGGGGTTTCACTTTGCGGGCCTGATGCGGATGGGCCAGCTGGTCCGGCTGGTCCGGCTTGCTTCTGAGCCACTTGCTGGTAAGCTGCGGTTCCAACGTCCTGCATAACCTTCTGGAGTGCTTCGAGCTTTTGCTTAATCTCCCCGACATCTTTGCCCGCCAGAGCTTGTCGAAGCTCCGAAACGCTCTTCATGATTTGCTCAGATTGTTCCTTTGATATCTTGCCCGCGAGTTCCTTTGTTAGGCGTTCTGCGCTGTAGATGAGGTTGTCAGCTGAATTTCGAAGCTCCGCTTCTTCCTTGCGTTTTTGGTCTTCCGTTCCGAATTGCTCCGCTTGTTTGACCATCTTCTCAATGTTATCCTTCGAGAGCTTTGTGGAAGCGGTTATGGTGATTTTCTGCTCTTTGTTAGTTGCCAAGTCTTTTGCAGTTACGTTCAGTATGCCGTTGGCATCTATGTCGAATGTCACTTCGATTTGTGGGACTCCACGCGGTGCGGGTGGAATGCCGGTCAAATTGAACATGCCCAAGGAAACATTGTCGGCTGACATCGGCCTTTCACCTTGAAGAACATGCACCGTTACCGTGGTCTGGAAATCGGCCGCGGTCGAGAAGATTTGGCTTCTCCTCGTTGGAATCGTTGTGTTCCTATCAATTATCTTCGTAGAAACGCCGCCGAGAGTTTCAACGCCTAGGGATAGAGGGGTAACATCGAGGAGCAACAGGTCGCGAACTTCTCCCCCGATCACGCCCGCCTGTATTGATGCCCCCGTTGCGACGCATTCCATCGGGTCAACTCCGCTCTCCGCTTCTTTGCCCATGTATTCTTGGACGAATTTTCGAACAATGGGCATACGCGTCGGTCCACCAACGAGAATGATTTTGTCAACATCTTTCGGGGTGAGCTTGGCATCTTGAATAGCCTTTTCCGTGGGGCCGCGGCAACGGTCGATCGTTGGCCTCACTATTTCCTCCAATTTACCCCGGGTCAAATTCATCGTGAGGTGTTTTGGACCCGCTGCGTCTGCCGAAATGAATGGTAAGTTAATGTCGGTGGTCAGCACGGTTGATAATTCGATCTTGGCCTTTTCAGCGGCCTCGCGAACTCTCTGAATGGCTACCTTATCATTGCGCAGGTCTATTCCGGTGCTCGCTTTGAAGTCGCCGGCTATGTAGTCTATGAGTGCATTGTCCATGTCAGTTCCGCCGAGTTGGGTGTCGCCGTTAGTTGATAGAACCTCGAAGACGGGCGTTGCCTGGGAGTCTGACCGGCCCACCTCCATCATCGTAACGTCTAAGGTTCCCCCTCCCAGGTCGAAGATCATTATTTTGAGCTCCTTCTCGGACCTGTCAAGGCCATAAGCTAGCGATGCGGCAGTTGGCTCGTTGATTATTCTAACAACCTCAAGGCCCGCTATCGCGCCGGCGTCCTTCGTTGCCTGGCGTTGGTTGTCATTGAAATAAGCTGGGACAGTGATTACAGCTTTCTCGACCTTATCCCCCAAGAAAGCCTCCGCATCACGCTTAATCTTCTGAAGGATGAAAGCGGAAATTTGCTGCGGCGTGTAATCTTTGCCGAAAATGTGCACCTTATAATCAGTACCCATCTTGCGTTTGATTGCTTGAACCGTACCCTCAGGGTTTGAGACGGCTTGTCGCCTAGCAGGTTCCCCTACTAGCAACTGCCCGTCTTTGGTGAACGCCACGTAGGATGGAAACGCCTTCCCGCCCACCGAAGTGCCTTCAGCGCTTGGGATAATGGTTGGTCGTCCAGCGATTACGGCTGCAGCCGCTGAGTTGCTGGTTCCAAGGTCAATTCCTATGATCTTTGGCATATATTGCGCCCCTAATAGTTACTTGACGTAACAAGGAACTAACTATGAGTTCAAAAACATTATGGGAGCTCAGTTCGAGTCTCCCTCGGTCTCTCCTTCTGGCCTAGCCTCAGGTCTTTTTGCTTTAGTAACAATGACAAGGCTCGGCCGAATCACTTTCCCATTCAAAAAGAACCCTTTACGGACTTCCTCAACAACTGTGTTCTCAGGCCTATCATCAGTTTCCAAGTAGCCGACAACTTCGTGTCGCTCGGTATCGAGTAGGCCCCCCACGGCAGGAATTTCCTCTAAACCTTCGGCGAACAGGACTTCTGCGAATTGCTGATGTAGCATCTTTAGCCCTACCCCAATCTCGTCTGTAGGCATCGAGTCACCAAATTGGGTCAATTTTCCAGCCTGTTCCAAAGCGTCCAGAACCGGCAGCAAGTTGACCAGTAGCCTTTCAGAGGCCTGCTTAGTTACGGTGTCAACCTGGCGCTTTGTAATTTTCTGAAGGTTCTCCATATCCGCCTGAAGACGCTGTAACCGCTCCAAGTAATCAGCCGCCTTCTTTTCGCTCTGCTCCTTCTCCTCAGTAACTTGCTCCAGCTCCTTCCGCATCTGTTGGACAGATTGGTTTTTCTCAGCCTTGGCCTGTGATTCTTTACTCAGTTCGGTTGGCAACTAGGGACCACTGCAAAGGGTTTGAAACCACAACAGGCAATTCTTAAACTTGCTTTTTCCTTCAGTCACGAAAGGCTCTGCGTTCCTAGGACTGTCCTATCTTTCAACCGGTCAAATGCATACTGTGGTACGTACGTTCCGACGGACACGGTCTCGTCGTGGATCCTACGGAAGTATTGGTTGGAGATCAGAGTCTCGCTCTTAGAAATACCCTGTACTCCCTCAAATTGGTTTACGGCTGTTTCAAGAATCTGGCTAACGTTTTTGCTATGAAGGATCGTGAGAAGGTCCCAATCCCCTGGAATGATATGCCCTTCCACAACATGTTCCAGTTTTCTAAGTTGAGACAAAACGTCGGGGAGCGAACCCTGTGCCCGTAACAGCGAAATTGCTAGGGCGTCATTCTCGTCAACAATGTAATCTTTGGTGAAACCTTCGAAGGGTATGTGAGTGCTTGTGGCCCTAATTCCCGGCATATCTCGGATTTGGGAAACGGATTTGTACAAATCAGAGCGATCATAGTGCGACACTCGCACGAGCAAATCGTACCTGCCGATTAGAAGTGCCCCTTCCTCAATCTGGCTAATTTCCTTAACCGCCTTGACAACGTCAGCTATCTGCCCGCGTTCTATGACTGCGAGAATGTAAGAATACGTTTTCAAGGGCGAACTCATAGCTGACTCCTCGGAATCCGAATTCGATTGCAACGCATCGTAGCGAAGCCTCGTACTTAAATCAGTACAATGACATCCCAACTGATTTGTTGAGGCACTCTGAATGAAATGGGTAACCCGCGAAAAAGCAAAGGTCGATAGGATAGCTTGCCCATGGTTGATAACGCATTTTGTCGATAAGAATGCTAAGTTTCTCTTCGTCCCGAAAGAAAGAATTCTAGAGGTCGCGGAAACGGAAGGTGCAATTCCTTTCGACGCCCCTGGCGTGGAATTGACGCATTATGCGGAGAACGGAAATGAGTTTGTCAGCTTCGACGCGATCATTAAGAAGTACAATGTCAGGGACGACGCGCTGCTAGAGATGGCAAAAATAGTTCGAGGCGCCGACGCACGAATCCCCGAAGCACCACCAGAGTCAGCGGGACTTGAAGCTGCGGCGATTGGCTATAGGGCACTTGCAAAGGACGACTTTGAGAACATGAATCTTCAATTCCCCCTATACGATGCTTTGTACAAGTATTGCCAGTTGAAAGTTCAGCAGGGTGTAAGTTTGCAACACTCCGTCCCACGACGGGACTAAGCTTCATCTATCTTCTACTAGGGATGGCTGAAGCGGTGGCACGGTTTTGAGCTTAGCCAATTGGATGGACTCTGACGGAAAGCTGATTCTCGTAGAGAAGGCAGTACGCACAGTACCGTATGGTTTTCTGGGGGTATTGTTCGCCGTCTACCTGTCCCAACTAGGGTTTAGCTCGTTGCTCATAGGTGTCGTCCTAACAGCCACAGTGTTTTCGAGTGCTCTGTATACGTTCAGTGTGAGTTTTGTGGCGGACCGAATTGGCAGAAAACGGACCCTTGTGTTCTTTGCCTTAATGGATTTCATCGCGGGAAGTTTCCTATTCATTTCGACAACATGGTGGGCCCCGGTTCTTGCGGGGATTGTCGGGAACATGACCGTGGGCGCAGGCGAAGTTGGGCCTTTCCTATCGTTAGAGCAGGCGGTTATTCCAAGAACATGTGATTCTCAACATAGGACGCTCGCCTTCAGTTGGTATAACTTGGTCGGCTATGCATCCTCATCCGTTGGGGCATTGATCGCAGGCTTACCCCAATATTTCGGTTCGGGGCCAAGCGCTTACCGGCCGCTGTTTGCGGCGTACCTAGTGTCGGGACTTGTTGGCAGCGTCCTGTATAGCAAACTATCGAAGGGCATAGAAATTCAACGAACGACCACCCCAGTAAAGCGTGCGATTCTCTCCGAAAAATCCAAACCTATTGTTCAGAAATTGTCAGCCTTATTTGCGATAGATGCGTTTGGTGGAGGTTTCATAGGCACGAGTATCTTGTCTTACTATTTCTACGAGAGGTTTGCACTCCAACTGACTTCACTAGGTTTGATTTTTTCAGCGACACAAATCGTGACGGCCATGTCCTTCCTAGCCGCGGAAAGAATAGCGAGACGCATTGGGTTGTTGAGGACAATGGTTTTCAGCCATATCCCCTCCAACGTTTTCCTAACCGCGGTCCCATTCGCCCCTTCGGCTTTTGGGGCCATATTTCTGCTGCTGTGCAGACAATCCCTCTCACAAATGGACGTGCCAACACGGCAATCGTATGTCATGGCCGTTGTCGACGAGGATGACAGGACACCTGCGGCTGGCTTCACAAACGTCACTCGCAGCGTAGCGCAGTCCGTGAGTCCATTGGTTGCGGGCTACGCCATCGCAACCCTTTGGATCGGTTCAATCTTCGTTGCAGCGGGGACACTCAAGTTGGCTTATGACGTGTTAATCTACAGAAATTTCCGAAGGATCAAGCCCCCCGAGGAAAATAGGCCACATTGCACGTAATGGGCCACGTTTCCGAGACACTCATATTGTGGTTTCTCGGTAGTCGTTGGTTTTGAACTCAGACGAGGCGTCCAGAGGGATTGGGGGCAATGCCAGGAAAGAAAACAGGTCGAGTACGCTTACAGCGGATCCTAGTTCAGCCCTCAATGGCCATTCAACCCGAAGTTCACGTGCCTCAACCTAGCTTCGGATCGCTGGTTGAGATTACGCCTTTCAAGGATGGATTCTTTCGCCACCCCCTCACCCTTAACCCCGAAGTCGCGAAGGAAACTTACCGTCAAGCCGGCCTAAGACTGCTGTACTCACCCCGCGCCCTCAGATTAATCCGGGAACACCGAACAGTAATTCTTGAGTACGACAGAGACGGCGTCGTCTGGGTCAAACCGCTTAAGGACGACTCATTGAAGGAAATTCTCGACGACCGAACCTTCAAAACATATGTCATCTGGAGTCCATACTACGACGCATATAGACTCCGGCAAGCCGGATCGGTCATGTTCGCCAAACAGGCCTTCGAAAATGAGGGTGTGCGCGTCCTACTCCAGAACTTCCCCGAAACCGAAGTTCGACTGGCGGTCATTAGGCTTCCGCGAAAAGTCAACGTTACACTCTATCCCTTTCAACGGAAAGCAGTAGAGTTTATCCTAAGAAACAACGGGCGAGCTTGCCTCTTCGACGAGATGGGGCTCGGGAAAACTATCACCGCCACCACAGCATTGCTGGAACTTATCAAGCAGAAGAAAGCCTCGAGGGCCATCATTGTTACCCCAAATGCGGTAGTTGAACAATGGCATGGGGAATTGGTTGAGAAATTCAACCTCGAACCAACATTGGTCTCATCCCGGCGCACGCTAAGCGAACGCATGGAACTATACAATGATCCGCTGATCGTGATGAACTATGAGTTGCTTAGAACTGACTTGGAGTTAATACTTCAAAAAAACTTCGACACGTTAATCCTCGACGAGGTCACCCGAGTAAAGAACTGGGACACGCAAACAAGTGAAGCAGCGAAGAAGCTTATCGTCAGAAACGTTATCGCCTTGACAGGCACGCCACTCGAAAATCACCTTGGGGAGCTTTACAACATCGTCAACATTGTCCAACCCGGTTTCTTTGGACGCTACAACGAAGACTTCCTTGCCAGGTTCACACTGAAACTTTCTGGTGAAGGATGGCAGAGTTCGCGCCCCATCGTTAACCCTGAAAACCTACCTGAACTTAGAAGGGAGGTACGGGTGGTTTCTATTCGGCGAACGAAGGCCCAAGTCCTGAAGCAACTGCCGACACTTACGACTCAATACGTGTATACCGAACCGGCAAGGAACCAGAAAATGATCTATGACATACTCCAAGAAAGCTTAGGCGAAACCGTTCTAGAAGAGTATGCTTACAGCAATAGCGACCAGGAAGGACCCAACCCCTTCACCGCAAACCGCCTCAGGCTCTACACGCTCCTGCGCGAAGCCTGCGCAGACATCAGCATGATAGCGGGCTACCTTCGCCGCAAGCAACGAGAAAACACAGAGGGCGCTCAGGCATTACGGGAGTCTTCCATCTTCAAGAAACTTATCCGCGTACTAGCAAATCTCGAACCAGAAAACGCGAAATTGGTTGAGTTGAAGGAATTGGTAAACGAGCTTACCGAACAAGGCCACAAGATAGTTGTGTTCTCACAATTTGTCCCAGTCGTTAACCTGATCCAGGAAGAACTGTCGAGCCTAGGAATTCCAACACTCGTTTACCACGGGCAGCTTTCCGGCGACGAGCGAACCAAGCATCTGAGACAATTCATAGAGCAGACCGAATACCGTGTCCTCGCTAGCACGGACGCGGGACAATTCGGATTGAATCTCCAAGCTGCCGATGTCGTAGTGAATTACGACTTACCTTGGAACCCAGCCCGATTGCAACAGCGCATAGCTCGTCTGCACCGAATCGGCCAGGCCAACAAGGTTCTTGCGGTAAACTTTGTCGTCAAAGGCACTGTGGAGGAGCATGTTCGTGATGTGTTAGAGCGAAAACGAAAGCTGTTCAGAGACGTAACGGTCAGTGAAATAGCGGAGAGCGAAGATCTGTCGCTCGACGAGTTAAGAGAGGTCTTCGGCTTTGATATGTTGAAGCTGGCTGAAAAAATACGGGAACATTACGGCCTCCTCGTAGAAAGCTCAAGCGGCCTCCGAGTTCCTGGCAAACCGCAATAGTCACGCAGAAGTTTCACTCACCTCTCTAGCGTAATAGGCCTCGACACTCTAACTTCGTCGTAAAGGAAGTGGAAGCCTTCTGCGAAGCATGCAGCCCACCAAGAATCCCTAGGTATGAGGGCCGAAGACTTCTGTTAGAACCCGTGGACTGCAACTGCAAATGCCCGGACACGATTTTCGAAACAAGAGGACCAAGATGCCCCCGGTGCAACCACCTCGTTAAGATCGAGCTCACTGACAGATGGGACGACCCCTTCACTTGGATTGACCCAAAGACCCATAGCCCTGTCAGGCTCGACGAAGTGAAACCCCCGGCCTAGTAGACTCCATTGTCTCCAGTTCATCGTCTGGAGAATTGGGGGAAAGAACCCTAGAGAAGGTGCGGTGAACGAAACCCGGAAGCTCCCCGTCAGCTACCAGGAGGCTACAGCAACTCAGTAAAGTAATTAGCCTACGCTCTTTGGAAGACCTGCTGAATTCTCTTGCCATCCGAACTTCCAACCACAAGCCTACGGTGGACCTGCGATCCAAAGCTCATCGGAGTAAAGTCCACAGAGGAATTGAAGCCTCTCGACATACTAGTTGGCCAACCGCGCGCTTATCAAGCATTGTTGTTTGGGTTTAGCATCAAAGAAGCCGGATTCAACATTTTCGCGACGGGCCCGTCGGCTACGGGAAAGACAACCACAACGACCGATTTCCTCGAGGATATGGCCAGAAAATTGCCTACCCCGCAAGACTCGTGCTATGTTCACAACTTCGAGGACGAATACCAGCCGAAAGCGCTTCGCTGTCCCCCAGGGTTGGGAAAGGAACTCAAACAGGACATGCGTGAACTCGTCCAAGCAGCGCGAATCGCGATCTCGCAATTATTCGAAGGGGATGATTACGCCACAAAACGAGATGAGATGACACGAAAAATGAACCAGCGGAGGCAGGATGTGATCACACGCATGGGAAAGGTCGCGGAAGGCGAGGGATTCATAATGCAGCTCACAGCCCTCGGAATATCTTTAGTTCCCGTTGTGAAAGGTCACGCATTGTCGGAACAGGACTTCCTTTCGCTACCCAAAGACGCGCAACAGAAATTCACGGAAAAACGCGAGACGGTCAAGGAAAAACTTCAGCCTCTTCTTAGAGAACTCCGCGAAGTCGAGTTGAAAGCGCGAGATGAGATGATCAAGTTCGATCGGGACGTAACATTGTACGCAATTGAAACTTTGATGTCGAATCTACTCGCGAAGTATAAACAGCACAGTGAAATCACGAATTTCCTCCATGAGATTCAAACACACATCGTCGAGGATCTGGAAGGGTTCAGGACACGGCATGGAGACAAGAAAGAAGATGCCCAGGAAGCCTTGGCTGATGAATTGGCCTTCCGAGTCTACGATGTGAATGTTATCGCTGACAATTCAGGCGTCCGAGGAGCCCCTATGATTGTAGAACAAAACCCAACCTACGATAACGTGCTCGGCCGCATTGAAAAAGAGAGCCAACTCGGAACCTTAACAACCGATTTCACCCTGATCCGGGGCGGATCTATACATGAGGCAAATGGCGGGTTTTTGATTATTCGCGCCGAGCAGCTACTTCGCGATCTGAATGTCTACGAGGGTTTGAAACGCGCCTTGAAGGCGGGAGAGGTAACTATTGAAGAACTGCCCCAACGAATAGGTTACGCGAATGTAAGGAGCCTTTCTCCCCAGCCGATACCTCTGGAGGTAAAGGTTGTACTAATCGGGGACTCTTCCACGTACCAACTTCTCTTTGCGTACGACCCCGAATTTCGCGAACTCTTCAAGGTAAAGGCGGATTTCGATTCCACCATGGAGAAATCGGATAGCAGTCTCAAGAGTTATGCAGGCTTCTTCGCAACTTTAGTTGTAAATGAAAACCTGAAACACCTCGACACTTCAGCGGTGGCTCGATTGTTGGAACATAGTTCTAGAATTGCTGAAGACCAAAACAAGCTTTCAACGCAGTTTGGGATTGTGGCGGACGTAGTGCGTGAAGCACATTTCTATGCCACGGAAGAAAATGCGAAATACATAACGGCATCCCATGTTGAGAAAGCAATCGAGGCTAAGCTCTATCGTTCAAACCTAATACAAGACAAAATCCGAGAATACATTCAACGGAATGTAATTTTCATTTCAACGGATGGAGCAACGGTTGGTCAGATTAACGGGCTGTCGGTTCTGAGCGTAGGTGACTTTTCCTTCGGTGCCCCATCACGAATTACCATTGCCGTTGGCTTGGGAAAAGAGGGATTGATTGACGTCCAAAGAGAGGTTAACATGAGCGGCCCCATACACGGCAAAGGCGTTATGATAATCGCGGGCTACATAGCTTCAAAATTCGCCTACGACAAGCCATTGACATTGTCAGCGAGGATTGTTTTTGAGCAGAACTATGAAGGAGTTGAAGGCGACAGCGCGTCAAGCACGGAACTGTACGCGCTGCTTTCGGCACTTTCAGGCGTTCCAATTAAGCAGAGCTTCGCGGTAACCGGCTCAGTTAACCAAAATGGCGACGTTCAACCAATCGGAGGCGCCAACGAGAAAATTGAAGGCTACTACGAAATCTGCAAGGCGAGAGGCCTGAACGGCCAGCATAGCGTGATCATTCCGCAAAGTAACGTTCAGAACCTCATGTTGAAACATGAAGTGGTGAACGCAGTGAAGGCGGGAAAGTTTCACATTTACCCCGTGAAAACCATCGAGGAAGGCATAGAACTTCTCACAGGCGTCCCAGCAGGGAAGAGGTTGCCGAACGGGAACTACGAGGAGAACTCCATTTACGGCCGAGTCGACAAACGCTTACGCGAAATGGCGGAGACCGTTAAACGCTTCCAAGCTTTCGCTTCGTAGCAGAGGCTCACTGTAATACATGGATATTCTTCTTATCACACAGATCCTTCAGAATCTTTGGCCAAACCGTGACGCTAACCTCACCTAGATGTGCCTTCTTCAGCAGAAGCATGTACGTCCGTGACTGACCAATGCCGCCCCCGATACTGAGCGGCAATTCTTTGTTGACGATGCCCTGATGGTATGGGAATTTGAGGAAATCCAGTTGCCCAGTAATTTCCAATTGCTTCTTGAGTGAGCTAGAGTTAACGCGGATTCCCATGGACGTTAGCTCGTGGCGGCGCTTTGTCACAGGGTTCCAGACAAGAATATCCCCGTTGAGGCCGTGCATAGGCCTCCCGTCCTCAGACCTTGTTTCCGTAATCCAATCATCATAGTCCGCAGCCCTCATCTCATGCGGATAACCATCCTTCAACACCCACCCAATTCCAATTATGAATATGGCGGGGTACTTTTGCAATATCGCGGTCTCACGCGCCTTCCGAGGCATTTCCGGGTACTTTTCAAGGATATCTTCAGCATGAAGGAACGTAATCTCATCAGGGAGGCTCGAGTATTTTGCTGTCTTAAGCTGAGGAAAGAGCTTTTCCGCTTGGTTCTGAGCGCCCTTGAGAACCTTCCAGATTTTGCGAACTGTCTCCTTAAGGTATTCCAAATTCCGTTGATCCTCAGTTATCACCTTCTCCCAATCCCATTGGTCCACGTAGGCACTGTGATCGTGGTCTAGGAAGTAGTCCTTGCGCACCGCACGCATGTCAGTGCAGATCCCCTCACCGACTTTCATCGCGAATTGCTTTAGCGCAACGCGCTTCCACTTAGTTGCAGCCTGGACCACTTGCGCATCTATTGGGTGCTTATTGTAGTCGTTTGAGATGTGAAACTGAACGGGGGTGCGTGAACCGTCCCGATCGAGCAGGTCATTTACACCACTCTCAACATCGACAATCAGTGGGACTTGAACCATCATCAGGTTGAGTTCTTTGCAAAGGTTCTCCTCGATGTAGCTCTTGACCGCAAAGATAGCCCTCTGTGTGTCCTTCGGTGATAGGAGTGAGTTGTACCCCTGTGGAAGAACCTTTTCAAGCTCATCGTAACTGCCAATGCCCGGACCAGCCAAGTCTGCTTTCTTGCTAGACATGTTACTCTCTATGATTTGGAAAGAAACTGTCCTTAATACACATGCTTCTGCTTTCCACGATTGGCAAGAATGGAAACTCCCGAGCGAGAGTATCTTCGGTCCCTGACAAAGTTTGCCCTAACAACTGAATCGAGAAATATCAATTCGACCGGAAGTGCCCATTAGGATACGTCTTGTTTAGCGCCACATTGGGAACAGAATTTGACGGCGGCGGGCAAAAGGGCACCGCACTGGACGCAATGCTCTGCTTGAATGCGAGGATACTGAGGAGAAGGCAAACCCGAGGGACCGAGACCAGGGCCCAGTTCGAGCTCTTGCCGCGTCTGGATCGTGCTAACAATGTCCTCACGAGTTGCTATGCCGACCAGTCGACCCCCGTCGATCACCAAGACACGTCCGACTTTGTTACGAGCCATCTTCTGCATTGCATCCAAGGCGGTTACAGAAGCCCCCACCATTATCGTGCGTTCGAATGGAACCATCGCTTCCCGAACAGTCACAGAATCCCTCTTTTCCTTAGGAACAGCCCGTGCGCACTGCAATGTGACTACGCCCAGAACCTCACCGTTCTTCACAACAGGATAGCCTCCATGGCGGTGCACAAGGAGATAATCTGAGACGAGCTGCTGAACTGTGATCTCTGGCGGAACGGTCAACACTTCTCTAGTCATGATGTCGCCAACCGAAACCCCCAAGAGAGCTTCGCCAACAAGCGTTTGCTTGAGACTGGTCTGCGCCCCGGACCTGATGAACCAACCTAGCACAATTACCCAAATTCCATCAACGAAGTCTCCGAAGATTATGAACGCGAACCCTCCGAACATCATTAGCAACGAAATACCCTCACTAACTCTTATAGCGGTCCTGGTGGCTCCGACAAAATTGTTCGAATGCTTCCAGATGCTTCCCCTGAACACCCTGCCACCGTCTAGCGGAAACGCGGGAAGTAGGTTGAATGCTCCCAGAATTCCATTGATCAGTGCCGCATAGCCGAGTGTAGCAATTATCGCGACCGGTGCATGAGCAAACCCTCCAAGGTACCAAAGTGCCCCCAAAACACACGCGATTAGGAAACTCATCAAGGGACCCGCGGCAGCCATACGAACCTCTAAGCCCGGGTCTTGAGGTTCTTCAGTCATCTCAGAGACACCGCCGAAGAAGAAAAGCGTAATCCTCGCAATCGGCAGCCCATTCTTCTTCGCTATGTAAGAATGAGAGAGCTCATGCACAAGGACGGAAACGAAGAGGATTATTGCGGACGCAATACCAATGGCCCAGTAAGTCACCGTGCTAAGGCCCGGGTATTGATGAGGCATGTACCCAACCGCGAGTGACCAGGCGATAAGAATGAAAACGAACCACAACGTGTAGTGAATCCTGATCGGAATCCCCATAATTCTTCCGAAACTCATAGACGTCGCTGCTTACCTCCCAAGCGGGACCCACATGATTCAGACCCAATAGAAAAACCCCTTTGGTTGAACAGCAGCCCATAATTAATGTTGTAGTCCGGAGGAAATTCGAATTCGGCGTGATCCATGTGAGAAACGGAACCGATGGAATTTTCGCGGTCGAAAATTGAATTAGCGGGAGCGGAAAGGTCGCGGGTGCTAAGTAACTTTGCTGGCGCGTAATCTGGACATGATCAAATCAGCTACCCTGTCCGGGTTCGGGACGTCGCTCATTTCTGCGACTATGTTTTCACCAGGCTCCGTCCCGCGAACTAAGCCGTAGCC
>JBEKFP010000002.1:0-769184 GCA_050013255.1 Bathyarchaeia archaeon | reverse complement strand
GACACTCGGTAACGGGCGTCAGGGTTGGACGAGGGCTCCCAAAGAAGATGGGTTTGATGGAGCAGGCGTGTACGCACGAAGACTTCGGTCGACGTGTTTAGCGTGCTGCCCCCAATCGCTCAAGGTGTTGAACTGAAAATGGAACCCACCGTCAAATGGACGTTCGAGGCCTATGCACAGTGCGAACCATTTTTCTCATTTAGCCAAGAACTAGTGGAGACGCGGAAAACCAATCGTGCCACACAGAACCTTATGACACATTCTCCATGAATCACGCCCAATCCTTGGCGTGTCAGCAAGAAAGTGTGAGTGCCCGCACGCTTCATCGTTGATTTCAATGTGTGGTCTATCCAAACCCTTTTTCGTCTGCCGATAACCCTTCAGCGCAGCGGAGGATTGTGGCGTAGTTTTCTGGGGACAATCAAAATCGAGCCCCATCGATTAAATACGGCCGCAGAAAATCGTATGCCGAGTGACGCGTAAATGAAAGCAGTAGCAACCTATACTCCGATCAAATGGGACGAAAAACCTTACGAGCATATATCGACAAACATGAAGATGACAAAAGCCTCCGTCGCATTTGCCTTTGTAGGGCAAATTGAAGGTAACGCCTCAGTTGAGTATCTGATGTTCTATAGGGATTATGATGAAAAGGACCCACACAAAGCAGCAGCAAACTACGTTGGCCTAATCCGGCTTCAGGGTAAGCTCAATGGCCACTCTGGTAGTTTTGCAATGGAAGATAAAGGCGTCTTTGAAGGTGGGACAGCTCATTCCATTTTGACTGTCATTCCAGGTTCTGGGACAGCAGAACTCAAAGGAATAACCGGTAAGGGATCGTATGTTGCGACCCAGGAAAGTTGTAACTGCGAGCTAGAATATGAGCTGCGATAGTTCCCATGCAAATTCATTTTTGATTTCACTCCAGTTTAGGCCACTGGCTTACCGGCTGGCGAGGCAGAACTCCTGCCCCTTAGTTTCTTATACGCGTCGCATCTTATGATAATCCTGCTTCTTTCTAACCATGGAGACCTCAGCATGACCAAAAAGATTCACATTCAATATCGCTGTGCCTTGCTCCTGCTACTCGCCTTCATAGTCCTCTTCACAAATGGAATCCAAGCGACGAAGTTCGCAAGTGCTCAGGGATCGATTCCGAGCATAATCTCATACCGCGTAGACGGTGCCCCTAACTATGATGCCCCCGGGAGCGAGTCATTCTGGAATGGTATCGGCGCGACAACAGTTCCTTTAGCGGCCTCGGCGTCACCAGGTGGGGGTCATACTGCGAATGTTCTTGTCAAGTCCGCCAATAATGGGTACGATATCTATGTCCTACTTCAGTGGCATGATGACCAGGGCCCGTCCTTTGGCTCCGCAAGCGAAATCTACCAAGCTCAGAATGGAACGCTGCTACCTTTGGATCCTGCGAGCACTTCCAACGTGGGCCAATTGTTTTACAATTCAACCTACTACTACCAAGACCGAGCAGCAGTGCTCTGGTTCCTTCCAAGTGCTTCCAACAGACAGCAGTCGCCTGTAATGGAACTTGGGTCAAGTGGCGCCATTACTGGCGGCGCCGCGGACATTTGGCATTGGCAGTCAGTGCCAACCGACAATAACCCCAACGATACGGATTTCCCAGGGGGCTATACAGACCCATCCGGAAACCCCATCTTCCCATCCGATAACCTGTCGTTCGCGGAGGATGACTACACCAACACAACAGGATTCTTTGTCATTGCAGGCAGTTTTGGACAAGACTCACCGAACCTAGTGCCTTACGCAGACCCCTACCTAGTCCATGCTGGAAATTCCTTCTCTACAACTGACAAGACTTGGACGGTTGAAATGGTCAGGGCTTTCAATCCCTCGGACGCGGCGGGATATAGAGTTCTGCTTGCAAACGGGGCGAATTATCTCGCTGCCTTCGCTATTTGGAACGGAAGGTTGGGAGAGTCTGCCCATATCAAGTCTGTTTCACAATGGTACAACCTAACGATGAGCAACCAAACACCACCAACACCAACAACCCAACCCACTGTAGGCGGCGTTAGCCCGACACTATCCGCTGTAGTTGCGATTGGTCTCCTTATCGTTGGAGTCGTCATTGGAATCCTGGCAAGACCAAAACCGAAGAGAAGCAGGCGGTGACGCAATGGCCGCGCAAGAACGGTGGCGGAGAGTTAAGGAAACAAGACGGAACTTCCTAAAGCTCATCATGACCTTCTCGGGTCTGTTGGTTGTCGGCGGTGTTGCGGCGATCGCCAAATCCATAACAAATTCAGCTCAAGGCACGAAGAACCCTGTCGGAACAAAATCATTCCCAAGGGTGAAGGTCGCCCAACTGGCTGATTTGAGCATCAATCAACCAGTGGTCTTTGCGTATCCATTGGACAATGAGCCGAATATTTTGGTTAAGTTGGGGCAGAAGGCCGACGGTGGAGTTGGCCCGGATGGAGACTTGGTCGCATTTAGTGGCGTCTGCCAGCACTTGGGGTGCATCTACGCCTTTCAGGCGCCCGGAACATCTCCGGCGTGTAACGCTTCCTACAGCGCTGCGGGGCCAGAAGGGTATTGCTGTTGCCATGGGAGCGTCTTCGACTTTCTACATGGAGCAAAAGTGCTTTCAGGCCCCTCTCCGAGGCCTCAACCTCAAGTTCTCTTGGAAGTTGATGAATCAGGTAATGTCTACGCGACGGGAATGACTCCGCCTACAATCTTCGGACATAACACCGGGTCCAACGACATTTCCTCAGATCTTGAAGGCGGAAACCCAGTGAGTTAATGTCCTGTGAAACGAAGCGAATACGATAACCGGCTTGCCCGTCTGGTTAAATGGTTTGATAGTAGGCTGGGGCTCTCTTACCCACTCCTAAGGCCTGCCCCCGCCTATTCCATCAACCCGTTCTACTGGTTGGGAGCGCTCACCGTCGTAGCCTTTCTGATTCAAGGTGTCACGGGCGTCATAATGATGCTCTACTACGTCCCCAGCCCGGCCGCGGCTTTTCCGTCAACTCAGTACATCTTCCAAAACGTCTACTATGGTAGGTTTCTGCAAACTGTTCATCTCTACACGGCCTATGCAATGATAATGCTTGCATTCATGCACATGATGCGAGGTTACTTCGTGTCGGTCTACAAGAAACCGCGAGAAATGATGTGGGTTGTTGGGATGGTAATGGGTTTCATTACGCTGGGTTTCGGTTTCACAGGATATTTGCTCCCGTGGACGGTGGTCTCAAAATCCGCGACGGATGTTGGAATTGGAATAATTGATGCCTTACCGTCGCAGCTGGCTTCATTTGTTAGCTTCCTAATTGTTGGTGCAGGTGGGGATGCCACAGAGCTCCTCCGTTTCTATGACCTACACGTCGTGGTTCTCCCAGCGGTCTTGCTAGTTCTCCTCACAGCGAAGATGTACATGCTGGAAACCCATGGCATATCAAAGCCGGCCACGCGGCAACCCGGACGCCGGAAAGAGACTAAGCTAATCCCGATTTTTCCAGATGTTCTCATATATCTCCTCGAACTGGCAGCAATCTTCGGGAGTGTTATGTTGTTAATTTCCGCTATTTTCCCGCTGAGCCTTCCTCCGCAATACACTCCAGAACTTGCAGCCCAATTCGTCCCGCAACCAGATTGGTACTTCCTCTGGATCTACCAGATACTCAAGATCTCAGTGTTCGAGGGGGCGGGTCTTCCTGTGGCGCTCGCATTGGTAACCGTGCTCTTCATCATACTATTTCTTCTTCCTTTCATCGATCGCGGCGAGAGCAGGATGATTGTTGAAAGGCCTAATTTTGTCACCCTGGGTTTGATCTTCGTCGGCGAACTAATTGTCCTTGCATATTGGGGCCTATTGACGCCAGGCCAGGTCATTGCCTCGGTTCAAGCAGTCGAAGTCCTAGGAGGAACGGCTCTTCTCATTGCTCTAACCTCATTCGTTCTTTACAGACTCGCACAGAAGAAAATGGTAGGCAACCTCCAATCCGGAAAAACCCCGCTGGGAGCTTCACGGAGACTGCCCGTCGCGTTTGGTTTCGTTGGTGTAATAGCGCTTGGTTCTCTTGGAATCGGCACATCTCTGAATAGTATCGTGGAGATGGCTTTAAACGGGTTAAGCCTCGCGAGGGGCGTCAGCCTCGGCTTTTCCCTTACCTTGATTGGGAGCGCAGTGTTCGCCTCAATGTACCTATTGTACCGGCTGGGCTTCGAAGAAGGTTCACTCAAGAGGAGAACCCACTTGTTCGAATTAATGGTGGATAGAAATGAACCAAAATGAACAGATAGTTAGTCTACTCTTTCTGCTGCAGGCAATCGCGACCGTATTCCTTTGGACCCTCAGCGCGTTGAGCAGCGTAAGCGAGGGGAAGTTCGCAGTCTTCCTAGCGGTAGATCTACTCTCATTCGCCATGATCTCTCACATATACCGGACGCAGCGATGGACTAAGCTTCCGAGCAGGCCTTGGCTCCTGACGGGTTCAATTGGACTAGCTATACTGATACTGTCAGGTCTGCTCTTCCCATGAGCCAAACGTAATCCTAGACAGAACCAACTATAGCTTCCCCGAAGAGACTGAATTATAACCGATGCCATTTCGACCCCTGACTGGTTCGTCAGAGAAATGATCGAAACCGGCGGGACCAACCTCGATGTTTCGCTATTCACAATTAACAGATTCAATAAGAATTTGCATTGAGAGGGTTTTCACGGTTTTTTCCCAATGATGATTGAATCATTTCCGGCAGGGACTGTGCGGATTGCGGCAAACCCTGCCTTGGAGATATCATCAATGATTTCATCTTCGTTGATGATTGGCGGGCCAAGCTTTCTCAGCATGCGGCCCCCGTGAGTCTTCTCGACAATTAGCAGCCTACGGGCAGGCCTGAGAATTCTTAGGAACTCGCCAAGGACCTTAGCCCGCGATTCGACTTCATGGAAGACATGAACGAGGAGGATGCCGTCAACACTCTCATCCGGAAGATCGATTCGCGTTCCATCACTTTGGATTAGTCCAATATCGACCCGTTTCTTTTTCGCATACGCGGCCGTCCTTTCAAGCATGCCTGACGAAATATCAACCCCATACGTCTTTCGCGCGATTCTTGCAAGAGGAACCGTAAAGTATCCAGGCCCACATCCAAAGTCCACCATCACATCTTCCGGGCCGATCTCAAGTTTCGAGATGAGATTCTCTGGCGGGCTAAGGCGCCTCCTCAATGGATTGTTCAACATGAATGCGAGTCTTTCAGGAAAACGTTTGTGTCCCATTCTCATGTTTCCTTCTGCCATTTTCTTGCTGCGATTTTCCACCTAATACGCCGACGAATGAAGTAGAACTTGGTGGGCCTGGCCGGATTCGAACCGGCGACCCCACGATTTCTGAGATGCATCCTATCAGTCGTGTGCTCCAGCCAAGCTGAGCTACAGGCCCTACCGTGCCGTTTTCGAGTCTTTTGTTTTAAGGATTTGTTCGAACTTTGGCTCGCGTGGAGTGCAGTAGTTGAAACACCAATCGCGGAGCTCGGGGGACTGGGTCAGTCGAAGAAGCCGCGGCAAGTCATGACTTATGGAACCACAGGCTGATTGTGCGTAGTCATTGCGTAATCCGCAATCCCGCCTCAGGAGGTCAGGTCGTGAGCTATCGTATGTTCCCTCTATAGAATCCATACGCCACTATAATTAGCATATACTTACAGGGTGGCTGCATATATTGGAGTCTGAAGCTAGTGCATGAGGTTAGATTTCACGGTAGAGCAGGTCAAGGCATTCTGACTGCCAGCCGCTTGGTCGCGCAAGCCGCAATTCTAG
Organism: Bathyarchaeia archaeon; assembly: GCA_050013255.1. Taxonomy (GTDB): domain Archaea; phylum Thermoproteota; class Bathyarchaeia; order 40CM-2-53-6; family 40CM-2-53-6; genus FEN-987. The sequence continues at coordinate 763,369 of JBEKFP010000002.1, read as the reverse complement.
ACGGGAAATACGCACAGGCCTTCCCCGACTTTGGCCCGGAAAGATTGGGGTCGCCCGTAGCAGCGTTCGCCCGCATAGATGACCAACCCATCGAAATTAGGAGTCAAATCTACACACCAACCGCGGTCGCCGTCTTCGAAAAAAGCTTGCTGGCCACAGTACCTGTAACGCGAGGCCTAATTCAAAATGGAAAGTTCGTCGTAAACTCGACAGATTCAGAGGCGTCCGTTGTCAAGAAGATGAGTGACGAGACTAAGGCCTCCGCCTTCCTTGTCGACGCTTCTCGCATCGCAAGGGAGCTAATCGGCACCCCGACCGTGAGCACGATCATGCTTGGGGCCTTGGCGAACGCGTCAGGGTGTATAGGCATTGAAGCTTTGGAGGCCGCTGTGAAACAGAGGTTCCATGGCGATTTGGGGGAAGTTAACGCGAAGATGGTTAGGATGGGTTTCAAGGAGGTCAAACAAATTTGAAGACGGGGACCAAGCCAGGCTGGCGCGCGATGGTTCGCGGCGCTGTAATCGTTGAACCGGGTTCAGCGAGAGAATTCAAGACCGGTGACTGGAAGACCAAGAAACCTGTTTTGAATGAGGCGAAGTGTACCAACTGCCTCTTCTGTTGGATTTGGTGCCCCGAGCCGGCAATCTTGCGCGGGCCGAAAGCAATCTCCTTCGACTACGACTATTGCAAGGGTTGCGGCATATGCGCAGTTGAATGCCCAGTGAAAGCAATCACGATGGAGGAAGAATGAACAATGCAAAATACGCAAAAGACCCAACTTGTTCCGATGAGCGGGTCGGAAGCCATTGCCAAAGCAGTGATCCAGTCAAACGTGGATTTCATCTCTGCCTACCCGATCACACCACAGACAATAATCGTCGAACGCCTCGCCGATCTTGTAGCGGGCGGTGAGACCAAAGCAAAGTTCGTGAACGTAGAATCAGAGCACTCAGCCCTCTCAGCGTGCGTTGGGGCAAGCCTGGCTGGTGGGCGTGCCTTTACCGCAACCTCAAGCCAAGGATTGGCTTTGATGCATGAAGTCCTCTACCTCACGTCTGGTCTCAGATGCCCAATTGTGACGGCGGTCGCGAACCGAGCACTCTCGGCTCCGATCAACATTCACGGCGATCACTCCGACATGATGGGATCAAGAGATTCCGGATGGATACAGCTCTACGTTGAAAACGCACAAGAAGGATACGATTGGGTGATGCAGGCCTACCGTATTGCAGAAGACGAACGTGTTGCGCTACCTTTTACAGTAAACATGGACGGTTACGTGATAACACATTCAGTTGAACCCTTAGCGCTAGTCGATCAAACCGAAGTCAACAAGTTTCTACCCCCGAGACAATCCCTCATGAAGCTCGACGTCCAGAAACCAATGACGTTTGGGACACTAACGCTGCCTGACTACTATTCTGAGTTCAAGAAGCAACAAGACGAAGCGATGCGAGCCGTCCCGGAAGTCTTCAGTGAAGTGACGCGGGAGTTTGCCAAACTAACAAACCGCGCCTACGATCGGCTTACTCCTTACGCTCTGGAAGATGCGAAGGTCGCGATTGTTTCCTTAGGTAGTGCCTCGGGAACAGTGAGGTGGGTTGTACGAAACCTGCGAAAACAAGGACTGCCTGTGGGCGCTTTGAAAATTGCACTCTATAGGCCCTTCCCGCATGAGCAGGTAGGAGAACTCCTCGAGCACCTCGATGTCGTAATAGTCTTGGAACGTGCCCTTAGCCTAGGCGCGCATTGCGGACCACTTGGGAACGACGTAGTCTGCTCCTTATACAGCCGTTCAGGGCAACCAAAAGTGTTGGACATTGTTGCTGGTTTGGGAGGACGCGACCTCTCGCCTGATAGCATCGAGCAGATCTTTAGGACTGGGCTGGAGGCCACGTCAAGGCCTACGGGCTTAGAAATGGAGTTTGCGGGGGTGCGAGAGTAGATGCCAATGCTAAGAGAGCTACAAGTCGAAGAACTCTACGGCCCAGGACATCGCCTCTGCGCTGGATGCGGTGCATCGATTACAGCTAGGATGACGCTGAAAGCAATGAAGCGACCGACGTATGTTGTAAACGCAACCGGTTGTCTTGAAGTCGCAACTACAATTTACCCCTACACGGCTTGGCGTGTTCCTTGGGTTCACGGACTTTTTGAAAACGCCCCGGCTATAGCGAGCGGAGTCGAGACCTACCTCAAATCAAGGAACGACGGCAAACTGGATTCAGACATCATAATATTCGGCGGCGATGGAGGAACTTTCGATATTGGCCTTCAAGCACTGTCAGGTGCTTTTGAAAGAAGGCACGACTTCGTGTACATTTGTTATGACAATGAGGCGTACATGAATACGGGAATTCAACGTTCAAGCGCAACCCCAGAAGGAGCGTGGACAACAACCACACCAGTAGGCGTGGCATCGCCTGGGAAGGTGGGGCCAAAGAAGGACCTAATCGCGTTCGCATTAGCACACCACGTGGATTACGTAGCTACCGCCTCAACCGCTTACTGGAGTGATTTTATCATGAAGGTGCAGAAAGCAGCGGCGGTCGAAGGCCCAGCGCTAGTTCATGCCTTAGCTCCATGCCCACTGGGATGGCACTTCAAGACTGAGCAAACAATCCAGATGGGAAGACTCGCAGTACAAACGCGCTACTTCCCCCTGTATGAGGTCGAGAAAGGGAAGTACAAACTCAGCGTAAACCCCCATGTTGAGCCTCTCGAGACCTTCCTCAGAATGCAGGGCCGATTCAGCCACCTCTTCCAGCCACAGTATGCCTACGAGCTAGATGCTCTGAAAACTCAAGTAGACCAGAAGTGGGCTGCACTCCAAGAGCTCTGCCAGGGAAGACACCCGACGTGGTAACGTAATCTAGTCGAACTCAGATGTAGGGAGGTGAAAATGATTGGGAACGATCGGAAGGTGCGCCGAGTGCCGGGATTGCTATGGTAATGATTGTTCACAATGCACGATTTGCGGATCTGGACCATACGACGTGTGCCTTCACTGCCCACCGAGCATGATACTTGGAGGGTAAGAATTCCAGACCTGCCATCATCTTCTTCTGGCTGCATACTGCCTCGAATAAACCGTTTAAAGGAGAGTTGGTTTTCTAGGGTTCAGGGCCGGTAGTTCAGCCTGGTATACTCAACTTGTGGCTGAGGCCAAAGAACGTCCGGTTCGCATTCATCTGAAAGAAAAACCGGAAGGCCGCGGGTTCAAATCCCGCCCGGTCCACCAGATTTCGTGACCATTTCCATGTGTTTCGAGTAACTCTATTAGCAAGTGATTGAGATTCGCCTTCGAATCATTATTGTGAGAGTTGCCAATATGTTGAGGCCAAAGCTGGCAGATGAAAATTCATCTAGGGAGAGGTTGGCTCAACCATCCATCATCCTCACAATTCTTGCCTCGATGATTGCATTCGCGCTTCTTTTCAAGTCGCCAGAATTAACAGCGTTCTTCCTATCCACGTTTACTAGAGTTCAGCAATTTTCTGAGCTCTATGCTCACTTCGATTTCGCATTTGTCCGCACCCAGGCGGAGATACTGCAGAATTTCTCTGGTCAAATAATAGCTAAAGGAGAATTGGCATCATTCGACCTTCGGCCTCAGCCTTCGCCAATAGGGGTGAGGCTTAGGTACATGTTCATGGTTGCGGCGACCGACATTTCAGTTATCGTTCCGACCCTGAACGAGGAGAAGTACCTGCCTAGATGCCTCAGCTCCCTCATTAACCAGTCACGAAAAGAAATCCGCGAGATCATAGTTGTAGATGGAGGTAGCTCTGACGAGACCGTTGAGGTGGCACGAAAATACTCAGACAAGGTTTTGGTGAAGCCCGGTCAAGCCGTGGGAGCATCTCGAAATATCGGCGCAACAGAGGCCAAGGGAGAAATTCTCGCCTTCATCGACGCTGACACAATAGCATCTGTTGACTGGCTCGAGGAAATTGCCCGATCCTTCGGTGACGACCCCAACGCGGTTGGAGTAACGGGCCCAACACTACCCTATAGTGGAACCAAGTTAGACGAGCTTGCGTACCAAGTAGCGACGGGATGGGCGCAGCGTTTGTCACTGAAACTCGGTTTACCACATGTTGCTGGGTTCAACTGCGCCTACAGGAAAGGAGCGTTTTGGCAGGCGGGAGGATTCGACGAGAGCAGGGAACTATCCGAGGACGTAATGCTCAGCCTGAGAATTCGCCATGAAGGACGAATCCTATTCAACCCTGACATGGTAGCCTACACCTCGCTCCGGAGAATCAAGAAATATGGGTACCCTTACTTGACGACTTACTACGCGATCAACGCTGGCATGTTGCTACTATTCAACAGAAGCCTTGCCTACCCGAAGATCCGCTGAAATATCTACCGAGCTTCCAGGCTTATCTATTCCTTTTCCACACCCTTGGCACCTGTAGAGACCACAATATGATTAAGGGAACATACCAGAAAATCACTCTCAACGGCGTTCCATCAACCCTCCATGCCAGGAACTGAGGCAGCGTGCTAATCAAGAAAAGAAATGCCGAGAAGAGGAAAGCATTTCGAATCCTCCTTTGCCGTCCTACCAAGCGAGCCGGGATCAGTTTCCTCTCCTCAATGGTCAACATGTGAGTGAAAAGCCCCAAGATTGCCACAAGACCGGCCAGGTCCAAGGCATAAACGATGGAGGCATAATCGAACATCGAAATTGCCTTTGCTGTATTGACAAGGCTGAGCAAATATGGTTCAACGGATACTAGGAAGAGTAATGCTATGTTCCAGGAGACTGCTGTTGCGGTCTCTAGCGGTAGCGCGGACATTATCTTAGTATAGCGTAGCCATACCGAAATTAGAATTATGAAACTAAATCCGAAGCCGAGGACAGCACTTCGAATGTCAGCCGGCGTACTTGGGGTTTTGCCGATGAGAGTCAATGCACCGATCGACAATGCCAATCCAAATACAAGGTCGGACAGAGTTTCAATGCGCGGTCGGGGAATCGGCCCGGCTCTGTTTCGAGGCACAGGTCTCATTCAACCAAAATGGTTCTGCAACGTGTTTTATCGCACCAGAATCTCACGGGGAACCCTTAAAGGTCTATTTCCAAGGCCGTCCACATGATTCAGATGCGAGTCCACTTCTGGCCCCTTCTGATTGGTGCGTTGGTCCTCATTTGGGGAATCGCAACGCTGGCGAGTCAAGTTCTAGGGATAAAACTACCTATTTCTTGGTGGGCGGTAGTCGCAATAATCATAGGCCTTTGGATTCTCTCGCACGCCATTCGCAGACCGCAGGCATAGGTAGTTGAAACAGGCGCAAATAGCGCTTGGACATCGATGCATACCGTTCGGTCCTCGGACTGAGCAGCTGACCAGCCACGTGGAATTAGAGGCTCATTTCAGTTTCAAGAGGTTCTTGGCGTTCTCCCTTAGAACCATACTTTTGATTTCTGAACTCAGACCGAGCCCTTCGAAGTCTAGGAGCCATCGTTGTGGGCTCAGCATGGGATAGTCTGTCCCGAACAGGAATTTCTGTGGGATCATTTTCGTCATGTAAGTGATCAGAAGTGGCTGGAAGTATTTGGGAGACCAACCCGAAAGGTCAATGTACACATTGTTTTTGTGAGTCGCGATTGCCAGCTGCTCGTCCTGCCACGGCCATCCGGGATGCGCCATGATAAGCTTCAGGTCGGGAAAGTCTGCAGCCACATCATCCAGAAGCATGGGGTCTGAGAACCGCAGCTTTATGCCCCCTCCGCCCTCCAGACCAGCGCCCCAGTACGTTGAACCAGTATGGAATGTAACTGGCACACCAAGTTCGACACACTTAGAGTAAAGCGGATAATAGGCGGGGTCGTTCGGCTCGAAGGCTTGCACTTGCGGGTGGAGTTTCAAACCAACAAGACTCAGTTCACGGATTGCATATTCAAAGTCCTTGACAGCGGATTTCTTATGCGGGTCAACTGACGCGAACCCTATGATTCGCTCAGGATACTGGTCAGCGACTTTGGCGACAAATTCATTCGTAACTCTCGGCATGTGGCTGGTTGTTTCGGCGTCCCAAGCGAACAGAACTAATTTTTCAACGCCACACCTCGTGTATTCATCGAGCATCTGTTCGAAAGTTCTAAGTTCAATTGTGCGGCCGAATTTCTTGACGGCAGCTTCAACATGCCGTCCGCCAGAATCTATTAGGAACTCTTTGGTGGGCGGATGAACATGCACATCAATGTAACCGCCCTTCTTTTCCGAGGACACCAACTTCCACCTCGCCTTTCCTTATTCGGTCTGCGGTGATAAGGATTAGAACTGCTCGCAGGAACTGATGCCAAGATGCTTTTGTACTGGGATTGGCTTGTGGTGGATCTCAGATAGGGTTGTGGTAATGGCTTGAAGCAAACCTACTCGGCCGCGATGGGAGTCATCGGCGGCATTGTTGACATGGTTGCAGGCTTGGCGCTTCTTCAACCTGCGGGAATGATGGTTTCTTCCACTGCTATGTGGGGCGGCTATTTCCTTCTGATGTTGGGGTCAATGGTTCTATTGACCGGCCTGTATTTGCTCACGTCGCATGTGATGAAGAACCGCTCGACGATTGGAGGAGTAATGGTGCTCTACGGTGTAATTATGTTGGTTTTGGGAGTGGCTATGCTCGGGCAAGTGTTCTCGATGATGCAGGGTTCAACGCTTTCGGGTTCTGTTATGTTGCTGATGGGCATATTGATGCTCTATAGTGGTTATGGCATGGCTAAGAAATAGCCAGCTGATCAGCGCGTATTGTTATTGTTCTATGAGCCAATTTGGAGAGTTGGGATTCTAGGGCGGTTTTTTGTTTGAGTATGTCCTTACCGACCTCGTCGATTCTTCTTTGCACTTCTCTGTGACGTGTCTCTACTGTTTCTTTTTCGTTGCGGGCTTGGGTTAGTGATTCTTCGGTTTTATCCCTTTTCTGGAGAAGCCCATTTGCGCGCAGCTGCCTGAGTGTTTCCTGAATGTTTGCCTGGATGGTCAAGTATTCCTGACGCATTGCCTCGATAGCTCCGTTCTTGACGCTCAGAATTGTGTCCTGCGCTTTTCGTTTTTTCCGTTCTTCGACGTCCAACTCATTGTGCGATAATGCGTCGTCCAACTGTCCCAGGATTTTGAGGATGGCGAACGTTTGGCCCGTTGCTAGAGTTTCAACGGGCGATTCGACTAAGCCACGTAACGTTTGAGTGTCAAGAGCAGGGCTCTGCTTGGCCGATACTACTCTCTCAAGCTTGACGAGCGGCTTTACGACCGGTTGAAAGAACTGCCTTATTTCATCCTCCTTCACACGCATTAATTCCTCGTAACGTCGCAATTCAAGAAATTCTCCTTGCGAGGTCAATTCCATCTGGCCTCGTAAGAAATCGTTTTCTCGCTCTGAGATTGACTGCAATGTGGCCACGCATTCCGTTTCATCTTTCCTTAGCGTGAGAAAGTCCTCTAGCCTTCGCGCTAGTATGTCTGTTTCTCTTCTGATTGATTCGATCTTGGCTCCGGGTGACTCATCCAATGCTGCGCCTAGTGACCGCACGGAGTTTTCGAGTTTTGCTAGGGCGGTGTTTAGAGCAGCCATTTCGGTCTTGAGGCCCCGATGAAGTTTGGGAAGATACTTTCGTATTGTAACTATGATTTTATTGAGGGCATGAATGGATTCTTCATGGAATTTCTGAGCATCTGGAAACTTCGTCTTAGGTTCCGCTCGGGTAAGTTGTTCGGTTGTTTCTTGTATCGTGCGTGCTAAGCGCATCCCATACTCAGATGCAACTTTGTCCATGGTTCCCCACGCATTTTTCACGCTTGATTCAAATCTGCCAGCAGTGATTGAGAGTGTGCTTGAGGTTTCTCTTATCGCCCTAGTCCTTTCCGCAAACCGTTTTTCATGGCCTTTCATTACGTCTCGTGCCAATGAGTCGCAGAACTCGATGACTTTCTCGATGGGGACTTCGCTAGCACTCAGGATAATCAACCTGTCCGGTGCCCATGAGAACCATAGGCAGAATTAAGGTTCTATTGAATATTGTCTGCATCTGGAGTAATTTGTCTCTTCGATGACCGCTCAACAGTTTGAGTCACTGCTAGGCCGAATTCTTGACAGGCAGCCTTTCTCACCTCCAGCGCGTCGTTCGAGGTGGTTCTATTGAATTCATCGAGCTTGGCCTTCAAGAACTCCTGGCGCTCTCTTAGGCGACCCCTCTTTACCTCAAAGTTTGCCCTTAGTTCGTCTAGGTTAGTTTGCAGCAATGTCCCCTCGTGATCAAGGTCAGTTCTCTTCGATTGCAGCGCATTCGTGCTCGCGTCGAGTTTCGCGCTAGACCTATGTAAGATTCTTTCAACGATTGAAGGTTGCTTTCGAAGCAGCTTGAGCCGTCGCTTGTCGAGTAAATCAATCTCGTTCCTGAGCTTCCCCAATACTTTTTCATGTCTTTTTCTGGCTTCATTCGTTGCAGTTCTATACTCATGTTCGAGCTTTGAGAGCTCAAGTTCGAATGCACTCAACTCTTGCAGTATTTTTGATGTTTCTCCAGAAGTGTTTTTCTCTGCATCGACTTGTTTACCCAGTGCCTCGCGGAGTAAGGACAGATGGTCTTGGACGGTTACTCTGTACGCCTCGTCCGCCATTTCAGGCAGCTTCGTCTCGAATTCCATCAATACTGTCTCGACATCCTTGGTCCAGCGTTGAAAATGCTCGGAGAAAGGTGGAAGAGCAAAGCGTTGTGTGCCAAGGTGTTCGAGGGCGTTCAAAATTCTTGAAGAAACTTGTGACGGATCGATTGGTTCTTCTTCTAGATAGGACACCGAGGCTTCGTGTTCGCCCCTCCTCTCCTTTGAATGTTTCCTGGTTGATGGCCTGCGAAATCTTGTCCCGCGCATTCTAGGCTCGGAGCTCATGCTTGGTCAGTTTCCATTTCATTGTATATATGAAAACGCATGGCTAGACCCTGGTTCCAAGCCGCGCCTTCTTGAGCCAAGAGTAATGCAATGCTAAACCGACAACTAAGCCACCTGCGTGGGCCAAGAAACCGCCACCCGCGAAGATGTCGAGGCCTATGAAAAAGATCATTCCCACAAGGCCTTTCACCCCCCCAGCTGCTCCTAGCAAACCCCATATTGCGCCAGAAGCCCCAACGCCAATTGCGTTTCCTCCTAGGAACAGGAAGGCGATGTTCCCTGCAATTCCACTTGCAAAATATGTTGTCAGCCACTTTCGGGTAGAGATTTGTTCTTCTAGGGACGTTCCGAATATCAAGAGGAAAAGCACGTTTCCGCCCAAATGCGTTGGGTTTGCATGTAGGAACATGGCCGTAAGCAACATCCAAACCGCGCCGTGCCACACGTCCGTGTTAACTTGGGCCAGCGGATAGAACATATCATAATTCAATGAAAGAATATTGCCTCCTGCAACTCCCAAGACCAAGTAGACGATTACTAGGATTACTGACATCCAGACTGAGGGTGAATCCCTGATTCGTGAATTGTGTCCGCTTTCCATCGCTTTGCCTCGCCTGAGCTGATAAGGCACTTCCTCTAGTCCGATTTAATAAGTGAAATCGCAATCTCAGGGAATTTGTGTCAACAGCTCCAGCGGAAGCATTTCAAGCTGGCGAACGCATCGCCAAGCTCTCTGTAATCACCCTAGTCAGCATAGGGTTAGTGGAACTTACAATTGGATTCTTGACGGGGAGCCTTGGGCTCAAAGCTGATGGAGCGGACTCAATCTCTGATTCTGTGATTTCCTTAATCGTATGGCTTGGGTTGCATTATTCCAGAAGGCGGCCGGATGCGCGTTTTCATTTTGGCTACCAGAAGGTGGAAAGCCTATCTGCGCTCATTGTTTCAATAGGAATGGTGGGTCTAGCAGCCTACGTAATGTTCCATGCCTACGCAACCTTCCTAAACCCAAGGGAGATCGCCTATCCGTATCTAGCTCTCGCAACGTTACTCGGTTGTGGAACGATCTCAACGTACCGCGCTTTTCAGATGCGAAATGTCGCGAATAAGTACGGCCTACTGTCACTTCGGACAGATGCGAATAATTCGATCAAGGACGGAACTGCCTCATTCGTCGTCTTCGCTAGCGTTCTTGGCGCATCCCTTGGATTTCGGCAACTCGACGCTGTGGGAGGAATGATAATCGCCGTCTACATTGTCGCAATAGCGTACATCGCCTTCAGGGAATCCTCTCTAATCTTGTTGGATGCATGCGAAAGTCCCGAGTTGACATCTGCTTTGGCTGCAGCTCTCAAGACTGTGGAAGGAATTCGAGGCGTAACGAGCATAAGGTTGCGGCCTTCCGGCCAATTCTTGACTGGAATAATCGCTGTTTTGGTTGACGGTTCAAAGAGCGTGACGGAGACTGAGCAATTGCGGAAGAAGTTACTCGAAATAGTCTCAGCGATTATTGAGCCGGTCGGTGAGATGTCTATCGTCTTCCGGTCCGATACTCAATCCTAGCACGCATTGGAGACGTGGTCAGAGGCGGTCTATGAACTCGTACCAAGAACGCAGTTTTGCAAACTTATCAGAAAATTCGTTTCCCGAGTAGATCAATGGGTTGACCGCTCCGAAGACTGCAAAGTCGGCGAGGCTTGGCTTCTCAGCGACGAGAAAACGATGGTCCTTCAACATATCTTCGACGATTTGGAAGTGGTTCTCCATGTCGGCCTTGAATTCGGGCCGTCTGGCTTCCAAGGCTTGCAGAGGCCCGCGCTTCAATTCTTGTATTTCGATGAATACCCAACGTTCTAAATCGTCCTTGAACGTCTTGGGGAAATCGGCGACAGCGTACCGCCACACAATCTCCTCAAGCCGGTAATGTGCCCAGTCTTCGATCGCTTTCGTCAAAGCTTTGGTTCCGTCCGGGTAAATTGTGGGGTGGGCGTGGAGCTGCTCTAAGAAGTCGGGAATGCTTGAGTAGGTCACGACCTGGCCATCGTTCACTATGGTGGGAACATAATCCTGTCCAGTCGCCTTGATGAGTTCCCTCTTATCGTGGTAACCGACCATTTTCGTCTCGAATTTGATGCCTTTGTAATCCATGATTTTTCTGGCTTTAACGCACCAGTGGCTGAACGGTTCTTGGAAGAAAATGAGCAATGACAGAAGCCACCTTATTCTCTAGGTTTTGATTTTCTCTACGAGCAGCATTTTTCCAAGCGTAGTTAATGTGACTTTAGTCTTTCCCCTAGCGTGTCTAGTTGCTTGAGCTAGGCCTAGGTCAATTAGGCCTCGTGCGTCTTCTGAACCATGAATATGATAGCTGAGTAGGGGTTTGCCATAGTTTGTTAGTTTGCTCAATTCATCTAGGCTCTCAACTTCTCCCCCAGCTTTATCCAAAGCCCTGAGTATGTCCAATTTCACGTCAGAAACCATCTCAGTATAGCTGAGTTTCATTGGTGGAAGCATGACGCATTCATCTCCCTTGCAGAAGAACGCTTTGAAACCCAAGATGAACGACGTGACGGCAGCAGCTATGCAAATCATCTTATCTCCGCTGCTAACGTTTAGGAGGAAATCATCGAACTGCTCCTTGTTCTTTCCGACAATATCTGAGAAAACCTGCATGATGTCTTTGTACGAATGTTCAGGCCTAATCGTGTCGTAAACCTCAACCTCAGCCTTGAGTGTGTCTGAGATCCGTGTTGCCAAGCGTTTGGCACTCTCCTTGTCGTGGTCATAACAAATCAACGCGAGCTTGTTCGCGGGGGCGTTCCTGACTCCGGCTAAGACTCCCTCAGAATCTTCGCCTACAGTAGCTATTTGTAGTGTCTTCCGGAAAGTACCCCCTGGTTCCTCCTCAGAATCTCTTGTACGCCGGCTCGCGACTTCCGCAACGCTCAACGGTTCTAGCATCCCAATTCATTTGAAGAACTCCCTGTTGAAGTAAAGCTTGCTGGTCCTCGAACGGTCAAGTCCTCCAGAACAGCCTCTAGGTTCCAAAGGCGCCGGTTCAGTCCCCTCAAGACTGGATAATTCTTCTAAGTCAGGAGTTACCTAACTATATGCGATGATGGCTTTGAGTGTCAAGATAGGGTGCAGCGGCTGGTCGTACGGAGATTGGGTTGGCCCATTCTACCCGAAAGATACTGCACCGCAGGATTACTTGAAAGTCTATTCACGTGTCTTTGATTGTGTGGAGATTGATTCCACGTTTTACCGCGCGCCATCACCAGCAATGGTACAGCAATGGAGCCACGTAACTCCATCCGGTTTCATTTTTGCGCCGAAGCTTCCAAAACGGATTACACATGACCAGAAACTGAAGGACGTTTCATCTTACTTGGAGCATTTCGAAAGGACCTTAGGCCAGCTTAGGGAGAAGCTGGGCCCATTCGTTGTTCAACTGCCTCCATCCTTCAAGCTTCCCAAGCATGAAAAAGCTTTCACAGATTTCATTACAACCCTAGACCCAAAGTACAAGTTCGCTATAGAGTTCCGCCACAAATCGTGGTTCAACCCAAGGGTGGAAAAACTACTCCGAACCAAGAAAGTCTGCCAAGCCTGGTCAGTGAACCAATACTTGACCACGCCTCCCACTGTAACATCGGATTTCGTCTACATGCGGTTCGTTGGGGACAGGGAACTCACCAAGTTCGGCACGATACAGAGGGATCAATCTGAAGTAACGAAGACTTGGAGTAAGACGCTGCAGGAGGTTGGTGATGAAGTCAGGGAGCGTTTCATTTTCTTCAACAACCACTTCGCCGGTTTCGGTCCAGCCTCAGTGAACGAGTTCAGACGACTGATGGGGTTGGTTCAGTTAGATTGGTCAGGACTAAAGGACGGTGAAGGCCCGCAGAAAACGCTCTTCGACTTCTCTAAATCACACTAATCTAGTGGTGGAGTGAAGTTGGCGCGAGTCATATTCCATGTGGACCTAGATGCGTTCTATGCTTCAGTGGAGCAAAGGGAGAACCCTTCTCTACGTGGCGTTTCGCTTGTCATTGGCGCTGAGCCTAAGGAGGGCAAGGGTAGGGGCGTCGTCGTTGCATGTTCGTACGAAGCGAGAAAGCTTGGATTGCATTCGGGCCAGCCAATATCTAGAGCTTACAAGTTGTGTCCACAAGGCGTCTACGTGCCACCCAACCTAGCTTTGTACGGCCAGGTCTCAACCGATGTTATGGAGAGAATCAAGAAATATGCTGACAGGTTTGAACAGGTTAGCATAGACGAAGCCTACTTGGATGTAACTGAGAGCTGCAAACGCCATGGCGGCCCCCTTGAATTGGCGAGGCTGATCAAAACTGAACTAAAGGAAGAGGAAGGACTCACTTGTTCGATTGGGATAGCTCCGAACAAATCTACGGCCAAGATAGCGTCGGATTTCCAAAAACCCGAGGGGTTAACTTACGTGGAAGCCGCGCACGTGAAGGAGTTCCTCGCTCCCCTGCCAGTTTCCAAGATAAGCGGGGTTGGAAAGAAAACAGAGCAAACACTTATCCAACTTGGAATCAAGACGATTGGCGATCTTGCCAAGTACCCTCCCAAAGATTTGCTTAAGAAATTTGGCAAGCCAGCAGTATGGCTGTGGGCTATAGCCAACGCAGAGGAGCAAGTAGAAGTTCAAGAGAACTACGTGATGAAATCTATCGGGGCCGAACACACATTTGAGGTGGATACTAATGATTGGCCTGTCATAGATAGGCAGCTGTCTGACCTGATTGACCAGGTCTACAATCGATTGATGAACGAAAACAAGGCTTTTCGAACAATAACCTTGAAGGTGCGATTTACCGGCTTTCAAACCTACACCCGAGCAAAGTCACTACGGTTCGCAACCTCGAGTAAGGAACCGATAGTTGAGGGAATACGAGCCCTCGCAGCCGAATTCAGGAATAATCCAAAGAAGGTACGGCTTGTCGGGGTCAGGCTGTCAGGTTTGGAAAAAGAGAAGGCTGGGAAGCCCATCGCGAAGGGGACGTTGGATTCGTTTGCGGCGACTAGTCCTTAAGCTGGTAGTTTCATCTCTGGCAGAATGCGGTTTACTGTAACGCGTAAGGCCTCTACCTCGTTAGCATGCATCGATCGTAGTGGTAGTCTCACATAGCCTCTTTTCAGGCCCCTCATCTTCAGAGCCTCCAGGATTGGTGCCAGGGGAGGTGTGGACAACGCATTGCGAAGGGCGCGTATTTTGATTTGCAGAGCCTTTCCCTTTTCAAAATCCTTCGTGTTGTAAGCTTCGTACATTTCCACAAAATGTTCGGGAAATGCGTTTGCGGTAGCTGAAACGCCGCCGTGGATACCGGCGCAAAGGGCTGAGAAAAGGTATGAGTCCGTTCCTGTGATTACGTTGAAGTCGTCGGGAACATTGCGCATGTAATCTAGAAGCTGCGTAAAGTCTCCACTGCTATCCTTGATGCCAATAACTTTCGGAATTTCACTCAATTTCTGGAGTAGTTTGGCATCGACGTTAAACCCTGTATTTGGTGGAATGTTGTATACGAACAAGGGGAGGCTCGTGGTACGTGATAATTTCTGATAATACTCGATGATTGCTTCGTCTCCCGGATGATAATAGAAGGGGGTTAGGCTGGCCACCGCGTCGGCTCCGATCTTCTCGGCGTGGAGCGCAAGTTCCAGGCTGACTCTGGGCTCGGAAGCACCAATCTGCACAATGACAGGGACGTGCCCATTTGTTTCTTCCACAACAACTTCAGCGACTCGTTTTCTCTCAAAGGCCTCCATTGCCGGACCCAAGCCCGTGGTCCCCAGGGGATAGAAACCGTTCACTCTGGCTTTCAACTGGAATCTGACAATTTCGCGTAAGGCCTCTTCGTCAACCTCGCCGTTCTGGGTGAAAGGGGTAACGAGCGCCGTTATGATTCCTCGGAGCCTAAAGTTGTCCACCATAGAGACAATTCGCCGCGAAAGCCGTTTGCTGCGCTAACTAAAATGCGTTCGCATCGTGAGTATGCTCACTAAGGCTGAATGCTTGAGCAGTCTATGATCGCCTATGCTCAAGGAAACGGGTTAGGCGTGTCGACATCTTCAACGCAATTCTCCCTGGGAGGGTAATGAGATAGCGCCCTCGGTCCCCTTCCTGTACCACGAGGCCAGCTTCTTCAAGGATTTTGAGGTGACTAGAGATTGTGCTCGGGGAGATATCCTTGAGAACGGATTCTATCTCGCTCGCGTACCTCCCTCCGTAAAGGAGTTCGCTCAAAATTCGAAGGCGATGCTCGCTGGCCATCGCGCCCATCAAGGTGGAAGCCCTTTCTGCTTCCGCGGCGCTCATCGACCTCGCTTGGGCTTTTGCCACGTGACGATCGAACCAAGCGCCTGTGGGATCCACAAGGACCGATCGTTCAATCTCCGAGGATATCCCGGAGATTACGCTCTGAACAACGTCGTTAACGTACTCTGATAGGGACTCGCCGAAACTTGGTCTGCTCGATGTTTCCGACTGTTTGGCTTTCTGAGAAGGAATAGCTTGCGAGAGGCGCTGTACTTCTTCTCTTAACCGAGCCACTTCTTCCTTCAGGTTGCCAATGTTGTCGGGTGATTCGTTGATTTTCTCGGGCAATTTCATCACCAAATTGGGTTTGAGAAAAACCGAATTCAATTCGAGCATAATAAGTCTTGCTCACGGAAAGCATTAGTGGAGAATTTGACTTGTTGTTCAGGGATAGCTTCAAAGCCATGAGCACTCCTCGCGCAGCAACAGGGAAAGGAATACGGAATTACACTTGGCGGATTTTGAGGGGGATCGTCTGAAGAGTACGGATACAATTCCCGTGCTTTTCTACGCCGAATGGTGCCCGTTTTGCAGAAGTTTCTATGCGGAATTTAACGAAGCGTTAAACGGCAATGGAGTCCGATGGGCTGAGGTTGACATTAGTGACGATGATAATCCGTTGTGGGAAAGGTTCGGGATCAGCATTGTCCCAACAGTAATTGTCTTCAGAGACGGCCGGCCGGTCTTCAGAAGGGACGGTGTACAGGGCCGTGGCCTACCGAAGAAAGCCATCGAGGAGACCCTCAAAGAAATCGAGATGCACGCAACGCATTAGGCCCTTTATTCGTACTCATACACAGTTTCCTTCTCCAGGGCTTTACCCTTCCTAAACTTCCATATCTCAACTGTTCCCCGGAAAGCTTCTCCCCAAAGCTTGAGCGTTTTCCGTTCTGATTCCGTTGCTCTGCCCTGTCCGCTTTTGACCTGAACCATGAGTATACGCCCGCCACGTCCTGCGAAAATGTCAACTGGTCCATGGGAGGCCGCGCTTCTACTGCAGAACCAACCTTCTGCTCTCAATAAGCGTAGGACTTGGTATTCGCGGCTTCGGCCCCTTGTATAAGGCGTGGACACCATTCTGCATCAATTCCCTCGAGTCTTCTATTCTCCACCTTGAATGCGTGGTATTCTCATTAGCGCTGGGTGTTTACCTCGAACGCAGATATGTAAAATGCTTAACACCACTCTATAATGCTGGTTAAAACACATTTCTTGGCTCAACAGCTTACATAATCGAGTTCTGTCATGACGACGATTCCTTCGGGGCAAAGTATTTTCATCCTAAAGTTCTGTAGGAATAAGACTCAATTCTAGTCTGAAAATGAAGCTCATCTAGCGTGGTCTAGGTTGCGTTTAACAGTAGCCTAGAGAACGTGTTCAAATTCGGTCGCCCGCACCATTAGACCCACACACACAAAACTCCTCATAGTCAGATTTCTTTGCGGTATGAATCCGGATATGTGAGTGATGCCCTGTCTGCGTGGCGAAGAGACCGCTTCGGATTTCGTTTGGGAATATCAGCTATCGAATTCACAGCGGTAATTCCGTATGGAATGGCAAGTGTTAACCACGCATAGATGACTATTGTTCTTCGTCCTTTTCCGGCTGGGCAAGTTAAGCAATTACGATATGAGGAAACAGAGGAGGTGAAATGAGATGGGAAAGTTCCTAGTGGCTCACACGCTACCGTCGCCCGCAACGATTGAGGAGGCTGGAGTGTTCGCTAAGAAAGCCAAAGCCAATGTCACCTTGGACGCTTATTGGATTGGTGGTACGATACAGCTAAACGAACAAGGAAAGGCGGTTAAGATATTCTGTGAGTGGGACGCAAAAGATGCTGAGTCAATACGCAAGGTTCTCGCTAAAGTTCCTGGGCTTCCAGTAGACGGAGTATACCCAATGGCGAAAGTTGACGCGGAATCTTACAGGTAACGATTCGAATGTACTCCTGCTCTCGTATCGTACCATCCTAGCCTTCCCTGTTTTTCCCTCGTCTCAGTAGTACTTTGTGTGTGTGCGCACCATTAGACCCACACCTATGAAAAGTCGGTAGCCTAGGATTCTTCTCTGCGATTGGTTCTCTTGCGTGGCGTTCAAGTGCTAGTTCTGCTTGCATTATCTGCTTTCTTCCTGTTCTTGTCGGTCGTGGTAGTGGGTCTAATGGTGTTCACATACCTCTAATCATTGTAATTTCATGAATACTCTCGCCATGTCCGTCCGCATTTCGTACACCTGAAGAACTGTGTCGAGGCTTCATCGCCACCGCGAGTTTGTACCATCCAATAGAAGGCTTCTCCATGCCCGCATTTTTGGCAGCTAACTTTCATGGTCGGGAGAGTCTGTAGGTTCTTCTCACCCTTACCGATTACCACGACGGATTCCTTGGCCTTTCCGAATTTCTGTACCATCGGATCCGACGGTCTAGTTTCTTCTCCGCACTTAGGGCATGCTAGCACAACAATCTTTTCCTTCTTAATTGGAATGAGCGCCAAACTACATTTCGGGAAGAACTGCATGCTAGACTACAACCGAATTGCGGGCGTGCAGTCATATACGCATTTAATCTTCCTTTCTTACTTCGTTGAGACTTCGTCAAAGAACCATACCCACCTCTGAGAAAACGTAGTAGCGATCCTATGTCGAACCAGGAAATGAGGCACGTTTGCTTTTCTTCTGATCTTCCATCTTCAATTGTCACAAAGTATGAGCACGAAATCAGTTTTTATGGTGGTCTTGCCTATTGCGTAGGCAGTATACTGGAGGTCTTACCTGCGTGGATGATGGGAGAGCCGTCAAGCTCGTGCCGATTATCGCGGCGAGTATTATCTTTCGTATAACTAGAGAATAGGACGGTGGAAAACAAAATGGGTTATCAGAATAGAAGTTACGGTGCCCCGAGGCAAATGACGAAAGTCAAATGCTCTGAGTGCGGTGCAGATACGGAAGTACCGTTTGTGCCGACGACGGGTAAACCGGTCTACTGTAGAGAGTGCTACCAGAAGCACCGAAGATACTAGGCGAACATCCTAGGACCGGTAATGAACGGAAATCCCAGTTTTTTGTCAAACATTTTCGTGTGCGTGGGTCTTATGGTGCGGGCAGAGGAAACTAAATTCTGGGACAATTCTTCTTGTGTAAAGGAAAGATTTCTGAACTGTTCGTTTCGAAACCACACTTATCGCACACAAATCGTTGTCCTTCCTTTTCGAACCTAGACATCATGGTTAAACAACGCCATCAGTTATTCAAACATACACTAATACCTTATCGATTCCCCTACTTCAATTAGGCCCCGGCCCAGGCTAGAGGTGAGTTGATGCACTGGTCTCAGAATTGGCTCGTGGTGAAATTGGTGAAAGAGTGGTAGTTAGGGGGCACTCCACTAAAATCAGACAAGATTTTCGTGTGTGTACGCACCAATAGTACGGGCATATTACGTAAGCGCTGTTTTGGGATGGCCATGTGGATGTGGTTTGGGGGACGTGGATGTCCACGTGTAAGCGTTAAGGAACATGAGTCAATGATTACAATTTTCCCTTGAATGCCATGTCAAGGATAGAAGGGAGCAGTGCGTCTCCGATTCGGGACTACGGGTAGGTTATGAGCTCTTTCTCTTCAAGCGTTTCTTGCAGTTTTGCGATGGATCTGTGAACGTCCGCCTCTTTCTTGGCGCCCGTACAAACGAGCTTTCCGGTTGTGAAGATTAGTATGACTACTTTGGGGTCGTCCATTCTGTAGATGAGGCCAGGGAACTGTTCGGGTTCATACATGGTGCGTTTCAGTGAGTAGGTTACCTTTTCCAAATCAATATGGCCGCCTAAACCTGCCGAGGCTACTATGTTTTGAACCTGAATCTCAGGCTTACCCAAAATGACGATCCCGTTACGGCTGAGCTCGTCCACAACCTTCATGACGGCCTTGTGAGCCTGCCGCTCCGACTTCGACCCAGTACAGACCATTTTACCCGAGCCGAAGATCAAGGTGGTGGCCTTCGGTTTCTTCAATCGATATACTAAGCCCGGAAATTGCTCAGGCCTATATTCTACGCCAGGGAATACGCGTACGATAGAGTTCAAATCAATATTCTGATGGATAGTTGCTGTCGCGACCACGTTCTCGATGTTGATGTACGCTTTGTGTTCGGCCAGAGGGCGCACCTGAGTGATACTTAAGGTGCTCTAGTGAGGGAAGCCTATATGAATACAATTTGCGGAGCACGCAAGAAGTTCCTGAACCCTTGATTGAGAATAGAATTTCCGCTTCCTCATCCAGCAAGTAATGTCACGCAATGCGCATAGATATGGGGAGGCAAATTCCAGAATCAGGCAAATGCGATGTCATCGTTGAACGTGACGGTAAACCCGTGAAGTGCGATAAAGTCACGAATAATATTCATAATGTGTGGTGGGTTTGCGATGACTGCCTCCAGTATGCCAGAGAACATGGCGGTTTTCCAATCAGCGCAATCAGGAAGATCACGCCATGAGCCGACACGTTGGTTCCCGCAATTTCATTGCCTGAGCCATCGATGAAGGCTGAGGGTTATCTGGGTGGAGCCTTCTTTTGGAAAGGTTCAGACTTACGCGGCTCGTTCTTACATGTGTTGTTCGGCGGCATGTTCTTACTTGACCTTGGCCTCCTTGACCAACGAGTTTGCTATGTCGGGATCTAACCAGGAAGGAAAACGAGCAGTTTGCCAAAAATGCGGCTTCGAGACAAACAGTCCGGAGATATTTGCACTCCACAAAAAGAATTGTCCACGAGTTTAGTTGCATCATATTTGCGATTTCGCCCTAATTGTGAGCGTGGGTTCTCATGGGACGCAACTTGTCCAACCACAGCTAGGGCGTGAAACAAACCGGTGGTTCTTCGTATGTGGTATAACTGGTGCGTTCCAGATGGCCTTTCAAGTATTCAGGCCACGTGACAAATCGCCCCGCATCTTGTTCTTGACTCATTTTCGCCACTTCCTATTTCAGGTATTTCCACGCGTAATACATGAGTCCGATTGCGAGTATGCCGCGTGCGACTCGTTCAGCGTTGTACCAGAAGCGATGCGTGTTGCCGGGTAGTAGGATTGAGCCTACTGCGTCGATCAGGAGGAAGAGGCCTGCGATGAATACGAGTTTGTCCATTTCCATTTCGCCAACGGGATTATGGTTGAGCGTGTGGTACTAGTGGTGCGAGCACTAGAATTTGAATCGTCGTTTGTGTGTGTGGGTACCATTAGTTCCAAACAACTTCGAAGTTCTTTAAAGTCAGGATCAGCACACACGTTTGCATGATTACCAATAAAGGATCGTCGGCAAAACCCACCATCTTCTATCTCGACGCGAGAAATCCAACAGGTATCAACTTAACGGGTTTAGCTCGGAAATTTAATTCTGAAAAGGGAGATACTGCTTCAGCGGCTTTCGAGACGCTAAGAGAGTTATCCCAGAGGTTATGCGCTGAATTGAGTTCAAAGTATCAAAGAGTTAACAACGACGGAAGGCCCGCCTCGATGACTTTTGAGAACCTTTGCTGGGCGGCTAGCTTGATACTCTCAAGTTGGCTCGGTCTGACCTTAGAATCCAAGTCCATAAAGCACTACGGAGAACCGCATCCTGACGAAGAACATCTTCTATACTTTGAGGTTATACCGAGTGTTCTAAATGCATTCAAACAGGGAATAGAACAGGCAATAACTGACAAAGGAAATTGAGCGGAACCACACAAATTATGGCAACGAAAATTAATTCTAAAGAAGGGGACTTGAAGCGAGATCTTTGGGGTTCTTGGTTCTTTCCCATGATTTCACCGACGGAGCCAAGAGAAGGGTCGAAGAGATCTACCGAAAGACTCTGACTCCTGTTTTACTGATGGAGGCACAGTCGCGAAGGCCTTGTACCTCAAAGCGCTTGGTCTCTACAGAGAACATCCAAAATGCATCATTTATCGAGATTGAGGATCTTTTTGGACGAAGGGGGCAAATACCCGAGGACGCTATGGGACTACATGTTTAACAGAGCAATTGAACGAGCAGGAATCTAGTTGTTATTGTCTCATTTTTTTCGACACAGACCGGCTAGGCACGTACAAAGGCCACTTCCTGTCATGTTCTTCTGTCGGGGCGTTATATCTGCGTTAGCTCTTCAAGGAGAATTGTCGGAAGTCTGCTCTCATCGGAGGCGTTCTCTTATCGACCTTGTTGAGTTACTACTTTCAAAGTAAGTTTCCATGCAACTGAATTCAATTTTCATTGAATCAGCTCAAAATGAAACCCTTTTCGCGGTTTAACCAACACTATAGCGTGCTCTAAAATACTTAAGGCATGGGGCTTCGAACTCACGAGACGAGAAGACCGGGGTTGCATCTTTCCGCGCGGCCATTGTTAACGCTCGCGTTTTGCCTTGTCGTAGCTGGTCTTATCACACCATATGTCGGAGCCCAGCTCTCTTACTCGGTTTCAGTTAGCATAGCAGGCCTTCCATCAACCGTTAGCACTAACCTCTACGTTGATGGGACCTTCAACACAACCATTAACGGGGGCCAGACCCTTTCCTTAACGTTCTCCGTTCCAAACACCGGCCACATAATCACAGTAGATTCTTACGTCCCGAATAGCATCTTAGCTAACGGCACGCGTTTCTATGAGCAGGACGCGTCATGGAGCTTCACCGCGGCCGGCAGCCACATTTTCACTTACACAGCGCAATACTATCTCACCGTAAAAACATCTTACAGCACCTCGACCGGTCAAGGGTGGTATGAATCTGACACGGCGGTGCAAGCGACCGTGAATGACGCGAATGTCGATCAGGGTCAAGGAACACGAGAAGTCTTCACAGGATGGTCAGGAGACGCGTCTGGAACTAGTTTGACTACGGCGCAAATATTCATGACTGGGCCGAAGACCGCCATAGCGAACTGGAAGACGCAATTCCTTTTGACAGTGGTGTCCAACCCCGCCAACGTTTCGGGCCTCTCCGGCTCTGGTTGGTATGATTCGGGGAGCGAAGCGACCTTCTCCGCTGCTGCAGTTCTGCCGGCCAGTGACAATACGCGTCTTATGTTTGAACACTGGAGCGGAGACTACTCGGGTCAATCAACGACTGGGCGGGTCCTAATGGACCGGCCACAGACAGTCAGTGCGAATTTTCTCGCTCAATACTTGCTTGCCGTTCAATACAACCCAGTGAGCATTTCCTCAGGATATAACGAATCTCATGCAGGCTGGTATGATGTCAACTCAAATGTCCAGCTTGGCCCAGCTCCATCAACTGTCAAATTGAGCTCCGTCGAGCGCCTTAGCTTCATCGGTTGGACCGACAATAATTCAACTTCTTCAAACCCGTCCTACACAGTGGTCATGGATCAGCCGCGTACAATCACCATCTCGTACAAGACCCAGTATTATGTGGATGTGCGATCTTCGCAGGGTTCGGTTGCAGGGTCAGGGTGGTATGACCGCGGGTCCACAGCAAATATCACTGCCACTACTAGTTCTCAAACTTGGCCTATTTCATACACTCTAACTGGTTGGCAGCTCGAGCCCTCGTCAGGGGTCCTCACGAAGACTGATCATTCATGGAGTCTGACTGTGGACAGACCGTACGTTGTCCAAGCTGAGTGGAGCTTTGACTATCTTCCGCTTGTCGAACTCTTTGGTGGTGGCGGAATCGCGGTCGTGGTCGTCGCGGTGGCGTTCGTTCTTGCACGCAGACGCGGTGCGTTCGACCGTGCGCGACCAATGCTTAATCCTCCTGCTTCAGTAGGCGCGCCCACCGCCCCGGTTGGAATGCAGATTTGCAGTACCTGTGGGAATCTTGTTCCGAAGGGGACATTCTGTGAAAAGTGCGGAGCTCCGATGGAAGCGCCCATGGTACCGCCTTTGGATGATAAGGTATACGATTACATCGTGAAGCATGAAGGCGTAATCTCGTTAAGCACGGCCTCAGCGGAACTCGGAATTCCTATTGAAGAACTCAAGACAATAACGAGTCGGCTAAAGAATCAGGGTCGCTTAGCCTAGAAAGGCGAGAAGGGTGAACGCGCTTGCTGTTCGCCACCCATCACGTATTGGTCGGATTGAGACCCCAGCTTCGGCGCCAATCCCCAGTAACATTCCGTGCACAGGCTTAGGACTCCATATTGTCTGTTACAGGATGCACAAATTGACCTTCCACATCTTGAGCAGACGAATGCTGATGGCAACTCGGAGTGATAGTAGCAGCTTCCTTGCCTCTGCAATTGCCTCGGAGCATAGGTTAATGGGGACATAGGAGCTGCGGGGGTTGGCTTCATGGAAGCTGTCAGAGGTGACTTCACATCAACTTTGACAGGTGGTATATTGACAAGCGACACGCCGCAGCTGAAACAGTACCTTGCATCATCCGAGTTGGCTTTGCCACAGGCCTGACACATTGGCATCTTTGAACCACGCATTCAATTGGTATCAAGCATTTCTTAACGGTTACTTAAGCGCGGATGCGCTTACCCATTCAAATTCGCCGTGAAATGTGGCAATTGATGGCTTTGGCGATAGGTCTCTTGCGAATGTGTGACACGGTTGATACAAGATTCTTCCTACGTCAACCTTAGAATTGATTCATGAAACTCCTCGTCTTTGCCGTCAACAAGAACCCTGAGATAGTCACCTCGGCCCACACTCTTTCCCCGCTTCGAATGCCCATCCAACAACCTTGTTCCCTCAGACGTTTCTAAGAGTATGCGCAGCACTTTGCCATCGATTTTGGCGTGGCGACGAATGTTTTCAGCCAAATTCCCCTTTGAACGACTGACCGTGGAGATCATTAGGTCGCCCCGTTGGGCAGGTTCCCTGGTCGTCCCCTCCTTTCCGCATACGAGGCATTTCTCGCCTC
Source organism: Bathyarchaeia archaeon (assembly GCA_050013255.1). Taxonomy (GTDB): domain Archaea; phylum Thermoproteota; class Bathyarchaeia; order 40CM-2-53-6; family 40CM-2-53-6; genus FEN-987. The sequence goes on along the minus strand of JBEKFP010000002.1, from coordinate 739,259 downwards.
GCTTCAAATCCATCGGAGTGTACCGATTATTTCTCAAATCCAAGAACAGAACTGACCTTAGTGGCTGGCCGCTACTTTCTGGCCATCTTGCATTGGATCGGTATTCTTCCATTCCAATGATCAGCTTGATCGTTTCTTGGGCAAGTATTGATGAGACCAGTGAGATTGTTGTCGAAAAGGATGGGACGGCTTCCTGCTCCAACGGGGCGTCACACGGGTTTCGCAAACCAACGATTTTCGAGTATTGGTTGGGCGGAAACATGCATACAGGGCAGGCATCGTTGGGGGGGAGGTATACGTGGATTCTGCCGTTCATCCCCGTGATTCCGCCATCAACCAACGGGACAGAGTATTTTCTGCAGATCTGGGTTAGGAAGATTCGCGAAACGACGTTGTCGAGGCCGCACACTATCACGTTTGAATCCAAATAGAATTTCAGTGGCAATCGTTCAAGGGCGCCACGGAAGGCGATCGTTTGGACGAAGGGATATTTCCTGTGGATTTTCCTTGCAAGGACTTCAGCCTTGTTCTTTCCCAAGTCGCTTTTTTCGAAGAAGACCATGCGGCTAACATTAGACATTTCCACGGTGTCCCTATCTACGATGATAATTCGCCCGACACCTAGCATAGCTAGGTTCTTGGCTACCTCGTTGCCAATGGCGCCGGCGCCTGCGAGGAGCACCGATGAATCTCTTATCCTTCTTTGGCCATCCAGGCCCCAGAGGAGCAAGTGTCGCGCCCACAGGTAGTCAATGGTCACCGTTTCCTTAATTCTCGAGAGACGTGTATGATCCGGTAGCGGTTTCCCGTGGGCTAGTAGTCTGGTGAGTTCAGGTTCGATCCCTAGTTTTTTGCAAATTATTCCTTTAAGGTCTCTCGCCGTCTTGTTGGGGTTCAGCTCCACTTCTATTTGCTTGTAGGAAGGGAGGGAAGCATTCACGCGCATCAAGAAGACGCTCGATGTCCCCGTCCAGAAAGGTCGAACCTAACGATATCCCCAGCCTCTGAAGCCGCATTCCTCGTTTCTGGCACAGGCACCACGTTGAATCGGACGATGTCGTCGGTTTCCTTACTTTTCGGTTTGACTTTTGTCATTTTGGGGAATCCATAGGAGCGGCATACGTTTGCCGCTTTGAGGGCGCGGGGATTGTCGAACACGCTCTGAGGGTTCGGATCCGTTAGCAGGTAATGTAACGCATTTACGACCGAAATGAGTTTCAGTCTGGGGTCCCATTTTTCTCCGAGTATTGAAACGCATACAGCATTCGGGATTTTCGGTACTATGTTTGGGTGTGAAATTTCCGTGAGCCAAGTCGCCACGGGTGGTTTCAACGGGTATTCTGGGGGAATGTCAAGTCTGAACCGGTGCCAGTTGGTGTAATCAGTGAAGGGCCAGACTCCCTTCTCCGATAGCTTCATGACCTCCCCCTTTTCGCAGCGGATCAGGCCTTCGAATTGGGTTGGAGGATCGTTCATTGCGGTGACTGTTGGGAATTGGTGGTTGAGCAGGTTCTTCTCCTTGAGCAGGAGTGGAACATCCATTGCTAGTCAGACTACCCGCCGATGATATTGTATGGCATGAGTGCAAGCTGAGAATTCTCTGGAATGCCTAACCTTGCAACGGTCGTGCTCTCGTCCAGTATTGCGCCACCATACATGAGAGCCACAGTACTTGGGTCAACGTTGAAGGATTGGCAGACCTGTTGCTTTATCTCCGCAACCGTGTGGTCTGGAATAACATCGATCTCCGCAAGGCCTGTCTGAGGGCCAATAGGCGCTTGAACAAAAAGTTTCATTTGCGACGTTTCACCTCCACTCATGCTGACCTTTCATTTTCACAGATGTGCTTAAACTATCTTACTATGAGGGGGGACCGAATGGAAAAATGCGGTCCCAGCCGCCCTGATTACTTTCGGGATATATCGCTTGCTGAGATGCCCCGACATTTGAACGCAACTCTAGGCCTGCGGCTAACACAGCTGGGTTGGTTGACGTGTTGCCTTTCCTTCTGGGAAGGATAAGTCTAATTGAGACAGCCTCCATCCAGAACAAGATTGAACCAATCGACAAACGTTCGGCAAGTCCTAGGTACGGAGCGGAAATCGAGATTACTACAAACACACCAAGGGCGGTCGAGATCGGCAGCATTGCGATGCTGAAATGGACGTAATTCTTCCAGTGTGGGTCGGGGCGGAAATGACGCCAAAAGAATGCCATTGCGGTCAGCGAGAGGAAGGTGATGACTCCGGCAAGCACAATGTGGAAGGTGCCCGTTATCGTAACAGGAAACCCTTGGGGATAGTCCTCTGGAAACAGAAACAGGACTAGGCCTAAGGCGCCCGTGCCCAAAAGCGACACTGGTCCCCAGAGGTGCCCGCCCTCGATTCCGTAGTAGAGGCCGACCGCCAAGAGGATTACGCAGACATTGTAGAGCCCGAAGAGGAGAAGCATTACCTCTCTGACTTGATTGGGTGAACTTGCCGAAGTGAGAGTGCTAACTGTATCGCGGTATTGTGAGTAGCCGGGCCACAGAAACCCGCCAAGCAACAGGGCTGAAAGATAAATGACGGGACCCACGGCCCCGAAAACGCCGAGTGTTCGAGGCATCCTTGATGGAGTTGCACTCCCTACTTCCAGCGTTGGTACACTCATGCGGGGAGCAATCGTTTCTTGGGGAATCGCTTCATAAACTCCGGAAAAGACACTGATCCTCTCAGCGGGTAAACGTACGGCCTCACCTGTCCGAGAGTCCACGCGAAAGAACCCAACTTCCCCGGTCAATGTGTCCACGACCATTCCCACAATCAGTTTCGAGAATTGCTGAAGGGTTCTTTGAGTCTCGATGTCTGTTTCAGAGAAGAAAAGTCCGCCCAAGGTATGTGAATGGTACCAACCCACAATGTTCCCTTTTATTAGCCCAGTCACAAGCCCGTCCGCGATTTTCGCCAGAGCGTTCGAAGAGAGGCTTACCCTGTGCGGCGCGGCTGAGGATTCACCGGTAATTGAGTTTTCTATTATTAGCGTATTACCTTCAAGTCTTCCTAATAGCAGGCCGACGATCTCATTTTTGTTGTTACGCGCAGCGTGCACTATCTTTTCGTTAACAGGCTTCCCTATGCTCACGTAGGACAAAGCCTACACCCAGAAATCGGAAGGAAACAAAAAAACGGGAATTTTCCTTTTGGCCCTAGCGTCCGAGCATGCCGAGTATTCCGCCCAGCACGCCCAAAACGAATCCGGCCACAAACCCTCCGCCGATCAACAGGCTCAGGACCGCCAACGGAAAGACTACGATGCTTCCAATTGTACCGAATCCTAGCAGCATTAGTATCGATCCGATTACCAGTATGAGCCCGATAATCGCGCCTATCGCGAACGTTAGGCTCGGGGGGCCAACAGCTGGCAACCAGAAGAAGATGCCGGTCCATAAGCTGTAGAAACTTGGTGAGAGCAAAGCTGCTGCGTTAAGGATCACGAGGATTCCTGCAATCATTGCTAGTATGAATCCCCATAGCGCTCTTGGCGGGGACGGTTGATAGTATTGTGGCATCGGCGCCATGAAAGCCTGAGGGCCACCCATCGGTGGTCCCATTTGCATTTGCATAGGTGGTGGTCCCATTTGCATAGGTGGTTGCTGCATCTGCATAGGTTGTTGCATTTGCATAGGTGGTTGTTGCATTTGCGGAGCTGCTACCATTGGTACAACGCCTTGGTAACACTGCGGACAGAGTACCAGGTCCATGTAGGCCTTGGAGTCGTCGCGGCAAATTGCTCTTCCACACCGGTTACAGACGTAGACGGCGGGCAGGTTGGGGTGATAGTAGCATTGGCCGGGTGCCGGAACCCTGATTGGGTTGCCCGGGCTGACGGGAGTCACAACGCGGACTGAAGGGACTGGTTTGAGTGCTGGCCCCACTGAGCCACCGACTGAGGATCCACAACTTGAACAGAATGCTGCGTCGTCGCGGTTATTGTAGCCGCATGATGGGCATTTCTTGACCATTTTCCTAATTAGCCTCCTTTAGTTGAATTAACTCGGAACTACCGTGCCGTCGTAAACGCACTTAAGCGTTTGGATAAGCATTGTCAAATCGGTGAATGATAAAACCCTAATCATACCATTTCTTGACGCAAAAGATAGACAATTGCTCAGAACATTTCAACGGGGGGCTTCGAGGTGTAAGCCAGCTGACCAGTAATACTTGCTTTTCACCAATGGCACCATCATTGCAAACCACTAGGAAACAATGAAGAATCATGTAAGCGGGCAGGGTTAGAATCTTGGGCAAGTGGGGCGTTGTCAGAGTCGTTTGATTCTGAGAAGCTCACATATGGAATTAGACGCAAAGAGTTCCTGGTCAACGCCCAATGATTGCGTACCATCACCGTTCATTCTGAATTCTTGAACATCTTATGAAACGTTCAGAGTCTTGTAGCTAGCTTCTCATGAAATGTGTCGACTGAATTTCTAATTTTTTTCGAAACCTGTTCTGAGTTCAGCATCTATTTAGCGAAGTTGTGCATAGGGGCAGTTCGCGAAGCCCCGGTGGCTCAGCTTGGTAGAAATAAAGCGCCAACAGCGCCGCCTTGGTACGAACTCACAAAGAGGCGAAGGCCGCGGGTTCAAAAGCGATCGTGCTATCGCTGAAAGTCCCGCCCGGGGCTCCACCATATTCTAGAATAGACTGGCCAGTGTGTAGGCTTTCCTAGGCTGGCATCACGCCTTCTCGCACTTAGCCAAGTTGGAAAAAGAGGGGATGAGTAGCGCGAATTCGCGAATTCAATGTGCGAAAGACTTGGGTATTCTTTGGCTAGTGTGCGGTTTTTGCGTGTGTTTCGAGTTCTTCCTTCGTTTTGAAGAACATCTTACAGGCTGGACAAACATATGTTCCTTGGGACGTACAACTCACCAAGAATTAATTACGATTGCCTCAATATATTAAATGGCGACTTCAGCGAGCGATAGGAAGAAATTGGATTATCTCGGATTGCGACGAGACTTTTTCTTCCGTTTGTCTGCTCCGAAGAACTCAATCCAAATACCGTCAGAGTCCTTCACATACGCGAGTCTTTCTCCACCATTCGAGAATGGTGCTACGGCTCTTCTAGCCCCCCTTCTAATCAGCTGAGCGTAAGTTCGGTCAACATCATCAACCCAGAACCCGAGATGGTCCATCTCCGTTCCCGGACGATATTTCTCGTAGAACCTGTTCTTGGGGGGGTAGTAGTTCAGTTCTAGCCTCTGTGCTGAACCGGGGTGCCTTAAGTGGACAAAGACGCCTCCGTGAAGCATCGTTCCCTTATGGATTACCTTCATGCCCAAAACTCTCGTGTAGAACCGTAGTGATCGATTCATGTTCCTTACACGGATGCCAAAGTAAACGAAGCGCATTGCTACCAACCACTAGATCATGGTATCTGGATATGTAAGAAGCTTACCAGCCTGGGACGGGAAGTGACGGGCCGGAGGTTTGAAAAGGCGCAAATGGAATTTCACAGCCCCAAGGAAGGTTGGGATTGGAAGGTTCATTCTCGGAATCGATTCAGCTAGCCAGTCGCCTGCGCGAGTTAAGCGATCAGCAGCGGGGGATTCTTGAACGAGTTGACGAAGCCTGCAAGGAACTCTACCTTCCTGAGTTCGAGCACTACCTAGCGCACAAGTACAATCCTGAGACCCATACCATCTTGAAGAAATACAATCTCATGGGCCTGACAGTTTCGCCCGAATATGGAGGAGTTGGGGCAGACTCGCTGACCTGGGCACTAGCACTTGAACGATTCGGGCAGCTTGGGTTGAGCGTGGTTACCTTCGTCGATGTCCACTGCCTCCTAGCTTCGTTAGCGATTCAACAATGGGGCAACGAACATTTGAAAGCGGAATACCTTACCCCCGCAGCCAAAGGAGAGAAGATTCTAGCTTATGGCTTGACGGAGCCCGAGGCCGGAAGTGACCCCACCTCACTAAAGACGAGTTACGAGGAGCGTGATGGCAAGTATGTTCTCAGCGGTACGAAGTACCTGATATCAAACGGATCCGTCGCTGACGCGCTGATCATATTTGCCTATCCGAAGGGCAAGAAGCAGGGCATGTCGGCTTTTGTCGTCGATTCGAAGTCTGAGGGTTTCTCTGTTGCCATGCACTTGGAGGAGAAGATCGGACTCTTCACATCGGATACGGCGATGCTTGAACTTTCTGATGTGCACGTCCCTGAGGAGAACCTGCTGGGAGAGCCTGGGAAGGGTTTGCATGTTGCGTACTCGGCACTGTTGAACGGCAGGATTGGGATAGGGGCGGGATGCGTCGGTATCATAGGAGACTGCCTGAACTCGGTAACGGAAAGGGCCAAGTCCCGTGTGCAGCATGGCAAACCGATTGGCAAGCACCAATTGATTCAACGCCACCTCGCAAACATTGCTATGAACTTAGAGATGGCAAGATGGCCGACTTATTACGCGGCTGCAGAGAAAGCCAAACTAGACACGAACCCCAACGACCTCGAGCTAAGAAAGAAGGTTGACCTCCAATCCGCTGTCGCAAAGCGCATTGCGTCCCGATTGGCGTACGAGAGCGCCGACCTAGCCGTTCAGGTGTTCGGCGGCTTCGGCTATTCCCTGCTCTCTCCGGTTGCTAGACACTTCTGCGATGCCCGAGTGGCAAGAATCTACGAGGGAACCGACGAGATAATGGAGCTTAAGATTGCTTCATTGATTCTAGGGAAAGGTTTCGAAGCGTACAGCTGAAAGAGCCTATACGGTCGTCTTTTCCTTCAACTTGGTCTTGAGGTTCTCGATAACCTGTTCAACCATCTTGCTGGACGTGGAATCTAGAAGTTTTGTCCCAAGCCCAGCCATAATGCCTCCAACATTCACGTCGGCGACCCAACCAACTTTACTTCCAGTCGCTGCTTCTTGAATGGTGAATCCTGTCTGGATTTCGATTGTGCTACCCACCCCACGACCGGTACCGATGAGTTTCGCCGAACTGGGCGGGATCTTGTCGGTTGTTCGAAAATCGAAATCCATGGTTCCCTTTACAAGAGATAAGCCCACTCTGATCTTGGCCTTGAAGTTATCCGGAGAGAGTACCTCCATGGATTGCAGGTCGGGGAAGCATGGTGCGATATCCTTGGGGTTAAGGAGGAAATCCCACACGGTCTTTTGAGGAGCTGGAGTTTCGAATGATCCTTCAAGATGCATGCGTTTTATGTCCTCCGTAGTTGCCCGCCTTTGATGCAGGGGATGGTAAAAGGCTTCATATTCGCGCAAAGGAAGCGCGAGGACATGATATGATTTTTCAACCAATGACTCCGAAACTGCCGACGAGAGTCTAGGTTTTAACCGTCAAAAACCGATCTCGTTAAGCTAAGAATGACTCTGACAATTCACGAAGCATTAATACGCTCAACCAAAGATAACCAGCATAATTCAGGGGCCGATCTTGGTCAGTTTGGTCACGCTCATCGCATTTTGGAAGAAAAAGAACTCCCAAACCCTTGAACCTGAACGGATAATCCCCCTCCCAAACCTGCCCGCATCGACTTTGGAAACACCTCGCTCCACTTCACTCGAAGCCGTGAACCGTGCGAGAGAGACTTTGAAAGTGCTAAAGCTAGAACGGCAGATACTCGGGTCCGCTGTAACCACCATCTACGAATCCCAGACGAAAGGAATCATCACCGAAGCCGAAAGGGATCAACTGCTGGAGAAGTATAAGGTAGACCTGAAGCGGCTTGAGAAGGCTATCAATGAAAACCAGGATGTGGTGGACCTCTATGATTTGGAGGTTGAGAGGGAAGATGTCATCAAGAATTACAAGGCCAGACTTGCTGAGATAGACGCAAAACTCAAAGACCTAAAATCCGGCTCCCCCTCACGATCGGAAAATCCAATACGCCGAACTCAGGGGCAAACCGAGAAGAAGATTTCTGGAGAAAGTCGAGAGGGGCAGCCAAGCCAAGACCCGCAGGGAAACCAGAAGGAAGATGAACAGGTCACCGACGCGGAAAAGCGAATTGACAAAATCCGCGAGGAAATTCTTCAGGCCATGGATCGACTCGAACAGATTGAAACGGAAGAATAGGCTTGTCTTGGGTTGAGGGCGCTAAGAGCAGGGCCGTCCTCAAAGCTCTGTCGCCCATTAAGAACGGTTGGGTAATCGGCGTCGGGAGCGGTTCCACAATGGCCTATGCGGTCGTCGAACTCGGCAGGGCCAGTAAGGCGAGGAAACTTCAGGTATCGGTTGTCCCAACGTCCCACCAAATTGAAAACCTAGCCATATCTCACGGGCTTAGTGTCCGGAGCCTCAACGAAGCAGTCGTAATTGATTATGCGATTGATGGAGCTGACCAAGTACAGTTGCCATCGCTCAACTTAATCAAAGGTGGAGGGGCAGCCTTGCTGAGGGAGAAGATAGTTGATTCTGCTGCGCGTAGGCTGGCGATAGTGGTCGATGAAACCAAACTGTCCAGACACTTAGGCGGCCGACAACCTGTTCCATTAGAGGTTTTGCCGATGGCGCATAGGTCCGTCCAGATTCGGGTAACCAAAATGGGGGGAAGAGCAAAGTTACGCGAAGGCGCGGGGAAGGTTGGACCAGTGATAACAGATAATGGAAATTTCATCCTAGATGCTGACTTCGGACGGATTGAAAATGCAGCGCGGCTCGAACGGCGGTTGAAGGCGGTACCAGGTGTAATCGAGACTGGGCTATTCTTGAACATGGTTGATGCCGTCTATGTGGGCCGGCAGAATGGAAAAGTTGACCTATTGGAGTAGCCTTTGCCCCCAATTGGGTTTGAAAGGCCAGCATTGACAATATTGTTAGGATTCCATTGGCCGAAGAAGTCGTCTCCTACTTGAAGCGAACAAGTGTTTTGGCATAACCTAGTAAGAAATCGAAGGCCTGTCGAATCCTTGCTTCCAGAGCCCGTGGGCAAGCGGGTGGATCCACCCATTGAGGGGTGGTGCCAAACGGTGCCAAGAGTGCTGTTTGACTATGCGAACCAGTGTGAGTGGTGCCGGGAGCGGGATTCGAACCCGCGGCTTCTGGGCCCAATGCTTTCCAGATTATGAGTTTCGTCCCTTTAGCCTGGCTGGCGCTCTACCAGTCTGAGCCACCCCGGCCCAGAGCAGAAACCAATCGATTGATGTAAAAACGTTCTCTATCCATATCTTCCGCGCCTTACAAGACGTTAAATGAATAGGCAACCTGTTTGAGTTCGTAGGTTGGACGCAGCGCGCATGGAGTTCGACTACCTAACCCTCGACGACTTCGAGCTGCGAGACAAGCACGTACTGTTAAGGTTAGACATCAACGTGCCTTTAGATCCCAACACCAAGAATATCCTAGACGAAGGCCGGATCATAGCCGCCACGCCCACACTTGACGCGTTAGCAGCGGCCAAGGTGACAGTTCTTTCACACCAAAGCCGCCCGGGGAGGGATGATTTCACGTCACTTCAGCAACACGCGAAACTCCTGCAAAAGAACTGTTCGCAATCAGTTCGGTTCGTTGAGGATGTTATGGGGCCTGCCGCCCGCCAGGCAATAAGAGAGGTTAGAAGCGGAGAGGTTTTGGTGTTAGATAATGTTCGGTTCTGCGCCGAGGAAATCTTGGAAGCTAGTGGCGAGAAGCTTGCTAGAACAAACCTCGTATCGAGGTTGGCCCCTCTCTTTGATTTATACGTGAATGACGCTTTCGCAGCCGCTCACAGGTCGCAGGCATCACTCGTAGGCTTCCCATTCCTACTTCCTTCCGCTGCCGGGAAACTGATGGAGAAAGAGCTTGTGGCGCTCAAGCGGTTACTCGTTGAGCCTGACCGGCCCAGCACCTACATTCTTGGTGGGGCAAAAGTTGAGGACAAAGTACCCGTCATCGAGAACATCCTTTCGAGCGGAAAAGCTGATCATGTTCTTGTGGGAGGAAACGTTGCGAAGGTATTCCTAAAGGCTGTTGATCGGAAGTTTGGCCAGTTCGACGAAGAGGAATTGGGAAATGTTACTGATGAGGTTTTGAAAGCGAACCGAATTATTTCGAAATTTCGAAAACGCATCGTTCTCCCTAGCGATTTCGGAACCATCATTGACGGTAAACGTGCTAACACACCAGTCACGAGGTTGCGACGCGCCGGGAGAGCACTTGATATAGGGACGAAAACGGCTGAAAGATTCTCAGAAATAATTAGTAAATCACGAACTGTAGTGGCCGCCGGGCCGATGGGCGTCTTCGAGGAAGACGGCTTTGAAACTGGAACCAAGGCCGTGCTAGAATCAATGGGCAACTCTGATGCCTTCACCGTGATAGGCGGGGGGCATCTTTCAGGTTACGCGGGTATACTCGGCATTTCGGATAAGCTATCGCATGTCAGTACAGCTGGGGGAGCAATGCTCTCTCTATTGGCCGGAGAAGAGCTCCCCGCCATCGAGGCGCTAGTGGACGCAGCCAAGCGCCACAACAAGTAACAAGTTATTCTTCGCGAGAATTTTAAGCACGTTCGACGATAGTCGGCCGGCGCCTCGGTGGCTCAGCCTGGTAGATGCCCATATTTCGGGCACTGGGGAGCAGCCGCCTTGTAAACCTGGCCTCAAGAAAGCGGCAGGTCGCGGGTTCGAACCCCGCCCGAGGCTCCAAATTCTCAGTCCGGAGCAATTACGAAAACCAGGTCCGCCCGCTTTAAAGCGCCTTAAGGAACCTGAACCATGACCGAGACCGGAATCGAAAGTGACGACATCCAAATCATCGAGCGCAGGTACGAAAACGCCCTACGCATACTGCACATCAATGGAAAATTCTCCCCGAGAACAGGGAGAAGATCAGTATTCGGCAACTGGACTCGTCCCCTCGTTAGCGTCCGATTCGAGATTTTTTGCGCAACCTGCCTTCACCATGCTTAACGAATGTGCCGGTTAGGTTACTACTCGGATTGTCCAGAAGTCGCTGGATTGGTTGCGGTCTAACAGGTACTGGTAGGGTAGCGTGAAGTAGCCTTTCATTCCCCAGCCTTCTCCCCAAGAGTTTCTCACGGTGAACCACTGCTGGGAATCATCATAGCCAACTGCCATCACTGCGTGGCCTCCAATCAGCTGATCACCTGATGCGGGCAAGGAAGCGTGGCCAGTCTGGGCCACTAGCTGGCTTTCGAAGCTCTCATACACTTTGAAACCGAACACAAAGGGGTAACCTGAAGCTAAACACCCCTTTAGCAAATCTGAGGTTTGTGTTAGTCTCTGGTATTGTACCGCCTGATACTTTCTAGCTTGCGTGTAGCATTGCGGCGGTGGCTTAGCTGAGAATTTTGATATGTCATAGGGCCAAAGGGTTTCTGGGCAGTCGCCTTGGTGGGAGACGCTTTTGATGCCATCTCGAATCTGGGCGCCGGAGTCTGAGCTTACGGTTCCTTCGATAGCTCGCTCGTTGTAGTACAGGAATAATCGTGAAGGCATGAAGATGTGTTTCTGTTCCTTCATTAGGTCGAATTCCACTGCTGCGGTGATGGCGTTGGCTGTGCAGCTTCCAAGTTGTCCCTGGTCGTAAATTGTTGGACACTGCAGTCGCAGGTCGGCGCTTACGGGGAGGACTACAATTTCGGGTAGGGCTGTGTAGAGTAGGTCTCTTTTGTCAGGAGTGTCGGAAACCCATCCATATCGTTGGATTTTGTAAACCATTCTCATTCGCTCATGGGGGTTTTCATAAGCACATTACTCTCAGAACTTGGACTTTATTATTATACGCATCTCCATAAGGTTTACGAACAGAAGTAAAAATACGGCATTTCTCCTTATACACAATCGCATCCACAGGGAGGGCAGGCGTGATTTGACCTGACAAACCCCACCGCGGTCCTTGACACGAGCATGGGCGTGATTAAGTTAGAGTTGTTCGCTAACGAAGCGCCCATCACTGTTCAGAATTTTATGAAACTTTGCGGAAGTGGCTTCTATGATGGCTTGATTTTCCACCGTGTAATTGCCGGCTTCATGATTCAAGGTGGTTGTCCAATTGGAGATGGAACCGGAGGTCCGGGATATGCCATCAAAGACGAGTTTGTTGCAAGTTTGAAACATAGCACGCCAGGGATTCTATCCATGGCAAACGCTGGCCCAAACACCGGCGGCTCACAATTCTTCATCACACTCGCCCCCACACCATGGCTCGACGGAAAACACACTATCTTCGGAAAAGTCACCGAGGGCATGGATGTCATGCAACGAATAGGTAAAGTTCGAACAGACAATCATGATCGGCCTCTCGAAGCAGTGAAGATCAGTTCGGCCAAAATTGCTGATAAATGAAGACCGCACACTCCAACCAGCGATTTCCTTTATGTCCAGTAAGTGGTATTGCAAAATCAGTTGTCTCATTAAACCCATCGTGAATTGATCTCACATGGATGTTCTCAGTACCGTAGTCACCGTGCTTTTGCTTGGGTTGGCCAGTTTCTTTTACACGATGGCGGGATTTGCTGGCGGTTCAACGTTTACCGCGCTTCTACTTCTGGTAGGTTTGTCTGCCGGTCAAGCTGTGGTAGGCGGCCTGCTATTCAACGTAGTATCCGCCTCTAGTTCCATATTTCGATGGCGAACGCATTTCTCAAAGGGGTTCGTGTGGTTCATTGTCGGTTCGGTTCCAGCCGCTTTCTACGCAGGCTTATTCATTTTGCCTGATAACCTACTGAAAATATTCATGGGTGTGGCCATTTCTGTCGGCGGTGTGAGTCTAGTCATTATCACATTCCCTTTGGGTCATGTACGTCTTAGTTGGCCATTCAAAGTCTTGATTGGCCTCGTCATCGGGGGTGTTGCCGGGTTCACCGGAATCGGGGGTGGCGTCTATCTGGCTCCGGTATTGATTCTGGCTGGAATTGCCAAGCCTAAGACAACAGCCGCGACCACAACGGTGTTCATTCTACTAAACTCAGTTTCGGGGATAGTGGCTAGAATCCCTCGTTTAAGCGGTATGATTATGACCACTCCAGTCTTCGGTTTGAGCATCCCCGTTTTGATTGTAGCAGCTCAACTTGGGAGCCACTTCGGGTCCAAGCGGCTAAGCCAAGTGAATGTGAAGCGGACGATCGGCCTCGTTCTACTTACGGTTGGAGTCTATATCACTCTCTCAGCACTCTAACGAATGAATGTGACTCGCGGCTCTTTCCCCTGCGCATAAGTTAAGCCAGCTGTTCAGATTGCAAGCAAAGGAGGACGTCAGGGCAACCGTATTCATCTAGGAACCGAAACAATGCTCGCTCGATCCTATCCCATCCTGGCAGTTTCGTCGGAGTGAACGAGGTCCGGAAAAGTTACTTAGGTCTGACGCGTTTCCCCAGCTAGCAAGGTGTGTTTTCGTGCAAGTTGCAGATTATAATCTGCTGCTCGACATTGATTTTGAGGGATTGAAATTCAAAGGACGACTGCTTATCAAGCTGAACGCAGAGCAAGATGTGGTTCTGAACTCGGTTGGTCTAGGCATATCGAATGTGAGTTCAGGGAAGCGCAGTTTTTCCTTCAGGCAGAAAGGAGAGGACCTGATTGTCGAGACAGGACCATTTGACGGGACATTGCAGGTAGATTATACAGGCTCTATTCCTGATTCGTTGGCGGGGATTTACAGGGCTCCCTACGACCATACACACATCATAACCACGCATTTTGAAGCGGCTCAAGCGAGGCGAATGTTCCCTTGCATCGATCGGCCCGACGTTAAGGCCGAGTTCAAACTCGCCGTAAGAATAAGCAGAGACTTGGACGCGATCTCGAACATGCCCGTCCAGTCTGTGGACAACGATGGCGAGAAGAAACTTGTCACTTTTGAGAAGACGCCGCGAATGTCGACCTATCTTCTCTACCTTGGAGTTGGCAAGTTCGAAACGCAAACTGTGAAACTTGGCACGACCGACATAATCCTAGCAACCGTTCCAGGAAAGGCGAAGCTTGGAAAATTCGCGCAAGACGAAGCCCGTAGTGCAATTCAATTCTTCAATTCCTACTATAGCTTGCCCTATTCGCTTCCTAAGGTCCACTTGATCGGCGTTCCTGAGTTCGCGATGGGGGCTATGGAAAATTGGGGAGCGATTACCTTTCGTGAGGTCATGTTGTTGGTTGATGCAAAAACGAGCATAAAGACAAAGATGCGAGTTTCGATGGGAGTGGCTCACGAGCTAGCTCATCAGTGGTTTGGAGACCTAGTAACAATGAAGTGGTGGGATGATATCTGGCTTAACGAAAGTTTTGCAACATTTATGGCGTATAAGGCGCTGAACTCGATTCATCCAGACTGGAAGATCTGGGATAACTTCTTCAACGGAGAGCCAAAAGTTGAAACGCTCGCTGGAGCTCTGGCTAGAGACTGTTTGATGAACACTCACCCCATCCAAGTTCCGGTAAGTTCTCCCGATGAAATCGAACAAATTTTCGACGCGATTAGCTATGGAAAAGGTGCGCACGTTCTTCAGATGCTCGAGGCGTACATTGGAGAAGAAGCATTCAGGCAAGGGATAAGCCGTTACCTCTCCGCTCACGCCTACTCCAACGCTACCGGAGACGATCTCTGGTCTGCTCTTGAGGATACTTCCGGGAAGCCAGTGAAGCAGATAATGTCTCGTTGGGTAAAACAACCTGGTTATCCTGTTGTGACCGCTTCATATCGTGACGGGAAGCTCAGCTTGACGCAGGAACGTTTTCTCATCTCGGAGGGTTCCGAAAACGCGATTTGGCCGTTGCCATTGGTGCTTGAAGTAAATGGAGAGACACGAAGTACTCTAATGGAAGGTGCGGAGAAAATAATTGACACCAAACCCCTCAAGTCCCTAAGAATAAACCCTGACCGCACCGGTTTCTACCTGGTTCACTATCTGGGCCTTGACGACCTTGTTTGGACGAGCAAGCTTTCGCCATTTGATAAATGGGGCATCGTATTCGATTCATACTTGTTTCTCATTTCCGGAAAGTTGACTTTCAATGAGTATCTGAAAGTAATAGAGCGTTTCAGTAGGGAGCGCGAAACACTTCCCGCTGGGGAAGTGTCGGACCAGCTCGGGTTCCTATACGCTCTGGTTCCTTCTGAAATCATGGAAATCTCAAGGGCATTTCATCGGGTCCAGTTGGAGTTACTGGAAGGCAAGAACGATAAGGTTAGCTTGGTCGCTCGAGGCAAAATGGCCTGCCGACTGGCATTAGTCGATGAAGGCTATGCCTCCAAGTTAGGTAAGGATTTCACCGATTACAATAAGGCACTACCTGACATGAAGCAAGCTGTAGCATTAGCTTACGCTAGGTCGACAAACGACTTCGATGGCCTCGTAAAGGCCTATAGACAAAGCAACTCCGACGAGGACAAGGTCAGGTTTCTTAGCGCGATGACTTCCTTCACCGACCAGGGATTACTCCAAAAGACATTGGAATTCGCCCTAAGTGGGGAGGTCAAAAGGCAGGACGTCATTGGAGTAATTCTCGCCGCAACTGAGAAACCACATACTGCACGTATCACCTGGAACTGGCTGCAATCTAAAATAGAGAAGATTCGGGAGATGTACGCCAATACAGGTGCCCTTTCGGGAGTATTCCTTACGATAATACCAATTTTAGGGGTCGGCAGAATTCAGGAAGTTGAGAGCTTCTTTGAGACGCACAGTATGCCTGAAGCGGACGTAGGAATCAAAGCGGGGCTTGAGAGACTACGAACTTATGACCGACTTGTCAGAAACATAATGCAGAAATGAGCACTAACCAACCGCAGGCAGCGTTGAACGCCATCGCTAGAAGACTTTTTTCTTAACGAGAACCAAGAAGATTACTGCGATAACCAAGAGAGCCGCGGTTAAGGTTTCCACCTCGCTCCAGTTAATTGTTGACTGGCTCGTGAGGGTTTGCCCTGTTAGTGGGTTGAGCATGTTCTCAACTGGTGCGTAGTCATCGGTAAGAACGGGAGCTTTACTGGTGTCTAGGGTGAAGTAGTTCTCGGCGTAGTTAGCGGGTATTTTGGGCGTTGTCGTGTTTGCTGCTAGATTTGTGAAGTCGACTTTAGTTAAGTGGCTGGGGAGCAATGTTCCAAGTATTATGACGTTCTGTGGGTCTTGGTAATCAGCCCCTCTAACGGGGAAAACGTAGACATTGGGGAAAACTGTGTTCATAGTTCTGACCTCTGCCCTAAGCAGCTGTGCTTGGTCTCCGGAAGTCGCGGCGATGAGGTTGGAAATGACGCTTCCCCCGCTGGTCAGGTGAGAGGCCGCTTCCTTGAAGAACTCAGTAGTCATCAAGTGAAAAGGTACGTAACTTTTCGAGTACGCATCCAAGACCATTAAGTCATATTTCTGGGAGTTCTCTTGGAGGAGGATGCGGCCATCTTCATTGTAAATATGTAGTCTAGGGTTGCTGGCGTTCACGGCGAAATATTCCTCAGCGACTCGGATAACCTCTGGGTCGATTTCGGCTACATAGACTGTAACCTTTGGATAATCGTTAAGAAACGCTTTAGGGCCGGTAAAGCCACCGCCCCCGATGAACAATACACGAGCGATATTCGAACTAAGCAGAAAACCGAGGTTGAAGTAATCCGTGTATTCGAAGACTGTGCGGTTAGGATTATTCAAGTCCATGGCGCTATGCAAGTTGTC
This sequence comes from Bathyarchaeia archaeon, assembly GCA_050013255.1. Taxonomy (GTDB): domain Archaea; phylum Thermoproteota; class Bathyarchaeia; order 40CM-2-53-6; family 40CM-2-53-6; genus FEN-987. The sequence continues at coordinate 722,652 of JBEKFP010000002.1, read as the reverse complement.
ATCAAGGATCAGGTAGCGGACGGTTGATTGGTGCACGGGGTCGAAAGCGTCGGCTACAATCAAGTGATGGTAGGGCGTATCAGTTTCGTAGATTGTGTCGCCAAGCGCCAAGGTATAGGCAGCGACCGTTAATCTGCGGCTAACCATGTAAGGCGCCGCAAGAGGTAGGACCAAGAGCAGAAGGAGCACAAAGACTTTCAATCGAAAACCAAGCCCGAAGAACGCAACAACCAACAAGGTAACCCCTAGGCTGAGTATGATTTTGTTCACGCCAAATTCTGGGATTAATACGAAGACGGTGAGGAACGTTCCCACTATACTACCAAGCGTCGAGAGCGCGTAGAGATTTCCAGATAGCTTTCCCAATTTCTCGAAGCTCTTTGCTGCGAGGCGAATCGCAAAAGGAGAAACCATGCCCAACAAAACGCTTGGGAGCCCAAGCAGAGCTACCGTGGCTAGAAGCGGCGAATACCTATCTCCAATACTCAGCTTGACGACCCAGTCGAAGAGAGGTGGCGCGAGCGCTGGCAAGCCAATGACGAAAAGACCTGCCAGAAAAATCACGATTGAAAGGACTTGGAAATCCGGTCTCAGGTCGGCAATCTTTCCGCCCAAGTAGTATCCAGTGCTCAGAGCCGCAAGAACGACACCGATCAGGCTCCCCCAGACGAAAATTGAACTACCGAAAACCGGGGCGAGTAATCTACTTCCCAGCAGCTCAAGAGCCATTACTACAGCGCCTGAAACGAAAACCGAGAGCAAAAGTCGCAGTTGCCGAGCCATCCGAACAGGTCACCTATTCTACCTGTATCCGGCTATGGTGCTCAGGGGCAATTCTCCGGAAGTCATCGGGTTCGATAGGTTCCTTTACCGGCTTGCCCAATTCTAGGAGAATGAACAAGAAAACTCATGATTTTCAGAGTCCAATTCAGATCGTAAACAATAGCCTGTCGTCTTGATACCTCATATTTCCGGCTACCTGTACCATCAGAGTGTCGCCTTGGAACGCAAATGCGTTTGTAACTAGCGTTGGCTGGTAGTTGTCCAGCCAAATCTGCATGTTGATGTCTGAGCCTGGAGCAACTTGAATTTGAGCCGAGTACGAAGAGTAACCTGCAAGTGATACTCCCATTCCGTAGCTGCCTTCGGGCACCCACAATTGGAATGAGCCATCAAGACTGTACGTCGTGTAATTTCCTGGTGTAACATCAATGATGCTGGTCAACGTGTAATCGTTCGGTTCTAGGGTTATGGTTGCCCAGGAGAGAGGCCTTGCGAATTCGAAAAAGTCTGGGCCTGCAATATTCCCAGCTATTCTAGTCGCACGATCAAGGAGCTCCACAACCGAAACACTCCCTCTCCCCCTCGTCGGCACGAGTACTTGCAACTGGTTTTCCTGATAATACCCTTCGACCCATATCCTGATAGTGTACTCGCGGGGCAGGTCACTCCACGGATACAAGACTAAGCCTCCTGGGCTTTGACTGGCGCCGTCGGTAGTATCATAGAAACCTGACCAAACAAAACGTGGATCCCCGAAGTACCTATCGAAGCCCGCCAGGGTGAAATGCACGATCGTGGAGTTGTTGAGAACATAAGTCGCATTTGCCGCAACGAAATCTCCAAACTGGTCGTATACCTCAAAGCGCACCGGAGTGGCGTCTATGTGATTGATTGGTTGCGCGAAAGGCAAAGTGGAGGTGATGTTTGAAAGAATTGCTTCATGCCTGAAAGCTAAGTCAAGATCAATTACGGGATTTGCAATCATCCACACGGCCACATCGCTAGTTCCGCCCAACACCACGTTTAGATGAATTATTTCACTTTGGGTGTACCCAAGTGTCTGTACGAAAATAGAGTAACTGTCTGTAAGCAGTCCGGTGTAAATGAAGGCTGCAACCGTTGAGCCTGCAGGTTGCGTAGTGTTTGCTTGGTAGACCGCGCCGTTTGACTCTATTATCATGACGTTAATCGTTTTGCCCGGATAGTTCCATGGTGTATCTACTGATGGCGACTGGTCGTCAATGGAGTATATCTTAAGGAGTATCCCACCGGCTATGTATACGGGGAAGCTAATGCTAACGAAACCTTCTCCTAGGCCAATAGTTGCTTCAAAGTTAGCGGTCTGGTAGTAGAACTGTTTGATGCCGAAATTGGCATTTCCAGCTACAGTTGGGGCAGAAGAGACGCGAGCTACGATTTGATAGGTTCCCGGTAAGAGCCCATAGTTCTGTGAGAAGAGTGATGCGACTCCAAAGCTTCTGGCGTTACTGAATCCCTGGAGCTCGACCGTGGCTTCCGTCGCGCCGGCTGTAACGAAGGTTACGTTTTGCGCTCTCAACGTGCCCCTAGCGTCATATGCCGAAACGGTTAGCGTTGCATCGACGGGAATACTATCCGGCCCCAAGGTACCATTTTCATTTCTGAAGTGTACTGTAACGATGAACGCCCCCGTTCTTATGAGTGGAATCATGGAAAAGGTTTGGGTAGTTTCGTTGTCTACATGCACTCTGACCTCGTCAAGCTGGACGTACGATGTCACGTAGGCATACAGCAAATAGTCGCCAGAGGTAAGGCCGGATGTGTAGTTAGCATAATCCTGAGGAATTCGCCCGTCGAATCCGACTTGGTAGAAAATCTCAAAAGGGAAAGTCGTCGAATGGCTGTCTGTTTGCAATCCGAAACCGAAAGGTGCAGGAATCGAGGCTGCAACAGATCCGTCCAGATTAAGAACCTTCACCGAAATCGACCGGTTCGTTTCACGTGAGCCTCCGAAACTGCTGACACCAAAGAGCGTTCCCCAGGGTATGGGTGATATTTCAGCGGACTTGGACAGCACGGTTCCTGTTATCCTGACGCTTTGGGTCATGTAAATGTCGACTCCTTCCAGAGATTGAGCAGGACCTACACTTACTGTTCGAAGTAGGGTAGTTGGAATGTATCCTGCAGCGATGGCAGTGATGTTGTATGTGCCTGGAGCGACCCCGAATAGCGTGTAACTGCCATTGGCGGTGGCGTTGATGAACGTTTGAGCTGAAACCCGCCTCCCGAGATAGTCTATGCCGTTCGCTACGACTTGGGCTCCGGTATCGTTTAGCAGTTGTATTGGTTGCCCAATCAATGATGCATTGTGTTGGCCGGAGTCCCTGAGAACTCCGGAAATATAGGCGGGGTCCCTACTGCCTTTCACTACTATCGTTGGGAAATTTCCCTCTCCTATCGAAAGCCCATTCATGAAAACTTTGAAAAAGTAGCGTCCGGCAATGGAAGGAGACGTAACCTGAAAGAGCCTGACGTATTGGGTTTGGTTTACAATGAAGATTTCGCGTTCAACCAGTGGTGGCAGATAGGATCTAGGGCTATGTGTTACGGTGATATTGCTAATCGTAATTTTCCACCAGTTGGGCCCAATCTGATCCGAACCCGACAGCCTAGACACCGAGATGAAGTGCGAGTCGTAATTATTCGTAAAGCTGGTCCAAACGTTGCTCAACGTCAGTCCCGCGAAATCTGGAGGGACGTAGATATCGAGTAAGACTGTCGCCGAGTATGGTACCGTGGGAGCGAGGAGGGGCAAGACCTGAAAGTTCGCTGTTGCCAAGTCGCCTTTTTGGGTTCCGATGACAGTAATGGTGTAGATACCCGGCGCCACATTACCCACCGTGAACGACACAGTTGGAATCCCGCCTGCAATGGTGCAGGGTGTTACTGCCGTAACAATTCTCCCACTCAAAGTGCATGTCGAGTCGGCGGGCAAGAATCCTGAACCCGACACGGAGACGAAGTCACCAACGTGGCCGGAGCCGGAGTGGGGAAGAATAGTGAAGACTTGTTGAGAACCGGTTGTAACCGTAAATGAAGCCACAGCTTCACCTGAATCGGCTCCATCGGTCGTCGCGGTAACCGTGTAGGTGCCGGTCGGACCTGCAACAGAAAATGTGCCGGTCAAGATGCCGCCTACAATAGCGCAGGTGTACGCGGATACGGGCTCACCTGTCAGAGTGCAAGTAGCATCAGTCGAATAAAACCCGAACCCAGAGACTCCTACATACTGGACCGCGCTGACCGGACCTGAAGACGGATTGAGAACAAGTGACGGCGGAAGGACAGTGAATGTGGATGATGAGAAATCGTCTGTAGGGCTACCGATTCCAGTGATAGTGTGTGCTCCTGCGAGAGCATTACCGACATCAAACGAGCCAGTCAGAATGCCGCCTGAAATTGAGCAAGTGGGAGCGGGGAAGTCAGGAGGTTGGCCGACCGGGGTGCCTGACAGTGTGCAGCTTGTATCACTCGGCGAGAACCCGGAACTCCACACTTGAACCTCAGGGGTTGGCAAGGCCAAAGACCACACTTGACCTGAGGATGAATTGAGCATGAGAGGATTCAAAGTGACAGTGAACAGCAGGTCTCCGACACTGTTGGTCAATATGCTGCTGTTCGGGTAGCTTAACTTGACTGGGCCAAAGCCGGGGAATCCTGCGCCCAGTGTTAGGTCGTATTTGCCGGGCGAGACCGTCACATTGTTCACATTGTTCGAAAAGGCAGAATTGGGAGCTTCAGAGACTAGGAGCAAGGCTAGCAGTACCAGGAGCGTGAGTCTCATGGCCGCTCGCCGCCTAGAACGACGATGCAACATTGAGGGAGCCAGACAACGTAACAATAATGAACTCATCGATAGAAATAGATGAAGATTAGCCGGTTTTGAGTTTCGTTGGTTCCTCGTTACCTAACTCGGATTCTGACTCTTCACCAAGTTCAGCATCGCCTTGATGCCCTCGACCAACCACACGTGCAATGGCGAAAACCGCCGCGACAATAATGAATCCCGCCAAGAATGAAGCCGCGGTAAAAGGGATTAACGTAGTCGTAGTCGTACGGGCGAAGGTCGCGCCTCCAAAGGTTGGTTGAGGCGTTAAGAGGTAAACGGCATAGGCGTTGACGGCATTGAGTAGGCCAGCAACTAAAGCCCAGATCATGACTCTTCTCAATGATATTTTCGGTTTCTCTGATTTCAGCAACGAACCAAATGAAATCCCAATTATGATGAGCGGAATGATTACGGGTAACTGTGGCATCTTGCCTGAACTCCAACAGCGCGGGGGCAAAGGCGACCGTGTTTATATAAGGCTAACTACGTGGCATAGTTAGGGGAACACGTTGAAGCTTCACACAGTCCGCCCTAATCATCCTAATCTTAGATTTGCGTTGGGCGATCTTGAGTCAGTTGTGCTCAGGCAGCTTTGGGAATCAAGCAGACCACTTTCAGTTAGAGAATCTCAATCAAGAACTGCGAGAACCCGGCCAGTTGCGGTAACGACGGTGGCAACAATCTTAGATCGCCTATATGGGAAAGGGTTGGTTTTGAGGCAGCTCGCAAGAGACGGCAGCCCACACTATTTGTACAGGGCCAAAATTTCAGAGGAAGAATTCAAGCAAGTTGTAGTAAAAAACGTAATGGAAGGGTTACTTCAAAGCTTTAATGACGTGACCGTAGCATACCTGGCCGAAAAGATGGGTGCCCCTGAGGGCAACGATCTCCATGTTGTGTCAAAATACTTGAATCGGCTGCGCAAGAAGGAAATGAAATGATCCCGTTTTTTCCGCGATACCTCATATTCATTAGCTTGCTGATTGTCGGGCCATCTAGACTTGCACTTCCTACGATAGGCCTGACAGCGTTAGGAATAACTCTCGTCTTGTTTTTGCGACGGTCGCATGGTAAGAGAACTGCTGCCTTGCTCGGAATGTTCGGTCTAATGCTAGCTGAAAGTGTTTTTGTCGTCGGAGTTGCTGTTCATTTTATGTTCGGGGGCGAACCGAGCCACCTTGTGGAGAACTCAAGAGGTATCTTTGACCTATTTCATTATTTGAGCATCGGCGAAATCTTCCTTGGAGCGTTAGCCGCTGGATGCGCCGCCTTTTTCATTGAATTCGGGAAGTCGCGAATGAGCCTCGCGAAAGCTTTTCCCCAGCTTACATTTCTCGAACCTCCTGCTGAAATAAAAGATTCCATCACTCGGCTAGCACACGCATCTCACATCCGAGTTCCAGATGTTTGTATGGTTGATTCTGGTGTACCTTCCGCTTTCACAGCGCGAGCGAATCGAAAATACACTATCACACTCTCGGTGGGCCTCCTAGAGTCGTTGGACGACAAAGAGGTAGAAGCTTGTCTTGCTCATGAGGTTGCGCACCTGAAGAACAATGATTTTACCGTGCGGTTCATTGCAACTGTGGCGAAGGTTGCCTTATTCGCAAGGCCATTGAGCTACCTTCTTGAACCTGCGGTTTACAGGGCTCGCGAATTCATGGCAGATATTACAGCCGCTAGGCTGGTGGGCGGACCGGAGGCGCTGATCTCCGCCTTGTCGCAGCTTAAGGAGTCTAATAATGTCGACACGGCGATTCCAGGCTCCTCATGCCTATGCAATCTGACTGCCCCAAGAGGCGTCTGTAGAATTTTCGACAAACATCCAGCGTTAGAAGACAGATTAAGAGCACTCCGGGAAATGAAGCAAAAGTGAAAGCGTCCCAATTTCGGCCTTTGTTTCTTGTTATCCTAGTAGTATGTCTAGTGTCTATTCCGACCGGATCAGTCCAAGCTCAAACTATCCCACACTTGACTGTCACGCTGACGGGACAAGCCATGACAGCAGGCTTCAACAACAACGTCACCATTACGGTAACGAACAACTACTACAACTACCCCGCAATCTACGACGTCGATCTTGCGGTGAGCATTCCAGCTGGTTTGACAATGTACGGTGATAACCATTGGCATTATGACTCGATGCAGCTTGGCCAATCTGCTACGATAAGCTTTCAAGTATATGCCCCAGCCGCAGCCATTGGGGTTACGTATCAGGGCTCAATAACTGTGACATACAAAGCGCTAGGAGACATATCCTACACGCAAGAAGTTCACGATGTGAGTTTTTCTGTTTTTGCTTACATTAACCTCATCCTATATGGGATGCAGGTGACACCTTCAACCACATCCCCAGGTGGCAACGCAACAATCTCAGGAAACTTGCTCAACAACGGAAACTTAGCTGCCTATAATGCTAACGTTTCCGTACTCTCGAATATTGTGGTGCCGAGCTCTTTATCGAGCACATTCATCGGCGAAATTGACCCAAACATTCCCAGGCCATTCAGCATGTTGGTTGTATTCAAAGGCAATATTCCTGTAGGAAACTATTCCCTGCTGGTGAGAGCATCTGCGATAGACAACGGTAGACCCGGTTCACCTTACGTAGCCGAAGGCTCTGCAAATATCCAACTGAGCAGAAGCACCGTGAACCCGAACCAGAGACGCGGAGGAGGGCCAACCGGAATAATCGCAGTTCTCTTCGAGATTCTAAGGTACCTTGAGGGCGCATTCTTCGGCTCCACAAGTGCCTTCAACTTTCGGCAATCCTCATTCATCTATGCTAGAAATCTCGTTATGTCCGTTTACGTTTCGGTGCACTTCTCCTACGATTAAGGGACCGCCACTCTACGACTGAACCTTAACGGCACACTGTGAGTTCTGTGTGAGCAAAGGTGGGTAGTAGGTGAGTAGGTAACGGTAAATTTGTGCGCGACACTTATTCATACTTCAAGGCGACAACTGCGTTCATTCTAGAGGCTCTCCATGCTGGGTAGAGTCCTGCTACTGTGGCTAGTAGGACTGGAAATGTTAGCGAGAAGACGATGAGCTCAGTCGAGAAGACGGGAACTATGGTTGCGCCCCCTCCTCCCCCTCCTCCAAATCTCCCGGCAAAAGTGGATCCAGCGAGCATTCCTCCCATCAGGAAGGATAGCGCATAACCCAGTGCGAGTCCGCAGACGCCTCCGATTACTCCCGTGAGTGCAGCCTCTGCTAGGAACATGCCCATTATTTGCTTCGGCCTGTAACCAATGGCTTTCAGTATTCCAATTTCTCTTGTACGCTCCATTACTGATACGTACATCGTGTTGACTATTCCAACAGTTGCTACAAACAACGATACCGCGCCTATGCTGCCCAAAAAGACTGTTAGACTGGCCGTGATCCCTTGGATGCTTGACAGGATTTGTCCCGGGCTTATCACTCGAACATTATTGGAATAGTAAGTCGTTATTGTGTTCTGAACGGTCGCAACATCATCAGTGTTATCGATTATGACATAGATGCCCGTGAAGTACGGGGATTTAGAGAGAATGCTTCCTGCCTGGAACGACATGTAGATGGTTTCATCAATATTGGCGAATAATGCCGTACCATACTGAGCCAGAATTCCACTGGCGAGAACAGCGTAAGACACGGCTCCTTTGCTTCCTTTGATCCCTGATATAGACATGGAAACCATTTGGTGAAGCCCGATTGGCGTTCCAGACGTCGGATTAGCTATTCCCCATCCTATGGCGGCCGATGTCGTGTCGCCCAAGAGCGGTATGGAGCCTTCAGCGACGGTCAACCCTTGGTATAAGGCGGGCAGAGCCACCAGGTCTATGGCGACCACGCTGGCTTGAATCGATTCTCCTCCATTGTTGATGTTTGCACCATAGCTGTAGTACGGATAAGCCGCAGTCACGCCAGGTATTGATTTGAGGTAGGTTATGTCCTGTTGGCTTAGCTGGTAAGTGTTCGTTGAACCGCTGGCGAAGAATCCTCCCGCATTTCGTATTGTGAGAATGTTCGCTCCTGTTTTAGCAATGTTTCCGGCTATACCGGCGTTAAGGCCCGCTGAGCTTGCTATTAGGGAAAGGATGATAGCTGAACCTACCGCTATCCCGAGGATAGTCAATACGCTGCGGACCTTTCTATCAATCAGTGCCTTGTAAGCTAGTTTGAACATATCTGCTAATTGCATTGCTTACATCTCCAGGCTAAAATTGATCGCTGTCACTGACGAATGCATAAACCAGGGAAATATTTGCATATCGCTCACGTTGCTGAATATGAGTCCAAACGTTGGATGTATTCCTCCTTGTCTACCAACCCGTCCTTCAGGGAGATTACGCGTTGAGTCATTGTAGCGATTTCCGAGTTATGGGTGACGATCAGAATCGTGGTTCCGAATCCTTTGTTCACTTGGACGAACTGGTCGACCACTTCACGAGTGGTCTTCGAGTCCAAGTTACCTGTGGGTTCATCGGCGATAATTAGTGCTGGTTCTGTTACTAGCGCTCTGGCAATTGCGACGCGTTGCTGTTCTCCTCCACTGAGTTCGGCCGGCCGCTTGCTCCCCTTACCATGCAACCCAACTGCACTGAGCATCTTCAGTGATCTAGCCTTTCGAATCCCTTCGGGGATTCCTCTGGAGATTAGTGGCATCTCCACGTTCTCAACCGAGGTGAGCCTCTGAATCAAGTTGAAGGACTGGTATACAAAACCCAGCTTTCGATTTCGGAGGAGGGAAAGCCTGTCTTCATCCAACTTCTTCAAGTCGACTCCGTCTATGATTACTCTGCCTGAGGTGGGTCGGTCGAGGGCTCCGATCAAGTTGAGGAGTGTCGATTTCCCGCTGCCGGACGGTCCCATAATCGCCACAAATTCGCCCCTTTCGATCTTAATGTTGATGCCCCTTAGCGCGGGGTATCCAGTGTGGCCTATGCGGTAGACCTTGGTTACATCTACCGTTTGCACTGCAGGGGCGGATCGTGTTGCCACAGGCATCAACTACATGGCATAGTTCACTTTGCACATTTACACCTTGCGCTGTGTTAGCAGCGAGGAACGCTCAGCTCGACGGAATGGGGTAGGGATCGGTGCCTAGCTCTTCCCCTTGATCTTTCTTGTATACGCGTCGGCTAGTTTGCCAAGCTTGTAAATTAACCAAATGAACGCTACCGCTATCGCGACTCCAACTATACCTCGAATAAGCGCGAAGATTCCAAAGCCCATTGGGATATGTGCCATTTTCCTCCACTCACCTCCCTCCGCCTTCCCGCACGCGCGGCCTCGCAGGTTAAAGCGATTGAGGATGATTCATCCATCTTAGTTATAAGCTAACTATAACGCGTAGTTCAAGTTCGCTGCGGACAAACGATGGGTCAAACATACCTAGACTATCAGGGGAATGAGCCGAAAAATGGTCGACCGCTCATCGGACTCTACGCCTGCGTTATCTGTGAATGCCATTTCAACACCAAGCCTAAACTCAAGCAGCATTATGTCAAAGCGCACCGAGATAGCATTCCAAACTACGGGGGAGGTACTCGTGCAACTTCCTAACCCACTTGCAGTGGCGGAACGGGCGGCAAGCTTCTTTTCAGAAATTCCGAGCTCCTCAGCTCAACTAGCTGTTGCACTCATCTTGGTTCTTCTTGCCTACAATATGATTGCAGGTAGCGTGGTGGGGGCGCTGGGATTTGAACCCAGGGCTTCGCGGTTGCGGTTTAGGCAACTCACGCGGGCCCAAGCCGCGTATCATAACCATGCTAGACTACGCCCCCAAGAAAGCTAAGCTAGCACGAGCCGCTATTGCGCACAGCTTGAGTAAAGAAGATTTCTAGATTCCAGATTCAAAGTTTCATTGCAGGCCATATTCACAAAGAAGCTAACATAAAACGGTCCGCAACAGGTGTGGGGTTACATCTGAGAATAAGCAGGATTTAGTCTATTCCCTCGAAAGGCTTTTGAGCAAAGAACACAAGGAATATAGTTGACGTGTTCTCCATTGATAGAAGTCGAAGAACCGGTTGAGGTTGAGTTTGTGGCAGAGACTGGTGTTTACGTTTACGTGTGTGAAGAATGCGGTCGTGAGTTAACGGAGATTCCGTACTATAACCGGTTCTACTGCACAAATTGCGGGCTGCACTACTAACCAGACATCTTTCACAGTAAGCTTTGTTTAGTCATCGGAGAGTGTGCTCGTGGCGCGTTTTCATTGTTGCGAGACAACAGGGCCGAAAGATACGTTTCTCATCGGGCCAGTGGCATAATTATCCTTGCATTTCTCCTAACCGTTGTTCTCTCTTCTACAACCCCAGCGATGGCGTCTAGCGGCCTACCAAAATACATTGACGAATATGCAGTTCCGACGCCTAACTCTGCACCGCTCGCTATAACTGCCGACAAAAACGGCATCGTTTGGTTCACTGAATCAAACGCAACCAAACTGGGGAGGTTCGACCCTGCAACCAACACCTTCAAAGAATATCCAGTACCGGGGGTCGGCGACATGTGGGGCATGACGGTTGATCAGAATGGTTACGTTTGGTTGGCACAATACGCTGGCAAGGGGTCCGTGAACCCAGGTGGGGTCATTGTCGGTGGAGGCCATGGACGACTACTGCGCTTTGATCCAAGAACCGAAAACTTCACAATTGTAGACATTGCCTCCGAAGGGTCTTTCCCCTTCAGGCTCGTCACAGATGAAGCCGGTCGGATATGGTTTACAGAGTTGCTAGGTAACAAGATAGGTGTTTACGACCCACTTTCAAATCAGCTTCAAGAATATCCTGTCCCTTCATACTTCGCAGGCCCAGCTGACCTAACCTTCGACAATCGAGGAAACCTGTGGTTTACAGAGGCCTATAACGAATCTGTAGCGGAGTTCCAGCCTACAACTAGGAGCTTCGTCGAATACCATCTCTCGACAAACGATCCATCGCGATTCATCTCATCGCCTGTTGGAATCGCGATAGGGCAAGATGGGAACGTTTGGTTCGCGGACCACGGCGGCAACTGGATAGCCGAATTCAATCCTGTTTCGAAGGCGTTGAGGCGCTACCCTACGACGGCGCCCTCTGGGTATTCGTATGGGATAGCGATACCAAATGGCCTGTTAATTGACGGCCGTGGAAGAGTATGGTTTTCCGAGCATTGGGGAAACCGGATTGGATACTTTGACCCAAGCACAAATACAATGGTCGAGTTTCCTATTCCAACTGGGCCCATCAGTACGGCTCTTTGGATTGCTCAAACCCCCAATGGCGACATATGGTTCACAGAGTGGAGCGCGAACAACATTGGAGTCTTACACGCTGGGCCAATGGTGCCTTTCTCTCTTGCCATTTCCGAAGTCAATTTGAGCGTGGCTGCAGGAGAAGAGGCTACCCTCACAATCTCAACAAAAGTTACTTCAGTAGTTGCCGGTAACGGGACCTTCTCGTATTCTTGGTCATCATACATGCCCAGTGAAGTTGGAGTAACCTTCTCTCCCAACCCATACCCTTCGCTTGAAGGCCAATCTAAACTTGGGCAAGCGGAGGTAAAGGTCTCAAGCAAAGTGAACCCTGGCAATTACACGCTCGCAATCGGGATAGACGCCGGGGCAGTCCGAGTGTCGAGTATGGTACAGGTCGATGTGACACCAGCGAATTCGGTTCCTGCTCCGTTTTTGGGGTACCCAACTCTACTGGTCCTGATTCCCCTCCTAGTGGTGGCTATCGCGGCCTGGTTCGTTCGAAAAAGATTCAGTCGGACTCAGTCGGATTCAATTGGGCGAGATTAGGAATGATTGACTTTAAACCTACAGTCCTCCATCATTCCGGATGAGTGGTTTTGTTGGCGGCTTCGACTAAGCTCAAGTCCTTCACCGAATCCGTTATTCGTGAAATGACGCGGCTCAGTGAGCAGTACGGAGCCATCAACCTCAGTCAGGGCATGCCAGACTTCGACCCTTCTCCAAATCTGATTGAAGCCGCCGTTGAAGCCATACGACGTGGGTCAAATCAGTATGCTACTACATGGGGGCACGGGGGCCTCAGGGAAGCGGTGGCTAACAGAGTCAGGGAGTACAACGGGATTGAAGCCAATCCTGAAAAGAACATTACAATCACCTGCGGTTCAACCGAAGCCCTAGCGGCCGCTGTCTTCGGCTTAACCAACCCAGGCGATCGCATAATCATCACCGACCCATTCTACGAAAACTACGTTCCCGACGCGATTTTGGCGGGCTGCGAACCAATCTATGTCCCATTCTCCCGGAGGGATCAAGCGCTTGACGAAGAGAGCTTGAAGAGCGCTATGGAAAAGCATCCAAAACTCATCGTTCTAAACACACCAAACAACCCAACAGGAAAGGTCGTGGACAAAGAGCAGTTGAAGCTAATTGCTGACTTATGTCAAGAAAATAAAACAATCGCAATTACGGACGAGATATACGAATACATAGTTTACGACGGGAAGAAGCACATCAGCTTAGCGTCCTTGAGTGGCATGCAGGAACAAACTGTAACGGTGGGTAGTGCCTCAAAGACCTACAGTGTCACAGGTTGGAGAGTTGGTTGGGCTGTAGCGGACGCAAGACTTACTGATGCCCTCCGAAAGGTTCACGATTACTTCACCATCTGCGCACCGACTCCATTGCAAGAGGCGCTTGTGACTGCCCTGAACTTCCAATCCTCGTACTATGAGAGGCTCAGAGAAGCCTACGATAGAAAGCGACGGATGATGATGAAAATTCTCGATGAGGCCGGGCTACAATACCAGCGGCCAGAGGGCGCTTACTACATTCTAGTGAACGTTCCAGACGCATTCAAAGACGACGAAGAATTCAGCGATTATCTTCTGAAAAAAATCGGAGTAGCCGTTTTGCCAGCCAACGCTCTCTGCCACGATAAAGATCTGGGGCGAAAGAAAGTGCGCTTAGCTTACTGCAAGAAGGATACAACCTTGCAAGACGTTAGGCGGCGATTTAGGAAATTCGCTGAGAAACCCAAATCCAAGCCCGCAGTCAGAACCAAATTGTAATCGGTGGCATTGGATCGAATGGCTTCCGGAAAAGTCCTCAACACGCTGCAAGCGCTTTCTAGACTACCAAGTCCAGGGCCAGCTCCTGCGTTCACACACGTTGATGTAACACAGGCAATTCTAACAATTGGTGATGAAGGCCAGATTGGGAGAATTGAGCTTTCAAGGAGACTAGGGATCGGCGAAGGCACAATACGTACAATCATTAAGCATCTGATGCAGGCCAACATTATCAATATCGCGAAAGGTGGATGCGTGCTAACGAAGCGTGGAGTACAACTCTACAATTCACTGAGGTCGAAAGTTTCGAAGGTTTCCATAATAGATGCTAAGCAGCTCGCCCTCGACAAAGTTAGTGCGGCTGTCTTGGTAAGGCATGTAGGGCACCTGGTGAAGAGAGGTATCGAGCAAAGAGACGCGGCCATACGGTCGGGTGCGACTGGAGCTTGTACACTCGTATTTCAAGGTCGACAATTTTCGATGCCAATGAGTGAAAACGAGGAGTGGAGTTTGACCAGTGATGATCCGCTGTTCCAAGATTTGAAAAAATCGTTTAGCCCGGGAGAGGGAGACGTTATTGTCTTGAGCAGCGCTACCGACAGGGTAACAGCCGATCACGGCGCTATGGCAGCAGCTCTCACGTTAATTTCATGAATATCTTGCAGCCATCGCTTCGATAGCCCTAGTCCGGCCTTATCGGCCTTTGATGAACTCTTCGAGCATACGCCTTGCCGCGTCGTCGGGGTATTGCTCTGGTGGTGATTTCATGAAGTATGCTGAAGGCGCCTTCAGTGCGCCGCCGATGCCCCTATCCAATGCCAACTTGGCACACCTGATGGCATCGATTACGACGCCCGCGCTGTTCGGGGAATCCCAGACTTCAAGCTTGGTTTCGATATTGAGTGGGACGTTTCCGAATGTTGTCCCTTCCAAACGAATGTAAGCCCACTTGCGGTCGAGCAGCCAGGGCACATAATCGCTCGGGCCAATGTGAACATTGTCGGGGTTCATCTTATAGTCAAGTACCGAAGTCACCGCGCCTGTTTTTGAGATTTTCTTACTTTCCAGCCTCTCGCGTTCGAGCATGTTGAGGAAATCTGTGTTTCCGCCCACATTGAGCTGCATGGTGCGTTCAAGTTTGACCCCTCGGTCCTTGAACAGTTGAGTAAGAACCCTGTGAACAATTGTTGCGCCGACCTGTGACTTTATGTCGTCTCCGATTATTGGAAGGCCGCGTTTCTCAAACACTTGCTGCCAACGCTTCTCCCTCGCGATAAAGACTGGGATGCAGTTGACGACTGCGCATCTCGCGTCTAGCGCCTGTTCCACATACCATTTCGTCGCAAACTCACTGCCAACGGGAAGATAGTTGAGGAGGATGTTGGTTTTCGTCTCCTTCAAGACGTGGGAAACGTCTACCGTGTGAGAAGGGTGCTTCTCTATGACTTTGCTCAGGTATTTTCCTAAGCCATCATGTGTCATCCCTCTTTGGACTTCAACGCCGAGCTTCGGAACACTACTGAACTTGATCGTATTGTTGGGTTTCGTGTAAATCGCCTCCGCTAAATCCTTCCCAACCTTGTTCTTGTCGACGTCAAAGGCGGCGGTGAAGGTTACATCACGGACGTGGTAGCCCCCTAACCTAACGTGCATCAATCCTGGAACGAATTTATCTTCCTTGGCATCCTTGTAGAATTCTACGCCCTGAACTAAGGAGGAGGCACAGTTGCCTACGCCGACGATTGCAACGCGAATCTTTCCCATTATGCCTGCTTCCAAGCTGTATTTGTAACTCGTGAAATTGCTGATGTCATATGTAAAGAGCTAGTTGGCGGTGTTGAGGCACCCGCAAGAAGTTGTGAAGGCGACTCAGTAAGATGGTCATGGAGAAACTATATTGGCGCTCAGGGGTTCAATAGTCCAATAGTCATATCCGTGGGTTAAGAATTGGACAAGGAAGAACAAGCATCGCTCTTACGTGACGTGGCTGAGTTCTGCAAGGAACTTAGGCCCGTTGAAGAAGTCTGCTATATTGAACATACTTTCAATGAGCAGCTAATCCCACTTTGCAGAAAGTACAACCTTCTCGGTATTCCTATCCGAAAGGAGTACGGAGGCCGCGGAGCCGACTCGGTGACGTACACGAGAGCCTTAGATCGAATCGGAATGGAGGGCACTGGCATTCGAACCTTCTTCTCAGGCCACACCTCAATCGGCCAAGTTCCAATTCAAACGTGGGGAAACGAAGAGCAACGTAACCATTACCTCCCTCCATCAACCAAGGGGGAGAAAATTCTCGCTTTCGGCTTAACGGAACCTGAGGCTGGCAGCAACCCGCTTGAAATGAAAATGACATATCAAGAAGAGGCAGGTCACTACGTTTTGAACGGCGTGAAGTACCTAATTTCCAACGCGGGAATCGCCCATGCCATCGTGACCTTCGCATACCCTAAGGCCGGAGGCCGCGTAAGCGCCTTCATAGTCGACACTGACAAGGAAGGGATTCTAAGGCAGGATTTGACCACGAAGCTGGGCATGCCAACAGCCAACACTGCCCTCTTCGAATTGAATGACTATCCCGTACCGAAACAGAACCTGTTGGGCAAGGAGGGAGACGGTTTCAAGATTGCTATGTCCACTCTGATGAGCGGTCGCTTGAGCGTGGCCGCAGGCTGCCTCGGTGTTATTGCCGATTGCCTAAATGAAATAGTGCGATATTCTAAGGAAAGAAGCCAGCACGGAAAGCCAATTGCAAAACATCAACTTATACAGGAACATATTGCAATGGTCAGAACAGAACTTGACGCTGCAAGGTGCCTAGTCTACAAATCTGCCCGCGCCAAGAACGCCTATGACGCAGACCCGACGAACGCTAAGGTTCGCGCCTACGCTGACCGGTTGATTGCTGAAGGCAAGTTCTATGCTTCAAATGCGGCTTGGGACGCTGCGGATAGGGCAGTGCAAGTCTTCGGGGGTCGAGGTTTCTCTTACTTATTCAGACCCGGGAGGCACCTGATGGATGTGAGGGTATGCAGGCTCTATGAAGGAACGGACGAGATTATGAAATTGAAAATTGCATCCGCCGTCTTAGGGAAGGAATACGAGGCATATCGATAGTTATTTCGTGGATTCAAGCTTAGACTTGACGCAGTCGAAGAATTGCATTGTAAACTTGTTTGTGCTGTTCTGAATGAGGCTAGGGGAAATTTCACCTAGCAAGCCACCAAGCTCGGCATCAGTCTTCCACGCCAATTCCGTAGTACCCGCGTCGATTTCGTTTAGGTCCATGCTTGCGGTTAATCGAACTGAGACGCCCGCTCCCTTCCCAACTGCCTCGAATTTTGAGTGCGAGGGGGGCTTCTGATCAAGTAGGGTGAAATCAAATTTGAAACTGCCACGAACGAATGCGATTCCAACCTTTACGCTCACTGTGAAGGTTTTTGAGTCCTTAACCTCGAGGCTCTGCAGATCGGGAAGACACTTGGCAATCTCCTCTGGTTTCGATATGAATTGCCAGACTTCTTCTCGTGGTCTATTCAAAATGTAAGTGCCTTCAAGATGCACTAGCGTCGCCTCTTGAGCTGAGAGGCTTGCTCAAATAAAAAACTGCGCTGACTTCAGACCACACCTTTCGCGTGCAGTTCAGAGATGCGTTGGGCATTGTAACCTAGCAATGTGCGCAAGACCTCATCGGTGTGTTCACCGAGAAGGGGGGGTGGGGATCTGATTTCAGATTTGGTCTGGGAAAACTTCATTGGGATACCGATCTGATTAATGATGCCGGCCTTAGGATGTCGGATCTTTTGGAGCATTTCCCTGTGTTGGACATGAGTGTCGGAGAAGATTTCTTCCATTGAGTATACTGGGCCAGCTGGCAGCCTGGCATCAAGCAGGACCTTCAGCCATTCTTGCCTTGTCTTCTCGGCAAAGGCCTTCTCGAGTATTGGCACCAATTGGTTCCTATTCTGCACGCGGGCAGGGTTTGTTGCGAACCTTGACTCATCAGCGAGATTCGGCATCCCAATTGTCGCACAGAATTCTCGGAATAGTTTGTCGTTGCCGATTGCGATCGTGACAAATTCATTGTCTTTGGTTTTGAAGCACTGGTAGGGCACTATGCTGGGGTGTGCCGACCCCATTCTTTCTGGGCTATGGCCGGTGGCGAAATAGTCTCCGGCCATGTATGTCATCCACGAAATCGTGCTGTCTAACAGTGAGACGTCTAGCCATTGGCCACCGCCAACGCGTTGGCGAGCGATGATCGCGCCTAGTATCGCTATGGTCGCATACATTCCAGCCCCAATATCAGATAAGGCCACACCGATTCGGACCGGGGGCCGGCTTTCTTCGCCGGTAATTCCCATGAGGCCCCCCATCCCCTGTACGACAATATCGTATGCTAATCGCTCCTTGTATTCTCCAGTCTGGCCGAAACTGGTGATTGAGCAATAGATCAGGTTAGGGTTGATTTTAGCGATTGTCGAATAGTCGATGCTAAGTTTCTCTGTGACCCCGGGCCGGAAGTTCTCTAGGAGAACGTCACATTTCGCCGCAAGCTCGTAGAAGACCTCTTTTCCAGCGTCGCTGTTAAGATTCAAAGTTACGCTCTTCTTGTTCCGGTTGATTGAAAGGAAATATGCACTCTCACCGCCAATGAACGGTGGGCCCCAATGCCTTGTGTCGTCTCCTGCGCCTGGAATCTCGATTTTAATAATCTCGGCCCCAAGGTCTCCAAGAATCATGGAGCAGAATGGACCGGTTAGAACTCGTGAGGCATCGAGAACGCGAATTCCTTCTAAAGGCTTAACCATGTTTTTCTCTTCCAGAATCACCAGTAGCCTGTAAGATGACCATGTAAGGATGCCCTCGAAGGGCACCGTTTCCTCAATTGCTTGCGGCCTGTGCCTTGGGGAACATCGTTTTGCGAACCAAAACGTATGCACAATAGCCTATGATGACCGCGATGAACTGGTCGATGAACGCTGAGTAGCCGGCCTCGGTCATCGATATGCCGGAATTCATTGGCAATAGGAAGGTTAGCCAAAGCGAGGTTATGGTTACGTAGGCCATGCAACCTGCAAGAGTGCTGAATTTGCGGGCGTAATAGATTATCAGTAGACCAATGAACGAGAACAGCGGGGATAGAGATGCGATCGGCGATGCTTCCACACCAAGGTTTGCTACGAATTGGCCGAGCGTCAATCCGAAAACAGCTGGCATACCGAAAATCGCAACAAAAGCGCTTGGCATTTCCCCGATCTTAATCTGATATGCGAGTAGTGGAATTTTCGGAAGCCCCAAAGTGCCTGCAGCGTAGATAGCGGTAAAAATTACGAACGTCCCGAAGTCCTCTAGCTTCAACCTAAGAGTCGACTCCCCTGCCACATCAATGCGAAGAGGACGAGCCAGATTATATGTACAAAATGCCAGTAGGTTGAGGTAGCCTCAACAAAGCCATGGTTCTTCGGGGAATATTGCCCCATGAACGCACGAATGTCAGTATAGACATATGCGATTACGCCCGCGACTACGTGCGCCCCGTGAATTCCCGTTAGTAGAAAGAAGGTTGCTCCGAAGAATCCGGTTGCCGGGGTTAGTATGTGGTTGAGTATCAAGTGCGGCCATTCGAAGCCGAATTGGAGAATAGGGAAAAGGCTCCCTAGAATCGTGGTTCCGAGAATTCCCGCTTTGAAGGCTCTCTGCCTGCCCAGCTTCAGCTGCCAAACCGCCCATTCCACAAGAACGCTGCTTGAGATCAATATGAGGGTCTGGATGCGTGCGATGAAGTCGTCCAAGATTGGTGCCCCAGCAGGGGGCCAGAAGGGGAATTGTAGTCTGATGGCGAAATACATTCCAAACGCGCCTCCGAAAAGAAGAAGCTCCGTTAGAATGATGATTTGGATAGTCAGGCTAATGTCGACTGGGAACGGCCCGAGGACCGTGTCTCGCGGGAGCCGGGGCAGAGATTTGCTAATTGCAGAGGCCCAGTTCTTGGTCTCGCTGTAAAGAAACCCCACAAGAACCGCACCGAATGATAACATCATCAGGATCCCCGCTAACAAGACAAGCCCTTTGAATAGGAAGAAGAGGCCAGTAAGTGCCACCCCGGTCGCAAGGGCGATGAGTACCGGCCAGGCGCTGTGTTCCAAATACTCTGGAACATGTCCTTCTAACTGCGCCGGCGAAGTCTCCGCGTCGGTTCCCATTTTCATGAGCCCTCCGCCCAGCCCAGCTGCATGAAATATAAATTTTCGGTAAAGGCCTGCCGAATCAATACAGCCCGCTCAAATCGTATTCTTATTAGCTACCGTTTACTTTTCGCAAAGCTCGAATATCCTTGGTTTCCCGTCGGATCTACGAGTTTCTTGGCTTCGCCTGCGGCTTTGTTTTGATTGACTATGGTTTCAGTTTCGTTGCCGGGGGTTTTCCAGGAGCACGGCAGCTCACTTCGCAATTCCTCGGAGCCAACCTCATTGCCGGAGGGTCGGTTGCAGTTTTCGCTTCACTGTATTATTTGCTTAGACCTGTTTCAGTAGCGCCGCCAATTGCCCCGTCCACTTTGACACGGCCGGATGTGGGTGTCGAGACAATTGTGGAAGAAGAAACGCCTCCGAAATCAAGCTTCTACAGAAACATAGAGTATATTGGGTATTCCTTCACAGTTCTCGGCCTGTTCTCTGCCGCGGACCTAGTCCTTCAAGTATTCATCCGTTCCACATACAACGAAGCACGCTGGTGGGTTGAAATCCTGCTCGTAACCTTCGGCGTACTATCGTACACAATATTCGGTTCAATAGGCCGGCTTGGTTCACAAGAGGAAGCTAAGTTGTCTGTTCCTCTCGCCCAGCCCAAACTCTACCAAGAAAATGTAACGCCGCTAGTAAAAGTCCCTACCGCGTCCAACCCGACATTACCGGAGTCCTTGGAAATGCAAGTGGGAGACTTTACGAGGTCGTCGAGCGGTGAATACGAACGTCATCTGTCCGACGAGATTTACGATATGTTCCGAATGGAACGAGAAGGCGTTACAGCTTGGAGGGAGGATAGGAAAGGAATGCGCTCAGTGTATTTGGCTGGACCATATGAGTTGAGCAGGAAGCTGCTGGAAGGCAATGTAAAGAACGGCGTGGATGTAAGGATCGGGATTTTGCATCTTTCAGTTGATTCAATGAGAGAGTTGCTGGCCTTGCTAGCAAGCTCAGCGGAAAGCGTTCCTTCCGCTTCGAGCTAGCCTCAGCTACCTCGTCAAGAGCGCACGCAGAATAACCGACACCACAGCGATTGCTGTTATCGTAAATGCGATCACAACAACCTGCTCCTTAGTCATGCAGCAACCATCCCTCTGGAATCGGATAACGTGGCGGTGACAGTTGTTGTCAACGCGCTAGCGAACACTAACGTCGCTACAGCAAGGTGCGCCGTGACAGCTGCCGGAAGTGTCCCCGTGTTTACAGTTATCATCCCGAGAATTATTTGGCAGAGCAGCAAGCCGAAAGTTAATGTCGAGAGTTTTGTCAGCTTGCTGGGCCAGCGGTACTTGCTCCAAGCAAAGAGCAGCGTCGCTACAACTAAGATAGTAACGACAATCGTCCAAACTCTATGTGTGAACTCGATCAGTACGCTAAGCGTCAGCGTGGGAACTACTTGGCCTCTGCATAAGGGCCAATCGGGGCATGCTAGTCCGGAACCCGTGGAAGATACCACTCCGCCGATTACGATTAGGATGTACACGGAGACTGCTGTTACTAGCGATAAGCCGCGAAAGGGTGTGAGCCTCAAGGCCATGGATCACCGGTTACTCGTGGCCCGCGAAGCCAACTGAAAACCAGGTTAGCCACCATAATGATTACGCCTATTCCTATAAGGAAACCCGACACGCTAGCTAGAAGGTTCGGCGTTGCGTATTGGATTGGGTAGGTGTACCACCGCCGGGGCATTCCCTCCAACCCGAGAAGTAACATCATTGAGAAGAGCATGTAAATGCCGACTTCCGTTATGACGAATTGAATGTTTCCCCATCTCTCATTGTACATTCTCCCCGACATGTAGGGGAAGTAGAAGTACAATGCAGCGAAAATGGCCTGAGTTGAAGCGCCCAAGAGCATCAAGTGTAGGTGGCCGACAACCCAGTAGGTGTCATGAAGTAAGTAGTCCACAGGGATCGCTGCTTGAAAGACGCCTGTGGCACCGGCGAAGAAGAAAGTAGAGATGAATGCTATTGCATATTTCATCGGCACCTTGAGACTGATACGTCCTCCCAGCATGGTACCGATCCAGTTGAACACCTTGATTCCAGACGGGACGGCAATAGCGAGAGTCATTGCCATGAAGGGGAATCTGGCAGTTATCGATAATCCCGATGTGAACATGTGGTGAGCCCACACGCCGAAACCGAAAACACCTATCATTATTCCGGACCCGGCGATCATTCCATAGCCGAATATTTTCTTGTGACACATTATTGGGATAATTTCGGATATGAGGCCGAATGCGGGAATTATCATTATGTATACTTCGGGGTGGCCGAAGAACCAGAACATGTGTTGCCACATAAGCGGATCACCACCTAATTTAGGTAGGAAAAATCCTGTCCCCAGGTTTCGGTCGAAAAGAAGCATAACCAACGCGGCTGAGAGGACAGGGGTCGCGCCAATAATCAAGAAGGAGTTAACCAGAACCATCCAAACGAAAAGCGACATATTTCTGAACATGACGCCGGGGCCGCGGAGCCTGTAGATTGTGACTATGAAATTTACGGCGCCCAGGATTGAGGAGACGCCTAGCACGGTGAGGCCCAGAAGCCAGAGGTCAATCCCGTAACCAGGGGAATAAACTGACAGAGGTGCATAACCGCTCCAACCGGCGTCAGGCAACCCAGCCCAGATCAGAGCACCGCCGACGGGAAGCAGCCAGAAGCTAAGCGCGTTCAATCTGGGGAAGTACATGTCCTTAGCACCGATTAGTTTGGGCACCAAGTAGTTTCCGAACCCTACGAGGCAGGGGATTACCCAAAGGAAGATCATCGTTGTGCCGTGGGTTGTGAAGAGGCTGTCGTATATCTCAGGTGTCACAATCGCGTTTCCTGGTTCGGCCAGTTGGGTTCTGATAAGCAGCGCCGCGACGCCGCCCAGGAGGAAGAAGAAGAATGAAGTGCAAATGTATAGAATCCCAATGTCCGTGTGGTGTGTGGTTGTGAGGATTCCTTTCAAGCTTGAATAGAATGCTGGTGTTTGTTTCGGTTTCTCTTCAACTGCGACCTGCAAAGCTCATTAAACTCCGCTATGCGACTGCGACTAGTTGGCCTATCATTGTGTAGTGTCCTGTGCCACAGAACTGGGTACATTCAATAAGGTACTGCCCAGGGCTGTCTGCTCTCAGCCAGTAATGGTTATCGTGCCCTGGGATGGCATCAATGTGGACTCCCAACTGGGGGATGAAGAAGCTGTGCGCAACATCGCCGGAAACTACCTCTAAGTCTACTACTTGTCCAGCCTTAACATAGAGTGTGTTCTGTATGGAGGTTCCATTGGGGTATTCAATGGTTGTTCCGTTGGGGAATGTGATCGAGCTACCGGGCGCATATTGAAACGTCCAATAGAACTGGCGCGCGATAACCTTCACATGGAGTGCCTCTTCCTGTTGGGGTGGAGTGTCCACTGCCATCAGCGAAATACCGGCGACCACACCTATGTAGGCTAAGACCGCAGAAGTGACAATGATTGAGAGAATTTCTATGGCATGTGTTTTCGAAACCATCACTTCGCACCAGCCTCACGCGTTTTCTCTCTGAACCTGATAATGGCGTAAAACAGAAGGCCAAACACTACTACGCCTACAATTATTCCTATTATCAGAATCTGGTTAAACAGCGCCCATTCCATCTCAACTTGCGAGGACTGAGCGAAAGCGAATGGTATCGAGAAGAAGAAGAGACACAGTCCAACCAAAGCGGACAATTTGGGTGCGAAACGCAGCGCGCATGATTGCACTACAGACTACCACGGATTTTGAGTAGTGCAAATCTCTTGCACTGATATTTAGGTTTGAATGTTGCGCGTTTGCTAATGAAACTCCTGCTTAGAAACGAGGAGCGTCGAAAGAGGGTTGACGAAAAGAGCGCGGCAACTTGCGCCAATAGTCCTCGGGAAGGCGATGGGCCTCTACGGTGCTATCCTCCTCCTCACTCCTACCCACATATACTCCGTGTACCCAGCACCTCAGCAGGCTGAAGTGGGCGTCGTCATGGAGGTCTTAATGCTCGTGTTGGATCTTACTGTCTTGCCCATTTGGTTATACAATTACTTTGGCAGAGGTCCAGTAAGCTTAGAAAGGCAGTCATGAATTCTTAAGAAATCCCTTCGGTTAGTTCTAGGAGGAGAAGATTCACTTTGGCTTACGAATTCGTTGAAGCTTTTTCCTCAGTCTTCCCCAAGATTCGGGTTACCCAAATTCTTGCAATTCTGGGAATATTAATGGACCTGGCGTGGAGACTGGCAAGCCACAATTTCGTACACCCTTCATTCATCGACATTCTCGCCGCCCTCTTGGTTGGCTTCTATTTAGGGAAACGACCCAAGGTGGTTAGGACGGATGAAGACAAAAAGTCGAAATGGATTAGGCTCTCCTGACTGTTGGGATTATCAGCCTCTGTTTCAAGGCGAAATACCCGTCATTAGATAGAGGCCAACAATCACAGCTAGAACTAGTGAAGCAACAACGACCATTATGACACCCAATCGGATGCCTTCATGTCTCGGTTGGAGAAACTTGATGTCAGGATAAGCCTTCAGAATCGCCTGGCATAACAGCAGTGAAACAACAGCCCCAGACAAGACTTGAATAGAATTTATCGTGGCAAGTTCCGCAAAAGCCGCGCCAATCCCGTACAGGGGGGTTTCAACGGAAAAATAGCCGACCAGCATCGCCACAGCGCCCGCCGCGACCCCTGCCACTTTGAAAGGGAATCTCCGATTGTTCCCTATCAGGCCTGTGAGGAAACCTTCAGTTCCTTTGATGAAAAGGGTCAACGGTGAGAAGTACGCATAGCCTAAGAGAATGTCAGAGATTGCCGATCCAACGCCACCTGCAATGCCCCCGAGCCTTGCCCCAAATAGCAAGCCTGCGAGCATGACCATTGCATCACCCAAGTTGAAGTAGCCTCGTGTGGGTGGGAATGGTATGCTGAGTACCATAGTTACTGCAGCCGTCGCCGCGGTCATAACGGCGGTAAGCGCTACCTCCCTAGGTCGCGGCGACCTACTACCCAACACTACTCCTCTCACTAGTCATTGACTTCTCAAGTTGAATAAAACTTCGTCCTTTATGCCACAAAGCTTAGGAACCTAGGTCACTTCAGCAGATTTTTGATCCAAGCGGATAAGTCTCGAACTGTTTTCTCGCTAACCTCATGCCCCATAGGATATTCTCGATACTCTACGCGTGCTCCGGCCTTTTTCAGTAGCTCCGCGGATTCACGCGCTAGACGAACTGGTATGATTTGATCGTAAACTCCGTGGGAGACAAAAACGGAAAACCGTCTAAGATCTTCAACGGCGAGGGGTAAGCCTGACTCTTGTGGGATGTAACCGCTTAAGGCTGCGATCCCGAGAAACGAAGCTGGGTCCAACAAGGCTACCGAATACGCCATCACAGTCCCCTGACTGAAACCTAGCAGGATGACGCGCTGACGGTCGACAGGGTAACCTGCCCTAATCTCATCCATGAACCGACGCAAAAGGTCAAGGCTCGCACCAAAGCTCTGCGCGTTAGGCACTCCTTCCTGGCCTACGTCGTACCAGGCGAAGCCTCCACCAAATTCGAAGGGCGCTGGTGCACGTGGGGAAATTAGAAGAGCGTCAGTCAAACCTAGCGAATGCACAAGAGGTATCAAATCATTCTCGTCAGTTCCTCGGCCATGCAATGCGACAACAGTCGCATACTTCTCGGCCTTCCTTGGAGGATAGTACACGACGTGTTCAAGGGACGCTGATATCGGCGAGCCTTCCTTCATCTACCTGGTCCGACCCATCTGGAAAAGTTGTTATCACGCACTGCGGGTCATCTAGTTTCGTTGAAGGTTATGAAGCTTCAGCCCTTTGAAATGGAGCGTTGGCAATCTACATGGGAAAACCAAGTCGAATACAATCTCTCGGAAAGCGGCGTCCATCCGCTAAAGCTGGTCGAACTGCTGGACGGCGACACGTCCGATATGCTCAAACAACCTTTAGGGTACAGTCAAACGAATGGAACGGAGGAACTAAGAAAGAGAATCGCGGCCACATACTCGAAAGCGTCGGCCGATGACTTGTTGGTGACGAATGGTAGCTCTGAGGCGATCTTCGTTACCCTCTGGTCTTTCCTGAAGCGAGGGGCTGAAATCGTTGTGATGCTTCCAAACTACATGCAAGTCTGGGGCTTGGCCAAAACAATGCAAGCCAAGGTCAAGCCGTTTTGGCTCAGGGAAGAAGCAAGTCAATGGGCAGTCAATCTAAGAGCGCTAAGAAAAATCGTGACGAAGAGGACAAAACTCATCGCCGTCTGCAACCCGAACAACCCGACTGGCGCGGTTCTCGATGAGGAGGCGGTTGAAGGTATTTGCGAGATCGCGAAGCAGGCGGGTGCGTGGATTCTCTCCGACGAGGTGTATCATGGCGCTGAACTATCTGGGTTGGAGACTCCAACATTCTGGGGCAAGTACGATAAGGTCATTGTAACTAACGGGTTGTCGAAGGCCTACGGCCTACCAGGACTCAGGGTTGGCTGGGCATTGACGGGTAAAGAATTGGCAACTGAACTCTGGTCTTACCATGACTATACAACCATCGGTCCGAGCGCTTTGAGCGATTACATCGCAAGGAAGGTCATGCAACCCGAAACGCGAGCAAAGATCCTAGGGCGAACGAGGGAGATACTCCGCTCGAATCTACCAATTTTAGCAAGTTGGGTCGACAAACATCACGATTACTTATCATTCATTCCGCCCAAGGCCGGAGCTATCGCGTACATGAAGTATTTTCTTAGAATTAACTCGACCCGGCTCGCGGAGCGACTTTTGCGGGAGAAGAGCACTTTAGTAGTGCCAGGTGACCAGTTCGGAATGGACCATTATTTGCGAATAGGCTACGGCTGTGAGCGGGAGCGTTTGCTTTCAGGCTTGGGACGCGTCGGAGACGTGCTTTCAACACTGGACAGCCTCCCCAAGCTGTCCTCCTAGGTTGCCAAGCCTCGCTGGCCGATTTAGGGGGAGAATCGACCGAAAGGTTTCAATTGGAGAAGACTGAATTCTCGCTTTCAATTGTGAAGTATAGATAATGAGTCAACAGACAACGCACGTAAAACTAAGGTGTATGGAGTGCAAAGCGAAGTTCGACAGCAAGTATGACGCCTTCGACACGTCGGTCATAACAAACGTAGGGCAAGTCCTAGAGAACTTCATCTTCTGCCAGAAAATCGGGAAACGGGGATGCGGGAAACGGGTTTCAGTCGTAGTTGTCGATATTAGATAGGGGCCCTGGCAACCGAAACTCCTCTCTTCGGTTTGAGTAAGATTTCTAAAGGCTTTACTTGTTACATACGGCGTGGAATTCGAGTGGGCAAACGTATCCTAATCCTCGGCGGCGGTTTTGGCGGCCTAGCCGCAGCTGACACACTCCGAAAAGGCCTCAGCCCCGAGCACACAGTGACCTTGGTTGACAAGCAAGCGCTCTTTTTCATGGGCCTTACAAAACTCTGGATAGTTAACGGCAGAAGGCAGGTGGGCCAGAATCCCGGCAATAGGACTCTCTTGGCGAAGCGCGGGGTCAATTTCGTTGAGGGTGAAGTGACCGCAATTGACATTGCAAAACTTGAGGTTCGAGTTGGAGCCAAAACGTTCCCCTATGACTATCTGATTATCGCATTGGGTGCAGACTATTCGCTCGGCTCGCCAAAGGGCTTCACTAGGTATGCAACGAACTTGTATACGGAGAGCGGTTGCGCGGAGATTAGGGACATGCTCTCGTCGCTGAGAGGAGGGACGCTGACTGTCCTTGTTTGCGGGTTGCCATTCAAGTGCCCCCCAGCACCTTACGAGGCATCAATGATCATAGACGATGTCCTAAGAAAAAACGGGGTCAGGGACAAAGTGAAAATGCAAATTGTAACGCCTGAGTCTCACCCACTCGGCATTCTTGGCTCTGAAGCCGGGAAGAGGGTAACGACGCTCCTGGCAGGTCGAGAAATCGCCTATTATCCCTCGCAAAAGGTGAAAGAGATTCGACAAAAGAGTGTCCTAACCGAAGAAGGAAATGAGATCCCACACGATGCGATTTTCGCGATCCCCATACACGTGGCGCCATCAGTGCTGAAGGATTCTGGACTTTTGGCTGAGTCTGGATGGGTTTCTGTAAATTCAGCTACGTTAGCGACGGAGATTCCGAACGTTTACGCGGTCGGCGACTGCGCGGCCCCCAAGACACCAAAAGGGGCCATGCTTCCTAGGGCAGGCGTCTTAGCAGAAGAGCAAGGAAAGGTTGTGGCGCAGAACATCATTAACGAAATCCAAGGCGCTGAGAAAACAGCTGCCTTCGATGGCCAGGGAGTTTGTTTCATGGAAGTCGGAGGTGGAAGAGCCGCACCGGTTCGCGCGAATTTCTATGCGCAGCCTAATCCGAAATGGGAATTCGAACCCCCGAGTGAGGATGGGTACAAGCAGAAACACAATTTCCTGGAGGACCGCATGAAAGCCTGGTTCGACTGAAAACTCATCGTAATCCCGAATAGAGTCTCCCCATTCAATCCACGCAGGGAACGCGAGGCATTTGCAGTCGAAAGCCCCAGGTCTAGTCTTCGGCGCACTCTGTGTAATTTGGGGCAGCACGTGGCTTGGAATAAAGATTGGTTTAGAATTCCTGCCATCATTCCTCTTTGCGGGCCTCCGCTTCGCAACGGCCACCACTAGCCTCATCCTCTTGGCGAAATTGCTTCACGCTCGTATGCCTCGAGATCGTGCTTCTTGGATTTTGATGCTATTTCTAGGCATTTTCCAAATCACCTTGCCCTACGGCCTAGTCTTTTGGGGCGAAGAATATGTTTCATCCGGCTTGTCAGCCGTTTTATTCGCTACCTTGCCTTTCTTCGTTGCAATCTTCGCACACATGTTCACCGAGGAGAAACTTACTGGAATCAAGGTCGGGGGCATAATCCTGTCATTCTGTGGCTTGATAGCAATTTTCTGGAAGGATCTTACGGCATTCCAAAACCTTGCAGCTCAATACTCTGTTCTTGGAAGCTTAGCGATCGTTGGAAGCGCTGCTTCCGGCGGGCTGGCCAATGTCGTAGCCAAGAAGCACGCGGAAGGAGTTGATCCTGTTGCCAATGTTCTGGTTCAACATTCCATAGGCGCAGCTGCTCTCCTGTCCTTTGGCTTAGTCACCGAATCCACAGCCTCGCTCAACTTCACGCCCGCCGCAATCGTGGCCGTCCTCTACTTGGGCGTAGTGGGTTCCGCATTCGGATTCATCGGATTATACTGGCTTCTGAAAAGAGCTAGTGCCACTAACACTTCCATGGTTACTTTTCTAAACCCCATAGTTGCATTGCTGCTCGGTTGGGTCGTGCTGCAAGAAGTTCCCGATCCGAATGTTGGCATTGGCGCGGTATTGATCTTGGCCGGCGTCTACACAACCCTAAAACCACTAGGCCGCCATGTTTGAAACGCTTTTTTCGTTGCTATCGCTTCTGGGTTTCACATCCTAAAAACCAATCGAGTGTCAAGGTGTACGGAGACGGTGTTCCCCTGTTGTGCCAATGAAGCTAAGGGATCTAGCGTCAATAGTTTGAATTGGTGAAGAAAATCCTCACGTGAAAGAATGGCCATGGCCATACGAAGTTGTTGATTGAATCATCCTATAGGCGGGAGCTCACGCCATTGGGAAAGCGAACATGACGAAGGTGAACTTGTCGTCCAGAGATATCTGGTGGGCTGCGATGAAGCCAGCGTTGACCTCTAGGACGTACATTGCCTTTACTGGCGGTGTGAAGACTTGGCAGAAGGTTGGGCCGCATGGCGGCAAGTTCTGCTCAAAGAAAACGGCCTGCCTACTGGAATTGAACCAGATCATGTCCAACGGAAACTTCATTTCGAACATCCAGAAGCTCCAGTAACCCTCGCTTTGAAATACGAAGAGCATCCCGTGATCTGCAGCCATCGAATCTCGTCCCGACAGTCCCTGCTGCTGCTCAGCCGGAGTTGTCGCTAAATCAACATTGAGGACGACCCCGTCAATGCTTATTCTATTGGAAGTCCACTGTTGGAAAACAAAATATCCGACAGGGACGGCTAGGATGATAATAATTACCGCGACTGCGATTACGGCTCTTTTCAACGGTGAGACGCCACCTCACTTGTAGGTGAGCGTAGGGGGCATGCCGATCACAGCTTTCACGCTTACGATTTCACTGTTTGCCCTAGTCGGCGTTCCACCCCTAAGTGGTTTCATGAGTAAACTCGTCCAGCGTAGCATTACCACTACCGTTCGCAATTAAGAGGGTGGATCCACCTCTCGAGAGGGTGGTGCCAAACGGTGCCAAACGAAGGCAACCCTCGCCTCATTTTACGCCTCGATCCCCTCATACGAAGCGGTCTACAGGCCCGGGCCATGTCGAGGAACTGTGTTCGCCTTGCCGAACGTCGGCTGAGGGCAAGGGTGAATCTGACTGGGTCAAGCTGTTGAATCGCGTTAGCCTTTCTTCGCCCCTAAGTAGAAGCCTAAGCTGAAGCTTCCTCCAATGGGCAAGATTTGGCCTACGAATGCAAGGGAGCTGACAAGGCCGGCTATAACGCCAGCGAAACCACTACCGACGGCGCTAGAGAACGCGTTGAAGTTGACTGATATGACCCCGATGGAGGCTAGCCAGGTCAGGGCTAGCATAAAGAGGCCTGAAACTAAGGCTAGGATTTTGAGAATGATCGTGGCGACTTTCTTCAGGCCGTAGCCTAAGAGGAATCCTAAGGTTCCGCCAAACCCGATCTGGGTCATGAGTAGGGTCGCTAGGCCGTTAGTGTCCACAGTCCACACACGCAAATAAGGGCGGTTTGATTCTGAGGCATTAAAGGTTCGACACGGGTGCCAGCATAAATTGCTGGCTGGCCACTTGAAATTGAACATACTCGTCGAAAAATAGGAAATCACATCGAAAAGATTGAGTTTGCCTTGATGCCTGGCACCGCTTCCCTTCCAGTGTTCTTACTTGCCGCGCTCGCATTGAATATTTCCCCGGGCCCAGACATGCTGTACGTAATCTCCCGCAGCCTAGAGCAGGGAAGAAGGGCCGGTATCGTATCGGCGCTCGGAATCGGAGCAGGAACGTTAGTGCATACATTCGTTGCAGCAATCGGGCTGTCTGCGATACTCCTCTCTTTTCCCATAGCCTTTGATTTCATCAAATATGCGGGCGCAGTTTACCTCATCTACTTAGGAGTCCGTATGCTTCTAGCAAGAAGCAACAGTAAAGCATCAGCAGACTCGTCTGCCTTAACGAGCAGCCATAGCCTCCGAAGTGTTTTTCGTCAGGGTGTCACAACGAACATCCTCAACCCGAAGGTTGCGCTTTTCTTCTTGGCCTTTCTTCCACAATTTATCGACCGGTCAAAGGGCGCGCTCGCCCCGCAGATGATATTTCTGGGTTTACTGTTTGATACGTCTGGAACGAGTGTAAATGTAATCGTAGCTACGGTCGCCGGCCATGTTAGCAATTCATTAAGGAAACGGTCAGGTTTCACGCGTTTTCAGAAAATAATCCCAGCAAGCATCCTCATTGCACTCGGCCTTTTGGTTGCGCTATGATGATCAGGGGGCAGTGATACGTGAATTATGTTGGTCTGGATTTGGCGGGGTCCCCAAACCGTCCAACGGGCGGTTGTGTGATTGATGGAAAAATGAAGGTGAAATGTGCTATCCTCCATGGCGACGATGAGATTCTTGCATTCGTACGGAGAAGCGGAGCCAAGTACGTGGGGGTTGATGCGCCCCTCGCGCTACCCAAAGGCCGCCACTGTCTTGGAGAGCATTGCCGTGGTCGGGCGCACTTTCGAGCCTGTGATAGGGTTCTAACCTGGATGGGAATCAAATTCTTTCCGATAACAATCGGCCCAATGAGAACCCTCACAGCCAGAGGGATTCGGCTCAAGAAAAAGCTCCAACGGCTGAACCTTGAAGTATTTGAAACCTTTCCGGGCGCCGCGCAGGACTTGCTCGGGATTCCACGGAAACAGCGTGGCCTACCAGAACTTCAACAGAGTCTTCTTAGGCTCGGGTGTAAAGGAGATATCATTACAAGGGATTTGACAGGCGACGAACTCGATTCAATCAACTGCGCCCTCGTTTCCAAAGATTACGCTGAGGGAAGCTACCTCGCGATAGGGGACCCTTCCGAGATCATGATGATACTTCCAAGAATCGGGAAAGTGAGCAGAGCTCGATGACATCGGCAATCCAACCAAGTGCCGTAGAGCCGAGAAAAGTGTCTCCAGAAGAATTAACAGAAGGCTTCAGGCAGCTTGGCCTTCGTGAAGGCGACCGAATCATAATGCATGCGTTCCTCGACAATATCGGAGCAGTTGATGGGGGCGCCGCGATGGTGTTGCACCGGTTGCTGGGCGTCCTCGGCAAAACCGGGACACTGTTGATGCCGACCTTCACCTCAATCACAAGACATACCAACTCACATGAGAACAATACCAAGCCTGGGTGTTGGTGCGAGAGTCATGAAGACCGGCATTTGCCATTCATTCCCGAATTGCAACCTGACAGAAACATCGGGGTAATCGCCCAGAGGTTATGCAGTTGGCCCTCTTCGAGGCGAAGCGCCCACCCAGCATATTCGTTCGTCGCCGTGGGAAAGCACGGAGACGACCTAGTCCGGAATTATTCATTAGAAGACCCACTCCTACCAATCAAGAGATTCCTGAAGCCGGATCCAAAGGTCTTAGCTGTTGGCGTGGGTTTCGATTCGGTAACGGCCATTCATGTAGCCGAGCAACTAAAGCTGAGTGCCAAGTTCGTGCGAGAGCGCGCCCTCACGTTCACCTCGAAGGAGCGTACGTGGGTTGACATCACCGCGCTGGGATGCAGCAATGGCTTCGAAAAACTCAAGGCTTACCTTGGGAGCAAAGATTTCAAAGAGACAAAGATTGGAGCCGCAAACTCACAAGCCTACTCGATGAAGACTCTGATTGACCGGGCAGAATCTCTCATCGAGAAACAACCCAACGCATTGCTCTGCGGGAACCCGGCCTGTCTGAGTTGCTCGCTGATTTCCAAGTAACCTGGCACAAATAATTCGGATATGTGGCGCTAGCGCCACCACCCGAATTCCTTTGGAAGAACCTTCGTAAGTACCCTTCTCCCCTGCTTCGTGACCACGAGGTCATCTTCGATTCTTATTCCCGTTTTCCCCTCTATGTAGACACCTGGTTCAACTGTAAAGACCATCGATGCATCAACCATTTCGTTACCTCCAGGTACGATGTATGGTGCCTCGTGGACCTCAAGCCCTAACCCGTGCCCCGTCCTGTGAACAAAATACTTGTCGAGGTCATACTCGTGAAGGCGGCCTCGGGCCGCGTGGTCAATCGACCCAACAGTAACTCCTTGCTGTGATGCGCTTATTGCGGCGACCTCTGCGTCGAGTACTTTTCGGTAGATGCCTTCGAATGTCGGGTCTTTACCGATAATGAATGTACGAGTAATATCCGCGACGTAACCAGAGGACGAGCATGAGGTATCAACAACGATGCTCTCGTCTCGGTTTATTCTCTTGGCACTCGGCAGATGGTGACAGTGCGCAGCCATCGCTCCGGATTGGACGAGCACATCTTCCACGGATTCGGCACCGTTCCGCGTAATCTCTTCGGAAACCTTCCGGGCTAATTCCAGTTCAGTCATCCCTGGTTTCAGCATACCTGGAATCTTCAAGAATGCTTTGGAAAGAATCAAGGCAGCATACTGCAGCAGCTTAATTTCCCCGGACTCCTTTCGCGCTCTTATCCCCTGAAGAATCGGTTCGGCATTCTCGAGCTGGGGTTGTGACGACTTGAGCAATGTGCTGATGTACTGGTAAGGTACTCTACCCTCCAGCCCCCATTTGCCCTGTATTCCGATTTGCTGAACCGCACCTTCAATTGCGTTCCTTGGACCTACCCCATCGTCCCAGGAATGTACGACCATGTGGACGGGGTTTGTCAGGTAAGGGCCTGATTCGAGCGTCGGCGCGACAAGGTGCGGGTCTCCTTCTTTGCTTACAAAGAATAGGAATGGCCTTTCCAAAAGCATCGAATTGACGCCTGTGTAGTATCTTAGGTTTGGGCCGGGGACGAGAATCATTCCTTGAAGCCCATTCACAGCTATCGATTTTCTCAGTCTTTCAAGACGCAGCCTATACCCATCCGCTTGAGTTTGCGTCGAATTCATCCTTGGTCCCTCGTATGCATTTGCAACGTCATGGAAAGAGGCCTGAACGCCAACATTGTATAAGACTTCCTCAAATTCACTTGGTGAGATAGAATGAAAAGATGGGCTTCGAGCGGTCCTATTAGAGCAGCCGCTAAAAGAGGGGGAGCCCTCTTACTGTTAGTCGTCCTCTTTTCCGCTCAACCGACGGTTTCTTTCGAAAGAATCCCATTTGCAGTCCTCGGTCATCAAGCGGTCTCCGTTTGGAGTAAGATCACGTTCGGGATGGCGGACGCTTATTCCATACTTGGTGAGCGTCCAATCGAGGACTGCTTACGGCCCAACCTTGTAGATTGTTTTTCTATCCAACAGAATTTTTGGATCTCTGATTCACTCGGTAACTTCGTTCTATGGGCTCAGAACACGGTTGAGTTAGCCAAGCTTGAGAGTCCGACTTACTACGGAACGTTTACCTTCCAAGTTTGGAATAGCTCCACGGCCCGCCAACCCGTTTTGTGCGAACCCGAATCGAGTCGCAGGCTTTCATGCCGCGCCCCTTTCTACACCGACCCTGTTTCATTCCCTCAATCATTCATCTTCTACTCACACATCTCGAACGAAGGCTCAATGTACGTGCTCCAGATGTCCAACAATTTCGGCGCAACAACGTGGGCGATTCCAGCCTCGATTATATGCCCATGCTACATAGGAACTGTCCCAGAAAAAGGGCCCCCATGGGGCAGTTCACCATTTGAGCTGGTTGTTGTTGGATTGGACAGTTCCGCGATTGCAGTCTTCAGGAATGACACAGTTGGAACTATCGGGCCTATCTTAGTCGAATCCGCGGATGGATTCTGGCGTGAAGCTACGGTGAAAACTCTTCGTTGCCTCGTTGTTGGTGGTTGCCTGGGGATGTTGGCTACAGGCGAAGCTTCGATGGACCTCGTGTGGAACAGTACGAGTGGGGAATTCTATTGGTCTGGCGGTGGAGCTGATCAAGGGATATACGTGTCTGCTATCGCAACCGGGGTGGTTGGTCCACCTACCATCCCTAATCCTCCTGCTGAAACCTATCTATACGCCGAGTTGAGATCGCTCTATGCCTACCTTACGATCTATGACGAAGAGCAAAGGCCCCTAGGGGTCAACCCCCAAACAGGAAAACTTGTCGAGGAAATTCCAAATGCTTCAATTACTCACAATTCTTCAGAAGATTTGTTAATAGTTAACCCAACCGGCGAATACGAACTCGTAGTGACGTCGGGAGGAAACGCAGGGTTCAAACTATTCGTGAGCAAGGCGACGAATAGCGCCGGTGTCTTGGCATCGAGGCAGTACAACGGCACCCTGAATGTCGGGTATTCCATGAATTTTCACCTTACTGTCAGCGACATGAACCTAATTCCGCAAGCAACAAACCTGAACACAGCTTTAGCTCCCATTGCGGGAATTATCGTAGCGCTGCTCGGGCTTGTTGGCGCAATCACCGCCATTCTGTTCCTTCGCCGAAAACGAGTCGATAACTAGTTCAACTATTATCCTGTGACATAGGAAGGTGTCGCACGGAAGGGGAAAGGCTGAACAGCAGCACGAGGAACAGAAATGCGCTGAAGTTTCAACTGCTCAGGCCACTGTTACGGGGATGGTGCGAACGGAGGGAACGTAAACGGCAGTCCGAGTTATTCTAGTGGAGGAGCTGCTATGGGTAGCGCAGAATTCTTCGCATCTCTCTGATGTGCCAAGATCTTCGTAACCGAAACCGCAATATTCGCATTGGAAGATGACTCTTCCTCTGTGTTGAAGTCTGCTTACCAATCCTTATTCGCTCCGCGGTTCAGGCAAGTGCTAGTGGAACAAGCTTGTCGTTTGCGAAGAAGCCTTTGAGGCCGCATGAATCGCACAAAGCCCCAAGTTGCAAATCGGTTCCGTCATCATAGTATATGTTGAAAGTTCCCAACCCGCATCTGGGGCATGCGTTTCCTGTTGTTTTTTCCATTTCAACCAACACGTTCAAGCGTTCTTGAGTTCTGCCCTGAGATGAGCATAATCAAGTAGAAGAAAGATGCGTATAGAACTCGCGAGAACACTGTGAATCTACGCGATTACTATAGAAGGCTGGCCTTCTGGCGTGATGGTGCTAAGTTGTCTCGGTGTAAGTAGGCAGAGAAGATCTGTCTACTTCCCCGATTCCAGCTTGTCAACTTTTCGCGCGGACTTAATTGGTTCTTGGTTATGTCATTCTGTTCCAGAAACCTTCAGGCGTGATGCAAGTCTAACCACTATACTGAGGCTTAGTACGATAACAAGCAATGTAAGAGCAGCTCCCCATGCTAGTGCATGGGCGTTTTCGTACGGAGACGTGCCAAAGTCGAAAATGAGCAATGTTAGTGAAGATGCGGGGTCGTTGATGTTTGTCATCATGAGCTGACTTCCGAGTGCAGTAAATAGTAGGGGTGCAGTTTCACCCATAACGCGAGCAACCGCTAGTGCGATGCCAGTGATGACGCCGCTCCTTGCGGAGCTGAGGAGAATATACACTAGCGTCTTGGCCCGAGAAATCCCCAAGGCCAAGCCACCCTCTCTTATGGAAGAGGAAACGAGCTTTAGCGATTCATGCGTCGAAATTGCAACAATTGGGACCATCATGACACCAAGTGCGACTCCGCCGCTGAAAGCTGAGAACCTATGCTGGGTGGCCACTATCAACTCGTAGATGAAGATTCCAGTTACAATTGATGGCACTCCGGTTAGAACCTCTGCCAGAAGCCTCACGTAGTACCCAAATTTCCCAGGATATTCAGCGAGGTATGCTCCAGCAAAAACCCCGATTGGAACCCCTATGAGAGAAGCTAAGCCCACCATCACTAGACTTCCTTCAATCGCGTTCAGTATTCCTCCCCCGTTACCCCCTATTGGGGGACTAACTTGGGTGAAGAATGCGAGGCTCAGAGCGGCGGCTCCGTGTGCGATCGTTTCGTAAAGAATTGAAATCAACGGGACTAAGGCCGCGAAAAAGCAGGCCGTCGCGAGGATGATGTATAATGCGTTGCCTGCCTTTCTTCGTCTGCTGTGGCTAAGCAGGAAGCTCACCTCGAACCTTGAAGCTCAGTCTATTGATGACGACCCTTCCTACGAGGTTCATTATGAAGGCAATTGCAAACAGAATTAGTGCTAGCTCGAACAATGCGGATAGGTAGACGTCGTTGCCGGCGACCTCTGTAAATTCGTTGGCGATAACGCTCGGTATCGTCTCGGCGGGCAGGAAGAGTGATGGTGAAATTCTGGCAACGTTTCCTATCACCATCGTCACAGCCATGGTTTCGCCAATGGCTCGCCCCATGGCGAGCACAACCGCCGCGATAATTCCAGCTCGCGCGAATGGGAGAACTGCGGTGCGAATCATTTCCCAATTTGTTGCACCAAGGGCTATGCTAGCCTCACGTTGACTTCGGGGTACGGCAGAGATCACCTCTCGCATCACGGCTGATCCGTAAGGGATTATCATAATGGCCAGTATGACGCCCGCAGTCAACATTCCAAGACCTGTTGTGGGGCCAGTAAATAGCGGTAGGAATCCTAAGCTTGATTTCAACTGTGGATTGACGTAATCTCGCATGAAGGGAACCAAAACAAGTAGTGCCCAAAGGCCGTACACAACGCTCGGAACTGCAGCGAGCATCTCTATCATGAACATCGACGGGACCCTCAGTTTGATAGGTGCTAAATCACTCTGGAAAAGAGCAACTCCTAGGCTAACGGGGACTGCAAGAACTAAGGCAAGCGCCGTTGTGACAATCGAGCCGTAGATAGAGGGCAGCGCCCCAAGAATGGGTGGTCCACCGTTGGGTGGGTTAGGGATCCAGTCGGAACTGAAAAGGAAACTGACTCCAAAGGCATCTATGGAGCTGAGGCTGCCGTTACCAATTTCGTATAGCATCAATGCTGCAATGATGGGGATTATGACTGCGGCTAACCCGAGGATAAGAAAAAAGAAATTTGGAGGCCGCGCCCGCTTTTGGGCGCGGCTTCGTGGATTCGAGTTCATCATTTTGTTTACTGACTGACTAATGGTTGGCCTTGATAGTTTAGCGACATCAGGAGTTGTTCATCTGCGGCCACAACGTTTTGTGGAAGTGGTACGTAGATCAAAGCTGTAGAGTATTGTTGTCCATCGTGTATTGCCCACCACAGGAACTTCGCGAGTGCTTTCGCCTTGTCCAAGCTCATATTTGGTTGTGCTGACATGTCTTTGTAGACAAGAATGTATGTGTAGGTTGCGATGGGATAAGACTGGGCGCCAGACGCGTTGACTATGTGCAACCGTAAGTCGACAGGGTTTGGTGTCCCGGTTGCATTTGCAGCAGCCCAGAGAATGGTCTGTAAGTTGGGTGCCACGAAGTTTCCTGCGGCGTTCTGCACTCCGCCTACTCCTAAGTGGTTCTGAACTGCGTAGATGACATCAACGTATCCGATTGCTCCTGGAGTGTTCACTACAGTCCCGGCAACGCCTGCGTTCCCTTTGGAACCTACGCCCGTTGCTAGCTTGTCAACCGGCCACGTTACTGAGGTGCTGTATCCTACCTCGCTCGACCACGCACTATCGACGACTGAAAGATAGTTCGTGAACGCGTAGGTGGTCCCACTTCCGTCGGATCTGTGAACCACGATAATCTGGTTGTTGGGAAGGGCGATGCCAGGGTTAAGTGCTTGGATTTGTGGGTCATTCCATTTGGTAATGTTGCCTGCATATATGGCTGCGAGGACGGGGCCCGTGAAGTGAAGAATCGTAGTATTTGCGATTCCGAACTGGACGAGGTTATAGGTAACTGCCACCCCCCCGAGAGTTTCGGGGAAGAGCACAAGTCCTGGAGCTGCCGCGAGTTGGTTGTCGTTTAGTGGAGCATCAGACGCGCCAAAGTCAACCGTCTTCTGAGTAATCTGTTGGATTCCGCCACCACTGCCGATCGGGTTGTAACTGATAGTGATGGAGGGGTTTAGCTGGCCATATTGCACAGTCCATTTTTGGAGGAGTGGAGCTGGGAAGGTGGCCCCAGCGCCGAGTAAGGAAACCGGGACTTGGCTGGATTCAGTCATCATGCTGGTAGTCGATGTATTGCCCATGTTCAGTGTTGTTTGGTAGTAGAGTCCGCCTGCAATTATCACTATTATAACGATAGCAATAATCACGTATCGAACATTTCGTTTGCTTGTTTGGTTAGACATATTCATCATCGTGTCTGCACATGCCTCCATGATCGTATTTAGTGGAATACCATGATGATTACGCGCAAGCACATGTATCTATACGAGTCGCATGCCTTACCTTCAACTATGGTGCCTGGCGAGAGTCCCTAGACCAGCATTGATTAATTCAAATGCTCTAGTCGAATTGATAAGAAAGTCTAGAGTTGCGAGCGACGGGAGAAATTCATTGGATTTGGAAAATAAACTTCGGGTCGAAGACCTCAGCGCAGGTTTCGCTAAGAAACAAGTCTTGGAGAAAATCAGTATCGAGTTCAAAGAGAACGCTGTTACTGCCCTGATTGGGCCGTCTGGCTGCGGAAAATCGACGTTCATTCGTTGTCTTAACCGGATGCATGAAGTTACTCCCGGCGCGTGGGTTTCTGGTAGGATCGTGCTCGACGATGCGGACGTGCTTTCTGAGGATGTGGATCCTGTGACCGTTCGTCGAAAGATCGGGATGGTATTTCAACGGCCGAACCCGTTTCCGACCATGTCCGTTTTTGATAACGTAGCGGCTGGCCTTCGGTTGAACGGAGTAAGAGACCGTAAGTTGATTGCTGAGAAGGTTGAGCAGAATCTGAGGCAGGCCTTCTTGTTGGATGAAATTGGTGACCGGTTGAATGAGTCTGGATCAAGTCTTTCGGGAGGCCAGCAACAAAGGCTTTGCATCGCACGCGCCTTGGCTGTGGAGCCAGAAATTGTTCTCATGGATGAACCATGTTCAGCCCTCGACCCAGTTGCGACGGCAAAGATTGAGGAACTGATAGTCAAGCTAAAGGAAACTTACACGATTATCGTCGTAACGCACAATATGCAACAGGCCGCTCGGATCTCTGACTTTACTGGCTTTCTGTACCTGGGTAAGTTGATTGAATTCGGAATCACGGAACAAATCTTCTCGAATCCAAAGAATGAACTAACTGAGCGCTACATTAGTGGAAAATTTGGTTGAATGACATTGCCACGCCTAATGGATATGGGCCTTGAGAGGCTATCGAATGCCATCAGCGATATGGGCAACCTAGCCCAAGACTCTGTGATGAGGGCGATCCAAGCCTACGCGAAAGGAGAACAAATTACCCAGCAAGCCCTTGACCGCGCGCGTCAACTATCGACCCTGTCCAACGAGGTTGAAGAACTCGCAGTCGAATTACTTGCCCGTTACCAACCCGTTGCCTCAGACCTGCGTTACATAAAGTCGTGTCTCGAAATCGCGTATGGTTTCTCGAGATTCGGTAGGTACGCATATGACATCGCCCAGGTCCTTGAAATTTTCGGAGATGTCTCACTATGCGACAGGACGCCTGTTGAAGAGCTTTCGGGACGAGTTACTCAGATGATTCAAACTAGCGTACAATCCTTCCGCACCAAGGACACAAAGCTCGCAAGATCGTTGCGCCCCGAGGACGATCTGGTTGACAAGATGTACCTTGACTACATGAAACAAATCACTGGAGACAAGACGATATCCGTGAAATGTGCACTTGCCTCAACGCTAGTTATGAGATACCTAGAGCGGATTGCCGACCACGCTTGTTACATTGGTGATTCAGTGGTATACATAGTTACGGCCAGCAAGATATAGTAATCTAGAAGCGTTACATAGAAATCCTGGCGCATCTACATGCGTACCATGAAATCTGTCATAGATGCCGACAAAGGCTTCGAGGATAGGTACGTTCGTCGAGTGCAAGTAACAGGGCGTGGGTCCTACATCGTATCTATCCCTAAGCATTGGGTTGAATCTGCGGGGCTGAAGAAAGGAGGGCGCGTTGAGTTCAGCAAGCAGCAGAACCAGGGGCTTCTTCTGATTCCCTTTGATGCAGTGAGATCTGATGGAGAGCACGCGAGGTGCGAATTGTCAGTTGCCCCCGACGCAGATCCAGGCGCTGTGACCAGGAAAATCATCTCGTTGTATGTCATTGGATATTCGACGATTGACATTAGCTCAAAATCGGGTAATCTCGCACCGCCAGTTCGCGATGCGATACGCGATGTAGCGCGACAGAAATTGGTCGGTACAGAAATGGTGACCGAGTCCGCTAGAAGCGCCACGTTGCAGGTCCTTCTCAACTATCCTCAGCTACTCGTTCCCGATGCTCTCCGGCGAATGGGTTCGATAATGAGCTCAATGCAACAGGACGCGATGCAGGCCCTCATCGCTGGAGACAAGGACTTGGCAGCACAGGTCATCAAGATTGACGATGAAATAGACAGGTTCAGCCTCTACATAATCAGGCAGCTCAAGTGGGCGGTCCAACATCTGCCATTATTGGAACGAATAGGTCTCAAATCTCCAGTCGAGTGTCTCGGATACAGGATTATCACGAAAAGCGTCGAGCGTTCAGCAGACCATGCCTGTCGCGTGGCACAGAATTCACTGGCCCTAAGTCACCCTCTTGAACCTGCTGTTACGAAGGAAACCAACGCTCTCGCACAATTCTCGTACAAGGTGATGGAAAGCGCGTTGCACGCCCTTTTTGCGCATGACTATGAGCTTGCTGAGAAGACACTTCTCGAAAAGGACAAGATGGCAGTACTTGAGTCTAAGCTCCTAGACCGCCTTGTCAAAGAGAAGCTACCTGCTAACGACCTGTCCGCAACGACCCTAATCTCCGACAGCCTTAGAAGAATCGGAGAATACGCCAGCGACGTTGCAGAAGTCGTGCTGAACCTCACAGTAGAAGAGGCAACACAACAAAGCGCGAAAAAGCAATGATGTTACGAATGTGGTGGAATCATATAGCTCACATGAATCGCAGCGGCTACGCAAATAGCTCTAGTATCCGCAAAAAGCGTGAAGGAGGATAAGATATGAAGAAAGAGAAGCTAAGACGTCTGTCAGAGGAAGAAACTTCTGCGGAACCCTATTCCTGGTTCCAAGAGTAGTCGAAATCCAAACGACTAATTTTCTCTCTAACGCAGAAATTTCCTTCCGCCTGGAAGTTCTAGTTAATATCTCAACTAATTGAACGGCAACGCTTAATATGCCGTCTACCGTTCGGTGTGGTTTTAAGTTGTAAATCCGGAGCAAAGGATCGATGGTTGACTTTGGCACGTCTTCTGGCTTTCGTAAACATTTTTGTCGACTCGCCCACTCTTGCCGACGTCGTACAGACCCTGTCTCAGTTACCTAACGTGGAAGAACTCTACGAAGTAACGGGCGAATTTGATATCGTCACGCTTGTTTCAGCAGCCGACATTGAGGAATTTCGGGAACTTCTGAAAAACAAAATTCTGAAGATTAAAGGCGTAAAGAGTACGGTCACTTCGATCGTACTA
This sequence comes from Bathyarchaeia archaeon, assembly GCA_050013255.1. Classification (GTDB taxonomy): domain Archaea; phylum Thermoproteota; class Bathyarchaeia; order 40CM-2-53-6; family 40CM-2-53-6; genus FEN-987. The sequence continues at coordinate 680,028 of JBEKFP010000002.1, read as the reverse complement.
AGCGCACCCAAAGGGCCAAGGAACGGCGTTAAGCCCGCGAAACCGCAGTAACGGTTTCTTTTATTCTAGGGTCTTGATGCAACTAATCCATAGTGTTGATGAAGGTTCTGGAGTAAATAGATGGTGCTAAGGCAGTTTGATCGATTTAATTCAATTATCCGTCATTGCATTGATATTCGCGTTAGTGATTGCTTTGGGCCGCCTTCTAGCGCCCTACGTCACAAGAGTGTTTGCATGTGCGCCAAGCCGCCTTGACACCGCGCTATTACCGATTGAGAACGTAATCTATCGACTCGGAGGCGTTAACAAGAATCATCGAATGGATTGGAAGCAGTATTTTCTATCATTGATGATGCTTAACGTCTTTCAGATGGCGCTTGCGTTCCTGGTCTTTGTCTTCCAAGACAGGCTACCTTTGAATCCCCAAGGGTTTCCGGGGTTAACATTGGACCTCGCCTTCATGCAAGTTATCTCATTTGCAACGAATACTAACCTTCAGCATTACAATGGGGAGAGCACGCTTTCATATCTAAGCCAGATGTCGGCGGTTCAGTTTCTACAATTCACTTCAGCGGCATCAGGATTATGCGCCGCTGTAGCAATGGTAAGGGGCTTCAAGACCGGTTCCAAAGACCTAGGAAACTTCTATGTTGACTTCGTGAGGACCCTGACAAGAATACTCTTCCCGTTGTGCTTTGTAGCCGCAATGATGTTCGTATGGCTGGGCGTGCCCCAAACGCTCAACGGTTACACTGTCGTGAAAACAGTGGAAGGGACGACGCAATTCATTCTGGTCGGTCCCGTCGCGTCTCTCGTCTCGATAATGCAGATAGGTACGAATGGCGGGGGATATTACGGAGCAAACTCTGCCTACCCATTAGAGAACCCGAATCCCGCATCGGACGTTCTTCAAATTATCTTGATGTTACTTCTGCCGACAGTTTTGTGCTTCGTGTATGGTGAGGTTCTTGGAAAGAGAAAGGAAAGTAGGCCAATACTTTGGGCCTCTTATGGGCTCTTCATTATAGATCTAATGATCGCTTTTGTCCCGACTCCCCAACTTGGTCCGGGGATGGAGGTTCGGTTTGGAGGATTTTTCTCAGCCTTCTGGACCGTAGTCACGACGGCCGTTACAACTGGTTCTATTAACGCTTCGCTCTTCGGCATGCACCCGCTTGTCATACTCGCGGCCTTCATGGGCATGTTGATTCAGGCAACGCCCGGTGGAAAGGGTGTTGGAATGATGTACATGGTCATGTACACCGTGATTACCGTATTCATAGTTGGGCTCATGTCGGGCAGAACGCCGGAATACTTGGGGATGAAAATTAACGGGCGTGACGTATTGCTTGTAATGGCGGCCTTCCTTGTTCATCCGATTATAATCCTGTTACCTACAGTCCTCGCATATGCAACAGGAGCTGCCAACGCTATCGGCGTAAGCGGGAATGCGACCGGTTTCATCCAAATCCTATACGAGTACACGTCCGCAGCGGCAAACAACGGCTCGGACTTTCTAGGCGCGTCTGCGAATACTCCATTCTTCAATATCTCAACAGGCCTGGTAATGTTTGCAGGTCGGTTCGCTCCGATGCTCTTGCTCTTGGCGCTCGCAGGCTCGATGCTAAACAGGAAGAGACATGCAGAGATAGGGCTACGGACTGATAGCATAATGTTTTCAATCGTACTCATAGGGGCTACCCTGATCCTTGTTGTCTTAACCTTCTTCCCATTCCTCGCAATGGGCCCAATCCTGTCCTTCCTTCACGGAAATGTGAACGGGTTTAGTCAATAGTGCGAGGCGAATGAGATGTCAGAGAAGGGTCAGCGAATTGGCTTTTCGCAAGGGGCTATGTCCGGGAAAACATTCATCGACTCACTTGTTCGATTGAACCCAATCTCGCTCATACAAAACCCAGTTATGTTCATCGTCGAAGTCACCTTCTTCGTTGTAACTGCGATGGCCGTGTACCCGCAATGGTTTGTTCCGGTAGCAAGCCCGAATGAGCGGATCTTCTATGTTGAAGTTGCTGCAATCTTACTCATTACGGTCTGGTTCAGCACTCTCTCAGATTCTCTCGCTGAAACACAGGCAAAGAACACCGCGAAGAGTCTTAGGAAACTCGAAACAGAAGCCATGACTAAGAAAATAGTCATTGAGACAAAAGGCGAAACTGAGGAGCAGACGGTCGTCCTTACTCCTTCTGGTCAATTACGCCGAGGGGATATGATTCTGCTTGGGAAGGGCGATCTGATTCCGATAGACGCGGAAGTCACTGAAGGAATAGCGATGGCGGATGAATCTCTTCTCACAGGCGAATCTGTACCGGTCAGGAAGGCCCCCAGCGATCCCCTAATCGGCGGGTCAAAGCTAATTAGCGATACATTAACCGCCAGGGTTACTGTAAACCCTGAGGATAGCTACATCAATCAGATGATCAGGTTAGTAGAATCCTCGAAGAGGCCTAAGACACCAAACGAACAGGCTGTTATCGTAGTCCTCATCGGCCTTACCGCTATTTTTACAATAATTATCTTCGCGCTCCTCGGATTATCCGTTGTGCTTAGCCTTGGAGCCGATCTCTCCGTTCTCATCGCGTTGTACGTTTGCCTCCTTCCCACAACTATAGGTGCGCTTCTTCCTGCGATAGGGCTTTCTGGTATGTCTAGGCTCTACGCGAGGAAAATTATTGCGAAGTCAGGAAGAGCAATTGAGACCGCAGGCGACACAGACACGATCCTTCTCGACAAGACGGGAACAATAACCGTAGGAAGCAGACAAGCAATAGAATTCATACCCTTCGCAGGCCACTCAGAACGAGAAGTAGGAGAAGCGGCGTTTCTCGCCTCCTGGCATGACGACACACCTGAAGGACGTAGCATAATCAGGTTAGCCTACAGTGGCGGTTTGATACCGAGGGAGTTGAACGACCTCGCCTTATCCGAGTCCTATGAGTTCTCCGCGACGACCAGAACGAGTGGTGTGAAATTCACCGGCGGTACGGGCTTCATGCTCCCCAAAGGTGGTCAGGAGAGGATGAGATTCAGGCGAAAGTTCACAGATTCAATAACCAGCTCCTTGGCCGGCGGCGAAGTTGAGATAATCAAAGGTGCGCCAGACGCAATAAAGAAGCTCGCGGAATCAACTCCACCTGACTTCGACGATGTCATAACCAAGATTTCCAATCAAGGCGACAGTCCTGTTGCAATAACCAAGAACCGCGAAGTAATCGGCATAATTCGGCTAAGAGACATTTTGAAGCCCGGTATCAAGGAAAAGATTCAATCCCTTAAGGCAATGAGCATACGGCCAGTGATGATAACCGGAGACCATCCACTCACAGCCAAAAGCATCGCAACGGAAGTGGGCATTGACGAATTTGTACCTCAAGCAAAACCCGAAGACAAGCATGGAATCGTCCAACGTGAACAAGCTAACACAAGAATCGTTGCCATGATCGGTGATGGAACTAATGACGCGCCCGCCCTTGCTCTTGCCGACGTCGGACTGGCAATGAATTCCGGGACTCAAGCAGCAAAAGAAGCAGCCAACATGGTTGACCTAGAATCCAATCCCGCGAAAATCATCGAAGTTGTCATGCTCGGAAAACAGCTCCTCATGACACGCGGAGCAGTCACAACCTTCAGCATCGCAAATGACGTAGCGAAATATTTTGCCATTACGCCAGTCCTTTTTGCGGTCATACCCGAACTTCAGGCCCTGAATGTTCTTGGTCTGGGCTTACATACTGCGGTGCTCTCCGCGTTGATATTCAACGCGATCATAATACCGCTCCTGATTCCACTAGCCATGAAGGGTGTATCCTTCAAACCATCTGACACAATGACATTGTTCCTGAAGAACACGTTGATCTACGGAGTCGGAGGAGTAATAGTCCCCTTCGTCGGAATCAAGCTAATCGATATCGTAATCTTGGCGATGCATACTTAGGAGGCTATCAAGTTGGGGAGTAATTATGGGCCAACCGTTCGACTGGCAATCATTTCACTCGTATTATGTGGACTAGTCTTCCCACTATTGGTGACAGGTGTTGCGCAAGTTCTGCTCCCGTCCCAGGCAAACGGCAGCATAGTGCAACTCCACGGTCGCCCAGTAGGCGCGATCGTGATCGCTCAGAATTTCAATTCCTCAATGTTCTTCCATGCAGATTGGGCGAGCAATTCGGCCTCAGGAGTGGACCCCGATATAACTCTCCAAGATGCTTACTCACAAATTCCGCGAATAAGCAACGCAACAGGGATTCCTTCAGATTCGATTAAGCAAATCGTCGATGATAACGTCGAGAGAACAATGTGGGTCGCCGGCGATCCGTACGTAAACGTTCTCAAACTCAACTTACTACTCATCGAAAAATACCCTGCAATTTACAAGTCATTCAGCTAACCCATAGCAGGTAAGGACGACTTAGAAAGAAACGTTTTCACTGCGTGATCTAACGTCGCTCTTCCAAAAGCTGGGAAGCATTGCATCTGGTGGCCCAAAAGGGTGCACACACCAATTTGTCGCGCATTTAGTTGTTTTGTCACATTGAGTGTGGTTCAAACATAATACTGCGAGCAAAAGTAGATTAGTTTCTTCAGGAAATTCGGTTTGGTTCTCAGCTTGCTTGTCGCTGCCTTCCTCATATCGATGGGCATCTACCTTTCCGCTGAAGGATTTTTGAACATCCTCTACTGGCGTCCTTCCCATCCGCCCTGGCTGTTCCAGGCCGGAAGAATTCTGCGCGGCCTAATCGGCGTTAGCATGATAATTGTAGGTCTGATGCACTAAGACGTCATCATCTGGTGTACGTCGAGGTTGGACTCGGGCGATTCTATGAAGCGAGTTGTTTCGCGGAACGCGTTTGTGCGAATCGTGAGATTCCATGAGTACGGGCCGTGCTACTTGGTTTCTGCCTTGGCTTGTGCATTCGTGGCCAGATATCCCGTCGATGGCAGAATTCTGACGGTGCTTCTTTTCGTTGCAGTCTCCTCCATTTTTGGTTTTGTGATTAACGATATTGCCGATGCAGAACTTGACAGAAAGGCTGGCAAGCTAAGAAACCCTGTGGCGTCGGGTGACTTGTCTGTGGCTGCGGCTTGGGCACTCGTGCTAATTCTTTTGGGCGGGGCGGCCTTATCCATCTATCTCCTCAGTTTTCTGAATAGGTTGCTTGGGATCCTGGTGATTATGTTGCTTGGTGGCTATTCTTTAGGTCTTAGGGCAAAGGCTAGGCCTGGTCTTGATGTTGTCTGCCACGCTTCCTGGAATGCCATATATGGGGTAATGGCTTACTCCGTTTATCACCCCATTGACTTCGTGGGGGCCGGGTTGAGCGGTATGCTCTTTCTGTTGTCTATCCTGGCAGAGCTTGTCAATGGGATTAGAGATCATGATTCCGATAGAGGCATGATAAGGACAACCGTGACGTGGCTTGGCAGGAAGAGGGCGCTCAAGGTTTGTGTTGTGCTCCTTTTCTTGGTTCTCGTGTTATTTGTCAGCGTTGTCTTGGTTGGCGGATTACCTTGGGTTCTGCTCCTTTTCTCGCCATCCATCATATTCCTTGTAACGCCCATTACCAATGCACTTCGGTATGAGCAAAAGGATCAGGACCTAATGCCTACGTTCGTGAATAGGGGAACTATCATTGGATTGCTCTTGCTCGTTACCTATCTCGCCGTCAAGATTGCGGGGACTGGCTAAACCGGTTAGCTTGGAGAGTCATGCAGAAGTCCTGCACACACACAAACATACTTGACTTCGCAGGCTCACGATGCCTAAGCCTTTGGAATACTGGACGCCCTCGTCCCACTGTGCAGAACCGCTGTGAAAGAGGAATTGGCAATGAATTATTCGGGGCGTATGGTCCAGCAAGGAAAGAAAACGCGCGCAAGCTCCCTAGGTCGATGTCGGGTTGACACTGCCCTGCCCGCCTGCGTCCGTGACGGTGGTTGGTGCGGGGAGTGGGACGTTCGCCGACCTTGTCAAAGGCCCGGATTCGAACCCACGAAGGCCTACGCCACGGGATAGCTCACCCGCGCACGTGAACCCTCGCGCCGAGCGCGAATCTTGAGTGTAGCGCGCGTGGCCATGCGTAAGCATCACATGCCGCACTCATGCGTAGCACGCGACCCGCCCATTTGACCTGGCTCTGGTATCCCCGCACCGGGCACTCATACAATCCTGTGTTGCAAATTAAGGTGATGTGCAGGCGAGAAAATCACCCAGGAAGCCTCGGTGCGGCTTTCTTAGCGAACGAAATCTTGGAGAGTACTTTTTGGAATTAGCCTTGCAAGAAGATGTTCCCGGACGCTTGGTCGTAATGGATGGATATCTTCTGCAACGGGTAAGGAGCTGGGCCAGCTATCACCTGGGCATTGTTACTGGGGTCGAAGACAGCACCATGGCATGGGCACGCAATGTCTTGAGCGCTCGGGTCAAATTGAACCTGACAACCAGCATGCGTGCAAATTGCACTATACGCCACGAATTGTCCATTCATCAAGTGAATCAGAAGCATGGGCCCATATGTTGGGTCGCTTAACGCCACCGATTGACCCAACGCAATGTTCGAAGCATTCGCGAGCAGCCGCTCCCCAGCTTGCGGGCCGGGGTTCGAAACGTACGACGGTGCTTGAGCCTGAGGTGAGAAGAAAGCCACCTTAATCCATAATAGGATTGGGAGTGAAACCGCGGCGAGCCCTAAGACGTTCCGTAGGAAGTTTCTTCGCTCTCTCTGAACTCTGACTTCCGGCGCAGTCCTAACAGCGTCAGCCCTGAATGCCGCACGCGAAAGTAGAACGGGAAGTTTAGGTTTCGACGCAAGAATCGAGGCAACCACATCGCTAGGAACCTTCAATTCATATTTTCGGGCGAGTGTCTCTGCGAGCTGCTCAGTATTCTCCACGTCAGGCAATCCTATCAACTGTTCTCTGCTTGTGGTTCTTGCCACGTGTCTCTTTCCACCAGAGTTCGGAGGCCACTTAACAACTTGGCCGTATCGCCCCTGTCAACTCCCAAGCTGATGACAAAGGCTCGAACGAATTCTAGTATCGTTCGCGTTTCGTCATGTGAAACAAATTGTGAATCTATTCTATCAAATGCCCTGTTGACTTCGGCAACCTGCCGAGGGTAGAGTTTCGCTCTCTCGGGGGCCTGGATTCTCGCTTCGGATGTTTTCGTTTCCTGCTCCGCCGCCTGTGCGGTAACTGGTTGTTGAATCGTGGCTGGGGCAAGCCACCGTAACCCGGAGGCGCGTTTGGCGATCGCTGAGTCTAGGCTTAGGCCCGATTGCGGTCCCGTCAGCAGGAGTGTCAGCCAGCACAAAACGAACACTATATCAGATCCAAAGTAGAACGGAAAAGCGTTCCATGTGGCTGAAAGAAAGAACGTAAAGTTGAGCAGGAGCCCTGCAAAAGCTGCGATGCGGTAAAGAAATCCAAGTAGCACTGCCACTCCAATCAGCGATTCCCCAACCGCGACCATATAACCGAAGGCGACCGCATTTGGCGCAATAGCTCCCAACAGAAAATCATGGATCGGTGACCCGACGGCGTATTGCGCAACCAGGTGTCCAATGTAACCCTGCTTCGACCCATCAAAATATGATGGGTCTGTGAGGTGTTGTAGGCCAGCGTATAGGAAAGTGGCCCCCATGAAGATGCGGAGGGGCAAAATCAAACTTGCAGGCAGCACTGCCAATTGCTGATTCTTATTCGAGGTTCCTGTTTGGGAATTCGAACTCTATCACCTAAGCACGATCTTTTCTCTATTCTGTGCTTGATAAACCACACAGTCGCAGTTCGATAACAAAACGTCCCATCTTCCCTGAGTTGTCCATAAATAGTTGCAAGTAGAAACTAGAATGCTTGATGCGAATTGAGGCTAACTGAGCGTAGGATCAAGTTAGAGCTCACGAGAACTGATGGCTGGCGACTCAGGGGCAAATACATTTGGAGATCATTCGCTTTTGAAGACTTTGCTCAGAGCATGCGCTTCGTAAATCGCGTTGCAACACGCGCCGAATCCATGAACCATCATCCGGACATATTAGTTCAATACAATAAGGTCAAGCTTGTGCTAACGACACATGATTCCGGCGGCTTAACGATGAAGGATTTTACGTTAGCCAGAAAGATCAATAGAATCCGGAGATAGGACGCGGGAGCTTAGAGAAGTTCAATCTCGATGAAGACTTTTTCAGGGGTTTGAATTCGCATCAAACGCTTGAGAAACCGTTCGTTCGGATCAACGTCGATTAGCCGCTTGTGGATACGCATTTCCCAACTGTCCCATGTGTGCGTTCCTTCCCCGCATGGGCTTTTTCGTGTCGGGACCCATAGCCTCTTGGTCGGGAGGGGTATCGGCCCGCGGAGCTTCACACCTGTGCGGTCGGCAATTTTCATGATCTCACCGCAGATGCTGTTCAAGCCCTGGGGGTCAGTGCTTGACAGCCGAATTCTCGCTTTGTTTGGCAAAGTATGCTTTCCTTCTAGGTGCGAAACATGCCCCTAGGCCGGTGGGGCCAATAAAAAGCGTTCGCTAGGCGAAGGATGTCTGGAAAAATAATTTCGGGTCTGAGAAGGTTAGGTCTTCTTCTCAGGTATCTGGGCTTTCTGTGTGATCTCTTGAACTACGCCAACCGCGATGGTGCTACCCATGTCGCGAATTGCGAAGCGGCCAAGTTGCGGAATGTCGGAGTATGCTTCTACGGCTAGAGGGCGGAGCGGTTTTATCTTCACTAGGGCGGCGTCGCCAGTCTTGAGGAAGTCAGGTTTTTCCTGCGTGACCTGGCCTGAGCGTGCATCTATCTTTTGCAGTAGTTCTGTTAGGGTGGCTGAGGTGGTTGCGGTGTGGGCGTGGAGCACGGGCGTGTAGCCGGCTGCAATGGCGGTTGGGTGGAATACTACGATGATTCGGCCAATGAACTCGGCTGCGACCGTTGGTGGCTTGTCAGTATGTCCCGCCACGTCGCCTCTGTGTATGTCGGTCTTTCCTATGCCCCTTACGTTGAAGCCTATGTTGTCTCCAGGAAGCGCCTGCGGAATCTTTGTGTGGTGGGTTTCAATGTCCTTGCATTCGCCTCTGGCGTTTGCCGGCATGAAGACGATGCTGTCGCCAACCTTCATAGTCCCTGTTTCGACTCGGCCCACGGGGACAGTTCCTATTCCCGTAATTGAGTAGACGTCCTGAACGGGGATTCTTAGGGGTTTGTCGGTTGGTTTAACTGGTTCCGTGAAGCTGTTCAATACTTCGATCATTGTTGGGCCCTTGTACCAGGCCATCTTTGCTGATTTCTTAACAAGGTTATCGCCTAGCCAACCTGAGATGGGAACGAATTGAATCTTCGAGGTATCATACCCGACAACTTTCAAGAGGGCTTCCATTTCCTTCTTGCACTCATTGTACCTCTCTTCCGCGTAGTTTGTTGACGCGTCGTCCATCTTGTTAATAGCGACGGCCAGTTGGGCGACGCCTAACGTTCGGGCTAGGTATGCGTGTTCTCGGGTTTGGCCTCCAGGGCCAACGCCGACCTCGAACTCGCCCTTCTTCGAGGATACTACCAATATTGCCGCGTCGGCTTGGCTCGTGCCCGTAATCATGTTCTTGATGAAGTCCCGATGGCCAGGCGCGTCGATGATGGTGAAGAAGACCTTGTCGGTTTCGAACTTCTCAAACCTAAGGTCAATCGTAACACCACGTTCTCTCTCTTCCTTGAGCGTGTCGAGGACCCATGCGAACTTGAAAGTCTCCCCAGCTCCAAGCTTGGTCGATTCGTCAGCATACTTGGCAATGGTCTTCTCGTCCACGTTCCCTGTATCGAAGAGTAGGTGGCCTGTCATCGTGCTCTTTCCATGGTCTACATGGCCAATGATGATCAGGTTCAAATGCGGCTTCTTCGCTGCAGACATATTTCATCTTTCCAATTTGTCTGATTATTTGCTAGTCAACACTGGCACCCGTATTTAAGGGTTAGAACTTTGCGAAAGACGAAAAGTGTCCGGCGTAGGAAAATATTTCAAGGAATTTGCTTAACGCGAGGCTAAAGCTACTCGTTCCATTTCGTCCCGCTTCCTGACTGCGAAACTCCTGTTGTCGCGTTGGGCCGCGTACGATATCTCCTCAGCCAGGCATTCATCAATCGTTCTAGGGTTGCTATAGGCCGCTTGGCGCGCTCCGTTTGTCATGAAGCGTAAGGACATGTCGATTCTCCTGAGTGGGGCTATGTCGACTGAGATGGGGTAGACGATTCCACCGTAAGCTATTCGCGTGACATCTTCCGCTGGAGCTGTGTTCTCGACGGCCTTTACCAAAACTTCGATAGGGTTCTTTCCCGTCTTTAGGCCGATGATCTCAAATGCGTTCCGAACAATGCTTATTGCCTTAGTCTTCTTCCCACCTACCCTACCGGGACGCATCATATTGTTAACGAGGCGTTCCACGATGTTGAGGGCTGACTTACGAAAGCGCTTGTGTTCATGTCTTCCCCCGCTGTGAGGGAAGAGAATGGGTTTCACAGAGAGATACTTCTCGAGGCCCGGGTCTAGAACTTCGATGTTATCAACACCCCATTTCTCGAAGATCCTGATCTCGGGCGGCTTACGACTCATGGGGCAGACCTGATTTGCACTGAATTTTTGGTAGGCTACACGGTCCGCCGTATTAAGCGTTGACTTCACCCAATGGCTTCGGCCGCAGATTCTAAGCTCCCGCGAATTTAATGAGAATTTTTGTACAGATAATCTTTGGTAGCGTCGAATAAAGAGACTACCGTGTATCTTGGGGTGAGCTCTTCATTATGTATGGCGATGGCAGCATCCCCGATGAATTGGCATTCCACGCCTAAGCGGTTTCTCCACAACCTCCTACACCCTGTTATCCCATCAGCGCCTTGGCGCTCGCCTTACGACTGCTCTCTTCCGAGCCTCATCGGGTTCGACGATGAAGAGATGAATCCTTCCCTTCAGAAGGATTCTCCCCTGCGCTGGCCCGGTGGGGCAGAGTCTCATCGTTGGCCTTGGAGGCCTACTACGGTTAGGAGATGACTCTCCCTCGGGTTAACGGGTCCCCGCGTATAGCCGATTTCGGGTCACAGGGAACGGCTGGCTCCCCGATCCTCCTGCCATCGCCGATTGATTCTCACCTTGGTTGTCATATAAAGACGGCAGTGATAGTGCCGTGTTCTTCGGTTTCAAGCTGTGATAGTTTCAAGCATTACGCAGGCTTCACAAAGCTGGTGTGGGGTTGGGTCACCGCATTTTTCGCATTGACGCAATTCCGTGATTTGGGTTGTCTCGGTCAATGTATCGCGCAGTCTTTCGGCGGCTCTTTGCAACGTAAACTTGCTTCCGGGGTGCTTTTGCTCCAGCTGGTTCAGGAAAGCTCGGATGTCGTTTCTTAGGGCCTCATGTCCATGTGGGCATTCGATGCTCTGAAATTCCAGTCGGTTCAGGTAGGCGTAGAGAACTATCTCTTTCTCGGGGATGTCTGAGAGAGGTTTGATGCGTGGTAGGAACTTCCCTCTTGAGTCTTTGAGAAATGGGCCTGAGCGCACGATCCTCATGGGGTCGCCATGCAACATGTTGAGGAGTACTGTCTGCACTTCATCATCCAAGTTATGTGCTGTCGCGATTTTTGTGGCTCCAATCTTGGCTGCAGCCTTGTTGATTGCCTTTCGCCGAAATACGCCACAATATGCGCAAGGCGTTTGCCCTAACTTCAACCCAGCGATCTCATCGGTCGTAACGCCAAAAAGTTCACGGTACGAGACTACTACTTGTTCGACGCCCAGCCGGCTGCAGGCCCTGCGAGCAAGTTCGAGCGCCTCATCCCTATACCCATCGATGCCTTCGTCCACGCAAACCGCGGTGAGGCGGCTCTTGGGAAACCGGCCTTCCAACCTTACAAGAACGTTGAGCAGTGTTAAACTGTCCTTTCCGCCGGAAACGGCGACCGCGACATGGTCGTCGTAGTCAAGCATTTGATGGCATGTGATAGTTTTGCGCACTTTTTCCTCTAGGGCGTGACGAAAACACTTGGAGCAGAAGGAGACGCCTTCATACTCCCTCGTGTAAACTGCATTCCCTGAGCAATAGGTGCAAGTTGCAGTATCCACAGCCTTAGTACCTCAGGAAACCAAACCTGAGAAGCGACAAACCCACATTCAAGAAGAGAAGTGTGTAGGCAGCGAGATTTGCTGCTGCGCGAATCTGTTTCGTTTTCGTAATTCCAAGTACGTTCAGGGCGGTGTCGAGGAATTTGTCTCCATCAAACGGGTACATTGGAAGCATGTTGATCAATGCGACGCTGATGAGGACAACGGAAAGCCAGAACTCGGCGTGCAAGAGGACTGGGGGGAATTCACTTGACCAGCCTTGGACCTTAGGGTTGTAAACAACGTTATCCGTCAACCCGCCTATTCCAATTATGGCGTGACTTGAGTTGGTCTGATCCACTCCCGTCTTGACCGTGAAAGTTCCGCGTGGAGTGCCGACTGCAATTTCGTCCCCTGGGATTACTCCAGCCATGTATTGGCGCAGGTCGTTGATGCCAGTGATCTTTGTTCCATTTATGCTCGTTACAATATCCCCTGCCTGAAGGCCGGAAGAATGTGCGGGTAGGTTCGAGGGGACTGAGCCGATTGCGACGCCGGTTGTAGTTACCGTGTAGAATGGGGCGATTGTGGCCGAGAAATTGAACAGCAAAAAGATACAGAGCACTCCGAGCACGGCGTTTGTGAACGAGCCTGCCGCGAAGACCCTAAGCTTAGTTGAATTCCTTGCATGCGTCAGCTTCTCTTCGTCCGGTTCAACGAAACCGCCCATCAATACGTGGCCAAAGAAAGCTCCGGTGGATTTGAGTGGAACGTGGTCGGCGAGGCTGGCAATTCCATGGGAGAGTTCATGTGTTACCACAACAACCGACAAGGCTAGAACGATGTATGGGAAGGTTTCGAAACTTACCCCAACTCCCGGAAGCGGAATTATGGGCTGGATGGAGACAGCTTGTTGGGTTCGGAAGAACAAGTTTAGCAGATTGGTCGCAAGTTGGTAGAATATGAATACCATCGCACCGATGACGGTTACGATGCCGATGTTCCAAAATGTTCTCCAGGCCGCGGGCTTTGAGTTCGAGATCCTTTCAATCAGCCTGTTCAGCCGTGTCGTTCGGTAAATTATGTAGAACGGGAGCCCGGAAACGCCGAACCTCTCAGCCCTAAACGCCCACCACGCAATGCATATGAGGACCCAGATTGCGAGATAGACTACTAAGAAAGAGAAAAATGGATCCATTTGAAATCTTCGGCAGTGAAATTAGGGTGCTCAACTAAAACCTTTCTGGGACACAAGATGCCCCGAAGCATAGTTCTCTCGACCTGCGGAAACATTCGAGAAGCCCACGAAATAGCTGGAGACTTGGTTCATAGGCGACTAGCCGCATGCGTGAACATTGCCCCCGTCATTTCATGCTATAGGTGGAAAGGGAAGGTCATGAAAGAACGCGAATGGCTCCTGATAATCAAAACCGACTCAAAGATTTTCTCAAAATTGAGGCGACGAATTCTCGCGCTACATAGCTATGAGGTGCCTGAGATAGTCTCTCTCAAAATCGACCGCGGGTCCCGACCCTACCTCGCATGGATGGACAGAGAGCTACTCAGCGAAGTTTAGTTCCGCAAATGGAATTCGAGTACTTTTTGGAATTTTCATCCTTGCTTTGAGAAATTCGGGGAACACTTAATAGGCCGCCCAAATATTCGCCGACCTTCAGTTGGGAAAAAAACATTGACGCCAGAAGAAGAAGACAAAGTAGTCGAAGCACTCGAAGAGCTAAGAATAAACTATAACCTACGGCAATGGCGCGTCTGTTCACTGATTTGTGATTCCCTGGCGGACAAATTTCGCTCGGTCGCTAAGACTGAGAATAAGTAATTCGAAGGAACTCTCCTAGAGTTCTTTTAGCCTCTTGTGGAATTCTACGAGGGCTCTAGTTTTCTCTTCAGCCTCGTTAAGCGTAAAGATTTTCATGCCCTCGTCAAACTTTTCGAAGAGTATTATCTTCTCTTTGATTAGGGGCTCGACAATACGGGCAATTGTTGATGGCGATAGGCCAAGAAGGTTTGCTAGGAGTGCCTGGTTGAAGACGCGTTGTGTTCCCGCGTTGTCTAGGAAATATTCCAGTAGCCTGACCTGTGCTTTGGATTGAAAAACGTCGCTTAACTTCAAATGGCAAGCCGCCTAGCCTGGTAGCACGCGGGTCCCAACATGCTCATTCCTTAGGGCTCGGATTACGTTTGCTGTTGTTCGTCCGTCCAGGATTATGGTCGGTATCTTTGATCGAGCTATGATTCGGATGGCGAGTGGGTCCATGAGTTCATAGGCTCCGGCTGTGATGTCGGCTTTCGAGAGGATTTCTGTTAGCTTGCTGACCGATACTTCGTCCAGCTTCTTTGCTTTCTTGTCCTTGCTCGGGTCGGATGTGAAGACTCCTTCAACGTCAGTTGCATTTACGAAAAGCTCGGCGCCGACGGTTTCTGCTGCGATTGCGGCAACGGCGTTGGTTGAATGGCCTGGTGTGAGTCCGCCCATGGCCACGATTTTTCCTGACCCAAAATAATGTTTCAAGTCCCCAATGCTGACAGGGATTTCTGGGAAAGCGTATTCTCCCAATCCATCAACTAACAGCCGTGCGTTCAACCTACTCACCAGGATGCCTATCTGATCACAAAGCGACTCAGTGACACCCATGGTCCGAGCGGCTTTGATGTATGTGCGGGCGACGCCGCCACCACCAGTCACAACCACAAAATGGTACTCGCCTGCAAGTTCCTTGAGTAACTTCACGTATTCTTCGACGAGAAGCTTTCCAGATCCGCCTGGGAAGGCGAAACCGCCAAGCTTCAGCACCGCTTTCAAAAACAAACGCCTTAACTGATAGTATGTCCCGAGTGTTATTTGATTTCTGAAACCATGCCCCTCCGAACCAACCTATATAAAATCCGGAACGTTACCCATGCGCAACGGTCCTTCCATTGTCGACGACTTCGGATTCAGTGTCGCGCTTTAGGCTGAAACGGACATTGGAAATGCTAGCCTCCAAGGAGGGTCGTGGAACCGAACTCATAAGCCTCTATGTCCCGCCAGCCCGGAGAATTCACGAAGTGATGGCTAACCTCCGTGAGGAGTACGGGACCGCTTCAAACATCAAATCGCGAACGACGCGAAAGAACGTTTTGGAAGCCATTGAGAGAGTGCAGCAAAGGCTTAAGCTTTTCAAAGAGCCCCCAAAAAATGGTTTAGTCATTTTCTGTGGGGCAATCCCACACGGAGGACCCGGGACGGAGAAGATGGAAACCTACGTTCTCGAACCACCCGAACCAATCAATATTTACTTCTACCGGTGTGACGCGAAGTTTCACCTTGAGCCATTACTGGAGATGGCTACCGAGCGGGACGCGTTTGGCGTCATAGTGGTTGATTCTACTGAAGCAGTCGTGGCTACTGTCCGAGGCCAAAGGATGGAAGTCTTGCGGGAATTCACGTCGGGCATACCTGGTAAGCATAGAGCCGGTGGGCAATCGGCCAGGCGTTTTGAGCGGATCCGCGAGCAGGCTATGAACGACTACTTCAGAAGGGTTGCGACCCACTCATACGAGCTACTCGGCAAGGTTCAGGGATTGAAAGGCCTGATCATAGGCGGCCCTGGGCCAACGAAGCATGACTTCGTGGAAGGGGATTACCTGAATTACATGTTGAAGGAGAAGATCATGGCCACCGTTGATACGTCCTACGTAGGGGAGCAGGGCGTCGAGGAAATAATCTCCAAGAGCCAAGACGTTCTGAAAGGCGTCAGGTACTTAGAGGAGAAACGTCTCGTCCAGAAATTCCTGTATGAAATCGGCCATGAAACGGGCCTGGGCGTCTACGGAGAGACTCAGGTCAGAAAATTCTTGACCGCGGGCATAATCGATCTTCTGCTTGTTTCCGAGAAGATGAACATACTCCACGTCTACACGAAGTGCAAAAACTGCGGCGCCGTTGAGGACTCGCTCATTCCGCAAGCTAACCTAGTCAAGTTCGAACAGGACCTCATGGCCACTCCCTGCAAGAAATGCAACGCATCAGCTCTCTTCATCGAGAACACGACGGATTTGGTAGACGAGTTGGTGGAAATCGCGGAGAAACAAAACGCCAACATCGCAGTTATATCTACGGAAACTGATGAGGGTGTAATGCTGAAGGATTCTTTCGGCGGGATCGCCGCGATCCTGCGCTATAGGGCCTCTTAGGCGAAATGAATAGATGGGAAATCTCGCCTTAACCGCAAGACTTCCTTCTTGATCCTAGCGGGGTCCTCGTTTCTGATCCATACCCGAGCAATCAGTTCGGCTATTTGTTCCATTTCGCCTTCCCGCATCCCACGCCTCGTCTCCTCACTCGTTCCAATCCTAACTGCTATGTCGACGATCATGTTTGCTTTCTCGAGTCTCCGCGCCAGGCGAAAGCCCTCATCCTCGGATGGGACGTCGACTATGACCTGGTGAGATTGGGTGAACCCAGCTTCCTTCCCAAGCAACTTGACCCCATGCTGGTCCAGTGCCTCTGCGAGGGTTTTGCTGTTGCGCACGACCTGCTGAGCATACCGTTTGCCGAACCTTTTCATTTCGTAGAGGGCAACTTGAAGTGCGGCGATGCAGTTCCAGTGGGCGTTATCGACGATGGCGGGATGAACTTCCTTCCTTAGGCTCTCCTCATAGGCGTTTGAGAGTATGATTCCCCCTTGTGGGCCGAAGAAACTCTTGTGCGTAGAACCAATCAACACAGCTGCGCCTTCCCTCAGTGGGTCTTGGAATTGGCCTCCAGCGATTAAGCCCAACACGTGTGAACCGTCAAACAGAACCTTTGCGCCAACTTGCTCGCAAACACCAGCCAACGCTCGGACGGGGTGTGGAAAGAGAATTAGGCTTGCCCCGAAAACTACGACGCTTGGCCGTTCCCGCTCGATGAGCGCCTTTGCCTGTTCGGTGTGAATGTTGAACACTCTTCTGTTGAAAGGAAATTCGAGGACCTGGAGCCCGTAAATTTTCGGGTACCCATCCTGAGAGATGCCCGGGTACCCGCCGTTTCCCGGGCCGACTGTAATTATTTTGTCTCCACGCTTTGCCAATGCGGTTAGGGCGATCATGTCGGCGGAATGGCATGAAAGAGGCCTCACATCCGCGTACTTGGCACGGAAGATTTCTTTCGCTAATGTCTCAGTCTCGGTCTGGATTTGATCAATGTACTTTGTTCCCATGTAGAATCGTTCGGGCGACGTGTACCGATTGGCGAGGTCGCAGCTGAGCATTCCGCGCACTGCTGGGCTGGACATGTTTTCCGAGGGAAGAAGGTTCAGGCATTGGCCTAGCCGCCAAGCTTCATGCTGGTGTAGCAGTTTCCTCAGGGAGGGCGGGATTTTTACTTTCTTTTCCTTAGTCTGACGTTTCAATGGAAGATCAATAACCAGGTAAGTTACTGAGCGGTCCAAAATGGGATTTGGTGTTGCTGAGAAGCAGGGCTAACATGCCATCTGATTGGTAGGGATTGACGAGTAGGTGCCTAATTGTGTTTCGGGGCGGTTCAAGCTCAGACTCTAAGCGTCCGTCGGCATAAGCCCTCACATGCCACTCCAGATCAAACCGTAGGCGGCGGATATAGCCGAAAACCTGCCCTCTCTTCCAAATCTGGAATATTCCAGCGCTAGAAAAGCCATCCGCAAGTAGCGTCTGACGAAGTCTTTCAACAAGTGAAGGATGAATTGAGAGCATTTGGTCCACTGATCGCTGCGGTATGTTCGACGGTTATACGCGTCTGCCCCGGCGACCGCCGGGCCTGCGTGTACCATCATGTGGAACCGGGGTAACGTCCTCGATTCGGCCGATCCTGAAACCTGTTCGCGCGAGCATTCTGATTGCAGCTTGAGCTCCTGGGCCTGGGGTTCTCGCTTTGTGGCCGCCTGGGGCCCTGACTCTGATGTGAAGGGATGTGATTCCTCTGTCCTTAGCCACACGGGCTGCTGCCGCGGCAGCTTGCATCGCAGCGTAAGGCGACCCTTGAAGCCGGTCCGCCTTTACGTGCTGTCCCCCGGCGCTACGGGAGATGGTTTCAGCACCGCTGAGGTCCGTTATGTGAACCATGGTATTGTTGAACGAGGAATAGATATTCGCTATACCCCAGCGCTGAGGTACTTTCTTCTCCGACAGTCGTCACACATCCAAGTGAATATTCGGGCTGGTCAACCCAGTTCGCCATATTTAACTTTCCTAGGACTTAGACTAATCGAAACTGAGCCGGATGCCCTGTGAAAAGTTTGCGAATTCGACCCGCATCGGCAACAGACCTTCAGGCCATTTGCCTAATCGAGGATAATTCCTTCTCCGACCCATATCCCCGCCACCTACTCAACCGATTGCTAGATGAAATTGGAAACTATTTCCTAGTGGCGGAAAATGGGAATGGCGCACTGGTCGGGTACTGCGTCTCCTCCATAGAGGGTAGGCTAGCCCACTTGATTTCTATCGCGGTTCTCACTGAGGGCCGTAGAAAAGGCGTAGCGACAGCACTACTCGAGAACCTCATAGAATACCTAGAGGCACACCGGGTAGAAGAGCTCTGGCTTGAAGTAAAACAGGATAACAAAGAGGCCATCAAACTTTACGAGAAGTTCGACTTTGCACGTATGATGGTTCTAGAGAATTATTACTCAGACGGTTCAGCTGCACTGCGGATGCGAATGAGCTTCAAGAAACAGGTCGTGAAGGTTGGGCATGAGTAAGGGTGATGGCCTAGTGAGATCTCGATTCTACCTACTCGATGATAATGAAGTGGAGTGGGAAGGGAAACCTTGCGTCAGGTTTTGGGGCGTGGACGAGAAGGGCGCTAGAATTTGCATACTCAGCAACCTGATAATGCCTTACGGCTATTTTCTACCAAACCAGCAAGACGACCTCGAGACAATTAGGCAGAAGGTCATCGAGGACAAGAAGCATTTTCCAGGAATAATTAGCGTATCAATCGAAACAAAAAAGCACCTTGGCCAAGAATGCAAAGTGCTGAAGATAACCTGCGCTACGTCCGACGTGCGATCAGGCTACTCGAAAGAGTTGCAGAAGCTAGTAGGCAAGGGCGAGGGCTTTGAGAACGACCTAAGGCTCCCAGTCCGCTACATGGCCGACCTGATGTTGACCCCGTGCGGTTGGAACGAATGCGAAACCGACAAAATAAAGCTCGATGGGGCTGAAGGGTACGATGCTTACGTCGCGTCTACAGCGCCCAAGAGTGTTGCCGACGATACTGTTCCAACCCTTCGAATCCTTGCTTTCTACACGCTCACGGTGGGGGAGAAAGGTTCAGCGAAGCCTGAGAGCGACCCCATTCGAGCGATAGCCCTAGCGACAACCTCAGGAAAATCGGCAACTCTTGTTTCCGAAAAGGACGATGTAAAGGTCCTAAAAGATTTCGTCGAATTCGTAAAGGGCTACGACCCGGATATCATCGTCGGCTTCCAGACCAACACACAAGATTGGCTGTACCTGATCCAACGATCAAAAGCCGTCAAATTCAAGTTGGCGGTGGGACGGGATTCCAGTGAACCGCATACCAGCGTCTACGGCCACGTTTCAGTAGCTGGCAGAGCAAACCTAGACCTCTTCGACGTGGCAAGTGGTATCCCTGAAGTCAAAGTGAAGACGCTCGAAAACGTTGCCAAATATCTTCAACTTGATTCCGCTGTAAAGTTCACAACGTTCGAAGAATGGGACAGGTCTTCGTTATGGGCTGAGGAGTCCGGAAGAAGAAAACTGATCGAAAACGCAAGCATGTCGGCCCAGGCTTCGTTAGAGCTGGCGAGAGAAACAATGATTTTTCCGATGCAACTTTCCGCTCTAACAGGGTTGCCGCTCGACCAGGTTATGGCTGCGGCGACTGGGTTTCGCGTCGACTCGTATTTGATTCGCAAGGCCCATCAAATAGGAGAGTTGATTCCGGGGAGGAATGAGCAACCATACTTCACGTATAGGGGTGCAATTGTGCTTGAGCCCAAGACTGGGTTGCATGACGACGTTGCGGTACTTGACTTCGCCTCCATGTACCCCACCCTCATGGAAAAGTACAACCTCTCACCCGATACATTCATCAAACCAGGCGAAAGCGTTCCTGAAGACTCAGTGTTCATCATTCCTGAAGTGAACCACCGGTTCAAGACAAAACCGGACGGCTTGTACAAAACAGTACTCGCCACGCTCATTCACGAGCGGTTGTCAATCAAAGCCTTGCTGAAGGGAGCGAGTCCCAAGTCGACTGGCTATAAGGTCCTGAAGGAACGTGAAAGGGCTCTGAAGGTGATAACGAACGCGTGCTACGGTTACGCGGGGTGGGCAGGCGCGCGGTGGCATGTCCGGGAGGTTGCAGAATCCGCCGCCGCCCTGGGGCGAGAGACGATTACCAAAACCATAACGAAAGCAGAATCCCTCGGGCTCTCAATAATCTACGGCGACACTGACTCACTCTTCGTCAAGAATGAGCGCGCGAAGGTCAAGCAGCTCCTCGATTGGGTTGAAGATGAGCTCGGACTGGAAATCAGGGTTGAACGAGAATACCGCCGGGTCATGTTCACGGAGGCGATGAAGCGGTATGCAGGCCTTCTCCCAGATGATTCCTTAGACATAGTCGGGTTAGAGGTTGTTCGCGGCGATTGGTCTGATATTGCGCGCCAAGTCCAAGAAGAAGTATTGGGGAAGATCCTACGTGATCAATCTCTAGAGGAAGCTGTTGAGGCAGTCAAGGCGACTATACGCAAACTGCAAAAGGGGAAAGTGCCGCTCGCTGACCTTACGATTCGGAAAACGTTGACCAAACCCATTGAAAAGTACGTTGTGAGAACGCCCCACGTTGAGGTTGCTAAGCGATTGATGAAGGAGGGTTGGACCCTAACGGTTGGCGATAAGGTCGCTTATGTGATCACGAAGGGACCTGGAAAGCTTTTCCAGAAGGCCAAACCTTCAAGCCAAGTGAAACCTGAAGACGTTGACAGAGAGTACTACTTGGAGAACCAGGTGAAGCCTGCCGCGATGCGGATCTTAGAACGGTTCGGTGTAAGCGAAGGGCAGTTGGAAACCTAGGCCGTTGGCGGGCCAGCGACTTCGGGGAGGGTCATGATCCTAATTGAGGCGGGCCTACGTGCTAGGTCCGCGATCCGGTCTCCCACAAGTAATTTGATGCCTCGCTCCTCAGCCAAATCTACCAACCTTTGAGTGACCACTCCGTCGAAGACGATGGTATCAACCCCTTGGTAGTCAGCGAGTTTGCCTGCAAGTTCGCTTACGGGTAACTTGGCAATCTCATTCAGGTTCTGGTCGAGCAACACCCCTTCCAGGGAGCCCCTGAGTTCGCGGGCTTTGACTACAACGTTTTGAGGCAGCTGCGCGGGAGGTGGTCGCGTTGGAACATGAACTGGTTCTGGGGGGCGTGTCCCTGGGGGCCTTGCGGTTTCAACTGGCACTTTCTCGCGCAGGGCCTTCAGGATTTCTTTCGGCACTAGGTCTTCGACTTCCTTACCCAGAGGAGCCCGTGCAACATAATCCACCGGAGCAACCTGCATCAATTCCTTCAAAATCAGGTCCCCGCCCCTGTCCCCATCGAGGAAGGCAGTCGTTTCCTTAGTTTTCGCTAGGTCCATTATAGTCCGGGGAATCTTCGTCCCTTCAATCGCTACTGCGTTTCTAATTCCACATCGGAGAAGGTTGACGATGTCAGCCCTGCCTTCAACGAAAATTACGGCTGCACTGGTGGAAACGTCTGGACCTGCGGGAAGATGATCCGCCCCATACTCGGCAACGTCTGACGAGCGGATTACGCCCGATACGTCCTTGACCATCTCGTCTGTGCTTGGTGAGTCTTCAATGACCCAAGTGCGGAGAATGTCCTTCGCCTTGTCCAGAATCACCTTACGTTTTTCTTCTCTGATGTCGGCGACCTTGTCCAATGTGACTTTGGCGATGCATGGACCTATGCGGTCCACGCTTTGTACAGCGGCTGCGATAATGGCTGTCGAGGTCTTGTCAAGGCTCGACGGGATGGTGATTGCTCCAAATGTTTTATCCTGTTTGGATTCCAATTGAATTTCTATGCGTCCGATTCGACCGGATTTTTGAAGCTCGCGTAGATCCAGGTCCGGACCAAACAATCCTTCTGTTTGACCGAATATGGCGCCTATCACGTCAGGCTTCTCTACGACGCCCTCCACTTCGAAACGGGCGACGATCATATACTTGGTCGTAGGTGCATATTGTGAATTTGCTCCCAATTATGATTGAACCTCCTAATTTGCTCATGTTTGCTTCGGTATACAGAGGAAGCGAAGCGTAAGTAACTGACATGAGCATCCAAAACGTACCTTTCGAAGTACCCCATATAAATGCTATGCACAGGCAGATTCGGAATCACTGGACCGGTATTGCTCGGGAGACATATCTCATTCAGGCCCTCGTTCTCTTTCAGAACTTTTCCTCAACTAGGCCTGGCTTTCTTGCCCCGAATCGCTTGTTGCGGTATCGTTAACGATAGAATCGTTGGGATGAGAATTGCCAGGAAAAATGTGGCAGCGTCGAATTCCGGGACTACGGTTACGGCCGTGGGTAGTTGGACGCCGCTAGAGTGTTGTACGTCGTCGAAAAAGACATTCATACGCCACCCCTCAGTCGTCGAACCCACCCCAACAGCGAAAACCAGTCTCTGGCCTGCAGAGACGTTTTGGTTGAGTTCGACATTGAAACTGTAAAGCGTCGGGGTTCCGGTGAGAGCCTTGCCGCGCGCGTAGTCGAAGGCGTAACGGTAGTTTCCAACGGTCTGATTTTGTTGATTGAGAACTGCAACCCCTGCCCCCACACCAGAGAAGGATGGGGTAACGTCGTCGCTTGAGAGCCACACTGTGAATGTTGCGGTTCCGTCAAGCATTGTAGGTTCCGTTAGTGGTCCAGTCACCCAAGCAACGGATCCTACCCAGATAGTACCGAAGATTGTCGTAGCGTTTCGGATAGCCGCGGCGACTTCAAAGACTCTTGGAGTTGAACCTGAAGGGGCCGTCAAATTGGCTTCTTCAACAAGCGTGGCAGAGGCGTTCTCGCTACGGTATGTCACGGCCTTCAAGTGAAAGTAAAATATGTCACCGGAGACGGGCGACTGGGCTGAAGCCAAACCTGTTGATGCCCCAAGAAATAGAATCACTATTGCAGTCAGTGAAATAGCATGCAGCCGCATGATACCTCAAAACATGCATGTTGAATTTACCTCTGCCTGCCAAGTCGTGCGGCTCCCCTGACACTGTGAACTAGCCGAACTTGGAACGAAGCTCAGAACTCTGGAAGTATGGAAAGAAAGTGAAAGACACGGGGAGTTCCGGATACAGCGCCAATCAATACTATGATCTAGTAATCAGCAAAAATGTATTACCGAGGGAACATCTTATCTCATCGTTCGTCGTTTCAGGCAGGAGGTTGCGCAATCGTGTCGCGAATTGGAATTAACGGTTTCGGAAGAATTGGCCGCTGCTTCTTCAGGGCTGCGACAGAGGCTGGCTTGAATATCGTCGCAGCAAACGATATCATGGATCCTAAGACGGCTGCTCACTTGCTCAAGTATGATTCAGTGTTCGGGAAATTTAGCCGAACCGTCAGCCTAGAGCCTGACGGTTTCAAGGTGGACGGAAAACCGGTGAAGATACTGTCCGTCAAGGATCCCGGCGAAATCCCTTGGTCTAAGTACGGCGTCGAGATTGTGGTCGAATCCACAGGGCTGTTTACGAGTCGGGACATGGCTGTGAAGCATATGAGAGGCGGCGCCAAGAAGGTCCTGATTTCCGCTCCTGCCAAGAATCCTGACATCACGATTGTCCCGGGAGTGAACTTGGATAAGTACGACCCGAAGAAGCATGACGTAGTCTCACTTGCATCCTGCACCACGAACTGTGTGACGCCAGTGGTCAAGGTGCTGAATGACTCGTGCACGATAAAGCATGGTTTTATGACCACTGCCCACGCGTACACGGGCGACCAACGACTCCACGACCTGCCACATAGCGATTTGAGGCGGGCGAGGGCAGCAGCGCTCTCAATAATTCCCACCTCCACAGGCGCTGCCATCGCGACAACTGAGGTCATCCCTGAGCTGAAGGGCAAGGTTGACGGCGTGGCGCTACGAGTACCTGTCCCTGACGGATCCATTGTTGACTTCGTGGCTGAAGTCGGCCGTGACATCACCGTTGACTACGTGAACAAGGCATTCCAAAATGCGGCGAACGGTCCCATGCAGCATATCCTAGAATACTCTGAGGAGCCCCTAGTCTCCTCTGACATTATCGGGAACCCACACTCAGCCGTTTTCGATTCACTCTCAACCATGGTTCTCGACAATAGGTTGGTCAAAGTCTTCGCATGGTACGATAACGAGTGGGGCTACTCGAACAGGCTGGTTGACATGGTGCAAACCATGTCGAAATTTCTATAAGGTCTCCGATGGAAATTGAACTCGGTCTGAATGGTTTGGCGGCAGGTGCACTATTTTGCATTGCAAATTTCGCTCGATGCACTAAAACGCCGTGCACGAAATATCCGAACGGGGCAGGCGTTGACACGGAGAGATGAGAGATGTTGTTATCAGTTGAGAAGCAGGATTCTAGGTTAAGCTGTTAACTAGGGTGGCACTGACAACTTCTGAGAATGCTTGACGCGTCTCCTCACGAGTAGGTATAATGCGATTCCGGCTATGACGACCACACCCAATGCTTCTTCTGTGATGCTTGTTGATTGTGTCGAGGCAGTTCGTGGTGGTTGAGGCATCTCAAGTGATGCTGAGGTGCTAGGATGCATTGTTGTGTAAGGTGTAAGGTTAACTTGCGTCGTGCTGGTGTTTTGAGGAGTTCCGCTCATTATGATGGTTGCAGTCGCGCCGTTGATATCCGCAGGTTTGCCCCATGCGACAAGGAATATGAAATATGCTGATGGGAGACTTTGGTTGAGGTTGAGTTTAGTGGCATCCCATTCCGCGAGTACACATCCATTCGACGCCAGATCCTCAACTCGGAGATGTTGTCCGCAAGGAATGTAGTTGAGGGTTTGGAAGATGTAAAAATCCATGGGCAGAGTTGAATGGAAGGTTATGTGGACTGGTCCTGTGAACGGTATGGGCGCCGCATCCACGCCACAGTAGGTCTCATTTGCAATTGGAAAAATCGTGGTTAGTGTCACGGTTGTCGTAGAAGTATCCGCCGGCCTAGAGTTCAGAATTGCCGGTGGAATTGCACATATTGAGACTAAGATTAGAATGCATGACAGAAGAATATTGAATCGCATTCAAGGTTTCCTCAGAAACTTGCTTCGCACTTTGTGCCTCCCTACGAAATATGGGTTTTCATATTCACGTCCGGTGGACTGAGGGCCGAAAAATACTACGGTCCTAAGACGGGAGTGGAATTTCGGTAGTTCTTCTACGCTGCGAACGTCCGATCGTGTCAATCCTCGGAGCTCGCGCCATAAGACCAGGTTCACGTGAATCTTCTGGTAGTATAATGTCCGGGCGAGACGCTTCGCTAGAAAGACGCCTTCGTGGTCGAAGTCCGTGAGAACTATCACCTTACTATATGGCTGCAGATCCTCAACGAAGCCTGCCGGGTTTTTTCGGCTGCTCTGCAAGCAGAGGATTGTCCCAGGGATTCCTAGTTTGCGGAGGGATTCTCGGTCGCGTGTTCCTTCGACTATGATGATGCCGCCTTGTTCAGACTCGTGGGTGACTCGTTGAATGAGTTTCTCTAACCGTTCAAGCCTTACTTCGGCGGGGGCACGCATTGCGGGTTGTTACCTTGTTATTTCCATTTGTTCCATTTTGTGAAGTAGTTCTGGACGTTTCTCGAATTCTTCTCGGACTGGTTCGAGGATTTTGATGAGGCCTTCCGCAACTGAGGTCTTCAGATCGAGTGGGTGAATCTTACCTTGGCGATATTCCGTTTCTAGATCCTTGTACGTGGTGAATGTTGCGGGGCCGCCGTACTTGCTCGGCCTATCCATTGTGACTGACTTGGCCCAAGGAAAGATGATGTGGCGAGCGATTTCGAGGACTGGGTTGTTCTCTGTTTCCTTTTGGGGGCAGTAGGCACCCTTGAGTTTGTGCGTGATTGTTTCTGGTTCGTCGTGGACGATTATTCCGCTTTCCGTGATGCTCTTTGACATCTTAGAGGAGATTTGGAAGCTGACCTCCCGATTTTCATCGAACTTGCCCGTGTCCATCCTTTTCGCCCCTGCTAGCCCTATGAGCAGAGGTGTGTGCAGGCTTGTTGGTTTCGGCCATCTTAGCTTGTCTGCGACATCGCGTGCTAAGGCGTGAGCTTTTCTCTGGTCTATTCCTGCGCATGCGACGTCTACCTGTAGTTCGAATATGTCGGCCGCCTGCATGCATGGGTAAAAGGTTGAGGCGGCTTCGAGGTCTTTGCTATCCATTTCCCTGCCCATAATTGGCAGCGCACGCCATACTCGGTTTACGTTGATGGACTTGCCGATTCGTACAACCCTTTCCCAGTATTCCCTTTTCCCCGCTAAATCAGACGCCCAAGAATACGTGGCCACCGAGGGTGGGATCCCTATCGCGGTGAAGCATTGTTTGATGTATTCTCCGCAGGTTCGAATATTTTCCATCCGACCTCCTAGCTTGTTGTTTATCCAAGCATGCCAGTCGGCGAGGAATACGTTGAAATCGAAACCAGCCTCAATTAGGTCCATGATCTTCCTGCCGCACACGAGGCCCATCCCTATGTGCATCATCCCGCTTGACTCGAAGCCCCAGTAAGCGCGTGGGCGGTTCTTAGTCTCCAAAATCGTTCGTAGCTCTTCTCGTGTTATGATCTCTTCAGTGTCCCTAGAGACGAGACCTAGTCGTGTTTCTACGTCCAAGTTTCTTCCCTCTCAAGTTCTAATTGTGTGGGCTGTGCTATTCTTCTTTCGTTGGAGGGGATTCGCCGCAGGGCCGGAACGATCCGACCCCTATCGCCCACGACACTAACACGCAAACTTCACCGGAGGGCATCGCCCCACTCAGTTGGCTCTCTCGGAGGTGGGCGGCTCTGGTGCCTCTCCAACGAACCTAATGTCTTTGCAACTGGAAGAGTTGGTCAAGGTCAAGCTCCATTGCGGTTACGGGGTCTTCTAGTTTCCAATTTTCGAGGACTTGTGGGTGAACCTCTCCTATTACTCCAACCTCTCGCTCGCCAATAAGAATGCTACCGACCCTACCTTCCAAGTAGCTTGGGTCAAGGGTTTGGTTCAATGTGAATTCGAATCCAAGGTTGAGCATGAGCGGTTCGAGGTAAGATTTCATCTCCGTAAAATTGGCTTTCGAGTGAGATGAGACGCAGGCCAACCTGCGGATATCTCTCGCCCGGTTCGGAACGGTCGGATCCCAGATTGTGCAGTCTCCGGCCTCAAACACTCTTTGAGGATACTCGACGTGGGTGTTGTTCGCTAGGAAGTCCATCAAGTCTGGCAGCAGCCAGGGGCGTAGGCATCTCATTGTCATAATCTTCGGGTTCGCAATCTCAACCACTTGGCCAGGTTGCTTGTTCATCTTCGTGAACAACTTTTCCTCGTTTGTCATCATGAACCCCAGCATCTCCTGGAACCCAAGTCCTACCATCAACGCCCTCACATTGTCCGAGAACTCTTCCATCGGTGAGAGGCCGCCGATTGTTAGATCCGATGGCCATTTCGGCTCCATTTTGTTTAGGCCGTAAGCGATGGCCACATCTTCGATTATGTCAACTGGATGTAGAATATCCAACCGGTAGCATGGGACACGAACGTTCAGTTGTTTCCCAGCAGAACCTGTCACATCATATCGTGCGTGGCGAAGCAGCGACACTATCTGGGGGCGGCTGAGCTCCAGGCCGATTAGACTTTTCAGGCTATCGATGGATAGTTTGATTCGTCTTTCGTTGAGGTCCGGTGTTTTCAGTGTCCGCACCTTACCGTACATGTACTGGACTGTGGCTGGTGAGATTTTGGCTCCCCGGTCGGCGAGGGAGGTTGTGAGGATGGTGACGGCGTTCATTACGGTTTCTTCAGACGAACCTGTAACTTCGACGAGTACGTTCTTTGTGTCTGGTGTGAGCCGTCCTAGGTCGTTAGAGTTGATGATGGGCGGGAAGGAGAGCACTTTTTGTTTTGCATCAAGCAGGATGGGCATTTTCTCATGCTCCTTAAGGATGTGACCGTACTCTAGGCCCTTCGGGTGGGCTTCCAAGATTTCGCGGAGCGACATCGTCTTGTCTCCTTCGAGGGGCACGAATTCTACATCGTCCGGCCCCACCGCGCCGTAGCGCAGTGGAGGAGTAATCAAGTCAAAGTCGTAGAAACCGATCGATGATCTTCGGCGTTTCCTTCCATAACTCTGGTCAAGCTTGTCTTGGAGGTGGATCAACCCGCGAATGATAACGTCGTTCAGTTTCGTGTGTCTGGCGACCACGCAAGCAATGAACGGCCTGATGTCCTTCAGTTCTTTGTCGACTTTGATTTGGACGGCAGGTTTCTCGGTGGGCACGTAGGTCTTAAGGCCGACTTCAATTCCCAGCAAACCTCTCAGAGCGCGGGCTATGCCCTCGGTGCTCCAAGTGTCCGGCCGGTTTGTATCCTTGTTCTCAAGTTGAAGTTCGGAGTCTTCTAGGATGGGTTCTGTTCGGCTTAGGCCGGACAGTTCGCATTTGACCGAGTAGAGTATCTCGTTCAGTTGCTCGTGACTTCGCGGCAGTTTCTTGCCGACTAACTGCTCTAGGTCGTCTATTCGGGTGAGTATGGTGACCATGTTAGAGGACCTTCTGCTTCCTCATCCATTCGAGGTCTTGGGCGAAAAGGAAGCGTATGTCATCGATTCCAGCGCGCATCATGTACAGCCTGTCCACGCCTATGCCCCAGGCGATCACGGGCACTTTGATTCCTAATGGGAGTGTCAGTTCAGGCCTGAAGATTCCTGACCCGCCGAACTCAAGCCACCCATAACCTTCCTTGTAGGCTTGCAGCTCCACGCTTGGTTCGGTAAAGGGGAAGTAATCCGGCCTAAAACGGACTTTGTCCGCGCCCGCAATGTCTATGGCGAAGCGTTCGAGCACCCCCAAAAGGTCCCTTAGTGACAGGCCAGCGCCTACCACTATACCTTCAACTTGATTGAATTCTGTAAGGTGAGTGCGGTCTACTTGATCAGGTCTAAAGCATCTCACGAGTGAGAAATACTTCCCCGGTATCTGCAGCTCCTTGCTGACGAGGGTCCGGGCGCTTAGAGCGGTTCCTTGGCTTCTGAGTATGAGCTTCAGTGCTTCGTCGCGTGAGTAGGAGTACTTCCAACCAGTCGACCCCGTCTTCCAACCGTTTTCATGTGTGCTCGAAACGGGGTTCATGAAGCGTTCATTTTCTGCTAGGCTCCCCCTATCCTTCGTCTTGATGAAGTAAATGTCGTGAATTTCGCGTGCGGGATGGTCCTGCGGCATGAAGAGCGCGTCGCAGTTGAAGAACATCAATTCGACCGCGGGTCCGGTCATTTCCTTGAACCCAAGGTTGACGAGTTTATTCTTCAAGTTGTCAAGAAACAGCCGATACGGTTGTCTCTTCCCGGGCCAGGTCGGAGTGACTGAAGCCGCTATGTTGTATTTTCGAAACGTAGCGCTTTTCCATCGCTGGGACACGAGTAGCTCGGGGGTGAGGTCGCTCACTTCTACCGGGACAGTTATCCCTTCCTGAAGGGCTTTCCAACCTTGCGAGGTTAGTTCCGTGTAACGCTTAGTCTGCTTCCTGCTTATGACCAACTTTCGTCTTTTCAAAGTCTCAACGGTTTCGCGTAGAGGTTTTGGTAATTCCTCGAGCGTGGTCTCGGTTTTGATTGATAGAATTTCCAGTGACTTTTCTAAATCGGTCTTGTCAGGTATGCCGGACGCTTTGAGTACTACTCTTTGAAGTTGAGTTGTGACCTCGCACCACCCAGCGACCTTAATCCATCCCAATGCGACGGAAGCGAGGTTCGCGGCTATATTGGCACGTCTCGCCGCCTGGTCAAGAGTTGCTTCGCCTCCTAGCTCAAGAACAGCATGATGAAGCCGTCTTTCGGGCAAACCTTGTTTTGCGTAGTTCATTCCCTCTTCTGTAAGCTTCAGGATTGTTCGTTCAGCTTCCGTCACTCGAACAAATTGCTTCTCTTGCAGAGTCGTTAAGGCTCGCGTGACTGCGGCACTACTCTGGTTAGTGTTTAGTACTAATTCTTCGAATGAGCAGTTGCCGCCGGAGGATTGTAGGCCACGCATTACCGCGGCTTCGTTCTCACGCATATCAAGCAAGAATTTGCGCTCCCATGGAGTTTGCGTGCCTGCTCCACGCGGCATTCAGGGAAATTAGCTCAGAGGACAACTGGAGTGCTGCGTTGAGGCCTGAAAACGCGGTCACCTGCAATCATACGCTCAACCTCGAAGCTTCGCAGCTATAGGCGGCTGGGTCTATAATAGATTGTTTACCACGAGTCTTTGGGGTTGAAGAGGAATTCCTCGAATCTGTCTTTGGCTTTCTCTCGCTTCGCTTGATGCTCTATGAGGAACTCCTCAACTCGTTCCGCGAGTGTGAGTTTGCATTCTCCGCACATGATGTTTCCGGCGAGGCAGTTGTAGCGTAGGTCTTCAATCTCCTTGTCGTTCATGAATAGGAAGTAGTCGTAGGCAAAAACGGAGCAGATGTCAGGATTGGCGCCAAGCCGTTTCTGTTCCTCGATCGTGGCTCGTCCGCCTGTGAATGCGTTCATGACCTTCTTTTTCGCTTGTTGAGGATTATCTATTGTGAATATTGCAGTTTCAGGCATTGATGCAGACATTTTTCCGCCGCGCCCAAGTCCAGGCACGAAGCGGCAGTGAATTTGCGCGGGCTTGTAAAACCCTAACTTCGGTGCAACATCCCGGGTGATCCTCCAGTAAGGGTCTTGGTCGATAGCCGCCGGGATCAAGCACGGGACATTATGTCCCACTAGCTGCGACTCCAGGAAGGCTGGAACCGCCTGGATAGCCGGATAGAAGACCATGCCTATGTTCGTGCTCTCCCGAAAGCCGAACACCGCTTTGGCGGTTGAGAAAGTCACATGCTTAGCGATCTTAATCGCGAGGCTGTAAAGGGCGTCCATGTTCTTAGTGTCCAGTATGATTCGGGTTTTCTTGGGGTCGAAGCCTAGGGCGATCAGGTCGAGTGCGTTCTCAAATGCCCATTTCGCCGGTTCACTCATCGAGAACTCATCGTGTTGGAGGAACCGCTCGTCGTCTGTGATCTGGAAGTAGAGTTTGGCGCCGAACTTGTCTTGCAAGTACTTGGTGAAGATCCAGGGGACCAGGTGACCTATGTGGACCGGCCCAGAAGGGCCCCGCCCTGTGTAGAGTACGAATTTCTCTCCGGCTTCATACCTCTGCAGAATCCAATCCAAATCCCTGTGTGAGAAGAAAATTCTTCTAGCGAGTTGAGGGTGTAATTCGCCGGTGTGCTTCCTAATCGTGTCTAGGATTTCTGGGGTAAGGGGTTGGGTCCCAAATTCCCTTATCAGCTTATCATAATCGATTTTACCCGTAACTTCCCAAGGGGTGACCACCATTTCCTCGTTATTGACTGACACAGCTCAGGTTCTCCCGCTTTCAGAAACTACGCTCCGACTTAGTTGCTTCCCCACAATTAATGTGCGTATATCATAACGGGCGAGTTGTATAAATCAAATAGCCGCTGCGGCAGAAATAGGGTAAACTTCTAGAAGCTCCATTGATGCCATGTTGCTGGGGAGTAGCTATGAGTGACGAGAAAGGCAATGTTTTGGCTAAAATGGACGCGGCAGCGGAAGAGGCAGAAAGAGACCTCGCATCCCTAGATCAAGAAGCGGTCAAAGCTTTAGCCGTCTGGTGGCTGAAATGGTACATGACTGCGGGACACAAACGTTTGGGCAGACTGCTCATAAAGATCGCCAAGTCTGGAGCTAACAAATGAACGCTACTGATGTGGCCTACAGCGCAGGCATCTTCGATGGTGAGGGTTGGACCATAATTGCTCCCTATAATTTCAACAGCACTTTCAACGGAAGAGTTTACCCTAGGCACAGAATAAGAGTGGGAGTATCTAACACCGGGCATAAGCGGCTTGGCCGGATAATGGTGAAGGTTGCAAAGAAGCAGTAAGCTTGTCACATGTACGAGGATCCCCAGTAAATCCTCCATAAGGAAGGTTTAGCTGCTGTTGAGCCAGCAAATTGAAATGTTCACAAAATCCGGGCGAATCCTTGCCGAGGTTCGAGAGTTCGTGAAAACCCTTCCCGTGGCCGGCAGGAGCGTTCTGGAAGTGTGTGAGAAGGTAGAGGGAAAGATACAGAGCCTGGGGGCGGACTCAGCTTTTCCATGCAATGTCGGAATCAATGACGTGGCCGCCCACTATACTAGCCCGTGGGACGACACCAGCAAGATTCCGGAGGATTGTATAGTGAAGGTGGATTTCGGTGTAGCGCTCGATGGCTTCGTAACAGATACAGCGATAACGATGGCACTAGACCCAGCTTATGAGTCTATGAAAGTCGCGGCTGAGGCTGCTCTCCAGGAGGCGCTTGCAGCTGTAGCCCCCGGACGAAAGCTGTCGGAAATCGGTAGTGTGGTGGAACGCTGCATCGAGAGGTACGGTTTCAAGCCGATTAGAAACTTGACCGGCCACAAAATAGACCGCTACACGATACATGCAGGGAAGTCGGTTCCTAACGTTTCAGGGATGGAGAGCGGCCGCTTTGAGGTGGGCGAAGTCTATGCAATCGAGCCTTTTGTTACGTTGAAAAGTGCTGAGGGTGCTGTCCGCGATGGCGATTCCACGTACATCTACCGTTTTGTTAAGGCAAAAGGTGCCAAAACAGATGAAGCCGTTAAACTTGCTGAGTTTGTTAGGGATACATACAAAACTCTACCTTTCGCGGCTCGTTGGGCGCATAACTCTTGGCGCAGTACCAATTTCCAAGCGGCGTTTGGGGAACTAGTGAAGCGTCGGTGTATTGTTGGTTACCCTGTGCTCGTCGAAGCGAGCGGCCACGTTGTTGCTCAGGCGGAGCATACGATAATCGTGACTGAGAATGGTTGCCGAGTCTTAACTGCCTAGATTTTCTTTGGCTTAAGGTCATCAGCGTAGATGGAGTCGACACGCATGCTGCCCTTGCACTGTTGGCATTGCCCAACTTCCTTAGTCACGTAGTCCCCGACGCTGAATGTCCTAACCACTTTGAATCCGCAGTTCGCGCAGAGCACGACGCTGAGTACTTTGGCGGCGATGTGTTGTAGGACGACCATTCGGCGGCGCATTTGTGTGATTGATGATATGGCGAGCACGGTGCCTACAGTTGCCATTATACCGTACACGAAAAACTGTGGGAATTGTCCAGCGTTATAGTAATCGAGGGCTTGTACCATTGCCCACATTGAAATTGCTAGGATCACCAATCCGAAGGCGATCAGTATGTATGGGTAGAATGTTGAAGGCTTGCCACTCATGTGTCGTCGCCTATGGTGCGATGCCGGCGGTGTTGCCGATGCCAGCGATTATGACAAGTTCGCCTTCTTTGGTGCGTTCAACGATTAGCCGCTTTATTCTCTCTATGACAGTTTCAGCGGATTCAGCGATCTCCTTCTTCATGGTGGTGACTGCTTCCTGTATGCTTTGTTTGACTACGATGGCGTAGACGGGTATGCCGAATTTCGTTGCTTCCTCTTCAATCTTGAACCGTTCTGTCCCAATGCCACCAATCGCAGCGCCGATTCCTTCGCTAACTTCCCCTGTCTTCTCTCCCTCTAGTTTCAACGCAGCATCAACCATGATTATCATTGATGCTTTTCCGTTGTTTTCTTCCAGGACCTGGCGGATGGCGTCACCAGGCTTTCCAACGTTCCCGCCTGGGCCCTCTGCCTTTAACGCAATAACTCTCCGGCCTTCCAAAGTTGTCTCGGCCGCAACCATGTCCTTCTCAACTTTCCTAGCCTCGTGGCCGCGCATCAACCTCGACGCCACAAGCGCGCCAGCGCCGTCACCTATCGGGTGCCCTTCCGCGAAGGCCTTCGTCGCCCCTTGGTAAGCATCCGCCTCCATCATGATTAGTGGTAGGAACGCCTGAAGCTGGAATATGACGAAGATGCTGAAAGTCTTCTTGCCGAGCAGGTACAAATGCCGAACAACCTTGAACATGTAGTTCAGCGCCCAAGCTGCTTCGACTAGGTTCTCGAGATTGTTGACCTGTGAAGGATTCGCTTCGGGCGCAATTCTAGCCACATCCGATTTGAACTTCGACTCCCGAACGTCGAGCAGGTGATCGAACTTCCTGACCACACCAGATGGATCCATATTCACGGGCTCAATGAGGAATTGCTCAAGCAACGAATTCAATCGCGCTGTCGGGTCGTCCTTGGGTTTGCCTACGTCCCGAAGCACTTTTATTGTGAGAGATTTCGCGTTGTCCCTCATGTTTTCAAGTTTTCTAACAGCCCCATCTATTTGCATTAGGGCAATTCGACTTTGAATTTGTTGACCAAACAACATGAAACCAAAGAACATAACGAAGAACAGAATGTTCACTAAATTGCTGACTCCGCCTGAGCCGAATAATCCGGTTTCGAGAATTATGGCGCCTAGTTGACCTAACAATAGGATTCCTCTAAGTTTCAAATCATAAGCCAAGCCGCCCATGTAATAAACGTTCATTCATTTGACTCAGTGCTAATCAACCAAGTCACAAGAATAATGGAGTCGGCAGCGGTCCGGGGCTCGCATGGCCTTTCGGAACACACTACTACCCGAATCGCCTGAGAGATTCACTTCCGTGTTCGGAATGGGAACGGGTCCTAGCCCTCAGCTATGGCCGCCAACTCCAAACCAACTGCCCACCAGCGAATAATTAAACATAGAGCCTGCAAGATGTTCTACGTATAGGTAGGTAACTTTGCGGGATGTCGCCATAATTGGGGTTGGAATGTCGCCGGTTACGGCAGGTTCTGGGAAAAGCCTGCCACAATTATTCGTCGAAGCCGCTACGGAAGCGATTGAAGATTCGGGGGTCGACAAAATTGACTCCATTTACGTCGGGAACATGATGTCTGGGTTTCTGCAGAACCAAGAGCATTTGGGCGCTTTGATGGTGACAGCACTCGGAAGGGAAGGCGTCCCAAGTTTCAAGGTGGAAGGTGCATGCGCCTCGGGTGGAGTTGCCG
Source organism: Bathyarchaeia archaeon (assembly GCA_050013255.1). Taxonomy (GTDB): domain Archaea; phylum Thermoproteota; class Bathyarchaeia; order 40CM-2-53-6; family 40CM-2-53-6; genus FEN-987. The sequence goes on along the minus strand of JBEKFP010000002.1, from coordinate 644,723 downwards.
CTCATGCCGCCGTGAAGAGTGTAATGTCGGGGTTAGAAGACGTGGTCTTGGTCGGGGCGGTTGAGAAAATGTCGGGTTACTCAACACCTGAGGTGACATCAGGTCTTATGATGGCAGAGGACAAAGCCCGGGTTGGCGCTACGGGTATCACTTTCGTTGGCCTCAACGCCATGATTGCCCGAGAATACATGCGCAAGTACGATACACCACATGAGCTACTGGCTCAGTTTCCGGTCCTCTGCCACGAAAACGCCCTCAACAACCCTAAGGCTCAATTTCACAAGAACATCACTGTCGAAGATGTGCTCAAGTCCCCGTTAGTGGCGGACCCATTGAGGTTGTATGATTGCTCAGCGATCGGAGATGGCGCGGCCGCCCTTGTGTTAACGACTGTGGAGAAGGCGAAGGAATTCACGGATTTGCCAGTGAAGATCGCTGCTTCTGCCGTTGCGACTGATACGCTCAGCCTCTACCAACGCCAAGACTTGACTACCTTTGAGGCCTCAAGAAGAGCGGCCCAACGGGCGTACGAGGCGGCGGGTGTGAAGCCCAAAGAAATCGACCTCTTAGAGGTCCACGATGCCTTCTCAATTCTTGGAATTATGGCGTTGGAAGACTTGGGTTTTGCAACGAAAGGTTCTGGTACTCAACTCGTAAAGGATGGAGTCTGTGCGCGGGATGGGCCGATGCCCACAAACACATTCGGAGGGCTAAAGGCAAGAGGCCATCCTGTCGGTGCTAGTGGAATGTACCAAATCGCAGAACTCGCTCTCCAACTGTCAAAGAAAGCAGGAAAATGCCAAGTCCCCGAAGCCCACCTGGGAATGTCGCAGAGCGTGGGCGGAATTGGTGGCACGGCCGCGGTCCACATACTGAGAAGTGATTAAGGTATGGATGAAGGCATCAGAGGCTACAAGTGCGTGAACTGTACCTGGTCTGACTTCTTCGCAACTAAAGCGTGCCCACATTGCCTGAGCGATATCAAAGAAGTATCATTCTCGGGGCAAGGCAAGGTTGCCACGTTCACTGTGATCAGGTATCCGCCGACAGGATTCGAGAAGGGAGCGCCATACGTTGTTGCGCTAATCGACCTTGACGGTGGTCCTAGGGTAATTGGCAGAATAACAGCGAGCCCAAACGAAGTTCGGGTCACCCAAATAGTGCACTACACGGGAACCGCTGAAGGCGCTTTGCAATTCAAGATCTGAGCTCAGCGAGACTTCTTACCGTCCACCATCCCGCCCGAGGGCCAACATAATAGCCAGAAAGAGTTTTTGCCCGATCTGCAGACCGAACAGACCGGAGTTAGAGCAACAAACTGTAAACCTTTCAGTTTGCTGATACGCCAACAGAGAGACTGTAACCAAAGACAAAAAAAGACCGCATATGTCGCTGTGCAAGCTAGGGCTTCAGTGAGCTAATTGAACTCGAGCTTTCTCGGGGAAACCGCTGCAGTAATCACTTCAGCCCTTTGGACCGTTAGTTCATTGTTCTTCACCGCGGCCGGGAGACGAATAGGGTCGCTCAGCGTGAACGCGTACCGCACTGTGATAGCGGTGGGTCTGCTCCTCGTCACTCAATTTGTTTTGCTCGGGACCATTCTACCTTTGGCTAGCGGTCCCCAATGGTTCTGGTTAGGTGCGAGCGGCATAGTCGGGTTAGGTATTGGTGATTCGGGACTATTCGCCGCCTACGTAATACTTGGCCCACGCCGCTCCCTGCTGCTTATGGCTCTGGCTCCAATATTCGCGTCTCTGGGCGGATATGTCATGCTCGGTGAAACAATTCCAGCAGTCGCCGCAGTTGGCATCGCACTGACCTTGGGCGGTGTCGTTTTAGTCATCTTAGAACGTGATGAGCACTCCGGCGAAGCTCCTGTGTCAAAGAAGCTGAAGAGTTACGGCATTTTCTTTGGCCTCGTCGCTGCAATTGGCCAAGGAGTAGGGTTGGTTCTGGCGAAGAAAGGAATCGAACTCAACCCCGCGGCAACATTGAACCCAATATCTGCCACGCTAATGCGCATGATTCTAGGAGCCTGCTCCCTTTGGCTCGTCCTGATAGCTGCGGGAAGACTGCCCGAACTTCGTAGTGCCTTCAAGAACAGGGAGGGAATGAGACAGACGCTTGCCGCTGCGGTTGTGGGGCCTTTCCTGGGTGTGACGCTATCCATGGTTGCTGTAACCTATGCGGAAGTAGGTATCGCGCAGACCCTACTCTCACTAATGCCAGTCATGATTATCCCGGTGGTCTGGATTCTTTATAGGCAGAGGACAAGTTGGAGAGGGATTCTCGGCGCAATGATCGCAGTAATCGGCGTTGCAGTTCTCTTCCTAGTTTAGAAGGTCCGCACAATTCGATGTAGCGGATCAAATAATCATGTTACGTACTTTCTGAAACGTGACCTAGAGCATGATAGGGGTTCGGAGGTTGGAGGGTTGGTGGTAGTGCTTCCTTGAACCAGTCGGGTATGTATGGCCAACAGTCTCTGACAAGTTTCTGGAAGCTTCCGTCCACCACGTAGAACCCTGCCTTGTCGTCGTCGGCTCTAATCGCCCGCCCATACGCCTGAATGACCTCCATCATCGCCTGATTCTCATACCACCTCCTATGTCCAAGCCCCAACCGGCGGCTCGTTCGTCGATCGCTCAGGTCCGCGAAGGGAACTTTCAAAAGGATTTGAGCATCGCAGAGGTCGTACTTCCAATCTTGGCCTTCGTTGAAGGCGACGGAGACGAATACTTTTCCTCGGGAGTGCATCCACTCCTGCAGCTTCTCCTCCCGGTCACGGCTCGTGTGTACGATTAGGCGGGGTTTAATGTCTGCGGGTAGATGCTCGACGAGGGCTCGTTGATGGCGATAGCTGTGGGAATGGATCGCGACTTTACCCTTTTCTTTACGAAGGATCTCCGTTATTGTCTTCACGGCTTGGGGCATGTTCTTGTCCCACTCTTGCTTTGACAGGGGGCCGACGGTTGCGTCGATTATTGGGCGGTTCTCGACGGGGAAGGTGCTTGGCGCTTGAAGAACGTAAATCTCGTCCTTCTCAAGAATCGTTGTAAGGCCTGTCAGCTCGATGAATTCTTCTGGGTCTAGAATGGTGGCCGAGGAGATTACATAGTACTCCGCTCGCTTCCAGATGAGTTGCTTCATGAACTCCTTCGCGAATACTGGTTGCAGGAGGAGTTGGTCGTTCCTGATCTGCCAGACCCATTCCGACCGCGAATTCATGTAGAGGTAGTAGCTTGCGAGGTATCGCTCAATGAGATCCCTGTTCTCGGTTTGCACTACTGAGAGGCCTGAGGTTTCGGATTTCTGTTTCAGCTGTTCCAAGAGTCTGCTGAGCTTCGACTCCAAGCCTTCCAGGAATCTTCCAAGCTCAATGTCCGACCCCACCTCGCGAAGGGCGGGGAGTATTTCATCGTAGACGTCGTAGGGTATCGAGAAAGGGGATAGTCGGACTGAGATGTGGTTGAGGCATTGCTCTTCCAAGTTGTGCGCCTCGTCCAAAACCATTAGTGCTCTGGTTCCTAGGTAAGTTTCGCTTATGCCCTCAGTCTGGCCTTCCGAGATGAGGTAAGCGAGGCTCAGTAGGACGCTAGGCGCTTTCAACGCACGCATCTTCTGCATCCAGTACGGGCAGATGTCCAAGCGTTCGTTGCAGGGGTACTGCTCGGTCTCACATTTTCCAACATGCACACCCCTACTCGGGTTATAGTAGCATCGGTAATTCTGCCGGCCCTTGATCTCCACAAATCGCTTCTCCAATAATGGGTCCCGCATGATCTGGTCGATTAATGCGAGCTGGGGTGTTGCGTAGAACGAGCGGGTGGCCGATGTGAAGGAAGCATTCACATAGGATTTCCCAGCGCCCGTCGGGGCTACGAGGAGTATGCACTTTATCCCAGAAGTGAACGCCTCGACCATCTTAGTGATGGTTTCCTTCTGGTGTTCGCGAAAGGTTCGACTCGGAAATAAGTCTAGCACGTCCTGCGGAGTTAGCTGGTTTGGATTGATCTCTTTCAACCGGAGGAATGGTTTACCCCTCGGGTCACATGTTGCGCATTCCGTGAAGCCTGATGGGATGTAAGCTCCACAGTCCCGGCAGAAATCAACCATCATATGCACCTTACCTAACTGTGAACTCCGTTGGTTCCCTCTAACTTCAGTTGTTGCTCGCGAGGTACGGTTCTCAGTTAAATTCCTTGAGGGCTACAGGGGAGTCAATATCTGCGGCGATCCGCAATGTCGGTCCTTCGTCCCGAAAGGGAATGGGACGTAACCATAAAGAATCTCGGACTAGACTGCGGCTCTGAACGAGATGCTCACGTATTGGTTGGTGGCGTATCCCGCTTGTTGAATCCGAGTTTTCGTCGCGTGCTTCCAGCTTATGTTACATTGCTTCTCTGGAATGTTTCTTTGTCTGTAACCCTTACGGGCCCTGTCCTGCCTCTCTACATTGAAAAACTTGGAATCGGCATCGTCGGATGGAGCACGTTGGCTGCTATGTTCGCTTTGGGGATGTTTCTTTTCGAATGGGTGTGGGGCAGTCTAAGTGACAGAACTAATCGAAGGCATCTCCTGATCTTTTCTTTATCGTGCATGAGTGCAATTTTCATTCTCTACACCCGTCATGGTTCCTTTTTCTTCTTCTTAGTTCTGCAACTCCTTTCAGGAGCGGTTGGAGTCGTAGTTGGGCCTACGACTAGGGCGTCTGTATCGGAGGAGTCTTCCTTGAAATCTGCCGGGCTCTACGCGAGTGGTTGGTGGGTTTTTTCCTCCATCGGCCGGATCATCGGGCCTTTGATCGGAACGTACATTGCTCAAAGCTGGTCGTTCGAGTATTCGTTCTACACCTCATCTGCGCTGAGCGTCCTTTTGATTTTCATTGTGTTTTGGTCGTTTCCACCTAGTCGCCAATTAGCCGGAAGGTCGAAGAGCATGATTTATGGCCTCAATTCTACCCTGCGGAGGCGTTCGGCGCAATTCCTTTTTCTCTCAGCGATTTTCGCTTTCATGGGGTTCTCCATTGTTCGAGCGTTTCTACCCCTATACGCTTCGGGGCGGTTTGGAATGTCAACTGTTGAGGTTGGGACGCTCATTTCAACTGTTGCTGCGTCTCAATTGGTTGCAATTCTCTTTCTCGGTTGGTTGTCCGACAGGTTTGGCCGAAAGCCCATGATTATCGTTGGGTTCTTGCTGTGTTCCGGCTCTTTCTTGCTCTACCTCCTCGCGAATACGGCTTACCAGATTTTCCTTGTCTCCATTGCCGCCGGCCTGGGCCTTTCAGCAACGTCGCTGCTGCTCGCCATTGTACCCGACGTCACTCCCAAGAGAATGTACGGCACCGTCGTAGGAATCTATGGCTCATGCGAAGACCTGGGCATAATCATGGGGCCGCTCGTTTATGGGTTAGTGTGGAGCGCCATTGGTCCGACCTACATTTTTGTAGCGAGTGCAGTAACGCAGGTCTTGAGCGCAGCGCTAGTATTTGCAATAAAACAAAAGGACTCCAGCAACCCATAGCGGTCCGGATAGGCAATGTGAAATTCAAGGCGTTGGGAATTGCCGAATGTATTGGCCAGCGTACACATTCAATCATTGGGTGTCATCCACTCGAACGCCATAAGAGAAGAAGACCGCAAGACCACGAAACTGAGAAGGTGGGCGGGTGCCCCCCTATGGGGGGGTCCCCAAATAGCCCCACCCGCTACCGGAAGCGTCATCACAAACGTGAAGTAACATGTTCTCCCCACGAAAATACATCATCCACTCCTAAGCACGTGCGAAAATAGACCAAGGAATCCAAAATAACCTAGGGTTGCGGGTTCACAATAGGAGGTCAAAGTTGCACTTAGTGACCTAGTGGAGGTGATCTCACTCTTTTCATTTGGGTATCATGCAAAGAAACTTTAGACCGACAGTCCCAGCTTGGAACTGATGTGTTTTATCAGGCGGGATAAGGATGGCGTCCCCGGCCTTGATCGGCTCTTCACGGTTCTCGTATCGAACCTTGCCTTGCCCTTCAAGGATGTACACCTCGTGTTCCCAATCGTGTTTGTGGTAGGGTGTGAACCCTCCCGGTTCGAGAGTGAACTGGCGCATGAGAAAGGTAGGGGCTCCATGTTTCTCATCTATGACCCATTTTATTCTCGTTCCTTTGGAGCCTTCCTCCGTAACTGGAGCATCCGCAACACTGTTCACGTTCACCTTGTACAAAGCTAATCAGAATGCTTCGGTAGAACCCAGAAAATAAGTCGCTCGCCCGCCGTCCATCCTCGGGAAGTACATTGGCGCACATGAAAAACTAAAGCATCAATCAACAACAGTTTGTCAAAGGTTTGAACTACAGAAGGATGCAGGTGCACACGATCAGATGTCGACGTTTTCTCAATTGTGCTTTCCCCTAATGCTGCAGAGAGGCTTTTCTTTTCAGGTATTGGATGAAATGCGGGGGGTCAATTGACTTGGGGCAGGCTTCCGCGCAGTTGAAAACAGTGTGGCATCGCCAGAGACCATCTTCGCATCCGACCAACCTTAAGCGGTCATGTCTAGTAGTGTCCCTGCTGTCCGCAATGAAACGTGCAGCCTTCACTAGTGCTGCAGGGCCGGGATACCTTGGGTCAGTCCATGTCATGGGGCAAGATGAGAAACAGGCTGCGCAATCAATACAGTCAATGGCTATGTCAATCGCTCCCCTTTGTTTCGGTGACTGGAGGAATTCCCTTTCCGGGTACGGTTCATGGCCTTCGAAGTACGGTTTTACCATCTCCATCTTTTGGAAGAAGGGGTGGAGGTCGACTACCAAATCGTTGATTATCGGTAGATGTGGCAAGGGTCCGATTGTGATCCGTTTCCCTAGCGTCGCGATTTGGGCATTGCAGGCAAGCCGCTGCCGTCCGTTTATGAAGGTAGCGCAGCTTCCGCACACCGCGCTTCTACACGAATATCGAAAGGAAAGTGTCCCATCCTTTTTCTCTAGGACATGGAAGAGTGCATCCAGAACGGTCATGCCGGGTTTTGTTGGGATCTCGAAGGTGTCATAGTGCGGTTCCGCTTCCTTTGTTGGATCGTAGCGTTGAACTCTTAGGCGGATGGTGTCATCCTGATGCTTCAATACTTTCTCTCCTCCGGTGTGTACCGAGTTATCTTCACGGGTGAGAATTCAATTCTGATGCCCTCATTTGTCTTGTAGGCGAGCGTATGCTTTAGGAAGTTGATATCGTCACGCTGCGGGAAGTCGAGGCGCACGTGGGAGCCACGTGATTCTTTTCTGTTCAAGGCTGATGCAACAATTACTTCACTAAGCTCCAGCATGTCTTCGAGTTCAATTGCACGGATCAGGTCGAGGTTGTAGACCTTGTGTCCGTCTATTGGTCTTAGATTGCGCAGCCGCGCCTTCAGGCCCTTTATCGCTGAGGTAGCCTCCTCTAGGCCCTCTTTGCTTCTAAACAGGAATACTTTTTCGACCATCAGGTTTCGCATTTCTTCGCGAATAGTCGACGGGTCCTCTTTTCCGCTTCCCCTAAAGAGAGTTGAGATGTGTTCTTGTTCTCGTCTAAGCGCCTCTTGGTACGCGCTTTCGTCCTTCCGGTTGAAAGGAGTACTCTTGGCGAATTTTCCAGCTTCCTCTCCGGCTATTTTTCCGAAGACAAGGGTTTCGAGTAGTGAGTTCCCGCCCAACCTGTTGGCGCCGTGGACGCTGACGCAGGCACATTCTCCCGCCGCGTAGAGTCCCTTGATTTCGGTTTCACATTTCATATTGCAATCAGCTCCGCCCATTGTATAGTGTTGGGCTGGCTGGACGGGGATGGGTTTCGTGATTGGATCAATGCCTGCAAAGTCTATCGCAATGGTGCGTATCCCTGGGAGGTTGTCGAGAATCTTCTTCTTTCCGAGGTGGCGGATGTCCAGCTGAACGTAGAGGCCGCTTACTCCGCGTCCCTCCTCAATTTCCTTCTGAATCGAACGGCTGACAATATCACGTGGGGCGAGCTCCATAGCTTTGGGGGCATAGTGTTGCATGAAACGTTCCCCTTGTGAGTTCACGAGGTAGCCGCCTTCGCCGCGGGCTCCTTCGGTAATGAGAATACATGTCGGGTAGAGGGCTGTAGGGTGGAATTGCACAAATTCCATGTCCTTCAACGCGACGCCGGCCCTATACGCCATAGCCATCCCGCTGCCAGTGTTGATCATCGAGTTGGTTGACTTTCCGTAAATCCAACCTGCCCCGCCGGTGGCCAAGATGACGGCCTTTGCCATGAAAACCTCCAGCTTGCCGGTCAGGATGTCTAGGGCTACGATGCCTCTGACAGACTTGCTCTCAACGATAAGGGAGATGACTAACCATTCCTCGTACACTTTCACGTTCCGTCGAATGACTTGCTCATACGCTGTAACCAAAAGGTAATGACCAGTCTTGTCGGCGGCGAAGCAAGTTCGTGGGTAGCCTGCACCACCAAAGGGTCTCTGAGCAATTTTACCGTCATCGGTGCGGCTGAAGGGGCAACCCCAATGTTCCATTTCAATTATTCGGGGCGGAGCTTTTTTGGTCATTTCTTCGACGGCGTCTTGGTCGGCTAGGAAGTCGCTGCCCTTGATTGTGTCATATGCATGTTTTTCCCAGCTGTCATCGCGGTTTGCATCGATGTTCCCTAGCGCGGCATTTATCCCGCCTTGGGCGGCCCCGGTGTGTGATCTTAGCGGGTGGACTCGACTGAAGATGACGGTGTCCGCGTATTGAGATGCTTCGATCGCTGCGCGTAGGCCTGCGAGGCCACCGCCAACGATGATCACATCATGCGATATCATATTTTGCACTCTCATTTCGTGAAGACGAGTGGTAAGAAGCCGTATACTCCAAAGAGGAATGCCGTGAACCCCAACATCACTAGGCTTACGGACAAGTACCGCCGCCCCTGTGACCCAAGGCCGAAATCCAATACGATGGTCCTAACCCCGTTGAGTCCGTGAAATAGAGCTAGGCCGAGCAATGAGAGGTCGATCAGCGCTCGTGAAGCTGTAGCCCAATCTGTCGTAAAGTTCGATACCCATAAGTGCAATCCTAGAAACAGTACTAAGAGTACTGCTGTAATTCGTTGCAGAATCCAGAGGCCTATACTCTTCCACAAACTTTGCTTCGCCATCTGTGTCACCATGAATGCAACATTGGCAGGGCCAGATTGATGATGAGGGACACCGTGACGATCGCGATGACCATCGTAACCCAGAAACCAATCCTATGTTTCCGAACGCCAAAGCCCAAGTCCAGCAATACAATTCGTATACCGTTCAACCCGTGAAAGGCAATAATGCCAAGTGCAACCAAATCGAAAGTTGCTGACATTGAACTCCCGGCCCAGAACGGGTTTCTGAACACATCCAACATCCCGGCCGTAGAACCAATAGTGATGCTGAAGTTCGCTTGGGCAATTGCCATCACGTGGGTCAGTAGGAAGAAGACCAGGTAAAGTCCAGAGATGCGTTGCATCAGCCATGCATACATTCCGAGCCTCATGTTGCGAGGATTTAGGTCACTGCTTCTGTCAACCAGTTTCCTAGTCCACTTAACCAAACCAGCTCACCCTCTTCTCAATCCCACCCATAGAGAACCACAGCAGCAGCATAGAGTAAAGCGGCGAAGCAGAGTATCGCTAAGCCTGCAAACGCCGCGAAGAATCTCTCGTGCCCACCCATGTCAGCGATTATTGCTTCGTACAGAAAGATGAATTCCAAGCCGATGAGTACAACCGCCAACGCAACCCAACTTCGGGAAACATTATCGCTTCTTGGATTATCCATTCACTCGAACCATCCCACTCTGTTGCGTATCCGCCCTGCCCGCTTATCCAGCCTATAGACCTCTCTCGCCAGAAAGGTGACAGATGCGATTCCAGCGACCAAGTCGCCGACAATCGAGGCTGCGTCCGAGGCGTTGAAGCCGTTTCCAGTCGCATGAAGGAGAAGTGGCATCAAGTTCGAAACCGCGTAAGTGCTGACGATAAAAGCGGCCGCAAGAAGAACCAGATGCAAGCCCTGCCTCAACCTTGAAACAACTTTCATTTCCTAACGCCCCTTCGAATTCTCCAGTCGGCGTAAAGAACCAAGGATATCAGCAAGATTGCGACTGTGTTGGTCATGAGGAATGCCACGGTGAACTCAGGTGAAGCAAAGGAACCTACTTGGCCAGGCGAGAGATAGCCGTAGATTGTCAGGCCCAAGAATTCGGCGGCAACGAAGAAGGCGAATGCGAGGAACATGGGCCTTCTCAGTGGGCGGCGTTCCGAACCACGGTCGATAAAGGGAACGGCCACCATGAAAATCCCGAGACATGCCAGTAGCACGACGGCGTAGATGGCTTGGACACCTTGGGTCTTTAGGAGTTGGTAGACACCCATGAAGTACCATTCAGGTTCAAGAATCGTCGGCGGATGAATGGGGTCGAATTTTGCTCCGAGCGTTAAAGGAAAGAGAGCTACGAATATTGTGAGCAGTCCGATTGCGGCAAATGCGAGACTCATCTCCGCTAATAGTACGTTTGGGAAGAACGGAACGTTCTCGGGCTCTTCCTCAGAGGGGTCTTGCAATTCGATGCCTCCGAATCATCCAAAAGTGGAACGCCATCATTAGCACAAGTAATCCAGGAATGAGTAGTATGTGACTGGCGAAGAAGCGGCCGAGGGTGTCTGTGTAGTTGTTCCCCCAAAACAGGTAGGTTAAGAGGGTCCCGACTTGCGGGATTGAATTGGCTAGCCCTAAACCTACGCCGGCGGCACCCACCGCCTCTTGGTCCCATCGGAGCACATACCCGGTAAAGCCAGCCATCAGAGTGAAGGCGCCGAGCCCGACCCCAACTATCCAGTTGAGTTCCCTCGGTTTCTTGTAAGCTCCGGTGAAGTATACGCGAAGCATGTGGAGAATTGATGTGATTATCATCCCGTTAGCTGAATAGAAATGGATGCCGCGTATGAGCCAGCCGTACTTCACATTCATAGTTATGGTTTGGATGCTATCGTAAGCGCTGTCTGGTGTCGGCTTGTAGTACGTTGCGAGCATCACGCCGGTTAATGCTAGAAGAACGAAGAAGAGGAATGTTAAGCCGCCAAGGCAATACATTGGGCTGAGAGCTCGTTCCGTGATCTTCGTATCTAAGATTGGTTCGATTCTGGTTCGTTCCACAAACCAATCCCAAATCCTCCTGGAGAATGAGCGACGGCGCATGTTCTTTCAAGCCTCACCATAGAGGGGAAGGCCACTTTCGTAACCGTCCGCGTAAATGTCTCCTTGATTGTCGATTTCGAGCTTGATCTTTGGTAAAGACCGCGGCGGCGGGCCGCCCAACACCTCTCCCGTCTTAGGGTCGAAGACACCGCCATGGCATGAACAGAAGTTCTGGTTTGGTTTGCTCTCCCATCCTGCTACAACCGTTTTGTCGTAGTGTACTTGGCATCCGAGGTGCGTGCAAATTGAATCAAATGCCACGAAACCGTCGGACAAGTGAATGAGGACGGCCGGTCGGTCTTTGTGAGGGTATTCAAAGAGTAGGCTTCCATTGGTGGGAACGTCGTTCGTGTTGGCTATTCGCAGCCTAGGGTAGGTTAGGGGCCCTGTCTCTTGCGGAACGAATAGAAACTGCCCAAGTCTCTCCAGCGGGAGTAGTAGCGCCGCTGCCCCGAATAGGACTGCCCCCTTCAGGAGGTTTCGCCTACTGAATCTGCGCTGGGAACTGTTCGAAGGCTGGTTTGGCAACGGTCATACGAGATGCAAATGCCGCGGTCTCTGTTTATTGGTATAGGATTGACAGAAAATACTTTGCATACTTACAGTAAACGGTGCTAAATTGTGGTGGGGCCGAAGGGATTCTCATGGTTCTGGGGTGAACCATTTTGAACCCTCGACTTCCGCCATGCCGTCATGTCTACGGGTTTCTTCGCTCCTGAAGTTCGTCATTCCGTTCAGGTCCGCAAACCCGTTAAGGTTTGGTCTTCTGGAGCCCTTGGCGGGAACGTGTCCCTGTCGTCATCCCTGGCTAGAGCCCGTCACTCCCGAATGGTCACTGTGTCTACGGCCCCACATCGGAACCGACAAGGCGGCCCCATCCCAGTCACGCATAGCCAGTTGCTATATGGATTTTGGCTGATTCCGGTGAGGCCCGTCAAGTAGTGATACCGCAAAGCGAGAATTCTAGCCGATCGCCCTTGCTCAAGATTGGGCTCATCGGGAAAACCAACGCGGGGAAAACCACCTTCTTCAACGCGGCAACCCTACTCAGCGCTCCCGTCTCAACCTACCCCTTCACGACCAAGAAACCAAAAGTTGGCCAAGCGTACGTCAAGACGATCTGCGTGTGCAGAGAGATGGGTGTCAAGGATAATCCTAGGAATTCATCTTGCATCGAAGGCGCTCGGTTCATCCCCGTCCAGCTCATCGACCTGCCCGGCCTAATCAAAGGTTCATGGAAGGGAAAGGGCCTCGGTACGCAATTCCTGAGCGTAGCATCACAAGCGGATGCTCTCATCCACATAGCGGACGCGTCGGGTAGCGTGGACGCGGATGGAAAACTCACAAAGCCGGGGATGGGGAACCCTGTCGCTGACGTCTACGACATTGAAGAAGAGTTGGTTCGCTGGTTCGCCAAAATAGTTGAGAAGGCCATCAAGAAATTAAAAAAACATGCCAAGAAAGGTTCGTCCGTTGACCGGCTCTTCACGCAGGACCTAGCTGGGCTGAAGATTACCGGCGAACATGTTGCGAGGGCTTTGGAGGAGAACGCCCTTGCAGACAAAGACCTCGGGCGGTGGAGCCATGAAGACGTTTGGGGCTTCGCGAAGAGTATTAGGCAAATCTCGAAGCCGACCCACATAATCGCGAACAAGATGGACCTCGCACCCGCGGATAAGAATTACGTGAACCTCGTGAAGGAATTTGGCCAGGCATTCGTACTCCCCGCGTCGAGTGACGCGGAATTAGCTTTACGCCGCGCGGAGCAGAAAGGTTACGTTGAGTACATTCCCGGCGAGGAAGTTTTCAGGGTCAAAGACAAGGATAAGTTGACGGCTGAGCAGAGGGCGGCCTTGACCTATGTTGAGCAGCGTGTTTTCTCGAAATGGATTCGAACAGGCGTGCAGTTCGCACTCAACACCTGCGTCTTCAAGCTGTTAAGTATGAACGTTGTCTACCCAGTCGAGGATATTGAAAGATTAGCTGACAGGAAAGGCAACGTGCTCCCCGACGTCTTCCTCGTTCCCTACAACGCTTCAGTCGGCGACCTGGCAGGCCAAGTCCATACCGATTTGGCGAAGACTATGCTTTACGCGGTTGACGCGCGAACCAAGATTCGGTTGCCTGCAGATTATAAGTTGAAAGACCGGGACATCGTCACGATCGTAGCGGCCGCGAAGGGAAAATCAAACTAGGCGCCAATGACTTTCAATAGGTCGGCTTTAGTAATTATGCCTTGAACATGCCCCCGCTTCGTGACTAGGACGGCGGGCGAGTACTGCAGGAGGGTGGAAACCATTGACAGCGGTGTCTCCTCATTTACACTTGGGAAGGCCTCATCCATGATTTGTATGATTCAACGATAGCCGCGTCATAGGACATGCTTGCGGTAGGGTTGCTCCCAAGAACGGTTTCAGCATCTAAAGGTTCGCTGAGTTCCGTATCCTTCTCGTATTTTTCATTCCTGCGTTTTAGAGATAATTAGAGAAGCTAATGTTCTCACTCCGACTCCCGTTGGGCCAATTGCTAGGTAGGGTATCCTCCTAGAGTTCCATGCGGTTCCAGCTATGTCCAGGTGGACCCAGCTTGTCTCTTCAGCAAATTCCCTTAGGAACATCGCGCCGACTGTTGCGCCCGCTGGGCTGACTCCGCTGTGAGCGACTTTTCTATTGGCGATGTTTGCCACATCAGCAATTTCGCTCTCAATTAACTCTCGGTACTCTGGAAACATTGGCAGTAGCCACACTTTTTCGCCAGCATATGCCGCGGCTTTCAAAACTTGCGCTGCCCACTTTTCATCATTAGTCATAGCCCCCGTAGTGATGTCGCCAAGTGCAATGACACACGATCCGGTTAATGTCGCGATGTCAACAATATGGGTTGCGCCTAGATGCTGAGCGTAGGAAATTGCGTCGGCTAAAACGAGTCTTCCTTCAGCATCAGTATTGACAACCTCAATTGTCTTCCCGTTGAAAGTCTTGACAACATCACCAGGCTTCTGTGCTCCTCCCCCAGGCAAATTCTCCGCAGCAGCAACGATTCCGAGAACATTGATCTTGGGTTTGAGCTCTCCAACTATTCTCAGCGCTCCTAAGACTGCGGCACCGCCCGCCATATCATATTTCATGTACTGCATTCCATCAGGATCTTTCAGGCTTATTCCACCAGAATCGAATGTTAACCCTTTGCCGACTAATGCAATGGCTGATGATTGCGCATCGCCTCCTTGGTATCTTACAACGCAAAGCTGTGGAGGCTCATGGCTACCCTTTCCAACGCTCAGGAGAGCGTTCAGCCCAATCTCCCTCATCTGATCTGGTCCGAGAACATCGGCCTGCATGCCAAACTCCTTCGCGAGAGCCACGGCTTTTTCAGCAAGACGTGTGGGAGTAAGGATGTTGGACGGCTCGTTCACAAGATCCCTGGCGTAATTCGTAGCCTCTGCGTAAATGCGCCCCCGCTCCGCCCCCTTCCTGAGCTCATTCTCCTCGCCCGCTCTGCTCGGAAGAAGTACAATTGAATGAAGTGCTAGTTTCGCAGAATCTCTAGTCTTATACTTCCCCATTTCAAAGACTCCCAGAAGTGTTCCCTCAACACACGCCTGTCCTCGCCGTTCCGCCAATAACTCACCTCGCATCAAGAACGCAATCTCACGAATTCCAGTCTTGTGGACGTGACGCGCAGCGGTACCAGCTAGCTGACATGCAACCTCAAAGTTGAAGTCGTGTTTCGTACCGGCTCCAACGAGCAGAAGTCTATTGATTGACAAGCCTGGGGGTCGATGGAAGCTTGCTACCTCACATAACTTTCCAGACAAAGACCCATCTCTAAAGGATCCGCTGATGATACCGTTAGACTTCTCATCAAGCCTCATGAGATCCTCTGGGAGCTTGCTTTCATCCTGGAATATGTTAACGACGAGTACTTCAGTCTTGATTTCATGAAATGGCTTCGATTCGATTCTAAACACGTTTCATGCCTCTTGGTTGTGATAGAAATTAGTGGTTCCGAGTTCATAAAGGCGCATTGATTCGTTAGCGTACCTCGATGCCTTCACCAGTGTGCCGCGTTTCAATTACACTAATTATCCTAATTACACTATTTACTGTACGAACTGTTTTTGGGAACGTTAAAGACCGCTAGAAAACTCTTTGTACTCAACTAGAACGTTTACGCGCTTAGGAGGTTTTTGAAAATATCAAATCGAGCGATCTCGAAAGTTCAGGCAGCTATCGTCATCGTAATCGTAATAGTTGCAGTTGCAGCCGGAGCTTACATCACCGCTAAACAAAGCGGAATTACTGGACCAATCACCCAAAGCGCCGTTTCTGTCCCTAATCCGGATACTCTCACTGTTGAGACAATTGGGCAACCTGACACTCTTGACCCAGCGATTGACTACGAAATCCGCGGTGCCAATGTCATCCAGAACCTGTACGAACAGTTGCTGTTCTTCGCAGGGGATAACGCTAGTCACGTTGTTCCTTGGTTGGCGCAGTCATACGATGCCACCCCTGATGGGTTGACTTACACGTTTCATCTACGTAGCGGGATCACTTTCAGTGACGGAACCCCAGTCGACGCGAACGCAGTGTACTTCAGCCTAATGCGCGCCATGATCATTGACGACCCAAACGGACCGGCTTGGGCGATGCTACAAGTCCTGCGCGGCGGCCAAAACTATAGTAAATCATACAATAACGCTGGACCCAGCGCTACCAACGGCTACGGTGACAAATACACCCAAGCCGAAGTGAACGACTTCGTCAACGCTAAAGCAGTGGAAGTTATAGACTCTCAAACGGTTGCTCTCCACTTGGAACGACCTTACGCGGGCTGGCCGTTCGTAATGGCTTTCACGGTCACAGCCATCGTCAGTCCCACAGCATACAAGGCACATTGGACTGCCCCGACTGATGGCACAGGCTACATTGAAGGTGCCACAGGCGGCGACTACAGCGACCAGTTGAATCCTTGGGCCAGCACGAATGCGGTGGGCTCAGGCCCATACGTGCTCCAATCATGGGATAAGGAAACGCAGACCGTCGTCATGGTTCGGAACGAACATTACTGGGGAGGCCCCTACAACAGAGGCATAGCACCCATAAAGAATGTGATCGTAAAGGGTGTTGATGACCCGAACACAAGAATCCTTGACTTCAAAACCGGAACAGCCGACATTATCGGCCTTCCAGTAAGCATCACATCAATCATGGCCGGCGGGCTTATCTTCCAATTTGCCGACAAGAATGCGTGGTTCACTCAACACAAACTAGTCTCGCTAAGCCCTGACTATCAACTGTTTCCAGCAGATGGACTCTGGCCACAATTCAGCACAATGGTCATCGGCTTCAACCAGAAGATTCGCGGGGCAGATGGAAACCCTGTAGCGTTCCAGCCCTTCTCGGATGTAAGAATACGAAAAGCCTTCACGCTAGCCTTCAACAGGACATCACACCTTCACGACGTGTTACAGGACTTTGGCGTACCAGCGTCACAGATGATCCCTCCAGGCATGTTCGGCTATAACCAAGCTATTCAACCAACCCCATACAATCTCGACACAGCCAAGCAACTGCTGCTCGACGCGGGCGCAAACCCAATCACTCCAGGTAATGCGTTCAGCCCCCAGAATCAGAAATCCGTGGAATTCGAATACATCATAGGCTACGCTGCTGACGAGGCAGCAGCAACACTGCTCGCCACCTCGATAAATAGCATGTCCTCAGACACAGGGCTCTCCGCTACAGTTGTTGGAATTGCAGGTCCTCAGCTCCATGCCCTACGGCACCAACATCGACTTCAAGCCTTCTTCCTAGCATGGTACGTTGACTACGTCGACCCCGATGACTTTCTAGTGCCCTTCGCATTGGGCAACGTAGGTTACTATCCACCCACAATGAGCTACGACAATCCCAAGGTCGATCAGCTGATTACCGAACAGGCAAAGACCATCGACCCGGCACAACGACTGCAACTCATTAACCAAATCCAACAACTGGTGAACGAAGACTACGCCTACGTGTGGCTCAATTATGGAGCAGCATATTCGCTCTCCAGGTCGTGGGTACATGAACGTGCAGGCGCTTCCGTCGCTTCGGGAATCGAACACAATAACCCAGCGATGTACGGCTACTTCCTATTTGAGCTTCAGAAAGGAGACCAAATATCACCTTCCTCAAGCGCAACGCGAGTATCGTTCCTAGCTCTAAGTCGCTTCCTAAATCTGATTGAGCTGCCTGCAATAGTGTTATCCTCAAAGAAGGCGTTCTAGGCTGGACCTGGAACACCTCACTTTCTTTACCTCACTTCGAAGAAGAGATCGGTCATGTCAAGTCTTGTTTTGAAAGGGCCAGTATTCAGTGGAGTCGAATTGCTCGATAACGGAGTTATAGTTCTTGATAGGTTGAACGGGAAGATCACGAACGTTGGACAGACGGGAGAGGTGGACGAGCCAAGAGGAGCGCAGGTGATTGCAGTAAAAGACGGGGCCATTCTTCCAGGCTTGATAGACGCTCACCTACATTTTTTCGGATCCCAAAAGCACAGCCTCACAGATTGGGTTGTAGTCCCAGAAACTCTTACTGCCCTTAGAGGCGTAGCTGACATGGAACATCTGCTGCGAGCAGGTTTCACTGCTGTACGAGATTTGGGCAGCAAAGCCGGCTCTTACTTGAGTTTAGCTGAGAGAGAAGGACTGATTCAAGGGCCGAGAATCATCTCAGCCTCAAAATCGTTGGCCCAAACTGGAGGAGATGACGATCCAACACTCTTACCCATCCACGTTGCCCAGCAACTATCCTACTCGTATTACTGTGATGGTCCTTGGGACTGCCGGAAAGCGGTTAGAAAAGTCGTGAGAGACGGGGCGGAAGTCGTCAAGGTATACGCTTCCGGTAGCTTCGCCCAGGGACGAAAGGTTAGAGCTCAGTTCACAGTCGAAGAGCTCAAGGCAATCGTTGAAGAAGCACATTCAGCCGAACTCAAAGTTGCAGCCCATGCTTATGGCGAAGAAGCCATGAGCAACGTGGTTGAAGCCGGCGTGGATTCCATCGAACATGGAATAGGCCTAACCCCTGAAATCGCTAAAGGGATCAAAGATAACGGAATCTATTACGTGCCAACAATCAGCATATATCTCACACCGAACCCGAACCGAAGCGCCGAAAGCGCCGCGCTCGTTAAGCGGCACTGTACAGAAGACATGAGAATCGCGAAAGAATTCGGTCTCAAAATAGTTTCCGGATCTGACTACACGGGAGATACGCTACGGCACGGAGAAAACTACCGAGAGATAGTCGGCCTCGCCAGCCTGATTGGAAATAGGGAAGCACTCATAGCTGCCACAGCCGCCGCAGCTGAATGTTTAGGTCTAGCCACGACAGGACGAATTGAGAAGGGATATGATGCGGACCTTGTGGTCGTTAAAGGCAATCCATTGAACGATATTGAAGCGATCTCTCCCAAGAACATAACCTGTGTGATTAGAAGAGGAAAGCTCCACAGCTTAGCCACCTAACTTTGCACTACCACGACTGCACAGATTTGCGCGAGGATTCTCACACGTAACATTCTGTTAGAGAAACAAAACGAAATCCCATTGACTTGTTTCGCTCTCCCACTCGATGAGGGCATATGCGCTTAAAGAATTGAATAACACCAAGACTTTGCAAGTCATCGGCAAGATCGATACGTTGCTTCTGTTGGAACAATTAAAACTCATGGCCCCACATTGTAGTGTGGCCGCGGACGTGATTATACCAGAGAGAACGGCGGAAGAAGTTTATAGAATCGCTGGGGATCGAGTCCTGGTTGGTCCTACGATATCATACAGACACACTCGGCGCTTCAAGGACCGCGCTGTATCACTGAATTTGTCGAGAAGAGTACTTAGATTACGTGTTTAAGGTCCTCAAAGGCTACGGTGAGGACTGGAAAATCAAGTACGCCATTATAGTGAATAGGCATGGCGGAAGCATCGTCGCTCTTCACGATGCTGCGGAACGCAAGTATGTTAGTCAAGAACCTTAACATCGGGAAGAGTGGCAGAGTGTCCGAAATTTCGACCTTTTCAGTTTAGTGGGTAGGCAAGAATGAAGCTAAGCACGAGGAGCAAAATCCCGGTGACAATGTATGGAGCAGCTCTCTGTTGTGCCTGCTTATGTTCACTGAAGGTCCAACTCTTCGTTCTGTTTACACGATGAGCTATCCTCGCGAACCCAAGAGACCGCCCTACGTCCAAGCCTCCTCCAACCAAGAACAAGAGGCCAGCTTGTCCCAACACTATGAGGGTATAATAATGAAACAAGTTCAGTTTTAGCATGATTGACCCTACCGTAACTCCGACTGCGTCGGCAAACATGATCACACACGCAAGCAGAATAGATTTCCTTAGGATTGCAAGAATTACGGAAGCCATAGTTCACCAAATGCGGAAGAACACATCTTCGAGTTCGCCTTTTAGAGTTTCTGCCTCTGATCTCAAGCCGCCTGATCGTTAAGCGTTTGGCTGACTAATTCTATCTGCGCTAAGAGCGTCGAAACTAAGTGCGATAGGAAGTTCTATGATCCTAACTTCTTACCCCCCTCGCATCTATTAACTTCATTATTAAGAACCACCAATCTCTAACTCGGTCGACTGGTGAGCGTGTCATGAAGCTGTGGGAATACGTCCTCCGTCGCTTGTTTCTTCTGGTCTTCGTGCTAATTGGTGTAACGCTCATCATATTCTTTCTTTCCCAGGTCTTGATGGATCCACTGGCTCTATACCTCACGGACAAGACCCGAATAGAATCGATTCCTATGATCATCGCGTATTATCATCTTAATGACCCTTGGCCCATACGGTACGCTGTCTATGTGTGGAATCTTCTGAGGGGCGATTGGGGTTTCTCGCGATCATTGTCTGAGCCGGTTTTGCAAGCGCTCTCACAAAGATTTCCTGCAACTATTGAGCTGACAATAGCAGCCATCCTTTGGACTCTGGTTGTTGGAATACCTGCTGGAATCATCTCAGCATTGAAGAATAACAAGGCTCCGGACCACATTTCAAGACTCGTGGCGTTAACTGGCGTTTCGACGCCCGTATTCTGGCTTGGCTTAATCCTTCAGCTAGTATTCTTCTATTATTTCGCGCAACTTGGTCTCCCACATTTGCCTTCAAACGGAATAATCGACACAACCTTAGTGCTCAATCACCCAATCACAACGATTACTGGACTCCCGGTGTTGGACACTTTACTCACCGGTAATTGGGTAATGTTCGAAGACTCACTTGCACACGTAGTATTGCCCTCCTTCGCCTTGGGTTTCATATCATTGGGAATAGTGATGAGGATAATGCGCTCAAGCATGCTTGAGGTTCTTCGACAGGATTACATAATCCTGGCTCGCTCGAAAGGATTGCCTGAACGAGTAGTGATTTACAGACATGCGCTCAAGAATGCGATGATACCGACAGTGACCGTGGCAGGCTTAGCAATTGCAGGATTACTTGGCGGAGCCCCTCTAACTGAGACAGTATTTGGATGGCCGGGAATGGGGAGGTTGGCGGTAGATGCGATTGGAAGAAACGACGCTCCACTGATAATGGGATTCACTCTCATAACGGCGTTGATGCTGGTCCTCGCTAACTTGGGAGTGGACATTCTCTACGCGTTCCTGGACCCACGCATCAAGTATTGAGTTTGAGAGAGTTTGAAAAGATCAAACTGGTCACCTGCAATTTCCGAACTGAAATTCGCTATGCATCTCCTAGTTCAGAACAAACTAGTACTGACGGGCACAATAATCTCGGTTGGAGTACTAATGACCGCAATCTTCGGCACGCTTGTCATATCACCGGCTATCGCCACGGCGATAAATTTGCCTAATCGATTGCAGCCTCCCAGCGTCACTCATTGGTTGGGAACGGACGATTATGGCCGTGACCTCTTTGGCATGATAGTACTATCAACCAGACTGGACGTAGCAGCGATGCTTGAAATAGTCGGAGCCGGCGTGGCGATCGGAGTGACGTTAGGGGCTTTTTCTGGCTTTCTTGGCGGGAAGATCGACGAAGCACTGATGAGAGTTACCGACATCTTCTTCTCAATACCTGGATTAATCCTCGCATTAGCGATTGCCGCCGCCCTTGGTCGAGGGTTAAACAACCTCATACTCGCGATAATCGTCGTCCAATGGCCTGGATACACTCGCATACTCCGAGGACAGGTACTCGCTGAAAAGCAACGCTTGTACGTAGATGCGTTACGCGCACTTGGTATTGGCAAAGTCCGAATAATCCTTAGACACATCATTCCCAATACGATTTATCCCGTCATCGTTCAATGTACCCTCGACCTCGGCGGCGTCATCTTAACCTTCGCCGGCCTAAGCTTCTTAGGCTTCGGAACAAGCGCGCTAACGCCTGAACTCGGTAGACTAATCACGGCAGGTCAGACCTACATTTTCCAGGCCCCGTGGTTAACAGCCTTCCCCGGACTCGCAATCCTCATAATCTCACTCGCCTTCAACCTGATGGGTGACGGGATTCGCGATGTTCTAGACCCCAGGCTGAGGAGATAATCAATTGACAGAAAACGACGCGCTACTGAGAGTCAATCATCTAAAACTCGACTTTCACACGTATGCAGGCCAAGTGAAAGCCTTGGACGGCGTCTCGTTCACCGTAAGGAAAGGGGAAGCGCTAGGCTTAGTGGGCGAATCAGGTTGCGGAAAATCCGTAACCGCACTGACTATAGTGGGGTTGCTTCCTGAAAACGCAACCGTCACCGAAGGAGAGATCCTTCTTGCAGGCAAGAACTTGCTAGCACTCAAGCATGATGAGATGCGAAAGGTCCGCGCCACCGAGATTGCGATGGTATTCCAAGACCCAACCACCTTCTTGAATCCGGTACTGACAATCGGCGAACAACTCGAAGAAGTATTCCTTTTGAGTCCTAAGCATCTCGCTAGTGTCGCATCCGAAAAAAAGGAAGGATCAGACAATAAGGCGAAATCGATAAAAAGCCTATCGAAATCACAGCAGAAAAAGACTGCTAAACTCCTAAGTATCGATGTGATGAAGCGGGTGAGACTGCCCGACCAGGAACGGGTTCTGAAAGAATATCCGCACGAATTGTCAGGAGGGATGCGCCAGAGGTGCATGATCGCTATGGCTCTGGCCCGAAACCCTGCCCTCTTCATCGCTGACGAAATTACCACCGCGCTAGACGTCACCATACAAGCGCAAATTCTCGAGCTGCTTAGAGAGTTGAAGAGGGAGTTTCAAGGATCGACGTTACTTATCACGCATGATTTGGGAATAGTAGCGGAGCTATGCGACCGCGTCGCAGTAATGTATGCCGGGAACATTGTGGAACTTGCCAACGTGAAGGAGTTGTTCGCAAACCCGCTTCACCCTTACACGCGGGGATTGATCAGAGCAGTTCCAATGCTCGACAAGAGAAAGGATAGACTTGAGACAATTCAAGGGTCAGTTCCAGACCTCATTTATCCGCCGCCGGGCTGCCGGTTTCATCCGCGGTGTCCACTCGCGTTCGAAAAATGCAAGCGGGTAAAGCCTGAACTTCTGAATGTCGGGCAAGGCCATACTGTCGCATGCCACCTATACGAGGAAGGAAAATCATGACTCGGAGCGTTCTCGAAATCAAAGACCTGAAGAAATGGTTCCCAGTAACCGCCGGATTACTTGGGAGGGTTAAAGGGCATGTCAAGGCAGTGGATGGAGTAGACCTAGAAATTGAAGAAGGCGAAACCTTCGGCCTCGTCGGTGAATCTGGGTCAGGCAAGACAACTCTCGGACGATGCATCCTGCGCCTGATCGAACCCAGTTACGGAAAAATAATGTACCGAGACCAAGATATCACAAGATTGAAGGGCGAAGCTTTCCGGAAGATTCAAAGAAAGTTCGGGATAGTCTTTCAGGACCCATACGCCTCACTCGACCCTCGGCAGACAATTAAGAGCGCATTGATCGAGCCAATGAAATACCATAAGATCGTTCAAAGCGAAGATCAAGCGGCCAAGAAAGCCGAAGAGCTGATAAAGAGAGTTGGTCTGAACGAAGATCACCTTTACCGATTTCCACACGAGTTCAGTGGAGGCCAGCGTCAACGCGTGGCCGTCGCACGCGCGCTGACGACAGACCCTGAAATCATCATATTAGACGAGCCCACATCCTTCCTCGACGTCTCCGTCCAAGCTCAGATTCTTAACCTTCTCTCAGACCTCCAAGAGGAACTCGACCTAACGTACCTGTTCATTTCGCATAATCTCAGTGTCATAGAACATATGAGTAACCGAGTCGGCGTCATGTACCTTGGAAAATTAATGGAAGCAGCACCGAGAGACACTATATACCGTAGGCCTGAACACCCTTACACGCACGCCCTAATATCAGCCCTTCCCATACCTAATCCCGATTTGGTTCGAGAGAGAGTAGTTCTCAGTGGCGACATTCCAAGCCCAGTTAACATCCCATCTGGCTGTCGCTTCAGAACACGGTGTCCATACGTGAAAGACCTCTGCGCACAAGAAGACCCCCCCCTTGAATCTCGGAGAGTTGGCCATCTTGTATCCTGTCACTTCGATCTGAAACTGTCATCACCAATTCCGATACTCAAAACTTGAAACAAAACGTAGATGAAAGATCTAACGAGCTAGCTCAGGTGATGAGTTTCGAGAGAAGATGAGGATCATCCTGATCGAAACAAGGAAAAACATGTGAATTGGCGAGATTACGTTGCACTCAGCATAGCATCCTTGCAGACCATCCTTCTGCCTTTTCTAATAGTCATCATAGTCCTCCTCGCTTTGCTGCTCGCGTTCAGGTGGTAAAATGATGAGGGGGCCCATATGACGAATTGCTACCTTTTCCCCCGATTAAAGGTCGGAAAAACAACAGAATCGTTATAATTCCTAGTAGAATACTTTCTTATCGCAAATTTATATTATAGGAATATCGGACTTCCGGCAATAACTAGCCGGTAAATCGACATTGAGCAGAATTCGAAGTGCAATTAGTTCTCCGTCTACGAATGTTGCTGTTGCAATGAGCAAAAGGCCTCGATCATTCCTGTTTACGTCGGAAAGCGTAACTGAAGGTCACCCCGACAAGGTCGCGGACCAGATATCCGACTCGATTCTTGATGCGCTCATTGAGAAAGACCCGAAAGCTAGGGTCGATATTGAGACTCTAATAATGAAGGGCACGGTTATCGTAACCGGCCAAATATCGACCAAGGCATACGTGCCAATCAATCAAATTGTTCGAAACGTCCTGAAGGATATTGGGTTCGACA
This sequence comes from Bathyarchaeia archaeon, assembly GCA_050013255.1. Taxonomy (GTDB): domain Archaea; phylum Thermoproteota; class Bathyarchaeia; order 40CM-2-53-6; family 40CM-2-53-6; genus FEN-987. Next base: position 620,202 of record JBEKFP010000002.1, on the reverse strand, counting down.
ACGCCAAGGTGGGCCTCGACTGGGAAGCATGCGGAGTCCTCGTCTCCATTGAAGAACAATCTCCCGACATTGCAATGGGCGTCGACAAGGAAGATATCGGCGCCGGCGATCAAGGCATGATGTTCGGTCATGCGACAAATGAGACGCCGGAGCTCATGCCGTTGCCCATCATGCTCGCCCACAAGCTCGTGAGAAGGCTCGCGGCTGTGCGAAAAGAGAAGCTGCTGCCTTACCTCCGGCCGGACGGAAAGTCACAGGTCACAGTTGAGTATGAGAATGACAAGCCGAAGAGGGTGGAAGCAGTCGTCATTGCAGCCCAGCATGACGATGATGTAAGCAGAGAGCAGATGAGGAAGGAGATTATTGAGAAAGTAATCAAAGCGGTCATACCGAAAAGCATGCTCGACGACAATACCAAATTCTTCATCAACGAAACAGGGCGGTTTACCATCGGAGGAACGCTCGCGGACAGCGGATTGACGGGTAGAAAGATAATCGTGGACACTTACGGCGGTATCGGTAGCCATGGGGGCGGATGCTATTCCGGAAAAGACCCGACCAAAGTTGACAGGTCGGGAAGCTACATGGCCAGGTATATTGCGAAGAACATCGTCGCCGCGGGGTTGGCTGATAAGTGTGATGTGCAAATAGCTTACGCCATAGGTGTCTCAAAACCGGTATCAGTGATGGTAAACACGTATGGAACAGGAAAATTGCCGGACGAGGAAATTACGGAGGCAGTTAAAGCGGTGTTCGACATGACTCCTAAAGGAATCATTGAGCACCTCAAATTGCGCCGGCCGATATACCGTAAGACAGCTGTCTATGGACACTTTGGCCGCGACGATCCTGAATTTACTTGGGAAAGGACTGACAAAGTGGACGAGCTCAGAAGGAAAGCATGGCCCCCTGACAGCATGGGTCACTGAACTTATAGTAATCATGGCGTGTATGGACCGCTCGACTTGCACCATTACGTTGATTAGGTAATGCTAGCCGTTCAGGCCGGAACGAGGCGAGAAGACCGATATGCCATTAACCAGGTTTCTTCAGGCGTTTGGTAATCTCGGAAAGGGGCTTGCCCTCGTTCTCGTGGTCCTGTCCACGATCAGCTACATTGTTTCACTAGCTCTTGGCCCGATCTTATTCTTCTCCACATCAGACGGCTTGACCGTTGCGGCAAGGCCGATTCATCACCTCCCAATTGACGTGTTCACTGTGATCGAGATCCCGATCCCACTTTTCGGCGTCAGTTTAGGCGCATTGTTCGCTGCAATTTGGGGAGCTTTCGTCCTCTGCTTCATTCTTGCTTGGCTTAGCCGTGGTGGCTTTGTTAAGTCCGTCAAGGACGCGCTGAAGAAACCGTTTGCGATGGCGAGAACCAACTTTCTCTTCATCATGCCCATGCTAGCTACTGGCCTGCTTTACGCCACAGTCATCATCGAAGAGTTTCAGGCGACTCAAGGAGTCCAAACGGGCAACCTGAGCTTCCCGCCAGCAACAAGCCCTTACGTAATTTTGCTTAACCTTGCTTTCGCACCCCTAAGTGAAGAGTTCGGCTTCCGCATCACTTCGATCGGCATTCCTCTTGGAATCGTCCTTGCTTTCGTCCTCTTTCGATCCGATCCTAAGCTTGCCGGCCCAGTGAATAAGCTCAAACTAGTTCTCTTAACAATGGTTAGCCCTGAAGCTGCCAAACAGAAGCTGGGCTATAGAAATGTAAGCATGAATGGTTTGCTACATGGAATAAGCCCGCTTGAATGGGTGCTGATTCTGGTCACTGCTTTTGCGTTTGGTTCAGCCCACCTCTTACTCGGAGGTGGCTGGGAGATTGGCAAAGTCACAACTGCTTTCCTAGCAGGACTGGTGTTTGGCATAGCGTATGTTGCATACGGTGCCTACGCAAGTATTCTTCTCCACTGGTTCTTCGATTACTATTTCACGGTACTGGATATGGGGGGTTCCACATATGGAGCCGGCATGGCAATGTTCTCGAATTTGACTGAAGGCATGACCCTGGCGGGCGGTCTGGTCGTGCTCGTTGTTTTCCTCATCTGGACCGCTCTGAGAATATCGAATTGGCTAACACTGAAAGCAACAGGAATGAGCGCGAACAGTTCCTGAAAAAGCCCTATTCGACAATCTTATACGATGAGGCAGCTCTCAGGTCAAATTGGTTGAAGGGCAATGTATCACCGCCAAGTCCAGCAAGCCTAGGACAACCCAATTCCATAAATGACCGACGCAAAGCAAATTTCGGATTCGGTGATTGGTTAGGATGACCAGCGAGAAAGCTGAAGCTGTAAAGAAATTTCTTCCGTCGATTGCCGAGAAGCGGTGGGACCACGGTATAGAGCACGATATCTTCGATAGGTGGCAGCAAGAAGGACTCTACACTCTCAATTTGAGAAAGGCGGGTAAGCCATTTGTAATTGACACTCCCCCACCATACCCATCCGGAACATGGCATATCGGCGCCGTTGCTCAATACTCACAGATTGATATGATCGCCAGAGCCGAGCGTATGTCTGGCAAACATGTTCTGTTTCCAATCGGTTTTGACCGAAACGGTCTACCCGTCGAAATTTACACGGAGAACCTATACAACGTGAAGATGCGGGACACTCCCAGAGAGCAATTCATCGAACTATGTGCCACAGCCCTCGACGACCTAGAGAACAACATGCTCGGCATCATGAAAAGTATTGGGCTTAGTGGCGATTACACTAACAAATATCGGACAGATAGTGAAGAGTATAGAAAGCTGACGCAGACAACCTTCATCGAACTCTGGAATAGGGAGCTGATCTATGAAGCAACACGCCCCAACAATTACTGTCACGATTGCGGCACAACCATAGCGGACGCTGAAGTAGAATACGAAGAGTTGCCCACTCGGCTAGCGCACGTGAAGTTTACGGTTGAAGAATCGGGGGAGCCTCTAGTAATCGCCACGACGAGGCCTGAACTCATATGCTCATGCCAACTGGTAATCGTTAACCCGGCTGATGAAAGGTACACTAGCCTTCATGGGAAACACGCTCAACTCCCAATCTACGGCCGGCTAGTGGAGATTAGACCGCACCCAAGTGCTCGAGCAGAGTTCGGAACTGGGGCCGTGATGATATGCAGTTATGGCGATTATACGGATGTTCTAATTTTCAGGGAGCTGGGCCTGACAGAAATCATGGCCGCCGGCCAGGATGGGCGGTTGACCGATGCAGCAGGACCCTACCAAGGGTTGAGAATGGAGGAGGGCCGGTCAAGAATCGTGCAAGACCTTCAGGCTAAGGGGCTAATCGTGAAGACGGAGAGTATCATACACCGCACACCGATATGCTCACGAAGTCATACCCCCATCGAAATCATACCTATGAAGGAATACTACCTTAAGCAACTGGCCTTTCTTCCGAAACTGAAACAACTCGCGAAGAAGATTATCTTCCACCCCGACGCCAACAGGCAGATTCTGCTCGACTGGCTGAACTCGATAGCAATCGACTGGCCAATTTCCCGGCGCAGAGTCTATGCCACAGAGATACCTGCCTGGTACTGTAAGAGATGTGGCGTCCCATTCATACCGCCTGGTGGAGCCTATTACAGGCCTTGGAGGGACCGGCCGCCTATCGAAAGCTGCCCAAAGTGCGGTCACACAGAATTCGAAGGCGACACTCGAACCTTCGATACCTGGATGGACTCCAGCATTTCCGCTTTGGTCATTTCCAAGTATCAACGAGACCAGAAGGTCTTCAAACGTTGCTACCCGTCTAGCATCAGGCCGCAGGGAAAGGACATAGTCCGAACCTGGTTGCATTATTCGATTCTGCGATGTTTCCAATTGACTCAGCAAGCTCCGTTCGCGCACGCTTGGATAACGGGAATGGGTATGGATGAGCAAGGCCAAGCTATGCATAAGAGTAAAGGCAACGTTGTTGAGCCCGAGCCGATTCTCGAGAAATTTGGAGCGGACTCCTTCAGGTTCTGGAATGCGTCGGAAGCAACGCTAGGCTCGGACTTTCGTTGCTCCGAAGCGCGAATTGCGGGTGCTCACAAGTTCCTCACAAAGTTGTGGAACCTCTCTCGCTTCATATCTTCATTCCCGCAAGTCAAGAGCGCTAAGCTCCATGCTAGCGACAAATGGATATTATCCGAACTTGCGGTCTTAGCTGAGAAATGCATGAAGGGATATCGGGATTACAACTTCTTCACTCCTGCCACCGAGATCAGAGATTTCGTTTGGGAAACATTCGCGTCACATTATGCCGAAATGGTGAAACCCAGGGCGTACGGACAAGGCTTCACCAAGGCAGAACAGAAGGCCGCATGGTTTACTCTGCACATTGTGTTGAAGAACACCCTTCTCCTAATCGCACCAATAGCACCATTCATGACGGACCATATTTGGAGGCAACTCTATGCCACTAAAAGCATACACGCCCAGAAATTCCCCAAACCAGCCTGGTCCAGGGATCACAGGCGCTACACCGAGAAGATCCTGGAGTTCAACAGAGAGGTTTGGAAGGTCAAGAAAGAAAAGGCCTTGGCCCTCCGTGATCCTGTAGAAGTTCAGGTACCGAAGGCCCTAACCCCATTCAAGGACGACCTCATCAGAATGCATTCGTTGCTTACCAAACCCTAATTGAACTCCTCACTGTTCGGGTACTCAGAAGTAAGCCCAATGATTTAATACCACAAGTGTGGTTCTAGCGTTTCGATTTCAATGAAGATATCCGAACTGAAGCCTGGCATGAGACGTGTTGATGTCACGGCTAAGATTCTTGAAATTTCCGAGGCAAGGGAAGTAACGACACGCAGGGGCGAACAGTCACGGGTCGCTACCGCAGTAGTCAGCGATGATTCTGGCACCGTCAAGCTAAACCTCTGGAACGAGCAAATCGACCAAGTGAAAGTTAACAACTCCATTGCGATTGAGAACGGTTACGTCGATAGCTTTCGGGGCGAGACACAACTTAGCGTGGGTCGCTATGGAAAGCTAACTGTACAACCCTAGCTGATCCTTAACATCCCTTCCGTTGCGGTTGGGGCGGGATTTTGAGCGCAGACGACCGCTTCGAAGAGATAAAACGGCTACTCGACTCAACAATAAACGAGTTCCAAACACTTTTCGAATCAGCGGGCGGCTTCGAAGATTCACGAGTTGGAAACGGCTGGAATCCTGAGAAAATAGCTCCGGAGATTTACCACCTCCAACCGAAACCGCTAGAGGAATTAAGCAAAATTGCGGAAGCACACAAACGGTCGTTGTTCAAGAACAGGGTTCTCTCCTTTGTGAAACCCAAAGAGCAAGACGTACTAACCTTAGTGGAACCGCGGCTCAAACTTGTGCCATTTTGGAGAATCAAAGGTTACCATGAATGCTTCTACTTTAGGGGCAATTCATACAAGATTGATCTGCCCGAAGATGTGGTGGCCGTAGAGGTCGAAGGTAAGATACGAGATCTTCTAGGGCAAGAATCCGTTGATGCACAGAGCTTGGCAAATCTTGCCAAACGGCTTCTTGGTCGAAAAGAGTGGTCTGCGGTAAAGTCAATTCGCTTGGGTGACGTAACGGAATTGGCTTACATGTACAGGGAAGGGTCGATCTTCGTGGACGCCGAGGGCAAGGAGAACCTTGAGGCCGAAGCTTTCTTCGACCGCAATTTGCCGCTTCAGAAAATAGGCGCGGATCAGCTGGCAAAGGAGTTACCCGGCGCTGAATTAGGCAAGAGTTCGATAACGAAGGAAGACTTGGTCAGGAAACTTCACGCAATGGTTGTGAAACCGCCAAGTGCATTCTCGAAAATTCTCAGCAATCGCTACCAAATAACGGAGCTGGCGGAATATTTGATGCCTGTCTATTCATTCATCTATGAGTGGCGTGGGCAGAGAAAGGAACTTACAGTTCACGGGTACACTGGCGGAATTTTCCAGTAGCAATTATCCGACCGCGCTTCGCCTGAACCTCTGAATGATTTTTCTTGCGCGGAAGTAGACTTTTCTTCCGTAACGGCCAACGGTCCACCGGCCGAACGCCAGTACAGCCACTAGAACAGCCAACAAGACGATGAATAAGTATGGTTGCGCGGCAACATGATAAGTAGCTGTCCCTGAGTTGCCCAAAGTGTCGGCAGCATTTACTTTAAGTGTCCAAGTTCCTACCCGCCAAATGTCTGCGAACGTGCTCGAATACGAGGCGCGCCAAGCCTGAATAGTGGGGTCGTACACTGAATTCAACTCTACGACTGTGGATCCGCTGGAGACAACTAATCGAACCGTGCCGTTTGTCAGTTGGGTTCCGTCTGGGTACGCAACTTTCGAAATTATGCTGACCTGACCGAACGGAATCTGGATTTGTGTCCCATTCACTTGGCTTTCAATAATCAGACTTGCATTTGTCACTTGGAAATAGTTTGAATACGTATTGGCAGCGCCACCTTTGTTTCCAAAACTGTCATCAAACGAGGTGGCCGGTAGTTCGAATCTGTACTTTGCACTTGGAGTTGCGTTCGCGAGGATCTTGGAGCTCGCACCCCAAATACCATTTACCGGGTCGGCTAGGGAAAGCGAAGCGAAGGCTACTGTAACCTGGTCTTGCAAGAGCAAAACTGGATGCACGGTCGGGTTTGATTTGAGGGCCGGGCTTCCATCAGGATATTGGAGAGCGAATGAAACCGTCGCCTGTTCAGTACGTTGGTAAGCATCTTTCGGTTGCTGTGTGATCTTCGCAGATAACACTGCCAGCGTGACAGTGAACTTTGATTGAGAAACATAATCCTGTTGTGCGTTGTCGTAGGTTCCAGTGCCGTCAATGAAGATTGTGTATACGTCAGTAATTGCGGCTTCGGGTATTCTCCATGTATAGTTGAAATCGCCAATAGTGGTTGAGGCGAGTGTGGTTTGGTGTACGTAATTCCCGGCTGGATCGCGAATCGTCAACTTAACGCTCGTTCCGGGGAATAGGCCTCCGCCAACGATCGAGACAGATTGAGTTCTCTGGTAGAGGGGCTGCAATGTTCCCCAAACTCCATAGTGCGCGATTACTTGCGAGTTATCTACGCTGGTTGAAGTTGATAGGCTGACCAAATATGTTCCAAGCGGGGAGTTCGCAGTTAAGGGTAGGACAACGCTAGGTGGCATCAAGCCGCCGGCGAGGGCGGTGAAACTGGTCCCGGTGAATGCTGTTTTGTTATCGCTAGGCCCCTCTAGCCAGACGTCGTATGCCTGTCCCTGCGAGAGTCCAGATCCCACGAGTGTGACTTGTTTGTCCCGAATTGTGTAGAGTGGCTGGTCGGTCCGCAAGCTCGGCGCGGCATGGGCAGGGGAAGACAACAAGGAGAGAAGGATGATTAGACCTAGAATGATTACGAACGTTTGGGTCTTTTTCATTTCGAGCTTCCTCATCACTCTTGCCAAATCAATGCGTCGGTTGGCGCCGGGAGAGGGATTCGAACCCCCGAGGCCCGTAAGGGCCACAGGCTCGCGTTGAATCTCTCACTCAAGGCCTGCGCCTCTGGACCAAGTCCTCATTGTTAATCCACTCGGCCATCCCGGCTAGCGATATCCCTGAAGGCGATTCCTATTTAACTTGCAGGCGCGGAAACGTCGAAGAGGTCTTCTAGTGCCAGCCCCGGGTTACACACTTCTCCCCCACACGACTGATGCATACATTCAAGCGACTGGTTCAACTCTAGAAGAGGCGCTTGAGTTCGCCGGAATGGCACTCTTTGACACCATGTGCGATTTGAAATCCATTTCCACCGAGCACGTTGAAAACGTGAAAGTCACCGCACCCGATGAAGTCACCCTCCTCTACAACTGGCTGGAATCCTTGTTACTCAAGTTTGAGCTCGAACACAAGGTCTTTTCCAAGTTCAAAGTGAAACTCGACCGGGAGCTATCGAACAGAATTCAAGCTATCGCAAAGGTCTACGGAGAAACTTACGAGAGGCGAAAGCATGGCGCTAAAGTTGAAGTGAAAGCCGTGACCCTTCATAAGATTGAAGTCGTTCACAGTGATGATGCTGCAATTGTCAGGTTTATTCTAGATCTTTAGCTGCCGTGTATTGCTTCTCCAAATCTCGGTATCAACGTTAACTCAGAAGGATCCACGCCGGGCGTCCTTTCAATAACTGTGAGCATACGTGAGCGGCCAATTTTGTTCATGGCCGAGATATCGTCTAGGTTCATGCCGATCACTCTCAGAGAATGTTGTTTAACGCAATAAAATTCATCTTCCACACGGTGCCATCCCTCAGCGGAGAAGAAAAAGTGTATTCTGGAAGCGTCGACACCAAACTGTGCGTAGCAATTCCTGCATCTTTGGTAACTGATACGCCACACTTGAGGGAGAAAACAGCGAAATTGGGGACAATTGCACGTGCCTGCGCAATTTTCGGTACCCATGAGATAATTCTCTACCCAGACGGTGCCCAACAAGAACGAGGAGAGGACATGCAGCTTTGTGAACAGATATTGGGCTTCATCGAGACGCCACAATACTTGCGGAAAAGGCTCTTCGGGCTTAGCCCCTCACTCAAGTATGCAGGAATTCTTCCACCCCTGCAGATTCCCCCCCACGATGTCCCACGATCCATTCGCGACTGCAAGGAAGGAGATGTTCGAGAAGGAGTTGTTGTCGCTCGGCACGGGGGGAGCTTGGATGTTGATGTCGGACTAGAACGGACACTGGAATGTAGCGCAGCGCTTCAAGTCGGAACGAGAATTACAGTGCAGCTAACAAACTTGGAAAGAAATTTGGTTGGTGAAATCATCGATCCAACCAAGATAAGCATATATTGGGGCTATCGGGTTAAGCAATCGAAATTCAAGTTAGCAGCACTGCTTGAGAAGGAGAGATTCGATCTCAGAATCGGGACGTCTCGATACGGAGCTAATGTACTAGATATTTGGCCGAAGATCAGCAGTTCAATGAAAAATGTTGGGTCGATTTTGGTAGCTTTTGGATCACCTCGGTTGGGGCTCACGGAGATTCTCAGCCAAGAGGGAAAGAGTCCCGAAGGCGTCTTCAGTTTCCTCATCAACACCGTTCCAGCCCAAAACGTGGCTACTGTTCGAACCGAGGAAGCGGTGCTCATTTCATTGGGGCTATTGAATTGTATGAGGCTAGGGTGAAGAGAACTTGGCAAAGACGGTGAGTGTTTACGGCGCTGATGGAAAGTCTGTGGGCAAGGTTGAAGTCCCAGGCTTCTTTGAGTCACCCGTTCGAACCGACCTGATTAGACGAGCGGTTGTGGCCCTTCATAGCGGTGGCTTTCAACCTCAGGGCCGTGACCCAATGGCTGGAAAACGTACGACTGCGGAATCCTTGGGAGTTGGCCATGGTATGTCCCGCGTCCCCAGAGTGAAAGGCGAAAGATACCCGAGGGGTGGCCAAGCGGGGTTTTCGGTTGGGACCGTGAAAGGCAGGTTGACTTTTCCGCCAACCTCAGCGAAACTGAGTACCAAGAAAATCAACAAGAAGGAACTTAAGCTCGCCATGCGTTCCGCGGTGGCCGCAACATCATCAAAAGAACTTGTAAAAGCAAGAGGACACAAAATCGCAGAAGACTTCGACTTACCCCTCGTTGTTTCAGACGACACAGAAAAGATAACGACGAGTTCAGACGCTGAGAAGATCCTCAAGAACCTAGGGGTGTGGGAAGACGTTGAGCGTGCCTCCAAACGGAAGGCCCGCAGCGGCAAAGGTAGTATGCGCGGTCGTCCCTTCAAGCACCCCGTAAGCGCATTACTTGTGGTTGCAAAGAGGCAAGGGGCCGAGAAAGCTTTCAGGAATTTTACCGGCGTTAAAGTTGTTGATGTTCTAAGCCTAAACGTTAGCGACCTAGCGCCAGGCACGCATGCAGGCCGGCTGACGATTTGGACTCAGTCTGCGCTCAAAGGGCTTGATAGCCGGCTTGGAGGAAGTTGAAGATGGCCAAGCTCGCTACCAATGAAGTTGTCAAATACCCTCTACTGTCAGAGGATGCGGTCACTCTGTTGGAAGCAGAAAACAAGATCACCTTCATCGTTGACATCAAATCCGATAAACACGACATCAAGAGGGCCATTCAAGAGCTGTACGAAGTACGAGTCCAGGATGTCAGAACCCTGATCACACCTGAAGGGGAGAAGAAGGCGTTCGTGAAGCTAACACTGGACTTTAAGGCCTCCGACCTCGCAGTTCGCCTCGGAATACTATGAGAGCATTCGGCGGTATTCTTCTTCCTGCAAACGGCAACATTAAGTAGAACATTACCGAACGAAACAGTTGAGTGCTAAAGTTTGCCCCGTGAATTCTCCTACAGAGGCCACACGATTAACGATTTACAGCAAATGTCCATGGATGAATTCATCAGGATACTGCCCTCGAGGCAAAGGCGGTCACTGACAAGGGGCTTAACAGCGGACCAAAGAATTTTGATGGAACTAATCCGCAACTACAGCAGAGGCAAAGGGAAGGAAGCTAAGCCAATCAAGACGCATTGCAGGGACATGGTCATCATACCAGAGATGGTCGGCCTAACACTCCTAGTCCACAGTGGCAAAGAATTCGTATCAACCGATATCAAACCAGAAATGATCGGCCACTATATCGGCGAATTCATCATAACCAACAAAAAAGTCGTACACGGGACACCAGGCATCGGAGCCTCCCGTTCATCTATGTACGTGCCACTCAAGTAGTGCCAGCGCAGATTTTCAGTTGCGCCTTTTGGCGATTAGGAAAGCAGGCGTAGCCACGATGATTCCTGCTACTAATGAAAGCAAAACCAATTGAGAACTCGACTGAATGGGCTGAGCTGTTGCACCAGTCTGGCGTGTAACCTCAAACGTTTGCGCAGGCAGGTTCCTGTTGGCAGCGGGGGCGACTGGCACAGAAGTCGCGAATGCCATACCCACCCCTAGAAGAACACCAAGAAAAGCCGCCAGCCAAACTCTGGGTATCATTTCATCCATCCCCTTTGTATTCTAGATTTGGTTAAGTCTACATTTTCGAACAGGCCATGTTTCATTTACAGAACTCGTTCCTTCCACATTCTGGCGCATTCATACCATGAAATTCCGGCTCCCGCGACGCCGAAAACCACGCCTGCGGGCTCAACCGCGCCATTCTGCAAAATCGTTCCAAATGCGTAAGCAGCGAGAGCAGTTGAGAGGAAGATTGCGTAGAAGAGATACCGAGGTAGGATGAGGTGGCCGACCTTGAGGAACATTTTGAGCGTTCCCACCTGCACCTGCTCTTTCAGGGAATATTGTCCCATAGCGTCCTTCTCAGTTACTCCGAGCTCCCGCAATTTCTCCAAGTGGTACAGGGCCGTGCTTGGGCTCGACATTGAGAGCGCCCTCTGGGTTTCGCGCACTCCTACGGGTTTCGGGTTCCTGAATAGGTACCAGTAGACTCTCAGTGTGGTCCCGTGAATCGCGCTTTCGATTGTTGAATCGATGTCGTTCGGTTCCATGTCAACTCACAGTCAAGAAGACGACGCGAGATAGATAGAACTTACCAGACGAACAAGTTTCGGAGGCGGCTGAGTAGTAAACAACGTTTTTTAGGGTTACTGTGCACATGCGGGGGCGCACGGTGCAAAATCAATGCCAAATTGGGGATACTCGGTCAAGGAATTCGACCCGGACCGAGCCGTCAGGTGCGCTGGGAGAGAGTTGAAGATTTCCCCAAAGGCGGCAGTTGAAATCTGCCGGAAACTTCGCGGGATGAGGTTGGATTCGGCGAAGGAGCTACTTGAGGCAGTAACGAAGAAGAAACGCGCAATTGCTTACAGGCGGTACCATAAGGAAGTTCCCCACAGAAGCCTCGACGAAGGCTGGTATGCGGGCCGCTACCCGGTCAAGGCCGCCAAGACATTCCTATTTCTCTTAGAAGAACTAGAGGCGAACGCAGAATACAAGGGGCTCGACGTGGACCGCCTAAGAATCGTTCACGCGGCCTCTCAGAGAGGCATGAAGACTCAGCGTTATATCACGAGGGCCATGGGCAGGGCCACACCCTACTTGAACACCCTCGTCCACGTGGAACTAATGGGTTACGAGGTAGCCGAGTGAATTGCCCATTCACAAGTACTTCGTGAAGGAAAACGCCCGCAGGGCCGAGATTGACGAGTACCTATCGCAGGAATTGAAAAGGGCTGGGTACAGCAGGCTTGAAATGACCAAAACCCCGCTCGGCACAAGGCTTGTCGTTTACGCGGCGAAACCAGGCCTTGTCATAGGCAGGCGCGGCCAAAGCATACGAGACCTAACACAGATCCTAGAGCAACGTTTTGGGATAGAAAACCCACAGGTCTCAGTTGCGACGATAGACGCGCCCGAACTCGACCCTAAGGTGGTAGCGTCCCAGATTGCTATGGCACTCCAACGGGGTATCCATTTCAGGCGTGCAGCCTACTGGGCACTTCAACGAACAGTCGAAGCTGGGGCACTCGGAGTAGAGATAGCGATTCGGGGTAAACTGACAACCGATAGAGCACGCTACGAGAAATACCGAGCTGGATACTTGCCCGCAGTTGGGGAGGCAATCACCAAGATACTGCGAACTGCAGTTGTTGATACCCAACTAAAGCAAGGGCTCTTTGGGATAAGCGTCAGGCTCATGCCCCCGAACGTTGTTCTTCCTGACAGGCCAGTTATCAAAGAGAGGGGTGAAGCCCCACCGTTACCCAAACCTGTAATACAGGAAGTTGCAGCAGAAGCGGGAACAGTTCAAGAGGTGGCTGAGGTTGCCGATACTAAGAAAGCGTGAGATCAGGCAGTTACTTCCAGAAGAACGAAACAAGAAGTTAGCGGAGCTGCGGACGGAACTCACGAAACTACGCACCAACGTGAAATCTGGAGGAACCGTCGAGAATGCGGGGAGAATTCGCGAACTGAAACGAACCGTCGCACGCATCCTCACCATATCACATGAAAAAGTCCTACCGGAGACGCCTAAGGCATGAGCGAGATTACACCACAGAACATTCTTCGCCACGAATTAATCGGTCTGACTGTGAAGGTCATGCACGCAAACAACCCGATGATTGAGGGAATTCGCGGCGTCGTCGTCGATGAAACAAAGAACATGCTAATGATAAACGCTAAGAGAAGAAGAGTCATGATTCCGAAGAATGTTGCTACGTTCAGGTTCGACCTGCCAGGCGGCGTCCGCGTGGACGTGGACGGCGAACGGTTAGTAGCGAAACCAGAGAATAGGTTGAAGACTAAAGTGAGGCGCTGGTAATGTCTGACATAGGAATTGGTGCAAAAGCCCCCAAGAAGTCCTGCGACGACCGTAACTGCCCCTTCCACGGTCAATTGTCCGTTAGACGGAAGTTCTTGGATGGGAAAGTCGTGAGCACTAAGATGACGAAGACAGTAACCGTCGAGAGGGATTACTTGAATTACGTCCGCAAATACACTCGTTATGAGAAACGCAGAAGCCGCATCATGGCGCATAGCCCTCCCTGTTTAGAAGTTCATGAAGGAGACCGGGTTAAGATCGCAGAATGCCGACCAATTAGCAAGGAAGTCGCCTTCGTAGTCGTCGAGAAACTGACCGGGCTAAGATGAAGTAGCGTTCCCTTCTTCTCAACATAACCTTAATTTGTTTCAGGCGCATTCTGCAGCGCCTTACGTGAAAGCAAAATGCCAGCCCCTAAAACTCGTGCGGTCAGTGCGAAGGGCATGGTAGAATACCGGCCGAAAATTGCACGAGGATTGCCTAACGGTTGCAGGGTCAGCTGCGCTGACAACACGGGGGCGAAAGAACTCAAAATCATACAGGTTTTCGGTTATCACAGCCGCCTGAGACGCGTCCCATCAGCCTGTGTAGGCGACATGGTAATGGTTTCCGTTTCTAAAGGAACCCCTGACCTTAGACGGCAGATGTTTCCAGCCGTAGTCGTTCGGCAGGTCAGGCTTTTCAGACGCCCAGACGGAACGAGACTTTCCTTCCACGACAACGCTGCCGTCATCATGACCCCCGAAGGCGAATTGAAAGGGACGGAAATTCGCGGGCCTGTGGCAAGAGAAGCGGCCGAACGTTGGCCAAGAGTAGCCAACCTAGCGAGCATCATTATCTGAAGATGAAATTAATGCGCCTCGTAACGAAGAAGCCCTCGAAACAGCGAAAAATGATTTACGAGGCACCCGCACATCGCCTTAGAAGGTTCTTGACTGCACCTCTTTCCCGTGAGTTACGGACAACTCAAGAAAGACGCTCTTACCCAGTTAGGAAGGGTGACACCGTGAAGATCGTAAGGGGCGACTTTGCCGGAATTGAAGGAAAAATAACTGACATAGACACACGCAGGCAACGATTATTCGTTGAAGGCGTTCAAAGAGAAAAGACCGCAGGAACATCCGCGAACGTTTCTGTTAACTGTTCGAAGGTTCGGATCACAAAGCTGAACCTCGATGACAAATGGCGAGCGGAGTCCATCAAAGTATCTCGGCCAAAGACCACTACCAACGTAGAGGCAGGGGCCTAAGAATGGGAAACAAGGGTGGACTTAAGCACCTCAAACGGCTAGCCTCCCCTAGCTTCTGGCCAGTCCACCGAAAGGAGTCAACATGGGTCCCGAAACCAGACCCAGGAGCCCACGCTTCTGCAATTTGTCTGCCCTTAGAAATAGTAATCCGAGACGAACTATCCCTAGGTAGGAACAGAAGGGAAGTTGGCAGCATCTTGGCTGGCGGAAAGGTGAGAGTGGACGGGCGACCCAGGCGCGCTAGGAATCACCCGACCGGCTTGATGGATGTGATAGAATTCACCGACGCCAATACTGCTTTTAGAGTCCTTCCCATCGCGGGGAAAGGCCTCTCACTCGTCAAGATACCGAAAGAGGAAACAAAATTCAAACTCTGCAAAGTCCTCCGGAAGGGAGTAGCACCAGGTGGCCGCGTCCATTACGGAACACACGATGGCCGTACCCTCGCCGTCCCGCCAACAGAAAGCCAAACGGCCGCTTACTCAACGAATGACACATTGAAGGTCAGCATTCCAACCCAACGCGTCCTAAACCAAATCAAATTTGAGAAAGGCAATTTCGCAATCGTCATCGCAGGCAGAAACCTAGGCAAAAGCGGAAAGATCTTGGAACTACAAGCCGGAACCGCCACGAGGCCGGCAATGGTAACCCTAGAAGACAGCACGGGCAACAAGTTTGAGACGATGGTAGACTACACGTTTGTTGTGGGCACCGATAAACCCGCGATAAAACTGGAGGCCTAGACAATGCAAACAGTTACCGAAACACTACCCAAAAACCCCATGCGGGAAGTCAGACTAGCGAAGGTCGTAGTGCACATAGGCGTTGGTAAGTCAGGCGAAATGCTTGAGAAAGCAAGGAAGGTTCTTCAAGAAATCACAGCACAAAAGCCTTGCACCAGACAAGCCAAGATGACTATAAAAGAATTCGGAATCCGCGAAGGCGAACCCATCGCTTGCATGACAACGCTCAGAGGAGAAAAGGCTGTAACCTTTCTAAAACGAGGCCTCGATGCAGTGTCAAATACTTTGAAGAGGTCGAGTTTCGATGAACATGGTAACTTCGCCTTCGGAATCAAAGAGCACATTGAAATTCCTGGAACCAAATATGTTCCTGAACTAGGCATATTCGGAATGGACGTTATAGGAACACTCGAACGGCCTGGTTTCAGAATCAAGAGAAAAAGAATAAGGCCGGCACCTGTCGGAAAATGGCACCGAGTTTCCAAAGATGACGCTATTAACTTCATGACGGCAAAATTCGCTGTTCAGATTCGGGAGGCCTAGGCACACTTGGCTAAACTGAAACCGAAGAAAGTCAGAAAATACGGCAAGGGTAGCAGGCCCTGTAGAAGATGCGGCCAGTACGGCCCCGTAATTCGCAAGTACGACATCTACCTATGCCGCCAATGCTTCCGTGAACTAGCCCCAAGCCTAGGGTTCAAGAAGTACATGTAGGATTGGAAATCATGGTACTCGTCGAACTCGCGCAAAGATCAATACCCATCCCTGAGGGCGTTCAACTTAACGTGGATGGAAGAAGAATCAAAGCTGTCGGACCGAAGGGAACACTCGAAGAGGATTTCTCCCACCTGCCTGTACAATTTGCCTTGGAGGGCCAGTCTCTTCGCGTTTACAGCCCGTGGGCTCGGAAACGTGAAGTGGCCCTCGTCGGTACAGCCCTGGCCCACGTCCGCAACATGATTCGCGGCGTGTCGTCAGGATACACATACAAGCTCAAGCTTGTTTACGCTCACTTTCCGATAACCGTCAAAGTCGACGAGAAGGAGAAAAAGCTTACAATCGACAACTTCACGGGCGAGAAGACGCCCCGAAACGCAAAAATCATTGGAAGCGTCAAAGTCAAAATAGCTGGCGACGAAATTCACGTTCAAGGAACTAGCCTCGGCGACGTTAGCCAGACGGCCGCCAACATCCAATACGCAACCATAATTCGAGAGAAAGACCAGCGCGTATTCCTAGACGGCATATACATTTTCGAAAAGAAGGAAGGCATGTAACATGTCCTACCGCAGGCCTCGTTTCGTCAGGGAGGAAAGTTGGCGCTACAAGAGAGTCAAAGAGCCCTGGCGCGCTCCACACGGAAAAACGAGCCGTGTCAGGCGTAGCAAGAAAGGCTGGCCCGCAGTAGTGAAGATAGGTTACTCAAGACCACGAGCCACCAGAGGCCTCCACCCATCAGGCCTAAGGGAAGTTTTGGTGTGGCGGGCAAAGGACCTGATAGGCTTAGACCCAAAGCTCCAGGTCGCAAGAATCGCACACACAGTTGGCGAAAACAAACGCGTCCAAATTATCGACGAAGCAAAGAAGGCAAACATTCGGATTCTTAACCCAGGGCTGAAGAAACGGGCTGAAGCGTTACCTGAAGTGCCCGCAGAACCTACGATTGGAGAACCTACCCCCTCTGAACTGACTCCTGAAACGAAAGAAGGAACCGCAGAAGCAAAACTGAAGGAAACAGAATCAGCCAAACAGAAACCAAAGAAAAAGACCAAGCCAAAAACCGCAACAAAAAGGAAGAGTAAGAAATGAGCGTAGTAAGCCAGAAACGCCTAGCCGCAGATCTGCTCAAAGTAGGAATAACTAGGGTATGGGTCGACCCTGAAGACACGGACCGAGTATCATCAGCCATCACTCGCGAAGAGATTAGGAAGTTAATCCACGAAGGAAGCATCAGGAAAGTCCACGTGGTTGGCATAAGCAGGGGTAGGAAACGGGTGAGACACCAAGAGCTACTGGCCGGCCGACACAAAGGGCCAGGGAGCACCAAGGGTAGCGCACATAACAGCAAGAGAAGATGGGTTGTCCGCATTAGGTCAATCAGGCGAAGGCTGCGAAGTTTACGAGATAAACGCTTCATCACTACGCAAGTCTACAGGAAACTGTCCCTGATGGCAAAAGGCGGAACCTTCAGAAGCGCCTCACACTTAGATGAATACGTAGACACGCACAAGCTTGCACGGAGACGCTAGAATGCAAACAGCCCAAACCCAAAGAGCCGAAACAGGCTGGGTTCCCAAAACCAAAGTAGGCAGGATGGTTCAGAGCGGACAGATAGTCTCCCTTGAGGATATCTTCACACAAGGATTGAAAATCAAAGAACCGGAAATAGTCGACGTCCTCCTACCCGGGCTCAGACAGGAAGTACTCGGTATAGGGTTCGTGCAAAAGCAAACCGATGCCGGCGAGAAATCACGCTTCAAAGCAATCGTCGCCGTGGGGAACGGCACCGGATTCCTAGGCGTCGGAGGCGGCAAAGCAAAACAGGTGAGAAACGCCATAGACAAAGCCACCATAACCGCCAAACTTGACGTTGTTCCAATTCGCCGTGGTTGCGGCAGTTGGGAATGCGGTTGCGGCCAACCACACTCAATTCCATTCAAAATTCGAGGAAAGTGCGGCAGTGTCGCAATCGAAATCATCCCAGGCCCAAGAGGACTCGGGTTGGTCGGGGGAGAAACTCCAAAGACCGTTCTAACATTGGCAGGGGTCAAAGACTGCTGGACGAGAAGCTTCGGTTCAACGAGCACACTCGGCTCTATGTCGTACGCGGTATACGAAGCCCTACGGAGCACGTACCGAATGGTGACACCCCAAGACTGGGTTGCCTAGATCGAGGCCTTCCCGTTTTCAGATACTGCCGAGCGATTTCCCAACCTTCTCAAACGCCCGCAACGCAAAATCCAAGTCCTTCCTTGTGTGCCCAGCGTTCATGATTGTTCTAATCCTGGCTTTGTCGCGTGAAACCATCGGGTAGACTATTGGAAGTGCAAATATGCCCTCCCCGAAGAGCATCTCGCTCATTTTGCGGGCCGTCGAGCTCTCGCCCACAATTACAGGCGTAATCGGCGTTTCGCTTGCACCTATGTCAAATCCCAAATTGCGTAATCCTTCCTTGAAGTAACGTGTGTTCTCCCATAACCTCTGTAGGTGCTCAGGCTCTTCTTGGATAACCTCTAGACTCGCCTTACATGATGCAACAACGCTGGCGGGATGCGAACCGCTTAGAAGCCAAGTTCTAGACTTGTTGAAGGCGTAATTCACTAGGTCTCGTGATCCGGCAATGTATCCTCCAACGACGCCAAAGGCCTTGGAGAATGTGCCCATCTCAACATCAACTCGGCCTTCAATGTGGAAGTGTGAAGTGATTCCCCGCCCGGACTCTCCGAGTACGCCGTCACCATGTGCATCGTCAATGTACGTCATTGCTCCGTGCTCCTCAGCGAGTTCCACTACTCTGTCCGCTGGGGCGATGTCTCCATCCATGCTGAAAACGCCATCAGACACAACCAGGATGTGCTTGTAGTTCTTATTCTCTGCTTCGTTGAGAACTTTCTTAAGGTCTTCCATGTCACGGTGCTTGTATACGGTGCGCTCCGCTCTGCTCAAGCGAACGCCATCAATGATGCTGCCGTGATTCAGCTCGTCGCTAATTATCAGGTCACCTTCCGTGGCGAGTTGTGGAATGAGGCCAGAATTGGCCGCAAACCCCGTCGCGTATGCTAACGAAGCTTCAGTGTGCTTGTATCGAGCAAGCGTCTCTTCAAGTTCCACATGTGCATTCATGGTTCCAGCAATTGGCCGGACTGAGCCCGAGCCCGCACCGTATTTCTCGATCGCGTCTAACGCTGCTTTCTTGACTTTAGGATGGTTGGTCAGGTTCAGGTAATTGTTTGAGCATAAGATTAGGGCTTTCTTCCCAGAGACTACACCCCACGGCCCGCTATTGCTTCCGAGGACGCGAATGCGCCAATCCAAATCCTGTGTGACGAGTCGTTCGTATTCTTCGCGAAGAAACGAACGTGGGTCTCGCTTCGAGTGCGTGGCTTCGACCAAAGGCTTATCCCTTGCGCTTCATTCCGCCCTCTTCAGAATAATAGTTTTGCCCGTGGCAATGCCCAGCAAAACATAAAGGTTCACCACCTGATACACGGCGCGAACCGATTGTGAAAGCATTCGCGAAAATTCGGCCGGCACCGGGTATCGAGCAAATTGAGGCTGAACGGCCAAGAATCGGTCAGCATGAAGTTCTGGTCAAAGTCAAAGTCACCTCCGTCTGCGGAACAGACCATCACATCTACGAGTGGGATGAGTGGGCGCAAGCACGAATCAAACCCCCGCGCATCATCGGACATGAGTTCGCGGGAGAGGTCGTGGAGATCGCACCTGATGTCACCGCGTGCAGGGTCGGGGAAACGGTGGTTGCTGAGAGCCACATCGGATGCGGGAGATGCTACCAGTGCCGAACCGGCAACTCACACATTTGCGAGCGCGTGGCGATTCTTGGCGTCGATGTTGACGGTTCCTTCGCGGAGTACGTCAAGATCCCTGAAAACAACGCTTGGCCAATTCCAAGCGAAGTCCCCCTAGACACTGCCTCGATACTGGAACCGCTCGGAAACGCAGTCCACGCCGCTTTTGCAGCTGATATTGCCGGGAATGACGTTACGATATATGGCTGCGGTCCGGTTGGCCTTTCGGCTGTTGCCCTGACAAGCATTTCTGGGGCTCTTTCCGTCACAGCTATCGACATCAATGACTACAGGTTGAAACTCGCGGCAGCAATGGGAGCTTCGAAAACAATAAACTCGAAAAACGGTGACCCTGTAGCTGAAGTTCACAAAGACACAGGCGGCCGCGGCGCTGGCGTCGTTCTGGAGATGTCTGGAAATGAGCACGCAATCAAAGATGCCTTTCGAACGGTTCGCAACGGTGGGACAGTAATACTCTTCGGGATCCCATCAAAAGAAGTTCAACTCAACATAGCTGACGACTTCATATTCAAAGAAGCCCACGTACGCGGGATAGTCGGGCGCGAGATGTTCAACACGTGGTATAAGCTCGAAGCTATCCTAAAGTCTGGAAAACTGAACTTGAAGCCTCTGATAACGCACCGTATGGCCCTCAACCAACTTGATGAAGCGATGAAATTGGTTGGGTCAGGAAATTGCGGCAAGATAGTCCTAAGACCCTGAGTTAAGTTCCGGAAACGTTTATCTTGAGCACTCCGGAACCTGACAACCTCGCGCTATCATTTAAAGCAGAAAAACCGGCGAAGGCACACCCAAATTGGCAACCAGATTAAGACATGTGAGACACCAAAGAGGCTCCAGAACCCATGGCTGGGGCACATCGGGCCAGCACAGGGCAAGCGGGATGCGTGGCGGTTCAGGGATAGCCGGTAGGTATCGTCACAAGAGATCACGCCTCATAAGAACCGGCGAATATTCCAACATGCATTACGCCGGCAAGAAAGGTTTCACATCGATCGCTGAGATGAGGCCTCGTGGAAAAACGCTCAACCTCTGGCAACTATCGGAACTGGTTGACAAGCTAGTAGCTGGAAAGAAGGCGCAGCCAGCGGGCGAGAAAGTTGTTCTCGATTTGAAGGAGCTCGGCTTCAAGAAACTGCTCGGCACAGGTTCAATTTCACGGGCGGTCCAGGTGAAAGTAGACGAGTGTTCCGAAAGCGCCCTCAAGAAGATAAGGGAAGCTGGCGGAGAGGCCGTTCTCGCAACACAAGCTACCTCAAGCCCTCCCAAGAAGTGACGTTGAATGGTCCGATTCATCGAACTCTTCAAACCAATAGCCAGATTCTTCCCAGACATTAAGCCCCCTGAGAGAAAAGTCGCATTTAACGAGAAGATCTTTTGGACGGCCATCGCACTCATAATCTACTTCGTAATGTCCCAAGTTCCATTATACGGGATAGGGTCAGCTGGCCTCAATGACCCACTCGGTTCCCTCAGAGTAATCTTCGCCTCCAACCGAGGGACCCTCATGGAGCTCGGCATCGGCCCAATTGTAACAGCCGGTTTGATTCTGCAAGTGTTGGCTGGGTCGAAGATGGTGAACATTGACATGAGCAACCCAGAAGACCGGTCGCTGTTCACTAGCGCTAGCAAGATTCTCTCGGTGGTCATGACCGTCTTCGAGGCATCGGCCTACATAATCGGGGGCACCTACGGTGCGTTACCAATAACGAGTGAAATCGTGATAATGTTGCAGCTGGTTGCTGCAGGCCTCATCGTCCTCCTCCTCGACGAACTCCTCCAGAAAGGCTGGGGGTTGGGAAGCGGCATCAGCCTGTTCATCGCCGCCGGCGTCGCTTCCTCCATATGGTGGGACTCGGTTGCGCCAATGGGACCTATGGCTGATGGCAAATACCTCGGGGCCATTGTAGCATTCGCACAAGGGGTACTTGGCAGACAAGACCTTAGAGGCGTCCTCTCTCGCACAGGCGGCCTCCCAGACATGGTTGCCTTCATCACAACACTCGGCGTCTTCGCCATAATTATCTACTTCAACGGCATGCGCGTTGAAATCCCAGTGTCCTACGCAAGGTACAGGGGGTTCCGCGGAAAATTCCCGTTGAAACTTTTCTACGTCTCAAACATACCCGTCATCTTCGCAGCAGCCCTTTTCGGAAACATCTATTTCATTTCGCAATTGCTTTGGCAAAGATACAACAGCACTAACAGCAATTTCTGGTTCAACTTGATCGGCACCTTCACCACGCAAGGCACTCAGTACCAGCCTTCAGGCGGGTTGGTTTACTACGTCGTCCCCCCCAGAAGCCTGTCCTTGGCAATGGCGGACCCGCTTCGAGCAGTGATCTACGCAGTCCTCCTCGTCATCGGCTGCGTTTTCTTCGCAGTAACATGGGTTGAGGTAGGCGGAATGGATGCGAGAACCGTTGCAAGGCAACTTCTCGACTCAGGTATGCAGATTGAAGGCTTCAGACGATCTGAGGTCCCCATACGGCAGATGCTTGACCGCTATATCCCGACGGTTACGATCCTCGGCGCAATTTTAATCGGAACCATAGCCGCATCTGCAGACTTCCTGGGGGCGTTCGGATCTGGTACTGGCATTCTGCTTACGGTAGGTATCATTGAACAGTATTACCAGATATTCGTGCAGGAACGAATCACGGAACTCTACCCTGCTGCCAGAGGCTTCCTAGGTGAGTAAGCACTGTCCCGAACGGTCGTAGTGACCGGCATACCCGGAGTAGGAAAAACTACTGTCCTAAGCGAACTGCAGGACCTCGCGAGACAGAACAAGTTCAACCTAACCGTCCTCAATTATGGAACAATAATGAACGAAATCATGCGTGACCTTGGGAAAGACCTTCACCGCGATAAGATGAGGGAGCAGAGCATAGACGCGCAGAAGAAGGTTCAGGAACTTGCAGCCAGCGAAATCGCTAACCGCGCGGGTAAGGGGACTGTCGTGGTAGATACTCACATGTTCGTTCGGACGGGAGCTGGGATGTGGGCGGGGCTTCCGCAGAATGTGCTAGAAAAACTCGGACCGCAACTTCTCGTCTTAATTGAGGCAGACCCCCGACATATTGCCGCTAGGCGCATGGGCGATGCGAGCAGGATGAGGGAGCAGGCTGTGGACGAGGAGATCTCGTTCGACCTTGAATGGTCCCGTGCGACGGCTGCGGCTTCCGCGGTCGCGACGGGTTCACCTGTTAAGGTTATAAGAAATGATGAGGGTAAGCACAAGCAAGCGG
The DNA here is from genome assembly GCA_050013255.1 of Bathyarchaeia archaeon. GTDB lineage: Archaea > Thermoproteota > Bathyarchaeia > 40CM-2-53-6 > 40CM-2-53-6 > FEN-987. The sequence continues at coordinate 597,175 of JBEKFP010000002.1, read as the reverse complement.
CTCAGGAGCTGTTTCAAGCGATTCGGAGCATAATGGAGGCAAAAGTTTGAGTTTCATAGATGATATAATCGCGTGGGTTGCTTCCGCAATCCAACCCTACAGTGCAATCCCTCAGTCCACACTACTCACGATCGGGATCGCCTTAGCGCTCGGCCTAACATCATCGACGGCAGCGAAACTTCTCGTGGACTACAATATGGTCAGGAATACCATGAAAGAAGTTTCGGCCTGGAGGAAAGAGATGGATCAAGCAAAGAAAGCTCATGATGAGCAGACCCTATCAAAACTCATGAAGAAGAGCCAACCAATGATGAAGGCTCAATCGAGAGCGAGCATGGAACAAATGAAAGTCACCGCAGTGACCTTCGTCCCATTCCTCCTCATATGGTACCTGATCAACCATGTCCTCGGAGGGCACATCGTAGCCATCGCACCCTACCCACTACCAATCATCGGCACCCAGTTGACCTTCTTCTACTGGTATTTCCTAAGCTCCTTCGCAGTAAACTTCCCGATCATGAGACTCTTCGGGATAGGAATGAGTGAGAACTAATTGCCGAGACGCGCCCTCCGAAACCGAAACGTGAAACGGAAAACCCTGCAAGTTCCAGGCGGCAGGTCCACAATCCACTACCGAAGAAAACGCTACTCTGGCGGCAGATGCTCGTCATGCGGCCTTCCCCTTCGAGGGGTCCCCGCAAGCTCAACACGAGGCCTTACTAAATCCTCTAGGCGCCCGTCGAGGCCGTTCGCCGGAGTCCTATGCCACGCCTGCCTACGGGAAAAGGTTCGTCAAGGAACCCGAGTCGGATAACGCTTGCCGGGGCCAGTAATCACTGTGAGCGGCCCCCATGGAACAGGCAAGTCGACTTACGCAAAAGCCCTCGCAGAAGCTTTGGGATTACGTTACGTCTGCGCAGGCGAATTGTTTAGGGAACTGGCGAAAGAAAGAAACCTCTCCCTCGAAGCCTTCAGCAGCCTTGCCGCCAAAGATCCAGCAATAGACAAGCTGATTGATGAACGGACCAAGACCGAAGCCAAGAATGGGGGCACCGTAATCGATGCCCAGCTCGGCGCCTGGATGCTGAAGGACAGTGCGGATGTCAAGGTACTGATGGTCGCACCCGATGAAGTTCGATTCAAAAGAATAGCTGAAAGAGACCGTACCCCGCTCGAGTCTGCGAAGAAGGAAACAATGGCTCGCGAAGAAATACAGAAACAGCGCTACAAGAAATACTACGGAATCGACGTGGACGACCTAAGCATTTACGATCTTAAGATAGACACCAGCCCGTACTCAGTTGAACAAACCAAGTCCCTTGTTATCAAAGAAGTGCGAAATCTTCTCGCCAAGAAAGCAACTTGAACAAACCTCGGCCGATGGGCTACCCTTATTTATTGCCCTCGAATCTACAGCGGCGAACAAACCCCGGTGAATCATAATGCCAAGCATGGAAGTCGGCCGAATCTGCGTAAAACTCGTAGGCCGTGAAACCGGAAGAAAATGCGTGGTCGTAGATGTCGTTGACAAGAACTTTGTCCTAATCACAGGCCCCAAGTCCGTCACAGGCGTCAGGCGTAGGAGAACCAACGTAGACCATTTAGAGCCCACGCCCGAAACCGTCGAGGTAAAGAAGGGAGCGGCGGACGATGAAGTCGAGAAGGCGTTAACCAAGGGTAAGAAAACGAAATTCATGAAAGAAGAGCTTCTGCCTACAATGAAGCCGGCAGCAAGCTGACCCTCCCACTCTGAAATTCCAGTTCAGATAATATACCCCGCCTGATGCCGAAGTAGGCGGGTGACAGGTGTTCTTCGTTTGATCTGGGTGTTTTACCCTCCTTAATAGCACCAAAGAAGTATGAGACGGCGAAGAGGTGAAACGTTTGCAGACCGTCATGCCTTGGGCGGTTACTCGAGAATTGGTTGCGAAAACCGACGACGTGACCGACCCGCGTTATGGTTTCAGGCCAGAAGAAAGGCCGATGACACTTCGAATCAAGTACGGCATTATCAATGTGGATAAGCCTGCGGGGCCTTCGAGCCATGAAGTGGTGGCTTGGATTAAGCGCATGATGAAATTGTCCCACGCTGGCCACGGTGGAACCCTAGAGACCTAACCGTCGGGGTAATCCAAAGGTGACCGGCGTCCTGCCCGTAGCGCTAGAGGAAGCTACGAAGGTTGTTCAGGGCTTTCTCTTCTCGGGCAAGGAATACGTTTGCGCGATGCAAATTCACGCCGATATTCCGGAGTCTACTGTTCGTGATGTGTTACGCCAATTCGAGGGTGAGATCTACCAGAAGCCACCGCTTAGGGCGTCTGTGAAACGAGAGCCTAGGAAACGTTTCATCTACCAACTCAACGTGCATGAGATTCAAGGGCGAACAGTCCTGTTCACGTGCTCATGCCAGGCCGGGACGTACATTCGTAAGCTATGCTCGGATGTTGGCGAGGTCTTCGGTTGCGGTGCCCACATGCGAGAGCTCAGGAGGACCCGAGCGGGGCCGTTCAGCGAAAATGATGGAATTGTGAGCTTGCATGAGTTGAGTGCCGCGCAATCCGATTTCGAGGCCGGCAACGAAGCACCCCTGCGAAAAATACTCAGGCCAATGGAAATAGCACTCACCGCCCTCCCACACATTGTAATTCGTGATACCGCGGTGGGCGCCATTTGCCACGGAGCCGAATTAGCTCTGCCAGGGATTGTGAAGTTGGATTCGGCGATTGAACGCAATAAGTTCGTTGCGCTGTTCACGTTGAAGGGCGAAGGGGTTGCGCTGGGGCGTTCCTTGATGACGTCTAGGGAAATGCTCGACCAGGAGAAGGGAGTTGCCGTGAAGACTGAGCGGGTCATCATGGAGCGAGGAACCTACCCAGCCGCGTGGAAGCACTAATTTCACAGGCTACGAGAGAGCGGACGTCTAGCCTATGTTGTGCATGCCACGCGGCCTGTGCGCGCACGCTTGAGTGGACCCCCCAGGGGGGTGACTCAGTTTTCTGAGTCAGACGGCGTTGATTTTGCGGCTTTTTTCAAGCCGCGCGCGCACGCTTGATGAGGGGGGGTATGGGGGTGGTACACTTTTTGGGGTCAGACGGGGCTGGTTTTGTCGCTTTTCCTGACACGCGCTTTGTGAGACTGTGGGTTATGGACTTGTGATACAGGTCTTCTTATGAATTGCATTTGCTGTTCCTTCCCGACTGATCGTAGTGTATAACATATGTTAGACATCATTTTGCTGCGCTAACGCGTCGCCACTGCACACTGTCTTTCCTATTTGCTCGACGCCTGGACAGGCTTAAATTGAGCTTGGAATTGTGAAACCACTTGGAGCCGGGGTTCCCGAGCCTGGTACGGGGCAGATGCACCTGAGCCTAAGCCTGGAATCAAAGGAACTGAAAGCCTGTGGTCCTCACGGGCCTCGAGGGTTCAAATCCCTCTCCCGGCGCCATTCTGAATCCTATCTTTCGGAATCCGCAGATTTTCGTGTGGGTCCAGTGGTGCGCACTCACGCGGGAAAAATACGGTTCAATTTTCAGTGCTCGCCCTGTTGATACCGCACACACAAAGAACGAAAGATGAATGACTAATTTTCTAAAGTGACTTCGAAATTCTCGCTGACCCTAAGTCGATGCCATCGCGAGTCAAAGCCGACATTCCGCATACTCCTTATCCTCATCAGGTTTATCGTCTCCTCTCCCACCTCCTCGAGCTTGAAATCTATGATACCATCAACCGCTGCCTCCAATTGCTCATAGGCCCAACTGCTGTGTAGGCCTTTGATGAAAGCGACGATTGCCGTTGATTTCGTGGACGACGCACTTGGAATGTCTCGAGTGAGTCTGAATTCCACCCAAGCTTTCTCATCGTTGAACCTAGCCAGAGTTGAGCCGTTATCTGCAATTCTCAACCAGTCAGGGCCGTAGGGCTGTCGTTCGAGGGCGGGATGACCGGCCATTACCTCTCTTGAGAACAATATGCTGAGATCAGCAACCTTCAACGAATCGACGGATAGCTTCTCTTTGGATTTATGACCCAGCGTGGCCGTATACCAGTCCCAAATGCGCAGTCTGTCTTCCTTCTCCAGTTCTTCTGCCCTCAATCCGAGGAGGTTCAGTTGAGAACGAACATTCTCCGACGGCCAAGCGTAAGCACTGTAGCTAACTCTACCGCCAGTTTTGAGCCACCCCGCCGCGATCGTGAGGCAAGCATTGTACCATCGTGATGCGCCAGTATACTCGACCATCAGCCAGGAGCCGGCGGTTATTGGGCGGTTGGTCAAATCCTCGATTAAGGGGAGACGCGGCACGATGCGTTCACATAACCCGCATGAAGCGAACTCTAAGTTGTAGATTTCGGTTCTTGGTTGGTTTTCCAGTGTATGTTGGTCTAGTGGTGCGCGCACGCACACGAAAAACTGGCCACAACCTTACTACTTGTCTAGGCTGACTTCAAAGTTCTCGCCAATTTTCAGTCGGTGCCACTCCCGGTCAAAGCTAACGTTTCGCATGCTTCTAATCCTTAGGACATCCCTAGTCTTCTCGCCTATGTCCTCAATTTTGAAGTCGATCACGCCATCGGCTGCGTCCTCCAATTGTCTGTAGACCGCATCGCTGTGGACCCCCCGAATCACTCCTACTATCAGAGTTGACTTTGTGTAGAATGCCGATGGAAATATTCGGGTGACTAGAAATTCAACCCAGGCCCTGTCGTCGTTGAATCTGGCCAGGACGGATGAGTTGTCCCAGATTCTCAAATATCTAGGGTAGGCTTCTCCAGCCATCGCAGGCTTCAATTCATCCTTCGAAATGGCTATGCTCAGGTCTGCTGCTTTCAGACTACTGGCCCCGACGAACTTTTCCTTCGATTTTTGGCCAAGTGTTGCGGAGTACCAGTCCCAGACCTCCAGTTTCCCGTCAGTTTCGAACTCTTCCACTTTCAGTCCTAGCTTCCTGAGTTGAGATCGTAGACTGTCTGGAAACTGCGCCGCCACATTATAACCAACCTCACCTCCGTCTCTCAGCCATTCTCTCGCGATGTTCACGGACGCACGGTACCATTGGGACGCGGCGTCATACTCCACCAAAAGATTAGAGCCAGCTGGCAAGGGTTCAGTTAGCAAATCCTCGATCAACGCAAGACGCATGTTACACACACCAGAGACCGGTGCACTCGATCTCTACCATTTCAGCGTCTATACATTAAAGTGGTTAATGGTCGGAAGCGTAGTCCTTCTCCAGAGCGGCCACGTACTTATCCCACATTTGGTCGGTGTGGTTTCTGTCTTCTTCTTTGGTGGGGGCATCACTTATCTTGTACTTTTCTGTAAACGTCATATCGAGCCTCGTTTTTTCTGGTCCTACTCGCGTTAATTTGTAGGTGCCAATCGCGTCCTCGTCCTCTCCCACTTGATCTAGGTACCAAGCTTTGGGCGGGCGTAGCATGACCATTTTCACGCCGATCATAGTCTTTCCGTTCCGCTCAGATGTCCGAAGGTAGATTACCCGACGCTTGGTTTTCTGCAAGATCTTAAACTGCGTCTTTGAGCCCGTTATCTGGTTATCGTCCTCTTTGTAATCGGTCAGCCAGTCATAGACAAATTTCAATGGAGCATTGAAGACTTTTGAAACGTGGTAAGTATGCTTCTCTAACAAAAGGTCGGGATCCTTCTAGGTTACTGTCGATACAAAGAGAAAGAAAAGGGTGTCGAGAGCAACTTTAGCAGCCTCGAAGGGATGCTCGGCTAATTGAAAAGCTTTCAATGATACTTGCAATTACTGTGTACGTGCCTTGCTGGAATCGTGGATAAGAGTGGGCAGACTTTGAAGCGAGCGACAAGCCGGATGGTGGGGTTGACAAACGTACAGATTATACGGCAAGTTCCTACGTCGAAACGCGGTTCTAAGACGAGACACAGTTTTAACGACTATTTCAAAGGATTTCAGGCGGTGGGCGCGGTTCGTGAGATCTTTGGTCAAGAAACTGACGAGGTTTTGGCGGGCCTTCGAGTGGAGTTTGTCCGTTCTCGATCTGACTACATCTGGGTCAGCGACGAAGACGGACACTTGATCGCCAATGCAAATTACCTGAGGGATGGAGAAACGCGAGAAATCTACCTGGATCTGATTCACGAACTTGTTCATGTAAAACAGTTCAGAGATGGCAGAGAGATATTATTGAGCTTGGGTAAGAGGTTTGAATATGTTGATAGACCCACTGAGCTCGAAGCGTACAAGCACACGATAAAGGAAGCGCGCAGGCTTGGGATGGCTGACGAGGAGATAGTTGATTACTTGAGGGTAACGTGGCTGGATGAAGAGGAAGTCAGGCGCCTGGCTAGGAATCTGGGAGTAAAGGTGTCCCGCAAAAAACGGTCCAGGGCGTTGAGCGCGGATTACGCAGGCACCTAATCCTAATGAAGAAGGGATTTGAAGGCACAAACTAGTTTTGTGTATGCGCACCATATGACCCACACATACAAAACCGAAATCCACAACTTCCCGCTCGCACATCTTGACCATGTGAACCGACCCTGCCACGTCTCGCATTGATTCAAGATTTGCTGTTCGAACCGCTGCCTCCTCCATCCAATCTTCTAGTGGAGTACGGTGCTGCCTCCCAATGGTACAATACCTCGCTAACCATGGTAGCGGAATGGATCAAGTCAGGAGGGACAGTCTCGTACAACGCCTTGGCTCAATCACCGAGCAGCATTCGCTCAAAACTTCTACGTCTTGGACTGGATGTTGAGCAACTTGAGAAACTTGACTGGGAGGGACTGAGAATATTGGACGGGCACGCTGCAGCGCACGGAAAGAAATCAACTGAAAGACTCACTTTCGATTCCCTGAAGGTTGCTGATCTCAGCATTTCCACCAGTCAAGAAATGAAAAGCGAGGATTACGGACCGGCTCCCTCGCACCTCATCGTAATGGACGACCTTTCAAGTCTTAGCAGATTCAACGATGAAAAAGCCCTGGTTGAATATGAGCTTACACGCGATTTCCCCTATACGGTGCAGTATCAACTGACTAATCTGATCGGAGTGATAGGTGGGATTCACAGCGACTATCTCTACAAGCGTCTGGAAGCTGAAGTTGACGGCGTAATAGATTTCAAGGTCGAAGAGAGCGCTGGTGAAGTTGTCAATTTCATCCGAATCAGGGTCATGCGGAACGTCGGCTTCGATTCTCGATGGCATCGACTGAAAATCGCCGAGAACTTCGAAGTTAAACTCGAAAAGTAACGAAACGCGAGCAGCCGCTATTAGGGAATATGCGCCAACCATTAGACACACAGTGGTGATTGAACCCACGAAAAATGTGTAGCCGGTGGGATTTGCACAACTAGTTCGTTTCCGACGAGAATACAGGTGGGGGACCCCAGACAGGCGTTGAACCTTCAGTTAAGTGCTCTCTCCCGGCGCCATTCTGAATCTTACTTTCAGAATCCGCAGATTTTCGTGTGGGTCTAATGGTGAGCAGACACACCTTCTGAACCGAAAGCCACAACTTCCAGCTGGCCCGACTATGTTCGTGTGTTCCAACTGTGCCACGGATTCCGTTAATCGAGGATTTGAGTACAGGTCCCGTTCCTGCTGGGTCAGTTCTCTTGGCGGAGTTCGACGCGGCGTCGCAATGGTACAATGCATTGACCACCATCGTCGCGGGATGGTTGAAAACTGGTGGAAAGGTCCAGTACTACGCTTTCGCACATTCACCAGAAAGCGTTCGCAACCAACTTGTTCGACTTGGGATAGATACAGAGGAGCTTGAGAATAATGGAGCCCTCGAAATCTGGGACTGGTACACCACTACGTTGGGACAAGTGTCAAAAGAAAAGCGTGGAGCCGATTCGCTGAAGGTCGCAGACTTGAGTATTCATGTTTCTCAAGTACGGATGAAGGGACCACTTGCTACAGACACATTGGCGATTGGGGAAGACATTTCAGTTCTGGACAGATTCAACGATGAGAAGAACTGGGTGGAATACGAACTCGCAAGATCTATCCCCGCTTTTAAGGTCAGGAATATGACTTGCCTGCGCGGCGTCATCAGAGACGTGCACAGCAGTCTAGTCTACAAGAGGCTTGAAAGCGTGAGCGATGGAATAATCGATTTCAGAATTAAGACGGAGAGTGAAGAAGTCGTTAACATGATTAGGATTAGGACAATGCGTAATGTGGGCTTCGATTCGCGATGGCATCGGCTAAGGATCAGCCACGAGAACTTCGAAGTCACTTTGGAAGAGTGACGCTCATTGAGCAGGCGGGATGTTCTGGTTTACCCGGAACAAGTTCGTTGGATCATATTTCCTCTTGATCTCAGATAGGCGCTTGTAGTTCTGACCATAGGTTGCCTCTACTCGACTTTGTCCCTCTTCCATCATGAAATTGACGTATGCGCCTCCTGCAGAGTAGGGATGTAACGCTTCCCAGTACGTCTTCGCCCATTTTGTGATACGTTCGTTATTCGCTGGGTTCGAATCAATCCCGCCTATCACCATGGACCATGTGGAGTCACGATAGCTGAAAGGTGTGTCACTCTTTCCGACTCTGTGCACTGCGCCATCGATTGGGTAAAGGTGCATGGTTGACAGTAGCGAAGGAAGTTCAGAGCCGTATTTCAAATGCAGTTTAATGGCTACGTCGCTTAACTCGTTGACGAAATCGCCTTTCCAGTACCACTGCAAGCCCGGAGGGAAGAGTTGGTCGAATAACCCTTGCAGACCAGAATAAGGAACCGGCCCAACAAAATCGACCACCGGTGGTCCTTCCTTACGAATGGGACGGAATACTTCCTCAGCCTTCTCCCTCGGTCCACAGTAGCACCAGACGACAGCACACATGGTTTTGCGATGGAGCTGTTCTGGAAACGGTGGGCCAGGTGGCACATTCAGGATCCCAAAGAACCCATACAAATCCTCGGGAGCTTTTTTACTGAAGTCACGATACCACTGCATCACCTCCACAGCCTTATCGAGAGGCCACAACATCGGGCCAGCGTAGACAGTGCTAACAGGATGCGCCTTGAACGTGAAAGATGTCACGACACCAAAGTTTCCTCCACCACCGCGAATTGCCCAATACAGGTCCTCGTTTTCATCAGCGTTGGCAGTAACGAAGCTCCCATCGGCCAAGACTAGGTCCGCTTCGAGCAAATTGTCGATAGTCAATCCGAACTTTCTGGTCAGGTAACCGTGTCCTCCTCCCAACGTGAGGCCAGCAACCCCTGTGGTTGAAATGATTCCGCTTGGTACCGCAAGACCAAAAGCTTGAGTGGCGTGATCTACTTCTCCCCAGGTGCAGCCGCTCTCTACTTGGACTGTGCGTTTCTTAGGATTCACGCGGATGCCCCGTCTACGGGAAAGATCTATGACTAACCCGTCATCGCATACTCCCAGTCCTGCTCCGTTGTGTCCGCCCCCACGAACTGCAAGAAGCAGTTTGTTCTCCTTCGCGAACTTGACGGAGCTGATTATGTCAGCCACATCCGAACAACGTACGATAAATCGGGGCTTGCGGTCGATCATACCATTGTAAACCTTACGGGCCGCGTCGTATCCTTCATCCTTCGGTTGAATCAACTCTCCACGGAGACTGGTTCGAAACTTGTCTATTGCAGTGGATTCCATTCTCTATCAACCCAGTAATCCGACTTGCACACATATTACCGTTTACAGTGGCCGAATACCAATCGCAAATTCTGAGTATGTTTTCTCTTTCAAGCTTCCACGTTCAGCCCAAGGCGTTTGAGTTGGCTTCAGATACTCTCTGGTGATTGAGTGAACACAATTTCACGTTGGACCTGAGTGGTTACTTCGTGCTGCTCCATTCTGAAGGCTATTTCGATTACCTCCCAATTTGGGTGTCATACGTTTTCTCCATAGCAATTCCATGGTTAACGACCGGTAAACATGAAAGCAGAAATTGCACGGGCGTACCATAGGCGTGCGAAGTCGATTGGCCACTCCACGACAAGGTATTTCAAAAATCGATTCTCAACATCGAGATTTGTCCCCAGACCTCTTCAGAAAATACAGTCACCAGACAGCCGATTGGATCGCTAACTATCTAGAGAACATGAACGACTATCCGGTATTGTCCCGCGCAAAACCAGACGAAATCAAATCAAGACTACCAAAATCCCCACCTGAAAAGCCGGAACCCTTCGAGAATGTGCTAAGCGATTTTCAGAAAGTCATTTTGCCCGGAATTACTCATTGGAATCATCCTCGATTCTTCGCTTACTTCTCAATCACAGGGTCCTATCCTGGAATCATCGGCGAATTCTTGTCAAGTGCGTTGAACGTGAACGCCATGTTATGGAAGACCTCCCCAGCAGCCACCGAACTAGAGGAAGTGGTATTGGATTGGTTACGGCAGATGGTTGGCCTTCCCCAGCAGTTTGAGGGCGTGATAAATGATACCGCTTCGGTTGGCAGCATGTGCGCTATGGCCGCAGCGCGAGAGGCCATAAACCTGCAAGTCCGCGAGAAAGGTCTGGCCGGTAGAAGGGAACTTCCTCAACTGCGGGCCTACAGCTCAGAGGAAGCCCATTCATCCATCGAGAAAGCCGCCATTGTCCTAGGCTTCGGGCAGGAGGGTATTCGGAAGATTTCGACCGACGAAGCATTTCGAATGGACGTTCATGCTTTAGAGAAGGCTGTCCAGTCAGACCTCGATGCGGGCATAAGGCCAGTCTGTGTTATTGCAACGATTGGAACCACTTCAACTACGAGCGTCGACCCTGTGAAGGAGATTGCCGAGGTTTGCAGGAAATATGGGATCTGGCTTCACGTTGACGCCGCTTATGGAGGCGCCGCAGCCATCTTACCCGAGATGCGGTCTCAATTTGCCGGCTGGGAGAATGCTGATTCCATAATCATTAATCCCCACAAGTGGCTGTTCACGCCAATCGATTGCAGCGTCCTCTATTGCAAGCGCCCCGACAGCCTCAAGCAGGCTTTCAGTCTGACACCTGAATACCTTCGCACTACAAGAACTGGCGAAGAAAAGAATCTGATGGATTATGGCATAAGCTTAGGCCGGCGATTCCGCGCACTCAAACTATGGATGGTCATTCGTTCCCTGGGATGCGAGGGCATCGCGAACGCAATAAAAGACCACGTTGCCTACGCCCGAAGACTCGCGGAGCTAATTGAGTGCCATCCAGACTTTCAGATGTTGGCCCCGGTTCCCTTCAGCACTCTAGTCTTCCGATTCTCCCCCAAGAACCTGCCAAGGAGTAGGTCTCCGTCAGACTCGGAAATCAACGACCTCAACGAGAAACTGTTGGAAGCAGTGAACGAAACAGGCCGAGTATTTCTCTCGCACACGAAACTCAGGGGGAAATTCGGGATCCGATTGGCGATAGGTAATCTGAAGACCAATTGGGAAGATGTTTCAGCGGCTTGGGATGTCGTTCAGCAGAAGGCTGAGGAACTCATACGGCCATGAGTTGACCAGGGCGTAGCTAGGGTTATTCTGGACTCGGTTTCCGGCAAGGTTTAATACAATTCAGCCTTTCGCTACTTCTCATTCGGTGTAAAAAGCAGATGTCTAGAGAATTCAGGCAAATCCTCCGCGTTGCAGGCTCTAACGTAGACGGGACGAAGAAGTTGGCTTACGGCCTCTTGCACATCAAGGGCGTAGGGCCAAGCTATGCCGTTGCAATAGTTCGGGCTGCGGAGCTTCGGCCAGAGTCGAGGTTGGGCGACCTTTCTGAGGGTGATGTCCAGAAACTGGAGGATGTAATGAAGGACCCTGCGAAGTACGGGCTGCCTTCACGGCTTTTCAATAGAAGAAAGGGTCCTGACAGCGGCCGCGACGTGCATTTGATCGGCGCGGATCTAGCGTTGAGTATTAAGACTGATGTCGATTTCATGACGGATATTCGAAGCTGGAAGGGCATTAGACACTCTTTGGGCCTGAAGGTTCGCGGACAACGGACCAGGACAACGGGCCGGAAGGGTAGGGCGGTCGGTGTGGCAAAGAAGGTTGTTATGGAAGCTGCTAGGGCAGCTATGGCTGCTGATAGGAAAGGCGAGGAACCTAAGGAAGAAAAGAAGTAAGGCTGATAGCAAATGGGCGATCCGAAAAGACAACGAAAGACCTACGAGACTCCGAGGCATCCATGGCGAAGGGACCAGCTCGAGCTCGAACTTCGTCTAATGGGAGAATACGGCCTCCGCAACAAACGAGAACTCTGGCGCTACAAAACAATGCTTTCCCAGGTCAGGGGCATAGCGAGGTCACTGCTAGGTTCCACCGCTGAAGAGCGCGAACGAGTAGAGCGCGAGTACCTTTCAAAGCTAAGCCGAATCGGAGTTCTATCCGAATCCGCTAACATCGATGAAGTTCTGGACTTGGAGATTCGAGACTTGCTGGAACGTAGGTTGCAAACCATGGTCTTCAGAAGAGGATTGGCGAAAACACCCTTCCAAGCACGGCAACTTGTCTCGCACGGGCACATATCGGTGGCGGGAAAGATCGTGTCAGTGCCTGGCTACATGGTCAGGCGCGACGAGGAAGAGAAATTGAAGTTCTTCTCTCATAGCCCAATGTCGAAGGCCGACCATCCCATGAGGAAGGTTATCGCAGCCACGGCCGCCGGCCAAGCTGTGAACGAACCATCCCAAAGGGTTCCCTAGCCGCAAAACCTCTCTAGGAAAGTCTCCTCAAAACTAACAAGAACATCAGCCCTGCGATTGTGAGGATTCCGGCCAATACGATTAGAGCGACGGAATAGGGTCCGCTTCCGAGGATTATTGGAATCGGCCCAATCAAAATGATTGCCCCTCCGCTAAACTGGCCAGAGTTTGAAGCTGAACCGAAAGTTATCAGCAGCATGCCGATGAAAATTACGGCGAAAGCTATGAAAAATAGCCACGTCGCCAATGGGAATCGTGAAGTAGCCGAACTTGCCGGCGGTGAGGGAGGCCTCAGTTTGGCTTGGCATTCAGAACAGACTAAATGGATTGGGTCGATGCAGTTGCTGCAGGCAACGCGCCTGCAATCTTGACAGACATGAGTTGCCGGCCGCATTTCACAGATTGGGCAGAGCGGGGGTGACATGTGGTTCACCGGGCAAGGAATATTGATGCAATGAGGACGACGGCTATGAGAATTATGGATAAGATTACGAGGATCTTCACCGATTCGCGATCGGTTCCGAAGATTATTGGGATCGGGCCTATGAGCAGGATGCCCCCTCCGCGAGTTTTTGTCCCTGCGTTGGCGGACCTAGTGGCAAGGAGGATTACTGCGATTAATGCGAGGACAAATCCGATGAACACAAGACCGAATCCAATCGTGGCGATGGAGATCTCGTTCAACGATTTACAGTCCTAACACGAATTGATGTTCCTCGTGAACTTTAACTGTTCGAGAACATTTGCGATTTTCAACGTTCGAAAAGTCGTAATAGTTTATAAGCCCCGCAGAGGCTACCTCCGAAAGTCTTTCACAAGAAGTGAAAATATCGTGGACTTCGGACCCCAACGACAAGATTCATGTCGTGCTGCGGAATCTGGCCCACGACACGTACCGTTCCTCCTGAGGGGTCCGTAGGTTTTGGACGTAAAGATTCTGGAAGAGAAGGATAACACACTCCGTTTCTTGTTGAAAGGAACAGGACACGCCTACGCTAATGCCCTTCGCCGCGCCATGATGGCGGAAGTTCCGGTGATGGCTATTGAAGACGTTATCGTAATCGAGAACACCTCCGTTCTCTACGATGAAGTGATAGCCCATAGGCTTGGGCTCATACCGATTAAAACGGACTTGGACGCTTACGTATTGCCCGAGGAATGTGACTGCAAGAGCGAGTTGGGCTGCAGTAAATGCAGGGCATCTTTCACACTTGAAGCAGAAGCAGTTGACGAACCAGTTATGGTATACTCATCGGCTTTGAAAGGAGAAAGTGATACAGCACCTGTAAGTGGCAGTATCCCAATCGTCAAACTCGGCCCCATGCAGAGGTTGAAACTTGAAGTTTATGCCAGGTTAGGGAGGGGGTTGGAGCACGCCAAATGGCAACCTGTTTCAGCGTGTGCCTACAAGTACCTACCAAAGGTGACGCTAAACGCCGACAACCTAGCCAACGCCGACGAAGTTATCCAAGTTTGCCCAACCGATGTCTACGCCCATGACCCCGAAAACAAGATTGTCGTTCGCGATGAACTTGCTTGCACGCTGTGCATGGACTGCGTCGAGAAGGCTGTCCCAGTAGATTCCAAGAAGACTTTTCCAGTTAAGATCGAAGGCGATGACAGATCATTCATGTTTTATGTAGAGTCAACCGGAGCCATACCGCCGAAAAGAATCACAGAAGAAGCGGCAAAGATTCTCGATAAAAAGGCAAATACGCTCGCCGACTTAGCGAAGAAGGGCTTCGAATAGGAGAATTGCTCTATGCGCCCTGCAATCACAAACACCGAACTACTCGACACAATCAGATTCCTTAAAGTTCAGGCAAGGGAAAACAAAGCCAAGATCTGGGCGGTAACAGCGGAATGCCTCTCTGGCCCTAGACGAAACAGGGCGGTCCTAGACCTGAACCATATATCCCGGGCATCGAAACGTAACGCACTCGTACTTGTCCCAGGCAAAGTCCTGTCAGCCGGTTACATTAAACACCCCGTGACTGTTGGAGCCTTCCAGTTCTCCCAAGCAGCAAAAGCGAAAATTGAGCTAGCTGGAGGAAAATGCGTTGCAATCAAAGATTTCGTCAGCAAGAACCCAAAGGGATCAAACGTTCTAATTCTGAGATGAGTGCCATGTCGAAAGAACCTGTGCTTCTAGATGCGAATAATCAGATCCTTGGGCGATTGGCCAGCTACGCGGCTAAACACGCCTTAAGCGGCAACGACGTCATCGTCCTCAACGCTGAAAAGGCCGTAATCTCTGGGAGGAGAAAGAACATTGTGGAAGAAGCAAAGCGGCGACTCAGAACGCGAACACTTGCAAACCAGACAACTGCCCCAGTACACCAACGGCGGCCAGACCTATACTTTAGGCGGGTAGTCCGTGGTATGCTTCCTTGGAAGAAGGCTAAAGGAAGGGCCGCGTTCCACAGGGTCATCGTGTTCATGGGCGTTCCGGAAGAGTATTCAAGCAAGACCGCTGTGAAAGTGGCCGGCGCAGATGCTTCAAAGCTCGGTACACCTTACATAACCCTGGCGGACCTCGCGACGGAGATTGGAGGTTAATCTGAATGAGTGAGACACTAGAAACGTTGGAGAAACCAGAGAAGGCTGAGAAACCCGAGAAAGCCGAGAAGAAGAGGCTCATACTCGTCACGGGAAAAAGGAAAACCGCTATCGCAAGAGCCGTAATCAAGACCGGTTCTGGAAATGTAATTGTAAACGGTATCCCACTTTCAATGTTCACTCCTGAGATTGCTAAGATGAAAATAACCGAACCCTTGGTGCTGTCGGGGGAGAGGGGGAAGGGAGTGGACATCAATGTGAAGGTTAGCGGCGGAGGATTCATGGGTCAAGCTGAAGCAGCCCGTATGGCTGTGGCAAAGGGTTTGGTCCAATGGTCGCGTAGCTCCGAACTCAGGAAGACCATGACTAACTACGATCGAACAATGCTCGCGGGCGACCCGCGAAGAAAGGAACCTAAAAAGTTCGGTGGGCCAGGGGCCAGACGCCGGGAGCAGAAATCATACAGGTAGAATGAAAGTTGATCATACCAGTAAGATGCTTCACATGCGGAAAACTCGTCGCAGACCGCTGGGAAGAGTTCTCACGGCGTGTCAAGGCCGGAGAGAAGCCAAAGACGGTTTTGGACGAAATGGGTATGACAAGGTATTGCTGCCGCCGCATGTTCATATCACAAGTAGACGTTCTGGACGATCTATTGCGTTACTCGCAGGTTACCGCTAAGAGACGTGCCCAATTCGAATAAGCATAGAGAGTGCCTACATGTCTGAGGTTGAAGAAAAAGAGGGAATGCCGAAGTCGGAGGATCTACTCCTCCCGCTCGAAGAGCTACTTGCCGCGGGGCTACACATAGGCACGAGGATTAAGACCGGAGACATGGAAGCTTACATTTACCGTGTCAGGCCCGATGGCCTATTCATACTAAACATAGGGAAGACTGATGAGAAGATTCGTTTAGCGGCTCGATTTATCGCACGCTTTGAGGAGGGCCGCGTACTGATCGTTTCCTCTAGACTCTATGGGAAAACTCCCGTTGAGAAGTTCTGTGGAATAACGAAGACCGTTCCAATCATTGGCCGTTTCATGCCAGGCCTTATCTCAAACCCGCTACAACCATACCATGCAGACCCACAGGTTGTGATGGTAACCGACCCGAGAGCGGATTGGCAGGCTATCAAGGAAGCGTCCAGCGCCGGTGTTCCCGTCATAGCTCTTTGCGACACAGACAACGTTTTCAGCGGAGTCGACCTTGCAATCCCTGTAAACAACAAGGGGCGACGTGCGTTGGCAATGATCTACTATCTATTGGCACGCCAGGTACTGCGCGAGAGAGGAGAACTAGCCCAAGATGGTGCAATCACTGTTACGGTGGATGATTTCGAGACAAAGTTGGCAGCTATCGCCCCGAGAGTGGGCGGTGAGCTTTGAAAATTCGGAAGCCCTATGTGGCGAACGCCTTCTACGCCGGGACGAAAAATGAACTAACGGATCAGATAACGAGCTGCTTCACCCACCCTTTTGGGCCGGGACAAGTTCCGAAGGTCGTCGAGCACGGCCCTAGGAGAATACTTGGATTGGTGTCGCCGCATGCAGGGTACATGTACTCGGGACCAGTAGCGGCGAATGGTTTCAGCCACCTTGCCGCAGACGGAGTGCCGGAAGTTTTCGTAATCCTCGGCCCGAACCACAACGGCTACGGGAGCGGTGTCTCAATCCTAACCGAAGGCGCCTGGGAAACTCCGATCGGCCTCACTTCAATTGATAGTGCCTTAGCGAAACAAATCCAGAAAGCTGGCGGCATTTTAGATGTCGACGAAAGCTCCCATTCTGCTGAACATTCTATTGAGGTTCAGTTACCTTTCATCCAATTCCTCTACAAGGATGTCCCGAAGTTCATCCCGATCTCAATGATGATGCAAGACCTTCAGACTAGCCGGGACATAGCCAAGAGCATCGTTGAGGCGTGCAAGGGCAAGAATTTCGCCATAATCGCATCAAGTGACATGACACATTACGAAACGCAAGAGAGCGCAAGCAGGAAGGACAAAACGGCAATCGAAGCCATCACAAACCTCGATGACGCCACGTTAAATGAACTCGGAGAAACGAACCGAGTAACCATGTGTGGTTACGGCCCAATTACTACGCTCATTGCGGCCGCCAAAATGCTGGGCGGAATTAAGGCGGAGTTCCTAACATACAAGACCAGTGGGGACATAACTGGCGACAGAAGCGCAGTAGTTGGGTACGCTTCAATTCTCTTCACGCGAGAGTAACCCTAACCAGGTGAGGGTGAGCTTTGAAAGCTATCGCAGTTTCGCCTGCAAAGGTAATCCTATTCGGCGAACACTTCGTTGTAGGTGGGAACACGGCAATATCGATGACAATTGACCTGCCAACCGTTGTCACGGCCGAACCATTGGAGGGCGACCAAATTGAAATCAGGTCGGAAGATCTAGGGCTCGAAGCTTCTTTCTCCCCAGCCGGACAACTGGGTCAGTGTTCAGGCGCCAATGCGGAGGCCACGCTACGCCCAATATTCGAAGTTGCAAGCTTCATTCTTAAGAAGATAGGGCGCTCTGGACGAGGAATGAAGGTTGCCGTAAAGTCACGTGTACCCATCGGCATGGGGTTAGGCTCATCAGCAGCGACAGCTGTTGGAACGGTTTCAGCAATCACAACATTGTTGGGATTTCCCCTTTCTAAGGAGGAGGTTTTCGACGCCGCGTACTCACTAGAGAAGATGGTCCACGGGCATCCGTCAGGAGTGGATCAAGCCACCGTCACATACGGGGGATTCATTAGCTACAGGAAAGGCAAAGTGAACTCTACGCTTCAAACAACTAGGCCCCCGTTGCTGATCATCGGTAACACGGGAAAACGCAGGTCTACCGGCGAGTTTGTTGGAAGAGTCACACGGCTTAGGGAAACCAAACCGCAAGAGTACGGCAAAATTGCTTCAAAGGCACAGAAGATATCTGAAGTTGCGATGAACGCATTGATTAATGGACAGCATGAATCCCTGGGCGAACTGATGAATGAGAATCAGCGATTACTCGAGCTGGTAGGCGTTTCATCACCTGACCTTGAGCGCCTAATCTCAGCAGCGAAGTCGGCTGGGGCACTTGGCGCGAAACTTACTGGAGGCGGTGGTGGAGGATGCATGATAGCGGTCGCGGCCGAAGCAACACACCCACGGATTTCCAACGCTATACGGCAAGCCGGTGGCCAGGTCGTGCCAAGCGATTTCGTTCCGCATGGGGTTCAAACCTCACTTCTGAAGGACTGAACTGCCAAATACCCAAACTTCAAAGATGATAATTCGCCTTCGATAGAGGGATTGCATATGTCTAGGCGTTCTGACCTTTCCGGCTTTTACAAGCTGCCAGTTGCGGATAGGGTGCGACTACTGAAGGAGTTCGCTGGCTTGACCGAAGAGGAAGCCTCACTGCTCCAGAAGCCTGGTGCGCTCAGTTTTGACGTTGCAAACCGCATGGTCGAAAACCTAGTGGGCGTTATGCCAGTCCCACTGGGAGTGGCCATGAATTTTCTAATCAACGGCAAGGACATGGTCGTACCGATGGCTATTGAAGAGCCATCAGTTATCGCGGCCGCGAGCAATGCTGCCAAAATGAGCAGGCTGAAGGGTGGTTTCAATGCAACCTCGACGGACCCTGTTATGATAGGGCAGATACAAATTGTGGGCGTTCAGGATGTGCATAGGGCTCGGTTTGAAATACTCGCGCACAAAGCGGAGATTTTGAAGCACGCCAATGAACAGGACCCGGTCCTCGTATCCCTAGGTGGCGGAGCCCGCGATTTAGAAGTACGCATTATCGACACCTTCCTAGGGAAGATGGTAATCGCTGAGCTACTCGTTGACTGTCGAGACGCGATGGGTGCGAATGCTGTAAACACCATGGTTGAAGCAGTCGCTCCCATGGTCGAGCAGATTTCAGGTGGGCGAGTTTACTTGCGAATAATTTCCAATTTGGCCGTGAAACGCCTTGCCCGTGCCAAAGCAACCTTCACCAAAGAGGCGTTGGGCGGAGAGGATGTTGTTGACGGGATCGTAAAGGCGTACGCGTTCGCTGTTGCAGATCCGTACCGATGCGCGACCCATAACAAGGGAATAATGAATGGTGTGTCCGCCGTCGTACTCGCCACGGGCAACGACACGAGAGCTATTGAAGCTGGCGCCCACGCGTACGCCGCTCGTTTGGGCCACTACACTTCACTGTCGACTTGGGAGAAGGACGCCAACGGCGACTTGGTTGGGACCATCGAAATGCCCATGGCCGTTGGGATAGTCGGAGGGGCAACTGCCTCTAACCCTGTCGCAAAACTAGGGGTCAAGATTCTCGGCGTTAGAACAGCGAAAGAGTTGGCTGAAGTTATCGTCTCAGTCGGACTAGCCCAGAACCTAGCGGCGCTTAGGGCCCTAGCGGCTGAGGGCATTCAACGTGGCCACATGAATTTGCATGCCCGCAACATCGCAATTAACGCAGGGGCGACGGGGGGCCTTATCGATAAGGTCAGCGAACAAATGGTTGCGGAAAGAAAGATTCGGGTTGATCGGGCTAAGGAATTGCTGGAGAAATATTCTAAGCACTAGTTGTTGGCGTTTCTATTTCAACGAGCGCTTCCATTCGTCGTATCTTTGGTATTGCGTCCTTCTCCATCCACTCGGAGATCGTATCGTACACTTTTCTGTAATACTTCTTTGTTGCGTGCTTGACGATTCCAAGCCGTTCCATTCTTCTGATGTATCGCCATTTCATACTTCGTGAAATCTTGTCGCCCAGAAGTCGGTCGATATCAACTTTCTTGAAAACTTTGGGAAGGTGAGCGAATGTTCCAACGATTTCCCTCGGAAAGGCCGTCAGAGATTCCTTGGAAAGCTTTCGTTTGCCGCGCGAATCAATGCCGCGCATTCTGCTCCCATTGACTCTCAAAACAAAGCCTTCTGAATAGACGGATACGACTTTGATATTATAAATATTTTCTGAGTCAGGCTATCCCGCACAAATACCCGTGGATTGCGTCATATCACACCGATTAGGAAAGCTAGCATGCCGAAGGTCATCCAGACGAGCACGTAGTTCTTGTTCCTCTTCGCATTCTTGGGGCTAGAGTTTGTGAGCAGGGAATAAGCGGTTAGCAGAAAGCCAATGTCACATATAGCAACCAAAGGGATGTAATAGTACGAAACGAGTGTCAGGAGCAGGGGTAGCGCGCTTAGGGCAACTGCAGCGATGAATAAGGCTGCGCCATCCTTCGCTGCCTGGGCAGTTCCCTTTGTCGCAGCCACTGACCTAACTCCCTTAGCAGTGTCGCCGGAGACGTCAACTATTCCTTTGACAATTTCCCGTCCCATGCTGGAGAGGAAAGCGAGGATAGAGAATATTACAAGTGACCAACTGGGGCTTGCCACGACGAAACCCCCGTAAACGAAAGGAATCGCTACATTTGTGCTGACAAGAGCGTTCCCCAAGAGCCCGGTCCTCTTGATACTCGAATTGTACAAGACCATGATGATTACGCTTACGATAGCAATTATGAGTGTCGCAATCCCTGAATTGTTGGCGAACCAAAAGCCGATTGCGCCAAGGATTATTGAGAATGAGAATGCTTCCGTGGGCTTGATTACTCCTGCCGGTATTGGCCGCTTCGGTTCGTTGATTGCATCTATCTCCCGGTCAAAGTAGTCGTTCAAAACCATTGAAGCTGCTAAGAGAAGAAAACCCGCCATGAAGCCGTAGAATGCCATGTAGCCATAGAATGCTGACCTCACTGGGACGGTCGCTGAAGCTATCAACTCGCCGACAATAACTGCGAAACCAATCATCACACAGTTAGGCAGCCGCATCATAGAAACTAGGCCGACAATTTTACGGCCAGAGGAAACATACGACTGCAATAAACCCAGCTCTTAGGCCTTGAAGTTCAACCTTCAAACGCAACCAGCCTTAATAGTATTTCAGGCCACCCGAAATCTCAGAGCCTTCTGAAATGAAGACTCGAGATGCGTGTGAAGTTGCGTCTGCAGTGACTAAGCTGTTACAGTGACGGCAGATACTCACGCATTAGAAGGCCGCAGCGCTGGCATCTTATGAGCCTTAGCAACTTTCCCTGTTCGTCAAAATCCTGGCCTATTTCACGCACTTGGCTGTGCTGACATACGTTCCGCGGAACATGCTGCACTTCTGCGGGGACAGTCGCTGTTTGCACAATTTGATTCAGCGTTTCAAATCACCTTCCAAGCCAGATTTTGCCTTAGTACCAATAGCTCGCGCTAAATGGCACTTAACGCTTGGTGGAGCGTGTGGCAATCGTTACACGCGGTCGATAATTCTACCCAGTGGAACTAGTTTTATCACCTTTGGGTCAAAAGAAACCTAAGGAGTTTAGATTGGGTGTCTTGGTTTCCAGAGCCGTGAAGGTTGAGGAATGCGTCGAACGTCTAAAACGGAATGCGCTTGCGATAACTGAAGAGACAAGGGCGAAGGCAAACGTCAGGTTGAGGCCCACCTGGACCAATGTTAGGGAGGCTCTAAATGGTCCCCGCGCCAAACCAATCATAAGGCGAATCGAACCACTACCAAACAAATTCGAACATGATGCCAAAGCGCTCTTAGATAAGGCGGAATTCCGGACGAGAGTAGCGCTGACTGGAATTATTGAGAGAACAATAGTGGCGCTCGAGAAAGTTAAGCGTAAACTCGATCAGAATCCGTCGAGGCTTGGGTGTGCAGCGTAACGAACCTTAGGCCTAAGTTACTTAGGGGACGAGGTTGAGAAATACTTCTCTCTAGCTGTTAACGAGCGCCAAGACCTACTGTGCGAGAGAATCAATCTGTGAGGGTATGCGGTTTTCCGGTGGGATCACAACACTCCAGTCTATCTCTATTTCCCCTGTGTCGGGCGTGTAGTGGAAAATGGATGAGGCCCGGAGCATTCCAGCTTTCTCCAGAAGGGCCTTCGAGGCTAGGAGCAGCCGCAGTTGCTTGTTGCCAATAGCGGACACATCAACCGTTGCACTCGGTTTGAGGTTGGGCACAATCAAGAAGCCAAGCGCACTTCCCAGCAGGACACCCAATCCTCTCTTCAGGAAACCTCTACGGTGGGACAAGGGTACATACCCTGAACGAGTCTTTCATTCCAGCGGTTATATCACTTGCCCACATCGACACGGCGTTCAGATGGAAGCGTATGTGAGCTATAGGCCACCAAAGCCAAACCCGACGCTTTTAATAGTATCTCGCCAGTTTCTCAGCTCAATTCACAACCTTCGTTACTACAAGTCGGTTGGGACCTCATCCTTTGGGCGAAATCAGGATTGGTAATGTAGAAAATCACTTGCAAAACGTGATCAGGAAGGACGGCGCCGCCCACCTTACCTTGTTTGACCCGGAAAAACTCACACCATTGGCCGCAAGGAACCTGGCTCTGGAGGCCAAGAAGGCTGGTACTGCTGCCGCAATGGTTGGCGGTTCAACTGCTACATCGGTCTATGAGCTTGACGCGATTGTAAAGGCGATTAAGTCTGCAGGGCTGTACGTGATTTTGTTTCCAAACGATGTTGCGGGCCTGAGTCAGAACGCTGACGCTGTTTTCTTCATGTCCTTGCTGAACTCTATTAACCCATATTACCTATCGGGCGCGCAAGCGCTTGGCGCGCCTTTAGTGAAGCGCTACGGCCTGGAACCTATACCCCTCGCGTACCTTATCGTTGGTGAACACGGTGGTGCCGCCGGGTTTGTCGGAAACGCCAACCCGATTCCTTACGATAAGCCGGAGCTCGCAGCAATTTACGCACTTGCAGCCGAATACCTCGGGATGCGCTTTGTCTACTTGGAAGCGGGATCCGGGGCGAGAAAAGCCGTTTCACCTGAAATGGTCCGGGCGGTCGACCGGACATGCCATGTGAACATAATCGCCGGCGGCGGCATCAAAACTTCGTCTCAAGCTAAGGAATTAGTCGACGCGGGAGCGCGCCTGATCGTCACTGGTACGATAGCCGAAAAAGCTTCTCTAGCAAGATTGCGAACCATAATTCGAGCCATACACTGAACTCTAGCTGAGGAAGCCTCTTGGCTCGTTCCTTCTCCAAACGCATCAGGGGGACAACCCCTTACTATAATTTTATCAGGCGTTTCGCCTTTCCATCGACCAGAACTATCGTCATCGCCTCGATATTTTTCACGACCTTCGGATTCGGTCTGTCCTTCTCATTGGTCGAGCGTGGAATGGCATCCTTTCTATTTGGCGCGGCGTGGGGAGTTATTGCCTTCACCCTGCCATCTTTTGCGTCTGATATCATCCTGTATTTCACGATAATGAAGGAGGATCCATTGTTCTATCTGAGAAGGTGCCTGGCGCTCTCGTTTTTCACCACAACTACCTGGGTGTTGATTTTCTTGTTCTCTGCTTTCGTAGCGATCTTGGATGGGAGGTTCATTTTCCCTGATTTCGCTGTCATACTGGGGCTGTTCGCGGTTATCCCACCGCGTGCCCTCGCAATATTTTCAATGTCCAGATCTAGCTTCGCTAAGAGAACTCTCTTCACGCTCATGGAACCGAGCCTAACCGTCCTCTCAGTGGTCGCCGTGTTCGGTCTGCCGTATGCTCGGATGGCGACTGGTTTGGTACTGTCTTCGATTGTGGGGCTAACATTCGCTTTTGCTTTGATCGCCGTCGTTGAGGTTTATGGACGGCGAGCCATAGGCTTCTCGCCTATCCGCATGTTTAGGGCGTTTCTGACAGATTGGCTTGAGAGTGAAAACCGTGAAATTGAGTCTTACCTGAATGAGCTGGGCGTTGAGGCCGAAATTGAAGCGACCGCTCTTGCGTTTCGCAAGAAAGGTTCCGATAATGTCAAGGGTGTTATGTTTGTCTCTAACTTTCACCCTGGGCCTTTCTTGAACGTCGGTAGCAGCGTTCTCCCGTACCTCATGCATTCCGTGATGAGCAGAAGGTTCAATGCGGTGACCCTCGTTCCACACGGGGTTTCAGGCCACGAATTGAACTTGGTTTCTCAAGAACAGAACGCTAGAATTATTCGGTGGGTACTTGAAGGTTTGGAGCATGCGCGTTACGATGGTAGCGCCAGCAGGGTAACGAGAATGAGTAACGAAATTGCCACAGCCACTTCCCAAGCCTTCGACGGGTGCGCCCTCGTAACGATGACCACTTCCCCTTACGATATGGAAGATGTTCCGTCCGAGGTCTCCCACAGGTTGTCAGGCCTCACTCATGGAAGGTTCCGGCATTTGGCGTTAGTTGACGCCCATAACTCCCTAACCGGTCCCACGACCATGACTTCGCAAAAGATTGGGGCCTTAGAAGAAGCGGCGTTATCAAGTCTACAAGTTACCGCCGAAGAGCCGGTGAGCCCGTTCAGGGTAGGTGTGGCTCGCAAAATGCCCGCGGGGTGTACGTTAAAGGATGGATTTGGCCCTAGCGGGATTAGTGTAATGGGAATCGAAGTCTCCGGACAACGGTTCGCCTACGTGAACGTAGATGGAAACAACATGGTCACAGGCCTTAGGGAGGAGATTTTAAGCGCCATCAAAGCCGTTGGATTTGATGATGGAGAAGTCATGACCTCTGATACACATATGGTGAATGGAATCGTTTCTGCCCGCCTAGGATACCACACGGTAGGCGAAGCAGTGCCAAGGACTCATCTGCTCGGCGAGGTCACCGAAGCTTGCCGCGAAGCGTTAGCCAACTTGGAGACTTGTGAGGTTGGGGCAGTTTCCGGCCAAATCATTGTAACCACGCTTGGATCAAAGTCGCTTCGTCGCGTCATGGGCCTTGTTTACAGGATATCAAAACTAACCGCGCTCACCCTCTTCCCGATTGTCGTTGCAATAACCGTTCTGTCATTACTCTTCTTGGTGTAGACCATGATCCCGGCCATTTCCCGCGATTCGCATTACATGCAACTGCCGAGGGAGGTTTTGATTGGGAATAACGTCGCGCCTTCAATTGGTGAAATACTCATCCGTCTTGGTTTTCACGGGCCAGCGTTAATCGTCACAGGCCACAAGGTCGTATCGATTGCCGGTGGAACAATCCAAGAATCGCTACAGAACGCCGGTTTCAAATCTTCAACCATGCTTGTAGATAACGCAACAACCGAGGAGGTCGCTCGAGTAGAAAATGAAATTCGAAGGATCAAGCCTGACATAGTCGTTGGGGTTGGCGGTGGGAAGGACATTGATATCGCAAAAATGAGCAGTATGAAGGCTTCGACGAGGTTCGTAAGCGTCCCAACCGCAGCATCCCATGACGGGATAGCAAGCCCACTAGTTTCCATGAAAGGGTTGGACAGACCCTACTCATACGTCGCACATGCACCCATTGCAATAGTCGCTGACATTTCGATAATTTCCAAGTCCCCCTATCCACTCATCAGAAGCGGATGTGGCGACGTAGTCGCGAAGTATACTGCGGTTCGAGATTGGAAGCTTGCCCACAGAATCAAAAATGAGTATTACGGAGATTATGCGGCTGAGCTTGCGCTCATGAGCGCGCGCCTAGTAATGAAGAACGCAAGCAGCATACGAACGATGTCAAACTCAGGAGTCCAGACCCTCGTTGAGGGATTGATTAGCTGTGGGGTTGCCATGAGTATTGCCGGTACCAGCCGGCCTTGCAGCGGTGCAGAGCATCTGTTCAGCCATGCATTAGCGATGATTGCCCCCAAACCGGCGCTTCACGGCGAACAATGCGGGGTCGGGACGATAATGTGCGCTTACCTGCATGGGGCCAACTGGCAACTAATCAAGAATGTCCTTCACACAATAGGTGGCCCTACAACCGCGAAGGAACTTGAAATCCAACCCGAATATATCATAAAGGCGTTAACCATGGCCCATTCCATCAGGCCTGAACGCTACACAATTCTGGGGGAAACCGGCCTTACTAAGGAGGCCGCAGAAAGGGTCGCAAAGCTCACAGGCGTGATTGAGTGACCCACATTTGGTTGGCTTTTGATCTTGGCTAAAGCAACTGCAATAGCGCACGCGATTCAGGGCCTCGTGAAATATCATGGGCTAAAGGACAGCAAACGAAGAATCCCATACCATGATAGCATATCGGTCTGCGTTGAAGAGCTAACTACAAAAGCGACTATCGAATTTAGTAGCGAACACAAGCAGGATGCCATTGAGATAAACGGTAACCACGCCAACGACACGGAAGCCGCCCGAGTACTGGCCGTGGTCTCACCGCTGAGAACGCTTGCGAAAACTAAGGAGCACTTCAAACTCTCAAGCAAGAACAACCTTCCCAAAGGGAAAGGCCTTGGATTCTCAGCGTCGGCTTTCGCATCCATCGCTCAAGCTTCAAGCTCAGCCTTGAACCTGAAAATGCAACCGGAACGCCTCAGCGAAATCGCCCGACTCGGGGCAGGATCAGCAAGCCGAAGCCTTGTTGGCGGCTTCTCAATTTGGTACGCCAACAAGTACGGCAGCTCATATGCAGAACAACTACCAACAAGTAAGAATCTGAATCTAGCCATGGCGATTGTTCCCGTACCCTCACAAGTCAGAACTGACATGGCCCATGAAGAATCAGTCACATCACCTTTCTTCTCTGCCAGGTTGAAGGAGGTAGGGAATGTTTTGCGGAGAATGCAGAGAGCCATCAAGTCCGGAGAGGTCGACGAAATCGGTCGACTCGCAGAAGCGGAATCACTCAGTCTACACGCCGTTACAATGACCGGGAAGAGCGGGCTCATTCTCATGGCTCAGGAAACAATTGGCATTATACAGGGAATAGTAGCCCTGAGGGAAAGCCAACACATCCCAGTTTGGTATTCACTTGACACAGGCCCTTCGGTCTACATCAATACCAAGACGGAATCCATCGATGCCGTTTGCGCAGAAATTCGCGAGTACACGAACTTTCCAGTCCTCAAGAGCAAAGTCGGAGGGCCAGCTCGCACAATCGAAGACCATCTCTTCTAGAAGCGGAACCGATCCCTCGAGAGTGCTTTTGAAATGTCAAACGAGCTAACCGAGAAGATGAGGAAGGCTGCCATACTCAATGCGATTAAGCATAATGGCAAAGCCGAACCCGGCGCAGTTCTCGGGAACTTGCTCGGGGAAAATCCCGACTTGAAACCAAAGGCAAGGGAACTAACATCACAAGTGCGGGGAGTCGTTGAAGAAATTAACTCTATGCCATTGGAGAAACTTACAGCCATAGCAACGGAACGGTGGCCGGAGGAGCTGGTTAAGGAACGGCCTGAGGAGGAAAGAAAGCTGCCGCCCCTCCCAAACGCCGACAAGTATTCGCTCATAGTGACGCGTATTGCACCTAACCCCGACTTCGTCCTTCACATAGGCAATGCGCGGGCCGTTATCCTAAGCCACGACTACGCTCAGATGTATAAAGGGAAATTCATTGTTAGGTTCGAAGATACTGACCCCCGCCTCAAGAAAGCCCAACTGAAATACTACGACATCATCCGCGAAGATTTGAGGTGGCTAGGCTGCAACTGGGACGAAGAGTACATCCAGAGCGACCGAATTCCACTCTACTATGAGGTAGCTCAAACTCTTATCACGAAAGGGGCCGCGTACGTCTGTGAATGCAAACCAGAACGATTTCGAGAACTCGTCAACAGCAATTCCGCCTGCCCCGACCGAGAGTTGGATGCGGACACCCAAACGAAACGTTGGAGGAAGATGCTCGATGGTGGGTACAAGGAGGGCGAAGCCGTTGTCCGTGTTAAGACGGACCTATCGCATCCTAACCCAGCCATTAGGGACTGGCCGGCCTTCCGAATCATAGACACAGACAAGAACCCCCACCCCCGCGTGGGATCAAGATTCCATGTGTGGCCGCTTTACAACCTGGCATCTGGTGTTGACGACCACACCCTGGGCATAACGCACGTGATCCGAGGAAAAGAACACCTCACAAACATGGCCCGCCAGATCTACATGTACAAACACTTGGGCTGGAAGTATCCGGACGCTGTTCATTACGGACGGCTCAAGGTTGAAGGAATGGAACTCAGCAAATCCAAACTTATGAAAGGTGTTGAATCAGGCGAATACGAAGGTATCGATGATCCAAGGCTCGGAACATTAGCGGCACTAAGAAGGCGGGGTTTCAGCCCAGAAACAATAAGACAACTCATATGGGACGTCGGCCCTAAACCCGTGGACGTGACGATAAGCTGGGACAACATCAACGCTCTAAACCGAAAAATCATCGACTCAACATCTCACCGATACTACTTCGTACCGGACCCCATTAGGGCGAGCGTCAGTGGCGTTGAGAAGGTCTTCGAAGTGCATGCCGCGCTTCACCCGCAACGTCCAGAAATGGGAACCCGTACCCTGAAACTGCAGCCACAGAACGGCGTAGCCTCCCTCTTCCTCGCAGGGAGCGACAGGCAAATTCTCGAGTCAGGCAAAATGATCCGATTGATGGGGCTGTTCAACGTCAAGCCTCTCAATTTCTCGGATGGCGAACTTAAGGCCGAATTTCTTGGCGAAACCGTCGAAGGTCACGAGAGCACTCCGATCTTACAGTGGGTTCCCGCTGAGCAAACCCTTCCAGCTGACGTCGTAATGCCTGATGCGTCCACTAAGCGCGGTTTCGTTGAGAGCGGCTTCTGCTCCGAACCCGTTGGCTCCGTCATCCAATTCGTCAGGTTTGGTTTCGGCAGGGTGGACAAAGTCGCCCCTAACCTTGCCACTTTGTACTTTGCCCATCAGTAGTGAAGCGATAAAACCCGCTTCTGGATTGACCAGCAGATTAGAGAGAGACTATGAAAAACTCGTCAAGGGCCTCAAAGAGCTACAGTAGCTCCACCCAACGACTTTTGACAGCCCTGAACACCAAACACGAACTTAACAGCAGCTCGCCAGCCGAAGTGGCAGGAATTCAGGTCAAGTGCGAGAACAAATGGCTTACACTGATACAGAACGCAAGTAAGAAGTAGGCAAAATAACCTAATCCCCATATGTCTCGTGAAGATGATGACGTAATCATAGTGAGCATATTCTCCACAAGGGAGTCCATCAATCAATAGGAATCAATAGGTGCAACCGTTGGCAATGAAGCGTTTCATGCTCTCCATAACTGAGGACGTGGGGGAAGACTCTTGAGAAAGAACGTAAGAAACGTATGTTAGGAACGATACCTGAAACCGCTAGAGTAGTAATTCTAGGTGAGTACCTCGGAAAAAACGAAGAAACGTAGCTATCTCAAATATGGGAAAGCCATAGCCTTACTGGGCATTGTTGTTTTCATCTCTTGGTACATTTATTATTCATACTATGAGTCGCCACCAAGCATACCGACGACAGCAACTTCGACGTACATACCACTCCACGACAGTGATTTCAGTTTAGTTGATACGTACATCTGCTGGAGGAATGCGACTTCTCCTCCCTTTCCGGTTTTGCTCACAAATTTCGTGAACCGTCTCAATGAATCAGTTCACATGGTTAATTCATCTATCACGTACGACGCACTAACCTTCTCTAACGGGACAACCATTTATGCCAACAGAACTCATCCGTATGACACCCAAATGTTTACAGCACCTAATCGCGCGTTCGCCATCGCATTACATGGAGGTACCTTATCCACAAACGTTAGAATCACAGCCGCTAGTATCACAATTTCCGTATTCGTTTTAGAACTCGGTGAGACGGTAAGCCGAACAATTAACACCACTATTCCAGTAGACCCCCAGACTTGCCCCGTGGGCTTAACCATCGCAAAGCTGCCACTTTCCATTAACATCCATACGATTGCGAGGCCACCAAAAACCGCATCAATTAGGAGAGGAAGATAATACATTGTTTTTTGGATCACGGGTGTCAGAAAACCATCTTTAAGCCATCCGGCTAATTGAAAATGTCCCGTTTTGTAACACCTTTTCCCGTGTCCCTAGGATGTAACAGAATCTCTTCAGAGCAGATTCAGCCTCAAGTAAGCGATACTTCGCGAGCCGATGAACTGTATCTGAAACCGCGGAGAACCTACACGCAACCAGACTAGAGACTTTTCATCCATTCACACACGAAAACTATAAACCCTCAGGGTCAGATGGAAACCTGAGCTAGGCTTTAGCAGCCAGTGAAACCAAACATGTCAGCAGAAGAGAAACCTACGATTGCTTTCGTGCTCTCACTGATTGGGGGCATCTTCATTCTGTTGGGGGGAGGAATGATGTCAATGGTGGGGCCGTTCGGGTTTGGCGGGATGATGAATGGCTATTCAGGGTATGGAGGATACGGTGGATATGGATGGGGGATGATGGGCCGATACTCGTATGGTCCCGGGTTCGGAATGATGGGAGGATACGGGTTCGGTGGAATATTCGGCCTTGCGGGCATAGTGTTCGGAATTGTGGTCATGGTCAGCAGCCTAATGCTCTACAACAACCCAATTGACCACTCAAAATGGGGGCTGCTCATCCTAATCTTCTCGGTTCTGAGCATATTTGGCAGTGCTATGGCAGGCTTCGGAGTAGGCTTGGTCCTCGGAGTTCTCGGTGGAATACTCGCTTTGACTTGGAAGCCACCAACCACCTCGAAAATGTAGCCTCCAATCTATAGTGTGAGCCGAAGTCCCGACATGTAACAGCAAAGGGCAGAAGGAAAAGAAGGGAGGGAAAAGAAAGCCCTCGCACTTGAGCATGTTCAAGACATTCGCATTGATGGAAGCGTTCACAATAATAAGACGGAACAAATGAACGGAGAAATCCGCGACAGAGAAAAGGTCATGCGTTCCTTGAAGAAAGGAGACAGCCCAATCCTAACGGGTTGCCAAATCTTCCACAACTACATACGACCACACATGGGCCTAGATGGACAAACACCAGCCGAAGTTGCTGGAATCAAAGTTAAGGGAAAAGATAAATGGCTAACTCTTATCCAGAACGCAAGTCAAAAGTAACTCTAACAGCTGTTGCTACATGTGACTACTTGTGACAATAGCTGGCTCACAAGTAAACAATGCTTCCAAGAGAACTGGATGTTGATCTTATCTCAACATCATCCTACGTAGACACAGAGAACCTACAAATGAGTCTCGTAATGTTAATGGTATGGGTGTCGCTGCCGCTTCAAGCTTTAGGGGCGCTTTGGCTTTTTAAGAAAGCATCTAAGCTTGTAGACTAAGTTCTTCCCTCTAACTTCGGAGTATCCTGATTGCAAGTTACTTCCACCAACCAAAAAGTAACAGCCAAAACCCCCAAACTGAACGAACCTGGTCAACCGAAGAGGTAACAGCAAAGATAGAACTGTCTCTAACTTTTCCACTGCTACTTCATTAGAAAAGGCGGGCGTCCAAAACGCCCAAGAAGTGGATGGCGAGGGGGACTATTTGGGATGGATTCACACGTATCTCTGGCAGAGGTCGCAATACCATCTCACCTCTACAGGTCTCATAGGGTTGCCACAAACAGGGCAAGGCATTGTTGCAATTGCCGGCGGAGGCGGAATAGGTGTGACAGGGACGGGGAAAAGAACGACTGCTGGAACCACCGCGGGAGCTGGAACGACTGCAGGAGCGAGAACTGGTCTCCGCATGTAGAGAAGGATGAGAAGGATTGGGAGAAGAATGAGCAATCCAAGTACCCCTCCTATGATCCATGGCCAAATTCCGAAACCTCCGGAGCCTTGCGCCGCAGCACAGGAAGCAACTGTAAGGTTGACATTCACCTGCCTCGTTACTCCGCCGCCAGTTCCTTGAACGACTATTACGTACGATCCAGGGGATACACTGCATGGGGTCGTGAATGTAAGCAGAGTCGCAACTTGTCCGTTCGGGGGAGGCGTAATTGTTGGTGGAAGGAAGTATGCCGTCATTCCATTTGGTAGTCCCGAATCGGTAAGGGTCACCGGGCTGTTGAACCCATTGAAGGACTGAACCGTCACCGTGGTCGTATTCATTATCCCCGGTTGCGCGTTTGGTTGGGGGGGCACGAACAACGAACTTGGAGCGGCGGAGAGCGCAAAGTATGGTTGACCCACGACGAGATTTACTGTCGTTGTGTGCGCTAGGTTGGAGCTAGTTCCAACGATGTTAATCGTGTAGGTTCCGGTAGGTGTCGTAGTTGCTGTCTGTACCTTAAGGGTGGAAGTGAAAGGTGTCTTTCCGGAGGCAGGATTCAGTGTCCACGTAACTCCTTGTGGAGCCGGGGAGGATATGGCTAGGCTGACGGACACTCCGCTACCACACGCCAGTGGCCATTGTCCAACGATTACATTGTAAGTAGCAGATGCTCCTGGTGTAACGTTCTGCGCAGCCGGAGTCGCCGTCAACGTGAAATCATAATTTGTCATCAGGGGTTGACTAACGCTTGCCACGTTCCCCGCGCTGTCGTACGCCGTAACGGTAACACAGAAGTTTCCTTGGCTTGAGTACTGGTGGTCTTCTATGTCGCTAACTTGGCTTTGACCTGAGAAGGAAACATCACGGGTGGCGCCGTCTCCAAAGTCCCAGTGTAGACTCGTTATCCAGAGCCCAGAAGCAGTATTAGCCGCTACATTGAACTCATACGCTGGTGGATACGCCAAGGTCAATTGAAAAGCGCCATTAAACCATACCGTTAACGGATTAGTTGCCTGGAGATGACTGCTCGTAGTTGTGGGAGAAATGTAACCCATCGCAGCGGGCAGAAAGATCGCGGAGATGAGAACCAGTAACGCTATCGATAAGACGGCTTTCAAGAATATGTCCTCTAGAGCACACCGTTGCTAGCAGAATCCTGCCTGGAGTGCTAAGTTAAGCCGTATTTACGTAAGGAAGTTCAATTTAGGAGGATAAGAGAGGCTTTTTGATTCCAGCGTGAACCAGAATGCCGAATCCTGTCTATTTGGCCTTTTTTAGCTGCCAAGCGTTTAGATCGCTAGATTTTGGCAGATTCCCCCATTCTGAGCTGCGCTACAATGGTAGCGTGTCAAACTTGGCAATGAACAAGATAATGGTAGCCATGTCCGATGAAATGGTAAAGGCACTAGACCAAGAACGCAAAGCACGAAAACTAGAATCCATCCCAGAAGCAGTAAGAGCCGTACTAGGAGAATACTTCAAGACTAAGCAACTATGATTCATAGTAACTGTACCCCCCACCGCAACAACCCTGTGGGCCTACCATAGCGATCTGGAATCTCCACCTGTCTCAAGACAAAACGAGTTAGAGTGGGCCTTCCATTAAACGGAACAACATTAACTGAGCCGAAATAATGGTCAGGTCTCACTGAAAGACTGATAGGAGTCCATCCTTGGTCGCTCGGTATTTCAAAATGTTCTGAATCTAACGACACTTTAACGACTGGAATCTCTCCCAAATCACCGACTCTTAAGTGCGTGTATAGTGTTGCATTATTCCAAGGAACCTTGGTCCTCAAAGGCGGTTTGAATGTGTCCCTAGTGAAAACTGTGTCTGTGGTTGAATCAACTAAATCACCTGACTTGAGTTCAAAGGTGAGCCTCGCTTCACAACTAACCGCTGCAACTTCGCCGACATTTGTGACATTTACTCCGAGAATTAGACTTCCATCTTTATTCTCAGTTGGTCTTGAGGCGTTGACCTGAAGTCTTGCTACGGGTGACTTGGATTCACCTGCAACGCGACTGACCAAGTACAGTATTGGTAGCTCAACTATTAGCAGCACGAGCGCCTCGGTGAAGAATTGCGCTGGATTAACCAAGTTTTCAGCAACCCATGATCGTACCAATTCGTAGACATAGGACGGACCATAGGCGAGTACGAGAAGCACTACTAGTCCTCCAATTAGCCAGAGCAGAACATTGGCAAGGCGATGAACGAAATACCTGATTGACCGTCGCGTTATTCCATGCCTGTAAAACCATTCGGCTATAATCCACGAGTACAGAATCCACAAGCTTCCAAGGGTGAGAGCCCACGCAATACGATGCACTCTTAACGTAATCCAGAAATCGCGTATGCGCTGCCGCAAACCTACCAAGCGCATTACCTAGCCATGTCCCGCAGTTTGACAGGTAAAAGTCTGTGTCCCGCTTTGCAAACCCTTTCGAGGGCGTTTTTGCCGTGTCCCACGAACGCAAAAGAGCCGGCCCAGCGGTGGTGTTACCTCTGCGGTTGAAAGGCTCTAACGGGCGCATTTTTGTGGCTATTTTGTCCGTTGTTACCTTTCGGTTGACAGGGCACTATCTCGGAGACAACTGACCATCACTGATAGGACCAATAAATATCTTCAGACGTCTACGGTTGGATGTTCAGTTAGCTATCGCGATTGCCCTTTTAGAAGCGTTATTCCTTGGGATTGCCCTAGTTTTACATCTTGATGCCCATATCACTCTGATAGCTTGCGTTGTGTCGTATGTTGTTGCAACTATAGGTGCTCTTGTATTTCATAACTCGATTCAACATAAGCGAGAGAGGCAGCAACAAAGTTGACCATTAATGCTGGAATCAGCTGGTTTTCGCTTGTCTTCTGCGAATTCACTAATGCGTTGCTTACGTAAGCACCTGCGGCGGTAGCCATGATGACAACGATTATGAAGCCAACAAAGTCGATGACATTTACTGCTCCTTGTTTTTGAAGAATGCGAAACAAAAAGTCAGCGACGCACCAACCGACTAATCCCGTAACGGCAAACAACCAATACTGCTGATTATACCATTCTAGGGCAGTCAACATGCCTATTGCTATAGGTAAAGCGATCAGCGCATTTTTCCAGAAGTCTCGTGACATTCACGGTTCAGCTGGGGTCTGTTACCTTGTTATCTGATGGTATTTGGTGTTACTTTTTGTCGGATAACAAGCATTTTTCCTTTGGTTAAGTCAAGTGAGATTTAGCGATGTAGTAAGGCGTTTCCTTGGTGGGGCGAGTGAGCCGTTCCTGCTGATGCCCATACCTGTAAAAATGCTTGTTATGACCGTTCTATGCGATATTGTGTTCCTGTTGTGCGCAGCCTACTTTCGAGTCAATCCAATGATAGTTCTCGGAACTCTCGTGGGCGTTTTCGTAGCTATCTCTCATGCCGCTGATAGAATCTCACGAAAAGATCAATCAAAGCAGCGATTCCGGCAGCGGAACTGATTATCAGCGTACTGAAGAACCAACTCGCTGAGACATACCGGATGTTCGCAATATTGATTATGGCTCCAGTCATTCCATCATATGAGTTAAGCCAGAATGGGATAATCAGCATGAGCCACTCAGTGAACTTGGTAGCCATCAGCGTGGCAAAACCTACAACGAATAGGAACACAAGATAGCCGTATCCAACGGCTTGTGTGTGAGTCGTGCCAGCGAGCCGCGTTTGAAATATTCCCTCGCCACCACGAATTAACAGATTGAATATCGTATCTGCTATAACCCAAGCTAAGAGAGCAGAGACAACGAAAATCCAAACATCGCTTGAAATCGCGGCAAAGATAAGCATCACAAGGATTGAAAAAGGAAAAGCGAGGAAAACGCTCCTAAAATGTCTAAGTGCGCTCAGTTTTCTTTTCCTCCTTGGTCGCTAGTTGCCGCAGAATCTTGAGGTCGTTCTCGCACCCGTCTATGATTGCTTTTAACCCCATCTTGCGAATGTGAAACAGTAGAGCGGTGTAGCCTTTCAGTCGTTCATCTTTGAGATAGGATACGAGTATCTTACGCTCCCAATCGCCCAGAATTTGCTTTCTGACCACGTTCTTTCCCAATGCTGTAATATCACAGTAATCGTTATATACGCCTTATGCTGTAATATCAAAGCATAGGCGAAACACATGCAAACAGCTATGCTCTCTCGTCAGGAAAGAGGACAAGCAATAGCGCAGAAGCCTAACCAAGTTCAACGATTAAGCGAAAAGTTCTACAAGGTAGCTTCCCAATCACGCGAGATAACGTACGACGTAGCTCGAACAGAATCGTTCGCTATTGGCTGGATATGCAACTGCCCCGACTTCACGCATCGCGAAGTCAAATGTAAGCATATCTGGGCCGTTGAGTTTAGTCTAAAGCTACGTGAGAAAGTCAGAGAATTCGTAATTCAACCCGTTGAAATCAACTCATGTGTTTTCTGCCATTCACGTAACTTGAAGAAATATGGTGTTCGCTGGAACAAGTGTGGCAACCTACAACGCTTCTTATGCGCCGATTGTGAGAGAACCTTCAGCGTGAATCTCGGTTTCGAAAAGATGAAGCATAACCCGCATGGTGTCACAACCGCCATGCAACTATACTTTTCCGGTGAGAGCCTACG
Source organism: Bathyarchaeia archaeon (assembly GCA_050013255.1). GTDB lineage: Archaea > Thermoproteota > Bathyarchaeia > 40CM-2-53-6 > 40CM-2-53-6 > FEN-987. Next base: position 560,784 of record JBEKFP010000002.1, on the reverse strand, counting down.
GAACACGGCAAGATCGCTTCGGTTGCTTGGCGTTCAAGTTAGCCACAAAACCGTGTTCATGTGGATAAAGAAGTACACCGCATTGATGGAGAAGTACCTAGACAAGATAACGCCGCAAGTCTCGGACACGTGGAGAGCTGATGAACTATTCCTGAAAGTGCGTGGAGATATGAAGTACCTCTATGCTCTCATGGATGATGAGACACGGTTCTGGATAGCTCAACAAGTCACAGACTCGAAATACACAGCCGACATAACACCACTATTCCGCGAAGGAAAGAAGTTCGCAGAGAAAGCACCAAGTACACTCATCACAGACGGAGCGTTCAACTTCAGTTCGGCTTACGAGAAAGCGTTTTGGCGTGAAAATAAGGCACTGATGATTCAACACATTCGACATGTTCGTATGTCAGGTGACTTGAACAATAACAAGATGGAACGCATGAACGGAGAAATCAGGGACAGAGAGAAGGTCATGCGCTCACTCAAGAAAGAGGACACGCCAATCTTAACAGGCTATCAAATTTTCCACAACTACATTCGCCCACACATGGGAATAAACGGAAAAACCCCAGCCGAATTAGCGGGCATCAAAGTCAAAGGAAAAGATAAGTGGCTAACCCTAATCCAAAACGCTAGCCAAGAATCAACCTGATTTTTCGCATAGTGTTAAAGATGGAGAGAGGTGAATATATCAGAAAGGAGAAACGAATGTCAAACAGAGCGGAACGCCAAAGAAATCATTTCATAATAGGAGCAATAGTTGCTGGCGTAATGATCTACGTGTTTCTTGGTCAAAATGTTGTTTGGGCTGCGCTAGGCGCGATCGCGGGAGGTTTGGTAGCTCAACAATTTTGGGATTGACCTTGGGCTTTCTCGATTTTTTCACTTCGCTATACCTCATTGATTTGCTGGTGTGGCTCGTTATAGGAGGATTATCTGTGGCGTACTTGTTTGTTAGATCACATCGAAGCAAAGTAAGCATCGCGTGGAATTCAGAGGAATTCTTAATCAGAACGGGTCTTGTGGCTTTGTCATGTGCCTCTGCTATTTCTGTCGCATCTCAGTTTCAAACAAATAACCCTGCCTTATCCACCGCCCAATTTCTAACTACTTTGGGTCTCGTTTTATGGTTCAGAGATGTAGCAGCAGGGTTGAAAAGCAAGCTGGATACTTTTGTTCCCGCCTCAAGCGGTACAGTAAACCTCGTTCAGTCACAAGTGAAGAATCGGCAGCCACGAGGATCGTACTACCCATATCTGCCACCACCACCTAGTTCGTTCGCCACGAAGGAGATCGACCGCGAACTGGCAGTTAAAAGGGCCATAGATTGGATTACGGATAGGCGGGGATTAAGGCTACGGAATTGGGAGGTCCGTGTTGAGCCTGCACTACAGGATGGTGGATATCTTGTTCGCGGAACCGGCGTTGATGAATATGTGGTCACTCACTCATTCCTTGTATTTGTTCTACCTGACGGGCACATCAACGAATCCATGTCACAGGTAAGCTAGCCCAATCAACCGAAAGGTAACAGCCAAAACCCCTAAACCGACCTAAAATGGTCAACCGAAGAAGTAACAGGACCGGCCCAGCAATTTTATATAGGGGATTTTTTACCTGCAGTAACAAAATCGGTGACCTATGATGTCGGAACAAGGTGTACCTGTCATAATATTGAAGGAAGGAACTCAACGAACTCAAGGTAGAGACGCGCAACGAAACAATATCCTCGCAGCCAAGGTCGTTGCTCAAACAGTCAGGACAACTCTCGGGCCACGCGGAATGGATAAGATGCTCGTCAGCGGGATCGGGGATGTTGTTATCACAAATGACGGCGCCACGATCATGAAAGAACTTGATATCCAGCACCCCGCGGCGAAGATGCTGGTCGAAGTTGCTAAAACACAGGATAATGAAGTGGGCGATGGAACCACAACTGCCGTACTCCTAACTGGCGAGTTACTCGACAAGGCTGAGAAACTCCTGGACAAAGACGTGCACCCCACTGTGATTGTTGAAGGCTACAAGAAGGCAGCAGAACAGGCGAAGGATATTCTCGAGGGCCTCAGCGAGAAGATCAACACGGAGGATGCGGAAACCCTCACAAAGATTGCAATGACGGCGATGAGCACCAAGGGAGTAACGGGTGCGAAGGACCATCTAGCAAAGATAGCAGTCAATGCAGCCCTTCAAATCAAAGAAACGAAAGACGGCAAGACCAAGGTTGACGTCGACCTCGTCAAGGTATTGAAGAAACACGGCAAGAGCCTGGAAGAAACGGAGCTCGTTCGCGGCATAGTGATCGACAAGGAAGTCGCTCATCCTCAGATGCCCAAGCGCACCGAAAACGCCAAGATCGCCTTACTCAACGCGAAGCTCGAAATCGAGAAAACCGAGTTCGACGCGAAGATCAACATCGACAATCCGGATCAAATCAAGCTCTTCCTTGATGAAGAGGAACGTATGCTGAAGGAAATGGTTGATGATGTCACAAAGAGCGGTGCTAACTTCGTATTCTGCGAAAAATCCATCGACGACATGGCGCTACACTTTCTCTCAAAGAAGGGAATTGCCGCGGTCAAGAACGTGAGCAGCGGTGATATGGAGAAGCTCTCCAAGGCTACGGGCGCCAAAATCGTAGCGAACGTCAAGGACGTAGGAAGGGAATCCCTTGGTGAAGCCAAGGTAATCGATGAGACGAAGATCGGGGATGACAAACTAACCTACGTAAGGGATGCCAAGAACCCGAAGGCTGTGACGGTTGTTATTCGAGGGGGAACTGAGCATGTTGTGGACGAGGCTGAACGTTCCCTCCACGACGCTCTATGCGTTATTCGGGACGCAATCGAGGATGGGAAGATAGTGGCTGGCGGCGGCGCGGCTGAAGCCGAGACAGCCAAGAAACTACGCGACTACGCAGTCAAAGTCGGCGGCCGTGAGCAACTGGCCATAGAGGCCTTCGCAGATGCCGTCGAAAGCGTACCCCTAGCCCTCGCTGAGAACGCTGGCCTAGACCCAATCGACATTATGGTTGCTTTGCGCGCCAAGCATGAGAACCATGAGAACCGCTGGTACGGCGTCGACGTCTTCTCCGGCGAAGTCAAAGACATGCGCAGCTTAAACGTAATCGAGCCGCTACGCGTGAAACTCCAAGTTATCAAGTCCGCGACTGAAGCAGCATCAATGATTCTACGCATCGATGATGTCGTGGCCTCCAAGGGAGGCAAGGGAGGACCACCCATGCCCCCAGGCGGCGGAATGCCCGGCGGCATGCCTGGTGGAATGCCTGGCGGAGACGATTACTAAACCACTTCCCATTTTTCTTCCATCTCCGTCAACCTAAGTAGGACGAACGCCATCCTCCACTTTCCCTATTTGGGGAAAGCCTACTTGTCCCATCTGACGGAACCAGTTATACTCGTAGCTTCAGCCGAATTCACGTTGAAGAGTTCCCCGGTCAGGCGCACCCTAGAGCAACGCCTAGTGGATGACCTTAGATTCGCTCTCTCTCGCGCAGGGTTCACAGGTTTTCGGCTTGAGAAACATGCCGCCAGGGTCGTGATACGTGGCTTAAAGTCGATGAGAGAGGCGAAGGATGGCGCCAAGTCATGCAGTGGAGTCTTCGGTGTAGCTTACGCTGCACCCGCGACCTTGCTGTCCGCTTCATTAGAGTCCGTACTCCAATCGGTTGTGGAACTTGCGGACGAACAATTACGATCGGGGCAGTCATTCGCGATTCGGGCTCACCGATCAGAGTCAGGGTCCTTGTCTCGTCGTGAGGTTGAACTCAAGGGTGGGTCTGAAGTCCTCCTTGCCTTGAAGGGCAAAGGTGTCACAGTTGACTTGGAGGCTGCCGATGTTACGATTCATGTTGACCTCGTGGGCGAAGATGCCTACCTCTATGCGGAGAGATTGGAGGGACCTGGCGGGCTCCCTCTGTCTTCGCAATGGAAGATGCTGGCAGTTTTGGACTCGGGGCCTCTCACGCTTCTCGCAGCATATGCAATGATGAGGAGAGGATGCCTGGCGCACTTAATCATCCCACTATCAAGCATCAACCCAGCCTTCGAGATTGAGAATCAACTAGCTCTCGCCCGAAATCTGCGACGGCTTGTAACTCGCCCAAACTACAAGGCATACACTTTCAACTGTGACCAGCTCATCGAAGACATCCCCAAAGACCAACCGAATCAGTCAACCGCGAAATTCCTCGTAAGGTTGGTGGCCGCCAAGTTTGCTGAAGAAAAAAGATTCAAAGGAATAATCTTCGCAGACGTCGCTGGCGAAATCGCATTAGCTGAAACGCTAAGGGCCGCAGCGCCAAACGTAGCGGTTTTCACCCCCCTAATAGGTTTGACAAAAGAAGACCTATCGGAGATGGCTAGCTTGGCATGCATCTCAGGTAGAGAGTCATTACTTGAGGAAGGTTCCGAACCTTGGATACAGCCCTCGGCGGCCGAGGCATCGAAGCATCTTAACCAAGTTCAGGTGGAGCAAATATCTCTCTAGGACCGGCTAGCTAAACCCTCAACGATATCGCAGGCCATTGCAACTGCGTCCATTGCTGCAGCTTCCTTGCCAATTCGCGATGCATTCGTGATGTATTTGTGGGATTCGAGCACTTTCTCGACCTTAGACTTCAGGGAGTCATGGTTCAACATGTTTTGGTCAATCATTTCGGCGACGTGAAGGGACGCGGCGCGGCGTGCGTTACCATATTGTTCAGTATGGTCAGGGATGGGCACAAGTACCATAGGCTTACCGTAAGCGAGGGATTTCATGATGGTTCCGTGGCCCGCCCTGCCGATGACTAGGTCGCTGGCTTTGATGAAATCATCCTGATTCTCAATCCAATCGTAAATCACTACTCCGCCCACAGAATGCATTGTTCTTTTTCCATCAGGATTGCCTCTGGAAAGTACGATTTTATAATCCCCGGACATATTTTTGAAAGAGTCAAGAAGTATCCTAGCTAGTATTTCGCGTTCAACCTTCGGCCCGCTCACCGCAGCGTAGATGAAGGGAAATTTCAATCCGAGGCCTAACTTGCGCCGGATATCATCGCTTCGCGTGCTCGATTTGTCGTGTTGCCGCTCAACTATGGGGCCAATCAACTTCACCTTTTCACTATATCGTCTAGGGATTGCAAGGTTCCCCAACGAAATAGTGTATGGTGATGGCAAGTCTGGAATGAGTATGACTTGGCTTCGGCCCCACACAAGTTGAATAGCAGTTCGGACGAACAGCCATCCCACGTTTGCGATCAGAAAAAATAGCCGGTCGAGCGGCGTCAACGAGCGGCCTGACGGGCGACTTATTATTTCAACTCTGAACTGGTTGAGCATTAGGGCGACTGGAATTCTAAGCAGCCAGGCTGCTACAAGAGAAGAGGCCCGAGAGTCCGATAGAACAACGTCCGGCCTGAACTGCTTCAAGAACTGAATCTCACCGACCACCTGCTTAAGGAATGTTCTGATGCCCAGCGAGAAACCGCTGGTCGCGGCTGTTTTCTTGAAGTCTATTGTTCCGTCGTTTGTTACTCTGAAGTTGATTGGTACGGCTTCATAGGTGCGCAAATGGTTGCGTTTCGCGTAATCGAGTCCGTCAAGGTAAGTCGAGAATACGGTTTCGATTCCTCGATGTTTCAGTTCGTTGGCGATTGGGTGTGCCCTTGTTATGTGGCCTAAGCCTATACCGCAGGGGGCCAAATAGACGCGCAACCTCATGTTCCACCAACGCTTTTTCTCCTAACCTCGCCTGCTGGTTCTACCTCCTCGAAGATCTCGCCTTCGAAGATTTTGATTTCAACTCCCTCAAGTAGCCACGAGTCGGGCGGGAGCCCCGCTTTTAGACAACAATTCATCAGAAACTCGGATGCGTCCCACTTCCACTCAGTCGCCACTTGCGGCAGGAGCAGGCCTGAATCTCTACCCCGGGCGACGATGAGGCCATGCCGGCCTACTTGAATGAGTTCGGGAAGGGATCTGCGATTACTCGTTTTCAAGGCCTGGGGTTCGGTGAGGGCGGTGATTTCCACGACAATGGAGTTCTTCAGCTCGCGCAAGGAGACTGGCGGAAATCTCGGGTCCTCCGTGGCCGCATAGATCGCGGCCTTGATGGTGGCGTTCACCAAGGGCTCTTCGGGGTAGGGGAAGCCAATGCATCCTCGCAATTCGTGGGTGGGCTTCGTAGCGTTAAGCGTTACAAAGACGCCGGACTTCCTGAACAGCTTTTCAGGAGCATCCTGGGGCGGTTTGATTATCGTTTTGCTCTCGATGTAACTTGCGGCAGCTAAGCGTGCGAGCTGGACCAGCATCCTACCTTCTTCGAGGTTCAGGTTGCTCTGTGCTAGCTGTGCCGTTTCCCTTCGCGTCAAGAATTTTCCTCGCGCTTTCAAGTGTTTGTTCTATTTTTTTCCAGTGGCTTCCGTGCCAGTAAACTTTTGCGCACTTCGCATTAGTACAAACCCAAAAACTTTGGTACAGTTTAAACGTTGTTGGAAGAACCAACTTCTCCACATTCTCCTTCGAAACCTCTCTGATAGAGGAACCGCACATCGGACATTTCGAGATGGTCGTATCGATCTCCAGCCTGAGGTTGTAGCGTTCTGCGAGTTCGGCTAGTCGCTCAGGTTCAGTGTGTCCCTGCACTAGTGAGGTCTCGATGTTTCTCATGGCCGCGGTTCTATAGAGTTCTTCATCCGAAGTTAACAGGGTCAGGGATTCACGCTTGGCTAAGGAAAGCAGTTCTTGGTCGGAGCTGTCCTTGAGGTAAAGCGTCTCGTATCCGAGCATACGTAGCCACCTCGCCAACTTTCCTAGCATTCCATCTAAGAGGAACCGCATGCCCTATCGCTCTTCGTGACTCTTCCAACAGCAGGTCCAACGATTCTTCCCCTCTCAGCGACCAATGCTCCACTAACAATCGTGTAAGCCGCCGTCCCAGTGCATCGGTATCCCTTGAAGGGAGAATACTTTGCCTTACTCTCAAATGCCTCTGGGATAATTCGTGTCTTGGCTTTCGGGTCAACGAGGACGATATCTGCATCGTAACCTTTCTTGAGTTCGCTCTTTCTTGACAAGTGAAAGAGCTTAGCCGGAAGCGTGGCCGTAACCTCGACGAGTCTCCGCAAAGACAGTTTTCCTAATGAAACCTGTGTGAACATTAATGGGAGGGATGTTTCGAGCCCTGGAACTCCCGAAGCCGCTTCCCAGGCGTTTTGCTTCGTCTTCTCTTCTAGCGTGTGCGGCGCGTGGTCACTAGCGAGTATGTCCACTTGCCCTTTTGCGAACAGCTTCCACAGGCCTTTCCTGTTTACCTCGCTTCTGATCGGGGGGACGCAGATCGCTAAGGTCTTCTGTCCTCGGAAAACCGTTTGATTCAGAAGTAGGTGGTGGGGGGAGGCTTCGCATGTTGCGTTCGGCGTCATTCGAACGAGCTTAACCGCTTCGGGAACGGTGATATGGCAGATGTGAAGCCGTAACCCCAGCTTGCTCCCGAGCCCTAGAATCTTCCGGACGGCGTATACCTCGATTTGCGGCGCGTGCGCCCTAAGAAAATCATTGATAGACACTTTTCCCCTAGCGACGCTCTCTTGTTGAGACTTTCTGATGCTATCGCCGTCTTCCGCATGGACGGTGACTATCGTATCAGCCTCTTTTGCGGCTTGAAGCGCATTCTTCAAGTTGGCCTGGCTGCTCGAGTCAAATGTTACGAGCGCCTTGTTTAGGTATAGTTTGAATGCGATCGCGCCTCTTTCAACCATTCTTCTCAGTTCGTTCGAGTCCTCAACTAGTGCGCCCTGGAACGCTACATTTGAGTAGAGTCTTCCTTCCGCCTTCGCCATCTTATCAGCCAAGTTAGAGCTGCTTACTGTAGGGGGGCGGGAATTTGGCATATCGAACACTGTAGTGTACCCGCCAGCGGCCGCAGCGCGGGTCCCGGTTTCAAATGTCTCCTTGTATGAATATTCCAGATCTCGAAGGTGAACGTGAGCATCAATCATTCCGGGGAGGGCGATGAGGCCGCTTGCGTCTATCTTTGAGTCAGCGGTCTCTGTTGGTCGAAGTTTAGATATGCTCTTGATCATGCCATTCTCCAAGAAGATGTGAGCAGTGGTTAACTCGTCGCCTGCCAGGACCTGGGCTGATTCTATGAGTAAAGATGGCATGGACTCAGATGCACCGCCTGCTGACTATTCACGCCCTTCAGCAGGTTAAGGTCGTTGATTATTCTTCTTCAGTTTCTCCCATATCGGACGCGCAGTCGTCGCAGAGGAATTGTCCATCATGCGACTTCAACTCGTCAGCCCATGAGCCGCACCTGTCACAATAGCCTGAGAGCGGGGCGGTTTCCTTGATCTTCTGCACAGGCGCTATCTGGGATTTCTCAGCCACTACGTCAATCAAGGCCGGCATCATGTCCACAATGTCGTTGCTGGTTATGATGCCCTTGACCTTGCCTCCTTGAACAACGACCAGGCGTCTAACCTTCATCTCTCGCATTTTCTTGGCAGCATCTGTGACGTTTGAGGAAGGGTCAATTGTTCCGAGCGGTTTGGTCATTGTGTTGGCAGCTTTGATTTTACTTGGCAGCAGGTCCAACGCTGCGACTCTTCTTACAACGTCGCGCTCCGTCATGAGCCCTAATGGTTTGTCCGACTTGTCTACAACCACAACGCAGCCAATTTCGTTTTTCTTCATCAGTTTGGTTGCCGCGAGCACGGTATCCGTGTCCTTGACGGTGACCACGGGGCTGGACATGACATCCTCAATTTTGACGTCAGGAGTTGCTGACCTTGTTGCCAATCGTTATCCCAACTTCAGTGTTTTTCCAACGCCTTAAGGGCTTTGCGGGGCATTTCCGGGAGCGGTCTGGCAGGGGCAGGGAAGGGTTATCTAGCGAGTGTAGGTATGCTCCGCGGAATCAAGAGCCAATGAGGTTTGGAAGATAGTTGAGCAGCGCTCAGTCTCAGGTTCAAACATCATCCGCAAGGAGATTCAAGCCGACATCAATTGTGTACTGGATGCGTGTCCTCTTGGCAGTTGTTGCCGGATTTGCGAACCAGTTCCTACACATAGACCAAGCCAGCTTCGGCGATTTCGCACTATTCATAGGCATCGGCCTAGGAATCGTCATCTACGCGTTTTCGATTTTGATTATTCGACGCGTCTTGCATTTCGGAGAAGTCGAGCTGAAAGGGAAGAATCGGCACATAACCCTAGGCGGCGGGACATTCATAGTTCTGTGGATCGTCGTGTCGGTCTTTCTGTACACCCTATTGGGTTAACCGCGTTCCTACTTTGTCTTTTGGGAATTTTTGGGCTCTGGAGGCGGCCCGTCCCGTTCCAATTTCCTCAGGTAGGTCTCAACCGCTTGGAAGTAGCCGCGGTCGTAGTCTGAATGTAACCCGTTTGTCCCGTGCTGTGCGAACTCTTTCCTCAATGCCTTGACTTTGGTGGGTGTCATTTCAATTTTCGAAAGGTAGAGGAATTTGTCGTCGGTGGTCTTGGCGGCTAGGAGCAGGCCTTCGAGGGCTTTGAGGTAGCCATTCGCCGATTCGGTTGCGGGTATGTTTGTTCGTATAGCGTCCAGTTCTTTTTCTGCGTCGGAAATCCTTCTGTCGTTCACGGCTTGAAAGAATTTCTCAGTGCTTATGTTTAGGGTGGGCTGTGGTTTTTCAGCGTCGGCGTTTGACTTCGTCTTCTTCGGTGATATCTTTGACACCTTCCTCAGTTATCTTGAATATGCGTTCTCCCTCTGGTAGGTAGGGGCTGGAGATGAGCTTGCAAATTCTGACTGGGCCACTGGATGTTTTCCTCAGGAATATCCTCGTATGGGTGGTGTGGGATACTATATGTCCTCCGACTGCCTCCACGGAATTAGCGAAGAACACGTCCGGCCTCGACATAACCTGATTTGTCACAACGGCGCATGCATTGAAGGCACGGGAAAGCCTAACCAACCTGTGCAAGTGGCTGTTAAGCTTCTGCTGCCGCTCTGCAAGCATTTCACGACCAAGATATTCACTTCGAAAATGAGCCGTCAAGGAATCGACGATTATCAACTTCACATTGTTTTCCTGAATGACCTTATCCGCCTTCTCAAGTACGAGTATCTGATGATCAGAATTGAACGCTTCTGAGTATATGATCTTCTTCGCTGTCTCCGTTGGGTCTAATCCAATTGCGTTTGCCATGCGAATGATCCATTCAGGGCGGAACGTGTTCTCCGTATCAATGTAGAGGGCTGCGCCGTTGAGGCCGCCTTTCTCTTCAGGTAGTTGGACATTGACTGCAAGTTGATGGCATAGAATGCTCTTGCCGACTCCATATTCTCCGTAGAATTCAGTTATTGTTTGAGTTTCGAGGCCTCCACCTAACAGTTCATCAACCTGTTTGCTTGCAGTGGTGAGTCGCCTCACGTTCTGTCTCATCTTAATGAGCTCGTCAGCTCGAATAAAACTAAGGGCGATGCTGTCCCGGGCTTCCGCAATTACTTTGCCAGCCTGTTTTTCGCCAACCCCGGCTTCGGTTAGTTCCTTAATTGTGGCGGTGGCCAGGGATTCGACTGTCTGGTAACCCATTTCTCTGAGTTTTTCAGCTGTCGCGGGGCCGACGCCTGGAATATCTTCGATTAACTCGTACTTCTTCTTCTCAACTGTTGCCTCGGGTTTTTCTTCCTCCGAGTCTTCCTCCGAGTCTTCCTCGGTTTCTTCAGCTTTCTCTTTCAAGACTTGGGCCGATGCCAACAATAACAACCTGCTTATTTCAATATTGACTAGTTCTTCTACTACCCCGGTTCGATATAACGGAGAGAGATGAGTGAATGAAATATTGTGATACCTACTCTCGGTGGCACCAATGGTGCGAGCAAGAGTGGTTGAACCGATGAAAGGAGAAGGGAACATGGCTAGTGAGTCGCACGGCATCGATGTTTCGTTTCAAGGTGAACACGGCGCCTATAGTGAGCTAGCGGCGCAGTTTTTGTTCGGGGAATCAATCCTAACGAAGCCGTGCAAGACGCTCAAACAAGTCTTTAGAACTGTTGAGGATGGGTCGGTTGATTTCGGCGTGCTGCCTGCAGAAAACTCTCTAGAGGGGAGCGTAAATCAGACTTATGATTTGCTGCTGCAAACATCGATGAAGATATGTGCTGAAGTGAAAATCAGGGTCAGCCATTGCTTATTGGCGCTACCTGGATCAAAACTTGGCGATATCCGGGCTGTTTATTCTCACCCGCAGGCGCTGGCTCAATGCTCAGTGTTTCTGGAGAGCCTGCAGGTCGTGGGCGAACCAGTCTATGACACGGCTGGTAGTGCGAAACTAATACGAGAGAAAAACATGCGAGGTAGTGCTGCAATAGCAAGTGAGAAAGCCGCAGCACTCTACGGCCTAGAGATATTGCGCAGGGGGATTGAGGATTTTCCTGAGAACCTCACGCGATTCTTGGTTATTAGCGAAAATGAAGCGGCGCGAACTGGAAGAGACAAGACATCAATTGTTTTCGGTACAAAGCATTCTCCTGGTTCTCTTCAGCGAGCGCTCAATGAACTAGCAACGCGAGGAATTAATCTCACAAAGATTGAGTCCAGGCCCATCAAAGGAACGCCCTGGGAGTATCACTTCTTCGTAGACTTTGAAGGACACCGAACCGACCCTACTTGCTCCGATGCACTCGAAGCACTTGAAAAGTCAACAACCTTCTTGAAAATTCTCGGCTCCTACCCCGGTGCCTCTGTCTAGACTGAATCGTTGGCGGTTATTTCAAGAGATTGTAGGCGGGCCTTTCCGGATCCTTTTCTTCATTTCCTTCATTGAATTTCGTTGCAAGAACAGGCTTTCTAGCCACCATGTCATGCCCGCCTCAGCAAAGGGTTGAATCTTTCTCGCAATCTCCAAGTGGCTTTTTCCGGTTCCCCACCCGATTACCGCGGCGTCGAATGGGCCCGTGTTTTTTCTGTGCTTCATGATGTAGGCGAGGATGTTGCGGAGGTCCCTTGGCTCAGGCTTGATTGGGCTAGCCAGTCTGAGTGGTATTACCCCATCATACTTGGCCGCTCTACGGAAGGGCGCCTTGTTCGGCCAGAACCCTCCCACCCAGATCGGGATTCGGGGCTTTTGCTTCGTAGCCGGTAGAAACCTAGCATTCTCAATCGCGTAGTGCTTACCCTTGTAACTGAACTGTTTTCCTGTCCAGAGTCCTGTCAGAATCTCTAAACCCTCGTCTAGTTTCTCGGCGCGATCCCTCTTTTCGCCTGATTCGCCGAACATTTGGAAATCTGCGTAAGCGGGATCACCTAACCCTACTCCCAATATCAGGCGACCGTTCGAAAGGTGGTCCAGAGTTACCGTTTGACGGGCTACTGTCCAAGGGCGCCGTCGGGCGAGTGGCGTTATCGTCGTTCCTAAGCGAATTCGTTTAGTCTTGACAGCAATCGCGGCGAGTGCGGTGATGGAGTCTACCATCGGGGAACGTTGAGTTTTGCTGTGCATGACATGGTCCCAAAGGAAGAACCCATCCCAGCCCGCGTCCTCTGACTCAACCGCGAGCTCAGCTAGCGTGCGAGCATAAGCTACCTCGCCGAAATTCGGAAGGTAAAGTCCAAATCGCAATTTCTGAATATCCATTTCCAGTCCAGTGAGGCTAAGCTCGTCAGAGACTTCTAAATGTTGAATACTCCTTCTTGATGACCTGCAAATCCACCTGGTCGTTCCGTGTGGTCAGTGCGATTCGTTCCCAACAGAGACGGACTGTGGTCACATTGAAAAGGAGTTCAACTGTTTTCTTTGAGCATTAAATCCCAAAGTGAGGCCGATGTATCCCCACAGCCACAATAATTCTATAGGATGCCCAGAATAGTACCAACCTGACAGCGTGCCGAAACTGAACGCCAAGTCAGCCATGGTGGTAAGAATCATTCCGAACGAAATCCAAAACCATGATTGCCCTATCTTACCATCTGCGAAGGCAATCAACATTGTGACGGCGAGAACTAGGAGGATTGCATCAAGGCTTGGATATCCAACATCGAATATTTTAGCCAGATTGGAAGAACTTGATGCAATTATGGGATTGATTAGAAAGACGACCGCCGATCCTATGATGACCAATCCCGATAGAATCGCTGCTTGAAAGGCAATGCCTTTGATCGCGGTTTTCACACGGACCAAGAAGAATGTGATTCCCAACAACGCGGGAAGGTACCCTGCTAAATAGAAAATGTCAGCAGCCGATGGGTAAGGTACTTCAACGGCCAGCAACAACTCGTAAATTCCCCAAACTGACTCGCCGAGGAACCATAACAAAACGGCCAGGAAGAGGCCTAAATGAACAACACCCAGCCTACCTTGTTCCTTCCATTTGCGAGCTGGCAGGAATGCAACAAATGCGCAAACACCTGAAACAACCATGAAGAGAGCGTCCGTGAACACCACAAGATCAGAACCCCATGTCTGAGCAACCCAATAGAATACTGTGAAGACGATTGCGGCAGTCAAAGCCACAACCTTTGCGTTTACAATTGAGGGAAAATTTCGCAATATTACCGTCGCGAACTCTTCCCGCGGTCTCGATTGCGGCTTCGCGGCTTCGACGTAATCTGTGAGCCTGTAATCGCTCCTTGGCGTAAAATCCAATGCGAGCTTTGCGTACAATCTTTTGGCAATAGTTCTACCTACGGTGTCACCGCCACTCCCGAGCACCGTTTCAAGCGCCTCTTGAAATTTATCCAAGTGTTGAGAGAGTTCCTCTCTTGCAATGCGTTGGTTTCTTTCTAGTGCATCGTAGAACGCATCCCTAACTCGCGTGCCTAGGAGGTCCACGAACACTTCATCTATGGACTCAAGAAGTAAGTCGTTATAGTCCATGCTATGAAGCCGAATCCTGTTCTTCCAAGATTTGATTTGAAGAGGATGATTGGACACCCTTTCTGGACGGTTGTCCTTTTCATGGTTCGACATCAATGCTTCACGCTACCCTAGATCGAGTTCCACTATCTTCCAAGCTGATCTAACCCCGTTTCTGCACCATTAGTCGGATGAGTGGTCAATCCATAGCGGTACGCTGCCCAAGGCATGATGATAATGTGATGTTTCCGAACTTGCCTTTCGTTAGTGACAGCTTGTAGTATTCGCCCCATTAGAAAGATACGAAAACCCAAGAACGAAACGGGTTGACGTGACGTCATTAACACGTAGAATGGCCAACCCACGCTCGGGAATCACGGGTAACCGTGGCCGATACCACATGTATCTTCCGCGGGGGTAACCGAACAACTCCGGAACCCAAAGCTTCTTCCTCAGAACCGTACCTTCAGGCACGGGACTCAACAACACGCCGACAACTCTTTCTAGAGTTAGGAGAATTTGCTCGTATAACGTAGAGCAGGACGAAAGGACGGCGAAAAAGTTGAAGCAACCAGACATTAGGATTGCAGGAATTTCAAAATGGTTCTTTTAGTGAAAGTTGATCCTCGGCTTTCTGAGGCAGCAGAGATCCTCGAGAAAGCATTCCGGTCAAGAAGCTTCGCACTCGTAATTGGCAACTGCAGGGTTGACTATGAGGGGCGGGCGTCGTCGACTTTGGAATGGGGCGAGAGAATGACGATGGTGAAGCAAGACGGTTCCGTATTAGTTCACAGGCCAACGGGCTACGAACCGGTTAATTGGCAACCACCGAAGTGCGTCGTCAAGGTCAAGCTCAACGACTTTGGTATGGTGCTCAGTGCGTCTCGTTCCCAGCCGAAAGAGAACGTCTCCATAGAATTCCAGCAAATCAGCCTAACGGTAACCGGGAACCTTGCTGACTCTGGCGAATTCGCGCTTTACGTAACCGAGGAACAAATGAAGCAGGCGATTCTAACTGCGCCCGACCTTGTGGAGGCAGGATTGAAGCCGTTGCAGGAAGAGAAGAGTCTGGGCGAAGCCGGCTTCACAGACATTTTCGCAGAGGACAAGGAGGGCAGACTCGTTGTTGTAGAAATCAAAAGGAACGCAGCATCAAAGGACGCGGTGTTGCAGCTTGAAAGGTACCTGGATACTCTGAGAAGAAAGGTGGACAGGCCCCTCAGGGGCATCGTAGTCGCACCTGAACTTCGCAAGAGCGCACAACCCACGTTAGATAGCCTGAAGCTTGAGTACGTGAGGCTAGCCCCGGATAAATGCTTCAGCGTGCTGAAAAGCCGTAAAGACATGAAACTGAGCCATTTCATGGCCTGATAGGACGGGCTGGTAGTTGTTTGCCAATTATTTGGGCTTGGGGCAACCTTATTTAGAGTAAAGGAGAAAGTTGCGCAGCAATTCAGTGATGCACGTGGAGCCTTCCAGAAAACCTCTCAACTTGCTCGTAAAGAAGCTGAACGCGGAAGTCAACATTAGGCTAAAGAGTGATGTGGAATACCATGGCAAGATGATTGATGCCGACAGCCACATGAACATAATTCTGGAAGGGGCGACCGAGTACCGTGGCAATTCTCCAACGGCGAATTATGGTAACATAATACTTCGCGGAAGCAACATCCTCTACATTTGCGTGGAAGCTGGCAAGAAACAAGCTTAAGGCCACTCAAGACCTTCTGCCTTGAAAGAGCAATCCAAGTTTTTCGTGGAGGTGGCCGAAAGATGGGTGCCCCGTTCGAGTCACCCCTTGAAGCCTCACTCCTATCTGAGCTGGCCTCGCGTGTAATTGAGGTCGGGGCAATAGACCCGGCTAGCCTCAACAAACTAAAGTTGGAATTCTGCAAGGAACATGCACTGAGCTGGATGCCTCGCAATTCCGATATTCTCAGCGCCTTGCCTCCTCAAATGAAGGAAAAGTTCGGCCCCAATCTGCGTTTGAAGAAGGTCCGCAGCATTTCTGGGGTAAACGTCATTGGAGTAATGAGTTCACCACGCGGCTGCCCACACGGCCGCTGCGTATTTTGCCCCATGGAGAAAGGGTTCCCGATGAGTTACACATCAGGCGAACCCGCCGCGATGAGAGGCTTTCAGTCTGGATACGACCCGTACCTCCAGATTACCAGCCGACTGGGGCAGCTGAGAGCCATCGGGCATGTGCCTTCGAAAGTCGAACTGGTGATTCAAGGCGGCACATTTCTAGCGGCGCCCTCCGAATACCAGGAACATTTTGTGATGCGTTGCCTTGACGCGGTTAACGGTGTGAACTCCTCTACGCTGGAGGAAGCAAAATCCCGAGCTGAGGTCAGCGAAACTAGAAATGTAGGCTTAACCATCGAAACAAAGCCAGATTGGTGTAAGCAGACTCACGTTGACCAAATGCTCAGGTTTGGGGCTACGCGCGTGGAAATTGGCGTGCAAGTCATCAATGATTACGTGTACGAGCTTACGAATCGCGGCCACACGGTGGAAGATGTCGTCGAGGCTTTTCGGATTGCGAAAGACGCGGGATACAAGATAGTTGCACATATGATGCCTGGGCTGCCGGGCTCGGACTTTCAGAAGGACCTAGACTCATTCAGGATGCTGTTCGAAGACCCTCGTTTTCGTCCCGACATGGTGAAGATTTATCCTTGCCTAGTTATGGAAGGCACGGAACTGTATGAGTGGTGGAAGCGCGGCGTATACGAGGCCCTTGATACCGAGCAAGCCGTTGAACTCATCGCAAGGGTGAAGGAGTTTGTGCCACCCTGGGTTAGGATAATGCGCGTGCAAAGGGAGTTCCCCGTCCAACTTATACTGGCGGGGCCGAAGAAAGGTAACCTGCGGGAACTCGCCCTAAAGCGGCTCAGTGAGAAAGGGAAGAAGTGTAGGTGCATCAGATGCCGCGAGGTAGGGCACAAAGCATTGAAGGACAACGTTACCGTTCAACCCAGCCAAATTCGCCTGACCACACAAGAATTCGAGGCGTCGGAGGGGAAGGAAATCTTCATCGCCTTAGAAGAACCTGAAGCAGACGTTTTGATAGGCTATTTACGTCTGAGAATTCCATCCGAGAAAGCACAGAGGCCTGAGGTTGACTCAGCCAGCGCCATCATCCGAGAATTACACGTTTACGGCCAAGAGGTGCCAGTCGGCTTAAGGTACGCGGGTGCCTGGCAGCACACAGGCTTAGGCCGCAAACTCCTATCTGAAGCCGAGTCACTGGCAGAGGAACGCGGGGCGGCCAGGATTCTTGTCCTAAGCGCGCTCGGGACGAAGGGCTACTACAGGCGTGCCGGCTACGATTATGTCGGTCCCTACATGGGAAAGATGCTGAACTGACCAAACGAGCTGGCATAGCTAACGTCTTAAGGGTCCCAGCTTTCTTTTTCCAAAGATTGGGCTGAGATGGCTTTGTCCCAAGAAGATTTGCCCGGATACTCCGGTATCTCACGCGATATACTGGCCAAAGCGGGAGCACAGATTGGGGATAAAGTTAGGGTCGAGCTGAAACGCATTGGAGGCCAGGAGGTAGTCGAGGGACTTCTGATTCCGCGATACCACTTCGGCCGTGAAGAAAATTACATTGTCGTAAAATTGAAGACTGGATACAATCTGGGCGTTCGAGTAGACGCCGCCACAAAGGTAAGCGTTCTTGGTAAGGGCGAAACGCCCCATTTCACCCGCCCCGCACTCCCACACCAGAAAGCAGGTCTACCGAAAGTCTCCATCATCAGCACGGGGGGCACGATCGCCAGTAAAGTCGATTATAGAACTGGGGCCGTTAAACCCGCGCTCGATTCAGAAGACTTGTACAGCGTAGTCCCTGAGTTAGCTGACCTTGCCAAGATTGACGCGAAAGTCCTCCTGAGCGTCTTCAGCGAGAACATAGGGCCGCAACAATGGCCCAAGATTGCGGAGTCGGCGGCAGAGCAAGTTCGTGCAGGGGCAGATGGAGTGGTGATAGCGCACGGAACTGACACTCTGGGCTATACGGCGGCTGCACTCAGCTTCGCTTTGCAAGGCATACCGGCGCCAATCGTGTTAGTAGGATCGCAACGTTCGTCTGATCGACCCAGCTCGGACGCAGCGACCAACCTTATTGCGGCGACTGCAGTTGCGGGCCAGGCTCCTTTCGCGGAAGTTGTGGTCGCTATGCATGATTGGGTTTCGGATGAAAAGGTCGCCTTCCACAGGGGGACAAAAGTGCGAAAGTGCCACACCAGCAGAAGAGACGCCTTCAGGAGCGTTAACGCTCGCCCCATCGCATACTACGACCTTGCAAATCGCGCCCTCCAACTGAACAGCGAGAAGTACGTGGAAAGGAACCGGCGTTCAGATTGGGAGGTCCGCTCCAAGTTTGACCCGAACGTTGCTCTCATAAAATTCCACCCTGGGCTTTCAGTGGGTATGATTGACTGGGCGACCGCCACAGGTTACAAGGGCATTGTTCTTGAAGGGACGGGGTTAGGCCATGTTAGCGATGTGCTGTTTCCGGCCCTTGAAAGGGCAGTAAAGAATGGAATCGTTGTCGGCATGTGCTCTCAGTGCATCTGGGGACGGGTGCACATGAACGTCTACTCCACAGGACGGGACCTGCTAAAGATTGGAGTATTACCTCTAGGTGACATGCTTGCTGAAACTGCGCTCGTGAAGATGATGTGGGCTTTCGGCCAAGAGAAGGATCCCGAGAAGGTTAGCAAGTTGATGGTCACGAATATTGCGAATGAACTCTCGGATAGGCGATGGCTTGGGGCCGCAGTAGAATGAGTGCTGAATCAAAGGTCCAACCTAGAATTAAGGTCGGGCTGGAAATCCACAGGCAGCTCGACACGGAGCACAAATTGTTCTGCGGCTGCCCAACCGATTTTGCTGAGTCGGAACCTGAGGAGAAGTTCATGCGTAGGCTTAGGCCGACGCAAAGCGAGTTGGGTCAAGTCGACCAGGCGGCATTGTTCGAATTCCACCGCGGCAGAAGCGTAATCTACGAAGAAGACGATGAAACCTCATGCCTCGTCGAGATGGATGAGGAGCCACCTGGAAAACTCAACGGGGAAGCTATTGAAGTATGTTTGACCGCAGCCTTGTTGATGAACGCTAAACCGGTCGATGAAATTCACGTGATGCGCAAGGTCGTCATTGATGGTTCTAATACGACGGGGTTTCAACGCACTTGCGTCGTCGCGCTGAACGGAGCGCTCAAGGTTGACGGGAAGGAAATTCCGATCCAGCAGATTTCGCTAGAAGAGGATGCGGCACGTAAAACCGGTCAATCGAGCGAAACAGTCGGGTATAGGATAGACCGGCTCGGTGTGCCTTTGATAGAGGTAACGACCGCGCCCGTAATGGATTCTGCGGCTGAAGTCGAGAAGGTCGCATACGCCATAGGCACCATTCTGAGGGCGACGAGAAAGGTAAAGAGGGGTTTGGGAAGTATTCGGCAAGACTTGAACATCTCAACTCCTGGGGGGGCCCTCATGGAGATCAAGGGCGTTCAGGAACTTGATATCCTCAGCAAAGCGGTTGAAACAGAAGTCAACCGGCAGCTGACGCTACTTGAGATAAGGGGCGAACTTTCAAAGAGAGGGACGAAACCCGAGTCGATTGAAAGGAAGTATTACGATGTAACCAGTGCTTTTGCGGCCTCAAAAGCTCGGATAATTAAGGAAGCAATCTCGAAAGGCGGCGTGGTGTTTGCGCTTAAGCTTCCTAAATTCAGGGGGCTCTTGGGAAAGGAGCTTGCGCCTGGGTTGCGGCTTGGAACGGAGCTGTCCAACCGCGCTTCATTCTGGGCAAGTGTTGGCGGGATATTTCACTCTGATGAACTTCCGGGTTACGGTGTCACGGAAGAGGAGGTGCACTATGTGAAGGACCGGTTGGGTGTCGCAGGCGACGATGCTTTCGTCCTAGTCGCTGACGAGAAAGGTAAAGCAAATGATGCTTTGGACGCCGTCGTTGATCGGGCCGTTGAAGCCATTTCTGGTGTGCCCGAAGAAACGCGAACAGCGATGCCCGACGGAACTACGAGGTACATGCGGCCAAGGCCCGGCGCCGCCAGAATGTATCCCGAAACCGATGTGCCGCAAACACCCATCACGCAGGAATTCGTCAATACGTTGAAGGCAAACCTCCCTGAAACCCCTGAGAAACTAACCAAACGACTTGTCGACCAATACTCACTGAACCAAAAACTGTCAAAACAACTGGTCGACTCAGATTATCTTGCATTGTTTGAGCAGATTGCGGCCGCCAGTAAGGTGCCGCCCACATTCATCGCCACCGTACTCACTGAGACCTGCAAGAGCCTAGAACGTGAAGGCGTACCAATCCACTCCGTCCCAGACAACAAAATCCAACGTATCTTCCGATTAGTGGACGAAGGAGCGGTCGCAAAGGAAGCTGTGGTGGACCTGTTGAAATGGCAGGCAGCCAACCTAGCCGAAGACCCTGTCGACGGAGTCAAGAAGCTCGGCCTGAGAATGCTCAGTGAGCGTGAGCTTGAACAGATTATCGACCGTCACATAGAGAAGAACAAGAAACTCATCGACGAGAGAGGCGAGGGCGCCTTCTCATCGCTAATGGGGTCGGTTATGTCGGAGGTAAGAGGCTCCATCGAGCCCAAACAGGTTACTGAGACGCTAAAGAAAAGATTGGCCAAAGCGGTTGGAAAATAGGTCGTTAATCATTCTAGGAATTCCACATCGTCAATCAGCCCATCACTGTTAACATCCAATCCGCTGACAACCCGAGCGACAACGTTCTGGTTCATTGAGTTGCCCTTAGCGATTTCATCTGTGTACTTGATGAACGCGAGTACTGCCGCTCTCGTGCCCTGATATGTGTTCCCAGCAACAACTATGACGCGCTTTTCCCGATTCATGGGATTTACGATTGATTGAACTGCGCCTTCATCTTCTCCTGCGTAACTTCTGCCGGAGATTCGCGAAATCATAATGTTATGGCCAGTGAGCTCGTACGTTATTGGAAGGAATTCATTCACGGCCATTGTGACCGTGTTCACCTTTGGGCCACCGACTGTGATGAGGTTCCGGAGCATTTCCTCCTGTGAAATCTCAGTATCCAAACGTACTATGTTCTCCCTAGTAAGCGGCAGCAATGACCCTAGAAATAAGGCGAGGTCTGTGGCTCTGTCACCACACCTTGCGCGGCCTCGGAAAACTCCATGTGTATCTGGGCTGCCAAGGACAATGTGCCCATTCAAGTGGCCTGAGGATATGAAGGGGTCAAGAAGTTTGGAGGATGCTTCTGTGAGGGTTTGTTCAGGCAGGCCCTGATTGCCATTCGCGGTGGCGACTAGTTTGGGAATGATAGTGATTGCCTTTTGCTCGGCTTTGTAGTACTTCGCCATTGCGCCTCTTTTCTTCATCGTTCTCTCTAAGCGAATGAATCCGGTTCGCTCAAGCTCTCTTAGGTGGTAGCAGATTACTTGCTCGCTTGTGTTGAATTCCTGTGCGAGGTCTTTCGCACATTTCTCTTTTCCTGCAAGCTCGGTTAGAATTCTCCAGCGTGTGGGCTGGAGGACTGACTGTGCTAACTTCGGGTCTGAGAAGACACGTGTGGGTACGAGTTGATCTGAACGTCGTTCTTTCAGGATCAGGTATGACATGGCTGTGAAGCTCCGTTTTGTTGCACGATTAATAAAGGCGCGTTTTGACTATTAAAGCAATATTTGCCCAATCAGGGTGCATTCTTAGCGTGGGATGAGTTCAACGTCCTCAATTCATCAAATCCAAGCCACAGGAATGCTTATCACGCAAATCTGGACAGCTCGCCGAATTCTCTCGCAAAAGGTGGCGTGCATGTGTGGAATAGCAGCGTGTGTTTTGAAAAACGGCAAGGTTGGGGCAGTTCTATATGATTCTCTGAAGCGATTGGAGTACCGGGGCTATGATTCTGTCGGTGAGGCCGTAATTAACGACGGCAAAATCGTTGTTAAGAAAGACAAAGGAAAGATTGACGAGGTTGAGAGCAAACTCCACATTAGTGATCTAACCGGAGTCATCGGGATTGGACACACACGTTGGGCAACACACGGAAGGCCGGCCCAGGAAAATGCCCACCCCCACACTGACTGCAAGAATCAGGTGGCAGTTGTACACAATGGAATAATCGAGAACTACATGCCCCTGAGGCAAGAGCTGGAGGCAGCCGGCCACCAATTCAAATCTAGAACCGATACAGAAGTTGTTGCTCACCTCGTCGAAGATATTCTGAAATCGGGAGTTGGTTTTGTCGAAGCCGTTCGTCTGGCTGCCAACAGGCTGACAGGCGCGTACGCTCTCGCATTCATTTGCTCCCTCGAACCTGACAAAGTAATCGGAGTAAGAAGGGAAAGCCCGCTGGTCGTTGGTGCCGGAACAGACGGAAACTACTGTGCTTCGGATATCCCTGCATTTCTCTCAAGAACTAAGCAGGCTGTCCTTCTTGAGGACAACGAGATGGCTGTGTTAACGGCCGATCGAGTGAGGTTGTACATGGTAGACTCAGGCGAGGAAGTAATCAGAGAATCTTTCAAGGTCGATTGGAGTGTGGAAACAGCCATCAAGACTGGCTACCCACATTTTATGCTCAAGGAAATTCATGAACAGCCGCTCAGCGTCCGCAACGCTCTCAGAACACATCCAATCTACCTTGAATTGATGGCTTCGGCAATCAATCATGCGAAAAGAGTTTTCCTGCTAGCATGTGGGACCTCACACCATGCGTGCCTAGCCGCGGCATACGCTTTTTCGAATCTGGCTAAGGTTGCTGTAACGCCGGTAATTGCTTCTGAATTCATAGACGGGTACGGCGCGTTGATTGACGCGGAGACGGTTGTTGTTGCGGTTAGCCAGTCTGGTGAGACTGCGGACACGCTTAGTGCTGTGAGGGGCGCAAAGGATAGAGGCGCAACAATCCTAGGAATTAGCAACGTAATGGATTCCACGCTCACTAGGCTATCAGATGTTTACATAGGTCAGAATTCAGGACCCGAAATGGGCGTGGCAGCGACAAAGACCTTCACAGCTCAGGTTTCGCTCCTTCTAAAACTGGCCGTGGCCTTGGCCAAGAAACGCGAAGTGATTCGCAAGAGCGAGCTAGAGTCCTTGGAGAGTGGTTTTGACCAGTTGCCCGAGTGGATCTCCACTTTCCTATCCACTCAGCAGGAACATGTCAAGTCCATCGTAGAGAAGTATTCAGACAGAAGGAGTTTCTGTTTTCTCGGCAGGGGGATGAGCGTCGCAACCGCCCTCGAGGGACGGTTGAAACTACTTGAATTGTCCTATCTTCCGGCGATCGCCTATCCTGCAGGAGAATCGAAACACGGTTTCATCTCAGTCGTCGAGGAAGGCTACCCAGTCATCTTCGTTGCCCCGAAGGATGAAGTCTATTCGAAGGTTATCGGCAACGTTATGGAAATGAAAGCGCGAGGCGCGCATATTATCAGCGTAGTCGACGAACAGGACGGGGAAATAACAAGCCTCTCTGATGAGAAGATCATTCTTCCGCCGGGCATCCCTTCACTTCTCACACCAATCGTATACATCATACCACTCCAACTGTTCGCGTATTACATGTCTGTTCGGAAAGGCTACGACCCAGACTTTCCTAGAAACTTGGCAAAATCAGTTACCGTGCACTAAGTCCGCGAAGCACAATTCCTTTGAGTTTTGCCTACTCGTAAACTGGTAGAAACTCTATTATAAGTAGGTTCGGAGTGTGGCCCGAACAACTTTGGCAGAGCGCACGGCAGCACAGAAAGTAACCGTTACTCTCGCAGGGGCAGCAGTCTTCGCAGCACTCGCAGCGATCTTGGCTCTCGCGAAGGCTTCGGTACCATTCCCGTTAATCCCGTACCTCCAAATAGACTTCTCCGAAATTCCAATCTATATTGCCTTCTTTCTATTCGGCCCCTTGGCGGCCCTGATCACCTCGGTTGTTCAATGGATATTCCTAAACGTGACCGGTAGCGATGCGCCACTAGGCCCTGCGATAAAGTTCGTCGCCGTCGTGTCAACTCTCGGAGGTTTGTGGCTGGGCAGTGCGATCTACGGGCGAATAAAGGGAAAGATGGCTCATCCATCTCTCGCGATCTCTATGATGTTTGGAAGTGGTATTGTATGGCGTGTAGCTGCGATGACCGTTGTTAACTATGTGGTCCTCCTATACATTGGACCAATTTTCTTTGGCGTAGATTACTTGGGCTTCGCAAAGGCAACTTTGGAGAAGTCGACAGGGTGGCAGTTCGGTAGCGAGGGTATGGTTTTGGGTTACACGCTGCTCTTCACGGCCCTGTATAATATTGTGAACCTTCTCGTGGCAGCCATACCAGCAGGGCTGATCGCTTCGCCTATCGCGAGTTCGTTTAAGCACATCACTTCCTTCGAGGCCTGGTTAGCTCGAAACATGCGCTAATCACTACCTAGAACTACCTTCTAGATCCCCCTTTAGTCCAGCTTAGAGTATTACGATGTTTTCTCGTTCAGGGCCAACGGACACATACTGAATTTGCACCTTAGTCAGTTCTTCGATACGCTTCAGGTAATCTTGCGCTGCCTTTGGAAGGTCATCCCACTTTCTGACGCTCGTTGTTGGCTTTTTCCAGCCTGCCCATTCTTCGTAGATAGGTTGCACTCTTCCAAGGTTCACTGTGTCCGGCATTTCCGTTATTTCCTTTCCATCAAGACGATAAGCAGTGCAAACCTTCACCTTCTCCAATGAGTCTAGAACGTCAAGTTTCGTGACTGCAAGACTTGTGATATCATTTAGTGATACGGCATGGCGGAGGATAACCGCATCTAACCAGCCGCACCGTCGAGGCCGCTGAGTGGTTGCCCCGTATTCGTCGCCGATTTCGCGGAGACGGTCTCCGTCTTTGTCAAAGAGTTCTGTGGGAAATGGACCGCCCCCAACTGCCGTTGTGTACGCTTTCACAACACCAACAATTCTCTCAATTGAACGGGGCGATACGCCGGCGCCGGCACAGGCACCGCCAGCGGTAGGCGATGAAGCGGTGCTGTAAGGGTAAATTCCCCAGTCAAGGTCTCGCATTGCACCCAATTGTCCTTCGAGCAGGACTTTCCGCCCCTTTGAGAGTGCTTCGTGCAAGATCGGAAGCGAATCAACGATCCTCGCTCCCAGTTTATCGCTCCACTCCTTGGCTTGCTGTATGAGGTCCTCAAGTTGAAGCGGCTTCAGGCCATAGTACGCCAATTCGTGGTTCTTGAGGGGAAGAACCGCCTTCAATCTTGTTTGCAGGAAGTCGAGATGTAAAAGGTCCCCCACTCGAATGCCTCGGTAAGCCGCCTTGTCGCCGTATACGGGCCCGATGCCGCGGCGAGTTGTCCCAAGGCCGCCCTTCTGCTCGCCTGCCCCGTCAAGGAGTCGGTGGTAAGGCCAGACGATATGTGCCCTTCTGTCAATCCAGAGGTTGTTGGTCTTAACTCCGGCTTTCTCTAACGTCTCAATTTCCTCTATCAGGGAGGACGGGTCAATTACCGTTCCTGCCCCGTCTATGCAAACAACCCGAGGATAGAAGATTCCGGACGGAACCAGGTGAAGCCTGAATGTGCCAAAATCATTCACCACCGTATGCCCCGCATTATTGCCCCCCTGAAACCTAACAACAAAATCGGCTTGGGCAGCGAGGTAATCTATAATTCGCCCTTTTCCCTCGTCGCCGAACTGCGCTCCGACGACTACAGTGCACGTCACACAGTTTCCCCATGACGAGGCTCGAGATGCAAATTTAAGCTTTGACACAATTCACGGCAGGGGTAGTTCATGTGACCGGGACCCTTCGGTATACGGGTTCGACGGGAGAGAATGGGATTCAGTCTGCCCGTCGAATGCCATCACTGCGCCGGCTGAGAGCGCTCTGAACTTAAAGGACGCGTTATCTTCCATGACCACTTTTCCCCACTTAAGGGACGCAATTTTCCTGTTAAATTGGCTGAGAATCTCCGAGGGGGTAGTCGACGGGAGATAATGAATCAGTCTGCCCGTCGAAACATCACAGCGCCGGCTGAGGGCGCTCTGCACTTAATGGACACATCATTTTCGCGTACGCAGTCCACTTCCAAACCGCTTGAAGATCTCCATCCATTAAACCTTCGGGAGTGCCTTGTGCCTTGGCATTTGGGTTTTGCTGCTTTGTTTTTCTGCAGAGCTCCTATGAATTACAATGGAAACGAGTGGGGGAGTGTGTTGAGAGTCTCATGTTCTCTTTCATGGGTGCCTTTTCTTTCTATGTTGCAGAACGCTAAATTTGTTCAGGACAAGAACATAACAAGTGTCTCGTCCCGGGCGACGCCCGAGTCTCCTTCCAACGATACAAACTAGATGAGAATCTGTGATCGCTCTGAAGTTAAAGAATTCATCATTAATCTACACACGATTCCCACGTCCAATCAGCCCCTTTCCGCTATTGGAGCGGTTTCATTCCGAATCCAGAAGTACAAATTCTTGTCTGTACCAATTAGTTTTGTTGGTTGAGGCTGGGCGTTGACTAATCTCTCCAAACGATAATTCTCTCATTGTAGCAAGAGCGGGGCAAGCAGTAGGACCATGTGTTGGCTCTAGGTCGGGCCTTTCCAAGTGCTGTTAGAACCTAGGCGAAGACTATTTCGAAAACGCCTAGTCGACGAACGATGGTGCCGGGTGACAGCATGCATATTACACGAACTGTCATACGTATTACGCGGACTGTTGTAGGCATTGGTCATCACAGCGGTCGAGGAATACGTGCGTGGGTTATCGCTTAGAGACCACGCCGTCTTCCTGTATGAGAACCCGCAAGATCGGGCTGGGGTCTTTGGCGCATACCTGAAGGTAATGCTAACGCAATACGCCAACCATAAGGCGATATTGGACTATGAGAAGTCATGCGGGGCGCGGTTCAACTACCCGCTTTCATCGATCTGCAGCTAAGACACCCATGAACTGGAGTAAGAAACGTAAGGAGCATGGCGTCTTAATGAGTGAGGAAACGTGGTGGGACAAGGAGAAAGGGGAGCTCATCATCAACGGGAAGCGTCATACGGCAATTGATGCACAAGCCCTTTGTGACCATCTTAACTCCCTGGTGGGTCAACAAGTAGCAGAAGTCATAATGAATAATTTGGAATCCCGCCTCGGAAAACTTGATGCGGAAAACATCCGGAAGGAGAGACCGGGAGCCTCTGTTAACGAAATCATCGATTTCCTCGCTGTGTCGGAATCCATGTCAGGGGCAGGTATCACTCAGGTAACGATCCCTCCAACTCCATCCGCTCTCGACCCAATCTTGCTGGAGATATCGAATCCCAGCGTGAAAGGAAATATCGGAGCCCATAGAGCGTTCCTTGTCTCTTGGTGGCGTGGAGCGTTAGGTGCGTTGCTCGGTCGGGACCTGGAGGTAGCGAGTTTGACTTATGATCAGGAGAGGAATCAACTGAAAGCCAGTCTAATGTGGAAGTCAAAGGAGTGACATTTGTGCGCCCTGTTTTACGTTTAGAAGAAGTCTTCGCCGTAAGCAACAAGATACGTTGGGTGGGATTGACAACGGCGGGTGGAGAGGTAGTACTGAACCAGATGCGCCCTAATGTTAGGTCGCATACGCCAACTGAGGTTGATGAAGAGTTCATTACGTTAGGTCCACTCACAGTGTTAGGTGTGGCCGAGAAATATTCCAAGTACTTGAAGGAAGTCGAAGATGTCGTGGTGCATTACGCTCTCGTAATTCACGTCTTTGCTCGTCTTGGTTCTCAGATTCTAGACGTTTCGATGGAGAAGGACAACGAAGCTTTATTCCAATTCCTCAGCTGGCTAAACAGAAAGAAGGCCGAGCTGCAAGAACAGGATCAAAGCAAGTAGAAGGCGAAGGAGCAAGATCAGAAAGCTCTGTCCAAAGTCGAGACATGGCTCGAAAGGAAGCGGCCAGCTATTCCTTACCGATCTTTCGTGATGTAGGTGATCCGATGGAACGAAGATACATCAGTGCAGTGAGCCTACGCAATTGCTGTCGCCCTAGTATACTTGATTGCAGAGCAATTGGGAAAACTTCTGGTGCTAATGTCCGATATTTCCTTCAGTTTGGGGACCCTAGGGGGTTGGTGCTATTCAAGTTATCCAATCAAGTTGCACTGGCTTTGGGGATACATCAGCCTAGCATTGGGCTTTGAGGGACAATGAACAAGCATCGCTGAGGGGTCGAGTTGAAGACACTCGTACGAAACGAGTGCAACTGACGAGCCCAGTGGTGCGCGCACACACGAAAACCACAGTTCACATCTCCTCCTTTGGTATGCAAATGTCCCATAGCATTTTTCAATCTCCTGTCAAGTTGGGAAAACCGATAAACTTCTCTCTCTTCCTTTCATGCGATTATGACTTGGCAAGTTTCTTTCTTATTTCTTCAACATATTCAGGAAGCCCCTTCGTAGGGCTTTCAACGAATTCAAGTGACAGGTAAGCATACAGTCTTCTTGCGATAACTCTGCCCAAGACTTGGCTGACCTTCTGGCCAAACGCACCTTCCAAAACTGAGAAAAATGTGTCGAGGCGGTTGGGCAGATTCTCTAAGGTAATGTCATAGTGCTCGTACATCTGATCGAACAATGCATCAACGATAATACTGCCAAGTGCCTCCGTTAAGCCCTCTTTCACGCAATGGGAAACAATCTCGTTGAAGCTCAAAGGCTTCCTGTCAGAAGTCACTGACGGGTTTGACCCCCTTCACTTAATGTTTGGTTTTGGAAGCGCTTTGAATCAGAGTCTTCTACTCGGATTGTTCCTAAACTTTAATTCGAATGCTAATTACGCTGCTTAGCCATCGCTTCTCTTCGACGGCGAAACGTTCTCTCTTGTATCTGATTCTTTGATACGGGTCTCGATGAATTCTTTGATCTTTTCTTGGTCGTATCGTTTTGCTTTCTCTTGTTTCTCTAAGTGTTGTTTCACTTTCGTCAGCAGGTCGGCCATATTTGCGGGTTTGATTATGTAGCCGTCGGCACCCTTGTTGACTGCTTCAACTGCATTCTGCAGGCTCGGGTATCCGGTCACAATGATCTTGACCATCTTCGGAGTTGTCTCTACTAGGGCCGTTAGCAGTTCGATGCCTTCCATGTCTGGGAGGCGAATGTCTATGAGAGCCAGGTTGTAGAAGTTTGCCTTAGCTTTCTCAATCGCGTCTTTCCCAGTCTCCGCAGTTTCGACCACATACCCAGTTCCCTTTAGCGCTGCAGAGAATGTCTTCAGAATCTCGCGATCATCATCGATGACAAGAATTCTAGCCACGCTGCTCATGCGTTCTTGTCTCCTTCGTGGTTCGCTGTAAGAGGAAGTCTCACGGTGAAGGTCGTGCCTTCACCCTTCCTAGTGTCCAGGGAAATGGAACCGCCATGTGCTTCCGTAATCCGTTTGCAGATAGCCAAGCCTAACCCCATTCCTTTGGGCTTCGTGGTGATGAAAGGTTTCCAGAGTTCACGCAACACATGTTCAGAAACACCTACTCCCGTATCGATAAACTTGAGTTCGACATAGTTATTTGACTTGTTGCTAATTATCGTAAGTTTGCCGCCGTCAGGCATAGAATCAACTGCATTCTCGATAAGGTTAAGGAACAAACGCCGGATCTTTACAGGGTCGATTCGTATCTTCGGCTCGTCTGATGTCAAATTTGAAACAGAAATGTTATCCGGAATTCTCACGTTGAGCAATGCTTCTAACGCGATGGTTTTGGGGGTTGTTTCTGAGAGCTCCAATCGTGTCTCTTCAGAGTACTCTAACAGATCCTCTACGATCCTGTCCGAGTAGGAGACACTGTTCTTGACAGATTCGAGCATCTCCCTGGTCTGCATGTCCGCTTCTGGGCCTAGCCTCTTCTCCAAGACATATGCTGCTACAGAAATTGCTTGTAGTGGGTTGCGAAGATCGTGGCCAACCATTGCCGCTGTCTCGCCGATTGCAGCGAGTCGCTCAGCCTTGAGAAGACGCTCCTCCATCTTTTTGCGTTCCGTAATGTCAATGCCCAGAACAAAAACTCCTTTGACTTGTTCCTGTTCTCCGAAGTCTGGAATGTAGGTGGCGCTGATTTGTCGCGTGCCCGATTTTGACGTTAGCTCATATTCGAAGGACTGTCTCGCTCCCAATAGTGCGGCTTCCATCCGCCCGTGAGTTCTCTCGTAGCCATTGTCTCCCAATACCTCTCTAACAGGTCGTCCGAGAATCTCGTTGGGCGACTGGCCAAACCATTCTTCGTATGCCTTGTTGTTGAATCTGTACCTCTGTTGTGGATCAATGTAGCTTATCAGCGCTGGTAAGGAGTCTGCCATGAGTTGAAGCTGATGTTGGCTGTCGGCCAATTTGGAAGTTCTTTCCGCAACCATGCGTTCCAGGTTCTCGGAATGGCGGTCGTTCTCGATAGCAATCGCGGCGTGGTTGGCGAAGAGTTCGAGCAACCTGAGATCGGATTCCGTGAAATGCCGTGCTTCATTATCGTCTAGGACGTGGATGACTCCGATAACTTGACTTTGCCAGATCATGGGTGCGCTAAGGACAGCGCTGAAAGGTTGGTCTTTCTCATAGGCAGCTGCACGCCCCGTCCATGTGCGATAGTCCTCAATGATCAGGGGTTTCCCATTTTGCGCCACTGTCCCTGCCGCACCTTCGCCATACTTGAGCACTGTCCCGACAGTGTCTATTCGAGTGTTGTAACTGATCACACAACGCACTTCCTGCCTGTCAGGATCACAAAGATACATTCCTCCGCTGGGAGCGCCGAACAGTCCTGCAGCTCGTTCCACGATGGCGTTGAGCAGCGTGGGCAGGTCTTGTTGACGAGTAATGTCGAGGACGGTTGCCTGAAGCGCCTGTAGCTCTTCAGCCCGGCGACTCAGTGTCTCCTCCATCTGCTTGCGTTGAGTGATGTCCTCATGTGTCGCTACCCAAATCCTTCCGTATTCAGAGGATTCTAACGTCGACACGCTGGCTCGGCACCAGATAGGAGTGCCATCTTTCTTGATATTTTGAATCTCTCCACTCCATCTACGTGATTCCCCAAGACGCCTAATGATTCCTGCTGCGATCTCCGCAGGTCTTTTGCCATTAACTGGAGCGTTCACGGTCGCTATGTTCTTCCCGATCAACTCGCCTAAACCATATCCAAGCATTTCCTCAAAACGTGGATTGGTATATACGATCACGCCATCGCTGACTCGAATACCGGCAACGCCCTCGGAAATGTTCTCTACAATCTCGCCTCGAAATCGGAGCCTCTGCTCAATCAACCTGCGTTCGGTTATGTCGCGCAGTATTCCCTCGTGGTAAATGATGTTCCCCTGTTTGTCGTGAACATAATGGCCATGGTCTTCTACCCAGATCTCGGACCCATCCTTTCGCCTCATGCGGTATGCTTCCACTTCTTCTTGACCTGTATCCAGCAGATGGCTGCCGCGTTCTTCGGGTGAGAAATACAGTTCTTTCTTGATGTCCGTAATGTCCAACATTTCTTGCTTGCTTGTAAATCCAAACATCTTTACAAAAGCCGTATTGACATCAACAAATCGACCCTCGTGCGTGCTACGGTACATTCCATCAAGCATCCGACCGAAGAGAGACTGGTAACGCTCTACCGATTGACGAAGCTTCTCATCGGCCCTCCTGCGTTCGGTGATATCCTGATGGGTTCCGATCATTCGGAGTGCTCGACCATTGGCGTCTCGGGCGCTTGTTCTTCCTCGGCCTAGAATCCATTTCCAGCCGCCGCTCTTAGTTCTCATGCGGAATTCTACTTCGAAGTTCGAGGCTCGGTTCTCTATGCAATCTTGGTTAACCTTGACGGCTTGGGTCCGATCCTCAGGATGGATGTGGTCCAACCAAAATTGTATGTTATTGGAGAAATCGCCCGGTTCATAGCCGAGCATTCGATAGTAGGCTGGACTGTTGTACGTCTCGCCAGTTTCAACGTTCCAATCCCATAACCCATCATTCGTGGCTTCCATTGCTTCACGGAAGCGTTTCTCGCTCCTCGTCAGCGTATTCTCCGCAAGTTTGCGTTCAGTGATGTCTTCCTTAACGGAAATCCAAATCGTACCATACTCGGAAGACTTTAACGTCGACAAGTTAGATCGACACCAGAAAGGCGTTCCATCTTTCTTCTTGTTTAGAACCTCTCCGCTCCATCTTCCAAGTCTCCTTAGATGCTCCTCGATTTCTTTGGCAACATCTTCGGGGCTTTGGCCATTTGTTGGAGCGTTGGTTGTTGTTATGTTCTTTCCAATTAACTCGCCTGAATCATACCCGAACATTTTCTCAATTTGCGGGTTGGCATAGACAATCATTCCGTCGGAGGCCCGGATGAGGAGAAGCCCTTCTAGGATGGTTTCTACTATTTCGCTTCTAAGCCGGAGCATCTGCTCAGCTGTTTTGCGTTCAGTAATATCGTCGAAAACGAACTCAATAGCTGGTTTCTGATTGTAAATGATTTTCGTTCCTCTAACCAAGACTGGGACTTCTGAATCGTCCTTCCTGGTCAGGGTTATCTCATAAGGAGCGACGTCTTCGCCACGCAGCCTCTTGCCAACGTTTTCCTTTAGCAAACTCTTAGATTTCTGCGACACGACGTTCTCTATTGGGTCAAAAGAAGGTGATATTAGCTCTTCGTAAGTCCAACCTAACCTGAGGATTGCAACATTGTTGATGTACTTCAGCACTCCGTCCTGGAAAATACCGATCATGTTGGGCGAATTCTCAACAATCGCCCGATACTTCTCCTCACTCTCCTGGAGCGCTTTCTCCATACGTGTGCGTTCTGTGATGTCACGGGCTATGCTCAGTATAGCCTGCTTTCCTCTGAATGTAATGAGTCGCCTACTCATTTCTACTGGAATGATTTTTCCATCTCGACGGACGTGAGTAGACTCGACGATTTCATGGCTTTTCTTGAGAAGTTCCTTAGTCCGCTGGGCGGTCAACGCCTCAGTTTCAGGGCTGTTGATGTTCCGGGTACTCATTTGGAGGAACTCGTCTCGACTGTAGCCGTAACGATCACAAGCAACTTGGTTAACCTCAAGAAAACGGCCGTGTAAGTCCCGTATGAAGATCGCATCGTTCGCATTATCGAAAATCATTCTATAGTAGGCTTCAGACTCTCGTAGCGCTTTCCCCACGTGTTTTCTTCGAGTTAGAGAGCCGGGTGGTTTGCCCCTTGATTTTTCGCTCATGAGCTTGGTTGCTTTCTCATGAGGGCTCTTTCTTCGATGGAATATAGTCTTGCCCTTCATTTGGAATCCTTCGAGGTGAAAGATAACGCCAAGCTCGCAGTAAATGTTTTCGTGCGGAGCACTCCCAATAATCTAGCGGTTGTGATTCGGTCGATCCACAAGCGAAATAGTCAGAAAAGGTCCAGGTGTGAGTGAACGATTGGCTTTGAAATGGCAATGGCTAGTGTTTGGCAAACTCATGACACAGAGTTAGCTGGCATTCCTTCTGATCAGAACGGTGGAGTGTCACAATCTATTGTTCAATCTATACGATTGAAAGTCTTGGACTGCTCTGATAAAATTGAACGGGATTTCTTGGTGTCATTTCAGCTCTTGCAGCCTGTCCTCCTCAAGCTTGCGCAAAATTGCCAAGCCGAGTGGAGTCAAGGAAAGGAATTTGCGATCGCTAGAATTCGCCTTCTCTATGAATCCCTGGTTTTGAAGAGCCTCCAGTGCAGCGGCTAGATTTTGAGGCGTCTCATTCGTCAATTCCGTTTGGAGGTTGCTCTCCTCGACCCCATTCTTGCCTATCCCTTTGAGCTTCCAGATGGCTAACAGGGTTCTCTCCTCAAGTTCGGAGAGCATGTTCGGTTCGGGCATAGGTCGCATGGTTGGACCCTCTGATTTATCCATCTTCCATATGAAACTATGGTGTGTGGGAAAGCGAACATTAATATACCATCCAACTTCCTTACTCGACTTGACAAGTCCATGGCAGCAGACGAAGCCACCGCATTCATGGAAGTACTATCGAAGAGCCCGCAATTCAAAGTCCTCACAATCCTCGCGCAACGACCCCAAGAGGAGCTAACGAAGACCGAGATTGCGCAACGGGCCGGAATTGGGCGTACGACACTCTACCGAGTGTGGAACGACCTCGAACGAATGAAAGCAATCGCACCCTCGCGGCATGTTGGCGCAGTAACCCTATACCGAATGAACCCGCAAAGCCCGGTCGTACAATCATTCCTTAGCATAACCAAAAGCCTCACGACAGTTACTGACGCAGTCTCGAGAATAGAGCAACTACGCAACCTACAGGAATCGGCAAGGTCCGAATTCGGAGAAACCGTGCCCGCTGGACCGAGCCTTCTGGTCAAGCTCTTGAGAACCAATGCAACCTCAGCGGACACTGCAAAACAACGGGGAGACCTACAACTATCCTCGCACGAGACGGACGCTGTAAAGGGACTCGTGAGTGCTGGCCTAGTATTCGAAAACAACGGAAGCCTCTACCTTAGCCAGCTCGGAGCACAGACCGCCCAAGGTGCCGCTAAGATCTGGGCTGCTGAGAGTTCACAATCCCTGGATCAGGCAATCTCAACCGCACGAATCGCCCTGAACCTGATAAACCAAGAAATCAGGAAACTGAAAACCCAGGTACCCAAGTAGCAGAATACAAACAGCTCCGCTTCCTTCAGCTCTTCCTCAATTTTCTCCGGCTTCCTATCGGAGAAGCTTTAAGTTGCACGACTGGTTCGTGTGATTTATGCCGACAGATACGAGGTATTTGTTCATCACCGGCGGCGTCATGTCCGGAATAGGGAAAGGCATTACCGCCGCTTCGATTGCAAAGCTCCTGCAAATGAGGGGCTTCAACGTCACTGCAATGAAGATTGACCCCTACCTGAACGTTGACGCTGGAACAATGAATCCAGTTGCCCACGGAGAGGTATTTGTCACAGACGATGGCGGGGAAATCGACATGGATTTGGGGACATATGAGAGGTTCCTCGACATCAACCTGTCCCGGAGCCACAACACAACTACCGGCCAGATATACACGGCGGTCATAAACAAAGAACGGCGCGGCGACTTTCTTGGACAATGCGTCCAAATTATCCCTCATATCACGGATGAAATTAAGTTGGTTGTTAGAGGCATCGCTTCGAAGGTGCAGCCGGACGTTCTTCTCGTCGAAATCGGCGGCACTGTAGGAGATATTGAAAGCCTCCCATACCTCGAGGCCGCTCGCCAACTAAAGTTCGAAGAGGAACACCGAAACGTTCTCTTCGCTCACGTCACTATAGTTCCCGCATTGGACGTCGTGGGCGAACAGAAAACTAAACCAACGCAGCATAGCGTACAAGAGCTGCGTAGAATTGGTATTCAGCCCGATTTGATCGTTGCCCGGACTAAAGGGCCTCTCAATCCGAATCCTCGAAAGAAAATTGCGCTTTTCTGTAATGTTGAGGAACGTGCAGTCTTCGCGGCGCCCGACCTTCCAACCATATATCAAACACCCCTTGAACTTGATTCGCAGGGAATGGGAGATTTTCTAACCGACCGATTCGCCCTCGCGAAACACGAGGTCGATTGGGCACAGTGGAAACGAGTTGTTGAACGTATATCAAACCCGCGTGAAGTCATTCGGATCGCACTTTGCGGAAAGTACGCCGAGCTGGCAGACTCTTACGTGAGTGTAAACGAAGCTTTGAAACATGCTGGCGGGGCCTGTGACGCGCGAGTTGAGATTGAATGGGTCGAAACAGAACTATTCGAGAGGGACCCTAACAATTGCACAATGCTATCACAATTCAATGGGGTCCTGATACCAGGAGGATTCGGATCGCGTGGCACCGAAGGAAAGATCGCTGCTCTGTCGTACGCTCGAGAGAAGAACATCCCCACACTGGGGATATGCTTCGGATTCCAGCTGGCGGTAGTTGAATTTGCCAGGCATCTCGGCTTGAGAAACGCGAATAGCACAGAGATCAATCCGAAAACTCCTCAACCTATCATTGACCTTATGCCTGAGCAGCTGGGGGTGGATTCGAAAGGTGCAACGATGCGGCTCGGCGCGCATGAAATACGCATCACGCCGAATACGACCGCCAGCTTCCTGTACGGACGCGAAATAATCTCTGAAAGGCACAGGCACAGGTATGAAGTCAACCCCGACTATATCGACCGGATTGTGAAGGGTGGCGGAGTATTTTCTGGCTGTAGCATGGACGGGAGGAGAATGGAAATCTTTGAGTTGCCAGACAAGTACTTCTACATGGGAACTCAGTTCCACGCTGAATTCAAATCTCGGCCAAGCAGGGCCTCACCGCCATACTACGGCTTGATTAAAGCTGCACTCGACAAGAAGCTGGGAAAACCCGCACCGGAACTAATGCCCTTACTACAAAAGGCGGCCGCTTAGTTCGGCAATTATCCCTTGTCTAAGAACCCGAGCGCGAAGTTGGCTGCATGGTCCCCAATTCTAGCGATCCTACTGAGATACATGCGGTAGCCGTGGCTCATCACTCGAAAACCATGTTTCCTGAAGAGTCCGTAAGCTGGGTGGTTTCGTAGGCAGGAAACCTCTATCGGCTTTTCCCCGATCACGCGTACAGCTAGGTCAAGCAATTCACTTGCTTGGTCCATGGGCTGCTTGCTGGAAACCCACGGTCCAATCTCGCACATTTCCTTGGATTCCTTGACCAGCATGTAGGAGTTTGATGAACTCAGGTACCATCCAGATTTGGAGCGTAGTGTCATGCGTATTAGCTGTGAGCGGTTAGCTCCGAATGCTCTCCTATCCAAGGATAGCACACCTCCTAGGGGGAGCGTTTGCTGAGCCATATGTGCAAGGGAAGCTGCACGTGTTGATTTACCTCTGAGCCTGACGAATGGGGCGTCGCGAATGAACCCGAGCCTGCGGTAGAATCTGACGTTTTCATCGAAGCAGTAAAGTGCGATATGTTTGACGTTTGATTTCTGTAGGTGTTCTAGCGCAATTTGGACGAGGGACTGGCCTATGTGTGCCCCACGGTAGTTTCGGTCAACTATGACGTTCCCAATCCAGGCGAGTTTTCTGCCGTATCGAGTTGTTGTGATAAGGCCGACTCTCCGTGAACCCTTTGCGGCAATGAAGGAACCTCTCGGGTCAAGCTTCAGAATTCTGAGAAGGTCGGCACGCGTTACCCCCCACTTTTCTTGGTCTGTAAGTCGGAGGGCGTATGGGATGTCGTCAAATCGCATTCTCCTGATTTGCAGCATTAGCTCACAGCTTGGTTGTGGCTAGGGGTAGATGCGGTTTATCAATCGTGGGAATGCAATTGCATCTCTGATGTGTTCCAGCTTACAAATCCACGCCAAAGTCCTCTCAATTCCCATTCCGAAACCCGAATGCGGAACGGTTCCATAGCGACGGAGGTCGATGTACCATTTGTAGTCTTCAGCGCTCAATCCTTCTTCCTTTATTCTTGCGAGGAGAAGCTTTGCGTCGTGGATGCGTTGGCCGCCGCCCGTGATCTCCCCGTAGCCTTCGGGCGCGAGCAGGTCCGTTGATAGTGTTACCTTGGTGTTTTTCGGGTCGGGCATATGATAAAATGCTTTGACGCTTTTTGGGTAGTGGCTGACGAAGAATGGCAGTTCAAAGTGCTCGGTGAGAACTTTCTCTTCCTCGTAAGCTAGGTCGATTCCCCATTTGAAGCTGGGGTTTGATTTTTGGACTAGGTCAACAGCCTCGTCGTATGTTATTCTTGGAAATGGCGGCTTAACCTTCGCAATTTGTTCGGGATCCCTCCCGATGAACTTCAATTCCTCGGGCATTTTCTCTCGCATCTGTTGGCACATTTGCGTTACCAGTTCTTCCTCGAGGTGCATTAGGCCGTCGAGTTCCAACCAGGGTTCTTCCACTTCTAGGTGCCAATATTCGGTCAGGTGTCTTCTTGTCCTTGACTTTTCCGCTCGAAACGATGGTGCTAGCGTGAAGATTTTTCCCACGCCGGAGATCATTGCTTCAGCATAGAACTGCCAGCTCTGGGTTAGGTAGGCTTTCTGATCGAAATACTTGACTGGGAAAAGTGTCGAACCACCTTCCACAGCCGCGGTGACAAGTATCGGAACTTGGACCTCAAGGTAACCGTGATCTATGAGCCATCTTCTCGCTTCGTCTATCAGGCGGCCCCGCACTCGCATAATTGCCTGCATCTTCTGGCTTCTCAGCCACAGGTGCCTCTGGTCGAGTAGAAAGTCGGGTCCGTGATGACGGCGGCTCTTCTCATCCGCAATGGGATAGCCATCTTCGGCCGGAAAAGCCACTGTGACTTTCTCAACCTGAATCTCGTACCCGCGGGGTGCCCGGGGGTCTTTCCTAACTTCCCCTGAGATTTCTATCGTACTCTCGATAGGCGTAGCGGCTAAGCGCTCAAATTCCGTCGGATCCGTCTTATCCTTCTTCAGCGTGCACTGTATAACGCCCGTCCCGTCGCGCAGTTGAAGAAAGAGAATGCCTCCGCTACTTCGAATGTGGTGTAGCCACCCTCTAAAGACGACATGTGCACCGTCGAGCTTTCCCGCGAAAATATCCACGATGGTGGGCACTTCATCCAACGCATGATCCTCCCAGAGAAAATGTCGATAACGCGGATTCTGTAGGTGAGTTACGTGCCAAGGTTTGCCTTGTTAAAGCCGTCACCCATGTGTCAGGCACCGAGCAAATGAACGCTCTCATTTGTATTTAAGTCGATTCGATGGATACCAAGGGGAATGAGACTGACGCAGTTCTGTTAGCGTTTCATGGGTATGACTCGTTCCAATTCAATCTCCGAGTTATCAGCGGTTATGAATATTGGGACATTTTCCATCCCAGTCGCAATATAGCTAGATAGCAGCCACTGACCAGGGGCAAACTCAAGCGTTTTCTCAAGAATGCTTTGATCAATTGTAAACGTGCTGCTCACGAGGCTTCGGTCGTAAGGCCGCGGCAAGGGGCCGACGAAGTATGTGTGCAATTGTTGCAAGGCGTTCGTGTTAAGGTAAGCAATTCGTTGAGTGGCAACGCATCCCCCCAGTCCGTATTTTCTTCCTTGTCTTAGCAATGTCTCTATGCGTTGTGTGCAAGTGGAGTCTATGCCCCTGGCCTTATCGTAGGCTGGGATGAATTCTTGAGCTTCATCGAAGACGAAGAGAACCTGCGGTTCTACCTGAAATTCGCGTTTCCTATGTCGCAACATGTCGGAGGTTAACGTGATGGCGAGTTGTTTCACGACGCTCGGTTCTGCGATTGAGAGACACAGTAGCCTCGTGTCGCCTTCGAGAAGCTGGACTATTTTTTCTGCTCCAAAGGATTTATCGTCCTTCACCTTCTCTTCGGGCTGAAGGAGTGGAGCTAGTTCTGATCGGGTTGAAGCCCATGCGTAGAGTCCGCTATTCTTCCACACCTTGAATCTGTCAAGCGTGCTTACGGCTTCAGTTTGCAAATATTGAAGAAATGCTTGCGTGACCGTTTGTGAACGTTCTGCATGATTATCCTTGATCCATTGCAATATCTTGAGTTTGATTTGGTTGATCGCGTTTAGGTTTACAACCTTCTTCATGTCGTCCAGCGCAAGGAGTTTGATTTCTTCAAGAATATCTTCGTAAGTTGGGGGATGCTCGCTTCCTTCTGCGAAATGGCCCACGCGGCCTAAGGTGAGGATCGACTTTAGTGTCGGTGAGATGTCCGCTTTTTCGAATTTTCTCGGAGTCACGATGATTTTCCTGAAATGTTCAGCGTCGGCGATGGGGACGTCGGTGATGATTTTGCTGTTTATCGTCTTGTCGGAAAAAACGTCTTGGAGCAGAAAGGGATACTCCATCGATATGTCGAATATGACAATTTTCGTGGTCTTCGTATGGTACATTATTCTTCTTAGGATGTTGGAAACGAGATTGCTCTTCCCGCCACCTGTGAAAGAGAATACTCCGAAGTGGTATCTAGCCAGCCTTTCGAAGCTAACGTAAATTGGAATTGGATCCTTCTCCTCTTGGAACATCTTGATGACGCCAATCCGTGGATCCTTTCGAGCGTCGCCGAAGGTTGAGATTCTATCCTCGTTCCAGGTTAGGCCAAGTTCCTCGAGCAGCCGTCGGTTGTACATCCTATGGATGGTGTTCTTACTTAGGATGAATACTCGTTCGCCAACTATTGGGTAAGTGAACCCTTTCGTATACTGTTGGTCTACGCCGTCGAGAATCAAATCGTAGTTAAGGGGAATAGCTCCTAGTTGAATCATCATCGTTGCCTTATCGTCAGTATCCCAGTCTGAAACGCTCTGTTCGATTATCTCAAACTGGTAAGGGTAGTAGCTCTGGTCAGACAACCCTCTGAGCCCAAAGTGTTCTGGTCCGATGCGGGAAATTTCGAGGAGCGTGAAGCGGTTGCCGTTATGTTTCTTTGCTTTGAAATTGCGCACAGCCAATAGCATGCCCTCTTCGAGGAGGCCCATCAGGTCTTTCTGATACTGGGCCTTCGCACGGCATTCGTATTTTGCTGAGAAGCCTGTAGTCTCAGCGGAGACCTCAGCTCTCCTTATGGCCAAGACGGCCGATAACCTCGCGTCGAACCGGTTGTTCAGGTCGGTGAAGTGGCGGCTAAGCCCTGGTTCTTGCACTCTCAACCTCGCTCCTTCGTGCCCGGAAAGTGTTCATGTAGAATGAGAACTTCCTCAGCTTTGGATGTATTACTAGCCAGTGGCCAGTGGCTTTGACTATTTCTGCTGCGCGGTCCCTCTGAGCCTTGACGATCTTGTCAGCAATGTAGAGCGGTTTATTGTGGCCAAAAACTTCCGGAAGGCTTTGCTGTGTCATCGCCTTCAGAGTTACCATAGTGAGTTCTTGGACCCGGTTCGGCGACAGTTTCGAATCCCAGAGGACTGGCTGAATTTCCTCTATTGTGCTTGCGTAATCATGTTTGAGCTTTAACGCGGGCGCCTTCTCGAGGTCATGATACAAACGGTCAATGAACAATACGTTGCTTCTGAACTGGTCGTCAGATTTGGCTTTATCAAGTTGAATGTAGGATTTTACGAAGCGTTGTTCAAGAATGATACGATTGCTGATTGCCCCCGAGACATAGCCCTCTCTATGCTGAAAGTCTGGGACTATTGTCTGAAAGGCAGTGTCGTACTCAAGCGTAGCCCAGGGTATGGGTAGGTCGCTGTGATGAAACATGCTGATCGCTTGCAATAGCATTCTGTCGGTTGTCGCGACGTGTTGGACTTTTTGCTTCCAAATTCCTTCTTTGAGTGATACGGGAATGAGGTGGCTGATGAGATCCCTTGCCGTTGTGTCTTTTGTGATGCCGAGCAGGAGAATATGGTTTTCTTGTGATTCTTCAATTAGAAGGTTGAAAGCGAAAAGGCAGAGGAAAGCAAGGTCAAGTGTTGTTATCCACCGAGGTTCGCTACCATCTGCGATGCGGAGTGGATTTCCTGTGCTGCCGGTAAAGAACCGGACACCGAACAATTCGACTAGTTTACGCAGGCGGTTCCAAGTGTTTGAATAGCGGGGGGTCGCGCTGTACTTCGCATTTGATTCTTGGAGGTATCCCTCCTCTGCTGATTTCTTAACAAAACGGGTCAATCGGGTAAGCTGATCCTCGGCAGAGTAATTCAATTCATTCGCAATCTCAGAGAGACTGAGCGCTCTGTTATGTTTCTGCAAGAGAAAGATGGTGGAATAGCGCAGGTAATCTCCACGGGGAGGTAAGGAGCCGTCCAGTTTTGGTGTGTGATATCTACCATAAGCTAGCTCTGTTTCGTCGATTGGGACATTATCAATTTCAAAACCGAAGATTGCGCATTGACGTTTCCACAAGGGTCGCTTTGCTGTATCGTATATCAGATTGCTCAGCGTCCCAGAGAGCGACCTATCAAGGAGAATGATTTCGTATTGCTTTGACGCCGCAAGCTGATGAGCGAGGTAAATTTCTGAGAACAACATTATCCAATCTGCTATCGTCGAATTGTCAACAGTCGACTGCTCCGTCATCGGTCCCGATATGGTGAACTGTTGCCCGCTCTTGTGTAATGTTGACTGCGGGTCGACCTCCGGGAGTGAGTCCACATAGATCGGAACACAGCTCGCTAGGCCTTGACCTCTTTCAACGAACCCTGTATCGTATTCCACGTCTGGTTGTTGATCCTTGTAGAATGTAATCGACCCTGTTGCGGCGTACGAGCCAGCCCAAAACACCGCCAAACCTCCTAACAACCTCTGGTCTTCCGAGCCGTCCACTGCCGCGAACCGGGCCTTGTCTTTGCTGAACAGTTTCAGAGCTGTTTCATGTGATTTGTCAAACTTGAACTCTGTAATCAACAAGTCTTTGACTAGAGGCCAATAGTTATCGCTTGCAGTCTGGAGTCGACCTTCACTTTCTGCAACTTGGCCTTCGGCCCCATCCTTGAGAATCTGCCCGAGTCTCTTGACGCTCATACTTAGTGGGGACGACAATCGGTATCAACCTAGACTTAATTGATTTCACTAAAGTGGGTTATGTCTCGCACCGTTCATTTAGGCACAGGGGAGGGGAAAGTAAGTATTGTTGAAAAGGAACTGGATTCAGGGAAGGCCCGTTAGGCTACATGAGCGGCCTTTAATTGTTGATCAGACTAATGGCGAAAGGTACGGGTGGTCGTTTTGTCCTCGTCTGACCAACAGTTAACCAAGAAACTTGCAGAAATGAAGACGTTCTTGGAGCGGCGCTTGAAGCAACAGGAAGAAGAAGTGACGTACCTGCGTTCCTTCATAGAAGTTGTTGATTCGCTTCTTGCAGAGAGAAGTTTCAGGCCGGTTGAAATCAGTTCGCCAAGCGAACCCGAACCCGCAGCAAAACCCAAAATGATTCCTAAAGGTGCTGATAGTGTTCCGGTTCTGACTGTTGACGGTGTCCGCATTGGGGCCATTCAGGTTGGGCAAGGCGCCCTTCACGTAACTTCGGAGGCCAACATCAACTTGGATTCCAATTCGCCTCCCCTACGGTCATTTCTTCTAGCCAAAGTCCTTGAGCCTATGCAAACGAAGGATAAGGAAGCGGCCTCGGCTGGAACGATTCCGCCGGAAGCCATTCTCACTTACAGTGTCGAACAGGACGACGGCCGCCTGAGGGCAATTCACATCCAGAACTACGGTGACGACCGGCGCCTCCTCGAACTCAAAAATGCCATAAGGTGGACGCTCCGAAGAATGTACGAAAAGACAGGCGGCAAGAAATGAGTCAACCCTTGTGCGCCTAAGCTTACTTCGTTGTGCTCGCTTCGGTAGAAATGTGGAACATTCGCCCTTTTGCCTTTTTTCTCCAAGCCGTGTTAAATACCATGAGTGCCTTAGCTCTAGCTAATCGTTGGAGGTGAATAGAAGTTGGCGAAGAAACGCAAGGTCAAGATGAAGCTTGAAGGTCGTGAAGCAAGGGACACTACGGAATACGTAGCTTAAGTGTCGGGATTACGGCGGGTTGATTTCCCGCCTTCTCTCTTTAATTTCTGAGTTGGTTTTTGTTGTTATCGATGCGAGTTAATTTTTCACATTTCTGTTTGCCAATACTGCGAGCGCAGCTGACTTGTCTGCTTCAATTTGTTTCTGGAGGGCTTCAAGCCTGGCGCCCGCTTGTTTCTTGTAACTTTCATCCTTTATCGCTGCCAGGTTTATGGTCACATTGGATATTGCGCCTAGCGCGCCTGCGTGGGCTAGGTGGATTGCGGTTTGGAGGTCGGAAAGTGCATTCTGGTTGCCGAATTCGGCTAGAGTTCTAGCTAAAGACAATGCCTTCGCAGCCTTCTCAGCCGTTCTCATCGGTACCTCCGCTGCCCCCTTCAATCCCTTTTGAATTTCCTCAGACCTCTTGCGTTTCTCCTCCTCACTCTCCTTGGGTAAGCGGTAGGTTTGCAGCAGTTCCGTGAAGCTTCTCGAGTCTTCATCGACCAAGGCGAGAAGGGTGTTCTGGACGGACTCACTTTCCGTAAGAATTTCATTGGCACGCGCCCAATGCTGCTCGTACCCGGGTTTTTTGACCGTCAGGCGGCAGACCATACCAACTAGGCTGGCCGCCAAGGCTCCAGCTAAAGCTGATACGCTTCCACCGCCCGGAACCGCTTTCTCCGAGGCTACTTCAGTCACGAAACCCGAAAGGCTCTTTTCGATTAACCTGTTCCCGCTGGTTTCAGTTAGCTTGCGTTCGAGAATCTGACCGTTGTTGAAGCCCCGCAGCCGCAGATAGAACTGTGCGCTGTCGGTGAGGGCTTCCATTGGGACGAGCCCCACGACTTCGCTTTCAAGAACTTGAACGCCGTAGCTCTCTGCTAGGGTTCTGATTAGTTCAAAGGCTTTGAAGAGTTGGCTAGCCTTGTAGTCAACCATATTCATGGAAACTTGGACGATGCCCCTGTCCTTCAATTCGAAACCTAGTGCCTTCACGGCGGTTAGGCCCCCGTCTTTTCCTCGAATTTGCTTAGCTATCTTCTTGGCCACGTCGAGATTGTTCGTTGCGAGGTTCACGTTGTAGGCTATGAGAACCTGTCTTGCTCCTATGGCGGTAGCTCCGGCGGTTGGATGAATTGCGTTAGGGCCGAAGTCAGGTTTCTTTTCCGGGTTCTTTCCAATCTCAGTTCTCAGGCCTTCGAACTCACCCTTCCTTACGTCGGCCAAGTTCCGCCGATCGGGCCGTGTTGCGGTTTCCTCGTAGAGGAATACTGGAACCTTGAAGCGTGATGCATACTCGCTGGCGAAATCCTTGGTTAACTGAATACATTCAGCCATAGTTACATCGGAGATCGGGATAAAGGGTATCACGTCGACTGCACCCATTCGCGGGTGCTGGCCCTGGTGCTTGTTCAGGTCTATAAGCTCAATCGCCTTGGCACTGACTGCCAAGGCCGCTTCCTTAACCGCTTCAGGGTCACCGACGAATGTTAGGACGGAGCGGTTGTGGTCCGCGTCCGATTCAATATCGAGGACCTTTACGTTTCTCGCCTTTGCCTCTGCAACAATCGCGTCGATGACTTTCCTTCTCCTGCCTTCGCTGAAATTCGGGACACACTCAA
The DNA here is from genome assembly GCA_050013255.1 of Bathyarchaeia archaeon. GTDB lineage: Archaea > Thermoproteota > Bathyarchaeia > 40CM-2-53-6 > 40CM-2-53-6 > FEN-987. Next base: position 515,871 of record JBEKFP010000002.1, on the reverse strand, counting down.
CTAGCTTCAAAACTCATCGAGCTCGAAAATGGCTCGTCCGGGCTAATTTCGTTTCGGTCAGTTTTCACAGACTCTATCGTTCTATAAGGCGGAACAACAATACTCGGAACCGCCTAGGGTTGAGGAATTTGCCTGCCAAAACGATGGAGGGACGCGCCGTAGCTCAAGAGATAAGGTCGAAGATTAGAGAACAGGTTAGAGCTTTGAGTGCGAAAGTGGAACCCAACTTAGCAACAATACTTGTTGGCGAAAGTCCAGCTTCGAAGGCATACTTACGAAGCGTGCATTTAGCATGCACCGATGTTGGAATAAAGTCGCGCAGCATTGAGCTACCTTCCAACATAGCCCAGACCAAGTTGGAGGAAGCCGTTTCCGAACTGAATTCTGATCGTTCGGTAACAGGGATCCTACTCCAGTTGCCCTTGCCGAAGGGTTTGGACGATGTTGCAGCTTGCGCAACTATAAGTCAAGAGAAAGATGCTGATGGGTTGAACCCATGCAACCTCGGCTTACTCTATCAGAAAGGGACGGCGAAGCTCGTTCCGTGCACCCCCAAGGGGGTCGTTCTCTTGCTGAAACATTACGGTGTAAAAATAGCCGGCAAGCACGCAGTCGTGATTAACCGGAGTAAGCTGCTAGGTAGGCCTCTCGCCCAACTCCTACTAAACGAAGATGCCACGGTAACTATCTGCCATTCAAAGACTGAACAGCTTGAGGAAATCTCCAAGGAAGCTGACATCCTTTTGACAGGTATTGGTCATCGTGCCGAATTCAAAGTTGGCCCGAACATGGTCAAAGCAGGGGCTATTGTCGTCGATATTGGGACGAGTAGCATTGGAGGAGTGTTAGTGGGGGATGTTGATTTTGATGCGGTCATTCCTGTTGCTTCGCTTGTGACGCCCGTGCCGGGTGGAGTGGGGCCAATGACGATTGCAATGATCATGTACAACACGTTGACCTCGGCGTGTTCCCAGAGCGGTGTGAAATTGGCGTACAACCCCGATGAGTTGGGTACTCCTGGAAGGTTATGAAAGGAAGCGAATGCTGCGAGCCCAAATGCTCGCACTAAGAAACAGTAAGCCCGCCTCAGAACTGGACCAACTAAGCTCCGAGATCACCGCTAGATTACTTGAACTCCCAACTGTCAAGGAAGCGCGAACAATATCGACCTACCTAAACATCGGTAGCGAAGTAAGAACACGCGGTTTTGTCGAGTGGGCACTCTGGAATGGTAAGAGAATAATCGTGCCCGTGGTTGACCGAGCCAACAAGCGCCTGATATTCTCGGAGTTCAAGGCACCCGAGGAACTTGAAAGGGGTGACTATGGAATCCCAGAACCCAAACGCGAGTTTCGCCGACCCGTAGCCTTGGAGCAAGCCGATGTAATCCTAGTTCCAGGTGTCGCATGGGATCTGAGAGGGTTCAGAATAGGATACGGCGCCGGATACTATGACCGAAGCGTAAACGCGCTCCGAACACACGTGGCGACCGTGGGCTTAGCTTACGACTTCCAATGCGTCTCAAATGTCCCAAGGTCGCGGTACGACCGACGGGTGGACAGAATTGTGACCGAGAGCAGAATTATTGACACAAGGCCCAAGGCGTTCTGATGTCTTAAATCATTTCATGTCGAACAGAGGGTCATCAGATTCGAGCGTGTAGGCCTGTCAGCTCCGATACCCCAGGTTCATGTCATTTGAGCATCGTATTTGTGACTGTCTTCATTGCCAACAGGCGAAGTCCCTGTACGATGATGATTCCAATGAGTGTTATGGAGTCAGGACTAAGGTAATTCTAATGTTTGCTTTTTGCAATGGCATACTTTGCTATTTCTTCAGCCGCGTTTATGCCGGTTGCGCCTAGAAGACCGCGGAAACCTGGTGAGGCATTTACTTCGATTACATAGGGGTCTTCGTCGACCGAGATTAAATCGACGCCGGCGATTTCGACACCAACTGCTTCGGCTGCCCTGACGGAAGTTTCAGCCTCTGCTTTGGAGGGTTTGTGTGGTATTCCCTGTCCACCTATGTGGATGTTGCTTCTCCACTCGTGGGGAGCTGCTTTACGCTTCATGGCACCAATGATTTTCCCATCAATAACAAAGACTCGAATATCTTCACCTGGGTTGGGTAGAAATTTTTGCAGGCAGATCATTTGGTCGAGCTCGGAGAGAGTGTCAATTATGGGACCTGCTTCCTTTGCATCTCTTACACGCATCACCCCAATGCCCTGAGTTCCGCTCAGCAGTTTCATTACAAGTGGGGGCGATAGGTATTCGGTTGGTTCTTCGTTCTTGTTGCGAGAAGCGATTAGAACGCTTTCGGGAATCTTTACTCCCGCTCCATGGAGCGCTTGCAGGGCAAGGTACTTGTTCCTCGCGGTCAAGAGGCCGTTCATAGAGAGCGTTGAGGGGAGTTTCATGAGCTCGAAGTGTTTCAGGATCATAACGCCAAGCTGCGTGAGGCTGCGCCCAATCCTGGGTATCACTGAGTCTAGGCGAGATAGTGATTGCTTCTCGTAAATTGCATCAACCTTCGGGCCTTCCAACATGAGGTGGACTTCAGGCGTCCTGACGTAGATTGGTTCAGCGCCTTTTTCTTTCAGCGCACTCATGATTTCTGTTGTCGCCCAGAATTCTGGGTTCTTTGATAGGACTCCGATTTTCATGAAATTCGGCCACTTACCGATGTGAGCTTAATACTTGGTTTGCTCATAAAGCGCTCGCCACCACAGTGGTTTCATTGAATGGGAAACAGCAGATCGTTATCGGCCCGATTGAATATGTGAAGGTCATAGGACACCACGGCGAGGCTCGGGTCAAAGGGAAAGTCGACACAGGCGCGACTAGAACTTCAGTGGACGTATGGCTGGCGGCAAACATAGGCCTGGGGCCCACGGTGGACGTTGCCAAGGTCAAGTCCGCATTTCTAGACGAAGTACGCACCCGGCCATTAGTGCGAGGGATTGTCGAAATTGCTGGTGAAAGGTTTGCCCTACCTGTGACGGTTAACGATCGCTCGGACATGAGGTACCCTGTGCTGATTGGAATGGACATACTGAAGTCAGGACGATTCCTAATCGACCCGACGAAGAAAGCTCCCCCAAGATATCGTGGCGTCGTAAGGGCAAAGAAACGAGCGTAACGCTCGGCCACGGAATTAGGCTGAAGCGTTTTTCAATGGCTCCTGAGCAAACCGAGGCCGTGGTCTTGGTTGTTATCAGGTAGAGACTTCCTTTCTATAGGCGACCTAACGCGCGGGGACACTCAATCCCTGTTGGAGCTCGCGGTTAGACTCAAATCGGACGCAAGGCAGGGGACGCTCAAGCATTCATTGTCCGGCAAGGTCATTGGTCTACTGTTTGAGAAGCCCTCAACCCGAACTAGAGCTAGTTTCGAAACTGCGGTCTACCAGCTGGGCGGGCAGGCCATGTATCTTCGCGCTGACGAGCTGCAGTTGACACGGGGCGAACCCCTGAAGGACACCGCCAGAGTGCTAGGAGCCTACCTGAGCGGTATTGTTATTCGAACGTACGCACACCAGACCTTGGTGGAGTTTGCTGAATATGCACCCGTTCCCATCATCAACGCTCTCTGCGACTTGGAGCATCCGACTCAAATTATTTCGGATATGCTCACGATCCTTGAGGCAAAGGGTAAGTTATCGGGCCTGAAGTTTGTGTGGGTCGGAGACGGAAACAATGTTTGCAATTCGTGGTTGATTGGGGGAGCGAGCATGGGGATGAGCTTGGTCGTCTCCTCTCCGAAGGGCTGTGAGCCGGACGAATCCATGCTTGAGAGGGCGAGGAAGCTCGCGAAGGAATCTGGTGGAGTAGTCGAGTTGGAGGGGAACCCGCAGAAGGCCGCTGAAGATGCGGACGTTCTCTACACTGATGTCTGGGTGAGCATGGGCCAAGAGAAAGGAGCCAAAAAGAAGGAACTGAAGTTTAAACCGTACCAGATCAACGAGAAACTTGTTCAAAAAGCAAAACCCGATGTTGCGGTAATGCACTGCCTTCCAGCACACAGGGGACTGGAAATCACTGATGGAGTCTTGGAGGGACCGAAAAGTATCGTGTGGCAGCAGGCTGAGAACAAGCTGCACGGGGCAAGGGCCGTTTTAGCTGCCTTTCTCGGCGTCCCCGACTAGAGTCTGTGCTTGCAACTTCTCCATATACTCGTGGGCCTTGCGCAGCGTATCCTTCGCGTTCTTGTACGTTAACCGCTGGTAGGCTGGCTCATAAGACATCCAGTCAAAACCGACATGCTCCCTAGAGAGCCGAACCGAGTCCGTCTTAGCCTCAAGAAGGTAGAAGACGACTTCCTTCTGAACGATCCTTCCCGCTCTCCTGTAGTAGTAGCTTATTGGTTCACGGTAACCCTCAAAGAATCTAAGGTCGGTCAGGCCGGTCTCTTCATTGGTTTCTCGGAGAACGGTTTCCATTTCGGTTTCATTCCTTTCCACATGCCCCTTTACGAAATCCCAGTGGCCGCCCTCGTAGTGAAGTAGTAGATACTTGCGTTTCCCGTTGGCTTTGAAGATCACAGCTCCGCATGACTTCTCCGAAGGCATATGCTTACACTCGAGTAATTGTGAACTGTGAAGGAACTCACAGAACAAACGCTGAGGTTAATCTTCCTTTGCTTTGAATCAGCCGCTTCTCATGGCCTAGTTTTTGCACGCTCACAAGACGCTAGCCAGCAAGAACGCCAGAACTGCACCCAGAAAAGGGGCCGCAGTCCACCCGACGATTATTTCCCTGACTAGGCGGTTGTTGCGAACTACTATGTTTCGAGGAATGGAGGCGCCAAATATGCCTCCAACTACCGCTTGGGACACGGAGACGGGGATTCCGGCCTCCGTGAATCCGTGAACTGTCAAGGCTCCTCCCATCTGCGCTGCGAAGGACGCGGAAGGGTTCAAACCTACGAGGTTTTCTGAAACACTCCTTGTTGTACCCCTGCTGAGTGCAATCATTCCAAGAATCGTTGCAACTCCAAAGGCGATGGAGGTTACGAGCTCGAAGCCTGATATTTCCACCATGCCAATGATGAGCCCCACAGTGTTCGCCCCGAGTACATAGGCGGCGTAGGTTCCGCTGAGAATCGTCAGGTAGGAGTAGAGCGCGTTTAGGGTGAGAATTCTTCTAACTCGTTTTGTGAGCGTTCTGGTGGTGAAGGTAAGAGCGATCGCTAACGCCAACCCTGCCAATGGTGTCAGTAGCCAGGATGATGCTACTAGCAATGTGAACTGCCAGTTGATGGGTGTCCCTAAAGCGAGCGCGGCGCCTAATGCAGCCCCGATAGCAACTTGCGATAGGCTAATGGGAAGCTTGCGGAACGTCAGGAACGCCATTATGCCGATGCTGGAAAGTGACACTGCGAGTATGAATGCCGGGTCGGTTGAGGGCACGATCCCCGCAGTTATTGCGTGGGATAGTTTGTGTCCTTCGAGAAGAATTCCGGCGAGAAGTCCGATCGAGGCCAGGATGAGTGCTTGTGGGTATCGCAGAGCACCAGTACCGACAGATGTTCCGAGGCAGGTAGAGAGGTTGTTGGCGCCGAGGATAACGCATAACGCCAACCCCGGAAGCAACTCAAGATAAGATGGCATGGCAGTCAATTAGTATTCCGGCGGCAACACGCCAAGAAACAACCTCACGGAGTGGTTCTTGCCTTCTTGGTTACCTGGTCGACTTTTTCCTTCAAGTCAGTGGACCTATTCATCACTCCGTGTTGTCCGCAGAAATAGAGAGATTCCTGTCTTGGTCTTGGCAACGTCGGGGAATCCACGGCCGGGCGCTCGCTCATCGGTGTCATCTCCTTTCCGCAAAGAGGGCATTTCAAGACTAGACCAGACCTTCCCTGAACCTCATTGAAATCGTATCTGACAGACTATCGATAGCTAGAACCCTTTTATTAAAACTCTTCAACTCGAAGAACTGGGCCTAAGCTTCCGCTTTAGCTACCAATGATATCACTAAGTCGGAAGAATCTTCAGCTGCATCTCCAATCTCATCAAGCTTTAGTACAAAGTCGCGGAGCTGAAGCAGCGTCAGCACATCCAGCTCAGATTTGTGCGCGAAAATGTGTTTTATCAGCAGATTCTTCACCTCGTCTGCTTCTTCCTCGGCTCGCTCGACGAGGAGAGACTTGCTAACGGCAAGCTCGGCATCACTTGCGAGCGCTGCTATCGACTCACGCAAAAGTCTAACCGTTGTTTGAAGCAAGTTGAAAAGGTCGCTCAAGGTCGCTTTTTGTTCCTCATACAGAATGAGGAAGGATGAGGAATCGATTGACGAATCAGCAAGTATTCTCGCAGCGTTCTGCGCTGCGTCCGCGACCTCGTCATTCTCCTCCATGAGCTCGAGGAAGTCGTCTCGTGTCCCCGAAAAGAATGCGCCCTGAGAGATTGCCAATACTGCGTCCCTGTGCAACCCATCGGCGAGTGTCTCGAACTCGGCGACCCTAGCGCTCATTTCTTCAACCTTTTTCGAGTCACCACCCTTCGCGGCTTCGAGGAGTGGCTCCAATTCTTGGACCGCCTTAGCTACAAGGTCAAAATGGTCCGAAATTAGTTCTAGGACACGCCTCTCTTTTCTTCTTACTAAATGAAACCGGCCGAACATCCCTTTCATTCAGATTCGCCATACTCCAGTTATGTGGATGAAGCGTATTGGTCGAGAGTTCCGGCGGGTGGTAACCCAGCCAATTCCCTGTCGATGTAACGCTGCAGGCGTTTAATGGTTTTCAGATGAGTCGGAGTCGCTATGCCTAGCATTTGCATAGTCTGAATGCAATTTTCCGGAGCGTACCCATGAAAGTGGTTGTTGAATATTCCGAAAGTCTTCTTCGTATTTGCCTGAACCTCTCTGATCTTAGGAACCCAATCCTGGAGCTGCTGCTGCGTGTAACGGTAATCATACCACGGCCGTTCCCCGTGGCCGTGCCACCTGATGTACCCGATCGATGATGTAACATGTACCTCTGGCGGCAAAAGAGGTTCATCGACGATACAATAAGCCGCCTGATATTTCGAAAGAATGCGCCACGTCGAATCGTTCATCCACGACTTGTGCCGAAACTCAACCACGTAATCATAGCGATGTGGAAGAGCAGCTAAGAAATCTTCAAGGAGTTTATTGTTCCTTTTGAGAGAAGGTGGAAGCTGGACAAGGAAACATCCCAACCTGTCTTGAGTGAGCAAAGGGTCGAAGAGTTGCACGAAACTCTCCAACTCCTCCTGAGAATCATCGTCTAACTTCAGCCGTAGTTCGTGCGTGAACTTCTGGTTAATCTTCGCGCTGAACATGAACCCCCTCTTGGTGTTTCGAGTTAGGCCTAGGATTGTTCCTTCGTCAGGTTGCCTGTAGAAGGATGAATTGAGTTCCACGGTGTCAAATACTGAGGCATATTGTTGAAGCATGCTCTTGCCGGGGTCGTAGAGTGGCCCATTCCATTCCTTGTATGACCAACCTGCACAGCCGAAATAGAATCGACCCAGTGTTGCTGTCGCTGTATTAGGCCTCCAAAGTGTCCCTCTGAGATTCAGCTCGAGGCCAAGTACAATGTGCCGGTTTATTTCTCCATTGCGGGGCAAGCGAGCCTCCATCACTCGTAGTAATAATGCGGGGCCCTGGAACAACCATGTGAACGGCAACCGCTAATAATTCGTCCATCACTTTCAGCTTCATCTGAAGCATTGTAGACCATGTAACCCCCTCTAGATGTGACGCCTTTGAAGTTCAGTCAGGTAGCTGATCTCTTCGAAAAAATAGAGGCTACCAAGAAACGCTTGGAAATGACCAGCTTCCTTGTGGACCTGATTAAGGAGACCCCGAAGGATGAAATTAGCAAAGTTGTCTACCTGCTTCAAGGAAAGCTTTACCCTGACTATGTTGGCGTCGAACTTGGCCTCGCCGAAAAGCTGCTGATAAAGGCGGCTGCAGAAGTTTCTGGGAAAACAGAGCGGGCGGTTGAGGAGGACTACAAGAAGACCGGGGACGTAGGGCTAAGCGTTGAGAAATTACTGCGAAAGAAATCGCAAGCCTCCCTTGTGAAACGGTCTCTAACTGTCAAGACGGTATACGAGACCTTCGATAAGATCGCGAAGGCAACAGGTTCCGGTTCTGTTGAGACGAAAACTCGTTTACTCATAAGCCTCCTGAATGATGCGACGCCGCTTGAAGGGAAGTTCATCGCGAGGATGGCTGTTGGTAAGCTGAGGTTGGGCGTCGCTGATATGACTGTGCTGGATGGGCTTGCGGTTGCATACGGAGGCAACAAGGTTGCAAGGGAACCCATCGAAAGGGCGTACAATCTCTCGTCGGACCTAGGGTACGTTGCTGATGTGGTCACGCACGATGGCCTCGAAGGGATTGAGAAGTTCAAGATTACAGTCGGGCGTCCGATCAGGCCGATGCTCTGCGAGCGTTTGCCCGCTGCCCAAGATATTCTGGAGAAGCTTGGGGGTGAGGGAGCTGCGGAATACAAGTACGATGGCCTCAGAATCCAAGCGCACTTGAACCCTAAAGGGGTGCAACTTTTCTCGCGGCGGCTTGAGAACATTACCGACCAATTCCCTGATGTCGCCAAACTGTTACAAACATGCGTCAAGGCGAAAGAGGCGATCGTGGAAGGCGAATGTGTAGCAGTGGATGCTAACACCGGTGATATGCTCCCCTTCCAAGTCATCTCCCAAAGGCGGGGAAGAAAGTACGAAATTCAGAGAATGTCCGAAGAGATACCTGTGACGGTATTCCTGTTCGACGTCCTCTTCCTGAATGGACGTGACATGACACTTACCCCCTACCTCGAAAGAAGAAAGGAGCTAGTGAAAATTATCGAACCTTCTGAACACGTGGCGATAGCTCACCAACATTTGACGAAGGATCCAAAGAAACTGGAGCAATTGATGGACGAAGCCGTTGCTTCAGGTTGTGAGGGTTTAGTTGTCAAGAGCATCTCGGGGCAATCTACCTACCAGGCTGGGGCCCGTGGTTGGCTTTGGATAAAATACAAGCGGTCGTACAAGGCGGAAGTTCAGGACACCTTTGACTTGGTTCCCGTAGGGGCGTTCGCGGGGCGGGGAAGACGGGCAGGTAGTTACGGTGCGCTCCTCATGGCCGCCTATAATCAGAAGGAGGACGTTTTCGAGACACTATGTAAGCTAGGGTCAGGCTTCACCGACCAGGACTTGGCCGACCTCCCAAAGATGTTGGAGAAGAGCGTGGTCAAGCACAGGCATCCACGGGTCAACTCGTTGATGGAGCCTGACGTGTGGTTTGCGCCCTCTGCGGTTTTGGAAGTAGCTGCGGACGAAATCACATTATCCCCGCTCCACACGTGCGGCTGGGACGCGATAAGGCCCGGTAGCGGACTGGCGCTTAGATTCCCCAGATTCACTGGTAATTGGCGGAAAGACAAGTCTGCGGAGGACGCGACTACTTCGCAAGAAACGCTCGAAATGTACCAGAAACAACTCAAGAAGATTGAAGCGGAAACATAGCGCGAATCCGCTAATTCCGGCTCCTGGGCCGAGTGATTGTGTGCTGGTCTATAGGTGAACGATTCGTCTGCGTTTAGGCGACTTGATCTTCCAGAAGCCTGAGGCGTCTCTGTAGTACTCCGCAGTCTCCAATTGATTAGTCCTCAAGAGTACTAATTAGTATTAGTAGTATATTTAAGGCTTAGGAATGCTCATTAAGCCTATGGAGGCTCGTGAGTACTCATAGGGCGTCGAGGCATGTCTCAAAGCCTAGAAATTGTTCGGCTTCAAGATTTTCGAGGGCAGTATAGGATAACGATTCCTAGGGAGATGGTGGAGAAGTTAAAGTGGCAAAAAGGCCAACCACTCTTCATATCCCTTGATGGGACTAAGATAATCGTCGAGCCTGTGACTAAGCGCTAGTTTAGGAAGACAATTTATCTTCGACCGAACTGAAGCTGTTATTCACAGAGGAATGGCCTTGGCCCTTTCATGTTCCGCTTGCGGCATCCACGAAAACGAAATTGTACAGATAACAAATCTAACATTTGCCGACGGAAGGGAAGCCCACTTTTGCCTGGGCTGTTTCGTAGGCGGAACAGTCAACGATGGGGCCATCTTGCTACTGGGCCCAGCCAAAGTTGGGAAAACATCTTTCTGCAAAGCCTTCGCTCGTACGGCCCTCGAGTCGGGAAGGCCTGTTGTTTACCTGCCGTCGGATGAAACCGCGGGTGATTTGCGAGGTGAGATCCGTAAGATCCTTGCTAAGGGCTATGGAGAAGCGCCGGTGGTTGAGGAAGATGATGAACTTCGCATACTTGATTGCTACAGCGCACTCATGGGCAAAAAGGCCGAAACGAAGTATGCACTGACCAGCCTCGCTAACCTGACTGACATTAGCATTACATTGAAAGCCGCTTGGGAGGGTTTGACGAAATCATGCCTGCTCGTCGACGACCTCACCTCAATAGTCCAAGAAGCCGGGACCGATGTTACGCTGAAGTTTCTGCGGCAATTGCTTGCGAAAATTAAAGGGAGCTCAACTTTGGGGCTGTTTTCGTTGACGACCGAGATTCTTGAGCAACGTTTTCAGAATGCTCTTCTCTTGATGTTCGACGGTGTGCTGGAAATGAAGATTCAGGAGGGGGCGGAAGGATTGGAAAGATACATTCGAATATACTCGTTGCGCGGCCAGAAGCACTCCACGAAGTGGAATCGTTTCGACATAACCGATGAGGGCATCGCAATGCTGCCCCAGATTCAGCCCCTTGGGCCCACAACCAATTCAGCCTAAACTGCGAAGAGCTTCCAGAACTGTCTCGGGGTGCTTATAGGATGTTGGCAGGAGTACTACATGGAAAATCTTTCGAATGACGCCTTGTTTGTCAATTATGAACGTTGTACGCTTGGCGAAATATCCACCGTAGCCCAGCACTCCGTAAAGGCGTGAGATGGACCTGTCTTGGTCGCTTAGCAGTTTGAAGGGAATCTTGTGGCGGGAAGCAAAGTCAACGTGTGATTCGACCGAGTCCACACTAATACCGATCAATTCGGTGTCTGCAGAAGTAAATTTCCCATAGATATCCCTGAAGGCGAAGGTTTCTGCCCGGCAACCCGGGCTGAGATTCTTTGTGTAAAAGTAAAGCACAACGTTCTTTCCGCGAAAGTTAGAGAGCGTCACGGATGACCCGTCACTGGCTTTTGCGGTGAAATCGGGGGCAGGTAGGCCCTCGGATACGTCTGGCATTTCTCCGTCTGGCTTGGAAAGGATTTCAGTCAGAAATAGGTTTCGAATAAACCGGGGAAGCGGCCCGACACGTACCAACCTGTGCTTGGTCAGTTGTGGGCCGTTATGGTGGCCAGGTCGATTGCGAAGTCGTGAGCGATTTCGGTGAGGTCCGAGCCGGGTTGAACTGCTACCATGACTTGTTCGTCCTTCAAGGTGAAGACAAGCTTGGAGAGCGACCCTTCCTGCCCAATCATGTACGTAATGTCCTCGAGCAGGTCGGTTACAAGGAATGAATCTGTATTTGGCGTCGGCAACTTGATACGACTAGTCTTGACTAGGCCGTGGGTCTCCATTACCTTTCCGGGATTTGCAGCTCGCACTATGACTACCGAGCAAATTCTCGGATCGGTTCGGATTCGTTGAAGGACTTCAAGTTCGGCTTGTCCCGCTGTGGGTGCGGTGACTTGTTCGGTTATTGTTCGTTGCATTTGATTCACCTCGCTATTGGTAGTCTGCCTTGCATTTCGTATAAGGCCCGTCGGGCCATTGATTCTCTCTGGAACTCCTGAGAGTGCTTAGTCGAAGTCCATTCCTGCCCTTGACTGAAATGCTTCCACAGGACTTGTGAAAGCTGTAAGTTCAGCTTCGGAACAAAGGAAATGATCTTCGGGCTTAACGCACCTGTGAGTCCCAGCCTATCCAACACGTTTGTTACGATACTCATTCACATTACCTCCAGCAACAATAGAGTCGGAAGTGACGGTAGTAGTTTATACCGTCGTACGATGGTAAATCAGAGCCAGCGCTAGCCGAACCGAATAAGCCGTCTTAGGACGGCACATGTCTTATAGAGCCGGAAAGACAGTACTCCGTCAGTTGATTAGAAATGTTTGAAGTCACGTTCAAAATGCAACACGACTGTCCTTACACACGGTTCACAGTGAAGAACCCAGACGTGCGGCTTGTTGAGTGGTGTAACAACCAGATTCACGTTATGGAGGTAGATTGCCCCAACGTTGAGACTTTCATGAGAATCGAACCTGACTTGAAAGAACTTCTTCTTTGGAAGGGGGGTAAGGTACTAAAGAAGAATTTCCTAGAGGGTAACCTTCAACTGATCGTAAAGACCTGTTGCTGCGGGAAGATAGTCCCGAACGTCGCACAGGTAATTGAAAAGAACTCATGCCTTCTAATGCTGCCCGAAGTATACTACGGTGGTTGGGAAGAGTATAGAGTTGTAGGGTTCCGGGAGAATGATTACAAGAGGCTGTTCGAAGAGTTAAGCCAGCTCGGCCCGCTTCAGATCGTTCAGAAAAGGGTCGTTCCTGAAAAGAGCATTAAAGACGCGTTTGTAATATCGGTGGGCAGTGTTTTCTCAGATCTGACGGATAAGCAAACCAACTCGTTGTTGGCGGCCTTGGAATATGGATACTATCAAGTCCCGAAGAAGATGACCGCTGAAGAAATCGCTAACAAAAACAAGGTACCCCGCACGACCTATGAAGAGCATCTGCGTAAGGCGGAGAGCAAGATCCTGCGTGCGATGGCACCATACATCAGGATGTACGCATCGAAGCCCCAACGAGCTGTTGAGAAGGCCCCGCAAATCACTGTAGGGTAGCTGAACGCCCGCACCAAGTACAGTTATTACCCTCGGGCTCAATATTCTCCCTCGATTTTCATGTTCTCAAGGATCCTTGTGGCCGTGGACGGTTCGCCATTTGCCGAGAGAGCATTGAAGTGCGCAGTTGATTTGGCGAAGAAGTATGGCGCCAAGTTAATCATTACACATGTGGTTCTTCGCCAATTCTACGCCGTAACGCCTTCAGAAGCGGGAGTCCTCGCGACCACTGTATTCGTGAAGGAGATGGACGCGGAGGGCAAGGAGACCCTGAATAGGGCTAGCGCGTACGCGAAGGCAGAGGGAGCGGATTACGAGTCAAGGTTGCTTCAAGGCGTGGCCGCTGAGGAAATCATTAAGCTAGCTGTTTCAGAGAAGGTCGACCTTATCGTGCTAGGTAGCAGGGGGCTTACTGAGGTTCGTGCCTTCTTGCTGGGAAGTGTTTCAGACAAAGTGAGTCACCACGCTAAAATCCCCACGTTAATCGTCAAATAATCCCGTCGTCATTCGAGCGAGATCATCAGATACACGTCTCCAACGTTGGTTCCCGTTCGACCAGTCACCAAACCGTCATTCAGCGATTTGAAGAATTGGTAGGAATCATTTCGAGCGAGGTAGTTTTTCGGCTCGAGTTGCTTTCTTCTAGCTCGAATGGTCGTTCTTCCATCCGCCAGCGCGCCGGCCGCATTGCTGTTTCCATCAACGCCGTCAGTTCCTAGTGCAGCTACGACCGTGCCGTTGAGGCCCGTGATTCCCTCCGTGGCCCAGAGCACAGTTTCCTGGTTCCGGCCGCCTTTTCCTTTCCCTTCGACCTTGACCGTTGTCTCTCCGCCGACGATTATCGCTCGAGAACCAACCGCTGATTTCCCATGTTCCTTGTAGCCAGTAGCTAAGGACGCCAGCACTCTTCCCATCTCCCTCGCTTCCATTTCGGCGGAAGATGATATGATCGTGGCTTCGACGCCGTTGGATCTCAAAGCCCGCTGCGCTGCGGTGCAGGCGATCCTGCTGTCTGCGATTATGAAGTTCCGGACTCTCCTGAAGCTTGAGGTCCCCGGTTTGGGTGTTTCCGGGACTTGACCACGCAATCCTAGAGTGAGGTAATCTTTGACTTGACGCGGGATCTTGTCCCAGACGTCGTGCCGTTTCAGCACCTCTACGGCGTCTCGGTAGGTGGTTGGATCCTCCACCGTCAACCCCGATGCGATGTCGCGTAGGCAATTTCCAGGGACATCTGACACGATTAGGGACAAGATGCTTGAGGCTCTACATTGCTCCACAAGCCGACCACCTTTCAGAGTTGAGAGGTGTCTTCGCACTGTGTTTATCTCATGAATTGTAAAGTTGCTCGATAGAAGACATTGAGTTAGTCGTTTCTCTCCCTCCAATCCTACCCCAGGCGGTGTGGAGGGCAGCATAGCGGAAGCGCCCCCTGAAATCAAGCAAAGGAGGAGTTCGTCCGCTTTCATCCCTCGAACTGTTTTGAGGACTGTCCTGGCGGCTCTCAACCCGTCACTATCCGGTATTGGATGGCCTGCGCGAAGGACTTGGATACGTCGGTCACGAATTGGTATACGTTCATCGTGTGGCGCCACGATGATTCCACGCGTCTCGTGACTTCCGAGAATTTCGAAGGCGGCTTTCATCATGGGTGCGCTTGCTTTTCCAACGGCAAGAACAAGGATACTACTGAACCGGGAGAGGGAAATTGTGAAGTCTTTGGTTCGGAGTTGACCATCTTTCACCTTGACAAAAGATAGGATGCATCGATACGGGTCCACCGCGTGCAATGCTTCTTCGAGTGACTGCAAACACAGCTGCCGAGCCGTACGATCTCGGGCCGTGCCCCCGTTACGGATTAGTTCGGCCTTGTTTCTGATGAAGCTATCTTGGGATTGTTTCGAGGGGAGTTCAGGCCACCTTCACCATCTTCGATAAGCGGCAGGATACAAAGTCGATGCCTACACGTAGGCGTCGGCGAGAAATTGTTTGATGACCAGTTTCTAAGGGTTGGTGGATTCGCTCGATTCGCTTCCCGAACTCTCAGATGGCATGGGTTCAGTTGAAGGAGGTTGCTCAGCTGGAGCGGCTTCTGCAGGTGGCGCTTCCACCACTGGCTCTGGCATGGGTGGTTGTTCAACTGCGGGCATTGGAGGTGGCGCTGCTGCGACGGGCTTCGGTTTAGGTTGCATTTTCTTTTTCGGTCTAGTCTTCTTCTTCGCCGTTCGCTTTGCTCTCTTCTTCGCACCTTTCTGGGACTTTCGTTTCTTAGCCAAACAGTGACACCGCCCTATTGTCGAAGTTCAAATGGTAATAAGTCTTCTAGGAATTTTCTCGACGGAAGTACAGTTTCGCGGCAACCTCTCAGGCCTGTTGACTGAAGCAAGCTCCGCCGAATGCGAAGTGACTCACTTGGGGGCTAAATGACGGACGTTCAAGAAGATTTGAACGCTTACTGTCCCCGAGTTCAAACCAAGCCTCGGCAACGGTCCCCGCCAATACAAGTTTTAAGCTTCTCAACTCTGATTTGGCCGCGAAGGTTCTCTTATGCGATTTTCTACGCGGGCAATACATGCAGGGGATGAACTCGAAAACCGGACAGGAACGGTCGTGGTCCCAATCTACCAGGTGTCAACGTTCAAACAATCTCAACCTGACACTGGGGCTGGATACGTGTATTCGAGGACCGCCAACCCGACCCGCACAGCCCTAGAGAGCTGCCTTGCATCCCTCGAAGAAGCAGATCACGCACTCGCGTTTGCGTCTGGGATGGCAGCCATAACCACCCTACTACTAAGCCTGCTCAACCAAGGAGACCATATTTTGGCTGTTGAAGATCTGTACGGAGGAACTCGGCGAGTATTCACCCGAGTAATGCAAAACTTTGGAGTGGAATCCACATACTTCGATGGGACCAATCTAAGGGATTACGAAGCTCGCTTCAAGCCTAGAACGAAGATTGTGTGGGTGGAGACCCCCACAAACCCACTCCTCCAGATCGTTGACATTGCGGGAGTTGCGAAGGTTGCACACAGCCACAATGCGTTGGTTGTGGTAGATAACACGTTCATGAGCCCTTATCTCCAGCACCCGCTCAGACTGGGCGCCGATATTGTGGTCCACAGCACAACCAAGTACTTGGGGGGACATTCCGACCTCATCGGTGGGGCTGTAATGCTCAGCGACTCGAAGCTCTATGAAAAAGTGCAGTTCGCACAGAACGCAGCCGGCGCCGTTCCAGGGCCCATGGATTGCTGGCTTGTTCTGCGGGGCATCAAAACCTTGGCTGTGAGACTGGAACGCCACTGCAGCAATGCCAAGAAGGTCGCAGAATTCCTGGCCGGGCACGTGAAGGTTTCCAGGGTCATCTATCCCGGTTTGACCTCCCATCCACAGCACGACCTGGCTCGGAAACAAATGGATGATTTTGGGGGCATGGTAAGCTTCCACTTGAAGGGCGGCTTACATTCCTGGCAGGAACTGTTGAAGCATCTGAAGGTGTTCACGCCGGCTGAGAGCTTGGGTGGGGTAGAATCCCTAATCGAACATCCGAGCTCGATGACACATGCTTCAGTTCCCAAAGAGGAACGTGATAGAATAGGGGTCACAGACTCTTTGATCAGAGTGTCAGTGGGTATAGAAGACGCCGAAGATTTGATAGCCGACTTATCTACCGCCCTAGAACACGTCTAAGAAAACAGGTGAGGCACGTGAGCGACGATAAGGTGAGCCTTGAGATCTCCTTCGAGGACTTCAAGAGAATAGATGCCCGGGTGGGAACGATAACGCAGGTAGAACGGGTTACTAGAACTGAAAAGCTGTACAAGATCCTGGTCGACCTCGGCCCGCTTGGGATCCGCCAAACGGTCTCAAGCCTCGTTGGATATTACGAACCCGACCAGTTGAAGGGGAAGCGAGTCATTTTCCTTTACAACCTAAAACCATCAAAATTCTCCGGCGAGGTTTCACAGGGGATGTTGCTTGCGGCTGAGGAAGGCGACAAGATAGCCTTGCTGACCACCGATGGTGAAGTGCCTAACGGGTCAAGAATCACGTAGAAACCAGCCTTTTCGGCCAAGAAAACCGAAGGCTAAACAATCAACTGCGGAAATTATCTTGAACGTTTAAATGGAATGGCGTCTAATTCCAATTTGATTCTGAATAAATCGTTTCATTTCTAGAAGGTTATTGGTTGCCGAGGAAAGGTCCAACGGAACAGGACGTCTTACGCATAGTTATGGAACTCGGCGACATGGGGATTCTGCAATCAGAGCTTTGGAGGCAGTTGACCGCTGACAGCCGCGAAGGTTCGAGAGCAATACTTAGGCTTGAGAAGAAGGGCCTGATCGCCCGAAAGAAAGAGCTCCATGAAGGCCGCTGGACTTACCGAGTATTTGCAAAGCGCCGTTATTCCACGATTGATTCTATCCTGGACGTCCCATGTGCCTTTTGCGATTTAGTGGGCAATTGCCCTCAAGCCTGGATTCTGAACCCGAACAGGTGTGAACATTTGACCAAGTGGATGCACGACGTGGCGGACTCAGCGAAAGCGGTAACGACAAGTGCCGAGTGATTGGCTGCGGCAGCGGAAGAGAGACCAGTACCACCGCCTCGCTAAGAAGAGAGGTTTCCGCAGTAGGGCGACCTTCAAGCTACTCCAAGTGGCCAAACAGTACTCTTTCGTGGGGCGAGGCGACCGCGTACTTGACCTGGGTTGCGCGCCTGGGGGTTGGTTGCAGGCAGCCCACCAACTCGTTGGCGGGAGAGGCTTCGTCCTAGGCGTCGACTTGGAGGAGTTTCCTCCCCTTCAGTTCGCGAACGTTGTTGCAATTAGGGCGGACATAACTCAAGAAGGGCTCGTGGATCAAATTGGAGCAACTGCCCCGGGAATGTTTGATGTGATCGTTTCCGACCTTTCCCCGGACCTATCGGGCGTATGGGATGTCGACACCGCTCGACAAATCGAATTGGCCCGGTGCGCGCTGAGGGTTGCGCGCGTTTTATTGAGGCCTTCCGGCAACATGCTCGTTAAAGTCTTTCAAGGTTCGGAGTTTAAGGAGTTTCAACTTGAGATGAAGTCGTCATTCCATATTCTTAGGACAGTGAAACCGCCTGCGAGCCGGCCTGAAAGTGCTGAGTTTTACTTCTTGGGGTTAGGCTTCCTCGGCCAAGCCACGCAATAATACCACTAACTCTTCGAATTTCATATTGGTTCTGAACCCCTTTGGGTCGAAGTGTGTTCGGCTAGCTTGGTGGCCGCTGTTGCGCAAAGCCTCTACAACTCGCGCAATTCTGGGTGGCCTTATTCTGAGTGATCGGGCAAATGAGTCAGTTCTATAGTAGAAAGACGAATTGTCTACTTCTTCGGCTGTGCGGGACAGAATCATCTGGATCTCAGAAAGGCGTGATGACGATACGGTCGGGGTACGTTGCACCATTCTCTGAACCACATCTCCGTCCCACAGTGGGCCAAGCCATATCGGGCCGCCGATTTGAGCCTTGGACCCACAAACTTTGCACACCCATTCGATTGACTCCAATGAGTTGACTGATTTTCGCATGAGGCATTTTGGGCAGTATCCGAGGAAACCTAGCAATTTGGCTGACTCGTTCGCGGACGCCTTACCCTTTCTCACTGTTGCGTAGATTCGTGCGTAGTGGTCAGATGCATGTGCAAAGGCAATCTCAATCCCGATTTCAATTCTACTCGCGATGGCGGTGAGGCAGCTTGCGAGGATTCTGAGAGCCACCTCCTTCTCAAATTCTGTTCGAATCGCACTCGCACCATACTTCCTGAAGCATGCAGCAGGCCTCCCACCCGTGAGCGGGCCCATATCGGTCGCAGTGGCCGCGACGATACCGCCATCCTCAGTCGCCCGCAAGGCTGATTCCAGGTATGGTGCCGGGGATCCGAACGGGTCTAGGTCAACTAGGTCGAACCTGTCCTGCATGTGTTGGAGAAGCAGCAAGTTCGCGTCCGATTCAACCACGGCAACTTTCTTCTCCAGACCGTTGAGCTGGATTGTTCGCCGGGCCGCTTCGACCGCTTCAGGATTCTTATCGGCCGCGACGACGCTCGCAACGTTAAGGGATTCAAGCACATACCGTACTGCGCGAACGCCTGACCCCGTCATAGCGTCACAGACGCGGAGGCGCCTACCATCCAGAAAGAAGGATGCCGCAAATAGAACCGCCAAGTCCCGACCTAGGCTCATTTTCGGGTTGTAGAATACTCCTCGTGAGACGGGGCGTAGCTTAGCGCTCCCTTCCGATAACCCACTCGCCTGACGAGTTGGTTGCTGAGCTTGTAAGGTCGATTTCAATCTACATCTGACTCTCGATTCTTTCCGTGACGGTTTTCGGCAATTCGTTGCGATTGTTCGGTGTTACTTCGAGGATTTGGTATGCGGGATTTGATTTGATCGCTGCAACTAGGTAATGTGAGGCGCGTTTGTGGATGGTCCCAACGAGGTGTTTGGGGGTCGCCAACGCCATTTCAACGGCAAGTATGAAAGGCATGGAATTCAATTCCATCGGGCCGAGCTCGTCAACCATTATCACGTCAGCCTCCAGGATGGCATGCTTGATTCCTGTTACGGCTATGCGTTGAATGTCCGCCAAGTTCACGTGGTACTTGCCTACGGTTGGGCCGTCCCTCTGGGCGATGTGGGCAAGAGTGCCGGTTTCGTGGGTTGAAAGGTCTTCGAGGCTGAACCCCACCCGGACACCCCTCTCGCGAAGTTCGCCAGAGACAACTCCTCCCACTTTCCATCCCTGAGCTGCGAGCATTTGATGGATCTCGTTGATGGCAGTGGTTTTTCCGCACCCAGGTTCGCCGGTTAGGAAGATGCGGGAGGGAGGCATAGTGCTAGCAGAGAGGGTTGTAGCTTTTAACTTGTAAAGCCCCACTGAAGTGTAGGTTGAATGTATGACAAAGCTCATCGCAGGTGTGGATGATGCTGGGCGCGGCCCAATCATCGGACCGCTAGTGATCGCGGGCGTACTGCTTGGGGAAAACCATGACCGCGAACTGATAGCGATGGGCGTCAAGGATTCAAAGTTGCTTTCCCCTGACATGCGTACAATGCTGGCCCCAAAGCTGAGAATGCTTGCCGCGAAAGTTAGCGTGGTGGAGGTCCAGCCGAAGGAGATAGACGAGGTCGTGCTGCATGGTGGGAAGTTGAGGAAACTGAACTACTTGGAAGCGCAGTTGATGGCTCAAGTGATCAGCGAACTCGCCCCAAAGGAGGCCTACGTTGACGCTTCAGACGTTAACGAGGAACGGTATGGGGAAACTATTCGAGAATTTCTGCCCGCAGAGTTGCGCGGGATCAAAATAGTCTCTGAGCACCATGCAGACCGAACGTATCCCATAGTCTCAGCAGCCAGCATAATTGCCAAGGTAAGGCGTGACGAGGCCGTCGAATTCTTGCGAAGAGAATACGGGAATTTCGGATCCGGGTACATGACCGATCCAAGAACCATGGACTTCCTTAGAGAATGGAGGCGGACTCACGACACGTTTCCTCCAATTGTTAGGCTCTCTTGGAAGACGATTAAGGAAATCGAGCTTGAGGTCGGTCAGGGGAGGCTTGGGCCATAGTCGGATAGTTCCTTTGGTATTCCGAAAGCGATTACGAAGATGGTGTGGAATTTTCGAAGCAGTTCGGTGACTTGTGGCCTGTATAGATAAGCGGGCTCTCGGTCCTTGTATGTTTGGTAGTACTCATCTTTAGTGAGGCCTAAAATCTTCTTAACCGTGAATTCTTCAACGCGTTCACCTGAAACCGTGTAAATCGACCTGCCCAAATCCATTCTCCTCATGATTATGATTGGAAGCTTCAGGCGGTCCTGATATTCAGTTGGAACAATCCTCGCTAGCTCCTCCAACTCGGACCTCTTGAGCATGATAGCCGAACCGTCGGTAGCCTCGACGGTCGGGTCTTTGAGTTTTAGGAGTTCGGTTAGGCTGCGCCTTTGCTTTGGGAGGTGCGTGTTTAGTTTTCGAAGTTCATGGCCGAGAACAGCGTCCAAGGCCCGATCCAATGGTCTCCTTGAATCAAACAATAAGCTCATGCCCGACTGGCCAAGACCAAAGCATGGTCTTTCTCGTAGGGTTCCAAACGTACGGTCTGAAGAATGTCGAAATGCCTTGCCCGAAGTATCCCAGTCTCCTGTTTGAAAACATCGGTAGGCTCCATGGTGACGTCGACGCTTCTCGACTTTATCGCAATCAAAACTGAACCCTTTGGTTTGAGGAAGAGGTCAGCGTTGTCCGCCAATATTTTCGCTTGTTCTGGTTGAGCGACGTCTGAATAGATTACGTCCACTCGGTCCACCAAGGCCTTGTATTTTTCCGGTATACGTGCGTCTGCCATGATGGGGTAGACGTTGGAGCGATGCTGACACAGCGTGTCGATTAGCTCCCGCATACTTCTTTGCGCGAATTCTACGCAGTACACCCTCCCCCGTTCCTCGACAATGTCGCTGACGTGGCTTGCTGTGGTGCCCGATGCGGACCCTAAGTAGAGCACCGCCTTGCCTGGCTTGATGGGAAGTGAGCTGATGTTGCGAAGAATCGCGGCGGCCAGCTTGCTCCTGTAAGCATCCCATGTTCTGAATTCAGTGCCGCTGCTTTCGATTAATTGTTCACCATAGACGCTGATGCCCGGTGCTAGGTTTTTCGTTGCGAGGCGCTTGCTGCCTTCTTCGAGGGTTACCCAGTAGACGCCCTCGAAAGGGTCGTGCGGCCTAACGTTTCCGGCCAACGTCTCTCTTCTTCAGTGGAGGCGGCATCTTGTAGCGTTCCTTTATCTCGCCGATTTTTCTGTCGACGTCTTCCCTCAACTTTTGCCCGAGGAAGTCGCCGCCGAAGGCGTCAATCCTGGCGGCAATGCTAAGTTTCCCGGATAGAGCTCTAGCGATTTTTCCTCGTTGCCATCGGGGGCCTTGATGGATGGCGGTGTGCTGGAAGATCACGCCGTGTTTGGGCGGCCTGGCGCCGGTCTTCAATGAGCGGAAGAGGGCTTTTTCTGCACCGAGAACTTGTAGGGTGCTCGACGGCATTTTCGAGAGGTTGTCGAGGCTTCCTGCGATCGAGATCAGCCTGGCGGTAAGGGGGGCTCCTACAATGGCGGTCATGTTGGGGGCTACTTGTTTGAGAACCTCCTCAACGTACGCTTCGCTTTTGGCTCTGAATTTGTAGAGGTCTAGCATGAGTTCGCAGAAGGACTGAAGCACTACTAGGTCAGGCTCGCTGATTTCGGCGCCCATGGATCTCCTTGCGGCGTCGGTGAGCTCCTCTGCTCTCTCCTTCGGTAGGCCCTCGGCCACTAGCCTTTCGTAGGTGAAATTCCTGCGATTTCCAAGTTTTGCAACTAGCCGTGCGTAAGCGTCATGTTTCTCTACCATCCTGTCCATTTCTGGGAAGTGGAGCCCAAACCATTCGCGTACGCGCCCTGCGAGCAGGTTCAAGACCTTATCCACGTCGTCCATTGCGCGGACGGCTTGTACCGCGCTCAGGTCACGCCTAGCTGCCGCAACCGCAATTCCAGCCCGTGCAAGCTGCAAAGTCACCTGTCGAGTGAAATCGTTGTAGGCTTTGGGGGTTATGAGGATAGGCGATTCGAGGGATTGTTTCTTCAACCAATCCTCACGCCCTTCCCACTCTGAGCCTAGTTGAGTTCGAAATTGCTCAGCAACCGGGGAGCTCCTGACGACTGTCTTCAGTTTTTCTCCTTTCGCGGCGGCTCTGGCGAGCTGTTCATTCTCGAATACCAAGGGGCTGTGCTTCTTGGCGGCCCGCTTGAGGGCCTCAACAACTTCCTTTGAGGGCTTACCCTCCTGTAACTCCTTGAGTTCGACGGCTGCAGTTTCCGGTTTAGGTGAGAAGTAGACTTTCTCGAGTACGGTTGCCTTTTCATCTAATATGAAAAGGCCAGCGGGCGTTTCGACCACATGTGCTTCCAAACGAACTATCTCCCATGCCAGTCAAGGTGAAGCTTGAGCTTTGGGTGTCGGTAAACGACCGCGAGTTGAATAAAGCTTTGTCAAGTCCTAACGGGCCTTGGGTTTTGCCTGAAGCTTTACCGTTTAGGTTGCTCTTCTGATTGAACACTGACCTAGCGGACTGTGCCGTTGGTGAGTATTTTTGCAAGTTGGTTGGGTTCTATGTTTCCCCCGCTAAGAAGCAAAGCTACCTTCTTTCCTGCCAGTCGGTTTCTTATTTTGAAAGCTGCGGCGGTTGAGGCTGCGCCGGAGAGTTCAGCGACTTGGCCTGTAGCGGAGAAAATGCTTCGCACGGCTCTTTTCATTTCGTCGTCAGATACTAGGATGACGTCATCGAGCGCTTTCCTAAGGATCTTGAACGGGAGCTCGTATGCCTTTGCTGTTGCCATTCCTTCAGCAGCCGTATTCACTCGGTCCATCTGCTGGATAACGCCGCCTTTCCATGAGTTGTAGAATGCCGGTGCTCCTTCCGCTTGTACGCCGATTACTGTGATTCGCGGGTCGAGTGTCTTGTAGACTATGCATGCGCCACACGCTCCGGACCCGCCGCCGATGGGATTGATGACTACGTCAACCCCAGGCTGTTCCTCGAAGATTTCGAGGTGCATTGTGGCGACGCCTTCATGAAGCAACGGTTCGTTGCTCCCGTGAACATAGACGTACCCCTTCTGAGTTGCCAGCTTCTCCGCGTACTCTCTGGCCTCATCGTAATAATTGCCGTACGTGATTACTTCGGCGCCTAGTTCTTTGATAGCCTGGGCTTTCATCTCGGGAACTCCAGCGGGCATGACGATCTTGACTTCGATGCCGAAGAGGGAGCCTGCGTAAGCTATGGATTGAGCATGATTACCCGTTGAAGCTGTGATGACCACCTTGCCCGCGGCTTGTTGCTTCATCCTCTCCATGTAATTTATTCCGCCACGGACTTTGAATGCTCGCGTTGGCTGGAGATTTTCGAGTTTCAAGTACAATTGACAGCCTAGAAGTTTCGAAAGATGCCGCGAATAGAACAGCGGCGTTGGTTTCAAATAGGTACTGATCACTTTCCTCGCGGCATAAACATCCCTCAGAGTTGGAATCCGTTCAGAACTCATTTTTCCTCACGACTGAGAACCATGGATTGCTGATGAACATTTCCTATGTAGAAACGCTGCTGAAAGCTCGCCGGCCTGTGACCTCTAGGTTCGGTTCGAATGTCTTTCTTCTACGAGGTGAGATTTCTCGGCGTGAGTTAACGCTTTGATCTGTCGTTCTCGTTTCATTGCTGCACTACGTGTGTGAAGTTCTTGGAGGTAGACGATGCCTCTTGGTTTGTGCATTCTCGTGTACCGGGCACCCTGCCCTTTCATATGCGTGACGAGCCTGCTTGTAGGATTATTTGAATACCCCGTGTAATAGCTGCCATCATTACAGAGAAGAACATAGACAAAATACGAGTCCTTCCTCGCCACCATATTCGACGCCATAGCCTAAACGCCGTCACTGGGGCCGTCTGCCGCCACTGCCTCATTATATTTCTTAGCAAAGTTGTGTGGGTCGTAAGTTTGCCAATTGGGTAAAAACACGCCGCCTATGTCAGAGTCAAGAACAAGTCTGCAGGCCCAACATGAATGATTTCTCGTTTTCGAATATTGGGAGGAAGCTTTCTAGGCCTCCCAACAAAGTTCGTGCGAGAACCATCGGTGATGTAAAGGTTGGTTAGAACAGCAAAGCATCTGTGGGTCAAGGAATTCCCTGCAGCCATCACGGTTTGCGATACAAGGGGAGTTCTCTTAGAAATGAACGTCAAATCTGCGGCAAACTTCAAGGAGGAAGGTGGCGAGAGATTGATTGGCAAGAAAGTGTTCGACTGCCACCCAGAGCCGGCTAGAACGAAATTCCGAAAACTTCTGCAAAAAAGACTGACTAACGTGTACACCGTCGAGAAGCGAGGCAGACGAAAGCTAATCTACCAAGCCCCATGGTACAAAGCAGGAAGGTACCGAGGTCTCGTGGAACTCTCCCTCGAAATCCCACGCCACATTCCCAATTTCAACCGGGACCGTCAGAATCGACGATAACATGGACAATCATGGCGCGTCTTTCCATTCATCGCTCAATAGAGAGTATATCGCGTCATCATGAAAAGTGCCTATGTAGTGTTGTCTCACGTTGTCGTTTAGTCGCTATTTCGCGACATTCTACGAAACGGTTCGCAGTTCTTTATTTATGGTGGCGATGATGGTCGTTGCAGTTGGTTTGGTAGTAGTTGCCATTTTGGTAGTAGCAAGTGGGGTAGTTATTCGGGTAGCAGTATGATGCTTGGTTGCAGTAGTATTGATAACAGTTGTAGTTCTGGTAGCAGTTACCGTTCTGATAGTTACCGTAACAGTTGTAATTCATGTAACAATTCCCGTTACCGTTCGGGTAGCCATTTTGGTAGCTAACGTTCACTTTCACCATTTGACCTGCCGTCGCTAGTAGTTGCCCATTTCCGGTGCTGTAGCCATATTGTCCGCCGTAGACTGACACCATGATTCGTAGTTGATGGCCGATGATCGAGGGCGGCAAGCTGAACAAAAGTTGTCCCGTGTAGGTATTGCCTCCGTAGGTAGGGGTCAACATTGTGCTCACCGAACCCAAGTCAGCATTCGCTGACGTGTCGAATACGTCCCCTACCGCGTATAATTGGCCGCCGTAGGAAGAGCAGTACGCTGACACGGGTGTATTAATACCAATATGCGAATTGTAATAGGACTGAGTCGACGTGAGGCTGGACGAACCTAGGGAAGCATTGCACGATTGGGCAAACACCAAAGCGGTTTGCCCCGCAAAAGCAACGCTTGCGGCCAACAGGAAGGCCAACAGGAAGGCCAACAGGAAGATTCCGCTATGACGTGCCATCAAGAGTATCGTTCCCTCCTGACCAACTTGGGTCATACGGGGTCTCTTAATTTCATGTGGAACTATTCCACTCTCGGCATGGGCTTTCGACAAAGTAGAAATTTAGAATGGAATTTGCTAGTCCTAAGCTGGCTTGTCGGAACAGGCAGGTACCTTGCAGGTTCAGGTCCGACCGAAAGTCTTGGCTTGATAGAAGCTCTTGCCTCCAACCATCGTCAAGAGAACTTGGATTCTAGAGATTCTCGATGCGGGCACTTTTCGTGGGTCCTTATCGAGAATGACGAGGTCTGCGAGTTTTCCGGGTGCGATTGTTCCTTTCATGTTTTCTTCGAATGACGCGTAGGCGGCGTTGCGAGTGTAGAATGAGATTGCTTCTTCGACGGTTACCGCTTCACTTCCCGCCCTGTTGACTGCTGCCTCGATACCAGATAGTGGCGTTAATGGTTCGACTGGACAGTCGGAGCCCCCGACTAATATGAGCCCAGCTTGAAGTAGACTGTGAAATGGGTAAGCGAGGGAAGCTCGTCGTGCCCCCAGCCTCTGCTCAAGCCAGACGTCGGAGACGATGAAGTGAGGTTGAACTGAAGCTACAACCCCGGCCTCCTTCATCTGCCTGATGAGTTCGGTGTTGAGGATTGATGCGTGCTCGATTCGATGCCGAAGGTTCTTTCTCGGAGCCGATTCATCTGCTTTTGTAATTGCATGAAGGGCCATCGCGGTCGCCTTGTCGCCGATCGCGTGTGCTGCAATTTGGAAGCCGGATCGATGGGCTTCTGATACTATGTCGTCAAGTTGTTGCTGGCTGTATATGGTGACGCCTTGATTTTCAGGGTCGTCGGCGTACGGGTCTTCAAGCGCTGCTGTTCGCGCCCCGAGCGAACCGTCCGTGAAAATCTTCACAGCCCCGATGCGGACCCATTCATCCCCAAACCCTGAACGAATGCCTAGTGCGACTGCTGCCTTCAGCTGCTCGAGAGGAATGAGCACGTAAAAGCGAAGTGGAAGCCGCCCCTCCGCTTTCAGGTTGAGTAGCGCTTTCAGTTCCAACTCTGAACCAGTAATGCAATGCACCGTTGTCAATCCCGCCTTCAACGCATGCTCGCACGCGGTGAGGGCAGCCTGCGCATAGTCTTCCAGTTCAAGTGGGGGAACCGCCTGACTTACGAGGTCAACCGCGTTCTCGCGAAGTATACCCGTAGGCTCACCTGCCGCATCATGGTCAATAATTCCGCCGGGAGGGTTGAGTGTCTTGGCGCTGATGGCCCCTAATGTGAGAGCCGCGGAGTTTGCGACGCAGATGTGGCCGCAAATCCGCTTGAGAAGGACTGGCTTTTCGGGCGAGGCCTCATCAAGGTCTCTTCGAGTAGGATACCGTTTTTCAGCAAACTTCTCTTGATCCCAACCGCGCCCTAGAACCCATGTAGTTGGCCCATGGGTTCGTTCTGAAACTATCTTCTTCACTTCTTCGATGCTTTGCGCATTTCGAAGGTCTATGTTTCTTAGGGAAAGGCCGTATTCGATTAGGTGAATGTGGGAGTCTGTAAATCCGGGTAGGACCGTTGCGCCGTTTAAGCTGAGAACCTTGGTATCCGGTCCTGCGAGCGATTTTATCTGTAGGTTGCTTCCCACGGCTACGATTCTATCTGCCGTGACCGCGATTGCTTCAGCTTTTGGACGGGCAGCGTCCATCGTGAGAACGTTGCCGCTCAAGAAAACTAAGGATGGGTTAAGTGAAGGTTTGAAGCTACCTTTGCTTCTGCTTTTCAGCGGCCGCATTCCATGACGAGATGACTTTCCTGATCTCTTTGGGCCACTCAATTTGCCCGCCGCACTTCTCGCAGTATCTGGCCTGGAGAAAAACTTCCTGTTTACAGTTTTCGCAGAAGAACCTTCGTTGTTGCTGCTCAAGTTTCTGAGCCGCTGGCTTTCGCAGTTGCAGTTTCTCGGTTAGTGTTATTGCCTGAACCCCCAGCGTTAGGCAATACGGTTCAGGTGCCGATATGTTCCTTTACACCGTTTTAGGCTCAAAAAACGCTGAATTAGGATTCAGGCCTACACAGCAATATTGCAAAGGATATGCAAAAGCCATGTACGGCTGAGAATGGCTTGCTTTAGTTTGGCGAGTTTGTGTTGCTGGCGGGGCCTCTACACCAATCGCGCCAGGAGAAGGAATGTAACAGGAGAGCGTTCAGGGGTGACATCGGGTATGTATAACATATGCTAGACATCCTTTTTCCGGGCCGCACCCGATGTTTGGGTTTTGGTACTTTTCAGATTCCCGTTCAAGGTGGTCCTTAAAGGCTGTAGACAACCTCCGTTGGGTGTAGATAGCACAATCCTGCATACTCGGCGCTAACGATGCCATTTCACGCATAACATGAAATCCTTCAAAATCCACAACCGTAAGGCATTTTTGCTAACCTAAGGTTTCCACGGTCAGCCCGCTGCGGATAGCCTCCTTTCTTTCTTGTACGTCTTTTGGAGCTAAGCGGAAGTCGGGGCCAACTTGCTCTACCATCAGGGAAGCTGCCGCTGACGCAAATAGGGCCGCCTCCGAGAGGTCCCCCGTACGCGTATATTCGGTGATGAAAGAACCAGCATAAACGTCTCCCGCCCCCGTGGGATCGATAGCGTGTGTTGTTGCGAAAGGTGGAACTCGAAATAGCCTGTTCCCATCAAGCAACAGAGACCCTCGTTCTGCCAATGTCACAATCGGCACAGCAGACCCCATAGACCGTAATCGCTGAAGACCAATTAGCGGGTCTTTTTCGCCAGTTATTGTCTCAATCTCTTGTTCATTCGGCTTAACGAAATCCACGATCTCTATTATCTTCCTTATTTCCTCCCGGTCGCACGAGTGAATAATGCGCCCATCGTCTCCAATCTTTCTCACCAACCCCTGGGGGTCCAAGAAGATTTTCGACGACGAAGTGGATCGTAGAAATCGGATCAATTCCAGGTCAACCTCACCTAGAATTGGCCCAATTAGGAGGAACGTGCCATCCAAGAACTCTTTGGGAAAATTGTTTTGCTTGATTTTACCAGCAACTCCTAGAACATCAAGGGTTCTGTTGCCGTTCCTGTCGTAGATGAGATGAAACCCCCCAGTCGTTAACCCGCTGACATCCACGGTTGCTTTGATATCATATTCTCTCATATCACGCGAGAATTGTTGCGAGAAGTCTTTACCGATACATCCCAACAATCCGACCTTTTTTACTCCAAGCTTCTTCGCCGCCAAACAAGCATTCGTACTACAACCAGATAGGACACGGCCGGCAGTTCTCGACCAAGGGGTGACGATAACATCGTATACCGGATTACCGATGCCTACTAGATCAAAGGGCAATCTTCGAGCCTCGCGCATTTTTGAAAGTATACCAGAGCCTCTGAACAACGGTAACGTGAGACAATAGACCTGCGATGGCAACGGCGGCTGTAAGTGCAATGCCGATAAAGGGTTGAAGTAAAGAACCCACTAGTAACAACGCTATTTTTTCCTGACGTTCGGCGACACCAACTGTACAGCTTGAAAGGCCCCCAACTGATTCCGCTTTCGCCCTTGCGTAGCTAGCCATTACCATTCCAAACAACCCGAAGACAATCCACGGCCAGTCAACTAGTCCCCCCAGGCCCATGCCTAACAGGACGGCGAACTCCGCATACCTGTCCAACACATGATCGTAAACGGCCCCGAATTTGCTCGCAGAACCTGTTGCTCGTGCTACGGCTCCATCGAGCATGTCCACTAATCCCGCCGCTGCGAGTCCAACAGCCCCAAGGATAGGTGATCTTAGGAGGTAGGCAGCAGCAGCTAGAAAGGAAACTAGAAGGCTAACGGTTGTTATGGTGTTTGGCCGTACCCCGGCCTTGCCTAGCCTGAGGCCGATAGGACGCATTGCTACCTCGTACTTTGCTCTTAGCTTGCCCAGCAACGCAGACACTGAACTACAACTCAATGTGCAAACTTTATGGACGTTTCGCTGAAACTGACCGAAACTGGGTTCAACTTATGGCACCAATCTTCGTCGATTCGGCTGAGAGGCTCAGTCATTTAACGGCGCTTTAGAATCTGTAACAATCAGATATGCGGAAGTTCATCTCGTTTTCCTAAGCATCGAGAAGCTGGTAGTTGTTCTCAGCTACGATCCGAGTGTCACAACGCCCTTCATTAGTTCTGTGTCAGACTGGATTCGAGCGCTGGTCTCAAAATACCTAGCGGAATGAATGAAGCATTTCACTTTGTGATCCCTAAGATGGCTGTAGAAAACTGCCACGCGTAGTATGCGATTGAGTATGTTTCTAGACGTTCTCTCGGGGATAAACTTCGATGCCTTTCTCTGTAATGCGGTAGAGTCTTGGCTGTTGTTCAATCTGTGTTTCTCGCATCTTTTCCACTCTTATTACTCGCTCCATGAGCCTACCAGAGACGACTGCCTGCATGATGATTACCCCATGGACTAGGTATTCCTCGATCTGTACTGTTCTGCTCTTCATACCTACCTGCCGGAGTTCCGACGCGAGAACGCACGTCGCGCCTGTTTCTGACAAGGCTTCAACCAAGTCTAGGATTGCTTTTCGGCGCTGTGTTTCGTCAGCAAACTGAAAAATCAGAAGAGAGACAGGGTCCACGACAATTCTCACGGCACCAATAGCTTTCGCTCTCGTATTGATCAGTTCGAGCAAGCTAATTAGAGAGAAATCTTGTTTGCCAATCGTAACCTTGCCCAGCTTAACTTCTGCGGGGACCGTTCGAATTGGGGAAGCGTCGACAAAGGCGAACTTTCCTGCTTTCTCCAGCGAGGCGAAATCCAGACCAAGTGCGGTCATCTCTCGAATGAAATGACCTCTGCTTTCCTCCAGGCTAACGAAAAGACCATTCTCACCGAACTTGTTAATGCCGTTATACAGGAACTGTGCACATAAGATCGTTTTACCTGCCCCAGGCTCTCCCAGCAATAATACGATACGCCCCTGGGGGAGACCGCCGCCAAGCACTTCGTCAAGGCCAGCGATTCCAGTGCGAGTTCTGGGAACGAGTTTGCTCAAGACCGATCATTGCGATTGGCAACTTGAGTCGAATAAATGATTTCTGTGCAGGACCTACAGGTATCTGTTAAACTGATACAGCGCCGAGTTAACTGGTTTAGCATAATCTGCCTAGCGTCGCATGAAATTTGGCAAACGTTCTCGAATCTGTTTTGGCCCTTCTACACCGTTTTTTGCTGGACTCGTACGAATTCGCCCTCATCAGAAATCTCGTACTCCATCCACTTCGAGAGGTGCCTGACGGGCATTTTGAAAATTCTGAGTGAACGCGCAAGTTGCTGTTGTCCCTCGTCAACCCTGAGTTGGATAACACCATCTACAATGTCCATGGCAGCTGCGACGACGGCTGAATGAAAAGCCTTCCCGTTCAGGTTTACTAGACACAGATATCCAGATTGACGCGCGCGGGCGACCAAGCTATGAAGAAACTCAATTGCAGAGCGAACATCCCTCTTTCGTATAACCGTGTCAAGGGAGTCAACTACGACGAGTGAAACGCCTCTTCTACTAGTCATCTCCGACAATGCGATATTAATTGCCGGTAGGTCTTCTGGAATCAACGCATGTTCTTCAGAACCTTCCAGGCCGACGTTCTTAGAATAGCAATCAATGAAAGTTAGCTTCGACCGTTGGGCGCCTTTCCCGTGTCGAATTGCGTCTACAAGTTGCCTGATGTTATCGGGGAAGTTATCAAACGTTACGTACACGACTTGATTTGTTTCCGTATGCTTCGCAACAAAGTGAGCCAGAAGGTTCTCGTCACCGCAACTTGATTCACTCAGAATCAGGACTGCCAGTGAAGCGGGTAAGCCATCGGGCAGTAGGCCATCGAGAACATCCACGCCAGTAGGGATCCGCTCCTTTTCTGACAAGATCTCCTGAGGAACGGAGGACTCTCCCAAGTCGAGTTGTTTTGAAATTGCGTCCTGAATCTCTTTGTCCCGGCTTGGGCTGAAGGTGTAATATTCTGACCTCTTCAGCAGCCGCAGCTCTAATAGGTCCTCGGTGCACCTTCTCACCTCTGTCAAATCTGCCCCGACCCTGCTCGCCAGCCCTTCCACTGTGTCGGACAGCTCTGGGTCGTTATGAAAGAGTGTCAGTAACTTCACTTTCACGTCAGAATCCAAGAGTCTTTCAAAGAGCTTCGTTGAACGCTTCAATCGCTGGTGCCCCATTATTCGGTTTCCCTAACATTATTGTCCCTCTCCCCTTTGTCTCTATCCCCCGGGGTGTAGAACGTTTTTCCACTCGAGCATTGCGTCGAATGCCATCGGTTCCTCCAGGCAGCGAAACCAAGTTTTTCAAGCAGGATGCTGTTTTTCTTAGTGCGATGTCCATGGGCAAAGTGAACAAGGGACAGAAATGCAGCGTCGTAGGGTGTACTGCCGCTGCTCTCCGGTCCATCTCAACTGAAAAAGTCTCACACAGTGGGCTCAATATTGGGGGTGCTCGCAGAGCTTATCTGTGCAAGACCCATTACCGGGAATTCAAGAAGCTGACGCGGAAAGACCGTCAGCTAGACAAGTGGCGATTCTCAGCCTAATGAAGCTGCGTTCCAGAAAAGAGATGTTCAACCTATGTTAATCTCCTGCAGTTCCCACATGCCACTATGAGTGTTGGATTCTTTGAGGCTTCTATTACTTCATTGCGAATCGTTCGAGTACGAGGTCCGCCAGACGGCTGTCAAGAACCCGGAACCCCTACAGGACAACCGAGCTGGTAAGTTTGAGAATGTGCTTGTGGCCTTTTCGACTATTGAGAAGGAGGATGAACAGAATCCCGGTGAAGTTGTCAGGAAGGCTACTGAATCCATCGCTGAGGTTGCAAGGTCCGTAAACGCGAACCGTATACTGGTATACCCTTACGCGCACCTCTCAAGCAGTCTTGCTTCCGCGGCCGTTGCGATTTCTGTTCTTGAGCAGTTAAGCAGATTTCTGAGCGAGATGAGTTTCGAAGTACACCGTAGTCCGTTCGGATACTACAAGAGTTTTAGCCTTCACTGCCTTGGCCATCCGCTCTCCGAATTATCCAGAACAATTAGGCCTGAGCAGGCAAAGGCGGAACCTGCACCGATCAAGACTTACTATAAGGTTCTGGCACTGGACGGAAAACTCTACGACCCCGAGGAGTACGTGTTCAAGCCTGGCGAAGAGGAGTTCCGCATCCTCGTAGAGAAGGAGGCCCTCAAGAAGGCGTTGCCGGGAGGGGAACCGCGTTACCTCGAATACTGCAAGAAGTTTGGAATC
Source organism: Bathyarchaeia archaeon (assembly GCA_050013255.1). GTDB lineage: Archaea > Thermoproteota > Bathyarchaeia > 40CM-2-53-6 > 40CM-2-53-6 > FEN-987. The sequence continues at coordinate 482,849 of JBEKFP010000002.1, read as the reverse complement.
GAATGGGAGAACTTCTCCGACGTAGGCCACATGCGTTACAACCCTGAGGGTGTAATGATCTTTGACCTCATCAGCGAATATTCGTGGAGTGTATTGAGCTCGGTTGGATTACCGATCCTGCAGGTAAAGGGCACGAACATGTTCGACCTAGCCGTCCCAGCCGTGAAGGAACACGCAGACCTCTTCGGTTCGAGGCTTTACCGGCTTGAGGTGGAGAACAAGAGTTTCGTGATGAGATACGCCGCCTGCCACCAGCAGTTTGCAGCCGTGAGGAATTGGACCTTGAGCTACAGGCACTTGCCCTTCGGGACTTTCGAAGTGGCTGACTCATACCGCCTGGAGCAGAGCGGTGAGCTTCTGCTTTCGTTTAGGTTAAGGAAATTGCACATGCCCGACTGCCACATCTACTGCAGAAACCTCGAAGATGCGAAGGAGGTCACCCTCAAATTACATGATAAAATTTACGAGGAAATTGGGAAACTCGGCAGGGATTATGTTTCAGTGTATAACATCACTCAGAGCTTCCTGGACTCACACAAAGATTACGTGATGAAACTTGTGAAGCGGGAGGGGAAGCCGGCGCTGCTCAACTTTGTCCCTGAGGGTATCTACTACTGGGTTCTCAACATAGAGTACCACATAATTGACGAGCTTGAAAGGCCGAGGGAGATCGCAACGTTTCAAATCGATATGGGGAACGCGAAACGTTTCGCCATCTCGTACGTCGATGAGAAAGGTGCGAAACAGTTTCCGCCAATAATCCACACGGCCGTCATCGGCTCGGTTGAACGTTACCTTTTCACGGTGCTAGACCAGTGTGCGAGAACGGAGAAACTGGGAGGGAAACCAAGCCTACCGCTGTGGCTGTCGCCTTCCCAGATTCGACTGATCCCCGTCAAGCCTGAGTTCCTGGAGCATGCCCAGAAACTCGCCGACCAATTGGCCGCTTCACATGTTAGAGCCGACATTGATGACCGAGATGAAAGCTTGGACAGGCGTGTGCGGGATGCTGAGCTTAACTGGATACCTTACGTTGCGGTTGTGGGTAAGCGTGAAGTTGAGACGCAAATGCTCGCGGTTCGGCGGAGGACGGACGGGAAACGGTACAACGTTGGGCTTCCGGAATTGGTGAACGAAATAGTCGGTCACAGTGCGGGTTATCCGGTTATGTCGCAGAAGCTCCCAACCCTAATCAGCCAGAGACCCGGCTACAAGCAATTAACTTGAGTTCCCAGCTGTGTGCTTGTTGGAAGAGCATCAGCCTCGCAAGGGGAACAAATTTCAACTCTTTCAACTCTCTTCAACATCTCGTCATCTGTGGTCTTCCTGATTCTCTTTGTGACCTTTCCGCCTTCTCGCGACATCTAGGAAGATGTTTGCGTCTACAAAGGGCGGTTCATTTTGCATATTTTTCGACAATTGCTTGGGCTATTAGTTTGCTATCGCTTCCACGATTCGGAAGGCTACCAACGAGCTTGAGTACGCTCCTCTCAATTACCATGTTAGGATACTCACGGTTGAACTCGGTTTCCAATCTTCTAGTCCTCTGCTCTTCCGACTCTCTTCTTGTTGGCGATGGATACTCGACTCGATGTAGTTCAGTCTCCAGCCTATGTAGGTACTGTCGCGTCTTCTGGATTCTATGCTGCAATTCAGTTACGCTAGTCATACCCTACTCTGTTACGTAGTTTGTCGTTCAGGATTTAAATATCTTGAAGGCAGCTTTGTTAAAGCTTATATTGTGACCGAAGTTAATTCCGGTTCGAGCTTGAACCTCCATGAGTAAGGATCAAGGTTACGGCTTCGCAATTTTCATAGTATCGCTTATCGTCGCGATCGTGTATCTTCTTGCGTTCTTCGCCCCGTTCGTAGGGCTTCCAGCTTACTGGCATGATTGGGCGATTGGGATACCCGTCCTACTCTTCGTCCTCCTCGTTCTCGTGATCTCAGCTTGGATTGGTTGGACGATGCTTACAACGCCCCCGCCGGCGCCGCTAGACACAGAACCCGTGAGTTCGAACACTCCGGCGAAAAAGCCAAGCCGAAGCAGAAAAAAGAAAACTTAGGCCCGTAGCTGCTTTAGTTTCCTGCACTACCACACGCATTCGGTAGGATAGGTTGTCGAGTTAATCGGTAACTGTTCTGCGCGATTCGCGCAAGCCACTGAAGGTGGGGGAACCTACCCAGCCACGTGGAAGCACCTAGTTGGGGCTGTATAACATAGGCTAGGCATCCCCCGCGGCCTGCGTGCGCACGCTTGGAGGACCCCCCAGGGGGGGGTGACTCAGTTTTCTGAGTCAGACCGGGCCTGTTTTGCTGTTTTTTTGGTAGTGTGGATTATGGTGCGGACTATTCGAGTTGGTTAACCGGTAACTGTTCTGCGCCCGACAGCGGTTGAGGGAGGGGTCGCCTGTTTTGAAGTAAACCATGTTACTCATCGCTAGCCAACTAGGCACGAGGCCCTGCAACTTGGATTATTGTCCCTACTGCCACTATTCCCTCGCCGAAGTTGAAGCGGCCGACGGCACGAAGACGAAGAACTGCATGTGGTGCGTGCAACTGTAACCTATCGAGAATTCCAATTCTTCCTCTGAGAGTAGCGTGATGTCCCGAACTGCGTTGGCGGCATGGAGAATGAATATGTAGCTGGGCGCACAGGGTAGTATTAGGTAGCCTGCCATGACTAGCTTACTAACGATTGAAGAAAAGGAGCTCCTCATGAAGGCTAGTAGGCTGATGGAGGAACTCGTCGAAACCATGGAAGTTAGCGGCGATAAAGAACTGGTGCGAGACATCGAAGACGCGCTCACTGAAGTGAAGGAAGGAAGAACGAGGCCCTTCTTAGAACTTGTAAAGGAGCTTGGTCTTGAAGGCCAAGTTCAGGCTTGAGTTCGCTCCACGCTTCGGGCGTAGACTCAAAGACCTAGATCGACAAACACAAATCAGAATTCTCCGAAGTACATGTGCTTGAGGAAAATCCGCACGCGGGAAAACTTCTCAGGGGCCAATGGGAAGGAAAGTATTCCCTCAGGATCGGCCGTTACCGTGTAATTTACTTAGTTTCAGACGACAAGGTGATTCTGCTCACCGTGGGCCACAGGCGAGCTGTCTATGAATGATGGTGCATGCAAATTTAGACTGTACCTATCGAGAATGATGCGTACATTCTAGCGCTCGCAGTTTCGAAAATTTCAGGGGGAGGACCAACACGGGACGGTTAACTTCTAACTGCAGTTGCTGCGTACGATGGCGGCCTCCCCTGTTTTGAAGTAAACCATGTTACTTATCGCCCCGCAACCCCCTATGTACTGCCCTTCCATTGGTAGTGCCTTGTGCCATGAACGAAGAGAGTTAACGAAACCGGTGAGTCAACATGCGCCGACAAGTTAACAGAACCAACGAAGAAGTACTCGTTACCAGAAAGGGACGAGTAACTATCCCCGTCAGAGTGAGGAAGAAGTATTTGGTCAGGGAGGGTACGCGACTGGAAGTAATCAACTCAGGTTCAGGCATACTCCTGAAACCCAAACCAAGCACAGTCGACTTAGCCGGTAGCGGATCCGAGTGCTCCAGCCCTGGGGAGATGAAACGCCTCCTAGACAAGATGAGGGATTCGCACTGACTGGGTCTAGCTCGTTGAAAAGGTGGTTAATTGATTTCTTTCTTTGAATATCACACTGAATCTGGGAAACACGTCCATTCTGCCCAGAAGCAGAGGGACCTCTTCGACCTGGCTCCAAGCGACTCTAGCGTTGAATTCTGACGACCCAATACGCATTGATACCTTCTTCACGATTATTGAAACGGAAGATTGACTGACTCCGAATATTCTCTGGAGCCTGTCTTCTCTTGTTCGAGTCAGCCCAATCAGTCGGCCAACAGACAGAGGGATCAGTGAGATATCTGCCCCCGAGTCGACATACATCCATTGCGGATACTTTCGCTGTAGGATCACTCTCGCGATGGGGCGGGTGACTACTCCGAAAATGCGCGACTGTTCTTTCAAGTAAGGGAAGCTTATCCGCATACGATAAGCACGAGCGTTTCGCCTTTCGAAACTTTAAGTAATTCAGGTTGGGCCTGCGGATATTTCTTCTTGGCTTCCAACCAAACTTTTTCCGCGTCCCTACCACTAGCAACAATCTCTCTTCTAACTAGGGCGACATATCTGCCTCTATACTTTGAGAAGTCGATGGCCACAAACAACCGTCGCCCCTTCATCCAGATACACTCCTCAGAATATTACACTGGTCCTGCTTAACTGGTTGTTGCTCCGGTCTGGCTTTGTGGAACCCGGGCTGCTCAGGGGGGCATAATCGCGCGGTGACCCTTAGTCTGGGGGGTTTCACTTTAGGCTAGCTCGTAAGACGAGCCCAGCAGGGTTCAATGATTTGACTCATGGCTAGGGTTTCTTGCGAGCCTCGAGTCATTCCTGTATGGTTCGTTTGATCAGCTAACCTTGATTCCGTTAGTTTCACTCACCGCCTTGGGGGTTTATGGGGCCGCGGTAACTGCCTTTACCGCGTACAATGTGGTAAACCCCCGACGTCAGGTACGCCTCATAAATGGACGCCCTGTCGTGTTAGCGGGTTATTGAGCAACTATTCTTGGTGCGCGTTGAAGGTTGCGTTTCTTGTCATCAACAATCTCGGCGTGTTTCTGTAACTCGTAAAAGCCTTGATGATTGCTGCCTTTGAGTCCTTCAACTTGCGAGAGCCAAGATGCAATTATTAGTCGCACCGGTATTCTGTTATGTTGGGCTTAGACCGATGGCCATCACGCAAACGGAGATTCGGAGAGTCATTACGAGATTGGACGATGTGAAAATTGAACTTCTTCGCCTGCGGGCCCAACTCCTGCCCGAAGAGGTGCCAACCCCGTCGATAAGAAGGCGAATAAGGAAAAGTCGGCGGGAGATTGAGAGGGGCCATTATGTAACGCTCACTCAACTGCGAAAAGAATTAGGCGTGTAAGTCCCAGTTTGAGCTGATAATCTCAAACCGTGCAAGAAAGTCGCTAAGGCACATTCCGGTTCTGTTAGCTCTTCGGCACATGCGTTTGAGTTAACTCGTCTGCATCGACTTTCAAGATTACCGTCAGTCACGGATTCCTGTACCATCGCTTCAATTGCAGACGCGACGGCCGCGAACCTCACGGCTCTCGCCTAGCATTCACCAGGCCAGCTAGACCATTTCGCCTAGTCAGGGTTTTACGCTTGGTCAAAGCAACCTATTACCCAACATCGAACCGCTCAGCTTTCGGGTTATGAAACCCACATATCGCTTAATGAGCCGTTTTCATCAACTGATGACGAGACTGCTTACCACACTTCTCACCTTTAGGCATGAGAGGTCACTGAACGCAATGAGCCGACAAGTTAACAGAACCCACATTCCCAAACACTAGGTTGAGAGGATTGTTATTGCCTTCGAGGTGCTTAAGCAGAATCCAGCTCCCGTACCAGAATACGACGTAAAGAAGTTGCGCGGACTGAAAGACCTCTATCGAATCCGAATTGGAGACATTCGCATAGAATATGAAGTAGACTGGGAAGCGAAACGAATTAGCGTCCTCCTAGTCGAGTTCAGACAACGTGCTTACCATTAGCCTAGGATACTCAACAAAAAGCTCATGTCCGCTCTCTCTGCACTGAATATGTCTATTCGACCCCGGGAATATCACTGTCCAGAAGAAGGCCAGCAAACTATGTTACTTCGTGTTGAACGGCATTTTCACTTGTGAGTTGAGTTTTGTTCAAGTTGCCAGATGAAGAAGCCGACCGCGGCGACTGCGAAGGCTATGATGCCCACTTCGTCTAACCGCCAGTTCAGGGGTGGAAGGTTGAGGTGAGAAAATTCCTCGGCAAGCCAATCCGGATGCGTGATCTGTATGGTGATAACGTACAGCCAGACTAGCAGGCCGAAAACGAACATCGTCAATGCCACGGGACGGAGCAGCATACGAGTACGCGCCAAGACGCATCTGCGCATTTAGAAAACTGAGCATACCCTTAGGCCTTTTGAGTCGAGTTGGGTTGCAAATCGCATCATAGAAGATTTCGTGCAATGTTCTATAGCGTTGTATGTGACTGAGGTCGACGACCGTTGGTGACACTTGGTTTACCTGCCCTCCCGGGTTAACACGCGTTTGAGTTGGCAAGATATTGTTCCTCGAGACTGTTTGGTCAGCGATTCCCGAACTGGAATGGGAAACCCCTGAGGCACTAAAGGAGACTTCAGGCTTGGATGAGGGAACGCTGAAACGGGCCGTCGATTTCCTAGTTCGCTGGGAGTTCGTGGAAGTCAGACAATACCCTGGCATGGAGATCAGACGGAAACCAGGCGCAGTCTCCCCAGTTGAAATCGTAAGCGCGCTGCGCTCGATTAGCGACACAGAATCTCCAACGCCGAACGGCCGCGTCCGAATAGCTACGAGAGTTGCCTGCCGGGCCTGCGGGCACAGAAACCTAACCTTAAGCGGCCCCAATGAGGTTGAATGCGCAACCTGCCACGAAAAGCAATGGTTCGCCCTCGAAATTGACAAGGGGGCCATGAAACTTGCAGAAAAGGAAACACCGGTTCGGCTTGGTGCTTTGAGACGAATTCTAGGAAGCTAACGTAGCCCTTTTGCGGCCGTTAGATGAGCGTCTGACCCCTACGCGTGATGTGGAATATCTTAAATTGTTCTATAACTGTCACCACTCTGTTCTATGTGCAGTTACATCGATGATTTCTAGAAAATTAGCCTATATTCTCTAGATAATACTTGCCTAGGACACGGTACTCGGCTTGCATCATTGCCCTCGCCCTACTCATTACAATCTTCGCGGTTCCCGTGCACGCATCGACCCAGCCATCGATTCCTATTAACGGAAGGTTTTCGTCCCTTGTAATCAAAATCTCAATCCCCACGTCCCCAGCCTGGGCGCACGATGTTGTGGTGAACGCGACGGTTGCGTGGAATCTGGCTCAGGTATGGCAGAGTTCAGCAGGCCCAACATACACGTTTGTTGAAGCGAATGACGGGTCCGCGACGGCCAAGGTTAGCTACGACATGCCGAAGGCCTATGCGGGAATTGCGGTTGGGTGGACAAATTACAATTTCGAACCCGGTTCGCGAACGTCAGTTAAATCGACTCAAACATACCTCGACCCGAACGTCTTCAATGCGGCGCAGGCAGGCAACCTAACGGCACGGCAGTACGCCTTTTGGCTGGCTATCCATGAGCTGGGACGAGTTCTCGGTTTAGGAAGCATACTTGACAGTTCGGATATAATGGACCCGATGGCCACTCCAGCCCGGGCCTTGGACCCGCCAATGTTCTCAACCCTAGACCTGTACGCGGTGCACGTACTGGCTTCGGGAAGTGCACCAGCCTTCGTCACACTTCCAAGCGACGTTCAAAATCAAAGGGTTGACGCCAGAACCTTCCTCAGCCCAGCACAACCACAAACCCCGGTGCCTGAATTCCAAAGCTACTATGGAATGATCGCAACAATCTGCACGATGGTTGCGCTCATGATTATAAGGCGAAGAAAGTAGGAAAAGCCCTGGGATTTCCCTCAGCCACTTCTACCTGTCGCGTCGCCAGTTGATGCTCCGATACACGCCGATAACGATGAGGATTGTTGAGATGAATGAATGAGGGCGAGAAGCATCTGGGTACGCTGATGTGCCATAAAACGTACAATGGTGGTTCAGGCATAAAAGACCTGCGGTCAAGCCGAAGCCAGCAGGAATGGAAAACCCAGGCCTCCAACGCCATGCGATCCACGAGAACAGCATACTTTAAGCAAACAAAACCCACGAACGGGACATGCGGGACATGGAGTTCGCTGCGAAGCTATCGCGTTGCATCAGCGGAGTGAGCCTGGGGATAGGGCTACTCGTACTCTTGAATTCACTTAAAATTCCATTCTACCTATACTACCCGCACGTAACGCAAACGATTCTAACTTCAGCCACCTACGACCTCTACTTCTTCCTTGCATCGAGCGTATCCGTTCCGTGCACACTCGTACTCAATAAATCAAAATTGTCCCGGTCAGGATTATTCGGGATTCTCACAATGTGGGCTGCTGCCTTAACCCTCACGGTTCTTGGCGTAAGGTATGCGGTCGTGATTCTCTACGCGACCGTTGCCTTCGGCGTCATTTCGAGCGTTTCAAAGTCTGAGCTGCGCGGACTTGCAGTAGGTGATGTCTTAGTTCCTGCACTGAGCATTTTCGTTCTCATAGAGTCGTCGCCCCTGTACTATTGGGTCGGTGCCGCGCTCAACCCACACGCACAGGTGGGGATGCTATCTCAGGAGCTTGAACTGAACCTCACCTTTTCGCTTTTTCCATTAGCCATTGGCCTAATGCTTCTGCTTCTCTTCTCCTGGATAGCCCTAACAATACGTTTTCGTCGCAAACCACTAGTTATTCGATATGAACCAACAGCTAAGACCAAGCCGAAAATTAGACTGCTGGCTGCATCGTTGGACCTATTCGCAATTCTAGCCATAATCACATTCTTCTACTCGTACCTGGCGGGGCAGGGATGGATTGTTGGCGTCGATTCCTACTGGATATACCTGAACCCGCTCAACGCTCTGGCCGGCCTCACACCTTACCAGGCGTTCGCTACGTCGTACACACACGGATTGTACGTTGGATTCCTTTACCTCATAGAACTCGCAACGCGCATGAGTGCTTTCTCAATCGTGAAATATGCTCCACTAATCCTCGCCATCGCAACAGCCTCAACGGTCTTCCTGGCGATCCTTAAGGGAGGGTGGAACCATGAACTTGCAATCCTTTCAGCAGTATGCACGTTGCTTTGGTTGCCAACGACGCTTGGGATCTACGCGGGAATTCAAGCCAACTGGGTTGCCTACTTGCTATGGATGCTCTTTCTCTCACTTTACTTTCGAAGCGGGGTTTGGAGTGTGATAACATTCGTTGTCGAAGGGTTGATCTCGTTCGCTATTTTGGTAATTCATCCTTGGACTTGGGGAATCTTTTTCACGACGCTGCTGATAACAATCCTCGTTTCCTGGCGCACTCCATGGAAGGATCGGCCAGTACATGGAGCACTGGCAGCGCTCATCATTGCTCTACCAGTGGGTGCAGGAGCTTACGGGGTTCTTCCGAACTTAAGGTATGATTTGATGAATACTCTCGGCCTGTACGCCTCGCCATTTTTCCAGCCAGGTAGCCTGCTGACGTTCGGGGGTGCAATGCAGGAGCTATTCGTGAATTGGACCCCTTTCATTCCGCCCCTCCTCCTCCTCCTCTGCCTAGTCGGCGTCTACAGCCTTTCTGGAAGGCAAGGAGGGGCAAGAAACTATGTGGTGGCCTGGATCGTTACTTGGTTTATTGGGTCAATCCTCGTTGCCCCAACCAATTACAACCCCACCAACCCCGGGTTGAGCGAGACGGGCCTCTGGCGAATGCTGTACGTTTCACCGCTCCCAATCCTCCTTGCCTTAGGCTTAGAGAAATGCCTAGAAATTTCGAAGCGGTGGCAAATCCATAGCTTAGGAGAGAAATGGCCTCTGAAATCACACCTCACCTCTTTGGCGTTGATTGCGGCCAGCGCTGGCCTGTTCCTGTTCGATGACCCACTTGTTAGGTTAGCAATCTTAACAGCCGTCGTTGTTGCGGTCATAGTGGTTGAATTCAGGTTTCCGAGGTATCGGACGGCACGAAGCTTTCTTGCGGTGATTCTGATCCTTCTCTTGGTTAACGCCGCCTTCCGCAGCCTTTACCCCTTACTACTGGACCCGCACAGCCTTTTCGGGCCAGTGGGAGCACAGTAGGCCCCTGTTCTGTATCAAGCCACCATATGCTATATATACCAAAAGCGAGGTGTGTTACGTGATATTAATGCAGGCTCTGAAGCTAACCGCCATAGCTGTGCTCGTACTTTTAGCCCTGCCGATAGTCTCGGTCTTCGGCGCAGGCTATCCAATAGCCACGCCAATCCTTGGAACCACAGGCGCTCCTGCTCTAGCGTCACCTAGCCTTTACTCTGGTGTCTTGAACGTGCTTTACGCGGATGGAGCACCAGTCGTGCTAGCCTCCAATCATATAACGCTGAACGTGTGTGGAACCACAGGATGCGTGGACGTTACCTCGACATTGAAGCAGACTGCTCCTGGAACATACACTTACACGTTCACACCACCATCTCTCACCGGAACCATCACCATATACGTTACAGCAGGCGACCTGGCCGATGACAACGGAAGAATCTTCCCGAGCGTCGATACCTCGATCGGCACTTACGTCTCCCCAGCTTCGAGCACATCAAGTTCAAGTCAGGCGTCAGGCACCACAAATCCAATTCCAACTCAAAGTCCTATGGGAGCACAATCACCTGAGTCGACTCAGTTAACAAAGCAGGCTGTTACCACGACGGAACCTAAGCAGCAGTCTCCCATCTTACTAGTCGTTCTGAGTTTGATTGTTCTCTTAGTTGCAGCCGTAGGCTTAGTGGTGTATCCGACGCGATTCACCTGACTCGGATTCTAGCGTCGTTCAGGTATGTGTTTCGAATTTCATAAGCCAGAGTCTCTGGATAACTTCTAGGTATGTCAACGTCCGACTTCAGGGACGACAGATTGTACCTGCGTTATTTCACAGGAACTGCTTAACCCTTTCATAGGCAGTATCTGCAGAGATAGAATGTTGCAGGGAGTTCGACCGTGTCACTCAGAGTGGTGGAATGAAGTTCCTCAAGCCTTATATGGAATCCTGACGACTGATTTCTTGAATCGCGAAAATAATGATTGCGGAAACCGAAGCGACGTTCGCTCCAGCTTCCGCTAATTTTGTTTCGCCGGACTCGATTAGTGATAGGCTTTGAGTGACCCAATTGGCGCAGCAATCGTCGGAGCAGGTCAATTGGGAAGGGAACTTGCAGCTGAATACCTTGCTGCTCAGCAAAGAGGAAAGGTCAGTCTACTCAAGATATGCGATGGCTCTATCGCAGCATTAGGAGCCTTGCTCATAACCAAAGAAACGTCTTCCATTAAGCAGGAGATGCTGACACAAGACGTTCATGATATACTGGACAGCCCTGACATCGCAATTGTCCATATAGCTACACCGACCGAATCGCACTATGAGCTGGCGGAGATGGCGCTAGGGGCGGGCAAGAATGTTCTAGTAGAGAAGCCAATGACATTAAGCTCACATGAATCCTATCATCTAGTGGACCTTGCAAAAGAAAGGGGCCTGTTGATTGAAATCAGCCACCCTATTAGATTTAACAGGGCGCTGCAGGTTGCAAATGAAATGCTTAACGGCGGAGAGCTGGGGAAACTCTACTACGTCAAAGTCCATTGGACAGACCAAAATTCGTTTCCGGACGAGGATGTAACTTTCGACCTAGGGCAGGACCCACTCGATATTCTCAATCTACTTCTCGGCGCATGGCCCAAGGACGTGAGCGGTGTTGGAAGAGCTTACAGAAACTCCAGCGCACACAACGATGTCGCCTACATTTTAGCTGAATATCGCGACAACATCTTTGCTCACATCGAACTCAGTTGGCTACATCCACGCAACGTTAGGGAAGTCACAATCGTAGGTTCCGAGGGATCTTTGAAAGTCGACTGCCTGCGCCAACTGCTAGTCCAGCACTCAAGAGATGCGAGCTTCCAGATTCCACTCACTCCCAGCAACGCCATGATGTCTCAAATCGAGAACTTTGCAGACCGGGTCGTACGCGGAGACTGCGCCATCGACCTTACGGGACCTCGAACCCTCGAAACTCTCGAAGCCATCAGCAGATCAGTTTCGGAGAGGAAGTTAACTACCGTTGCAAACCTGAAATATCAAGAAATATTAAATGAAATAATAAAATAAAATATCAAGAAGAAATGCTTCAGCTAACTCAAGACGCGAAGACAAACGTCGACTACGACTTAAGTGTTGAGAACAAAGCGCGCTAGGTCTTTCTCTGATCGACATGATTATGCCTAGGTAGAACTACAGAAGCGAAGGTACCATCGTGGCGAAGTTCCCCGATTTGATAGGTCGTTTTACCATGTGGTTGTTTAGTTCAATAACGGAACGACCCGGCCTGTTTAAGCCGTTTTGTGATTCTGGCTTCCGCACGTTTGATGAGGAGTGAGAGCGATCCAACCGTGAGGGCTTGGCCGGCGCCGAACAACAGAACCGCTGCAAGCAGAGCCCAACCACTATGGAACACCCCTCGCAGCAACCACGTCAACCCCGCCCAAATCAAAATCGTCAGACCGGGTACGAATGCGAAGGCAGCAATCACCGAAAAAATGAAGACCGGGTTATAAATCCTAGTCCAGATCAGGACCGAATAGATGATTTGAATACCGTTCCTCCAAGTTGATAACTTCGGTTCCCCCAATCTAGCGCGATATTCTATCGGTACCTCTGTAACCTCCCCACGCAACGCTGTCTGAGCAATAATTTCCACGTCCACGTTAAAGCCGCCGCTATGCAAGTCAAGCTCTTTTGCAGACTCGGTTCTTAACAAATACATGCCCGAGCAAACGTCGGATAGTGCGGTATCAAACATCAGATTGAAAGATTTCGAAATAATGCGGTTTCCTATTCTGTGAAGTCGACTAATGTTTTCTCTTCCACGGACGCCCACTATTTCGTCGTAGTTATGGGCATGGTCAAGGAATTTTTGGATGTCGGAGGCGGCGTATGTATAATCGCCGTCCATTGCTAGCATGTAAGGTGTTGGGACGAGATCTATCGCAGTCTTGATAGCCCCTGTCTTACCCATCCCGTGTTGTTGAACGACATTCACGCCTTTGCTTTTCGCTATCTGAACGGTGTTGTCTTTTGAATATCCGTCGACGACTAAAATGTGCGGGTATCCACTACTGGTCAATTCATCTAGGACCATTCCTATGGCCTTTTCCTCGTTGAGAACGGGCACTACCACGGTAACGTCGTCCTTCGCAACCGGTCTTGATGAAAGTAATCTCGAGATTACACGGTCTCTTGCTGGACGATTTATTGGAGGCTCCGTTTCGAGCAAATTTCCTCACATCAACCCTTACGATTTACGCTATAGGGTTTATGGCCGTTCCGTACAGAAAACTTGAGCAGTCTGGACGCTTAGAGGGCTTAGATTGCTTCCATTCCACAAATGTGGCTTCCACACCTAGAACATGACCCCCTGACGCTTCTAGTCTCAATCTCACGCACCGTCGAGTCGTGTGCTGATTTCAATTTATGAAACTCTGTATGCTTGCACCCGAATTTCTCCCAGTTTGGGGGGGCGTTGGAACCTATATTGTGGAATTGATTCGACACCTTCCGCGAAGTGTGGAGGTTCTCGTGCTTGCTCCATCAAGAGAAAGGATAGGCAAGAGAACGCAAGAACAGCTGACTACGATTTCGCTGACTTTTTCCCGGACGATATTCATGTTGATTTGATTAGCCCGGCTTCAGACACTTTCTTTTACAATGCTCCCCTTTATACGCCTGTCTCAAGTTTGTAAGAAGACTAGTCAAGGACAAGAACGTCGATTCGATTCCCTCACATACTGCTCACATGCCCGATCTTTTCATGCCCCTCAGGCGGGTCCGAATGTCCAGTCTGACGACTGTACATACTACTATCGCTGGTCAGCGTCGAGGGACTGCGGCGTCAGGTTGAGGTTTGAAGATCTTGAGTTCTCCGAAAAGGCAATTGTATTAGACAAGCGATCGCCGATTGCGGATATGCAACCATTTTCTTATGACCGCCCCAGCCAAGACGCCGATCGAGAATGCTGCGATACACAACACGACCGGGACGGAGCTGAGGCTCCAGGGAGTGTAGGTGAGAATCAAGCCGATTAATGGAATGATAGCAAGGCTCAGACCTATACTCAGGACAAATCGCTCAAGTGAACTCTTCTCTTTTCTCCCTGGAAATAGAAGGTGTAGAAGGGCGTATCCAGGCAAGAAAAATAGAAGAATCGACCCCGACAACCATCGTATGACTACGATCGGAAAAAAGTCAGGAACAAAGAGAACAACACTAGTTGTAAGAACCGTTGCGCCCAACGCAGTCCAGAACCACAAGGAGAGAATGGGGGTACGAAGATAGTCCCAAGTAGACGTAATATCGCGCAACGGCTCTTGGAGCATCAACGATCCTTCAGTTTCCATCTCCTTGACAATTTGAACCACTTCTTCTTCACGAATGTCAGTTTCTGCCATCGCCATCTCAGCAAGTTGTTGTACTGTCGCAGGATGTCTCGATTTCAAAATGTGCTCAATCGCTTCTCTTGGAGACCGATGCGAATCTGACTGTGTCTGCAAGTGGAAACTGCCGTTTTCTCGTAGGGAGTTAACTTGCTTATAATGACTTAATGTGATAGGATACGGAAGGACCAGACAAATGGTAACAATACATCTTCGTGAGCCACAGTAGACGATGCGCCCAGAACTCGTCCACAGTAACGGCTAACTTTTTGTAAGTATAAATACGATAGCTACCGGAAAACCACGTGCGCTAGCTGAAGCCGCTAATGAGAATCGCTGGAGAGAACAAGTGGTTAACTATGATTCAGAACGAAAGCGCTCAAGGTTATCGGAAGAGGCAAGATTCATACAGGTGAAGCTAATTTGGTAAGTCAATCTACAGTAATCGTACTCATAATTCTCATAGTGAGCGTAGTAGTAATTCATCAGCAGCTTTCTAGTGTAAGAATTCAATGGACCGGTGGAGTTCCTCAACTTATTACCTCCACGATATCCCAGACATCTACGCTAACAAACATAATAACTCAAACCTCAACATCTACTGCTTACTTCTCCTCTGCCCGTTCAGTATTTGCTAAAGGATTGTTCATCAGTAGTCAATCCATATTAACTGGACCAAGTTTTCCACCTTCGTTTAGTCAATTAGTTGCTGCTCACTTCACAATCGTGGGGACAGACGGATATTGGGAAAACAGCAATAATCTTCGACAATTATCAAACTGGTTGGCAACAGCACGATCCTATGGTCTCAAAACTTTTGTGTTCCTAGGAAGAAACAATTATTCAGTAACCCTGAACGGCCTGCCTGAAGCACTTAGTATGAATCCTGATTTCATCATAAATGATGAACCGATCTCAAGCGGGGCTTGGTCGCAAAGTCAACTGCAAAGTTTTGTCATTACGGCGGAGCAAAGTAACTCACATATTGGAATCATAATAGATGAGTGGGCCAGTTCCGCTTTGTCAACTGACTACGCATTATTTGGGAGTGATCTTCGAGTGTTCATGGCCGAAGACGACTACAATCATCAATCAATGATTAACTATAACGCACAGCTTGCGGCCCAATATGGAAAGCCAGCAATCACTTGGCTCATGATGTCAAATTGGGAGAACACTTCTTCAAGTTTCGACTGTTACTCTAATTTCGACAGTTGGCTGAATTACGGAGCACAACAAGACGCAAACGTACTCTTTTACCTAATCGACCCGCAAGGGATTTGGCAAGCTAATTGGGCTAAAGTAGCGGCATTTTCTAGCTGACGAAAAGTAACAGCATTTCTTGGCTGACGAGAAGGTACCGTTTCCCTACAAATCACTCAGATGACCTTATGAAGTGAACAACTCGCGCCCGCTGTGGGTTGAAATTTACTGTTGTGCCATGTCCAGCTAGGGGTTCGATGAATATTGAGTCTTCCAAGGCTATTAAGAGATGTGCCACTCCAGCCCTGACACGTACAATATCCATTGGACCAGCAGTTACTTGCCGTTTTCTCCTCAAGATAGGGTCCATAAGCTCGAAACGAATCCTTCCTTGCACTACTAGATGGAAAGTTTCACGGCTATGGTAATGTCCTCCACGCAGGCTCGTCTCGCGCATTTCGACGAACGAGTACTCCCTGTCGACGAGCGATGCTCTGAAGATTAGGCCTCTGCGGTCATGACCGATCTTCGTCAAATGCGACTTGGAGTACAGTTTCTGCATTCAGCACAACTGCAATAGGCTGTTGATGATGTGGTATTTATCGTCAACAGTCACCTTGACATTCCGTATGCAACGACGCGACACGACAGTAATAAGCCAGACCATGCGCCATCTACACGTAACCCGTATCAGGAGAGCAACTTAACCACGTCAGTTCTTGTGACCGGAGGAGCTGGATTCATAGGATCCCACCTGGTGGAAGAGCTAGTTTCGGAAGGCAACAAAGTGAGCGTACTCGACAACTTCTCCAACAAGCAGCCAAAAACACCAGGAAATCAGTTCGAACTCATCGAGGGTGACGTATGTGATCCACAGAACGTGCTCGACGCCACTAAGTCTGTAGACGTTGTGTATCATCTGGCTGCGGTGTTAGGTGTCGAGTATGCATATCAACATCCTATTGACACTCTTGAAGTGGAGATCATGGGAACTCGAAACATCCTAGAGGGGATGAGAAAGAACGACGTAAAGATGGTCATCTACGGCTCATCTTCAGAAGTCTACGGAGAACCATCATCGCTTCCTATAGCTGAAACCGACAGGACATCTCCTAAGTCGACTTATGGCGTCGCGAAGCTAGCCGGAGAGAGATATTGCGAAGCCTACCGACGTGCATACGGAATCGAATACGTTATCCTCAGATACTTCAACGTCTATGGACCAAGACAAGACGACCGATTTGTTATACCACGATTCGTTCGTGCTGCCTTACAAGGAGCTCCGTTAGAGATTTATGGAGACGGAAATCAAGTCCGAGACTTCACGTTTGTGAAAGACGCAGTTAGACTTACCTTGACAGCAACACAAGTAAGTCGGGCGAAAAATCAAGTATTTAACGTGGGAACCGGTGTACCTACAAAAGCATCTGAACTCGCGGACCTCATACTGAAATTATCAAACTCTAAGTCGAGTATAGTGCTCAAGAATTTCGACAAATCGAATCGTCCCAGAGAAATCGAAATCTTCAACCGACTCGCGGACATAAACAAGGCTCAACAACTGGGCTATAAACCACAGACACCGATGCGCGAAGGAATAGCCGCAACAATCAATTGGATGCAGACTCGGTAGGACAGAGATGAATTCCCAATGAAAATGAAAGACGTTGACCTCGAAGACAGGGTGTGCATCATAGGCCTCGGATACGTAGGGTTGTCTCTTGCCTGCGGAGCAGCCCAAGGTGGATTCCACGTCCTCGGATTTGACACATCTGCTGAAAAGGTCGATGCCGTGAAGGCTGGAAGAAACCCTCTCGAACACTTAGTTGCAATCTCACATTCGGAAATCAAGTCACTGGTAGACTCAGGCTCTTTACAGGCCTCCCAAGATACAGGGGTCGTGGCAAATTCACGTGTGAAGATAGTCTGCGTGCCTACTCCAATGTTCGTAGACAGACGACCAGATTTGGCCATGATCAAAGAAGCATCTTCGCTAATAGGACAATCCATCAACGAGGGAGACATAGTTGTGAACGAAAGCACAGTCGCCCCAGGCATGACTAGAAATATTATCGGGCGAATCCTAGAAAGAAAATCGCACTTGGTCCCCGGTCGTGATTTTGCTCTCGTAGCCTCCCCTGAACGCATAGACCCTGGCAACACAAGCTTGGCTATGTCGGAAATACCGAAAGTCATAGGGGGGATAGATCAGAACTCAACCGAACTCGCTCGTCAGCTCTACTCACATTTCGTGAAGCAGCTGGTCCTCGTCTCCTCTCTAGAGGCAGCTGAGGCAACTAAGATGCTTGAGAACTCCTATCGTGCACTAAATCTCGGGCTCGCGAATGAATTCGCACGTTTCTGTGACTCCACTGGAATTGACGTGCTTGAAGTCATAGGTGCGGCCGCAACGAAATGGAGCTTTCATCCACATTACCCTGGAATAGGCGTCGGGGGACCTTGTATTCCAAAGGATCCGTATTATCTTATTTCTGCGGGTGAAGAGTCAGGAACCCCTTTCAACACGCTGTGGAATGCTATGCTCTCCAACGAGAGGATGCCATATTTTGTCTACGGCCTGATGAAAGAAGCATGCGCTTACATCAGGAAAGACACCGTGGAGACACGCGTAACCATCTTCGGCCTATCCTACAAAGGTGGGGTAAAGGATTGCAGGGACAGCCCCGCAATCACATTTAACCAGATTCTCGAGAGGGAAGGTATCAAGAATATCAGAGTCTATGACCCACTGTTCTCAAATGAAGAAATAGAACGCCTGGGAATGACACCGTTTGATCCTACCCGTGAATCCTGCGACATCATCGTCATAGCAACCAACCATCCTCAATTCGAGAATTTTCAATACGAACGAGTGGGCAGCCTCAAAGCGATAGTTGATGGCAGAAACATTCTATCCGGAAAACACCTCACTATTCCAACATTCGGAGTAGGCAGATCTTCGATTCCAACCCCATAAAATGCAGATGACAATGCAGAGACGCTCAAGGATCACCTTCCTACTCGCTGCTTACCACCTCCTGATTTCCGAGCGGTACGACAATCGTTGTTGCGCGTTTCGTGAGCGTCCCGTTACAGAGACCCAGAGCAAACTATCTCTCCAGTTTCTTGTCGAAATCGTGATAGAGCTCACTCGGCACAGCGCCGGACGATGTTAGGTGATTCCCCTCCCCAACATGTTGATGAATCGAACAATTGTCTCCCAACGCATCAAACCAGAATTGGCAAGAATAGCCAAGAACGCCCGAATGTCCAGAGGATTTATGGATAGGCATTTTGCTGTCCATTGTCGAGATTGCGCTCTCTTTCCCAGTGCAGCGTATGCAAAAGCGATTTGTCCGCAGATACGCGCAAATCCCCGCGGTTCTTGTTGAAACTCTGGGTACTTTTCTATGAGATATGACAATGCAGCGATGGTGATCTCCCATCGTGCTGCTTTCTGCATCATCGACCAAGCTCCTGGATGCCAATTTATTCGTACCAAGGGCTTTCTAACAGTGACAAACCTGCACCGACGTGAAGCCCGCAATATCCACTCGTAGTCGGCGCAGTAGCCGGATTTGAGAGCATCATTCTCGTCAAGTGGGCCGACGTATTCGAAAAACGTTTGTCTCCTCATCGTAAGAGTGCTCGGATGCACCTCCGTGTAACGCGATCGAAGAAAATCTCTGAAAGTGAGAGTTCGATTAGGAGGCAACCGAGCTATTGCGTGACCCTCGTAGCAAACATATATCCCGCATGTGGCTACTACGGCAACGTGATTCGCTAGGGCATCTATTTGAAGGCGTAACTTTCTCTCTAACCATTCGTCGTCGTCATCGCAAAAAGCAAGAAACTCTCCCCTTGCAGCCATAGCTCCCGTGTTTCTTGTACCACTAGGACCAGCAGCACGTACATTAGTCAATATTCGGAGAAATCGGCCATCCTTTGTCTCCACTGAAGGAACCACCGGCTTGCTTCGATCAAATACTACTAAGCACTCGATCGGTCCAGGATAGTCCTGACCGAACACACCATTAATTGCCCTACACAGCAGAGTCTGCCGTTCTCGACTCTGCGTCGGTATCACAACGGAAACTAGGGGCCAAGACATAACATCTACTCAACCCAATGGCTTGTGAGAATTGATCTTCTGATCAATAATCATCTTCGTGGGCATCGAAATTAGAGATACGATTTCAGATTCAATATAGCTAGCAACTTTCTCGGGCGTGAACCTCTCTTCTACGATCATTCTTCCTGCCTCATGATCAAAGTCGCTTCTTGAATTAGCGAATTCACATATTCCGTCAGCTATCGAACGTGGGTCTGTTCCTTTAAGGAAAATCGCCACCGGTTGGTTACCGATTATCCATCTGTGAGCGGGCAAGTCAGAAACGATCAACGGCTTGTTCATCGACAATAGCTCAAGCACCTTTATCGGGCATTGATAGCGCCACCATATATTATCCGGAAGAGGGACTATACCTACGTCGCAAGCTGCGATGTAGTTTGGAACCTCCGTATTGGCAACTGGTCCTCGAAGTTTCACAATTTCACCTAAACTGTTCTCACGCACGTACTTAGAGATGGCCTCTTTCTGAGGTCCGTATCCTAAGAGAACTAAGACTGCCATGGCAGACTCTTCTTTTAGAAGTCTAAACGCCTCAACAAGTTCAATTATTCCTCTTCCCTTTGAAAGCCATCCATGATACAATACGCTCAATCGGCCCGCCAATCCAAGCTCTTTGCGCAGGAGTTCAACTCTCTTTTCATCTACAAAACCAGCAAACTCTGACTCGACAACGTTGGGCCACACAGCGATCTTACTGCCCGATAGTCGATACGTATTACGATAGAGCTCTGCCAACATGGGCGAAGAAAAGAATATTTTGTCAAAAAGCACCGATGCCAGTTTCATTGAGAGAGCGTCATGGAAAGAAACCGCCATATTGCGTAATGCATTTTCTTCAACTACCACGTTAGTCTCAATGTGAAGCAGCAATATTGGATTACGGCTGAACAAACGCCGAAGAAAAAGGACTGGGAAAAGCAACGGCACGGAGTTGTAATCAAGAATGATTACGTCTGAGTGTGAGATTGCTCTGAGGACGCGCCACAATGCGGCAATTTCGAAAAAGATCAAAGAAAAGACGGGAGATTCCTTAGGAATTCGAATGAGCTCTAACTTCAGACCGGACACTTCTCGCCGTCCTGCTGATTTGTGTGGTACTGCTGCCAGAAATGTCACTTGATGTCCTAGTCTCGCCAAGGCCGCGAGTGGCTTGAAGGTCGTACTTTCACGGGATAGATCTGTTAGCCCGACAACCGCATATTTCACCACCAATATTCGAAGAGGTTGATGGCACATGACTCAATCATGCCTCTAATTCTCCATCCGCGAGGCAGATGCACAATTAGGGACGACATATAAATCACTTCCAAGTAGATTTGAGACAGGAAGTTCACAATTATCATGATCAGATTTCGTGACGCGATTCTAGCAAGCATACTAGTCAGCTGGTGAATCCGATGGTCAGGCTTTCGGATATGACCGGCTACCAGACGGACAAGAGTGTGAAATATCTCAAGGTCTACGAAGAGTACTTCGCGCCTTTCAAAGATAAGGAGATCACGCTCTTTGAGCTTGGTGTTTTCAAGGGGGGCTCGCTGTTACTTTGGCGAGACTATTTTCAAAACGGCCATATCGTGGGATTAGATGCCAATCCCGTCGACATTCACGACTCGACTGGCAGAACTCACATTTACCGCGGTCTGCAGCAAGACACCGCGCTTCTTGACCGCATTTCTCTCGAAATGGCTCCTCACGGTTTCGATGTGATTGTCGACGACGCTTCTCATCTGGCTGATCCTACACGGATCGCCTTCTGGCATCTCTTTAACAATCATTTGAAGCCTGGAGGAATATATGCTATCGAAGACTGGGGTACAGGATACTGGCAGTCCTGGCCAGATGGAAGATTTTTTGATCCAAAAATCCCGAAGACGGATAACAGCATAGTGGAGCGAATTTGGCGGCTAGAGGGAGGTAAGCGCAGTCTCCGTAAACTCTACACCTTGTTTTGTTACGTTGCTAAGCCCTACTCTCCGAACCACAGTTATGGTATGGTTGGATTTGTCAAACAATTGGTCGATGAATGTGGCATGGGCGATATCACAAAACCAGGCCGTGGTATCTCCCCCTACCGTCCCTCTAAGTTCCGAAAGATGCAGATTTCACCTGAGGTAGTAATTGTGGTCAAGACCGACTCTCCTCCATAATAGTCGCCTTGGTGATTGCGAGATCCCGTTTGTCTTAAGCGCCCTAAGCAGTTCTACGGCTTGCTAATCTGTTCAAGATATCATGGGGTGGCATCAAACAGCTAAAGTAATTAGTCCTAGTTCATTTCAGCTTTCGATTATCTGGCGAAGCTTTGACTGCTCGGTCTGAGAGGACTTAAAGTGCACACAAACCTCTTTGCACGTATACCGCCTTTCTTCTTAGTCCTAGCAAGAGATCGAACCCACTTACGCGACAAGCTTGACGAACTTGCAGCTCTAGGGGTTTCCAGATTCTTGGTTATTTGTGGCGAGAGAGTGAACCATCCTAGGGTACGATACCGAAAGGCAGTTGGAAAATGGGATGCGATAAACTTTGGAAGTAAGTTCGTACCTTCAAACGCCCAACTAATTGTGCTCAATGATGTCGACACAAGTATTTACTCGCTTGACAAAGCTCTCTTGCGTTCCCGTGAAGCTGATCTAACATACTGTGGAGTGAAGGTCGTAGAGGGCCCTCAGAGAGAATTCTACAAGATACTCGATCATGTGAGGCGTAGACTTCCCGTGGCCGCCAGCGGTGAACTGATTCTAATCAATAGACGAGTCTTCAATCACTTAGTCCCAATCCCACCATGTACAGCTGAAGACACATATCTTATGTTTAGGGCACTCGAGTTGGGCTATCGCGTGAAATTCTGCCCGGAGGCCTACGTAATGACTTCCAGAACACGTTCACCCGCAGAGGAACGAGTGTATAAGGCAAGAACAATGCTCGGCGTATACCAAGCATTGAAGTTTGCGAAGCCACCACCTACTGTACGGGCGTTCTACATGTTTCTACCGCTAATCGCGCCACTACTGGCAATAGGAGGTAGTTCTGGGAGGTCGTGGACAATTGGCATCGAGCAAGCGACAGCAAATCACTTCATGAAACGATATGAAACGAAGTTCTAGCATTGAGTAATGAAACACACAGTGGTTGGATATGATCAAATACCTTCAGGACAAAGGCTATCAAGAATCATAGCCATAACAGAATGTCTTTCCTGTAGAGTAAATGCTACCATTGCTTGTGTGGTAATAGAGTGCGACCTAACAATCAAGAATGGAGTCGGGCGCGCTCTAGGATTGGTTATGCTCTCCTTCCAATCGGCCTGTTCTTGATCAGCGTAGCGTGGTTCAGGAATTTTCCTGTGGCCGTAGAGTCACGAGCGAATTATCTCTATGATTCAATTAGCCCATTCTATTGGATTGGTCTCTCAATCGCAAATATTGCAATCTTCCTGATCGCTAGCAACTCCAAACATATGTGGGAGCGCTTCGTCTGTGGGATCGTTTTCTTCATCTGCACGTATTCGATCACTTTTTTCTTCACGTTCCCGTTCGGACCGGATGCGAATTTCTTCCGCGGACTCACTGAGAACTATGCGTCTAACGGAGTGTGGAATCTTTACTATCAATGGCCCCTGCTTTTTATTCTTGGAACAATTGCGTCACGAGTTCTCGATGTTCCGATCTCGATGGTTTGTACCATCCTATTTCTCACTTGGAACGTAGCTTTTGTAGGTGGACTCTTTTTGTACTCAAGTCAGAACAGCCCAGTGAGAGACTTTCTATCGATCGTGGCATATGCTATCGCTGCCAATCCTTACATGCCATGGCAGTTCTCTGCTCAATCGTTCGCCCTCACGCTTCTGATAATTTGCCTCGTCTTTATGACCGGCAAGGGAGTGCAGTCTCGGATCGCAACGCTCATAGTCTACGGAGCATTAATGTTCACGCACGCCTTCCTTCCTGTTTTTGTTGTATTTACCGCACTTATAGCGAGCATTAAGGACCGATGGTACTTGAATTTGGCACTGATCTTCTTACTGCTATACGCAGTGTACGTTGTCTTCGAAACACCGGTAATGATTTCGATGGCAATTATCCAGTATTCGCAGCTGTATCTCGAGTACATGTTACAGGGCAGGTTGACACTAGCCGGACCGGTATCTTCGATTGACGCGCTCGGTAGAGCGGTTTCGCTTTTTACTACGATTTCGATGTGGGCACTTCTAGGTTTTGTGACTTATTACTGCTTGAAACACTACAAGTTACGTGTCATTGATATTTCGGTGCAAGTCTCCTCTGTAGTCTATGCCATTGTCGGAGTGATAGGCTGGAGGGCCCTCCAGATACTCTTCATCCCGACCACCCATGCCCTGAGATCGGTGTTAGTAAGTGCCACGGCACGCAAATTCCTGCTTGTGTATTTTCTCCTGGCGCTAGCAATTTTCCCAGTGGCCTTACTCCATAGAACTTACAACGTGGAATCATACATGTCCTTTAGAGAACAGCATGCAGCCGATGTCATCTTCATCTCCACCTTCCAAGCGGATCCAAATGGTGAAAATTACACCATGCTGCTTCGGAACCGTGTATATCAGTGGTTGGATTCCAAGTCGAATACGAATACACACTTTATCGATGAGTATGCTTCACCTCGATTACTGAAAGGTGCTGCATGGTTCAAGATTATCTTCATGAGCCCCGAATTTGAGAAAGATCTAGTCAACATAGCAGGACTGTCAAATAGCGAATTATCGCAAATGGAGGGAAACACGGTGGGATTCTCAAGAATTTACTCGAACGGACACGTAACAGTTCTGCTCAATCCAAATGCTACAGCATTGCCTCCGTAGTATCGGATATGAACAGCCAATCCTCAGCCTGCACGACTAGATCGGTGCTCACGCCGTTGAAACTGCTAAGGCGTTGAACCAGAGCTGAGTCCATACAGACTCTCTAGTGTTCGCAACATTCCATGCGAAGGAAAGCTGGTCAACATTCTGGTCGTAGAACCATAGTTCGAATACGAATCTGAAATTAACTCCTAACTTTGTTTCAGCCAAATCGCCCTTAAAACTAGCTTGGTTGATCGATAGCTCATTCACGGCTGTAATGTTACGGGCTTCCGTTATGACATTCGTCATTACCCAGTTGAATGGAAATGACCAGGTTTGATTTGAGATTAGAACATGCGTGAACTCAATTAAGGAAGAAGAGGGGCTAGGGGTGCCCGTTGTTTCATTTGGGCTTGCCATTGTGGAGTTCAGAAGTTTCACTCTCACAACCACATATTCAAGGGAAGGCATATGATTGTATACGTTAAGAGTCCAGTTGACTGGTTCGTTAACAGTAATGTTCGGATTATCGTTGGGATAGTAATGTTCTGCCAAACCATTTGATCCCAAGATCCACATTGCGAAGAATCTTTCAGGCGGAGGAGCGTTCAGCATTACGTACGCTCCACTTGACACAATCACTGTGGCAAGTATCGCAAAAACAATGACATAGGTAGAATTACGCGTTCTCCTTCTCAACAATCCTCAACTCGAAAAGCTTAGCTCTTTCATACCGACTCCAAGAGCGGAGCACTGCGTAGAAGCAAATCGTCGATATAGCGACGATGATTGGGATCGTTGCAACAGTATAGATAATCTTGTTGGATGACTCAACCGACGCTTGATGCGCCGCGGATGGTGCGCGCGCCAATACGTCCGAGATAAGTGACCTCGCTTCACTCTCCAAAGCCGTTGCCTGCGTCACATTTCCACTCGACTGTGAAACTCTTGATTCTTGAAGGAGGCTCAGCGCCTTGTTGAGTTCGTCAACTAACGCTGGCGCTTGGCCCCCAAGAGCGTAAACGTTAGCCACCTGACTAAATGCCTGAAACGTGAGACTATCGAGGGTATTCGTTTCCTGGGAGTTCGCAAGAGGCGCAGCCATACTAGTTAGAGTGATAACTGAGAGAGCTATAATCAGAGTCTCCACATTCAGCACCGAGAATTTCTTAGGTTTCGTACGGTTCATCTAATTCCGCCCTTATTTCAACGACTAACCTGAGCAACGATTGATTGAAGTAGAATTACCTGATAAACAACACTACCTAAGAATACGGCAACAAGAAACAAAGCAGCGATGCGCAGACGCCGACGATTAAGCGTCACCATACCAGTCCTCGAATAGAGAGGTGATAAGAATTCAGACGTGGTCACAAGTATTACTGCCATTGCTGCAGCCCATAGGCTCAAACTACCCAGCGATAACGGAATTACAGGAATCTGTTGGGATAACACCATACTCAAGCCGGTAACAGGGTTTCCCGAGGTTGAGTTTGGTCGATGGGAATTTACATACGTATAATCTCTATAGATTACAGTCCAGCCGAATCGTAGACCAGGCGGAAGCGTCGTCGTGAAAACTACAGTGGGCTTTGAACCTGCTCGCACGCTCTGGTTAAGAACGATTGCATTGATACCCACCGTATCAATGATACCTCCACCCTGCGGAAGAGTCACGCTAAATGAACCTGGAATGAAATGATAGCCATCATTGAACGTTCCCCAAGAGGACTCCTGCCAGGTGAACGCAAAATTGCCTGTATCCCACCCACCTAAGCTCACCAACGAGTACAAAACGTCAAAACTCAATACAAATGTGTAGCCATCATGACGCGGAGCCCCCAGATCAACTATAAAAGTGTCCTGGAGTGTCGTGACATTAAGTTGGCGATGTGAGGCATATTCATGGGCAGTTACGTTGGCAGCATACCATAAGCGCACAACGTAAGAACTCCAAGTCCCATTATTGGGATGAATCACGACCATTAATTCTCCACGCACTCGCGGAGGTGCCGATTGCAGGATATCAAACTCCCAATAATTATCCTGAGTCACAACTGGAGTGACAGAAAAGTGGTCTGAATAGAGTATGGCTCCTCCTGCCTGCAGACTCACTGTCCACAGCCCGGGTTGCAGAGCTGCGCTAGTATGTGCTAGCGGTAAATAGGATATGAAGGTACATGGTGAGACGTCGCAACGGACTTGTTGAGTATCATTCTTGAACGATTGCCCTTCCGGATTGGACCACACCCACGTGAGGTTTGCACTGGATACTGCCGCCGTAACATATGCGAAGACGACACGATCATCTTGTGTGAAACTCGAGGTATTATTAGCTACAAAATTACCATTTTTTGTCCAGGTTAGTTGTTCTGTCACTCCATGATCATAAATAATAATGGCGACATTAGAAGCGGCGCTGACTCGAGAAACATTCGCAAGTTCCATCATCAATAGTACTAGTACAACGATCAGCAGGCGGCTCGTGACGCGGTCAGCATGCATATTGAACCGCATCTATAACCTTGTGCGATCAATCAATTCATAAGAGGAAATTGTCGTTCTCTTATCAGCAGCAAGCCTGTCCTCCTCGAAAACGACGGGTTTCCCTGAAGCGACCGCGAGAATACATGCTAATGCGCTGCACATAGGACAGCCCAGCCCACATCGCCTACTCGTATCACGAACTTCTCGACAAAAATCGGCATAAATAGAGTCAACGAGCTTGAAATCGATCTTGTTGCCTTTTACTTCAACTTCAACGTCTCGAACAATCTCCAGATCCTCTACTAGCACCTTAGGAAGAGCTCGAACGAGTCTCTCCACTCCGCAATTCTTCAAATTAAAACCAATTTTCTTCTCGATCAGGCTCGCGAGCGCTAGACCAGGTGGAACAACCAGCAGACCCCGCGGATCCTCTAGAAACGTCACATCATTAATCGCCGAGCTCTTGGGAATATTGGAAAACGGTTCAGAAGGAACGAACACAACCGCCTTGTCTTGCTCGGACGGAACGTACACACCCTTCTCTCGATAACCCAGCCCCAACATCATCTTATCAATTGTTTTCAACGAAGACGCTGCGGTTGCATTCATCAAGTCTGACTTGACGTATTTTTGGGGTTGAACAAAGAATACGAGTGCCCCCCACAATGTCACTCCGAGACCGACAAAAACCAAAATCGTTGAGGTCAGTAAGACTGAAGCAGTCAGAGCCAACAGTCCGATTACAAGTAGGAGGTAACCTATTAGCGAGGATTGCGTCCGCTTTCTCGGCAATTCAGATTGGACTTGACCACCAGTGAGACCGCGTTGTGATAGAGGTTCAGGTGTGACAGAGGACTCTTGCACCGTTTGAATATTCTGTTTCTCAGGTTCTGCTTTCGGCTCGACAACAGACGATATATCGGGTGCCCTCTCCATGCGAGCAAGCATATTGCGCGTTCTATGCCTTGCCGAACGTAGAAGATTTACGTACCGCTCAGAACATTCTTGGCATACAGTACTGCCCTTAATCGCCGGATGAACACCACATATCTCGCAATTAATCTCAGCCAACCCGCAATAACCACTCGATGTTACTTGACGAATGACATAAATGTTCGCTTCAACTATTCGTTCTCCTGATGTGTAGATTAACTCTCGAATTCTCCTTGGTCCCCTTTGTTCTCCTCATAGTCCCTAACATTCGATTCTAATCTCCGACCGTTTCATCAAAATGGCAATCGTACCTACCGCGAAAGCCTGAGATGAAAGAAGCAGGAGCATCAGTCCAGCGAGCGCACGCACCATGAAAAATCTCATCGACTCCAAAAGTTGCACCTGAGATTGTTAAGTGTCGTGTCACGCGTAATTCACAACAACAGATACATAGAACACTAATCAGTTTTCTATCTACAGCTGATAAGCTTGAACCTCACCAAGGCGTCTTCACACATAACACAGCATTTGAGCATAGCGATCACTTCGTCACTACGAGAACTTCCCCTTGGTTAGTGGTGTAAGATGCGCGCCGCTGACAAACTGCCTGCCCTCGAAATCGAAATATAGTCTGCTATAGAATGAGTGAAACCTCATAGGACGAAACGAGTTTGCAACAAGGATCGATACTTGAGTTCATTTCCAGACGTTCTCGTCATTACGCAATACCACTCGCCATCATTCTCATAATGTCTCTCCCAATTACAGTTTCTTCATCCCACACATCATCCCCGACCTTCGGTAGCACGGTTCGGGGAAGAGTGGAGCTGTACTAAGACGGAAAGCCTAGATGATCAGGCGCTTGACTATCTGAGGAAGAACGGCACAACGACCGTCCCAGCATTATTGGATGCGCTTAGAGCGAAGAAGTCAACGGTAACTGACACTGAGATCACGGATCTTGTGTGGCGTCTCGCCAAGCAGGGTCAGATTGACGTTGAAGATGCCCCGCCAGAAGTGAGGTCTCTGAGGGAGTATCTTGGACTTTGGGAAAGGAACGTTTGGTTCTACGCGTCAGTGGCGACATCGCTGATAACGGTGCTCGCGATTTCCACGCTCCCAAGCGAGCTTCCGCTGGTGGCAGTGCGATGGGCCTTGGGTTCCGTGTTTGTTCTATTCCTGCCGGGTTACGTGACAGTTGAGGCGTTGTTTCCGCGATTTCGCGAGCTACATGCGATCGAGCGTTTCGCGCTGAGCATTGGGCTAAGCTTGGCACTGGTCCCGCTGGTTGGTCTACTATTGAACTATACGCCTTGGGGGGTCAGACTTACGCCGATCGTAATCTCACTGACCACGTTCACACTCGGACTAGCTGGAGTGGGAGTAGTAAGGCAGTACAGAGAGGTATCCAGTCTCACACATCAGCCCAACTAGGAAATCAGCGGTTTCCTCTTCACCCGAAAATTTGCGTCCCAGAAGGAAATAGAGACCATTATTGATGCGATACCGAATGGTTCTGAGTTCGATTCCGGACGCACAGTTCTTATTTACCGACGCGGGTAAATAAGATCCTCCACCGTACAGTCTGATGAGATAGCGGCGGACATTGTATGCTGAAACATTTCGTCCTCTGGGACAGCGTTTCTTCGGTGTTTGTCTCGTCCGCTAGAACGCTTGTCAGAGAGAATTGGAGAAGTACCCATTGAGGCGTCTGACCCTCGGCTCTAGGGCGTCGGCATATGTCTGGACGTCTATTCTGCTAACCGCGATTGTGCTACTGCTGCTAGCCTGGGCCAAGAGTTATCCGCTGCATCAGGAATCAACGAATCTGCCTTTTCTGAGTTCCGTCTATTGGACGTATTGGGTTTCGTATCTTATTTTCGTGATTTCGTTTTGGCGGATAGCTACCACATCTCACTCTGTGCCGGTTAAGTGGGGCGCCGGAGTTGGTTTCTTTATGCTCATAAATTCCTTGAGCTATTTCTACTACTACGTTCCTGGTTCCGACACATTCTTCCTAAACCTCGCGCCCGCTTACTTGTCTGGTGGTTTCACGAATCCACAAGCCTTGGGGGTCTACCCTTGGCCAGGTTTCTTCCTCTTGATCCGCATGTTAAGCGAAATAACCACCTTGCCGCTGAATATCACTGTGTCGGTCTTCTATCTCGGCACCGGGTTAGTTATGGTATCGATGGTTTTCTTCATAGCAACAAGACACGGACTTGACGGATTTTGGAGTGTTGTCGCTTTTTCGATTATCGGATTTTTCTTTGTAAACTATCAATTTGCACCGCAGACCCTTGCGTGGGTCTTTGTAATGATGTTGCTCTATGTTGATTATTCGTGTGGAAAAAGTTTGGCTGGAACAGTAGCGGTACTGACGCTTGTGGTGGCGACGGCAATCTCGCATCCATTCATGCTGGCCTATTATGCTGTCTACCTATTCGCTAGAGCCTTCCAGAATCGACGCTACCTGATCATAGGGATCTTCGCAATGACATTGGGACTGGTAGGGAGTATGCTCGTCACGTTTTCTGCTCTTTTTGGACTAATTCTGGGTACAATCTACTCGATCCAGTTGATGCTTGGCTTTTCTCAATATGGAATAAGGATAACGGGGTACGGTACGTCGCCCTATCTAACGTTCGCGAGACTTTCAGTGCTAAGTGTGACGGCTCTTTCTGGCTTTGGGCTCGCTCATTTAATAGGAAAGCGTAGGGCTCTTCCTCAAGATGTCGCACTCATATCCGCGAGCACCTTGGCTTTCGGCGTGGGTGCAGCGGTCAGCCTTCTTGGCACGAGAGCACTACAATTGGCAGCAGTGGTAGCCGCGATAGGGAGTGGCCATTTCCCCGAATTACTGCACACGCGCAAATTACGTGGTGGCTTGCTTCTTTTCCTTTCAATTTCGTCAATTTTCTGTGTTATGCACATGAATTATTATTCTTCACTGTATCAGCCTCAGGAGGACGCGCAGGCCGCTACGTTCCTATCCACTAATATAGAATTGGAGGCGGGCGCGCGTAATCCACTAAGAATCTTTACACCCTTCATCGTGAGGGGGTTCTTTGGTCTATCCGACAATGGCAACGCGTCGATGAGAGTTTTTTTCACCTTCGACGAGATTGATCCGAGTTCAATGGACTACGTTCTTGCGCCAACAGCAACGCCTGCCTTTGCAGGAAGCACGTACCTTGCTGCGAAAACTAAACTAACATCGAGATACAATATTATATTCAATTACGGGGACGGAGTCATATACGCGGCAATATGAGACAAGGCTCGTCATACTTTGACCGTGATGACATCATGAGGTGCGTGATCGTTTGCACGGAATGTCAAGCGCACCGTTCAGCTGCTGTACACTGACAATATGGACTACCAGAAACCGATAGGTGGGCTTCGAGAGTTATCTGAGCACCGGAAGAAGTCGGATCGGCGGCGAATGGGCGTAATGGGAAGAATCTAAGTCTCCCGCGGTTACTGTGTATATCAGAAATGTGATTCGGGGTCAGGAACCTTGGCTTGTGAAATACGAGGTTGGAGCGTTAGGGCAATTGATACTCTAGTAGAAAACGTGACAAGGATGAGTGTTAAAGTCCAGTGAATTCGACGAGCATTATATCTACAGGAAGGAGTCAACTGAGCTTGATGCTTTGATAAAGATGCGTGCGTTCTAAATCTCTAGCGAGAATTATGATTAAGATGCCTCGGTTATCTGAGGCATTCGGCAACGTGAATCACGTATTCGTTTTCTCGCGTATCACGTAAGATACTGCTTCTTGTAGCTGTTCAACTTGATAGTCATGTCCCTTAATTTCGCGGAAGGTCGATAGAACTTGTGTTGGCATTATTGGCACATCCAAGAGGCGCATTATCTTGTCAGCTAAGGCATCAACATTTCTCTGCGGTACCCTGTAACCATTTATCCCATCTTTTATGAAAGCCAAGCAGTGAGGAACCGCATCGGTGCTAATGACCGGCTTCCCTGCTGATAGTGCCTCAAGCGCAACCATCGATCCGGCTTCACGCGATCCCCCTTCCTTTGGCTTCTCAGTGATTATGGAGGGGACAATCACCATACAACTTCTTCCAAAAAGGTAGGATTTCACGTGAACGTCTCCGACGTACCCAGTAAAATGGATCCTACGCAGTCCCAGTTGTCTTGCTAGATTTTCCAAATCTTTTCGCAGGGGACCGTCACCAACAATCACGAGAGTAGCATCGTTACATTGCTTTTCCACGAGGCTGAAAGCTTTGATAAGGTACTCTACACCTTTGGCTTCCACCAGTCTTCCTAGATAGAGAATTACCTTTTCGTGAGCATTAAAGGGAAGAGCGACGGGGCGTGGTTGCACGTCCGAATAGACATGGCCCGGATATTCATTAGTTACGAAAAGTTTCTTGGGAGCTACTCCGTTGGATATAAGAAAATGATTCTGCGATTCTCCGCAGACGAAGAAAGCATCTATATGCTTAAGCGCCATCCGAATTAGAGCGTGTTGAATGCCAAATCTGAGACCCGGAGGAACTACGTGCATCTCCTCCCAAACAATCACTTTTTTGCGAAAGAGCTTGCAAAGAACGAGGCCTACGAGTGTGTAGGAGTTCCAAACAAATGAACTAACAAAGACATTACAGCGCTGTATCGAGGAGTACATAGATTGAAAATCGGCTGGCCCCAGGACTGAAAGGCCGATCATCTTTATCAATAATGCATTATCAATAATGCGGCTAATGCTGCTAGAATAGGTGCAATTTAGTTTGTGATTCACTGGTCCTCTTTGATGGAATAGGAACGTTATGTCGAAAGCTCTTTGCGCCTTCTCGAAAAAAGGCAAACGGTAATCCATAACGCCCACTGGCTGGCACCAGAAAATTCGAATCGGCATTCGAACAGTCCTCAGCGTCGAATGTTCTCCAACATCTATAATAGGCCTTCAGGGTCCGCAGACAGACTCTTGATGCAAGAAACAGGGATCCAATTAGCGGATAGAGCATGCCTTCATTCTTATTCGCGAAGTTAGTCATTGCTAACTTGTTGTGCAATTACTATTCCTATGCTTGATCAAACACGAACCAAAGAGTTCGTGATTATCGGAGGCGCGTCACGTGCCATTAGTAAGAAGACTGGAGAAGGAATACAGGGAACACACCGGTAGATTTGCCTAGGACGAAGGTGCTCGAATTGATCTCGAGTAGCGACTATGGGAGAAGCTGCGACAGAAGGGCTTCGAGAGCTATTGGGAACACTTAAGGGAAGAAAGCTTAGAGAAAGCTAGGATGCAGCAAATGCAGAGCCAAACGCTTGAATAACCAGAAGCACAACGAAGAGCCGAGTTGACTTCTGGAAGGGGTACTGAATGGAAGCCGCACTGAAGAGGAGCATCGAGCAGCCTGCGCATGCGACAGCATCACCAGACCCGAATTTCAGTCGTGGCTCGAACCGCCAACCGAATAGTTCTGAAACGCGACGTAAAGCAATTAATGGCAAGAGTTTGGTCTGGATTAGCGAACTGGTATTGGACAGGCATTTTCACAGAACATGTGCCATCGAGATGCTAAGGCATCTAGCCAATCGTGGTTTTGATGTTGAACTTTGTGCTGTCCGTTCAAAGGAACATTATTCTACAGACGACCTGAAAGTCTGCTGTATTCCTCTCAGGTTCGCACCGCCATTTCACTTAATCTTCTTCTCAGTAATCATGTTCCTATTCTTGCCAATCTACGTTCTCGTCAAGAAACCGCGTTTCATAGTAACTGATCCAGGCCCTTGGATCCTTGCTTTTCTCTGGAAACCTGTGTTATCGAGGTGCTTGAATGTCAAGGTGATCTTGGATATCAGATCGATACCTATAGAGGTCTACGGGTGGCAGATGGCTGTGAAGAATCTTTTCTTCAGGATTTCTGTTCTCATCGCCAAGAGAATGTTTGATGGGATAACTGCAGTTACAAGCTTAATGAGAGATGATATTGCGAAGAGTTTCCAAATGGATCCCGATGAGATTGGATTCTGGGTAAACGGCGTGTCAACCCAATTCGATCCTGCCAAATACGCTGCTGAAGGCGCGTTGCTAAGACGCAAGCAGGGCTTGGATAACGCATTTGTACTCTTGTATCACGGCGCAGTATCACGCAACAGAGGCCTCATTGAGGTGGCAAGATCCCTTGAAGTACTCGATAGAGACAAGTACGATGATGTCGTTTTTTTCATTTTGGGATCAGGACCAGCGCTGTCAACAATAAGACGCCTTGTAGACGAGAGAAGCCTTCAAGGTAGGGTGGTCCTTCATGATCCCGTTCATTACAATCAAGTGCCTCAGTATATTGCTATGGCTGACGTTGGCTTGGTCCCATTGCCCAACCACCAGGACTGGATCCACCAATGCCCACTCAATCTTCTCGAGTACCTTGCCATGGAAAAACCGGTAATCATTACTGACATTCCATGCAATCGATGGATTGTTGGTGAGAACAAGTGCGGGACGTACGTCAAGGACGCAGATCCAAAAGAGTTCGCCAAAGCGATAAGCTCCTTACACGACAACAGGAAGATGATGAAGCAGTGGGGGGCTCAGGGCAGATGCATCGTCGAACGAAGATTTAATTGGAACATAATTGCGGAAGGATTCGAAAATTACTTGCTAAGTTGCTAAGTTGGTCGCACTCGATATAGCCGGATTATCGAGTATGGAGTGAATTCGATTCTTGACAACGGACGTACAAAATTTGAACCCTCATTGCACCATTTTCTTCAATATATTCCAATCCTCTTTCGTCTATTCCGATTTCAGTCAGAATCAGAGCCTACCTTATTGGGTTCTAATCACGCTTCCACCGTTATCACTATATTCTATTTGAACCTCTACATGAATGAACCCACAATGAGTCACAACAAGTTTCCCACCATTGCCATACTCGCAATTCTAGCCATTTTGGCCATTTTGCCACTCGGACCAGTGAAATCTCAAAACATTGAGACTCTACAGCCTGGCTTCGGCCAAACCATCATTGCAGTGCACAGAGCAGAATCCGCGGGTGCCACGTCCAGAGAAATTTCAGTGCTGGTAGCCAGTCTTAACACAGCGCTCGAGCAGGACCGTGAAGCTCTCAAATTAAACGCACCTAATGAAGCAGAGCAACAGGCTGAGCTCCTTGCGCAAGTGGATCAGACTCTAAAGACCGTGCAGAACCAAGCGATCGACCTTACCACCCTCGCCTCCCAACGCACTTTCATGAACAAACCCCTAACCTATGTAAGCGGAGCAATAGCGGCCTTTCTCGGAACCGTTGTCTTTGCATTCATAATATCACTCCGTAAGAAGTATCGTATCAGACGGACGTCTCAGATGAGGCTAAGTCTCAAATGAAGTCCACTTCACAAGATCGACGAACACTGATCGCGGTGTTCATCATTCTACTCATCGTGTGCGAACTTATGGTGTATGTCGGTACTACACCACGTCCAAGCGAACAATTCTTCCAAATCTACATCCTCGGCGCAAATCACACCGCCACTCGCTATTACCCGAGGAATGATCCTGACCTAGGAATCGATGAACCCGTCACGTGGTATCTTGGTGTCACCGACAACATGGGCACAGTGCAACTTGTCTCACTTCGCATCAAGATCAGTAACATGACCATTAAGCCACCCGATGATAAAGGGTTAGAATCGCCCGCACCTACTGTTACTGATTTTGCCAAATTCCTACAGAACAACGAGACATGGGAAATGCCGTTCGTTTGGAGCATATCGAATGCAACTTTGGCAGGCGGATCCACTCGTATTCTAAATTTGGAGATCAACAATGAAACATATCAGATTTCAGATTGGATGGCAACAAATGGATACAATTTCCGATTAATCATTGAACTTTGGACGTGGCAAACGGATAGTAATGCATGGGGGTTTGGCTGGAACTCGGATGGCGAAAACCGAACAGCTTGGTTGCAGGTTTGGTTCAACATGACAAACGCCGAACCCAAGCCAGTTACACAATGATCTGGAATGATGGTATACAGAATATGCAATTGGGGCAACGCTTCCGTGATGCGATCATCGATTCGGGAAGTATTTAGATATGTGAACCGGCGATAACCAAAATTGCTAGACTCACACCATCGACGCCAGACTTCGCCTTGATCACTTCACCGAACATATCTTTGACTCAAGGCAGCTCAAGAACGAATAGAAACAGCCACGACTATCACGTTCAGTAGCGCAGTGAAGATTACTGCCGCGTAAAGGATTGGAGCACCATAGGGTATGCCTAAACTTGCCAGGCACGCACCAGCTGCCCACACAGCTAGACTGCCAGCCAACTCAGATTTCGGTAACTTTCGCAGCAAGAATAGTGTCCATGGGACGCAAACGCTTGCAGCCAAGAGGAAGTAGAGGTCGTAAGAGTCTGATAGGAGCACGGTGTGCGTCACGCGTGGGTAGTATGGGTAGAAGGGAATCCGGAGTTGGTTCAGGACAACAAGTAATCCCATCGCGATGCTCACTCCGGTCACGCATCGCAGTAACCTCCACTCACGTTCCATGAACGTAGACCGATGAGCATGTCTTAAAGCATCTGCAACGCAATATCCAGAATCCTAGTTACACACGGGATCTCGTTGCTAATTCTTCTTGGGAGTGCCGTTATGATATTCTGAGATTGTTTTCCGTATTCCTTCTCGGAAGGAAGTTTTCGCTAGGTCTGGGAAGACAGTAGTCATCTTTTGTAGGTCTGGTCGAAAACTGAGAGTTTCGCCTGCCCGCATGGGCATCATCTGAATCTTTACGGGCACATGCAGTTGTGATATTAGTTCTTTCACGATTGCTTCCACTGTCATGTCTTCATCGAATCCAACGTTGATTATTTCGTTAGTTGTGCGTGGATTAGTTAAGCAGTTTATCATTACTGTGGCGACGTCGTTGACGTATACTAAATTCATTAGTTGATTTCCGCCGTACAGTGGAATAAGCGCTCGCTCCATGCCGCTCTTGATCATCGCTTGAATGTTATACTGCGCTCCTCCGGGTCCATAGACGTTTGTCAATCTGAGAATAGTGTAATTCAAGCCGAACCTCGACTTTGCCCACTGAACTAATTGTTCGCCTAACATTTTTGTTGTGCCGTATAAATTGTTGGGCCTGGGTTCTGTTTCTTCGGTTGTTCGCGCTGTTGGGTTGCCTTCTCCGTAGACTTCACGTGAAGAAATGAAAACTAGTTTCGATTTGGCTGCAATGCAGCCCATGATGATGTTGTATGTGCCGAAGACGTTTGTGGAGAAGGCGAGAGATGGATCCTGATCGCATTTGGTTAAGCCCGTTAATGCGGCCAGGTGTATTGTTACGTCAGGATTCTGTGCACGGAAGGTTTCGTTTATTTGGTTTGGGTTGGTGATGTCTCCCGTTATGACTTTGAGCCGATGCTCCTTAGCGAAGGTTCGATTTTGTTCGGCGGATGCTGGGTCCGAGAACACTGCAACCATGTGCGTATCTGGAATATTCTCTAGGACGTGTTTTCCTATGAATCCGAATCCACCAATTATCAACACTTTCAAGTGAGATCAGTCACACATTGACTAGCACTCGTAACGAGTACCTTCATCACGTCTCCGGGATTGCATTGGGCACGACAGCTAATATCTTATCCGGCACCAGAGGTGTAAGTATGAAGATAGCTGATGAGATGATCAAGGTTACGAAAATGCTGGATCTCTGGGGGGGCTCCTGGCGTAGTTGAATGGATGGTTCAAACCTTATCGTGCATATTGGTCTTCTTTCGGTTAATCGATAGGCGCGCTGGGCCATGTCTACTAAGAGACTGAAAATTGCCTACCTGAACACGTTGGGCATTCCAGCGCGATACGGAGGAGTCGAAACATGTGTGGAAGAAGTGAGCACTAGATTGGCTAGTAAAGGGCATGAGGTCACTGTCTACTGCGCCGAATCAAGCTCAAGATACTCCAAGTACAATGGAGTGAACCTGATTAATGTGCCTCGCATCTCGAACAAATTCCTTGACTTCCCCTTACGGTCCGCCCTTTCAACAATCGACGCAATAGGACGAGATTTTGAGATTCTTCACTACTTTGGAACCGACAGCTCGATCTTCACGTTGCTTCCTAGGATTCTTGGGAGGAAAATCATCATCGGCTTGGACGGTCTTACATGGAACCGTGCAAGCTATCCGCAATGGGTTCGCACCGCTCTTCGTGCCTCCTCTTGGCTCCCCCTTTACTTATCACACGTGACTATTGTAGACTCCTTGTCTGTGCAACGATGGTACTCAGCTAGGCACAGAATCAGAACCTTCTGCATTCCAAACGGAGCAAATACCTCGCGACGATTGCCTGACGTTGAAGTGCTCAAGAAGTATGGAGTTGAAAAAAACAAATTTCTCCTATTCGTAGGCAGACTGGTCCCCGAAAAGGGCGTCCACTATCTGATTTTGGCGTTCAACGGAATTAGTGAGCAGCTCGGATTCAAGCTGGTCATTGTGGGCCGAGATCCTTACAGCCCTGATTATGAGCAGTCGCTAAGAAGAATGGCCGGAAATAATGTGAGCTTTCTAGGATACGTGTATGGCCAGGATGTGGAGAACCTCTTCAAAGGATCTTATCTGTATGTGACAGCGTCGGAACTAGAAGGGACTTCTCCGGCTCTCTTATCCGCGATGGGTTTCGGCAACTGTGTCCTCTGTAGCGACATTCCCGAGAACCTCGAAACGATAGGGAATGCTGGAGTATCCTTCAGGAATAAGGACGTGTATGACTTGAGTGACAAGATGCGGCAATTGCTTTCAGATCCTAGCCTCGTAGAGAAATACAGAACTAAGGCGGTGGATCGAGTTACCAGAATGTATTCTTGGGACTCGGTTGCGGACCGTATGGAACAGTTGTACCTGTCGCTGAGTTCGAAGCATCATAACTCCAACCAATAAACTGGTGAGACTTTATGGAAACTCTAAGATTTCTCTTCACATCGTCTTTCTATCCTACCTATCACGTAGGCAGCGTAGGGCCCTAGTGTTAGCACCGCAATCTTGCAACAAGATCCCATACCATGAATCTGCAAATCTCTCTGTTGATGTGGGGTTTAGGTGAGTTGGAAGTCTGCGGTCCATATCCCAGTGATTAGTGCTCGTTGGGCTAGGTGAATTTGGGTGACGACATGATCGCAATCGCACGAATGACCGGCCACGCAGTGCCTGCGGAAACTGGAAGGGCAGGTATAACGCCGCATTGTATGCTTTTGGAGTTCTTCTTGGCGTTTCCAATGCGATTAGTAACGTGCTTCTCCCTGTGTACTCAGGAATTAGCGGCCGCGGTACTGGCCGACTTGAAAGAGTTCGATATGCAACCTCACTTGCTTCACGATCGCTCCCCTCACATTCGGACTAGATTTTAAGCCAAATGAAACGATCGCGGGGACAACAACGTAAAGAAGGTCTAACAGATTCGCAAGGGGGGTAAGTGACGTCGAAGATTCTTACGTGCACCTTCTTCGCAATTTCGAATTGTTTTTAGTTCAGAGCATGAAAAACGTGAGTTTAGACAGTCTTCGCAAATGTTATTGTTCTCCTGGTAATCATGAGAATGGCGGAAGATCTGATCTAACGTGCCGAGTAGGTTGAACGCATGAAAGGCATCCTCCTAGCAGGTGGATTTGGCACACGCCTTTATCCGATGACCCGTATCATTAGTAAGCATCTGCTTCCAATCTACGATAAGCCAATGGTCTACTATCCACTTAGCACCCTGATGCTTTCAGGGATCCGAGACATCCTCCTGATTAGCACGCCTCAAGATGTCCCATTGTACAGGAGGTTGCTCGGAGACGGTAGAGAACTTGGACTATCGTTCTCCTATGCAGAGCAACCAACGTCTGGCGGAATCGCTCAAGCCTTCCCAATCGGGCGTGACTTTGTTGGAGCGGATTCAGTCGCACTAATATTGGGTGACAACATTTTCTATGGCCAAGGTCTTTCCAGCTTCCTCCAAAAGGCGCTGGCTGAGAACACTGGAGCAACAATATTCGGGTATGCTGTGAAGGATCCTGAAAGATACGGCGTTGCTGAGTTTGATCGTGATGGGCTGGTGATTGGGATTGAAGAGAAGCCAAAGCATCCGAAATCCAACTATGCGATTACGGGACTGTATTTCTATGATAACGAAGTGCTAGACATCGCAGCGAGCTTGAAGCCTTCCGGTCGAGGTGAACTTGAAATTACAGACGTAAACAGAGCGTATCTTCGCCGAGGTAGGCTGAAGTTCTTGAAGTTCGGTCGTGGATTCGCCTGGCTTGACACAGGCACCGCGGAATCACTGCTTGAGACAGCACAATATTTCGCCGCAATCGAGCACCGACAGGGTTTGAAGGTTGCCTGCCTGGAGGAGGTTGCATACCGCATGGGCTACATTGACGCTCAGCAGGTAGCAAAGCTTGCCGAGAACTACGTCGGAGAGTACCGTGCCTACTTGCTGTCAGTGGCCTCCGAACCACGATAATGAGTTGGAGAGTGGCCATATGCCGTTTAGGTTCCAACGATTCGACGACCTCCCCGAAGTCGCAACGGTTGAGCCAAAGGCACTCGATGACGAACGCGGCTGGTTCATGGAGACTTACAGGAAGAGCGAGTTCTCAAATCAAGGAGTATCTGAAGTTTTCCTTCAAGACAATCACTCTTATTCCACCGCTAAGGGAGTGTTGAGGGGACTACACTTTCAGAAGCAACCATATGCGCAGGGAAAGCTTGTTCGGTGCGTTGTCGGAGAAATCTACGATGTGGCCGTGGACATACGTAAGGGTT
Organism: Bathyarchaeia archaeon; assembly: GCA_050013255.1. Classification (GTDB taxonomy): domain Archaea; phylum Thermoproteota; class Bathyarchaeia; order 40CM-2-53-6; family 40CM-2-53-6; genus FEN-987. The sequence goes on along the minus strand of JBEKFP010000002.1, from coordinate 442,298 downwards.
CACCCACGTATCGCAGATGGGTATCCGCGACTCTATCAGCGGAGAATCGTCGGATGATTTGGATTCCGGTGGGGTTTGCGCATGGTTTGCTGACAATCACGGACATAGCGGAGGTTGAGTACAAAGTCACCGCGGAGTACAGTAGCGAACACGATCGTGGGATACGCTGGGACGACCGGGATATTGGCATTGGGTGGCCTATCCGAAACCCGATACTGTCAAGGAAGGATGCAGAGGCACCTCTCCTCAAGGATGCTGACAACAACTTCGTGTGGAAGCAGACGCGCTTGTAAATCTCTAGAAGTTAGGTGCCTGCAGGAGCCTCAGCGGCGAACTCGTCCAAGGCTTTGTTAAGCGTTCTGGGTTTGTTGTTGAAAGCTTCCTGAGCCTTGGCTACGCTGAGGGAAGAGTCGAATGGTCTTTTCGCTATCCATTGCACCGCTTCCCTTTTGACTTGGTTCAGGAGTTTCTCATCAAGCCTGAACTTGCGAGCCAAGAGGACTGCAAACTCATATCTATTGCTCCGTGTCGATCCTGAGAGGTGATAGATTCCGCTCATTCGTCGCTCTGCGGCCTCCAACAGCATTCGTGCAAGGTCGCTGCTTAGCGTGGGCGTGGCATACTGATCCGTGACAACGTTGATTTCCTCACCCGCCCGTAGCTTCTCGTACACCCACGTTGCAAAGTTCGGGCGGTGTTTGCGTCCCCATCCGAAAACGACACTTGTCCTTGCAATGCAGAATTCCCCCGCTTTTTGCATGACTTCTATCTCTCCCAGAAGTTTGGATCTGCCGTACACATTAACCGGGTTCACCTCATCATGCTCTTCGTAATTTCCATGTTCACCATCGAAAACGTAGTCGGTTGACACATAGATGAGATGGCTTCCTCGCTTCCGGCATGCCTCAGCCAGGAAACCTGTTGCGGCCACATTCACTTTGTACGCTAGTTCGGGTTTTTGTTCGCACAGGTCGAGGTCGGTGATTGATGCCGCGTGGATCACAACTTCAGGCGAATTATCTGCGAAGGTCTTCTCTACTGCAGGCTGGTCTGTAATGTCCAACCTTTGCGTGTGTGCTTCAGGTATGGAATGCTCATAGAAGATGGAGTGAACTTCATGACCTGAGGCACATGCAAACGTTAGAAGTTTGCTTCCTAGCAAGCCGCTTGCGCCGGTGATAAGAAATTTCAAACTACCAAGTCTCTTTCCAAGGCGTTGGGCTCAAGATTTTGTTGTTGATTAGCGGACGCCACCAAGGCTCGTTCTCAACATACCACGCTACGGTTTGCGCTAGCGCAGTCTCAAAGCTGTGCTTAGGTCTCCATCCAAGAGTTTTCTCAAGCTTGGATGCGTTTAGACTGTACCTGAAATCGTGGCCGGGCCGGTCTTCAACATGTTCGATGATAGCGTGCGGTTTATGAAGAATGTCCAGGACCCTTCCGACGACTTCCAGGTTCTCAAACTGGTTTCCGCCAGCAATGTTGTAGATCTCTCCCCATTGTCCCTTTTGCAAGATCAGCTCGAGTGCTTCGCAATGATCTTTGACGTAAATCCAGTCCCGAATCTGCCGCCCAGATCCGTATACTGGAACTCGGAGGCCAAGCATGGCCCGAATGATAGTCTTGGGTATGAACTTCTCAGGGAACTGGTACGACCCGAAATTGTTGCTTGACCGCGTTATGCATGTTGATAAGCCGTAGGTTTTGCACCAAGCAGTTACGAACAGTTCCGCTGCTCCTTTTGAAGCCGAGTAAGGGGAGGATGGCTCGAGCCTATTATCCTCGGAGAAAGCACGTTCAACTGGAGCAGAACCGTAGACCTCGTCGGTTGAAACCTGCAAGAACCTCAAGTCAAGTAACCTGCAGACCTCAAGAAGAGCAACCACGCCAGCAGTATTCGACTGGTAGAACCCACTCGGGTTAGGTATGCTTCTGTCTACGTGCGTCTCAGCAGCAAAATTCACGACTGCTTCACTATCTTTAGCCAGATCCTTGAGCAACTCAAAATCGTTGATGTCTCCTTTAACGAATCTGTACCGGCCGGTCTGTTCTATGCCCATCAAATTAGCGGGATTAGAGCCGTATGAAAGCCTATCCACATTAATTATGTTAGCATCGTTCTGGCTCGCGAGTATGGTCCGTATGAAATTTGAGCCGATGAAACCCATACCACCCGTAATAAGTAATCTCATGTGAGTGTCACCGCAATCCCGATTCGACTGTTTGTCCTTCTTCTAAACTCCAACTTCATTAGGGGCATGAAATCACAGCGTCTATTGCGTTAGTGTCGACTTGACGGCGATTTTTTCTTTTTCACGTTTTGATCTCATATAATATCGACAGCATACTTGACAATTATGAACGGAGATTTCAGCACCGCTGGCATCCAAAGATTCCTTGATTACCCAGATGGGCACGATTATCAGATGAGACTCGGAAACATATCAATATGACTCAGACTCATTGCCGAGTAATCAGGATGTGATATTTGCGTCGCCACAACATATACCAAACAAGTGATTCGAGAAGAAACATGGTAAGAAACGTTGAGCATGGGCTCATTCATGCTGCTCCCGGATTCTGGACGATATATGCTTCAATGATGCATGTTGCCCCGATGTCGGGAAATGAAGAAATACTGGATCCATGTTGATCTCGTGGCGGTTCTGGGCTTGCTCACCGTATCTAACGGGATGCGACCATGCTTCATACTCGTGATTATTGTCATGTTCACTTTTCAGGGACTCCAGGTTAGCTCACCGAATCAAGGAACCCTTCAAGGGGCTTCTCTTACTGAGTGGACTGTGCCGACCTCTGGAAGCGGCCCATGGGGATTGGCTCTTGATCACTCAGGTAATTGCTGTTGGTTCGTTGAGTATTATGGGAATAAGATCGCTCATTTTGATTCGCGGGCAAGTTCTTTCGAGGAATGGGAGATTCCCACTTCCGACTCGAATCCTTACAGTGTCGCAGTTACATCGGTCGGCGGCACCCCTATGGTGTGGGGAACGGAATTTTCCTCCGACAAGATTTTCGCGTTCTCGCCAGCTTCAGGGAAATTCAGCGAATATTCACTTCCAGGCAGCACAGAACCCGGGTACGTTTCAATTGAACCTCAAGCTGGGACGACGGCCAGAGTTTGGTTCACCGAGACAATTAGAAACAGTAACGGTGAATTCATCTATGATTCAGGTGCCGGGAATGTTACGTTTTACGAGGACTCATTTCCAGCGTCAGTAGGAGGGGGAGCTTATGATGTGCATGCAGGTTCAGGGTTCGTTTGGTTTGCAGGTTTCTCTGCGCTAGTCAGGTGGGATCGGGCGTCAGCGCAGTATACAATCTGGCCATTGCCAAAGCATGACTCGGCTGTGGCGCGTTCTATAACTTTCGACTCTCGTGGGCAACCGTGGTATACTCAGGGTGTAGCGGATGGGACTAGTAACGACAACTTTGTTGGAGTCCTACGCGGAAATATGATTGAAGAATGGCGCATTCCCGGTGCGGGTTCAAACCCGAGGAGGATCAGCATTAACCCACTCACCCAGCAACCTTGGATTGCAGAGCAATCATCGCTGCAGGGCAACGGAACCGTCTCTAATCTGAACGACTTTGGGAACGGCACACTCTTTTCATCATCTCCTATGACTGCGCCATCCGGGGGAACCGCGACTGTTCTTTCGCCAACAATAAGCCACGCCCTCGAATCAGTTCATACAGTAACTCCTACAACCCATTCCATCATCCCTTCCGGAGAAGGGCCGTTTGCTCAATACGTGTTGGGTCCCACATTGCCCAGTGATGCGATTGTCGATTCTTCTGGCAACGTATGGGTAAGTGAGCCTGGAGCGAATAAGATCGCGAGGCTTTCCGTTACGAATTCGGATTATGCTCTTAGCGTCTCTTCCCCATACCTCTCTTCAGCACAAGGAACATCAGTCCCTCTCGCAGTAACTGGTAATTCACTTTCAGGGTATACGGGGGACGTAACGTTCACTCCTGCTGACCTGCCTCCTGGAGTGACGTTATCAGGCTTCGACCCGAACCCAGTCCATATTCCATCCGGCGGCAACGCTTCATCAAACTTCGCGATCAATATCGCCCCTAGCGCTAGCCCGGGACCTGGTCTTGTGGTCATCCGCGGCAGCGATGGTACAGTTGCCCATACGATTAGCATCATTCTTACGATTACAAATAGCATGAGCCCCAATAGTGGCCCTCAGTCGAAAGGTCAGTGTCTCATTCCTATCCCAGGCTACTTGGTGGATTTGGCGTTGCTCTCAAGCCTCTTGGCCGGCGTGTTAATTGGAGGGTTCTTCATTGGGCTACCAGTGGACGCGGTTGGTCGAAGATTTCACTTGCTAAGAGGTTTGAGTAGGAGAACCTGGTTGGTTATTTCTCTGGTGGGCCCTAGTGCAGTTTTCGTAGGCAGCTTCCTGGCTCTGCTCTTCTGCTGAAATCTAGTTTCAAATCGAACCAAGAAAAAAGGAGGTCGCTGCCCAGTGGCACGCGTGCCTCTTCGACCCTTTACTTTCGTCTGCGTCTTAGCACGTAAACTGACGCTGCAAGTGCCGAAAAGGCGACTAGTGCGATTGCGCTGAACTCTGGGACGGGTATGTTGCTTTGTTCCAGGTACAGGTTCTGGCTTATCCCAGCTTGGCCTGGTGAGACCACGACTGAGAAGGTCTGCGAGGCGTAGCCTGGGGAGCTTATGGTGAACTTGTACGTGCCCGGCGTCAGGTACGCTTCATAGATGCCGTCGTAGGTGTAGAAGTTCCACGACGCACCGTTCGCGCCCACGACGTTAACTAAGCCCCAGCTCAAAGGTCGGAACTCGTTACTCCACGTGAACGCCAGAGCATTGCCCGAGATCAACCCGTTCAAGTCGACTTCAAAGATTCCGCTAGCCTCACCGCTTAGGTGAGCGTTGTCTACTTGCCAGACTCCTTGCTGCGAGTATGGTCCTAGGTGGTTCGGAGCCATCGTGTGGCCTAGTAGTTCCGGTTTGAGGGCGTTGTCTTCTGTGAAGCTTATGCCAGATGTGGCTGTGGTTCCTGGGATTACGTGGTATGATTCGCCCATGAGTAAGCCGTTGACTGGCGGGTAGTACTGTGGGAAGGGTGCTCCTCCCGTTACTCCTTGTCCCACCTGTCCTGAGTCGAGCAGCTCGGGTGAGCCTGAGTTGTTGGAGTACCAGTTTACGAAATCAACTTCCGCAGTCCAGCCACCCGAGTAGTTTGGTGCGCCGAGGATACCAGTGTTCGGGAAGTAGCCTGGCACGCCTACTCCAAGTGCGGTGCCTGGGCTCGTGTAGCAGCTAATTTGGAATCCGCAGGTTGTTGTCGCGAATATGGGGTCGTTGGGGTACACCTGCTGGGGGTGGAAGGGTGCGATGACTCCGCTATCGGTTCCTGATGGGGGTACCTGCGGAAGGCCTGCCATCAAGACATGAAGCAGAGTTACATTGCCGGGGAGGTAATTGTAAGTGTTAAGCGGTTGCGGGACGGGTACGGCTGGGTGGAGTGGGCCGAACGGGTACTGGTCGGTTCCGTCTGCGGCGCGCGCAAACCCGCTGTGGGGGACGTATACGCCTTCGCTTGACATCCATTCAGCAACCAAGTTGCCTGAGTCGTCGAACAGTCGCACCCTCGCTGACATGTTGGCGTCGGTCGGGGTGATGATGCTCTCTTTCTTGAAGAGAATGTCTAGGGTTACGTTGACGCCGATCAAGAGGTTAAGTCTGATATCGGCAACTTGCGTGGGTGACGTGTACACTGTGAATTTACTCGTCTGAACGTATCCGTAAGTGTATCCTCGCAAATCATACTGTCCCGCTGGAATGGCTGATGGGTAGAGGGGCAGGTAACCCGTGACAGCGCTATGGTATGTTCCGCCGTCGGGAAGTGTGGTTGGGCTGTAGTGTGCTGGCGCGAACAGGATCGAGCGTGTCGAAAGGTATATGGATCCTCCAGTGTAACCGCCAACGAAACCAACATCGGTCAACTCTTGGCCGAAGTAAGCGTCATTACTGTTGCCCTCGTATGGCATAAGTCCGCCTAGGCGGGAGGATTGAGCGTCCCATCCGCCTCCGCACAGCTGGACAGAGGAATTTGTTTGACTCTGGAAGAGGCAGCTGGTAAGCACGGTATCTTGCAGAACACTTGGCTCATCTCCAATAAAGTCTATCAAGGTGCCGTTCTGGTAAATTCCCAAATCAATTTCTTCCCCAACCATGAGTGCTCGCGGATCACCCAGGAAGCTAGGTCCACTTCCCAGCGATGCTAGGCCGGTAGCAGTGTAACCGACGGGGTTACCCCATACCCAGTTCCTTTCTACGGCTGGGTGCTCCCAGTCGATTGAGTGGACGGTTATGTTGAAGCCTGTACCTCGGTAGATGTGATCGCTAACGCTGGTTGGGGTGCCGCTGAGTGTGACGGAAACTTGCTCCGCTGGGCCATGCTCCAAATATCCTAGGACGTAAACATGCGGCGTGTAAATGCCGGAGGGGATGCCGTAATTCTCTCCTCCCCAGGTATCGTTCCATCCCCAGAACTGAATGTTCGCTCGTCCACTTTCAATTGCATGCGCGTTCAATCTTGCCTTGTCGAGATCGTTCCGTGTCCTAACGGTTGTGGGAGTGAAGAACGCATTACTGCCCCAGCCTGACTTGGCACCTGTCGAGTAGAGACCATTGTAGCCCAGTAGGGTTTGGTTGTATGACCAGACTTGGCCGTTCGCGTCAACAAGTACGCCGGACATTAATCCAGCGCCTGTATCGATCGGGTCCGTTTCAATCGTATTAGCCGTGTCGTGGAAGTATACGGTCTTGTTGATCCAACTGCTCAAACGTAGGTCGATTGGTAGCGTGACGTCTCCAGCCCACTCGTTTGGCGTTATGTCAAACGAATATTCTTGGAAGGTTGAACCGTCGAGGGCGGACTGCACATATCTGAAGACCCAGGCTCTCGCATAGTACCTTCCCGGTGTAAGCCCGTTCACCCAAGTTGCATAAACCTGTGGCACCATGCCGTCCAGGTCCCTTGGGGCACCGTACTCGCCCTTCAGGCCGAACTCGAAATGGAATGGTGTGGTTGTGCCACCTACAACATACCAGTTTTGCGGGGGACCGACGCCCATTGGGTCCTGTGTCTTAATCCCATTTGGATTCAGAAGGCCTGCGGCGTCGGTTGATACTTGGTAGTAACTTGGGGCAGCCGCTGACGGTGAACCGTAGCCGTTTGATGGAACGTATTCATGCCACGGGAACGCAATCGCTCCCCCATTCCTAGGGTCGCCACAAGCGCCCGCCGTGTAAATTCCAGTGTAAAGTTCCTGTCCTCCCGCAACGCATGGCAATGGTGACCAAGAAACCAGGTTCGCACTTGAATCTGGTATATGACTGAGTGTCGGGCCATCATACAATTCAACCTTAACATAAGTTGTCTGGGGCCATGGTTCGTCACCGAATTGGTGCTTCGTGAACACGTCGCCGTGTATCACTGGGCCTGGTTGCAAATAGCAGTCGAAGTGAAGGGATTGACCCTTCAGAATCGTTATGCCGCTAGCACAGAGAGTTTGCGGGTAACCCGCCGCGGACGCGTACAAGTCGTAAATGCCCGGCGCTAAACCTTCCACTTCATAGTGGCCGGTCGCCGTTGCGTTCACGTATCCAACTGCGTCAACCGTTGGTAGATCGGAACGTTGCTGTCCAGTGTAGGGGTCAAGGCGCGTAGTCATCTTCGCATAAACGCGTCCAGCCTCCTGGATTGGTAGCCCGTAAAGGGACGCGTTGTATCCAGCGTACCGGAGAGTTCCGGTTACGATGGCTGGATCAACTTCACCCTTCACCAGCAACACGGGCCAGTTCTCTGTTGGAATAAATTCGGAGCAGCTCTCGCCTGGAAGAGGTGGAAGAGGTACTCCGGATCCGACGCCTTCTTCACCACAAATTGAAGGTGTGGCAGAGTAGAGAAGGATTTTGAAGAAGTACCTTCCAGCTACTGAGGGCGCGAGAACTCCATTGATTCGGACATAATACCATTCGCCAGCAGGAGTGAAATCAATCGCTTGATGATCATAATAAGGTCCGGCCGCTGGCGCCACATTATCCATTCCAGCGTCGGATAGGATCTCGATTAGTGTCCATCCCGGCGCGTAGCGGTCGTACGGTCCAATCCTCAGCACGGCGATGCCTGAGTAATCGTTCGTTATTGTTGAAACAACCTGCGGTATGTTCGGGACACTGAACCCTGGGGGAATCAAGATGCCCAGTCCGCCCCATCTACCAGCAAAACCAGCGGTCGCGTTGATCGCGAAAATCAAGTCGCCTGAAGAGCCTGTTAGTATGGCTCCGAAGGGAGCGTATGCGTCGCTCTCAAGCTGGTACCAAGAATTGCTCGGCGCACCAACCGGGTTACCGCCTGGATAGGGCGATTGATAACCGGGGCTGAGGACCGAGCTTGCTACGTTCGGGAGCCCCGAGTAAGTATTGATGCCTCCTCCCGGCCATACGTAACCAATCACGCCCGTGACATGCGGGTCAAAATCGTTCAGATGATAGCGATATGTTCCAGTCAAATCCCCGAGTGTAAAATGGGCCTGAACCGGAGCGCTAACGGCAAAAACGCCAAATAGCATAATGGTTACGACTACTAAAGCGGCAAGTTTCCTACTCATTTCGCCCGTTCCTCAAGGATTAGCCTTTGCTGACTGCATTAAGGCCTAACCGGTCATGCCACTCCTGTACATTTAAGACCATGGTTGTTTCCGGACATATTGCAAGAGCTAGAAGAAACGCCCTAGTTATCCATATAAGCTTCCGACCAACCTTCCTCCGTTTAAGAAAAACAAAGGGTAGCTTTGTTCGAAATCGACGTCCCTTTTCGCGAAGGTCAACTGGCCGACTTAGTTATCGTGGCGTAATCTCCTTACGATTCACGTAAGATTGCAAGGTCAGTTAGAAAACTGCAGATTCGTGATTCCAACGTTGCAGCTCAGTCGGTCGGACTGCCCGCAACCATTTATCTCTGCAGCTACCGCCAATGGAGGCTTATTCCCGCTGTAGAGCGCTGGTACAGAGCATGATAGAGACTTTTCGCGGCAACGTTTTGGAAGCCAGCCAGCAATTGGGGTGGAGGTCACCAGGTGCAACCCCAGCCATCATTGTTTCACGCGGCGCGTCTTATCTCGCCATCCAGAACGTAATTACAACTGTGGCTCAGGTAGTCGCATTCGCAATCCTAGCGCGCATAATAACACCTGAACAGATGGGCATTCTCGCTGTACTCTCACTCGTAACGGCTTTCTGCCAAGCACTTGATGGTGCGGCGTTTCAACAAGCCGCCACAAAATTCATCGGCGAATTGCATCCCAACCAAAACGCGGCCATCTCTGCTATATTTTACCAAACCATTCGAGTCAGCATATTCTTCTCGGTTCCGCTAGCTGTGGTCGTCTTTCTTCTTTCGCCTACGTTGGCTTCGGCGCTACTCGGAGCGGGGGCGGATGCATATCTCTTCAGATTTCTAGCTTTGGACATTTTGATTTTTGCAGGAGCATTGCCTGTCGCCATCGGTACACTCTTCGGGTTGCAGAGATTCAGGGCGGCATCTACTATAGGCGTGGCCGGAGTTCTGTTGAGGCAGTGCTTGATCATTGTGCTGATTATTCTCTTGCATGATTTTGTTGGTTTAGTGATCGCTTGGGTATTATCTGATTTGGCGACTTTCGCGGCGTATTTAGTGTACATCTTTCGAGTCGTTGGCTGGCCTAGCGGAGTTTTCTCGGTTAGAAAGCTGCTTGGTTTTTCTTGGCCCTTGAATATTGGGAGCGTGCTCAACTTCGGGTATAGCTGGTTCGACCGCGCCTTGCTTGTAGCGTTTGTTCCCCTCGCGGCCTTGGGCGTGTATAACGCAATGTTGTTCGCTTTCTCTGCCTTAGCAGGGATTTCTGTTTCGATAAGTAATGCCCTTCTCCCCGTGTTCTCAAATATGAGTAGCCGAGGCGACGGATTTGAAAGTGGTAGGAAGGCAACACGGTTGGCTTCACGCTACGCGAGTCTTACGATTGTTCCTTTGACATTTGGCCTCCTTGCCGTAGCAAAGCCTGCTCTCACCGTCTTTGTCGGTGAAGCCTACGTTGGTGGAACTTTGCCGCTGATGATACTGTGCCTTGCCTTCGGTTTAACCGCATTTAGCGTGGGGGTGACCCCTATGTTAGTCGCAATATCCGGAACTCGGATGTCAATGGTTGCTACGGCAGCCTCAGTCTTGGTCGGCCTCGCATCCGCATATTTCCTTCTACCAATTTGGGGAATCGTTGGAACCTCAGTTGCACGGGGTCTAGCAATGGTGGCTAGTGCTGGGTTCGTGCTTTTGGTTCTAGATAGAAGGAAGGCGATGGGTCTTGATGTTGAGGCGATCTGGAAAAGTTTAGTGGCAGGGATTGTTATGTCGGTTGTTCTCTTCGGCGCGCAGATGATCCTCTACAGCAGGCTTTTGCTTCCCGTCTATGTTGTGCTTGGAGGCATCACGTACTTGGCTGTGCTCCGTTTGCTGAAAACCGTTAGAAAGGATGACTTAGATTTGGTTTCCAGGTACCTGGGCTCGCGGTTAGGGTTTGCGCGTAAATTGCTGGCTATGATGGTTGTCTCTGACCAGTGATTATACCTTCTTCGATTGAGAGTCTTCGGGCTTGATTCTAATGTCAAGGTACGCGACATCGACCAAAAGCTTACACGTAAGCGAACCCCGGGCAGTGAGCGGTCTCTCGAATGTCTTCCCCTCTTTTGCGACGAAAGAAATCAATTGAGTGGATGCCGGACGGGCTGTGGAATCAAGTAAAACGATACATCCCAATTCCGTGTGTAGATGTCATTGTTGAGGATTCCAAAGGCAGGGTGCTTCTCGGATGGCGACAAATACCGCCCTACAGAAACGTGTGGGCTCTTCCCGGAGGCCGCATCGGCAAAGGTGAACGCCTGCAAACTGCAGCCAGAAGGATACTTGCAGAGTATGGTCTTTCTGCCCGTGATCTATTCTTGGTAGGCGTCTTTCCGATAAGGTTCCCTTTACGCTCCGATCTTCCTGTTTGCATAGCAGCCAAGCATCTTAAAGGCCAGGCAAGAGCCGACGGTAGCGAGTTTTCAAACTTCCGCTGGACTAGGCAGCTGCCGAGAGCACTCGGCGCAAACTACAGGCGTATGATAGCCCGATGGAACAAGATGAAACGTGATCCCCAGGTCTTACAGTTCAACAGGTTATGAAGGGTTCTTGGAATCGAATCGGATCTGTTACTCGGTAGGCAGACCATCGATAGTTATTCCCTAGACGGCTAGGGACATACCGTGATTAGGGAAGAGTCGTTTCTCTAGAACCTGCTATTACGGAGATTTTGGGGAGTTACTTGCTTGCAGCGTGGAGTCGTTTCTTTCTAGCCGCATAGATGAGAACGGCGAGGATCACAACGATCAGCGCTACGACAATCAAAGGCATGGTCCCAGAGGTGGGGCTGCCAGTGTTTTGCGTTGAGGTCTGCATGACCGTTTGAATATTTTCTTGAGTCACAGTTGAATATACGGTGGCCGTGACCACGGCCGGCGCCGCAACAGTAAGTGCAGCGGTGAGTTGTCCGTTCACGGTTGAGTGGGAGAGGTTGTCTATGACAAGTTCGTAGACACCGTTGGAGGGTATGGTGGTGGTGAAATTAAATGAGGTCGTGCCTTGTTGGCTTAGGACGGGGCTAGCTGGTGTGCAGGTTCCTCCGGCTACGACCTGGTGGCTCCAGGCCTGGAAGGCCGTATCGGTCATCACGTAGAAGTCAACCTTACTGTCCGAGGTCATAGTTCCGGTAAGAACATCTCCGACGGTAGCGTTGAAGGGTTGCACGAAGAAGATTCCGCACACTCCATGCGTAGGCGGAATCGTAAGGGGCGCCGAGAAGATCGGTCGCGTCTGAGGCTGCGTGGTTGTGAGAGTTTGGGTTCCAACCGCGACGGTGGTAGTGGCCAGGGTTGTTGTGGTCGTGTACTCCTGGCTCTGCACGCTTTGCGAAGCCATCAAGAGCAACGGGATGAGCAGGAGGATTAGCCAGATCGCAAACTTACCTTTCAACATTAGAATCTACACAACAAACGCTGAGGCGCTTTTTATCGTTAGCGATTCCACCATACTTTCTCTCTCCACCCTTTTCCTTGCGCAACAAAGTAACATGTTGACCCAACAAAATTGCACCACCCCCCCTCCAGGTGCTCTGTTGCGTTATCGGGTGGTAGTGTTCTAGCGTTCTGGGGCAGTTCAGAACCCAAAAAGTAGCTCAGTCTAGTTCGAGTTCTCTGGTTTCCGAGAAATTAGAGTCCAAAAATCCCAAACCCAAAATCGCTGATTGTCCGGTTTTCGTAGATACTTCCACCAGAATAACAGTTGTATCGTAAGAACGAACAGCGTAAGACCAGTAGTAAACGCTATGACTTCAAAGAAATTAGCTACGAAAGTTTGCATGTAACGTGAAGCATTATAGAAAACAACGGCATTAATGAAAATAACAGTAGACAGTACTCGCAGGAATAGGTGTTCTTTGCTCGTTAATCCTTTCAACTTTCTTCCCTCCTAACGCACATTGAGTACGCCGTATCTCCATAGGACGAACCAAATGTTAATGATGAGCGGTATCAACGTAACAACAATGACCAAGAACGTCAGTACGCCATAGCCGAATCTCGTTATCTTCTGGCTCTTTATGGATATCAGGTAAAATATGATTGCGTCAGTAAGAGCAATAATGATGATTACGCGAAGAATCAAATCATAAAGTAACGAAAGCATTCAACTCATCTCCTCTCGTTTCGGCTTTGATGAATTTCAACTTTCTTTCCTGATTAGGTTAAGTAAGGAGTCACGCTCTTACGGGTTCCCCTAGTTTTCACGAATCGAAACATGGTTATGTGCGAAGAAAACAGTTAGTTTCTGTTTCTTGCTGCTTGTCGGATTAGGTCTAGCCATCTGTTTGTGCCTAGTTCGATTGGGATTGCGGCGGCTTGTGCTGGCGTGTGGTTCTCTAATGCCATGTGTGGGCGTACGAAGTTGTAGTAGGCTCGGAAACCTTTGAACACTTTGTCGGCTGACTGAGCCTTCTTCAAGTGGCGCATAACCTTCTCGCGTGTAGAAAGATATCCGACGATTACCATCCAAAAGACGTTCAAGAGAACAATTACAATGGGATGGACAATTCGAGCCTTAATGATCGGTGATCTTGGTCCTAGCGACAAGTACAAACTCAACAGCGTCATGGCCAAGCATTTTCAAGACGACATTCAACTAAGAGTGGTCCCCACTCAACCTGCTTCCCAGAGAAGCAAATACCGACGCTGTGTTCTTATATCTAAGAAATCATTAGATGGCTTAGACCAGTTATGAGCTATGTGAGCAAACTAACTTCTGCAGGACAAATAACCATACCGAAGAAGATGAGGGAGAAACTTGGCCTGCGGGGCGCGTCCCTCGTTGTCCTTGACGACGTGGGCGACGTGGTTTTGCTTAGACCGTTTGAGGCCGACGAGGAGACTTTGAGGATTCTCCGTAAGAGGTTTAAGAAGACTGGTGCGACAATGGCACGTGTTAATGAAATTGTGGAGAGAGAACGAGCAAAACTCTGGAAAGAGACGGCTCACGATTTTCGTTGACGCAAACACGATCGTCAGTGGTCTCCTCTTTGAAGGAAACGAGGCCCTCCTACTCAGGCTAGGGAAAACCGGTCTCTGCACACTAGTGACGACGCGTTATGTCATCGATGAGGTTAACGGGGTTCTCCACGCAGAGGAGTTCGGGTTAAGCGAAGAAGAAATCGCCGCATTCCTTTCATACACAAGTAAATGTATCCGGGTAAGCGAAAGCCTGAAACGGTCACAACTTCGAAAGTACTCCTCGAGACTAGCGGACAAGAAAGATGTGCACGTCCTAGCAGGATTTAGCGAACTGGACTGCGAGATCTTGGTCACGGGAGACAAGGAGTTGCTGAGGAAAGTCACAAAGGCGAGGACAACCAGACAAACAGTTGAACTTCTTCTTGAACAATAGGAGGCTCGGCAGTGAGGCTTGTCTCAATCGCGGGGCGAACCTCAACACCCACTAACGCAGCAAGGCCGGGAAACAATGAAAACTGGCTGCTCGCCTTGCTTTCCATTCGGATACGGCAGTGGCTGTCTAGAACGAGGTTCTTGATATGCCTTTGATCTCGTCATAGTGGTGATCATCTGAGAGGATCTTGGCTTTTTTCGCTAGAGCGGTTGACGCGATTATGCAGTCGCCGGTTGGTATGTTCGGGTGTATGCTCTTCAGGAGGCCTGCTTCTCTTGCTATCTCGGCTGTAAGGTCGGCGATTGTGAGGCCGCTTCTCTTAAGAGATAGGTATCTGAGGGTTGCTTCTTCCCTCCCGCGTTTGTCGGAGACGTAGCACACGATTTCGGCCACAACTATCGTAGGTAGGATGCCAGTTCTCTTCTCCACTATGCTTCTGAGCCGCTTGGAAGCCCTCGACTTTGTCTCCTGGTTGTCAGAGAGAAAGTACTCCAGCAGGAATCTTGAATCGACGTCCAAGGATAAATGGGGAAGCCCTTTGAACGAACGACATAGGCACATATAGCGGAAGTAAGACATATCTTACTGAGTGAATCGGATGGCTCTTGAACTAACCAGGCTTTCACAAAAGGGGCAGGTTGTGATCCCGGCCCAAGTCAGGAGAAAGATGGGATTGAAAGAAGGGACCAAGTTTCTCGTCGTCGGGTTAGAAGACATCATAGTCCTGAGAAAGCTTCAACTCTCCGAAGAGAAGTTGAAACTCAAGAAGCTTCTCGCTGAGGCCAGATCTTCTGCCAAGACGCACGGCCTCTCAGAGAAGGAAATCGAGAGGCTCATCCACGCTGTTAGAAAGTCGCGTGAATGAGAGTAATACTCGACACAAACGTATTGGTCTCCGCCTTCATTTCAAGGACAGGGAATTCAGCAAGAGTGTTGGACGTCGCCCTGACCCTTGAAGACGTGCAACTTGTTCTCTCTGAACAAATAATCCGAGAATTTGTGCGAGTGATGTCAAGGGATGAGCTGCTCGTCAGGTTTGACTACACTCTCGCCAACGTTGAAGAGTTGGCGAGACTCCTCAGGAAGACGTCTCAGATGATTGAGGTAAGATCTGAGTTCAAGGCCGTGAAAGAGGATCCTGCAGACAACACGATTCTGAACGCAGCCTACGATGGAAAATGCGAATTCGTGGTCAGCGGAGACCATCACCTGCTGGACATCAAGAAATTCAAAGGAATTAGGATCCTTTCACCCAGGCAGATGCTCGATTTACTGTCCAGAAGATACGGAAGGTTCGTCTCGAGCAAAGCGATCAGTGAGTCGTCTTCGGATTGAGGAGGCTGAGTCTCTGGGTATGGAACCGTATGCCATGAGCTAGAGCGACTTTGTTGCACGGCTTGAGATGATCGGCTCAAACAGGGACTTAGCTCAGCGCGTTACTTGTTCAAGTCTGGTAGAGGGCTTACGATGGTTTTCTGCTAGGATACGGGAGTGGCTTTCTAGAACCAGGTATTCGATTTGCCTTTGATCTCCTCATAGTGATGAGATCCTCATCTGAGAGGATCCTGGCTTTCTTTGCCAGAGCGGTTGACGCGATTATGCAATCGCCGGTTGGTATGTTCGCATGTTGTCAAAGAGAAAGTACTCCAGCAGGAATCTTGAATCGATTGGTTCTGTCCGTCGTCTGCTGATTACTTCCACCCACCTATCCACCTTATACATGCTCGAAATCGTAGGCAAAGGTAGTCGTCAGTTGATGAAGCCCCGGCAACGGCGGGATGTGGGTTTCTGGTACCCGAAAGAGCCGACTGGGCCGATGTTGGTTGCTGGTTGTTGACCACGTAAAACCTGACTGGCTAAATGGTCAAGCTCGCCCGGTGAATTGCTGGGCTGGAGGGCTGCGCTGGACAACCAGCGCTTTTATTTCTGGTTCAGCCCCGACGCGTCTGGAGGTGAAGCGATGGTATGGGAATCCGAGACTGACGGTAATCCCTCAGTCGATGCAGATGAGTCAACTCTTCGTAGCAGACGAAGACTTGATAGAACCAATCGATGACCTCCAAGATTCTCTAGTATTGCATGAATGGCAATTCATCCCACCGCTGAAGCATGTGGGGTTTCTTGCTCAAATCCGTTCTAAAGTAAGCCTTTTAGGGTGTACTGGGGTAATGCTTGCTGGTAGTGTCATTCGTGCGGACGATTACTGTGAAGGTCGACGATAGGCTGAGAAAGAGGATGAGTGAGGTCACTATCAACTGGTCTCGGTATATTCGCGAATCGATTGCGGAGAGGATTGAGCGAGAGGAACGGAAGAAAGCTGCGCAGGAACTTCTTGAGGACATTCGCAAGCGCAAGCATGTCGCGCCAAGAGGATTCATAAATCAGACAATTCGGGAAGCGAGGAAGACCCGTTGAGGGTGTATGTTGTAGATGCTTCCGTGGCGGCAAGATTCCTGCTGTTTGAGGAACTCTCGGAAAAGGCGGATTTGCTTCTTCAGAAGTTCCACGAGGATGCGATCGAGCTGAAGGCACCTGGGGTTGTGAATTACGAGGTTGGGAACGCTCTCTGGAAGGCTGTCAAGCAGCAAGTGATCGACGCTCACGAAGCGTCACGGAAGTTCTCACAGTTCATCAAGCTCAAACTGGACTGCGTTGAATTGGATGAGCAAGAATCTTTGGGGGCACTAACTTGGGCAATGAAGAACGACGTGACTTACTACGATAGCGTCTATGTGAAGGCTTCAGAGAAGACGGGAGCGACCCTCCTAACGGCTGACGACGCATTCTACGAGAAAGCCTCAAAGGAAGTTCCGACGATGCACTTGCGGGATCTTAAAGACAAGTGAATATGTCTAAGTTGAACGACGATTCGAACAGCTCTTCCTTTGTCGCGGACAATGCCGCAGGGGTGGTGCCAAACGGTGCCAAGAGTGCTGGTTGAGTAGGGGAACCGTTCCTTAGTAACGTGATTACAGCTATTGCCCAGTCGATTTTCCGGGGTGCATACACCCGATGAGTGAGTGTAACCATTTGCCACCTCAGTTCAGGCAGAAAAAAACCCAAAATCAGCCCCTCTTGACGCCAAAAAATGCACCACCCCCCTATCCCCCTTATCAAGCGTGCGCGCGATAAACCCAGAATGTATAACACCCTACCACCGGGTGCCTCAAAGATGGCAAGGGGTGACCCCCCGAACATTAGGGGGCATCCACCCACCGCGGGTTAGTTGTTTTGTGTGGCTTTTCTGGCGTGTTTCGCCTGCGCCATGTTCACTACTTTCTGGTACCCCTTCTCTTCCCGCTTCAGTTCACGCAGGAGAGAGCGTGGTCGAGGGACGTCAACACTCTTTACGGGAACCATTCTTCTAATGCGGATCTTATCTTGAAATCCGCATTCACGCGGCGTAGTGAATCCGTTGGACCATAATGATTCAGCGTACCCTTTTTATCGCGTGGACTTGGTGTTTGCCGGTTTCGTGTTTCCTCTGCTTCCACTTCTTGACGATTTTCTTTTTCCCTAGTACGTTTCGACCTTCAGTTCAGGTATTCCTGCGAAATCCTTTCTGTTTCGAGTTAGCAGAGGCTCATTGTTTTGGATCGCTATACCCGCCAGCATAGCGTCTTCGGGGTCAATCTTAGTTTTCTCTTTGACACGTTGGGCGTAAATCATTCCCGCTTTGGATGCCGAGGCGACGTCCAAGGATAAGTGGGGAAGCGACCTGAGTATACCAAGTACCCTTTCCCTCTCCTCAGCAGACCTCACACTCAAACCCACTCCGACGTACAGTTCAAAAACGGTCGGTGTTCCTACCATGATGGCGACTGAACCGCCTGATAGATCCTCAGCTTTTCGAACCGCACTTGTATCGTTCCTCATTACATCAATTATGAAGGTCGTGTCGGCGAGCAAGTCTACTTCAGCCCTTCAGCCGTGCTAAGGATTCGTTGAGAGCTTTGCCTTCTGATGTTCTTGACGCGTTTCTCGATGCTTGCGGCCTCTGTTTTGGACACAATTCCTGCCAGGTCCAGAACCGCGCTTCCGCGGGTTATTCTCTCAATAACGTCCGTGAAGCTTTCACTAGGCCTCTTGAGCGCCTTGAGCATCTGGTACGCCTCGTCGGAAACGGCTATATTCTTGGTCCCCATGGTCGGTCTGTGTGTGTATGTGTGTGCTGCAATTTACGTCTTGGCTCTGCACGGTTTGAGAAGCCATCAATAAAGTAACATGTTCTCCCCACAAAATTACACCACCCACCCCCCCAGAAGGCAAAGGCTAACACAACCACGTAACGCCCTTCGTCTCAGCTTGCAGCGGTCCATCCTAGGGTGGATCCACCCATCAAGGGGTGGTGCCAAACGGTGCCAAGAACGCTGGTCGACTACGTGAACCAATTGGCTCCAACAGATAGCACAGCGGGAAAGGAGGCTTCAAACCTAGACTACAGACTCAACTTTTTTGGGGAAACAACCCGAAATCCACTTCGAAAGGCCGACAAGGCGTGAACCAAAACCGTTTCCCAAAACCGCAAAATCAACCCCTCTTGACCCCAAAAAATGCACCACCCCCCTGGGGGGTCCCTCCAAGCGTGCGCGCACGCCTCGGTAAACTGCCTCCTCTCACGCACCCAGAAAAATCCTAAACGAATTCTCCGATAAATCCGCCTTCCTTCTCGTCCAGCTACGAACCTGCCTACTTAGTTGTGTCTGCTTAATGCGCCTTCGAGAACCCGTTTCTTGCTGTCTGCGATTTCGCTGTGTTTCTGTAGTTCGCCCCGGCTTCAGGCAATTTCGTCTCTGATTCGTCTGATGTTGCGTACCTCTCGGGTGGTCCAGGTTATCGCGAAGATTCCGAAGATGAAAGATAGGAAGAATGCTAGTTCACCTATGTAATCCAGGCGGATGGGTATCCAAACAGCGAAAGGCCAGTAGGGGGATTCTGGGTAGCGGAGTTGCATGGCTATCACGTAGAGCCAAACTCCGAAACTGTAACCCCACAAAACGATACTTACTCGCCGAAGTTTATTGGATGAAGTCTTAAGGCTAGTGTACACTCGACGCGTGCGTTCAACCTGTCGATCCTCAATCCGCTTGATTAGGGCTTGGCTCTCATCAGCGGTAAATCCGAGCGACCGCAGAACTTCATCGGGGCCCCCCGCAACTTCTCCCAAAGCCATTGCGACCTCATCCGTAATCATGACGCGTTGCCGAATTTATGTGAGGAGGGTGATGCCGTTGGCGAAGTTAATGATCTTCGCACTAGGCGTTGCTAAGGTCGTGCCGCGAGCGCACCCTTTAGCTCGCGTTTCTTATTATCGGCAATTTCGCTGTGTTTCTGTAGTTCGTAGAAGTCTGCGAGGAATTGTTCGCCCTTCGCCGTGATCGTGTACACTTTGTCCCCGTTGCTCTTCTTAACTTCGATTAGCTGCATATCTTCGAGTTGTTTCAGGTATTTTTGGGTGAGGTCGAAGCTCAGGTTGCCTTGGTACATTATATTGGTTTTTCGCGAGCCGGGCTTGGTGATTTCGAGTATGTTCGCTGTGATCTCTAACTGTCCTCTGTACTGGCGTTTACCTTTGCTCAATAGTTCAGTCACACGTCTTCCGTTTACATGAGGTCGGCAGGGATATGATGGATGTTGTGGATACATGTTCTAGAACATTAATCCTTAACTTTCCTGCACATCAACCGGACAATTATTGACAAACATCTGTCAACTGCGACCGTGCCCGTCCTCGTTCAGCTGATGAAATCCACATACTCTCAAGTAGCAACCGCTATGAGATGGCTATTTAGCCGTTCGTAATCCTTCAGAAACTCGTAAGCCTTCGGAGTCGCACGGTACCTCGTCCCATCCTCCAAAACAACCTGTTCCAACAGCCCCTTTTCCTGGAGCAAAGCCAGGTACTTCTCTAGCTGGCGGTGGCTCAGGTTCGCCTTGTACATGATGTGCGTCTTGAGCGTGCTATTCGAGGCAACCTGCAGAATCTTCGCAAGTATCTCAACCCGTGTTCTATTAGGCTCCGGCTTTTCTTCTAGAACATACATCCAATATTCACAAGTACGGCAAACCAGTAGACCCGACATATAACTTCTACCTCTCAATTCAGAATATCGGCCAAACGCAAATCCCCAGCCGAAATCGCTCAAATACTACGATTGCAATCAAGGGCCAAGTCTTACTCATGTCTGAACGCATCACAGTCGACCGAAAAGAGTTCGAGGCCTTTCTCGCGGACAACCAATCCCTCATGGATCGGTGCCAACAACTCGTCAAGAGAATCGATGAGCTTGAGAAGGTTAACAAGCAATTACAGGAGGACCGTGAAGCCTCCAAGGCTAAGGTTGAGTCTCTGGAAGCAAACATGGGAGCTAGTTCGCGTCAGATGGATGATTCGCTCCGGAAAACGCGGGAAACCATCACTCGGCTTATTCGGGAAACGGACAAACGAGTTCCAAAGTAACGTCATACGCTGCGGCCGCACCGGTCGCAGAACTTAGCCCCAGAAGCCAGCTCACGCCCGCATAAACACTTCAACCTTGCCGCGGCTATCTCCCGCTCCGGCTCTACGCGTGCCCTCCCCAGTTCACCTGTTACCTCGATGCGGTGATGCGGCGCGGGTTTTGAACGACTAGCAGCGGAGGTGGGTTTTCGAAGTTTCCGGCTCAGCACTTCGTTTCGTCTGTTCAATTCCTTCAACCTCTGAAGGGTTTTCCGTTGGAGTGCCATCAATCTCTCTAGGGAGGATACGAGGCGTTCCCAGTCCTCTCGTGCGATTGACAGTTCGGCTTTAGGTTTCTCCTCATCCTGTGGCATGTAATGCATCCTCTGTTTCCTTACAGAGTTTTTCAATCGCGGACTGAACCCGGCCCATGGTTTTCCTAGCCGTCTTCACTTGCTGGTTCACGCTCTGGTCTTGCGCCTTACGCTTCCCCTCAGCCAAATCCAACCTGCGAAGGACGAGTTCATACTTCTTAGCGAATTCGGAGAACTCCTTAAGGAAGGCCTCCCAATCGCTTCGCTTAACCTGCAGAACCGAGCGCAAGGAATTCCACTCGCCTCTGGTAGTCTTATTCATTGGCTTCACGCCTCGGGAGCTGGACTGGCTACTTGAATTCCGAATTCGCTTTCAATATCTTCTCGCTTAGAAATTATCTCTGCATCCAGAGTTATGAAAGTCTCTAGGTCTATTGCGATTTCTCTTAGGGTACTCGCGAAGGCTATGTGGAGTGTGTCAAGCGTCTTAAGGCCGAGCTTGCTTGAAACCCGGATTGCCTCAAAGAGCCGATGGTCCATTTGGATTGCTTGCTTGGAAATCTGCAGTTTGGTGAAGGATATTTCGGGCACGGTCACTCTCAAGCGCCACGTTTGAATGGCGTGTTCAACTGAAACTCTAACCTTCTCGTCAACATTGAGGCTTTCGAACTCGCTGGCGTAATCGACGACAGAGACCGCCCCACCTTTAATCAGACGTGAGAATACGCAGTACAATTCAAGAACGGATATTTCGGAGCCATACTTCGCTTCATGGGATTTCTTGAAGAACGTGTTGACGGCGGGGAAGTTGGGGTCGGCTGGAAGGTATCTAGTAACTATGACGTTTGTGTCCAAGTAGCATGCCATCACTCCCTACCCTCGGCCACAATCTCTACGGCAGTCTTGTCCGACAATATGCGCAAGGGGTTCTTGCCCTCCTTCCCCTCATACTCTAAGAGCCTCTTCAAGACTCGCAGGGTTTTCTCGTTGGCGAGATGCTGAGTCACCTGCTCGTCGGCTTTGGCGTTGACCATGGACCTTATCGCCTCCGTCCTGCTTTGATAGATGCCTAGTTTGACTAGTAGGTCGAGTTTCCTCGCATCCTTACGGGTCAATCTGATGGGGATAACGGTCATCCACAAGCCCAACCACGCTATACGTGATGTATAACATAAATCTGTCGAACATCTACGGTATGCCAGCGGGGACCTTGATTCAACGCTTGCGAAAGAACTGGAGAAGGCTGCTTCACGCCCACTTTGCGACCGCTTAATCCCTATACGCCAAACTGTTTCAGGGAGATGTGCATAGGCGTGTACCTTACCGATGTCAGCATCGTTCAGGAGCTTCATGTCCCGAGTGCGGGGTGAGGAAATATCCCTCAAAAGCGTAAAAGAGGAGTCATCTTCTGCTGAACTCATTGTGATACTCTGGAGCCGTTAACAACGATGGCTTGTGGGAAATGCGCCGCTTGAGACCCATTCCGAACCTTGACCGTGACTCAGTCCTTAGAAAACTGAGAACGAAACAGTTAGGCCGACGGCTGGAGATTCTTGACAAGTGCACCTCGACGAACGATGTGGCCGCACAACACGCCAACGCTGGTGCCCCCCACGGTTACACTGTTCTCTCCGAGGAACAGACCGCGGGCCGTGGCCGCCAGGGCCGCCCTTGGTTTTCCCCGAGGGGCGGAATTTGGTTGACGACCCTGCTCCGCCCACCTTTAACACTCGACCCTTTGAACGCCCTACCCATAATCGCCGCGCTAGCTGCAGCCAACACCATCAACTCCAGCCTAGGCGTCAAGGCGCGCGTGCGTTGGCCTAACGACATCTTTGTTGGCGGCCGTAAACTCGCAGGCGTCTTAGCTGAAACCAAATTCAAAGGGAATCGATTAGAATATGCTCTTCTAGGCGTAGGAATCAACGCCAACTTTCACTCAACCACGCTAGCTGAGCTTAGCTCAAAAGCGACCTCACTCGAGGACCTTCTCGGCTCACCCGTCGACAGGGAAGCAATAATCGCCCTGCTCCTCCTGGAAATAGAGAACGTCTACGAACTAGCATCCTCCAACCTAAACGATGCAAAGGTGTTGCTGCAGGAACTAGATTGCTCACGTGGAAGACAAGTAAGAATCAAAGTCCAGGGCGAAGAAATCTCCGGAATCATGGCTGGCTACGAATCATTCACCCGAGTTCGAATCAAAACAGTTCCGGGTCCCATTCGTCAGGTTGAAACAAGTTCCGTGGTCGGCGTGGAGTATCCCGACTTCTGAACTGCTGCACGCTCTGCCACAGACTAATAAGCGATAAGCCGGCTGAATAGTAACTCCCGTACCGAAACTTGGTCGACGAACATTGAAAGAACCCGATTCTAAAATTAAAACAAAAATCGATCAACTGCGTGAACTGAGGAAGAAAGCCGCCCTCGGGGGCGGAAAAGAACGCGTCGACGAGCAGCATGCAAAGGGAAAACTTACGGCCCGCGAAAGAATCGACCTTCTCCTCGACCCGGGCAGTTTCGTCGAACTCGACCGGTTCGCAACAACTCCGAACGTCGCACCTGGAATGGAGGACCGTAGAGTTCTAGGCGACGGGGTCGTCACAGGCCACGGAAAGATAGACGGCCGCACCGTCTACGTGTTCGCCCACGATTTCACAGTATTCGGGGGATCCCTGGGTGAAACATTCGCAATGAAGGTTTGCAAGGTCATGGACCACGCCATCAAGGTAGGCGTGCCAATAATCGGGTTGAACGATTCTGGCGGAGCAAGAATTCAGGAAGGCGTTGTGAGCCTTGGAGGCTACGCGGAAATATTCCATCGAAACGTCCAAGCAAGCGGCGTCGTCCCGCAAATTTCAGCAATAATGGGCCCATGCGCTGGTGGCGCAGTTTATTCTCCTGCACTTACGGACTTCGTAGTCATGGTCGACAAAACTAGTTACATGTTCGTAACTGGCCCCGATGTGGTCAAGTCGGTGCTCAATGAAGACGTAACCTTCGAGGCCTTAGGCGGCGCATCAGCCCACAGTCAACTTTCAGGCGTTTGCCACTTCTTCGCCGCAGATGAACCCGCCGCGATACAAACGGTCAAAGCATTGCTCTCCTATCTGCCACAGAATAACCTCGACGACCCACCCGTCGTAAAGATGGGCGATGACCCGGAAAGAATGGATCATGAACTCGCCTCAATCGTTCCATCAGATCGGGACCGGCCATATGACATGAACGAGATCATTCGGAGAGTCATCGATACCGGAACCTTTCTGGAAGTGCAGGCACAGTGGGCACGGAACATTGTCGTAGGGTTCGGACGCTTGGACGGTCGGAGCGTTGGCATCGTCGCAAACCAACCTAAACATTACGCGGGAGCATTGGATAACCAATCATCTATGAAGGCAGCTCGATTCATAAGATTCTGCGACGCATTCAACATCCCAATTCTAACATTCGTTGACGTGCCAGGCTTTCTTCCCGGTATCGATCAAGAGCACTCAGGAATCATCAAAAACGGAGCTAAACTGTTGTACGCCTATTGTGAGGCCACTGTACCGAAAATAACGGTCATCATACGCAAAGCATACGGGGGTGCGTATGACGTCCTTGGGAGCAAGCACATCCGGGCAGACTTCAATTTCGCATGGCCGACCGCTGAGATAGCCGTAATGGGCCCCGAAGGCGCCATCAAAATAATCTACAGGAAGAAAATTGCAGAAGACGCAAATCCCCAAGTGGTCAACAGGCTAGTGGAGGATTACCGTGAACGATTTGCCAACCCATACGTGGCCGCGGAACGCGGGTACATCGATGATGTAATCGAACCACAAGAAACACGACCTCGGCTCATACGCGCATTGGAAGCCTCCATGAACAAGCGCGAACTCAAGCCACCAAGGAAACACGGCAACCCACCCCTCTAACTCCACGACTCAACCTTGGAGCCACAGCTTGCAAGCCCACGAATCAGTGAGGTTGCCAGGCTTTTGAAATTGCTAATCGCCAACAGGGGCGAAATCGCGCTTAGAATTATCAGAACGTGCCGCAAGCTCGGCGTTCGCACAGTTCAAACGTACTCGGACCCAGACCGAGATTCACTGCCCCTGCGCTACGCGGATGAAAGGTACGCCCTCGGGGGGGCGACACCTACGGAGAGCTACTTGAATATCGAAAAGCTTGTGCACGCTGCTCTCAAGACAGGTTGCGATGCCGTTCACCCGGGGTACGGTTTTCTGTCTGAAGAAAGTTCTTTCGTTAAGGCTTGCGAAGAGAACGGCCTCACATTCATCGGCCCGTCCAGCAAGGCCCTGGAAAAGCTGGGAAACAAATTGTCAGCGAGAGAGACTATGCGTCAGGCTGGGGTCCCTGTGATCCCTGGTTCCGACGGAACGGTGAACGACGGGGACGAGGCAGTAAGGGTAGCTGAGGACATCGGATACCCGGTCATATTGAAGGCGGTCTACGGCGGTGGCGGCAGGGGAATGAGGATTGCGAAAAACAGTGACGAAACCCGCAGATTCTTTCGGGTGACAAAACTCGAATCACTCTCAGCTTTCGGGAGGGGCGACATCTACATTGAGAAAAGACTGGCCAGCCCCCGTCACGTTGAGATTCAAGCATTATGCGATAAACATGGGAAAGTCGTCAGTCTAGGCGAACGTGAATGCAGCATACAGCGTAGGCACCAGAAGCTCCTTGAAGAAGCCCCTTCGGTTGCAGTTAGCGAAGGCCTTAGGCAGCGGCTAAATGAAGCAGCCAAGAAGGGCCTGTCGGCAGCCGGATACACAAATGCAGGGACGGTTGAGTTTCTACTTGCCAAGTCCGGAGAATTCTATTTCCTCGAAGTGAACAAACGCCTTCAAGTCGAACATCTCGTAACCGAGATGACGACTAACATCGACCTCGTAGAAGAACAATTGAAGATCGCAACCACATCATCACTCGAACTCTCCCAGAATGAAATTCACATTAACGGGTGGGCAATCAATTGCCGAATAAATGCTGAGGATCCCAGAAATTTCGCTCCCTCACCGGGCACCGTAATTCATTATCACCCCCCTACAGGGCCGGGTGTTCGTGTTGATTCAGCACTATTCTCAGGTTACACTATTCCCGAATACTACGACTCAATGGTTGCGAAACTGGCCACTCGGGGAAGAGGCCGCGAGGAGGCGATTCAACGCATGAGAGTCGCGCTGGATGAGATTGAGATAGCTGGCGTGCCGACGACAATACCCTTGCATAAGCTATTGATGCACGACGAAGGTTTCATCCAAGGAAACTTCGACACAACCTACCTGAACAGCATATTACCACAATTGAACTCGAACCTACTCAGGTTAGAAAAATTCGCGGCGGTAGCTGCAGCCACGTGCAGGCTGGGGAACCCCGCGCGTCCCCCTGCGCATGAAACGGATGAGGCATCAAAATGGCGCACTTGGGCGCGCGCGCACCATATGCTGGGCCACGGCGGGTGAGATGGCGATGCGCACATACAGTATCCAACTCAGCGAAAGGGCATATACTGTTGCAGTCGAACAAACTGGACAGCACGACTTTAAGGTTACAATAGACGGCGAGACTTTCAACGTCGAATCATTGGCGAACCACGCGATTTCAACATGTTTAGTCCAATCAGGCAATGATACAATCCGCGCCCAAACCAGAATTCTGCCCACCGACAAAGTAGATGTCTGGCTTGCCGGGGCGGCGTTCCAAGCCGCGGTTCACGTCATCGGAGCGGGAGGTTATACGTTAGCATCACATGGCAGGGGCGAAGAACGCGTCGGTGGTAGCATTCGGGCTCCCATGCCTGGCCGAATAACGAGCATCCTAGTCAAGGAAGGGGAAGCTGTGGAGACCGGAACACCGCTCTTGATCTTGGAAGCCATGAAAATGCAGAACGAGCTGACTTCTCCCACGAGTGGGCTGGTCAAATCCATTCACGTTCGAGAAGGAGATGCGGTCAAGAAGGACTCGCTACTATTGGTTGTGGGTGGAAACGCAGGCAACCCGACGAAGATGCTAACCCCTTAGACTTCTGATTATTTCCCCAGTAGCCTTTGACTTGTTCAATGTGTAAAAGTGGATTCCAGCGACTCCATGATCAAGAAGCTCTTCACATTGCTGGATGGCATGTTTAACGCCGTACCGGTGGACCGCGTCTAGGTTGTTCTGAATAGGTTCAAGATCCTTTACCAGCTTATCGGGGATCGTTGCCCCACATATGCGGGTGAAGCGCAGTATTTGATTATAATTCGTAATCGGCATGATACCGGGTATGATGGGAACTTTCACCCCCCTCTCCCGCATGCTTCTCTCGAAAGTGAAGAAATGGTGGTTGTCAAAGAAGAGTTGGGTTATGATAAAATCTGCTCCAGCCTCCACCTTTTCCTGGAGATGGCCCCAATCCGTTTCCCTGTCCAGCGATTCGATATGCCCCTCTGGATAACCGGCAACAGCGACGCATAGGGAGTAAGAGCCGTGGATGAACGCGGTCAATTCGCTTGCGTATCTGAATCCATAGGGATTGGGCACGAACCTTGGTTCCCCTCTTGGGGGATCTCCACGAAGTGCAACCACGTTTTCAATCCCCGACGTTGATATTTCGTCCAAGAGCCCTTTGATTTCCTGCTTTGAATGCCCAACGCAGGTGAGGTGTGCCATACTCTCCAAACCAATCTCTCTCTTAGCACGCTTGACTATCTCAATCGTCTTATCCCGCGTCCCGCCGCCAGCTCCGTAAGTAACAGAGATAAACCCGGGCTGTAGTTTCTTCGCTTCCCTCAGCGTTTCAAAGAGCTCACTCATTCCTTCCTCCGTCTTTGGTGGAAAAAACTCGAGGGAGAACATTGGCCGGTTGCTCTTCAGAATTTCAGTTATTCTCACGAAATGTGCCTCATCTTTCTGCTAAACCAGGTTTGCATCCATTTCTTAGATGCATAGTAGAGCGGCTGAAAAATGGTTCATTTTGTTAGCTTGGAGCCTCTCATTCAATTAGAGTTCGAATATTCCTTGACTAGGAAAGCGATTGTCTGGCCAAAGCCGCTCCTTTCACAATATTGGAAAGTTTTGCATATGCCACATCCCATGACCGTGTCCGTAAACCGCAATCAGGGTTTACGTAGATTCTTTCTGGGTCTCCAAGTAGCTTCGTGGCGTATTTTATTCGCTCCTCAACAAGCTCTGGGCTCTCAATCTCATCAACATGCACGTCCGCCACGCCCAAACCGATTTCTCTATCGTCACCATACTCGGTGAGAAGCTTGAGCTGGTCATACGCAACACCCTGCTGATCGCTACGGTTGGCGAATTCCAAAGCGAGTTGACTACAGTTTTTCATTCCCATGATGTGCGGGTACAGTAAGCTGTAATCACTGAAGCACACATGCAGGCTGAATTTACATTCAATTCCCTGCGTACAGATATTGAATGCTTCTACGAAGAATGGGACCTCTACTGGTTTAGTTGTCAGAGCAGGTTCGTCTACTTGAATCCATTCCGCGCCAGCATTGACAAGCGCTTGGAGGTTCGGTCGAATGATCTCCTTAGCTACGTCGAGAACGAATTCTCTTTTCGCTTCGAACTTGAGTTTCCGTAGGTCAGAATACTTTCCCGCATTTTGCCTCTGGTAATATTCGTTGAACGACCATTCTGCTATCGTGTACGGCCCAGTGACAGGGACTTTGACTTTGCGTTTCGCCTGTTTCTTCACAAAAAGGAATTCTTTCAGATGGTACGGTTCACGGAATCCTAGCTTGCGCACGCATGCAGCTTTCCGATAGTACCTGTTGTCAAAGGATCTTACGTGTCCATAGAATTCGAACCCTTCAGAGTTTCGAACTGGATGCTCGTACATTTCGATACGGTTTGCTTCGCCATCATAAATGTATTCGAGGCCAGCTGACTCAAGAAACCTGATACCGAATAATGAAGCAAGCGCTCGGGTACGTTCCTCGGCTTCAGGCGTCTTGGCATGGGACAGGAGGTCTCTTACCTGCGCTTCACCTTCAAAACCGATGGCCTTCGACCACTTCGATAGTTGATTTAGGTCAGATTGGTCTATTTTCCTTCCGCGAAGGTATGAAATTAACCAAGGAGCTTTCGGCAGGCTCCCAATTTCCTGTGCGGGAAATACCGCGCTTGCCATCTATGTTGCCAGCTCCCTCTTGGTTTCTGCTAGCAAGTGGACTTTCCGTTCCGCTACCTTTTGGGGAAGAAAATCCAAGTCGCAGTTGGGGCCAACGATTATGTTCTTTGGGCTTAAGCGTTCGTCCACATCAGCAACAAACTTACTCAGCATATTTGCTGTTTCAAGTAACGAGTTTCTTCCATCGATGCACCCGCAGCCTAATTCCAAATTGAAATCATGTTGCTCCAAGGATTCAAGTGAGGTGGCATAGAAGTCCAACCCGATACAATTCACTGGATAATCCAATAAATCATCAATAACAGGTCCTGCGTCGCCAAAGTATGTTTGTAGGATTGTGTGGGCGGCTAGGCCTTTCGCGCAAACTTCAAACGCGTGCTTTGCGACCTCAAGGTCCCGTCTGCTTCCCCCGTTTGCGGTTAGTGCTGGCTCATTAAATTGAAAGTCTGTGTAACCTAGCTTCTGTAACTCATTAGCAGTTTGTCTCAGAGCGTGCGCAAGGTCGTCAGCAAGGTCCGCGAGTGACTTGCAGGCAGAGTTCTGCGCAAGCGCTGCGAACGTAAATGGGCCAGGAAGAATGGCCTTCTTACGGGAATTTCGAGGCAGCAGCTCATGCCTGAAATATCGCCTAAGATCCGTTCCCTTGTAACTTACCTTCTGAATTATGTTGGGTTTTCGATAGAAAGTGTTGTTGTCGAACCATCTTGTTAGGCCTCCCAATTGGACCCCCGTGAACAGTCCAGAAAAGGGTCTGAACACATCTTGCCAATTCAATTGGCCATCGACTAAAATGTCCAAGGAGGCGCTGCTCTGCAGGTCAACGAGAGAAGCGAGGTCTTGGTCGAAGATCGCATCTACTTCGGGTTGCGAAATCTTTCCTCGCGTTAGGGCTCGTGTGGCCTCCACAAGCTTTTCGGAGCGGGGGAAAACCCCAGTCAGTTGTGCTTCTACCACGACCAATTCTCCGCCAACATGTCAGAATGCGTCTTCAGAGCGTATTCCAATATTAATATTCTAGGACTCTGACAATTCCAATAGGAATAGCGCCTTTTCAGTGCCAAGTCGATTAGGATCCCCCTAACGGCGGGTTGCCCTTGCGATGAGTTTGAATCTAAGTTGCAGGTTTGAAGAAGTACCGTGGCCACCGTGGCCATTCCTTAGGGACCGTGGTTTCGAAATCAACTTCAAGGTCCATTCCAATGCGTAGGTCTTCAAGTTTGAGGTTTCTTATCATGCCGGGCAGTTGAGGTCCTTCCGTCAATTTCATTATTCCCACAGCGTAGGGAGCTAAGGCTTGGAATTGGCTTGGCGGAAAATGGATAATCGTGTAGGTAAGCAGCTTGCCCCTGCCTTTGAATTCAATCCATTCGACATTGTAGGAAAAGCACTTGGGGCAGATGCCACGCGGGGGCCAAAGAAGCGCTCCGCAAGCCTTGCATTTCACACCCATGAGCTTTCTTTCCGCACAGAACTTGTAAAAGTTCTCAACGGTGGGAAGTACGGACCCATTCTCATCGCAAATGAAACCTGTTCCTTCTGATGGTGACGCCATCACTGATGCTGCCATCTTTCCTGCTACCTTCAATCTCCCCGTTGATAGACGTGGACGACGCCTGTTGACGCAGAACCGCCTACGTTCTCTGTCAGCCCAATTTCAGCTCCGTTGACTTGTCTTCGCCCTGCTTGGTTAGTTAGTTGCAAGTAGATTTCGCATGCTTGTGCCGTTCCAGTTGCTCCCACTGGGTGGCCTTTCGCTTTGAGCCCACCACTAGTGTTCGACGGAATCCTGCCGCCGAGGTATGTTGCCCCTTCGTCGATGAGCTTGCCGCCCTTCCCCTTCTCGCAGAAGCCTAAGTCTTCGTAGGCGATGATTTCGGCTATTGTAAAACAATCATGCAGTTCAGCCACGTCAATATCCTTCGGCCCCACTTTGGCCATTTCGTAAGCTTGCTGCGCAGCAAACTTTGTGACCTTCATTGTGCTGAAGTTCTCTCGTTCACATAGGCTGAGTGTGTCCTGGGCTTGGCCTGAACCAATTATGTTCACGGGCGTATCAGTAAATTTCCTAGCTATCTTTGGTGACGTAAGTACAAGGCAGCTAGCGCCATCCGACCGAGGACAGCAATCGTACAACTTCAAGGGCCAAGCGACGGGCCGTGACGCGAGCACTTCGTTGACCGTTATTCGCTTCTGGAAATGTGCCTTTGGGTTCAGCACTCCATGCTCATGGTTCTTCACTGCAACCTTAGCCATCTGCTCCTCCGTCGTCCCGTACCGGTTCATGTGATCGACAGCCATCATGCCGAATATTCCTGGAAAGGAGATTCCGTGCCATTGTTCGAATGGGAAGTCCGATGCCATTGCCAAGATCTCAGTTACGCCTGTTGTGCTTACATGTGTCATCTTCTCAACTCCGCCAACAAGAACGACATCGTACATCCCAGACGCTATCGCAAACAAAGCGGTTCGCATCGCCACACTAGAGGACGCGCACGCCGCTTCGGTCCGAAAAGCAGGCTTGGGAAGCAGGCCGATCCAGTCTAAGAAGAGGGGTGCAACATGGGCCTGGTGTTCATACGAGTCGCTCATCATGCCTACAAAAAGGGCTTGAATGTCCCGTTTTGGGTTCAGATTGGGACAACTATCGAAAGCCTCCCTGGCGGCCTCGGCAAAGAGTTCTCTTCCGTACAACCCTTCACGAACACCAAATTTCGAAACGCCCGCCGAAACAATACTGGCTAGCGGTTGTGTCATCCTGAATTAATCCTCAAATCGCTGGATACTCGTCCGAATACAGCGTCGTAATAATGAAGGTTATTATCCCACACCCAATACTCGCGTGAAGTTGTCCTCCTCGTAATCAAAGACAACCTCTTGGCCCCCTAACCTGAGACGACGAGGTTTTCTTGGACGGTGCGAGTTCTGTGTGTGCAAAAACCCTGTGCACTGGTTGCCTGAAATCAAACGGGATTTTGTCAAAGGCTTACTATTGCTCGGAGCACCACCCTCGACAGTAGCGACGAAAACTTGGTGGAGAAGCACTCAGTTTTGTTTCGAGATGGTAGTCGTGATAGGAGCAACTGAAGAATAGACCTCAAGTTCCGCGACGCGATCTACTCCCTATTGAAGGAGCGGAGGGACGAAATGTTTTATTGCACAACAGGCTCACCACCCCAGTGAAATTTCTTGAGAAGAGTAGCTGTAGTTGCAGGTGGGATCTCTAGGTATCAGAAACCTAGACATGAAACCCAGGAGGAGATGGTCGCCCAAGCCATGGAGGAGGCTCTTGAGGATACCCCGAATCTGTCGATTGGCGACATTGACAACCATGTCTGTTCCTACTTCAGCGATCACTTCGAACAACAACTTGCGTTCCAATGGATTCTGCACGATTATCTTGGGTTGACACCGAAACCCGTTTTTAGGGTTGAAAACGGAGGGGCAGGACCTGGCACCGCAATTAGGACCGCCTGGGCGATTGTGGCATCAGGACTCTCCGAAGTCTGTTTGGTGAGCGGTTTCGAGAAGCAAGGAGAGGTACCATCGGCGAAAGCGAATGAATTCATAGCGCTGGCGAGCGACACCGATTTTGACTTTCCTGTTGGCGGTTACTATACTGGGTACTACGCGGCAATGGAAGCGCGTCATATGTACCTCTACGGCGAGACAGAGGAGGATCTTGCAATGATTGCTGTGAAGAATCGTAACTACAGCCTCGACAACCCCTACGCACAGTGGCCGATCGAGTGTGGAGGAAAGAAGATCACTGTCGATGACGTCCTGTCATCTCGTCTGATTGCATGGCCTCTGAAGGTGCTTGATTGCTGCCTTCTCAGCGAAGGAGCAAGTGTAATAGTTCTTGCCTCTCAGAAATACGCGAGGAAAATCACCGACACACCAGTCTGGATAACAGGGCTCGGTCTAGGAAGCGACATGATGAGGCCCGGAGACCGTCCCGACAACCCCGGTTTTCATGGCATGTTCCCCAGCGAGGCACGATCCTACCCGAAACACGCCCTGAAACCCAGAGAGCCCTACCCCGAGCTGACCAACTTCGGGGCCTGCAAGTTCGCCGCCAGAACCGCTTACAAGATGGCGGGAATCAGGAAGCCTCTCAAGGAGATCGATGTCGTAGAGATACACGACGCCTACGATTCGAGCGAACTCCAAACCTACGAAGATCTAGACTTTTGCAAAAGGGGCGAAGGCAAGACGCTCATCAGGGAAGGACAGACTTACGTGGACGGCGATATACCGGTGAACGTAAGCGGGGGTCTGGAAGGGTTCGGGCACCCGGTTGGCTCTACGGCAATCGGCCAAACCGTCGAGCTCTTTTGGCAACTGAGACAGGAGATTGGAAAGAAGCACAAGAGCAATGCTACTCAAGTGAAGGGCGCGAAGGTTGGGCTTAATCACAGCCATGCGGGCACCGGAACTGCGATCTCAGTCATGATCATGGAGAGGTGATGGAAATGCAACCTGACAAAGTTCTCAAAGAGAAGAAGCCCGATGAGAAATGGAGTGAATGGGGCCGGCTTGGGAAGTGGAACGTGGCCGGCTACAAGATCATCGAAGGGGACAAGGGCCCAAGACCTGACAAGCTCGAAAGAGCAAGATACATGCTCGTCAACCGGCCATGGGATGTGATGTACGAGCACAGTTACGGACTGGTCTCAAAATTCTTTGAGGAACTGCTCGAGAAGAAGCTGTTCGGAACTAAGTGTCCGAAATGCGGAGACGTATTCTGCCCGCCGAGAGCGCACTGCTGGAGGAACAAGTGTCGTCTTATTGAGACTCAGTGGGTAGAGATGCCAATGCGTGGCACGCTTCACTGCTTCACAGTCCTTGGCTTCGCAGGCGAAGCATTTCTGGCGGATCTGCCTTTCATATTGGCGTATGTCAGAGTTGAAGGGGCGAACACTCTGATCGCGGGCCGCCTAGTGGGCATCGAGCCAGAAGACGCAGAGTGCGACATGAATGTGGAAATCAAGTTCGTCGATCAGCCCAGCGGCAATCCCATGGACATCTACTTCGTTCCGTCAGGACCCCCGCGGAGCAGAAGATCAGAGGAAGAAAAAGCACGAATGAGGAAACAACTCGAACCGATACGAGTCTGGGTCAAGGAACGATTTGGTCAGAAAACCAAGTAGAGGAGTTCTGCCCTACAACATCGAAGTCAAAAAACGATTGTTACTTGCAATTGGCGACAAGGTTTCGCCTAGGTTTCAGGGAAAGGGCCAAACGCACGGGATCCTATACTCGACATCGAGCATTTCGATAAAGTAGCCTAATGTGCTGAATACTGAGGCTACTTCCAGCGTTCCTTCTGAACGCGGACCACTATGTGGTCGACGATCGCTTTCAGAGTTGTGCCTGGGCCGAAATTTCCCGTTATTCCCAACCTTTCTAGTCTTGGTTTATCTTCCTCGGGAATAATGCCGCCACCTACAAGCAGTATGTCGCTTGCCCGTTTCTCTTTTAGCGCCTTCGCGACTTTCGGGAACGCGGTCATGTGTGCCCCGTTGAGTAGACTCATAGCGACAACATCAACGTCCTCATCTATGGCCATCTGGGCGACTTGTTCAGGGCTAGCCAAGAGCCCTGCGTAGATTACCTCCATCCCAGCATCTCGGAGTGCCCTGCACAGAACAAGGGCGCCACGGTCGTGCCCGTTTGGCCGTAGGTTTTACGCGAGCCCGGGCTTTGCCACAAGCACCCTAATCTTTCTCGGCTGGGTCTTCCTATCCATCAACCCTGTTGTTGAGATCTTTCCACCTCCGAAGTTCAGAGTATCGAGGGTTCCTTCCAGTCCCCGAACACTTTTCTCCCAACGTCAACGATCTCTCCAAGTGTCGCATAGGATTTGACGGCTTTAAGCATCGGGTAAATACTGTTTGAATCAGGATCCGCGAAAGAGGAGCGCAGTTGTTCTAAAGAGTTTTTCACCGCGGTGGCATCCCTAGTATTTTTGACTTCATTTAACCTCTTTACCTGGCTCTGGCGCACCTTTTCGTCGATTCTTAGAGTCTCAATAGGAGAAGCTTCATTCATTTCGTAGGCATTGACTCCCACAATAACTCTCTTGCCTTCTTCCATCTGACGTTGATACTTGTATGAGGTGTCTGCGATTTCTCTTTGGATGAAACCTTTCTTGATGGCGGCCAGAATACCGCCGATGTCCTCGATTTTCGCGAGATACTCGAATGTTCGCTGTTCCATTTCATCCGTTAGCGATTCTACATAATAAGACCCGCCGAGAGGGTCAATTACGTTCGCAACACCTGTCTCTTCGGCCAGGAGTTGCTGCGTTCTCAGCGCAATTAAGGCAGCCTGCTGTGTTGGCAGAGCCCAGGCTTCATCGTAGGCGTTTGTGTGCAAAGATTGTGTTCCACCCATTACTGCGGCTAAGCCCTCTACCGCAGTTCTTACGATGTTGTTGAGTGGTTGTTGCCATGTCAACGATACGCCCGATGTCTGAGTGTGAAATCGCATCAGCATTGACCTTGGGTCCTTCGCATGGTATTTTTCCTTGAGAACTTTAGACCAGATTCGTCGGGCAGCCCGGAATTTTGCAATTTCCTCGAAGAAATCCATTCCGCAGTTAAAGAAGAACGACAGCCTGGGGGCAAAATTATCCACCTTCAACCCAGCCTCGAGGCCTAGGTCTACATATGCAAAACCATCGGCCAGTGTAAAAGCCAGTTCTTGCAAGGCGCTTGAACCAGCTTCTCGAATGTGGTATCCGCTTATGCTGACATAGTTCCATTGCGGGAGGTGTTTTGTGGAGTAAAGCATCATGTCACGGATAATTCGGAGATGGGCTTCAGGGGGATACACCCACTCTTTTTGGGCAGCATACTCCTTGAGAATATCCGTCTGCACGGTGCCGCGCAGTTTTCTTGACCTCAATCCGCGTCCATCTGCGACTGCAACATACATACAAGTTAGGACCGAAGCCGGCGCGTTGATTGTCATTGAAGTGCTGACCTGATCAAGCGGAATACCATCGAAGATAGCCTCCATGTCTTTGAGTGACGATACGGAAACGCCGCATTTGCCAACCTCGCCTTCCGCTCTCGGATGGTCAGCGTCAATTCCATACAAGGTGGGCATGTCGAAAGCGATGCTCAGTCCAGTTTCGCCTTCTTTAAGGAGGTACTTTAGGCGGGCGTTGGTTTCCTCAGGGCTCCCGTAACCTGAGAACATTCGCATAGTCCACGGGCGACCCCTGTACATGGTAGGGTAAATTCCACGGGTGTATGGAAAATCGCCGGGTAATCCAACATCACGAGGATAATCGTGGTGCGACACATCAGTGGGACCATAGATGCGCTTGATGGGGATTCCTGAGGGATTCTCGAAGGCTTCCCTGCGCTCAGGTGCTTTTACCAACCATTCCGTGAGAGCGCCTTGGCTCCATTTGCGCTGCTTTCGCGCGATGGAATGGAGCTCCTTGCGGTTGTACAGCCTGCCCTGTTTCTTTTTGGCGGCTGCAATTTGCTCAACTTTCTTGGCCCAGTAATTCATTTTTCGTTTTGGTGGCATTTGTTTCCACACGAACTTAGAAAGTTCAGAGGAGGGGCGTTAATGTTCTTTTGGGTGATCTGAGAGCGTTTTCCTTCAAGGTCATATACGTGCCTGGTTCCTAGGATTGTTCGTGCAACTTTGAAGGGAGGGAAGAGTTCTTCTTCGCCTGGCCTGCCAGGGAAGCAGCATTACGACGGGTCAGATTCCAGTCCTCGCTACCCCAAAGGCATTCTGGGTGAACCGGGCAAATTTCCATTTACGCGCGGTATCTACCCTGAAATGTACCGTTCGCGGCTCTGGACGATGAGGCAGTATTCGGGGTTTGGTAGCGCGGAAGCCACGAATAGGCGTTTCAGGTTTCTGATAAAGCAAGGACAAACCGGGCTCAGCGTCGCCTTTGACCTTCCGACTCAATTGGGGTATGATTCAGACAGCCCGAGAGCCGAGGGCGAAGTGGGCCGGGTAGGAGTACCCATCAGTTCCGTGGAAGATATGCGATTGCTTTTCCAAGGCATCAAGCTTGGAATGGTCAGTACTTCGATGACCATTAACGCTACGGCGGCCATAATGCTGGCGATGTATGCTGCGGTTGGGACTTCGCAGGGGGTTCCACTTTCACGATTGCGGGGAACGACGCAGAATGATATTCTCAAAGAGTACATCGCACGAAATACCTACATTTTCCCTCCCGAGCAATCCTTGAGGTTGTCTGTGGACATTATCGAATTTTGTGCGAAGCAGATGCCGATGTGGCACCCAATCAGCATAAGCGGATACCACATAAGGGAAAGTGGCTCAAGCGCAGTCCAGGAACTCGCTTACGCGTTTGCAAACGCAGAGGAGTACGTTCGTGCTTGCATTAAGCGAGGATTGGAGGTCGACGATTTCGCACCACACTTGTCCTTCTTCTTTGCATGCCATAACGATTTCCTGGAAGAGATAGCGAAGTTCCGTGCAGCGCGTCGCATATGGGCGCATATGATGAAAGAGAAATTCCACTCGAAGAATCCTGAGTCTATGAAGCTACGTTTCCATACTCAGACTAGCGGTGAAACGTTGACTGCACAGCAACCGCAAAACAACATTGTGCGCGTAGCTATACAAGCTTTGGGAGCGGTTTTAGGGGGCACACAATCCCTGCACACAAATTCCCTCGACGAAGCGTTATCTTTACCTACAGAGGAAGCCGTGAAAATAGCCCTCCGAACGCAGCAGATAATAGCCTTCGAAAGTGGCGTGACAAAGGCAATTGACCCATTGGGTGGGAGCTTCTACGTGGAATCTCTAACGAACAAGATTGAGAGCGAAGCCAAAGCCGAGATACATCAAGTCGACAAATTAGGCGGTGCTGTCAAAGCAATCCAGAGCGGATACATCCAGAACCAGATTCGCGATAGCGCCTTCAAGAGGCAAATGGGAATAGAATCGCGAGCTAACAAGATAGTCGGGGTTAACGTATATGTTGACCCGAAACCGTACCACATCACCCTCCATAAGATCGCTCCGGCAGCAGTACGCCGGCAGATCTCCCGCACCAAAGCTTTCAAACGAAAACGCCACAAAACTCGGCTACTTCGCAGCCTCAGAAAGCTTCAGAAGGCTTTGGAGGACGACATCAACGTGATGCCTTTGATAATCAGCGCTGTAAAGTCCGGGGGTACCACTGGCGAAATAAGCGATGTCATAAGAGAGGAATATGGGGAGTTTCATCCCAAGACCATTATCTAGGAAGATAACGAGGCGCCCACACTCGTGCCTAAATCCCATGCAAAATCAACACCCAACACATTAATTCGAAAAGCTGTGCATGGCGATCGACGTGCCATATCGCAGTTAATGTCGACTGCGGAAAATGATCCTCTTGCGAGAATTACGATTCTTTCCAGCTTGTACTGGCTTGCTGGGAAGGCTCAGATCATTGGTATAACTGGTCCGCCAGGATGTGGAAAGAGCACGCTAATCGCACAGCTCGCGAAGCGTTACAGAGATGCTGGCCGCAGTGTAGGAATTGTTGCCGTCGACCCATCAAGTCACATAACTGGTGGAGCCTTGCTCGGTGATCGAATTAGGATGGGAGAACTCGCGTCGGACCCCCGAGTCTTCATCAGGAGCATGGCTACT
Organism: Bathyarchaeia archaeon; assembly: GCA_050013255.1. Classification (GTDB taxonomy): domain Archaea; phylum Thermoproteota; class Bathyarchaeia; order 40CM-2-53-6; family 40CM-2-53-6; genus FEN-987. The sequence goes on along the minus strand of JBEKFP010000002.1, from coordinate 403,682 downwards.
CGCGGGCATTTTGGAGGAATTGCAAGAGCAACGGAGGACGCGGTTCGAATCCTCGACGCGTCAGCGATGGACTATGTGATTGTTGAAACAGCGGGAGCGGGTCAGTCTGATGTAGATGTGAAGCAACTCGCCCATACCACAATCGTTGTAACTGCCCCCGGGATGGGGGACGAAATTCAAGCGTTGAAAGCGGGCATTATGGAAATCGCTGATATCTTCGTCGTCAACAAGGCCGATAGGGAGAATGCGGACCGCGCAGCGCAAGAAATTGACCAAATGATCATGATGTCCGAACATTTCCGAGGCTGGCGGCCACGCGTCCTGAAGACGGTCGCGATGTCCGGAGAAGGAGTCACTGGCCTTGTGGAGGCCATAAACCAGCACTCAAAATACCTTAAGGACTCTGATGGGTTGGGGAAGGCGAAAGAAGACCGGTTGCGCTCGGAGGTGCTTGAGGCAGCCAAGCAGTATTTTGAGGAGATATCATTAAAGGAGATAGCATCATCCGAACTGTTTCAGAAAATCATGAAACAGGTGGAGGCGAACAAAATAGATCCTTACTCCGCCGGCCGCAAGCTAGTCACTAAGCGCCGAGCAAGCCGATAGTTTGAGCTACCTCACCCCATGTAACACGGGGCTTACGTTGTTATTCAGCCTTCGCCGAAACATTCGCCGTTATGGATAGCGACCATAGAATCGGGCAATTGCAGGAGCTAGCACCGTGCATTGCCGACCCGAACTTTTGCTCTGAAGAATTTCCTACACGAATTGTGTACGTTTACTACTGCGACGTTTGCAATTCCGTCTTAGCCCTACGTAACAAGTTGGAGCAACCTCAAAGCTTCCTGTACACCACTTTCAACAAATGCCCTGGCTGCCATTTTGAGTTGGAGGCATCGCTAAAATGTCAAGCGCTTAGCACACGAGTACCCGTTGGTGTTCTCCTAAGAAACAACCACGTGCGAAATATTAGCGGCACACAGACTTCCGGCCTTAAATCACTATTGACTAATGAAACTACGCAAACATTCCAGAAGGCCGCGTTGTCTAAAGGTTCCCGATTAAGTTTCGGGAATTATCTAGATGAGTGCGGGGGCGTTTATAGTGGCCAATTAACGGTTCTATATGGCGAAAATGCGTGTCAATCGATCGCTGAACACCTTTGCGTCCGGTCGCAGCTGCCAGTGGATTTGGGCGGGTTCAATGCGGCAAGCGTGTTCATTGACGGCGGGAACACTTTTGATTTGTACCAAGTATCAGACTACGCTAGCGTCCTTCAGTTAGATCGCGATGAGGTTCTTAGCAGAATTAAGGTGTCCCGTGCCTTCACATGCTACCAGCTTGTAAACCTCATCTTAGAAAAACTGCCTGAACTTCTCGGTGAAGAGAAAGTAGGGCTAATTGTCATAGCAAATCTCCTGTGCATGTTCCTGGATACAGATGTGGACTTTAAAGAGGCAAAGCAGACGGTCAATTTTCTCTCCGCATTCTTAGCCCGATTTTCATACGAAAACGACGTTGCCATCGTCGTAACTTGCCCTTTAAGCAAAAATAACCATGAAGCATCACTTCGCCAATTCCTCACGAGCCGTGCACGGGTTGTGCTCAAAGCCGAGCGAACAGGACAGGATACTACATTCTTGCTCGAAAAACACCCACTCAAACCGTGCCCGACACGAATCACCGATAAACTCGCCTTCACAATCGGTCGATCAGACCTAAAACTCGACCACTTTCCTGCATCGCTTAACGCATGACGGCGGGCACTTGTTTTGGAAGGGTGGCTCTTTGATCTCTATCCGGCGCCTCAGGGCGGAATGGTCATCTGGTTGATAACTCGTAAGGGTGAGCCGATCCGCCTACTCGACTCATGGCGCCCAAGCATTTACGAGTGGACTAGAAATTCGGAAAGCCTTCCTGCTTTTCTTACGAATTGCGGTTTTGAGATAGAACGCACAGTCGATTACAAATACGTGAGTCCAAATGACTTCGAACGAACTAAGGTTCTCCGCTTAACTTTTCAACGCTCAAGCGACATCAAAACGTTCCTACAAAGCCTCAATCCCACGTGTTTGATCAATGCTCGGCTATTCAACGTTGACATTCCAACCACTCAACTATACCTATACGAGAAAAACCTCTTCCCACTTGCCTTTGTCCGAGCACAAGCCGGAAGCGCTGGCATAGATTGGGAATTGCTTGACGACGCGTACTCATGCCGATACGAAACGCCCCCGCTGAGGGGCGCAACTATTTCGCTTCACGTTCAGAAATCTGAAAAGACGCCGACTTTTCGCGACCCAATTGCGTCAATGACTGTTGAAGCTTCTAGCGGTGCCTTGAAAATTGAAGCTGGTTCAGAGGCAGATAAACTACTTGAATTAGTAAGGTCAGTTAAGGAGGCGGACCCTGACATAATTCTCACAAAGAACGGTGACTCTTTCCTATTCCCGTACTTAATTCAAAGAGCCTTTCAGAATCAGATACTATCACAGTTGATCCTTGACCGCGAAGGACGGCATCTGAAATCTGCGCATAAACAGGGGAAATCATACTTTTCGTATGGGCGAATCTACTACAAACCCACACCCGTTCACCTGCTCGGCAGGCTTCACCTAGACGCATTCAATGATTTCATCTTCGAAGACAGCGGGCTCCAAGGACTCTTCGAGATATCCCGAACATGCCGCACACCGTTGCACCGGGCGTCCCGTGAAACCATCGGCACCAACATGACCTCACTTCAAATGTACCAAGCCTTTCGCCGCGACATCTTGATCCCCTGGAGGAAAAACGAGCCCGAGAATTTCAAAACCGCAAGTGAACTGTTAAAAGCCGACCGCGGCGGTTTCATATTAGAACCTAAAGTTGGCCTCTTCGATAATGTAGGCGAGATAGACTACGCATCGCTATACCCAACGCTCATGATGAGATACAACCTCACACCCGAATGCATTGACTGCCAATGCTGCGCCCACAGCGAGACTCGAGAAAGAGTCCCGGAACTAAACTACAACATCTGCGAGAAGAAGATTGGAATAGTTCCACACACACTACGAATACTGCTCCACAAACGCGCTGAATACAAGACGTTGATGAGTAAGACAAACGATCCGAACTTAAGGAATATTTACGATCAAAGACAGGCTGCACTCAAATGGTCGCTAATTACATCGTTTGGTTATCTTGGCTACAAGAATGCACGTTTCGGAAAGATCGATGCGCACATAGCTGTATGCGCCTTCGCACGCAAGGTTCTTCGTGAAACCATTGAGATTGCCCAGGAGCGTGGATTCTCAGTTGTTCACGGGATCGTGGATTCAGTATGGTTGAAGAGAAACAATGCTGGTGAAAGTGACTACGTCAACTTGTGCGAGACTATTGAGAGGAGATTAGGCCTTCCAATTTCGTTTAAGGGAATTTACCGCTGGATCATGTTTCTCCCCTCGAAAGTTCACGCTGAGTTTCCTGTTCTTAACAGATACTACGGTGCCTTCAGGAATGGAAAAATCAAGGTCCGCGGCATAGAGTACCGCCGACGAGACACACCACCCATAGTTAAGACATGCCAAAGCGACGTGATCAATTACCTAGCCTCAGCGTGCAATTGCGCTGACTATCGCATGCATATTCCTGGGGCTCTCAAGCTTGTCCACGAACACATAGACAGACTGCGAAATGGGCAAGTGGATCTGCAGGACCTTTTCATAACGAAACAGCTTTCCAAGAACCCGACAGAATACAGGCATAATGTGATGCAGGCTATCGCGGCGAAGCAACTCGTCAGCGAAGGTGTACAAATCTCCGCAGGGCAAAACGTTTCTTACATACTTCAAGAGGCGAATGGTTTGTCCGGAAATGCTGTGTTGACGAGTGAACTGATTGATGGGCCAGTGCAATACGATGTGCAAAAGTACAAGCAGCTTTTGATCGATTCAACCGCTGCCTTACTGTCCCCTTTAGGATATGATAAACAACGCCTTAACGAGCTCTTCAAAGTGAAAGCTAGCTAACGATTTGCCCCACAATTTCCTTGTGTTGCGTTTCATCAATCGTCCCAAGAGCAAGAAGCTTATCGGCAATTTGCCGTATCGTCGTAAAAGTGTGAAGCTTCACCCCGGCCTTTCGAAGGTTCTCCTTAGCGCCTTGCTGTCGATCAAGGAGTACAACAGCGTCTTCGACGACTCCCCCTTCGCCACGGATTGCTTCAACCGCCTCTATGATGTTCTTCCCGGTCGTTGCGACATCATCTAAGACCAAGACCTTGTCGCCTGGCAACAGGAGGCCCTCAATTCGACGCTCACGGCCATGTTCCTTCGTTTCCTTTCGGACATACAGAAACGGTTTTGAGAGGTTGAATGCTAACACGGCTGCGTAGGCTATACCGGCAGTTGGTATACCTGCCAAACGTTGAATCCTCTTCGCTAGACTAGGTTCCACGACGGCCCTGTAGAAGTTAATGGCCCTGTGGAACGCCTCGGGATCGCCTGGAAGAAGACGCAAGTCAACGTAATACGAACTCAGTATGCCGCTTGCAAGCTTGAATGTTCCGAATTTGAGGCTTCCCGTTCTCAGCAGAATCTCAGTAAAATCATCCTCACCCAGACTTTGGCGCACAGCAACTTCCCCGTTCTTCATAGAATGACTTCAGCGTTTATTCTTTTGCTGAACGGCATCCAATGGTGCTGTTCAAACAATGGATTTCGCTCGCCCCATGTAAATGAAACTTTAACCAGCACCCGAGCAATCGGTAGCGAAACGGACTACAGGAAGGTGCTTTCGGCTCTTGGTCGAGGTTTGGCTCCCATATGGATCATCCGAGATCCCCGTACGCGTTCCCGAGGAGAGACTAATCGACATCTTCAGAACTCAGAACTCCAGCAAACCATTGGACACCCTAACTGAGGCAAGAAAGCTAATCGAATCTAACGAACGCTTCCAAACAATCGCAAAAGAGGCTAAACAACCATGCATTGCCCTCGGACAATGCGGCAACGGACCGCTAGCCATCGATTTGATCAAAATCCTTCTGGAGAACCTAGGGGCCCAGAGGCCTGCGGTTACAATCTTGCGCACGCAAAGTGCGGTTGAACTCAACGCTGAGGCGCTTTCTGAAACTACTGTTTCTGGTCATAACCCAAAGTTGTCGCCTACCCTTCCAATTGAGGATTTCAGTGGCAAGTTTTCACCCCAGCTGAATGCAGACTTCCTCAAAGCTGACCTTCGGCTCGTGGTAGGCGAACTGAAGCCCAACCATTTTCTCCTATACACCGGAATATGCGACATAGTCTTCCCAGGTCTGGCATCTGAGAGCTCTCTGCGAAGTCATCTCACAAACCGCCCAGGCTTTACGGCCGCGGACCTACGCAAAGAACGGGACGAAGTCAGTGACAAGGTAAGCAATACTTACGCGTTGGGAGTTGTCCTTGACTCTGGGAAGGAACCGGTACATGTTGCGTTTGGAAATGTAAGAGAAGCCGTGTCAACACTGGAAGTAGCGTTGAATACAACTCTAACGAGAGATATCCCGAAATTAGCGGATATAGTTGTAATGAGTGCTGGAGGAACGCCTGACGACGAATCGCTACTTCAAGCCATTGAAACGTTCCCAACCGGCATCGGGGCGCTGAAAAGGAACGGGGCATTGATCATTGCGGCGGAGTGCGGCAAAGGGCACGGCGACACCGAGTTCTACGAGTGGACCGTGGAAAGGAAGCAGCCGCACCATCTAGAGGCTAGGCTTCGCCACAACTTCAATTATGACGGGTTTAAGGCCGTATACCTTTCGAGAGCGCTTGACTCTCATCGGATATACCTAGTCTCAACAATTCCAGATTATTACGTTGAAAATGTATTCGGAATGCGGGCTTCTCGAACCGTCAATGCGGCATTACAAACGGCTCAACGTGCCCTTGGAGCAGAATCCAAGATCTCCGTTATCCCTGACGCGAGCAGACTCATTCCGAAACAACAGCCCCCAATTAACCCCAACATCAAGTGAGATCCGCTAACAGTTCACCCTCAGACTCGAACAACGATTTCTGAACGAAGGCCATGCGCAAGGGGTTTATGACCATGTTCGTATCCGTATCGAGGCGATTGCCTTGTCTAAGGGAGGATGTTTCGCAGCCTTCCTTCTTCTGAACTCGATCCTATTGGCCTCTGCTCCACCGCAGACCGGTGTTACCATCGAAGTCGGTGCTTGGGCTGATGATGCCTCCAGGAATAATCTCGGTGTTCAAGTAGAAATTGAAACACATGCTTACGACACTTACTCCAATGCACTCGATTACTTTTGGGTTGGGAACAACTTGGCGAATGGCGCATTCATTCAATTTGGGTATTCATTGGAACCTGGAGTGTACTGCCTTAAGGGCGCCTTTGTCGGCGGCAAGTTCAAATGCCTAGGAGCTTCGGAAATAATTCCCGCTTCCGATCCGCGATGGCAATGGCAATACTGGCCCAATCGTGGCGGGTCAGAATATTACTATCAGATCGGCCCAACAGGCTCAGGTGGAACCAACGGCACATGGCACGCGTACGCTATCCGTCCCAATTCCTCAAACTTCTGGACCTTTCTGATTGATGGGCACATTGTGGCGAATTCAAATCTCACCGTCAACCCTTCATTGGACCCTGCATTCGTGGTAGCTGAGAGGACAGAAGCCTCTCCCATCCCTATCGATCTCGGGCCAGTAAGATTCAGGCATATTTCATACCTGAACTCAACCGGGTGGCAGGAAACTAATTCCTTGATATCGCTTAGCTACTGCCAACCGAGTGGAGGTTGTGAAACTCCATTCGGCGTCAGCGCGACAGATAATGCAAACGCGCTCATCGCGGGTTCAGGAGTAACAAAGTCTCATGAGGGCGCGCTCTTGTGGACGAGCGGTTACGTGAAGCTTGACGTCGATGTCCACGCAAATACTCCATTTCTAGTAACTTCACCCCTCGGAACGCAAAGCTTCACGGGAACCGCATCGATCGCCATTCCAAAGGGCATGTTCGCCTACGTATCATTACCTGACACCGTCACTGGCACCTCTGGGATCCTAGGGTTGATTGGCGCGAAGGACCGGTTTCGAGGATGGACTGGCGCGGCCAATTCAAGAAACCTAACTGTACAAATACTAATGCTTTCGGACAGGAAGATAGAAGCGGGATGGGATACAGACCTGAGTGTGACGATAGTTCTGTTGACTGGAGTAGCAGCTATTGTCCTCGGACTTATGATTGGATTGGTGAAGAAACGAAACAAAACTATGAAGCTCCAATAAAGTGAGCCTAGGTCGATTGCTACGACCGTAGGCATTCCTACATTACTTTCTTATCGATGAAACCTTTCGCCCTAGCAATACGCTCCGAATAGCTGAACGCTACGATTCCAATCGCCAAGAGAAATATTCCGCCCAAGGCAAGAAAAGCCATCGAGTTCACATACAGCGTCCAGGAGTCAGAGATGAGGGCCGCTCTCTCGTTTATGAAAGCCCAAGCGATTGTTATTCGTTGACGATATCCTGTTGACAGGGCGTAGACCTTTTTGTCTAGGTATGCGTTCAACTCCAGTTGCGAAGAGAGCGTGGAGATACGTTGCTTGAAATCTTCAGTAGAGATTCCGTACAGCTGAGAGAGGAACCACATGTTTCGCCTTGCTGTGATGAACTCGTAACCTGCCCTTTCGGAACCGCTTGCCATGTTGATTAGCGGTCTGATTGCCTCAGTCTCGCTGGCTACATCATATCCAGCAATAGTTGCTGTCCCTGAAGGCAGAAGTAGTGTTGACAGTATTCGTATCAGCGTTGTTTTGCCGGCACCATTTGGGCCAAGCAACCCGAAAACCTCACCCTCATTTACTTCCAAGTTTACGTTTTCCAAAGCGGCGATGCTGGTGCCCTTTGAATCGAACTTCCTTCCCAGCTCGCGGGTTTCGACAACAATCATCTGCGGTCGGCACGACTGAGGAAACTAAACTCTTAAGCTATAACGAGAACTTCGACATTACGCTAGGGTCCTATTTGGCAATGCTTTGAAGCCAGAATCATTAAAATGCCTAGATTCAGTCGGGTTAGCAATTTCCCTGCGGTACTTCGTGCAACGCCTTCCGTGTTCTGCACTTACTCTCCGAGGGAGGAGTTCCCGTCTCTCGCCTGGTTTGAGTTTGCCAGCCGGTACAACTTTCGCCTCTGATCGATCTGGACACTCAACAACCCAGCAGAACGCAATCGCTTCAAATGATAGTGGACGATCTGTTGGCTTAGACCTAAATCTTGAGCAAGCTTTCCTTCCCAAATGCCAGACGTGTCCTTAATCGAATTCAAGATTCGAGTTGCGACCGACGTTTGGTAATCAGATGCGGCCTCAAGCGGCGCCGACCCAAAGAACCTTCGTCCCAGACCTACGCGAATCGATGATACATATCCTCCTCGCTCAAGTCGTACTAGCTTCCTTAGGTTTACAGATCCCATGTCATTCCTAGGGTTGTCCCTAATTTGACTAAGGCGAATTCCTGGTCTTTCATTTAGCATTCCGATGAGTACCTCGTCATCATGTTGCAATGATTGGTCAGGATGCATTTTCGCGGGGGTTCTTAGGGAGAGAAGAATTCTGTATCTTCCTTCCTCGGTGATTGCAACGCCTACTCCGCAAAGAGCGCCCAGGCCTATCACTAGTTGAGCGAAGGGTACCATGGCCGGCCTTTTGACTTGTACTAGCCCTGAGGACGAGACGGCATAGAGGCCTTCGTTGCCTGATATTCCAATTGCGAGTACAGTTCCACGGATCAATTCGTTTCCAGAATCAGTTACAGACCCTGCCTCATCGATCTTCATGTAACTAACATTTGATACAGCTCTGACCGGTACCGTGGATTGCGGGAGTATGGGTGGATAATACCAAACCAGGTAGAGATCTTCTTCATCGTCCGATGATGCCGTTAAGTACGAAGTGGATGAATAGGATCTCTTGAAACTCTTGAGGAAGAGTACTCTTCCGTCGTTCGATATTTTGGAAACATACACCGTTGCGAGCGAGTCCGTTTCCGGTGATTGCCACACTACGAATGCGGTGCCGTTCTGACCGTTAGCTACCTCTGCGTCTAGGAGAAGTTCAGGTTGTTCTGCTATCCCTATGCGATTAACTTGGCCGCTAGTCGCGTTTATCCTCGCGAAATTGACATGTGACACTATGCCGGATAACTGAGCACGTTGGCTGTAGACCCACGCAATGTTGAGACTTGCAGTGGCCGTGTCGAAGGCCACTTGGGGTCGAGGAGCAGTAACGAAGCTTTGGTTGTAGTATTCGGCCACCAGGATGGGGTGATCGAGATGATGGTTGGTTATGGTGGCGCAGTATACGGATAAAGTACGATTCTTCGAATTGATTGTTTCTTCGGTCCAGACGACGTGTGGTATCGATCGATTGTCAACTGATATTGAGGGCGACATTCCGATTTTGCCAAAACCCGTGAGCGAACCGAAATTCGTGATATTATCGTCAGTCGAATTGATTGCAGCATAGTAGATTTGTGCATCCGAATTCGTATTGAACAAATTTAATGTGGAATTTTGAAATGCTGGTCCCTCAGCCCATACAATATGGGCTTGACCGTCACTTCCCACAACTAGGTCGGCCGATTGAATATCTGTTGCGTTTCTTATTATCATTGGAGGAATTGAGTTTGCTCCATTGGGTCCATATCTCGCGTACCATATTCCGGGTGCAGTAGTAGTGACGTTGGACGGGTGAACTGTCCATATGATGTGAACCGAACCACCCGAGTCCAACACAACCTTGGTGGCAAGGGTTGAGAATGAAACAAGGCCGAACGGTGCGCCGGAAGCGGGGTCTGCGTTTGAGTTGGGGATCGTGGTCAGGAGTGAGATTGTTGCCAGCGCTAGCAGCAGAACGGGCAGGCGCGACGAGAGCATGTTGTTACCGCGTGGCGTGACTAATCTCAGAAGCAAGGTAAGAATCTATCGTCAAATGCCTGTCAGTTCCCCGCGAAGCTTGTCAATTGAATAACTATAGGATATCACTAACCAGTCATCTAGAACCCCATACGAGTCGGCGTTCCGGTAGACATTATGTGCATGCCCTATCTCGCTCATTGCAAAGTCAGAGCTGGGGAAGAGTACAGACCTGGTAACGCTTATCCCATTAATATTCTGAATCACCGATTTTACTATCATACGCGTATTGTTGAACTGGCTTGAAAAAGTCCCCACGAACAGGGCGATGTAGGATGTCCCTGCGGCGCCGCTGGCATAGACACCCCTCCTAACATCAGAATTATCGAACAAAGTTGGAGTTGAACTAACGTATTTGTCAAGGATGGTTTTGACTCCGTACTTTGCTGAGTTGGGGTCGATGCTAAGTACCAAGGCGCCTGGCACAATTGCGACATATACACTGATCAGCTTCTGCTGCGCAGCGACACTACTTACCACCAATAGGTTGTAAGCCGGATAGCCATCGTATTGCGACCCAGTCGTGTTGGTCTTTGCGAGTTCATTTATGAGGAAACTAAGAGTGTCGTTGCGGAGCCCGATTACGCTTACTGTTACGGCAGCGGAAGTGGACGCAGCTTGTGGGAGTTGCACGTCAAGGTCAAAAGTGATACTTTGCGGTGGCACGTTAACGTTTAGTTGATAGAACTGGAAAATGGCTTGCGATCCAAACAGAAACACATTCCCAGAAGTCGTCATCGCCGCTTGGTAGTTCACGAAAGAGACGTATTGGGCGTTCTGTGGGACGAATTTCATCCAGTCAGCCGTGTTGATTTGAAAATTATCAGGGATATGATCGACCTTCGGCAGAGAACTGTAGTAGGACGAAGCAACAATAATGGCCAGTAAGAGAAGTGTGCCAAGGAAGGCGTAAGTCCTTGCCGACGATTTGGTCTCTTGTGGTCTTCCTTTCTTGGGCATGCCACTGAACCTTTCGCTAGCTTAATCTTCTAAGCCCACTTAAACCTCTTCGTGCTCACATATACACAAGTCGTGCTGAGATCCTTTAGGATCTCAGGAACCCTGCTCGTGGTTAACGGATTAGCTGTTATTCTCCTAAAGGGAATTATTCATCCGTTGGAACTCTTTGGAGACCTTTTGCTCGTCGAGACTTCACTGCTTTTCCTTTTAGCAGGGATCGTTGATTTTGGATCTTCACTTGGCTTTGCTCAATTCAGGAAGTTGATTGGGGGATCTAAGGAGGCTTTCACATTGGGACTGCGAAAGGAAGCGGAGAGGCGTGCCCTTATTTTTGTTGCGTCAGGTGTAACGCTGTTCATAATCATGGTTTTTCTGGCGTTAGAGTTCTAAGAGACACTCACTTAAGATAGGAGAAAAAGAAAACGGGGAAGCCTGGGGTCATTGACCTACCAGGCTTGGTTAACTCTGCTATGCCTTCTTTTTGCGACTTCTCATGACCAGCGCCGCGACCACAACTATGATGATGATCGGCACGAGGACGACCATTGCGTCATTTGTTGTAGAGGAGACGGTGATTGGGTCTGAGAGTTTCCCTGGGATGGGTCCTGCTGCGCTTTGTCCGTTGTCGATGTACTGGTCGACGAGGGTTGGTGTTAGTGGCGTCATGGCTAGCGTGTCGTTGTTTAGGGCGCAGCCGGTGAAGTTGGCTGCGTACCAGGTTGTGCCGAACGCTGGCGGACCTGGAACGGAGACCGAGTACCGGCTGCTGTTGTCTGCTAACGCTGCTGCGACCGGTGTCCACGTGTTCCCGCTATCAGTGCTCTGTTCGACGACGACCATTTCATGCGCGAGCCGCGCGGTTCCGGTTACGGTTACCGCTTGGCCTAGCATTGGTGTTCCGCTCAGAGCGATGGGTGCGGGCGGTGTGAACTGTACGCTGTAGCCTGCCGCGTTAAGGTCCTGAACTGCCGCGCTAACGTCGTACGCGTCAGGTTTCAGGTTCGGGTCATACCAGACACCCCAACCTGGACCAATCCAAGACGCGATCGGTGTTCCAACACCGCTTAGGAGGTCGTGGATGATCTGTTCTCGGGGGATCAGGTGGCTGACGGCGGCCCTGATACTGCGCGCTGCATCAGCAGCCTTCGTTGGATCAGCTTTACCTGCAGGCGTATCAACACCAGTGCCGAAGATCGGGTTCTGCATGTTGAAGCCCTGCTCCTGCCAACCCAATTCTGCTTGATTGACTAGGATTACGTTGGGCAGTGATTTGAGTGTGGGTACGTCTTTTGCTAGTTGGTAGTTGTAGTCTAGAATGTCGACTTCGCCGTTCTTGAGTGAAGCGATTGCTGCGTCTTTGCTTTCGATCCATGCGACCTTGTACGTGTCAACCGTATATTGTCCTAAGGCTTGGAGACCTGTGGCGTTCCAGTAGTATGGGTTCTTCTTCAGCGTTGCAACGTTCGCTGTGAAATCATAGTTGTCGAGGATGTATGGGCCTGCGCATACGGGGCCTGTTGCAGTGTAAGTTCCGCTACCACCATACTTTGTCTTATCCCAAGTGTAGGTGTGTGCCTTGGCTGCAGTGCTGTAGTCACTGCTGTCAATTTGGTCGGCTGGAATCTGTTCTAGGATGTGCTTTGGAACTGGAGAGAATGCCGCGTAAGTTTGGCCTGTAAAGGCGTATGCTGCTGGCAAGGTAAATGTGAAACTGTACTTGCCAGTTGCAGTCCACGAACCGGTTGTGTGAGCTGCACCTGCGCTATTGTCATCAACGAGACTGGAACCGTCGCTGAACTTGAACGTGACATAATTGCCGAGGTACTGGATGTTCGAACCCAAACCAACTGAGTTGGCCTTTGCGTTTGTCAGCAGGTACTGTGTATAGACGAAGTCATCTGCAGTTATCTCAACTCCGTCTGCCCACTTGGCACCTTGCTGGATTGTGATGTTCCAATTGAGAAGGTCTGCGGAATGATTAATGCTGGATGCCAAAGCAGGATAGAATTGCAGTGTTCTTGCATCAACATCTTGTAAACCTGCACCAGAGTAGCAAACAGCTCCGTAAACGTAAAGGGCGTAGAAGCTGTTCGATGAGGGAGTTGAGAGCGGGTTCAAGTTGTTGTCAGGGAAAACGTTGCTTACTTCGGCGAAGGTCAACTGGTTCGCGCCTGACCAATGCTGGACATCGGGGAACGTTACTTCGCTGTACACGCCTTGGCTTCCCCACGCAGTCCACTTCGAGTTGATTGGAATTGCATCGGTTGGCTCATAGACGTAGTTGTATGGTTTGTCCCTGAATACGATTTCTTGGGCTTTGTCAGTTAGCTGCTTCTGAACGGTAGGATCCGCACTAGCATACAATTGGTCAAAGACAGCGTTGAGCTCCGCGCTATTGTAAAGCGCGTAGTTACTGCCTGCCGGTGCCAAGTATGCTGGCCTGCCGTCGAAGTTTGCTCTGAAGTCGGGCACAGGGGATGTGAATCCCCAGCCGATAAAGCCAATGTCGTATCCGCCTTGGTCAAAGGTGCTTCCCTGCTTCGCAGATCCTGCGAAGAACATGCGGTTTACGAGGACGTCGAAGTTGACATAGAACAATCGCGCATCGATTCCAACTGATCGCAGATTGGCTGCGATTATGCTAGCGTATTGACGCCTCACAGGGTTACCTGTAGAGGCAATCATAGTAGCGGAAAAAATTGGCGCGGACTGTGCATATGCGGGTGCTAGGAATAGAGGAACGGCACTAGAGAGTGTTACGTAAACGAGAAGTGCGAGCGCTATGCCTTGTAGAATTTCTTTTAGTTGTCTATTATTCATTTTCTTCACGGTGGTGTTGGCTACCAAAATCTCGCTATTTATGCCTTATCACAAATGAGCTAGTTTTCTGATTTTCTCGTAACGAAACGGTGCGCGAGTTCTCTCTATCCTAGAGCCGAAAATTCCAGGCAGAAAAGCAGTCAACTGACCTGCATAGTTGAGCACGAAACAAATATAGCCGCGGTATGCGGTCACTTCGTCTAGGGATACGATTGGCCAGCATTTTTCGCTACCTTATAAGGCGTTTGCTCTTCATGATACCCGTCTTTCTTGGTGTAGCGATGCTTACCTTCTTCGTTGGCTACGCAGCCGGAAACCCAATTGATCTAATCAGGATCTACCTTAGAAACCCCAGCCCCGCAGTCCTCGCAGCTCTCCGCGCGTATTATCATCTGGATAAGCCGGTGTGGGAACGTTTTCTCTACTGGCTGTGGAACCTCATGCAAGGAAATCTTGGCGTTTCCATAAGCGGCAGGCAGGTCTCTGATCAGATTGGTGCGTGGACACTTACCACACTTGAACTTCAAGTGATCTCGCTACTGCTCGCCGTGGTCATTGGAATCCCTGTGGGGGTTTATTCCGCAAAGCACCAGTATGCGAAGAGCGATTATGCGATTACTACCTTTGCCATTTTTGGTTATTCAATGCCCACATTTTGGTTGGGAATAATGCTCATCATTGTGTTTTCGTTCGAGCTTGGTTGGCTGCCTAGCAGTGGGTCTGCGGGCATCTCCTTCATGTGGGGTGGAAGCCCGATAACGGACTACTTAATGCACCTTATCCTTCCAGTCGCCGTTCTAACTTACGTAAGCTTAGCAACAATCGTGAGGTTGGTCAGGGCCAACATGCTAGAAGCCCTACGGCAGGATTACATTCTCGCGGCCCGCGCAAGCGGATTGAGCGAGCGCACCGTAACCTATCGTTATGCTTTGAGAAACGCCATCACTCCTGTCGTCACGATTGTCGGGTTATCTTTCGGGGCGGCCCTCGGAGGAGCTCCTGCAACCGAGACAGTGTTCTCATGGCCAGGGTTAGGCTATGCTTTCGCCCGCGCGGCGTCAGTCCTTGACATTCCTCTCGTCCAGGGAATAACCGTCGTCATCACGATCATGGTGTTGGTAGCGAATCTGATAACTGATTTGGTATATGCGATGCTTGACCCGAGAGTCCGCATTGGTTAGGTGAGGATTAGTGGAGAAACCTGCTGAGAGACGTGCTGCAACACAGTGGGCGGTTGCTTGGCGGCGGTTTCGAAGAAACAAGTCGGCTTTAATCGGAAGTGCAATGGTAGTATTCTTCCTCGCCGTAGCGGTTCTTTCACCGTGGCTAGCCCCTTATCCGCCCCGCAGCTATGAGCCCCTTTACGAAGGCGTTGCAGGTACGCCACCCTCATGGCAGCATCCTTTCGGAGTTGAATCTTCTGGAATCGACGTGTTTAGCGAGGTTATACACGGCACTAGGGGTGACCTCTACGTAGGGCTCGCCGCCGCTCTTCTAACTATGATTATCGGAATTGCGTTGGGAGCACTTGGAGGCTACTTCAAGGGGATCGTTTCAGACGTCGTACTAGGCGTTATCCAGGTGTTCTTCGTTATTCCTGCGATCCTCTTGATACTTCTCTTTGCACGAATTTTCTTACAGTTGGTGTTTAGGGGGTTTGGACTCACATTGATTGTGTTAATTCTTTCCTTCTTTGGTTGGTCAGGTGTTGCTTTCATCGTTCGCGGCGAAACTCTTCGTGTTAGAGAGATGGATTTCGTTCAGGCAGCGCGGTCGCTTGGGGCGGGCTCTTCTCGACTGCTGTTTCGGCACATTGTCCCCAACATAATGTCGCCGGTTATTGTAGTAACGACTCTGAACATTGCAGGATTCATTCTGACTGAAGTAATCATAAGCTTCCTCGGTTTCGGGGACGCGAACACGACGACGTGGGGATTATTGCTAAACGAGGGGTTCTCATACGTCAGGACTGACTGGTGGGTCGCGCTTTTCCCAGGGTTGGCCGTGGTATTCGCCGTCCTAGGGTTCAACCTTATGGGCGACGGACTATCCGACGCGCTCAATCCGAGACTTCGTGAATAACAATAGTTGAATCGAATCATGACGAAGAACCTCCTAGACGTTACTGGCCTCCGCACCTACTTCTTCACCGAAGCAGGGGTTGTAAAGGCGGTAGATGGCATCTCTCTTTCAGTGGAAGAAGGCAAAACCGTAGGGCTCGTTGGGGAATCTGGGTCCGGTAAGTCGGTTACCGCTCAATCCGTTCTGCGAATAGTTCCGAGACCGGGACGAATCGTCGATGGGACCATAAAATTCGATGGAGAAAACCTCCTAGAGAAATCAGAATCTGAAATGCGGAAAATGCGAGGCGCCAAGATGGCTGTTGTCTTCCAAGACCCTACCACATCGCTCAATCCGGTGTACACTGTGAAGAAGCAACTCACCGACATTATTCTCCTTCACAAGGGGCTTACGAAGGAGCAGGCAACAAAGTCTGCCTTAGGGTTGCTTGAGAAGGTTGGAATTCAGGAGCCTGAAAGCAGGCTGAACGCGTACCCGCACGAACTGAGTGGAGGAATGAAACAGCGAATTGCGATCGCTCGCGCCCTGTCCTGCGAACCGAGACTACTCTTCGCGGATGAACCAACAACGAACCTTGATGTTACCATCCAAGCCCAAGTGCTGGACCTCCTAAAGCAACTCCAAAAAGAGTATGGGATGACGATGGTCATGATTACCCATGACATGGGAATAGTTGCAGACATGACAGAACGCGTGACTGTTCTATACGCGGGCAAGGTCATGGAGGAGGCGGACACAACTACACTCTTCACCCAGCCCAAGCACCCGTATACAGAAGCACTTCTAAAAGCCGTACCAAGCGTGACGCAAACGAGGGCGTTGGAGGTAATCCCTGGCAACATACCCAACCTCATCGAACCTCCGACAGGGTGCGTATTCCATCCCCGTTGTAAGTACGCGAAAGATATCTGCATGAAACAGGATCCCCAATGGGAGAAAGTTGCTGAAGGACACTACGTCGCGTGCCATAGGTGGAGAGAACTCGACCTCGAAGGGAAGAGTTAGCAAGATGACTCAATCGTCCGAACCTAGGCTTCAAGTAAAATCTCTAGTCAAACACTTCGACGTAGTTGAACGAGGAATAATCGGAAGGAAGAAGGTTGGCGAAGTACACGCTGTCGACAACGTTACCTTCGATATCAAACAAAGCGAAACATTGGGCCTCGTAGGGGAGAGCGGCTGCGGAAAGACCACAGCCGGGAAAGTACTGCTCTACTTGGAAGAACCCACCTCAGGCACAGTTGAATTTCACGGAATGGACGTGTTCGAAACTTTCGGTAAGGGCGGGAAGACGGCAGATGCAAAGAAACTGAGGCGGAAAATGCAGATGGTCTTCCAAAACCCGTACACCTCACTTGACCCCAGAATGACAATATTTGACATCCTGAGCGAGCCCTTCATAATTCACAAGAATATCCCCAAGAAAGATTGGAAGGAAAGAGTATACGAATTGCTTCGGATGGTGAACCTCGAGGAGTATCATGCGGAGCGATATCCACACGAGTTCAGCGGAGGTCAACGGCAACGTGTGGCAATCGCTAGAGCACTAGCTGTTGACCCTGAGTTCATTGTCTGTGATGAGCCAGTCTCCTCGCTGGACGTCTCCATAAGAGCACAAATACTGAATTTGCTTGTCGACCTGCAGCAGAAGAAAGAATTTTCCTATTTGTATATCTCGCATGACCTGAGTTCAGTCCGGCAAATTAGCCATCGCGTCGCCGTCATGTATCTAGGTGAGATTGTAGAACTTGCCGAAACCAACAGTCTCTACGATAAACCCCTACATCCGTATACTCAAGCGTTAATTTCTGCAGTCCCAGTACCTGATGTCAAACATAAGACCACGAGGGTAATCTTGCCCGGTGAAGTGCCTAGCCCCATCAACCCGCCTAAAGGTTGTAGATTTCATCCTCGCTGCCCATATGCTACTGAAATTTGCGGGGAAACCGCTCCGACATTCGAAGATAAACTGATACCGAACCATTATGTGGCATGTCACCACGCAGACAAATTTGTCTAGAATCTGCCTAACCCAATAGAAGACTGGATTAGCCAGGTGTGGCGCTTACGAACGCTCGAGTTTTCCAACATCTTTCGAACGCCACTATTGTTTTCGGAGTTCTGCTGCTAATTACAGGGGTACTGTTGCCGTATTACAAAACTCCGCAGCGAATGACGGGCAGCGGTCCAAGGGCTCAGTACGCGCCCTATACCGTATCAACGTACATCGTTCCCCCCGTCGATAAGGGCACACCGATCAACCTAGACTTTCTCGCTGACAAGCCAGGTGCCACAACCTTGTTGTTGGCATCGTTTGATTCGCAACAACTTACCATTAACCTTCCCACGATTCTTTATGTCACATTCGGACCTAATCAGAAGGGAATCGTCTTTTTCGCAATAGCCCCGAAGAGCGGGCCCTACCTTCTGATGATAACGAGCTACAATAGCTCGTTTCAATTCCACTTAGACTCCGTGTGGTCACCATTCTACCAATATCGTGGGGGAGCAACAACTCTCGGGATTTTCGTTATCCTTGCGGGCCTATCTTCGCTCTATTACTATGAGTACAAGGAACGAAGAGATCGAATGATGGACAAGGCGCTCCGGGACCTACTGAGTAAGAAAGGTGCGGACCATTCGCCATAACACCACGCCTGATATCCTCCATCAAGGCTATACTCGACTGCTGAGCTAGCTGAACACCTCCATCGAGAGAATTCGAGAAAAACTGTGAGGGAGGACGTCGAGACGAAAGTTCACACTCTAGGTTCACAACTATTCGTCATTTGGCTTCTATTGCTCCCATCCATCGCTTCAGCGGAACTTGCTACTTCACAATCAAATTCCATAAACCCTCTTAGATCCAGTGAGGCATCCCCATTTTCTGCTACACTGAGCCGTCCTCTCTCTCCATCACCTGCGAGCGGTCGTCTGCCCTCCATTGTGCACGCCGTCGTTACACCAACCCAGGATTCCTTCGTTGACAATTTGTCCCCAATAACTAACTTCGGAGGTCTACCCGTATTGATCGTTCAAGCCACCCCGAGCGTTCCAGTGGCTCGCGACATAGCGTACCTCAAGTTCACTCTAACTGATGTTCTCCCCATACAGATTCTACGCGTCCATGCAAAGCCTAGCAACGCATCATTGTCATTGTACGTGCGGCTGACGAACTTTCTCTATAACGCGAGCGTTGATGTAAAGTCAGTTCCGAGTAATGATTGGACGGAGGACACGATTGACTGGGAGAACATGCCTTCGATTATACCGACCGATTCTTCTACTGCAAGAGTAACCGCCAATGGTACTTGGGCTCGGTGGGATGTCACCAAGATCGTAGGCCTTTCGCTCAGTAATTCAAGCGAAGTCTCTTTGGCCCTAACAGGGTCTTCGGTCGACTGGAAGAACTATGTTTGGTTCGATTCAAGAGAAACTCAAGAGGCAAAAGGAATAACCTTACCACGTTTGTCTCTCGTCTTCGTAGAACCTTACCTACGATTCGAGTCTCAATATGCACATCTTCAAATTTCCATTGCGAACCAAACCTTCGAAACGGATGCTAATGGAAACCTTGAGGCACTTATACCGTGGGGCACATACTCCGTATCTGTCCCACAGGTCGTACCATTAGGCGAGGGACAACGGGCAGTCTTTGAGAATTGGGGCGATGGCTCCAAAGAAGCAACTCGCCGACTAACGATCGGCAATAACATGACCTTAACACTCAACTATGGAAAACAATACCAACTTACCATCAATTCCTCGCACAGCGCCACGAATGGCTCAGGCTGGTACTTCAGCGGCACTGAGGCGAAAGCAACTGTTCCAAGCGCCGTTCCCGTAGAAGGCTGGTTAGGGTTAATTGGAGTCAGGTACGTGTTTAGCAACTGGGAGGGAGCCTGTACATCAATCCAGCCGGAATGTACGATCACCATGGACGGCCCAAGAACTGTAACTGCAGTTTGGATAAGCGATTACACGGTAACCCTTGTTGGAGTTTCTGCATCCGTGATAGTTATTATGTTTCTTGCTACGCGCTGGCGAAAGACCGGCAAAAGCCCCCATCGTACGCGCAGATGAACTTGGAAGGCGATGTCCTATGCGATCAGTAGAGTTTTGTGGTAAGTCTTTTCATATAGGTCGAACTCCACGTTCTTAGATGGGATTGCGCCCGCAGATTCTTGTTTCCATACTGACAATCGCTTTATTGACTTGCATTTTCCCAAGCGTACGCGCCCAGACAACTATGATTACTGACATCTCATATCCCAAGCAGTCTGCTTTCAATTTGGAATCGCGAACTTCTAATCCCCCTTTAACCGTGAGCGCCACTGTGGGTTTCTCAGATGCAAAGGTAGGAGACTTCCTGGCCGTGGGGGTCTTCGACCTCGAGAGTGGTAGCGTGGAAAACGGCTCGGGTAACGCTTCACCGGCGGAGTGCGTACCCCGCTATCTGTACGCAGGTTGCCTAGTGGTTATCACGTCGTCCGCAGGAACCGAAAATGTAACATTTCAGCTGACGTCTCCGAGGCGCATTATGCAGTTGACCTTGGTCGCTGGCATTTATGGCAACGACTCCTCAACGCTCATCCCGGGCTCGACAAGCGACGTCGAATTTGCAATTAGGGTGGCCACTGCACTCAACCTACAGCTGAACGTCCCAAACTCGGTGACCGTCTTAGTCGACGGAAAGGAGCAGGGGCAGGGAAGTATTAGTGTGTCACTGGTAGTTGGCAACCATAACGTCTCAATACCCGATATTGTCCAGCTCGATGATGGAACCAGGATTAAGTTCGAAAAATGGTCTGACGGCGTGACCCAAGAGAATAGAACAGTCCAACTCAACCAAGGAATTACCCTAGAGGCAATCTACCAAACACAACACTTCCTTACTCTAATCAGCCCTCAAGTGAATGTCACTGGAATGGGCTGGTACAACGAAGGCTCGGTCGCGAACGTCTCTGCGCCTCCAGGAATCCTACCAATGAACGGCTTACTAGGAATTCTTCGAGGGAATTGGAGATTCCAGGGCTGGTACGAAGGCCAAACACTCCTAGGCCACGCAACAACGGGCCAGATTAGCATGAACAAGCCGCACACTTTGGAGGCACGCTGGCATGGCGACTACACGAAGCCTCTGATATGGACGGCCATTTTTTCATTAGCCTTTGTTACTTGCGCATTCGTTGTGCAAAGTAGGCTAATCTTGAACAAACGCGGTAGAAGGACCAAGAAACGCGGGACGCGCCGCCGGCGAACCTAGGTTTACAATTAAGAAAACGACATAATCGCAGGAATGCTGGTGAGAATTTCGCCCCGTGGACGGCTCTGGTCACATCGAGACTTCAAACGGCTTTGGTTCAGTGATACAGTTAGCCAACTTGGCAACCAGTTTACTACGCTTGCCCTACCAATCATGGCCGTGCTACTATTCCATGCATCCACATTCGAAATGGGCTTGTTACTCGCGCTTCAAACCATCCCATTTCCAATCCTAGGTCTCTTTGTCGGTGTCTGGGCTGATCGTCTAAGAAAACTACCAATCATGATAATGTGCAACCTCGGGCGCATGGCGACTCTAGCATCGATCCCGATTACTTACTACTTCAACGCGCTATCATTATGCGAATTGTTCATTGTAGCGGCTGTCAACGGGGTCTTCACTGTTTTCTTCGAAATCTCGTATCAATCATACCTTCCGGTTCTGATTGATCGAGTTGACCTCGTGGAGGGTAACGCTAAGCTGCAGACCAGTGCTTCTGGTGCGCAAGTTGTTGGTCCAGGGATAGCTGGATTCGTTTACCAGTTCGTGGGAGGTGCTCTTACAATCGCCGTCGACGCTGCCGGTTATCTTGCTTCCGCCTTGGCCCTGCTTTCAATACAAAAATGCGAGCAAAGGCCCGTTGTGAAGTCTGCGTTGAACGGCAAATCAGGATTCTTCTCCGAGATGAAGGAGGGAGTAGGCATAGTGTTCCGACATTCGATACTTTGGAGGTTGATGAGTTGCACCGCAACTGCAAATTTCGGCGGTGCGATTGGCGGAGCAGTTTTCGTAATTTTTCTCGTGAATATGCTCAAATTCTCCCCTGCATTAATCGGCCTCGTTGGCACGGTTGGAGCGGTGGGTTTCCTTTTTGGCACAGTTTTGGCCCCTAACATAACGAAACATATAGGATTGGGTCCAGCAATCGCTCTATCAATTCTTGTTTCAGCCATCAGCATGATTTCACCTCTAGCCCTCTACGGAGCTGCGTTCTTGGTAATTGGAGTAATTGGTTTCGTAACTGGCTTCGCATTACCAATCTACAACATCAACCAGGTAAGCTTTCGGCAGAGCATTGTCCCGGAGCGGCTTCAAGGTCGGTTGAACGCCACATTTCGAACGGTAAACTGGGGTACTTTGCCTGTCGGATCAATAGTGGGAGGAATACTCGGCACTTATCTTGGTATCGTCCCCACAATCTTAGTGGGCGGAGCCGTATCGGGCCTCGCTGTGTTGTGGGTAATCGCCCGGGAAGTTTTAGGGTTGAAAGAAATTCCTATCATTGAATTGACGTAACACATTCGTTCTTCTACAGTTATAGAAGCAACAAGAATCTGACTCGACTTGATCCTGTCGATCAACCCGAGTGGAAAAGTGATATTGCACGTGGAATTACTGGAAAGGGTTCAGAAGTTGGATGAAATTAAGCAACGTTGTGGTTCTAGTATTGCTCGGCTTGACCCTACCGAACTACCAAATAGTACTGGCGCGTTTCTGATCACAACGGCTCCTATCTGTTCCCGTGTTTCCCCCATGAGCATGTGAGCCGCTGAAGCTAGGTCGTCGGCGATATTGATCTGAGTAACCCTTACCTCTCGCCCATACAGATCTGGTTTATGCCGATAGTCACGAACGGGTTCAAACCCAAACGACCCAATTGCAAGCCCAATAGTTCCCAGTCGAAGAGGTGTCACGCGGCTGTCAACAATCTCCACTCCGAGACGAGTAAGCCCTTTCCGCGCTAAATGTTGCCGGAGCTGGGAAGCTGATTTGTCGGAGTTCTTAGGCCACAGTGTCGCCATTCCGCGCGGAGAATTTTTCACGTCCACTCCTGCATTTGCCGTTAAGATCCCATCTTTGATGGTAAGTAGAAAGCCGCGAATCCCACCGAGAATGTAGTCGGCTTCCCGAAGGACTATGGATGCAAGGCGTCTGTCTATTTTCCATCGTTCTGACAGTCGTATGGCTTTAGCCGACACTCTGACTGTATCGAGTTTAAAGATGCGATTCTCGCAAGATGATACAATTTTGCTCGCTACAGCGAGCACATCGCCATTCCGTAGACTCAGGTCTTTACGTCTGAGTGCGCGGTCGACCAGTTCATTGAGATTTTGACCTTGGTTGACGAGCGGGAATCCTACTGGCAGCAGGGTGATAGAGGTATGTCGCCCCAATGTGTATCAATGGTGAAGATCTGTTCCGGAAAAAGACTAAACTCTGTCAAACCATTCTTGCGACCAGAGTTGCCATTTCTGGGCCTCTGTACCCGAGCTCGCCTCTGCTCCCGTGAGGTCGCTTGGTGCTGGTGGCGAACCCACCTGATGGTGGATGGAGCCGAAATACAGGTTTGAGTCCCTTCTGCCACAGCTGCTTCAAGGTGATACCACCGTCTGCAAGTGCGGTCACCAATCCATCTATTGTTTGAACCCCGAACTTCTCTTGAACCGATTTGTCTGTTATTCGGAGCCCGCCGAGAAGTTCTCCACGCTCCTTTAGCAACATTACAATGTCTCTAGGCTTAGCTTCGCCCCATGTCACGTAATCCTTTGCTTGACGCAATGTAGCCTGTACGTTTGCGTTATTCTCCAGGAGAACAGCATTGAATTTTCTATTCAGCCTAAGGGTCGTCAAGGTTTCCTCAGTTTGAAATGGCATGCCGAAGGACCCCTTGAGTCGTACCGCAAAGAGGAAGACCTTTTCAGGTGCAACTTCAACTGCCTTCTTTTGCGGCTGCACCGCTTCCTTTGCAGCGGGTTTCTTGGAGGGAGCTGCCCGTTTGCGAGGGACGTGCACCTTGGCTTTCCGAGGAGCCTTGGGTTTTGCCTTATGCTTCTGGGGCGTGCTCATTTGCTCGTTTCCTGCTGTGAAGCGTTTATTTTCGCCTCTACCTGGGCCACGAGATCCGGTAGGTCCTCAGGCTTCAGTTTGTGTTTCAAGTACACCGAGAATCTTTTCTTATGGGTTTCTGCTTCCGAACTGAGCTGTTTTGAATAATTGCTAACATGTTCACCTTTGATGCGTTCCGCTTTGGGAAGCACCGTTTCTTCGTGCGGGATGGTCAGACCCGCGTTTAGAGCTCCCTTCGCCGCTGCGAATATGCGCGAGCCAGGCCCTCGTGCGTATAGGCCAATATCTAAAATTGCTTGAGAAACGCCATTAGCTTTGGCTCTTCGGCCAGCCAGTAACCCAGTCAAGTATGCGGCGGGCATGTTACCGCAAGGTGCCTTCCAGCCGAACTCTTTCAGCTCGGAGGAATGCGCGCTAGCGAGCACGAAGTCGCCTTCCGGCTTCGCTTGGATAATTTGCGCTCCCAAATGCTTGTTCGTTGGACGGATAACGAACCGTGCAATTCCCGATGTTACCAGCTTCCTTCTTTTCCCGTAATGTGTTCTTCCCTCGCGCCTCCTGCGGAATGGGAGATTGTATTGTGGTCCTTTAGCCAACTTCCACGCCTCTCTTCGAAGTAAACCCGAGTTCTCAGTGCGGAATTAAAGCGTTTCCAGCTGGGCGATTTCAAAAGACATAAGCGAGCAAACGCCCGCCCGTTTTGGCCGTCCTGGCATCCATATGCGATACCACTCCTTTCGGCGTACTCACTATGAGGACGCCAACGTCTCGTGAGGGAAGGTATCGTTCCTCCCAATCCTCGATCTCAGGCGTCCTGACAGCATACCTCGGTTTGATAACGCCGCATTTATTCACGCGGCCCAACAGCTGGATTCGGTATTTGCCAGCGCGACCATCGTCGATGAATTCGAACTCGCCAATGTAGCCGTTCTTTTGCATTACACGCAGAACTTGTCCCATCAGCTTTGAGGCTGGCCAGGCTATGCATTCGCGCTTGTGTCTTCGTTCATTATTGTAGATGGTGTTAAGAGCATTTGACAGTGGATCGAGTAGAGTCATCTATTTCGCCCGTGAATTCAAGTTCTAATTGCTCGTTTCGCTCGGCCAGTCTGTCGGGCGGCGATCATTCCAACCTTTCTTCCGGGCGGCGTGTTGCGACCAACGGTTGTTGGTTTTCCTGCGTGTTTGTGCCGCCCGCCGCCGTGAGGATGTGATGCTGAAATCATGGCCTGTCCCTTAGTAGTTGGCCAGACTCGTCCTCGTGCTCTCATTAACTTCTTAGCGTTTCCAGCCTTAAGGAATGGTTTCTCAGTTCTTCCCGCTCCGGCAACGACGCCGACCATAGCCATGCATTTGTCGTTCATGTAAACTGATTTTCCTGAGGGCATGCGAACCTCGGTTCCCTGCGGAGTGTGCGCCACAATCATGCAGTAGGTTCCTGAAGATTTGGCTAAGCGACCGCCATCCCCAGGGCGCAGCTCCACGCTTGATACGAGTGTTCCTTCGGGTATTCGGCCCAGGGGTAAAACGTTTCCAACGTCCGGCGAGGCGTCGGGCCCGATGGTTATCCCTTGATTTAATGCGAGACCTTCTGGCGCGGTCAAGCAGCAGGCAGTGCCATTGACGAACTCAACCAAGGCCAGTGGAGTGCCCCTAGCAGTTTCATGCATAATCTCTCTGACAACGCCTTTCAGTGAAGGGTAGGCTGGTGCGGTAGCTGGGAACCGTGCGGGTGCGATTCGTCTGAAGGAGCGGGAAACGAAGACCGACCCTCCCCTTCCTCTCCGTTGGACGCGAATCTGCCTACCCAAGAATTATCATATCTCTGACTGTTTTAATGGATTCTGAGTTTCATTCGGCGAGCGGTTCGGGATGAGCAAACATAAACCTTGTGGTTAAGTCAATGACTAAGTTGGTGGTGTGAATGCCCCTCTCGATCGTTTATCGAAGGGGTAGCCTTGAAGATCTTTCAAGGCTACAAATTTCTGAAGGCCTTTCCGCCACTGCTGAGAGCATCGAATTTAATGTTCTCGGCATGGGGCATGAGTTCTGGATTGCGATCGAAGAAGGCACGATCATTGGATTAACTGTGCTTAGCCGATCAAACATGAAAGAATTCATAATTGTTTACCTCGAAGTAGCCCCTTCCCACAAAAGCCACGGCGTCGGCACAGGCCTAATCCAAGCTGTCTTAGATCATTATCCCCAGAGCGACTTTTCGGTCATACCATTTCGATGGAACCGAGGAATTCTACAAACGTCTCGGGTTTGAATCAGCAAAGAATTGGGAAATGCGTAAGCGATCGTCATACGCACCCGCGAAATAAGCCGCCGGGTCTATTTCCCAGTATAGAGGTGGCAGGCGACGTAATGTCCCGTGTCACGTTGAAGAAGTTCGGGTATTTCAGAAGAGCACCTGTCGAATACGAATGGACAACGGGGGTGAAACACGCATCCAGTTGGCGGGTTCAACGCACTCGGAATCTCCCCTACTGGTATTTTCTTCTCCGAACGTTGCCTTGGGTTGGGGATTGGGACGGCTTGGAGGAGCGCTTGTGTATAGGGATGTAATGGATTTGCAAATATGTCCTTGGTTGGCCCCGCTTCCATAATCTTCCCTAAGTACATCACAGAAATCTTGTTGCACATGTATTTCGCAACTGCCAGGTCATGGGTTATGAGAAGAATCGTCAGGTTCAGCTCCCGCTGCATTTTCAAGAGCAGCTCAATTATCTGGGCCCTGACGGAAACGTCCACCATAGCGACGGGCTCGTCTGCGATCAAGTATTCAGGATCGATTGAAATTGCCCTCGCAATAACTACTCTCTGTCGCTGTCCTCCACTCAAGTGATGGGGGTATCTTGAATAGAAGGAATCTGCGGGTGAAAGTCCCACTCTCTCCAGGAGCTCGAGGACTTTGTCTCGTCTCTTCGATGCTGGTACGTCGCTCAAATAACGTAGCGGTTCTGATATGGTGTTACCGACAGTCATCTTCGGGTTTAACGATGACAATGGGTCTTGGAAGACGAGCTGCATTTTCCGCCTGAACGCCCGCAATTTCTTCCTTTCGAGGCCGTAAAGGTCAACGCCATCAATCAGAACTTGGCCGCTGGTAGGTCTGAGGAGCCCAGCCGTGATCTTACCTGTTGTGGTCTTCCCGCTGCCTGATTCACCGACAAGGCCGAATACATCACCCTTCTCCACATTGAATGTAACGTTATCCACTGCTTTGACAGATTGTTCTGTGCGGGACAATAGTTGAGCGACAAGTCCCTTCTGAACCGGGAAGTACTTCTTCAAGTTATTTACTTCGATGAATGGCGAGCTACTACACCCTCCAGCAGAAAACACGCTGCTTCGGAATCGGTCCCAGTCACTACGGATTCGGGCACTTCAGCTCGACACCTCTCGAATGCGTAGGGGCATCGGGGATGAAACGGGCAACCAGGCGGCGGGTCGGTTAGACTCGGTGGCGAACCCGGGATAGTATTGAGAACCTTATCTTCGACTTGGATGTTAGGGATTGAGTCCAGAAGAGCTTTGGTGTATGGGTGTTTCGGGTCTTCGAAAATCTTGGTCGTTGGCGCGACTTCCGCAATCTTTCCGGCGTACATGACGGCAACCCTATCAGCCATCTCTGCAACGATACCCATATTGTGCGTGATTAGGAGAAGGGAAAGCGAGTACTTCGCCTTCAAGTCCCTAAGAAGTTTCAGGATTTGGGCCTCCACGATAACATCAAGGGCCGTCGTAGGTTCGTCCGCAATTATGAGGGACGGGCCCAGCGCGAGCGCTAAGCCAACCATTACCCTTTGCCTCATGCCTCCACTGAACTGGTGCGGGTAGTCATCGACCCTTGAGGCCGGAATTCCAAGATCGGCCAGGGCCTTTTCAGCTATCGACCTAGCCTTCTGTTCCGAGGCATCCGCATCGTGCGCTCGTATGTATTCGATGAAGTGGTCACCTATTTTCTTCACAGGGTTGAGTGAAGTCATAGGGTCCTGGAAGATCATGGCAATTTTGGAACCGCGAAGGCGTCTCAGGTCATCCCTACCCATGTTCCTGAGGTCAACCCCATCGAACGTTATTTCTCCCGAAGTAATATAGCCTGGAGGCTGAATGAGACCCATCAGAGCCAATCCCAGTGTTGATTTTCCAGATCCCGATTCGCCAACTAGTCCGAGTGTCTCGCCCTTCCTGAGATCAAGCGTAACATCTTGAACCGCTTTTGCTGTAACATCACCAGTCCTGTACACGACTGAGAGGCCCTGTATGCTTACGAGTGCTTCCAAGGTTTCACCGAAGCTTCGGATTCGTCCTCTCCGCGTAACCCTCGCTGATTAACGAGAAACCAAGTGCCGCTAGGAGAATCATTAAACCAGAAAAGAATATCGTCCACCACGCTCCAGTGGGCAGCAACTGCCTCCCATATGTGAGGTCTATTCCCCAGTCGGGGAGGGTGACGGACAAGCCTAGACCTACGAAATCAAGCCCCGCTGTCGTTAGAATCGAGTCAGCGAAGTTGACTGTGGCTATTACAACAATGGATGAAATTACATTTGGCAAGATATATTTTAGCAAAATTGCGGGACCACTTGCCCCAACGGATTTTGCAGCGTCAACGTACGGCATTTCCTTTATCGCGAGTACCTGGCTTCTCACTACTCTGAAGTAAGTCGGGATATAAATGACCGCGATTGCTAATGACTCATTTATTATCGAAACACCGAAAACGCTGATAATCATTATGGCGAGCACTAAACTCGGAAACGCATAGATGCTATCCATCACGAGAGCTACGGTTCTGTCCAAGTTACCGCCATTGTAAGCCGATACGAGCCCTATCGGTAGTCCCACAGCCATGCAGATCAAGACCGCTGTGACTGCGACGAGCAGTATGAATCGCCCGCCCCAAATCGTCCGGCTTAGTAGGTCTCTGCCATATTGGTCTGTTCCGAAGGGATACTGAGCAGTTGGGGGCGAGTCAGGAGGCCCAAAACCGATGAGCGTTGGGTCGTGGGGTGAGATGAAAGGGGCAGTGATACTCATGAGGGTTATGAACAAAGTTATTCCGATGCCAACCAACATTAGGGGCCTACCGTGCCCCTTTCCTACGAGTGGGGAGAGCAGGGTCCCCATCAAAGAGACTGGTTGTTGGCGGGAATTATTCCGCTTCATAGTCTGACCCTCGGGTCGAGGTAGGCATAGAGGATGTCAACGAAGAGGCTGACCGATGATATTAGCAGAGCAAGAAAAACAACAGTACCTTGGACAGCTGTGTAGTCCCTGAAATTGACTCTATCAATAAGATACGTGCCCAGCCCGAGTATGCTAAACTCAGTCTCCGTAAGAATAGCGCCGCTCAGAAGGATCGCAAACTGCAAGCCCATGATGGTTACGATTGGTAGCATTGCGTTTCTCAGGGCGTAAGAGTACACGACGGTTTTCTCATTTAATCCTCGCGCGCGGGCAGCTGTAACAAAATCTGACCTCATCGTCTCCATCATGTTTGCTCTCGTCATCCTCACAAACACACCTGAAATCACTAGGCCCAAAGCAGTTGCAGGGAGAATCAAGTGCCTGACCGCGTCGATGAACTCGGTGACATTGCCGGATAAGAGGCTGTCGAGCGTGTATATGCCAGTTTGATATTGAACTCCGTCAATCGATAGTCCCGTGGGCATGACTCCTGCGCCGAGTCTTCCTGATACTGGCAAGAGGTGAATCCAAATCCCGAACACAAGCTGAAGTATCATGCCGAGGAAGAAGACGGGAAAAGCGTAGATGAGAATGCCAAATACCTTGACGCCCTCGTCAGGAACACCACCCTTGCGAGCACCGAACGCCCCCAAAAAAACCCCGACCACGACTGCTACAATGAATGCGTAGAACGTCAGTTCAAGGGTAGCAGGGAATCTGGAGAGTATCTGAGGGCCGACCGGTTCGAAGTCCCCCGCCATAGATGTGCCAAAGTTGCCATGCAAAAGACCCCACAGGTAATCGACATACTGAACGTACAGTGGTCTATCCAAGCCGAGCTGATGCGTAAACGACGCTATCAATGCCGGGTCGGCGTTCTTCTCAAACCTAAGCAACACTGGGTTGCCCGGCAAAACTCTCATGATTATGAACACGATCGAAAGCAAAATCATAATCATGGGGATCGTTAGAAGTATCCTAGTGATTACGTAATCTCTTAAGCCCACAAAAAAGGAGGGATGGGAGGCTGGGCTTTAAACTTACCCAGAAGATGTCTATGCTGTTTCCCACAACAGGTAGGCTCTGAACCAGATCGTTTCGTCTAGTACTATTCCGTTGACCTTTAGATTGCTTACAGCAGTGGTTTTGCCTTGAAAGAGAGGCACTACCGGCGCGTCTGTTGCAGTCAACTGTTGAATGCTCGCGTAGGTTGCGGCGAACGTGCTCGTGTCAGTGGACGAACCCACTTGCTTGATTAATGCTGCCATGTTGGGGTTGACGTAGTGTGTGTTCAGGAAACCGCGGCCGTCGGCTGGGAGAAATGGTTGTGTGTAGTCGTATGGATCCACAAAGTCAGGGTACCATCCGTAAATGTACGCCTGCAGTTGATCCGACTGCGTGCTTGCTTTGTAGTTTGCCCATGGTTGGCTGCTGAGTGTAACCTGTGCGATACCGGTCTTTTCAAGCGCTTGCTTAATTGCAGAAGAAATCCCGTCCGTCGATGAGTAGTGCCCTGTGGGGTATGTCAGTGTGAATTTCAGTGGGTTTGATGTACTGTAACCTGCGCCTTGTAGCAACGATGTGGCTTGGGCAACGTTCGCGTCACCGTAAGTCTTGAACGAATCTTCGTGATAAGCCATTCCAGCCGGTATCATACTATACAACGGGTCTACCTGTCCTAGGAAGACCGTGTTGGTTATGAGTGACCTATCAAGAGCTGCCGCGACTGCTTGCCTCACCGCCGTGTTGTTAAATGGCGCTGAGTTCTCGTTAAAACAAAGGTATTGTATGAATGCGCCGGGCCCTTCCCAGAACTTGAAGTTTGTGTTTGTTTTATACGCTTGGTTGTCACTTGGAGCGAGCTGCCTATAGGCGATATCTATTTCCCCACTCTGCATAGCTAGGTTGAGCGCTGTGGAATCAGAGTAGATCTTGAAGATGATATTCTTTGTTTTGGGATAGCCTCCTGATGCGTTCCAATAGTTTGGATTTGCCTGCAGATCAAGCTCAACATCCTTGCCGCCTGTTCTTTGCCAATTGGTCAGAACGTAGGCTCCGATGTTTGTGTTGATTTCTGTTTTCACATCTCCTGTGTAGTTTACTATAGAATGCATTGGGGCCACATTCGGGTTGACTGGCCACATGGCCTGGAAGGCGACGATTGCGAGGAACGCTGAGAACGGCGCGGTTAGAACGAATTGAACTTGGTATTGGCTTGTCACAACAGTTTTGCTGATCATTGTGTCGATGCCGACTCCCGCGAATGGACCTGATGATTCGTCGATTGCAAACTCTCTATCTATGGAATACTTCACGACGTTTGCGTCAAATGGTGTTCCGTCCGCGAATTTTACGCCCTGCCGCAGGTTGAATGTCCACGTGAGACCATCCGAGCTTACTTTCCAATCTGTCGCCAGAGCTGGTACATATTGAGTCGTTCCTGGGATGTATTCAACGAGCCCATTAGCTATGTTGGTCATGATTACGCTTTGTGCAAAGTAGTCGTATGCGTCTGCAGGGTCAAGTGTAGTTTGAACAGTGTCGGTCGTGCCGATAACGATGGTGTCTTTGGTCGTTGGAACGCTTGGTAAGGAATAGTAGTAGTAGCCTACTCCAGCTAGGATTATTACTATTAGGACTGCTGCTGCGATGTATGTTTTGTTTCGTTTCGATGTAGCTGACATTTACGCTATTTTCCTCCAAAATTTCCGTGGGGGAGACAGGAGTCGTTGGTTTATATAAAAGCTCCCAAACGCGTCTCTCGTAGGGAATGTTCGTACTGAGGGTCATAATTCGCAGGATCCCCTGGTTCGACAAGACCGCTTGATTCGTGGAGTGTTCTGAACGTCACTGGCTTTGTGGGCTCCGGTCTGGTTTCTTCGATCACAGGTTAATCCAATACCAGCTTTCGTCATTGCCCACAAGCTCTTGACTCCTCCCGCTTATCGTTCTTGTGGAGGTACACTAACGCGCCACTTTCAGTCACCAAAATCGTCGGCGTAGGACCCGTCGCTCAGCATCCATAATGGATTCGAAGAGTCGGTCCGAGACGCGATGTGTCCGCCTAAGGACAACCTTAGCTTCTCCAGGGCCAATTCTTCTTCCAGCGAGCACGTATGCCGCTACTTTCCCATATTTCTGGAGCAGCCCTGCGGTGGCCTTGAGGTCGTCGCGAACTCTCTCCTCCCGTTCCGATAATTTACGTCCATTCTTACTCCCAATCTTCGCGACGAGTTCAGGAAGCTCACTAGTGATTCCAATTTTGCCGGTTTTGCAATTCGGGCAAGAGAAGTCGGTTGGCATATCTTTGACCATTTGAATTCGGGCGTAGGCCAAGCAGGTTGGACATGCCAAAGTCCTCGATTCATTCAGTATTCTTACCCTTGCGGATTCAACGAGTATTCGTTTCATTTTCTCAGGCGGAATTAGATCCGTTTTTCGGCTTATTCGCTCGATTCCAATTCTTGCGATCGGGCTTGCTTCCTGTGTGCGAGGGGCCACTACAAGCTCGATTTCACTGCCGAACTTTGTGATGACCTGAAGCGTGTTCTGCACGTCCAAATCCTTCTCCATAGTTTCTTTGAATGCCTCCTCCATGATTACAGTTCCCTCAAAGCTTTTCATCACTTGGCGGAGGTTGACGCTTCCAAAGTCCGCCCATTTGGTTATGGCCCCAAACCTTTTCGCGACGTGGACCAACCGGCGTTTGAACAAGCCGGTCTTCTTCGATGCTTCAGAGACGAGGGTTTGGACATCCATGGTTGCGAGTCTGCGGAGGGTTTGCGCAACTTTTTCCGCATTAGCTGACCCAGAGGTTTGTACAACAATTCTGTATGCGTCTTGTTGGACTCCTATCGTAATGCCGATTTCCTCCGACAGAACGTGCCCGACCAATCGCGCTAGTGTCCTGTTGACCAACAATCCGAAATGGGCGTTAATAATAACGAAATCTTCCCAGTCCTCCAACAGGATGCGTCTATCCGTGGGAACTTTGAGGCCGAGCGAGATTTGTTCGAACGTTTCGCTTAGCGAACGATCTATGGTTTCAGAATCGGCTGGATAATCCTTGCAGAGCTCCTGGACAAGGTCGGACCCACTTCTCCTCGCTTCGAGGCCTTCTTCTATACGCCTTCGTATCGCACCGACTTCTTGGCCAATTTCATATGGGACTGGAATTTCTTCACCCACCCAACTTGGGATTGAACCCGTTGGATCTCGAATAGGTTTAACGTATATTTTGTCTCCTCGGATGCTCATCATTTTCCAAGGCGACCCGCGGATTATGAATTTCCGACCCGGCTCTCCATACTCGGCGACGAATGCTTCGTCGAGAACTCCAACAGCTTCATCCTTTCCTTCGTCAATAATCAAGTACTGTTTCTCGTCAGGTATCATGGATAGCTTGCCAAAGTAGTACGTGAAAAGCGCCTTAATTCTTCGAGGCCTAAGGATTACGTTGTCCTGCGGCGAATACCATGCCAGCCTTGGAAAGCGGGAGTGCATGTAATTGATTACGCCAATCAGATCTTGTTCGGTCAGCTCCGCGTATGGGTAGGCCTTCGTGAAAATATCCATAATTTCGTTGACATACCACCTCCCTTTCTGTATCAGCAAGCCGACTAATTGGTGGGCTAGGACATCCAATGGTTTGTATGGGATTGAAACTGGCTCAAGATCCTCGTCGAGAGCACGCCGGGCAATAACCATCGCCTCCAAGGTGTCGTCGGAGTCTAATGCCACGATCATTCCATCCGCGATTCTACCAATCCTATGGCCGCTCCTACCAACACGCTGGATGAGCCGGGTGACCTGGCGCGGGCTCATGTATTGTATCACAAAGTCAACTTTACCCACATCAATCCCAAGCTCCAAGGATGAAGTGGCAACTAGCGCTCGAAGTTGGCCATCTTTCAATCCCCTCTCGGCACTGATGCGAGATGGTTTGGCAAGTGAACCATGGTGGATCGAGATTGGGAAGTCAACGTCCCAGACTTTCATTCTGCTTGCAAGAATCTCCGCAATTGCCCTAGTGTTGGTAAATAGTATGACGGACCGATGGGATTCGATCAGCTCTCGCATGAGCCTGAGGCGAGCCGCCACATCCGGGTGAGTGTAGAGTCGCGCGGCCAAGGCCACATCCCTGGCACCCGGCTTAGGACACGCAACCTCAATGTGTACCTCCCTGCCCACAGGGACGTGAACTATTGTAGCTTCTCTCCCAGCACCGACAAGAAATTGAGCCACCTTCTCAGGCGTCCCTATAGTCGCCGAAAGCCCGATGACTTGAAAATCATGCATGGCCGTCCACCGAAGTCGCTCGAGGGCGAGGGCGAGTTGGCTGCCACGCTTGTCTTCGGCTAACTCATGGACTTCATCAATTATGATGAACTTTACGGCTTGCAAGTGCCGCTTCATAATGCGGCCCGTCAAAATCGCTTGGAGCGTTTCGGGTGTAATAATCAACAGGTCGGGAGGGTTCTTTGCTTGAAGTGTTCTTTCCTTCGTTTCAGTATCGCCATGCCGGACCGCGATTCTTAGGTCAAGTTTCTTCCCCCACCATTCGAAACGTTCGAGCATGTCTCGGTTCAACGCACGGAGTGGGGTGATGTAGAGTATCTTGATCCCCCGATCCTCCCCACGGTCTGCGATGTACATGCTCAAGACCGGCAGTATCGCGGCTTCAGTCTTGCCAGAGGCCGTCGGCGAAATTAGGAGAACATTCTTGCCGGCTAGGATCTGAGGGATTGCCTTCAGTTGTGGATCTGTGGGGGAGGTGAAGCCACGTTCTCCGATAGCCTCGCGTATGGGTTTCGCAAGCTCATCGAAGACGTTAGGTTCTTGAAGGACCATTGACAGCGGAACGCCTGCCCAACGTATCCCGTCGGATGTAAAAAGCGCAACGAATCTATCGTCTTGCTGGATTCACGTGCGAAGACCCACATACCAGAAGTGATTACGCTTTCCCTTTTGCAAGGCGTACGCGTGGATCATTACACTTTTTCCATGAAACTCAGCATCAAGTTTGACTCGGACTTTGACTGGACCTTCGGCAGATATAGTGAAGAACGAGAATCAATGAATATTCGAACGCTGCTATATCCATAGGCTCCACTTAATTTCTTGCTGAATCCATTCTCTGGAGGCGAAGTTTGAGTGCCCAGTCTATTCCTCTTCGCCAGTTTGATGCTTCTTGAGGTAAGCTCTCCAAGTCAAAGCCCATTGCTTAGGATCTCTGGACGGGGTTGAGTCAATCTTTGCTATCGAACAGTTGTGTGGCGCGTTCTTCAGTATCTCGGGATTCAAGTACGCCTCGTCAGAGATTCGCTTGAAGACCTCAACGAACTTGTCGATGTCTTCTTTTGGAGTTGATTCAGTGGGTTCTGGTGTGAAGGGTTCAGGTATTATCCAGGGCTCGTGACTTGTGAAGCATTTCTGTATCCCATAATCCACTATCCTGCAGTTTACTTCATCGATTCCGATTCCAGTGTCATGCTTCATCTTCTCGAGGCTGAATCTCGCTTCCTGAAGTCTCCTGGGGTGGCTCTTAACCCAGGGTAACGTGACCCCGCGGATCTTGAGCAATTTCTTGATCAGGTAGTTGTTGTTTATAATGGCGACTTCGGAGGTTTCCTCCAGACCTTTTGCGCCCATGCTCAGTATCCATGCGTAGGCTCTCACAACATTCGGAATGACACCGTAGAAGCTGGCTACCTTGCCGATACTCTGTGGGTGGTCGTAATTCAAAGAGTATTTTTTCCCATCGAACTCTACCGTTGGGACAGGAAGGAACTTAACCAGGTGTTTCTTGACGCCGATTGGGGCGCTGCCTGGACCTGAGGATGCATGGGGAGTAGAGAAGGTCTTATGTAGATTAAATTGGCAGAGGTCGGCTCCGACATCCCCAACTCTTAGCCTAGCTAAGACGCCGTTGGCGTTGGCCTGATCGATCGCCACTAAGCCTCCCGCTTCATGAATGATCTTGAAGTATGTGTCGATGTTCGGATCGAATACGCCAGTGTCATAGGGAAAGGTGAACATTAACCCCGCTGTGTGTTGCGACACCACTGCCTTCAGAGCCTCCACGTCTGGAACACCGGTCTCCTCGTCTGGGTACAGTGTTATGACTTTGAAGCCTGCGACCGCTGGGGCGGCACCGTTGCACGGGTGCGAAAGGACCGTTGTGATGATTTCGTTTCTCTGCTCTGACTCGCCTTTGGATTTGTGGTATGCTTTGATAATCCGAGCGTTGGTGAGAACCGCATGTGCGCCAGCTCGCGGCTGAAGCGAGAATTCGTCCATTCCCGATATTTCGCAGAGAAACTCGCCAAGTCTGAACATTATCTCGAGAATTCCCTGAACGGTGCTCTCGTCCTGCAGTGGGTGTGCATCAGTCAGCTTGTTCGATTTTACCAGCGACTCGTTGACCTTGGGACTGTACTTCATTGTGCACGTGCCGACGCCGAGGCTTATTCCTGAATCTACGCCATAGGTCTCCTGCGAGAGACGAATGTAGTGCCTTATCACCTCGGGTTCCGAAATCTCCGGCAACTTCGGCGGCTCTTTTCTCCTGATTTGGGATGGGATATGCGAGAGAACGTCTCCAACATTTGACCTGATCTTCTTCTCAGCCTTTGGTACCGTTAGGCCTCGTCTTCCTGTTCTTCCAAGTTGGTAGATGAGCGGCTCGTTCCACAGGGCGGCGTGGTACCTGGCGCTGTCATTCATTGACTTGCGATCTCCACAAGCGCCTCGATGAGACTGTCGATGTCCTCCATGCTGTGAACCTCGGTTACGCAGTAAAGCGCTGTGTTGCCCAGCTCTGGAAATTCTTTGGAGATGTCCTTCCCTCCCTGAATTCCACGCTTTAGAAGTGCCTTGTTGACCTCTCGCACAGTTTTTCCCATTCCATCGAAATTAACTGTAAATTCCTCAAAGTGAGTTGAGGCAAACAGTGGGACTCGCACACCTTTGAGTTTGGCCATGCGCCTCATGGCATAATGCGCCTTCTGCATGATTACCTCGGCAAGTTCCTGGATGCCCTTGGGACCGAGCAACGCAAGGTAAGTTGCGGCGGTGATGGCCCAGAGGGCTGTGCCTGTGCCCGTGATTGAGGCTGATTTCTCTCTCGACGAGAACATACTCCTCTCAGGCAAGACGTATGCGAATCCCATTTCGTCCTCGCGCTGGGTCTTGGTTAACGTGATTAACCTATGACCGGTCGCTTCAAGAAAGCGCACTTCGTCGCGGCATGCGAGAAAGCCCGACAACGCACCGCCGAAGCTCATATGCAAGCCTAGGGGTTGACCCTCGCCGCAGACTATGTCGGCCCCGATTTCCCCGGGTGGAGTCAATACGCCTAGCGAGAGTGGTTCAACGCCGACAATCAACAATGAACCATTCTTGTGCGCTATCTCTCCTATCTCTTCCAATTGCGTTTCGATAAAGCCCAAATATGTTGGATTCTCAACATAGATTGCGGCCGTATCTGAAGACAACTTCTTCCGCATGTCCTCAAGGTCGAGTTGCCCACTATTGCGATCATAATTGATCTTCGATAGCGGCTCACAGAAACCTCGGATAACCGAAAGACGGTCGGAACTGATAGTTCTAGGAACGAGGACTTCACATCGTCTCGTAACGATCGCGGCCATGCGAACCGCATCGCCTGCAGCCGTAGCCCAATCGTATGTTGGGAACGTCACCGCGTCAAGTCCGACTAGTTCGCCGATCATGCTCTGGAATTCGAAAAGAGCTTGGAATCTGCCCAAGTCAGAATAGACGTCGCCTGTGTAGGCCGTTAGGAATTCTGAGCGCGAATTAATCTCATCGCATGCAGCTGGAACATAATGTGGCCAGCAACCTGCGCCCAAGAAGCTAAGTATTTCGCTTGAGGTTTTATTCTTGGATAGGATAGCTTCCACACGTTTCCTAAGCTGATTTTCAGAAACAGGCTCAGGAAGATTGAGCGATTTCTTGAACTGGACTCTCTCGGGAATAACGGCAAAAAGTTCTTCGACATTTCGC
Source organism: Bathyarchaeia archaeon (assembly GCA_050013255.1). Lineage (GTDB taxonomy): Archaea > Thermoproteota > Bathyarchaeia > 40CM-2-53-6 > 40CM-2-53-6 > FEN-987. Next base: position 365,519 of record JBEKFP010000002.1, on the reverse strand, counting down.
ACTCCAATCTCTCTGAGCATTTCTCGTTTTGTTTCTGGCTCGCTGTTGGGAATGTATGGATGTATTGGCATAGGCTTCACACCATCTATCTGGAAGAATCACACAAAAAGCAACGTTAACTCAACAGCACATGCCTCGCGGCCCCTTATCTATCTGCTCATTCGATATCGGAACAGAAACATGAGACTTACCCAAAGTATCGTTTACTAAAAATTGGACACCTACATTTCTTGTATAGGATTGCAGCATGAGTTTACAGGTGGGCTATACAGATATTGCAGGTATGTCGATGCGGACGGTTGAATTCGTCCCTCTAACGAGTTTTACCTCTCCTGGGCATGGTGCTTGAGAGTATCCACCCGTAACAACCTTTTGACATAACTTGCCTGAAACGCAACGAAAGTTTAAGGGGCTAACATCCTTTTACAGGCCGTTGAAAATGCCACTCTTGGGTGAGAACGTTGACCCTTCGCCAGCCAATCGTCGTTGTACTCGGTCATGTAGACCATGGAAAGACAACTCTATTGGACAAGCTGCGGGGGACGACGGTTGCGAAACGAGAAGCTGGCCAGATTACTCAAATGATAGGCGCCAGCTTACTTCCAAGCAAGACGATAGAGGCAATCTGCGGCGAGTTACTGAAGCAGTTTCATTTCGAACTCAAAGTTCCTGGCTTGCTCTTCATTGATACTCCTGGCCATGAGACCTTTTCGAACCTGAGGCGAAGGGGCGGTTCTGCTGCTGACATCGCAATCCTCGTAATTGATGTGATGAAGGGCGTTGAGCCACAAACCGTAGAATCATTAAACATTCTGAAGAGTAGAAAGACACCGTTCATAGTGGCCGCGAACAAAATTGACGCAATCAAGGGATGGAAATCAGCACCAGAAATCTCTTTCCTGACTTCGTTCAAGAATCAGGTTCCCGAGATACAGACGGAACTCGATAATCACATATACACAATCATTGGAACACTTTCCAGGCTCGGCTTTCGCGCAGAGAGGTTCGACAGGATTTCCGACTATACCCAAACTATCGCGATTGTCCCCGTCAGCGCCAAAACTGGGGAAGGCATACCCGAATTGCTCGCTATACTGACAGGCCTAACTCAAGCATACTTGTCGAATGAACTCCAAGTCACTTCGGGCCCGGCAAGGGGAACTGTGCTCGAGGTAAAGGATGAACCTGGCCTCGGGAAAACTATCAACGCCATCATCTATGACGGCTCACTAAAGGTCGGTGACACAATAGTACTCGGCGGGCGAGAGAAACCAATAATCACCGAAGTCCGCGCGATTCTGGTCCCCAAGCCTCTAGACGAAATCAGAGACCCGCGTGACCGATTCACAAGCGTAAAGAGGGTTACTGCAGCATCAGGCGTAAAGGTCGCGGCTCCCAACTTGGAGACCGCACTCGCTGGCTCTCCGCTTTACGCGGTTATAAAGGGAAAGAACGCCAAGGAGTATGCTCGAATCGTTGAAGATGAGGTTGAGAAGCTTCGAATCAAGGCGGAAAGATCGGGCATCGTTCTGAAGACGGATACTCTTGGTTCACTCGAAGCTGTGACTGAGGAACTCTCTCGCCACGATGTCCAGATTCGCCTCGCTGATATAGGCGACGTATCGAGGCGAGACGTCGTTGAGGCAGAGGCGGCGGGCCAAGAGGACAGGCTCGTGGCTGTGGTCTTGGCTTTCAACGTGAAGGTTCTGCCCGACGCTGAAGAGGAGGCCAAGGTGGCTGGGATACCGGTCTTTCACTCTGACGTAATCTACCATATGATTGAGGACTATCTAAGATGGAGCGATGAGCAACGCACGGCGGGAGTAAAGGCCGAATTAGACCTTCTCGTGCGACCCTGCAAAGCAAAGGTCTTGACCGGGCTTATTTTCAGGAGAAGCAAACCTGCCATAGTTGGCGTCGAAATTCTTTCCGGCCGACTGAAACCGAAAATTCACATGATCACATCATCAGGGCGGAAACTTGGCGAAGTGCAGAGAGTACAGGACCAAGGGAAGGATATCCAGGAAGCCGTGGTCGGCATGCAGGTTGCTGTCTCAATAGAAGACGGGGTCGTCGGACGCAATATTTCCGAAGGCGATACTTTCTACGCTGACGTTCCAGAGAGACATTTGAAAACGCTCATGACCAAGTTTCCCAGTGAACTTATGGAGAGCGACCAAGTCACAATTAAGGAACTAATCCAAATTAAGAGGAGAGAGAACCCCGTCTGGGGCTTCTAATCTACTTTAACAGAAATTGACGTTCCGTCGGTTTCGAATATTTCGTGAGCTCATTTGTTTGGAAGAAAATGGACATCTCACGTTTGGCGTTATCTTGTGAGTCTGCGGCATGAATCGCATTTGGAGTGATTGAGAGGGCAAAGTCACCTCTAACCGTGCCAGGCGCCGCATTCAGTGGGTTCGTAGCTCCCACCAAACCCCGAACCACACTAACGGCATTCGGTCCTTCCCAAACCATTACAAACACTGGGCCTGACGTTACGTGGGAGACGAGTTCTTGGAAAAACGGTTTCCCCTTATGTACTTCGTACAGCTTCTGCGCCTGTTCGGAAGTCATCTGGATAAGTTTGCCGCCAAGTAGCAGTAGTCCCTTCCTTTCGAAACGAGAAACGATTTCCCCAATGAATCCTCGCATCACGCTTTCGGGTTTGAGGAAGGAGAAGGTTTGCTCTGTTTGCAATTCTCCTTCCCTTACTTGCCTCTTTCCTTCTTTCCGTGGTAAACTGTCCACTTTAGCTTCCTAGGGTCTCTTCCGTAAACCATGAGGCTTTTCCGGCACTTTGATGAGCAAAAGTATAGAATTGATCCATCATTCTTAACGAACATTATCCCAGTAGCCTGCGGAAAGTCCTTTCCGCAGAACGAGCACCTGAATGTTCTCGGCAAATTATAGGCGCGACTCCCTACCGGATCTTTTTGGCTTCTCTTTCAGTTTCTCTTAGCATTAAGACGTCGCCGGTTCTGATTGGGCCCTTGATATTTCTTGTAATGACTCGACCCTTATCGCGTCCTTCCAGTATTCGGACACGGACCTGGATAACTTCGCCGGTTACGCCAGTTCTTCCAATGATTTGGGTGACTTCGGCGGGGGTAATGGCTTCTTCTATGCGTTCCTTCGCGGTGCTCATGCCTGTCCTTGTCCTTTGGCTCCGCCCTTTCTGAACTGTTGTGTTGCGTCGGCCAACTCCTTTAGAGTCTTGGCGCCTTCACCGCCATCGAGGATGGAGACCGCTGCACAACCAACATCGATGCCGGCAGCCCGACCAAGTTCGAGTTTGCTCGGCACGAAGAGGAACGGTATCTTCCTCTCTTCGCACAAGATGGGTAAGTGTGCAACCACCTGCGGAGGGTCAACATCCTCTGCTATCAGAACGAGCTTTGCGACGGCACGTTCAATCGCCTTGGTACTTTCATTAGTTCCTTTTCTTAGCTTTCCGGAGTCCTTGGCCACTTGCACAACCTGTAGTGCTTTGTCGGCCAATTCCTTAGGGACTTCGAACTTAACGTAGAACGACTTTGGCATTCGCTTCACCGCACATTTGCCAATTGGCTAGCGTAACCAGCGGTGAGCCTTTTATGAACATTTCTGCGGGGGGATAACGCGTCAAGTGTCCCCTTTGACTGGAAAAGCCCGTGAACTGAAAATGGCTTCACGTTGCGGCAATTGCGCGCCCGCCAAACTTGAATAGGCACCTTAACGGTGACAAGCCATTAGCCTTCGTCTCGTTACCGAGTAATGATTGACGATGATCTCCGCGAGTGACCTCCTCCAGATATTAAGTGAAATTCATCAATACGCAATCCTACTTGTCGAACTACGAGAAGCGACGACTCTGGGCATCTCGCACACAGCCGGGGACAGGATGACGTACTTCAAGTTGCAAGGAGGACTCAGCCAAGGGGACAGAAGCAGGTTGGCAGATGCATTTTACTCCGGCAAGACTCCTGAAAACGTAACGCCGCTGGCTGTGGGGGATTTCCTAAGAGAAATCGAAGGGAAGAAGGCTAAGCACATTTGGTTGGAAACTGGGGGTAGAGAACGTAAGGAGCACGGATTCATGAGCATCTCCGAATTGAAAACCTTCTTTCGGGGGCATACGCCCCAGTAAGAAATTCTGGCAACGTTAATAAAAGGCAGTTAGGGCGTAGTATCGCTCCGCGCTTTCAGACTGGTCAATGTCATGGCAAAGTTCAAAGTGATTGTCTCCGACCCAGCTACTGGCAAGTCCGCCGCAAGCGAGATAGAAGGGTCTAGGGCCCAGGCCCTCATCGGCCGTTCCTTGGGCGAGGTAATAGATGGTTCGGCGCTAGGGCTCGGCTCCAATCGGATGCGTATCTCCGGAGGGTGTGACAAGAACGGCATTCCCATGCGTCCTGATGTTCATGGCGGTGTTAAGAAACACATCGTCCTCTCCAGTGGGCCAGGATTCAGACCAACCCGACACGGTGAAAGAAGGAGTAAACTCGTGCGCGGCCGAACAATAACGGATGAAACCTACCAGATCAATTTCACCCTCAGTAAGGAAGCAACCGGCGCTGAGGCAAAGCGACCAACCGAAACCAAAGCCACGACCGAGCAACCCAAGCCACCTAGGCCAGCCGTTGAGAAAGCGGCTGAGAAGCCTAAAACCAAGAAGGCAGCAAAGAAGGCGGGCAAGAAATCAAAGTAAGAGGTGGACGTGATTGGATTTCAAAGTCAGACAGGACACGTATAACCCTCTGCTAAAGAGAAAAGAAGTCCACGTGGAAGTCGACCATGAGGGCGAAGGCACCCCATCGAGAGTGGATGTGAGGAAAGCCGTTGCCTCTAAATTCAACACAAAACCAGAGAACGTGTACGTTCTCGATATCGAAACCAATACTGGAACACAGAGCGCACTATGCGCGATAGAAGTCTATGATGATCCGCAGAGCGCTCAACGCACCGTACCAAAGTACATCCAAGTCCGTAACCTCCCACCCGAAGAACGAAAACGCGTCAGGGAAGAGCAAGCGAAGAAGGAAGAAGCGAAGCCCAAAGCGGAGAAACCGAAGGCCGAAAAAGCAAAGCCAGAAAAACCGAAAGAAGAACCCAAAGAAGCTAAGGAAGAAAAGCCTAAACAAGAAGCAAAGCCGGCGACGGAACCACCCAAGAAAGCCAAAGGAAGCGAAGCGAAGTGAGCGAAAAAAAGCAGCCCAAGCGTGGATTGGGCACTCTCTACGAAGTCGACCCTCAGAAGGGGACAATTAAGCTCAAGAACCGAAAGTGTCCCCGGTGCGGCAACGTTATGGCGTTTCACAAGAGCCCCGTGGAACGTTGGACTTGTGGCTCCTGTAGCTTCACTGATTTCGTGAAGACTGCAAAGTAGGCTCAGCTTTTCTTTTCCATTTCCTCAACTAATTTAGTGACGTCCTTCTTCTTCTCGGGGGTAACCCTGACGAGGACGATTCCTACGCTAGGCTGCCCATAAACAACTAGGGACTTGTCAGGTGATGACAAGATAGCTGGCAGAGTAAGCAAATCTTCTTCGCCATCCACCACGACAACGCTGTTGCCTTTCCGTACTGCTTCATCGATAATTCGCCATGCCCCTGATTCGATTGTTCCAGCCGGGTTTTGTGTTCGGAAGATATGCTCTGCCGTGTAGTCAAATTGAGCAGCTTTTTCCCGCTTCTCCATGTTATCGACAATGATTACGTCTGGTCTCATTTGCATTTGGATGGCATTTCTGCTAACAGTATCACCGACCAGAATTAGCCGAGTTGGTTTCTCCTTTGTAACTATTTCATTGAGTATGCGGTTACAATCGGCTGGGGTTCCTGCGATCAACTCTCCGAGCGGTTGTTTCATTAACCGCCTCTGGGCGTTCGTCAAGACCAGAGTTGGCACGTGAAGACACTTGTGTTAGTGGGGGGTGGACATTCAGCGGACTCTCAAGGCATAACGACCCGCCGCTTTAATCCCCATTCTTTTCCCGACCTCAGACGTTGAAGGATCAATGATGACCACTAGACCGCTCCAGTCGTCGCTGAGATTGTTCGACTTACAGTTTGGGCAAATAGGCCCGTTACTGATGAACCTGCAGTTCTTGCAGGCCTTCTCCGTCAAGCAGCCTTCTCCTCATGTACGACTTTTGTTCGCTTTATGTCAGCCTCTATCCAGTCGAGTTTACCGAGGAAAGGTTGGCGCATTGTGATACCAATCTTGCCTCCTGCGCCTCCACGTGGAAAGCTAACGGCAATAATGCGCCCTCTCACCATGTCGCCTTTGCCTAGTTTTCTTTGAGATTCCTTGCCAACCAGCACGCCGTGCTTCTCGTCGAAAGAGATGTAGTCGTCCATGATTTGAGAAACGTGCAGCAACGCGTCCTCTGGGCCGATTCTGACGAAGGCGCCGAAATCGGTCACTTCGACGACCTCCCCCTCCACAACCTCATGCATTTCCGGATAGAATGAAAGGAGTTTGAAGTTTACCTTATGGTACGTAGACCCGTCGCCGGGCAGGATCTTCCCCACCGGGTCTACATCCACATCTACGACAAGTATTACATAACCAAGTTCCTCGTCCACGATGTTCTCATACTTTAACTTGATTTGTTCTTTGGCGGCCTTATCGATCGGGTGGCCGAAACTTTTAGGTGGAATTCTGACAATATCCTCAACGGTCACTAATCGGAACATTTTCTTTGCCTCAACACAACTACAAATTCATTCTAGAAGTAGGCTGGTTCTATTCCGTCGACCTCTAGTTTGGATTTGTCGCGCAGGTACACAACCGGTACTTTAAGTAGTTTTAGCCGGTTCTTGAGTTCGATGTCGTTTGTCGCGACGACCGCGCCGAGTTTTTGGGACGCCTTAACTATTGCATCATCAACCGTTTCATTCGTTTCTAGAGTCACCTCCACCACGCGACAGCGCGATGCGAGTTGAAGGGCCAACGAAGCTTCTGCGGCTCCTTCCCCGCCCCTTGTGGAGAGGCCGGTTAGCTCACTCTTTACTGCTGATGGGACAATGAAATCTACTTTCTTTTGGAGAAGAAATTCGATTTCCTGGAAAACATCGAGGTTAAATTGGAAGGGAATCATCAGGAAGTTTGAATCAAGAATGACCTTTATGGGCAATTTTACGCCCTCAATGTTCCGAATCCGATGAGTCGCCAACTATCTGCAATTCTGCGGCTTATCGCGACTTTCGACCCGCTCTCGGCGCAGATGGGTTTCTTGAGGCCAACGTCCGCCACGTCTTCGCGCGCGGAGGTAACGATCCCTGACGTCACGGTGGTTCCCACATTCAGCACTAGAGCCTCGTTCGTCCTTATCTTGTCCACGGGCACCGCAAGTTCTGTCCCAACGACCTTCGCGAAAAGCTTGACGTCGAGTGTTATGTTCCCCAAGCTGGGCGGTAATGTGTCAACTTTTCCAGCAACGCTCCCAACGAGACCGTCCGATTTTGTGAGTGATGGGTCTAAGTCCGTTCCGATTCCAACTAGGCCGCCGCTCTTTGCCTCCACCACGAGCCCTCGGCTGACGCTCAGACTTCTGACGGTCGTGACTAATCGCTCGTATCTACTCTTTCCGCCCTCCTGCACTACGATTCCTGGCCGAATCTCGATTTGGTCTCCGAGTTTGAAGGCGCCTTCAATAATTGACCCCCCGATTACTCCCCCGACCAATTCGTCCACTTCAGTTCCCGGCTTGTTCACTTCAAAAGATCTAAGCACGTATGCGCGTGCTGACGCGGCGAGGTTTCGTTTCGGCGTCGGTATCCGCTCTTCAATCTCCTTCAACAACACGTCGATGTTCGTTCCATGTTGGGCTGAGATGGGTACGATTGGCGCTTCCTCGGCGATCGTTCCCTTCACGAACGCGCGAATCTCTTTGTGATTTTCTATTGCTCGTTCTTTTGTGACAACGTCGATCTTGTTCTGCACTATGATTAGGTTCTTGATTCCTACACTTTCCGCTGCTAGCAAGTGTTCTCTATCTTGTGCTTGAGGGCACTTGGCACTGCTCGCTAACACGAAGAGCGCCCCGTCCATCAAGGAAGACCCCGAGAGCATCGTGACCATTAAGCTGTGGTGACCAGGGCAGTCAACAAAGCTCACGGCGCGAACGAACTTGGTTTCGCTGCCGCAATTTGGGCATTTGGTTTGAGTCGTGTAATTGCTTGGGGCACGGCATTTTGGGCATTTGTAGATGAATGCGTCTGCGTACCCGATCTTAATCGTGATTCCTCTTCGAAGTTCTTCTGAATGCCTGGCGGTCCAAACGCCGGTCAGGGCCTGCACAAGCGTGCTCTTACCGTTGTCGACATGCCCGAGAGTGCCAATGTTAATCTCTGGCTGAACAACGAGTTCATCGCCCTTCTTCTCTGACTTGAGAATCGCTTGCGCCATGCCGAGAATCATCCATTTTGCAGATTGGAACCATTCCGTTCAATATATGTGTAAGGGTAAAATTAGAGCGAAATATCAAAATTCTGTGATGATTTCACCTGTTGTGCTTCTCCAAACAGCCGTCCTTTGATTGAGCAAGCTCACCAAAGACTCCCTGAACTCAAGCTATGTGTTCGACCCACATCATAAGATTAATTAGACGTCAAGAAGGTTCGTCTGTCGAGACGGCGAGGAATATGGGTGAAGGCGTTTGCGAAGGAACCCACGCTCTTGCGCTTAACTGACCCCAAGTTATGTTGGCCGTCGAAACTTCTTCGCCTCCACTGGAGGAACTCATTATGGGTTTGAGAATCTACAATACTAAAACACGCTCCGTTGAGGAATTCAAGCCGGCCCGAGGCAACCGAGTTTACATGTTTGTATGCGGGCCCACTGTTTACGATCACAGCCATATCGGCCACGCGAGAACATATTTGGCGTATGACATTATCGCGAGATATCTAAGGGCGAGAGGTTTCAGCCTCTTTTACTTGATGAACATAACAGACATCGAGGATAAAATCATCAACCGAGCAAATGAATCGGGCGAAGATCCCCTGCATCTGGCGGATCGGTTTACGAAGGAATTCATGCGCGACATGGAATCCCTCGGGATCACCAGCGTAAATCTTTACGCGAAGGCATCGGAGCACGTGCCCGAGATAATTGCACAGATAGCCACGCTCGTTGGGAAGGGATTTGCATACCAGGTGGAAGGCGATGTGTACTATGACGTTGCAAAGTTCCCTCGCTACGGAGAGCTGTCGGGGCAAAAGATAGACCAGTTAGTAATGCACAGAATCGACCCCGATGCACGAAAGAGGAATGTGGTCGACTTCGCTCTGTGGAAAGGCCAGAAGCCGGGTGAGCCCTTCTGGGATAGCCCGTGGGGCAAGGGCAGACCCGGCTGGCATATTGAGGATACGGCGATTACGACGACCTATTTCGGCCCCACCTATGACCTGCACGGGGGCGGCCTCGACTTAGTCTTCCCGCACCATGAAGCGGAAATCGCTCAAGCTGAAGCGGCCACTGGTGTCGAACCGCTCGTGAGATTCTGGGTGCACGGTGGGTTACTCATGACCCGCGGTGAACGGATGGGGCATTCAATGGGTAATTTCATAACCATAGAGGAAACGCTTCGGAACCATGACCCCGAGGCTCTTCGGCTGTATTATGGTATGAGGCACTACCGCAGTCAACTCGAATTTGATGAATCCGATATCACTCAAGCAGAACAAGTTCTTGACAAATTGCGCGCAGTGTATAATCAATTCAAAGCGCTAAAGGAAACCGTGGAACCCGGAAATGAAAGGAACGCGGACGTCGAGCGTTTATCGGCGGAGGCAACACAACGCTTCGTAGAAGCCATGGACGATGATTTCAATACACCACGCGCCCTGGCAGCGATGATAGCCTACTCCAAAGACGTTGAGCCCTACGCCCTTCGACAAATCGGTCGCGGCGCTACTGAATTGATAATCAAGACGTTTGATTATTTTGGCAGTGTATTCGGCATACTCCGCCCAAGTAATGCCGAGCAAGAGAAACCGTTCGAAGGACTACTGAAACTCCTTTTGCAAATGAGGGAGGGCGCAAGAAAACGAGGCGACTGGAAAAATGCTGATACCATACGTGACAGTCTCACTAGCTTAGGAATTGGACTAGAAGATACGCCGGCTGGAATGCGTTGGTATCTTGCCTCGACAAGACCCACTGCAAAATCAAGTTGAAAGCTTGTAGCCTATTTTTCTGAGAAATGTCTTCCGATCTTGCACATCTTTTTCGGTCTCAACTCCCTTGGACGCGTAGCCATCCACAATCCCCAAGATACCTCTGCCCTGTTCCGTTTCGGCAAGGATGACCTGGAATGGGTTTGCCGTGGCTACGAAGATGTTGCACACTTCTGGAACCGCTTTTATTTTGTCGAGAACGTTTATCGGATATGCGTTTCGCATGAAGATAATGAAACTGTGGCCCGCAGATAGTGCGAAAGCAGTTTTTGACGCCAAATCCTTCAGTTCAGCGTCGTTCCCATCAACTCGAACTAAGCATGGCCCGCTTGATTCACAAAATGCTAATCCGAACTTTATGGTTGGAACCGCGTTGACGAGCGCCTCGTAAAGGTCCTCAACCGTCTTAATGAAGTGGCTTTGTCCCAATATGCTGTTGCATCCTTCGGGGACCTTCACATCGATAACTTTGGTGTTCATTTCTCTGGCCTTCCCTACACTATCTCCAACTCTTTGGCGACATTCGCCAATTGCTCATACCCGTTTCGGGTTATCTGTACAGTATCTTCGATCCTTACGCCGCCATACTTGGGAAGGTAGACCCCTGGCTCAACCGTCACTACTCCTCCTGCCTTTAGTGGGTCTTTACTCAGGAGGCTGAGGTTTGGCCTCTCGCCGATTGTCAAGCCAACTCCATGGCCGAGCGAGTGATTGAAGCCCGATGACACATTCTTTGACCTACCCTCATACACCTCTCGCACTGTCTTGTACCCTGCCCGCTCGATTACGTCACATGCAGCAAGCATTGCTTCCTCGCCTGTTACACCCGCCTCAAGGACATCTAGTGAGGTAGCCTGCGCTTCGTACACAACCTCGAAGGCGTGTTTAGCTTTCGGGCCTGCCCTGCCGACCACGTATGTTCGGGTTAGATCGAACCAATATCCGCTCTCTGCTTGCGGAAATATATCGAAGACAATTAACCGGCCCTGCTTTATTTGATCGGAGTTGACGCCGCTGTTGTGCGGATCAGCGCTTGACGGGCCGATGGCGAAGATCGTCCCCTCGGGCGCAATCAGACCCTTATTTGCAATTCTAGTGGAAATCATCGATTTGACCAATCCAATCGTTGCTCGTCGCTTGCCAATTTGCAGGTGTCCACGAATTCTTTTCATCTTGCTCAGATTATCGACAATTTCGGACACGACTTCTGTTGTTTTTCTTCCCACATTTCGTATCTCATCAATCTCTCGCTTCTCCTTCGTTTCTCGCGCCGCTTCAAGTATTGTCGGGGATTCTCCGCCAACAATCTTAACGCCAAGCGACCCTAACCTGTTGGCCAGATGAATTCCTGAGGCCAAGTCGCTTCTTCCGAAAAGGCCTACCCTTCCTGAAACGCCTTCGTGCCTGAGTACGGCGGAAATAAGACGGGCCATCCCTTCGTCCCTTCGACGGTATTTCTTTACAAGTTCCTCGAACCCCCACTGAGTGTAAGTTTCGATTCTCCGAACAACCCCTAGCTTCCTTGCAGTGCCAACGTCAAGGTTGCTTACCAGCAATAGTGGGTTGCTTCCTTTCCGTTTGAAGTATATGCCACCACGCGCAAGGTTCCCTCCGACGGCATAGATCAGATCAGGGTTCGCAAGGGTGGTCTCACCGAGAACTACGATTCCACTAACACCTCGCTTACCCATCTCTGCGTCCAAATCCTTAATCAAACGAAAACACGCTCAGGCTGTTCCGCTGTTACTTTCCGCCCTTATCGCCTTTGCTAATGGAATATGAGCGCTCAAGCTGGATAAGAGAGTCAGAAACGTTCAAGGAAGCAGCCAGAATTCTTAGACCGGAACTCATAATCGCGCGAAGCGCTATCGAGTCCTTTGCCTCAAAATGGATGCTCATCGTCAGTCGGCGAACCACAAGCCTCGCCATGGCTCGTTCACCAGCTGGGTGAAAAAGTTCTGGGCTCAGAGCTTTCGCGATCGCATCGGCCTGTTGCTTTGCGCCAAAAATGACGCGAACTGTGGCCCGAGCCTTGGTTAATTGCTTTTTTTCCAAATCGAAATGCCGATCAGGTTGATTTGTCCTCGGGGACCGTCTCCGCTCCCTTCGGTTTCTCTTCGCTCTTCTTGGCCTCGGCCTTCCTTCGACGTCTCTTCGCGATTTTCGCTTTGGCCTCAGCTTCAAATGCCCTTGCTTTCTCTGCTTTAAGCTCTGCAAGTAGGCCCGATGCGACACCTGCACGAGCAGCTCTCTCCGCAACTTGACCGAGTTTCGTGCTAGGCACATATGCGCCCCCGGCGAATTTGAACCCGCAACTATCGCACAGCCAGACTCCAATGGACATGCGCTTGACAGCCGCTAAATGACATTGTGGGCATTCATGCGCGGCCCTTAGCGCGGTTACAACGGTTGAATATCTCTTCCGAACCACTGTTCCGTAGCGGGCCCCGAAGCTGCCTGAAGGGCCGACCTTGTATGTTCGTCCCACACTAGTTCACTTTTGATAGAATTCTTTGGCGTAGGTCTCGTGATTTGCTTATGGCCGTGGAAACTATCTGCTTTACCTCGTCAGGCGTAAAGACGCCCAGGCCTCCCTTTTGCATAGCACAGATGCGGTCGTCTTTACCGGTTGTGACTGTTAACCTGCAGCTTGTGACCTGCTCTTCTTCCAGACAGGGGTCAAGGACAATTGACCCATCGATTTTGACGGATGTTATGGGAACCGGGTAGTCGTGCATTGGAAGCGGCATCATTTTGTCTTTGAAGACTAACTCGTCGTTCTTGACTTCGAATTCCTGCATCTTTGAGCTAATAAGAGCGCCCAACGCTGCCATACCTGCTGCGTCGATCAAGTTACCATCGTGGTCAAGAACGTAGATATCGACAAAGACTACGAAGACTTTCTTACCCGGTTGAACGCAGAGTTTCTTCAGATCAATGGCTTTCGACTCTCTAATACCACGGTCGACAACACGGGCAAGTTCGATCGAGTCCTCACCGGGCGGTCCAGCTTCAAAGTTAGGTGATGCCAGAGGTACGAATTCTGAATTGACCGTTAGAATGCCTTCATCAGGCGTGTCGGGAAATGGAGTTCCAGTCTGTATCTTCACTCCGGCCAGAACCTTCGTCTTTCCAAGGTACACTTGGGCTGACCCGTTGGCTTTCTCGATTGTGCCCAACATTATTGTTAGCGGCCTATAGTCAAGGGCGTTCCGTTCGTCCAACCGCTTACCTTTCACGATTAGGTCATGAACAGTCTTCTGTTCTAGCTTAGCGACGGGTGAAAGTTGATGCGTTACCGACATTAGACTTGAACCTCCGCGACTTCCTCTTTCTCAGTTTCATCCCTGACAACGTGGTATTTCTGTTTGAGTGCCTCTCTTTGCATATCATAGATTCTTCGGCACGCATTGATCGCCAAATCTAGCGCCTGCTTGAACTCTTCTTCGGTCAACGAACCATCCATTTGTAGGAGGCCGATAACGTTGGATTTTGGCATGAAAGCAACTGGAAGGTCTGCGTCTCCCTGCTTATCTTCAATATCAGAGAGATCCAACACCACTTTGCCTTCCACCTTTCCTGCGGCACAGGCTGCCACTAGTTCTCGCATTGGGATACCTGCATCGGCTAAGGCGAGGGAGGCTGCAGTTATTCCAGCGCACCTTGTTCCAGCGTCAGCTTGCAGGACTTCGATAGTTATGTCTATCGTTGCCCTTGGGAAATACTCTGACATTATTGCGGGCTCAAGCGACTCCCTAATCACCTTCGAGAGTTCCAACTCGCGCCTAGATGGTGCGGGCGATTTCCGTTCGTCAGTTGAAAATGGGGCCATGTGGTACCTGCACCTGACCACAGCACGGTCAGCAAGGGCGATATGTTTCGGATGGGCCTCTCTAGGGCCATACACTGCCGCGAGTATCTTGTTCTTCCCGTGCTCGATGTATGCCGACCCATCGGCTTTATCTAAAATTCCAACCTCCAATTTCAGTGGGCGGAGTTCGTCGAGGCGTCGACCATCCACACGAAGGCCGTTCTTGTCGAGCAGTGGGACCTTTTGTTCTTTACCCAACTGTTTTTCCCTTCATTCTTTCTACTATCATTGCCTTTACGCGTTCCGTCAATCCACTCGTATGCGCTTCACGTTCAATCATGTAAATAGCTTCTACCGCTGCACTCTCGGTTTCTGGGTTCTTTCCAATTACCAAGATTACGCCGTTTTGGCCAGGAATGATATCGGTTTGAGTCTCATTCTTCAACATTGTTATCATTGAGCCCTTCTTTCCGATTATTCGCGGTATTTTTGCCGGGGTTATTCGAGCCACGTGCCCTGAAGTGACTTTCCCTAACCCTCTTCCTTTCGTGGTAAGGAGCGGGTCTCGCGTTCGATCGAAGGCTATGACCTGTGCAATCATAAGATCGCCGACTCCGTAAATGTGGCTCAAATCGCGGCGTACAGAATCTCGACCATGTTGTAAAGGAGTCTCAGAGGCCGGCAACATGGCAGGGTAAGGTGCATCGATGTCAACTTGCCAACCGGACATTCCGATATCGGTTATCCGTCCCACCACAATATCGTCGAGGCGTGGAATGTACGCGCCCTTGATTGGGACTACGATGAATTTGTTTCCGATGACTTCTGCCAATCCTACCCGTGAGGAGAATATTTTTGTGCCATCACGGTAAGTGTTCTCCCCAGCAAAAAAGGGGCCTTCAGCGAGAAGTTCGCCCGGCCCTACTAGGTGCTTTCTTTCAGCTTGTACCGTCAACCGTTCCAACTCAAACTTGTAAACGAAGTCGAGCAGAAACACGGAAACTGCTACATATACTTTGGCTACACGGCTTCCGTGTTGGTGCTTTGGCTTCTACTTGAGTACCTTTGCTTGAATTGTACCCTGAGTGATTTTCCCGAGCCGTTCGATAAAGGGTCCGTATAGTCCAGCAGGCATCTCGACGACAGCGACCAATGCTCCGTCCGCCTGCCATTCCTCTCTCGAAATGGTTCCGTAGCCCTTTACCGCCCCATAACCCTTAGCGGCAAATTCAGCGAGTATCTTGACCGCCACCCGCATCTGTTCCATCTTGATGGGTAGAAGGGAGCGGAGTTCCTCAATGATATCTTTCGCCTGCTCATCCGCGCTCTTGAATGGGTCAATTGAATACTTTACCTGAGCCAATGCCTGTTCGATTCTGATCGGTGGATGTGGAGTTCCCGTACGTGGGTCTATGCAGTTTCTGCTGATGAAGGCAACTATCTGTTTGCGTTTGTCTTCAACCAATTGTCGCCTTTGATCTGTGGTAAGTTGGAGTTCGCCATGCCTCATTATGTCCTCGGCGATCTTCACCGGGTCTACTGTTCCGAATGCTTTCTCCAGTTTCTCAGCTGACGCCCTAGTTCCTTTGCCCGCATCGCTGTAAATTTCTTCTATGACTAGGAATTGTGATAGGCCGACGGGTTTGCCCATTTTGTATTCTAAGGCCGATTCGGGTTTGACTAGGATTTCGAATTTTTCGCCGCTTTTTGAAATTCGAGCTGTACTGAACTTTTCACTCATCGGCTAACGGCCTTTTTCGAGGAATCCAGCCGTTTAATATGTTTCTCTACGTCTTCCGGCGGCATTTTAGCAAACTTCCTTGTCGCTGCAGGGACAGTTGCGATGCGCAGCTGTTGCGCGTTTAGCTTGTCCTCTAGGACTTTGCTCATGCATTTAATGGCAAGAAGTACTGCCTCATCTAGGCTCATTGTGTCCTTGTAGTCCGCTTCGAGGATTTCATTGGCGGCATCGCCACCGGCACCGATCGCCAAAGCCTTGAACGCGAAGAAGGCCCCACTGGGATCAGTCCAGAAGAGACGGCTTCCTTTCCGATCCAATCCGCCGAAGAGCATTGAGAGGCCGAATGGGCGCACGCCAGCATGCTGCGTGTAAAGTTGCTTTATCTCTCCAATTCGTCGCGTCAGAATTTCGATATCGATTGGTTCGTCGTACAATAAGCGGTTCGATTGAGCGTAAACCCTCGCCTGGTCGACGAGGATGTGTGCGTCGCAATTCAAACCGGCAACCGCAGCGCCTACGTGTTCGTCGATTTGGAAGATCTTCCACATGAAGTTCGGATCTTGAAGTTTGGAGGTGGGCCTTTCCTCTGCCGCTAGAACGATGCCTTCAGGGCAAACGATGCCGAGCACGGTCGCGCCCCTCTTGACAGTTTCCGAAGCATATTCGACTTGAAACAGACGCCCGTCTGGTGAGAACACTGTGATTGCACGGTCGTAGGCACCTGGAACTGCAAACATTGACAATTCAAATTCACCTAAAGCGAAATTTGTCCCTTTCAGTAAGTTTCTCCAATAAAACCCTTGAGGTAGGGCTTATTGACTGCTGAAGCTGTGACTAGATGACGAAGCATCAAGTCACGTGACGAAAAACGCATCTCCCTTGAGTTGACGCGTTATGTTATGTGGGGTCAGCCCGTCGCTGAGGTCGTCATATCTTCAGCAAAAAGATCTGACTGGGACTGGCTTCTTCATCCCCGCACTCAGAGCATTGTCGTCCGAAACAAAAAGTTACCTTGGCCTTCTCTTTCCAAGTGCCTTTATTGTTCCCGAAACGCCAACAACCAAGGGTGCAATCGGAGTCCCTGAAGCTTCTGAAATCAGGGCAACGGCAGCTTGAAGCTCATTCGCTGTACCCGCCCTACAGGCCACAATCGCTCGTGATCCTGTACCGTCATAACGTACGACCTTTGGGTCAACCCTGGATAGGCCAATTTCGCCAAAGTTTCGTCGAACTGAATCGGTCAACGCGATTCGAAATTGGTCTCGCGAAAGTGGTTTATCCGAAGCAACTTTGATCAGCAGGTAACGTTTCGACATTCGCTATGCCACCTTTGGCAAAACGACCCTTACACCTTCTTCTACGAATTGAGGTGACCGATGGGCCAAGTTGCGCTTGATAATCGAAAGGGGTGTTGCGGATACTCCAGCAAGAGACTGAGCTTCAGAGAGGCCCATCGCGGTAGCAAGGGCGGCGATTTGAAGCGGGCTCCTAACCTGGTCAGGATTGTTGCATCCGCTCGATAGAACTACCTTGACCTTATGCTCACGGGCAATTGCACACTGCTTCATAATCCCTGAGAACACCTCAGCCCTCGTTTCCTTAAGGAGCGAAGAAACTAGGTTGAATTCGATTGCCCCTCTCAGAAGGTTGGCAAGAGGATGACTGAACCTAACGCTTCTACTCGTAGGGTCAAAGATAATGAGGTCCACGCGCCTATCCCTGCACGCGACTATTGCCACGCGCTGGTTAGCGCACTTCACTGCAATAACATCGTATAAATTCCTGAATCGTCGCAGCAACCGAAGCAGGTCCATTCTAGAGCTTGCCGTTAAATCAATTCGAAGCGCAGTTTCAAGCCCAGCTTCTTCAAAAACAGTTTTGAGTAGCACAATCCTGTCCCGCATCAGGCCAGTTGGGAACGTTAATCCTATAGTGGAGTAGCCGGCGATTCTGATTCGCTCAGCCATTTGCTTGCATGAGCTTTCGTCCTCCACTCGTGGTATTACGTGAAGGTCTACGAAGTTCGACAGGTTACTCTGCCTCCAGGGCTACCTTCATGAGTTGCGTAACTTCGCCGCTTAGACGATTGAACTTCAATCGGATACGGATTGGGTCTTCCTCCCCTAGTTCGATTATTCCACGAAACGCTCTCTGTTTATCGATTCGGACGTAAAGGTTGCCTTCCGGATCGGAATGGAGTGCGAGATCTCTTTCGATTCGGAGCTTTTCGCTCTTCGATAACTGACGAAAGAAGTTGCTGGTGAACACTTCAACATCTGCGGGTTTGGTGAGCCTTGCCTCAAAAGTTGTGATAGGATTTCTGTAATGCCCTTCCAGATACCTTCTTGTGAACAGTTGCCGGCCCTTCAAAGATTCAGGCAAGATAGTTGTAAGCGCAGCCTGAACCTTCTCGAGATCGTCAGTCGCGTGGGCGATAGCGCTAATCTCAACGGACTGAACGGCATGTACACTCAATTTTCGGCACCTGGCGCCCCTTGTTTGCACTTATTTGCCACATGGCTGAATTAAAGGCGGGGTTTCGGCTACGCCGGATTTCAAGTATAAACTCGTGGTTGCAGTGAGGCGCGACTTGGAGATGGGCAAAGGTAAGATTGCTGTACAGGTTGGACATGCTGCAGTCACAGTTGCTGAGGAGACCCGCAAGCAGCACCCCGACTGGTGGAGAGAATGGTTCCACGAGGGGCAGGCTAAGGTTGTAGTAAAGGTGAATTCTGAAAGCAAATTAATGGACCTACGAAAGAGCGCCGAGGAATTAGGTCTGGCTTCAGCTATAATCCACGATAGCGGCCTAACCCAGGTGGAACCCGGCACTGCTACATGCGTGGGTATAGGTCCGGCGCCGGCAGAGCTTGTCGACAAGATAACAGGCGACCTTCCCCTGCTCTAACACTCAGCGCAGTATGAGCCTAGAACTGGTGACCTTTTGCCCTAACGCAGCCTTGCGTAGCCTACCACTCTTAGTCAAGTTCACGAAGTAAACAGGTATGCGATGACGCGTTGCGGAGAGGGATTCGCTGATTTTTCCCGCCATTCCCCCAGTAACGTCAGGCGTCGTCGCCGACATCGCTCTCGAAACAAGGCGGCGGGCGAAGGATGGCGTAAGGGTTTCCAGAAGTTGCGCATTAGAGTCAAGGGTTGGGTTGGCGTTGAATACTCCATCGACGTCGACAGCGTAGATCAATCTTGTCGCCTTCAGTCTGATAGCAATGAACGCGGCGATTTGATCGCCGGAGAGTATTGAGAAGCCGTTCCTACTGTCCGGTACTATGTCGCCCCCCGTGATAGGAACGCAACCTAAACGCAGCCAACTCGCTAACGGTTTTAACCACGCTGAAACGATTCTTCCTTTTTCTGTGACGAAGAAATCGGAAGCAAGAAAAGGCATCACGGGCACCCCGTGTTCTAGGAGTATTTCATCGAGTAGGTTTTCCCACTCTAGGAGCTTGAACTTTGTTGAGCTCAAGCCTCTGAGTTGCTTGGGGCTCTTCCAACCCTGTTGGAGCCCGTATTTTCTGACTGGGATGTGGCCGTAGCTTCCAGCCCCGTGTATGAGGATAACTGAGCAATCTTTACGAATTTCCGCGACCTGGCTGGCGGCGCTGTGAATTATGGGGATTCGTGGTGTGTAGATTCTTGTCTTGTCGGTGAGGGCGGAGCCCCCTAGTTTTATGACGATTAGCGGCTTATGCAATGTGGCCGCGTCCCTAAACGGTGGACGAGTGAACCTAACTTTCGAATGAGGGTCCGTTTAACTTTTTTACGCGATTGCTGAGGAGGGATTGTGTGGGTCACGGAGTATGGTTTCAAACCAGTGATGCCTCCCGTCTTCCCAAACGTAATACGAGTTCATGACTCGAAGGTTTGGGTACTTTTTCTTTGCTTTTTCTTCAGCAATGTTCCTCAGACTCATAGCTCTAGTGTACCTTGTTACGCCCAAGGCTTTCTGCCTACGACCTGATCTTGGGCGCGGCTTTCGGGCGCCTCCTTTTCTTATGCGCACGCGAACCACAACGTACCCTTGCTTGGCCTTGTAGCCAAGAGCCCTGGCTCGGTCAAGTCTTGTTGGGTGTTCAACTCTGTGGACTGTGGGTTCCCTTCTCCATTTTATGGCGAGTTGCCGAAGATACAACTGTAGGTCGGCTTTCTTTCGCTGGTTCCAAGTTTCAGCCAAGTACTTGTATGTGCCCATGGGATATTTCGACCGCAACCGATTTTTGTGAAGCTTTAAGACGAAAGGTGTTTTTCTTTGAGCTTCCGGCAGTTTGAGAGTAGTGCTGCTATTTAAGTGGCTTGCAGACTATGGGAGGAAGTTGAGGAATGAAACCAACCGACGAATCATTAAGGAAAGCATACCTACCCGCACAACTCGCGCTAAAGTACCACCCGTTTTACCGCGGAAAAATTGAGATTGTTCCGAAGTGCCCGATCCGCACCTTTGACGACTTCGCGATTTGGTACACACCCGGCGTTGCCGAAGCTTGCGAGGCAATCAAGTCTAGGCCGGAAGCTGTCTACGAGAACACAAACAAGTGGAACACAATAGCCATTGTGACTGATGGCTCAAGAATTCTTGGCCTAGGCGACATTGGGCCGGAGGCGGGACTCCCCGTAATGGAGGGAAAAGCCTTGCTGTACAAGTACCTTGGCGGCATCGATGCCTTTCCGATCTGCCTTGGAACCAAGAAGGTCGAAGAAATCGTTTCGGCTGTTAAATGGATACAGCCCTCGTTTGGCGGAATCAACCTAGAGGACATCGCTCAACCGAAGTGTTTTGAGGTGCTCGATGCCCTTCAAGGCCAACTCGATATTCCCGTCTGGCACGACGACCAACAAGGAACCGCCACCGTAGTTCTAGCGGGTTTCGTCAATGCGCTCAAAGTTGTAGGAAAGAAGATGTCCGAGGTTAAAGTATCAATGATCGGGGCAGGAGCTGCAAACGTTGCCCTCGCCCGTCTTATGGTCTTGGCTGGAGCAAAAGCGGACAACCTCATACTCGTTGATAGTAAGGGTATATTGCACCGTAATAGAAAAGACCTCGAAAATACTTCGCCAAAGAAATGGAAACTTTGCCAAACCACTAACTCAGAAGGAAAGGAAGGAGGCGTGGACGCAGCTATGGATGGGACTGATGCTTGCATCGCCCTATCCACGCCAGGGCCGGGAGTGCTGAAGAAGGAACAGGTTTCCAGGATGAGCAAAGACGCCATTGTCTTCGCGTGCGCCAACCCGATTCCAGAAATTTGGCCGTGGGAGGCGGAAGAAGGAGGTGCCGCGGTTGTCGCTACCGGCCGTTCCGATTTCCCTAACCAACTCAACAACTCACTCGGCTTCCCCGGAATATTCAGAGGAACAATTGACATTCGAGCACGAACGATCACTGATGAAATGTGTTTAGCAGCGGCGTTTGAACTCGCTAAATTAGCAGAGGAGCGAGGACTATCAGCGAAGAACATCATTCCCACCATGGATGATTGGGAAGTATTCCCGCGTGAGGCAACCGCGGTTGCTGAGAAGGCGATTGAGCAAGGAGTTGCGAGACTAAAGCGTAGTCATGAGGAAGTGTACACGGGCGCTAGGTCGATCATCAAACGCGCGCGCGAACAAGCGCGGTATATGATGAGGGGCGGGTTCATTCAAGAGTTTCCAACCTGAGTTGAAGTGGAACGTTCCATTTCTGGACTTGGGGAGCTAGCCTTTAATCCCGTATTCTACTGCCAAGAATTTCACGGTGCCTTAGACAATGCCTAATCGAACCATAGCAGTAATCGGTGGAACAGGCGATCAAGGTTTTGGATTGGTCCTTCGTTGGGCCAAGGCGGGGGAAACAATCATCATTGGGTCAAGGCAGCAGCAGAAAGCCGAGGACGCTGCCAAGAGGGCTCGGGATGCCCTTGGGGGAAAAGGTTCAGTTTCAGGTATGGAAAACCCGAAGGCAGCAGCTGCAGCGGACATAATCGTCATGTCGGTCCCCTTCGCAGCCCACGTGGATATGATAAAGTCAGTTCATGACAGCATCAAACCGGACGATGTCTTCGTAGACGTCGTAGTCCCACTCTCCACAGCCGTGGGAGGGGGCGCGTCGACAGCGCTCGGAGTCTGGGAAGGCTCAGCCGCGCAACAGGCGGCCAAACTGCTCCCGCCGCACACGAAGATCGCGTCCGCATTCCACAACGTAGTCGCAGAGTCATTGCAGGACATCAGCCGTGATGTGGATTCGGATGTCATAGTATGCGGCGATTCTCAAGAGGTCAGAAAGGTCGCCATGGACCTTGCGATGAAAATACCTGGCGTTAGGGCCATAGATGGAGGCCGCTTGGAGAATTCACGAATAGTGGAACAAATTACTGCCCTCCTAATCGGCATCAATATTCGTTATAAGGTCAAAAATGCAGGAATTCGGATAACCGGCCTCCCCCCAGGCAGCTAGAGGCGCCTTAGGAAATTCGCATTTGCCACGCATCGTCGGTGTCGTTGGGAAACCCAACGTAGGGAAAAGCACATTCTTCAGTGCCGCCACTCTAGCGCATGTCCCGATCGCCAACTATCCCTTCACAACGATAAAGCCCAACATCGGCATGGGATACGTCAGAACGCCCTGCGTACACACTGAATTCAATGTCACCGACTCGCCCGGCAACTCCACCTGCGTCAATTCCATACGGCTGGTCCCAGTCGAAATCGTTGACTGCGCCGGCCTAGTTCCAGGTGCATGGCAGGGCCGAGGCCTAGGGAACCAGTTTCTAGATGAAATTCGCCAAGCAGATGCACTCATCCATGTCGTAGACGCCTCGGGTGGAACCGATTCTGAAGGAAAGCCATGCGACCCAGGAACCCACGACCCCAAGGAAGATGTGCATTTTCTTGAACATGAACTGGACATGTGGATTCTGCAGATCGTCAAGAAAGAATGGGCCCGCGCCGTCAGGGAGGTTGAAGGAGCCAAAGGCGACCTTCTGCTGACCCTAGAAGAGAAACTGAGCGGACTTGGAATTCGCAAGGCCCACTTGCTCTCAGCCAAGACCAAAACCAAACTCAACTTCGAGAAACCTAGCGCCTGGTCCGACGAGAACCTTCTCAGCCTCATCACCGAGCTTCGTAAGGATTCGAAACCCCTCCTAATCGCAGCCAACAAGATGGATGTCCCACCGGCTGAGAAGAACTTGGAAGCGTTGCGATCAATGGGCTACATGGTTGTTCCCTGTTGCGCCGAAGCCGAACTTGCCCTGAGAAGGGCTGCAGAGAAGGACATCATATCCTACGTCCCAGGCGATGGCAATTTCGGAATCAGCGATAAGAGCAAGCTTTCACCCGAACAGGTCAACGCCCTGACGAGAATCAAGGAGAAGGTCCTCATTCCGCTAGGCTCGACCGGAGTTCAGGAAGCGTTAAACTTGGCCTTCTTCAAACTGCTCCAGATGGTTACGGTGTACCCGGTAGAGGACCCGGAAAAGCTCACCGACCACAAAGGCAGGGTTCTCCCAGACGCGTACCTCGTGCCATACGGGACAACCGCGAAACAGTTCGCGGGAATGATCCATTCTGATCTCGCAGCAGGATTCCTGTACGCGACTGAGGTCAGGTCGAAGATGCGAGTTTCAGATGAATATGTCTTAAAGGACAGAGACGTAATTTCAATTGTGAGCGCTAAGAGACATGCCTAGCGCGAAAAGGAAAGCTTGCCTACTTGCGCTTACCCGCAGGTTTTTTCACGAGCGGTTGCTTCACGAACACTATCTGTCCAGACGGAACATCTTTCAGAATAATCGTACCAGGGCCGACGTACGAGCCTGATCCTATTCTGACGCCTGGCATGGTGTTTGCATTGATTCCCGTTTGAACTTCATCACCCATTATGACGCCGAGCTTCTTCCTTCCCGTACTCTGCAATTGACCCTTAACCTTCAAACTGAGTACCCTTTGGTCTAGGCGTATGTTTGCGGTTATGGTTCCGGCAGCTAGGTTGCAGTTTTCGCCGATTATGCTGTCACCGATGTAGGAGAGGTGTGGGACCCTCGTCCCGGCCATGATTAGGCTATTCTTGACTTCGCAGGATGTCCCCACAAGGACGTTGTCTTCAATACTTGTGGAGGGACGAATTCTCGCGTTGGGCCCGACTCTGCTCTCTTTGCCGATGTATACGGGTCCTTCAATGTAACTGCCCGATTTGATTGATGCGCTCTCCTCGAGCCAGATAGGGCCCTTTAGAACCGCGCCTTGTTCAACCGTTCCATTTACTCGGTGTGGTAAGTTCGCTAGGACTCTCTCATTGGCTTCGAGGAGGTCCCAGGGCCTGCCGACATCCATCCAATCTTCCCGTGCAATGACTGCGCCCATAACCTCCTTCCCTTCGTCGAGCAATTGTTGTAGGGAACTGGTCAGTTCGTACTCCGCTCTCCTGGACTTGGGAGTTTTCTCTACGGCCGCGAAGACTTCCTGGTCTAGGACGTATATGCCAGAGTTTACCCAGCCTTCAGTTTGGCGTGATTTTGAAGGCTTTTCACGGATTGCAGCAAGCCTTTCACCACGGAGGGTTACAACCCCGAATTCGGAAGGGTTCTCTACGCGGACGACCCCCATGACCTTGGAGGATTCCTGAGATTTTTCAACAACTGCCTGGATAGCTGCTGAGCTTACCCAGAGGTCCCCATATATTGCGAGGAAGGGTTCGTCTCCCACCGCAGCGTGGGCAACTTTGAGCGCGGACGCCGTTCCAGTCCAGCGTGGTTGGTTTAGGTACTCGATGTGGACGCCGTAGTGTGCGCCGTCGCCTAGGGCTGATTCGATCTGGTCGCCTTTGAAGCCGACGACCATTAGGATATCTCTTACAGAGTTGTCAGTGAGTGCTTGGAGAATGTATGAGATGATTGGTTTTCCAGCGACTGGGAGTAGGTGTTTTGGTTTTGTTGCTGCGAGTGGCCACATTCGTGTCCCTTCTCCCGCAGCCAGAACAACTGCCTTCATACTGCGCCACACTACCACTCGTTAGCGTTAGCTTCAATTTGGGTTATGGTGGCTTAGCGCTTTAAATTAGCATATATTGCATGGATTGGGTTGGTGTTGTGTGGCGATTATGGTTTTTGACGTTTTTTCTTTCATAGCCGGTGTGGCTGCGGGCGCCCTGACTGCAGGTTTAGCTGGTTTCGTTTATGGCCTTGAGAGGACCGCAGACATTCAGGAAAAGTTGCGCCTTGCAACGAGCAAAGCTGATCAGTTGACCAATGTGGTTTCGAGTTCAGGCGGGAGCGATAGCATTGACAGCGCTGCGAAGATGAAGGTGGATGAATTGCAACGCGACCTGGACGAGATACAAGAGGAGATTAAGCGAATGTATAAGAGGACTACGCGTTAGGCTGTGCCGCCGGACTAGCCACACTAGCTGCTTTGGCTTGTTCGGTGACTTGGGCGGCGGTTGCGATAACCCCTGCCGGAATCGAGACTAGCCTCGATTTTCTAACGCCCACGTGCCTTAGGGGTGCGATTTTCTTCGCAAGGTTGTAGATGTCCGACCCCAGTTTGCCGAGGACAGTCTCTTGGGCTAGCTGGTCGTAGTTTAGGTTCGTGGCTTTGTCTTCAACAATCTGCCGCATAATCTGTCGAACGCCATGCTCCTGTGACGCTTTTATCCTGTCCCGGGTGAAGGCCACAATCGAAATTCTTGAGGAGTATTGGTCCCTCGTAGTCGCGGTGAAGATTCCGTCCATTCGAGTGCTGCCGCGCCGGACTAGGCTGCGGAGGTAGTCGGTTGCATATTCGTGTGATTTCAGAATCGTAGTTGCCCTGTGGTCTTGTGCGTTCACGACTAGGAAGTATAATTTGATTGATTGGTGGGCGAAATCGTTCGTTATGTCGTAGAGTGTGGTTTCGACAACTCGACCTATTATTGCGGCCGGGATTTCACATGGTATGCTAGCAACAAGATTTTCTCCGAAGTATGAGGGGCTGTAAACGTCGTACCATTCCTTCAGCCTCCACTTGTCCCTAACCTTTCTCGTGGCTTTAGACAACGATTTTCCACCGTAACCTCGGAATTCAGCAACCTACCCGTTGGGCAGTATTTAAAGCGTTCAGAGCAGGATTTACGCGGTCTTCACTGAGACTGCCGAGAAGGCGAGAGTTTCATGAGGGAAGATTCGGCGGCGCGTATGCAACGGAAAATATCTTGGACCGTGGCTTGCAATGTTTCGATTCTCTCGCAGCGCTTCACAGTGACTTTCAGCGTTTTTCCGCGGACGTTGGCGTGAAGTTGCATACGTCGGTCGGGTAGTTTGTTTTCGGGTAATATGCCCTTCATAACGCTCTTTGCGAAAAGGGCGGAGGGGTATTGAAGTGAAATTTCAGCTTCCATGGTTCTGTTTCATCTGGTCGAGAAGGGCTTGGTCGAGTTCTTGTAGGAATTGCGTGGGCTCGTCGACTTTTATGTGGGCTCCGGCGGCGACGTTGTGGCCTCCCCCAAAGCCGGAGTATTTCTTGGCCGTGGTGCTCAGCGCGGAACCCAGGTTCATACCCATTTTCAGAAGTTTAGGTGGGGCCCGAGCCGAGAGTTTGATCCCGCCGTCCTTGGCTTTGGTCAGGACGATTATTGCATTATCGGCTGAGAGGTTACCTGCCGAGGAGATTATTGAGGAGAATGCGCCTGTCATGCTCTCTTGGATTTGATTCTCGCCGCGAATGACCCATATTACTTTGAATTTCTGAATCGCCTCTGGGGATTTTGTTAACCATTCCATGTAGGTTGCAAGGG
This sequence comes from Bathyarchaeia archaeon, assembly GCA_050013255.1. GTDB lineage: Archaea > Thermoproteota > Bathyarchaeia > 40CM-2-53-6 > 40CM-2-53-6 > FEN-987. The sequence goes on along the minus strand of JBEKFP010000002.1, from coordinate 339,039 downwards.
TCTTCCGGTAAGTTGTTACTACCTCGTTGGCCTCGTCTAGGGCGGTCTTTCTGTCGCCCATACCTACGCTGACGCCTATGGAGGGATTTCCCGTGCGGCCGCACGCGTTCAATAGTGCTGAGAACTCTCTTGCGTCTCTCGTTGGGCCACCTGGGGGCTCATTTACCAGTGTATACACGCTCCCGACCATGTCGAGGACGACGCTTGACTGAAACCCTATGGAGTTGAGGTGGCTCATGATGGCGTTGAGTAATTTCTGTTTTTCATCCTGTGTCAGGTCGGCTATTGTTCGGAACCTGTCCCCGTCTTTCAACCTGATTCCAGCGTTCGAGAGGAGGGTTAGGCAGTTGTCTTCGCGGCCGCTTAGGTTGGGCATGTAGGGCGTTGTGGTGTAGGCTAACGACCTGTGAATTGGCCGTGTTTCCCTCCCATAGACGACGAGGTCTGTGTCTACTTTGACGTTTCCCGACGAAACGGCGTCTTCGACGAGGATCTCGTTCAAACCCATTAGCGACCTTTTCTCGTTCTTGTCTTGCATGTCGCCCAGTGCGCCGACGATTCCAAGCGCACTCAAGTCCTTGTTGCCCGGAGACATTGCACGAGTCACAAGGTAGGTAACGCCCGCCGCGCTAACCTTCGTCGCTCCGTCTATTCCGAACTCGTGCGGGTTCAGCTGTGTAATTCGACCGGGTGCTTCGGCGTTGGGGGGATGGTGATCCAGTACTATTGCGGCCTTCGCTTCGAGGTGTGAGTTCAACAGATCTAAGTAACCGCTCCCAATGTCCGTGAAGATGGCAATGTCAGGTTTTGTTTTTGAAATCTCTTCTACAAGCTCTTCCCGCAGTTCTTCGACTATTCTCAGAGTGAACCTGGCGTTGGCACGGGCTAGGGCTGAGCCGATTATTCCTGCAGAAGATAGCCCGTCTGCATCGTGGTGTGAAACGGCTACGAAGAAGGAGTCTTTTTGGATGTTGTCTTTGACTACGTTAGCAACTGCGTTTGCGCGTTCGAGGAAGGCCTCACGGTTACCTTCTGAAGCCATTAGGACACTGACGCCACGACGTGTTTGTATTCCCACTGCGGTGGCAGTTGTCCTTTGGCGCGGTAGTACTTGACGAGCCGGTGAACTTTCGACTCGATCATGGCCAAGGAACGCTTGTTAACGTAATCTTTCCTGTTCTTCTCCAGGTGCCGCCTAAGGTGGTCCGCCTTCTTCAGGAGTGCGCTCAAGTCCTCGGGAAGTGTCCCCGCTTGGTTTGCGGTTTGTAAGAGCTCCCGCACATTTTTTCCCGTGAGCGACTTCACTAGGGGTACGGCGTAACGGTCCCGCATGAGCATACCGATGGTGCTCGGCGAGTTGCCTTCCTTAGACAGTTTGAGAACTAGGGCTTCTACCTCTTCGGGCGTATACTTGCACCAGGCAGGTGCTTTCTTGCTTATGGGCCGAGTTGACCCTGACTTGCCCCGCTTACTCGTGTAAAGCCTAGCCGTAATTTGCACACTCCAAATCCGAAATTGTAACCTAGTCGATGACCCTCGATTATTTAACTTGTCTCAACAATAGTCATGTGGCCAAGACTTCGCCCTCACACCAAGAAGGTATCGGATGAAATGAAATTTTGCGAGAAATGTGGAGGTTACATGAGGACGACCAAGGAGGGTTATGTTTGTTCGAAATGCGGCTATCAGCTCAAAACTGAGGTAGTTGACATCGTGAAGATAACACCCACTGAAAAGCCAACGGACATCGTAGACGCACCTAGCCCCGAATACATGAAGGTAGCTGCGACATGCCCACGCTGTGGGCACAACGAAGCTTTCCGCAGCCTTGGATTCGTGTCTGGCGAACACGCAGGGGTCCGACAGGAGAGGGTGATGGAAAGATTTGTTTGCACAAAATGCGGCCATTCGTGGAGCAATGAATGACCGTGTCTAAGGCATAATGCGGTTTCCCTCGCCGACGAACCATTTCGAGAACTTTACGAAGGCCAAAGCGCGATGTGAGAAAGAATTCTTCTCGTCAGTTGTCATCTGAGCGAAGGTTCGGCCGTCTCCTCTTTTAGGTATGAAGATTGGATCGAAACCGAAACCGTGAGTTCCTTTTGGTCTCCGGCTTACGCGACCTTGTACAAAGCCGGTGAAACACTTCGGGCGCGACGTCGGCGTGCAGAATGCAACTGAGGCCTGGAAGAAAGCTCCTCTGTCCCCGCGTTTCTCCATGAGTTTCAATATGCCACCCGTCCCTAGGGTTTTGAACACATAAGACGAGTACGGCCCGGGGAAACCTGCTAACGCATTTACGAAGAAACCCGCATCCTCTGAAACTACCGAGCGCCTATTGGATCGCGCAGCCTCCATAGCTGCGAAGGAAGCGATCTCCGCCAAGTTATTTGATTGAATCTCCAGTTTGTCGATGCGCATGTGCTTCAACGTGATCCCGAAACGTGCGGCGACATCAGCGGCCTCAATGAACTTCCCCTTGTTTCCGGTAGCGAAGTAGACCGTTGGGTTATGCCCTGTCAAAGTATCTCCCACGCTTCTCCACCTCACGCATCTTTAGCAAGGTCTCCTTAGCTCGCTTTTTACCAACAGCCCTTCCGTAGCCCTTCAAGAAGGCATTGAAGAGAACCAAATGGAAGGAGTAATGTGTGCTCTTCATCGCCCTGTGAAGGAGAAGGAGATCTACACCCTTGCCCTCTAGCTCGTGTGAGAAGTCACCTAGGCCGAAGTCGATCATGTACAAGTTGCCGTCCTCGGATAGCACGTTCGAAATCGTCATGTCCCCATGAACAATTCCACCTTCATGCATTAGTCCAAGAATGTTGCCGAGTGAGTTGCATCGTTCGCGGCGTTTTGATATTGAGAGTTTGTACAGCTCTTCCTTGAGCGTTGGGCCCGGGACGTAATCCATGATTATGGTGGTAGATTCAGGGTCTATGTGTTGAATGGTTGGGACGGGAACGCCGAGTTTCCTCACTTCGTGCATCATGTTTGCTTCATGTGCCGTCCTCGTTCGGCGGATTGATTCGTCGAGTTCAGGAACTCTGTAGGGCTTTGGTATGCGGCTCTTTCTGATCGCCAGTTCCCCATGCCAATCTTGGAGGTAGATTTCGGCTTCGGCGCCTTTGTAGATGAGCTTAGCTAACTTCTTTTCTCCAGGGGATGTCAACATCCTCAAACCTCCACTTTGGCTTAACGAGCGCGTCAACGGAAGTGGCTAAACCGGCCTGAAGCGCAAGCATGGCGGTCCACGCGATTTGGGCGCCACAATCACCTGTGTATGCGGAACCTACGACGTGGCATATTGCGTCATGCATCTTGGCCACGCATTCGAGTTTATCCTTCAATGTCCTATTCGCTGCGACCCCCCCAGTTAGAAGGATCTCTTTCTTGCCAGTATACGCTAGGCTTCGTTCTACGGCCTCGGCGAGCATTGAGCAGGAGACCTCCTGCATCGAGTAGCATACATCCTCCAAACCCGCGCCTGATCGCAGCTTGGCGAGGGACGCTGTCAACAGCCCGGAGTATGAAACATCATTTCCTTTCACCACATAAGGCAAAGTTAGGAACTTTGATGATTTGGCCGCTAGTTTTTCGATTTGAGGCCCTGCTGGCGATGGGAGGTCGATAGCTCGGGCGAACATGTCATATAGGTTTCCGATTGTGATGTCCTCGGTTTCACCGAATATTCTCCAACGTCCTCCAGAAAAAGCCGTAATCGCTGTGTGCCCGCCTGAGACAAGAACCACCAGGGGATCCTTGGCTCCGGTGGTGAGGGTTCCGATCTCGATGTGTCCGATGGCATGGTTTACGCCTACGAATGGGACGCCGAAGTATGCGGATATTGATCGGGCAACGGTGGCTCCGACCCTTAGGCATGGTCCAAGTCCAGGACCTAATGAAACTCCCACGCCAGCGAGTTCCGAAGCTTTGGCGCCAGCCTTTCTTAACGAATCTGAGACCACACGGGCGGCAACTTCACTGTGATGCTCAGCCGCCTCGCGCGGATGAATTCCCTTCCCAGGAGCGGAAGCATAAACGTCACGCGGATCAGACAGGAACTGCCCCTGGTTTGTCACAACGCTTGCGCCAAATGTATGCGCCGTGGACTCTATTCCCAAGCAATACAACGCAATCGCAGTCATGACTTGTGAGATGACTCAGAAAAGGTTCTCGAAATGGTTAGTTAACTTATACTGGCCGGCGAAGTGCTATTGGTTAGGAGCCGGTCTGATAGACATTAACTAATGGGTTGGCTTGCGTTGGCGGTTCAAGTTGAGATGCCGATTCTGGTTGCTCCGGATCCTTTGGCTGCTGCGTTGGGCCAGGAGTGCGTTCGGAAGTGGCAAGTCTCTCTCCGTCGCTTTCCAGCGTTTTCTTGAGGAGCAACAAAGCCGTACCCAGTCTTTCGAGTTCATACTTGGGATCACCATAGCTGAAACAGTCAGCGACAAAGAACAGACGGCCCTCGTTTCCTCCACCGAGTCCACAGCCTTGCTTACTCGTCCCGTCGTCTAGATAACTCGAAAACTTCTCCTTCTTTGCTATTTGGTGTGTTTAGGGTCTATTGGTGCGTACACGCTCTGGAACATATGTCGCGTCCCCAAGCATTATCGTGAAAGTCGATCTCACAACCTTCGTGCGCAGCAGCCGTTGCAACTTAAATCAGCGACCTATTACAAAGCGGATTATGAAACTCAAAAATAGTGTTACAATGGTTTCAATTGTAATCTTAGTCATTGTGTTTTCCACTTTTCTTGCAAGTCAATTACGCAAAAATGTCTGGACGAGTACGCTTCTATTGGTTTTGTTTGGTGTCATCGGAATAGGTGGACTTGTTAAACTCAGACACCCCGTAATCTTAGAACTTGGTGTTATTGGTTTTGTGGCAGATACGGTCTGGGAGCTATATGGAACTGGAAATCGATTATGGGGTTACTATGATTCGCCGTTTTACATGATAGGTGGAACTTTGCCAATAGAAGTTGCAGTTTTGTACTTTTTCTTAGGGATGACTGCAGCTGTTTATGTGCTACACAGATTGCAAAAATAGAGAGGTATCAGTCACATATTGCGGAAGAGGTAGTGCAAGAGGAATTGTCTAATGCAACAAAGTCATCTGACTTGCGAGGACGCATGCATAAAGGCTTCAGTGACATATGGAAGATTTACCCCGAAAACATGCTCAAGAACCACACCTGGCACTGGTGGTGGTGGATCCATTTTTTCGAAAACCCAGACAACCCAGAATTCCCTAAGCAGCTCATGGTCCTTTGGGCCACCAGGAACTGCAGAAAGGTTCGCGTGAACGATTCTTACTGGGAGCCAAAAATCTCAATGGAGATCAAGAAAAATCGCGCTGCTTTCGAATCAATCGTCGCCTCCTGGTATTATGACGGAAACAAGATGCATGACTCTTTTGTTCTCGACCACGGGAAGACTGAAACCGGGTGGGGTGACAACTCTGGACGAATCAGAATGGAAAGCAATGATGGTGTCTATTCCTTTGGTGGGAGCCCCGCGGATCTCTGGCTGGATATAAACAGCGAGAAGGTCGGAATCGACCTTTCGATGCAGCGGTGGAAAGACATGATGGCGGAACTGGTACCAACAGGAAAGAACTTCATCGGAAACATGGGGTATTCTATGCTGAAATACAGAGGGCTGATGTCATCGGGAAAAATTCGAGTAGGCGAAACCGAGACTTCCGTAAAGGGCAGGTCTTATTTCCAGAAAGTGCGGATATCCTCGATAACCCCCTGCTGGTACTGGGCTACAGTACAGTGGGACAATGGCGCTTACCTGCAATACTTCCTGCCGCATCTCGGAATACCAATGCTCAGGCGCTCCATTTCACACGAGAGCCTGATGGACTGGGGAGAAAAGATGGTTTCAAAGACCCTCGACTTCTACGACCCTACGGAGGGGAAGGAACATTCCATGAAGGATGTTAGAATAACTAAACGTTACGAGAATGACCTGCCGATATTCAGTGTGAAAGCATTCTCCGATGAATGCGAGCTCAGCATAGAGATGGCAACCTACGCAAGGTGCTGCTGGAACATATCGCAACCCCTCATAGGACCGATTTGGCACGGAATGTTCTACAACGAGTACCCTGCAAGGGTCACGAATTTCGAATTCAAAAGCGGTACTCGCAGGGTAGACAAAGATGACTTTGGAAAAAGTTATTGCAACTGCGAGCACACTTGGGGAACTGTTTGAAGCATCTGGCTTTTACGTATAGCACCATTGGGCCTATGGGGTTACATCGTGAGGATGCCCTTGTTGTGAAGTACCTGCACTTGGTTCTGTGTGTAACGCCAAAGCACGTCCGCGCGACTGGTTTGGAAATCCCAAGGGGCAACCAAGACCACATCGCCATTCTTGATCCAAGTCCGCCTCTTCATCTTGCCTCGTATGCGACAGAGTCGGTCGGCTCCGTCTGAACACTTCACCATTATCCGATCGTACCCAAACATTTGGGTTACAATCCCAAGCAGCTGACCCGTTCCTGGAAGAACGAGTTGATTAATGTCTCCTTCTGAAAGGACCTTTCTCTTTCCCAATCCACACTGCCTATCCTACAAGGTGACAGCTCGACTCTCCATTTTAACCTGCCTCGCGACAGGCGGCAACTGCTTTCGACCTAGGCCAAGAGTGGATGCTCATCATACAGACTTGGTCACGGAAGGCGGCGAAAGCTGAGGAGTTCAGATGCCTCGACGTTCAGCGGTTCCCGGACCTGGGTCGTCTCTGCATCTCCACATCCAAATTTCGAACGAATTTGATGACTTCGCGTGAAATGCATGGCGTCAATTGAAACTTCCCGTGATGTGGGCAGTATGAATCGAGATCTGTTTCTCCAGTGTCTTCATAGAAAATGGCCGGGTACAGCCGACAACCTTCAGGCCGATAATTGTAGATGGTGCATCGCTGACCGTTATTAAAGACGCATCTCCCCGACAGATTCTTGAGCTGCCGGTTCCCGTTCTTCTTGACGATGAAGAAATCCTCAGAGAAACCAAGGCCCCTTATCCGGACGATGTCTGAACTGCTCAGTTCCATCTCCGTATTCAAACAGCATTTGACGCACCCGTACTCGAGACACGTGTTTCTTATCTTCCTCATCACTGGACTCCTGCTAAGCGGTTCTAAGTGAATAAGAAGCGGCACCCATACTCCAGAATCTGACAACCGTGAGTTTGCTCCGACCCCAGTGTGACTACGAGGTGCAAGCCCGAGGGCACCGCACCCGCGAATGCGGTACTCATCGCCTAAAAAACATAGGTATGTTCCTAGGGGCAGCAGGGTTTCAGTGGAAGAGCTTCGCGGGGGCTCTAACTTACCTACTTCAACTTCCTTGTTGCCGCAATGGAAATGCTTGGCTCTTTGGTTACCTTTTCTTCTTTGGTTTCTTCTTCTTCGGCACAGGAATCACGTGTAGATCTAATGTCGCTATTACAGGTTTAACACTTCCGACCGCCACGAAGTTCTGTCCGCGCTGCCAGGATTCCTCGTCTTCTTCCTCTTCGTGTACTTCTGCAATTGACACATCGCCGCCCAGTGCCGCTGTTCAGGTATGATACGCCTCGCGTTTTCGCTACGTCTTCGCTCGTTTCCCATTCTTTTCTCGTCAAGATGATTTGTCTTGCAATGTCCATCCTGTAGAAGATTCGTTCAGTTGGAGAGGGACCCGTGTGTATCCCGACATGTGGATCGGCCGCTTCTGGTACAGACACTTGGCAGACCTGATCGTGGCAGATCTAGACCAGGGAACCCTACAGGACGCACATTTGAAGACAAATAAAAATGGAGAAATTTCAGCCAACATCGGTTCTAGGCTCTTTGCCTAATACCTTCGGTGCTTCTGGTAGCAGTCTCTACAGTAGAAGCAGGGTTCAGGTGACAGCTAGCGGCCCTGACATTCGCACCATGGTGCTGATGATGCTTGAACAGGTCGTTCGGAGGAGTATCTTTCTGTCAGAGCGAATCAAAAAGAAGCCGCATAGTTCGCGGTATCTTCTACTCTCGCTCGCTCAAAAGAGTTGTCAAGGCTTAGTCTTCTTGGTGTTCACACATGCCGTCGTGTGGGTAGACCCTGCAGTAGAACGGTTTTGTCTCCTGGATCGCGCATGAGTAGAGGCCTGTTTCTTCTCTTTTCAGAAAGGGGCAATTCTTTGTAACGAAAACCGCGTGTCGATTGTGAGGGTCAGTGGAATTAACCGCTATGTGCTTCAGGATGTCTTCTCGTCCTTGTCTCTTCCAACGCAGTATGTCCTCGTGGGTCGCCTCAAAAGATCCCCAATGAATGACACAGCAGTCCCCCGATCGCTTGCACTTGTGTCCCTGCAACAGTTAATCAACCGGATTCGCCCATATGCAGCGGGTAAACTATAAAGGTCCGGCATCCCCGGGCAGTTGTTCCTGAGTTGTGGTCTTCTCTGAGATCTCGGGACGGTTCCTTTCCACTCATCTAACCTCACATGGGAATAGCAACGCGAACATTCCAACGACTTATCTCGGCTCTAGCCTACTACCTTCCCCAGTCAAGGATATGAGCCTCGTTGCACCATATTTTTCAGGTCCTACAATGCAATGACCCGCCTCAAGTGATCTAACAATAGTGGTTGAAACCATTATCTTCTAACAGGCAAATGCAGGGACGGAGGCCAAGCCACAGCTAACACACCACCAAAACCGGACACGTTAACTTAAAATAAGAATTGGCATGGTGGTCGTGCAATTGGTGTCGCCCATGAAAGGTGACCGAGAAATCGCACCGTAAGCTACCGAAGCACGTTCCTTACTATGATTTTGTTCTCGGTCAATGCCGGAGGGCGCATTCAGGAATTTTCCTTGGAGTCGACCAGTAATGAGCAAGCACGTTGGCGAATTGCCGAAGCAGTATGACCCTAAGGTTGTCGAGAAGGAAGTAAAGAGCCTCTGGGACCAAGAAGAGACTTATGAAGCTGTGAAGAAGTTTAGGGCGAAGGGCCCAAAGTTCTACTTCCTAGATGGACCACCCTTCCCTAGTTCGGATACCCCACACATTGGAACTTCTTGGGGCAAGGTCGTGAAAGATACTGTCATTCGCTACAAGCGTTCGCAGGGGTTCAACGTCAGGGACCAACCCGGATATGACTGCCACGGCCTCCCTATCGAACTCGCAATAGAACAGAAGTTCGGGATCAAAACCAAGAAGGACGTAGAGAACTTCGGACTGGAACGCTTCATCGCGGAATGCAGATTATTTGCTGAAACGAACTCTACGGCGTTGGGTAGGGCGTTCGCAGATCTTGGCATATGGATGGATTGGGCCAAGCCCTACATGACACATCAGGATTCCTATATTGAGAGCGGTTGGTGGGGTGTCAAGCAGGCCTCGTCGAAGGGCCTCCTTGAGCATGGGCAGCGGGTCGTACACTGGTGCCCACAAGACGAGACCGTCCTTTCGGATTACGAAGTCGTTCTAGAGTACAAGATGCTCCGCGACCCGTCAATCTACGTGAAATTCCCGGTCGAAGGCAAGCAAAACGAGTTCATACTGATTTGGACCACGACACCTTGGACGCTACCGTCGAATGTGGCGGTCATGGTGAACCCGGACTTCCAGTATGCAAGAGTGCGGTCTGGGAACGAGACATTCATACTCGCAAAGGAGCGAATTGAAGCGGTGGCCAAGGCCTCCGGCCGCACATTAGAACTCCTGGAAAGCTTCCCTGGAACGCAACTAGATGGAGTGACGTACCGCTCCCCCCTGGAGACATTGGTTCCCATTCAACTGAACCTGAAGAATGCGCACCGCGTCGTCCTGAGCAAGGAGTACGTTACGCTGGATGAGGGGACGGGATGCGTCCATTCCGCCCCAGGCCACGGCGAAGAAGATTACGAAGTTGGAGTACACTACGGATTACCCGTCCTCATGTTGGTGGACGATCAAGGAAAGTTCGTGCCCGAAGCGGGAAAATACGCAGGGAAGCCCGTTAGGAGTGCGAACCCCGAAGTCATAGACGATTTGAAATCATTAGGAATGCTGCTTCACTCGGAAGAGATAGAACACCGTAGTCCCGTATGTTGGCGTTGCAAGACTCCGCTCTTGATCCGCGCAACAGACCAATGGCTCATACGCATAGCGCAGAAAAAGATCGACTTCATGAAAGAAGTGGACGCGACACACTGGATTCCTGACTGGGCAGGAGCAGTTCAATTCAAGAATTGGCTTGAAGGCCTAAAGGACTGGGTCGTGTCACGCCAAAGATTCTGGGGCACACCCTTTCCAGTTTGGATATGCGATTCTTGCGGGAAACAGAAAGTCATAGGGTCAAAGCAAGAACTCTTGGAGAATGCGACCTCAACACCTGACCTGCCCACGCTGCACGTTCCCTGGGTGAACAATGTCAAGCTGCGATGCGAATGTGGAGCGGAGATGACCCGAGTCCCCGACGTTATGGATGTGTGGTTCGACTCGGGCGGCGCTTCACTCGCATGCCTAGGCCACCCCCAGAACGCTCAAGAGAGTAAATTCTGGTGGCCTGCCGATTTCATCGTGGAAGGGCGCGACCAGATAACGGCATGGTTCTTTGCCCTGCTGAAAAGCGGAATGGTTACGATGGGGAAGTCACCGTACAAAACTGTCCTGATGCACGGTTTCGCGCTCGATTCCGAAGGGCGTGAGATGCATAAGTCCGCGGGTAATTACGTCACGGCCAATGAGGTTGTAGATAAATTCGGCCGCGATTCTTTCCGGTACTACGTTCTCCAGAACACGTTATGGGAGGACCTTCGCTTCTCGTGGGACGCCGTAAAACAGTACAGTGGTGACTTGAGCACATTCTGGAACACTTTTGTTTTCGCTGGCACCTACATGAGCTTGGACAAGTTCTCACCCCGTGTCCCCTTGAAGCAGCTCACGCGAAGCCTTCGCCCCGAGGATCGGTGGCTGCTAAGCCGAATGAACCGAACAATCAAGGAAGCAACTGCGCTTATGGATGAATACAAGATCCATGAGGCAGTTCGAAAACTCAAAACCTTCCTCGTGGAAGATCTGAGCCACACGTACGTCAGGTTCATCAGGCGCAGAACATGGGTTGAGAAACAGACACGGGACAAGCTGGCAGCCTACACAACACTCTACACTGCCCTCAAGGCCGCCCTCGCCATGCTAACTCCAATCACGCCCTTCCTCACCGAATCAATATACCAACACATGTTCAGAAACGCCGAACCAAGACACCCCCAGTCCGTCCACATGCTCGACTGGCCAAAATTCGACGAGAAATGGATCAGCGATTCCCTCGAAGAAGAGATGAATGCAGCCAAGGATATCATTTCAACAGTCGCAGTTGCCCGCATGCAAAAATCGATGAAACAGAGGCAACCAGTCCCCAAAGTGATTGTAGCAACCGATTCCAAACCGGTTCGAAAAGCCCTGAACACCTACTCAACCCTCCTCCTTGACCAGGCGAACACGCGAACCCTTACACCAACCCTCAGGGCTGCGAGTTCGAAGTACGAGGCTCCCACACGTTTCGCCAAAGCCGAATTCGTAGACGGCACAGTTTACGTAGACCTGAAACTTTCCAAGAGCGAACTGGCCGAAGGTTTAGCCAGAGACGCCGTAAGGCGGATGCAGCAAATGCGGAAGGAAATGGACCTCAAAGTGGACTCATACGTTCACGCCTACATTCTCCCGCCCTCAACAGACGCCGCGAACCTGCTGAAGGCCAAACGAACTTACATAGCCAGTGAAGTTCGGGCGAAACAACTGGTAATCAGTACCAAAAAAGAGGAAACGGATGCTCCGTACTATACGAAGACCTGGCAGATCAATTCGGAAACTTACGAGTTCGGCCTATGCGAGAAGACAAAGTTGGACGGAAAAAGCGAAACCAAAAAGTAGAAGCGGATTAGGCTACAGCGGGACTTCGATAAACAGGCGTTCGAGCAGTTCTTTGTACCTGTTTCTAATGGTGACCTCGGTCACGTTCGCTATTTCAGCAATCTCCCGCTGGGTCTTCCTCTCGTTTGTGAGGACTGTGGCGATATATGTGGCTGCGGCGGCAATGCCTGTCGGCCCCCTGCCGCTCGTTAACTTCATCTCCTTAGCGATCTCGAGGATGCGAATCGCAATCGCCTCTGCCTTCCCGGAAATCACCAGTTTGTTACTGAAGCGGGCGGCGTAGTTCCTGCTCGTTGAGGGGGGCACAAAGGCTTCGAGTTCACGCACCATAAACCTGTAACTCCTTCCAATGTCTTTCTTGTTGAGGCTAGATGACATTGCTATTTCGTCGAGTGTGCGCGGAACTCCGCATTGCCTACAACTCATGTAGATTGCTGCCGCGGTTACGTTGTGGATTGATCGTCCGCGAATGAGACGTTTCTTGATTGCCCTTCGGTAGATAACTGAGGCCGTTTCTAGGATGTTCTTCGGAAGGTTGAGCGCCGAAGAGAGTTTACTCAATTCAGCTAAAGCAACGGCGAGGTTTCTCTCAGTAGCATCTGAAACTCGCACTCTACTCTGCCATTTACGAAGCTTGTAGAGGTCTAACCTTTGGGCAGCTGTGGCTCGTTTTCCGAGAACGCGTCGATCACGCCAATCAATTACGGTTGAGAGACCTTTGTCATGAATCGTGTAGGTTAATGGTGAGCCGACTCTGCTCCGTTTTGCTTTTTGGTCGTCGTCGAAGGCTCTCCATTCGGGCCTGCTATCAGCAATTTTCTCATCGATCACGAACCCACAGGACATGCATACAATTTCAGCAGCTTCGTAGTCGCGCATTAGTTTAGGCTCGCCGCACTCAGGGCAAACGCGCACCTTTTGAGTTGAGTGTAGCGCTTCGCCTAGTTCACCATCAGTTTCTTCAGACACTTTTTTCTCATCTACCTAATCCAAGGAGTAAGCAATGCGGCCTACATACTTGGCCGGCGAAGGACCCGCGGGTCTGATCGATACGTAAGGGGAGGATACGGATCCGAAAATGTCGTGGACTCTTCCTATCTCCTTCAGTTTGCTGTCACAAGTTCGGGTTCCCATTTTGACGAAGCGGGCTTCGTCGATCTTGACTATGAGGCTTCGGCTGCTTGAAAGATGAAGAATTTTGCCGAGCCTCTGCAAACTTTCTACTTCACTCCCGCCGTGATGCATGCGTGAAGGGGCTATCATATTTAAACGTGTTTCGCGGTTTTTTGTTCAAAACAATTGGCAATTCTTCAAATGAACGTTGACATAACAAATGTCATTGATTACCAGCACCGATCCATAAGAAGAACCGAAAATTCGAGTCTTTGAAACTCAATGCTCTTGCCGGCGTTGCGAATTGGAGCCCGATGTATGGAGTTCGGTCTCGAAAATCCCTGAACGTTTTTTACGCAGCGAAAGGCAACCATGGTTTCAAACGGTAGCTCGGCTCAGATGATAAAAGGCGTAGTGCTTACAAATTTCATGTCCTACGAAAACTCATACGTCCCCTTAGAGCCGGGGCTAAACCTCATCTGTGGGCCGAACGGAGCCGGAAAATCCTCCATCCTTCTCGCGATCTCCGTAGTTCTAGGCCAAGCTTACACTGAACGATCCAAGCGGTTGAGCGACCTTGTTAAGTGGGGGCACGACGAAGCCCGAGTCACACTAATCCTCGATAACACAGGCGAAAAACGGCCATTCCCACGATTCCACTCCGATCTCGTCACCATCACACGCGTAATCAAGAGTACAGGCACGTACTACTACCTCCTCCAGAACAAATCTGCGCCTAAATCCGCAATCACCGACGTTTTGCTTTCCCTCGGCCTGAACCCCGACAATATACTAGTCATAATGCACCAGTTCATGGTCGGCCGCTTCGCCGCCGTAACCGCACAAGATAAGCTGAAAATGCTTGAGGAAGCCGTGGGCTTCGAATCTTATAGAGAGGAAGTTATCGACGCGAGACAACGCTTAGAAAGCGTGGCAAGCGAGGAACATTCCCTGGCCCAGGTACTTGAATCCACTAAGGAGACCCACGATTATTGGAAGCGTGAATACGGGCGCTACCTGCAGAAACAGCAACTGGAGACGAAACTGGAAGCCCTGAAGAGGGAACTCTTATGGAGCCGGATCCAGAGGAAGAAGGAGGCATTAACTCACATCGAAGCCAGAATTGAATCGAAGACACGAGCTGTACAATCGATTGAAAATAAAATCCAAGAGCTGGCGGAGTCAAAGAAGAAACGCCAGGCAAAGTTCGACGAATTAAACCTTGGACGAATGGAGCTGGAGGATTCACGGGTTGAGCTCGTGAAGCAACTCACAACACATGAACTGAACATTGAATGGACTACGAATCTCCTACAGAACTTCCAATCCGTTGAAGCCGAGCAGGAGGCATCACCAACTAAGCCTGACCTGCAATCACTCGACAAGATGAAGAGTTCTTGGCGTGAGATGGCTGAGGATTCACAAGGCAAGCTGGTTAGAGTGAAGGAGAAAATGGCGGCGCTCAACGAGAAAATGGCTGATACTAGCGGCCGCCTCGAGGACGCGCTTACAAGGCTCATCGACACGAATGTGGAGTATGAGGTTTCAGGGTTCAAGATGAAACTCCTCACAGAGGAAGTAGCGGACCTCCAAGCGCAAGTCCGACTAGCCAGAGAGGAGTTGGACCCGATGGTTGCTGCGGCGGAGAAGGCGGGAGCCGCGATGGAATCGCCGAGAAAGAACCTTGAGATAATGCTAGAAATCGGTGCCGTCGAGGAGCAGATGAGGCCCTTGTCAACGCTTTCGGCAGATGTCGAGAAGATGTACTCGTCCTACGCGAAGGTCTACGAAGAACTGAAGCAAAAGGCTGACCAAGTTGCCCAGAACCGCCAGGAGGTCCTTACGGAGCTTGATAAGCGCCTCTCCCGTTGGCGGGACGTGCTCTCATCCTTCCTTGAACAATTGACCGGGCGCTACAACGAAATCCTAGGAACCGTTGGCGCAACAGGGTCTATTCGGCTCATATCCTCGAGGGATATTGAGAAATGTGGTGTGGAAATAATGGTTGGGTTTAAGGGAAACAACCCCACCGCCCTCGACGCCTTTACGCAGAGTGGCGGGGAACGCAGCATCGCTATGATGGCCTTCCTGCTAGGACTCCAGCAACACATCACCTCCCCGTTCAGGGCGATCGACGAATTTGACGTTCACATGGACCCTAAGAACCGCGAACTCGTTACGCAACTGATCATGTCGAGCTCCGGAGCCATGACCGAAGGACAATACGTGGCCATCACCCCGGGGCAGGTTAACGTTACCGAGAACAGCCACGTGATCGTAGTCCAGAACGTTGCGGGAACATCGGTAGTTAGCGAGCTGAAGTAACCTTGGCAGAGAAACCCAAAGGGAAGCGCACGCTCGCATCGGGCAGAAAAGAGTTAGAGGAGATCATTGAGACCTGCGAGGCGATTTCGGGGAGGAGGTTCAACCCCTTCTTCATGGACGTTAAACTCGGGGTGGAGACCCTTCGAGAGTATTTCCCACATTGGGAAAGCTTCGACGACCACTGCCTCGACGCACACACACTCAACAGGCTCTCAGAGGTCGTCCGCCTCCAGAACACCCAGCTCAAATTCCAATCCAGCGCACTCTACGCCGAACCCGAATTCATCAAACGTAAAGTTGAGCGAATGAGCGAGAAACGGCTTGCCGAAGTGTTCCTTCAGAGTTGGCATCCGCTAGCACAACTAGAGCAGCTAACGAACGAAGCTGTCAGCCTATCGCTCGACTACTGGAACCTGCTCCTACCTATCGCAGAGAGGTGGAAACGGAGGGATTACTCGGGCGGCAAGAAACCCGACACGGCCGACTCTTCCATTCTGTCAGGCCTGGGGATACAAGGGGAAGATTTCGGAAAACTCCTCACTTCACTCTGGGAAGAACTTCGAGCCCAGTATATAGACCAGAAACCAGTTGAATATTGGAAATTCGTTCATGCGCAGTCATACCATGAAACGGTCCAGAGGGCTTACTTCGTAAGTTTCCTCGTAACCTACGGCTATGCCAAACTCCAAACCGAGGGGGAGCAACTGCTGCTGGTTCCGATGGATGAACCTTCAAAGAAGGCAATTGAGGGTGGCGTTAGCTTTCCGATACCGATTCCGAGAGGGGCATGAGATAGTTGGCAACGACGGAAACCACTGAAGCAAAATCTACTGAAACCACGGAAACAGCGGAGACGAAGACTGAAACTAAGAGTTTCTACTCTGACAAACTGAAACGTGCAGTGCACCTACTTCTCTTCCGCCGCGGCAAACTGCCCGGCGCCAAGGATTGGGAGCTAAAGGAGAAGTTGGGGAAGAATTACGAACAGGTCCTCGAACAGTTGAACCAACTATTATCCGAACTGGATTTGGAGATAAAGAAAGTGAAGGAGACTTCAACAGGTGAGATTACGCCTGAAGGCGGTCCACTTGAAGAAGCTAGGTATCAAGTCATTCTGAAAGGGACATTAGGCCTGAAGGAAGCAAAGATGATTGGTTGGCGAGTTGACAACCTAGCAGCTCTGAGCGCATCGCTTGCATACTTAGTCTCCAAGCAAGGCAAGGCCCCACGCGAAGACCTGGAGAAACTGATCGCCCACAAGTTTGGCCGCTGGAAAGCCGCAACACTTGTAGACATATTCCTCCGAACAGGATACCTCGAGGAAGATGATGCAGGTGTGATGGCGCTGGGTTGGAGAACGAATTCGGAAGTTGACCTTCGAGCCCTGATGACTAAGATGGCTGAGGCGAAGCTTTAGCCCGCCTCCGATTCCGACTTCGTTACCTGAGCGAGAAAGTCCTTTGGATACTTCTTCCTGGAAACGAAGCTCTTCACGTTTCCGCTCTTCACGTGGGATGACAATTGCAGGAGCTGTTCCCGTTGAGCGTAGTGGTCGTGTACCTTACTCCTCCCCAAGACTGTTAGCACCTGTCCTAAGTAGAAAGTAGGGAGCTTCTGCTTGCTGCACATGGGGCATGTGCAGTGTAAGGTTGGGCCGTACTGTTCCGTCCATTCCTTTCGCTTGAAGACCCCCCAGTTCGTGGAATCGAACCTATTGATCTTGTCCTTCGTGAGCGGAACGGGAGGGGGCGGTACAACCCACCTGTTGAAACTGTCTACCCCAAGGAGTGGGAGCATCATACCCTCCGAGCAACGAAGCATGCTCCTAGCGAAGCGAATCTTCGGCGGAACCTGGAATACATGGACCCAGAGGCTCGGGTCCTTCTTCTTCGCCTCCTCTAATGAGCGAAGAGCTTGGTAGTAGAACCCTCCCCTCATATCAAACCCAATCAGTTTACTACCCCTCTTCAACACCTGCCCCAGAATCTTATCGAACTCCTGCTTCGTCTCAGTAGGCCTAAAGACCGGCATGAGCGGCTTGTCCAAGCCCCTATTATCCAGCCAACGTTCAGCAAAACGGTAGAGGAGCAAGAAATCCTTCGGGGACACGCCTGGGCTCTGTTGGACAGTGACTACGTCCATGTCAGAGAAATATTGAAGGTCGAGAACCGTCCGCAAGTCGCTTGATTCAACAACCGCGGCTTCGCCCTTCAGTACAAGAAAGAGCATGCTCAACGCGTCTTCATGAGTCGAGGTCTCCCGTGCGAGCCGCCTCGCGAACTGTTTGAGGAATTCCTCCTCCTTCAATATACGCTTCAGCGTCTCGGGGTAGATCAGTTTTCCCGCGATCACGATTTCGGTTGGAAAATCTTGCTTTAACCCAACCAACCTAGTTGCATTCAATTCTGTTGTGGTTGCGAACTTGTTTGGGACAGGAATCTTCGCGTTCGCGTAGGTGAGGGATCCGCTTATGGCCCCTGTTTCATCGTCTATCTCGATGTTCTTTTTGACTAAATCAGGCATTCGACGATTTCCCCGGTGAAACGTCACGCCTCGTATTCTTTGCTTCCGGATTTAAAAGAGAGGGATGTGCGTTAGCCTTGGCTACTCCTTGATGGTTATCTCGACAACTAACTTCTCCGGGTGTGATGAGATGCTCATGGATTGGATTGCGTAGTCGTCTTGCATCTTGAGTATTCTGTTTATGATTCTCACTTTGTCGCCGGGTAGCGGCTGGACCTTCACGTCTTCTGTGTCGGTGAGGCAGGTGGGGCAGACCCAGTTACTCTTCTTGATCAGTGTTCCGGCCTGGGCTTCGTTGTCTTGGTACCGGACCCTGTGACAGATTTGGTCGGTGAAGACGTTGCACTTCGAGCAAAAGCGTTTCTCCACTATCTGTATGTGCCTGCCGCTGTTCGTTATCATCTCATGATCAATAGGCTGTTGGACGGACTTTGGATTTAGCTTGGAGAGTTGAGGAAAAGTGCCGGAAGGTCTGAAATGCTTAATTAGCCGCCGTCTTATGGCTACGCGAATTCGCGCGAGTTATGAAGGCATAAGTTTTGGGCGAAGAAGTAGAGCTACCACCGCAAGTCCAGGAACAATTGGTTCGTCTCCAACAACTTCAACAAACGCTACAGTCCGTGACATCGCAAAAGCAGCAGCTGGACGCCGAATTGAATGAGACTGACAAAGCCTTAGCTGAACTTGAGAAGGCAACTGACGAAACCCCTGTCTACAAAAGCGTGGGCAGCATACTTGTCAAATCCAACAGGCAGAACCTGCTAACCGAACTGAAGGAGCGAAAGGAGCTTCTGACGACACGAGTCACGGTCCTCGGAAAACAAGAGGAAAGGACTAGGGAGAGGTTGAAAGATGCCCAAGAGAAGCTTCAGGAACGGCTACAGGGACCTAGGCGCCCCACACAGCCGTAAAGCCGCTACACCAACCCCACGTCGTTTCAAGGAGTAATCGCAATGAGTATTGAGTTCAAGAGAAAACCAACAGCAGAAGAGGTTGAACAAATATGCGAAGCCGCGCAAGAAGCTGCGCGAAAACACCTGTTGTCCAGGATTTCTGTGAAGCAAATCAGCGACCTCGACGTGACGATTGAGGCGGTGGGCGACAAGCCACTAGTTGTATCTATTGATGTGGCGATTGAGCTCGAGAGTGGCGATCTGGATTTGGAGCCTCTTGTAGACGAGGCCACCAACATGGCGTTCTCCGCAGCGGACGCGAAAGCTAGGGAGCTTAACCTTTGCGAGGATATCCCCGCCTAATCAAACTGATTCGGAAGGCAAAATCAGTTCTAATAATCGGCCATCAGAACTCCGATCCCGACGCCGTTTGCTCGGCGTACGCATTCGCGATTCTCGCTAGGCGCCTTAACAGGAAAGTTAGGATTACTTTCGCTTCTCCCGCCGGCGTGAGCAAACTATCGAAACAAATCCTCCAGACCGTTCCACTTGAGGTAACCGAGCACCCCGATATGTCAAGCGTGGACCTTACCGTTACAGTTGACACGAACACTCTTCGGCAGCTCGGCGAACTCCAGGAGCCAGTTCTTCAATCCGGCAAACCCTTGGTAATGATAGACCACCACGCACCCCACCCCGAGAACACAAAAACAGCAACATTCGTCATTTGCGATGATAAAGCAACTTCAACGTGCGAAATGATCCTCGACATGTATAAGCAATCACACCTTTTGCCTAACCGGGCCGTTTGCCAGGCGCTTCTGGCCGGGTTGCTGGTGGAGACTGGACATTTGTCGATTGCCACGCGCCGAACATTCGAATCCGCATATGCCTTGGTTCGTTTAGGAGCGGACCCTGAGAAAGCGAGGGAGGTTACGCGGGCAACAATGGGTGAATCCGAGAGAATCGCCCGCATCAAGTCAGCACAGAGAGTGAGAATGGAACGCGCGGGCAAATGGGTAGTGGCGCTATCGGAAGTCGGATCTTACCATGCCTCAGCCGCACGGGCCCTCATTGCGCTGGGAGCTCACCTGGCGATAGTTGCTGGAAAGAGGAACGACGATTTGACGGTCAGTTTCCGTGCAACCAAGGAATTCACATTTGAAACAGGGATGCATATCGGAACGGACTTAGCAAACCCTCTGGGCATGCGCATGAACGGGATGGGCGGAGGGCATGCGACGGCAGCGGGCGCGAACGTGAAAGGTAACGTGAATGACGCGCTGAGAATTTCATTAGCTTTGGTTCGGGAATTTTTCTCGCGTCCCCCAAAACCTAATACGACGACACTCGGTAATGCGCAGGCTTCATCCCAAACAAGCGTAATTACGCAAAAATGAGATGAAAGAGTAGGGGCCTATTCCGTTGCCGGCAATCGAAGCCAAGAAGCTCTCATTCACCTATGCGGGCGCCGAAAAGCCGTCGATGGAAGATGTCAACTTATCAATTGAGAAAGGCGACTTCGTAATCCTCACAGGCCCAAGCGGCTGCGGCAAAACAACGCTCTGCAGATGCCTGAACGGATTAATCCCGAATTTCTACTCCGGCGAGTTGAGGGGCGACCTGCTAGTCGACGGACTAAATGTTGATGGGCGGTCTACGGCGGAGTTGGCAACTCACGTGGGGTTCGTCTTCCAAAACCCTGAGAACCAACTCTTCTCGCTCTCAGTTGAGAGGGACGTCGCATTCGGGTTGGAGAACCTAGGCGTAGCCAAAGAAGAGGCTATTGAAAGAGTCAATTGGGCGATGAAAGCGACAGGCATCTTTGACCTACGCAACAAGGCCCCGTACGAACTTTCAGGAGGCCAACAACAACGCGCCGCCATCGCAGGCGTCCTTGCCATGCGCCCCAGCGTGCTTGTCCTGGACGAGCCCACTTCCTTCCTTGACCCTAAATCGGCAGAAGAGATCGTCGAAATCATAGCCAAACTCAGCCGCGAACTCCAACTGACCACCCTACTTGTCGAGCACAGGCTTGATGTAGTGTCAAGGTACGCGAACAGAGTCGTCGTGATGGATAATGGAAAAATAGCGTTGGACGGAACACCTCGGGAAGTCTACAATGACGAGGCACGACTGATCGGAATTGGCCTTCCGAAGGTCACCATGCTTTTCCATCTTCTGCGAAAGGACGGGTTTGGCGTAAACAACCCAATCACGGTTGAGGAAGCAACCGTCGAATTAAAGAGGCTTTTACCCCAATGATTTCAACCGAAAACGTCAGCTTCCACTACACGACCGGATCGGAAGTTCTTCAGAACGTCAACCTACAGATCAAAGATGGCGAATTCGTTGCGATAATGGGAGAGAACGGTGCGGGAAAGACAACGCTGGTCAAGATGTTCAACGGCCTCCTAAAACCCACGGAAGGAGCCGTGCTCGTTGACGGAGTTAACACACGGGAGAAATCGGTTGCGCAGCTTTCAAGGGACGTGGGCCTCATATTTCAAAACCCCGACCACCAATTGTTCGCTGAGACCGTGGCCGAGGAATTGGCCTTCTCACTTAGGAACTTCGGCTTTAAGGAAGACACTATCCAGAAGAGAGTTACCAGCCTACTCACCACCCTGGACCTGAACCGGTACGAAAAGTCCTCGCCCTTTGTTCTTAGCGGCGGAGAACGGAAACGCGTTGCCCTAGCCGCGGTACTTGCCTGGGACCCGAAGCATGTGGTGATGGATGAACCGACCATTGGCCAAGATTACTTACAGAAGGACCACCTGCGCAACTTCATCGTTCAAATCATATCCCAAGGAAAGACCGTGGTCATAGTGACACATGATGTTGAGTTTGTGGCGGAATGCAAACCCCGAGTAGTTCTGCTATCTCGAGGAAAAATCATTGCGGACGGACCGGCGACCCAAATCCTAACGAACGAACAAGTGGTCCAGCAAGCATCCCTAGTTTTGCCGCAAATTGCCTCCCTGATGAAGAACCTAAAGGACCTCAACCCTCCACCTAACATTATAGACGCGTATTCTGCCAGAGGGTTTCTCTCAGGGAAATTGAAGGGAAAACTGGAGACGCGGGCGCCAGCCCAGAGGCGGTGAAAGCAGGTTGTCTTTGAGGTTCGTGGAAGGATTCAAGTTCACGAGAATGGACAGCCCCATTCACAGGCTTGACCCCAGAGCCAAATTCATCCTGACACTCGGCTTCTTCGGTGCGGCCCTAATGTTCACAAACATCATTGCGCTACTAGTGATTTTCTTCGCACAAGTCCCAGGTATTCTTCTGGCCAAGAGTGGAAAACGTTGGCTTCGCTCGCTGCGAGGCGGGCTATACTTGTTCGTCTTCATATTCGTGATGAACGTGATTTTCTTAACGCCAATAGTAACTGCGTTGGCCTTCGCAATTCGATTCCTCGCGATAATGTCCGCTTTCTCCTTCTTCTTCATGACAACATCTGCTGACGACTTAGGGCTCGCGCTTGAACAGATACACGTGCCCTACTCAATTTCATTCACTTTCACAACCGCCGTGCGACTAGTGCCTACTATGGCGGTGGACGCCCAAACCGTTGTTGATGCTCAGCGTTCTAGGGGGCTGGAACTTGACAAGGGGAATTTCATGAAACGCATTCGAAACTACGTCCCAATCCTGATTCCCCTCATAATCTCCGCCATCAGGAGAAGCGTAGAGCTGGCCGAGGCTTTGGAGTCTCGGGCTTTCGGTGCGACTGAAAAAAGAACCCCTATTGTGACACTGAAAATGCGGGCAGCGGATTACCTCGTTATTCTCGCAACATTCATGGGCGTAGGCTTGGCCCTGTACGTATACTTCAAAGTCCCGTTGCCGAACATAGTAATCCCCATCCAAATACCACGACTTTTCTAAGCCCCAACCCATTCTCTACAGGTTGGGTCAAAGATGCCATTCGCTAGGATCGTAGTAGACAGCCGGGAAGCCGCGTCGGGAATCCCGGAGATCTTGCGGAAGAGAGGCCTGTACGTTCAGATGAAAGCCCTCGATATAGGGGATTACATAGTTTCTTCCTATGCGGTTGAGAGGAAGACGGTGCACGACTTCATAGCCTCCCTATACAGAGGCAGGCTGTTCGAACAGGCCCAACGCATCTCCCGCTCCTACAAAGACTACTTGCTTGTCGTGGAGGGGGATATTCAGGAGGTGTTGGCGGATCTTCAAAACCCTAGAGTCTATTGGGGCACATTGCTGACTCTGGCGATGAATTTCGATTTCAAAATCCTCTTCACATTGGACCGAGAACAAACCGCCGACCTTTTGGAGGTACTTGTGAGAAGGTTCCGTGGAAAGGCTGGAGCCTTGCCTTTGATTGTCCAGAAACCCAGGATGGAGACGACCAAAGACTGGCAATTATCCCTCCTCGGGAGTTTACCAACAATTGGCCCGAAGATGGGGGAGAAGCTGCTCGAATCATTCGGCTCAGTTCGCAATGTCTTCCGTGCATCCCGATCAGAATTGGCGCTCAAGGGCGGAATTGGGTACGCCCGAGCGGCGAAGATTCAGGAATTGCTAGACGCAGGATATGGCCAAAGCTCGACGAAGCAAGCAAAACTTGCTTGAAGCCTGCATGAGGACGCGGAGGGTTTGCCCTTGAACGAAGGTCGGCGGGCGCGTGTTAGTTGGCTGCGCGAGATGAATTCACGAGCGGAAGGTTACGCGCAAATGCGCTTGAGGACTGAACTATGGGCTCAGAGAGACTTCCGCCGGATTAGCAAGATAAGGTCTGATTTTGCGTTGAATTTTCTGAAGTTGTACTATATGTTTAGCGCGCCCGTCGTCACAATCGTCGCACGTAGCGACCGATTGATGTCCCTAGCGCGCATGCTGAATGCTCCGACGAAACACGTCGTTAGGAAGATACTCGGTTGAGTTTACTCCCATGACGAGAGGTACTTCGTTTGTTCTCCGGTGAGGTTGTCGATCTTTAGGCCGTGGCTTTCAAGCCAAATTCTGGCGACTTCTTTGTCGATTTCGAGTGGCATTCTGTAGACTTTTGGTTGCAGCTTGCCCTTGTTCTTGACTAGATGCTCTGCGGCTAGTGCTTGGTCTGCGAAGCTCATATCCATGACTTCGGCTGGGTGACCGTCTGCCGCAGCCAGGTTCACCAAGCGTCCCTCGGCTAATAGGTAGAGCCGCTTACCGTCCTTCATTTTGAATTCTTCCACGTGCTGCCTCGCGGGACGTACTGAGGTTGCAGTGTCGCGGAGTTCCTTCACTTCGATTTCGACATCATAGTGCCCTGAGTTCGCCATGATTGCGCCGTCTTTCATTTTGTCGAAGTGTCGTTTGGTTATGATTGATTTGACGCCGGTAGCTGTGATGAATATGTCCCCGATCTTAGCGGCATCGTCCATTGGCATTACTTGGTAGCCTTCCATCGCCGCCTCCAAAGCCCTAACGGGGTCAACTTCAGTGACAACGACTTTTGCGCCGAGGCCTTTCGCCCTCAAGGCGATCCCGCGTCCCACCCAACCGTAGCCACCAACGACCAAGGTTTTTCCGGCGATCAGCATGTTCGTCGCCCGCATCACTCCTTCCAGAGCGGACTGGCCAGTTCCGTATTGGCTGTCGAACAGGTACTTTGTGAAAGCGTCGTTCACCGCAATCACGGGATACCTGAGTAACCCATCCCTCTCCAACGCGTTGTACCGGTGAACACCCGTAGTGGTTTCCTCACAAGCTCCAATCACGTGCCCGAACAGCTCCTTCTTGTTAGTGTGAACTGCCACGGAAAGCTCGGCCCCATCATCGATTATCAAGTGCGGCTTGTGGTTGAGAACTCTAAGCAGGTTTTCGCGGTGCTCGTCGGCCGTTACTCCATGCCACGCGTACACGTTAACACCTGAGTTCGCTAGGGCTGCGGCAACATCGTCTTGTGTTGAGAGTGGGTTGCTCCCAGTGATTGCGACCGAAGCTCCACCAGCAGCCATGGTCTGGCCAAGCACTGCGGTTTTCATTTCTAGGTGCATACACATCGCGATGGACAACCCGCGAAACGGCTTTTCCTTCTCAAACCGCGTGCGGATCCGCTCGAGAACGGGCATATGCGTACGTGCCCATTCAATTTTCAACTGGCCCTGAGGGGCCAACAATGGATCTTTGACTTTGCTCATGAGCTAAACGTTCCTTCCGGCCGTGGAATGTAGCCGCGTAAGTTAAAACAGTTAAGATTGCCTCCGGGTGTAGCGAGCTGGAAGACAGCCTTTGGGCAACCTAGTTTCAATAACTCGAGCAAACTTCCTCCCATTAACCATCGTCATCGTGCTCGCCGGCCTAGCGGCCGCCTTCTATTCGCACCGAAGCATCCTTCCGATTGACGCTGCCCTCGTCATGGTAGGAGCTCTGCTGACGCACGCGTCTGTGAACGCTTTCAACAATTACTTCGACTACCGCTCCAAAATCGACGCGAAAACTCCCAAGACACCGTTCAGCGGCGGGGTCGACATACTCGTCAAGGGCATGATGAAACCCTCGGAAGCACTTACGGTGTGCCTGTTCACCATAATCTGTGCTGCCCTGATTGGAGTCTACTTCTTGGTACGGTTATTCAACGTGCTTCTCCCCCTAATTGTCTACGGAGCGATTATAATCGTCTTCTACACGCCAATTCTTTCTCGCGTCCCCGCCGTGAGCGAAGTTGTCGCTGGCTCCGGTTTCGGGCTCATGGGTTTAGGAGTTTACGTTACGCAGACCGGTTTAATCGACGCCGTAGGCATCGCCATACTGATCCCAATCACAATTCTCGTCGCGTTGCTCCTGTTCCTCAACGAGTTCCCGGACGCAGAAGTCGATAGAGTTGGGGGTAGGCGGCATATTGTAATACTGTTGGGAAAACGAGGCTCGGCTTGGCTATACGTAACAGGCCAAGCAGCAACTTACGCTTCAATCATACTTGCTGTCGCCGTCGGTGCCGCGCCATTTCCAGTACTTGTTTCGCTCTTGAGCTTACCCATAGCGTACAAAGCTGGCCGACTTACTTTGGAAAACTACAACCGGACACGCGACTTAGTCCCAGCGCTGGGGTCAAACGTCCTTTTCATTCTCTCAACAATCACCCTAATGGCATGTGGCTTTGCAGTAGCTTCGCTCGTTTAACGCGTGGCTTTTAACTCGACCGACTCAATCCTACAGCCGTACGGCCTATGCCATCGCTCCTGATCAAGAACTGCGACTGGATTGTGACGCAGGATGAGAAACGCGAGGTGTTGCGGGACGCATCCATTTTCATCCAGGACGGAGAGATCAAGCAGATGGGGAAGAACCTCAAAAGCCCAGCTGATTCTGAAATAGATGGGCGTGGGGGAATCGCCCTTCCCGGCCTAATTAACACGCATACCCATCTTTCGATGACCATGTTTCGGGGGTACGCGGATGACATGCTGCTCCAGGATTGGTTGCAGAAGAAGATTTGGCCCCTCGAAGCTAAGCTGACTGGCGAAGCCTGCTACTACGGTGCCCTATTGGGCTCGGCGGAGATGATCCTATCCGGAACAACAAGTTTCGTGGACATGTACTTCCACATGGACGATGTCGCCAGAGCCGTGGCTAAATCGGGCCTGCGAGGCTTCCTCTCCTACGGCATCATTGACCTAATGGATCCCGCGAAAGCGCGAATGGAACAGGAGAAAACTAGGAAGTTCTTCGATTACATCAAAGGCCTCGGAAACCCGCGAATAAGCTTCGCCCTCGGCCCACACTCACCATACACATGCTCCGCTGAGACTCTGCTATGGGCGAAGGAATTTGCGGAGAAAAACGACGTAATCGACCACGTCCACGTAGCTGAGACCCGGAAGGAGCAAGCAGACTCACAGCAACAGCACGGGATGCGCGTCGTTGAATACTTGGACAAGATTGGTGCTTTGTCTAAGAAGATGCTCGCGGCTCACTGCGCTTGGCTGACAAAACGCGAAGTAGGCTTACTCGCAAAGGCGGGCGTCGGGGTTGCGCACTGCCCTGTCTCAAATATGAAACTCGCAAGCGGCGGAGTCGCCCCGTTGCCAGAGATGTTTGAGGCCGGCGTCCCCGTCGGATTGGGGACTGATGGAGCAGCGAGCAACAATACGTTGGATATGTTTGAAACGATGAAGGTTTGCGCCCTGCTGCATAAGGCGCACAGGTGGGACCCTACGGTTCTGAACGCACAGACCGTGCTTGACTTAGCCACGATTCAAGGGGCGAAGGCCATGGGAGTGGAACGCGAAATCGGCAGCCTAGAAATAGGAAAGAGAGCAGACATCATTCTAGTCGATGCAAAGGCGCCTAACATGAACCCAGTCTACGGGCAGGAAACCATTGTCTCGGACCTAGTGTACTCAGCCTCCGCCGCAAACGTTGACACCACGATTGTGGACGGCCATGTTCTCATGGAGAATAGACAGGTAAAATCGATTGATGTGGAGGAAATCGTTGCTAAGACACGTGAGCTTGCAACGCAGCTCGTTCATGACTGAGAACCTTCACCGCGAACCCAATTGAACTTCCTCTAATTCCAAGTAGCCCGAGTCGCCACGCCAATGCGCCGTGGACCGAACGACGTTTAGAGGCGTTTTGAACATTGGTCCGGCTAGGACGAAGGTTTCTGCTTCTCCGCCCTCGAAGGCAACGTTCAGGCCGTATTTTTTCCTGAGCGCGACCAACTCGGCTAAGTCTGAGGCTTCAAGTTTCTTCCCCAACCACTTTTCCTCAAGTCCGAGTGCGTTGCACGCGGTTATTATGATCTGAAACCCGGATTCTATTTGTTCTCGGACAAGTTGCTCTTGGTTCTTATGCCATAGTGGTGCGATGCTCTTCAGGCCGAGTTTCTCGCACACGTTGTCGATTCGAGTTCGCTGATACTCGCTCGCCACGGCGCCTGAAACCACGGTGTCAATGCCGAGGGATTTCTTGAGTTTGTCAAGGCCGGCAGTTAGGTCGCTCAGTTCCTGTTCTTTTTCTCCTTTGGTCGTGATGACTGTTTGGGGTAGGCCGATCGCTTCGGCTTGAAGTTTGGTCCATTTTAGGCCTGGGAAGTGGAACATCCAGGATTCTTGGGATTCGGGGAGGACGGTGACGAGGCTTTCCACATCCCAGCCTTGCATTTGAGTGCACCAGAGCGCGAATGCGCTGTCTTTACCGCCACTGAATAACGCTGCAACCTTCAATCTGTTTCACACCTAATCTTCATGGGTAACACACCCTAGTTGTACCACACCCAAAGGTAAGGTGTGGGACACCTCAGAAGTCGGCGGTAGCTTTGAACCTGAACTGGTCCTGGTAGAGCTTCGATAGCCTCTGAAGCGAATCCGCATCCCCAACCCGTTTATCTTCCCTGAAACGTTGGATTCTGGCAAAGCGAAGTGCGAAGCCGGATTTGTAGTGTGGGCTTCGTTGAATCTCGTTGAAGGCCACTTCAACGACAATCGACGGCTTGACATGCACCGTGTAGTCTGTTTCCCGAGTCTTCAACGCTTGCAATCTCTTCGTAATGTCAACGAATTCTTCGTCGGTGAGGCCTTTGAAGGTCTTGCCGACCACTAGAAACTCTCCCGACGCCTCGTCCCGAACGGCGAGATGGTAATTACTCAACCAGCCCCGCCTCCGCCCCGAACCCCAATCCGCAGCCACAATGACAACATCTAGCGTTTCGGCAGATTTGATCTTGAACCACTTTTTACCCCTGACCCCAGGCGTGTAGTTGCTCTTGAGGTCCTTCGCCATCAGGCCCTCATGGCCAGCCTCAATTGAAGCTCGCATAAGCTTCTCGGCCTCACCCAAGTCTTCGGTAACAATCCTTGTTGCGAGTAGTTCCTCATCGACTATGCCTCGGAGTATGTCCCACCTCTTCTCGTAAGGGGTATCGATCATGAGGTTTCCGTCAAGATAGATGACGTCGAATAGGAAGAGTTTCAACGGGATTTCCTCCAGCATCACGTCAACTTCGTGTACGCGTCTGAACCGCCGCATTAAATCCTGAAAGGGGAGGGGCTTCTGGTTCTGGCCGATTGCAACAACTTCACCTTCAATGAGGAACTCCTGGCTGCGAACTCGTTCCCTTGCAAGCTCGACTATGTCCGGCAGGCTCCCTGTGACGTCGGTTAGCCTTCTGCTGAAAATTCGAATCGCGTCTGCTTTGCGGTGGATTTGTACGCGGGCGCCGTCATACTTGAATTCAAAGGCGCTAGTGCGTCCGTGTTCTTTGAAGACTTCGTCGATACCTTCCGCCATTTCGGCTAGCATGGGTTTGATGGGAACGAACAGGGTGACGCCAACTTTGTCGATTGCTTCAGGGCCTTTTGTGAGCGCCAATTCTGCAACCTGGGCTATGTTGCCCATGAGCATGTTCGCCCTTCGAACTTGGTCAGGGTTAGTGGATGCGGCTTGCGCTATAGCGTCCAAGACAACGCCCTCAACGGCGCCTATGCGCATCTCTCCGAATATGATTCGCATCAAATACTCGGCGTCTGTGTTAGGAAGCCGGCTTAACATCGTGCCAATTAGCATCTCTTTTTTTTGCCGCGAACCCGGCCCAGTTGCGGTCGCCACCTTCTCGAAGGTTCTGTAAACTTCGAGTATCGTCACAGCTTTCGGAACCAGGGCGGCCTGGCCGCTTCCGCGGTTGATTTTCCAAAGCGTTCGTCCTCCGATATCGAGTACTCGTTCATCGGACTCCTGAAAGGGCCGGCCTACGATGAAAGACACGGCTGGCGCCAATTCTTCGCGGCTTAGAGATTTTAGGAACTTGACTAAGTAAAGCACCTTCTCGGTCCTCTTCGTCGTCGACTCCAACGCTTTGCAGACCTCCGTAAACTGATTGAAGGAAGTCTCCGTCCCCAACTAATTCCCTCCTCGATCGCCGCCTAGCCAGCTTTGGAGAGTTGATCGGTCTCGGGCGTAAAATTCCTGCATCCGGACAATTGCAAGGTCGACTCTGCCCGTCGAAAACCCCCGTTCTTCGCAGAGAAACTTTCGAAGACCTCTCTCGTCCAGTCCCTTGAATCGAATCTCGTAATCTTTAGTTACGGTGGGTTTGAGGAAGATTGTGCGTAACTCCTGAATGTTATCCGGTAGCTGACTCTTGAATCGCTCCGGCAACTCCTCCAGTTTTACGTGTTCCTTGATGAGTTTCAAGGCTGTCTTGGGTCCGACCCCATGAATTCCTTGATTGAAGTCTGTTCCCACTAGGATGGCTAGGTCAATCAGTTGCTCTCGGCTTATTCCAAGCGCCGTCAAGAGCTGTTGAAGTTCGATTAATTCTGGGATAAGTGGGCGGCCGATTCCTTTGCTCGGCAAGAATTCCTGCCCAGATATCGTCACGTAGCGTACAAGTCGCGGTGAGCCAAAGAGGACGGAATCATAGTCCCTGCTGTTGGCCGCCCAAACATCCCGCCTCCCCGCCATGTGAGCTGCTTGGGCTTCACCTTCTTCCGGCGCTTGAACGTAAGGAACGCCGAGAAGGCCCAGCATTTTCCTAGTATCCTCTTGCATTGGTTGGGTCAACGAGTTCATTCTTGTTGCTTTTGACCAGGCTGATGAGAAGTCGCCGGATTGCACTGCAACCTCCCACTCCTTCCGCGCCTTCTCCCTATACTGACGCCTCGCCTCCAGAGTTCGCATCTTCAGCGCGGGTGGCTTGCCGTCGAAAACAAACACTGGCCGTATCCCATAATCCGCCATCAGACGAGTGGTGCGAAGAAGCAAACCAACCAAGTGCGAGGTAACGTGTCCCTTCGAGTCAGTGAACGGCCTCCCATCCCGCATACGAATCAGCGCAAGGAATTGGTAGAGCATATTGTTGGCGTCAACGGCGAGACTCCGACCCTTCAGGTCATCCAACCTCAGCTGCCGCTTAACAACGAGCGGGGAAAGGTTGAAACCCAAAGGCCAACGCCTCACCTATTGGGAAAACATGACCCACAAAATTAACCATGCTCAACACAGTAAGACAAAACTGTTTGGAACGCGAAACACAATCCGCGGGCCTCCCCTCGATACTTAGCTGTCAAAATCTAGCCAGGGTTGGCAGTCAAGAAATGCGGGTTAGGGGAAGGAACAACTGGACGATCATACCTAAAATTGGTAAGAAATTGGTAAAAAAAATGGTAAGTAATCTCCGTTCAGCCAAAGCCATATATTCTCTGGAAACCGGTACAAACTAGGGCGGTACATCACGAGCGAGATTGCAATCATAACACTCATCAAACCAGAAGACAACGACCAAGAGAAAGCGTTGCGCGAAGCTATACTTCATGAACTTCGAACGAATCCCTTTTGGCGTAGATGGAAGGTCGAGAAGGTAACCCTACTCGAAGGCACTCAACCGGAATCGAGAATTGAGGCATAAGTAGGCCGAGCACTCTCTCAATATTACCCTCCTGTCAGCATAGACCATTCTAGTTCGAATCTAGAAAACGAAATGAAGAGCAAGGCGAGTTGAGTCAAAGTAAGGTTTAGTAGTATCACAATCTCATTCTTGTCTCAGCTTAATTTTGACTTCTCCCGATTCAGAGCGTGAGTTGCGAATCTGGAAGCGGGTTATCAAAGGGACGTTAGGCGAGATAGTTTTGGCTACACTTGAGAGAGTAGTGAAGAGAGAGCTTGCCAAAGAGGAGGAACCGGAAAATGCATGACCCTGTCGGCTTGCTCTTCTCGTCAGTGAATGTTGGCCTCTCGATCCTGGTTCTTGGAATGGCAGCCTATGGCGTGAACTACTTCAAGAGCGGTCTTCTTGCCAAAACTATGAAGCGTGCTCGCCTAGTAGCGATCTTATTGCTCCTGTATTTTTCCACACAAGCATTAATTGCGATAGATTTCCTCCCGTCGAATACCCCTATCGACGACGTTCTTGGAACCCTCTTCATGCTTTCAATGATCTACTTGGCCTACAACTTCATCAATGATTGGAAGACACTCCAGCTCGACACACCAAGGGAAAACTAACAGCGCCAGAAACGTAAGCCGTGCTCCGTTACTGGATGGGCAAAAGGGTGCCCCGAAAACTGGGCAGAACCAAGCATAATGCTTTAATGATATTGAGTCATGTTGCCTTCTCGATTTCGGAGCAGAGTTGAGAAAAAATGCCCCGTTACAAATCTACGACGGAAATACAGAGGATCATAGCTAACAAGGAACAAATCCGAATGACGTAGCCTAGTTCTGCGTCCGGAAGATATGGGAATCATTGCCCACGTCGACCACGGCAAAACGACGATGAGCGACTCCCTCCTTGCAGCTGCTGGTCTTCTGTCACCAGGCATGGCTGGGACAGCGCTAGCCCTAGATTACATGGAGGAAGAGCAAAAGCGCCAGATGACCATTAAGGCTGCGAACATAAGCCTGTTACACGAAAGGAATGGGATACCGTACGTCATTAACCTAATCGACACACCAGGCCACGTTGACTTTTCTGGAAGAGTCACACGCTCGCTTAGGGCGATTGACGGTGCGGTTGTAGTTGTGGATTCTGTTGAGGAGATTATGGTTCAGACGGAGACGGTGACGAGGCAGGCGCTTGAGGAACGTGTGCGGCCTGTGCTGTACATTAACAAGATTGACCGCCTCATCAAAGAATTGAGGTTGTCGCCCGAGCAGATTCAAGAGAGAGTCGGGCGCATAATCACCGAGTTCAACCGCCTAATCGAGCTCTACGCTGAACCTGAGTACCGTGAGAAATGGAAGGTAAGCTTCGCATCGAACACTGTGGCCATGGGTTCCGCCAAGGACCGATGGGGATTCAACGCGGAAATCGCGAAGGAGAAGAATGTCAAATTCTCCGATGTCGTCGACGCCTACCTGAACGAAAAGGTAAGCGAACTAAAAGAGCGAGCATCGCTTGACGAAGCCATCCTCAACATGGCAGTGGAGCATCTGCCCCCGCCACATGTAGCACAGAAGTATCGGATTCCGAAGATTTGGAAGGGGGACATAAACAGCGAAGTCGGCCAAGCCATGATGAACTGCGACGACAACGGCCCAGTAGTTATGGCGATCACGAACATTGTTGTTGACCCGCAAGCTGGGGTCGTCGCCAGCGGCAGGCTATTCTCAGGAACAATCCATGAAGCGTCAACATTCCACTTACTCGGAGCAAGAGTTGACCAGAGAGTTCAGCAGGTATGCATCTTCATGGGGCCATACCGAGAAATCGTGGGCACATTAAGCGCAGGCAATATACCCGCCCTTCTAGGCTTAGATGCTGCGAAGGCCGGCGAGACACTATCAACGATAAAGGACATCGCGCCCTTCGAAGCCGTCCACTATGTCACCGAACCCGTCGTTACGATGGCCGTCGAACCGAAATACAGCAGGGACCTTCCTAAACTCGTGGAAGTACTGCGAAGGTTGACCCTCGAAGACCCGAACCTCGTGACGAAGATCAACGAAGAAACCGGCGAGTACCTCATAGCCGGAATGGGCACGCTGCACTTGGAAATAGCGAACACGCTAATAACGAAAACCGGGTTGGAAATAGTAACCTCCAAACCAATCGTGATTTACCGCGAAAGCATCAGAGGCACCGCCGGGCCTGTGGAAGGCAAGTCACCTAACAAGCACAACAAGATCTACCTGGAAGTTGAACCCCTGCCCGACAAAATCGTCGACATGATCAAGGAGGGCAAGATTGGGGAATACCAGGACAAACATGAAATGGCCAAGGTACTTCGAGAAGAAGGATGGCCTGCTGACGAAGCCCGTGGGGTGTGGAGCGTTGACGAGGGAAGCAACATGCTTTTGGAAGTGACGAAAGGGGCCCAATACGTCCAAGAGGTCAAGGAAATGGTTATTGCAGGTTACCGCTGGGGAATAAAAGAAGGCCCCCTCGCGTATGAGCAGATTCGAGGGGTCAGGGTAAAGGTCACGGATGTCTCACTTCACGAAGACCCAGTGCACAGAGGACCGGCCCAAATCATGCCAATGAGCAGAAGGGCGTTCTTCGTGGCATTCCTCAGCGCAAACCCAGTTCTACTGGAACCAGTCCAAAAAATCACGGTGAAGGTACCACCAGAACTACTAGGAGCCGCGACGAGTGTAATCTCACAGAAACGCGGGAAAATCCTCTCAGTCGACCAACGCGGCCACCTAGTCTACGTGGTTGGGGAACTCCCAACAGCGGAAACCTTCGACCTCTCAGAGGTCATGCGCGGCGCTTCCCAAGGGCGGGCATTCTGGGGATTGGAGTTTTCCCGTTGGGCACCCGTCCCGAATTCCCTACTAAACCAAATCATCACCGGCATTCGCGAACGTAAAGGCCTACCCCCCGAACCGCAGAAGGCAGAAGACTTCATGGAAGCCTAGGCCGCACCCTTTCCCAAGCCTAACTGTTTCAACGCGTGACCATAGCGTTCCCACGAGTAGTTAGGCCGCGCCCGATTGAAACGCTTCTGCCACTTCCCCGCATGCCAACGGATAGGGTCCCGGTTCTAGAATCTCAAAGATATCTGAGGCGCCTTATGGGATGGGTTTCCATGATGTTTTGTTCCACGTGAGTCGGGAGATTTTTATTGTGAGCTCGATGCTTTCCGGATTTGCGGTCGTCGTGGCTGGACTTTGAGTGCGTGAGCACGGATTGCTCCATTAGGCCGTGGTCCAGTTCCCAACCTGGAAAGGTTGGAGGGATAGCCTGGTCTATGACGGGGGCTTCCCAAGCCTCAAAGTTGCAATCGCAGCAACGAGGAAACCCGGGTCCGAATCCCGGCGGCCGCACCACTTCTCAGACGAGAATCCCATGGATAAATACTTGAAAACGAAAAGGACAGTGTGACGTGGAACATTATTCTGTTAACTGATGTACTATTCCCTGTTACTGAGAAGATAGACGATTTCATCTTCTAACCAAGATTACTCACGAAACTTGCCTTTCTATCCTTATATAGAACGACGGCAAGAACACACAAAGTTAGTTGTCGAGAACGAGAGACGCGAGTCATTTACAACAATTGCCCGCATGTTCTTCTTCTTGTTGCAACTGACCGAAGTCGCGGAAGTCCGAGGAAACAACCGAAGTCTCGTTCCCACAATGGGTCAAAGACCGAGATGGAATCAGTTTTCGGCCTTCATTTCAGACCTGCGACATGAATGGAGGATAAGGAGATAATCAATGAGTAATTTCGAGAAACTGGGCTTAAGCCCAGAAATATTGGACGCTATCAAGGCACTTGGATTCGAGAAACAGTTTCCGATCCAAGAAGCAACTATTCCGCTTCTGCGGCACGGAAGCGATGTCATTGGTCAAGCGCATACTGGAACTGGAAAGACCGCTGCCTTCGGCCTACCGCTCCTGGAGATCGTTGACGAAAAGAACCTGAACATTCAGGCGCTGGTGCTCGTTCCGACACGCGAGCTTGCAGTGCAAGTAGCCAGCGATATCAACTCGTATGGCAGATTCACTCGCAAGCACGCTCTTGCAATCTATGGTGGCCAATCAATTAATCTGCAAATACGCGCCTTGAGAGATTGCCCGCAGATCATAGTTGGAACACCAGGACGAGTCATCGACCATATAGAACGTGGATCCCTTCACCTTGAAAAAGTCCAGTGCGTTGTTCTGGATGAGGCTGACAGAATGCTGGACATGGGTTTCATTGATGACGTTGAGCATATTCTAACTAAGACTAGGAGTAAACGTCAAATCGCGTTCTTCTCCGCTACGATGCCCAAGGAAGTACTGAAACTTGCCCGTAGGCATATGAAGAACCCTCGCGAAGTCCTGATCGAACCGGAGGACCTCAATGTCAAGGAGATCAGCCAATACTACTACCAAGTGGACCAAGAAAGAAAACTTGATGCGCTCCTAAGAATCCTGCAGGACAAAGAAGTACAACGTGCCATAGTTTTCTGTCGAACCAAACGCAGCACATTCTGGCTGAACCAATCACTCGGGAGAAGAAATCAAGATGCCATAGCACTAAACGGTGACCTCACCCAACATCAACGCGATAGAGCAATGAACGCATTTCGAAGCGGTCAGAGTCGTATCCTAGTTGCCACTGACCTGGCCGGAAGAGGCTTAGATGTTGACGGAGTTACACACATCATCAACTATGACGTTCCTCAGAATCCGTATACTTACTTTCACAGGATTGGTCGAACCGGACGAGCTGGCAAGACAGGAACCGCAGTGACGATAGTATCCACGGAGCAAAATGTCGACTTTCGGACAATACAATCGATGGCAGACGACCGGATTGAGCGACTTAACTTCAGCTCTGGCCCGGACGCATTCACCGCTAGGAGAGAGGGATCGAGCAGATCCAGCGATGAAACTCGACGCGCGTTCGAAAGAAGATCCCATCAGTACTCAAGGCACCCTCCCCGTTCAAACTTCCGATATTCGCACCGCCGAAGCTACGCATTTATGAAAAACCGGCGGGTTTCGTAGTTGTTGACACGCAACCATCTTCAGGGGGCGAAAACCCTCCAAACAGATATTCGAGTCTGCACTTCAGAAGTTGAAGCCCTCACAAATACGATCCATAGGATTAATCGTCGCGAATAGCCAACGTGAGATATCACTATGGCTTTGATATCGAGGGAACCAGCACGCGAAGGCTTGTTAGCGCAACTATGGAAGACGTCTGGCGGTAAAACGGGCATGATTTTCACAGTCGATGCCCATGCCGCAAGAGAGCTATTCCGCATCCTCGTTAAGGGTATTCGTCCGATACCTGGCTTTCACAGTTTTGACTTCTACAATGCCGTGCTCCCCTTTCCTGTGGCAGAGAAGGTCTGGAAACGAGACTGGAGATTCGGTCTGGTCGGCACGAATCCTAATGTATTCTGAGAGAATGAGAGAATGAGTAGTAGAGAAATCTCTTTGAAGGTTGCTGACGCCAGGCAGCGAGATGTTGGGCACGGCAAGGTCCGCATTGACAACGACACGATGCAGAAGCTCGGAATCACTGCGGGAGATTTTGTTGAAATTCATGGGAAAAAGATGACTGTAGCTGTAGCATGGCCCGCGTACGCTGAAGATCAAGGACAAGAAATTGTAAGGATGGACGGCCTTATTCGAAGGAATGCGGGTGTTGCTCTAAACGAGTACGTCAACGTTAGAAAGGCAGACGTGAAAGAGGCCGAAGCGATCGTGTTCGCGCCAACAGATGTACGCCTGAGTGTGGACGAGGAATTTGTGCGTTTCGTGAAAAGACGATTTATGGACATGCCGTTTGTTGAAGGAGAGATGACTCTTCTTTCGATCTTCGGAAGCGCCGTTCCGTTGATAGTCACGAGAACACGTCCGCATGGCCCAGTGAAGATTACAGAGACAGCTCATGTCCAAGTATTGAGTGAGCCGACGCCCGAGAAGAAAGGGATCTCGATAGTAACGTACGAAGACATAGGCGGTCTACACGAAGAGATACAAAGAATACGTGAGATGGTAGAACTGCCTCTCAGACATCCGGAACTTTTCCAGCGACTTGGTATCGAGCCACCTAGAGGAGTATTTCTGTATGGATTTCCAGGTTGCGGCAAGACACTTCTCGCAAAAGTTCTTGCTAACGAGTCTGACGCAAACTTCTACGTGATCTCCGGACCGGAGATAATGTCAAAGTTCTATGGGGAATCAGAAGCGAGATTACGGGAGATATTCCAAAAAGCACAGGAGACATCGCCTAGCATAATCTTCATTGACGAAATGGATGCGATCGCACCAAAACGTGAAGAAGTAACGGGCGAAGTAGAACGTCGAGTCGTCGCACAGCTCCTGTCTTTGATGGATGGAATGGGATCTCGCGGCAACGTAATAGTAATCGGTGCAACCAACCGGCCGAACGCAATCGACCCAGCACTGCGTCGACCCGGGAGATTCGACCGCGAAATCGAGATCGGAGTTCCAGACAAAGCGGGAAGATATGAAGCGCTCCAGATTCATACGAGGAATATGCCGCTCGGTGAAAACATGGATCTGAAGCGACTTGCAGACGTGACACATGGATACACTGGAGCCGACATTGCCTCGCTATGTCGAGAAGCGGCGATGAAGGCGCTCCGACGGTACATACCAGAAACCAACTTGGAGAAGGAACGCATTGCGCCCGAAATCCTCGAAAAAATGGTTGTCAAGATGGAGGACTTCACGTCAGCATACCGAGAGATCACGCCTACAGCAATGCGCGAAGTCTACGTCGAAGTCCCGCAGGTACAATGGACACAGGTCGGTGGTTTGAAGCAAGTCAAACAGGAACTTATGGAATCTGTTGAATGGCCGATTAAGAAGCCTGAAGTATTCAAGAGAATGGGAATCAATCCGCCGCGTGGAATCCTGCTCTACGGACCACCTGGTTCCGGTAAGACGCTCCTAGCACGAGCGGTAGCAACAGAAAGCGAGGCCAATTTCATTTCAATAAAAGGTCCAGAAATATTCTCCAAGTGGGTTGGAGAGTCAGAGAAGGCTATCCGCGAAGTCTTTCGAAAAGGAAGAACCGCAGCTCCTGCAATAATATTCTTCGATGAATTGGATGCCATAGTGCCGAGACGCGGATTGGGATACGCTGATTCTGGAGCCAGCCAACGGGTGATAAGTCAGCTCCTGACTGAAATCGACGGCATAGAAACATTGCAGAACGTTCTCGTAATCGCAGCCACCAATCGGCCGGACATGCTAGATCCAGCAGTGATGAGGCCGGGAAGATTCGATAGACTGATCTACGTTCCCTCGCCAGACTTCGAGTCACTCAAGGAGATATTCGGAATTCACGCAGGCTCAATGCCCCTCTCTAAAGACGTGTCATTGGATGAACTCGCAAGGAAAGCACAAGGCTATTCAGGTGCAGACATTGAAGCAATCTGCAGAGAAGCGGCCATGAACGCTTTACGAGAAGACGTAGATGCCTCAGAGGTCTCAAGGCGGGATTTTGATGAAGCGATGGAACGAGTTGGTCCTAGCATAGCCCCCGAAGACGACGCATGGTACCAGAAATTCTCGAAGAGGCTTAGAAGAGAAAGAGCCGCAGCACGTTCGCCGATAGCCTAGGCCAAGTGACCGCTCGTTGGAAAAAGTGTACGGACCACGACCATTACAGCTGTCTGTGATTGACGTCATTGAACGAAAGAGCCCGTTGACCGATGACGAACTATTAAGCGAGCTGAGGAATGGCCAGCGAGAAGCAACTACACCGTAAATCATGGCCGTCCATTTGCTTACCATTAAGAACGTTGAATGACGACGGTGTGATCACATCAAAGCTAAGTCTTCCTAGGATAAGTTTGACATGCATGTGAGTCCTCCGACGGCGATGTACCAGCACCGTTAGTGTGGCGTTATTCGTAAACTCTCACAATTCAAGTTGTGGAATACTTGAAGGCAGTTCTTACAGAACATAACTTCGCATGCTTCACATGTGCCCCAGTTACGGACGGGCCTATGGACTAAGTCTTTGCCACATTCTCCGCAGTTACTTTGTGGGCCTGCTTTGTTCGCCATGAGGTGTTCACACGCCACCGTTGCGGACCGAGCTACTTAACGTATTGCCATGTCCATGATATGGAAGCGTGGGAATCTAGGAAGATTGAGTCGATTGACTATTCGCGGGCACCGTTCGACGGATCTTCGTATAGAATGGATTTTGGCCGATTTGTCGATAATGTGAGAGTGCACTATGAGCGATTCAGGAAGGAATCACCTTATCATTATCTTGCTGAGAACAAGAACAATGATCTCTGAATGTCGCTTTACATGGGCTTTACCTAAGACCGATCCTAGTCGTGTTCTAGGAGCGCCACTTTTCCCAGTATTGTAGCAAAGATTGGGAAACCCGTGTGTGCGCACCAAGGGAACCACATGCACAAAGGCATGACGTTACGGGAATCATGTCCGGCCTGCGGTGCAAGACCTTTAGATCCAATGATGGCGGGACTCACTTACGGAAGAAGTCAATCGGTCTTGGAATCCCCAGAAACCGGTCGCAAGCCGGACAGATGTAATGTTCCGAATAAGCGTCACTGGAATAGAAAATCATTTTTCCACCGCAGCCTGGACACCCAGGAACAACTCTCTCCATTCTTACGCGCCCACCAACTACTTGCGGTTCCCCAGAGATGGACCTTTTGCTTGACTATCTTGTATGCGTCATCAATATTGAGTGGTTGAGGGGGGAAGGCTGAGAAGGAAAAAAAGGGGTGATGCAAAGTTCACACCTGATAGCAGCTTTCACGGCAACCTGAAACAATGATTCACCTGTTTATGCGATTCTAGTTGGCCTAAGCACTTTAAACCGACCAGCCCAATGAGGCTGTGATTGTGATGACGACAGGTTTTCATGAGTTCCACAACAGAATCCATGACTTGGCTGAACGGGAAAACGCGTGTGACGACCTGTTCGAAGAAATTAAGAATGGCAACGGCGAAAAATCACTGCGCTATCTTGCACTGAGAGATTCCTGCAAAGAGTTGAGACAAAAAATTTTCAGGAGCGCTAGGTCAGCGGGACTAACGCGGGAAAGAATCAAGACGGAGATCAAGGAAGCAAGAAACCAGACGCCGCCACTAACTCGAAGCAGACTTAGGAAGAATCTGCAGGGCTCTGTTGCAGATTGTTGAAGATTAAGGTTGAGTTAGAAGCACTGCATGGATTCCTACTCGTATGCGATCTATTCGCAACACAACAAACTACCATGGGGATGACCAAGGAAATTGCCAAGGATTGTGTCCTAACATACGAGGAAATCATCATTCGTGAAGGATTTGCATATCCTGAGACCGTGAAGTTAGCAATCGAAATTGCAACCCCTTTCGCCGCGGAACTCGCGGCTAAATTGCTATTCAAGAAGTTGAGTGGGAAAGTTCAGAAAATAAAGATTGAACGGGTCGAGATTGAACTTGATGAAGACAAAATAAAGCGGATTCTCTTAGAGCGTATTTCAGCCGAGGATGTCCCGAAAAGCAACGCGAAAAACGGGAAAGGGCGTGTCCCATAGATGCAACAGAGCCTTTTTCTGCTATACGGGACATATTTTCGCGAACAGGTGCCGGTGCCTTCTTCAATCCCATGAACATGCCAGTCAGTTCGTTAATGTTGCGCGATGGGAACATCCAACTCATCCATTCAGCATATCGCTCCATCGACATGTTTGTCTCAACGTTACTGCGCATTGCAGTGAGCTGATCATCTGTGAAATGCTTCCACATGGCAGGCAGAATTGTCGCTTCCTCACCATTCAGATGCGTAAGATAGAATGCGAATAGATCGTTAGCACTCCGATTCAGTCTAGCGCCCATCTCGATCCTAGCTAGGTTCCAGATTATGATTCGAAGGCTCGCGGCGACGCTCGCGATAACGGGCGGAGGGTAACGTTAACTTGATAGCTGATGTCTCTCAGCTTTTTCGGCTGTTAACTGTCAGCTCATCGAAGAACCTTTACTTCCAAGACAGCGTAGTTAGTTCTGTTCTATATGCAATGTACAGACTGACCAGAAAACCAGAAGAGGCCGAAGAGTTACTTCGAATCAGAAGGTTGTTCAAGTTATCTTTCTTGGTTGTAGCGCAGATTCGGGAGGAACTAGCACATTGAGTGCAGCGAAGCAGCGTAAGTATGTTCAGGTCGCAAGCTGCAAAGAATATGAAGGCCCACACCAACACATCGAAACCGAGGACAACACATTTTGTATGGCGGTTGGGCGGTGGGTTGGAGATTCTTTTGAGAAGAAAGGTGACTCAAAAAATGATGACACCCAAACAAATTAAAGATAAGTTGAGGTTGTGGGGTACCTGACCACTAAGGAGGATGCTTGAAGAAATGAGACCGGATTACGATACTATCGGCTGCGAACAATGGACCAGACACTCAGCCTAGCGACAACGCCAGGATACGACGACGTCACTGGATTAGGAACGCCGACAAGCTCCTTCCTTAGTCTGGTGAGCCCTAGAACTAGGACTCTGGTTAACCAGGGTCCACACTCCCCTTTTTCTCCTGCCCGTTTTAGAATCACAACCATACGCCCTGCTCGTACGCCTCTTCTGAACAGCTACGCGTTGAATTTGCAGATGTCGAAGGAGTCGGAGATGGCGTGGAGGTTTTGGAAGACCATGAGGAGTCTTCCTTTCCCTTCCCAGGCCAACGGATCCGTCTTCTGTACGCCCAGGCATTCGCTGGCAGTAGTGTACCCTCGAAACTGGGAGGCGCCCCAGTTTGATGTTGCGTAGCCAAAATTCGCATGCCCTGCGATTAGGCGCTGAGACCGTGTATCTCATTGAGTAAGCGAGCGTGCCTTGCGCGCGCGAAGAATGACTGCAGACGTGGTGCTCTTGAGACAAGCAGATCTCTGAAGGAGGACAGAGAATCAGCCCCAATTATTGGGGGTCGCTTTATTACTCATGGCGTCATATTGATTGAGAGTCGAAATATCTTAACTGCGCTAAGGAACCTAACAGGGATTCGCGGTCTGGACAGAGACTTTATCTATCTACTTCAGATCACAAAGAAGCATAATCTAAAGCCCAATCTTCTTCGTGCCTCGATTCTAGTTGCACGAAACCGCGGTAACTCCCGGTGTGGAAAGGTTTCTATTCAAACGCGTCAACACGGTGCAGCTTCTTCAACGTACATGTTCTCAGTTGAGGGCAAGTGGTTGGCGCAAGCGGACATCCCTAATGATTCGGTTGAAATGTTGAGGAATCCGCCGGAACGATTTTCACGCTACATTGATGCCATTCAAGAACGCGAAGCAAAAAAACTTGATGCGAAGGGTGAGAGGAGCATTAGAGATATGAGGTTAGGGTTGAAGAGCGTATCTTTCAAGGCGGTTGTGGTCAAGAAATCAGAAGTGAGAGCTGTGACCTCGAGGGACGGGGTCCCCCTCTTGGTCTGCTCCGTTACGCTCTCCGACGGTACCGGAGAAATCCCTCTCTCTGTATGGAACAATCAGATAGGAACAATCTCCGAGGGCGACCGAGTTGAGGTTCGCGATGCCAGAGTGAGGGGTTTCAGGGGACAAATCCAACTCTCGCTTAGGAGGAAGACAGGCAGGCTCACCATCCTGGAAGGGGCGGAAAAGACTCCAATCACAGGAATCCTCTCGCACCTTATTGCCACCTAGTTTTCATGCGGAAGTTCGATGACTCCACATTTCGGGATAAATGTGAGTTGGCGTCATTTTGAATGGGCGATCCGGGAAGCTAAAGATCTATTCGAACTGGACGGGTTAAGCGACCTGAAGCCAACTAGAGCGACATCACAATACCAAGATGGAACGAATGAGGAGAAATCCGCGACCGAGAGAAAGTTACTCGTAACTTAAAGAAGATGGATACATCGATTCTGAAAAGCATGCAAACCAACCACGATTACGTAAGACCGCACATGGCACTAGAAGGACAAACGCCAGCAGAAGCCGCAGTGATTCAGATTTGAGGCAAAGAAAGACAGATGGCTAACAATCATCCAAAATGCAAGTTCGTAAATATCTCCTCATCCTTTGACAAGATATGTCCAAAATAACTTGTCCAGTATGCAACAGAACCGTTCAGTTCCACGATCTAACTACGCACAAGCTCAAACACGAAAACGCAAAGCGCAAACATCACAAATGAGCCACGTACTGCACAGGCTTCGAATGACTGTTCAGTACTCCTGCAAGTTCTGTATTTTGCGTGAGGCAATGTTGACGGTGACCGTGAAGAAAACTTTCTTGTCCCCGGCTTTTTTCGATAACTCCTTGTCGTGGGTTCATATCCCACCGGCCCCACCATATCATGGGTTTAACAGCCTTATTTTGAACGTGCTCTCCTGATTTTGAGCCGTTTCAGAGGGGTTCCCTGATTCGTAGTAAAGCCTTGGGAGGAATTTACCAATCGTAACTTAGACTGATAATAACGACCATAGAGGGTAACGCGTCGTTGTCGTTTGGTGCTTTGGGCTGTTTACTTTCGTTTGGTGGGATTCGATCTTACCGTTTCTAGCCCTTTGCACACGGAACCATGTTTCGATTCGTGAAAACTAGGGGAACCTGTATGAGCGTGGCTCCTTACTTAGCCTAACGAGGGAAGAAAGTTGTCAAGCCTCGTCAATCGAATCCATCAAAGCCGAAACGAGAGGAGGTGAGTTAAATGCTTTCGTTACTTTATGACTTAACCCTTCGTGCAATCATCATTATTGCTCTTACCGACGCAATCATATTTTACCTGATATCAATAAACCACGTGAAGACAAGGAGATTCGGCTATGGCGTACTGACGTTCTTGGTCATTGTTGTTACGCTGGTGCCGCTCCTCATTAACATTTGGTTCGTCCTCTGGAGATACGGCGTACTCAATGTGCGTTAGGAGGGAAGAAAGTTGAAAGGATTAACGAGCAAAGAACACCTATTCTTACGAGTTTTGTCTACCGTTATTTTCATTAATGCCGCTGTTTTCTATACTGCTTCACGTCACATGCAAACTTTCGTAGCTAATTTCTTTGAAGTCATAGCGTTAACTACTGGTCTTACGTTTTTCGTTCTTACAATACAACTGCTATTCTGGTGGAAGTATCTACGGAGAACGGATAATCAGCGATTCTGGAGTATTTCTCGGAAAACAGAGAACTCGAATTAGACTGAT
Source organism: Bathyarchaeia archaeon (assembly GCA_050013255.1). Lineage (GTDB taxonomy): Archaea > Thermoproteota > Bathyarchaeia > 40CM-2-53-6 > 40CM-2-53-6 > FEN-987. The sequence continues at coordinate 294,724 of JBEKFP010000002.1, read as the reverse complement.
CTACTTTTTGCGTTCTGAATTATGGTCATCCATCTGTCTTTTCCTCTGATTTGAATTCCTGCAACTTCTGCGGGTGTTTTGCCCTCTAGTGCTTCGTGCGGTCGAATATAGTTGTGGTAAATCTGATAGCCCGTGAGAATTGGCTCTATAGTCGTTGAACTCAATCCAAGCGGACCGGACCTTCGAGTCATGTACGCACACGACGTACCTCTTGTCCATTCCGCAGACTCTCACCAAGCCTTTCGTCGGCCTAAGCAAGCCGTTGAGCTGCTTCGCGAAAGTACTCTTCCCGGAGCAGTTAGGCCCCATGATCGAGATGAGCTTGCCTCTTTCCAGAATCACAGTGACATCACGAAGCCCTGTGGTCCCATTAGGATAGGCATACGACAAATTTTCGGTTTCTACTGCAACATCAGCCATCTGTTCCCTGCCTCTTCATGTTTCGGGATATCTGTAGGGCTGCATCGTCAACCGTAAGAGGAACACGCTCAAATTCGAAGCCATAGTCTCTAAGCTGATGTGCCAGTCTAACTACGGCCGGGATCTTGATCCGAGCCTCCGCCAGTACGCTCATATCGCTGAAAGCCGCTTGCGGTATGTTCAGCAAAACATAGAGCCATGGCGGAAAAACCTGCAGCATGAGATCAGGAGAAGTGTTGAAGAACAAGGGCCCAAATATGTACGTGCCTGCGCTTATGGAGAGAAGAACCCTTACCACAATGGCCACTCCGGCGACAGGTATGAAGAACAGAAGTCGTCTAAAGGAAATTGAACTCGTATAACGTAAGGCCATGGCGAACAACGCGAAGGCAAGGAACTGGGGCATCGTCGCAACAAACTTGATCCCAGCTCCGGCGATCCCTGTCATGCCGAAACTGATCAGCACTGAAGCGAGCGCGGAAGTTAGGAGCGCCGGCCAAAAGCCAAACAGGAAGTATGACAGGATCCAAGGGAACCTTGCTGAAGCGCTCAATATTTAGAAAGGGAATCCTACTAAATAACGTAAATGTCTTTCACATGATTGTTTAGTTCAATGGAGGAACTCGCATGCGAATGAGAGATGCAATGATTGCGATGGTTTTGGGGGTGGTCGCAGGGGTCATAGCCTCGTTCGCCGAAAGAGCTGACTCTGCCATTACGGGAGGAAATGCCACACCCCTTGGATACATAAACACATACACGTGGTTGCTAGTCTCCGCGACCATATTCGGGCCTCTCGGAGCTATCATCACCACGGAGGTTCAAGCTTTTCTCGGATTGATCACGGCCGCAAATCCGCTTTCGTGGCTATGGCCTTTCGTTAATTTAGTATTCGCGGTTGTGGTGGGTACTGTTTCTGTAGTCCTTTCCAAGCTCCATCCGAGGATGAAGCTTCATACAAGGCTCTTGCTTTTGAGTCTCACTTGCGCCCTCGTGGACATCCCGATGACCTACGTTGTGATTGTCGTGGCTCTCGGATTGCCTTTCACCTTCTACCTAGTTGCATTGCCGATCTACATTACACTTCAATTGGTGCCGTCCACGTTGATTTCTTATGCCATTCTTCGAGGAATCCTTCGGGCTCAGATTACCGGCGCAGCTCTTTGAGTCGGTTGAGGTTAAGCAATGCAGAACTCTGTTGGAACACCGACGGAACCGAACCTGAAGAATAGATTGCGCGAGGTCTTCGACAAACTGTCAAGACGTGAAGACCTTAAGCCCGACGAGACGGAATTTGTCACAAAAACCATTCTGGACGGATTGACTGATCGATCGCCCGACATTACTGAATTGTTGGTTGCGTTCTTCGGCGGGTTGACCATCAAAGAACCGACCATAGACGAACTTGCATCAATGGCTGCGGCCATGGAAGCGACAAAGAAGTTCAGGTTCCGGTTCAATGTGGACAAACCCTTAGTGACAGCAGGTGGAACTGGCGGTGATACTGCGCCGACCATAAACGTAACAACTCCGGCGGTGATAGCTGCCGCTGCCGCTGGTTCGTACGCCCTCAAGAGTGGTGCAAGAGCTTTCTCGTCAAAGACTGGATCAACCGATTTAGCTGACTGCTTGGGGATAAACGTGAACGTGCCTCGTGATGTTGTCGAGAGCTGTGTAGAGAAAATCAGGGTCGCAGTGTGGGCCTCTGAAGGCGTCTATCCATGGATGGGTCCACTCATAGAATTGGGACACAAAGAATCTGTGTCCGCTGCGATGCCCTTGCTGTATTCGCTTAGGCTGATGATAGCGACCGCCCTCAATCCGTTTTCAATAAGACGCCAAGTCAGGGGCGTGAGCAAGCCCTTCACAGAGAAGGTTGCTACAGTTCTACGCAATTGTGGTTACGAAAGAGCTTTGGTGGTCTTGGGACATGGAAAGACAGAGGACGTAATGATAGATGAATTTTCTAACCTTGGCAATTCTGTTGTATCGGAATTGAAATCTGATGGTTCCATAAACACTTACACGATTCTTCCAGAAGATGTTGGCGTAAAGCGAGGAAGGATTGAAGATGTCCTTGCTCGTCTCAGTCACGTCGAGAATGCGGCAGTCACGGTCGGGGTACTATCTGGTTCAGACAGAAGCGCGCGCAGAGACCTCATCCTCTTGAATGCCGCCTCGATAATCTACGCGGCCGATGACGTGAAGGATATAAGAGATGGGTTTGAAATGGCCTGTCAGACAGTTGACGAAGGAAAGGCATTAGAGGAATTACGCAAGTTGATTGCTTTAAGTGGCGGAAAAATGGAGAAGCTTGAGTCCATTTTAGGTTCGTTGAATATGCCGTAGGTGGATGTGTTTGTCAAGGGTAACAGATGAAACCGTAACTGTAACCTTCGAAACTGAAAGGCTCACCCAACTAAAAAAAGCCAGAGACCTATTTGCGGGTGATACCAACAATGATATTTCGATAAATGATTTCCTGGATATGCTCATCAAGACTTACATGATGTATCGAGACAAGAGAGGCCCTACTGAAAGTTCGTTGCTCAAGAAAATGACTCAGACGTGATTACCATTTACACGGAACGAGAGAATTAATGTCTTATCGACTACTTTGGTGCTCTTGAGTTTTAACGGTATTGCGTCCGCTTCTTGAAGGAAACCTTCACCATCGACAAGCGTTGGTGCATCTCTTCCTCCCCAGATGTAAGGTACGACCCAGACGAAGAGTTCGTCCACGAGTCCCTCCTTGAAAAAGCCCCAGCGGGCTTCTCCTCCACCTTCAACTAGAACTGAATGTATACCGCGCTTCTTTAGTTCACCCAACAATTCCTTCAAGTCAACGCGTTGGGAGCCGCCCAACACGAGAACTTCCACCTTCCTTCGCAGAAGCTCGACCCTGCCTTCAGGGGCATGCTTCGTGACTGCGATTACGGTTGAGGCTTCCCTACCAAGAATCTTTGATTCCAATGGCGTTCTAGCGTTGCTGTCGAGTACAACTCTGAGAGGGTTTTTCCCTTTCACCTCCCTGACAGTCAGCGAAGGATTATCGGTTATGACAGTATTGACACCTACCACGATCGCGTCCACCTTGGATCTGATAGTGTGTAACATCCTTTGATGCCGCCCCGTCATAAATCTTGAGAACTTCCTTCCAACTCTGTCAGCGGGCGCTATCTTACCGTCTACGCTCATGAGTCCGCCGACTGTAACCCTAATGTTATCCATTGTGACCAACCTCACCTAACCACACCCGTACATGAAGAGCTTGTTTTAGGAGTTGGCTGGGTATCCTATGACGTGTGATTCGTCTGCCGTTGGAGCTTCCCAAATACTATTAGTCAGCGGGTAAGGTTTGTTGCTCGTACTTGAACACGCTCAGGTCCGAAAACTCGTTGGGCTCCAATCGCTTGAAGTCTTGCTGAGGGACCTTCAGATATTGCCACCGTATTTGAGCTAGGTCGGTTGCGTACTCGCACCAAAGTTTAGCTGCCCGATCCTTGTGGGGTACGTCCGGGTCCTCACGCCCTTTTGTCTCAATGAGGTAATGCTCACCATTTTCCAAGACAGCAACGAAATCGGGTTCATAATACCGCAAGTTGGCAACCGAGTCTGTGTATTCAACTGAGAACCCAAATCGTGACGGAAGCTCGGAGAATTTCTCACTCCCCGCACCAACAAACCACATCCCCATCGATCCGGTGGTGCGCACACGCAAATGTTCTTCTACAACCACAAGCGAAAAGTATTCGGACCTTCATCTCTCATCTGACACAACACGGAAACATTACGACAGGTTAAATGCCCAAAATGTGGCAGACACTACATAGAGGACGTAGATAGCTCTCAATGCCCGCATGAACCAATTTGATTACAGGCCGCAGGTATTGACTGCACAGCATGGGGAAAGCGTAGAAGACTATGCCCTGACAACCGTCCGACTTGCAGAAGCATCACTGTGTAAATGTTCGTGAAACAGAATACCTTCCCATGCGTGGAATCAGACCTCCGGGGTTTCTATTCATGCTGAACTTGTTGGTAGAGCGTGGGTGGAGCAAGGTCATCACCTCAGAGTGTTTATCTTTCTCGTTCATACTATTTCATAACGCAGGAACCTAGAAACCTTTTAGAAACTCCATCAACGTCCAGACATTGTGGTACCGGGGTTCCTGAATTGAATGTATGCCTAGTAGATGTTACGTTTGAAGATTGGTATGATGGGCGCTTGGAACCTTGATGCAGGTTCCTCGGTTCACGCAGAGCTGATAGGCAGAGAATGGGTTAGAAAAGGGCATGATCTCCGGCTCTATTCCTATCTTCAATCAGATTTTCATGGAACCACATTCGTGGGAGAGGATGAGAGCTACGTCACCAGGTGTTTCCGAGTCGGTGGATATCTTGATCCTCGATCAATACTGAATTCTGATCATGATATTTTCGTTGTACAGAACCTAGGTATGCTTCCAAGAGACGATTTGAGGAAGATCTTTCACCACATTAGAAAGAATGCTAGAACCGTGAACATAATACATGAGGCTGAACTTCCCTCCGACCCTTCATTCTACCAGTTTCAATGGGATTCTATAGTCTGCTTCGACCAGAGATACAGGAAGTTTCTTCGCGAGGCCTTCCCAGAAGAGAAAATCCACGTCATACCCTTCCCATGTCACCCTATTGCAAAAGGGAATAAAGCGGAAGCGAGACTAAAACTGGCTCTGCCACTGAATTGTAAAATTTTGCTGGTATTCGGTCAACACGTCGGGAAAGATCTTGAGTTGCTGCAGAGCATCTCAACGTTGGGAATACGCTACCCCATCCTACTCCTGGTGGTCAGCATCCATGCACCAAATCGGATAGTGGCCAGCAACATTCAGGTGGATATCAGGAACGAAGCTCCGAACATAGGGCGGCTCTACGACTACTTGCACGCCTCCGACGCCCTTATTCTCAATAGACAGGTTGAGACGAAAGCAGTCGTTTCGAGCACAGCCCATCAATGCCTTGGTTCAGACTGCCCAATCATAGCGTTGGACTCACCGTTCTTTAAGAACTTCCATAAGGAGATCCTGAAGTACAGAACAGCTGATGAATTCGAGGCATGCTTAATTGAGGTCATGGAAAGCGGTAACATGTTGATGAAAACTATCCAAGCAGCGGAAGAGTACGCCAGGAAGAATACGGCTGAGAAGATAGCTGAGAAATACATCAAATTATTCCAGAAACTCTTGGCGCAAAGTTTGACGACACATGCGTTTGAGCGACATGAAGTGGAAACTAGCACCATGTAACTGCAACTCTCGTCTGAATCTTTCTCTCTTTCATCACTGGGTCCAACTCCTCGTAGGAGCTGTGAACATATTTCGAAAGCTCTGATTAGAACAGCTTGATCCCTTGTCCATGCTCTAGCCAACTTTTCTGATATTTCCATCCCATGTGCTCACACGCGCAGAGAATGACATTCATTATTGACAAAGAAGGCCAAATCGCTCGAGTCTTCACGAACGTCGACATCACAAAACACACGCATGAAGTCGTCGACGCACTCAAGCGACTTACATTTACGAAGCCTAATGGCATCAGGGCATAGTGGGGACGAAAATTGAAATGCGCGTTTCTGCGGCCGGCGCCAAACAGTCCTGAACAGTCAGGTCAGCAAATTCGGGGGTAGGTCTAGAACCAAATGTCAATTAGCTGGTATTGATTCCAGGGAGGCAATGCTAGGTGAAAGAACTTACTGAAGCTTACGAGGAGTGAGGCGAATCCTATCATTAGACCGAGGACCGGTGTGGATTGGGAAGATGATGGGACATTCAACCCAGCAGCAGTCGCTGCAGGGAACACGATTCATCTACTCTACCGAGCTGTGGACGCTAACAGGGTCTCCCGTTTGGGCTATGCACAGTCACAGAACGGAACAGACATATCGTTTCGTTCTGCTCACCCGGTTCTTGAAGGCTCTGCGGATTGGGAGGAGTTCGGATGCGAGGATCCACGTTTGACCCCCCTCGACGGGACGTACTATGTTACGTACACCGCCTTTTCGCGTCGAGGGCCGCGCATTGCGTTGGCGTCAACGAAAGACTTTACACATTTTGAGAAGCACGGGCTGGTTGGGCCGGACCGAGATGACAAGGACTGCGTCCTCTTCCCCGAGAGAGTGAATGGAAAAATTGCAATGCTGCACCGACTTAATTCGAAGATTCAGATTGCTTACTTCGACAATCTTGATACGGTCATTGATTCCCAAAAGTTCTGGCGCGAATATGTAGCCCACTTTGATGATTTTGAAATTATTGGACCCAAATATCGTTGGGAAGAATGGAAAGTTGGTGTCGGCCCTCCACCCATCAAAACGGATCGCGGATGGCTCGTGATTTATCATGGCGTGGATGTGCAGCGAATCTACCGTGTAGGGGCACTTCTGCTTGATTTGGACGAACCCGCCAAGATTCTAGCGCGGACTAGGAAGCCCATCCTTGAACCCGAAATGGAGTTTGAAAAACGCGGTCTGGTCCCAAATGTTGTGTTCCCAGAAGGAGCAGTTATTCGCGATGGTGATCTTTTGACTTATTACGGTGGAGCTGACAGGGTCTCCTGCGTGGCGAAGGCTCAGTTCGACGATTTTCTGGACGAATTGGAAAGAGACACGTAAGGATTATAGTCATTTCACTTTTCGGAAACTTTCAATGAATGTTGCCGCGGCTAATAGAAAGGCACGTGCGGATTCCGCACTTTGATTTTCGTTTAGGCCTGTCTAGAAGGTCTTCAAGGCATTCGCAGATAGCATATAGCCAAATCGTTTGAGAAATGAGAACGTAGATTCCGCTCTTTCAGGTCTTGATCACTACGCCGTTGAGATGCCCGTGATTTTAATGAGATTTCGAGCCCACAACAAAGCAAAAATGTTTGCAGTTACTATTCTACGATCTTCTGAGATTTGTGACCTAGGCCGAACCGTGGGAACCACGTTTGAATCATGGTTCTTGGCGGCCGCACCATTAATACCACACACAAAGATGCCTCAGTTCAATTTCTGGTGCTCGCACCATTGATACCACACACACGACTTCACATGCCACTTTCACCTTCTGCTAGGATGCTGACGACCTCCTTCGAACTTCGCGTGCATGGCAACCCTATCGCGCAAGAGATATTTTGACGACTACAGTATATTCAGGTCGCTCGCTGCGTAATAAGAAGGAACCAACGGACGAAATCCGAGACTTCGAATTTTTCCAGCGCTAACGAGGCCGCTCCACGCGTTTGTCAAAGGAGTCGCTGGATTTGCAAGCTTCGCGGTTTGACCCATCAGTTGGATGACCTCTTGTAGAGTAATCGGCGAGTCATCGGCGACGTTGTATATCTCACCGCCCATGGCAGAAACGCTCATTGCCAGCTTCACGGCTTGTGCTATATCCAAATGGTGTACAAGATGCAACCTATATGCCGGATGCAGGCTCAACCGCTCAAAAAACGGAATCGATTCTGGTAGATGCGGATCCCCGGCGCCATATACGAAAACGAAGCGCAGGATGCAAACGTCAAGTTGTTTCGCCGCGTGCATGCCAAGCAAGAGTTTTTCCGAAGCTACCTTGCTCGCGGGATAGGCAGCCGCTGGACTAACGAGATCACTTTCTAGGCCAGGCGCGGTCTCATTGTTGTAAACATTACTTGTGCTTGAAAAAACAAAACGAATCCCTGTGTTAATTTGCGAAGCCGCTTCGGCTATATTTTTCGTGCCGATTTCATTGACACTTTTGATCTTTTCTGCATCTTGACTGCGAAAGAAAGCTGCAAGGTGCACGATCGCATCGACTCCGTCAAGGGCTTCTTGCAAGCTCTCAGGCTGCATGATATCGCCGATGAAAGTCTCTGCCCCTTTGGCTTTGAGCTTCCTTACGGTTTCGTCATCGGTTCTTCGCACAAGTATTCGTACGGAATGACCGCCGCTGAGCAGAGACGGAACTAATCTGCTGCCTACTTTTCCAGTTGCTCCCGTTACCAGGACGTTCATTTTCTAGACTAGGAGGTAGTTAGCGCGGCTATAAAATGCATTGTATAAAGTAAATTCGAGTAAAGCAATTAGATATAGAGGCGAGAAACCAACCGGCCTTGCATGGAAGCCAGTCCTCAGGTCAGGTATCTCGGTCACTGGGTGAAAGTGATAAACCATGACGTGACCGTCAAGATTAGCAGGCTCCTCAAACCATTCGGTCTGACTCGGAGCTCCTGGTCCGTCCTCTATCAGGTCAACGGAGCGGGGCGGATCTCCCAGAAGGCGTTTCAGGAGGACCTTGGCATAGAATCTGGAAGCATGGCCATAGTCGTAGATGGTCTCGTCAGGAAGGGATGGTTGGACAGGACCTCCAGTGAGAAAGACCGTCGCGCTAACTACCTGAAGCTCACTCCCAAGGGCTCTGCGCGGTGGAAGACTGTCCCGGACATAGGGGCGGCCATGCGCAAGGAAATGATGCGGGGAATCACCGAAGAAGAGGAGAGCGCCGCAGTAGCCACCCTGAAGAAGTGTTCGGCGAACCTCGCGAAGAGCATCAACGACTAGCAGAAGATGAAGCCACTCAATCTCCAGTGGGCGATTAAAGCTTCTGAGCTAGTCGTCTTCGACGTCACCGTCTCTCCAGAGAATGTCTCGTCAAGCTTCGTTAATGCAACTTTCATTCCTGTAAGAGACTATAGTCAAGGCCTATGCGACAATACATCTTTGCCTAGCTATTCTATCAGACCCGGTCCATTTAGAGGCGAAAAGCAGCCTAATGCAACCTTTACCATGAAAATGAATGTGACGCTAAGAGATCGCGGAGTTCCGTTAGTGGACCGACAGTGCAATCTCACCGCTAATTTCACTAAAGACGGAGAATACTACCTGAGCATTTCGCCGATCATCTACAACGTACCCTCCGGTGATTATTCGTTTAGTATTTTCTACCAGTCTTGGTTCAATAATACTGCAACGATCGAGACTAGTTCTTGGAACAGTACGTTAGAAATCTTCTGACGCCCGGTCGAACTCGTTTTCAGTGTGTGTGTGTGCGCACCATTGATACCACACACACGAAGACAGCACGACGAAAATCAGCCTTCCACCTTTGAGGCTAGGAGCTCACTTTGGCTGACTTAGGATACGAGACAGGACTAATCCGTAGACAATTGAGTCAGCCAGTATCTCTACCCCGTGGAATGGGATGATCGGGGCTGGGATTCCTGGGTTTCCCAGTAGCGTGATGAGTCCACCAGGAATGTAGAGCATCGCAGCGAGTGCAATGAATTTCGCAGTTCTCCCTCCAACCACAGTCGCTAGCAGAGGCAGGAGGACGAGGGTGTAGACGAAGCCTCTGAAAAGCTCCACCGGAATCATCACCGCGAAAGAGGGTATCCGAAGTCCAAACGAAGGATCGTTGTAGTAGGGCAGAACGAATGGGCTTATCAAGAGGCCGAAGAAGAAGTAGATTGGATAATATGCAACGGAACCTACTGCTATTCGGAGAATCCACGAGCTACTCGTCCTTTTCGACAGGTACTCTTTCAACGAAACGGTGATTCCTGAAATTCCATAGCCGAGCAAGAGAGCCGCGGCCGTCGCGCTGATCACGGAGGAAATGAGAGCGGAGGCCACTGATTGCACAAGAACTGCGGGGTTGCTGTACCGAGTCGTGAAGAAATACGCTTCAACGTAGTTGTTGAGGAACTCAACGACCAGGAGCTCCAACCAGACCAGTAGAGTCAGTGACCAGCGTCTGAGACGCATCTTGGGCACTAGCCAAGCGAGAAAAACTGTTAGTATAGCCCCGTTGAGGAGGGAATAGGCCAATTGTGTTGCGGTAATTGGAATGTTCTCGACAAGCCTCGTTAAGATTGGAACGGCGCAGATGACTAAGAAGAGCGCAAATACTCTTGCCGACTTATTGCCGCCTGTTTTCCCCTGCATACAAATCCCACGCCTTGCTTCATAATTACTCGGGCTATTAGGGAACGGATACGATTCTCGAATCTAATGATAGGTATCTCGCTGGCTTCTGTGTGTGTGGCACTAATGGTGCGAGCATCGTAATTTGAACCGTCGTTTTTCGTGTGTGTGTGCGCACCATTAGACCCGCGCACACGAAGAACAGGCCTGTTAGAGAAACTGCATCTGTATACTGCATTGGCTGACTCTTTTCTTAGACCACCCAGAAGGAAAATCCTTGTAACTTCAGAAATGCACTTAACATGAGATTCGTCGTCTGTACTATTGCTATAATAACGAAAACTTTTGCCAAAGTTTGGCCCAAGAGCTCTATTGCATCATCATTTGTGGGACTAGAGAGTAGCAGTGAGCGCTTTAGAATTACACGAATGGAGAGGTAGGCTGCTAGGGAAAATAGTACGAGGTAGTAGAGAATGTTCAATTGAAACATCACTCCCACGAGGGCCATGAGCGGAAAGAGAGAGTAGCCACTTACGATGGTAGTACAGAGCCCTCGCTTGAGGCCTAGTACAATCGGAATAGTTCTTCCCCCACTATCTAGATCTGAAGCGTAGTCCGCTAAGTCCCCCCATAAACTATAGCCCGCGGTCGCGAGCCCGAAGAGAAACACGAGGGTCCAGGCATTTGCAGAAAAGTGACTGGCAAAGGCGGCCGCGATAAGAATTGGGAAGGCTCCGACAAAGAAGTTTACTACAGGTTTGTATATGGTTTGCCTCAACCTAAATGGAGGAACAGAATACAATAGCCCGGCGACACCAGCGAGCAAAATGAATGTAACAACTAAGGGGCTAAGGGTCGCTATACCTAGACCGAGGGTAAGCGCAAAAAAGATGAGGCATAGCATTAATCCCGATCTTCCAAGGCTCTTTGTGTACTGAGATCTAAAGGCGTCGGATTTCGTATCCAAGTCAGCATCGCATACGTTATTTATGGCATCTACGGCGCTCCACCCGCAAAAGACTAGAAGACCGACGTAAGTTGCTTCTTGCCAGGCAAATTTCCCTGCTAATAGAAATGTTGCTGCGATAGATATCGCACAAAGCATGAATCCTCTTTCGATTGAAATGAACCCTGAGAATCCCCTCAAAGTGTCAAGCATGTCAATTCACAAATACCCATCATGATTGAACTCATGATAAAATCCGGCGCTCAGTCCTGTGGTGTGTGGGTCAGGTGGTGCGCACACACGAAAACCAACCGCTTGGAGACATTGGCGTCTCTTGTGCCTACCATAACAACACCCTTAGGTATGCCTGTTTTTTCAACTTGCCCGCCGAAGGGAAGTGGCATCAGGTGATTAATTCAAGACCAAGAACTGTGCTTAGCATCGCCTTAACGCGAACTCGCATGCCCTGATGGATACCCGATGGGACGGCTTCTGGCCCAAGCCTACAAGATTGCGGCGTTTTCTTCGGGTCCGTCTCGTAGTAGAATTGGATGTCGTAGAATTGGTCCTGATGTATGCCCACCGGAATGACGTTGGTCACTACAGCGGTGTTCTGACCTTCCAATTGAAATCGACAGGCATTATCTTCTCAGTCTTACTTTAAGCATAGCCTGCAGCTATTTTCTTGATGATTGGCGCGCATGCTGCGAGCTATTGCTTTTCTGTAGGTCCCTCAGCAGACAATAAACTCCATACGTTTTGTCATCCGCCAGTTCTTCGCTGAATCCTTCAAACCATGATTAGCGGCTGTTTTCGTGGTTCGATATTCCGTGTCCTAGTTGAGCATAGTTCAGTCTTGCCGCATTTCCAAATTTCATACCATAAAGGCTGACCGTGATGTTGATTTACGGGTTAGCTGATACACGTTCTTGAACGAACCTCTCGGATAGACGGGACGTTGTCTCAAAGTCTAGAAGATCTATTCAAACTCATCTTGGACCAACGTGCCTCGAAAGTTCGAGTCTTTAACAATGTCAACATTTCAGCGGCCAATGGAAATTGGAAGCATAGTTTCACGGTGACCGTGGATGTCCAATTTGATGGAACCACCGAGCAATTCAAGTTCCTAATTGGAGAGATAATTGCAGACCACGAGTTCAGCGAGCAAAAGAAAGAAGGCACACCGGAATACGAGAATTTTCAACGTACGATGGTCTCCATGTTTCATAGGATCAAGACCATCGAACGTAGGTTAGCTCTCATCAAGCAGACAAAACTTCCGAACTTGGTAATTGAAGTTCAAGTCTGATTGAACTTAATGCCCTCCATCATTATTGGTCTGGACTTACGTATGGTGCGCGTAGCAAAAAAAACATGAGTTCAAATTCAGTCGCTCGCACGATGAGTACCACACAACGCTACTGGGTTCATCCAAAACGCCATTGGGTGCGAGTTCACAGAACCAAGTCAGTACGGTTCAGATTACTGCTCAGCAAGTTTTGCACCAAAAAAAGAGAGAAGATAGGGAGAAAGAACTAGTTGAAAAGCGCCCGGTTGCAAAGATGGAACCCGATGAAGAGAATAGTGAAACCTGCGGGACCGAAGATCACGGAGAAACACTGCAAGACGGCTCTCTCAAAGAGCGGGCTAAGCTACGATTACACGGTCAACCCGTACACAGGTTGCCTGCATGGCTGCGTCTATTGCTACGCCAACTTCATGCGCCGCTTTTCCGGTCACCTGCAAGACCCCTGGGGCAGCTTCGTAGACGTGAAGGTAAACCTGCTTGACGTGTTAGCTAAAGAACTCCCAAGACGTCCAAGTGGCAGCATTTGGATAAGCAGCGTATGCGACCCCTATCAGCAAGTGGAAGCAAAATACAAACTGACCCGAGGCGCAATCCAACTCATATCCAACTACCCGCAGTTCTCCATCTCAATTCTAACCAAAAACACTCTTGTTCTACGTGACATCGACCTGCTCACACGCATGAAGAGCAGAGTTGACGTAGGTTTCACGATAACCACCTTCAATCAAGAAGCACAACGGATCTTCGAACCACACGCTTCCCCGGTCAAGGAGCGAATAGAGGCGGTTAGGCAACTCAACGAGGCAGGGTTGGAGACATGGGTCTTCATTGCACCAATGCTACCATATGTGACTGAGGTTGAACTTGAGGAGGGGCTTAGTCGACTGGTAAAGGCAGGCGTGAGGAAATTGATGACGGACCGATACAATGCACGCGGCATGATAATCAATCAAACACTAAAGGCATACAAGGCGTGGAATCCTCACTGCGATGTGGAAGGAATACGTGAGCTTCTTTGGGTAGGGGACGAGTACTACCGCCAAGTGGACGCTAAGATTTCTGATCTATGGAAGAGGATGCTTCCAAACGCAACTTATGAAAGAGACCTCGACTGGTATCGTCACAAGAAAAGGAGCGGAAAACCTACACCGAATTCATAATGAATTACAAATTTGGAATCGTCCGGATACTTGTGGTCGGGGTTCACTCTCGATAGGACAAGCTTACCGGAACGATTTAATACAGTGTGACAGCACCGGCACCCCCGAGGTATTGTAATGGTAAACTGTGCCAAATGTGGGAAGGAGATTCCTTCAGGGCAAGAGGTTAAGAAAGGCTTCCTGATGAAGAAGAGCTACCACAAACAATGCAGCTAAGCAGAAACGTCTAACATGAATAACACCAGCGCAACCACCCCTGATCTTCACAAACCTATCCTCTTTTTTGAGGACCCCTTTAGGGCTTGAACTAATGTGAAAGCCCGTTCGATGATCAAGCGTCTTTCCTAGTGTGTGGTTCTAATGGTGCGCGCACACACACACGAAACTACCAGTTTGGCTTCTTAAAATCAGAAAAGGTCGTCGAAGGGCAGGCCACGAGTTGTAAAGCTTTAAGTAATCTGCAGGCGGCCTCACTCGCGGTTACCATGTCAATCGTTCAAGTCAAGAAATCCTTGATAGTGCCTGAGAAATTTGAGGCTGGCGCGACGGACCTGAAGCTCGTCGATGTTGTTGACAGAAAGCAGAATGCGCCGTTTACTGCTGGGGTAATTGAAATCAAGAAATCAGAACCCACTGAGTTCGATTACGACAACGATTGTGCCGTCATCTACTGCACTGAAGGTTCATTTATCCTAAAAGAAGGAGGAAAGACTACTGAAGTTCAAGCGGGAGATGTGGTTTACATTCCGCAGAAGAAAGGCCTCAAAGTAGAATGGTCCACACCGACCAGTGGACGAGGATTCTACGTAACTTACCCTCACTGGCGTTAAGATAATCATAATCAGCATCTGTAGGAGGAGCAAAAAAAGAGTCACGGACCTACACGTGATCCTGTCAAGGAGGGTGACTAACTGAGTAGAGCGAAATGCCTTGTGACGTTAGATTGCGGTCATCTCGCTACCATCTCCACTTCCTACTATGGTCCAACCAAGTACTGTGAGATCTGTAAAGATATGAGGATCATAGTTAGTCGATTGGGACAATAGGAGTTCAACCATACAGCAAAGACGCGTTCCTACGAAGATGCCACTACGCTGTTAACGATGTGTGTGCTACCTTTGGTGCGCACACACACTTTTACGAACGACGACGGTTCAAATTTGCCTGCCCGCACCAGCATACCAACCTCCTCGCTTCGCTCGCCTCTCACCAACCATCCAGCGTAAACGTTTCTTCTAGTTGGTAACCGCGCACCTTAATCCAACTATGTTCGTTAGGAGATTCGTTAAGAATGGACGCAAAACATTCCTTCTAGAATGATGTCGGATGCCTGAGGTCAGAAGAACCGCATTTGTTGGCGTAAACTTAGTCCCAATGAATCGGAATGGAGTGTTGAAGAACCAAACAGTTACAGTTTCAGATGGGCGTATCGCATGTATTGGCGAAACTGAGGGCACCAGGATTCCCGATGGCGCGCATCGAATAGATGGTAGGAACCGATACCTTCTGCCCGGACTTGCGGATATGCATGTCCATCAATGGAGTGAAGGTGCTCTACTCCTCTTCCTCGCCAACGGCGTCACGACAATACGGAACATGTGGGGGACCAGTCGTCAGCTGGTCTGGCGCGACATGATCGCGCAAGGGCAACTACTAGGGCCAACGATATACACGGCAGGACCGTTGCTCGATGGGAAACCACCTATCTGGAACGATTCAAAAGTAATCGAGACCGCTAAGGAAGCTGAAGAAGAGGTTGCGCGGGAGAAGAATGCTGGATACGATTTCATCAAAGTGTACAACGGTTTATCCGTAGAGGTTTACGATGCAATCATAGCTGCTGCGAAGAAGTATGGAATGCCCGTAGCTGGCCACATACCGACAAAAGTTGGATTAGATCACGCCCTTAAAGCAGGGCAAAATTCAATCGAGCACCTCACAGGATATTTTGATGCCACCGAAGCAGATGACTCGCCATTCAAGAGTAAACTGGATCCCGAGTCTCGATATGCAGCGCTTGATTACATAGACGAAGACAAGATTTCACAGGTTGTAACGGACACGATTCGAGCGGGAACCTGGAACTGCGTGACTCTAGTAGTGTACCAAAATTTCATCCCAATTCAGGAAGCTCGTCAGGTACTTCAACGACCGGAGATGAAATACGCTTCACCCCTGGACCTTGCAAGTTGGGACCCTTCTAAAGACTTCCGCCTGAAGACAATGACAGCGTCAGACTTTGAGAGAGTAAGAAAAGGAGACAGGCTAAGACAGAAACTTACGAAGGCACTGCATGACGCAGGAGCTCATATTCTGCTAGGCACGGATACACCGAACCCGTTCGTGGTTCAAGGATTTTCAATCCATAACGAGCTCCGAAACCTCGTTCAGGCTGGACTCACACCTTATGAAGCAATAAAGGCTGGCACTGCCGACGCTGCTCAGTTCCTGAACGCGACACAGGAATTCGGAACGATAGAAGTCGGCAAGAGAGCTGATTTAATTCTATTGGAAGGCAACCCTTTGGAAGACGTCTCTAACATCTCGCGTCGCTTAGGAATCATGGTGCGAGGTCGATGGTCCAGTCAAGTGCAACTCCAAAACATGCTGGATGAACTCGTGACGACCTATCCAATGACAGAGAAGAAGCTTGGGAGTATGCCTCCTCTGCTGAGCGAAGGACGGCGTATCATTGCCGGACGATATCAAACGAGGCTCTCAAACACAATCATCGGAGAAGAACGGTTAATTTTCGAGAAGAAGGCGAATGGTCGACTGGTGATTTTTTCGCGAAGTATGACAAACGCCCCACCACGTCTCGACCTTTTCTCAATGCGATTAGAGTTAGGTGATCAACCTGGGCGTGAATCACTCATATTCCAAAGCGATCGGTTAGAAGGGAAGGGAAGGGCGGAAATGCTACGAAGAGACATGCGAACCATTGAGATAACAGTGAAAATGCCGGGACAGTCAGAGATTCATTTGGAAAAGAATGTCGCAGAGGATACCGCCCTTGGGTGCCCTCTAGTCTCAACGTATGTTGCCATCAACAATAGGATTAGCTCGCTTGAGGTCAGACAAAAGACCGAATTTCACATGATAAGATTCGAGGTGGACCCAGAGTTCGAAATCATCGAAGCCAAGGTGAGTGCTGAAAGGAAGGACGACATCGAGAATAAAGAAGGTAATAGCAAAGTCTTACGCGTGTACACGATAAAAGACAACAGAAGAAACGGTTCCTACGAGGCGGCACTGGTAATGGATGAGCAAGGCAGACCGGTGAGTTTTCAGCTCTTGGGGCAGATGAGCGATTTCCAAGCGCACCTAATCGAGTCGTCAGTGGATTGAGTTGATGCCCGCTCGGGGCAGCGCTTCCTTCTAGGATGACGGGCGGCTACTTTTCCATGAGGCTGAAGTCGAGGACTATCCAGACTATGCTGGCGATTAGGATTACGATGCCTGCGGCCAGCCAAGGCAATGCTTGGTAGCTGTAAAAGCCGCTGACCGGGTAGACTAGCCAGAATATGTCCATTACGATGATTACTATGCCCATCAGGATTGCAAGATACGATTTCACTTTACTGCTCATTTTGGTTCAGCCAAAGAAACCCAATTAGTGTTTAAATGCCTTTCTCCGTTCGGTAACGCTACCCTAAGCTAAGATTCGCACAGGGATTGAGTGATAACTTTCGAAAAACTAATACGCAGACCATAGCAGGCTTCAAACTTACCGAATGGGTTCAATCCCTGGCATCCCAACTCTTGACCGATTAGTCCCCAGAAGCGAAACTACTCTCTACCCTCGGTTTGATAGACCCTTACCAACCGTCTACCGAAAAGTTCCGAAAGCAAGCTTGTTGCCTTTCAACCGTAGAGGTACCGTTGCCCTACGTTCCTATGTCGAAGACGGTCGCTTTTATCGCTTGTATCCCTTGAACATATAGTACCAGAGCGATTTGACTTTCTCAATGTGGCCTCGTTTGCAGTCGACGGGCACGCCGGTGAGTGCGAGGCGTTCGGCGAATTCGCACTCTAAGCAAACCTTCTGAAGGAAGGGGCACGTGTCCTCTCGTGCCTCGTAATCGCTCAACCATAGATTGCCAGGCAAGAATCACGCCAACTAACATGAGGTGTGGTTAGTGGTTTATGAATTTCGGTCAAGTTCAATGGCCAGCCGTCTCTACGCCAGCGGTCGGCTCACGCTGTCCCGAAGAGACCAGCAGACGGTTCGAGGGGTTACTCGTACTTCTTTGCTTCTTCCCCAAGGGTTGCAACGAGCTTTGGAAACTCCTCTAGTGGGATCGCGGGTGAGACCTTGGCGTCTACCTTGAAGAGATGGAGAATTGGCGCAACTTTTCGGGTAAGCTCCTCTGTGGTGTTGGCTTCGACTATTATGAAGCCGTAGCGGTATGTGAACCAGCCCGCGACAGGTTTGATGGCTTGCATTGCTGCTCCAACCTTCTTCTGCATATCGGGACGGTTCTCGAATTCGTTCTTGAAATCAACAGGCGGATTGAATTCTATCATGAACTTCATTGTGGGTCAAAGTAAGCAACTCGCGGAAAGCATTTAACAGTTTTCATGTCTGCCGAAACTTCATGGAGGGTTAGCGTGTCCTGTGTTTGGGGGTTCCGAGGACGAAGACTTTGCTGCCCTCCACCCTGACCTTCATGCCGAACCTGGCGTAATCTTCCTCTCCGATTCGCGTCGCCCTAATTCGTAGTGAGTAAGCCAGGTTGTTGGCCGCGTTCTCAGTTCTGCACCGAACCTTGAAACCCTTCAGAATTCCCCTTGCGACGAGCATGAGCTTCCGGTCCCTAAGGCCATACGCTACTCGTTTATGGAACGTTCCTTGCCTATACTCTTTGAGACCCGACATCATCCCGAATCAAAGCCTACCTGAAGGAATCGATGGCTTCCAATTATTGTTGCCTGATTTTCTCCAAAATCCCAAGGAACTCATCGTAGTTCTGTTCGAGTTCGGGTGAGATGAAATACATAGCCCCGTAGCCCTCCCCCGCTTCTATTACAAGCCGATTCTTAGCTAAGGCTCCTAAGTGGTGGCGGATTGTTTTGTAATCCATCCCTAGCTTTTGTGCCAGCTGGTTCGCATTCATAGGCTTCTCCTTTAGGCAGACGACTAGACGGGCGCGGTTTGGGGCGCCCCTATTCCCGGCGAAGACCCACCAGATTACACGCCGCACCGCGTTCGACAAATTCGATTCTGAAGACTTGACTTCGGTACTAGCACCTTATAGGATAACCGTCGGCTGATTCTAGCATCTTCCTCGAATTAGTAAAAGTGTCTTTCGTCCCTAGATCTTACCTTCGAAAGTCCGAAGTGTACCGCGCAGGAGACACAATAGAACTTGACCACGCGCTGACGTGCGATGTACGTTCCCTTGGAGCGAAGTTCACGTGCAAGCGACGCGTCCACCAACGAGATCCATTGAGTGTCACGTTTGGCCTTGTCTCTTGGAACTGGCCTACCGCAGTGGTTGCACTGGATCATCTCGCTCCGCCCTTTTCCTCCCTTGCTTCGTCCGCGGGACTTTCTCTTCTTCGTCAAATCTTATCCGCCACCGTAAACCCGCTTGTGCGGCGCTTAAACGTTGTTATGAGCTCTAGGCGCGTATTAGAGCGGCTAGTAGGATTTGGCGAAGTATGTTACCTTCGCCGCAGTGTTTGCACAATATATGCAGCTTGAGAATAGTTTTTCGTCCGTGAGAGGGATTGTGCGAATAGTTGCTCCTGTTTCATTCTTTATGGCCTCCTCGCATTCACTTCGCCCACACCAACAGGCCCTTACGAACCCGCCGCGGTCATTTAGGTTCTTCTTGAATTGGCCATAGTCGGTTGCCTGGCTTATTGAATCGTTGAGGGCTGATTTCGCTTTAGAGTACAGAGACTTCTGTATCTCGTCCAGGCATCTCTGAACTTCATCAACAATGGCGTCATCTTTGACCGCGAGTTTCTGTGAGTTGTCACGCCGAACCAATGTAACTTGATTCTTTTCAACGTCTTTCGGTCCGATTTCTACCCGAAGGGGGACCCCCTTGAGCTCCCATTCGTTGAACTTCCACCCAGGGGTGTATTGCTCACGGGAGTCCACATGCACAGCTAGCCCGGCTTTAGATAACTTCTCGGCGGTGGTTCGAACCTTTTCCGCGACGGCTTCGCTCCGCTCAGTCTTGTAGTATATCGGAACGATGACAGCCTGAATCGGAGCGATTCGAGGCGGGACGACCAATCCCTTATCGTCGCTGTGAAGCATGATCATAGCGCCAATCAGTCGCCAGGAAACGCCCCACGAAGTTGTCCAGGCGAAGTGCGTCTGTTCATCCTGCCCCAGGTATTTGATTTGAAAAGGTTTGGAGAAATTCTGTCCAAGATTGTGTGATGTTCCCATCTGCATTGCTTTCCCATCCGGCATCATTGCTTCAAGAGTTGTCGTGTAGAGGGCCCCGACGAATTTCTCTTTCTCGCTTTTGTAGCCAGTTAGTACCGGGGCCGCCATCTGATCCTCCACGAGTTGACGATAGAATTCCAGTATCATCATTACCTCTTTGTCGGCATCTTCCTTCGTGGCGTGTACGGTGTGGCCTTCCTGCCACAGATATTCCGAGGTCCTGATGAAGGGTCGAGTCGCGGTGATTTCGGACCTCAGTACCGAGTTCCAGAGGTTGATCAACAGCGGCAGGTCTCGCCAGCTTCGAACCCACCTTGAATACGCGTCATTGACGATGGTTTCAGATGTGGGACGAACCGCGAGCCGTTCTGAGAGCTTGTTCTCTCCAGCTTCGGTTACCCAGAATACCTCCGGGGTGAACCCCTTGAAATGCTCTGCCTCTTTCTTGAGGTAGCTCTCCGGAATGAAAAGTGGGAAGTAAGCGTTCGAGTGACCAGCTTCCTTGAGCTTCCGGTCCAACCACTCTTTGATCTTCTCCCATATCGAGTACCCGTAGGGGCGAAGAACCATGAACCCCTTCATGGGGGCATAGTCAGCGAGTTCAGCCTTGGTCACTACCTGCGTATACCATTCCGAAAGGTCCTCTGCCTTCTTCACAGTAATGCCAATTTCCTTACTCAAGGCACAATCGCTCCCGCGAATTATTCCGCATATCGACTAGTGAAGGAGTTCGTTTAAGCTTCTGGAAGGAAAACACCGGAACTTTCCAAGTGTACCATTGCCTCAACAGACAGTCGGTGTGCTGCATTACCATATTTAGTGTTTGCTCGAATTTGCGATGCGTTGCCTTGAGTGCCTCGCCCAGCTGCACCTTGGCCTATTATTCCTACTTGTCAGCGTTTCTGGACTGGCCCTGAACCGTTGGTTTGCTATATTCCAAATGTTGGGCCTAAGGCCTTTATTGCCGCGTCAGTAGAGTCCGCTTGGCGTCCGTTTCATGTCGAGAAATGATGATGCGAGGGTCGAGAGAGACTCGCTTGGGTCTGTACGGGTGCCGTTGCAAGCTTACTACGGCCCGGAGACTGCAAGGGCTGTTGAGAACTTCCCAATCAGTGGTATAAGGCCGCTGCCAGAATTCATTAAGGCAACGGTTCTAGTCAAGAAAGCTGCGGCCGATGCGAATCTCTCACTGGGTTTTTTGGATAAGAGAGTGGGGCAGGCAATTGTTTCCGCAGCTGATGAAATCCTTAACGGTGCTCTTCAAGACAATTTTGTCGTAGATGTTTTTCAAGCTGGTGCAGGGACTTCCCACAACATGAACGCGAACGAAGTCCTGGCGAACAGAGCCATCGAAATACTTGGCGGCCGAAAGGGCGACTACAAGCTCGTAAGCCCCCACGACCACGTTAACATGGGCCAATCCACTAACGACACCTATCCAACTTTCATTCGCGTAGCGAGCGTATTGATGGCTAAGCCACTCATTGAAGCCCTTGCCTCCCTGAAGCAGGGCTTTGATGAGAAGGCGAAGGAATTCGATCACATAGTGAAATCCGGCCGTACACATTTGCAGGACGCAGGTGCAATTCGCCTAGGCCAAGAGTTTGCAGCTTGGGCGAAAATTACGGAAGATGACCTCCAAACCGTAGAACATGCTGGGGACAAGTTGCTGGAACTCAACTTGGGGGGGACGGCCGTTGGTACCGGCTTGAACGCGGACCCGAGGTACGTGAAACTTGCGGTGGAGAACCTATCCAAATACACGGGTTTCAAGTTCCGAGTTGCACGCAACTATGCGTCGTTGATGCAATCTATGGCCGATTTCGTAACGTTCTCGGCTGCCCTCCGCACATTGAGCGTTGATCTGACGAAGGTCGCTAATGATCTGCGCCTGATGAGTTCTGGGCCAGCCACCGGAATTGGAGAAATAGTCCTACCAGCTGTACAGCCTGGATCCTCGATAATGCCAGGTAAGATAAACCCAAGTATTGCTGAAATGCTAAACATGGTTTGCTTCGAAGTCATTGGGAAAGACGTAACCATTATGATGGCCGCCCAAGCGAGCCAGCTAGAACTGGACGTGATGATGCCCGTAATCGCATACGACCTAACACAGTCACTCATGATCCTAACGAATGCCGTACGCGTATTCAATGAGCGGCTCGTGAAGGGTATTAAAGCGAATGAGGAAAGGTGTACAGCTTTGCTTGAGAAAAGCGCGGGGGTCGCGTTAGCCCTCAACCCGTTCATTGGCTATGAGAAAGCAGCTGAAGTTGCAAAGGAAGCACTGGCGCGTGGGGTCCCATTGCGCGAGGTGGTGTTGGAAAAGGGCTTACTTTCAGCTCATCAACTCGATGAAATATTGGACCCCTTCGCGATGACGACGCCCGGAGTCCACGGAAAGGAAAAGAAAAAGTAGGGCTGTTCTAAACTAAGGCTTCGAACAGTGAAGTAGTGTCTCGGTGGTACAGGTCCTGCTTGGTGAGTGGGACTTCTTTGTACGACGGCATCCTGTTCGCTATCATATCCTCGT
Organism: Bathyarchaeia archaeon; assembly: GCA_050013255.1. Taxonomy (GTDB): domain Archaea; phylum Thermoproteota; class Bathyarchaeia; order 40CM-2-53-6; family 40CM-2-53-6; genus FEN-987. The sequence continues at coordinate 272,022 of JBEKFP010000002.1, read as the reverse complement.
AGGTTGGTTCCTGTATTCTGTAGAACACCCCGATTGGTACTTTCTCGCCCCACTCGAAGGACCGGATTATTGCTTGACCTTTCATCTGGTTTACTTCGTTCGAGTCGTTCGGGTCTTTGACGGTTCCATCGTAGCCCGTTTCTTCTAACTTGTACAGCCTCGGTGCCTTAGAGGCCAAGTCGGCGCCCGCGTACCATTCCTTCGTGTTTATGTCGTTGTATGTTGGGCAGGTCTGCAGCACATCGACCAGCGCACTACCCCTATGAAGGATAGCTGCCTTCAGAATTTCCTTCAAATGCCTGACATCGAGGGAATAGCTGCGTGCCACGAAGGTATAGCCAGCGCTGATAGCGGTCGCGAGGGGGTTTATTCCCTCAATGATCGCTGGGGCTGGCATAGATTTGGTTCTCAGCCCTTTCGGTAAAGTTGGAGAGGCTTGGCCTTTGGTTAAGCCGTACACTTGGTTATCATGTACAACGTAGGTGAAGTCAAGGTTTCGCCTGCCCGTGTTGAGAAAATGGCCTGCACCAATTCCATAACCGTCGCCATCGCCGCCGACGGCGACCACGGTCAGCGCCGTGTTTGCAAGCTTGATTCCAGTTGCTATCGGCAAAGACCGCCCGTGGAGCGTGTGAAAGCCGTAGGTGTTTACGAAGTGTGGTGTCTTTCCGGAACAACCTATGCCAGAAACTATGGCGACATCATGTGGTTCCAGTTTGAGTTCGAACAGCGCCATCTGCACCGCGTTTAGTATGCCAAAGTCGCCGCAACCTGGGCACCAGTCGTTATGTACCTTAGTTCTGAAATCTTTGAGTTCAAGCATGGGCCATCACGACCTCCTTGGTGCCGTTCTTAATTGCCTCTTTAACTCCCTCATAGACCTCATTCTGCGAGAACGGCCTGCCATTGTACTTGAGAACCTTGTAATCCATTGCTATCCCTGTGTGTTCCCTAATCAACGCTCCCAACTGCCCGGTGTAATTATTCTCAATTAACACTCTCTTCTTCGCGTTCGAAAGATGTTTGGTCACCAATTCCGTAGGGAACGGGCTCATGTATCTGATTTGAAGGAAATTGCATCTGATCGCGTCTGCTTCGAGGTCCTGCATCCCGTCAAGAATTGCACCCTTCGTTGACCCCCAACCCACGAGGGTTATGTCTGCTTTCTCGGGGCCAAAAAAGTTAACTTTCTTCTCATCTGGAATCAACTCGTTAGCCAGCTGAAGTTTGTGCATACGTTTTTGCATCATCTTGACACGGTTTTCTGAGTTTTCTGTTATGCTACCAAACTCGTCATGCTCATCGCCGGTTGTGTGGAATATTCCCCCAGCCATTCCAGGAATAGTTCTTGGCGAAATGCCAAGTGGCGTAAACTCATAGCGTTTGTAGGGACCCTTCCCGGCCAGATCCGTTTCTGAGAGCATTTGGCCGCGGTCAATTTTCAGGTCCCTCGTATCAAACATCGGAACGGTACGGTAGCTTGAGGCGAGAAACTTGTCAGCAATTACGACGACCGGCATTTGAAGCCTCTCAGCGTAATTGAATGCGTCAAATGTGTCGCTGAAGCATTCAACTACATCACCTGGAGCGACGGCCATTCTAGGGAACTCTCCGTGGCCTGCGTGCAAGACAAATTGGAGGTCTCCTTGCTCAGTCCTAGTCGGAAGGCCAGTTGAAGGGCCCGTACGCTGGTACAAGATTATGACTGGGCCTGGAGCCTCTGTATGGCCAGCCCAACCGAGTCCTTCAGCCATCAAGGAGAAACCTGGACCTGAAGTTGAGGTTGCCGCACGAACGCCTGCATGCGCAGCACCCGTTGCCATGAGTACTGCGGAAATCTCATCTTCAGTTTGGACAACTACAATGTTGAAGTCCTTTTGGTGGTTCTCCAAATATTCACTTTCGTCCGTCGCAGGAGTGATGGGGTAGTAAGTTTGAAAACCGCAACCTGCCCTAAACTTTCCGATTCCAACAGCTGCAACTCCTCGAATCACCATTCGCTTCTCCTGTAATGGTATCGGATGGAGCTTGTACGCGAAACCGTCCTGGAAATTCTTCTTGACATAGTCATATCCGTGACGTGCTGCCGTCACATTGAGCTCACCAAGGGCAGCCTTTCTTCCCGAGAAACCTTCTTTGATCGCTGACGCGACTACATCAAAGTCATAGTCGATCAAAGCCATTGACGCACCGAAAGCCACAGTGTTTGTCATAACCTGATACTTGCTCAGCTCATGCTCGTGGCCAGTCTCCTTCAAAGCCTCGATCAATACGGCCATGTATGGGACGGCGTACAGGCTGACATCTGGGCGTCCGATTTCCTCTGGCTTCAACTTTAGAGCGGAATCGAATACAATCGCCCCGCCAGGGCTAACTTCATTCCTATGGCCGTTGTGTGATGGGTACTCCTTATGCAAGTCACCAAACAGAGTTTCCTTGTCAAGCGCTATGAGAAGGTCGATCCAGTCGACGTGTGATCGAACTTCCCTATCGGAGGCACGTACTCGATAGTAACTGTGCTCTCCCTTGATGTTTGAGTGGTATTCGATGTTGGAAAAAACATGAAGCCCGCCGCGGGCACAAGCCTTTGCGAATGTTTCGGCAACAGAGTTAATTCCGCTGCCTTGAGGGCCACCTATGACCCAAGTAAGGTTGTTCTCTTCCGGCACTTTTGATTCCTTCTTCGTGTGCTCCGTTTTCATCGCTATTAGGCTTTACGAGGCCTAAAACTTCACCCTCATGTATTCGAGGGTTTCGTTTGAGTCGAGTACGACATACAAGGCCCCCATATGCGCCATTAACTCTCGCCTATGATTTGCAACCATACTTCACGTCTCGTGCGCGGGCCATCGAGTTCGACCACAAAGACGTTCTGCCAAGTCCCCCTAATGAGTCGGCCATCTACGATTGGGAACATTCGAGAATGCCCGAGAAATGCCGCAGCCAAGTGGGCGTCGGCATTATCGTCGATAGCGTTGTGGCCATAGCTCCAAGACCTTGGGAACACATCCTCGACCTTGGCAAGCATGTCCTGCATAAGGCCGCTTTCATGTTCGTTTGCGACTATAGCGGCAGTTGCATGAGGTACACTGATGATGCACGTTCCATTCTTTATTCCAGCTTCTTCAACGAAATTCATCACTTGAGGCGTGATATCGATGAGTTGCCTTCTTTCAGACGACCTCAATGTCAGAAGCTTGTTAATGACGACCGTTCAACTGCACCTCGTTATGGTGCAGATAAGAGGAGAGGGGATTGAAAAAGGAAGGGGACGAAGCCCGGTTACATCCGAGCTTCACTGGTTGGAATGGGTGGCAGCTCTGGGAAGCGCTCCTTCATCTTCTGTTCGGCTACGAGGTTGGCTTCCTGAAGGATTTTCTGCGACTCTCCACTGGATGACGAAATATCGAAAGTGTTCTCACTAGTTTCTCCAACTTCCATGCTCAGTTCTTCAAGTGTCTCGTTTACGCTGGAGAGTTCTAATGAGACCTCAGGCATCACGCCTTCCAGTTGCGACTTCAGTGTTCTTACAACGCCTGCAATCGGCATCATTGTGGCGGCTAGTTGGCCGAATTCGTTCACTGCTTCCAATCTTAATGTAACTTGTTCAAGTGCTAGTTCACTGTGTAAGATGACTTTCGCCATCTTTCTGAGTTCGGCGCATTCGTTGGCGTAGATTGACGCGAGTTCAGTGTTCTTCCCCTGAACTGCCAAAACGCATTTCCCATAGAGTGCTTGGTCGCGTTCCTGCATATGGTATGAGGTTCTCTCGAGTTTTCGTTGCTGGATCTTTAGTTTGAATAGGCATTCGCTGATGCGCTGCTTCATTGGAGTTGGGTGAATTGCTTCCTTGAGCTTCTTACTCCACGGAGTTCTTTCTTTGAACATACTATCTATCCCCCCTTTGTGAGTGTTCCATTCCCGTCGCTTTGGTTCGCTGCTGTTTCGCGTTCGTTGGCCAAGATCTTCAGGAAATTGCCGAGCCTGCCTTCTTCAAGAGTTCGGATTATTGATCCGGTGTATTCGATCTTGACATTGAGGGATCTCAGTTTCGTCATCAACTTCTCGATTTCCGACTTGTTCTTACCCACCAAGAAAACAAGCCCTTCAGGTTCGCCCAGTGAGCTCACCACTTTCACCGTTTGGGGGATTGCCGCAATTTTCTCAATAATTGAATCCCTTTCGGTGTCTCTCGGGAAGCTGGCGCCAACTAAGATTTGTTCCGCTACTCCAAGTTTCTCCAGATCTAGGTCTGCTGTATAGTCCTTGATTACTCCGTTCTTCTCCAACTTGTTTACACGGTAGGCGACGACATTTGGATGAAGACTCAGTTTGCGCCCGATCTCTGCAAAGGAGTACTTCGCGTTTTCGACAAGTTCCGCCAGGATCTTGTAGTCTACTGCATCAATCATTTCATTCTTACCTCAAAGTGCTTTGTATGTTTCGAACCACTTATCGTAAAGGCCCAACATTTGGAGTGAAACGCTTGGTTTCCGTTTTCTCAAAATCTCTCTGAAATCATCCATCGTGATGGGTCGCGCTTGACCTTGAGCCTTCAGCGTGTTGCCCTCGAATAATTCACGCACAACCCTCGTTTGGGCCCCTTGGAATATGTCCCGAAAATCGCTCCCAGAGTAGCCTTCCGTCTTCTGAATTAGGACCTCTCGGTCTATGTCATGGTCCAGCCGAAGATCCTTCGCGTAAATGCCGAACAATTCTCGTCTAGATTCAGAGTTCGGGAGTGGAACATAGATTCTCTTCTGGAACCTACGGATGAATGGCTCATCTATTGCCCAAGGCTTGTTGGTCGCTCCAATGACGTAAACATGGCTTTGGCGTTTCTTATCCAAGATGTTGTCCATTTCCTTGAGAAATTGGTTGCGGGTTCTTACCTCGCCACCTACTTCGTCTCCACGAATTCCAACCAGCGAGTCCACTTCATCAACGAAAATTATGACGGGGTGGCCTTCTTTAGATGCTTTGTGAGCCGAACCAAAGAGTTCAGCAACATTCTTTTCAGATTCACCAAGCCACTTCGACATGATCGAAGCGGCATCAACGCTGTAGAATACTGCATCAATTTCGGTCGCAATTGCGGCGGCAAGAAGAGTTTTCCCGCAGCCCGGTGGGCCGAAAAACAATATTCCTCTGGGCCAACCTAATGGGAAAAGGTCTGGGCGCTTCACTGGAAAGACTATGGATTCTTCGATAGCTTTCTTGGCGTCGTGGAGGTTAGCTATCTCGCCCCACTTGATGTTTGGTTTCTCTGCCAATACGAGCTGCTGAAGCTTAGTAGATTGTGCTAGGCTAGGGCGCTCATCTAAGTGCCCATTCTCATCCTTGAGCTCCTTAACCCTGCGTTTGCAATTTTCCACCTGTTGCATGTAGAGGCGGGTTTGGGGGGCTTCGGGGTAGAGAGTGCAGAGCTTCAGAAGTATCTCAGCTGTCCGTTCGTACCTTGAGATTGCGTTCGATTTTGCGCCTTGCTTATCAAACTGAACGGCTTCATTTGCGAATCTCGCTGCCATCTGTTCGAGTTGTTCAGAACCCGAAAGCTGCATCAATAATCACTCACACTAGTCCTGATTATTCGATTACGACCTTTCCGTTTTCCCGTAGTCTATGAATGGCGGTTTTCACTTGGACCGGTGAGGCGTGGAGCTCTTGCGCGCATGACTCCACACTCATCTCGCCATCATGTTTTCTTGCGTACTCGTAGACTTGCTCGTCGATGTCCGCCTCCATGTCCGGGATTGAGATTGCGGGTTCGGGGACTGCAACTTGAGTGGTTTCTAAGGTTGGAAGGTCTGGGAAGTGTTCATGCAACTTCTGTTCTGCGATCAGCCCAGTCTCCTCGAGCACTTTTCTTGCCTCTCCGTCCGTTGTTTCTATGGGGAGGGTGTTTGCCGTGACTTCGCCGGTTTCGTAGGTTAGGTCCCCCAACATGTTGTTGACTTCTTCAAGTTCGCTAGCGACTTGGGGAACGATGCCAGCAATTTTCGATTTTGTTTCCTTAACTATGCCCATGACAGGGGCGATCTGCGACATGATCGTACCGAATTCTTCGACGGTTTCGAGCCTGAGGATTACCTTTTCCAGGGCAAGTTGACTGCCCAAGACGACTTGAGCGATTTTTCTTATTTCGGCGCATTCGTTGGCGTAGATCCTCGCATGTCCCAGGTCGTTCGAGACCTGTGCGCCTACGCAGCGTTGAAAGAGGTCAGTGTCACGTTGGTGAAGACGAGCGTACATGTGCTCCAGTTTTTCAAGTTGCGCACGGAGTCTGAAAGATGCGTGCTCAATGCGTTCCTTTAGTGGCACGGGGTGAAGCTTGTCCTCAACTTTCCTAAAGATGGAGAAGGTAACCACATCCTATCGTGGTTAGGTTGATTCTCGCATCTTGATTACTACTACATCAGGAATTTTTGTCGGGGCCGAGGCTTCCGTGGTCGTAATTGAGGCTTCTAAGCCATCGATTGTCTGCAATGACTCCCTCGTGTTGTCAAGGTCTTTTCGTTCTTTTCGGGCAATTTCGAGTCCCGCTCGAATAGATTCGGTTACTGAGTGGTAAGTGCTCTCGTCGATTTCAGCAGCTGTGTACAACATCTTGTTGTTCGTTAAGGCTGTTTGAAGGTCTTTGATTTGTTGTTCAAGCTTTGCTATCTCTTCCTTTAGGGTCTCGACTACCTTTTCGCGTTTTCCAATGATCTCTTTGTTTATGTCCTCGTAGCTATTTCGCAGCTGATTGTACTCGGTTTGGTCAATGTCTCCGTCCTTTAGGAGCAGGTCGAGCGCTTGCCTTCTTCTCTTGATGATGTCGTGTTCCTTTTTCAGATCCTCGGCCTCGATGCGCCATGCCTCTAGTATGATTGGGTGTCCGTTGATGACTCTGACCGAATTGATTGAATATTCTGTAACTTCCCCACTACTCAATGCTACTTGGACGGCTTGTACTTCATCTTTGATATCCGCCGTAAGACCTACTAGCTTGCCTGAGGGCCGTCCCATCGGATCCTCAAACGCCTGCCCTAGGTACTTTCCAATTTGTTCTACGGTGAGGGTCATGGCGAATTAATCCTCTAGTGAGAAATTCCGGCTTCGCCAACTTTCTGGCGCGACACGGATCCGTTGCTCGGTAGATCTGGAAATATGTTCTTCATGTGCTGCTCTGAGATGGTATTAGCCTCGCCGAGTATTCTTTGAGCCTCCTCACTAGACGCGTTCACATCGTAATTTGATCCAGTGACCTCGCCTGCCTCATCAACCACGCCGCTTAGAACCTCGCCTATTTGGCCGAGTTCAAAACCTACTTCAGGCATCACTCCTGATATCTGGCTCTTTATTGAGTGGACCACGCTCGCTACGGGAGCCATCATTTTTGCAACGTCGCCAAACTCTTCGATCGTCTGGAGGCGTAAGTAGACTTGCTCTAACGCCATCTGGCACTGCACCGTTACCTTGGCCATCTTGCGCACTTCTGCGCACTCGTTCGCATACATCATCGCTCGAGCGTTGTCGTGTGCCATCTGCGAATTGATGCATTTGGCGAAAATGTCCTTGTCGTGCTGTTGCATGCGGGAGGCGGCTGTTTCGAGCTTATTCTTCTGAACATTCAGCCTGTAGAGCGCCGAACTGATTTGCTCCTTGACAGCGGGTTTATGATGGAAACGGTCACCAACTCTTGAAAAAACAGGCTCTCTTTCGTCCCTATCCCAGTCCTTGAGAAAACCTTGATTCATTCTAACATTCACCGATTTGTGCTTACAACAATTCTTCGTGTTTGTTCTGCGTACACGAACGAATGCTATTCAAATTTCATGCAAGAAAACTGTCAAGAATTGGTGAGTCACCGAAACAGGTTTCTCATAATCATCGTTCAGGAACTAAGAGTGCGCACTATTCTGATGTTGCACAGAAGCGCGTTCTAATCAATCTGCGATAACAGAGAACATCGCAAGCTGCCTCTGTTGATTCCACCGATTTCGTTTGGTATTCAACAAATTACCTTACGAATTCGATAGTAAACCGAAAACCGCAAAAGAAATTGGGATTTTCACTTCAGTATGTAAGCTCCGATTTGGCGACCCATGTCATCCTGTCTTCTTCACTTTGATTTCAATCGTTGAAACGTTTCTGATGTCGCTACCTTCTCCGAGCGCTTGAGTTCCGATGCTTATCTCTTGGACTGCAAGTTTTCCTGCAAAGAATCTGCGGCGTACAACTTCGACGACGTCGACCGCTGTGCTGATTGCCCGCCCTCTGGCCTTAACGGTCAAAGTTTGAGCGCCTGCCTGAAAGTGCATCATGACCGCGGTTGCGTAGGCCATTATGGGTTTCTTTCCAATCAGGATCGTGTCCGGTGGAATCGGCTCTCGAGCCCTTGGCTGTTCCCTTGGGGGGGATGGAGCTGCCTTCTCTTGTGCCATGCGTTAGTCACCTCCTAGTTATCCAAAGTTCCCTGTGCAGTGCTATCTGTTGGAATCCTTGTGTAAGTAGGTCTAAGCTTCAAGCTTCGTATTTGTTGATTTCGGTCAGGGGAGTCCCGTCGAGGACCCCTTTAGATTTTAGGTTGGTATGACCTTAAATGGGAACATAAAGAAGAAAGCAAGCAGAACTACCCCGAGATAGAAGACGACAACTAGTTTCGGCGGGTTTTGGTCCAAAATCATGTGGGCGACGGCGGCGCAGATTGCCGGTACAGCAGCAAGGAAGTAGAAGAGGTAGGTCACCCGTTGATCGATTATGGCGGCGGGGTAGTAAGGCAAGTATGTGACCGCGAACCAGACGATCGAAAGCAGAGTTAGGTCGCTCCTCTTCTGGTAATAACTGTAAGTGGCATACAGCATCGCAGGTATGGTCAGGTATAGAATGGCAGGATTCATCGCACCCAAGAATGAAACGGCCTTGTAACTCGATGTGCCGCTAGCTGAGGAAACTTGGACGTTCACTATGAGGTAAGGAATCTGAATTTGATTCAGGAGCCACTGCCATGGACAACTTATGATTCCGTTGGGGCATTGGGATACAAGGTTTGTCGAGTAACTGAGAATAAATTGGATGTGTTCAATGGGGTTGGAATAACCCACCCACAACCGGTCCATTATTGTGAGCAATACTAGAAACGAGACTAGAAAAACTGCAAAGTACTTTTCGAACCACGAAAAGAAGTCGCTCCACGTCTTTCCCTTCGTACGGCCCGTCGCGAATCTTACGGCATGCAGAATCACAATTATGAGCAGTCCTGCTACGCCAGTAATCTTAGTTAAGGCACTGAGTGACATACCGATCGCGCTAAGGTAGGAATGGCCCGAGAAGTACCAGTAGAGCCCCAGGAGCATGAATGTCAAGGCGAAGATGTCGAGGATTGCAATCCGGCTCTGAATGAAGATCATATTATCGAAGGAAAATAGGAAGGTCGCGACCAGTGGAACCATCTTGAAGGTCGCAAGCTTCTTCATTAGTAAGTAGAAAACGAGGACCGCAATTGAACCAAATATTACACTCGGTATGCGCCAGCCGAAACCATTGTCCCCCAACAAGTACATTGAGAATGCGATTAGCAGTTTGGCCAGGGGTGGATGTTCATGGTTCGGGTCCAGGCCGGGAGGAACATTGACATATGGTGGTTGCGAATTTGCTCCTAGGCTTTGGGGAAGCCTGAGGATGACTCGTGCAACATTAACGTAATACCACTCATCGAAGATTAGGGACCCCGTTGGCTTGTCAAGCCATATGGCTCGCAGAATCACGTCGATAACGAAGAGCAGCAAGAATAGTTTATCATATAGGCTTCGTAGGCTCAGATCGAGCGTGAAGTAGCCCCTTATCCCCTGCCAGCTGATTCTCGGAGAATTCTTGCTCATGATTGTTACATCCTTTCACTTTCGCTGATTCCGAGTAACTCCATAGAATTCCGGAGCACAACCTGTATGGCTCTAACTAGCCAAGCCCTTGCGTTCTTAACATCTGCGCCTGCGTGGATTACGTCCACCTTCTCGTAATATTCATGGAACTTTTCGGCCATGGAATTCACGTACCCAGTCAATTCCTCCGGTTTGAGCTGGTCTGCAGCTTCGCAGAAGACATCAGTCATCTGTCCGATTTTGAATATGAGCAGGAGTTCAAGGGGATGTGTGAGAAGCGAACAGTCTGCATTTTTTGGGAATTCGCCTAGTTTCCGAAGAATACTCCCAGCCCTAGTATAGGCATAGTTGATGAACGGGGCGCTGTTGCGCTCTAGGCTGAGGACCCGGTCCCAAGTGAATGTCATGTTCTTCATGCTGTTAACATTAAGCAGAGTGAACCTGATTGCGCCTAGCGCTATATTCTGAGCTGTCCTGTGGGATTCGGTCGCCCCAAGTTCTTCTTTTCTCTGTGCCATTGTTTGCTCAACTCGGGATCTGGCCTGTTCGATCACGTCATCAAGAGCTACGTAATGCGCTCTCCTTTTCGACGATTTGACCCCGCCTGGGAGCTCAACCAAACCGTACGCATAATGAATTTGATTAAGTGCCGCCTTTTGTTCGCCGAGCGCGTAGAGTGCTAGGCGGATTTGTAGTTGGGGTAAATTCTGTTCCGACGCGATTACGTTTATCACCTTATCCGAATCGGCTGATTTTGCGATTGAATATGCGATATCCCTCGTTGGGTAAAGGGTTGTGCCATCACTGCGAACGAGGGTCAATGGTGGGACCTCATAATTCTCGGACAGGCCGAATTCTTTGCGTAGCGAATAGGCGTCCAATATGGAGTTAACGTCCAATGAAATTGACGCGCCCTCCTTCTTTGCGAAGGGCAGTTTAGCTAGCCTGGCAAGCGTTTTGTCAACGGAGCCGTTCCAAAGTAGTTCCCCTTCCCAGTCCCAAGTATCAAATGTAATATCCATCTCGTCTAATGTTGCCCTGATTCCGTTCAGGCATAGTTCAGAAACCTTTCTGACTAAAGCAACGGCTTCTTTCTCATTTTGCTCGTATCTGCGCCCAATATCTTGAATGGCTTTCTCAGGGTTTGGCTCTGCACGCACGGCGTTTACAACCTTTGCTAAGAGTTCTGCGTCAGTTGCTCCGAGTTCCGCAGCGATCCCTACCCAATCGTCGAGGTTCCGTTGAAGCTCAACTCTTTGTTCGCTCTGGTTTGGATCGTCCACAATTTGCTTCAATTTCAACTTCGTGGCTTCGACCTGAACCGCGCAGTTCGTGCAAGCGTAAAGGCGTCCGAACCAATGGTCCGCCTTACCTTGAGGTTCAGGTTCCTTTAGGAGGCTGTAGCCGTATGCGAGAATCGACACTTGCCGTCCCATGTCGTCAATGTAGAACCTTTTCTTGATTGAATGCCCTCTTGCCTTCAGTAAGCGTGCAAGCACGTCCCCAAGTATGGCGTTTCGAGCATGGCCCATTGTTAGGGGGCCGCTCGGATTAGCGCTCGTATGTTCCACCGTCATCCTTATCGGATGTTCTGATTTCTCAATGCCGAAGCGGACGTCCTCTCGGAGTGCATTTGCGAGAATTTGAGGAGCGGCAATCTTGTAATCTATTTTGAAGTTCACATATCCTGAAACGCTTTCGACATTTGCCAAAAGCGTGCCTTTCCTTATCGGTAAGGCGGCGCAAATTGCTTGGGCAACTTGTTGTGGTTGAAGCTGCTTTTGACGAGCAATTTCGTGTGCAATTGACGATGTCAGCTCGCCAAATTCGAGGGACGGAGGGACCGTAAGGCGCAGGATCTTAACGACCCATTCCGGAAAAGACTTCTCCAGCGCATCACGAAGGGCGCTGTTACACTCATCTCTAAATTGCTGGAGAATGTTCCCCAAGGCGACCAATTTTCCGGTTTTTGGAAGCGGTTCAGCTATTGGCTATGGCATCGTTCGCCTTAAAATTGGTTCGCTGCTATTCGAAAATTCTTGTGTCCACCCTTATACATGAAAACCTACTCTCTCCTCTGACGGGCGGGTAGCCTAGCCTGGATAGGGCACAGGCCTCCGGAGCCTGAGGTCGGGGGTTCGAATCCCTCCCCGCCCGCCACAACTAATCCCCGCACATGTTAACGAGATAGTGTCCTTCGGCTTATGGATGCGTAGGGAAGGCTATCGGGAATCCACTTGCTATTTTGCTGTTCGAAGCTTGAAACGATTAGACCGTAGATGCAACATCATAGAACCTGAATCAGTAAAACGATTTTTGGCGAGTTGCGATTGGAATGAGGGCGGTAAGCAGAGAATCGCCGAGGAAGTTGACAGGTTCTACAGGTATGAGGGAATTAAGTGGGACCGCCCGAAGTATGAGAAGATAGACTTACTTCCCCATATTCCGAAAGAGGAAGATGTTGACGCACTAGTTTCAGGGCTTCCAAGTAGGGAGATTGGAACATTCTGTTTCCTCTTGAAGGAGACAGGCTGTAGACCGGGTGAAGGTTGGTTAGCGGAATGGATTCACATAGACCTCGATAGGAACACGATTGTTATTCGACCTGAGAAGGGTTCTAGGAGTCGAGAGCTAAGAATTAGCAATAATCTAATTGCCCGTTTGAACTTGCTTCCGAAGGATAGGAAGTACATTTTCCATGACGGGACCAAAGCTCCCATTGATGGCCTGAAAGATTTCACAAGAGTATTCCAAAGACAACGAAAGAGACTAGCATTGAAGTTGGCGAACCCGAAGCTTCAACTAATCAGTTTCCGAAGCCTACGCCACTTCAAAGGAACTATGGAGTATCATAAGACAAGGGACATAGTACACGTTCAAAAAATCCTCGGCCATCGGTCAATTAGTAACACGCTTCGATACGTTCGGCTAATCAGCTTCCCTGACGATGAATTCACTTCTAAGGTAGCTAAGACCGTCAAAGAAGCACAAGAACTAGTGGAATCAGGGTTCGATTATGTCTGTGACGTAGAGGGATTCAAAGTGTTTAGGAAGAGAAAATAGGTAATCCTCTCAGTCGTTCAGGTATTGGAGCGAGATAGCATGGAGAGACACGGTACTTCTGCGGAGGAAAGGAATGCACTGCTAGCAGAATATGATGCTTGCATTTCCACTGCCCACCATTTAGACACCATGAACTCAAACATGGCCGCACTCTTTCTGGGTGGTTCTCTTGCTGCATTGGGGTTTGTACTGCAACGGACGGATTTTGTAAAGCTCTTGCCGGTATTAGCTTTCCTCTCTACCGTCATAATGCTTGGGTGGGCTGTTATAGTGATAAGGGCAGACGGCCTAACAGAGATTTGTTTCATAAGAATGGAAGAAATCGAAAATCAAATGGACATGCATCTCCAACATTATTTCAGTCAGTACAGAAATGCTCCAACGCATAAGCTCTTGTGGCGACATGCCGTAGTAGGAGGCCGGCCACACAATCTCTTTCGTCTGAAGACGTTGCACATCTTCGGGGGCATTTTGTCGATTTACTTGGCTGCTCTATGGCTTTACGCATTCTGCTTGTTCTATCTGAGTTCAGCCTGCAAAATATGATGAATCAGTTTTGTTTGAGAATGCATCGTTGGCAAGGATTTCCGAATTAAGGTATTACGAACTGAACGAACGTATATTCAGAAAGTTGTGTCAGGCAGAAGGAAATAACAGAGTTGATTGAGGCAGGGTTCGACTTCATTCTTCAGAAGGACGGGTTAGCCTACTTCAGGAGGAAGAAGTAGGGAAACAGTTTTCCCGATTTATGTTTCTTAAAACGCTTCCAACCGTTCTTCAAATCCTTTCGGAAGTCGTGTCTTGCTAGCCCGAGGGAGATAGAAAAACGCTGTAGCGGCGAGAGCTACGGTAATGAGAAACACCATATAGACACCAACCTCGAAGGCAGTTTTAGAGACTATTAGGACGGTCGACAAAAATAGAAAGAAAGTCTCTATGTAAAGAAATCTCTCCGCCCATTTTTCGGGAACTTGAGCCTCTGGTTTACCAACGCCTTTGATTGTCCCACCAATTTTGATGTCGGCCGACGATTTTCCTGTGTGTACGATTTGGAGAATCGCTCCGTCGTTCTTGTCCAAATATTCAAAGTTCATATTAACTGCTGACTGACCTACAGGAGCAATGTTAATCTTATTTGATGGATTCTTCGCATAGACTAACTTAGAATCGAGAATCTTGAAAGCGTCACTGATTCCAAAGGAAATCGGGTCCGCTGTAGGTACGTCCGAACCGTTTATTGTATCGCTGCCGTCATTCCAGAACGCCGCCTTAGTTACAGTAATATTCTCCACTCGCTCCCCAGCGTAGTTGATTTCCAACGGGTCGAGTCTGCTCGCAAAGTCACTGACGAGGTTAAGGCTGCTGAGTGCGTAGCGTGGCCTCTTGACCTTCCTAGGTTTGTAATAGAAAACTATGGCTAACAACACACCTATGACGCCAATTGTAAGACCGAGAAGACCGAGGAGGGTTATCCAATTGGCCGAGAACCAGTCAGTCGCCTGCGAATTCGTAATGGCGGCTGTTTGCGCCCTTACTATCGGAAAGGTGATTGCAGAGATAGCAATTGCTAGAACGAACAGCCACGATACCTTCCTGAGTAGAGACATGAGCATTCGCCAATGGAATTAGATTTATGTTTGTTTGGAGCCGCACTCTTTGCAGAATTTGCTGTCACGAGATATTTGAGCACCACATTGAGAACAAAACATTGCTGACTCCCTTCTAGTCCTTTCAGGAGCCTGCGCAGGAGAAGGCGGATTAACGGGTTCATCCTTACTTATCGTCGTCTTAGGGGCAGTCTCCACTCTTCGAACGGGGGTTGTCTTTGACTTGGGCTTAGAGCCAGATTTGGCACGATTCCAAATCAAGAAGAGAACGACACCTGCGCCTGCTGCCACCAAGAACACTAAGTAGGCTACGTAATTGTTGAAGGTGAACCAGTTCTGACCTTTGGAGAGCACTGAAGCTACACTAGAGTATGATGTGGGAGTGGTGGATGTGTAGGAAACAGTAGGCGTTGCATAAGCCTGCGTTGTAGGAAATGTTTGGCTAGATGTCGTCACCTGACCAGAGGTTACAACTTTCACAACTTTGGAATCAGAAGCAGCCACTTGTGGTGGATAACTATTCCCGTTCGTGACGTAAGCGTATACGCAGAGGTTGAAGGATTGCGCTGGGGTGTTAGGGGCTGTTAACGTGAAACTTACAGTCAAATCACCGTTCGGGTTTGAAGGACTAATAGCACAAATCGACAGGTCTGGGTATGTGTATCCCTCACAGGAACTGGCGGTTATGGCGTATGGATTACCCATCGCTCCAGTATGGTCGAGAACCATGACCATTAAGCCTTGACCTGAAAATCCGGGGGCTATGGAGTAGGATATTGTTGTGGTCACCGTCAATGTTTGTCCGGCAGCAACTGTGGTAGGCGCGTCAACCTGGGTAATCCTGACACTTCCCCCCATCTGACCAGAGACATCGTGCGCGACTAGCACTAGCAGAACTAACGCAAACACGACACCAGCGAGCAGATTTCTGCGTAGCATAGTTACTCAAGAGCTGATGGTAGGTTTTGCAATAAAACAAGTTGTAATCTTCGTCACATGGGTTCTTAAGACTTTGCGACACAGCCAAGACTGTCAAAACACAGGAGCTAGTGGAATCAGGATTCGGTTATGTTTGTGACGTAGAAGGTGTGAAACTATTTACGAAGAGAAGGAATACTTTCGACGTAAGATAATCGTGATTTAGATTCATTCTTCTCTCTGCTATCGGGGAGTCTACTTTCAGGGTTCACCGACTGTTGTATTGCATTTCCATCTTCTGGTTATCTGCTTGCATGGTTCACGGCATGAACGGTGAACGAAGTTGAAGTGTCCGATTTGTGACTTGGAACTTCTCGGCCAAGATAGCTACCCGTTGAAACGTTGCGAACGATGCAGCTTATGGTTTGAGTTGCAAGAGGGCGGCAAGCTCATTCCCCTACGAATTGAAAACCTCGCAAAATATCTCTAGAGCTGCTCCAATGTGCTCTTCGAGAACGAGGCAACTAAATGTCCTAACTGCTGGAACCAACTTGTGTGGATTGACCACATTAAGCGGTGGGAGCATGCGAGCGAGATTGATGAATTCAATTTCTCATGCGGCTCATGCAAACGCCAGTACCAATTCATAGATGACAAGATTATCGAGAAACGGCAAGGACATAACGCAATCGCTGAAACTAAGCCATACAACCTAGCGACCTTCAAAACGCTTTGAATCGACGCTACACAAGTTGTAAGACAAAATGCTAAGTAACTTCGCCTCTCTCGTCAATGTGAGCGGAAGAGTTCGGAACCTTGCGAATGTGGGCTAAACAGATTCTTAGCATGGCAGTGATACTTGCGAGTCTGCTTGGAGCCGCGTCAGTTCAAGGACAAACAACTGTGAGTCCACCTGGGTATGTGATTGGAGTTGATTTGAAAGTTCCCTATACAAAGAATCCTCCAGGAATTGATGGAGTTTGCAAAGCCGATGAATGGAAGGGTGCAGAAAAAAAGGAAATGTCTAGGTATACCCGAATTGGCGACTTAGATTACTTGAATGTTGGGAAAGGATATTTGATGTTAAAATACAGCGACAATGGCCTCTATGGTTGTGTTGATTTCATATCACAAAAAACTGCGGTAAGAGACATAGTAGTCGAAATCGATATTGATACTTTGCAAGATGGTTTTCCAAACCATAATCCTCAAAAAGATGATTTTGACTGGGTTGGCCATATAGTAAGCAACCAACCAGGTAACCCAATAAAGGTACTTACAGAAACTTTTACAAACCCACCATATTTCAAAGATGCAGTTTTTGCTGCGTCTATCAGCAAGTCGCCAAATGATAACTTATCTACAAATCTGCAGTACGAATTTTCCATTTCTATGAAAAGCATAAACTTCTACAACAACACTGAGACAAATGCAAAAGGATTTGCGGTATTTGCAAATACGCTGGACAAATACAAAGGATATCGTGACGGGTTAGTATATCCTTGGGTAACATATGAATCAGATAGAATGGCTCGGCTTGCGGATTTATCATTCCTGCCGGAAACGATTCTGACAACTTCAACATCGACAACTCAAACCTCTCAAGCAACAAAGACAACGCAACCGACAACTTCAATTCAAAAATCGCTACAAACTAATGAAATGACAAAAACAAATGCGTATGAAATCATTGGTGTAATATTCGCTGCAGTGGTTGCTGGAATAGCAGGCTTGGGCCTTTACTTACGTAGACGGAAAAGGAAATGAGAAGTACCGCCGAAACTAACGCTGAAAGACCGACACGTCTTGAGAGAACGGGCTCGACAGCAATGTTCGAGGAGAACCCCGAGAAATATGAAGAGAGAAGGGAAAGTGCACACAGAATAGGGTTGGGAAATCGTCCGAGAACTTCAAAGCAGACAAGTACCCGTTAAGTGACCAAGGCAATTCACCATGAAATATGTCACATGTGCCCTGCTTCTATTCGCCCTCACCCTGCCGCTACAGACTGTTGTACCGGTTAAAGCAAGTTCTTGCTACGTTGACAGCCTCCGTGTTTTCTTCCCAAGTACCGCTTTCGCTAACGAGACTTTCACCACGCAAACCCAAGCACATTTCTCTTGTGATTCAGCAATCAACTTTCAGGGCGTACAAATCCAAATCGTCGACGCTCAAAGTAGTCAAGTCCTTGGAACTGGAACCTACCTAAACCAATTCGGCAGCTTCACAACCTATGCAACCGCACCGAATCGAAGCGGCCAATGGATTGTTGGAGCGCACATCTCAATTGTAGGCTACGGAACCTTCGGCGAAACCGCCGCCTCACAAACCATAATTCTAAGCTTTGACCCCGTAACTCATCCGATTGGGTACAACATGACACAGCAGGATAACCCAAAGGGACCGCACTGCGTCCTCCCCACATCATGCCCGTAAGTTAGAACCTCAGAAGAAACTCTGCGCAACAGAGAGAATGAGAACCTTCAAAACACTCGCAGCCCTATCCCTTTTCTTAGTGCTGACAATCCCCTTGGTGAGTGGGGCGCAGCAGACTTACTTTCAACCAATCTTTAATGAGGCAAATTGGCGTAGTCAAACAATTTTCGTGAGCATACCGAAGTCACCCGCTTGGGCCTACAACCAAACGCTGTTCGCCCTCAATGTTTGGAATGAAGCCCAACAATGGTTTGTTGCTAGCTGGTATCCTAAAGATTCAAGCGCCATCTATACGCTAGTGAATGGAACTGGCAAATCACAAATAACCATAACATACGTTCCAGACACTGGCCAATGGTGGAAAGGCGTGACCACGGTCCGGCCTGATTCCAACGCTGCTTCAATCTCAATTCTGCTTAGCAGGAATTGGACGACGGGGTTCGGCTTCGAATATGCAATAATGCATGAATTAGGACATACCTTAGGTTTGTCGCACACACGTTACGCGCCTGACCTAATGTGTGCAATATTGAATGAAACGAGGCAGCGAGTTTGCGAAAAACCTCCATCACTTTATCCTTCGACACTTAACTTGTATGGCGTGTACTTGGTGGCTAAGGGAACACCGTTAGTTTATGGGGATATTGTCACCCTGCCCAGTTCAATACCGTACATGGAATGGCAGCCTACGATGACACCAATACCGGAACTGCCGTCAGAAGTAGGCTTCCTAGCCGTTCTCGTCAGTTCCCTTATCGCCTGCGTGATAGCAAGACCTTTAGCAAGACATCAGCCAAGGAAACAATCAAGCTATTGCTGCGAACGAAAGATTGGTTAGCCCCAGTGTTTCATTCTACCTAAACAAGAAAGTCAGAACAACCGGGACAAATCAATTATACAATGGCGACCCCGAAATCATCGTGCATTCGCCCTCACAAATCGAAGTAGCATATATGGGATTTAGCTACCCGTAGCGATATTGAAGGAAGATTCTTGACCAACTTACGTTGGCTTAGGTAGGCTACAGCCAAGCATTTCCGAAGGAAAGGACTACAGGTTCAGATGCGTTCGATAAAGTTGGGCAATGTGGCGATAGATGGTGAAGTTCAAGGGAAGGGCTGGAAGATGGCTCTAGAGCTGAAAGCCCATCTACTCCTAAACAGTTCAGAGATTGGCTTATACCGTGTTTGTTTCTCTCTGAGGGAGGGCCATGAGTGCGCAAATCCGCTGTCATATTGTTTCTTTGGCTCTTACTTGTGATAGCAGTCCACACGCTGCCTGAAGCATTAATCCCTTACGAGAATCAACTGGTCACAACTCAAGTTATTCGGCCCTCGACGCCTGAACCGTCTACATTGCCTCCAATGCCGGCAAACGCTGTTGGCACTCCAGCCTCATACTACATTATGGACGTAAATGGCCACAAACATTGGTTCGTTATGCTATTCGATGGCTTCACAAAAGTTGTGTCTGCGACTGTGTCAAGACCGAATTACCTAGTTACGATACTTCGTCAACTACTGTTGGGCCTGCGGACCTCGATGCATCTCAGAGAATTCCTTGACGCTATGACGACGATTCTCTTAGCCGGCTACCTATTGCAAGGAAAGAAACTATCCAAGCAATTTGGGCTCATCAACATTTGATGATACAAACTACCGCCTACGGAAAACTCAGGAATGGACGATTCAGCTGGCCATGATTCTCCGACCGAGGGTTTAGTAGATTATGGCTAAAAGGAAGAATAGCAACGTGACGGCCATTATCAGAAACGCCAGGGGGAGGTAGAAGGCGAGGTTGGGGAGCGGGGCACCTCTTACAATTGCTCCAAAACAGGTCGCCATTGAGACAAGGAGAAGTCCTATAACTGGTACGAGAGCCGCGAGAGCTTGCTTGAATTTTTTCTTCCAGTTCTGCATAGAAACTGCAACAATAACCCCGGTGAATCCCAACAACGCAGTGTCAACATCCACTATTTTCTCAGAGACAGCCCTCGCAAGGTCAAATGGAATCGTGCTTGGAAAAAATACGGAAACGTAAAATAAAATCGCCATCAGCTCAGAAAATTCAACGGCAGCAAGAACACATATTACCCAACGAAATTTCAACCGTCCGACTGAGCGAGATTTATTCTCGGGCAAAATTCATGACCAGAACACTATTGCTGAACTAGCTTGAAATGAAGCTTTCCAACATGCGAAACGTCCACGCACAGCACGAAGCCTTTAGGCCGTATAATCAGTCCGTTGGGCCGCAGGCCCATGCGTAATCCACCTTATCCAAGCCACATTATCCAACCGAATCATAGGGGAATTTCAGATCCTTCCGACGTTTATCCTTCTTGAACGTTTTCCGTGGTCAACCATACTTTCGTAAAGCGCGAGTGCCTTAGGCAATAAGCCTGAACATTTCTTTGTCCTTCAATGCTCTCATAATCTTCAAAACTAGGTCTCCCGTTTCATCTCGGTTGAATTCGAGCTGCCACTTTGACCGTCTCATTGAAGGAGACTTGGCTCCGAGTTCAGTTAATATGGCAACCACGTTGTCACTCAGGGAGAGCTCATACTCGATATTTTCCATTGAATCCCCTTTGGTATAGAAACCCATTATCCCATCGGCATCAAGGATTAGTTCCTTGGCCTTCTGAGTCATATCATCCTGAGCCTGTAGCTTGTCCCTTAATGTAACCGCAATGATGCCCAAAGTTTCGAATATTGGTTTAACATAACTACTAATCAATATCTCATTTTCATCTTTTCTTGAGTCTTTGTCCCTCCAAGGGTAGCTTAGGAATACCTTAGCCTTGTAGTGAATACCAGCTATTCCAATCAGCCTCCAATCCTGATTACTCAATAGAGAGTAGTCTAATTCTTGGGGGAGAACGGAAAGTTCATCGAACCCGAGTTTTAGATTCGCCACCTTTTCTTCTATCTCATCCAAAGCTCTACCTGCAATATCGAATTTCTTCTGAGCAAAGTTCAGTTTTATTTGACCGATTGCTGTTTTCACCTCAATTACCTTGGTTCTTAGGACTTTGGGAGGGTTGCTCAGTTGTATGTTGAACTTTTTTTCCACGACTTCGAGGAATCTGTCATACTTCTCGATGAACATCTGAACCAGGCTGGCGAAACGCAACTGCGAGTTTAGAATAGAGATTAGTCCAGCGATGTCCCGTTCCTTGAATCGGCGAGTGGCCATTCCAATGTAGATTTCCAGGTCTTTGACGCTGCTGGTTATTTCGTCCAACTCTTCCTCAAATTCCGATTGTGTCAAATTGCCCCAGATTGCTGTTAGAGGAAAACACACTTGAGGTTTGCGTTGTGAAAATGCTGCCCTGAGGAATCGTCATGGGGGTTCAACTTACCCCTACACTTCATAACCTAGCCCACACTATTTACAGAATGGTTAGGTAGTGAAAGTGCAATGACCGAGAACGAGAAGGAAATGACCTCCGGAGCCGATGGTGCCGGAGCCGAAGGCGTAGGCAGTGGAACAAAGCTTGCTTTGCGTAGCTCGGGGGTTCGAATCCCTCCCCGCCCGCCATCACAATTTCACGGTTTGCAAAACAAAACTTAACTATCAAGGCCACTCGTTGCGCTCGGATGAGTTTTGACGAAGAGCGTTGCTTTGATCAAAGGCGATGGAACGGGCCCCGAACTCACCGATGCGACCTTGAAGGTCCTGAAAGCCGTCGGCACAAACATAGAATTCCTTTCGTGCGATGCTGGGTTTGAATGGTGGCAGACCCACGGTGGAGCAACGCTGGTACCCGATGAAAGTTGGAAGATAATCGAGGCTGCGGACGCATGCTTGAAAGGCCCAACTACAACGCCTGCTGGGCCTAACACGCCGCGGAGTGTTGCGGTCAGTATTCGCCAGCGGAAGGGTCTCTACGCGAATATTCGTCCTGTGAAAACATTCGAGGGAACCAAGAGGCCGCTTGGGGATGTAGAGCTAGTTTGCGTGCGTGAGGCGACCGAGGGTCTCTATTCTGGACTTGAGCATCGCCTATCGAACGATGTGGCAATAGCCTTTCGGAAGATTACACGTGAGCCGAGCGAGAAGGTCGCTAAGAGGGCCTTTGAAGAGGCGAAGCGGCGCGGGTGGAAGAGAACCTACGCGATTACGAAGCAGAACATATTGAAAGAGACAGACGGCCTTTTCATGGACGCGGCCAGAACCGCCCACAAGAATTATTCCGATATCAGTATGGAGGAATATTTCATAGACAATTTTGCACAGCAACTTATCAAGAATCCCCAACGATTTAACCAGAGTATCATATTTGGAACCAACCTCTTTATGGACATAATCTCCGAAGAGATCTCGGCGTTGGTCGCGAGTATCGGATGCATATATTCAGCTAACTTCGGGGATAATTATGCAATGTTCGAACCGGCCCATGGTAGTGCCCCGGCTTACAAGGGCCAGGATAAGGTCAATCCCACAGCAACGGTTCTCGCTGGTGCCTGGATGCTTGAATACCTAGGGGAGAAGAAGAAATCTGAAGCCATTTTCAAGGCAACACGGGAGGTCATCGCGGAAGGGAAGAAAGTAACTTATGACCTGGGTGGCACCGCACGCCTTTCAGAGATGGCCGACGCCATAGCTGAACGTGCACGAAGAAACCTATGAAGACTCAGACCAGCATCTGCGCTAGATGCTTCCACCGAAGCTGAGATAGAGCAAGAGGGCATTGAACACGATTATGATCACAATGAAAACTGCAGCGAGAATACTGGTTGATCGTTTGTTGACAAATGGACCCATCAAGTTCTTGTCTCTCGTGAACTTCCACAAAGGGAGAAGAGGGAGGGGAAGCAGTAAGCTCAAGGCAACTTGGCTGTAGACCAGAATCAAAAGCGGTTCAATTCCTAGGAGGATGGCGATTGTGGTTGGGACAGTGTTAATCAGCCTCGTTACAATTCTACGAACCCAGAGGTTCATCTTTCGCCCGAGCATTCCTTCCATCATAGCTTGACCAGCAATGGTCCCCGTTGTTGAGGATGAAAGCCCCGACGCGAGGAGCGTGATTCCAAACACTATGGCGGCCGCGGGCCCAAAGAGTGGGACAAGGGTCAAGTATGCGTCTTGAATCGTGGCCACAGCTAATCCACGTGAACCAAACGCTGCAGCAGCCATTACCATGATGGCAGCATTCACGAGGCCCGCGAAAGTGAACATGATGATGCTCTCAACTTTATGGAGGCGCATCACTCGATTTTTAGTTTCAATGCTCGGGTCGGTTATCTTATCGTTCGCAAGAGCAGAATGAACGAAAACGGCATGTGGCATGACCGTGGCACCGATCACACCCACCGCGATGAGAACCCGATCCGTCGAAGCTAGGTTCGGAATTACCGACCCTAACAGCAAGGGGGCCAAACTAGGCCCCGTAATGAAAATCTCGAACACATACCCAATGCCAATCGTGGATACTAGGGCCATGAAGATATACTCCGTCCTGCGGACCCTGCCGCCCGTTACTCCCATAATGAGAATGACATCGAAAACAGAGAGAAAGGTTCCATAGAGAAGCGGTAACCCGAAAAGTAATTTCAGTGCAATGACAGTCCCAAGGAATTCTGCGAGGTCCGTCATAACGGCCGCTGTTTCCGCAGCCAACCAACATAGCACGATGTAGGTACGCTTCTTGAGATAGGTGCGCATGAGTTCCGCGAGAGAATGACCGGTAGCTATGCCAAGCTTTCCCGAGAGATACTGCAAAAGCATCGCCATTATTCCAGCAAGCCAAACAATCCAGAGCATGCTGTAACCGTAGGAAGCACCCCCGCTGATATCAGTCCCATAATTGCCCGGATCCATGTACGCAACGCTTACGATCAACGCGGGCCCGAAATAATTCCACAAGTCACGCAAGAAACCTGGAGGCACCATTGGCTGCGATTTAGACAGCGGTCCCAACGTGTCTTTCTTGGAGATGCCCAATATCTGTGCCCCATTTTCTGTCGTGGGTCAACTTTCCATTTGGAGAATGGTCTCTATGCAGAGTTAGGTGGATATAATAAAGTTAGGCAAGCCGAGTTGTGACGCTTAACCCTAAGGTGCACCCCTCTTTGCGGGACGGTCAAAGGCGTCAAACCAAGCTTTGTTCTTCTCGACAAAGTCGACAAACTTACTGATTCGCTCGATCGTTGCCTCGTGGACGTGGTGCTCAATGCCCTCGGCATCTGAGTTCGCAATGCTCTCGCTCACGCCCAGAATGCGAAGGAACCGAGTTATGACAAGGTGGCGTTGTTCCACGGAGTGTGCCAAACGTTTACCTCTTTCAGTTAGTGTAATTCCCCGATAGCGCTCATAGACGACGAGCCCCATGCCATGCAGCCTTTGCAGCATGCTCGTAACGCTTGGAGACTTGACCCCTAAGTATTCAGAAATGTCAACTGACCTTGCGTAACCTCTCTCTTTCATCAACTCGTAGATGACTTCAAGATAATCCTCCACGCTCGACGTAAGGTCAGAGGAAGGGAGTCTTCTAGCCTCCCTGAGTCTAGATAGGATATAGCTAGTCTGTTTCTTCTCGCCTGACATTGCCCATCCCAATGCACCTGTTCTTCAAGGCTCCCACCTTATAGCTCTCCGCCATTTCGAGGCTGATGGCAGGTATGACACAGAACGCAAATACATATTTGCTGGGACAATCTTTAGCAGAATAGAGACACATGTCGAAGACGACACAAAAAAAGGATGACTATTCCGACGAGGAAGTTGAAAACATTTTAGACATGCAGGCCCCGAAGGACTTATTGCGGGAATTCCGGAAAGCGGCGCAAGATAGCCCATTGCTTGTGACCGGATTGGCTTTCGCGTTCGGTTTGCTTGTCGGCGTTTCCTTATGCAATAGGAACAGAGGATCTCATTGACCTGGCACTTATTCAGGTGGTAATCGTTTGTCGAAAAAAGAAGGCCGTGAAGCCGAGAAGGTCGAGGTACACGTCAACGACCTTAAGAAGGACATGGACAAGCGTCTTAGCGAACTCAAGGTGCAGATTGATGCCCTTCAAGAGCGAGCAGCACAGAAAGTAACAGACCAACCTATCCTAGCCCTCGGTGTCGCTTTCGTAGCAGGGATGGCGCTAGGAGTAGCGTTGTCCAGGTCCAGCGAGTAGGGGAGCAAAATTGCCAGAAAAAGAAACCTCCAACTTGTTTGAGAAGCTCGCGCGATTAGTTCTGCGCGAAGTCTTAGGCGGTATCGCAAAGCCAGCGGAAAGATTGGCAAAACGGGTAGCTCGAGCTGTCGGCCTTATTCTCGCAGGACTTGTTATCTCCGTTCTCGGAATCGCTTTTCTGGCTGTTGGGGCCGTTAGGTGGCTCGCGATCTTGATGCCTGCCTGGTTGGCCTGGGTTTTGGTAGGAATTATCCTATTCCTAGTGGGTGTCACAGTCACAGCAGTAACGTACTCCACCGGCCGCAGCTAACCTGAAGGAAACGTTCCCCAGGTTCCCTCAACCGGCCAGCTCTACTCGTTTAGAATTCAGTTAATGCGATACTAGATGTTGGGCTGGGTAGAGGGAGACTTGTCAATGGGGCTTGCCGAATTGTGTTATACCCACTCCCAGAAGCGTTAGCCCGGAGAAAACGATGTCGAGCGCTGTGAAACTTTCCCTCAAGACGATGACTGAAATTAGAACGGCTAGAACAGGCATAGTGAAAAGAAGAACATAGAGACGGAATACGCCAGTACGTTGAAGCACATCATACCAGCACACAAGACCAACGCAGTACATGAAAGAGAGCAGCAACAGCGCCATTATGACCTCATTCGAGAGCGCCGCCGGCCACAAATTCCTCTCGAAGACTACCGCGAAAAGTGTTAGCAATGCACCGCCGAATACAAACGTCAGTGTTACTATGAACATCGGTTGATATTTCTTCAACAAGTGCTTCCCAACGATTCCAGATACGGCGTAGGAAGCTGCGACTCCGACTTGGAGTAAGTTACCGAGAAACACCGATCCAGCAAGATTCGTGACGTTCCCTCCTGTTGACAGGAGGATTACACCGAGCATTGCAACCGTTACACCTGCCAATTCCCTCAGCCCAACATTCTCCTTAAGCAAGATGAAGGAAAGCAGCAAAGTGAAAACGGGCGTTGTTGACTGAAGGACGCTGCTTACCGAGGCGGTGGTGTACTCAAGCCCAATGTTCTGGAGAAGATTGGGCATGAATATTTGAGCAATCGCTAGGCCAAACAAGATTGGCAAGTCTCTTCTACTGATGCCCGAAGCGCCCCCGCGATAATGAAA
The DNA here is from genome assembly GCA_050013255.1 of Bathyarchaeia archaeon. Classification (GTDB taxonomy): domain Archaea; phylum Thermoproteota; class Bathyarchaeia; order 40CM-2-53-6; family 40CM-2-53-6; genus FEN-987. The sequence continues at coordinate 245,867 of JBEKFP010000002.1, read as the reverse complement.
CACAGTTAAGGGCACGATCAGGGATGATGCCAAAATGAATCGAAGGGCTGCCAGGGTTACCGGTGGTAATTCTGTCAGGGCGATTCGTATCAAGGCATATGCAGAAGCGAAGACTGCCAAGGCGACTACGGTTTCAACGAAGGTACGAAAATTCAACTCAATACATCATTTCTGAAGAGAAACTGTTTTTACCGGTCAAATCCGGGGTTACGGCAGTAGAACGGTTTCTTTCGATAGGAACTTGATGACCTTGCCAGAACCGAGCTTCCCAACGACTATCTTCTGTTCTTCTTCGTTTAGGGGCTTGTACTTTAGCTCGGTCTCGGTTGCGCTCGCGTAACGACCTGCGACTAGGTATGCATTGGCATTCTTCTCTTTGTATATCGTTATGGGCTTATGTACTGCGGCCGGGTCCGTTCCGGCATACATGTAGGTGATTGCATCTTCATACTTCGACTTGTCTTCAATCTTCAGCGAAGCCAGTTGAGATTCGTCAACTTTCATAAGGTTCCCATTCCCACCCATGCGTAAAACCCTTGCGGCAACAGGAAAATAATTCTAAATCCAGCAGTTACCCTTCCTGACCACGTAGCTGGTCGCCGGCGACCATCTACAGGGTCGAAGTTCCCCAGCAGAAACACGGGACTGTGAGACGAAGAAAACTGCAAAGAACACCCGGATGCGAGACTGGAATTGCATGCTCATTCCTGCAAATCAGCATGCAAATTGCCGCGAGCTCGGTACCGCCGGCGCATGAGAGGACATTGTTGTCGCTATTCCTGGCACGACGAAGCAGAACGCCCAGAGGACAACAATGGATTCGCGATCAATGGAACGCTGGAAACTGAAAGAGACCAGCTAATGCGAATGTAGTACCCTAGTACTACATTGGAGTTTGTGGTGCTACCTGGGTTTCAGCTTTGTCTGCGTACTCGTTGAATGGCTTGGAGCAGGGCGTTCTCTGCCGTCGAATACGCGATCAGCCCAAAGGTCAGTAGCCTTTCGCAGGCGTCACTCTTCGATATCCGATTTGTGGCCGCATAGGCTTCGATTAGTCTAGCGTAGCCGGCCGGAAGGATCAACGTGACCACGTCGGTGGCTCGACCCGCGTCATCTCTCACGACAGGGTAGATTCTCGTTCGGCGCTTATGTGAAACAGCCTCATTCAACATGTCCGCCACGCGGCTCGCGTGAGCTATTTTCCCTAGCCTGTCCAGGTTCTCTTGCTTCCGTAATCTCAGCCAACTCACAGTTGCACCTAGAACTATCAGCATCCGCATGAGATCGCTGAACGCCCATCTCTCCTTCTGGGCGACGCTCTTCACGTGGAAGAGAAGCATTCTTGGAACTCTAATCGACCAACGCCGATATCGCTTGACCGGCGGCGCCGTTGCGGCCACGTTCAAACACTGGCCTTTAGCTTCTTGAGAAGCTCAGTCATCATTCGCTGCTTCTCCAATGATTTGACAGTCTCCGCGATTTGCACATCTATCTCCTGCCTCTTCTTCACCAAACGTCTAACTGCAAGTTTGTTCGGTCAATTCTAATTGAGGTTCGTATTTAAACGGGAACCGAAAGGAAATTTTGGAGCCGGGGATGGGAAGAGAAAATAAAGTTCGACTCCCATTTTACTCAAGAAAGATGGTGCTCGTCGGTCCCGTGACCGCACAATTTTTCCCGTCTCAAGATCATTATGATTCCTTCCCGTACTTCACGGGCTGGTAGTAAAGCAGGACGTTTCCTGACTTGAACGTCCGAGTTTTCAGAAGTCTCAGATTCAGCTTGTCCTTGATGCCTTCGAAGAGGGGAGTGCCTTTCCCTAGGACAACCGGGTCAACCATAATTCGAATTTCGTCGATCAAGCCTACCTGAGCGAAACTTACAGCCAAGTTGTTGCCCCCAATACCCAAGTCTTTGCCCGGTTCCTGTTTCCAGCGTTTGATTTCCTCCGGATTCACTTCACGAATGAGTTTGACATTTCTCCAACTCTCTTTTTCCTCGACCTTTTTCAGTGTCTTCGAGAAGACGATTTTGTTCATGTTATTGATCAGGCGGGCGATTTCGAGATTATCCTTCGACATTCTCGGGTCGTCGGCTGCTTTTGGCCAAGTATCCTCGAAGAGCTCGTAGGTTCGTCGCCCGAATAGAATGGCATCAGTTTCGCGCAACTGTTCTATGGCAAACTTGTTAAACTCTTCATCGACATTGTGCCAAGATATGTCGTGATTCCGCCCCTCAAAGAACCCGTCGACGCTTATCGTCATGAACATGAATAGTCTTCTCAAGCTGCCCCTGCCACTTTCATCCACAATAACAAGCCGGATACTAGACCGTTTCCATTGCTTCAGGAGCTTGAGATGGAACACGAGTGCGCGTTTGGATCTTCGGGCGAGCACTGAACAAAGAGTGCGGAAATGGCGCCGGGAGAGAACGTTGGCACGAATTAAGTCGTTGATCTCACGCTAGGCTAGTTTAGTTCCGGATGCTTCTTCGTGTATCGGCAACCGCAGACTGCACAGCCATGAAATCCTGAGTGAAATCGACGCAAATGATGACAAACATCACAGCACGATTCTCGATGAGCCGTCCAATGATGTTCATGCAGTTGGTCGTTTGATCGAAATATCTTAGTTGGTTGACACAGCTGACAATAGTGGCTCATTGAGTGAAACCAAACCTCAATCCAAACTCAACCCGCCACCTGCCTGTTTATTGTTTTCGCTAATTAGGCGCGATAGGGTTCTAGGGTTCTGAAGAAGTAAGGTCGAAGGCTGAGGAGATTTAGTCTTTCAAATGCTGAATCTTGGCGGCCGCACCAAATCTCGTTGTCAGAACCTTTCGAATGCTTAATTTGGATAAGACTTATGAGTCATCGCTCGCAATATAGAGAATAGTTTTCTCTCAGAACTCCAATCTTGGCTTCATGACCTAAATCGCAGAAGATTTTGGAGCCGGGGATGGGAATTGAACCCACCTCAGCGATTTTTTCGCTTTCTATACTGCGGGTTGCGGCAAGCTTTAGTCTACTGCAGCCCGCCGCCTGGACCGTTCGGCCTTCGGTGGCCATAGGCTATAGAGCCAAAGACCAACCCCGGCATTCTCCCCGGCAATCGAATCGTTGGGGCACATAGCTCTAATAAACCTGCACGTGTAGTTGCAATTCGATGACAGTTCTCAACTCATGGTGATCTGGGTGACTGATTCTCAGCGGGAAATGATGCCGTTTTTTTTCAAGTTGTGTTCGGATCACCTTTCCGTCGAAGCTATTCCAAGGAAGCCTCTAGCGGTCGATATTGAGGGCATGAAAGGTCAGCCAATCCACAAACACGAATTGATGATGTGGACACCGCATTTCGTTATCCTGAGGAACAAGACTGGAACGGAAATCACCCTTAGAAGGGATGGACGGATGATAGTTCGGAAAGCTAGCTCCGAGCAGGTTGCGCATGCTGCCGCCACAGATGTTATGAGCCTAGTAATGAAAGATTTCCACAACTAAACTCTAAATGGAAATGACGCGGGCGTTCTCAACATCTCTGCTAACCATCCCTTCCATGTCCAACGCCGCCTCGACATCCGCGAGTTGATTCTTCTTTGCAGAGGTGCTGGGGTTGTTTGTTGGAACCCCACAGCTGGCGACCCCTGGGCGTATCGAAATCTCGTAGGTTCCAATCTCTTTAGCATACGTCACAATTTGCTGCTTATTCATACCCACGAGGGGCCTGAGCACACGCACCTTGCTGAGAACGCAGTCTGCCGCTACAATATTCTGAAGCGTCTGGCTTGCCTTCTGTCCAACAGCGTCACCCGTAACGATCGCAGAACATTTCTCACGCTCAGCTATTCGTTCGGCAACCCTGAACATCACACGCCGAGAAAGCATACATGCAAACTTGGTAGGGCATTTTGACAATATCTCCTGGAGGTCCGGTGAATGTGATACAATGAATACGTGTGAATTTTGAACCTTCGTCCGCTCGCAGACTTTACGAATGGTCTCTAAGGCTATGCCCTCAGCTGCCTGGTCGCATAACGGATAATTGTCGAAATAGGCGAAGACGGGTTCAACACCCTTCCGAATCAGCAGCCACGCTGCTACGGGAGAATCAATGCCACCTGAAATGAGAAAGACCGACCGCCCGGACAACTTTAGGCTCGGCCATTTTGGAGCCAACGTCTGAAGTGTCACTTCTGTCAACCCGCATCAAGAAACTTGGTAACTTCACTCGAAACTGAAATGGCCTCTCTCTCATCTCGGACGTTCTTGATGAGCATTCGTCCTTTCCTAAATAGGCTTATTTCATGTCCATTGAAGTCGAAGACAATAACCATCGAGGTCGCCAAAAGCACTTTGTAGTTTCGACTAACGGTTCGGGTCAGTTTTTCTAAATCGAGCGAAAGAGGTTTCTCCGGGTTGACATTGGCAGTATCAGACCCGCACAGCCACGCGAGCCGACGTGCGTAGGTAGCGGTACTGGTTGGTTTTACTTGGCAGATTTCACAATCTGGTCGGATGCTCAGGTTCACCGTTCTATATTCTGACTGTGCGAAGTCGAAGATCAACAATTTGCCTTTGGATTGTGGTTCAATTCCCGCAAGGGCTTTGATAGCCTCCAACGCTTGAATGGCGCCGACAATCCCCGTTGTCGCGCCCAGGACCCCGCGAGTATCGCAGGTTGGAAGGTCTACGTCTTTCAAGCCTGGTAAGACGCATTGGAGGCAGGGGGTTTCGGGGCTCTTGAGTAACGCTACGTTTCCTTCCATTCCGATTGCGCCACCAAAAACGAATGGTATCTTCCTCTCTACGCAATATTGGTTGATTGTGTACCTTGTCTGCATGTTGTCAAGCCCATCGACTACGCAATCCGCTCCCTCCAAAATTGCTGAAACATTCTCGGCTTCCAAATTCTCTGGGACGGGGTTGACTTCAACTTCCGGGTTGATCATGTTAATCCTTCGTGCGGCTGCTTCGACCTTGGGGTACCTGATGTCTTCGAGAGAATACAGGACCTGTCGGTGTAAATTGTTCATTTCAACGGTGTCCTGGTCCACAAGTGTCAGTCTACCGAGGCCGGCTAAGGCAAGGTAAAGTGCTGAAACACTTCCTAGGCCGCCCAAACCTACGACGGCGACTTTTGAGTCCCTGAGTTTCTTTTGGCCGCTTACACCCAGCTCGCTTAGCACTATTTGTCGACTGTAAAACTCGTTTCGATCGAAACTTGCTTTCATTCTGCACTCATACCCATGGTAGTGACCGCGGGTTTTCAGTATATGGGCTGCTTCAGGAGGAGAAGGGTAGCCCCAACTTGGCGAGGCGGTATTTGAAGTAAGGCCACGCCAACTTCAGTTCCACATCCCGATATCGTAACGACCCGTCCATTAATCCTACCATGCACTCCTGCACCTTCCTCTCGGAGAAAAAGAACTTGGCCACTCGGTCCATATCATATTGTTCCAGGTAGCTGAAACAAGCTACACGATAGGCAACATCAAAATCAGTTCCGAAGGCTTTTCTGCATCGTTGCTCGTAGCGGTTGAGAAAATCTTTGTCGAACCGGTTGTTCTGGCATGCTTCGGCGGCCGTTTGTGCGGCAATTTGTGCACCCAAGATCGAGAAGTAAATTCCCTCGCCAAGTAGGGGTTCGGCGAAACCCGCAGAATCTCCGGCAAGCAAAATTCCGTCAGTAGCCGATGGGACCTTCGCCACACCTCCAAGCGGAATCAAGTGAGCCTGCGGCTTTGGGATTTCTCGCCCCGTAAGCTGAGGGACTTGTTTTACAAACCCGTTGAACAACGCGTGGGCGTCGCGGAGTTTGCTCAAACGGCAACCCACTCCCACTGTAAGGTGGTCGTCCTTTGGGAAAACCCAGCCGTACCCGGCGGAGGACACGCCAAAGTATATGTCGAAGTAGGATTCTGAGCCAACGAAATCCTGTACGCCCCTCTCCCCAACAGGAACCTCACTCTCGATGGCATACGCGACTTCGTAGGGTTTCCACCGGTCGTAGAAACCGCCGTAACTCGCTGTTGGACCGCCCATCCCATCGGCGCCGATTATCATCTTGGATTGAAACCCGGAGTTCGCGGTCTTCACTTGCACGTGGGTGCCCGCATTTTCAATTCGATTCACGCAGGTTCCGTCCCTGAGCTCAGCGCCTGCTTCCACAGCTTTCTCCGTTAGGAAAGCATCGAATCGAATGCGAGAGGTCATGTATACCAGTGTGCGGTCTGTCTCGAATTTGAAGCAGTTCTCGCCCACGTGTATCCTAGTCGATTTGGGGGCGCATTCCACGAGATCATTAGGCAGGTTGAAGTCGAATAGCTTGAGAACCTTGGGCGTTACGCCTCCGCCACAGAGCTTGCTTCGCGGTAGCTTTTCCTTTTCGAGTAAGAGGGTTTTCAATCCCAGCTGGGCTGCAGCTCTCGCGGCCGACGCTCCCGCCGGACCGGCCCCCACCACGATAAGGTCATACATGCGAATCCTGACTCAAGTCTTCGCACCGCATTGTTTGTGGATAGTCGATTTAAGAGATACCCATAGGCCACACAAATCACATGGTTCAAAGGGAAATAGGACGCAGAGATACACTTTCGAGAAAGTCAACGTGCCAAGAATGGTCCCAGATCTGCCCAGCGCTACCATTGACGCTCAACATTCCAGAAATCTTTCGTCTTAAGCAGAGCGTACACAGTGAATTGCGGAGTTTTGCGTATTTTGTAACTGAAAAATAGCATATCGTACGAAAATGAATACTGCCAGTGAGGTCTTTTAGATGTATTTTGTTGGGTTTCGGTCGAACTCTGATTTGCAGGCAGCTGAGCAGAAATAGTATTTCTTGTCGTTCTGTGAACTGGTGTACTTCGCTTGGGATTCCTGGACGTTCATCTTACAAACTGGGTCGACTGCCATACAATCATCCTCGTGCTATATTGTGATAATTGAATGTATGTAAGCTTGTTGCCAACGCGCGATTCCACGAATTACCGAAACTGTCAGGCCTTTCGCTGGCAACTGATTAGTCCTCGAGGTTGGGCCACAAGCTTAACATTCCAAAGAACTTTTGTCGTCATGTGAACGTCCATGCCACCCAAAGCTGGCAAGACCAGGACAGTCCCGAAATCCTTCAGAGTCGACGAAGCGGCACTTCAAGCCATAGAAAAAGATGCGGAAACACAAAACGTAAGCCTGAACACTCTTGTCAATCAGATTTTCAAGCAGTACGCTGACTACGACCGATTCGCTCGCAAGATAAACACTGTAAAATTGAGCAGCTCCACGTTCCGCGGCCTACTCTCATCTCTCGACACGGAAAGGGTGATTGAAGTAGCCAAGGCGTCCGGCAGTGGAGTCCCGCAGGCGTTGGCTACGGCCAAGAGCGGGCGGGTTGACATGAAAGCCCTGCTTGACCATATGCGTTATCTTGCTACCTATGCTCACCTCTGCGAGATGAGCGAAACGGTCGACTCACAAGGACAAAACGTATCCCTAATCCATGATTTTGGCCTCAACTGGTCAATTTTCTTGGTACACTACCTGACCGCAATGTTCGGATTGATAGGAGTAACACCGAAAATAGAGATGAGCGACAGATCGGTGTCCGTGACGATCCCCAACATGTAGGCCCGCAGGACGAAACTGGCTATGCCTTGGACTGCGGTGGCTTCCAAGTTACTCCCAGTATTCCGCCGATAAGGCCGAGAATCAGTCCTATTCCGAAGCCGCCCATTGCGCTCCCGAAGATGCTCAGCACCGAGAAGACAATGATCAATGTGCCCCAGGTCGAGTGTTGTTCAGGTTTGTTGTTCAACATAAGAGCGCTGATGATTACTATGAGTCCGAAAATCAGGCCCAGTACCCCAAGGAAACCGAAGCCGTAGCCAAGACCTCCCATCATTCCGAAACCCGGTCCCATCCTACCGCCCCATCCACCATAGCCGCCCATCATCCCGTAACCGTAATTTCCCATCCACGAACCAAGCATAGTCATCGCACCTCCGCCTAAGAGGATGAAGATGCCGCCGATCAACGAGAGAACAAATGCGGTGCCTGGCTTCTCCACTTCTGTCATTTTGCGATTTCACCTCCACATGCTTAATCAAATTCGACCTCTTGGATGAAGTCGCCATGCCAAGAGTGATACCAAACTTGACCGGTATTTCCGTTTACGCTTAGCATTCCAGCAATCTTCCCGTCCACTGTGAAGTCAAAGGTGTAGTAGCCGTAGAACTGAGTAGCCATCTCAGTCTTGGCGTTCTGAAAGTTCGCGTTAAGGTACGCCTGGGCGATTTGCTGGGCTTGGCTTTCGGAAACTGTGACGGTTGAGGACGCTTGGTTTCTAGTTCCCATCATCCCAGAGCCCATGTAGCTGTATTTCGTGTTCCACATCATGTTTGGACCTGGTTCAGGCATGATGATACCAGTCGTAATTCGTGCGTTCATCATTCCTCCGCCCATCATACCTGAAGTCGGAACTTGTTTCCAAATGAGCATCTCGAAGGCCCCTCGGCCAGTGTCTTTCTCGTAGACGATGATGTAGAAGTTGTTTTGGAACTCCATGATCTCCTTAATCGCCAAGTTGGAGTTCCCTGTTGCAGTCAGATATTGCTGTGCAATCTGCTTGGCCTGATCTAGCGTGATAACGGTGTTAGAGGAGGATTGAGGTTGCTGAGACCATTGCTGCCACTGTCCCATCATGTACTGGTTCCCGTTTCGGCTAATCCAATTCGTGGACCGCAAGTATGACGTAGCCGTATACGCTGAGTAACCCAACCCCAGCACCAGACTCCCAAGACCGACTGCCAGAAGTACGATAGCGAATGCATTCGTGTTCTTCATCTTAATCCACGCCATTTCATCAGAGAGCTCGCCGTGATGCAATTAAAGGAAGTGTCTACACTGAAACACAAAGTGTTGCATCGTCAAGCGTTCAGTATACTGTGATCTGCCCCTCCATCCATCCCGACGCTGACATGGCCCCTCCCATTCCCGTGGGGCCAAAGCCGCAAGGAGTTAAGCAGATCCACTGAAACGTGCCCGTCTGGTTGAGGTATAGGTAAGCTACCTCCGTGTCGCCCCCCACCACAGGAATATTGATTCCAAATTGCTGAATCGTGAATGTGTGCGCAAGCATGTTTCCGGACACTGAAGTAACATTTTGACCCCACGATTGCGGTACGCTCGTTCCCATAGCGGTCGTACCGTTGACAAGGTAAACTGTGCCCCCCACCGTTCCAGTTACTTTGCCCTGCTCGCCTGTACTGGCCGGGGTAGGCGTATCGTAGGAGATTATCGTAAGCTGGATCAATGTGTGGACGGGAAGACGAATGTTACCCGCCGGCTCCAACCCATTCACCCCGAATATGGAGAACTGAGGCGCGGCCATCGAGGAGTTCCAACCAGTGTCCATGATCTCCATGAGCGTTAGCCTGAATGGACCGGATTGCTGCGAAATCGTATTAGTGGCAGGGACCGTCGCGTAATGCGTACCAACATAAATCGAGAGAACTCCAACGAGACCAGCGGTTAGGATGATGATGATAAGCTCACAACCTCTAAGTGAAACAGGATTAGTTCTGGACGATTCCATGTCCCTTCTGTTTTGCATGGCTCTTAATTCCGTGTAGTAATGACTGAGAACCTCACTTAAGCCCCGTGTACATGTTTTCCTTACATTATTTACAATGCGACTACTCCCCGCGTTACGTTGCGTTCCTCGAAAAATGTGTCAGGCCGAAGCGGTTCAGAGAGTCAACTTCCAATTTTTTGATGGTTCCTAGGTTGCAGTGAAATCAAACCGAAGATCCATCCCCCAGAAAAAATGAAAACGGAAAATGAAACTGAAAATAAGCAAGACTCTGTATTTCACTGTGGACGCTCCGTTTAAGACAACTCCCTAATCGTATCAGCTCCAACTGGAGCAAACTACGTTGGTTGAATGTGAACGTTGCCATAGAAAATTCGTGTCTTATGCTGCACTCTCGCAACATTTCGACACAAAGCATCACAACGCGCAAAGGCCACATGAGCTGGAGAGGCAGCTAGCAGCCGAGAAGGAACTGGACACATACAAGGCTACGGTTCACTACGCACAGGGCCCTTCGAAGACCAAGCTGGCAGTATTCCTTCTCATTCTAATTATCGCCGCGGGCGTCATCGGATATGTTGCGCTTACGCCAAGAGAAGCGGGCGGGTCAATTCTTGGTGTTGGGTCAACTGCTCCGAACTTTACCCTTCAAGACGTAGCAGGGGGGACATTCACGTTATCTGATTATCAGGGAAAGTCTAACGTCCTCTTATTGTTCAACGAAGGGCTAAGCTGCCAACCCTGCCTGCAGCAGATGCATGACCTTGACGGATTAAACGCTCAGTTTAGTCGCATGAACGTTTTGGTTGTTAGCGTGACTCCGAATAGTGTTGACCAGCTGCGCAGTTGGATGGGAGCGGGTGGCCCGCAGCATGGTAAGGTGCTCGCCGACCCCGGGGAGGTGGCCTTCAACCTGTATCACCCGGTTGGTACCGGCGGCAGCATGATGACGCACACCTTCATCCTGATCAACAAGGCCGGCATGGTGATCTGGAGACAGGACTACGGACCCAACAGCATGTATGTCCAGAACACCGACCTCTTGGCCGCGGTGACGAAAGCACTAGGGACGTAATTGCGTAATGCCAAAGATACGTTTCGTTTCAAGTCTCGGATGCACCCCGTGCCTACGCATCAAACGCATCCTCAGCGAACTGCAGGCGGATATGCCGAATCTCACGATTGAGGAAGTAGAGTTCACGTCCCCAGTTGGAACCAAACTGGCAATGGAAAATGGAATTCTCTACCCACCGGCTGTCTTCCTCAACGGCGCCATGATCGCGAAAGGCAAGATCGATGCCAACGCAATGGTTATGGAAATTCGTAAATCAAACGAGATTGGAACTTGATGTCCTTACTACTTCTTGCCTACATGATCATCGCCTTTGTGGCGGGGATAGTTGCTCTCGCTATGCCCTGCTGTTTCAGCGTCCTCCTCCCATCCTACTTTGCGCAAAGCTTCAAACAGAAGGCAAGGCTCATTGGCATGACCGTCGTCTTCTCATCCGGAATCGCAACCATTATGTTGCCTCTAGCCCTAGGAGTTGTCGCCCTCGCACAGACGATTAGAGCAAGTCACAGTTTGGTCTTCGTGATCGGCGGATTCCTAATGATAATATTGGGATTCTGGACCCTCTGGGGGCAAGGCATGCTCCCCCGACTTCAATTGCCAGTGAACCTGAACAAGAACGACGTTCTCTCAGTATACACGTTGGGTGTGTTCTCAGGGGCTGCCACATCATGTTGCGCCCCCGTACTAGCTGGAGTCCTCGTATTATCCGCATTATCAGCCGGAATCTTAGAGGGATTGCTAATTGGGTTCACGTACGTGCTTGGGATGGTCTTTCCACTCTTCGTAATCGGCCTCGCTTGGGACAGATATGTGCCTAGCGCAGAAAATCCATTGAAGGGACGACTTCTACACTTCAATACATTCGGCCACGAAGTTACGATACACTCATCAAAGCTCATTTCCGGCCTGATGTTCGTCACGATGGGAATCGTCACCGTTGCATTGGGCCTACTGGGGCAAATGATTCCAGCACCCGGCTCTGCGCAAATAGGAGTCTTGCAGGCCCAGCTCGCGCATCTTCTAACGGCTTACTTCGCGAATTCCTCTGGACTAGAGTTAGTTGGAGTTCTTGGCGTAGCACTAATCCTCACTAGCGTCTATGCTCTGAAAAATCACATCCGAAAACCCCTGGAACCCGCTAGAATCGAGGGGGACTAAAGCGGTGAAGGCAACTCCAGTGACCGAACAAAAACGGATCGAGCGGGCAATCTTATCACTATCCAACTATGAAGGCGACGCACCAGCTCAAATCCTTCAGCGTACGCTGAAAAAGACACTTGGCATAAAGCATGTAGATCTCAATTATGCTGCTAACACAATAACTGTCGACTATGATCTAACCAAAATCACGATCGAAGAGGTAAGGGCGGTCATCAAGCGGCCCCTCCTAGCTTGAGTCTTTCGAAACGCGGGAGGAAGTAGAATGGCCAAGGACCCGATTTGCGGCATGTTTGTGGATGAGAAAACGGCGACCATTACCCGAACAATTCGGGGAACAAAATGGTATTTCTGCAGCGAAACCTGCGCCAAGACATTCGAGAAACCAGAGGCTGAAATCAGACGTCTCAAGCTCTTGGTGATAATTGGCATTGCGCTCACAGTACCAACAGGTTTGTTCACATACGTTATGCTTCTTCCATCTAATGTAAACAATTATCTGCTCTTCATCTTGGAAACGCCAATACAGTTCATCGTGGGCTGGCGCTTCTACAGGGGCGCGTACGACGCTCTAAGAAACCGAATGGGTAACATGGACCTTCTAATTGCCATTGGCACAACTGCCGCTTGGGCGTACAGTACAGTCGTCACTTTCCTTCCGTCAGTCATCCCTGCTAGCGGGGCATACTTCGATACCGCTGCAGTGATCATCACCCTGGTCCTTCTCGGGAACTTGTTGGAGCATATCAGTAAGGGAAGGGCTTCCGAGGCAGTTCGCAAACTCCTAGATCTACAGCCTAGGATGGCACACGTAGTCCGCAATGGGGCTGAGGAGGAAGTTCCAGTAGAGTCGGTCAAAGTAGGCGATGTTCTCGTCATCCGCCCCGGGGAAAGGATACCGGTTGATGGAGTGGTGACTGAGGGCAACTCTGCTGTTGACCAATCCGCTATCACCGGAGAAAGTATCCCCGTTGAAAAAACTGCTGGCGATGAAGTAATCGGAGCAACAATCAACACATCGGGTCTTCTCAGGGTTCGCGCATCGAAGGTCGGAGCAGATACGGTCCTATCAAAGATCGTTCAACTCGTCGAAGAAGCCCAGATGGCGCATGCGCCGATTCAACGCCTTGCCGACCAGGTCTCAGCGTACTTCGTGCCTGCAGTTATCTTAATCGCCACAGGGGCGGCGCTAGGTTGGTATTTCTTCGGTGGATTGGCGCTCAACTTCGCTTTATTGGCGTTTGTCTCAGTAATCGTCATCGCATGCCCGTGTGCACTTGGCATCGCTACTCCAGCCGCCATTCTTGTCGGAACAGCCAAAGGCGCTCAGAATGGGATTCTCATCAAAGGCGGCGAATACTTAGAGACAGCACACAAGCTGCAGACCATTGTCTTTGACAAGACCGGCACTCTGACCAAGGGCAAACCGTCGGTAACGGATGTCATAGTCAGTGGAACGCACACGGAACAAGAAGTACTTCAGCTGGCCGCTTCAGCCGAGAAAGGCTCAGAGCATCCCCTCGGCCGAGCGGTCATAGAAGCTGTTGAGAAAAAGGGGATAAGCATACCTGACGCGACCTCATTCAAAGCTGTACCAGGCGCGGGCGTTGTTGCAGAGCACAATGGCAGAACCATATTGCTGGGAAACAGAAAGCTGATGGCAAAATTCGACATGAACCTCGCTCCAGTCGAAGCAGACCTATCTGCGCTTGAGCAAGAAGGTAAAACGGTCATGGTTCTATCAGACGGCAAGGAGCTCCTCGGTGTCATCGGCCTCGCAGACACCCTCAAAGATGACTCTTTAGACACGGTCCGAGAATTGCAGCGAATGAAGATTGAAGTCGTAATGTTGACAGGTGACAACGTCCGAACGGCCAAAGCCGTCGCTGATAAATTGGGCATAGACAGGGTTGTGGCAGACGTTCTGCCAGAGCAGAAGGAGAAGATCATCAGAGACTTGCAAAAAGAAGGTAAGATTGTGGGTATGGTTGGAGACGGAATTAATGATGCCCCAGCTCTTGCCGCGGCCAACATTGGAATTGCCATCGGAAGCGGAACAGACGTCGCGGTCGAGACAGGCGGTATTGTTCTGATCAGGAACAGCCTACGAGACGTGGTAACCGCCATCAAACTCAGTAAGGCAACCGTCCGCAAAATCAAGCAGAACCTGTTCTGGGCATTCTGCTACAACGTTGCACTCATCCCCATCGCGGCAGGTGCACTCGTGCCATTCCTCGGACCTGGCGTGTACAATTTCCTTCCATTCCTAGCTGCTGGAGCGATGGCTTCAAGTTCAGTTACCGTCGTCAGCAACGCCCTTCTACTAAACCGGTTCAAACCATGATGGAGGTGAGGTCGAATTGGCTAAGGATCCTGTTTGCGGAATGAACGTTGACGAGAAGAAAGCGGCGGGTTCAAGCTCGTATTCAAGCAAAACCTACCACTTCTGCTCGCCAAATTGCAAGAACGAGTTCGACAAGAACCCAGCGAAATATGCCACCTAAGTTCATTCACGCATCCCCCACATTAATCGTGAAGGAAAGCTGCTGTATCTCTTGTTCGATGAGGTACCCGCCAGCCATGCCGGTATGTTTCCCCATTCCATGGTAACGCCCTAGATGGACTGTTGCCGGATTTGCCAGAGAGCTGGCAGAACAGCGTTATGGGAACTTTGGACTCAGCGATCCGTGCGGGCAGGCGTCGATGCATTCCATGCACATGATGCATTCGGGGTTGTTGAATTTCTCCCACGGCAAATCAAGTATGTTGATTTGCATTGGGCATTTGACTTCGCAGTGGGGGCATTTCATACATTTTACTGGGTCTCTCTTGATTCCTGCTAAGCTGTATTTCTGAAAGATTGCCATCATTGCTCCTGTCGGGCAGGCGTAGCGGCACCAGAACCTGGGAACTTTCCATGCCGCGCCGAAGAATGCCACCAAGATTATTATTCGAAGTGCAAGCAATGGCGGAACTTGAGTCAAATAGGACCAGACCTGCTGAATCGTCGGCGGCCTCGTCAAGAGGGATGCGAAGTTATCGCGAGCCAAACCAACCAATGCCGGAATTACTCCGAACAGCGTGCCGTCCGGAGATATTGCGATGAACGGACCTGAAGCAAGTGCGCCAAGTGCAGTTTTGTAGTTGGCTCCAACTCCGAGGTAAAGCGAAAGCCCCAAAGTACCACTGATCAAGAGGGTTCCGAAGAATAGTAGGTACTTCAGTTTCTTTGCGCTATTATGGGTTCGCGGCGAAATGAAATCAAGCCGTCCCTTCAAGTTCGTTATGATATCCTGAACGAACCCAACTGGGCAAACCCAACCGCAAAATGCACGGCCCACGACTGCGCCTATCAAAAACACGGTTCCTAGAACTAGCCAAGGAAATTCGGGTTGTGCCAGCTCAACCTGGATGAGGTCGAATGAACTGTACACCGCCGAGAAGGGAGAGTTGACACTAGCCAAGATTGGCAGGCCGAAGGGAATAGGGTGAAATTTCAGGCTTGGGAAAATTTCAGTGAAAGCAATTGCGTTGACCAGGATTAGAGAAAGTAGCTGAACAATCATGCGTGGGAGGGTCCATTTGAATTTGAACCTTCTCAGGTCTTGCTCGGGTTCCGTTTGCGACAAGAATGAAGCCTCATGGGAAAAGGAAAACAAACCCTTGCAAAATATCTGCAAGCACCTTGAATTCATTAATGTAAATTCCAATCATCACAGCCGTCAATCCCAATAGCACAGTAAATGCGGCAGCAGTGCGCTTCAAAGACCCACTTCTCGACCTTGCAACAGATTTTGGTAGCGATGAAACCAGCCTGTAAATAACCCTTTCCGACATCCGACAAAACCGGACATTTGCGAAGTCAGTACGGTTCTTATTGCTCAACAAACCATTGGGAAACGATTCCCGAAGGCGATCAACAATTGTTTCCAGAGGATAATGCGCTTGCAACTGATCTATATGAGCTGACCATGGCAGCCGCCTATTTTGAAACTCATGAAGACGCTAAAGCGACCTTCGAACTATTCGTGAGGAGCTTCCCGAAGAACCGCTCATACCTTATTGCAGCGGGGCTAGAACAAGCCGTAGAGTATCTGAGACGATTTCGATTTAGAGACGAACATATCAAGTATCTGAAAAAAGACCCCAATTTCAAGAACGTGAGCAGCCGTTTCTTCCGATATCTTAAGGAGCTGAGATTCACCGGGGACGTGTGGGCGATTCCAGAAGGAACAGTGTTTTTCACCAATGAACCGATTTTGCGGGTTACTGCGCCAATCATTGAAGCCCAAATCGTAGAGACATACCTGCTGTCCACCATCAACTTCCAAACTTTGATTGCGACCAAAGCCTCGAGAGTTGTTCAGAGCGCAAGAGGCAAGGGGGTTGTCGAATTTGGGGGCCGGCGCGCCCATGGCCCAGAGGCTGCGCTATTGGCGGCCAGAGCTAGTTACATTGGAGGCTGTATAGGCACATCCAACGTCTTAGCGGGATATTTGTACGGCATCCCCACTTATGGTACGATGGCTCATTCATTTGTCATGAACTATGATTCCGAGCAGGAGGCCTTTGAGAAGTTCTGCCAGGTCTTTCCGTCCAATCCCGCTCTTCTGCTTGATACATATGATACGATTGAAGGAGCGAAATTGGTTGCTTCCATGAAGGTTGCCCCGTCCCTGGTTAGGCTCGATAGTGGTGACCGCTACGATCTAAGCTCAAGAGTTCGAAGAATCCTGGACGAGGCCGGCCTCAAGAAAACCAAGATATTCGTCAGCGGCGACCTCAACGAATTCGTCTTAGACGAGTTAACTTCCAAAGGGGCACCGATTGACGGTTTCGGGGTAGGAACTGAGCTCGTGACATCCCGCGACGATCCCGCCCTGCCGGGAATATACAAGATTGTTGCGACGGAAAGGAATGGAAAGATGAGTTATCGCGTCAAGACAAGTGACGATAAGCGAACGATACCTGGAGTGAAACAAGTATACAGAACATATTCAAAAGCGGGGGAAATCGAAGGTGACAGCATAGCGCTCGACGATGAACCTCCCCCCATCGGGGCTGAGCCACTCTTGACGAGAATAATTCACCATGGGAAATTAGTTTACAGGCTTCCGAGGATCGATAGAATCCGTGACAGAACAATTAAGGAAGTTGCCCGCCTACCGGTAAAGTACAAGGACCTTCGAACTTCCGCGGAAGCTCCGGTAAAACTGAGCCAGAAGCTCGAGAAACTAAGCGAGTCTTTGTGGAACAACGCAAACAAAGCATTGGCCTAGGTTTCGTGTAACCTGTCTTTTCCTGAAAACCTTGAAAGAAACCTTAAATTGAATCGTCTTTTGTTACTCGCACAAATGTTTGAGAGCGAAGAAAAGCATCGGTGAGATTAATGACCCCAAGGATTCAGGGATTCGCTTTAACGCGAAGAGTAATCTCGCACATGCATCAAAATTACACGAGTGCTTGCCTCTCCTGCTCTGATTTTGCGAAATGCTGTGGAAGCACACCTTCTACCGGGTTTGAAACTGAATTCGATGGGGCTTCACCTACAAAGAAGAAAGGCCTTTCGAGGCGTGACGCCCTGAAAATTATGGGCGGCGTTTCAGCGGCCCTCGCGCTGGCACCCTTCGCAGCTGGGGGTTCATACCTTATCCCCACAGTGTCCACAAAATTCAACCCAGTCCTAATCGCGAAAAAGGAGGATGTGCCTGTTAATGGTTCAACGATTTTTTGGTTTCCGTTCACAACAGACCCAACCTACACAAACATGTTGATACATCTTCCACCGGACCTGGCCTCGAAAGCGGGGCAAGAGTTCGTCGCTTACAATCGAACTTGCATACACCTCCAATGTCTCGTCTCTTATCTTTCAAATTCCGAAATCATTGGGTGCCCATGCCACGGAAGCGAGTATAGGCCCACAGACGGCTGGCCAGTTGCAGGCCCAGCTGCACAAATCGGTCGCTACTTGCCCAGCGTGAAATTACGAATAGATGGCGACAGTATTTACGCCGAATCCGTAGACTTGGATTTGATTGGATATGGCAGCAACACGCCCCCCTCCCAGTGAAGAGAAGAACCCCATCCAGCTCCTGATCGACTGGTTGAACCAGCGACTTGAGCGAACAATATTCATGGGGCTTAAGTTCACACTTCCCAGAAAATTCGTAAGCCCTCTGGGATTCTTAGGCTTCTTGACTTTCACAACCTTTGCCTTGCTCGGCATTTCTGGAGCATTACTCATGCTATACTACAGCCCAACTGTCATCTTCAACACAGCAACGGGCGCGGTCACATCACCCTTCGACAGCGTACAAAACATCAACAACATTGTACCATTCGGCTCAGCGCTACGTAACATTCACTACCACGCCTCAAACGCCATGGTGCTTCTAGCTGTCGCCCATATGTTCTACCAGTATTTCTCAGGCCGATACAAGCTGCGATATGAAGTGCTATGGGTGACCGGAATCATCATCGGCATACTCACAATAATTGAAGCCTACACTGGCTATGACCTTCTGTTAAACGTACGTGGCATGCTTGCCATCAACATTGGCAGAGCACTAGCCCGGAGCACCCCATTCATGGGACCCATGGCCTTTCGACTCATGGCTGGCACCGGACTTGCCGACCTAATCCTGAGGTTCTACGCTGTTCACGTGTTCATCTTCCCAATGATAATGATTCTGATAATGATGGTTCACTTCCCACGGTACATGGTCCTTGACATTCCAGTTGTTTCCATGGTTGCCGGGGCCATAATGGTCATTGGAGGTCTGTTTCCGGTTGAATTGGGAGCGAAGTTCATTCCCACAGCTGAAGCGGGCATTACGATGCCTGAATGGTACCTTACGGGCATGTATGCAATCATACGGACTGGAATAGATCGGTTCACCGCGGGCGTTGTCATTCCAATGATTTTTGTCGTCGTCTTCTTGGTTGTTCCATTCATTGACACGAGTAGGAAACTGTTTGTCCGTGACCGTCCCTTCTATACCGCGATGGGTGTCGCTGGGCTCTGTCAACTCGCTCTCACAACTGTTTGGGGTTTTAGGGCGAACAATATCTTCTTACCCCTCAACAGCATTCCCCAACTCGAGATCGACCCCTTCGTTTTCTTCGGGTCAGTTATTTTCATCGGTGCCGCCGCATACGCATTGATCTACTTGTGGTTGAGGGCCACAGCACCACCGCCTGGCGCGCGACCCATGCACGCACGCAAGCAGTTCCCAATCTACAAACTCACTCAGAACGAGTGGCGGGCCGTTGTGCTCTCCCTGCTTGGGTTCCAAGTACTCTTTGACATATACTCGTTCCAAGCATTTCTAGCAAGTTTCAAGAACGTGGTTCTTTTGCAGATCGGCCTAGGGTTAATTGCATTTGGAATACTGATCCATCTTTACCGAATTGGAGCGGAATGACGGCGGGAAGCTTGTCTCAAATGTCTCAGGCGCAAACTGTTCATGGGCCTTGGGTAGGAGCCACAGCGGTACTCCTACTGCTGCTCATGGGCACTGGCATGTTCTACTACCAGTACTACGTTTTACCAGCAGAGGTGGGTCCGCCTCACGTACCCCAGAATATCACAATCAACATTGTTGCCCAACAATGGGCCTTCATGGTAAACGGCACAATCGACACTCGCACTGTTCCAATAGTTGTCCACGTCGGAGATAACGTCACATTCCATGTCCATGGCATATGGCAACAGGACCCTTCGTTTAGCGAACATGGATTCTTCATTCAGGGCATTATGGATACTCCGTTGACGGTGGCTAAAGACCACGACATTACGGTCACAATCGTTCCGACGCAACCGGGAGAATATACGATTATTTGCACAATCTTCTGCGGTGCAGGTCATGGAGATATGCATGGGCTCCTGGAAGTTCTTCCCTAGGAGCACGAAGGATTGCAAGTAGCCATAACACAGAAAGTCAGAAATTACTTTGAAGTTACAAAACCGCCCATAGTCTTCCTGCTCGTCTTCACCTCCATCGCCACAATGATCATTGCTTGGAAGCAGACTCTCCAACCCCTGACCCCTACCCTGCTCATCGTGGCCACCGTTGCGATAGCCGCCGCGAGTGCGGGTTGCGACACACTTACCTCATATCTTGACAGGGATATTGATGCCATAATGCACCGCACGAGGCATCGCCCGATTCCGAGTGGTCGAATCTCTCCAAGGAACGCCCTTCTTTGGGGCTTATTTTTAGCAGCAATCGGGCTCGTATTGGCTTACTCGATCAATCCGTTATCCTTCCTTTGGATCGCGCTGGGGGTGCTCGACAACGTAGTCGTCTACAGTTTGTTATTGAAACGCAGAAATCCTCTGAACATCATTCTGGGGGGCGTGAGCGGGGGATTGCCCGTAATGTTTGGCTGGAGCGCCGTCACCAATGGGACGGAACTACTTCCGGTTCTGCTAGCGGCCTTGGTAGTTCTATGGATTCCAGGCCATATTTGGAGCTTAGCGATATTCACGAAGGCCGATTACAAACGTGCCCGCATTCCCATGCTGCCGGTAGTCACAAAGCTTCGGACCGCGTTGAGATGTATCGTGTCAACCGTTGTGCTAATGATTCCCTTCTCACTGTGGATTTGGGTTGTCGGGCGGTTTGGCTGGCTCTACTTGGCCGTTGCAACGGCATTTGGGCTCTGGGTGCTCTACATCAATGCCCAGTTGTTTCTTCATCCAAACAATAAAATGGCTTACAAGGCTTTCAAAGTTTCCAGTCCTTACCTGTTTACCCTATTCCTTGCAATGATAATTGACAGCTTGATCCATGCCGTATAGATCTAGGAGACAAAAGGCCCTAAGCCTCTCGGTGCCCTACAGGTAATTACGTCCTTGATTCCCTGAGTCCCAAGAACTTGCAGTAACATGTGAAAGACTAGGTCGTTTCCCATGAAGTGGTCCGCGAGTCTTCTCAATTTGGTTGAGACAACCAACTCCTTGCCCAACGCCTGCTTCCACCTCTTTTCGTACTCGGAAAGTGGCACGCCTTTCTGCACGTGGTCTGCGGCAACTTGCCCAGCGATCTCGCCAGTAATCATCGCCGTCGAAATCCCACCCCCATTCGTCGGCATTACCATTCCACCGGCGTCCCCGACAGCCATCACATGTTCGGAACAGGTCCGCGGCAATGGTCCATCGACTGGAAGAACATCGGCGATCATCGGCCCCGATTTGCCATTTTCAAGTTTCAATTTCGTTAAAGAACACTTGTCGAGGAAGAAGTGAAGGTAACCCCTGCCATCGTTCTTCTTTGAATACGGGGTCCTTATTCCAATTCCGACGTTTGCGGAACGATTGCCTTTAGGTATGATCCAACCATAGCCGCCTGGCGCAAACTCAGTTCCCATATACATCTCTGTCACGCTCTGGTCGACGGACAAATCGCTCATTAGATATTCATAATTAATTGCCACATTGTTAGGTGTCATGTAGTCGTCAGTAAGAATACCCGCCGATTTCGCGACTTTCGATGGGAACCCGTCCGCAGCGATGACTACCTTTGCTTTGACGCCATCGCCCCTGTTCCTGCCAACCGTTAGGTTGCCGTTTTCAGAGTATAAGTCGACGGGTGTTTGTAGCTGAACGGTCCCCCCTAATTTCTCGACCTGTTTCGCCACGCTCTGCTCCAGTTTGGTTCTGTCGAGAATGTAAGCTTCGAAATCGAATTCGAACTCTTTTCCTTTGGGCGATATGACGCGAATAGTCTTGCATACATTGTCGACTGCCTCCTGCGGGACATCAAAGACATGCATGTAGTCACCTGCGCTCGGGAGCAAGTACGCCATCTCCTTTCGAACTGGGAAATATTCACCGCACTTCACAGGTATCCCGACAACCGTCTTCTTGTCAAAGACGTGAACCGTTAGACCTCGATTGAGAGCCTGCACTGCGGCATAGAGGCCACCCGGCCCGGCCCCAGCAACAACGAGATCTACCTCTTTTGGCAAGTTTTTCGCCGCACGCAGCTTACTTCTTTTGAACGGATAGAGGCGTGAATAAAACGGTTCGGTCTGTGTGTGCTAGGTAGCGGTGGGCACAAGGTACTTTGCCACTTGGAACAGGTAGTTCAGAATGGGGCCCGGGTACACGCCCACTGCGACAATAATTATGACACACACAACAAGCACAGCGACGAGCAAAGTTGGCTCTTTCAACCTACTACTTGCAGTGGGTTCGTCGAAGTACATGCGCTTCACCACCCAGCCATAATAGGCCATTGAGAATGCGCTATTCAGGACGCCGGCCAAAGCTAGCCACCACAGCTGGCCGTCTACAGCCGCTGTGAACAGGACGAGTTTACTCATGAAACCACTTAGGGGTGGAACCCCGGCTAGGGCAAATAGTGAAATCGTAAGCGTGAAGGCTGTGATCGGCATCCTCTTTCCTAAACCAGAGTATGAATCAAGTGAGGTAGTCGAGAGGCGGCTGTAGACCGAGGCCGCCGCAATGAATGCAGCCGTTTTCATTACACCATGGTTCAAAACATGAAACAACGCTCCCGCAATCCCGATCGGGTTGGGCGCAGC
This sequence comes from Bathyarchaeia archaeon, assembly GCA_050013255.1. GTDB lineage: Archaea > Thermoproteota > Bathyarchaeia > 40CM-2-53-6 > 40CM-2-53-6 > FEN-987. The sequence continues at coordinate 223,502 of JBEKFP010000002.1, read as the reverse complement.
TAAGCCTATGAGTATGTAACCGGCCTGGGCAATGCTTGAGTACGCTAGCATTCTCGTGAAACTCTTCTGCATTAGGGCTGCGACGTTGCCGAGGGTCATTGTCAAGATCGCTATTATCGCAAACGTACCTGACCAATCCAAGCGCAGCACAAATAATGCAACTGTGAAAACCCTGATGAGAGCCGCGAAACCGCCGTTCTTCGTTCCCGCGGCAAGGAACGCACCGATAGTAATCGGTGCTCCTTCGTAAGCGTCAGGAATCCACATGTGGAAGGGCACAGCTGCGACCTTCATACCAAATCCTGCCACGAACAAGACCATCGCGAGAAGCGCCAGGGGGTCAAGCTTCGGAAGGGCGGTCCCCATACCCTGTGCAACAAGGTACATGTTCGTGGTGCCGGTTATACCAAAGGTTAAGGAAATCGCGTATACGATTAGCGCTGATGATAACGCGCTGAGTATGAAGAACTTCAGGGCGGCTTCGTTCGAAATCGGGTCATCTTTCTGGATTCCTGTTAGCACGTAGCTTGGGATGTTCATTAACTCCCAAGCAAGAAACAAGGCGATCAGATCAACCGAGAGGGAGACTAAAATCATGCCAAAGGTGGCGAGTAGGAGCAGCGCAAAGTATGTGTCGAGGTTCTTGTTTCCACGCATGTAGTAGATTGAAGCGACCCCAATGAGCAACGTGATACCGACAAAGATGGCAGAGAAGTAAACAGAAAACCCGTCTATGGAGAGAACGTTAAGAATTAACTGAGCCTGCGGGAAGCCTTGTGTGAGGATGACTGCTATTGCACCAAGGGTTAGGAGCAACCCTGCGATTGACCAGTAGGGAACAAGAGAGCGGACATGAATTTTGTTCGACAGCCCCTGGATTAGCGGGACAAGGATGCTGAAGAAGGGGAGTGTAAAGAGTAGGAGGGCCGTCGTCAGCTGCATCAGTTTCGCCTTTCCAAGAACGTCATAGGTGAATTTCCTTCACGTAAATAACGTTTCGCAGTGAGATAGCAAACGTTTTTCTTATTGACTCCGTGTTTCATGGCGACTTCCAGAAACGCGTGAATAATCGATGTCAGGGATCGAGACGGTCAAAATAATAGTCAACGCCGAGAAAGAAGCGGCGGAAATGCTACAGAAAGCCCATGCGAAGGCGACGGAGATACGCAAGGAGCTGGATACGCGTATCAAGCGGGAGAGGGAGGAGATTCTGAAGTCAGCTAGGAAGGAGGCCGCGGCCATTATTGAACATGCACAGCATGATGGGAAACTCCAGGCGGCGGTTTATGAAAAAGAAGCAGGACAGAAAACAAGGCAGGTCGTTTCGAAAGCTTCGGCAAAGAAGGGCCCTGCTGTCGACAAACTCGTTAGTTTGGTTTTGGAGGGTCAGACATAGTGTCCGAGACCAGAAAGTTCACAGAGGACATTCTAACAGTCGCCAAGGAAAGGTCAGACCAGGTAGTCAAGGAAGCAGAGACCGAGACGCAACATGCCTTCGAGGAAGCCAAATCCCACATGTCGAGGGAAGCTGACGACATAATTCATAATGCGCAAACGGAGGCGGAGGCGGTCAGACGGCGAGAGATGAGTGAAGTACGGCATCGATTGAATCTTCAGGAGCAAGTGGAAAAAAGTAAGATATTGTCAGAGGTCCTTGAGTCGACAAGGAAACGCGTTACTGAGGTTGTGAACGATGAGGGCAAGTACTTGCCCTACTTGGCAGGTTACGTTGAAATTGGGATTCGTGAACTCGGCCTTGAGAACGTCACCGTGCACCTGAATGCCGCTGACCTGAAGCGAATTGATGCTAGCAAGCTTGAACGTGAGCTCGCCAAACGGATGCAAAAGCCAGTCCGAATTGAATGGTCAAAAGAGCCAATTGAAGCCCTGGGCGGTGCGGTCATTTCCAGCAACGACGGTAAAACGCGAATAGTAAACACTTTTGACGAACGCTTTGAGGCTTTGGAGTCGAAGCTCCTTATGGAAGCAGGAAAGCTACTCTTCGGGGAATGAGCGCGCCCCAGCGAGCTAAAAGTAGACATGACAGCAGCTGGAAGGTACGCCGAGCTAGCGGCCGCTGTCCGTTCCTTCAAAGCTGAACTCATACGTCCAAGCCAAATCGATCGGCTTATGGAAGCTGGTTCCCTTTCCGAAACCGTTAACGTGCTTACCCGCGGGAATGTGACGAGTGCCGACACCTCTGACCTAACCTCAATAGAGTCTTACCTAATTCAGAACATCATCGAAATTACGCATAGGTTGACGGCGTACGCCCCTCACGACTCGCGCGGCCTAATCAAATTATTCGCGGCTTCACACGAATTAACTTGCGTCAAGGACATACTCAAGTCGATTGCTGATCAAATTGACCCTGAAGAGGCAATTCGACATATTGTGCCTGCGGGAAAGTTCACACTTGATAAGTGCAAAGAGCTCATCGAATCACATAACCCAAGCAGGGTCATCGAAACTCTTGATGACGAAGGCCTCAAACGCTTCATAATCCCAAAGCTAACAGGCGAAAGGGGAGGAATGCTCGCAGTAGCGACAGTGGACCAATATTACTACAGCAGATTGTGGGCGGCATCAAATCTACCCGACCCATTGGACGCCCAATCTGCGAGAGGATTGGTGGGAGAAGTGATTGACCATCTGAACATTCTCCTGTCCTTTCGGGCTCGATTGATAGGTCTCGATGCGAGGTCCACTTTAGATATGATGATCCCTGTGAACTACGGACTGGGCCACGCATATGCCGAACTTAGCGAGGCCACGAATGCACAGAACTTGATCCGGGTGCTTGACAAGACGCCGTACGCCCATTCCGCACAGGGGCTAGGGCCCATGGATGGTGCTGCTGTGGGTGTTGAACGCGCACTTAATCGAAGCCACGCAAATACCTGCCTAAACGCTTTCGCGGGGTCACCTTTCAACGTTGGACTAGCATTGGCCTTTCTCTTTCTCAAAAATTACGAGCTGCACGACTTCTTTAGCATACTAAACGGCAAAGCAAACAATGTGCCCGCGGATCGAGTGTTGGAATCCTTGATTCTACGTACTGGTTGAGTTAAGCAAAGGATTATAATGCGATGCAAGTTCTTAGCGGAATCGATAGGTGCTGAGCAGTAGTGAAGCCCAAACGCCAACTTATGTTGAGCTTCCTGTTGATGTTAGTGGGTGTAATTGCGATTTCCTCGATGGTAGTTGTAGCATTCTCCCAAAGCCCCGCACAGACTGACCAAGCACTCGCGAGCGAGAAAGGACTATTCCTAGTCGGCGCGGGGATTGCTGCTGGCTTAGCGTCCTGCGGTGCAGGAATTGGCCTAGGTACCGCAAGCGCAGCAGCTATTGGAGCCATAGCAGAGAAACCGGAAATGCTCGGCAGAACCCTATTGTTCGTCGTCTTGATTGAAGCAATCGCGATATACGGCCTCGCGATGTTCTTCATCATCTATTCGAGGATCTAGGCCTCGACGTTATGCAGGGCGTCACGGAATTCAAGGAAGCCCTGGAAAGCAAATCTCTTACAGCCTTAACTACGGCTCTAAGGGATATTGCGGACCAACTGGCTTACCAGCTGAAGCCACCTTACACTGAAATCCTTGATTTCAGAGCGAGGGAACAGTCCGGTCGTTTCAGCGTCCACTTCCGTGCGAAACTGTATCTCCATTACAGCCTCGCAAGCCAAGTGGGGGGTCTCCTTTTCATAATCCAGTTCGGTGGAGACGCCCTATCAGATACTCCCACACCGCCATCCGACGAACTTTTCTACGCTGGGATGGTGGAATCCTTCAGAGTTCACGCATACGGTTCCAAGTGGATTGGCCCGACCATAACCGTGAGCCAGGAAGTCGCGAAGAACCTGGAAGTCCCGTCGAAAGTGCTCGCCGATATCGACGTTGACCGATTCGTTCAGCAGTTGCAAAGGATGTAGTCTAATGCGGTATGGACTGGATGGCGGGAAGAATTACACCAAGCAGCGGTGCCGGGTAGAGTCCAAGAAATATCAAGGGAATGAGGAATGCGGCTAGGGTTATCAGAGTATAGTACGGAGCCTCCCTTGATCCCATAGGCTTGGCTAGCGGCGCAAACAGAACCCGCCGCAGCATCCACACAAAGTAACCTGCCGTAATTCCTGGAACAAGCACTGCTATCGCGTAAAAGGGGTTAACGGAAATGCCAGCCATGATTATTGTGTATTCACTGATGAAGTTGCTGAAGCTCGGAAAGCCCATAGCACCTAGGGAAGCGAGTACAAGCAGAAAACTCGTCTTAGGCATCGCGCTTCCGAGGCCACCCAATTCCTTGATAGTACGTGTTCCCATGTGTTCGTGAATTACTCCCGACATCAGGAACAATGCTCCGATCGCCAAGGCATGGTTGAACATTTGGAAGACAGCGCCGCTAATTCCCGCCGTGGTCAGCGTGAAAGCTCCGAGGAGGACGTAGCCCATGTGATTTATGCTCGTCAAAGCGACCATTCGCTTGAAGTCCTGCTGAACCAGCGCTACGATAGCCCCATAGAACATCGTGAGAAGTGCGAAACCGATGAATACCGGGGCGAGGAACTTGGAGGCTTCGGGCATAAGGAAGAGATTCATCCGGATGAAACCATACGCTCCCATTTTCAGGAGCAAACCTGCGAGTAGGACACTAATGGGGGCAGGGGCTTCGACGTGGGCGTCAGGTAACCAAGTGTGAAACGGAACTATGGGGAGCTTGACGCCGAACCCAATGAAAAAGCCAAGCGAAATCAGGATTTGCATAGGTAGAGGAAGATGCAGATTCATGAGATCCATGAAGTTGAAAGTGTGGGGGGTTGAGACAACATAGAGTGCTATGAAGCTCAGGAGTAGCAAAATGCTTCCCACATGTGTCATTATGAGGAATTTCATTGCGGCATATTTCTTGCGTGGCCCACCCCACACGCCGATGAAGAAGAACATCGGGATTAGAACAAGTTCCCAGAATACGTAGAAGGCCACAAGATTCAGGGACGTAAACACCCCGATTATTGCGCCTTGAAAGAGAAGGAGTAATGCGTTGTACTCTTTCACCTTTGAAGTGATCTGCTCCCACGACCCGGCAGCGGACAAGGTCGTCAGGAGTGTTGAGATAATCAGGAGGGGTAGGCTGATGCCGTCTATTCCTACAACGTAGGTCAGGCCGAAACTCTGCGCCCAATCGTAGGTTTCGACAAGTTGGAACCCTGGCTTGCTCCAATTGAATGCAAAGTAGATGAATAGCACTACTGCAATCGTGGTAGCGGAAATCAGAATCGTCAGGGCTTTGGAGACTTTATCCCCTATATATCCCGCTAGGTATACGACAATTGCGCCGATGAAGGGCATGAAGATTAGTAGGGAGAGTAAGTACAAGTTTTCGCCCTCATGTTAAGAAGAACAGGATCGCCACAACTAAAGCGAATAATCCGAGGGCGAAGACTGCTACGTACTCTTGCGGTATTCCGGTTTGGAGTCTTCTCAGTGCGGAGGAGAACTTCCGGCCTGTTAAAGCAATTCCGTTGATATAACCGTCAATAAAACGCAGGTCAATTCCTTGTCCGCCTCTGGATACGTCGATGGAAGCTAGGGCCACAACGCCGCTGATCTTGTCGAAGAACCCGGTCTCAATCGTATCCTTCACGGCCGTTGCAGCTGATATGGTTCCGTAAACGAATGCGCGGTAGTATAACGGGTTGATGTACCAGCGGTTCCAGAGAAAGTTATAGACCGTGCGCCCGAAACCCGTCTCACCCACAATCGCTGCGGGCTTCAGCCGGCCTGAAATATAGATTAGGTAACCCAACGTCCCACCTATGGCGAGCATGATCAGGGACCCGATCGTTGCTGTTAATGCGGCAGTCTGTTCAACAGCAGGGTTAAGCTCAGGGCCCGACGCCGCCAAGGGGGTCGTCGTTAAGTCCAGGGCGTGGGTAAATGCGGATTCCACAAAAGGCCCAGCCAAACCGATGGCGACAGTTGCGAGCGCTAGAATTAGGTATGGCACCCACATTAACTTCGGCGCCTCATGAATCTGATGCCCCTCTTCCTCCAACTTTTTGACATTCTCACTCTTTGGCGCCATGAAGACTAACCCGATTACTTTCAGGCTATAAAGGAAAGTCAGCGCTACGGTACCCCAGGCCAGTAGCATGAGTGGCAATTGCCCGGTCAAGACGGTTACTGCGATTACTGCGTCTTTGCTCCAGAATCCGCTCAGCGGGGGCACTCCCGAAAGTGCAAGCAAGGCAATCAGCATTGAAGCAAAGGTGATTTTCATCGATTTCCGTAGCCCGCCCATATCATACATGTACCTTGATTCCACGGCGTGAAGTATTGCTCCCGCTGCGAGAAATGCGGCGGCTTTGAAGAGCGCGTGGGTCATAAGGTGGAAGATTCCGGCCGTTAGCCCTGTGACAAATTCTGATGCCAGGCCTCCCGCTCCAATGCCGAGCATCATATAGCCGATTTGGGAGATTGTGGAGTATGCGAGGAGCTTCTTCAATTCCTTCGATACCAATGCTTGAGTTGCCGCCATGAAACATGTGAAGGCGCCAACCCAGGCAACTGCCTCAAAGAAGAACGTGGGCTGAGCGTATTGCAAAACTGAGTTGTAGAACATGGGACCCGCCCTTCCAGCCAAATAGACACCTGCCGTGACCATGGTTGCCGCATGAATGAGTGCTGAAACTGAGGTTGGGCCTGCCATCGCGTCCGGAAGCCATTCATGAAGTGGGAACTGCGCCGACTTACCGATTGGCCCCCAGAAGAAGAGCAGGGCCACGGGAATCAGCAAACCTACTCGGCTGAGTGGTAGCGCCCAAGAGACATTCTGGGATAGGTCGACGAAGTTCAAAGTGCCCGAGTAGCTATAGATCATGAAAATTGCAATTAGAAGGCCAATGTCCCCGATTCTTGTTACAATAAGGGCCTTCATGCCTGCATGGCTTGGTGAGTAGGCCATCGGTACGTTAAGCGATTTGTCCCCTATGGTTCCGACCCATTTGTCAAGTGGATCCTTGTACCAGTGTCCTATGAGCGCGTACGAGCAGAGGCCTACCCCTTCCCACCCGAAGAAGAGCTGGAGAAGGTTGTCGGACATTACTAGGAGTAACATGCTGCCTATGAAGAAGTTCATGAAGAACCAATATCGGGTTAAGCCGTCGTCGCCTTTCATGTAGGCGAGGCTGTAGACCATTATGAGAAAGCTAACCCACGAGACAACGTTCGCTAGGATTATGCTAAGTGGGTCAAGAAGGACTCCTGCTTTGATGTTCAAGCTCGTTATCCAATTAACTTGAACATCTTGCACCGACCCGGACATGACTGAGGGAATCAATAGTGCCGCCGAGATTGCTCCAAGTAATGCGAATGCGACCGAATTGAAGTCTCTGACCTTGGGATGTATGCGAGCCATTACTGGGGTTAAGAGCGCGCCAACGAATGGCAGTATCCAAGTTAGCCAACCAAAGATTTCGTTCACGTTCTAACCTCCCAAGATCATTTTCACGACGGGTAAGAGCAGTTTCTCAACGAGGTCTGGGTATATGCCGAGGACAAGTGATATTGCGGCGAGTACAAGGAGCGGCCCGGTAACGGTCCAGGGAGCCTCGGTAACATTGCTCAGCTCATCAGGCAATTTGCCAAAGAAAATGCGCTTCACAGCCCAAAGTGAGTAGCCTGCAGTTAGCGCTGTTGAGACCACACCCAAGAACGAAAGCCCAATCCGCAACATTGAGTTTAACGCGAATGCTTCGTTGAAGCTCCCCGCAAAGATCAGGAATTCAGAAATAAAGCCAGTTGTTGGCGGGATGCCCATTATCGTGAGGAAACCAATTATCGCAGCGGTAGTTGTGATGGGCATCTTGGAGGCGAGCCCGCCCATTTTACCGATGCTTCGCAGGCCGTGAGCCTGCAGGATTATCGCCCCGGCCACCATGAAGAGAATCCCCTTTCCAAGCCCATGGGTGACATATTGAAACATGCTACCAGATACTCCTAGAACTTGAACCGATGAAATGCCGAGCAGAATGTATCCCATCTGACTTACACTCGAATAGGCCAGGAGACGCTTGATGTCGTCTTGCACCAGCGCCATGGCTCCGCCGTAAAACATCGTAACTACAGCCCAGATGGCGAGGGCTGTGGAAATTTCAAAGAATGCGGTAGGAAGAATTGTCATGACTAGCCGTACGATCGCGTAACCGCCTATCCCGATCATTGCCGGTGATAGGAGAGCGCTGATAGGTGTCGGTGCTTCTGCGTGGGCGTGGGGCAACCAAATGTGCAACCCAAATGCAGCCATCTTGACCAAGAGTCCCACAACCATTAAGCTGACAATCCAAATCCGAAGGTTCGCTGGGATAGCTGAGGCCACGATTTTTGCTAGGTCGAATTGAAATCCACTCAGATAGCCGACCGAGAGGATTCCAGCAAGGAAAGACAATGCGCCGATATGCGTCCACATGAAGTACATGAAAGAGATTCTATCCCTGTCGCCGTACCCCCATTTTGCTATCAAGAAATAAGATGGTATGAGCATAAGCTCGAAGAACAAGTAGAATTCTATGAGGTTCGTTGCCAGTACTGCTCCCATCATTCCCACTGAATACAGCATGAAGAGGACGTAGAAGAGGCCGAACTGTTTCTTATCGTCGCCAATGATGTGCTGCATGTAGGGTATTGAGTAGATGGACATCAAGGTGCACAGTAGTGCGATTGTGAAGAGAATTGGGACACTCAATCCGTCGGCGTTGAAGCCGAATAGCCCGATGGGGCTCCAGTTATAGTATTCTTGAACCCCACCCTGCGAGCCCGCGAGAAGAGTCAAGAAAGTCGAGTAGGCGAGCGCTGCGAAGGCGAGCCAACCCGCTTTCGCTCCCCATCTAATGCCAGCTGCATAAGTGATGAAAACGAAGAGAAGTGGGACTAGAAGAATTTGGAGGAGCTGCATGTACAATGTGGTTCATCCCTTCAGTTTGTTCAGTTTCCTAACGTCTATGCTGCCGTTAAGTCTGAAAGCGACGAGAATGAGGGCTAAACCGACCGCCGCCTCCATGGCAGCAGCTGCGATAGAGTAGAATACGATAACCTGTCCGGATACCTGGGGGGGACTCATGTACCGTGTGAATGCTGCGAAGTTCAGGTTAGCTGCGTTAACGATGATTTCAATAGCGAACAGGAGGCGCATCGCATTTTTCTTCACGCTAAGCCCATAGACACCAATTCCGAGTAGCGCAGCTGAGACTATGATGTAACTGGTTAAGGCGACCATTTACTGTTCCCTCTCCAGTTTCGCTAAGACCAGTGCTCCGAGAAGTGCGGCGGACAGGAGTAACGCAAGTATGACGAGCGGAACGGGGTAGCTTATGGCAAGCACAGGCCCCAATTCGGAAACCGGCAAATTAGCAGGTGGAGCCGTTTCCGGGAGGTTAGAACCTGCTAGGGCCGCGACGCCAGCGATTGAGACCGCGAGTAGGCCTGCGATCCACAGGCCCATTGAACCCTCGCCGCCTTCTTCACGCTCTGCTATCTCTCCCACAACTTCGCGTCGTACAAGCATGATCGTAAAGAGAATTAGGACTACGACAGCGCCAACGTAAACCGCGATTTGAAGCATCGCGAGATAAGGTGCGTCCAGAAAAACGAAGAAGCCTGCAACCCCGATGAAACTGATCGCGAGTGAGATGGCTCCATAGATGAGCTCCTTTGCTTGAAGAGCCATAATCGCAGCAACGACGGTTACTGTGGCAAGTATGATAAACGGAACGTCAGGTGGAATGCCCAAGTCCACTAGTTCAAAGCCCCCACGTAGAGAGTATTCCTGAGCTAAGCATAAGGACGGTCAGGAAGACGTTAGCTATGGCGATGATGAGCAACCGCGTCCACCCAATTCTGATGAGCATGTCAACCCTAATCCTCGGGTAGACTCCACGAGGCATGATTATGAACGTTGCAACGAGTAAGGTCTTCATTATGAACCAGACCGGTTGGGGAAGGAACGCAGGCCCATACCAACCACCAAGAAAAAGGACAGTGATGAGAGAAGACATCAAATACAGTTTCATGTAGAGCGCCAAGAATAACACCATGAAAATTGCTCCGCTCGATTCTGTGTACCACCCCGCAACGAGTTCAGGCTCGGCTTCCGGCAAATCGAATGGAAGCCTTTCGAGCTCAGCCATGACAGCTATGAAGAAAACGACAAAGGACAGAAACGCGGGAACGATGAACCAGATCTTCTGTTGAGCGTTGACTATGTCAACCAAGCTAAGTGAACCCGCTAACATGACAACGCTAAGGGCGGAGATCCACATCGGAATCTCATAGGCGACCTGCTGAAATAGTGAACGCAAGCCCCCCAAGAATGGGTACTTGCTATTGCTCGCCCACGCAAAAATCAGAATCATGCTAGGAAATAGCGAGGTCATCGCGAAGACAAACACCAATCCTACATCCAAGTTCGCGATTACCCAATGTTGCCCAAAGGGGATCACTGCGAACGGTACAGCGGCAGAGAAGACCATCGCAAGTGGCATCCAAATGAAAAGAGGCTTGTTCGCTTTGTACGGGATCATGACTTCTTTGAAGATCAACTTCACGCCGTCTGCAATCGGCTGCAGTATTCCTCCTGGCCCGCCGGCGTATAGCGGGCCGATCCTGAGCTGAATTCTCGCCAAGACTTTTCGCTCATACCAAGTCAGGAACATGACAACTAACATCAGGTGTATGAAGCCTGGAAAGAAGACGATTGTGATGAAAGTATGCGATGTGATTACGGCGATAATGAAGGGGATTAGGTCGGCAGGTGTAGCGGGGAGATTTACCAAACTACCAATTCTCCCTGTGAAGCGCCAGATGGAGCGCATAGCCTAAGGGCGCCGCTAGCAGAAACAGAAAGAGTAACACCAGAAACGAAGCATTCAGAGGGATCGTCCTGTAGCTTATTCCCCATGCAAACAGGAACATCCCGACGACGTCAAAAACAACAAACATTAGCAAGTATGGATAGTATTGCATGACCAATCGAGTTCTCGCCTCGCCTTGCGGAACCTGTCCTGATTCGAACGGCATGTCTCGAAAAGGGTCAGGCTTTCGACGGGACCAAAACATTGGCAATGTCAACAACGGGCCGGTGAGGAGAACGATGAGGACGGCCCAGATGATAATTGCCAGCCAGGGGTTTAGCGCCATTGTTGGTACCCGCACGAGAGGTGAACGGGTTCCTGACTAAACCAACCGAATATAAATAATGCTAATACTTCGCGCGGAATCGCGCTCGCTCAGCTAATTTCAGCGTAGGTATTTTCTTAAGCAACCAGAAATATTACTCGGCGTCTCGAATCTTCGACCATAAGAGACCCGCCTGAAACGCAACGACACGAAGGAATTGAAAAATGGCTTGGCATTCTGCAGGAACTACTCATTTCTGGTGTGCCAAATGCATGAAACAGGTTCCCGCACAGTCTGAATTGGTCTTCAAAGAAGGGAAAGTTTTGTGGAAATGGAAATGCAGTTCATGCGGGACCGACTACCTGACTGAAGCATAAGCTAAGGCTAGAAAGACCTCTCAAGCGAGTAGTCAGCGAAATCTTCCAGTAGCTTGCTCTTGCCCGGATCGCGAAGTCCCTTTAATTCTTTTTTTGCTTTCTCGACTTGTTCACGTGATTTCTTTAGAGCAAACTGCATAGCCTTTTCGTACAGTGCTGCAATCGCAACTTTGTCGGACTTATCCTTGTCGTCTAGAAGGTTGCTTACTCGCTCCCGCTTCATCGCTTCGTCCAGATAGTGCATGACTACTAGGTTTACGCGCTCCTGCCTCTCGGGATCGCCCGACTGGTCTAGGATGTCATCTTTGATTTGGAAGGCTATTCCCACAGCTCTACCGTAATTATACAAACAGTTAACCTCATCCGCATTCGCACCGCCAAGCACTCCGCCAATTCCAGCAGCAGCGCTGAATAGTGAACCTGTCTTGAGGTCAGCGATGTTTAGGTAATGGTCGATGTCAATTGCAAGCTCCGTTAGGGTATCCAAGATTTCTCCCTTGCTAAGGTCAACAAGCCCCCAACCCACGAGCCGAGTTATCTTAGGTTCCTTGTACTCGGAGAGAATTTGCACGCCTTTGGATGCGAGAAACAGCCCAGAGCTAATCGCCTTATCATCAGCGAAGGCATGCTGGGTCGTGGGAAGACTCCGCCGTAACCTGTGCTTATCGATAAGGTCATCAAAAATCAACGATGCCGCATGGAGAAATTCCATCGCGACAGCGGCGTCGAGAGCATGTTCCGTCTTTCCGCCAACACTCTCGGAAGCCAATAAGACCAATATTGGTCGGAGCCTTTTGCCGCCGGTTCTAAAGGTATACTTCACAAGCTCATTTGCTTCGCTTTGCTCAAAACCAGTTGAGAGCAGCTCGTCGAGTCGCTTGTTGACGACAGCCCGCTTTTCATCGAGCAGTCTTTGGAAGTCGTTCATCCGGCTCCACGAGTCTGTTTTTGCGCGAGAGAGTGCGGTACCCGTTATAAATGCTAGCTATGAATGCTAGCTAAGGATCAAACACCTTGGAGTGCGACCTCTAAAGGTACTTCTGAACGGCCTCGCAGAAATCACGCAACACACGTTCTGGCGCAGGTGCCTTAACTATGCCACTCGCAACTAGAACGCCCTGTGTCCCAAGCTTCAACGCCGCGTGAACGTCTTCCCCCGTCGTTATTCCAGCACCGCACAAGATCTTGACTTTGCCATTCACGGTGCGGATTCTCCTCACGGATTCGATGATGATCTCAGGTCTCTCTTTTGAAACAGCACGTCCTGAACCGATCAGTTCGGGTGGTTCGATGGCCACCATATCCGGTTCCAAAAGTGCGACTGCAGCACCCAACCTAGCAGTTCCAGCACAGACCACTGTTGTCAACCCAACTTCTCGAGCGTGTTCAACTGATTTCTCGATTTCCGGAAGTTTCAAGTTTCTTTCAGAATGATTGATGAGCGTTCCTGACGCTCCTGCCGCACTAACAGACTCTGCGAGTACGTGGCCGGTGAAAGCGCCAGGGGGGACTGGGTCTATGTGCTGCGCGAAGACAGGCATCTCAACATTGGCTGCAACCTGCTCGATGTCACAAAATTGAGGGGCCACTCCTACTTTGACGCCCGTCTCTGCTCCGACTTTCTCCAATTTGAGGGCGAGTTCAATCGCCTTCTTCCCGGTCGCCTCAAGATAGGTCTTGAAGTTGACGAGCAAGAAAGGTTCGATCCGAGTTGTCATGCTGTGTCGCTTGTCTAATGGTAAGGCACATGTAAGAAACTTTGGGAGTCAACCTGGAGAGGGTGGCACGAGATGAAGAGCACGAGGGTATTGCTGCGGCATAGTTGAATAATGGCCTGATGAGGTGCCTTATTCACTTGGTTCAGCCTAGTTGAGAGAGGGCGATTAATCTCTAAGTTTTCATTGACTGTTCGAATTCGTTAATTAGATCACGATTGCCTACGTATGTTGGGACTCTCTCGTCATTGCTTGTTGGTTCAACATCAAGGATAGATGCTCTGCCAGTGCTTCCTTTGCCGCCGGCCTTTTCAGTTATGAAAGCAACTGGATTCGATTCGAACTGCAGCCTAAGTTTACCATTAGGTGCGTCGACGAGCTCAGGATAAGCAAAGACTCCTCCGTAGTAGAGTACCTGATTGAAATCACCCACGAACGACCCGCCGTACCGGAGTTTCAGTGCCCGCTTTTCGAGCGAATGAACGAAATCCTGAACTTTGGGCGTCCATTTCTGCTTTAGGCCTCCGATTCCGTAGACGCTTCCCTTCTCAGGAAGTATATGGGGTGTCCCGTTGGAAACGTATCGCCTAGATGCGGATGCTTTTCCGGAAGGCACGAAGATGTAGACTCCGTCTTTGAGTGCGACGACTGCCTGCGTGTATGGTCCATAGAGGAAGTACATTGCCGCGATTTGATCTCTACCCTTCGCTGGAAGACTGGTCTCGCGGTAAATACCGACTATAGTTCCCATCAGGTTGTTGCTTGTTATATTTGAGGAACCATCCAGAGGATCTAGCGTTACGGAGAACTCGCCTTGTTTGAAATTTAGTGGCTCCGGGGTTTCTTCTGATGCGACCTGTCTCACTAAGTGGCTTTTGGCTAGTTTCTTGGTAACTAGGTCGTTAGTCCGGACGTCCATTTCTGCTTGTTTCTCACCGTATACATTGTATTGATTGGTCCCGCCTAAGCTCTTTGGGATTTGTGCTGCAATCGACAGGCTGAGCTCAGCAAGAAGAAGGACAAGTTTGCGAAGGCTTCGGTCCTCCTTCTGCAGTAGTTCGAGCATGCTCGTTTGGGGCATTGGTTCGCTACCGGGCAAGTTTCCCAAGTGCTGTCTCAACGCTTTGGCCGTTGAATATTATCTCTCTCAATGCTGCCGCCATTTCTAGAGGACGTTCGTGTTGCCAAACATTTCTCCCAACTGCCAGACCGGAGGCACCTGCATCGACAGCACCCTTCACTTGCCTCAGGAACGCTTCATCAGTTGGAGCTTTTGGTCCCCCCGACATGAAGACTCTAGCCGCGCCAGCCGATCTCACGGCCCACCTGAAGCTATCGGAATCGCCTGTGTATTTGATCTTCACCGCGTCGGCGCCGGCCTCTAGGCCAGCTCTAGCCGCGTATGCAACTATTTCAGGTGCTGTGTCGTTAGTCACCGCTTCGCCTCTTGGGTAGATCCATGCAATTGCAGCCAAGCCCAATTCGTGCGCTTCCTGTTGAATCCTTCCAAACTCACTTAACATGAGATTCTCGTGGGCACTTCCCAAGTAAATCGTGTACCCTACGGCTTTGGCTCCTAGAGCTCTTGCCTGCTTGACACTACAAATCTGACTTGCCATAGGTTCTCCTTTCGGTAGACTTGTTTTGCCGTTGACCTTGATAACGAGCGGTACCTTTCCATCGTAGTATTTCTCAGCGACTCCTTTCTGGAAGATGATGCCCGTGAACTTTCCCTTCTCAGCAATCTCTAGAATGTAAGCGGGATCGACACTTTTCTCGTTGAAGTCTTTGGATGGCCCGTGCTCCAAACCTTGGTCATAAGCTAGTAGGATGCCTTTTCCCTTCCGTAAGAAAGGCAGCATTGAAGGCTTCATCTGCAATCAACGAATTCATCTCATGCCTTTGAATAAAAACTTCCCTTCAAATTACCTTAAACCGATTTTTGATTCACAAAACTGCGTGGGTAAAGGCCTTCGGCTCCGATGCCTACCTCACAAAACTTCTTGGATCTTTGTGTAACTAGCGGCGTGGATCAAGAACGATATCAAGTAGGAAGCGGGTGTAACCGCATCCGCTTAGGAGGGCAACTCAGCGAGCCGTGCGTGCTCGATCTTCATACAGCGATCCATGACCACACTCAGGCCTGCCTCTTTCGCCTTTGAGGCGGCCTCCTCGTTCACAATCCCGAGCTGCATCCACACAGCGCTTGGTCTGCCTAAGCTCTTGTAGAGCTGAATCGCCTCATCCACTATCGGTGGCACATCTTCCGTGCGCCTAAAGATGTCGACAATATCAATCTCGAGTTTCAGTTGCTCTGGAAGGTCGAGTAAGGACTTGTACGATCTTTCGCCAAGGACCTCGTTCACCATAGGATTGACAGGCACAATCCTGTAACCATGAGACTTCAAGTAGCTGGCAACGTCGTGGCTTGGCCTCGATGGGTCTTTCGATAGGCCTACAACAGCGATTGTCTTCAATTTCAGAATCTTAGCGATTAGTCCGACGGTTTCGGGTGACATGGGCCCCTGGGGCAAGGGTGAGACCTGACTGATTAATTCATCGTTGAACCGACTGACGAGTGAGGAAACTTGTGGTACTGAATATCCTAGCGCCTTCATAGAAGTTCATATTAGTGTTCAACACGAAGCCCTTTCGATTTCCGATGCCAAGAGTACTCGTCTGCGACCCCATTGCTCAAGACGGTCTTGCCATGCTGAAGAAGGCTGGTTTTACTGTTGAGGAGAACCCTAACCTGACGAATGATCAATTGGAGAAGAGAATAGTCGAATTTGATGCTGTGATTGTGCGCGGCCGAACCAAGATTACGAGTGCAGTTCTGAATGCCGGCGTCAAGCTGAAAGCCGTTGCGCGCTCCGGAGTGGGATTGGATAATATAGACTTGGAGACGGCCAAAAAGAAATCGATCCAAGTGATCTCGACACCGGCAGCACCTACAACGAGCGTGACGGAATTAGCAATTGCTCTTATGCTGGCGGTGCTTCGGAAGATATCATTTGCTGACCGAGCGATGAAAGAAGGACGGTGGGCTAAAGCGGAGTTGATCGGCTCCGAGTTGAAATCGCAAACGGTCGGAGTGGTCGGCGCAGCCGGGCGCATCGGCCTAGAAGTGGCCCGGATTGTAGTGGAAGGGTTCGGCGCCAAAGCGATCGGTTACGATGTGATCGATGTTACCGAGAAAGCTCGTCAAGTGGGGTTTCGCGCGGTCGGTCAACTGTCAGAGCTTCTCTCGCAATCCGACATTGTCTCCATCCACGTCCCATACCTACCATCGACGCATCATCTGATTGACCAAAAGGCAATCAGCAGCATGAAGAAAGGCTCCATACTGATCAACACTTCTCGAGGAGATATTGTCGATGGGCAGTCTCTGCTTGCAGCCCTGAAATCAGGAAATCTTGGAGGTGCTGGATTAGATGTGTTTCACAAGGAGCCCCCGGTTGATGATTGGGAGAAGGAATTAGTCCGACTACCGAATGTCGTTTGCACATCGCATGTAGGTGCTCAGACAGTGGAAACTCAACGACTGGAGAGCACCATCGTCGCTGAAGAACTAATACGTACATTCAGAGGCAAGTAACGACTTCTAAATGGAAGCTGCACAAAGGCCCAGTCATATGAGCGTATCATTCAAAGACTTCGAGAAACTTGCCTTGAAAGTCGGAAAGATTACCGCCGCGGAAAGAATCCCTGGAATGAGGAAAATTCTCAAAGTGCAGGTGGACATAGGTGATAGCGTTGCACAGGCAATTGCAGGCGGAGCCGAGTTCTACGAACCAAGCAGCTTCATCGGAAAGCGAGTCATCGTTCTAACCAACATGGAGCCAAAGACTATAGCCGGTATAAAATCCGAGGTCATGTTACTAGCAGCAGATTTGCAAGGCAAACCAATTTGGGCGACGGTGGAGGCCGATGTTCCGGCTGGAACAAAAGTTCGCTAAGAACTAGTCCTATTTCTCGCGGCCAGAACTCTCATTACCTGAGAGAATCTTCTTTGCCTCACAAGAAGGGCACACATTAATCTCGCTACTCTATGAACTAAGGCTCCATATTCCCCTCGTCCGCCCTTTGGCCACAGAGGTACCATAGGTGGACTTTAACTTCAGCCCGGAGCACGAGTTATTCCGGAAAACCGTCAGGGAATTTTGTCGCAGAGAAATTGCGCCATACTCCAGAGAGATGGAACGTAAAGCCCACATGCCAGATTCCATAATTCAAGGCCTGGGTAAGATGGGTCTGTTTGGGCTCTCGATTCCTCTTGAGTACGGTGGTTCCGATGCGGATGCTGTTTCAGCAGGTATCGCAGGGGAAGAAATAGGCCGCGCTGACCTAAGTTGCGCGACAGCCGTGTTGTACTTGGTTCCGGTTTCCTGGAGCCACGTCTTAACAAAGTACGGTTCAACAAGTTTGAAGAAAGAGACGCTACCACGGATTGCTGCAGGACAAGGCTTTCTCGGCATCGCCACAACTGAAGCCGGAGTGGGGTCAGACCTAGCCAACATGACTACCACCGCGAAGCGGGTGGGTAACGATTATGTTTTGAACGGCGAGAAGATGTACATTAGCGGCATTCGCGAGGCTGCAGAACAGATGCCGGACAAGAGCGGATACTTGGTGCTGGCTAAAACGGATCCTGCAAAGGGAACTAGGGGAATGTCGTTCTTCTATGTGCCGTTCAATAACACAAAAGGTCTCACACCGAGCTACTTGGAGGAAATGGGGAGGAGAGGCATGTCAGCTGGCGGCTTCCTAATGAAGGATGTTCACGTCCCTGCTGAGTATTTGCTAGGGGAAGAGAACAAGGGATTCTACTACGCGATGGAAGGGTTTGATTATGCTCGTGCAATAATCGCCGTGGTCTGCATGGGAGCAGCCCAAGCATCGCTCGAAACAGGCATTGAGTACATAAAGCAACGCAAAGCGTTCACCCAACCAATCGGCCGATACGAGGGGGTGCAATTCAAACTCGCAGAAGATTACGCACGAGTTGACGCGGTCCGGTTATTGTCTTACAAGGCACTTTGGATGTACGAACAGGAGCAACGAAACCACGCAATCAATCGATTTGAAGTTAGTAGAACAATTGCAGAAGCAAAAATGCTGGCACCAGTGGTTGCATTCGAAACAATAAATGACGTATTACAATGGTTTGGAGCCTTCGGCTACACCTTAGATTGCCCGATCGAAATGGGCCTACGCGGCGTGCGCTCATATATGCTGGCAGAAGGATCTACTGAAATAATGAAGATCATCGTTGCACGAGAATTGCTAGGGAAGGACTTCATAGCCCACCACTAATGCTCCCGCGCGCCAAATCTATTTGCGAAGGCGTCTTACCTTTCTTTGAGATGATTCGGAGCCGTTTCGATAAACGCTAAAGGCCTTCAACCACTTCTCGAATTGCTTTCTTTTTGTCGGTTCTTCAATTTTGTAGTCGAAGAAATCTATCAGGGTGACGAGGTCATCAAGATTAGCGACTTGCCATATCCAGCAAGGGTATTTTGGATTATTGTTCGGATACACTGCTCCTATTTGTAGCTGATCACGAATCGTAAACAAGATTTTCGGAGACTTTTGCACGGCTACAAATCTAGGGTAACCGCCATCATTACGTGAAACACAAAAAGAACCTTCGCCTTCGAGAAACCCCCTGATCCAATCAGGTCTCAGTCGTTTCTTCTAGGCTTTTGCCTTCCTGAATTGTGTAGCTTAGTCACCAGCATTATGTCAGTAATTCTGGAGACTTAAATAGTGAGGGTAGTTCTGGTTTCGCCAACGCGTAATAATGAGACGAGCAGTGCTGAATATTGCGGCCCGCGGCAATCCTAATCTTATTCGTAATAATGGCTTCCCTGTTCGTTGTCCCAGCCTATGCGTCTGATGTTACGATAACCATCGAGAACCAACAAGTGCAGGCAAGGCTCTCACTTTCACTTCAGCAGAACATTACGCAGCTACCCGTCCAGTCAAACACATTGAGCACGGGCTCGAACGACGAGCTGTCATCTGCCTTCACAAAAGCTTTGACGGACGCCTTTCCAGGTGCCGCCCCAGCCGGCCTGACGCTGAACCTTAACTCAGCTGGAATGTGGTTAAACATTAGCGCAACAATGACAGTCTCAGGCGTTTCAGTGCGAAAAGGGGACGTATTGTCGGCCAATATGACATGGAAAGATTTCGACATCTCTTCAAACCTGCGCGCTGGCAACCTCAGCTACAACGCTGTAGGAAACCAGTACCTCAGGCCCGTTGCAGCAATCTACTCAAACGCCAGCAGGTTCGTGGGTCGACCAAACTCAACAATTACTGGCGTGAATTTTCTCGTTAACAATACAAGCGTCAGCGGACCAGTGGCGGAAAACTATCTGGGGAACTTTACAGTTTTCGATTTCAGGGCTCTAAGCGTCCCCATTGAAGATTGGACACGTACATATACATTGAACAACAACACGACAACATGGCAATATACCCCGCCTCAGCTCCTAGACATTTCAATCGGCGTTCAGCGGTTGAATGTGACCACGAACTTTTTCGCACGTTATGGGTACGATGCTGAAATTACTGTTCAAGGGATAGCACGAGCCCACGGGGATACTCTGCTTCTGGACGTAGGCACAGGCCAAAAGGAATGGGTTATGGCGGGCCTAATTGCCTTAACAATCGTTCTCGCCATTGTTACGCAATTGTCGTTTAGAGCAAAGAAGAAGAGCGTCAAGTTAGGGCGATGGTAGTCTTCAACCTCGAATTCTTTCCTTCGCCATCTTCTCTAGTTCAGCGGAATCAAAAATCCCCTTGAAATGTTCTTTCAGTATTCCTGAATATAACGCAACTTCATCGTCACTCATGTATTGGAACATGTAGTCGCCGCGATAGGGAGACGCTTCGCCTTCCCTTGTTATGTATTCGATGTGCATCAAGGGGTCCCCGCGTTTGATGGTTATAGTCTGCCGTGTGTTGTTCAAGTTGACAAGTTCCAACGCAAGCCGCCCCACAAAGCCGCTGTGGACCTTAGCAGCGTTCAGAAAAGATAGGCCCATTCTCCCATACTTACTCTTCGCGGTCAGATGTGAAACGTAGTTTGGAGGCGTGAACACTACTTCGTATGATACGACGTTTCGATGCTCAAGATAATGGAGAGTCGTTTCATCCCGCACAGTAAGGACGTAGCCATCACCGTCCAGAAATGCGTAATCAAATGGATGTATGCATTTGTAAGCGGAGATCAATTTGGTGATTTGATCTCTTCCAGCGACTGCCAATATTCAATCCCAACACTCTAACGCTACGCTCACTATTTTTGAGTTGGCATTCCTATGGTTAGGAGACTTCGGTTACTGTTACGGTCATGGTGGCTTGGAAAAACTTCGATGCCCCAATCACTTCTTGGTGACCCCCAAGAAGGATGGTGATCGTTAGCTGTCTGCCGGCCACCAGCGTGAATTCGAGGTTCGCATCCAAGTTAGACGAAGCGATTAGCAAGCTGGTAGTTGTCTTGTTGAACACCCAGGTAACGTTCGATAGGCTGAGGCGGACAGAATCATAACGTGCTACGGAAATCTGACTTGTTGCCAGTGGCTTTGTTAAATTCTCAAGGGAGATTAGGTCGACGGTTTGTGACTGGTTGGACACTGACTCCCATCCGGTCGCATTTGACTGGCCTCTCTCGTGAACCCATACTCCGCCAACTGTAACGTAGACATGATCTGCCTTATCGATCTTTAGCCCACCCATAGTTACTGAAATATTTCCACTTGCGACCGCAGGATAGATCAGAATGACCAATAAGAGAACCACAGAAAGCGCGGCAACGACCTGTTTCGAATTCACAGCCTATCAGCGCCGCGCTATACCCAACGTTTCCTTAAAAGCCTCATGACTGAAGGGAAAGTATATTGCCATTTTAGGTGCCCAACTTGAACCTAAAGGAAATAGCTTCGGGACTCGAGAGGACCGAGCTCACCTACTTGAGGGAGATGGATAAGGGTCGCGACGACGCTCAGATGATTAAGATTGTCCCCGAAAAAGGCACCCACGTGTATCTGATTCTCGACCGAACTATTTTTCACCCTAAAGGTGGTGGACAGCCGTCAGACCGCGGCACCATTCGCTCCGACAGTTTTGAACTAAACGTAAAGAAAGCGCTCTACTACCAGGGTGTCGTTGTCCATTGGGCGAAGATCATTAGCGGAGAACCCTTGATCGGACCAGTCACCTGCGAGATAGACTGGCCGTTCAGGCAGCTGGTTATGCGGAGGCATACTGCAGCTCATTTGCTCGACCACTGCTTGGCATTAGAAACCTCGAGCCGAGTTGAAACCACAGACTCTTGGCTGGACGAACCCTGTTACGTTGGTTACGGCGGAAATGCCCCCAACGAAGACACCCTGCGCCGGGTTGAGACTCACGCAAATAGGATGGTTTCGCTCGGAGGCGAAGTGAGAATCGATTACCTAACAGCAGAACAAGGAAGAGCGCTTCTTCAAGAGGCGCCGAATTTTGAAAGACTTCCTGAACTCGATGAGATCAGGACGGTGACGATAAGAGGGTGTGCCCCAATCCCATGTGGTGGCACGCACGTCGCGGACATCGCACAGATTGGCAGAATTTCGATAATTCGGGCGGAACCGATGCCAAGCCTCACTTTCCGCTTACACTTTTCAGTCTAGTGTCTACGTTTACGTAATTTGGCGCGGCGATGACGAACGGGGAATCGCCCAAACCGCCTTAGAACTGCAGTAGGCGCCCGTTCGAGTACTAGCCTCTTACCGGCGACTCTCACGTACAGCTTCAATGAACCCTTCGCGAACGGAAAGTTCGAGTCCGTTGTCAGCTTCGTGGGCAGGTAAATTCGCGGCGACTCGTAAATTCGCCCATTCTGCATCCTTTTTTTCGTTACGACGAAACTTGCTACAGCTTCTTTCACTTGCGACCACTTCGGGTTCAAATTCGGATGTGTTTTCTGACGGAAAGTACCTATAGTAGTTACAGGCATCAACCAGTCAATTTTGGCCGCGCGTGTGACACGTTCTACGGCCTTCTGGTGACAATGTTTAAAGAGGAAATGACAGTCCGAATGAAATTTGTCGTGCTCGAACCTTGATACATGTTACCATTTTTGTGACGAGTATGTCGGCGGAACGTTTCTGGGAGATTGATAGACCAATGCCCCCTCAGGTCCAGATTGGGGTCAACATAAACATGCTAGACATTGACCAACGCCCCGATGGCACACTTGATGCCCCTTTCCTTTTTACCATAAGTTTCACCCCTTCAATCGCGCAAATCAGCATCAAGGGAAAAGCGAGAATTTCGGGTGGCACCGAGGATACGAAGAAGATCATTGAGGATCATAAGGCGCAGAAACCGCCTCCCGTTCAATTAGTACAAGCAGTTTCAAACGCAGCAATTGCGGATGCAATTCTGATTTCGAGGAGCCTGAATATTCCACCGCCGTTACCGCCGATTCCGCAGCCACAAGTTGCGCCCCCTCAACCGAGCAAGGGAGACACGAGGTACACAGCGTAATCCAAAAAATTGGAGCATCACGAGACCCTCCAGAAAACTGGAGGGCCTAGTTCGCTTGTTTCGCGACCAAGTAATTGTCCCAGTATGAGGCAAGGTCCCGTAGTCGATTTGCGAATTGCACACTGAGTTTTGTCGGTTCATTCCGGTATTTCTTCTCAAGGAGACCGCTTCTGAGCATCGCCTTGTAGGTGTCGCTAAGCGTCTGAGCGCTGATCTTGATTCGTTCCAATACTTTATGGTGCAGATCTCTCAGGTACATCGCCCTTTTCTCTTCAATTAGGATCTGAATTATCGCTTTTGCAACGCCTTGCTTTTTGATGCTGTGGGGGAAGAGTATTGTGCAGAAGCTGTCGAGGTCGACAATTTGGTTTAACGTAGAATGCTTATCGATCTTGGGGAAGATCCATACCCAACGCTTTTGCCGTTCAGCATAGTAATCCTCCCTAGCGATTCTTCCAATTCGCGGGCGCTCGAGAACATCGAATTGTTTTAGGCGATTGGCCATGGGAAATCAAAGTGCCCACGTCCCCCGGAGAAGAAAGCAGTTCAGAACACAAAGCGTGGCAGAAGCAGGATGATTGATCTATGGAATTCGCTCAAACGGCTCAATTCTGATACATATTGGGTTAGGCGAATTTCTCGCCGCCCTAACCAATCTCTGAACCCTCTCAGAATTGGCACCTCCCTGCGGTAAAGAATCAAGGTTGCGCACGGAATAGCTTTGACAAGAGCTGAATTCTACATAGCATAAGAATTAGGAGAAAATTCGCCTCTACGATTCATTGAAACGGATTTTCGTCCTGTTGGTTTTCCCTAGACGCCTTTTCGCAAACCACTCCAAGGTAGGAGATGAGGGAAAACAACGGCGTAGATGATGAACAAAAGTATGAGACCGTTGCCCCCACCAACACGGTATACAGTGGCGTGACTTACACAACAAGAAACCTAAACCCAGCATGTCGAACATGCCGACGAATAAAGAACCAACCTTCTCATGCCAATCAGCGACGAAATCCGTGATCGAGGAGGGGTAATGCGAGGACTAAAACGAAAGGATAGCCCAATCCGAATTGGTGTTCAAATCTACCAATACTTTGTAAAACGCACAAGGCTCTGAGCAAGTCCAGCAGAAGCCGCAGGAATCGAGGTTCAAGGCAGCAGCAAATGGATGGGCACAATACAAACGCATCTCGGAATGAAGTTAGCATAATTGCAAATTATGACCTGTTGCAGACGTGGCCCGAAAATAAGCAACCAGTATAGGTTCTGTACGAATCGTCAGCTCTTCTTGATGAAAGAAAATCGCACCGCGAAACAGTCTGGGAGGTTCAACAGGAAAAGAAAACTCAGAAAAGGGTACAATAACCGCGGTAATTACCACCGGACAGAGGCGCTCTTGCTACAACACTCATGTGGGATTGCCAGTTCCCTTTGCCACAATTCCTGCCTAAAAACTTCGTAGAGATCTTGGTGCGCCATATGCGTTGGCCCCAGTGAAAAATGCGAGGTCGCTCAGACTTCTTTGATTTCGGGCCGCGTGAATTCTCTTCACATTATTCATCCAAGAAGTATCGAAGGTGTTCTTCGTCAGGTTACTCTCCAATAAATCGAAGGATGTAGAGTTGCCACATAGAGGTGAATGTCCAAATCACTTGGTTCAGTTGCGAGAAATCTATGGTGACGTAAATTCGGGTTCAAATTCCTTTGGAAATTGGGACGGAATTGAATTTGCACGGCATGAAATTTGAGAAATTTGAGAAATTAGGAAAAGAAGACGAAATGATGGGCGGCGGCTGAAAAGCGTCCGCCGAGAAGGAATGGCGAAAGAGCCTTGGAAGAGCCGCTTGGAGAGCCAAACGGCCGGTTGGCCGTCGGTGCCCAGGAGGGGCACCTTTCAGTCCCCAGTGTGCCTACTGAAAGCCTCTAAGGGATTTAGGGGTGAGAGCTAGCTGCTAGGAAAAGCGGGCAAGGAATATTACGTTGGGCGGCAGTAAGCTTGAAGAAGTCGCTTAGCAAGAGTGACAGATGAAAAAACTGACGAGAGAATAAGACCGGAGTCAGGATTCTTGGAGCAAACCAGCCGCTGCATCATCTGTGGCCAGCAGATGCAGTATCTCTTCGGAAGGCCTCGCAAGCTTTGTGGAAACAAATCTTGCTACTTGGAATGGAAGAGACGCCGATATTCGAACCTCCAACTGATTGCCCATAGCCGTCGCCTTTCGAGCGCTGACTTCGAGTACGCCGAACCTATATGCACCTGCGGGAGCGACCACTTCGCATGGACCATGGAGGGCGTTTTCTGCCTAAAGTGCGGGCAGCAGGAAGTCCTGTTCTCGTTAGAAACGTGGGTCCCCGCCGAATTTGCCCCGAAACCAGTCTGCACTTGCACCCGGATCTGCAAGCAGTCACCTGCGTACAAGCTATGGGCGTATGTGTAGTAGGGACTTTCTGCCCACCAAAGCGTGTATTATGTGAAGTTCTAGGCAGGGTTTCTGCGGCAGTGAGTTTTCTGAACTAGCTCGTTTGTTCAAAGAATTTTGAATTCTCTTTGAGGGGCTTATTGGAGCAGACGGCCCTCGCGGTCTATACGCCCACGACGAATTCGCGTCGATGATATCGGGCGCCTGTCCTCCGCCATAATCAAATCGATCGGATCGAGGATTAGTGGTTTCAGGCCGTGGGCTTTCCTTCGAGCATTTATCTCGTACGCTGTTTGGAGCGTACGTCGACTCACAACAAGCGCTTGGATTTTTGATTCACGAACCGTAGGCCCATAACGATCGGTTAACGGAACAATTTCCGCTCTTGACAACACGCCCCACCGCGAGAGTAGACGCTCAACGTCTCTCTTCCTTTTCGCGTAGGCGTCAAATCTGTGAGGCTTATGCAGTGTCCTCGCAAACTCATCGCTAGTGATTCCGATCATAACCCTCCGCCCGATACTGAAGGCTTGCTTTAGGAGCCTCCTGTGACCTCTGTGCAGGACATCAAAGGTACCGCCCATAGCGACGACGCGGTATCTCTCCTGCGGCTTTGATCCGACTTGCTTACGCTTTTGACTTACCTGCCGCACCATCGCAATGCAACGCTCTCGGTGCTGGTGGTAGAACGCATTTAGTGCTTTGGATTGGCTCGCTCTACCAGGCGAACGCCCCTCGTATCTAGATTGCTAACAAATATCGTAGCTGAGGGGAATTCTTTTCGAAGTTTGACGAGCGCCCGGTTAGCTTTGTCACTATGAATCACCCCGTGGACTGCTTCGCCGATCATATTCTGTGCTGCGCCAACAGCCCCTGCCGAGACCGTTGCTTCAATCAGACGTGCAACATTGGGGGATTGGAAACCGACCGTTTCACCGAATTGCCGTGCCTCGCTCAGAAACGTGTGCAATTCCGGTTTCTGGCGGATACTGGCCATCGCTCTGCGCGCCGCAGGATTGACCCTGTTGGCCAAGTCCGACCGAGAGAGGACATCGCGGGTTGAGATAGGGCCTAGGTAAGCACACAGTACCACATGGTCTTCAGGGTACAACAACCGATCCACTGAACCGATGCCGGGCGCCCCAGGTTCTGTAACTAGAACAAAACCGCCGGTCAACATCGCCGACGCAGTTCCCAGGCCCGTCTTGTTTACAACTTCAGCGATATGCGTTATCCGCCCCAAATCGTTCAGGGTCATCGGAAAATTAAGCGCGTCCGCCAAGGCTAAGCAGCTTGCTAAAGTGCCTGCGGCACTAGTTCCGAAACCGGCTCCGATTGGTACTCTGAGCCTCAAATCCACATGAACCTCCACGACGGCTCCTCCTGTTCTCAGGATTTTATTAATGGCCCATCGAGTGGTTTGTGCCTCTGGTGCAGGTTTTGAATTGATACGGATGTTGACCCGGGACTTCGATGCCTTTCTAGTTGTTACCTTTGATGTTACTCCGTTGGCGATTGCGAAGCCTCCGCCCCTGGCACCGATTCGAGCGGGATCGATGATCGAGTTTCCGGCGTGGTCCGTTTCACATACTTCGAAGAAACTCGAAATGCCAGCCGGGCATGTTGCTTCGGAGGCTGGCAATGATTAGAGCCCGTTATTTCTTTGGCGGGTTAGGAACGAGGCCGCGCAAACTCGGAAAGGCTGCCCGACATGCCGCCACAACAGGTGGAGTAAGTATGACCATGAAAGGAATCTCCGAAAAATAATTTGATGACGCCACGACGTAGACGAAAATGTTACTCAGCGGTTTCGTGCCAAGCCCAACGGCTAAAGGCAGACCGAAAATCGCGCTGTACACAACAATTCCTACTCCAATAATCCCAGTCCCAATCGCAAGGCCGATCGACGCTGCAACTTCAAAATCAGCCCACTTGTTGCGAAGGAGGAATAAGGCAAGTAAGACAAATACGACGAATAATCCCGCTAATCCCAGGTAAGAGTTGGGTGAGCCAAGACTGGCGGCTCCAAGGAGCACGTATAGGCCATAAGCTAACGCCAATGCATAGACTGGTTGAACGACCAGACTGGCGGTGATGAGAAGGCGTTTTGCTATTCCTCGATAACTCCTCCGAGTTAACCAACCGATGACGAAAAATCCAATGAAATTTGATGGAACCCCAACTAGGAAACTTAGGAGGGCGTCGTGATGACCATAGATCACGTCTGCGAGGAAAATACCGATTGCCGCGCCGACCCCGCCTACCCAAGGGCCAAAGAGCACGCTGAAAGTGGCGGGCACGAACACTTGGGGCCAGAATCTCACTCCGAAGATTAGCAGGGGGAAAGCGGTCCATAGGGCTCCAATGCCAGCGTAAACGGCCGCGTTCATGGCGGTCATTACAAGCTGAAGGGACATTGGGGACCCCTTACGGCTCAAGGTTACTCTCTCTTCATTCAAACAGGTCTACCTATTCTAAGTTATCTTCAATGCAGTTTGGACATGCTACGCTTTGCTTAATCCAACGAAATCTTAAGATAAGCCAATTCAGCTGGGTGGCACCCGGTAGCCCGGTGGTGTAGTGGTCAATCCACACACGTGGGACTATGCATAGCATTGGCGCCAGATATCAGCCAATAGAAGGCTCTGGATCCCTCCACCAGAGGAGAGACCTGCCGACGGGAGAGGTGGACACAACCCCGAATTCGAATCTCCCCCGGGCTACCAACGGTCCTTGTTAATTACTTGGACTTGGTTACCCGCGTGGGATAACGAACATGTCCCAGCCTGCTTCGTTGCGTCTTGTGCGGCGTGTGGGGGGCGGGTTCCTGAGGATCCTGTGGGGTTTTGGCTTGGTCGTTTGGATATTGATACGCGGAAGGTGAACCGGTCCCACTTCAACCGGTGAATGTGGTGGCAGCATAAACAGCAGGGGTGGGAGCGGGTTACGCCCAGGGAGCTGCCTGTCCGACACCTAATATTTGGATGTCTGACACCCCCCCTGGGGGGGTAGGGCCTCCCGGCCGTCATGCCTCCTGACCATGTAGTTAGTCGCCGGGGACCAACTACATGGTCGTTGACCTCTGCAACGAGTTGAACGTGGAACACTTCGAATGCACCTGCGTGTGATCGCCCTCCTGTCACGCGTGACATCCCCATACCATTGTTTGTGAACCATGCCTGTAAGACAAGAATGTCAGAGGCGCCTGGATGATGCGAAGTTGAAGATCAGGAACGCTAACTCGGAACTTGCAAATTTGGCGCGGAAGAGGATGAGGCGATCGCTGCCGGGCAATGCTGAGGATGCGATTCGCTTTAAGGATCAGTTGAAGTCGACGCAGGAGCAGGTGGAAGATTGGACGATCACCAAGCTCGCCCTAGAGGCCAAGGTGAGAGCCTACGAACGGAACGAACCTGAAACAGCAAAACCCGCAGTTACCACCACACTTGCATCCGGGCGCCGCTTCAACCAGGAGTAGCAACTTCCCAGCAACCGTCAACATAGAATCCAACACAGTATCCTCATCAGGCCTCAAACTCAAACCACACAAGAAATTCACACATCCAATGCAACCATAAAACCACGCAGACGAAAACCAGCCACTCCGAGAGCTCAAAGAAAGTAAAATACTAGTTGGGGTAAAATACTAGTTGTGGAACTTGTTCATGCTCGTGTCGCCAAGGTGTTTACTACGAGTCTTCGCGACGTTGGAATGAGGGTCCGTCTCAATGTTGAAGGACTAAAGTCACAGTTCGACCCTGCAGCGCGACAGATAGCTCTAGATCTAGGAATCGACACCGAAACGTTAGAACTCGCTAAGAAAGAGTATGAAGGTCAAGCAGACTTCTTCTTTAGAGCTTCTGGAACCTCCCCTTCAGGGCCAAGCTTCATCTTCAACGTTGATTTAGAATATGAAGGCTCGGCAGCAAGGATCAATCCAGAGGTTCATGCGTATCTGGAAATCACATACGAAGAGTATGCACCACCATTTCATTTTGAGCAAGATATCGCGTCGATGTGTGGGCACCCGAAATTCTTGGAGCGGTGGGCGGCGTGGGCTGTTTACACATTCCATCTGCGGCATAAGCCAATAAACCTTGAGAATTTGTTTGGAGACGATTACATCCGCGTTTGGGGAGCGCCTCTCGAACCTTGGCCCACTATGAGCGAGTTCAAATTACTGATGAGAGGTCTTCAAAATTCAGGGCCAGTCACGATTCTAAAGCTCAGACACGTAAGCGATGACTTCTGGGATAGATCATATAGTTATGCAATCCTTGCGGATAGTATAGCGTCCCAGGGATTATGGATATTCTTTTGCGATTCATCGGGGTTAGACAGTGGTGGAGCTTACAAACACTATAGACGCATCGAGCAATTGATTGTCGATCTTGGCGAGAAGACCACTGTCAAGACTTATGACGTAGAATACGCTGCCTTGGAGAGTTTCTTGCTTCGAAAGGCTAGAAACTTCAATACAGATGATGATAATTTCGGCTTGGAAGCATTACACCGATTAGAGCTGACCTCCCTTGGCGAAATTTTCGGTCCGAAGGTATCAGACTCATTTGGTAAGTCCGAACAATCTTTTTGGAATAGAGACTACGCTGGAGCGCTTAGAGATCTGCGTGCTGTTGTGCAGGATTCCCTGGTAGTTGTAGCGAAAGCACGGTCAATTGACCTTACAAGGCTTGAGAAACCAAATATCAACAATATAGCCAAGAAGCTTTGTGACGAAAAAGTCCTCGACAATCGACTTCGCGCGTGGTTTGAAGCGTTCACTTCTTTTGCCAATATTGCATCGCACGGCAACTTCCCAAGTGATGAAGATTGGAAGAATATCAATACTAGAGCCCGAGTGCTATCTACGTTCGCAATAGGACGACAGCTTCTCTTAGAAATGGTGTACTGTCTTATGGAGACAAGTTCAGATGAAGCGAAGCGTGCTTGACAAGGACCTTGAGGAACTTGCTAATAGAGTTGGCAGGTCAGTCCACGAAATACAACACGCGCTCAAGCTTCAAAGCTTAGGATTGGGCTATCGCCGATTTGTGATGTTTAGGCTATTGACGCCGCGCATAGCAAAGGATAGCGGGAGGGCCCCCTCGCATTCAACGCTTTCAACGCGGGAAAGCCTCTTCATTTCCGGATTGCAGCTTCTGCTGCGACTTCGAAATCGACGTCCAGTAGAGAGGGGTTTTGGGGGAGTGAATTGAGTAACGAAGAAGACATTGGATCAGATTCAGACCCCTGGATACATCCACGTGACATTTTAACACCAGTCGCGACGCTCATAGGTTTCGTCGCAGCAGCAATAGGACTATCTGCAACTGTTGCAGGAGTCTCAGATGTATTGCGAACACTTTCGTTGGGATTGCTGTCAATCGTAATATTATTCGTCGGAGCAGCTTTTGTAACATGCGTTGCTTCTTTACGACATAGTCGAGGAATTTTCAAAGCTGCACAGTTTCTCTATATGATGGGGTGGGTTTCTGCGGGATTGTTCTTGTGTCTTCTCCTGTTAGGCTTCGCCTGGGGTACTCAAATTCTGAAATTCAAAATCCCGAATTTTCCAAGTCTGGATATTCAGACAGTGTTTTCTTGGGTCATGGGTCTCATTGGCTTTCTCTTTACAGTTGTGATTGTCCAGAAATCAAGAATAAACATAGGCAAACTCTCCAAGGAAATTAAGGAAATACCTGCGAACCGAGCCAAGGTAGATTCCATAGTTGAATCGGCTCTGTCGCTCGATGACCCCAAAATGGCTTTCCTGCGAGTGATGATTGATTTGGAACAAACCCTGCGTGATTTAGCCATGAGGCATGGGTACTCACAACAAAGGGTCAGTGTGCTTGACCTAGACCGCTTTCTAGAGTCAAAGACAATTATAGACCCCATGACAGCGGATTCGCTAGCTTTTGTCTGGCGAATCAGAAACATGGTCGCACACGGTTCAGGTGACGTCTCCTCACGAGATGCTAGGGTTGCACTTGATCTCGCTGCAACGATTCTTGCCAAACTGCAGGATGAGAGTCAAGCGAGGGGAGACGTCACCTAGGTGTCAGGCGTGTGTATGCGCGGACCACTAACCACCAAACCACTACTAAACTAACCACCTAACAGCAAAACCGCGAATCGCCAAACCGTCAACCGTTCGTGTTTTTTCTTGGGAGGTGGATATGCTGATGCAAGCAGTCAAAAGGTATCCGTCATTCTTGTGCATAATACCTGGGGTATCTGAGCTGATAGGCATATGTACCCTCAGCGCGGATTATGGGGCGGTTGGGGCTCTCTGTCCCTCTTTTTGGAAATGGACACACCTGACGCTTGGGTGTGTCCAATCTAGTCAACCAGAATATGTTTAACTACCCACCAAAAATCACACCGTGAAACCCACGGTACACAACAGTTTTTCCCTCGGCCTACCAACTGCATCCGAAGAACGGAAGGCGATTGAACATGAAGAATGTAGTTTGGTTTGCTTCTATTCTACTGACTGGCCTTCTTTTGGGCCTCCTGGTAAGTTCAAGCGTAGCAGCAGCGCGCTGCCAGATCAGTAACGTATCATATGCGTACCCTCGCCAAGCTAACCCTAACGAGGAGATTCAGGTGGATACAACCGTGGCCGGTTCATGTGCCTCAACTGGACTTGACTACTACTCAGTTCGAGTCGACCTAGTAGATATGAATTCCAACTACGTATCATCTAGCAGCACGCCTATAGGCTACAGCGCTACGAACTTCACCGTCGTGGCAATCAAT
This sequence comes from Bathyarchaeia archaeon, assembly GCA_050013255.1. Classification (GTDB taxonomy): domain Archaea; phylum Thermoproteota; class Bathyarchaeia; order 40CM-2-53-6; family 40CM-2-53-6; genus FEN-987. The sequence goes on along the minus strand of JBEKFP010000002.1, from coordinate 191,511 downwards.
TCTGTAACAACCCCTTCATCCAACGGAACATGGCCACTAGGGATTCACGTGTATGTTATCCGCGCAGGAGGAACAAACGGATTTTACTTGTTCGATTACCAGAGGGTAAGTAATGCGACCATTCAAGTAGGTAGCGCTACGCCAGTGCCAGAGTTCAATCTTGGCTTGGGAATCATCGTTTTCGCCGCGTTGAGTGCGGGAATCATAATCGTACGCACTCGACGTCGTGTCATCATTTGAAATGTGTGAAAAGAGTTCTTTGTCAAAGCCGTTCGGCGAAGCTCGCTAGAGTCGAAAGAAAAGTGTGCTAAGGTGACTTTCATGTTGCTTAAGAGGCCGCTCGATCGATGCTAATTGAGCGAAATTGCCGCTCGCACGCACGGACAAGAATCAAAGAAATGATTGTCGGCGATATTGGATGCGTATACAGATACTCGCAATGTTGATCATTTCGGGAATTCTCGTTCCATTGGCTTACCAACCGGCTAGTAGCCAGCTAGTTTCGATGACACAGACCATAACCGAGTACTACACATCTACAATCGTCACGACTGTATCATCAACGGCCTATTCTACAGCAACCAATACAGGAATGATAGCCTACCTGCAGAGGCCATATGACTACGATTACCGAACAGGCTCATTCACCCTCGGGCAGTATGAAGAGATAAGTGGGCTCATGATACTTCCTTCATTTGAAGCGCCGGAACACATATGCCTCTATTACGATTACTTTGTGTTCAACGCGATGGCGTCACAGGAAATCAGAGTCCATCTTGCGACTGCAAGCCCGGTTAATTTCTATCTCTTAGACTTGAACCAGCTGAATACGTTCAACGGTTACTTTTGTGGAAATAACTTTGGGCCTTCGATCGTGAAGGAATTCGCCTCCTCGTACGACTTCGAATGGACCCCGCCCAAGACAGGAGTGTACGCATTCCTGTTTACTACACAAAGACCCTACGGTGCATACAACCCCATTTCCTTCATCGCATACACCTACAATACAACAGTCCAGAGCACAACCCTCTCATACACGACGACATCATTCCAAAGGCTTCAGAATATTGGGACGGTCGTTTCGAGTCTGACTACTACAGGGTCAACCCAGAATACATCCGAAGCATTCCTGCCCGTATTTCTATCGATCTTCGGCCTCGTTATCGTGTTCACTGTAATAGTAGCCATGAAGAAACGGTACAGCAAGCCTTGAGAGAAGCGTCCGCGAGCACGCTCTCGTTTCAGGTCGAGCTGTCCGCTTCAAGGTGAAAGTGGTGAATGAAACGATGAATTATTGGGGCAAGCAGGATTCCCGCGACGACCAGGAATATCACGCCACAGTAAATTGCGTAGAATGAAGCGAACAACTTTCCAGAAGTTGTATGCAATTCATTCACCGGACCCATACCTCCAAGCAGCATCGCAGCATTAAGAAGCGAATCAACCCAACTAAGGCCTTCGAAGACATGGTAGCCTATTACGCCGACCGCCAAGGAACCGGCATCGATTGCAAAGGCGATTAGCGCATAGCGAACTACGCGTTTCAAGAACGCTGCCCGTGAGATTAGTGGGTCTTTACGATGCTCGAACATAGTCATTCCTTCACTGGATTTGCTATCTCATTTGTCATTTCTTAAGGAATAGCCTGTAGCCTTCGCGTAGCAGCGTTTATCATTCCGTGGCAGCACACGCAAAGTGAGAGCCCATGCTACTATTAGTAAACCTCTCTTCGAAGGGCGAAGCTTTCCCGATTCAAGCTCTAAAGGAAGTCGACACAGCATTGGCCACCGCTGGGTTCAAAAAAGAAGTTCACTCGGTCGTAGTACCTGGAAAAGAGTTCTCGCTCACCTATGAGGGCCCTAGCATGCAGAGGAATCGAATTGAAGAAATATTGAAGCCCGTGGCAGAACAAAACCAAATTGGCTTTTCTGTTGAGGTAGAGGAATCTGTAAGATTCCCTTGATCCGCTTAATCAGCCATGACTCTCATATCTTCAAGATGAAACGTCGAGCGGTCTTCACTGAGGATCCATGCTGCCACGCCCTTTGGTTCTCCGTTTTCCACACATACAACCAAATAGGTATACCATGGCCACGCGTTCTCTAGATCGACCTGCGAAGGCTGAGGAGGTCCGTCAGGGTGTGAGTGATAGATTCCTATCAAATCGAGGTTGGCCCTATGTGCTTCTTCGTCCGCCCGTACGAGTTCCATCGGATCAATGTTGAATCGATTTTTGCGCGAACCTCGATTGGTGTTCTGGGCCGATAGCGCGCGCCCTATTATTCGAGGGTCAGAATCACTGCCCAAGAGAAAGCCGCAGCACTCCTCAGGATACGTCGAACGAGCATGGTTCATTATGAATTGCAGTTGGTCCCGCGTTATGTAGGTGACCATTTAGGTGGGCCCTCATCCAACGTTCCTATCCTAGGAGTGCGCTTTAGTTTTACTCGACTCACTACCCCCAGCCTTCCCTGGCGCCGTTAAATCTCCAACTCAAGGGCAGCTAGTTTGCATTGTTGATTGCATGGTGAAATACCTGATGCTCGAAGGCTATGCAAAAATGATCCTACCAACCCGCAGCAATCGAAGTAAAACAGGGATTCTGTACATCCCAGCCGATATTGTCAAAGATTCATCATTCCCGTTCAGCCCAGATCAAGAGGTCGTAGTGCGGATCGATGGCAATCGCTTGGTTGTAGAGGAGTCGAGAGCATGACCGCAGAAACCGACTATCGAAGCCACTACACTTTCGCTATGGACTTCGGGACAAGCGACTTCAAGTTTGGTCCAATAACATGCGGCGAGACGCCGAGAATCGTCAACAACCGAGGTTACTTTCCCGACAAGAACTCTGTTGTGTACAAGGCTTTTGAATCGACAGATGAAATCATTGTGGGAGAAGACGTTCCACTCTACCTACAGTCAGCCGATGACCTATCAAGTCGCTTAGTTTATCCCATGCGTAACGGCATGATCGACAGGGCCGATGACACTGCATGGCGAGTGGTAAGCGCCCTAACTAACTTCGGGTTGAATAGCTTCAAACCCGAACCAAACAATGGCTTCCAAGGATACTACGTCGTAGCGTCACTCTCGTCAGTATCACCACGCTACATGTACGAACGGCTCCTAGAACTCTTCGGACAAAACAACGCTAATGGAAATGTCAAGGCGATAACAGTCATACCTCAGCCGTTCGCCGTCGCAATCGGTCATGGTGTGACAACTTGCGTCGTGATCGAATCCGGGCATGGCAATAGTCAAGTCTGCCCTATCTCTAAGTACCCCATCCGCGCAGCGCAAGTTGTTCTCAACCGAGGCGGTGGCGACGCAAACGCAATTACGTCTGAGATATTGAAAGACGCGGGATACGGAGACCTTGCCAACGAAGAGGCTTTTGTTCGTAAAGTCAAGGAAAACATAGGGCTTGTACCGGCAGACCTCGACGCTGCCGTAGATGAAGCGAAGAGGTCGCCACGAAAATTCAGGGCCAAGTACAAAGTACCAGGAACCAGGGTCGAGATTGACTTAGAAAAAGACTCGTGGAGTAGGTTCCTGATTGGCGAATACGTGTTTAACCCGAACCACGAAATTTTCGAGAGCTACTTCGGGCGCGGCATGCCGAGACCTAGGGACGTTAAGATGGGCGATACCATATTCCGCGGGATGCTAGACTTCGGCGATGCCATTGTTGCCTCAGTAGAGCGCTGCCCAGTTGAACTCCAACCGATGCTCTACCGTGAGGTGTTGTTGTCTGGCGGGAACTTCAGCTGGATCGTTCCTGAACGCCTCGAAGATACTGCGGTCGACGCCCCCACAAAAATCAAGTTGCTACTTCGACAGAAGGGAATCAAGAATGTCTCCGTCAAGATGACAAAATCACCTCAATTTTCGGTCTGGCATGGCTGCATAATCTATGGCTTCGCTGTCCCTGATAACTACGGGTGGGATTGGCAACGCCTCGAGGGGTGGATGAAGCTCAGTGGCTGACTTACCTATCGAGGACAGGTTGCTTCACTACTTTCTAGCAATGGGCATGCATCAGACCGAAAAGTCCGAAATACCGCAAAATAACCTCGCATTCATTTCAGGTTCCGAGAAAGTTCATGTCGTCATTTTGAGGAGCGAGGATTTCGTTGAGAGAAACAGGGTTATTGAGGCCATACTCAGCCTGACGTCCCTTCGGAATTCATCTCAATTCCTCTATTTGGCCGCACCACGATTACTGGGAGCTTCCATTGACGCCGCAGTCTTCAAGCCTTATGGAATAGGCTTGCTCCTTTTCGACGAACGCAGGATCGACGAAGTCGTTGCTCCGCAACTAGTGCAACCCACAAAGCTGATGGCACAAACATCTCAGACTCCCGACCCAGGTCTATTCACTGAACTGGCCAGCTTGAAATCAATGTACACGGAAATGGAGAGAACCATAGCCACACTTCGCGACGACCTGAAAACCTTAAGGCGCAATTCCGAGACGCAAACAGATACAAGAGAACCCACGCTTTCTCGGATTGCTCGACACGAACCTATATTTCCCAGCCCCAGTATTTCTGGGTCACAACTTCCGGCTTTCTTTTCGAATAACCCCTGGTTAGATGTTCTTTCCAAACGCGGCAGATCTGGAGACGAGCCTATTGCCGGTTGAAGTAGTCGTGAAAGTACCAATCAGAAGGATCCCAGTGGTCATTGACATGAAGGATCCGCTGTCACCTGAACTCGCCCTCGACGATTTCCGAAAGCTGTTCGGCAAAGATCCGGAACAGAACCGTTTTAGAGTCTTGAATATCGAAGTCATCACATCCCCCGACGACTTGCAACCCATGCTCGTATCGGAATGTGGAAGGTACGCACGTTTCTTGCGTAGAGAATCTGATCACGTATACTTCCGGAAGGCGCTTGATTGAATTCTGGCTTTAAATCACCCCAAATGGGCTCGTGAAGCAACATTAAAGGCCATTATCAAATGATAAAGCATTAATCCACATAACTTGACACATATTGCGTGAAAACGTGGCGAAATTCAACGACTGGAGTAGAAACAGCGAAATTCGACACAAGCTTTAAATAGTGTGCAGGCGTGGTTATTATAGCTTTCGGGCCGGATGACGAAGTTCTGAAGCAGAACGACGCCGCGTTGTTCTACTAAGGAGAGATGGTCCGAGCGTAAAGCATCGAAAAGGTTGAAAGAAATTGAGTGCGAGCACGACAACGAAGAAAGTTGGAAAACTAACCAACTGCCCCGAATGTGGGAGCACGAACTTAGTAGAGGACTATGATCAAGGCGAGATAATCTGCCAGAATTGCGGTTTGGTTATCAGCGAACATTCCCTGAACCAAGGGCCCGAATGGCGTGCCTTCACGAAGGAAGAGAAGGATGAACGCGGGCGCGTGGGTATCCCAACGTCATTCTCTATTCATGATAAGGGCCTTTCAACGGTCATCGACCGCGTCAACCGAGACGCGTACGGTCGTCAACTTCCGCTAGCAACCAGGCTTGAAATGCTTCGCCTAAGGAAGTGGCAAATCAGAACACGTGTACACTCCTCGGCCGATAGGAATCTTGCTCAAGCAATGGCCGAACTTGACCGCCTAACAGACATGTTGCACATACCAGCCTCCATAAAGGAACGAGCTGCCATAGTCTACAGAAAAGCCCTCGACAACGGACTTGTCAGAGGTCGTTCGATAGCTGCAATTGCCGCAGCATCACTCTATGCAGCTTGTAGGATTTCCGAAACCCCGAGAACACTGAAAGACGTGTCCGCTGCGAGTAGGATTCGAAAGAAAGATGTTGCAAGGTGTTATAGACTACTCGTCCGCGAATTAGACCTCCGAATGCCAGTCGAAGATCCGGTTAAATGCATTTCGAAGATTGCCACGAAAGTCGAAATTTCAATGCCCACACAGCAACGTGCGATTAAGATAATCAACGAGGCAAAGATGAAGGGAATTGTTGCCGGAAAAGACCCCATGGGGCTTGCGGCAGCGTCACTCTACGTAGCGTGCGTCCTAGAAGGGGAAAAGAAGACCCAGAAGGAGATAGCTGAGGTAGCTAACGTTACTGAAGTTACTGTCCGGAACAGGTACAAGGGCCTCAAAGAATCACTGAAACTGGATATCTAAGCCCGCTGAGTTAGCATCGCAGCTGTCTCGTACCTTTCTTTTATCTCTCCAATCAATCCCTGTTCGCTAACACCGAACACAACTTCCAAGCATTCTGCTACGTTACGTATAGGATGAACGCAAACCCCCTCTTCTTGCAGAATCCTCATTTCATCTCTCGCCGCTTCGAAGTTTGCAATGGGCAACACCAAATCTGTGACACGTATACGTCTCGACTTCAGGATTCCAACAATCTTCCCAGTCTGAGTTCCGTACCCTCCTAGTCCGCCTACGGGGCCAACGTCATGCTTAACTCCGATTGTTCCTGTAGCAACAATTGAAGGCGAAATCGGAACGCCTGAAAGTTCCGAGAAAAGTGCTAGGACCATCGCCAAACCGGCACTCGGCCCTGATACTCCCTGCCCCGGGGCACCTTCTAATAGGCTTCTAACTTGGAAATGCACATGCAAACGGCTGAGGTCCATGTTGCACGCCGTCCAAAGCCAGGACCTAACCGCTTCTACGGCGTTTTGCGCGCTCTGTAGAACCGATTCGTCCGGAACGACGGACTGACCTACAATCATCGAAGTGGAATTGCCTGTTATGGAGACGAGTCTCTCTCCCGGGATTATCGGTCTACTTGAACATTCTACGGTGATTATTCCACCGGTTCCATCATCAGCAGCGTAGAGGCCGAATGAAGCTCCAGGTGTGGGCGTGGTCAGAATGAGGGCTTCTTCCATTTCTCTTCGCTGTTTGTCTTGGCTAGACTCCAGCGCTTGAATTGCCCTTTCGAAGTGGTACAGGCGGATTGGGTAACAAGTCTCGTCGACTTTTTCCATCGATAACTTGTGGCCTTCCATTTCAATCACGGATTGGAGCCGTTTCAGGTCCGCTTCGTATCGCTTCTTGACGAAGAGCTTCTCCTGCTCATCCTTAGCTGTCCGAATCTCATCCACCGCACTCAATTCTGAAGCCCATAACCTGTGTGCCTCGGAGATGGTTTCGGCTGCAGCTCTCGGGCTCAAGATTCGTTGCATTCTAAATAGCCGTGTGATTTTTGCCGGGTCAATCTCCTGATGTAGAAACCTTCTGAACTTTCTGAGGTGGATCTCCACAACCTCGTTCCATTCACCATCGTTCAACGGTGGATGTACGTAGTATACGTTTGGTTCGAACCGATCCCTAGTAGCTTGGTCAATCAGATTTTCCTTGTTGGATGCGGCGATAACCACAATTCCTTCGTCAGGTTTAATCTCGCTCAACTCGGCCTTTATTTGCGCAAGAATCTTGTTACCTGTTGGGTCAGCTCCCCAGAAAATCGCGTCGGCTTCGTCGAGGAAAAGAATGCACGGAGTTCTCTGCCTGGCCAGTGCAAATAGATCCTTAATCCGTTTCTCGGGTTCACCTATGTAACTTGCACCGCTCATCAGTTCACCTCCCCTGACTTTGATGAAGGCAACTCGATTCTCAGCTGCAGCAACCAATGCGAGGAGCGTCTTCCCGGTACCTGGCGGCCCAAACAGCAAGAACCTACAATTGGAGGCGTATCCGAGCTCCGACATTTTCCGGTTGAAGGCGAGCGATATGTGGTTCAGTACTTTGTCCCTAAGGTCATGAAGGCCGCCGATGTCTTCTCTGGAATCCTTCGGGGTGACGATGTAAACCGCGTCCCTAATTTCCTGCGACTTTTCACGCTCAGAATAGAACTTCATCGTGTGCGCTGCCTGAGCAAAATCCTCGAGGCTTACCCTGTACCTAGGTTTGGTCCACTTGGACAACGGACCAGGCACAGACCTTCGAATTGCCTCGAGCAGTGGAACCTCTTTCGCGCGTTTCACTTCTCTAAAAACGCTTAGGACATCATTTGGGGTGATGGAACCGTGCCGGCGCATTGACGCTTCTCTTTCCAAGACCTCTAATATCTCACCTGATGAAATTCCGCGCCAACTTTCGCTTGACAATCTGTCCTTTATGATCGCCAGCAGCATCTCGTGGGTGACTCCTGAGTCAAGGTCGACCCGCGATAGTCGGCGGCGAATGTCTTCTCGCGTTTGTTCATAGGAATTTGTAGCGACAATTACCAAGGTGCGTGCGTCGTTGCTTAGGATCTTATCGAGCCATCTGTTTATCTCGTCCTGAACTCGTGTGTCTTCCAGTTCTGTGCCAGAATCACCTCTCACCTTCTTTCCAAAACTCTGGAACTCATCTATGTAGATCACTGAAGGGGCTGAAGCAGCACGCTCCAATAATCGACTCAATTGCTTGGTGCTCCGCCCGTAGTATTCTGAGAAGACATCGGATCCTTTGATGATTATTGGTGAGAGCAGTACGCCATTTGAGTGGGCTTCAAGTAGCATCTGCTTTAGAGAAACCATCGTGAGGAAAGTCTTACCGGTTCCACTTTCCCCGGTTAGGCAGATGGCCTTCGGAAGTTCGTCTTTATCGAACCATTTTCGAAGCATTGGGTGCTTTAGGACGTGGAGCCTGAAAGAATCCAACAGGAGGTTGTATTCTTTTTCGCGCCCGATGAGTTTGACTGAGGAGAATTTGTCTGGCGGGTAGAGCTTATCCAAGCGCTGCTGTATTTTTCTGAACTTCCTCGGCGATATTCGCGATTTCCGCCATTTCGCGTAATCCTTATCGACAGCACGAAGCGGTACGTAGTTCAACCAACGCAATATTCTGAACCTGCGCCACCACTCCAGGTTCTCTTCAGGTTCTGAAGGCGCCTGCACATATCGTTCCAAATCATCAAGTTGACTTGACATAACTACTCACCTTCCACAGGTTTGAGGTCGAAAACCTTCTCAAGGCTAAACCGAATTAGGTAGACCATTATGATCGCTCCTGCCGCAAAGCCAACGACAAAAAGATCCCACAAAGACAGAAGGTCTAGAGAGGCAAGGAACATGAAACGAAGTACAAACAGTAAGAGAAGTTCACCGCCCATAATGGCAATGATTGCAGCAAAAGAGACCACCAGGAACTTGTAGACGACACCTAACCAGAGGTATGCCTTATCGCCCAGGTCAAGTCGCTGCCCTGCTGTTTCCTTCCTCTTGGACTCACGCGCGATCCATAAGCCACCCACACCAAAGAATTGGAGGCCGAGCGCAAGATAGAGCCCCTTCACCCATAACGGAAACGCCTCCCCAAACTTTCCAATCCACTGAAGAAAGCTGTCCCAAGGCGACAGGGATGGGACGGCAATTGGGGGAGTGTTAGGCCGCGCGTTGAAGATCGCAGTTACGTCAAGCTCAAACGAACCGCCCGACAAGTAGTAAGTTGTACTATTCCCGGGCGAACTTGAATTTGAGGACCTAGTGAGCAAGTTGATCTGATACTCACTAGGGTAATCGAAAATGAATCTCAACTCGAAACTGCCTGGATTGAATGCTTGAATCTCGTAGTCGCCCGCAGGATAATGGGCGAGTCGTGTCATGTTGGTCGCTGAGAAGTTGCCCTGAACGAACACCTGCTGTATGCTTGCCCTATCACTTTGAACCACCAAGTAGTCGCCTGTGCTTAGCTGCACGCTCAGTGTGCGCGTGAGAATTTGATCGGCCGATGCGGTTTGCAACCCACCGAATGTGAGAGAAACCAGAAGAACTACGGCGACCCACGGAATGAGGTGAAGTTCGTTTCTTGAGTCCAGTGAGTCCAGCCGCTCCAATTAGGTCTACGGCTCGTCCTCAGGCGTGAGCGGTATATTAATGTACCGTTAATGGAACATTAACGTCTCATGTTTTCTTTTGGTCATCGTTCTCTTCATCAAGCTCAAGAACAATGCCGCCAACATAACCGCATTCCTCACATGCATAGACTGCCGGCATCAACCAGCCATTCAACGAGCCCTGCTGCTTCACCTTCATGCTCCCACACTCTGGGCAGATCTTCGGCGCAGGCCCAGAATGTTTGAGGTTCTTCATGGTGTCGAAGAAAGCGCCCATTACAAATACCCTGGTCTAATAGGGTCAATGAATTTCAATTGAGCCTTCCGGAAAGCCAGTTTGAACAAGCAGTTTCTTGACTTTATTCCTGTGATCGCCTTGAAGGATTATGAGGCCATCTTTGGTGGTGCCACCACAGGCACAATTAGTCTTCAACTTGGCACCGAGGTCCCCGAGGTTAACACTCTTCGAGTTTATGCCCTCGATAATTGTTGTTGCTTTACCCCATTTCCTCGTTTCTAAGCGGACCTTTACAAGCTGCTGTTCCATGCTAATGGTTCCGCAGACGCAGAGATCTTTAGGAAGCCCACAAGTGGGGCACACTTCCGGCATTATTCCGTTCGATTGCTCCTTTTTGATAAATGGATTTACTCTTCGGATTGTATTTAAGCGTATGTCTGAACCCATGAATTTTCATCAACCGAAAATTGTCCCACAGCAGGCCTTACTAACAAGTCAAGATCGACAGGGTATAGATGACAATGTCTCATCAGCACGAGCACGAAGAAATTAGCATCGAGACATTATCAACACCTCCAATTCGAATTTACCCAGCGCCGTTAACGAGGCGAATCGCGGCTGGAGCAATCGACTCATTCGTCGTTTTCTTGATATGGCTCACCTTCATTGGTGGATGGAACAAATTCCTCTCTTCTTGGACGACGGCGGGTGTCGGGTCAGTGCCCCCGACAACTCTGGCTTCCCTCGTCGGTACTACGTTCGTCTACTACTTTGTGCTAGAATGGATCTTCGCTTCGACGATCGGAAAGTGGCTTTTGAGATTGCGTGTGGTGGGGAAAGACGGGGACCCATGTTCACTAGGCGCTTCACTCAAACGGAACCTGTTTCGATTTCTAGATTGGTTGCCACTGTTCTACATCGTTGCTGCTCTTTGCATACTCGCATCTCATGATCGCCAGCGGCTCGGCGATAGGGTTGCGTCAACCATGGTGACGAAGGTTCCAGAAAAGGACATAAATCCGCCTTCTGCACCGTTCCTCTTCCACTAAACGCTAAGCAGACGAGAGGCGTTGCCAGCAAACCTCACAGCTGAAGCACAGGCGAAGTGGCAGGAAGCTCAGCTAGCAAAGAACCTCAGAGAGAAACTCCAGGCCTATCAAGAATTTTATTCGGCCATACCTAAACATAAGGGGAACGAGCGACTTAGGGCGCAGATCAAAACTAAAATCGCCGATCTCAAAGAGGACCTCACAACTCAGCGGGGCAAACGTGGCAGTAGCCATTCGGCCTGGTTTGTTGAGCGCGAGGGAGCCGCCCAGCTCACTTTGATTGGCCCGACCAAAGCAGGACGTAGCAGCCTGCTCCGGTCACTTACTCATGCCCAGGTGGCAGTAGCTTCGTACGATTATGCAACTCAACGACCAATTCCAGGAATGCTGCAATACGAAGATATTCAACTTCAATTAGTTGAGTTACCCGCTCTTCAGCTCGGTCGCGACAACAAATATCACATACAGCCGGAGGCCCTGGACCTGATTAGATCTTCAGACGGCCTTGTGCTTGTTGTGGATCTCGCATCCGATCCCTCAAGCCATCTGCTCTCCATTATGACTTCCCTCGAAGAGATTCACGTTTCTTCTCAGAAAACGCTGTCGAAAGTAGATATAATCCAAGAGAAAGGTTCAGGCGAAATCCGCATTGCTTCCTCCGCCCAACAAAAGTCCTGTACCCCAGCAGAAATTCGGGGAATACTACACAGCTACGGAATTAGGAATGCACTTGTCAGAATATACGGCGATGCATCGGTGGAAGATGTGGAGGACGCGATATTTGAAAACGTGACTTTGTATAAGCCAACGATTGTAGTCGGGAACAAATTTGACCTCCCGGAGGCGCGTCAGGCTTCTCTTGACTTTCCACGAACTCTTCCTCAATCCTTGCCTTACATCTTTACTTCATGCCTGACCGGGCAAGGTTTGAAAGATGTAGCCGACAACTTCTTTCGCACCTTGGGGATAATCAGGGTGTACACTAAGGAACCCAACGAGGCCAGAGCCTCGCAGTTCCCTTTTGTCATCCAGGCCGGGACAACGGTCAGGGAGTTAGCTCGAAGCATCCATTCAGATTTGGCGAATAAGTATCGGTACTCACGAATTTGGGGTCCGACTAGCAAGTTCGCGGGCGAGCGTGTGGGCCCCGATCATGTACTCGACGACAAAGACATAGTGGAAATTCACACGGCCTAAGCGAAAGGCATCGGCCGGTGAAGAATTAGATTCTAGCGCGCCGGCGTCTTCGGAAGTTTTTGATTCGCCAGAATCCACTTGAATCGCGATAATATTCCATGACTTCCATTTTGCATTGCACCACAACCCAGATTGTGGTGCCATTTGTGACATAGGGATTTCACCATGACTCACGTGCAGATTCTGGCTCGAAAGCAAGAAAATGATACCGCGAGCTGCAAAATCCACGCAAGACATTGAGCTCGGCAAGCTGGCGATTGATTCGAGGAACTAAAGATTACGGGGCGGGATGACCAACTTCAACAATAGGCATTGTGTTGTTCAAGTAAATTCTGACATGGAAACTAACTCTAGAAAGGCAGGCACATTACCGAAAGCTAGGTGCCGTGGCCAGGATTAGAAAATTCGTGACAAGCGTCGAAATATTTCGTCATGAATTACGTCTCAAGGCCCCAAGGATCCCGCCAACTACTCCGAGCACAAAACCGGCGACAAAACCTCCACCGATTATGATGCTAAAGACTGCAAACGGAAATATGACGACATCCGCGATCGCTCCGTGTCCCATGACCATGATTATCGAGCCCATGATGAGCGTAAGGCCGATGATGACGCCCAGCGCGAAGGCATAGCTTTGTCCTATCGCCGGTAACCAGAAGAAGATTGTCGACCAGTTTACTGGAGGCCCGTAGAATGAGGGTACTAGGAGGACGGCGCTGTTGAGGAGAACGAGGATTCCGGAGACAAGGCAAAGTGCAAATCCGATAACACTCCTCCCGCGCCTACCCGAGACCACTCTAGGAGGCCGTCGCGCGAGGATCACTTGGGTTCTTCCGCAGAAGGGGCAGTATACGGCCTGCATAGGCATGACCCTTCCACAATAACGGCAACGAATGGTCGGAAGAGGCAAAACGTAGCGCGCTCGCGGCCGAAGCAACCTTCTTGGACCTTTTCTCGAGAGGTAAAAAGCGAGCAAGCCTAAACCAATGGATAGGAGAAGAAGCGCTAGCACGATCAGGTAGATGAGGGAATTAAACGATGGTTGCGGAACATCTATGATAACGTCGACCGTGTGAACCTGTGACCCGCTCGTCCCGACAACCGTCATCGTGTAGTTGTTAGGGGTCAAGGAAGAGTCTGGGCATAATTTCAGAGCGGAGACCGCTGTGCCGCCCGGTGGTGGGGTAGGGGCAGCGGTGGGTATGAAACTTGCTGAAACATGCGCGGGAAGGTTCGTGAGAGTCAAGGCAACGGGTGAGCTGAAGTTACCAATTGAGCTAACGGTGATGGTGATGTTTCCACACTGGCCCTGGTTAACTACGAGGGGGATTGGCGCTTGGGGGCTGGCTGTGATCGTAAAGTCTGATGCCGCTGGTTGAATAGTAAGAGTCACGACTACGCTTCGAGTGGTGAGTGGGAGAGTTGAGGTTCCTGTAATCGTGAGGTTATACGTCCCAGTGGGCGTAGTCAAAGATGTCGGAATCGTAAGGGTAGAAGTTACTGTCCCTCCTGAACTCGGTGTAACAGAGGAGGGCACGATGCTTGCTTGTACCCCCGGGGGTAAGCCAGCAGTCACTTGAAGAGAAATGCCTGAACTAAAACTGCCCACCGAAGTCACAGCCAAACTGTAACTTGCGGTTTGACCTTGGGATACCGTTTCTGCCGTAGGCGTTGCTGTGATGAAGAAGTCGGATTGTGGACCCTCGACGAATTTGTTCCCGTAAATTTCGTAGGTTGCATAGTATCCGTTCTGGTCAGCATAGTTCGGGTAAAGTTGCTGGTAGGGTTGGAATGCCAAGCCTTCGACTATTCCGTTACCGTACGGGAAGTAGAATGCGAGAATCGCGTAGGGGATCTGTGGGGCTGGGTAGCCGTAGTTAGTTGTATCCATAATTACTCTAACATCGCCAGCGTGCGCCGCTGGAACAGCGGTGGGCACCCATTGCCCCGCTCCCTCCTCGGTCAAGATCTTCGCTTTGTTCGGGGTTGGCCCTGAATTATAGTACTGACCTGGGAACTCAGGAGTGAACCCTCCTCTTGATGGATTATAGACAGTCACAGTTGGGGTAGATGCTTCTCCACCTTGTCCCAATTTAATATAGCCTGGGAAAGTCGAGTTCAAATCCAACAGTGCAGCGTCAGTAAACATTACCTCGTTTCCAGCCTGGACGCGAGCTTGAATTGTGTTATAGACAGCTTGGATCTGGGCTCGGCGAGCAGGCACGTAGGCTGACGGATTTCCGTACCAACCCGGGCTGTCGAGTACGATTAGTGTGTATTGGTTGATCAATGATGGGTTGGCCAATATTTGGTCAGTCGTCACCCGATCGAAGCTTATCCCCATCCTCAAAAGTGTGAGATATGTTTCACCCCAATAACCATCACCGATTACGAGAATCTTAGTTGGCTGTCTTACGAAGAAAATTCTGTTCGACGTAAAGGAGGCGGTGAGACGCGTAACTGTCACTTTAGAGAAAGTCGAGTTGCCCAACAAAGTATTGATGGCCGCGGCGTATGAAGAATCGATAAGGAACGGCCCACCCTGATAGACGTCCCCGCTCGGAGTTAATTGCGTCTGTAACGTGACATCAGGGGGCTCAATAACGCGGGCAATCTGTGAGTTTGGAGTAGACTTCAGAAACTCGTGAACTAGGCCGTAAACATGAATCCTGTCATTTTGCTTTCCGTCCATTGGGACAACAATTGTCCCGGAAGGAAAAATACCTGTACTCAGAGGAGTAATTACTGCCTCCGCAGGACTCAATGCAGGTGCAAGAATCACTAACGCTAAGATGAGGCAAAGTACTAGATTTCGGGCAATTTTCATTACAGTGCCTCAGTTTGATTCATATTCAGGCAGTTTTTTCATTCGGCGGATGGTACGTAACGTGCGGATACATTACTTAAGACTTCAGTGTGCTCCGCCTATTCAGACTAATAACTGACGTATATCTTGAGATGAAAGCAGTGAAACGTGTCAACTTAATTGTCTAAATTACGCCTGGGTCCACGCAGGTTCTTTGTCACATAAATGCGCTGAACTGAATGAGTCACATGAAAAGGAGGCGAGCTTACTACCCATTTAAGCTAACGGCGGCACTTTGAGCAAGTCCGTTCGGCTACGAACCATCGCTATTTAGCATCCGCATCCTCCGACGGACCTAGGTTGTTTCCGCAATGAATACAGTGTACCCATTCTTTCTCTACGTCCTCACCGCAATTTGGGCATGTGGGTCTTTCGGTTGATGGACCAAGAGTTGTCTTGGTTCTTTTCCGACGTTTTAGGGCTAAGAGGATAATCTCACCGATGATGCCTAAAGCTACGATTATTGGAAATATCAAAAGGCCATAATCAATGGAAAAGTTAGCGTAGATTGTCTTTGGCGAATTCATTGTGAAAGAGATTTCACTGGAACGAGAATTGACATCTCCAGACCAGCCTGAAAAGACGTACTTCCCACCGAAGAGCGCCAACGGCCATGATGTGGGAACGAAATTAACCTCTTGAAGGGTCGCATTCGAACCCGCGTCATACCACTTCTGGTAAGAATAGCCTGACTGAGACGAGGTTACTTTGAGCAAGTATTGTGTTCGATAGTAACCGATTAGTTGCGTATCTCCGGTCAGAGAGATGAGTCTCTGGGTTTGATTGGTTCCATCCTGCCATCCGCTGAAGATGATTCGTGTTGAGTTCTGATACTCCTGATCGGACGGAACTGATAATTGGTATGGCATCCCGACGAGTAAAGTGGCATTTAGGTCTCCGGCTTGGGTTGTCATCTCGGACGAGTTTCCTAGAGTAACGGCGAGTCCAGGTACTCCTAGGTCAACTTTGAGAGTCGCATATCGCGAAACCTTGATCGTGACTTGCCCATATCCTGGACCCAGAACAGTATCATTGTAAAACTTCCACACCCCGTTGTCAAGATAATATGCATACGCAGAAAACTGAATGGTGCCTTCGACGGACGGAGCGGTAAGATTGAGTGTCCAGACCTTGTCACCGCCTCCAGCAACGCTTGCATTATCACTCTGCCAAAGGGGAGCACCCACACTCAGCAAACCTTCGAATATGGCTGCACGTATAGTTGTTGCCGCACGGACTTCATACTCGACATCTAGGCTGAGCGAGAAGGCGGTGTCCGGTGCGACCTGTCTTGGTCCGACGAAGCTCGCAATCCGCACTCTTCCCAGACTCTGGTCTTCCGCAAAGACTCCAACTGTGAAAAAAGAGAACACCATAATGAATACGATGAGAGTGCCTTTCCATGCGGGTAACAAGGTCATTTATGCTCCACGGCGAGAATCCTTCACCCAAATGCCTCAATGCCGATTTAGCGAACATCACTCTAAATTGTTGTTCCGGATAACTGTGAATTTCCATAGCAGGTCTTAACCAAGATTAATGGAACCACGCCAAGATTACACGACCTAGTACCCAAAAGAAACACTTCGACTTTTGTAAAGGTTCCAAGACATGCCAGGAGTTCTGCCTCAGATTACTCGGGCAATTCGTGCCATGCGGGTCATTTTGAACGTGTGCACTCCGGATCGGCCGATCTCCACGTTTGTGGAGGTATCATTATGAGGCCAAGTTGGGCCTTGATCATTCTTCGAAGTATCGAAGGAATCCCAGAACGCTGGTCTTAACCAAGCTGCGAAAATAGTCTGGCGCATCGCTTCCGGCCCGACCCAACTTGCTACACACATCGTCGGTGAGGGCGTTAGATATCTGCTCGGCACTAAATCCCTTCATCATCATTTCTTTGATGCTCGACTTCCAGCGGTGCAACGATTCGACATTCTCATTGATCCATTGCGTGGCATTTCCAACGAAGCCATAATGAGGGGTATAGAAGTCTAAAGGAGAACTTGCCCTTATGAGCTCAAGCGACTGTAACGTCTGCTCTAAGTTGAAACTTGTTGGGGGCGTTGTGGGAGTCAATAATGGGAAACCAGGGAAGCAAACCCCCACAGCGTCACCTGTGAAGAAAGCTCGGTGCCCTTCCAGTTCATAGCTTAAGTGATGTGATGCATGGCCCGGTGTCCAAATAGTCCGAAGGCGAATCCCGTCCCCTAAATCAATCACGTCACCATCAGCCGCACTCTTCAAGCGCTTCCGATCGACAGGTTGGGGTCGCCCAAATTTACGCATTAGTTCTTCGCCGAAAAGTTCTCCTGCTCCTTTCCAAAGAGTCGAAGGATCAGCTAGGTGGCGTTCACCTTTAGGGTGGACACGAATTGAGGCGTTTGTGAATGTTTTGGCAAGAGTCCCCAGGGAGCCGCTATGGTCCAGATGAACGTGCGTAGGGAGAAGGTAATCCAAGTGATCCGGATCAAATCCATCCTTAGCCAAGTCTCCCATGATTGTTTCAGCCGAGGATTGGTAGCCCATGTCAACCAATGCTGTCTCCTTCCCTGTAACAAGAAACGCGGCAACAACCATCGGCGTACCCAGTGCTCGGGTGTCAATTATTGAGACCATGTTCTTGAGGTGTGTGAGCAATTGGTGACTTCTCTCTGTGGGTCAGCGGCCGAAACTAGTATATGGGTAAGATTAAAGCCTGATGAGTCCAACGTGAGAATCCATCATGAGCAGGCCAGAACTTCCCGAGGACCTTGAGGTTTCCATTGAAAAATTGGACGAACAGGGACGCGTGACCTACATCTCCGGCCATTTCGTAATCAAGAAGACCAAACTGAAGTTCGATGCGATAGGAATGGAGGGCTACGGCGGCCCCAATATTGGAGCAACCCTCTCTGATGAAACTCTCTCATCACTTAGCCAACTTGGTCTCGATAATGTCGCAATTGACGAACTAATCACTGCACTCCAGCGAAAGATTATGGAAGGCCAAGCGCATATTGAACTCTCCGAAGAAAAACCAACCGACACGCAGGAAAAGCCGAGCAGTGGACAACCGACAGCTTAGTCGACCGCGTCGTGCTGAGGAAGGCTGCAGCTGGGGCATTCTTTCGCGTCTTTGGGAATCTGTGTCATGCAATACCAACAGAACTTCTTTCCCTGCTCCGGTTCTATTCCTAACGGTTCTGGTCGAAAGGTCCCCAGAACCAACATAAGAACTCCAACAATCGCGATGGGCAGGCCGAAGATCGACACGCCAAGGGGAACGTAAAGGTCCGTGAAAACCAGAAAGCCACCGAATAAGGCCAAAATAACTCCTGATGCGACAAGCCCTCTATACATTCGGACCACACAAGATTGAATATAGGGCAGAATATGGGCTTTTTCGCTTTAATGGGATAAATCATGATCACGAAAACCTCGAAAGCCTCATCCGACATCTTAGGTCAAACAGCGGAATTCATTTTTGAAAATGGAGCATCCACGAAAGAAGCTTTTCCCCAATGCTCTACCAAAGAAGAATTGCTGTCAGAACTGCGGAAAACCCATGAGCAATGGAATATCCTACACACGGATAGACCGGTCGCACTTTTCACCTTGCAGCTTTCGGATGTGGATGCGATTGTTGACAAAATCTACCCTGCACCCCCCACCTCTTACGAATCGTTTGTCTCTAACCTTCGACTCGATCTTAAGAAAGCAAAGATTCAATCGCTCACCCTACGGGTTCCGGAAGAAATGGCTGAAGGGCTGGAGAAGAACGGATTTGAAAAACGGAGGGTTATAGTCAAATTCGTAGGGCCAGTTATTGAAACACAGCTTATGCCTATACTTCCGCTCGTCAGCCCAACTGATCGAGACATTCCTGCCCTTGCCAAGTTGATGCATGAATCCTACGAGAAAGGTGCCGAACCAAGGTTGCCTACCGTTTCCTCCGCGGAACGAAAGTTACATGAGATTATGAGTGGTCTGCACGGCGCTTACGCGGCTGAGGCCTCGTTGATTAGTGGTACAACCCTAAATGTGGTAAGTGCCTGTTTCATAGCACTTCGTTCCCCTCGAGAGGCACTGGTTGCAGAACTATTCACGGACCCGCTCTACCGGGCACGAGGGCTTGCCACGATTGAGTTGGCGACTGCCATGAACAGGTTGCTTAAGCGGGGCGTCCAAACCTTGACCGTTCGGTTCGGTGAGAAAAACGAAATTGCTGGGCGGCTTTTCGCGAAGCTTGGTTTCAAACAGGAGAGGAAGCTAGCAGAAATGGTTACGGTTATTCAGTAGGTTCGCCGAAAGATCTAGGCCTTGAACCACCGGAAGACAAGGTAGTCTACTTTTTTTCCGCGACTCTTAGGTACCGCAATCGTGAACTGTTTGCGGACGGTTGTTGCGAGGCGGCCTGCAAGGACAACCTCGAAGGGGCCCATCGTCTCCTCCTCCTTCTTTACGGTAACAATGAATGGGGCGTGGTCGATTCCCGGACCGTGCTCGTATATTGCAAAGTCCGCCCCGAATCTTATCCCCGGGGTAACTATCAGCCCTTTCGCACGCAGGTTCTCGTAGGCGCTGTATCCAAGATTGAACTGCTTGTAGGTCTTGTTCGCTAGGGCGAGGAGCATAGCACGGCTTACGGGTTTAGAGGACTTGACGTTAACTACTCGAATTATCTTTTTGTCGAGGAGGTACAAGGCCTCCATCAGGTCGAGCACCAGAGGCGCTTTGAACTCCTGCTCAGGCTTAGGTTTTGGAATACCTACGGGCTTACCGAAGAAACCCATCCTGTAAATTGCCAGTCCGTCTTTATGGTCCCATACTATGAGCCTAGTTCCGATCAATTCAGCGGTGATGGTTTTCTTCATTTGCCGCGACACTATGCCGTAAGGGCGAGTACTCTTATGTGGTCGACTACGTCGACCCCAATGTCGGCTATTTTTTCGGCTCGGTCTACCAAGTCGCGAAAGAATAGCAAGGTTTGTAATGGCATTTTGCTCGAAATCAGGTCTAGATCGAGTTGCCGTGATTCAGCGTCAATCTGGCGCTCCAAATCCTCCACAGCCTTACCGGTCTCGACTGCTTTGTCGGCATCAAATGATAGTGAGTGAAGAGTCTCTCTTACCTTCGAGATTTCTTTGAGTACCGAACTCATCAGGTGGGATATTTCTTCGAGGCGTTTGTTGTCTAGCTTCCATTTCAGGTCAACGACTCCCATCAGCCGGAAGCCCATAGCTTCGCAGTAATTTGCCACTTCGCCAAGTCGAAATAGCAGGCGCAGGAAGTCTTCCCTGCTTATGAGTAAGCTACCTACTGATGCTACTTCATTAAGGAACGTTGCTTTGTTCTTTTCATTCTCCACCAGAGTCTTGAGCATGTTCTCGTAGTTCTCTTTCGCAAGTTTGGGCTTCTTGTCTGCCAGGTTGTCTAGGAGGACAACCAATTGCCTAGTGATTTCTACAACGTTCCTCGCATGAGTTTGGCACAGCTCCAGCATTCTGCGCCTGATGTTCGCTTCATTCTCTATTGGAAAGGTCAAGCTAATTGCATCTCCGCGAGGTTCCTATGACCAATAGAGTGGTTGAGGAATTAAACCATAGCCCAATCTTCATCGCCTGGGGGCGGATTACTCGTAAGCGACCTTTACAGGCGTCCCGAGCTCCGTGAAAGTCAGCTTCCCTCGGAGGAACTGTCGTCCGAGTTCAGGTATTGCTCTCCACTCGATTCGGACCTGTTGCCAGCTATCTCTATCTCTAAGCGTAACTGTCCCGTTTTCCTTGGTCTGATAATCAACTGTAATTGATAATGGGACGCCGACTTCGTCGGCCCGGGCGTAACGCCTTCCAATAGTTCCGCTTTCATCATACTCAACTTCGAATCCCTGCCCGAGTAGGAACTCCCTTATGCTTTGGGAGAGTTCTGCGAGGCCATCTTTCGCCATCAATGGGAATACGGTCATTTGCGTGGGAGCAAGGTCGACTGGAAGCTTCAGAACCACGCGATCTTTCACGCGGTTGTATGAATATTCCAAAGCTGAGTATACTACTCTCTCCGCGCCAAAACTTGGTTCGACAACGTGCGGCAAGAATCTCCTACCCGCTTCGCGTAATGAACGTTCTTCGAAGCGCACATGTGACGGCAGGATTTTGAAGCCTTGTACATCAAAGTGGCCGGACTTTTCGAAGGCCGCCTTCACTTCTTCTGGTTTGCTCGAAATCAAGGCGCTAATCACCGCCTTCGCTTTCTCCCGCAACAACGGGCCTAGAACTGATTCGAGAGGAACAATCACTGTTGCTTTTTTCTCGACGGGGGCCGCGTAAGGCTTGAAAATTGACAAGTCAACGCCTGAGGACTTCGTGTGTGCGGACAAGTCAAAGTCTGTTCGGTATGCGTGGCCAGCTATTTCCACCCAGCCCCACCTGTCGAGCCAGATCTGATGGTCAAAGGTTTGACTTGAGTAGTGAGAACGTTCTGCTGGTAACTTTTCTTCGAACCTTTGCTTGTCCGGCGGTATTCCAAGTGAACTCACAAATTTTACCGACAACGCCATGAAATAGGCGGACCATTCTGTTAGAACGAACCCCCGTTTTACGGCTTCATGGGCGTTTACGCGAGTTAGATCGGTGCTATGTTGCTCGCGTGTTTTCGCGAGGTAGAGCGGTAATTCCACATTTACAGCACTCAGGTATTTGCATTCACTTTCTTCGGGGTCGAAGAAAAATTCCATTTCCATAATTGTGAACTCTCGTAGCCTTATTGGGCCTTGCCTCGGTGAAATTTCATTGCGCATAACTGTGCCTATCTGTGCAATGCCGAGCGGTAGCCGTTCTCGGCTGGTTTCGTAGACGCGTTTGAAATCAACAAAGATTCCTTGCGCGGCCTCTGGCCTACCGTAGCCTGGTACATCGCCATAGGGCCCGATATTGGTTTTGAACATGGTGGAGAAGTATTCCGCTCGGCCCAGCTTTCCGCCGCATTCCGGGCAACGAATGTGATTCTCCTCGATGAATGCATCTGTCTCTGCTACTGACATGGCTTCAACCGCGAGGTCGGTCCGCCCGGGCATTGCCTCAGTGATAACGTAGTCAGCTTTGAAATGCCTCTTGCATTCCTCGCAACTGACCATCAAGTCTTTGAAGTGTTCTAAATGCCCGGAAGCCGCGAAGACTTTCTCAGGGGTTATTACAGGAGTGGATATCGCTACGAATCCGTGCTGGTAGACGAAGAGGTCCAGCCACTTGTCCTCTATACGCCTCTTCAGCTTCGCCCCTAAAGGACCTAGGTCAAGATACCCGCTTACGCCACCATAGATTTCGTATGAGGGCCAGAAGAAACCTCGCCGCTTAGCCAGATCGGATAGAAGTTCGTATTTGTCGATGCCTTCCAAGCCTAAACTTCCAGCCTTGTTCGGGAACACTCCACTTACTTTCGGTCTACTCTCAACATCTTTTCCAGCACTTCCTTAAAGTTACTCTCAGTTGCCGTATTAGCTATGGAAAACTTCGCCATCTCTCCTGATGGACGGATTATGCGTTGGACTTGCATATCATGCCAGCATGATAACTTGATTGTTTCAAACTTTCCGTTGTATCCAGATAAAGTGAAGTGGCGTTGCGGAGGATGCGGCAGTAATGTCGTGGTCTACAGGCCTGACAAATGGGTAGAGGAGGCTATGTTCGAATACATGAGCATTCATAGCGAAGGCCGAAAGGCGAAGTGGGGAACGGGAAAGAATAGAAATTCTGAAAATAATCAATCGTTGGGAATGACATCTACGTAGGTGCCGCATTTCGCGCAGAAGGGCCAGACGTCGGCCGCTGAAGAGATCGCGTTAACAAAAACCTCGACCTTTGTGCCGCATGTGGCACACTTAAGGTTCATGCTGAGGAGCCTGTTGTCCTTCTTGAGAAATGCCGAATCAATTCCCAAACCTGTTCACGGCTACTGCACTGTGTGTTTTGGCATCAATGGTCCGCCCGCTCTCTTTGCTCCGGAGGGCGTGACCACGAGTCTTCTTAGCCTCTGAATGGCCAGAGCAGGGTCTACGCCCTTTGGACATACGAAGCTGCATGCGCCTGCAAAGTGGCATCTCCAAACCCCGTGCTCCTGGTCAATGACATTCAATCGGGCATTTCCGCCTTCATCTCGGGAATCTGCAGTGTACCTGTATGCTTGGCCTAACGCTTGTGGTCCCGTGAAGAGTGGGTCTGTGGCCACCGTGGGGCATGCGGCGTTGCAGAGACCGCACTTTATGCAGTATGAGAACTGGAGAAAGTTGTCCAATTCCCGCTGACTTTGCGAATATTCCGATTCATACGTCTCTTGCTCTGCGACATCTCGTCTGACAAGGAATGGCTTCACTGACTGGTGTGTCGAAAAGAAACCGTGAAAGTCTGTAACAAGGTCGCGCACGAGCGGGTAGTGGTCAAGGGGCTCAACCGTAATTGGTGAGTTCCCGAAATCAGATACCTGCGTGTAGCATGCTAATCTTGGTAGGCCGTTTATTTTCATACCGCATGAGCCGCAAGAAGCCATCCTGCAAGAGAAACGAATCGCGAGCGAATGATCCATTTGCTCTTTCGCATATAGAAGAGCAGCGAGCACGGTCATGCCAGGTTCTGGCGGGATTTGAAACATGTCGTAGTGGCGTTGGATTTGCTGCGCCGGGTTTGCACGTAGAACCCGTAAGCTTATTTTTTCCGTTCGTTGAGTGGTCGTTCCTCTCACCACTTTCTAATAATGTCGTTCCGTCGGTGTGTATCTGGTAATTGTTACTGGAGCGTAATCGATGCGTGGCCCATCTGGGGTGTAGTAGCACAAGCTGTGCTTGAGCCAATTAGCATCATCCCGCTTGGGATAATCTATTCGCGAATGGGCGCCGCGCGACTCTGTCCTCCCCAAGCCTCCAGCGAGGACGATTTCAGCGACCTCAAACATTGCCTCAAGTTCGAGGACGTTGATGAAATTGGTGTTGTACTCCTTCGCCTGGTCGTCGACGTGCCGAAAAGATCTATTGTGAAGTTCACGGAGTTGCCTCAATCCCTCTCCCAATCCTTCGCCTGTTCGGTAAACATATGCATACTTGTCCATGATCGCCTGCACTTCGTTGTGAACCTCATACGGGTTTTCGCCTCCGCTGCCATGGAAGATTCCATCAAATAGCCGCTTCTCCTCAGCGGCTACTGGCTGCTGATTCAAGTCGTGGGAAGGCTGTTCCAAAGCGTATTGGGCTGCATTTGCGCCAGCCTGTGCACCGAAGACCAAACATTCGGCGGTTGAATTGGCACCTAAGCGGTTGGCTCCGTTAATGCTTACACAAGCGGCTTCCCCTGCGGCCCAGAGGGCAGTGATTGGGGTTTGAGCTTTCATGTCGGTTTTGATTCCACCCATCGTGTAATGGCAAACCGGGCGGATTGGCAAGGGCTCGTCAATTGGGTCTATGCCTTTGAACTTGATGGCAATCTCTCTAATGCCTGAAAGTCGTTCCTTGATTTTCTCAGCCCCCAGGTGACGCAAGTCTAGGAGCAAGTAATCCATTCCGCTTACCGGATCCGTTAATCCTCGCCCTTCTTGAATTTCAGTGATAATTGCCCTAGAAACGACATCCCTGGAAGCCAGGTCCATCTTTTCAGGTGCGTACTTTTTCATGAAACGCTCTCCTTTACCATTGAGGAGGATGGCGCCGTCTCCGCGTGCGCCCTCCGTGATTAGAACACCTGAAGGGATCAGGCCGGTCGGGTGAAACTGGACGAACTCCATGTCCTCGATCGGCGCACCGGCCCTGTATACAAGCGAGAGGCCGTCGGGAGTAGATGAGTATCCATAGGTCGCAAACTTGTAGAGTCTCCCGGCTCCGCCAGTTGCAATAATGCCGGCTTTCGCATTGAAAGCATGGAATTCACCAGTCTTCAAATCAATTGCGGTGACACCCCTGAATACGCCGTTGTCCACAATGAGTGAGGTCACGTACCATTCTTGGAAAAAGTGGATGCTTTCGAACTTGCGAGTTGTGTCGTAGAGTGTCTGCATCTCAAAGAAACCTACTCGGTCGGCCGCGAAGGTAGCGCGCGGAAAGCTGTATCCGCCGAAGTTGCGTTGGGCTATTCGGCCATCATCGGTTCTCGACCAAGGCATACCCCAATGTTCAAGCATGTAGATCTCAGCGGGCATAGCATTCACGAAGAATTCGACAGCATCCTGGTCCGCGAGAAAGTCGCTGCCCTTTATCGTGTCGTATATGTGGGATTCGAATGTATCCCCTTTGTCCGGGTACAGGACGGCCGCAGTGCCACCCTCCGCAGATACTGAGTGGGATCGCATCGCCTGAACCTTAGTTAACACAGCCACACTACATCTGCCCTTCGAAACACGAGCAGCTTCGATGGCGGCGCGTAGCCCCGCTAAGCCCGAGCCGACTATTACTACATCATAGCTCAGTGTTTCTGCCACGCAACGTTACCCCAAAGTGGTATACGGATTGCCATGCGCGGTATTGCATGAATATAAGTACACGTATCTATAGTGCACATTATCTTGCATTTCTCCACCGGCTAGGAGAAAGTTATGATGGTTTTCTAATGAGTACTTGTCCGTTTTGTAGTTCTCGTACGACTTCCCAGCCCATCGCCACATGTTCAACAAGTTCGGGTTCACCTATCAGGCGCGCTTGGTACGGGCGATGCGGTTCATAGTGTCGATTGCCACACTGAGTGTCAATTTGTCAAACTTCGTGTCAACTTCGTCGCACCTGTTGTCAACGAGCATCTGATACCATCCTAGAGATCTCAAGCAGTCTTTGAGAGACTCGATTGAATTAGGGGGCTCTAGGAAAAAGCAGGGAGAAGGCCGCTCAGAAGAAATTGTGTCACCGGTGTAAAACAACCTTCACGCGTAGTGCTAATGTGTTTTCACTGCAGCGATTTGAAATCCTGGACGTGCATACGGCAACATATCTTGAGTAGTCCAATAGAGCTCATACTTGCGCCCGTTCCTGCGCGGATCTGTATTGTCCGAAGCTGAGAGGTAGATCGAACCATTGGGGAACCATATGCAATAGCGCCCACCTCCCATCTCAGCAATATCCACAGCTGCGACATTGCTATGTGGTAAAGCATGGCCACCCTCGAGAAGGATTGTGGGAGGTTTTTGCTGGATTGGATACTCATTTGGGATAGGAAGCTGATACGCATATTTTCCGTACCCGCTGGCAGGTTCTAGTCTAGCATTATCCAGAAGAACTCGCTCACCGGGGGGCCGGCAGGGCTTATCCAATATCTTGCATTCAAACCCATACTTCATCAACTCGAACTCAACCTGTTCAGGGTAGAATCCTCTTTCTTCGACTTGCCCCGTATCGGGATAGGTAGGCGGGATTCCCCGGCGGTGGGGACGACGTATCAATTCTCCTGTCCGCGCAAAGTGGTCTATGACATCACAGAGGTAATCGCCAAACAGGCCAGAAGTATTCTTTGCCAAGTACTCAGCTTTCTTGTCCTCCATGCTAGGATAACGTGATCGAATCATTGCTTTCCTCTGATTCACAAAGGAAACTTGAACAGTCGCTCCGCAATCCAATCGTGTGCCTTCCGGCCCATTTTCAATTGCATCATACAATGAAACTAGAGCGGACTGACGCTCGGGATAGGCTGAATTGTTGCCATCAGAAACGAACAGCATGCCCCCGACAGTCAAGATCCGCGCAGTCTCGGAATATGCAACCGGTATGTACGTTGGATTGACATGTGAAATAACCTCGTTCATTATGACTACGTCTACGGTCTCTGGTTGCAGCGGGATATATCCACGCTCACATTTCACGAATTCCACACGTTCGCCATATCCTTTGAACAGATCTCTTGCAATGCGTATGAATTGATCCAGGGCTTCTATTCCGATAACCTTTCTGACGCCTACCTTGAACAGCAGGGGAAGTAGGTGTCCGTACTTGCAACCAAAGTCTGCAACCGTTTTTTCCTTTAACGACAATGGAATCCGATCGAGGACGTTCTGGAACATCATTCTGTAGGACGATTTCTGGCACTCCGTTGATTGTGAAATCAAATCACTTT
Organism: Bathyarchaeia archaeon; assembly: GCA_050013255.1. Classification (GTDB taxonomy): domain Archaea; phylum Thermoproteota; class Bathyarchaeia; order 40CM-2-53-6; family 40CM-2-53-6; genus FEN-987. Next base: position 164,324 of record JBEKFP010000002.1, on the reverse strand, counting down.
CGTTCGCATAATGAGCGCGAGCATATTCCAGAATGCGATCATATTCTCTCTGAATTGTCTCATCGTCCATTTTTCGACTCCTCGTTGACGCGAGCTTCGAAGTTAGTTCCAGTCTTAAGAATTTAAGAAATGTGCTAGACGGGTAGCGATAATGCTTGTGCAGGCTTAGCATTCCCTCAACTCTTGCGCTAGCTATCTTGCCTTCCTTTTTGTTTCATATTCTTGCGTGGCCTGAATAATGAGTGTGTCCGTGTTTCTTGGAAACCAACCTATGTTCGAAAAGCACGGCGTTCCATTGTCTGTCTGTCATTAAGTCTGAAGTAGGGAAGCTGCAGAACAACTGGATCCAGTGTGCGAATCTACTCCCATAAGTGCGTCAAGAGAACGTAATCAAGGCAACAATTCACTGGCACTCTACTACACCCGGGCCGCGGGTATGTGGAATGAAGCAGGCCCGTACGATCGGCCCTGCTCAGGCCGCCAAAGCACTGTGAACTAAGCGAAACATGCAAACATCCGGGGCCCTGTGAACTATAAACCCGAAAACGGCGTCGAGAGCAAGCGAAGTTTCGCCGAAGTCTTGAGGCGGGCAGGGTATCGCTACGAGAGTTGCGACCGATCGGAGGAGTTGAGGGATGTCGGAGAATGGCTCTTCAACTTTCGCGATGCTTGAACCGTTCTGTGAACTCAACGTTTTTTGTTTCGTCTAGAAGACAATGGTGGAATGGGCTCAAAATGAAACGTTTTCAGCTAAACATGAAGCACTACAGTTGCGACTGAATATAAGTGTGAATTCCATGCTTACAGGATTCGACTGGCCTGTTTCGTAGTTTGTAGGCAGTATCGGAGGTGCAGCCCATCAACAGAGGGAGAATCACGAGGCTTGCCAGCTTGGCGGTAGGGATATCGGTTCTGGTGGCTTTCATTTATTTTGTCGGTCTCGACTCCCTTGTCCGCGTACTTCTCCAAGTTAACCCTACCATAATTCTGGCGATGGTTGGAATTCAACTTCTTGGCTTTACCTTCTATGCGACCGCGTGGTATGCCCTAATCCGGTCTACGGGTTCCAGACTGCCGTTTCTCACTTGCCAGGGAATTACGTTCGCGAGCATTTTCGCGAGCTACACTATGCCGAGCGGCATCTTCCTTGAAGCAGTAAGATGCATCCTGGCCTCGAAGGAGTCTGGGATGACGCTGGGAGAATCTACTGCCACAGTTGTCTTGCACCGAGTTCTCTACATCGTCGGTTTTCTAGCAAGCACATCCCTTGCCTTCGTGGTCCTCATCTTAGGAGGCCGCGTAACGACTTCAGTGATTTTTCAGCTAGCTGCATTGCCAGTACTTGCAGTGGCAGGGCTAATCGCCTCACTCTTTCTTTCCCTGAATCCGAAGATAATGCAGCCACTCTTGGATCGCGCGCTTAGACTGGTTCAGCCCGTAATCAAAATCGTGCAAAAACAGGGAAGGATGAACGGAAAGGCGGGCCAATTCTTGAATGATTACCACATCGCCTTTCGAGGGATGCTCTCTTCAAGGACACACGTTGCGGCTTCGTTCGCGGCGAGCCTAGGCGACTGGGCGTGCTCAGTGTTGATACTCTGGGTTGTTCTTGTAGCCGTCAGCTCTTCTGTTTCCCTTTGGGTCGTGCTAGTTACCATGGCAATTGGTAAAATGATTCAGATGACGCCTATTGCGGTTCCTGGAATGCTTGGGATCTATGAGACCGCAATCACTGCCTCACTGTCTTTGTTCGGAGTTCCTGTTGCCGTCGCAGCCTCAGCAGCACTCCTGTCAAGAATTGTGACCTTTTGGCTTGACCTTCCAGTAACAGGAATAGCCGCATACCATTACGGGTACAAAGCTCTAGGTGCAACCTCGGATTGACTGAATTGAAACCTTCTTCTCGGCTAGGTTGGTGTGGGTCCCGAATTTTTCTCGATTAATGAGATTATTTCCTGTTCGTATTTGTAGAAGCCTTCAGTGTGGGCATACTTCTCACGAGGCCGGGGTAAGTCAATAACCAAGTCCGCAACAAGCTTTCCTGGCCTTGCACGCAGGATGATGACTCTATCCGCCATAAATACTGCCTCGTGAACATTATGGGTCACCATTATGAATGTGTCCGTAACTTTGGTTGGTTCGCGCCAAATTTCAAGGACCTCACGCCGTAATGTGTCTGCCGTCAATTCATCTAGAGATGAGAAGGGTTCATCCATCAAGAGAACCTCGGGCTCGACTGCCAGTGCTCGGGCGATACCCACCCTCTGCTTCATCCCGCCCGATAGCTCGCGAGGATACGCGCCCTCAAAACCGCTTAGGCCGACTGATTCGATGTACCTGGCCGTTCGCTCGCGCCTTTCCTGAGCGCCAACTCCCTGGGCATCTAATCCCAATTCAATGTTTTCTCGTACATTTTTCCAAGGTAGCAGGGCAAAGGTTTGGAAGATCATGGATAGCTTCGGGGAAGGTGACGTTATGGGTTCGCTCTTGAATAAGACTCGCCCGGAGGTTGCATAATCCAGGCCGTCAAGAATCCTCAGCAGTGTCGACTTCCCACATCCAGACGGTCCGACAATGCAGAGAAACTCATGCGGGTAAACATCAAATGAAACTGAATCTAGCGCCTGGACATTATGGTCACCTGCCTCGAAAATCTTTGAAACTTCTTGAATTTGCAGGACCGCGGAGGCAGCCATTGTCTACCCCTCAAACTTGTATTTGTTAACCCGTTTCAGCGAATAATGCCACACCGTGCGGTTCATTAGAAAAACAACGCCAGCCATCAAACCGACCGCGACCAGCACGAGGGGGGTGTCGCCTTTGGCGACCGCGACATCCAGCATGTATCCTAGACCCGGCACTTGGTAGATTTTGGTTGAGGTCACGATGTATTCCGAGGCTATTGTCGCATTCCATCCCCCGCCCCAAGCCTGAATACTCCCCAAGATTATTGCGGGTACGATTGCTGGAATTACAATATTCTTAATGAACCCGAGTCCGCGAACCCCGAAACATCGTGAGGCTTCAATCACGTCGGATGGAATAGCTTTGACTGCGCCTATAATGTTGAACAAAAGATACCATTGCATTCCAGTCAAAACCAAAACGGTTGAGGCTAATTCCAGGCCAAACTCTGAGCCGTGGAAATAGTCAATCACGACCGTGACCACAACTGGAAACAAGGCCAGCGCCGGAACGGATTGAGCTATGTCGAAGATTGGCAGCATGATGTTGAACAATCTTTCACTTCTCGCTATGACAATTCCAGCAACAAGAGTCCATGAGAGTGCAATCAAGTATCCCACCAGCAATCGTGCCACTGAACCTATCATATAGTTCGGAATCATCGCAAGCTCTCGGCGTAGCATAAATTGGTGAATGGCTTCAGGAAACTTCGGTGGGACGAGAAGCTCAAAAAATAGTACCACCAATAATATTCCTATTGCTGTACCGATAATACGCCCAAAACGGCTGTACTTGTGCCAAGCCGCCCCTATATGCGCATGCGAAAGCAGGTTCACATGCCGAAAACGAATTGAGTGCGCGTAGTACTTGTGTTCTAAGGATACGACGGGTTCAACGACCTTTGCAAGGTCTTCGGAAACCTCCCGCGATTTTCTCAGCAGCCACTGACTGAGATGTGATTGGCTCTTCCTATGAGTGGGTAGAGCTGTGCTTTCGTACTTGTACTTGTCAGCGTGGTCCATCAACGGGTGCCAGACGAACCGATTAATGAGTGCCACAATTGCAATGAGAATGAGGAGCCCGAAAAGAGACGCAGCAATGTTGCCGTCAAGAGCGGCTTTGAAAATATAGAAACCCAAGCCCGGAAGAGTGTAAGGCCTAGTAGTTCCGAAGCTAAGATACTCACACGCGATCAGGAAGTACCATCCTCCCCCCCATGCGAGAATGCTACCTGAAATGAACGGCGGATAGAGAGCGGGAAAGACTACGTCCCTAAGGTATTTTGATCGACGGATTCCGAAGCTACGCGCCGCTTCTACAATGTCTTTCGGAATCGTCTTGACGCCACCATAAACACCAAAGGTTACAGCCCAAACCATGCCAGTGAAAATGAGAACTACTGACGCCAATTCTTGGCCAATAATGCTTCCATTGAAAAGGGTCAGAAAGACAACAATAGCACCTGGCAGATAACCCAATACTGGAATCGATTGAAGAACATCCAGTATGGGTATCAACACTTGCTCAGCCCGCCTGCTGATCGCGGCGGTTATCCCGTAAACCAAGGCGAATGCTACGGATAGCCCGTAGGCCAGAAGCATTCGAATCATTGTTCGCAAGATGTAGTTGTCCCAGTTCAGCTGAAAGAGCCCGGCCGTCAGTTGATAGGCGAAGATTTCGTTGAGGGTTGGGCCAAACACTGGGATTCGGATTAGGAGCACTATTCCCAAAGGAAGAGTTGGCAGGATGAAATATAGTGGACGCAGCCGGATTCCGCCAACAAACGTCCCAGTTCACCTCTTGGCCACCGTTCAAAGAGATTTCTTACTCGGCGAACTTTCGTGGCTTAAAGGTATTCCGCAGAATCTGTCGTCCAGAAATATTGAAACTGTTTGCATTTCGTTCAGCACTCTTATATTGTCCTGAACGCATGTTTGCGATGTGAGAATCATTGGCCCTAATCGGTTATGAGTGGCTAATTGTAGTTGGCATTCTCCTTGTAGTCTTCCTCTGGGGACCACAGAAACTGCCGGAGCTGGCAAGGTCGATAGGACTCGCCAAGAAAGAGTTTGAGAAAGCGGCGAAGGAAGTATCATCATCGACGGCCTCGAGCACCACTGAGCCCAGTTCCGATCCTCTCATAACTGCCGCAAAGAACTTGGGAATCACTACTGAAGGAAAGACCAAGGAAGAAATTGCCAAGGAAATTGCGGAACGAACGGCGAAGAAGTAAACCCGATTTAGTCATCCACGAAGTACGCGAAAGGTTGGGCGAGGGTATAACGAAGTTAAGCCTAGCTAAGCACTCGGACGGTTTTCTCTATGAATGCAAAAGTAGTCGAACCAGAAAAGGGTGGTACACTTTCTGAGCACCTTTCCGAGCTAGCCTCCAGACTGAAAATAGTGCTGTATTCGCTCTTCATAGCAACAACGATATTCATGGTTTTCCCCGCAAACCCATCTTTTCTCAAAGACCCTTTCGCGTTTTACGACCCGCTAATCGCACTTGTTCTCCGTCAGATTGTCAAAGACGTACTTCCCACCGGGATTCAACTTATCGCTGGAGAAATCACAGCACCTCTGGTAATCTACTTCACCGGATCCGTGTTGCTCGGCGTAGCTGTCAGTGCTCCTGTGATTGCCTATGAGGTATTCAGGTACATCGACCCTGCCCTCTACCCTGAAGAACGAAAGGCAATATACCCCTTCATGGTTTCTTTCACGCTTCTGTTCGTTCTTGGAGTAGCATTCGGCTACAAGATTCTGGCACCATTCATACTTTGGGCCCAGTTGCCTTTCTTCAGACTAGCAGGCGCTTCGCCGATAATCTACGTGATGGACTTCTACAATATGGTATTCGTTACGACTCTGTCAGCAGGTTTCTCCTTCACGCTCCCAGTCTTCTTTGTTCTCCTCGTCAAGTTCGGGATCATTAAGACGAGTTATGTGACCACACGCCGCCGCTACATCTACGCCGCTCTCTATATCGTTACTGCAGTGGTCACTCCAGATGGTGGCCCAATAGCCGACTTGGCATTGTTCATTCCGATGGCCATTCTGCTCGAACTCGCCGTATTCTTTGGGAAGAGATACGAAAGAGGGGGAAAAGTAGCGTACAGGCCTTCCAAAGAAAAGCAGAGCTACGTGAAATGCAAGTTCTGTGGAGCGCTTCTGAGCGACTCAGAGGGTTTCTGTCCAGAATGCCGCAAAGCTCAACTCTAAAAACATCAATTCAACCCGGGAGACGTGGAAACCGGACGAGTCGCTTTTATGACACGTATGCCTCAAGTTTTTCGCAGTCGGAATGAGCAATGCCCATCCCATTGTTGGAACGTTCATCCAAGGAGATTTCTAATCGCATCAAGGACACGATTGAAGCGGTCCCTGAAGTAAGGGGTTGCCGCCAAGTCAGCGTACGCGTGACGGGTAAGAGGCTTGACATCAGCGCACACGTCTTCCTCGAAAGCAGTTTAACCTTCGATGAGGTCCACAGAATTATCTCAATTATCGAGAGGACAATAAGAAGCAAGGCGCAACGAATTGCACGAATTACCATCCAGACGGAACCCATTGGCCACACGAGAACCGGAATCGCCACTCTCGTGACAGAAATTGCGGAAAAAGTACCAGGCTCAAGAGGCGTCCACAATGTCCACATTCAGAAGATAGGCGGAAGGTTTTCTGTTGACCTCCGCCTCGAGGTGAGCGCGCATATCACGGTGAAACAAGCACATGAGATCGCCACGGAAGTTGAAAGAAGATTGAGGGTTGCGGACCCGGATATTCACGAAGTAATAGTTCACATGGAACAAGCATCAGATCTCCTAAGCAGAGAGCTCGAGGGGCGCGGCTCAGAGTTAAGATGGTTTATAGAGGACGCAGCGAAACTGTTCCCGGAAATCAAGGCGGTACATGGAGTAAAAATCCGACGCAGCGGGAATAACCTGTATGCATTCCTACACTGCAAGTTTGACCCGGCTATGTCGATCAAGCAGGCACATGAGATTTCTCACAAACTCGAAAAGGCCGTGAAAACAGCCTATCCGATGGTCGACGCATTTGAGGTCAGGGAAGAACCGGTCTTGAATCATACCAGCAGTTCAGGCGCGAAAAAGCTGCAAAACCCCTAAATGGCCCCTGTGTCGGCTGGCTGGACAGCTGGTGGGGATGCCACGTCCGACACGAATACGCAAACGACGAGCAACCGCAAGGACTATTGGTCCATCCCACCTTCAGACGTCTTTAGAGAGCTCGAAACAAGTGTAAATGGCTTATCAGAACAGGAAGCTCAGGCTCGGCTCAAGACTTACGGCCTTAATGAGTTACCAACTCACGCATTCAGCGCAATGAGGATTCTCATCCGACAAGTCAAGAACCCGTTACTCTTCATACTCCTGGTCGCCGCAGTGGTGGCCGGATTCTTCGAACTCGAACAATCCATTGCCATTGTAGCGATTATCGCCCTAAGCGTCGTGTTAGGTTTCTATAATGAATACAAAGCTGAGAAAATCATCGAGCATCTCCGACAGACCGTGTCGCTGAAGGCGGTAGCGATAAGAGATAGAAAAGCGACACAAATTGACTCTAAGTTGCTCGTTCCAGGCGATTTGGTTTCGGTCTACGTGGGGGACATTATCCCGTCTGACATACGACTAGTCGACTGTAAGGACTTGGAGGTCAATGAAGCAGTATTAACAGGGGAGTCCTTTCCAGTTGAGAAAAACTTTGCCACGCTTCAAGTTCAGAATCCTACACCACAGCAGTTAGCTAACTACATGTTCATGGGCACGGTGGTTTCGCATGGTACCGGTCGCGGTGTAGTTGTAGCAACAGGAAAACATACTGAATTTGGATCAATCTCTAGGAGCCTAGCCCGAACACGGCCAGAGACCGAATTCCAAAGAGGCGTCCGAAAATACGGCAACTTACTAATCTCTCTTACTCTGGCCTTAGTCGTCGGAATATTCACCCTAAATGCGCTAATCGGGCACCCCATTATTGAATCTCTCCTGTTCTCGCTGGCAGTAGCAGTAGGCTTAGTCCCAGAACTGATGCCTGCAATTGTGACAATTAGCCTCTCACAAGCGGCACGGAATATGGCAAAACGCAGAGTTGTCGTCAAACGTCAGGTGTCGATTGAAGACTTTGGCAACATGGACGTTCTATGCACAGACAAAACTGGCACGCTAACCAGTGGAAAGATCAGCGTGAAAGACTATTGGACTCCGCTCGGAGCCGCTGAACTCCGCATTTTGCAATATGGTTTACTTTGCAACAGCGCTGTGGTTGGGTTGGGAGAAGTTACAGGCAACCCAATGGATGCTGCTATCTGGGAATTTGCGAACGAAAAGGGATTCCATAAGGACTCAGACTCAAACGTTGTAATCGACGAAATCCCATTTGACTATCAAAGACGGATGATGTCCGCAGTGGTCCAGACCAAAGTAGGAAGGTTACTAATTACTAAGGGAGCGCCAGAATCTGTTCTTGCGAGATGCGAGCAAGTCGAAACACCCAATGGAATCGAACCCATAGACCACATGCGTGTTCAGATTGAACCGAAGTTGACGGAGCAAGCCGAGGCTGGCTACCGCACCATCGCTCTGGCCTACCGCTCTGTGGAAAACAAGAGTTCTTATTCGGTTGATGAAGAAAACAAACTCACTCTTCTAGGTTTCATTACGTTCACCGACCCGCCGAAAGAAGACGCCCGCCAAGCACTGAACAAACTAAAACTAATGGGCGTTGACGTGAAGATTCTAACGGGCGACAACGAACTAGTCGCCGTGAAAGTTTGTCAAGAGCTAGGACTTACGGTATACCGCGTGATTCGGGGTTCCGAATTAACACAGATGACATCCAATGAAATAAGGACGGCAGTCGAAGAGGCAAACATCTTTGCGCGCATAACTCCCGAGCAGAAGCTCGACATAATCAAGGCCCTCAAAGTCAACAAGCACGTTGTTGGTTTCATGGGTGACGGTGTCAACGATGCCCCAGCTCTGTTTGAATCGGATGTCGGCATATCAGTCGACTCAGCAGTTGACGTTTCAAAAGATACGGCTGATATCGTTCTGCTCGACAAGGACCTACTTGTCTTGGCTAACGGAATCGAAGAAGGGCGGAAGGTCTACGGCAACGTTACAAAGTACATTCTGATGGGAACAAGCTCAAACTTCGGGAACATGTTCAGCGCCGCGGGGGCTTCTTTGTTTCTCCCGTTCCTCCCAATGCTTCCAATGCAAATCCTGTTCATGAACCTACTCTACGATGTCGCAAACATGACACTGCCAACAGACGAAATTGACGTCGAATACAAGGACTTGCCAAAGCGATGGGACATCGATTTCGTCAGAAAGTTCACGCTATTCTTCGGGCCGTTTAGTTCTCTCTACGACTTCCTAACCTACGGCATAATGCTCTTCATATTTGGCGCAGCCCCCGCTCTATTCCAAACCGGATGGTTTGTCGAATCATTCTGGACCGAGGTCCTCGTTATCTTCGTAATACGAACTAGAAGAATACCTTTCATTACGAGTAAGCCCGGTAAGTGGCTGACGATTCTGACATTATCAGCCGTGGCTTTTGGGACGATCCTTCCTTTCACATTTCTAGGTCATTTTCTTGGGTTCGTGCCTCTTCCAGCTGAATTTTGGGTGTTGCTAGTGCTAATGGTAGCCACCTATCTTCTTCTCGTGGACGCGGGGAAGGTATTCTTCTACAAGGTCTGTAAATTCTAAGGTGAATGACAATGAAATATTCAGAGCTGCTCTTCGTGTGGGCTGTGAGCATCACATGGTGTACTGTCTTCCTGATAGCTGTAAGTTTCTACCTTTATCACCGAAGAAAGAATCGATCGACAGAGAGTGGAACAATTCGTGTTAGGTTGAAAGAGTTCCTCTTTGTCCTGGTTTTGGCTTGTCTACTGGGATTGTATATTCTGTCAATCAATCTCACCTCATCTCTAGTGTTCGCGATTGGTAACATAATCGTTGAAATCTTCTTAGTCGGTTATACTATGAGAAACAAGACCACTACAACTGGGCACGGTGCAAACACCCACTAGCTTGTGCCGGGTGGGCTTGAGGGTCAGAGCCTAAGAAATCAGCGTGCCTTTACACGTTTCACGATGGGCGGCCTGGCCTTACGGAGGACTCGGTATCCGCAAAACGGGCATTTAATCTCCGGTGTCATGGCTAACTGATCGGCGGTTAAGTGTTGTCCGCAGCTTATACATTCGTACATTATGCCGGCGGGCCGTTGCTCGCTTTCTTCCGACATGGTTTGAAACCTACCTTTCTAGTTGAAGACTCAAATTAAACCTTTACAGGATTGATTTGAGTCAGCGCCGTTTCATAAAATCCTCAATTGCGTCGAAAGCTTCGGTTAGAATTGTCTCGTCAGGGAGGAATACCGCTCTGAAATGGTCTTTGCCGTATATTGGGTCGAACCCCGACCCGTGGACGACCAGAACCCCTGTTTCCTTCAGAAGTTCAGTGACGAATTCATAATCACTCTTCCATCTATGCCCTATCGCATTGATTCTAGGAAAAAGGTAGAATGCGCCTGCGGGTTTGGTTGCGAATAGTCCGGGAATTTCGTTTGCGCGTTTCCAGAATAAATCGCGGCGCCGTTTTAGTTTTGACACCATTTCGGTTATGTGTCCTTGAGGCCCTCGGAGTGCCTCTATACCGGCGAACTGAATAGGTGTGCTTGCGCACAACCGTACACGTGATATTCTTTGCACTGCATCCCAAACATCCCTCATTTCATCTCCCGGGTCTTGAAGATACAGGTATCCTAGCCGCCAACCTGTCATCATATACGTTTTCGAAAACCCATTCAATCCGAAAAGTGGAACTTCCTTGGCAATGGAGGCGACGCTGGTGAACCCGCCGTCGTAGACGATCCTGTCGTATATTTCGTCGGCCGCTACCGGTATGTGGTGGGAAGCAGCAATTTCTAGGATTCGTGACAATTCATTCCTTGAGTAAACTGCGCCAGTGGGATTGCTCGGGTTGATAATGACGATAAGACGTGTCCGTGCGGTTACCTTACTCTCTAGATCCGATAGGTCAGGGGCCCAGCCTCTATCTTCGATAGTTCTGTATGTGACTGCTTTTCCGTCGAAGAACTTAACGTAGGTCATGTAAGGAGAGTAGGATGGTCCCGGAAGGAGGACTTCATCTCCAGGATTGACGATTGCACCCATCAGGAAGGAGATTGCTTCAGAAATTCCCTGAGTGATCATAACATTGCGCGGGTCAACATGAGCCCCGTTTACTGAATTTTCTTTCTCGGCCACCGCTTCACGTAGTCCCTTGACTCCTTCCGATGCTGAATAGTAATTCGAGCCTGCATCAACTGCTTTCTTCAAGGCGTCCCTGATGTGGAGAGGTGTTTCAAAACCATACTTGACGGGGTCGCCTATGTTTAAGTAAAGAATCTTCTTTCCGGTTCGCCTGACTTCCTCTGCCTTAACCATAATATCGCGAATTGCATATTCGACCGCTTGCCCCCTTCTCGAAGCCCGCATGACCTCTTGCAACACTAAGGCCGAGACGGCTACGATTACACCCGTTTAATAGGGTTCCTTCTTTGGCAACATGAAAACTAAGGAGTGATGAATTTGATACTGAAGCGATGGTTCAATGGGCGAACCAGCACTATGGCTGCCCGCGTTAGTGTAAGAGGGCCAAGATGAATAGGGGTGCCAGTGCGAGGGTTAGTGTGTTTAGGAGCTTTACTACGACGTGCAATGAGGGCCCTGCGGTATCCTTCAATGGGTCGCCTAGCGTGTCGCCAATCACGGTTGCGGCGTGGACTTGCGAACCCTTCCCGCCCAAATGCCCAGCCTCTATGTACTTCTTGGCGTTATCCAAGGCGGCGCCGACATTATTCATGAACAGTGCCATTAGAACGCCGACCACTGTGCCCACTATTAGAAGCCCGCCTGCTGCTTCTGCACCGAGAAGTACGCCGACAACTATCGGGGCTATGATGATGAGCATGCTTGGGTAAACCATGTTCTTCAACGCCGCTTTTGTGCTGATGTCGATGCAACGTGAATAGTCAGGCTTAACGGTGCCTTTCATGATGCCGGGCATTTCCTTGAACTGCCTGCGGATTTCGCGAATCATCACTGCTGAGGTTCTTCCGACTGCTTTGATCGCGAGTGAGCTGAAGAAGAAGATTAGCATGGCTCCGACGAAGGCGCCGGTGAAAACGCCAGGCCTGGACAGGTCAACGCCTTTCAACCCGGCGACTTCTAGGAAGGCACTGAACAGGAGGAACGCTGAAAGTGCGGCTGATGCGACGCCGTAACCTTTCGTCAACGCCTTAGTCGTGTTGCCCACGGAATCAAGGCGGTCTGAAATTGCCCTAGCTTTAGCCGTAACGCCGGACATTTCGAGGATGCCCCCAGCGTTGTCCGTAATGGGACCGAAGCCATCCATTGCAAGGACCATTGGAGTGACGGAAAGCATGCCCATAGTTGCTATCGCTGTTCCATAGAGTCCCTTCTGGAATGCAGGATCGGTAAGGTCTAACCGCGCGCCTTCCGAAACGAAGCCGTTCCCTAAAGCGAAAGCAAGCAGGATCGCTGCACCAATTACAATTATGAAGAGTGCAGATGATTCCATTCCGACGGCGAAACCCGTCGCGATTCCAGGTGCAGGGCCGCTTTCTGAGGCGCTGGCGATTTCAAGCGTGGGCTTTCTTCGGTACGAGGTGTAGTAGTCAGTTATCCACGCTACAAGTACCGCCGCAACAATTCCGACAAGTGCGGCGAAGAAGAAATTCATTTCACCGTTGAGTAGCACAACTGTTAGGAAGTAGAAGCCTCCTGCAGATATGACGCCAGTAATGATTAGGCCTCGAGTTAACGAGGTGAAAGGATCTTCCTTCTTTCGGGAATACACGAACATTGACCCGACCATTGTCCCGATCAATCCAAAGGATCTGGCTAACAGCGGAAATATGAGGCCGTTGATCCCAAATAAAGCGTAAACGGCGGGTGCTAGGCCAAGTATCATAGCACCGATGTTTTCGGCGGTGATAGATTCGAACAGGTCTGCCCCACGCCCTGCAATGTCGCCAACATTGTCCCCGACCAGGTCTGCTATGACGGCAGGGTTGCGAGGGTCATCTTCTGGGATTCCAAATTCTACTTTCCCGACAAGGTCTGCGCTCATATCGGCAGCCTTGGTGTAAATACCCCCTCCCAATTGGGCGAATAGCGCTGCGAAGCTGGCCCCGAACCCGAAGCCAACAATGAGCCGAGGGTCGCCTTTGAAAACAAGGAATAGCGTTGAGATTCCGAGTAGGCTCATTGAAACGACCGCTAGCCCGAAGACTATTCCACCCCGGAACGCTATCTTCAGTGCGCGGTCTAGGCTGCTCATCGCACCCCGCGCGGCGCGAACGTTCGAGCGGACCGAGATGTACATCGCGATGTAACCGGCCAGGTTGGAGCATACCGCGCCGAGGAGGAAGCCGCCGGCAGTATCGACACCGAGCCAAGCGTTCTTAGGATCCCGGATGCCAAACGCCATCAAAATAGTCGCAATTATGGCGATTATGCTGATGGTTCTGTACTGACGCGAGAGATATGCTTCGGCACCGTCTTTGATAGCGTTAGAAATCTCCCTCATCCTCGCGGTTCCAGTGTCCTGTTTCATTATCCAGGTGACAACGTAACCGGCCACGCCAAGTGAAAGAGCGCTGACTACGAAGACGTAATCAATTAGCAAGCATTATTCCTCTTTCGCGCGAAGCAAACCTCGCATAGGAAGTTGTTTCGTTATTTAAGTGAACCGGGGAACTGTAAAGATTCGAATAGATGTTTCCGTTTTCGCTAGACTGAGTCGGGCATGTTTGAACTTTTAGTTCTAGCTTTCTCTTCCAGTGAGACGTCATGTTTGCTGCGCCAAAGGGCCCAGGACGCAGCGGCGATTAGTAACAAAGCGACAACAAAAGTTGCCCAACTCGTCTTGGCGGCGACGATGATTGGTGCTATGATTAGGGAGACTAGATTGACGACTTTGATCATGGGATTCAAAGCTGGGCCGGCGGTATCCTTCAGTGGATCGCCAACCGTGTCTCCAACCACACTGGCTTTGTGGCGATCACTGCCCTTGCCGGTATTCGCGGCCAAATCGCGTGGCTCATCCTCGATCGTCTTTTTCGCATTATCCCAAGCTCCGCCGGCATTGGCCATGAAAACAGCTAGCAGTTGCCCCGACACAATGATACCGGCCAAGAAACCACCCAACGCTTCAACGCCCAACATCAGACCCACAGAGATGGGGATGCTCAACGCTATGACTGCCAAGGGTATCAGCTCTTTCTGCGCGGCAGCTGTAGAGATACCTACAACCTCACGGTAGTCCGGAAGCACTTTACCCTCCATAACGCCTGGGATTCGGAACTGCCGCCGAACCTCCTCAACTATCATTTTGGCTGCCCTCGAGACGGCTCGGATGTTTAGTGAACTGAACAGCCACGGCATCGCGCCTCCCAGTAGAAGGCCTATGAAGACCCTGATATCTGAGACGCTAATCGTCTGCAGACCTGTGGCCGTGATGTATGATGCGAAGAGTGACACGGCAGCAATTACGGCTGAGGCAATGGCTATTCCTTTGGTGATAGCTTTCGTGGTGTTTCCCACTGAATCGAGGTCCGCCATGATCTGCCGGCCCTTCCTCGTCTCCTCATCATCTAATTGTTCCCAAGCCATCTGCCCGATGCCGTTGGCGTTATCGCTGATTGGTCCGTAGGAATCCATCGCCACATTGTTACCGGTATGGCTTAGCATGCCAATCCCGATCATCGCTATGGCGTACAATGTGTAGACACTACCGTTCTCGGGTGGAAAGAGCAGGACAGCTAGGACGAAGCTGATGACTATGTACAAGAGTGCCCAGACGGATGATTCGAACCCGTTCGCTAGGCCAGAAAGAATTGTTGTTGCCGGTCCGGCCTCGGTGGCTTTGACGATATCCTTGACTGGATTCTTGTCCGTGGCAGTAAAGTAGGAGGTTAGTGGGTTGAAGCTTACCGCAAGTCCAACGCCGATGGCCACGAGTGCTCCGAGACGCCAATCATTCCCATAGAACCACGCAACAATAAACGCCCAAAAAACGGTGTTAATGCTAGAAACCTCGTAAGAGCGAAACATCGCGTCTTCTGCATTGTTGGCCCTGAGAAACTTGATGGGGAACCTAGTCCAAATAGGCACAGTGAACGTTCCAAGGATAGATGAGATGACGCCGATGCCGCGGATGATGAGTGGGATGAGTATCCACATGAGCCTGTGTTGTGGGTCAAAAGCCAACACGGCCAAGCCCAGGATCAATGCTGAAACAATCGTTACTTCATATGATTCGAAGATGTCCGCCGCCATTCCAGCACAGTCGCCCACGTTATCGCCCACCAAATCAGCAACTACGGCAGCGTTACGTGGGTCGTCTTCGGGTATGTCCTTCTCCACTTTTCCAACAAGGTCGGCGCCTACGTCCGCTGCCTTAGTGTATATTCCGCCCCCAACTCGCATGAAAAGTGCAAGAAGTGTGCCGCCGAAACCGAACCCGAGCAGTGCATCTGGCGCCGCCTTCCCAAATATGATGAAGATTGAAGTTCCACCAAGAAGGCCTAAGCCGTCGGTTAGCATTCCGGTGATTGTCCCGGCGTAGTAGGCGATGGATAAGGCTTCGTTGAAGCTTCGTCGGGATGCAGAGGCAACACGAACATTCGCCTGAACCGCCATACGCATTCCATACTGGCCTACGATAAGGCTGAATGATGCGCCGAGGATGAAGGCCAGCATGCGGCCGACCGCTACGATGAGTTGTGCGTTCTTTCCGAACACTTCGGTTGCTTCTGACGTGGGTTGGACCACATACACGGTGAAGAATAATGCCACTGCCAACATGCCTATGAGTGGGAGAATTGTGTGAAGCTGCCGATTCAGGTAGGCGTCAGCGCCAACACGGATGGCGTTCCAGACTTCTTGCATCTTGGGGGTCCCTTTGTCTTTCTTCAAAACTCCCCCGCGGAGCCACCATGCATACAGCAAACTGATTATGGCGATTCCGATAATTGCCCAAGGGACGAGACCCTCGAAGGTCATTACGCCCACTTCAAACAAGCTACCGAACTCCTGAAGCGATTTTGGCCAGTTGGATCAACCCTTGTAGGTTTTTTGTGGGTGCGTTTTGCGCGAAATGGTCATACGTTATTTAAGCAACAAGTATAGCTGTCGCAGTTGGAACTCACAGTTCCCAGAAAGGTTAAGGTGCGAGAAATGACCCGAGCACTTTCAGTCATAGGCTTAGAAAGGATCGGTTTAGTGAAACCAGGCGACGATGTTGGCGAAAGCATATTCGGCGCTGCGAAAAACGCGAATTTGGGATTTGTTGATGGTGACGTTATAGTTGTTTCTCAGAAGATAGTCTCTAAGGCAGAGGGGCTTGAAGTTGACATTTCAACGATTAGGCCAAGTGGCAGAGCTCGGGCACTGTCCCGGAAGACTGGTAAAGATGCAAGGCTTGTTGAATTAATCCTGATGGATACGCGACGGGTTTTGCGTGCCGACGGGGAAGCTCTAGTCGTTGAGAGGAAGGACGGGACGGTGTGTGTGAATGCGGGTGTTGACAAGTCGAATGTGAAGGGGCGCCTCGGGTATGCTAGGCTTCCGAAGAATTCAGATTCATCAGCTAAGAGAATTAGAGCTAAGCTTGAGGCTTTGTCTGGAAGGAAGCTGGCGGTGATCGTTGCCGACACGTACAGCCGCCCATTTCGGGTTGGCCAGGTGGAGTTCGCCATCGGAGTTTCAGGTTTGGAACCTATCGTCGATTATCGAGGCCTAGAGGACATTTTTGGTTACCAGTTAAGGTACAAGTTCGTTGGTTTGGCGGATGAGGTTGCGGCTGCAGCTGAGCTGGTTATGGGGCAGGGGACTGAGCGAATACCCGTCGCGATTGTTAGAGGGTTACCCCGCCTTCACAGGGCCGAGCAGTCTGGTTTGTCGAGGAAGCTAACTCTAGGAAAGCGAATGGACCTTTTCCATAAGATTATTTGAGTTGCATTGGCGATACCATGGACGTGCTGGATATTCAGCTGATACCTGTTCGAAAGTGTTTTATTGAATTGCATGAAGCCCATTCCGAAGCTTGAGTCCCTTATGAGCGAACCTACTCCGCCTGCGGATGATAAGACGCCGGTTCAGTTGGGTGAGGATGACAAGTACCTAGTGGACATATTCTCTCCGCCCAAGGCGGTTCCGACCCCGAAGGAATACTTGGAAGCCATCAAAGGGGCGGTTAAAGGCAAGATGCTGGCGAAGATGAAGAAGGAAGCCGTCGACTGCCCAGTAAAGTTGAAGGTCGTATCTTTCGTTGAATGTTTCACCTGCCCGAACTTCAACCGCCGAGTGCGCGGAAAGGTGGGCTGCCGAGGGCTACCACTCCCACCCAAGTAGAAAGATTGGAAGGAATCACACGCCTTTTCTTGTCGTAGCCGCCTGACCTCTTGGGTCATGCAGCTAATTTCCAGTGTTCCACACCCTTGGTTTCGTCGCGCGCACGCTTACAAGTACCCCCCAGGGGGGTGACTCAGTTTTCTGAGTCAGACGGGGTTGATTTTGCGGCGTTTTCGTGGGAGATGACATGTTGCATTCACGTGTTTGCGCTGCTGGGCGAGCCTTGGGTTGCGGATCGGAATTGATTTCCATCATCACGAATTCAACAGAAAATTCCGAGATGCGTTTTTATTGACCCGTATACATTATGTATACGTGATGAATATTGACAGTTATTCCTCTCCGCCTCAATGACGACGAGGTTCGCAGGCTTAACCTGTTAATGAAACAGGGGCGGTATCGTAGTAGAAACGAGGCTATCAGAGCAATCCTTGCCGAGGGTCTTGAGGAAAAGTTGGGTGAGGACGAAGACATAGCTGACGTCGTAAACAAACTGTTGGCCATAAAGAAACAAGGTAAGAATCCTATCTCCTACGCCTCCAAGAGAAGTGTCGTGGAGATTGTTTCGGAAGGTAGGAAATGATGGAGTATGTCGACACCAACGTAATATTGGCCAAGTATTTCCCTGAAGATAAATTGCATCAAATGGCTGTTGGGTATCTGGAACAAAGCGCAATCCGGAAGTTGATTTCACCGATCTCGCTCGTGGAATTAATGGCTGTTCTTTCAAGGGTCGATCCCGCACTCCGCGCCCCAGATGAACTACTACGAGAAACACCTAGAAGGCGCGTCCGCGCACTCCTCGAATTCCTCATCAGAGACTCACACTTGCAGGTTGCCTCAGTTCCCGCCAGGGCCAAACTCCGAGCCGGTGGAATTCCATTTTCGGCACCCATCGAGTACCTCACTTGCATCCGCCTTGCACACGCGCTCAAACTGAAGACACTTGACCTACTGCATATAGCGTATGCAAGCAACCTGCGAAAATGGGGGTACGACATCAAAACCTTCGTAACCCTTGACCAAGACATCATAGGAAGAGCGCAGGAGATCCAGCAGGAAACGGAGATCGAAGTCGAAGAACCGACTCCCATTTAGACTTCAACCAAAACGACAAGGCGTAGAAGACCAGGAAGCCCATGAGCGCTGACTCGGCCGCCGCACTCAAGAAAACATGTTGCTCATCTAGAATGGCGGTGGAGAATAGGGCCTCGACGCGGACTATTTCCTTTTCCGGCTTAGACCAGCCAACCTAGCCGCCAACGGAAGAACCCCATGGAACCTCGCGGGCAACAGGTCGCGTACGAACTTCAAGTCGTCCACTGTGAGAAGCCGGAGGACGCGCAAAGAACCCACGTAAACAAACGCCCCAAAGATGACAACAAAGGGAAGCATGGCCAGTTTCGCTAGGAAGGAATGAGCGAACGATAAGGCAAAGAAGACAACGACACCCATGACGGCCGAACCAGCCGCCGCACACAGGAACGCACGTAGGTCAAACTCCAAGAAGCCGCTCCTCCATAACGCAAAACCGTAAACCAAAGCCACTAACGCCATCAACGTGGCCCGACCTAAAGCGGGGCCACTCAAACCGAAGATTGGCGTCAGGAAGTAGGATACGACTACGAGCCCGACTAGGCCTATTGCGTTCGCGCCCGTGAACCACTTCAACTCCCCAGCCGCCAACAGCGCCCCCGCGTAAACGGCACCCACAGCCGTTAACCCAGTCGCAACGGAAACGATAACGGAAGGCACAAGGCCGGCCACATATTCGGGGCCGAAGATTCGCAGTGCAACTCCCATGATTGATGCGAAACCAAACGCGACTGGGAGAACCACGATTGACACATAGCGAGAGTAGGAATGTATCAACGCACGCATTTGCCCTGTCCTCTTCGCCGCGTGCAAGGCAGATAGGGCGGGCAGCAGGACTGTAAGCAGAGCGTAGGGAGCAAAGCCAGCGAAACTCGCAGCAACAATAGCCACATTGTAAACCGCAAGTTCAGGCAACCCCTGCCGGGCCAAAGTGAAAATCTTATCCGCCTGATTAACCGCGAAACCAATCAGCGCACTCAGGAGCGTGTAGAGGGAATAACGCGCGAGCTCGGACATGGAAAAGCTTGACCTTCCGCCCCCCACACGCAACGTGCGAACTGACTTTTGGACGGCGAAAACGAGCAACACCACGTCGCCCAAAATCCAACCCACAAGCACGCCTGAGATTGCGAAAGTGACCAGCAGGACTGAGGCGAGCGTATACCGTACGGCACTCCAAAGAATAAGGTACAGCGTTGCGCTCTTCATTTCGCCGAGCGCGATGAGCGCTCCAATGCAGACCTGCCCCAGCGATAGGAATAGAACGTCAATGCCCGAGAGCCGGACGTAGTTTGGGTCGATCGCCTGCCCGCCGACAAGAGGAACTATGAGACCAGGGGCAGCGATGAGAACAGTTGCAATAACACCACCTATCACCCCAGAAAAGGCCAGAGAAGTCGTGAAAAGCTTCCCGGCCCCCGACCGAGCTCTCTTCGCCAGCAATTCTGGAATGAACTTGAGGACCGCCAAAGGTGCCGGGACAGGGGATTGCACCGCGACCGGCTGAGCTAAGATGCAAACCGTAACCAAAAACCAGATCATGATGTTCAGAGCAGTAACGATTCCAACACCCAGCGTCGAACGGAGGAAGTTTGTTAATACGAGAAAATAGAGCGTGTTGGCGACGAGCACGACAATGTTCGCGACGTAGAGGGAAGTTGCTCCCTTAGCAACTGACGCTTGAGTTTTCAAATGAAACAATTCCCCCGACCACATCTGCGCGCGTGCCGTTGGAAGCTTTGTGCACGCAAGCCCGAACCGTTCTATAAGTGGGTTTGGGATTCCAGGCCGCCAACTCTTCAAAGACTTATTACGGCACAGTCAACTGCCTCATGGTCAGAGAACGGAGGCGAAGGAACCTTCGTTGAAAGCGGCTATTCTTGTGGGGACCCGCTGCCAGGGCCGGGCTTTGGGATTTGAGGTGTCGCAAACAATTCACTGTGGAGAACACATTGTTAAGATACTTGATTCGGCTCGACGAATAGACAATCAACAGACTTTGTCTTGCAGACGACAGTCTAAAATACGATATCATAATTCCTTTGGGCGCGCCCGCTGCGAAGAAGAGAGACGAAAGTGAGGGAGAGGAACTAGCATGGTCACTCTGATCCTCACAACCATGAATGAAATTGAAGGCTTGAAATGGGTTTGGCCTCGTCTTCCAGTTCATCAATTCAGAGAAATCATAATTGTCGACAATAATTCAACTGACGGGACACTGGAGTTCTTGAAGGACAGGCCGTGCAGAATCGTAAAGCAGACAGTTCCCGGTAGAGGAAATGGAATTCGCGAAGCAATGCAGTATGTTAGAGATGATTCTGTCATGCTAATGTCTTCGGACGGAAATGATGATCCAGCATACATACCCGCGTTGATTGAAACGTTCAGAACCGGTTATGATTTGGTTTTCGGTACACGTTTCGAACCAGGCGGAAAGACCGATGATACAGATGATCCGTATGGATTACGAAGATTAGGCAATCATGTCTTAACGCTTTTAGTGAACTTGTTCTTCGGATCTCATTACAGTGATAGTACGTTTGGATTTCGAATATTCAAGATGGAAGTTTGGGATAGGATGCAAGTGAAGTCTGAATGGAATGAAACCGAGTATCTGATGAGTATTCGAGCGGCGAAAATGAGACTGAAAGTCGCCCAGATTCCGATCGTAGAAGGGACCCGTGCCGGTGGAGAAGTGAAAGCAAAAACATGGTCAACCGGATTCAATCATGTAGCTGTTCTAATGAAGGAGTTATGGTGATCTGAAATGAGCAAGATGAGCAACGTGCTTGTCACAGGCGCAACCGGATTCATAGGCAGCGTTATGGTTGATTCACTCTTAGAGAGGGGAGTTAACCTTGTTGCTGCAGATCGACTGATCGCCGCTAACGTCTTTTCGAATGTTTGGATGAAAAGATTAGGACGATTTCATGAAATCTGCCTTAACCATAAAGCAACTGTCCCACTGGAGATCATCGACCTAGCTGCTGAACGTGATCGGTTGCATAAGATCCTGGTTAGAAATGACATTGATACAGTTTTCATGTTGGGAGCAGTCTTCGGCGGAAGAGAATTCGTTGATAAGCGTCAAGCAGATTGTAGCATTGGATTCGCAATAGATCAGAACACAATTCGAGCCTGCTATGAGGCGGGTTGCGTGGAGCGAATTTCATACAGTAGTTCAGCCTGCGTCTACCCTCCGTCGTTGAATAGGGAAGGTTACTTGTTGAAAGAAGATGATGTTCTCTCCACTGGTGAAAGATACAATGCTAGTGACAACTTATACGGCTTCCAAAAGATCATGACCGAAATGACCTTACAAGCCTTCAGTAAGGAGTACGGAATGAAAACTAGTTCATGCAGATTCTTAACGGTTTATGGTGCTGGAGAATTTCCCACTTCACACGCGATAAGCATGTTGATTGAGAAAGCATTGCGGAAGGATGATCCGTATGTCATCTGGGGAAGCGGTAATCAGTCAAGGGGGTTCACCTACGTAACTGACATTGTTTCTGGAATGATCTCGGCGTGTGAGAAGATTTCTGAGGGAACGCCGGTGAATCTTGGTTGGGATAAACGATATCAGATCAAAGATGTTGCTAACATGATTCTAGAAATCAGCGGCCATAAGCCGAAGCAAGTTATATATGACAAATCGAAACCCGAAGGACCATTCAGTAGAGCGCTTGATATTACGAGAGCCAAGGAGCTTCTCGGATGGGCGCCAAGAATCGATTTGCCGGAAGGTTTGGAGCTGACTATCAATTGGCTCAAGAACAACTGGCAATGAAACGTGGCGTCAGATCTCATTTCAACAATATCGCTTCATTCTATGAAGCAAAGAAGAAAAGTTTCTATCTTGATCTCATGAAAAGTCAGGTGCAAAAGTATCACGGGCGTTCCGTCATTGACCTGGGCTGTGCTTCCGGATTAGCGTTGTCATGGGTGCATGCAGACGTGAAGGTCGGCTTGGATTTTGCGATAGATTTCATTAAAGCAGGACATTCAGGCATTTCCTACTTGGTTGCTGATGTGGAGCATGTTCCGTTCAGGGATGCTACTTTCGAAAGTGCTTTGTGTCTGGACGTCCTCGAACATCTACCATCATTCAAAGTCGTGGATGAAGCATACAGACTTCTAACAAAGAATGGAGTTTTGCTACTCGCCGTAGCAAGAAGCAAATACGAATGGCTGCTAGATCTCCTTGAAAAGCTTAACTTGAAACTCCCCGAAGGGCCACATCGATGGCTGTCTGATGAATTGGTCGAATCTGCTTTGAGATCTGCCGGGTTCAACTTCGGAAAATCCCAGAAGATGCATATGAATTTCTATGCGTGCATCAAATGAAAAAAGCTTATCCGCTTCTTGTCGGTCTGACTCGCCTTTACTACCTGGAGAAGCCTCGTCTCAAGTTGCCGAAGGGACCTCGACTAGAAGAATGAGAGAGATCGTTGAGATAGATTCGACATTAGCAATCATGGTGCCTTCATTCTAGTCACTAAGGCTCCTTCTCAATGACCCAAACAATGTTTCCGCGTATTGGCAAAAACCGTTCTCTGAACATCGTTCATGAACCAAAGGGGACTTGAAGTGGTCTTGGAGAAAGAGCATCTTCAGCATCTATTTGTTTTGCGGTGTGATCCTTGCACCTCCGTCACCCTGTTGGCTAATCAGCAGTGTTATAATGGGCCCGCAGATTTCTTGATGCCCGGAAAGTGAATGCTTGCGGGCCATAGGATCTACTCTTGCGCATGTGCCGCGGCTCCGGCTTTCCTCGATTGTACTAGGTCTCATCTTCGCTCTCGAAGCAGTCTTGGTGAGATGGCGCCTGCTGTCGAGCCCGAGAGGGGGAGTGGGGCTGTGGTCTCCACTAGATCCTGACGCCCAAACATACATGTATTATGCCAAAGTCATTCTCTCACACGGCCTGTCGGCATACGCTAATCCTGCCCGAGTTCCTTTCTGGCCGATTACCGTGGCACCTTTCATCGCTTTGCTAGGCCCCGGTTTCACCACAATCAGAGTTGCCTCCTTCGTTTTCGGACTTCTGACGATTCTCGCGACTTACATAGTCGCGAAAGAGGCGTTCTCACCTAAGGTTGGGTTGGTATCCAGTTTTCTCTTAGCGATAAGTTTCTACGTTGTTTTCAACGCTCTCAGAGGCTTGAGAGAGGAACTCTTTTCGCTGCTCCTCCTCGGTTTGATCTATTTTGCTCTAGTAAGGCAATCCAGAGGCTTAGTTAGAATAGGTTTGTCCGCTATTCTGACGTCGTTACTCTACTTCACAAGAAGCGACGGGGCATTACTTGTTGTTCCATCACTGCTCGTTTACCTCGCTGTCTCCTCAAAAATGCGTAGGCAGAAAATGCCTGTGAAGCAGATGTTTCTTATCGCGCTTGCATTTGCCATTTCCGCTGCTGGCTGGGCCTGGTATTCGTTCAGTTTGAGTGGGGATCCGTTTGCGGAGTCAACTAGCTATGCAAGTTGGAATTATTGGGTTGAGTTCCAAAAAGCAGCAGGCAGCCATCCGACATTAAATGTTACAATGTCGCAATATTTGTTTCAATATCACACAATTTCGCAGTTGCTTTCCGCGAGCGCTGCCGGTACGCTGTGGATCATTCAATTCCTCGACATGTTGTTGTACCCTTACTTGTTTGGTTACCTTCCAAATATTCCACCTATGGGTTGGCTGCTCTTTCCAATAGTGCCCATCCTATTCTTTGCAGGTGCCTTTATGATGTGGAGGCGGAATACCAACTGGTATTTCCCGTTCCTCTATGCCATTACAGTACCCTATCTAGGCTTATTCCACCAACTCGGCGTTCTCGAGACACCTCGGGCTTTGGTCCCCTTCGCGCCGATCATCTTTATCACAATCTCGCTACCACTGCTTACGGTCTATCAGTCTTCAGAATCGTGGCTCCGGAGGAGACGCGGAGCAATCCCCCTGCTGGTTTCTCTCTTCCTAGGGCTTATCGTGTTTGCTTACATTTCCGTCAATTACGCGTATCTCCTGGCTTGGGCGACCCTAAAACCCGGCCTTCAGGACATAGTGGCGGTTTCTGCGTTTTTCGGTTTGTCCGTGCTGTGGGCAATACTTAGCGCGGTCCGCAAGTTACACTAATTGGAATGATTTGGAATCACTTTTAGCCTAGGCTAACAGTGATTCGTTACGGGTTGCCAACATGATTGTTGCCTGTCTGCCTGCGCGCAATGAAGAAGGTACCATAGCAATAGTGTTGGCAAAGACCAAACCTTACGTAGATAAGATAATTGTTTGCGACGACGGCTCAACAGATCTGACCGGGAAAATCTCTGAGGCGATGGGGGCAGAAGTTATAAGGAATCCCAAGCCCGGGGGTTATGGCTCTGCTCTAGCTCGCCTGTTCAGACGCGCCAGCGAACTGAATCCAGAAGTTATGGTAACGTTGGACGCAGACGGACAGCATGATGCGGATCAGATCCCGAAATTGACCGAGCCAATCTTGAAGGGAGAGGCAGATGTTGTTATCGGTTCAAGATTCAATTCACACAGCGAGCGGCAACTGATGCGACGATATAGAAAGTTCGGAATCAAGACGATCACAGACCTCACTAGCGCTGCATCAGGACTCGCAATAACTGATGCGCAAAGCGGCTTTCGTGCGTATGGTCGAACAGCTATTCAGGACGTTTCCCCTGCCGAGCTAGGTATGGGCGCTAGTGTGGAAATATTGATGAAGATTGCAGAACAAAAACTCAGAATCAAGGAGGTCTCAATAGCTGCTGTTAACGTTCCTTCCGGCCGCAATGCTCTTTATCACGGCCTTGATGTGGTGGCCAGTCTCATCAAGTTTGTATCAATTAGACACCCGCTGCTGTTTTACGGAACCTTGGGCATCGTGACGGCCCTAAGTGGAGTGCTGTACGGTTTGTACATCATCCCATTGTACGCAGCGCAGAGCAAACCTGTTACGAATGTTGCATTGCTAACAGAAGCGATCGTGACATCGGGGCTCTTGCTCATGTTCATGGCCGTCATCTTATTCACCGTCAGCAATGTCGTTAGGGAAAACAGATAGTGGGGTGGACTCCAAGCTAGCCGCAATCTGGTGAAAAAGACTGCTCGGGAGCTATTGCTTAGTACTTCAAGCGAATGATTATGAAAGCATTGAACATATGCAGGGTCACGCATGCGCTTTACCCGGACGTAGTGGGTGGGCATGCAATCTACTGCCACGAGCTTTCGTCTCGACAGTCACGACTGGGCCACGAGATTGAAGTAGTGACTGTTCGGAGAGACAAGCTTCCTAGGCGCGAAAGATCTAAAACCGGATACGAGATAAGCCGGTACGAAAATGTCTGGATGCCTTGGGACGCATTGGGGATGGCAAACCCTTTCGCCCTGCCTATTTACGGTGCGGTGCGCGTCTCCAAATGCGATCTGGTTGATGCTCATTCACCGTTGTTCTGGACAACGGTCCTTTCGGTGAAGGCGGCGTTGGACTCGGCCAAACCTGCAATCACAACGGTACACGGAGTGATGGCTCTGCGCGATTGGCTGACCAACACCTCACAACTCATCTATTTGAAGAGCGTAGGTACATGGTTACTTCGCAACTCTACTCGGGTCATTTGCTTGACTAGAGCGGATGCACGCGAAGTCCGCGACCTTGGAGTTCCGGTCAGGAACATTCGAATTGTGCCGGTCGGCGTCGACACTGCCCTATTCCGACCTGGGAAAGGCAAACGAAAGGGCATCGCATGGGTCGGACGAATCGTACCAGAAAAGGGACTGGACGTTCTCCTAGAGGCGCTCGCGAAGGTTAGAAAGAGAATTCATGTTCATACCATTATAGCAGGGGACGGTCCGCTTAGAGGCAAGCTAATCCGAAGAGCTCACGAACTGAAGTTGTCGGATTCGGTGACCTTTGTCCGCCAGAAAAATAGAAGAGACGTAGCTCGAATGCTCGCGCAATCATTGGTCTACGTACTTCCTTCGAGGCGTGAAGGGCTCCCCCTTGCGCTTCTTGAAGCAATGGCTGCCGGAAACACGGTTGTAGCCTCTGACCTTCCTTCCACGAGGGAAGTGCTGGGAGAAGCGGGCTTGTACTATTCATGCAAGGACCCAGATGAACTGGCGGAAAGGCTGTTGATGGCTCTGGAAGATAGAAAGTTGTGTCGTCGATTTGGCCGCGAAGTTCGTGACACTGTCCACAGGAGATTTAGGTGGGAAAGTGTGTTGCCAGCCCTCAGCGAGGTTTACGGGGAAGCCGTAAAGTCATCTTAAACCTGATTGGTGCGCTCGCCGTGCAAGAGGGAAAGAGACCTGCATTTGCTGGGAGGGTTGCGACGTCAGAGTTCTGATAATTCACGCACCGTATAAGGTTCGGTTCTTCAGCGCCATGACGGAGTACTTCCCCAGCAATATTCAATCACGCATGGTGCCCGTTATACCGGTTAATCGCGCCAGAGGTACTGGGTTCTTCGCTGTTGGAGAGATAATGAACGAGCTCATCGATTTCAAACCTGATGTTGTCTTTACTGACTTCCCTGCTTACCCAAACTGGTACGCCAAACTGTACTCGGAAATGAGTCGCCGTCGTCTGCCACTTGTTGCTCTGTTGCGAGGTGACGTATGGACAGAATATTCCGTTTATTTCAAACATGCCCCTACTTTGACGAAACTTGTACGACCACTGTACCAATTATCATGGGCGAGCGGCCTTTCGCTCTCAGACAGAATCTTGACTTTGTGCGGCTGGCTGAAGGAGATTGTGGCGCGAAGAATGCCGGACAAACGAGTTGAGGTATTCCACGAAGGTATTGACGCACGACCCTGGATCGGCGAAATGACGGACAAATTCCCATTTAAGAGCCCATGTGTTGGAATTTTGCAGGATAACAATATTCTTCCTAAAGTCAGGCAGCTAGTTTGGTTCGCCAACGTGGCTAGGGAAATGCCGAAGGTCAACTTCTACATCGCCGGTGGTGGTGAACATACTCCTTTGGTTGAGGAAGCTTTCAGAAGATTGCCCAACGCTCACCTGCTCGGCAGGTTACCGTACCCCCAGGGTGTACGCAAGTTCTACGAGTCAATCGACGTATACGTGCTCCCTTCTGGTCTCGATTGCTGCCCAGCCACCTTGTTGGAGGCATCCGTTTGCGAACGTCCAGTTGTAGCGTCGAATGTGGGTGGAATTCCGGAACTGATCAAAGAAGGCTTAACCGGTTTTTTGCTGCCCAATGGAAATACGCGGCCCTGGATTGAAAAACTCCAAGTGCTCCTTAGTGATACGAGACTCTCTCGACGGATGGGGCGAGCGGGACGCCAGTTTGTTCTTGGCGACTTCAGCTGGGAAATCCAAGCGCCTAGGTTGGCTTCGATTCTTGAACAAGAGAGCCAAGCAGGTTAGTTCCCTTCCGACAAAGATGGCGTAACTGCCAAACACACGATATTTTCCCCAAGCGAACATTTCCTTCGCAATAAAACACACTCTCATTGGTCCCTCACACCCTTCACCCTCGAGTTGCATGTATCTTGACAGACTATTTCTCGAAGGAGCGCAGGATAACCCAAGCTAAGCAAAGAATGGCTACAAAACTCAAGAAGAATAAATCTGCAAAATTGATGGGTAGGAGGGCCCAAGCGAGAAGGTAGAGGTAGTTCACGGAAACATATCCCAGTAGGAAAAAGGCCAGGATTCCATAAAGAATAAGCCGTAAAGCCAAGATTCCTCGATCAATGACCCGTCCGAAGCACAGATGCTGATCTATGCTTGAAACCAAAAACCCGTAAATCCTAACAACCGAATAGGCGACCGTGATCGTGAGAATTGGTGCGAATGGGACGAGATTTCGAGCAGTTTCGATAACGCCTAGGCCCTGGAACATCCCCAAGTACGGGACGACGGTTGCGTAGAGGAGAGGAAAGTACCAGTTTCTCTTTTCTTTCCATAGCGTGACTGCACTTGAGAAAAACAAGATCAGAAGAAAGGATATCACCATCAAAGCTATGGGAGAAGAGTATGCGGGATAACCAAAGGCTAGGCTTAGACTGAGTAGTTGAAAAATCCACATTGAACCCTGCAAAGTTGCCACAAGTAACTGCGTCAGTGTGTGATACTTGAATAAGTAATCTGACATCGTGACCCTCGGAAAGGCCCCTACTCCTTTCTGGAACTCAACAAAGTAATTGTAACTTGCATATGCGGTTGATTCCGCGAACGGGTCTCCAGATAGTTTTGCTGAATACCAACTCCAGCCTGCAATTGAGAGGGCAAACATCACTGATATCAGGAACAGCTTCTTGAATGGAATTCTCTGCTTCTTCGAAATAGAAGAGAGCACTATGTAAACAAGCATAGTCGGCAGTACGACCAATGCTCCATCGGTTCTAGTAAAGTAGAGCATCACAGTGAGAATTGCCGAAGCCAAGAGATTCAGATGACTACCCGTTCGCCTTTGGATAGCGAAGTAGATTAGGCAGAGTAGTAGAAACGAGAATAATTCCTCCCTCAAGCCTCGGTACGCATCGAAAACTACGTAGAAGCTGACGGCGTAGAGAAAGCTCGCGAGGACGCCTGCCTTATTCCCAAAGGCTGTCTTACCCACCTGGTAAGTTGCGAGGACCGTGAGAATACCAAAGAAGAAAGATGCAAGTTTGATCGTTATATTATTCAAACCGAATAATGCGTAGAATGGAGCCACAACAATTGGCCAAAACGGAACCCTGCTTACGTTCGTGTACGCCGTGACACCTTTCGAGAGAATTAGCTTGGCGAAGTATGCGTAAGTCTCTGTGTCAGGATCGAGCGGACTCCAGAGTCCTTCTCTAGCGCTCCAGAGCATCCGTATTCTCAACAGGCTTGCGGACAGGGTGAAGATAAACCCCAGAACCATCACTGATGATTTCTGCCTTCGCAAAAAGCCGGTCAGGAGGTCGAATTTCATGAGAACAACACCGACGCCTACATGTGCAAAACTGTAGAAAAGTCTTGGCATCACCAAACAGATTTCATAAGATTCAAAAAAAGCACGGCATCGACCCCCAGTTGGAAATCATCGATCTTTCAACCGAACGTGAACGTCTAAAACATATCTTGATGAAATATTACATCGACACAGTTTTCATGTTTGGTGCAGTATTCGGCGGTCGAGCCTTCCTCGACCAGCAACAGGCAATGTGTAGTCTGGGATTCGCGATCCATCAGAATACAATTCGGACGTGTTATGAATCAGGGATAATTGAGCGCATTAGCTACAGCCGTTGATAAATCCAAGCCGGAGGGGCCTTTCAGCAGGGCCTTGGACATGTCTCCTGCAAAGAAACGCCTTGGCTGGGTTCCTAAAGTTGACCTGGGCGAAGGCTTAGAGATGACGATTGAATGGTTAAAACAAAACTCGACATGAGAATCTGGGCCGATTCTTCGGTTCTAAAATCGAACCTTCATGGAAGAAAACCTAGCAGTAACGAAACCTGCGCTTATGGGTGGAGAAGTACAAGAATTCAAGAATTTTTCACAATATGAAGCGAATGTCAAACACTCTAGAACATCTTGGCCATATCGGGGTTGCTTTGTTGTCTTTGTTGAAGACTAGGATCCGACAAGAACCGAAGATTAGTTACGAGGACATGTGATCCTGAAGCGCCTTTTTTATTTCCAAGTCCTTTGGGGAGTTTCCCAGCGCATTGATGTATGTGGTAAGACTTGCGCGCATAACAGCTTGTTCTTCTGGACTCGATCCTTCGCTAAGCTTGGGCAGCCCACGCAGAAGTTCCACATCTATCTCATGCGGGAAGGTCGAACACTTGTTCAGTGCGCCTGCTATGTGAAGGCTAATCATCGTCCGCAAACATTTTTCGCATTTGCCACAGTTATACATGTTCTCCGGATTGTAGAAACAAACCCGCAGCGTTTCCAATGCGACTTGATATTTCGAGATGAGTTGGACCTTAGCTATTCTATCGGCCTCGCATCCGTCATGGATGAATCTCAGGGTCTCAGTTGACCAGAGTGGATCCAGGTCTGGGTGCGACCCCCACGGAGAAAGGAGATCATAAGTCAAGCCGCCGGCGATATATGCCGCGTCGAGCAAACCATCGAGAGCTAAACCGACACTTGCCAAGGCGCTGCCAAAGTAAAACGGCCCCCATTTGACGACCGGGTCGGAGAGGTCTCGTATGTTAGTCGCAACAGGTATGATCTGCCTACGAAAGTGTTCAGCCACTCGGGTAGCACTTCTCAGGACCGATGGGTAAAGCTGATTATTCCATTTTTCAAGATAGATATCGAATCCGCGGATAAAGATCAGGTGGGTTATGGCTCGATCTGGATCCTGCTCAATATTCTTGAGAAGAGTGTAGAACGAGTCCACGCCCATGGAGAAGAATAGACCTGTTCCTGTTTGCTCTCGCGTTTGCTCATGTCGATCTGTTTCGGGAGCTACGACTTTGACTCTAGACAAACCTCCATACCAACTTAGAAGCAATTCCTGAATTTTCTCAGTTGCGTTCAAGAGCTGGGGAGAAACTGAGGCAGCAACCTCTAACGTCTCCCCCGTTTGCATGGCAATCACTAAGAGCGCGGCCAGAAAGGGATTTCCGTTCTGAATGTTCAGGTATTTCTCAAAACCTGAGGGGAAGCGGTACCATAACAGAAATGGACTGGCAAGCTTGTCGCTTTGGATCCGAGCTTGCAACTGCGAACTGTCAGAATCCTGAATCACGCGAATGTTAGAGACAACAATTGTCAACTATGAAACCCACGCTCCAAGAGCTCTGGCACATCTGTTCTCTCGAATCAATATCAAGAAGCCTAAGTCCTCAGACCTGTTTGGGTATCAACGCCCTGTCCCAGAGTCACCGACAATTTTGCTAGTCCAGCGCGTTGAATGAATCTTGGAATCAAAATCCCTATCAATGTACTTGGCCTTCGGCACCGGGGGTATGTAGAGCGTAGTGTTGTAATTTATTCGCTTGTACATTTTTCCTAGTCGGTTCATCATTGTTTTTGTTATTCGATTTCGCATGTGGGGGTGTAAAGACGACTCGACGAGATGGATCGGGTGGGTGCTTGGATAGAATTGTCGCAAATGCTTTTCGAGAAGGAGGTATCTCTTCTCAGTACTTCGTCGTCCAATTGTTATGATGACGGTACCAAATGATCCCACACCGAAAATCAAGCAAGGAACCGATGACTCGATTCTTTGTCTGTGCAGAACCAACCTATTAGCTTCAAAGATCTGCAACCCTTCGTCTAAGATAGGAAGTCGCAAATCGACTAGGACGCTGTCCAAAGCTGAAACGGCTGGAACGATCTCCACTTTGAGCCGTCTGGAAATTGCTTTCTGAAGAATCAGCTGGGTAATTGTGTCGTAGATCATTGGATTACCATACGTTGCGTAGCAGGCGCCCGGCTTCTTCAATGCACTGTTAATTACGAGCGAAGACAACTCTTCGTATACGTCGTATGCTTTGCGATTTTCTTTGTAGCGTTTGAGCAGGTTGTGAGAGTTGCGATTGACCTTGTTGAAGTATCTTGAAACGATGGGACGGGGATCCATGTAGAAGATTTCGGTGCTACGGCGGAGAATCCGCTCGGTCTCAGGGGTGATTTCAGATACGCCTCGGATACCTATGCCTACGATGGACAGATCTGCTCGCTGCAAGGGACGACACCTCAAAGCTTGCCGGAGACGGTATCAATGGTGCTCATTTGTTTTTCCGTAAATGGACAAAAGGATGACTGTTCCAGCAGGACGCCATGATTTGACGCATACCAATCGTGTTTCAATTGCAAAGGCTAAAATACAAGTGGGTCGTATCGACCGCTGGGAGTTGCAATGCAAACAAAGAAATCTGCAGAGAAAAAACCAGATTACGTAATGTGCACAGTTTCGAATCTCCAATAGATTCGTTCTTCTAGACTACTTCCTCTTTCTGTGGGGGTAAGTGATGGTCTGGATGACGTTGAGGGGGAGACTGGATATTCGAGGTAACTGCGCTTCGATCTGAAGGGCTCTTTTGCACTACGATGTGCAAAGACAGCATGTCCCCCTGCAACCCTGAATTTTGATGCAACAATCCCTTTTTCAACCCAAATTTGACGCAAGAACGAACTGGGACGAATCACCACAGTATACGTTGCACCAGTCTAGTTTTCGCTTTAAGTAAGAATGTAAACGCTCTATTCGGGTGTCGCATTCCGCTTGCTCGAGTACCTGCAAGGACTTCCTCCAACCACTCTTGGAGCCGGCGCATCAGGATCGGCAACCTCTCATTGGCTGCTTCGAATCCAGATAAATCCCCAGACACTATCCTTCTAGTAGCTTGAATGGGCTCTGCAAGTCCATCAAAGCTCAATCTATATGGTTTCACTCCGATCATTTCACAGAATGATGCAACTCGTGTATCATGTGCAATGAAGACCACTGGGCGACCAAACGCAAGCGCCAGCATTCCAGCGTGAAGGCGTGTTGAAACGACCAAGCGTGCCCTCGATAGTTCGGCGACGATCTGTTGGAACTCTGTTATGATTGGTTTGTCGGTGACCAGCCCCAAGTCTTTCGGAGACTGCGTTACCCCGGCCCCATCGGAAAACTCTTTGAAGAACCAGTCCACGAGGTTGCACTGAGCCAGTTTTGCTTGCTCGCCTGGATTATGGTGGAGAATCTCCATGACAGCTAAGAGCGGTCTGCTTTGGCCCTGCGAAATCCGGGTAGATGTCTCCGGGTAAGCCATGACAGGACATCCAATGAGCGCCGAACTAACCCCGAACGGACAACTGCTTTCATCAGCGCTTCGTATTGGGCAACTGCTGAAATGGGCGTGAATTTCTCGATGTGACTTTTTCCGGCTTCAATCATGTTCTCGCGTAGATTTGTGTCCGAGACAATCCTCTGAATCGCATCAGAGATAGCCTCTGGATCCCTCGCGGGTACGAGAAGGCCTCTTTGTCCATAACCGAGTAGCTCTTGAACATCAGGACCTGATTCACTTGCAATTACGGGGCAACCACAAGCCATGGCTTCGAGAACGACGTAGGGGTAGCCTTCAACAAGTGAAGGCAAGACGAAGCATGATGCCGCGCGCATATATTTGAATGCGTTAGGTCGTCTGCCCAAGAAAAAGGTGTCTGAGGAAATACCTAACTGTTTCGCCAACTCCTCAAGCTCAGTTCGACGTTCTCCTTCTCCAATGATCACACATCGAAGTCTCTGCAGTCTGCGTGACAGAGCGATCGCTTGAAGCAAGTACTCTAACCCCTTTTCAGGTCTTAACCCACCAACGAAAAGTATGTTTGGAACACCATCCAGGAAAAACCTGTTTTCCAGTAAGCTCTCTGTAGACAGTTTTCTCACTCGTTCATAATCAAACGGATTGTAGATAACTCTGACTTGGGTCCTGTCCACATCGAAGTTCATAATCAAGTCATTTGCAATGCCCTGCCCGATCGCGACAACAGCATCGGCCTCTCTCAAATGTCGCCGAAGTAAGAGTGCATAAAGCTCTCCGTATGGGACAATTTCCAGAAATCTGGAGCTGAAGTTGTGAACACTCGCGATTATCTTTATGGTCGAACGGATGTGTCTCTTAGCCAACAAGGAAACCGCGCTAGCAAGGACGTGCTGGGCCAAGATTAAGTCCGGTTGCAGGGTCCGAACTAGAGCGGCCAGATTCAAAGCAGTAGTTTCCAGCCAGATCAGGCTATCCCGATTCTTTTCCGATACCGCAATCGATGGTTGCACGGTTAGCTCAGTGTCATTCGTGAGACCTGCTTTCTCCAAGACATGAACTCGTACGTGGGAAGGAATCTCGAAGTAACTCTGGCGATCGAAGACCATGACCAGTTCAATTTCGAAAAGTTCTCGATTAAGATGGCTCAGCAAGAAGGATGTGCAAAGTTCCATGCCTCCCAACTCCATAGTGGGTACCAGTATCAGGAGTTTGATTTTGCGCAACCATTTCATCCCGGCCAAGTCATGATTCGGGTCCCCATTCCAGCAGTCGAGCTCTTGCTCGCCGCAGAGCTGTAAGTGCCCTGGAGGGATGTCGCATCATGTTTTCCCTAGACCCTGTTATTTCCTCGTTTAGGAACTCATGCAGTCGTCGCACTAGGAGGCGTACTCGTTCGACGGCAGGCTTGAGTTCCGACAAATCTCCCCGGTCGATCTTTTGGGCTGCCTTCAACGCCTTTCTCAGCCCTTCGGAGGTTAAGGGATAGGCTTTCACCCCAATCATCTCGCAGAAAGATGCAACCCGTGTATCATGGGCAAGGAAGACTACTGGGCGACCAAAGGCCAGGGCTAACATTCCCGCATGAAGTCGCGTCGAAACAACGAACCGTGCTCTCGATAATTCTCTAATAATTTCTTCAAAGGTTGCAACGATAGGTCTGTCATGCACAAGCTTGAGGTCTTCCGGTGATTGCACCACACTCCGGCCGTCCGGATATTTTTCGAAGAACCAATCGATAAGATCCTGTTGAGCTTGTTTTGGCCCTTCGCCTGGATTGTGAAGAAGAATCTCCCTGATGGCCAAAACTGGTGTATTTTTGCCAATCGAAATATCAGTGAACGTATCCGGGTATGCGAGCACAGGGCATCCGACGAGTTCCGAATTCACTCCAAAGAGCTTTAACCATCGAACTGTCTGAGGGTCGCGTACCCCGATAGAGCTCCCCCCTCGAGACCATTCAACTAGGTCTCTGGTCTCTCGGCATATGCGCAGAGGAACACGCCCCAATGGCCCGCTATAGCCCACTCCGTACAACGAGTAAGGAATCTTGATTTGTCCAAGATCTTGCGCACGCCATCTCCACCCGACGGCTTGGGGCTGGAAGATATTTGTCCCAACAAAGATGGCCCGGTCACATGCATTAATTCGATCTAACTCTTCTCCGTTAGGCTTCCTTAGAAACGTAAATTCCTCCGGTTTGAAGTGAACAGGCAGGCGTTCGATTATTCGTCTCGTCGCTTCACAGATCATCCTGTTGCCAAGGTTGGTCGATGGCATCTCAATGCCCAAGTTCTCCGCTGGCAGCAAGAGCGCGACTTTCGTTTCGTAACTTGGCATGATAATGGCACTCGCTCATTTTGCTTCCAAGATTGACCTATCCGCTGCGCATACAATCTTTTCAAACACAACCAGAAATCGTTCGTATACGAACATTATAAGAAACCACCAACAAGAACGCTCCTGGAAGACCTGGTCGGAATGAGGATCCCGTCTCGAACCATTCTATCGATTGTGCCCGTCATATTTTTCGTCACGTACGCTCCCGTCGCGCTAGTTATTTCCTTGTTGAGGGGAGTGGAGCATATCAAATACCGCGTTCACATTCTACAGTACCGCGTTCACATTCTGCGGTACTATTTATCACTGCCTTTCAGATACGCTTGGGAAGGCCTTATGCGCGTCCAACATACTGCATGGAAACGCCGTCCGTCACGCAGGCCTTTAGCAAGAAGGGGCCCCCGGGTAAGAAAGTGAGGAAATGAGAATTGCGTTCATCGTAAACACATTCAAGAAGACCTCCTTTGAGAAAATTGCGAGGACGCTCCCTAGATCAGTCGAATATGCGGTTTTCGATGCGCGCGATTGTTTCAGCGCAAAAGGATGGTCACTTCCTTCAAGAACGTTCTTGAGAAAGCTGATGGACTTTGGCCCTGAAGTTGTCTATACTGATTATCCGCATTACCCAATGTGGTATGCCTGGCTCTATCAAATGCTTCGGAAACGGAAGGTGGCACGAGTTGCCCAGCTACATGGGGACTGGTGGAATGAATTTGAGAGCTGGTTGACGACAGCAAGGGCCTTTGAACGGTTGTTCGCAGTACATCGATATTATTTCAGTTACACCGGACTCGCGTTGGCAGATGTCATAACTCCGGTTTGTCGCGCATTGACGCAAGTTGTTTCACTGCATTTTCCATTCAAGCCCACAGTGGAGGTGTACGGGGGCGTCGATCCCGATATTTTCTTCGAAGAGCCTGGCGTTTCCCTGAGGCATCCTAGTGTATGTTTGATTCAAAATCACATTATTTGGCCGAAAGTCAGGGGCCTCCTGCAATTTGCAAGTGTAGTCAAGAGAATGCCTGATGTTCACTTCTACATCACAGCAGGGCAACGGAGTAAACAACCCTATGCGGCTTTGGTGCGTAGAACTTTCGCCACCTTCGCAAACGTCCACATGCTGGAGCCTGTGGATCACCCTCGCGGGGTAAGGCAACTACTTACCGAAGCTGACTTGTACCTGCTCGCATCTGGGTTGGACATGTGCCCGACAAGCGTGCTCGAAGCCTCCCTCATGCAAAAGCCAGTAGTTGCGAGTAGGGTAGGTGGCGTACCCGAAATAGTCAAGGAAGGATACACGGGCTACACGATACCCAACGGTGCTACGGACACCTGGATTCGAACGATACGGTCTATACTGGTTGACAAGACGTTGGCTCGCAAACTGGGAAGGAATGGTAAGAAGTGGGTGCTTGAGAATTTCACCCTTACCAAGACGGGCTTACGAATGTTGGAAGCGGCCAAGTTGGCTATCAGACTACACAGCGAGGATTGAAGCCATCGCATTGTCTTTTCCGCCGCAACCTTCATGTCCACCTACCTTGTACGATAGTTTAAGACGCTGCTAAAGCATGGAGCCAGCGACACTAGATGAATCGCCCCTCACGTATTCTGCTTCTCGCAGGACCATTTGTGATGCTAATCACCTACACCCCTATTTCTGTCCTAGTGATGGGAAGCACGTTCATGAGACATGTGAAATATTCCATGATCTATGTGAAATACATATTCACTATCACGAGTTCGCTTACGTCAAACGGCATTAATCTTGTGCGGCGCAAAACTATGAGGCTCATAAAAAACATTCATACGAAGTGATATTTGCGACTCTTGGGTGGTGACATGTTGAGAGTTGCCTTCGTAGTTAATTCATTCAAAAAGAACTTCTTCGAGCAAATGATTAGGACTTTTCCGTCAGGCGTCGAATCCTTTCTGTTGGATGTCGGAGCTTGCTTCAGCTCAAAGGGCTGGCTTCTCCCATCCCGACAGCTCCTAAGACAGCTTGGCGAGATAAAACCAGACGCTGTCTACACGGATTACCCGCACTACCCCGTCTGGTACGCCAAGATTCACAAAGTTCTATCGAGAAAAAATGTTCCCGTAGTCGCTCACCTTCGCGGGGACTGGTGGTCAGAGTACGATGGCTGGATTGCAACAGCGACCAACCTTGACAGAGTTTTCGCATTGCACCGGTACTACTTCACCTACATGGCACTTGCCTTGGCTGAGGTTGTAACGCCCATCTGTAGGGCACTGAACGATATTGTTCTAGAGCACTTCCCCTCAAAACGGACAATTGTAATCCCTCAGGGAGTAGACCCTGACACCTTCTACGAAGAGCCCGGCGTTGAATTGAAACATCCGAACGTCTGCATCATCCAGAATCACACGATATTGCCGAAGGTGAGGGGACTGTTGGGATTTGTAAGAGTTGTCAAAGAGATGCCAGAGGTTAACTTCTATATCTCAGGTGGGCAACCGATCAGCCAAACATACGAATCCCTGGTACGGGAAACGTTCGCAAATCTACCTAACGTTCACATGTTGGGGCAAGTGGATTACCCATCTGGGCTCAGACGGCTGCTCTCAGAGGCCGACGTCTACGTCTTAGCCTCCGGTCTTGATATGTGTCCAACGACAGTTCTCGAAGCCGCTCTCATGGAACGCCCAGTAGTCGCCAGCAGAGTGGGGGGAGTCCCGGAGATAATCTTGGAAGGGAAGACAGGCTATACCGTCCCAAACGGTGATGTACACAAATGGGTGTCAATTCTAAGAACAATACTCTCGGACAGAAAGCTTGCGAAGCAGCTTGGGAAGAATGGCAGGCGATGGGTGGCCAAGAACTTCAACTGGAATAGGATCGGAATGCTGACCTTGGAATCGATTAGGTCAGCCTGCAACGGTTGAGCCGCGATAATATTGAAGCAACGCTTACTTGAGATACTGGTGTGTCCGTTCTGCCACCGAACTTTCAATCTCTCACAAGAGATTGTTCGTGGCGAAGAAATAGAAGAAGGAACCCTCCTATCGGATTGCGGAAGAAGTTATCCAATAGTCAATGGCATACCACGAATCCTACCTTCGGCATCTAGCTCAGCGTCCGTCTCAAAGGAACTCGGAACCGTTACTTCGAAACTTGAGAAAACAAGACGAAGCTTCGGATTTCAGTGGACAAAATTCAAGCGCATTGACGAAGGAGACAAGACGGAATTTCTCGCAAAGACCTTGTGGACTGAGAATTTTTTCAAGGGCAAACTGGTTCTCGATGCAGGTTGTGGCTTTGGCCGATACGCGTACTTTGCGGCGAAATTCGGCGCGGAAGTTGTTGGAATCGACCTGAGTGACGCTATTGAGAGCGCTAGCCTGAACACCGCCCACCTTCCAAACGTGCATCTTGTGCAGGGAGACCTGTACAATCTACCCTTCGCAACGAACACATTCGATGCGATCTATTCGATTGGAGTTCTACACCACACCCCCGACCCATCGGCAGCGTTCTCCTCTGTTTCAGCCACCCTTCGTCAAAAGGGAGAGTTCTCGATATGGGTCTACGATCGAGCAGACGTGGGACGCGAAGCAATCAACTCTGCCTTGCGCTCTATAACGACACGCCTCCCCCATTCGCTTCTCTGGAAGATCAGCGAAGTCGCCGCCGAGCATTCCTCTGACCCACCTTTGCAGAAATTGAGGAATTACATGATTATCGGCAATTCCCGTGTGGGAAATTTCGATTGGTATTCCCCCCAGTACCAGCATCACCCAACAGAGAAAGAAGTGCTCTCATGGTTTCAGACGAGCGGATTCGAACAATTGCTCATTTTGACTCCTCCGGCAAGAGGATTTGGTTCGAGTTTCGGGGCAAAAGGAATCAAGGGCACCCTGTCAGATGCGCGTCAGCGAATCGTTGTGAGGACAGTTTCTACATCATTTGACAAACTCGTTGATTCGGACCTGGAAGCTTAAGTCAAAAGCTGAACTTGTGAAGCGGACATTCATCGCGTTGCCAATGGAGCCTTCATGTCGTCGACATACTTGCTTGCTGCATCCACGCTTGCCCCAAAGAATCGAATTTCCCCATTCGCTAGGTACAGTGTCTTCTCACAATAGCTGCGGATGAGATCCATGCTGTGCGATACAAGCACTATTGATCTCCCTTCTCTCTTGAAGTCGCGGAATTTCTGCAAGCATTTCTGTTGAAACTCCATATCTCCCACAGACAATGCCTCGTCTACAAGGAACATGTTTGCTTCTGTTTGAATTGCGATTGAGAAGGCCAAGCGCACCTGCATACCTGAAGACAGATTCTTGAGCTTGCTATCTTGAAACCTATTCAACCCGGCAAATTCGAGAATTGAATCGGCATCTCTCTTCAGCTGAGAACGCGACATTCCCATAACGACCCCATAAATCACCAGGTTTTCTCTTACTGTTAGGTCAGGACTGAAACCTATGCCCAGTTCAAGCACGGGGGCAATTTTCCCTTGGGTGTGAGCTCTGCCCTTGTCAGGTTTCATGATTCCCGCAATCACTTTAAGGAGAGTACTTTTTCCGCTTCCGTTCGGACCAATTATTCCCAACGACTCCCCCTGTTCAACCAAGAAGCTGATTTGCTTAAGGGCCCAAAATTCCTCGTAGCTGTAACGTTTTCCGCTCAAGAACGTAAGGGTGCCAGCGACGTGATCGAAAACCGTCGCCCGCTTCTCGTGCGGTATCCTGAACCGCTTCCAGACATCCTCGACAGTGATTATTGGCAAGCGTTACAATTCCTCTGCGAACCGACTCTCCAAAGATCTGAAAATGG
The DNA here is from genome assembly GCA_050013255.1 of Bathyarchaeia archaeon. GTDB lineage: Archaea > Thermoproteota > Bathyarchaeia > 40CM-2-53-6 > 40CM-2-53-6 > FEN-987. Next base: position 124,205 of record JBEKFP010000002.1, on the reverse strand, counting down.
CCAATCCAATCGCGAAGAAAACCACTACGCTCACTAGCACAACAGCGACGTCGTATAATGAAGGAAGCTGACCCGCAAGAAAAATCAACCTGGCAGAATCCATCAGGCTAGTAACAGGATTGAGCAGATACAGAGGCCGATATTTGGACGGAATCAGGCTAACGTCGTATACTATTGGCGTTAACCAAAACCCAAGCTGAAGCGCGATGTCCCAAAGTTGGTAGAAATCTCGATATTTGAGATTAAGCGCCGAAAGCGAGAGGGACAGAGCAAAGATGAGCATGAACTCAAATGTAAGGATGACCGGTAGCAAAAAAACAGTGAAACTAAAACTGACCCCTAGAATCACCAGCAGTGGAAGCAACACGAGAAACTCGAGCCCGGCACCGAGCAGGTTAGCGAGATTGTTCGAGAGAACTAACAAATATCGGGGCAAGTACACCTTGCTGACCAGCGATGGATTGCTAACTATACTGAACAGCCCCTGGTTCGTGCCCACCGAGAAAAATCTCCATATCAGAACCCCGATCAAAACCCAAGCCGCAAAGTTCGGGATATTAACCCTGTAGAGAAGCGAGAATACGAGCGTCAGAATTCCCATATATGCGAGGGGGTTCAACAACGACCATGCGAACCCCAGCACTGAATTCCTATAGCGAATCTTGAAATCCTTCGCGGTCAGAACAGTGACCATGTCAAAATAATGTCTTGAATTGAGCGCCACTATCACTCGCCTGTTCGGGCCCGTCTAACCCATATGTGCTTGAAAGATAACGATTGTTCTAAGAATAAAACTCATAGCCAGAGCTGCCGCAGACAACCGGAAGTTGCGACTCCGACCCGCTACAAAACTGCCAAAGCATGCACCTTTTGCAATCTGCCTTCGCAATGCGTAAGCGTCCTGACATTCGGGACGAGCATAGCCCAATCTATATACGGCGGCCTGCCGACCGACACATTTCTTTGGGGGCCCTCTACGCTTTACGCGCCACCTGTCTCTTGAAACTGAACATGGAGGAGATCAAGCTGGGCCCAATACGAGCGCCGTTCAGACACGCTCGGCCCGTTCAACGAGTTGAGCCTTTCACATTTCTTGATGATCGAAGTGAAGTCTCCTAGCAACTGGCGTTTTTCCCAATTTCATTTGCGGCGGCCTTGCGCCCTAATCAAAGGCTTATTAGCCGACCCGTTTCGTGGCTGAAACCTAGGGCTTACTGATTGAAGGCGGCTATTCTGGCTGGAGGTGCGGGAACCCGCCTCTACCCGATCACCAGCTACGTTCCAAAGTCATTGATACCGATTGGTGGCCGCTACGTCATCGAGCACATTATCGATTACCTCAAAGACCATGGCGTCACGGAGATAGTGATGCTCATTTCGCAGAACGAGTATGACTTGCTCAGAAACCATCTAGGCGACGGAACCCGATACGGTGTGAAAATAGAATACTCAGTAGAAGAGCGGATCGGCACAGCCGGCGCGTTGGGCGCGGCCGCCAGACTTCTCGGCGACAGGTTCGTTGTGTATTACGGAGATGTGTTGACTGATATGGACTTGCGGGCCATGATTCAATTCCACATCGAGAAAAACTCGATTTGCACTATTGCTATGAGCACTACGGTTCCAATTGAATATGGTGTAGCACGAGTGGCCGATGATGGCAGAATTACGTACTTTGAAGAAAAACCGGTGATCAAAGAATATCCTGTCAGCATGGGCATACTGGTTTGCGAGAAAGAAATTCTGTCATATTGCAAACCCAGCACTGACATCTCACAACAGGTGGTCCCGGAGCTTTTGCGTGACCGAAAGGCCGTATTTGCATACCTAACGCAGAAAAGGCACTATGATATTGGAACCTTCAAGACCCTCGAGGAAGTACGCCAACTGAGCGATAAATCGAAAACGCCATCTCACTCGTGAGTTGCGCGAGTTTGGATTATGACAGAATTCTAGTGACGGGCGAAGCAGGATTCATCGGAAGCCACACCGTAGACTCCCTCTTAGGGGAATGAGTGGAGATCTGGGTTCTCGATGACCTTTCGACCGGCTCTATGCGTAACCTCCGTGCTAGGAAAAATAATCGGAATTTGCGCAATCGGTGGAATAGTCTTAAATCTAGAAAACTTCGAAGGGCAGAATTGATAACTTCATGAAATTGATTGCTCCTCAGCTAAGGGCATTATCCATTTTCTTGAACAATGGTATGGCATTCTTAGTTCTGTTTATTGTGGTGGCGAGTATCAAGTTGGCATTCTCAGCTTTGGCGCCTGCAAGCTACGAGCTTCAATCATTTCCGGTCTCAGGGTTCTCCGCTTCGCCTTGGGTTGCTTTGGAGACCGGTCTCTTCGAAGCCTGGAAAATGCTCACAGGATCTAACGTCTCCTATGCCGCCTGGTCAACGACGACGCCTCCAACGATGCAGGGGGACCTTCGACTACTCTCGCTATTCCTACGATTACCCGGATTCATCTGCGACATTCTCATGTCGGCCGCACTGTATCTCACAGTTTGCAAAATCACTGTTTCCCGCGAGTCTGCGCGCCTCACGAGTCTAATTTGGTTCATGAATCCATTCACTCTATTTGCTGTTGAGTTTATTGGCGTCCCTGATATTCTCGTGGCCTTGCTTACGTTGGTATCCCTGCTGTGCCTGCTACGGCAAAAGCCCATTTTATCAGTCATAATTCTATTCTGCGCAATCGGGCTGAAGCTTTACCCAATCCTCATCCTGCCTGCCCTACTGCTCTATTTGCATAAGTATTCCCCAGAAAAGCGGCTGCACGAGCTTTGGATGACGCTTTGCGGACCTCTCGGAGTTGTCGCTTATCTGATTTGGTTTTCGCAGGGCGCGAGTCTTACCGTGGCGGAGTTCACGAACTACACGCCGATCTCTCAACCTTTGTCGATTTTAGGGATTTTCTCATCCAGCGTCCCTCTCAGCGTCGCCATGGCTGCGCTGGTCGTCGTATATTTCCTCGCACTGTACTTCGGAGAAGATTCGAATCCGTCAGGTTATATCATTCATCTTGTTACGGTCGTGCTGTTGACTTACTTTGTGTTCTCAGAGTTTCACGCGCAATACTTCGTTTGGGTCCTGCCATTCATCACTCTAGATGTCGCCTTGTTTGGTCGACGTCGACTTTTGCTCTTGGTCGTCTTCCAACTTTCTGTATTTTTTGCTTGGTTCATCACTTCTGCAGGTTTGGCAACCCCGAGCGGCTACAGCCTCCTTCTTTTCCCTATAGAGGGGACCGGCCTACCTGCATATTCGATCGCAATTCAACAATTCCTTCGATCGGACGTGACCGAATTCATTCTGGCTGGTCTTATCCAGGACACCATGTACGCATTCGCCTTGGTCTACGTCTTAGCTGTTGTTAGTCATTGGAATTGGCGTAGGCGAGCACGAGATTACGAATCTGGTTGAAATCTCATGTTCAATCTTTCACGAAAATGGATGATCATGGTCCTTGCAGTTTGGGCCATTAAGCTCATCCTTGTTCCATTGCCATCGCTCACAAGCGATTTTTTTTATTGGATTGATGGGAGCCAAGGCGTTTTCAACCTAATCAGCAATGGGAAGCTCCCCTCCGTGGGGGTATTTGGGGTCTACCTTGGCCTAGACATGTTCCTTACGCCATTCTACTGGCTATGGACTTTGTTGCCAATCCAGCACGCCACGCTCGCTGAAATGGTGACACACCCGTCTATCGCGCGGTATTCACTTATGTACGTGATGAAGATCCCAATTATTGTTTGCGACTTCTTTACGGGATTGTTGGTATTCAATCTGGTGGGAAGGTTGAACCCATCGAGAGCTAGCAAAGCCTTCCTCTCCTGGCACCTCAACCCGTTCAATTGGTATTGGCTTTACTGGTTCACCACGATGGATGTTGTCCCAGCAGTAATTGTGCTACTCGCTATTCAGTACGGTATGAACCGAAAGTGGTCATGCTGCGGTTTGTGTATTTCCTTGGCCACTATTCTCCGGCTCTATCCGATTTTGCTCCTACCATTCTTTGTAGTCTATGCTCTTTGGGTGGAAGGCCGGCCGGCGACGAGGGCTTTGGCCCATTTTGCGTCCGCTTTTGTCATGCCGATAATCCTCGGTTTGGTTCTCCAAGGATTCGTAATTGGTTCATTCGCTGCTCCACTGAATACACTTCTACGGTTTCCGGCAACTCAACCTGAGCTTCTGGATTTCCTCGGGTTTCGTCTTGCTGCGTTATTCACGCTTACGCCATTCTTGCTGGTGTTGCAACTCTATGTTTCATTCTCGTGCTGGAAGAAAAATACCGCACTTGTGTTGTTGGTTTTGGTACCCCTAATGATTTTTTTCGCTAGTGGAATAGGTTATGGCCTACATTTTATATGGGCATCAGCGTTGCTTAGTATCTGTTATGCGTTGGACAACGATTTGTTCCTATTCTCTCTAACATTCCTTAGCGGATTTCTTTCTCCCATAACGACCTCGCCATTTTTCATACGCTATTTCGGATGGGATCTAAACTATCAGGGGGCCCAACCAGTCATCGACCTTCTGGGGCCATGCATGTCTGGAGTCCACTACGGCGCGAAGATAACATACTTACTGAAATTGAACCTGTCTCGACTGCGAGCGTCATAAATAGCTGTCGCGTTGTGAGCTTCGCAGACTTGCCCACCATCAATGAAAGTGTAAGTGGCATACGAGTTCTCGTCACCGGAGGCGCTGGATTCATCGGTAGCCACACAGTCGACCTCCTCCTGAACCGAGGCGCGGAAGTTTGGGTTCTCGATAATCTTTCCAGCGGAAGCTTAAGGAACCTTAAGCTTTGCAAGAGGAACCCCAAGTTTCATTTCAGGAAAGGCACGGTCACTCAATATAGATTACTCGATTCATTGACTAAGAAGACTGATGCAATCATACATCTGGCCGCCATCGTAAGCCCATACTTCTCAGTGAAGAAGCCTGAAATCGTGAATGAAGTAAATGTTTCTGGAACACTAAACGTCCTTCGTGCTGCACTTAAGAACAAACTGGAAAGAACAGTCTTCGCCTCCTCATCTTCTGTCTACGGTAACCAGAGCACTTTACCAATCTCGGAAGACAACCCACTACACCCCGTCACGCCGTATGGTGTCTCAAAACTTGCAGGTGAGAAATACTGCGGATCCTACTACCGGACTTATGGGCTAAACACGGTTTCTCTAAGGTACTTTAACGTCTACGGCGAAAGGCAAAGCGCAAACCCTTACAGTGGCGTAATCGCGATCTTTGCAAAACGACTGGCCCAGGGGGCACAGCCAACCATTCATGGCGACGGCGAACAAACGCGAGACTTCATCCATGTTTCAGATGTTGCGAGGGCAAACATTCGAGCATTGCAAACCAACAGCGGACTAGGAGAGGCCTTCAATATTGGGACGGGAGTTGCAACAACGATTAACCACCTCTACTCGGTACTCGCTAAGATGTATGGGAGGACGGACATTGCACCCGTTCACACCGACACAAGGCCTGGCGACATCAGGGAAAGCTATGCTAACATAGCTGGGGCTCGAAACATCTTGGGCTTCGAACCCAAAATAGAATTAAATGAAGGCTTGAAAACGCTCATCAGTTCGTTACGGCCAAAGAATGCCTGACTTTCTGCAAAAGAGTTAATTCACATACTCCTCATAGAGCCGCCGACGACAATTGCAACCACAACAAATACGCAGCCGACTACTCGAAGGGGAACGAAAGATAGCGGTGTGGGGAACAGGCTACATCGGATTCTCAACGATGGCAAATTTCGCTGCCGAAGGGGTAGCATGTGTTGGGACGGATGTTTCGGAGAGGATTGTTTCAACAATCAACGATGGCAAAACGCCCGTACCAAACATGGAATATTGGCTTGGCTTTGATACAAGATACCTCGTAGATTCAGGCATGATGACTGCAACCGTGGACTGGAAGAAAGTTCTCGCTCCTGAGTTTTCAGTCCATATGGTCGCAATACCCACCGAGAAAGAAGACAAACCATGGGATGGGGCGCTTGAAGATGTCATCACCAAGATCGCAACACACATACCAAAATCTGGCGAACCTCCGCTCGTAATCATAGAGTCCACATTAACACCAAACAAAACCGACGATTTGGCAATCCCAATTTTCGAGAAGAAAGGCATAGCAGTGGGCAAAGATGTTTTCTTGGGCGTGGCTCCTCGCCGTGACTGGTTCATCAGTCCAGAAAAGAACCTTCGGTCCTTACCAAGAATTGTGGGAGGAACAACGCCCGAGACAACCAAGCTCATGACCGAGGTGCTAGGTATTGTGTGCGACAGGCTAATCCCAGCACCAGACCACAGACACGCAGAGATAGTCAAGAGCGTCGAAAACGCATACAGACATATGGAAATCACGCTGGCCAACCAGCTCAGCCTTGCATATCCCAGCTTAAACATGACCGAAGTGCTAAGGCTGGTCGCAACGAAATGGAACGTCGGATTTTACAAGCCCAGTTTTGGAAGTGGCGGATATTGCATTCCCTTGTCTTCCAAATACGTCTTGGAGGGTGCGGAGAGGCCGGAATATTTGACACTGCTCAAAGATACTGTTGCCACCGACAGCGAGCTGCCCGCGCTTGTTGCGGACCACGTCGCCAATGCTGGTTTCAAGAATGTTGGAATCTTGGGATTGTCTTACAAGGGTGACCTAAAGGTCCATGTGCTTAGTCCAGCCCTGCGTATCTCGAAGAGGCTCATGGAACGCGGAGTGAAAGTGAAGATAAATGACCCATACTACACGCAAGAGGAGATCAAGAAGCTGGCCGGGACTGAGACCTTTACCTTCCCGGAAGGCCTTTCTGAATTCGAATGCGTTCTAATTGTGGCCGGCCACAGATTGTACCGCGCTATACAAGAATCACAATTGAAAAAACATCTGACGAAATGTAGGCTCATAATAGATAACCTTGAAGAGACTTGGAAGCACTTTAACTGGAATCAGACCGGGCCAAAGTATTTTGTTGCGGGAGATAGCAACTGGCTGCAGTAAGCCGTTATCTCCTCCAAATGAAACGCACGCATATTACAGGGAAATCATGCAAGTTACTGCGCAAGGCTTCTTGCTCCCGCTCTCTGTAGAGCTTAACCTCTACCGGTGCGGTCTCGTAAAATAGGCGTGGGTTTCGTCCAACCATTTGCAAGTGTATCCGAAGGATTTCATGTAGTTGCCGAGGGCTGCCTTCTTTTCCGGGTTGTGCAATTCTATAATCCACGATATCACGTGTTGCATTACGGGCTCCGCCCCCTCCAAGACCTCCCATTCTGCCCCTTCAACATCAACCTTCACCAAGTCGGCTGTCCTCCCGTCCAGAATCTTGCTTAAGGTCTCAGTTTGGACGATTATTCTCCTCTTCTCTCTAGCACTATTTCGCCGCAGATTCGACCGTACTGGCAGCATGCTTGATAATCCGAAATTTTCATCACCTTCTGCAATATGAAATTCAGCCGTTCCATTGCTCTTTGAGATTGCCTTTTCCACCACTTGACAGTTCGGTGGATGATGCTTTCTAAGGTATTCACACAGGATAGGGTGTGGCTCAATAGCCACTGTTCTGGAAAAATTACTCTGCAGATAGTTGACGTAGAACCCAAGATTGGCGCCAACATCCACGAATAATGATCCATGAAGGCCTTGAAGCGCATTCGTCACTTTAGGTTCCCATTTGTTGAATTTGTAAATATTGCTCATCCAATGATGGAATCGCATTTGATACCGTATCAAATCTGGGACCGGAAGGACATCCGGTAATTCGCTTGGGTTGCTCCATATCCTTTCGAGGATCAGTGCTCTTCTTCTTCCGAGGGGCCTCAGGACTGCTCGGACCATTCGGTAGTTGAGTCGTAATGTCGACCTTATGACCACCAGGAAAGCCCCCGTTAGCTTTTTGCGACTCATGGTTGAAACACTCAATTACCAGCTGCCACGGGGAAACAGGTACCTGAGTAATCCACAGGTTTTCTTGCAACTTCTGGATTCTTTACGCCTTCATCTTCGGGGAGCATAAGGTCATGCTCTTCCAAACCGCCTATACTTGGCTTTCAAAAATTGTTTTGGTTCGAACATCCCCCATACGTCGTACACCATTCTGCAGCCCGAGTTGTCTATGAGAGAAGCTATTTCTTGAAAACTACGATGGTTTGTGGCCAAAATCACGACCTCAACATCTCGCAGCGCGTCCTTCAAGGAGAGCGTTTCTTTGACGAATGGATCATGAATTTGCACTTTTGCTCCGTAGGCAGTGAGAATCTCTCCGAGCTTCACTGATGGGGATAACCTCAAGTCATCGCTCTCGGACTTAAATGCTAGACCAAGAAGGCCGACCTTCACGCCGTAGAGGGACCCCAGCTCATCGAGGATTGATTCGGCCACGTGCTGTGGCACGGCTTCGTTCAGCTTCCAAGCCGCTGAGATCATGCTGCTGAAGGTCGTGTTGTTGTCGAGGAGAAGACCGTCTTTGCTCAGACATGGTCCCCCAGCAAACCCTGGAATCGGAATATGGGATCTTGAATATCCATTATTTGCGATCCGGATTACCTCATGCGCGTCCTCGCCGTATCTCTCTGCCCTCACCGCAAACTCATTCGCCAGCGCAAAGTTCACGTACCGATAGATGTTCGTGAAAAGCTTCGCCAACTCAGCTCCCGTTGGAGTCGTAACTGAAATCTTTTTCTCAGGGTTAATCTTGCGAAGCAATTCGGAAGCAATGGCTCCGCTGAGGTCGTCCGCAGCACCCACAATTTCCGGGAGCTCATAAAGTTCTGGAATCGCTTTACCCTCGAGGATCCTCTCTGGACATGTAGCGAGAGCGAAATCGCCAAGCTTTAGACCCGATTCTCTTGAAAGCAACGGTAGTACAATTCTTTTCAATGTACCAGGAACAGACGTTGACCTCATGATGATTGCTTTCCCCTTAATGTTGACCTTGGCTACTTCGCGCAATGCGGAATGAAGCTGCGAGTAATCAAATTGATATTGAGAGCCAGTTGGCGTCCCAACCGTAACAACAATCACATCCGATTGCGAGTATACTAGGTCCTTAGATTCAGAAGCGACGAACCTTCCAGCGCTCACCGTTTCTCTCAACCAATTGTCAAAGTTTGGGTAGTGAAACGGCATTTCGCCATTGTTGATCGCTCTAACACGTTTGTCGTTCACATCAACGCCCAAGACCTTAAGCCCAGAACGCGCCAACACAATGGCCAAGGGCAACCCGACCCGGCCTAGGCCGATAACACAGATGACCGCTTTACCATCACGAATCTTCTGAGGTAGTTCATTAAGCATATCGTCTCACATCAGTTGGAGCGAAAAGTCGAATGAATGAAATCAGGATCATGCGTAAATCATTTTGTATTATAAAGAGATTGACTAATCCTCAGCTAGCGCCGCCGAGTTCGCATCAGCGTTCATTAGTGTTATAGTGCTTGGTCTGCAAATGCCGAAGACACAATGCATAACTTTGATTCGGCAAAGGAGTGAGTCAACGGCCAGAACCTAGAAGACTGTATTACCTCACTCAACAGTAGGGTAGTTGATTTGCCGCCTAAGTGGACGCTCAGGGCAGATAGAACATCACTGCTTCCATTGGAGTGTTTACCAGGTCGAACTGACTCCTTCATATACGTGAACCATGAAAAATCCCTCAAGCAATATAACAATACGAGCCGCAGCTTAGCCTAAACTTCTTAACCTCCGCCAAGACAGTTGTGCGAAATGTCACTGTCTCCCGCGGGTGCGTTTACTGTGCGTAAACACTTCTTGAAGTTGATCAGGATAATTGTTCGAGGACTACTTTCCATATTGGACATTTTTGTTGCAGTTCCCTTGACAATCCTCATTCTGGTGGAGGCCGTTATCTTCCGCATTATGAACCGTACAAGGCGAAAGCGCATCGCATTGCTTGTCCCTGGAGCAGACTTGACGAGCATTCACCGGAAGTATGGAACGCTAAACGTCTACTTCCGTGATAATCCATCCAACTACTTCGAACATTGTTATCGTTTCCTCATGGGCCCAAACAACTGCCGACTTGAGCTCCGAGAGGACTTCACTGTCTATGAACGCAAGATCCCAGCCAACGTGATGAAACTCACTTACCTTGCCAAGCTAGTTCTGGAAATATCGGCCTTGACTTTACGAAATCGTGTAGCAATACTCCATGCACGGGACCCTTACTATTGCGGGCTCGTAATGTGGGCGGTATCAAACATCACTCGCACTCCGTTCTGCGTCTCACTACACGCCGACTATGACCTAGCATACGCGACAACCGGTAGGTCAGAATCCCAGGTCATCTTGGGGTCGCGCGCGATTGCAAAGAAACTCGAAAGATTCGTCCTGTCGCACGCACCAATGGTTCTGCCAATACGCGAGAGCATAGCGAAGTACGCAATAGGAAGCGGAGCTCGCCCCGACAGAATTAGAATAATCCCCCACGGAATAGACCTGACTCCATACAAATCAGATGACGGAACTGAATGCAGGAAACTCTTTCAGCTGGACGACAAGAAAGTCGTTTGTTCCGTAGGAAGACTGACCAAGTACAACTACCCATATGATGTTATTGAGGTCGCGCGTCTAATCAACCAGAAACGTAATGACACAATATTCTTCATGGTTGGAATAGGGTCAGAAAGATCGAACCTAGAAGCCAAATGCCGTGAACTCAATCTGACCGATTCGGTACGGTTTGTGGGCTTCCAACCACAACAGATGATTCCAAGTATACGAATGATGGCTGATGTCAACCTCTGTTTGATGGCTGGCTTTAGCCTCATAGAAGCCTGCGCCGCAGGTCGACCGGTCATTGCCTATGATGTGGATTGGCACTACGAATTAGTTAAGAACGGCGAGACCGGTTACTTGGTTCCGGAAAAGAACGTAGAAGCTGTCGCTGAAGCCATATGCCAAATAATAGACAACCCTGAACGGTCGAAAGTGCTGGGAGAAAACGCGAGGCGACTTGCCTTTGAAAGACATTCAATGGAGAAAACCAACGAAATTAAGGTGCGGGCTTACGAAGAACTCTTGCGATTACAAGGTTGATAATTGCCAAACGTAAGGTGATTCTGCCCCGTTAGCCTATAGGATATTTCATACGAGGTCAACAAAATGTGCGGGATATGTGGCTTCAACTTTGCAGACTCGGCACTACTGCGCAAAATGTGCCTGGTGTTGAGGCACCGAGGTCCAGACGGAGAGGGGTACTTTGAAGACGATCGCATCTCACTTGGAAATACCCGTCTCAGCATCATCGACCTTCCAGGGGGAGCACAACCAATCTACAACGAAGACAAATCGATAGTCGTGGTGTACAACGGGGAGATCTACAACTACCGAGAACTTAGACAGAAACTCGAAGCACTAGGTCACCGGTTTAACACGAATTCAGACACCGAAGTCATAGTTCACATGTACGAAGAACGCGGGGAAGATTGCTGCACCGAATTCAATGGCATGTTCGCCTTTGCCCTATGGGACACGAAAAAGCATAGCTTACTTCTGGCGAGGGACAGATCCGGCATTAAGCCATTGTATTACACCCGGCTTAGTGATGGCCGCCTAATCTTCGCCTCAGAGATCAAAGCAATACTGCAGTGCCAGGATGTACCGAGGAGAGTTGACCGTGAAGGCCTACACTACTATCTGAACCTGCGATACATTCCGCGAGAAAAAACCCTATTCAAACGAATATCCCGTTTGCCCCCCGGGACCTACGCGAAATTCGATGGCAAGAGATTCCAGGTCAAGAAATACTGGAATCTGAAGCCGGCTGCTGAACATCACACTGAGGACTATTTTGTTGAGAAAATAAGGGAGACACTTTCGAACGCCGTGAAACGGCATTTGATCAGTGACGTGCCCTTAGGAATTCTTCTGTCGGGCGGGATCGACAGCAGCGCGATATTAGCATTTGCGGCTAGAGTGTCAGATCGTCCATTGAAAGCGTTCACTATGGGTTTCGGTGAAGCCACCGATGAAATCCGCGACGCTGTTGCCGTTGCTGAGGAATTTGGCGCTGAGCACCAAACGCTTGTCGCGGAGCAGGACATTCTGAAAGATTATCCCAAGATGATCTGGCACGCTGACATGCCAAAAAGAAATCTCTACCCGTACTGGATTATGCGAGAGGCCAGCAAGCATGTGAAAGTGTTACTTGGAGGGCTAGGCGGCGACGAACTGTTTGGCGGTTACGAATGGAAATATCAATTCGCGGAAGACGTTGAACGTGAGAGAAGGGCGATACCCAAGAAAGTGGCCACATCCGCGGGTCGGAGCGTGGCATCTCTGGCGCGGTACGTTTCGCGGTATGGATCCATTTTTGAAATAGACCATATCCACGAACTTAAGCGAGTAGCCTACATCGGGAGCAATCGAGACCTCTATCTGCAAGTCGCAAGCCTTGACGAGGTGTTTGACGAGGAATGGTTGAAAAAGATCTATGGTAAGCGCCTGTTATCCCGAAAACTGCCCAGGGTAGGGAATGTCTTTGGAGATTACTTCCGAAACAAACTATCGTTCGTTGACCAGATAATTCTCGCAGACTTCAGCGTGAAAATGCCCGACGACTTTCTTCACGTAGAAGACACCATGTCTATGGCGAACTCCATCGAAGCCCGCGTTCCGCTCCTCGACAACGAACTCATTGATCTCGCAGGCAAGATTCCTGCGAGGCTGAAATACAAAGATGGACGTGGTAAGTACATATTCCGGAAGGCCATGGAAGGCATTTTGCCAGACCGGGTTCTGAAAAAAGAAAAACAGGGTTTCGGGGGCACAGTTGGCGTGCAGTTCTCAAAAAACATAGCCGAATACGCAAACCAATTGCTCCCAGAAGGCTATGCTGTGAAAAAAGGCTACGTTAGAAAGGATTACGTTGAAGAAGTGTTGCGCCATAAGGCCTCGATGAATCTGGTCAAGCATTACATCGTCATCTGGGACCTGTTGGCCTTAGAGATATGGTACAGGATGTATATGTTGGACAGGTCACCTGAGCCCAAGCTTCAAATGACCGCCCTGCTGGCGCAGTGAACACGGGCGGGATTCCTTCAATCTAGACCTACGGTTTAGTTGCGCGAGCCTCGATTCCATTGTAGCCGTATTCTATCTCTACGTCTTTGCAGTTGGCCTCAGAGAACCATGAGGCAACTGTTTCAATCGTTTGCGGATTATCAAATGCTGGCGACAACATATCGAAACAGTCGAGCATAGCCCATTCTCGAAGTATCCGTTCCGGAAGATGGTATGATGACATATAGTCCGGTATGAGCAATCGCCAATTTATTCCTGGGCCAATTCGCGGTATACGGTGAATAACCTTCGCCATGGGCCACATCAATCGAACATAGCGGCTACAAAGCGAGTAGAGAGGGCTATTCGGAAGGCGTTTGGTAACAGGCCTTACAAAATGTTTTGTGGCCAATTTTCCTCTAAGACTCTTCCCCTTTGCGTAAACATCAATTGCGATTTTCCCTTTCGGTTTCAATGGGCCTAACAAAGAATGGAACGCTTTCTTGACATCAGGGGTATGCTGCAACATGCCGAAGGAAAAGACCCTATCAAAGGACCCTCCTTTGAAAGGCATCGAATAGACATCCGCTTGAACGATCAGCAGGTTGTCTCTCTCGCCATTAATCATGTAGTTGGCGTCAACGGCCGCACTATAATCGAGGGATACCACAGTGGCATCCGTCGCGGCAGCGTGCACCGTGAACCTCCCAGAACCACAACCCACCTCTAATATTGCTTGGTCAGACATTTTCCTCGGCCATTTGGTTTCCTTGAAAAATCGCTCCTCCGATATCGGTAGACCTGTATAGCTATCGTACTGTGTTCTAGCGTGCTTAGTCCACTGCAGTCCAAAGGAATCTGCGTATGTCTTCTCGGGTACAAAACGTGGAACATAATTCAAGATGGGAAAATGCGCGGCACACCGTGCACATCGAAGAGTGCCCTCCCTGATTCTCTCATCTCGTCTGTCCGAGACCTGCAAATCGAGATTAGCTTTACAAATCGGACAAGCGAGAAGGGAAACTTGATTTGATCGCATGATTTTGGACCTTCTCCTAGAATGGCGCATGAAAGCTTTTGGGAATCAAACAACCCGATTCGCCTCCCAAAGAACTCAACAGAAGAGTCCGACTTGACTTATGGTCAACGCTGGCCTAATTTTCTTGGGGGCGCGATTAGATTTCTCGCGAGTCTCAGAAAAATGCGGATAACTTGAGTCAAGGCTTAAATATGCCATACGTAATGAAAACGAACGTCTGCCGAAGCCATGGGAAATTGAAACGGATAGAAGGTATAAGCACAACGCCTCAAGTATCGCCCACTGAGGTTGACTGACAGACGAAAACATCAGGGCGCGGCCTGTTATCGACACTTCGCCTGCGATATCATATAATAAGGAACTCGAATATTCACCAACTCTACAATCGCGTCGTCTTCAGAGTTTCTAAGATAGTCAATGGAACAGAGCTCCCCTACGAAGTCCCCTATGGGCCGATTAATGCCCAGATTTCGGTGGAAGGTTATTGCAACCTCAAGTGCACGATGTGCCCGAGAAACGATCCGCAGTTCAAAGATCAGGCAATGTCATTCGAGGAATTTACTAAAATACTGAACAAAATGCCCTTCATCAAAGAGGTTGAACTTACAGGGCTTGGCGAACCGCTGATGCATAAGGATCTCTTCAGGATGATAGAGTATGCTAAGAAACGAAAGATACGAACCGTCGTCACAACAAATGCAACGTTGTTAAATGAGAAAAACATTGAAAACGTCCTCAAATCTGGCCTCGACGTTGTACACATCTCTATCGACAGCGCTGATCCTGAAACTTTCAAAGCGATAAGGGTGGGTACGACGCTAGAGAAGGTAACGACCGCTATGAAGAACTTGATAGATGCCAAGAAACGCGCAGGGTCGAACCTTCGGATAGTCGTCAACTCGATACTCATGATGCGTAATTACCGGCAAGTCGGGGACATGGTGAAGTTGTGCGGGGCTGCTGGAGTAGACGCCATAAGTTTCTCGGATATGCAATATGCCTTCGACGTTGGCATTTCGACCCGCTCGGAGTCTCTGCGTTGCGCATCCGATGCTGAGAAGGATGAGATGAGAAAACTGTTCGAACAAGCTGAGGGGATGGCTAAGGAATTCGGGTTAGAGATAGGTTTGCCGCCCTTGACACAACCCAAAGTTAGAACCAGATGCAAGCAGCCTTGGACAATGCTGGTCACGGATGAGAGAGGTGAAGTCCGTCCCTGCTGCGCAATCCACTTTGTCTCATTCGGCAATTTGAGTAAAGACGGCTTCAGCGAAATATGGAATGGCGAAAAGTTCCGGACGTTCAGAGAAAAACTACTTTCGGAAGATCCTCCCGACAAGTGCAAAGACTGCACCTTCTTGTAGGGAAAGGCGTCGAAACCACTCTAGTTTGCCCAGAAGGTTACGTTTCTATGTCGCTCATGACAAGCTTCCATTGAGACCATGTTTAAGTAACATGACACTTTGCGGGGCACTTTAGGAGACCAATAGTTGGCCCCTTCCAAGTACGGCATTCTTCTAACGAGGACCTGGTATTACTTCAGAATTGGTTACGGGACATATCTGACATTCTTGTTGGGACTGGTCAGCACAGCTACGGTGGTCTACTACCTTCTAGTCAAAAGCGTCCCTCAACTGCACGATATTTTCAGTAGTTTTACGCGGTTCATTGTGATTGCTGCCCTGGTGGGCGTCCCCCTTTCGACGATCATTGGTTGGTTACACATCAAGGGGACTTCTGCTATGGCTAGCGAACAGGACATCATGGCCGAAGCCAATCCTTACGCCTACAAGTTGCAGCCGGGATACCTTCGCGAAGCCTTTGCCCCACTTTATCTTGAAATGCTTAGCCTGCTAAAGAAAATTGCTGACCGCGAGAACCTCATAACCAGTGAGGAAAGACGCCAAATCGAAAACCTAGAGAAAATGATGACAACATTAATTCAAGGCGGATACGTCGGAACACCACGGCGTAGGCCTTTGGCCCAGCAGTGAACCTCCGAATTGACTAAGTCTTTATTCCCCGAACGCTGTAGCCGGACTCTTCTTCGTGAAACCATACTATCTTTATGGCGTTCTCCTTGCACCATCCCCGTATCTCTTCTTCCGTATGACGCTGCGCATGCCTGGGAACATACCAATCGAAATTGATTATCACGTTCTCCTCAAACGGTAACTCCTGATTCCAGAAACACTTCAAGAAGCTGTAATAGATGAATCTCTGAACGTCAATTTCCCCTTTTTTGATGCCAAGTTCGGGAATGCCCTCGGAAATTTCCACAGCCACATGCGCCTCAGACAGAGACTTTCCCAGCGAGGTAATCCGCTCTGCCATCCTCCACTTTTCTTCTACGGACATGTCCTGAATGACCTTTCTCAAGAAATCGTCCGCAAATTCCCTTATTGGGCCCTTCTTTCGATAAATGTAGAACGCAATCTCGCCCCCTTTCTTTAGAACAACGCAGCATTTCTTGAACGCTTCCTGGGTTTTAGGTGTGTGATGTAGCACACCCTCGCTCAAAATATAATCGAATGAATCTTCAGCGAATGGCATTCGCATAATATCGCCCTGCACTATGCAAGCATTCTGAAGAGGGGATACGTTCCGCAGGGCATTTGCTGCGCAGTCCGAGAACTCGAGACCCACAACTGTCGCTTCCGGCGCGGCCGTGGCCAAATTGATTACTTCCCTCCCGAGACCGGCTCCGGCGTCCAGGATTAGTTGGCGACCCCTTAGCCCCTCTGCAAAACCAGCTTCGTTTTTCCACCCATATTTCTCCAACATCCACTTCCGCATGAATGCTTTGTAAGGCGACGAGCTGCTTACGCCCATGGTGTCTTTAGAGGTCCATTTCTCACGAAAGGTGTCCTGATCTTGCCTACTCTCGGCCCTACCATTGGCCTCTGAATAGAATACCATATTTTCGGAAGCAAGCTCCTCTCGGTAACGGGATAAGAACTGTGCGTAATCGCTTTCAAGTCCGCCCACGAGTATCTTTGGCAGGCCATTGATTATCGGATAAGCATGTTTCCTCGGACAGCGAAGCACTCCATCTTTGCGTTGCTCGGAGAGTATGTGAAGCCGTAGCTTGGAGTGGCAAGCTGGGCAGACAAGGACGTCCATCAACCTACTCTGCAGGAGTTCCAACTTCGACCGACCGCTCTATCCGCTCAGACGTCTTTCTTTCTCTATTGAATTGTGATTGAGAGAATCTCGCCTTACTTGGTCGGCTACCACATGCTTTCTTCTGAACCTTTCCAATGCTCGATTGCCTCCAAGCATCCGCACATCCTATCACTCTTCGTTGAGCCATATTCCAAAATCATTTCGTAAAGTTTATCGAAGCCTTTGAAGTGCTGATAGTTTAGATTGTGCAGCTCGCACCCGTCGTCGTAGAATGCTGTAGGGTGCCACAGAATTGTACAGACTCCTTGACGGCGGCGATAGTCTTCCAGTATTCTTTCAATGCGCGTCCAAGTCTTTTGCAACGCATCAGGGCCGACCATTGCCATTTCCTGGAAATCGCTGTCCATGAACGCAAGCGGTAGTTCAAGTAATCCATCCGTTGCTGGGAAAGGGGTGTATATCCTCTTGTTCCCGTACCGTGGTGGGAAGAAACTCGAATCGTACTTGAAGCCACAATGTTTCTGAAACTCAAAGGTTCTAGGAATCATAAGATCGAGCCGATGTGATCTGACCCCCGAGATTTCTGACCCTAAGAATTTCTCGATGACGTTCTTCTGTCTCGCTAATTCAGATGGAGATATGTATGAAGTACCTATGTTATGAAGTGCGACTTCAGTTCTAGCGGCTCGAAGCCTCGCTAGGCACTCGGCGTTTGCCTTACTCTGCGCAGGGACAACGAAGAAGGTTGATGTTGCACCATACTTCTTTTCAAGGTCTAATATCCTATCATAAGTATCGTACGGGTTCTTTCTAGCCGAAGCGACTCCAGCCAAGTAGCGAAGTGCAATTCTCATTTTGGCAGAGTTAAAGAGTCCATGAGCCAAGCCTAGAGTGCTAGAGAATGGATGCTCTAACTGATCTATGTCGTGAGTCAAACAAATTAGAAACATGGTGTCGCACAACAGAATACTAAGTCGGCCTAATACGCAAAATTGCCGCATATAATCCCTCCATTGTTTGGCCCCCCCGCTATTGTGCACCGAAAAGAGCTGCTGATGAAGCGGCTCGAGCAACGATTCAGTCAGAATTACTTCGTCATTTCATTGCGCTTTCTGGCTAGAATGTGTTGTCTGATTCCACTGTATCTAATGATGGGCAACCTACTTTGAAGAAGGCGATCGGAGATATTGATGGCGACTTTTGAGAAAAACATCATTGCACTAGAGTTAGGGTATCTGTCGGCGAAATTGGTTAATGCTGGATCCCAGAAATAGGTCAACATGGATGAAACATGATTTTCAATGCTGAAGCCGTGATTTTTGAACAGCTTGGCAAACTGTGACGGAAAGAAGGGCCGATGATAAGTCCCCTGCAGATTATCATTAGCTAATCGCCTAAACCTTCGGACTAAGAGTCGAAAACCTTTGTCATCATTTTGGTCTCCAAGATGATGAATCGACTGGAGTAGCGTGATCAGGATAGGGTACGGATACATGTATAGGATGGAATTTGGGACAGATGCTATAGCCCATCCGTTAGGATCGAGGACTCGTCTAATCTCGCCCATCGCTAGATCCAGTTCTGACAAATGCTCCAAGACCTCAGAAATGACGACTAAATCGAATTGGCGATCCTCGAAAGGTAATGAATAAACAGAGCCACGGAACAGTTGCGAGGCGTTCTGGAAATTTCCTAATCTCAAACCGTAGTTCAGGTTAGATTGCTCATATTCGAGGGCGCAATAGTAGTTGGCAGTGTATTTTGTCGTAAATAACCTGCAAAAATACCCCCGCCCGGCTCCTATCTCTAGGACTCTCAGCCCTTCATGTCTTTTGACGGATTGGAAAAGTTTGAGGTTGGTTTTCTCAATGTTCGTTATGTCATACTCGCTAAGTACTTTTCTTGCGCCTATGAATCTAGAAAAATTCTCGAATATGTCGGGCATTTGGGTGAATTCAGAATCGCCGCTGCGATAGTCCTCAACGGGTAGGAAATCTAAGTATGGCTTGTCACCTGTGCGAAAATCTCTCTTACAAATTGGACATACGAAATCTTTGATTGGAAGTCTGCAGTCGGGGCACCTCAGCACTGGCAAAATCAAGTTTAGTGCAGCCCCAAGGGATGAAGCATTGGATGCACCGAAGTGAGGTCACTTCGTACTGCTTAGGTAGACGAACTTTGCTTGATCCCCAGCTAATTCCACGCGACCAATGATTTTTGCTGGGCATCCCGTGGCGATTGAGTAGGCGGGTAAATCTTTGTTCACAAAGCTCTGGGCCCCAATTAGAACGTGATCGCCGATTTTGACGCCCATTCGGATGACGGTTAAACTTCCGATGAAACAAGAGTTACCGATGCGCGTTGGCGCGTAGCGATACTTGGCTTTCCCGCCTGTAAGCGCCCATTCTACGGTTTCGTGGCTGTAGATTTGAACTCCGCTTGAAATGCTGCAATGGTCACCAATCTCCAAACCCCCGCTTCCATCAAGTATTGTGAAGGGCCCTATCCACGTTCCCTCACCAACCTTCACGTCCCCATACAAGTAGCTACTATCATACATGCTACTTCCTGCTCCGAATCCTAGGAAGGCAGCTCTATCCCAACGTGCGCGATCACCTAGCATTTCTTCATAGAACGGCAACGACCTCTTCCACTTAGACTTGAAATGATTCCTAAGCTCGTCGCGTAACGATGAAAGCTGATTCTGCAGATTCGACATTCGCGTTCTTGCTGAGTAGGAACACGCCAAGATTAAAAGGATGCATCCATAGTTTCGCTTTACATACGCCAATCTCGAGAATGTTTGTCTGCCCAGCCGGAATGAGGAAACAGTGAAGATAGTCCCTTATCACGATTCAGACAAACACCTTTGGAATCGACTCGTCGATGAATCGGATGAAGCGTGGCTCTACCACAGAACTGAATGGATGGACTTGGTCGCCACTCTTTACCCAAACGAGTCTTTCATGATCATATCCGACGATAGGCAACCGTTGGGAGTTTTCTGCGTTTACCAATCTAGCAGGGGAACACGGAGAGGCTTCAGACAACGTTTTCTGTCTACGGGGCTGGGGCGAAGTGGCCCAGCCCTGGCGAAGGGATTAGATAAGAAACTGCGGCAGGCTGCCATGGACTTCAGCTTGGGGTACCTCAAAGAACGCGCGAAAGCATGGAAGGCGACCTATCTGGAAGCACGTTTGCCCACGCTCGCTCCCGCTTACATGCCTCCGCTTCGCACTGAAGTCAATCCACTGCTTCAGTACGGATTTATTGCCTCACCAAGGTACGGTTCGACGGTAGGGCTCTCTCGCTTGCAGGGTGTGGAGACACCTACGACGATCGTAGATCTTCAAACTAGCACGGAAGAACAACTTTTCGCTGCATGCAGTAAAGCATGCCGAAACCTAGTCAGAAAAGCAATACAATCTGGTGTTACTTGCGAACAGAACAACAGCGTTAGTGGCGTGGAGGCCTTCTACAAGCCCTATCAATCGAGCTTCCGTCGTTCCCGGTCAGAAATGAGCCCCGTTTCCTTCTTTCAAGAAGCGCATAGAAGTTTCGGGGAGATGGGATCCATGAGGTTTTTCATAGCATCACACAGTTCTAAGCCAATCTCCAGTGTATTGCTGCTCTCCTACAAGGACGCTGTCACATATTATGCGGGTGGTGTCGACTACAATGCCCACGAGCTGTCTCCACATAATTTGCTGATATGGGAAAGTATGAGGTGGGCCCGAAACGAGGGGAAGAAGTGGTATGAAATGGGCCCCTACTTCCCATACTTGCCTCCTCAAGACAAGATGGCTAGGATAGGACATTTCAAACGCGAGTTCGGTGGGAGGGCATTCCTCTTGTTCGAAGGTTTGCTTCTGTATGACTGGCGAAAATATCTCTTGCAAGCTCTGCAAGAGGAAGTGTGGAATTGGGGTCGAACCCTTTTTCGCTCCTCAGGTGAGAGGAGCTGAAGAAGAGTTTCATGTGAGCTCAAACTCTGTTTCGAACCGAGGTCAGGCATAATTAGCAGAGAACTTTCGCGTTGTACTCCTGGGTGTAAGTAGAACGTCAAATCGAAAAGGTGCATAAACGAATCCGGGCACATTTACAGGCTGAATATTGATGTCGCAATCCACTCGATGGGCAAAATTCCTGAAAAAGTCTTTCGCATAAAACCGATTACCCTGACTCGGGGCCACTGATCGCCGAATGCGATAGCGCCATAGATCTCGTGGCCGACCAATTATCCGTTGAAGGGGGCGAGGATGCGGCATAGGCTGGTTCCATTGCAGCTTACGAATTACCTCGACTTGCTCCTTTTGCTTTTCGGAATCAGGGACATTCCCGATGAGTGTTAATCCACCGTTCTTCGTAACGCGCACCAGCTCAGTCAGTAGGGAACGAGTGAAGTCATCATCAAGGATGTTCATTACAACGCTGTAGCAGAGAACACGATCAAACATTTGGTCCTTGAAAGAGAGCGATACAGCATCTTGTCGTAGTAACGTCGCATTCTCGGGGGCGTAGCGTTTCGCATGATCTATCATGCTTTGGGAGAAGTCAACGCCGACTATGTGGGCCACCCGCGGGGCTATGTGCCTAAGCATCATTCCAGTACCGCAACCCACGTCAAGCACATAATACTCTGGAGCAAGTCTCAGTTTGGTAGTAATATCATCCAGTAACCTTTCTTGGATGTCTTGTGTCCAATAGGGAGACCCGCCCGGAGCTTTGTAACCGTTTAGCGCTGGTTCGTCATCATAACGTTCTAATTCTTTGACCCGCTTATCGTAGAATGCCCGCAACTGGGCTAACCAATTCTCACCCAAGAACTTACTCTCGCTCGTTGCGTATTTGAAATACGTTATCCAATCAATTTACCTACCTGATCTTGATTTGTTGTCGACATTTCAGGTTAGATGAGTTCCAGTTCTGGATTCTGCTTCCTTCAGAGAGTCTAACAAATATTCAATATTCGAAGGTGAGAGGTCTTGATGGCAAGGCAATGCGAGCACTCTTTTGAAGTTAGGGGAGAGAATGTTGCGGTTCATGTCGAAATAGTTCACCCCAACCAGGATATTTCGTCTTCTCAATTCCTCCCGCATCCTTTCTGGGTCACTGCAAAGGTAGGGAACTGCAAAGGGTACTACCTCGCACCCATCTTCAAGCTCGCTGTGATACCCCACGCCGAGGCGAGCTCTCATAATTTGCAGATTAGTTCGTCTCTTCCTGGAATAGTGATCCAGATCCTTGAGGTAATCCAGAATTAGGTGACAAACCATGTCACTGGGATTCGGAAGGTCAAAGAAGTACTTCCAAGTCATGCCTACTATTGGAGCGAAGATGTGGTGTACTAGGTAGTTTTTTGCTTCAGCATTTATCAAGGTGGGTCCAAGGAAGAGTTTCTGGCATATTTTCTTGAAAGAGGACTTGTTGTCTCGTAAATATTTCAGAGCAAAGTCTAGAATTCGTTTGTCATCTGTTATGAGGCAACCACCTAGAATGGTGGGGAAGATCTTCGAGAAGCTGAGTACGGCTGCATCCCCAAGGCTACCAATTCTTACGCCCTTGTACCTAGAGCTCAAGGAATGTGCACAATCTTCGACTATCATGAGGTTCTTTTCTTGTGCGATTTTGCTTATCTCGTCCATTTTTTGTGGATAGCCGAATTGATGAAAAACAACCATAGCCCTTGTCTTGTTACTCAGATTGTAGGTTGGTTTACAGACTTTTTTGATAGCGTCAACGACGCAGGAGCTTATGTGCTCAGGGATAAGGACCTCATCGGTCGCGGCAAGGTTGCAAGCCTTTAAGGCGATATAGATTCCAATTCTTCCCGAAAACGTGTTTACAACGTGTCGATGGAATTCCTTGGAGAGTCGCTGGCCAACATCTCTTACGTCGCTCTCCTTGGCGCCAAAAGCTCTGTAGATTTCCTTGACTTTCAAGTTGCGAACGTATCTTACCGTCCCTCGCGTGCTTATTCGCGAATTCAAATTTCCACGTTTCTCTGACTTGGGTTCTTGAGATGTTCAAAGGTAAGAGGGTTAGGTAAGTTGCTGATGAGTGACAAGGTTAGGTCTTTTCGCATTCCTTTTGTATGGCTAAAATGTTTTGTTTTCAAGCACCTTGAAGCATGTAGCTGAAAGAGAATTCAAGAAAGGATAAGTAAGGTTATGGCTAGCCCAGGTAGAATCGCATAAAGTGCATACTGATTGGCCACTGCGAACAGCGGGCATCAAAATCCGCGCATTAAGGGAGAGATTTCAACTCTCTTCACGACCGTTGCGGCGTCTTACGGCATGAACTTGATTGGGATATTGCCATCTGTATTCACAGTATACTTCTCGACGAGAGTTTTTGCTCCAGATGTTACAGGACAGCTTGCGCTGATTACGACAGCTGCCCTTTTCTTACAATCTCTCGGATTCAACTGGCTATCCAGCGCACTCATCCGCTTCGGCAAAGAGGAGTACGTTCAGGCCGGAGGTGTACGCCGAACATTTCGGGTCAGACTGATTTTGCTATCACTCATCTGGGGGGCGACAGCCCTGGCATTCGGTGGTTTCTACATATTTGGGCACAACATATTGGCAGTAAGGATAGGACTGTCTGGCCGAATTCTTTGGGCCGTCCCGCTGTTTTTGACCTTGTGGGTTCTGGGGAATGAAGTGAACAGTTACCTGCGAGTCTTTGGCAAATACACTCAAGTCGCAACTGCTGGCCTGATTAGTCAGCTGTTTCAGGTCGGGGCCTTGTATCTGCTATACAAGTACGTTCACGTGGCAGGCATCGATTGGCTGATTGCCCTAAGCGTCGGAGGCTCAGTCGCTCAGTCGCTATTTCTTGCCCTATGGCTGAGGCGTGATAATTTCAGACAGGGTTTGCCAACGGCCAATATTCGAAACGAGCTGGATCGCACTGTGCGTTATTCGTCGCCCGCTATTCCAACGTCCGTTCTCAGTTACATCTATAACCCAATCGAATTCTATCTCATACTGTATTTTGTATCAGTCGCCGCTGTTGGACTCTTTAACACGGCTAACAGCATGAACACAATCTTCGTCCAGTTTGTGATGCTTTTTCCGAATCTTATGTTCCCAATTCTCCAGGGGTTGAAGAGTATGGGAAGGGCTGACGCGCTACGGAAATATTTCCACAGAATCGTTCCACAATTGACAATTCTCTTCGCGCTTGCTGTAAGCATTAGCATTGTATGCCTACCGCCGATCGTCCGCATCCTCCTCAGCCAGCGATACTACCCCGCTATTGGGGCGTTCCTGATACTAGCTTACGGTGAAATTGCACACATGCCTACGGCTCTCCAGTCAATCTACTCCGGGATTTATGACAAGTTGAAACAATCATTCTGGGTAACAGTTGTACAGTACGCCTTCGAACTATCATGCTATTTCATTCTCATCCCAAGAATTGGCATAGAAGGAGCCGCTTGGGGTTGGGTAGCGGCTTACTTGGCAAGCTCGTTCCTGCTAAACCATTATGTAGCTCAGGAGTTTGGTTTCTCGTTAGGCGCAAACTTGTCCGTAATACTATCCGTTGCCATAGGTTTGGGCGCATTATTGCTCGCGAGGTCAGGAATTCCTTTCGTTCTTCAATTCGGTGCTCTGTTGGTCATGGTAATTTCGACCTGTGTCGCGGTAAAATTCGCGAAATTGTTCAAGCTTGAGGATATGGACCTATTGATACGGACGGGTATACCTGGCCTTCTTAAAGTCCCGTTACGATTTCTATATCGGGTTCTCGGTTAAGCATGAGCTCCTGATTGTTTCGCGCTTAGCCAAGAAAATGATTTTCTCAACCCTTCTTCAAGAGATGTTCGAGGCCCTGCCCCAAATATTTGTATGAGCCGTTTTGTATCGGCAACGAAGTTACCTATTTCTCCTGGCCGACTTGGTTTGTATGCAATCCGTGGGGTTACTCCTAACACCTTTGAGCCTAGATCGATGAGTTGCTTAATCGATGTGCCAATTCCTGTTCCCATATTGATTGTTGTGTTTTCGACATTCTTGGTCATCGCCGAATTGAAGTAATCGACGACGTCCTCGACGTAAATGAAGTCCCGTGTGCTAGACCCATCCCCGAAAACCTGGAATTCATTGTTTTCCAGTAGCGTTTTGTGTAGGTTTGGAACCAACGCGCCGCTCAAGTAGGTCTGCCAGGGGCCGTACAGGTTGAAGAATCTGAACACCAAATATCGTAGGCCGTACACTTCCTTGTAGACCCTTAGGTAGTCTTCGCATGCCTTCTTGGCGACGGCGTAGGGAGTCTTAGGGGTAGTCGGGTGCTCTTCGTCAACCGGATTATAATTGGGTGTTCCGATAACAGACGAGGCGGAAGAATAAATGACCTTCTTAACGTCGTGCTTTCTAGCTGCGTCCAAGATGTTTAGCGTCCCCTCGATGTTAACTCTCATGTTTAGCGTTGGATCCTTTAGGGACGCCACGAGCGGAGACGCGGCCAAATGTACGACTACCTCATTTCCCTTTACAGCCTCGAATATGCCGTTCCGATCTAGAACATCCACCCTGACGTACTTGGTGGACTGACCGTAGGGGTTCTCCAGCGCATCGGAGGCCGTTACTTCATGCTTTTCCTTGGAGAGTCTTTCGACTAGGTTTCTACCTACGAAACCTGCTGCTCCGAAAATCAGAACTCGCAAGGCCGTCAGCGACCGAAGGACTTTAGGAACTTGCCGAGCTCGGTTACGACGCGTCTTTGGTCCTCTGAGGTCATGTTGTGCGACATGGGGAGCGCGATTAGGTTCTCGTAGAGCTTCCTAGACCTCTCTAGGTTACCTTGCCTCTCAAGGTTCTGGTAGTACGGTTCCATGTGCAACGCGTAGGTACCAATCTGCGCTTCTATTCCGAGTCCACGAAGATGTTGAATCAATTTGTCTCTAGCGCCTTCTACTTCAACGTATGCTGCGTACGTCTGGTAGATGTGCTTGAGCCCTTTGCCGCCACTTGGGGGCCTAATACCGTCGACGTCGTTTAGCAACTTGTCATAATTCTTGGCGAGTTCGATTCTTCGTTCTATAATCTTAGGCAGTTTGGCCATCTGTGCAACGCCAACCGCGGCGAGTATGTCACTCATCTTGTAGTTGCTGCCATATCGAATGAATCGTACTTCGGTCCCTACTTTTGCCGACCCAAAATTCTTGAAACTCCTCATCTTCTCGGCGTATTCATCGCTCTCGGTTGTTATCATTCCGCCTTCACCCGTCGTCATTACTTTCCTAGGGTGGAAGCTAAAGCAGGTAACGTCCGCCATCGTCCCAGTCCTTGCCCCATCACACTCGGATCCCAAGCTGCAGGCGGCATCCTCTAACGCCAACACGTGAAACTCGTCTTTCAACTTGGTAAGCTCTTTCTTGTTTAGAGGGTAGCCTCCCCAGGAAACTGGAAGCACAGCTCGTCCCGGTTTGGAAAGCGCCTTCCTTGCTTCCTCAAAGTCCATGTTGTAACTCGCTAAGTCCACGTCAACCAAAACTGGTTTCGCACCAAGAACTATTATGGCGTCAGCTGTGGCCGGGTGTGTGAAGTCTGGGATCAGAACCCTCTCCCCGGGAGCGACCTCCATTGCCCTGAGCGCGATTTCCATCGCAGTTGTGCAAGAAGTTGCAGCCACAGCGTGTTTCGCGCCGACGAACTCGGCGACGAGTTGCTCGAACCTCTTTGTCATCGGCCCTTCGCTAAGCCAACCCGACCTCAGAACCTCGGCAACCAAGCGTTCCTCTTCTGACCCGACTACAGGCTCAATCAACCGTATCTGTTTACTCAATTAAGCAAACATCCCATGATGCGAGTTGAAGAAAGACCTGGAATATTTAACTGTTCTTAACTCTACATGAGTGAATTAGAAAGCTCGCTTCAACAGAGAGGACATCTGACGAGAGTTTAGCCGAAACGCCGGCGTCGCCCCAAAGGCTTTGATGGCCCATTACCAAATCATTCGAGGTCTTCGAGAAGGCTTTTGGTTTTTGAGCTAAGTCAATTGTTATAACCGTAAGCAAGTCGATTGTTGGCTATGAAAACTCTGCGAACGTACACCCCGCTTTTGGTGGTTGCAGCATTTGCAACCGCCATCAAAGCTTTAGATCCTATTAGCTCGCCGGTCATTGGCGCTTTGGACCCTTGGAGTTGGACTGCGTGGACCCGTCAGTTCCTAAGCACGGGAACGCTCAACTCTTTTTTCACGCAGACAGGCTATCCTCCCACGTTCATGTACTTCGTCGCAGCACTGGCATCCTCCGGAACAGACCCATACCAGATCATTAGATTCATTCCAATAGCCACGGCACTGAATGTTATCCCGATCTATCTGCTTACTCTCGAAATCCTTCGTTCACACAGGATCGCAACCCTTGCTTCAGTTCTGACGGTTACGGACAGGTTCTACTTTATGAGAACATCCATAGGCATCCCCGAGGGCCTGGCTCATCTCTTTTTTGTCTTCTCCTTGCTCTTCATGCTACGCGGACTCGTCACGAAGAGGTGGACAAATCTACTGTTAGCTGCGGCTTTCCTAGCGGCCAGCGTCCTGTACTACCATTTCCTCCTCATCATCCTCATTCCTTTTGCCGTTGTGCTTCCATTCACACTTCAGCTTGGAAAACGCTATTCGGCAAAAGCCCTTTTCACTATTATCGCCCCTGCGTTAACTTTCAGCGCGATAGTATGGTACCTCCGGGTCCTGCCAGTCATGCTTCGTTACTACCTCGGGACGAAGGTATACACCTACCAAGTTCCTGTGGTCCAACGTTCCGCAACGGGCTTCATCCGGTTGCTGGCTGTTTCTGTTGGAAAAACAGCCGCCGTGGCT
The DNA here is from genome assembly GCA_050013255.1 of Bathyarchaeia archaeon. Classification (GTDB taxonomy): domain Archaea; phylum Thermoproteota; class Bathyarchaeia; order 40CM-2-53-6; family 40CM-2-53-6; genus FEN-987. The sequence goes on along the minus strand of JBEKFP010000002.1, from coordinate 96,159 downwards.
TTGGGCGAGCTCGGTTATGTCTTAGTTCTTTTTGGATTTGTCGGGTTCGCCATGGTTATGTTGACGCGACGGGTCAGAAAGGATTACGGGGCCGGAGCAGGCTTTCTCATGACTTACCTTATTGTCCTTGCATTCTTGACGGTCGCTTTGAGAATCGTTTACAACGTAGGTTTCGCTGGCGCTGGGGATAGTAGCGTCTACATGTTTAGCTGGCTTGCTATGCCAATCGCTATCCTAGCGGCCTATGCCATAGTGGTTGGCTTAGACTATTTACAAACGAACATGGCAGCAAGGCCTAAACCAATTTCATACAAAGCCATCGTAAGGGTTCTTACAGTGTTGGTGATTATTTCGCTGTGCGTCGCGAACCTTAGCGCGTTAAACTATTACAAGGCACCAACTGCTGGCGGGCTGGGAATCCTGGATAGCCACTACTACAAGACTATGACCGACCAAGAGTACTATGCGTTTGACTACGTTAGGCATAACTCGCCGCAGGACGCGCTTGTGCTTGCGGTTGGTGTTGAGGAACCAATCCTGACGTACGAAGCAATCGCGGCTGAGCGAACGATCATGGGCATCCAAAATGTGACAGTTTCCGGACAGAATGTGACACTATACGCCTTCATCGTATATCCAGACCTGCACACTGGCAACTTGACCAGAATCCAACTGAAACTTCAAGGGGAACCCCCTGAGCCAATCTACCTCATCACGGGAATCAGAAAGGTAAACTTGGATGTGGCAAGAACGAATGGTTTTCCTCCACTCAACACTCTTTCAATGGATACGCTCCTCCTGACCACGATTAAAGACCAAGGGCAATACGACCAGCTCTACCAGAACGAACAAGTGTCGGTTTTCAAAGTTCTAACCGGACAATTGGAATATTAGAGCGAGGAGAACACATGACAGCACTCTTCCCACCGAGAACATGGTGAGCTTTGTATCAGACTGTTGGTGGATAGCTGAAAAATACCTGGCGTCGCGACATGAACATTTGCGTAGTCAACACTTTCTTTCCTCCACACGTTAGTGGAACTGCCAGAGCAGCGTACCTCCTCGCGCGGAAACTTTCCGAAACCGGGCACAAGCTAACGGTAATCACCTCCAGCATCGGTGGGCCACCGAGCACTGAGAAGTTAGATGGAATGACGGTCTATCGGCTCAGGTCGGTTAGGTACCCAAAACTTGAGATATTGCATAAGGCTGACCTCTACAGCAATCTCATGCCCGGGAATTTCTGGCATGTTGCACGCATTTTGATGAGAGAGAAAGTTGAAGTCGTACAGATGTTTGGGCAGTTCTTTGATTTAACATTCCTGTGCGTTCTAGCAGCGAAAATCATGCGTCTGCCTATTGTGCTCACAATAGGCACTAGGATGGAGCACACTCAATTCATGTACGACACTTTCTTTCGCTTGGTGGATAAAACGCTAATCAAACAACTTGTGGCCCGTAGGGTCAACAAACTCATAGCCATGGACAAATTGATGCACGATTACATGAAAGATCGGTACAACCCCAGTGACCACGCAATCAAATTTATTCCGGTCGGCGTTGATCTGGAACGTTTCCAGAACGTATCAGGTGATGCCATAAGGCGTCAATTCGGCCTAGGTCCTGAGGATCCGGCCGTCCTTTCGCTAGGAACTATGTCAAACCTTCGGACCGCTAATGGGCTCCTAAACGCTCTACCCTCTGTCTTGCAAGAGTTTCCGGCTGTAAGATTGTTGGTCGTCGGGCCGTTGTATGACAATAGCCCCCTTGAACTGGTTAGGAAACTGGAGCTCGAGAAATCAGTGATCTTTTGCGGAAGAGTCGATTATGCAATGATACCTTCCTACATAGGGGCGAGCGATGTGGAGGGGCACGACCTCGACACAGGCTTGGGCATAGGATTGGCTAGCCTTGAAGCCATGGCGGCGGGAAAAGCGGTCCTATCGTCCGCGAAAGAAGACAACTTCATGAACCTCAGGCTGAAAAACTGGGAGAATATAGCCCTTGTCCGGCCGGGGAACGCTCAGGACATTTCGAACGCCCTCGTGAAATTGCTTTCCGATAGGAAGCTCAGGGAACAAATAGGCCGAAACGCGCAGGCATACATTCGGAGCAACTTCTCGCTTGAGGCCGCGTGCAGGAAATATGAAGCCGTGTATGAGGAATTGACCAAATGAAATCCCAATCGCCCTTACCAATGCGACATGACATGAACAGATTTGATGCTGTCGGGACCAAGGATTAGTCTTGGACTTCACCGTGCCCGCGGTTTTGTTCGGTGTTGGGCTCCTCTGCTTTGCTCTGAGGGCTCTTCCCAGAATTGGGAAACCGCTAATCGGGCATGACACCTGGGCAATTCTACTTGTCGTCGACCTATTGAAGCAGGGAGGAGGGTACAACGGTGTCTCAAAATATTTTCTCCTTCCCGGAGAACACGACTACCCGCCATTTTTCTTCTATTTTCTTTCGCTCTTTCCTTTGTCGTGGCTAAGGAAATACAACTGGCTCATTAACCCAATAATGGACAGCGTTAATGCCAGCCTCCTATGCCTTTCGGGCTACATCCTTACGGGGGACATCTTCCTTGGCTCAGTCGCAGGGATAGTCTATTCATTCACGCCTGTGGTTTTGGAAGAAAGCTTAATCCTGAGCACCAGAATTTTCGGGATGGTATTGTTCAATGTCACGCTGCTAAGTTTCGTGCTCTATCAATCTACTCATAACCTCCTTTTCATGCCCTTCATGGTCATCGGTGGAATTCTAGTCCTCCTTTCCCACAAGTTCGCATCAGAGGTCTTGCTGTTACTCTCAGTTTCTTTCACCATTCTAAGCTGGTCCATCCTGCCTGCGGTAGCTTTCATCGCTGCCGTTCTCGGAGCATTGATTTTTTCGGGCGGATTTTACCTGAAGGTATTGCGTGGTCAACTCGGCATTAACAAGTTCTGGCTGAAGCATTACAAGGAGTACGGTTCGCCAGTTCTAGGCCATAGGATCACAGACGGTAGCGGAAGACGAATCGAAACCGGAAGGCAAGAGCAGGGTTCAGCCCTATCCATAAGGCGGGTCTGGCAACAAACTAAGCGCGCAAACCCAATTTACTGGCTTCTTGAGTTGAACCCGTTCAACCCATTCGCACTTGTTGCCCTCCTGTTGCCTCTTGTCGGCATTAGAGGATCGTGGGAATGGACGACCTTCCAATGGTCTGTCCTAACGCTCGTGTTCTACTATGCAGCCACACACCTGCGTTTCTTGGGTCACTATCCGGGAAGAACGCAGTTTCTGGACTACAACGCATTTCCTTCGGCGCTTGTGTGCGCTCTGTTCGTCTGGCAACAATTTTCCTACTGGAAGCTAATTGTAATGGGTGTTGCATTCTTATTGTCACTAGTTCAAAACGCTAGGGGTTGGACGCGTATTAGGGAACGTAGCAGGACTGACGACCAAGCGCTTCTCAAAGACATCTTTGATTACTTGAAAAGTTCAAAGAAGGACGGGGTCATCTGCCTACCTTCCTCTCACACATACGCCGTCCCCTACTTCACTGGGAAGAAAGTATTCTATACCATGAGCGCACAGAATTATGGAAAGCTCGCAGCCTTTTTCCCTATTCTCACTGTTCCCTTGAAAAATCTCACCCAAGAATACGCCATAAACTTCGTCTTGGTAGACAGGAGGGCAGTTCCCACCGACGCCATTGAATTACCCGAATTCAAGCAAGTAATGGAGCGCAACGATTACGTACTACTAGAGAAGACTACGTAGGGCTTAGAATTGGTTCGAGTCTCATTCGTTGCGGCCCCAGTTAAGCGTGATTTCTTCCTAAGCATGATACAGCACTTCTCTGGGTCACTCGAGACGGAAGTCGTGGCCCCTTCCTACCCAAGAACACGTGCGGGCCCCCAAGGTAGCGGATTATGGAATGTGTTCGAAAGCATGTTGGGTGACAGCGACACACGGAAAGCTCTAGCGAAATTCAACCCAGACGTAGTCTATACTGATAGCCCGCTCTACGCTTTCCATTTGAAACTCTCGCAGTTGGCCCCCCAGCGTAAGATTCCGATAATTGTTCACTTAAGAGGAGACCTTTGGAGGGAATTCTTTGAATGGGGAAAACGGTCACGCGTAAAATCGAAACTGTTAGGATTTCCGCTCTACGCTAGTAGTCTCCTTGGAGTTGGTCTCGCTGACAGGGTCACGCCGATATGCAGGTGGTTGCAAAGTGAGGTCCGCAGGCATCTCCCCTCGAAGCCCACGGAGGTGGTGTACCAGGGCGTTGACCCAGCGGAATTCTTCCCCACACCTGGAATAGAACTGAAGCATCCGGCTGTGGCGATTATTCAAAATCACACCGTTTACGAAAAGACCTTGGGGTTACTGAACTTCGGAACGGTGATCTCAAAGTTACCAGAAGTCAATTTCTATGTCTCGTCAGGAGAGGACATTAGGCAAAGCTACTTTCCTCTTGTCGAGAAAAGCCTCGGCCAATTTAAGAACGTGCATTTCCTTTCAGGCATCGGCCATCCTGAGGGTGTCAGGCGGCTTCTGGCCAGCTCAGACTTGTACGTGTTGGCCTCAAACTTGGACTGCTGTCCCACAACCGTATTGGAAGCGTCACTCATGCGAAAACCAGTCTTAGGAAGCCGAGTGGGAGGAGTACCCGAGATCATATCCGATGGACTCACAGGGTGGAGCATTGATAATCAGAACATAGACGAATGGGTCCACCGTATACGGAGTCTTATAGAAGACGCAAAACTGGCTGAGCGTTTGGGAACAGAGGGGCGTAAGTGGGTCTCTGAAAACTTCGGGTGGGCGACGATAGCTCCACAGGTCGAACGCTTGATCATCGACGAGGCTGAAAGGGCCGCTAGGAGACAGCAATTATGAGGACCGAGAAACGACCCAGGATTTTAGCAGTTGGTGCAGGCTCACCTAACGCCGACATGGTAGCTGAAGTTCTCCGGTCCAACGGAATCGACGCCGAATGGACCGACCAAGTCAAGATCCCCAGCCTTAGGAAAATATTGAGGTGCGGCGTTGTCTATGGGATCTACCTCCAGACGTGTAGCCGCTACATTCTGGCCGCCAAACTGCTCGGAAGGAAAACGATCGTTCATTTTGTGGGCAGCGACGCGTATTGGGTTAAACGCGAGCTGTCTTCCTGGAGGCAACGGTACTGGAGGTACGTCCTCCGGCACTGCGACCTGTTGTTCTACGTTTCGCCCCATCTTGAGGAAATGATAGGACAGAAAGGGTTGGTATTGCCGTTCCCTATTGCCACTGAGGCATTCAAGCGGGGGAAGCTTCTGCAAGTTACTCCCGACCGGGATGTGCTGTATTATTGTCCGAGCGGCGAAGCAAACGAGAAAATCTACCGCTTATCATGGATTATCGAATATGCGAAGGCTCACCCAGAGGAAAAGATCACCATAATCGGGAATGTTGCCCACCCAGCAAACTATACGATCCAATTACCGAACCTCGGAGTCATCCCATTCGTTGAACGCTCCCAAATGCCAGCGCTGTACAGGCGCCACAAGAGGTTGATTCGCATGACCACAGAAGACGGCCTGCCAAGAATGGTTCACGAGGCATTACTGTGCGGGTTGCAAGTCACATTCAACGGGCATACTATGAAAGATGTTCCGAAGGAACGAGAACCAACCGAATTCGCTTCCACATTCCGGAAGGCGTTGGATCAGCTGTACGAGTAAAATTAGATCAGGTAACATAGTTTGCTCCTAAACAGGCGACACCTCCCCCCCCTTCAAACGGTTCGGGCGTACGCTAAAGTCAGGGAACGTCCAAATCTCTTCTTGACTTCGAAAAGTCAATACTGCAAAGCCTTTTTGTTTCCAAACCCGCTTAGTCGCATTGATATCATTTGCCGCGCATCGCAATGGCGCAAATCAACCCAACCGTCGGTGACTTGGATGGTAATGCACGACTAATCCTAGAATACGCTCGCAAGGCTGAGCAAGCCAAAGCTGACCTCGTAGCCTTTCCCGAAATGGCCATTACCGGCTATCCGCCACTCGACCTGCTACCCCCTCGTGAGACTCGGCCGCCCGCGGGCGATCGCAAGCCTGAACAGGATGAGTTCGTTCGACTAAACAAACAACATGTCCTTGACCTCGCCAAAGAAATCGGGCCGATCACGGCGGTTGTCGGATTTGTCGATTACGATGACGTCAACCTATTCAACGCAGCCGCAATCATCAGTCGAGGTAGCGTAAGGGGCATAGTCTACAAGACACTTCTCCCAACCTACGATGTATTTGATGAACAGCGATACTTCACCTCCGCCCTCGTAAACAAACCCATGACCGTGGAGATTGAAGGGCAGAAGGTTTCACTTGGCACATCCATATGCGAAGACATTTGGGATGAAGAAGTAGGCTACGGCGTGAAGGTTGTTGACGCCCTGGGCGAACAGGGCGCCCGCCTAATTGTGAACCTCAACGCTTCCCCATTCCACAACAAAATCCGCGACATTCGTTTGCGAATCCTGAAGAGAAAAGCGGCTCGGCTTAACGTGCCAATCTTCTACGTCAACCAGGTTGGAGGGCAAGATGAGCTGATCTTCGATGGCGAAAGCATCGCCGTAGACGCGAAAGGTCGGCTAATCGGAATAGGTAAACAGTTCGAGGAGGATTTGATTATTGTAGACGTCGATTCGAATGGGTTCGGTGCACACGAAGTTCCAGAGCCCACGTCGAATCAAGATCAGGCGATGTTCGACGCCCTCGTTCTCGGCGTGAAGGATTATTTTAGGAAAACAGGCTTCAAACACGCACTCGTGGGCCTCAGTGGTGGAATCGATTCATCACTAGTCGCTGTGATCGCGGCTTCTGCGCTTGGAAATGAGAACGTGACAGGGGTTTCGATGCCTTCACGTTATTCAAGCGACCACAGCAAGAGCGATGCACAGCTCTTGTCAGAGAATCTAGGCACTAAGTATCTCTCCATCCCCATAGAGCCAATCTTCACCGCATACCTGAACCAGCTAACGCCGCACTTCAAAGGACGCCCCGCAGACGTGGCAGAGGAGAACCTCCAATCCCGTATACGAGGGAACATACTGATGGCATTATCGAACAAATTCGGCGGCCTGGTCCTTGCAACAGGCAACAAAACCGAGTTGGCCCTAGGATACGCAACCCTCTACGGGGATATGAGCGGTGGCCTCGAGGTAATCGGTGACGTAAGCAAAATGGAGGTTTACGCCCTCGCTCGATACTACAACAAGAAGGTAGCGAAGTCGGTCATTCCGGAGAATTGTTTTAGCAAGATTCCTTCAGCTGAATTGCGGCCTGATCAATTCGACCCATTCGACTATCCCGTCGTCTCGCCACTCGTCGATGAGGTGATTGAGAACCGCCTGTCCAGGGCAGAGCTGATTCAGAAAGGGTTCCCCCAGAATGTTGTGGAGGACACAGTACGCCGAATCAGGGGTGCGGAATACAAGCGGCATCAAGCTGCGCCGTCAATCAAGATAACGAAGAAAGCCTTTGGCTTGGGCTGGAAAATGCCCATAGTAAACAAGTTCGTTCAGTGAGCACCTTTCAGAGGATCGACATAACAACCCGAGCAATTCTCTGGGCTTGTTCCCGGCACACAAACTGTCGCAGTACTGGGTCGAAAGGCGAAACAAATGGGTCATCCGACCCCAAGACCGCCCGCAAGTATCCTCGAAGCATGTTGATCGACCCCTTCGTGCCCACTGTTGTGGTTAGCGCGTTCTTGGCGATTCTTCCCATGGCGTAGAGTGGATGGTATCCTAATGTCTGCATTGCCGCCCCCCAATAGATGAATTGGTGTTTTGCGCCGCGGGGCTGAGAGTGCTCGAACACTAGGTCACCGAATAAGGATGCTTTCAATCCATTCAAGGAAGCCATGTACAAGAGCCAACTCTCCCAACCCGCTATGAGTGGGTATCTACCACCCACATCACGCCAAAACTGCGCGTTAATCATTCGCCCGCTCCCCGATGGTGAATGTTCACGGGAGAGTGATGTGCTCGTCGATGGGCGTCCGCTTGCGACCACTGTTCTCAGATCTGTGTGCATTTTCGCTAGTAGGGACTCAGCGTAATGTGGTGGATAGAAGCAGTCGTCGCCACTTATCATGAGAAAGTCGGATGCTAAGCCGGACGCACTCATGGATTTCCAGGCGAGGTTTATGTTCGATGGGACGCGGCGAATGTCGTAGCCGTTATCCGGCCGAGTTATCACCTTCACCGTTGCGTGGTGTTCGCGCTCGTAACCCCGAAGAATGTCAGGGGTCGAGTCAGTGGACCCATCATCAACAATCACTATTCCTTCCGGTTTCAAGGTCTGGTTGAGCAAGGAGTCCAGTGTTCGCTTGAGGTGTGGGGCAGCGTTTCTCGCTACTACTACCGCCCGGTAACTCAACGGTTAGGCCACCAACGCCTCGGCCCCAAGGCTGGCAGCGCCCACCCTATCGCTGTCTATGAATATTCTATGCCATAGGTGAAAGCCGAGGAGTTGCCACAGAAGCACTTGTTGACGCCTGTCTCGGTCGGAATTTGTTGTGCTCGCGATGAGTTTCCGAACTCTATCCGCCCGGAAGTATTCTTGAATGACCTCTGAGTCCGGTAGAATCTGTCGGACTAATTCGCCAACCTCCCCTCGGAACCACGCTTGCACATTCACGCTGAAACCCCATTTCGGCTTGCGAAGGCTCTCTTCAGGCAGAATTCCCCTTATCGCTTTTCTGAGCAAGAGTTTCCCATGCGTACCGGATTGATACTTCATCTGCCAAGGAACAGTTGCCATCAGGTCCACGATTCGGTTGTCTAGGAGTGGAACTCTGAGTTCAAGTGAGTGCGCCATGCTCATCGTGTCGTCAACGGAAAGAAGATCCTCAACAAGCTTCGTCCTCAGTTCGGCATTCATTAATCCTTGAATGAAATTACATTTTTCGAAGAAAGGGGCATATTGCTTCTTCACGTCCGCGACGGGATGTCCTCCAATTCTGAATAATTCGTTGTTGAATGCATCAGGAAGCACTCCTGCCAGGATTAGATATTCGGAGGCGTTGTCTCCAAGTGATTTCATGACTCGTAGCCGGTTCTTAGCTTTCATGTTCTGCGGGATATCTTGAAACATGCTTCCGGGAATTTTGAGTATAGAGGAGATGGGGTTCTTGGTGAGTCTCTGAATTCGAAGCGCGTTCTGGTATCTAGCGTAGTATCCGCCGAAAACTTCGTCGCCTCCGTTCCCGCTGAGGCATACCGTCACGTATTTTCGGACGAGTTCACATACGAACCATGGGTAGAGGTTGTATTTCGGCGCCTCCATGTGCCAGATCATTTTCGGGTACAATTTCATGGCTTGGGAGCTATCCACGGTTAGCTCGTGGTGGTCGGTGCCGAAGCGCTCGGCAATGAATCGTGCATCTTGAAACTCGTCGGTCTCTTCACCGAAGCCCATGCAAAATGTCTTCAAAGGCTGGCTGGAGGCCTTTGAGGCGTAAGCGACTATCGTTGAAGTGTCCAATCCGCCACTTAGAAAGCAACCCACTGGTACATCGGCTACGAGTTGGTCACGGATTGATTCATCAAGCGCCGATTGAAGCTTGCTAACTAGCTTGTCTTCATCTGCGGTTGGGTCGAGTAATGGAATATGCCAGTACGTCTCGATTCTAGCTGTTCCGTTTTGGAATACAAGAAAGCTTGATGGTGGGAGTTTTGATATTTCTTCTATGAGAGTGCCTTTTCCAGGTATGTATCCTAGGTTGAGTACGTTGTGGAGGGATTCTAGGTTCACTGTTCTGTTAGTGGGTGATTGGAGGATTGCTTTGATCTCTGACGCGAAGAGTAGCGTGTCTTTTCGGATCGTGTAGTGGAGTGGTTTTATTCCCATTCGATCGCGTGCGAGAATCAATTTCCTTTGCTTTGAATCCCAGAGGGCAATGGCGAACATTCCGTTGAGTTTCTTGACGAAACCCTCGCCATATTGCTCGTAGCCATGAACTATGACTTCAGTGTCCGATTTAGTGCGAAAGCTGTGCCCCTGCACTTCCAATTCCTGGCGAAGCTGGCGGTAATTGTAAATTTCTCCATTGTATGTGACGTGGACTGTTCCATCCTCGTTTTGAATCGGTTGGTGGCCGCCTTCGATGTCTATGATGCTCAGGCGGGCATTTGCTAACCCAACATTCGAGTCGACGTAGAATCCTGTATCATCGGGTCCGCGATGGTGAATGATTTCAATCATCCGTTTGAGGAGGGTTTCATCGTTGAGGCCGGCGAAGCCGGCTATACCGCAGAAATTGGGCCCCTCCTTGCCTTGATGAATGTGTGGCTAAATGCGGGGAGTCTTATGAAACTCGTTATGTCGAGTTCTGATACATATATGTTCCATAAACGGAACATTCATATATTATGCGACATTATTCGGTCTCAGTGATTAACTTGAGTATGGTCTGCAAGATTATCGGGCATCGATTCCGAGACACATTCGTCATACGTGACGACGGAGACTTCTTCGAGGTTGAAGATGCCCAGTACTGTCGTAACTGCGGAACCGTGCATCCGAGCCTAGTAGTTAACTAGCGCGCGACGACTGGCGTGGGTTCAGCACGCTGAAGGAGCGCTTTGGTCCTGAATACTGGCCTGTAGACCGGCCCGTATATTATGAGGCCAGATCTTCCCTCGCTGTCTATTCGCCTGATGAGGCTCTCAAGCTCCATTCCCGGCTGAACTTGGTTAGGGCTCGCATCAACTATCAACACTTTCCCTCCTTTCAGGACGTCGAAGTTTGACATCAGACGTTCCCTAACAGTCGGCCTTTGGACCGAGATTACTCGCGCGTTGACTGTTAGAGTGTGCTGTTCCACGGGCCCTTTACAGTCAAATTCCAGGCATCGGTCTCTTTCTGGATAGAATACTCGTTGGCAACCGTTGCATAATGTGTAGGTCAGAGTTTTCCCGTTGTAGGGTTCAATCTCAGCTATTATCCTTGGGACTTCCAGTTTCGCCCTGACAGAACCACGCTTGTATCTCAGCAGCCTCTGATACGCCTCTAAGCTAATGTCCCTGCGTCTGTTCACATAATCCCTCACTGTGGGGACTCGGCCCCTTCGTTCGAGGAGTTTGTCTTCCACGTGCATCCAAGTGGCTATCGTATAAGCGCCCGATCCGTATGAAACTGCGAGCACATTTTCGCCCGGTTTCGCATGGTCAAGTATGTCGCATGTGGCTATCAAAGTAGCCGCGGCGTATGTGTTTCCAGTGTCGAGGACGCGCAGCCACGGTTTTATCTTCTCCTCAATGAATTGAGGCGTCAGCCGTATTCTCTCTTCCAGCTCCGGGTTGTCTAGGATGGGGATTTGGTCTTGGGCTAGAGTCTTGCAGGTTTTCATGGGCATGTAACCGGATGGTTGGTGGAACGTGATGTAATCGAAATCCATGAGGGAAACCTCGGGGTGTTTCACCAGGAGGCCTTCGATGGCTCCGATGACATGTTTGATGTAAGCTTCGACGGTTGTACGGCCGAAGTGGCTTGGAACTGTGGCTCCATCTCTTCTCCAGAAATCCAACGTTAAACTCGAATAGGCTGCGGTGTCAACAATTGTTGCCACCGGGCTATCTCTTCCAAGGAGAAAAGCTCCGGCGCCAGCCCCACACGCGTATTCTAACGGGTCGCCGACTGGCGCTTGGGCGACATCTGTTCCGATGGCCAATCCGTACCGTATCCTTCCACTGAGAATTTGGCTTTCAACGAAAGCAGTTGATTGCATCCCCGAGTTGCATGCGCCTTCAAGGTCTGCAATGTAGACGCGGTTACCTAGGCCTATGAAAGATGCGACATGCCTAGCGATCGTACCGACTGCGTAAGGTTTTGATTCTGAACCAACTGCGACGGTTTCAATTTCGGCGGGATCAACCCCCGCCATCTCTACGGCGTTCAAAGCCGCTTCGGTGGCGATTGTTATCGAATCTTCACTTATCCCTGCGATGGACTTATCCTTCAGCAACAAACCGTTTCTTACTTTGTCCAGGAACTGGGGCAGGTCTTCACGTTTCTTCTCACGGGCCCGAACTATGAGCTCGCTTTGGATGCGTTGTAGGGGGATGTATGTGCCGTACCCTATGATTCCTACTTTTTCAGTTCCCATATCGAATCCTCCGCCTGCGAGGGTTAAAAGTATGCTAGCCGGATTTTCATCGTATTTAAGCTGACATTACAGTCGTTCAATTGCAGTGCAACATCACGTGAAAGGACAACTATTGCTTTACGCCGCAAAGATCGCAGAAAGTGGCCTCGGCTGGAATTTCGGCGCCGCAATCCTTGCACTTCTTGATGTCCGCGGAGATTGCAGGGAGAACGGTCGAACGGGTCGCCGGTAAAGTTGGTTCGGTGGCTACAAGGGTAGGCGTGCTAGTTGGGGTTGAAGGGTGTGCGCGTTGAGGGTTTTTCAGGTCGTTATCTTTGATGTACTTGTGGAGGCCTTTAGATAGTTGCGCGTAGCTTACCAGCTCACCTTCCTTCACGCCAAGGATTGCGCATAACCTATGGTCAGCGACCACAATCTTCTTGGTAAGCCCGCTCATTATGAAACCGAGAACGGCTTACAGTGCAACTCTATTTGAAGTTGCCTAGCCCGGTTCTGTTACCTTGTCGTTTGGTAACTCATCTGCATCGACTTTCAGGATTGCCATCAGTCTGGGGTTCCTGTACCATCGCTTCACCTGCAGACGCGACGGCCCCGAACCTCACGGCTCTCATCCAGCATTCACTGGATCAGTTAGACCGTTTGCATGTCAGGGTTTTACACTGCATAAAACTTTTAGTGTCAACTTCAACTCTAATGAAAGACCACCATGCCATACAAAGACCCAGAAAGACAACGGCTGTATCAGATTGAATATGGCGCAAACATCAGAAGGCGAGCACTCGACAAATTGGGCGGGCCAAAATGTGTGAACTGCGGTTGTGACGATTCACGCGTTTTGGAAATCAACCATCGCAGTGGAGGCGGGAGAAGGGAGAGTCATAATTTGCGCGGGTACGACTTTCTTCACGCAATAGCGACTGGCAGAAGAAGAACGCACGACTTGGAGGTTCGTTGTAAGCTCTGTAACGTTCTTTACTATCTCGAACTACGTTTTGGAGAAGAGATAGCCAAAAGATTTGAAGTGACGTGGTCTTAATTGGTCAGGCAACTCCCTACCTCACCATCGGCCCCGTCGGCTAATTCGGGTATTAGAACCCGCATATCGCCTTTGACGAGGCTTCATCAACTGATGACTAAGCAAGCTGACGTCGAACCCAGAATTAAGCAGTGAGGTCACTGAAAATAATACAGCAAACGAAGGGGTAACAGAACTCCTAGCCCCATGGAATGGGCGGTTTCCTCGCCAACCCATAAACTAGAAGGATTCCCCCGACCACCGCCAATGCCCACCCGATGGTGGGTACGCGTGGGTCAGGAACGTGGCTAATTGTGACCTCGCTGTAACCGACCGAGAGAACTATGTACTTCTTGAACAGTGAAGCCCGATTGTCAAAGACAAAATGGTAGACTCCAGTGTTGGTGGTTGTGAAGTTGAAAATGAATTTGCCTTGGTTATCGGCTGAGAACAGGAAGTTTGATTGCTGGCCGGAATTCCACTTCTGGTAGTCGTTGTCGTCAAAAACCATGAACCTAATGTCACCGGACGCGTTTGTCGGTGCCTGGGTTACATCGACAGACCCTGAGGCGGCTACATTGGCTGGTAGGGTATAGGTTCTGTCCGCCACGTCTCCTACGAGAAATTCGGCGTGCGGTTCAACATCGCGGTGTTGCACCTGCTGCACCTCAACCGTCACGTACGACCCAAGTGTTGTTAGCAGCAGCATGCCAGCGACTAGGATACATACGCCGATCAGGGTCGTCTTGAACAGGACCATTCTACGATCGCTAAGAATACGAGTATGGACCATTGTTATTTGGGATTTTGATGTGAAATAGTCAACTTTCAAGCCTTTCTCGATGGCTTAACCCCTGAATGATGATTTCCCCAAGCTTAGGATTCGGAATGGCTCAGATCGATTTTCCGACCTGGCAGCAGCGGTCATGAAGCGATGTGATGCACTTCGAGGTCAACTTGCATTCAGAGGCTTACGGTGTCCTTGAGCCTCTCCCCCTGGCGGCTGTGAACTTGGAGAAAGATAGCCACCATTATGGGGATTAGGAGAATAGCAATCCAGGCTCCGTCCAAGAACTTGCTCGCACCCACGATGACGAACGTTACCCCTGTCGCGAGAGCACCTGTAGCGTTCAGCAACGCCTTGAACCCCCATCTTTTGCTTCGTTCGCGCCGCCAATGTATCACCATTCCAGTCTGCGATAGTGTCCAAGCCAAAAAAACCCCCACAGCAAACAGTGGAACCAACGCGTGACTGCTACCAGAGAAAAATACAATTAACACCGCAGCTGAGCCTGCCAGAAGCAGGATTCCGTTGGAATGAACTGAACGCGAACTCAACTTAGTAAGTTGCTTAGGGAGGTAGCCATCGCCTGCCATAACGCTCATGAGCCGGGGCAGGCCCGCAAAACTCGTATTTGCTCCCACAGTTAGAATTATGGTGGTGCTGGCTTGGATGATCAAGTATGCGGGACCGCTGCCTAGCAGATAGCGCGCTAACGCGGACAGTATCGTCTCTTGTGGACCAGCGATTATTGCTAGAGATTGAATGAGTCCAATGCTGCCGAGGAACAACGTCCCCATCAAGAGCGCCATAACGATCATTGTCTGGCCAGCGTTCTTAGTTTCGGGGGAGCGGAAAGATGGGACGCCGTTGCTAATCGCTTCCACTCCCGTCATAGCGGTGCATCCAGTTGAGAAGGCATGCAACAACAGGGCTATGGTTAGAGGCTGAATGGCTCGTGGAGCAATAACGGCAAGTGGCGCAGGGCCGCTTAGGGATAGGCGCAGACCACCATAACCTAGCATGGGCAAGTAAGCGAAAAGAAAAATGTAGACGGGGATGGCCATCACAATCCCGCTTTCACGCATCCCCCTCAAGTTTAGGAGTGTTATCGCCACCAGAAACATGAGCGACAGGATTACTCTGTGTGGCCACAGCTGGGGGAAAGCCGATGCAATAGCGTCCACGCCTGTTGTCAGACTCACTGCAACGTTCAGCAAGTAGTTGACAATTAGAGCAGCCGCAGCCACCAAGCCCGGTACAGTGCCCAATGTTTTTCGGGCAACTTCATAGGAACCTCCGCCGCTTGGATATTTCTGGATAATTTGGTAATACGAAAGAGCCAATATTGCGAGCAGGCCTGTAATCGCAAACGCGATTGGAAGGGCGTACATTAGCCCTATACTCCCAGCGATCACCAACCCAAGGTAGATCTCCTGGTCAGCGTAGCCAATTGAAGCTAGAGCATCAGGCGAGAATGCCGCGAGCGCCTGAAACTTGCTCAGTTTCTTGGTTTCGAGCTCTCCGTTCGGGGAAGGAGATGCTTCCACTTTACTCAAGACGGGCGCTCCTTGAATCAGATTTCATCCGTTACCTTACTTGAGGTCCGAAACAATGTCTTGCTGCTTGCGACATGCATCCCGAACTGCGAGCCTTAAGTTGGTTGGACCAGAATCGTAAATGAGATGAAGCATCTTCAAACTAGGTTTCCTTGTGACCCTTGGGCCCCGCCGCTGACTTTTCAGGTTTTAGTTATTGACCGCGCTACCAAAACAATGAACTACCTTACGGGTGGAGATCCCAGAAGGGCTCGGGCAGTTGCTGCGCCTTCCCTTGCGGGTCTTTCTTTACCGGGAGGCCACCTTAATTCTCAGCCGTCACCCCCAGGCCTAAGTTTTAACGTGCAATTTCCCCAGCGTTGCCACCCAACAGAAAGGGTTAAGACCCATCCACCAATTCACCGGCGTGACAAAAATTGGGTATAATAGACCACCTGAAAAAGCATCCAAACCGTATCGGCATAACTGTCGGCCTAATTTTATTGGCCTTCATAATCTTCACCATACTGTCAAAACAACTGTCTCATTAGACCAACTTCCGCCAGGCTCGGCGGACTTGGGTCGTGGCCTTAATCGCACTCATCTAGAAAATCAAACGCATGGGTTGCACGCGGTTTTGTTGCCTACTCCAAGTTTCGTAGTTTAGTTGAATGGTCTAAGCACGGGGTCCGAGTTAAATCGTTTCTTCGCGAAGTGCATTAGCTTTGGTCGGCGATGAAGCTACCGGGACACACTCTGAGTGTTCTTGAGCGGGCGTCTCCTTCTTCGGCGCTTCCATGTCATGCAGCGACTGAACTTCCCTGATTTCTCTCAGTTTGTGTCGAATCAACGTGTTCTCCAGTTCTTCTTTTAGTAAGTGTAGTATGTCGTGGTGCATGTGGACGAATAGGGAATGCGTCCTATCTCGCGGTCGTTCAAGCGAGATGGGCAAGATCTTTTTCACCTTTGCTGGGCGAGAGGATAGCACAACGACTTTGTCTGCGAGTTCAATGGCTTCTGAGAGGTTGTGTGTAACGAGGACGAAGGTTTTTCCAGTGTCCTTGTGTATGTCGGCAACTTCCTCGCGTAGAACATCCGCGGTTACTTCGTCGATTGCGCTGAACGCTTCGTCCATGAGGACTACTTCAGGTTCCACGGCCAGGGCACGCGCGATGCCGACCCTCTGTCTCATCCCCCCAGAGAGTTGCTTAGGGTACATGTGTTCGTATCCCGATAGCCCAACCATCTCTATGTATTCCCTGGAACGGGCTCGACGGTCCGGCTTCGGCGCTTTGCGCATTTCCAAACCGTATTCGACATTCTCCAGGACCGTCCTCCACGGGAAGAGCCCGAAGCCCTGAAAGACCATGCTAATCTTATCATGCGGGCCCCGAACTGGGCCGCCTTGAAAACGAACCTCCCCTGATGTTGGGGCATCAATCCCAGCCATGATCTTGAGCAAAGTGGACTTACCGCAACCGCTCGGACCAACTATACTGACAAATTCGCCGCGGTCGATTCCGAAACTAACCTCATGGAGCGCGTGCGTCTTATCACGCGCTTCATAGAATTTGCTAACGTTCTCCAGTTCGACATGCGGCCCCATTAAACCCACCTCTTGGCCCAAGACTCCAATGATCCGAAAAACACCCTGTCAACTACCACAGCAACGAGGGCTATCGCCAGAATCGCCGCGAACCCGCTTTCGAGTGAACCGCCGCTCACGGACCCTTCGATGAAACTACCTACGCCCGCAGCTCTTGTCGCAATCTCAATAGCGATTATTATTTCCCAACCGAAATCGTAGGCGAGCCTAAGACCGCTGAACATATGTGGCGATATGGCTGGGAGAACCATCTTCGTAAAGGTCGAGAGCCGGTTCGATTTGAAGACGGATGTAACCTCGAACAGTTCCCTTGGGATATTTCTCGTTCCGTCTCTCACGGTGAAATATATGGGAAAGAAGCCGGCCAAGGAGGCCATTATGATAGCTGCAACACTTCCCGCGCCGAACCAGAGCACCAAAAGCGGGAGGAAGGATAGGTCGGGCAAAGCTCCGAAGAGCATTATTAGCGGCGTAAACGTTAAGTCAAATTTGTTCTTGCTCCCTGCAACGAAGGCAATCGGCAAAGCCGTCGCGAAGGCTAGCATCAAACCACAACTCAAAGTCAGGAAACTATGCGCGATGCGAAGCAGGAACGACGGCTCTTGAATGGACAAGAAGAAAACACCTAGCACGCCTGAGAAGGTTGGCAGGTTTGCTTGTGGAACGAGGTTGAGCCTTGTAACCAGTTCCCAAGCGACGAATCCTGCTCCTAGCGGGATTACCCATAGGTAATTCGTCAGCAAATTTTCTGAGAGAACTCTACTAGTCAACGACAGTGTGAGGGCTTTCTGTTTCTCAACGGACACTTCCAAGTAACCTCAAGAGACGAAAACAAGTAGATGTCATACTGCCTGTCAAATTAAGGTTCGAGCCTCTAGACCTTGCGTTTTGCGTTGAAGATGCGTGCCTGCTCGACAATCCATCAACACAATACAACCGTGAACCGTTAAGGGAGTCCCTGAAATTTTCGGAACGATTTACAATCGGATGTTAACAAAACTTGCACAAAAAAATATCTGGAGGAGCGCCAGAAATCGTGTGGCCTGCCGGACTAGTTTATGGGGGTGCGTAGATGAACTTAATAGCGGTTGATGGTATCTTCTCCATGTGGTATGTGGAAACACAAACCGCAGTTCATGAAACAACAAATGTGACTTAGTTCAGGTTGAGGTACGGTTTGGGTGAATTCGCAACCTTTAATGATTTTGAGAAAGAAATTCGGCGCATAATTTCCGAAGCTGATGATAGAAAGATCCCTCTGAGAATATTGGGCGGCGCAGCAATACGAATGCACTGTCCAGCCCATAAGGACTTGTACGAAAAGCTCAAACGGGTCCCAAAGCACGACATGGATTTCGTTACCTACAGCAAGTTTCGCCCGCTCACCAAGAGCCTTTTCGTCGACTTGGGATATGAGCCGTACATCTCGCTCATGCTCACAGGCGCCACCGGAAGGCACAGACAGATTTTCAACGATAAGGAAGGAAACAAGGCCATCGACGTTTTCTTGGACAAACTTGAGATGTGCCACGTAATAGACTACAAGGACCGGTTGGAGTTGGACACGCCAACAGTTCCCCTAGCTGAGCTTCTGCTTCAAAAGCTTCAGATCGTCCAAACGAACGAGAAGGATATCCAAGACGCGATAATACTCCTTATAGAGCATGACCTTGGAAAAGGCGACAAGGAAGAGATTAACGCTGATTACATCGCTAAAGTTCTGGCGAATGAGTGGGGCTTCAACTACACAGTTTCAGTGAACTGCGGCAAAATAAGAGAATTTCTGGAAAAATACGAACCCTTGACTAAACAGGACAAAGCGATTGTGTTGGAGCGGATCGATAAGCTCCAGGACAGGGTCGAGAAGCAGCCCAAGACGCTTCAATGGAAGTTACGTGCCAAAGTTGGGCCATCCGTCAAATGGTACAACGTGGTAGAGGAAGTTCAACGCGACTAGTGCCAATTACGGCATACACAGCCAAAGTTGAAATACTGAGCCTAAGCCCTTAAAATGCCGGTTCTCTTTGGCAACTGTAAGGATCGTATTCGCATCCGACTTTCACGGTAACGAACAAGTCTGGCGAAAATTCCTAAACTCAGCGAAAATTTTCAAAGCAAACTGGTTGATAATGGGCGGAGACCTCACTGGTAAAGTTCTCACGCCTATAGTTCTTCAAGGGGACGGAACCTACAAGGCTGATTTCATGGACAAGACCCACATCGTTCCGGCCGGAGAACTGGAGAATTTCAAGAAACAGGTTAGAGAACACTGTTACATACCCTATGTATGCGACGAAAAACAGTTCGAAGAACTACAATTGGCCCCCCAAGATAAGGTGGAGGACATATTTGCAAAACTTGAATGCGAGACTTTGAAAGAATGGCTCAACCTCATCCCGAAGAAGCTCACTGGTGACCTTAAGGATGTCAAGGTTCTGATTCATCCTGGCAACGATGACAAGTTCGAACTTGACGATGTAATCAAGAACAGCCCGTACTGTACCTTCGCTGAGGAATCCGCTGTATCCCTCGACGGCGAGCACGAAGCGGCCTGTGTCGGATGGTCGAACCCGACTCCCTGGAATAGCCCGCGTGAATGCTCTGAAGAGGAGCTAATGTCGAAGCTCGAGAAGACAGTTTCCCAAGTCAAGAACGTGAAGAATTCACTATTCTGCTTGCACTGTCCTCCCTTCGAATCTCAAATCGACAACGCGCCCAAACTTGACAAAGATTTCCGGCCGGTTATGGAAGGTGGACGGCCCGTGTACATACCAGTCGGTTCAAAATCTGTTCGTGCCATAATTGAGAAATACCAACCCTTGCTTGGGTTGCATGGCCACATCCACGAATGTAGGGGATGGATGAAGATTGGTCGAACGCAGTGCATGAACCCTGGATCGGAATATACGGAGGGCATTTTGAGCGCTTACCTGATCGAGATGGACGGCGAGAAAATAAAGCGACTGCAGCGCGTCGAAGGCTAGCCGGCTTGGATTGTTTGGCGCCGAGCACGGCGTTTCTTCAAGTCTCTGATTAGTTGGTTTAGCCTCATCTGCTTCGCAAGGCTAACGCCCAACTGATTCTTGCTAATTGTTATGCGGCCTGTGCTGGTGTCTATACAGCCTATCCCTACGTCTTTGTTGCCGAATTCCTCGATGAAACTAGCGACCGAGGATGGTGGCGCTCCATCGTTGAAGAGCAGCAGCCAAGACCACTTGATGTTCTTCTCGTCACGAAGGTTCTCGATAACACGGACCAGGCGCGTGACCCGGGTTTTCGCGCCTTCCGAGTCACCGACCTCATGGGCGTATAGTGCGACTTCGTAATTCGGCATTAGCGTAACGGCTACGAACCGGGAAAGGAGAAAACCCTTCGGGCGTGTGCTCCCCCGAGCCATCACCGGAAAGATGTCGCCTGAGACCTGATAGAATCTGAATGTCTCGCTAAGATCAGCAATCCAATTTGCTCGGCCGCGCTGAATCTCCCGCTCAAGGCCATCAAACACGTCTGGTTCAGAAGTGCTAGCTTCTTTGGCTTTGATGCGACCTAGGATGTAGTCCCTGAGGGTGAACGGGTCTACACCAGACGCCTTGGAATCTATATCGAAATGCTGTCCATCTCTTTCAACATAGACACGCACTTTGTGTCGCCCATAACTGTCTCGAATGACTGAACATTCCCTAAGTTCGGACCATGAATGTTTCTGCCCCTCTTTCCTACCCTTACTTATTGAATATCCATTGTCATCGTATTCGAGCGTTTGCTGTACACGGAAGAAGTATATGTAGACGGCCAGGATGCCTCCGAGGGCAGCGGGAACGGCGAGGCTTGCGGCGGGTCCAATCCCCGTCAATTGCAGCATGTTAAGTAACACTGACCAAAACAGCGCAAGTGCAAAGGTTAGGACAGCCCAGTAGACGGCGATTCTGGAAACTTGAATTCTTGAGCTACGCGTCAAACGGTCCGTCCCCGGCGGCTACTGCTTCGTTCCTGCAAATATACCTTTGAGCGAAAAACGTCAGACCATCTTAAGGCTAGATTTTACCTATTACCTTCCTTACGTATGAGCCAACTTCCTGGATTATGAGATGTTCCTTGAAAGTGTGCCCACGATCCTTGCTCAAGCCGGGGCATAGGGGGTCAACCTTCAGCCGTGCTCCTGAAGGTATCAAGGGGTAAAGCCTGCAAGCGGTGGGCCGTATTGTGTAAATTGAGCAGCGAGGCAGGTTATCTACGTAGGTCAGGAAGACGCATGCGCCTGATCGTTTTCTTTTCAACCAGTAGTTTTTCCCATGTGTCTCGATAATTGTGTCCTGAATACCGTTCTCCTTTGCGTATCTTAGTAGCCTTTCCACATCGTCTTTTCCAAGATTAACTTTCAAATGGCAAGAGGCGCCGCATGCAATGCATTCGTGCCGTATCTTGCCAGATGCGAAATCCTCGAAGCTCCTGAAGGCGAGGTAGCGTTCGTAGTGGAGGTATATGGCACTGCGAGTCAGTAGAACCGCGGCAACAACCACTCCCACCGTGGCCGTTAATCCTAAGCCAATCAAGTAGGTTCCAGCACCCAAGGCCACGGCAGTCGCATAGCCGGCTCTCAACAAGATAGCGTCACGCCTCAATTGCAACCCGACCCTCCATACACTGCATAATTGGCCCTGTGCCGTATCCTCTTCTCTGGTTTCCTGTGTTGCGCAGGCCTCATTTATCTTCAACCTTTGTTCTCAGGATTTACGTTGGTAAGCGTCGATGCCGAAAGCTGTGGTATAGCAATGGTTTCGTGGCGTCCTTTCAAGATGCTGATTTGCTTCTTCATTGGCCACGATGACTCCGCGGCCGTTATGAAGCTGGGTAAACTCATCCCTCAAGAAGTTGAAACGATAAAATGTTCTAGGTGCAGTAGAATTCTTGTCCCGCTCTCAGAAAGTGGCCCGGGAATAGGAGAGGATGCAGCGTAGCTATTACGCGAATGCCGAAAGGAAAGAGGAAAAGAAAGAAAAAAGAAAAAAGGGAGTGGGGCTTGCCTATTCTGGTGGGATTTCTGCGAAGATAGTGGAGTAGTCGACGTCTTTCTTACCGTACTTATAGTAGGCGTACATACCCGCGCCCACTAGGCCAAGTAGCACGGTGAAGCCGATTGCGAACCAGTTGTCAGATGTTGGTGCAAGGATGTTGTAGCTGTCTTGCGGTGCGGTGAGTATCATCCAGTCCAATGCTAGGTTAGCTCCGACACCTAAGACGCCAATAACCATCATCCCTGTTTTACCGCCGATCTTGAATGGTGCTGTCTCATAGATCTCCTTCTTGCGCAATGGCAACATGATCAGTGCTAAAGCGAACAGTGTGAAGAAAACTGCGTCGAATAGGTCCGTGCTTGAGACGCCTATGCTGAATATGCCGTTAAGCGCACCGCCCAGGGCTCCGCCTGGGTTCCATGTACCACCGTTAGATATTACGCCGGATTCTGAGAAGCATCCTAGCATGCCGAAGACTCCAGTTACAATCGTTGCGTTGACGGGTGAGTGGAATCGCTCGTTCACGTTTGCGAGTGACCCTGGTAGAACCCTGTCGAATGCCATAGCGAAGAGAATTCTTGAGGCGGTTAGGATGAATGGCGGAATGTCGTTTGCTACCCATAGTATGCCGAATATGAATAGCAGCCAGTTGAGTGAGCTAAGGTTTAGACCGATTCCAGTCATAGCGGCGACGGTCGTCGTCCATGCTTTGATGGCGGGAACGCCAGCCTTTGCTAAGTTTCCTTTACCATACGATAGGTAGGAGTAGGCTTCGAAGAATGACCAGGTGTTACCGTTTGGCAATGTTGTCCGACCCAGCGCCGCGGTCGCGTATGCTCCGAGACCTGAAACGACCATGTATGCGACCATGATAATCACTGAGGATAGAAGCAGAACTTTCGGTAGGCTCTTGTTTGCTTCCTTCACTTCGCCTGCGACGAATGTCGATGCTGCATATCCAATGTAAGCAAAGTAGGCTCCGATCATGGCGGTTGATACGGCCGACCAGTAGTTACCCACATTTGCTGCATCCATTCCTTGTGTGAGTGCACCTTTCACGTAGGTGTCGGCTGTGACTCCCGTTATTCCGTTCGCCGCAGCTAACGACGTGATTCCAGCTTGCAAAGCACTCGGGTTCGACAGCGAACTTGCTAGCAAGAAGAGCACGTAGACGGTCAAAATCGCCGGAATCCAGAACATCACCTGCAGAAGGTATCCCGCCATTCTCACCCCTAGGGATCCAATGGCCGTGAAGAGGACGACTAATAGGACGCCTCCACCGAATAGGTACACGTCGTTGACTCCAGCCGCCGTTATGCCGACTATGGGCCCGAAAATGAAGTAGATGCCTTCGAACACAGCCACTGCGATGATCCCGAAGGACCACGCAATGCTGAGAAATTCGAACCATGAGCCGACGAACGCCCAGATTGGACTGACAAGCCTAGAGATGACAACGTACCCTCCTCCTGACCGAGGCATAGCCGCGATCAGAATCGAGAAGGATAGAACTGAGAGGATAATGATGATTCCACCGATCAGGAAAGCCATGACCATTGGTGGAATGCCAGCAACCCAGAGGTTCTCTGGTAGTGGGGCAGCCCCAGTGAACTGGAAGACACGTTTCTGCCAGCCGAGGCCCATGACGTTGGCTAAGATGATGATCATTGCAGTTAGCGGACCGATTTCTCTGACAAGCCCTGTTGCTTTTCTTACGAATAGTTTCTTTTGCGACAAATTTTCTCAGACTGCCTTGGCTAGCTGATTTGCATTTAACAGTATTGGTTGCACTGTAGGTTGACATTGCTTCGGAACAGTTGTGTTCCGCGTATATATTTCCAGGGAACAATCGCGTGGTTTGATCACGATTTTTCGTGCTCGAAATTCGCTATGCGCTGATGATTAGCGGCCCGCCTGGGGCCGGGAAGAGTCCCGCCGTTCATTACTGGTGCGATTTCTATTTGCGGAACAGTGTGAGTACAAAGAACAGAATTGGAAACATCATGAGGACAATGATGAAAGTGTACTTTCTCTTTCTTTCCGACCGTTTGAATTGATCCTCACAAATTGGCCCACAGAACTCCCTGTCCATTTCGATTGGCGTTGAACAGACGCCGCAATGTCTATGCTTCGGGATCGTAACTTTCTCCGCTTGTTTCATATACTTGGACATGAACGAGTCAGGTTTAGCATTGGTGTGTGTCTAGAAAAACCTGCCGAATTACTGGACTCTCAGTCGGGAGCTTCTCTCCTTTTCCTCCAGAACTTTCCCTCCTCCTCAGCTAGGCCTGCATGCCGCCGCTCCCACGCCATATGTTTCGGGTAATCTTCCTCGCAGAACATCTCCCCGCAATACTGACACTTTTCCAGTTTAGGAAGTTCTTTTCCGCACGTTGCGCATTTTGGCAACATTAATCCCAAGGTATATTGGGGTACCAACATTAAAAGTAAGGGTGGGCAGATATTTGCCTGTTCCGGGGCGCCTCGTTGTTTGAGATGTGAGAGGTGTGGGGTTGAAGCCGACCTTCCCTTCAAATGCAATTACTGCGAGCACTACTATTGCCCCAGCCACAGATTGCCGGAAAATCACGAGTGCAGTGAAACATGGCGTATGAAGGCCGTCAGGTCTGCTAGGACGAACGCTCCACCAATGCAAGTCGCAGCTGGGGGGCGGAGCATGCTTCTTTCACCTAGCTTGCGTGGCCTCCGTTTCAGCCGGACTGAGTTGCGTCATTTGGCGGTGGGTACAGCCTTGGTGACCGCGGCAGGCGTTTCCTTTATCGTCGGGAACGCATTCACGCTACCGGGGTTGATACTGGCAGCCTTAATTTTCTCAATGGGTTTCATACTTCATGAGCTCGCTCACAAGTATGTAGCCCAAGGGTACGGGCTTTGGGCTGAGTTTCGAGTATATACAACTGGCGTAATTTTGACAGCCCTTTCCATTGTCTCTCCCATAAAATTCATCGCGCCTGGGGCGGTCATGATCTCAGGGTTCGCTGAGAAAGACCGTATCGGCCGCACCGCCATCGCGGGGCCCGGTGTAAACGTGATAATTACTTTGGCGCTTCTCACGCTTCTTCCGGTTCTTCAGCAATCATTCGTGTACCTCCCGATCTTGTTCGGCGCTGGCATCAACGCGTTTCTCGCCCTGTTTAACATGATCCCGTTCTCAGTTTTTGATGGACGGAAAGTTTACTATTGGAACAAACGTTACTGGGCCGCCTTGTTCTTCGTGTCGCTTGCCCTTACGATCTATACGAATTTCGTTCTCAGGCCCTACTCGTAGGCCGAGCGATCTTATTCCTTTACTACCTTAACCAGCAAGAAAGCACCGACTAGGAAGAGCGCTAGCGCCATTACGGCTACGAGAGAAATATCAAGTTTCAACCGGTGAAGCAGAGCAAGGCTGAGGTAGCTCGGTGACATAATTAGGGCTGCGGCGACCAGCACCAACAGAGCATCACGAAAACTACGTTTCTTCCCTGGCTCTTGCTCCACCAACGGTACGCACCTCAAGCTACGCGCACTTGCCGTATCGGCAAATAAATACTCCTACGTTCTTCAACACCTACCGCGAATCCGCCGAAATCATGCCGGTGACTTTGCCATTCATTATTTCTCCTGAAAGTTCCCCGGAGCATTTACATAATGGGCGTAGCCTTGCGGCAGCTCGACTAAAAGGCGAGATAATGATGACAGAAGAACTTAACCCCTTCAAGATAGCTCAAAGAGAGCTGGAAATGGCCGCGAAGAGACTCGGATTGGACAAAGCAATGGGCGAGTTCCTGAAGTGGCCGATGAGAGAATTCGTGTATACGATTCCTCTGAAAATGGATAATGGGGCTGTTCAAGTTTTACGCGCCTACCGGGTTCAATACAACAATGCCCGGGGGCCATGTAAGGGGGGCCTAAGATGGCACCCAGCAGAAACGATAGACACTGTAAGAGCTTTGGCTGCCTGGATGACTTGGAAGACCGCCATGATGGACATCCCTCTGGGTGGCGGAAAGGGTGGCGTAACTGTTGACCCGAAGAAGCTCTCTGCGTCTGAAAAGGAACGGTTGGCGAGAGCGTATATTAGATGTGTAGCGTCGGAACTTGGGGCTTTCAAAGATGTCCCAGCGCCAGACGTGTACACTGACCCGCAGATTATGGCTTGGATGATGGATGAGTATGAAACGATTGTGAGAATGAACAGCCCCTCCGTCATCACGGGGAAACCAATCGCGCTTGGTGGATCGCAGGGTAGAGGAGACGCCACAGCTAGGGGCGGAGTTTACTGCATGCGTGAAGCAGCAAAGGCCATAGGAATGAACACACGCGGAGCGACCATGGCGATTCAAGGATTTGGCAACGCTGGCCAATTCGCTGCAACTCTTGGCGCAGAAATCCTAGGCCTTAAGCTCTTAGCTGCAAGCGATTCACAGGGAGGCGTTTACAGCGAGAAGGGTATTGACCCAGTAGCGTTGGTCGCCCACAAAGAGAAGACGGGGAAGGTAGCTGGATTCCCAGGCACTAAACCAGTCTCAAACGACGAGCTATTGGAGCTGCAGGTCGACGTCCTAATCCCAGCGGCCTTGGAGAACGTCATCACCGCGAAGAACTGCAATAAGATCAAGCCAAAGATACTTTGCGAACTCGCCAACGGCCCCACCACACCCGACTCAGATGAGGTTCTTCACAAGAACGGCGTCCTCGTTCTTCCTGACTTTCTAGCAAACGCGGGCGGAGTCACTGTTTCATACTTTGAGCAAGTTCAAGGCACATACAACTACTTCTGGGCCCTCGAAGATGTCCACAAGCAACTCGATGCCCACATGACCAAGGCTTTCAAGGATGTTTACGAAATGTCAAAGAAAGAAAAAGTGCACATGAGAGCCGCAGCATACATGGTAGCCGTCAAACGAGTCGCCGACGCTGTGAAACTGCGTGGCTGGGTCTAAGCCACCAGCAACCCCATCTTTTGTCTCCATTATCTTTCTTCAAGTCAGCCTACGCAGCGAGCGATTTCAGTGAAGATTCTCCACACCTGCCTAAACGTATCTGACCTTGACAAGTCCATCGAGTTCTACACCCATTTCATCGGACTCAGACTTGTGAGCCGTCGGGAGGTCAGGCAGAACAATGCTGAAATAGCTTTTTTGCAGGACGAGAGCGGCGCTGCCATAGAACTTACACGCTGGCGGGACAAGAAGAATTTGGTTGAAGGCGACAATTTCGACCACATAGCCTTAGCAGTTAACGATGTGAGAAAGGCTGTAGACGAGCTCAAAGCGAACGGAGTCACCATCGCAATGGAACCCTTTTCGCTAAGTGGATCATCTTCCAAGATTGCGTTCATAAAAGACCCGGACGGAAACTGGCTCGAACTAATCGAAAAAGCCAGAAGTTCGAATTGAACTCCCGCTGACTACAACGAAACAGCCTTCATGGCTTTGGAATTCGCAGCTACTCTTTGTGGCGATAGGCTGCAGGGTTCTCGGCGGAGCTGCACCAGAAAAGGGGAGTATCACCCAGATCAACCGGATTAGCAAGTCAGACGTTGCTCAATGTATTACTGGGACTCTTTGTATATGCGATAAGAACTGAAGTGTTTTTTGCGCATTAACCTAATCGTTAGCGCGGCAGCTACAACCACGATGATGGAAGCAGCATAGATTTCAAAATCTCGGATCGAACTTTCGTTAGATGCCTTGGGCCATCCGCCCACCCAGTTTACTGTGCTCATCTCATCGCCGATCAAATAGGAGAGATCGGCCATCGTATGGTTCGCATAGGAGAGTAAGATACCCTTGCCGTCTGCGTATCCTCCATAAAACCAAGAGGCGTCCGAATAGGTAATGGTGAGTATGCTCGAGCTTTGTGAAGGGTTCGCAATGTAGGATTGGATAAGCGGAGTAAGGTCGGTGAATTTTGCCCCGTCATAGTTCACGATCCATACAGTACCCGGTTCCGTGACGCTGATGGGTGCACCTCCACCTATTTGCCATGAGGCCCCGTTCCACTCGAGGGCGTTGACAGCATTGCAGCACGAGCTAAGGTTCCGCACGTGTCGGGCGCTGATCGCGGCGTTCAGTCCAGGCGTCAGATCAGTGAACTTCTGTCCATCATACTTGACCAGGAAGCCTACTCCACCAACGAGCCAGTAGTCCCCGTTCCACTGAATTGCTTGAACCGAATGAAACTGGTGCATTACGGACTCCAGTTGGAACGACAGGTCAGTGAAGTTCATCCCGTCAAAGCGATAGAGCTCTCCATCATTACCCTCCCATCCCCCACCCACAAGCCAATAGTGGCCGTTCCAAGCATTCGCATACAGTATCGCATCCCACTGGTTAGGGACCTCGGAGGATAAGTCAGTGAAGTGGTAGCCGTCGAACAACCCCAATGCCATATGGTTAGATGGTTGCCGACCTTCGCCTAACGAACCAGAACCCAAACCTGAGAGCAGCCATTCATGCCCATTGTAGCTGACCGCAAAGACGTCTCCTCCGTGCCAAGATGCTTCCGACGCGAATTGATTCAAGGAGCCACCAACAACTTGCTTCTGCCCATCGTATAGGTACAGGTATGGATCAGATCCCGTAGCTCCGGGGTCGACTCCCCATCCTGAGACTAACCATTGTGAACCATTCCAACCACCCGTCCATACCGTGCCTTCACTTGAAACCGGGGTCAATTTACTCACTGAAAAGTCTGAGAGCATGATTTTGTAAAGCCTAGGCGTCTGTCCGCTCTGGAACCAGCCTCCATTCTGTCCGCCAACGAGCAAGTATGACTCGCCGCGGGCAGTCGCTAATCCAGAAGCAACGTTAGGCGGCAGCAGAACAACTGTCAGAATGACTAGAAGCATCCAAGTCCGCATCTTGAGGGCAGGAACAAGACGTTGACCCAAACAACCCACCCCCGACCATTAATGTATTGTATTAATGTCCACCCAGCCAATATGTTATCCGATACGAGAATTTGAAAAGAAACTACTTGCAGACTACGGGTTGCATTTTTGGGCGAAAGTCATGTAGCCCGTGTGGCCGACCATGATTGTTGCAGGCCTGGTTTTGCCGGTATCCGCCCTTATTTCGCGAATGAAGCACTCAATGGTCTGAATGTTCACGAACCCTTCCTTCCCGAAGACTTCAGTGGTCTTCTCAACTTGGTTGAAGGTAGGGCTGAAGGAGACCACGGGTGAGCCACCGGATAGAGCTTTGTGTACATGTGGAATCAAGGGCCATGGGTCGCCTACGTCAATTATGGCTGCGTCGAAATCCGAACCTTCGATGCCTGTACTAGCATCAGCATTATGAATGGTCACGTATTCTGAGACAGCTGCCCTCTTGAGGTTTCGTTCAGCAACTTCCATGAATTCAGCGCGTGCCTCGTACGTATGAACATGACCGGCTGGTTTCACCGCCATCGCTGCCGCCAGTGTCATGGCACCACTGCCGGTTCCTATTTCCAGAACGTTCAACCCAGGGGAAAGCGCTAGTTTGAGAATGACTAGGCCGATATCCTTAGGGTACATTATCTGCGTCTTCCTTGCGCTATGCATTATGAAATCATAAGTGGTAGGTTTCAGGGCCCAAAACGTATGGCCGAGCGAACTTTTCAACGCAGTCCCAAACGGCCGTTCCACAAGATCCGCTAAGGCAACATATCCTTTGTGCGTATGAAATTGCCTCGCCCCATTGATGCGTATGA
This sequence comes from Bathyarchaeia archaeon, assembly GCA_050013255.1. Taxonomy (GTDB): domain Archaea; phylum Thermoproteota; class Bathyarchaeia; order 40CM-2-53-6; family 40CM-2-53-6; genus FEN-987. Next base: position 66,359 of record JBEKFP010000002.1, on the reverse strand, counting down.
GCCATTGACGCTTCACATCGAAATATAGGAGAACCAATGAACCCTCCGTGATCATGCTACCCAAATCGATTAACTCAGCTCCACTACGACAATTCTTGAAACTTCTGGGCTAAACGCTTCCCGCGGCGGAGTGGGACGAAGCCCACGCGGAATGATCTGGGATTGCCATCCCAAGTAATAGAAACACTAACGAATATTATACGGATCAACGTCGGAATCGCGCTGACTACGGAAACGAGGAGTGCGTATGAGCTTATGGTTTGTGCGTTTTGGGGTGTCAGATTAACCAAAAACCAAAGCGCATTGTATCTCGCCAATAGTATTGTAGCCGCCGCGATTACTGTGAGTGTGGCGAAAGGTATTACACTCTTGCGCTCAACCACAACTGACCTTATTCGCTTAATGGGAAGTTGATAAGACTTGGAGACACCCCACTCCTTGCTATTGATAACCATCCGGTCATTGTAGAGGTTGATGGACCCCACCAACCCACCGCAGTTGAAAGACTCCTCGTGTGAAGGCAATGACCGGATCCTCGATTATGCTTATCTGCATTCTCTAACCGGGCACGCTAGATAAGGTATTGAAGAATTTGGGTGAGGTCGTCATCTTCCACAACAAAGTCAGCCTGGCGCCTTGCGATGTCATTTTTCGGTTTAAATGCGATTCTCAAGCACTCTGAATGCGATAGATCGAAAGCTTGGTCACCCACGAGGGCGACTTCTTGAAGGGCAATCTGAAGTGAGGCAGCGACTTGTTCAATGATTTCTCGCTTATTGTTGACCGCGACTCGCACTCTGATTCCACCCGTCAACCAACCTTCTCTGGTCTCAAGTTCATTTGAAACCGCGGCGTCGGCTTCAAGTTCCTCTGCCACCTTATTTGTTAGGAGTGACAACCCCGCGCTAACAATGGCGGTCTTTACTTGCCGACGCTTAAGCTCCGCAAAGACCTCCCTCGCTCCCCTTCGATACGGTATCTCCTCGAGCATCCTGGTGACCCTTGAAAGCGAAACTCCCGCCCAGTATCCAGCATCACTCTCAGCCCACTGCTTGTAGGATATTTCGCCGCGGCTGTACTTGAGGGCGGCTATCTTCCCTTGTTCCCAGGTACCAAAGGCTTCGTGAAGGTACCGCCACAAGCTTTCCACGGGGGTTAGGGTCCCGTCCAAATCGAAAATTACTAATCGAATGTTACGATTCATTCTCCCCGACTGGCCTCGTGAAGAGTTCTCAATATCTCAAGTATGACCGGCGCTGGAGTCCAGAAAGAGAACGCCTTCACGTATCTGACCCCGGTAGCCCGTCTCAATTCCGCAGGACGACCCTTCCGCAAGTACCCCTCTATGAATGCTTCAACAAGCATGCTAAGTCCGCGTGTGGGAATCTGACTTGCGCTATAATGTCCAGAGTAGAAGAGCAGTTCAGCTATATCCCATGCGTAGTCGCCGCGTTTACCTGCTTGCTCCAAGTCGACGGTGAAGATTTCACCCTCACTTGCGACAAAGTTCTCCGGCTTAGCATCCCCGACTGAAACCCCCACATCGTGAATCCTTGCCAATGTCTCGCCAAGCGATTCGGCAAGTCGACATTGGCCCTCGGCCAATGTGCTCTGATTAACGGCTGACGTTACGAAATCGCTTAATCCAGTCCCAACCACGTATTTTTCAACCAAGATTCGCTGCCTAAGGTTCACGTGAATTATCTGTGGAACTTTCAACCCTTTCTTGGCTAGGTAGCGATTGATCCCATATTCGTTGGTCATTCTTGTCTTTCCTGATACAGCAAACACTTTGCTGCCAAATGATACAAGGTTGAGCGTGAACCACTTGAACCCATGCCAGTCCGTGAACTTCTTTGCAACAAATTGCTCCTTTCCAGCCGTCACGAGGAAGACTTCGTTAAGAACGCCGGCCAATGGCGAAATTGTTATTGGACGTCCGGGGCGCAGTTTTGATGCAATGTCCTCTAAGGATGCCGTCTCATTGAAGGAAGTGAAGCCTTCGGAGGTTCGTAGGGAGAGGTAATCTTTCGGGTTCTCGGGTTTCGTTCCCATCAGTGCTGGATCGATTCCTACCCTTATGGGCTCGCTGAGTTCGCGGGCAAGGAGATCTAGGCTAAGGTAAATCGAACGCCCCTTCGTGAGGTAGGAGTAGAATGCCCTTTGGCTCTGTCGGAGTATGTTCACTGCCTGCTCCGAGGCTCTGTCCTTCAACCATCGGTCGATAGCGTTGTCCTGGAACGCAACGTGGTCACCCTCAAGTTCCACCACATCGCCCTTCATCGATGAAATTGCGGCTCTGAAAGATTCTTGAATTATCACTATGTTATGCTTGCGAACTGAGGGCTCTAGGAGCCTGAGATAATCAGCCATGCTGGGCATGAAAACGCGTGCTCGCTTCCTCATTCGCGAAATGCCGAAGAACTCCGGTTTCGCAACCAAGCCGCGGCACATTTCACCGTACTCCACGACGAGGTCTCGGGTTTCTTCCTTCACGACGCGCGTCTTAGCTTGGGTGCTTATTTTTTCGACGTATTCGCTATTCGCTAGTGGGCGATGGGGGTACAGGAATTTCTCGGTGATGAAATCACCGAGCGTCCCCCTTTTGATATCTGACTCTAGCAGATCCCGATCGGCTATTAGGAACCTAATTTCATGCCCTTCGATAACCCTAAGATGGGCTCGCAGCCCATTTGCGTAGTTTTCGCATACAACCATAACGTCTTGACCCTTGTACGAGCCTGGTCTTGCATAGACTGAGGGCCCATATTCGCAGATGGCTACCCTTTGAGACGCCGGAGCCAGCTCCTCCAGTTTGCCTAGAGCGATTTCCCTTAGCTCCGTCACTGGTGTCAACTGAACTCAGCCCGAATATGTCTGACTGAATGGAAGTTTAAACGTCATGTAGCCGTGCTAGGCTATGTAGATCCTGGGTTCTGTTAACTTGTCGGCGGATGCCGGTCGGTCAACTCGTCTGCATCGACTTTCAAGATTACCCTACGCTGGGGTTCTTGTACCATTGCTTCACTTGCAGGCGCGACGGCCCCGAACCTCAGGGCTCTCATACCAGCCGCTAGAATATTCCTAGCAGCATTCACGTCACGGTCTACCGTGAATCCGCAAGAACGGCACTTCAATGTTCGGTTCTCTTCGGGTTTCATTCTTAACCCACATATCGAACACTTCACTGAAGTACCATACGGGTTCACGTAGATTACAGGCAAGCCCTCCCATCTAGCCTTATACTCAACCTGCCTTTGCAGCTCCGCGAAGCTCCAACCGTTCATCCTTGCGTGATAATTACGACCCTGTCCATTCTCTTTCCTGTAGAGTTTGCGTATTCCTGTCAGTCGTTCCATCACAATCGCCGACTTACTACTCTTAGCTTCTGTGATAATTTGTTTCGAGGTTAGGTGGAGAAGTTGCCTCACGCGATTACGCTGCCTCATACCGTACTTTGCGTAGACTCTCTGCTTTACGCGGGAATCGTTACGGTTCAGATGGGATTTCACTTCACGGTACATGGCCTTGATTTCCGTAGCCTCTGATAGGTTATGCCGCGTGATTGAGCCGTTTGAGTCGGCTATTGTCACGTTGTCAAGGTTCCTATCTATAGCCATGAATCCGCTCGGTTCCAAAGTTGGGACATCTTTCGAGTAGGCCACGGTAATTGTGCTCGCGGTGAGGGTGACCGATCGAGCCGTTAGGCGAGTCTCGGAAAGAACCTGCAACGTATGACGATTTAGGGGGATTCTGATATTGCTCCTCGGCTTGATGGGCAGTAGGAGGTTTCCGCTGCTTATTTTGAATCCGTAGCATGTTGTGAGTTGCGGTCTTCGGGCGTAGGGCCTGCTGACCCGTTTACCTCTTCGTTCCGTTTTCCTGTAGTTCTTGAGGATGCCTGTGGCTTTGCTGATTGCGCAGAGTTTGTAGTAACTCATGACATCGTAGGTTGCAAGTTGATTGTAAGCTTTGGTGGAGAGTGACTTGAGGCTGGTAACGTTCTCGGCGAGTCCGATTCTAATGGAGTCGTTGACCATTTGCCGGAACTGTTCAAGCAAGGCGAGTAGCTGGCTGTTCGGCGTATAGTTTTGCTGAACCGCCTTGACCGCAAGCAAGGTTGTGTCGACGACTGGCCTCTTTCGGCTGAACAATAAAGCGTTGACAGGAGGATGAAACTAAACGACGTCCGCCGACAAGTTAACAGAGCCAGATCCTGTAAAACAGGCCCAGCATCCCGATTCCATGAAGCCATATGTCCTTTAGTAGACGTTTGACGGGCGTTCTTCGCCCCTTTTTCTCGGTCCAGTAGATCGGTATTTCCTTTACTTTAAACCCTAATTTCCTAGCGAGAACGATAACCTCTGTATCCCAGAACCAAGAATCGCTCTTGGCCTCAATGGCCAGTCGTTCAACTAATTCACGTGAGAAGGACTTGAATCCGCATTGGTGGTCGTGAACCCCGGTCCGGAACATCATTCGAACCCACCAGTTGTATGCAATTGATGCGGTTCTTCGAAGCCAAGGGCGCGCTGTTACCGACGCTGCAATATACCGTGACCCAGTAACGAGGTCAAAGTCCCCTTGTAGATTGATTAGGTTCGCATATGCATTTAGTCTCGTGACATCTGTCGCCTGGTCCACGTCGATATAGGCGTAAATGTTGCCTCGGACTTTCTTCCAAGCCTCCCGCAGTGCCTTCCCCCTACCCAATCTGCGATCATTTTGAAAGTAGATGATGTTTGGGTATTTCGTTCGGAGTCTCTCAACTATTTCTGAAGAGTTGGACCCGTCTTCGGCGATCAAGAGGATGAAATCCTTCGAGATAGAGGGCGTGATCTCTTGGAGGGCGTCAGCTGTCTTCTCAAGGAACGCTACGTCTCTGTAGACTGGGAGGGTAATGATAAGTTGGGATTTCTGCGGTCTAGACACTAGGCCAAGAGCTCCTTCGCCGCCCTCCGTACTGCGGCTTCGCTGTTGAGTTTCGGAGTCCAACCCAGCCTTCGCAGTTTTCCGATGGAGAGGTGCATTTGTTTGACGTCCCCTAACCATCCCCTCCCGCCGTCGACGCCCCCTGTAAAATTCATCTTTACTCCATGCAGGCCCATTTGTTGGGCGACAATTTCAGCGATGCGTTTGACGGTGATTTGGTCCGCCGAACTGAGGTTGTAGACGTCGACACGTTGTTCAGAGGATAAGAAACGATCCCTAATGAACCCGGCCGCGTCGAGGAGGTCTTCGATGTGGAGGTAGGATTTTTTCTGGGTTCCGTCGCCTAGGATCTCTAATGCGGTGGCATCCGCTTTCAGCTTTTTTATAAAATCCACTACGACGCCGTGTCTTGCTCGTGAACCGACGCAGTTGCCAAGGCGTAAGATTAGAGCGCGCATCCCATGCGTATATGAGTATGAGCTGAGGAGAACCTCGCAGCCTAGCTTGGATGCACCGTACGTAGAGATGGGCAAAAGTGGCCCGTAGGATTCAGGGGTGGGTAGTTTAGACGCTTCGCCGTACACTGTGGAAGTGGAGGCAAACACGATGTGCTTTGCACCCTTGCTCTTGCGAAGCGCTTCCAGCAACATGAATGTTGCGAAAAGATTCTCCTGGTAATGCACGGCGGGGTTGGTTTCGCCGACATTTACCTCAGGATTGGCGGCGAAATGATAAACCAGTTTCACTCCATCCAAGACTTCATTCCATCCGCCAAAGTTCTTCAGGTCTGCCTCGACAAAATTGAAGCCAGGTTTGCTTGACGACTCGCGCAGGTTATCCAAACTACCGCTACTGAGGTTGTCCAGTGCGACAACATCGTCGCCATGCGCCAGTAAAGCTTCTACAAGATGGCTCCCAATGAACCCAGCTCCACCAGTTACAAGCACCTTCATGGACCTACAGAGAGCCTCCGTTCTGCTAATCATCTAGCCGTTGGGATTTAATCGATAAAGGTAGAAAGCAGGCCTAATCACCATTGTGGCTGGATGATTAATGCACGCCCGAACGCGAAGAGGGCTGGTTTCAGTAGTCCTTTCAACTTACAATGAGCGCGAAAATGTGTCTAAGCTGATTCCAATTATTGAAGGTATTTTGAAGCGTAGTAAGATTCGGGGAGAGATTGTTGTAGTAGACGACAACTCGCCTGATGGTACTTCTGACTTGGTGAGGAAGCTAGGCAGGAAATATGGGAATGTTCGATTACTCTGGCGCCGCAGAAAGATGGGACCCGGCTCCGCCCATGCTGACGGTTACAGATTCGCCAAGGGCGGCATCATCGTAGGGATGGATACTGACTTCTCTCACAACCCGTACGACATACCTCGTTTCGTCGCAAAAATCAGAGAGGGGTATGACTTGGTCGTCGGCTCACGATACATTAAGGGCGGCCAGTATGAAGTGAAATCATTCCAAACCTTGAAGAAGAGTATTGCCAGTAGGCTGGGAAACATCTTCATAGTCCTGCTATCACGTGTACCGGTACACGACTTCACCACAGCCTTGCGTGCCATTCGACGGGAAGCAGTATGGGAAGTTAAAACGGAGTCGCAGGGAAATTCGTTTTTCATGGAGTTCATCGTTAAGGCGTACTGGAAAGGGTATAGGACAACCGAGATTCCAATCGTATTCAGGGACAGGGTGATCGGGAAGTCAAAGCTGAAATTGGGCAGCCAATCGTTCAAAATGCTCGCGGACCTCGTTAAGCTGAGTTCGCAAGCTAAGCCTTCGTCAACGGTTCAAGCAAGCCGGAGGTGAATTTTTCTAAGAGAAAGCCCAGCTCCCAAACAGGCGCGGCCAGAGCTCCCGCCATGCGTTTCAGCCTTTTCTGTAACTTCGGGTTAAAGCAGACGAAATAGGCTCCTAGAAATATGAGTTGCCGGAACGCGGCTGACATGTTGACCAGCCCAAACGGTGTGAGCTGGTCAGTTACGTATCTTGGAAATCCGGGATGACCACCACCGATGAAGTAGAACAGGATTATGAATCCGTTCAGTACATCCGCAATTCTGTAGAAGAGGAAATTGAGGTTCGGAGTTAAGATTACAATGGGAAAGAGCTGGATGAACATCTGAGGGTCAAACAGGTAGATTGCTCCGTACCATGCGTACCATGAGAGAAGGATTTTTTCCAGAGGTGTCTTCCTGCTGACCACGGCCCGCATGATCAAGTACCCGATAATTATGAAACTCAGAATCTGTCCGTATCTTGCGCCTGAGACTATGTCGCCAAGGCCTGCTGTAGTTATGACCCATGAAATCCAAGTGTTCTGTAACTGATGATTGGGCCCAGAGTATCCTATGAACAGCTTAATCCAGACGCTGAAATTGAGGGCCGCGAAAGGTGCGTTCGCGAGGATCCAGGTTCCCGCAGCAATTGCTGTGAACCTTAGTCGAGCCTTATTGTTCGGAAGCCCGGCGACCATTGCAAAGTACATTATGCCTGGAATAAACTTCGTCAGAACAGCTGCTGTTAGAGTTAGTGCACTTGCGTCAAACCTCTTGTCGAGGTACAGCCAAATCGTCAGGCTGACAAAATAAGCCACTACGAAATCCCAGTTGTAGAACCCATAGATGACGAAGGTGAGGGTTGAAAGCGCGTAGAGGTACAACCGATTCCGGTTCAGCCGGAGCTTACCACACAACATGTACAGGTTGAAGAGTGTTCCAATCATGAACGGATATTGTAGAACGGATTCCGCTACGACGAATGTGTTATACTGGTCGACCACTACTGGAAAGTATGTGGATATTGCCTGACCGAGAAAAATGAGAAAACCGATAACCTGCGGGTATTCAAGCTCGTACTGCACGTAAGGTATCTGTAGATTATGGTGTCCCTGGTATACGTCTCGAATCCACAGCCAGCCTACGTCGCTATAGTTGCTTGGCTGCACAAAGGGTAGCTTCAAGATTGATGAATAAACCCAGAGAGTTGTGGCGACAAGAAGGATTATTTTGAACGCACTGTCGCGGTGGGCGAGTTCCCAGAAGCCACGGAACGCATACCGCCACGATGCAGGAGCCATAGCGCCAAGTCGACCACATCTATCTTTAGAAACTTTCTAAAGATTCTCCATCTTGGGCAGACCAAGCATTCCGTCCGAAACAAGCTCCTCGGTCCATTCTAATACGACCGAAAAGAAGCGTTACCAGCGTTCAAGTTGCGGTGGCTTTGAATACACCACACCTGAGCTCAGATATCCCAGGTGCGGATCCGCGTGCCTCACAAGAAATCGCTGATGATAGTTGCAGCCATTGGAGCTCTGATCCTTTCTGCATCTCTTCAATTAGGCTACGTTTACGCGTCCCCACCGATAGCTAAGATCACCTCCATGAATTACCCTCGCCACGTTCTATCGGGCACAGTTTTTCTAGTGACCGTTGTTGCTGACTATTCAGATAAAGTCGGAGTGGACATGGGCATTTGGGATGTTGAGAGTGGAGTCATCGTACAGAGCATATCGATTCCTCTGCGCGACACAGGGCCAATGACTTTCGCATTCAATTTGACAGCCCCCGCCGAGACGACCGAATGGCACCTCCTTGCGATTACGAGAATCTGGTGGCAGAACGCATGGTACCAGGACCCGCTCGAAGGTTCAAGCTCTTTCAAGGTCGACGTGTCCAATGCTGCTGCCTTAACATTAGCTTCTTCAGGTCCACCTTCATCGATCGGTTTGGATGGCATCACATACCCTGTAAATGCTGCCGGTCCCATTAATCTCTCAGTCACACCGGGCGTTCATCGCCTAGCCGCGACGCAATTGATCCCTGGTGAAACTGGTGAACGCTTTGTGTTCGTTGGTTGGAGTGACGGCGTCGCCTCCAATCCACGTTTGCTCGTAATCAGCAATACCGCGAACCTAACGGCTCTGTACCGCACGGAATACTACCTTTCGGTGAAATCTGAGCATGGCCTAAGTGCCGGTCAAGGATGGTATCCCGCAGGTTCGAATCCGAGCTTCACTGTCGTCCCAGCTTCCAGCAGCTTGGATTGGTTGGAGCTACTGGTGGGGGCCTATAGATTCGCAGGTTGGTCAGGTGACATTGGCTCCAGCGACGCGCTCGCATCAGTAGTCATGGATGGGCCGAAGAACGTGCAGGCGCGTTGGGTACCTTCACGAACAGCAACAGTCTCACTCGTCATATTCAGCGCTCTAATGCTTGGTAGTTTGATCCTACTCATCAGAGCGATTCGCCGCAATCTCAGGGGGCGTGCCCCACGACTACCACCCCACCGTGTCCAACAGTGGGCAAGATTGATACTGGTCGCAACAATCTTGATCCTACTTCTGATTCGGATTCCCTCGACGCACGCCCAACTTCCAAACCAGCCGGTAAGGTCGATTGTAAAGATCGGTGACGCTTCTTGGTACTATTGGAACAATACTGCTAGCGATACTTGCCTAATCTGGCTTGGCGGCGGGACAACGGATGAACAAGAGATAGGTTACTATTCCTACATGATTAACCCCTTCGAGTACGAGTCCTTCGGGACAATCAAGTTCATTCAACACCTGACTACATACTACTGCCTAATCGCGCTTCAGAAAGGCTCATACGAATACTATAGCCCCGAGTCAAATCGCACGATCTATCAAGAGCCATACCGGATGGATTCCAGAATCATTGGTGATGTCCATGATTGGATCAGAAAGCAAGGATATGCTCACACGTTTCTTGTAGGTTACTCTACGGGGGCTCAGGTTGCAGCTATGGAAGTTTCCATACGCGCTCCCGAGGAATGGGTGAGCCCAGATGGACTTGTGCTCATTACACCGAAGTTGTCCGACCTCGTATCGAAGAGTGCGTATCGAATGAAAGCGAGTCTGTTGGTTCTTTACGGGGGAAGTATAGAAACACCGGCGTATGTCAGCACGGGGTATGAGTTCTTCTTGGACGCTCCGAAAGACGGCTGGCATAATTCGTCCTACCTCCACAAGAACTTCCAGGTAATCGAGGAGATGGGCCACGAGGTATGGACGGTGTATGAGACGGGGGTGTACGATACGCAAGCTGAGGGAATTCTGGTAAACTTCGTTAGCAACGTGAAGGCGCTCCAATTTACCGATAAGGACCTAGAGGTGATCACGCACGCGGCTGAAAATACATCAGCGCCTGTGGCCCCTGGCCTTGACCTAACGTCAGCAACCGCGCCCACCGAGGTATCCACAGCTACGATTGTGATGGTAAGAGTTGTGCTCTCAAACGACAATCATGCGACAGGAACGGCGCAAGTAATTGCCTTCAACACTCAGCGAGGAGAGATCGAAGGTAGCCAAGTCTTTCTTGCCAGAAGCGGCCCCCACGTGCTGCTTCTCGCTTTCTTGCCTCCGCCCAATTCAACTAAACTTCCCCTCGCCATCATCATAGTAACAGAGCCAGGGGACGGTTGGAAACTGCTTGCCGGCCCTCTCCTGACAAACACGAAGGTCCTCGACACAATCAAGGTCACAGTCGCATCAACCGTTCCAGGCACCTCATTCGCATTCGACGGAAGTGAATTCAAAATTCCAGACACAGGTAGCATTTATCTAGAAACCAAACAGGGACCGCACACCGTCCAAGTCGAACCCGTGACCTACCTAACTTCGCAAACGAGAGTGGTCTTTACAGGTTGGGAGGATGGCAGCACTGATGCAACAAGACTGATCACCCTTCACAATGACACTAGCATACTTGCCAATTACCGAATACAATACTTTGTCAACGTAACCTCGGCATACGGGACGCCATCAGGATCCGGGTGGTACGACGAAAATAGTACAGCGGCCGCATCGGTCGAGCCTCCGGTAGCCAACGAATCAAAAGTAATATTCGCACAATGGCGGGGCGATGTGAACAGTAGCGACGCTAGAATTCTCCTAAGTGCAAATTCGCCGAAAACCATACAGGCGGAGTGGGTTCCATTCCCGAGTTACGAATCGGTGGGAACGAACATTGCTCTCTTACTTTTTGGATCATTCCTCTTTGGGCTCACTGTTCTTTGGAACCTCAGTCCTATCCACAGAACCCGTGCAGAAGATAATCGCCAATACTCGGAGAAGAGACGGAGTAGGCCCACATAACCGCCCTAGGCAACTCTCACAGAATGGCTAGCCATCCATAGAAACTCTATAATAGTCGACTCAAGCACGTGAAAAACGTCGGTGCAGGTCAAATATTCATTTGGCTAGCTATGAGTTGAATGCTTCCTGCAAGAAAGTGAAATGTAAGGAGCAATTGGTTTTTCTTTGAAGCTGCGACGTCTAACAACATTTTTCGTCCTATACGTTGTCGCGCTCAGCTTCATACCCTTGATTCACCAGACCTTCATTGCTCAAAGTCGTTGGTTAGGGTATGGCCTTGGCGCTTATGCCTTCCAGAGCCCAAGCTACTTTGTTTTGTTTAATGACCCTTACGATGGGAGCAGCAAACCGAATATTCACATAAACCCGTCCTTGGTTCCAAACGAACGAATCAGCCTGATTGAGTTCAGCGACTGGACGAGCTATGTGAACGGTTACAATTTGTTTAACGACTTCAACGTGTCGATTGGCACTTCTCCCAAGGCTCTGGATGTAACCTACACCGGCCATGGCTTGGTTATTCACAAATTTGTGGAGGTGCCCACAAGAGATTATGTCTCAGTTAAAATCGTTGCAAACAAGGAAATCGCAGTCCACATCGAAATGTGGAAGTGGGTGTTTACCTCAGTCAATGGAGTAAATGTCACAACGGCGCCCAAGCCTACGGTGCTCCCAATTTCTCAAAACTTAGACCTCACTTTTCTCGACCAATCCTCCGGCGTAACCGGAAGCGGCTCAGTTAAGATGTCTCGCGTCCCGTCCCAGATTGAGGTCTGGCCTTTTGAGAACGGTTTCAATAGAATTACAGTAGATTACGTCAACAGCGAAATGGAATTTGCGGTCTCAGGGTCGGTTGGAAGTAACCAGCAGCCTTTTCCAACTTGGAATTATACTGACCTCCCATATGTCTTGCCAATAGTTGCGATTGCCGCCGTATGCCTTTATCTGCTGTTGGTTGAAAAGCATGGAAAGAAGAATAAGGCTCGTTCTCGCCGCTCTCGCAGTTAGATTGGCGATAGCGCCTTTCTTCATGCATTCCGGCGACTTGGGCACAATTTATGAATCAAGTCGAATCGTTCTTAGCGGCGGAAACGTCTACAACTTCGTCTATCAGCAGACTCTACTGATGCAACACGCCTCGGGGCTGCCTGTGTTTTTCGAAGGTTACGCCTATCATCCTCTACTCATCTATTTGTTTGTTCCATTCTACTGGCTCTTCACGCTCGTGGCTGGGCCTTCGCTAGTTATCATCGGCGGACACGCCCCAAGTTTGCCCGTTCTGATTTACCCTTGGGCATTGCTAGCTATTTTCATGCTGAAAATTCCGATCGTAATCGCTGATGTCGCAGTAGTTTACGTTTTGGCTAGGCTTGATTTTCGAAAGGCTGAGATTTACGCGTTCTGCCCCTATGTGATCTTCATCTCCGTGGTGTGGGGAATGTTTGATGCTATTGTGGCGATATTTCTGCTTCTCAGTTATCTCACCTTTTCAAAGCAATCGTATTTCCTGGCCGGCCTGACGTATGGCGTGAGCCTAGTGAAACTGTATACCGCGGTGCTGGCACCGCTCTATGTGTACCGATTATTAGGTAGGTGGAAGGAACTCGGCGAATTTTTGCTGGGCTTTTCCTTTACCCTCATCCCAGTAGCATACTATTTCATAGTTAGCCCATCCGCGTTCTGGAATGTTGTTGTTGTCTTCCAAGGCCTACGAGTCATGGGAGGCGTTAACCTCTATAATTTCATCTGGAACGTCCCTGACGTCATCTTTGATGTTTTGCTCTCAACAGTCGCAAGCGCGGCTACAATCATTGGTGTTGCATACGTTATTCTGAAGTACGGACGAAGGCTCCCGTTACTCGAAGCAGTGTTGGCGGTGATGTTAATGAGTTTTCTTTTCGGAAAAATCATGAATGAGCAATTCTTGGTCGCGATTTTTCCTTTGATTCTATTATGCAAGAAATGCGACTATAGGCTGTGGGCTGCGCCTTTCATATTCATATTCTTGCGTTCCGCATTCTACTATTTCGCAATCCCAATCTTATGGGCCAGTCCGTATTTCTATGACCTCTATTTTCAGGCGGACATCGTTTGGAGGCAAATTCAGACTGCAGGGTACCTTATGGTCCCCGTCTATGCTACTGGGATAGCTTTTTCACTCTTGATTTTGTGGAACCTACTTCAGCTCTTGAAGCCCATTCGCTCATGGGAGGACATCAGCCTCTCTCGGACTTTCTCTCGTGTCGTCCGAACCCGTCGTAAGTAGTCGACGGAGAAGCATGAGATTGCGAAGATTAACACCACCAACTTCGCGGCGAACACCACATTTATCGCGTACGGGTTAGCTGGCCACCAGTTCACAATAATATCAGGGTTCTGTAACCCTTGAACTGATAATCCCGCGGACCAGAGAACGATGTGATATAGGACTTCAAATCCACTTAGCATTACGAAGAACCAAGAGATTACGTAAAGCGATTCAAACAACTGGTCCCCAATGCTCAGAAGTCTCCGCTTCGATATTGGTGAGTTCAACCCGAACGCGAAGGATAGAAAGAAAAAGTATGTGAACAGAGTGATTGGTTTGAACTGGAAGAGAACCAGATTGACCTCAGCATTGACCAAGTTCTCTCCGATGATGTACGGTGCGTTAAGGCTGATGGAGTAAGTCGCAAGCACACTAATCGCCAAAATCCCGAAGATTACGGAGAGCACGTTCATGACTGGTATTGATCGGCCTTTTGTTCCATACATTGATCGAAGATGTTCTGAATCTAGATCGCCATGTCCAACCCTCGTCTCTCTTCTGTTCATAGCAATACACATGCCGCGTTTTCTTTGGCTACGCTTAAGTCTTTAGTCAGAATTTCGAGAGGTCAATGTTGCGGGAACGAGTATCAGACTCGAGATTGTGCCCTGGGATGTGTGAAGATAGTTGCTGGTGATCGTTATTCTATCTAGGTATGCGTAGTGCCAGCCCGAGGAGTCCTCCGCAACTCCGAAAATAATCCTGAAGGTTAAGCTGTTGGGAAGGAGCCAGTGAGCTGATGCGTATTCTTTAGCGAAATTGAACTCCTCGAATATCCAAGTTCCCGACGGGGTCGACCTAAACTCGATCCTGTGATTCAGCATGGTAAGAGTTCCAGTAAACTTGTCTGAGAAAAGAATGCTAATTGTGTGGGTTCCGTCATTGACTTCTACGACGAGGGTTACTGCGGTTCTGTTGAAGGGATCATCGTCACAATGACAAGGCTCTTTCATAAACCATAGTCCGACGGTCGAGCCGAAGAGCGCGGATAAGCGCCCTCCGTCTAAGGTCTGCGTAAGCGCTTCGTACACCCACCCAGACCCTTCGCCGCTTTGAAAGACGCCCAGTTCAACTGCGTTTCTACCATTGGCTACAGTTTCGTTTAGGGCCACTCGATCGAATGAGCCTTTAACGGACTCGCGACCCCATACCATCAGCTGATGGCCCGTGGAACTATCGGCCCAGAGTTTGAAGTTTGGGTCAAGTATTGGTGGCGGGGCGGAATAGGTGCCTTGCAGATTCGCAAAGGCGAATGCTGCTACCAATATGAGAATGCTCACAGACACTGTTGCAAAGTACCTGCGAATGTGGCGGGCCTTCAAGTCGGACGCCTTCTGCTGTCGTGGTTGCTGGCTGAATTGTACCATAAGATTAGTGAGACGAGCATGAGTGGGATCCAGTAGATTACGTAGCTTGTTAGCGCGCGGTATGAAAACCAGAGAATAACGCCTGGAAGTATCCAAACAACGTATCTCAGTTGTTTAAAGTAGATGTAGTAGTTCGTGACGAGTACGACCAGCACACCAATAGTCAATACTGAGTAGAACGCTCTTCCTACGTCGATTAATCCCACTTGCGAAAGTACAGCTGGCCCTTGACTTAATATGACTAGGTCTGAGGTGACAGGCGTGACTACGTTCCGAAGCCAACCGAGTGCGTCACCGAATGCGAATGGCAAATTCACAAGGAAGAACAAGGCCAACGCTGGTCCAATGAACTCTACGACTCTCTTTAGCTTCCTGCGTGCCCCATTTGTGTGCTGCGTTCGAACCAAATAGATCATGATGAACGGAGCGAGAAGCCAAGGCGGCTGTTTTATCGCACATGCAATACCGTAAAGGACACCTGATAGCTTTGGTTTCTTGTCTATTGTGAATGCCACCAAGACTAGGGGAAGCACCCAGAGCATGTCAGATACGCTCGAGGCGGTAAAGTTGATCATCAAGTCTGAGCCTGCGTAGAGTGGTAGGATCAGCATCGGCCTGAGGTTTTCGGGGCATTTGACGTACAGGAGGGCTATGATGCCTAACTCAAACATCACCAGAACCCACCTCATGTCTTTCAAGCCCATCAAGACGAATGGAACAAAGACGAGAAAGTGAAGGGCTGGATATTGGAACGTGGCTAGGTAATTTCCTGTGCCCAAGGGGGTGAGGTCTGAAGGCTGAACGGCGAACATGGACAGGGCAGGCGTCAAGTCTTGAGTGTACGGGTTAAGGCCCTTGGTCACTAAGATGGCTGCGTACTGGCTGAAGGCTAACACATCGGTTCTATAGGACCCCTTGTACGCAATTTCTGCGACTACGTAAACACTGGTAATCGTTGCTAGTACAAGCGGCACGAGCGCGAAATCTTTGAGCTTGAAGACCGTTGCATCTGGCATCAGAGACAGTGCAATTATGAAGAGCGAGACGGCGTAGATGAGCAAAGTTGCAAGGGCAACCTCTGGGTGAATATCAGCCCTTCCGCGATTCCAATCTTGAAACCCCTCGTAGAGAGAGAATTGTCCAACGAAGAGAAATGAAAGCCTTAGAATGAACGACTCGTACCTAACGCGAGTGAAATGGCTCACTTTTCGATTGCATCCTCACTTCCGATTTCTCCCCGAAACCCTACGAGCCTGCCTGATCCGCCGGTAAATCAATTCGAGGACTGGAAAGTTCATTATGATTATGACCGCGACGACAATGCCTAGCCAATCAATTACCACCAGGCTTTCAGTGCGTCCCGGGTGAAGGAAGGGCAGCGAGGACATCACCCGCCGTACTTGCTGTGTGACCGTATTACCAACAATGATGTCTTGCCAGATTGTCCCGCCGGTCGCTGGGCTTGTTATTTCGAAGGTAGTGGTTCCATTTCCTCCACCCATTAACCACACGTACACCTGCGGGAGAGATGCGTCAACGTTTAGGACGAGGTCAGCGTAGATCTGCGTGTAATGAAAATCGTTCAAGCCCTTGAAGAATTCTACCAAGTCCCCGTGCCGGAGCTCTATCTGTCCGTAAACTTGGTCAGGCCATGCAAGCTTCCTGCCCGTTTGTAGAACGTCGTTGAAATCCTGACCCGTCGTCCAACCACTGCCAAGAACGCTCTTAATTCCGAGACCGTTCGAGTTAGTGCCGTTCAGGTCATCGAACAGAATGCGCCCCCAGTCTGATGTTGACTGGATAATGACCCTAACCGGCTCCTCGTGCCAATCCGACCCCACTTCAGCGGCCGCGAAGAAATAGGAAGTGGCCAAGGCTGATGTCGTTATGGCTACTAGGAGTAACAGGCCCAGGGTTTTCCGGCTTAGCATAGTTACTTTGCCAACTTGCGAGTTCTAATCCTTCTCGGCACACTTTTCTTACGTTTTCTGGGGACACGACGGGGTCGGGTTAATCTGTTTTCAATTTCAATTATCAAGAAAAGATATGCTACGATCCAAAATAGGAAAAGCACTTCGCCAACCGTATTGTGGAAGGCGTCAAGTTGCTGGCCGCTAGTGGCATAGGCATAGCCGTAGTAGGCGATTGAGAAGACCCTGACCACATTCAGAAACACCGTAACCACGACCCCCACGACTGCGTAAATTATCTTTCGGATTCTGGGCGCCTGCAATTTTGCCGCAATCACGATCATTACCACGGAGTAAATCAGGATGCTCTGTACGCCAACGCTCGGCCAATAGACAACCAAGCGGTAGTAACCGTGTAGCCCAGCTATTGTCAGATGATTCGTGAACCCGTAAATTGGAAGGCCGAAAACCTTGGCGAGAAGGGCGACGCCCGCAACGATGAAGTTTGCCCAAAACTGTAAGGGGCCAATTGAGCCATATGGTAGGATGGCATCAAGAAGATAGAAGAACAACATTCCCAGGCCGAACAAGAGGGGCGTGGCGATCCGTCGAATTGCACTTGCAGCGAAGAGGATTATCGATAAGAGTGCAATATAGATCGTGTCAGCGATGAAGTCTGTTGCCATCAAGAAGCTGTTGCTATAGTCGCCCGACGCTCCGAGCACTCGCCCTAAGGCATATAGGAAATTTGTAAGCCCATCCTCAAGAATTAAACCAAAGTCAATATGGCCCTGGGTTAATCCAAGTGCCAGCGCGCCCACGGCTTCTTTGGAGTATGCTGCCTGACTTACCCCGACCTGGACAAAGTAGAATACGCCGATTGCGACTATTATGGCGCCTTCGAGCTTTCGCCTCATAGTCCACTGTATCTTGTCTTTCTTGAAATCTAGAAGATCTAGGCCTAGGAAGAATAGGATTATGAAGAGCCCGCCTCTTCCGAGTTGGCCGAACCCCGCCCAGCTCAACTCAAATGTTTGCGGTGCAATGATGAAGAGAAATATGATCGGCGTTGCAGCGAGGATCAGCAGGACGTCTCGCCCGCTGACAGACTGCAGAGTATTCACTAGGCGACTTAGAAGCAGCCTCACCCTATCTGACATTCTCGGGTACCTAGAAAACGCGGTCCTTTGGAAATACCTCTATTCCCGTTGAACCAATTTGATATGGGCGAAGCTGCGAATCGTGACTTATCCCGCGCATCTTCTCTACCTGTAACCCCCGGATTACGTTTCCTTCGTGCACCATTGTGTGAAGTAGTACAACGCCTTGCGAGAGGTACTCTTCGATTTGAAACCGGCGGGCGAGCATAGTTGTTCTGAGCTCGGTTGTTACGATGCATGAGCATCCAGTGGATTCCAGTGCGTCGAAGAACAGCAACAGCGCACGCCTGCGCTTTGCTTCCTCCGGGTAGCGAAGCATGAGGGAGGTTATAGGGTCAACAATGATCCTCTGTGTGCCTTCCTCCGCGGCCACTCGCCTCACCGTTCGAACTAACGACCCGAGCGTCAGTTCCGGGAGAGTTAGGCCTACCGGGTTTTCCGGTTCCATAGACGGTTGGTTAAATCTGTGCCCTGGACGTTTCAGTTGGGTCGCGTCGATGAACGTAAGTTTCCCTGCGTTCTCTAATGAATCCAGGTCCCACCCGAACGAAGAGAGGTTAACTTTGATCCGTTCGGGTTTCTCATCAAGAGCTACATATAGGCCCGGCTCACCTGCCTTCGCTCCACCAACGAGGAATTGTATGGCGAAGGTCGTCTTTCCAGAGCCCGGGCTTCCGACTACGAGTATCGTTCTGGCTTTTGGAAAGCCCCCATTGAGAACTTCATCAAGCCCCTTGATGCCTGTTGCAACTCTATCCAATTTCTTTACACCCAGCGCCGCTTTGCAACGTTATCTTGGCCCATATTATTTAGTTGCTGATGACTCGGAAATTTCGACCCCCAAACCACACGTAAGCATGGCTGCCGTGAGTGTGGTATAGACTGTCGTCTTACGGATTTTGAGAAGAAAAAAGGGGAAGGGAGTTGCTACGTGCGCATCCGCCTTAGCGGCGTCTGCGTCGTAGTAAGTATAACGAAGCTGCAAGCGCTGAAAATGCTACTATGCCGATTGCACTGAACTCTGGGACTGGAATGTTGCTCTGTTCCAGGTACATGTTCTGGCCTACCCCGGACTGGCCTGGTGAGACCACTACGGAGAAGGTTTGAGCCGCGTAGCCTGGTGAGCTTATGGTGAACTTGTACGTGCCCGGTGGCAGGTACACTTCGTAGATGCCGTCGTAGGTGTAGAAGTTCCACGACGCACCGTTCGCGCCCACGACGTTAACTAAGCCCCAGCTCAAAGGCCGGAACTCGTTACTCCACGTGAACGCTAGAGCGTTACCTGATACTAGCCCGTTCAAGTCGACTTCAAAGACTGCACTAGCCTCACCGCTTAGGTGAGCGTTGCTGATCTGCCAAACACCTTGTTGTGAGTATGGTCCTAAGTGGTTCGGAGCCATTGTGTGGCCCACGAAGGTCGGACCAGTTGCGGCGTCTTCTGTGAAGCTGATACCGGATGTTGCTGTGGTTCCTGGGATGATGTGGTACGATTCACCCATCAGTAAGCCTTGAACCGGCGGATAGTAGTGTGGAACTCCGCCAGCCGTGTTGTTGGCATACCAGTTTGTGAAGTCTACTTCAGCAGTCCATCCGCCCGTGTAGTCAGGCGCTCCGAGGATGCCTGAGTTAGCGAATGGGTACATTCCGTAGGCACCTGGGTAGCAGTCGATTTCAAAGTCGCATGCGGAGGGTGTGAAGACTGGGTCGCTGTAGTATACGCCTGAAATGCCCTTTCCTCCTGGCGGCTGCTGTGGCAGACCAGCCATTAGGACATGAAGTAGCGTTATGTTTCCTGGCAGGTAGTTGTAGGCCTTTAGGCCCGATGATGGTTGTTGTAGGCCCTGGCAGTTGCTGGTCGGGTTGCACAGTGGAGCTAGGAATCCCGCACCGATAGGAGATTGCATTATGAATGGGTAGAGTGCATTGGGTTCGTAGTTCCCGTTCCCGTCAACGAACGGGCTTGTTCCCGCGTTGGGGGTGAGAACTCCGTTTGCCGCTATTGCCTCGTTTGCTGGGGCCGTTGTAGAGTTGGTTACGTACACGCCTTCAGAGGACATCCATGTCGCGACTAGTTGACCTGAGTCGTCGAATAGGCGTACCCTGGCGGACATGTTGTTCAGCGTACCGGTTATGATGCTCTCCTTCTTGAAGAGTACATCGAGCGTTACGTTGACACCGATCAACAGGTTGATCTTCATGTCAGCGACCTGCCCGTTCAACGCGTACGCTGTGAAGTCTTTGTCCTGCACGTATCCGTACGTGTAGGCTCTGAGGTTGTATTGGCCTTCACTGAAGTGCGATGGCCAACAGACTATCGCACAGGTGAACATGCTGTTCTTCCAGAGCGTCGTAGCTCTCAACCAACCGTACGAGCCTGAGGTGTATCCACCTACGAAGGCGTAGCGTCCGGATTGGCCGAAGAACGCATCGTGAGCAAGGCTTGTTGCTCCACTGATCCCGCCAAGGACGTTTCGTCCACCCCCGTCCGCTTCCGCGCACGTGGAGTTGTCCGGAACGCCAGTTCCTTGGAATGGGCATGGAATCTCGTTAGTGCTGTATCCGCCCTGGTAGAGTCCGGTCAGACCGAACGCTATTGAGGGTGGAAGGAAGCTTGGTTCGTCGCCGAGGTAATCGGCGAGTCCACCAGCTGTGCCGTTCACTACTGGGTAGAATCCGACATCAATCTCGGACCCTGCGCAAACGGCTTTTGGTCCGAAAAATCCTGTTTGGAATCCTTGTAATGCTCCGTCAAACCCTCCTGCATCTTGGCATCCACCCCAAACCCACGGTCGGCTGACACGTGGTCGTTCCCAGTCAATGCTGGTTACGGTCACGTTGAAGCCTGGGGCTCGGAATAGGTGGTCGCTGATGCTGGTTGGGTTTCCGCTTAGTGTCACTGATACTTGCTCCTGTGGGCTTTGGTCGTAGTATCCGTTGACTCCAATGTTCGGGGTGTAGGTTCCTGACGGAATACCGTAGTCCTCTCCGCCCCAAGTGTCGTTGAAGCCCCAGAATTGGATTGCTGCCTTTCCAGAGGCAAGTGAATCAGCATTGGTGTGTGCCCTGTTCAGGTGGTTAGCGTCGCCTGGGCATGCTGTGCTAGGTGCACCAGTCTCTCCTGAGCCCTGGTATACCACGCCTGTGTACGCGCTCGTGTAACCGTTGAAGACTCCGCCTCCCGTGTCGTACGCATATGTGTCGTACGCACACGAGTAGTACAGGTCATCGTAGCCTAGGTTGGTGACGTTATGGGCGTAAACGTTCCCGTCGGCACCTACTAGGTTACCCCAAATGTATCCTGCACCCGTCGTAATTGGACCAGTCTGAATTGTGTTTACTGTGTTGTGGAAGTAGACGGTCTTGTTGATCCAACTGCTCAAGCGTAGGTCAAGTGGCAATGTGACGTCTCCAGCCCACTCGTTTGGCGTTATGTCAAACGAATATTCTTGGAAGGTTGAACCGTCCAAGGCTGTTTGCACATAACGGAAGACCCATGCACGTACATAGTATCTTCCCGGGGTTAGGCCGTTGACCCAAGTTGCGTAGACCTCCGGTACTTCACCGGTGAGGTCCCTTGGGGCACCGTATTCACCCTTGAGGCCGAATTCGTAGTGGAATGGAGTTGTGGTTCCGCCTGCAACGAACCATTTCTGTGGGGGTCCGACTCCTTGCGGGTCAGACGCCAACAGTGTGCTGCCGGATACATCGGTGATTGCTACGTCGCGCGTGTAGCCGTTCCCATATCCTGGCGCACAGTTTGTTGCTGCTTGGTTGATACATACGAATGGCACTGGGAAGCCAGTTTGGGTAATGACGTTCTGGTCTGTGCTGTACTCATGCCATGGAAACGCGATTGCGCCTCCATTGCGTGGGTCACCACAGAGTCCGGCTGCTCGGCGTCCGTAGTATTTCTCTTGGCCTCCCGCTACGCATGGTAGTGGTGACCATGAGACTAGGTTAGCACTTGGGTCAGGAATGTTAGCGAGTGTCGGGGCGTCATAAAGTTCAATCTTTACGTACGATCCGGTCGTCGCGTTTCCTGGCCATGGCTCATCACCGAATTGGTGCTTCGTGAACACGTCTCCGTGTATTACTGGGCCTGGTTGTAAGTAGCAGTCGAAGTGAAGGGATTGACCCTTCAGAATCGTTATGCCGCTAGCACAGAGAGTTTGCGGGTAACCCGCCGCGGACGCGTACAAGTCGTAAATGCCCGGCGCGAGACCTTCCACTTCATAGTGGCCGGTCGCCGTTGCGTTCACGTAGGCTTGTGCATCAACCGTCGGCAAGTCGGGGCGTTGAGCCCCTGTGTATGGGTCCAGACGAGTAGTCATCTTCGCCCACACTTTGCCCGCTTCCTCGATTGGTAGCCCGTAGAGGGATGCGTTGTATCCAGCGTACCGGAGTGTTCCGGTTATGATTGCTGGGTCAACTTCACCTTTGACGAGCATTACTGGCCAGTTTTGTGGTGGAACCCAGACGTCGGGTTGCTCAAATGGTGCAAAGGTCCCTGGATCTGCAACCAGACTTGGGCCGACGCCATACCGGTTGTTGTTGGCCCATGTGCTGTAGAGCATCATTTTGAAGAAGTATCTTCCAGCGATCGTTGGTGCGGTTACGCCGTTGATTCTGGCGTAGTACCATTCACCAGCAGTCGTGAAGTTGATGAACTGGTGGTTGTAGCTTGGATTCACTGCCGCATCAACACCGATGGCGACCAGCGTCCAACCTGGCGCGTATCTGTCGTTTGGTGATAGTTTGGCAACGAGGTAATTGTCGTAGCTGTTTGAGAGTGTAGACGTGATTTGTGAGGAATCAAGTGCTGCTGCTCCTGGAACAGTGAATTCGGGTGGGATTAGGATCATCCATGTATCCCATCCTTCATTCGTGTTGAGCGTTGGTTCGATTTCCGACTGGGTTACTCCGTTGTCGGGTCGTGTACCACCTTGAGTGGCACAAGTTGCGGGAGTATTCCAGAGCTCTGGTGTGCATGTGGCGTTCATCGCAAAGACCAGGTCACCCGTCGAGCCTGTTAGTACTGCTCCGAACGGCGCGTATGCGTCGCTCTCAAGCTGGTACCAAGAATTGCTCGGCGCACCAACCGGGTTACCGCCCGGGTATGGTGATTGATAACCTGGAGCCTGCGAGGATGAGGCAAAGTTTAGTGCTCCTTGGTATCCGTTTTGGCCTCCGCCTGGCCAGACATAACCGATTGGTCCGGCCACGTGCGGGTCGAAATCATTAGCGTGATACCTGTAGGTTCCAGTTAGGTTGCCAAGCGTAAAGTGCGCTTGGACTGGGCCTACAATTGCTAGCGTGCTAATAACGAATATAGTAATTGTTAGCGCTGCAGCTAATTTCTTATGCAATTTTCATTTTCTCCCTAATTATGTTATGCGCATTACATACGCATACAAAATTCAGCTAGACCGGCTTGAAGCTATATAAGCGGACGACTCGGACACCGACATATCAGCCAAAATGTCAAATCTGCCCCAAGAATTCAATGGATTTACCACAAACGCATGAAAAAGCGCCAGAAAACCGCGATCCCTTTTCGAGGGGATGAATCGAAGACAATCCTAAATTGGCACGTTCGTATACCACGAATTGGGCTTTCTATTGCGGACCGCTCGATTGCTCATTATCTTCATACTATTGCCATTCCTGATGGGACCTATTGCGAGCGCGCAGGCTCCCCCACAGTACTTAGTTTTGTATGCACATTCTTACGGCTCTTCCGCGATTTTGAACGCGCTGCCACAATGGACTGGGCAGAAGGCGGCTGACCTGAGCAAAGGCCTAACTTTCACGCTTAGCCCAGTCCTTGGTGAGAGTTTAGAAATTCAGACATCCATCACGTTCACATTATACCTTCGTGCGAGCGGCGCTTTCTTCGGAAATGTTGCAGCCCAAGTCACAGAACTCTCGAAGGAAGGAACCGAGACGGTAGTTCCCGGCGCGAGAGTTGACACCCAACTCCGCCTAACCACCATGGCTACCCCCGTGACGCTTGGCGTAGGAGGATTGGCTGATTACAAATTCCAAGAAGGCTCAGCCATAGTTCTTCACATTAACGCTAACCAAACATCAGGCACGGGCCCAGCACTCTTGGTGTGGGATGATGGGGGAACACCAACGGGCCTAAAGATTCAAACCGTGGCTCCGACCTCTGCAGTCCTACACTTCGAAGGCCAACCGAGTTTCGGCAAAGTCTTTCAAGCGGACTCAACAGGCGGCCAAGTTGTCAGAATTCAAGCAGAGGTTAGGGACGCAATCGGCGTCTACCGTTTCCTCTCCCGTTCATTTGAGTTAACAGCTCCGAACGGATCGAACATTGACTTTGCCATCAACGCTGAGAACAACACTGACTACTCAAGCCAACTGTCAGTTACATCAAGATTGAGTCAGGGCGAATGGCAAGTTGCATTGTTGTTGCGCGATCTCTCCGGCGGCAGTTACTCATTCACGGACCATCTTTGGATAAGTCCGTTTTATCCCCTCGCCGTTGAAGTCGTTGGCTCAGATGGCACGTTCCTCAACAATGCAACTTTGAAAGTAAGTTTGGGAACGGACGCGAATTGGAATGCAATGACGAATGCATCAGGTTGGGGCACATTATCGTTGCCCTCCACACAAGTGGTTGGTCCACTCGATCTGACAATTGGTTGGCTTGGAACCCAGACACTTTTTCGCATCGATGTCGTGAACGCAACGCTTCAGCAGCAGCTTCGCCTACAACTCCAGGTCTTTGATCCAACCATCCGAATAATAATGGGTGGATTGCCGTTGCCCGTCCCGGTGCCTCTGGCGGGCGTCACTTTGTATCAGAAAGGAGCAGTTCAAGAAGTGCTCACCGGGGTAAACGGAGTTGCCAGGTTTAAAACGATTCCGGCAGGGAACTACACCGTTCGCGTGGATTATTTTCTTGTCACCTATCAATTCCCATTGAATGTGCGGACAAATGATCCCACCGTTCTAACGGTTCCATTTCCACATCGAACAATTTCACTGATAGGCGCTATTGCAATTCTATCCTTAGCGTCCGTTGTACTGGTCCGAAGGAGGCGCGGCAAGCTCTACCCAAGGAGTTTCGGCTACTTCACGCAGCTTACACAAGGAGGCCTACCCGAGACATGTTTCATAATGATATCAGGCAACTCTGGTTCCGGGAAAAGCGTTCTCCTAAATTCCCTCGCCGCCGAACATTTGGCGCTTGGCAAATCAATCTACATAACCAACACCGAATACCCTCACAAAACTCGTGAGAACATGTTAAGGCTTGGAGTAACGGAAGAAGGCAACTTGCGGGGTGACAAACTCATCTTTATCGACGCCTATTCTGCTGTCGGTGGAGGTTTGTCGAAGGAAGAGTTTTCGGTTTCCTCACATACAGACTTGACTAATTTGAGTTTGAAAATCACGAAATGCTTAGAGCTTGCCGGACCGGGAGCGGATGTCTATTTCGATTCATTAAATCCCCTAATCACTGCTTTGCGGATTGATTACTTGGTAAATTTCCTCCAATCCGTCGCCGCGAAGGTGAAGGCAAACGGCGGAAAATTCTGCGTAACCGTGGGGACGGGAATTGAGAAGGCGGATCTGACGAAGCTCGAGGAATCCTCTGATTGTGTTATTGAGACAGAACTTCAGGAATCTGGCAGCGGACAACGAAGGCGGTTAAGGATCAAGAAGCTAAGAGATAGGCCCTATATCGACCGCTGGACTCGCTTCCAAGTCCAGCAAGGTAAGGGCATCGTCTTTCTCACACGAAGTAAACCAGCAGCTTTGTCAGATGCCTAACATGGGAACTTGAACCGCTTTTCCACGTTCCAGAATGCTAATCATTCGTCTTCAGCATGTGCCCAGTTGCGAAGAGGTCAGTGGGTCGACTTTCGAGGCCTTCGTCTTCGCAAGGTCGCCAACACTAGAGATCCGATTAGGATTCCTAGGATTGTACTTTCGGTTGGGAAACCAGGTATGGGGGGCAGAGTTAGTGAGTTTGAATATGATGCTACGAAGGTTTCGGGAGAGTTAATTGTAGTGGGTCCTTCGATGGCGCCACCTGTTGCGTTTCGCCAGCCCGAGAACTGGTGAACTGAAAACCCATCAACGATCGTTTGGTTGAGTGTTGGGCTGATCATTGTGCCTTTCCGGTACCAAGCTTGAAGGTTACCATTCATTGAGAGGTCATAGTATGCATTGTTTAGGTTGAGTTTGACGATTGTTGAGTTTGACAGACCGGCGACCTTGAAGATGACCAAGTATTCCGTGTTCCAGTTTGCCGTTAATGTTTTTGGCGTGTCTGCTCGCAAAGTTACGTTGGGAAATGTCCCAGAATAATCTCCTGTCCAACTAGCGAATGACCTGCGCGTTGCATTTCCGTAATCCACCTGGGTTTGTATAGAGACTGGTACAGTTGAACCCACATCATACCAACCTGAACCGAGTGGGGTTCCATATTCGGACTGAATGATTACAGCGTATTGTGTCTTCCACGAGGCCTGCAGCGTCGTCGGAGCGTTAACGTAAATTTGCGCAGTAGGATTGTTACCTAGTGAGGTTGAGTTCCAGCCTGTAAAGACTTGTCTGGTCCCGTTCGCATATTGGACGGTTGATTGAACGGCCACCGTAGCAATATTGCCGGCATTATACCAGCCACTCCCCGTTGGCGACCCGGCCGGGGAGATTATTGTGACGTAGTATTGCTTCGTCCAGCCTGCTGTCAACGTGATGGGTTTGGACATGTTCACCGTCACGGAAGTTGAAGTTGAGTTAAGGTCACCGTTCCACCCGGCAAATATCAGCCTCGAGGCGTTAGCAGTCACGTTTGACGGATTCGCGGCATTGACCTGAACCGCTGTACCTGGGAAGTACCACCCGCTGGGAGTCGTAGTTCCGCCATTCTGGTTTATGGACAGCAAGTATTGGGTCGCGTAAACGGCTTGCAGTACGGTATTTGACGTAACAACAATCTGCCTTGGATTCGTTAGGTTCCCATCAGCCCAGCCGCCGAATAATTGTCGGACCCCTGTGGAAGTGTTGACTGCTGGCTGCACTTGTACCGTTACAGTCCCGTTGGGAACGCTGACTTGCAATTGGCCTGAAGTCAAGTTGTACTTCACGCCGTTTATCATGACCCAGATGCTTCCGGCGGAGGTTACATTGGCCGGAACGTTAATCGTGAGGACTGGGCCGACGTTGAGCGTGAAGTCGGCGACGTTGTTTGCTCTATTGGTATCGTTAATTGTGTTGTTTGGATCAATGGTTATTTTGAATGCGTGGCTTCCGAGAGCTGAGGTCCAAGTGAAGGAGGTTTGAGTTGCAGAACCTGCGGCGGCACTGATTTCTGTGTTAGTGTAGAGCTGCCCATCTAAGTCAACCTCTACGGGAACATTGGTTGCTCCTTGAGTTCCTGAGTTGGTTATTTGGACGGTAACGGTCACGGTTGTGTTGGGGCTGGTAATTACTTGGGGTTGAGCATTGATGCCAGTTATTCCTAAGTCGATATAGGTTGTGTTCTGATTTGGCGGTTGTGGCGGTGGAGGTTGTTGAGAGCTACCCCGATTCACAATCACTTGGTAAGAATTTCCGACTTTTGCAGCCACAGTTACAGCGACGTTGTTGTGACTGTCAGTGAAGGTTTGGCCAATATCCCAAACAGCATCCTCTAAACTAGGAACGCTCGGATGACCATCGATAACATGCACCCTACCTATGATTGCTGTATTATCTACGTAGGTGATCAGAACTCCTCCGGCAGGTAAAGCCGAGTCGAAGCCTCTCATGGATCTTACTTCAACCAAGTAGTATTGGCTAGGGTTGAGTGTGTTCGTCAAAGGTATCTCGATAACATGCACGTTACTCGAAGGCACTTCAGTGGGATCAACGGTGAAAGTGCTCGTCACTCCAACGTTTGCCATTGCAAGTTGTGATCCGCTGACAAACCCGAGCTGAAGTTTAGGCCAAGCGGACATATGGGCCGGGCTTGATCCCGCTGGGTCTCCATTCCACAATCCCTTGTCCATTAGCTCCCAGGGACCAAGAATTGTTCGGCCATTGCTGGTGTTGTATAGGTCAGGTAAGCCTAAGTTGTGGCCGAATTCATGACACCAAACCCCGTTAGGTACGGCACCCGCGGCCTCAAGTTCCGGGTCAATGTTGAATTTGCTAAGAGTTCTCGAATTGGTTCTAACCCAGACTCCGCCAAGGTAGGTAACCGACCATACATCGTTTTTCACACCGCTCGATTCTTCACCAACCCCTGAGTGGATGAAGACGAAATAATCGTAATTTTGGAAGTTAACATCCTTCTGGGCTAGAAGGGCAGCGTCATTTGCGACCTGCCACGACTGGTCTGCTCCGCTACAGTCAGCATCGTCAATTGCTTGGCAGTCCATCCCATAATGAGATTCAGGGTAAGGAAGCTTGTACCACCCATACGCGTCGCCCTGAATTGTGAGGGTCCCAAGTGATACTTCATGATAGTACGTGGATAGGGTCCCGAAGAATTCCTGCTTCAACACGGCAATGCTTGTCCGATTTGGAATATCTGAGAAAGCAGCTGCAATCATTAGAACCCGTATGATTCCGGAAACAGGTGCGGGTTGAGGGGTATAGCCCTTGGTTGGACTTGGCAGCGGCATCGCCGGGCTTGGGATCGTTGAATTCATAGAAGGTTCGAACGCCATAATTGGCTGACTGCTTTGCGCGAATACCGTCGACGATAGGTTTGGAGTGGCAATTAATGCGAAGAAGAGAAGAGCGAGTATCGTAACTCTTCTTTCATTCTCTGCGACCATAATCTCGTCGACCGAAGCTTTACAGTCCCGTTCTCTCTGAATTCATAAAGTGTTTAGCTGCACGTAGCAGTGCACGCTCAATACCGCAGAATCATTTGGATTAACAACAATCATACAACGTTACTCTTCGCTCGCTAATTCTGAAAGATTTCAGACTATCGTCAAACAACTAGTTTGGCAAGTCGGAAAGATGCAAGCATAGGAATCGCAAACACGTTGCTAAGCACTAACAATATTTGTGATGCTACAAGCAGAGGGTGCGCGGGAGAGAGCGCTGGACTCAAGAGCACTAATGCCAAGGATGATAACCAGATGACTAGTAGCGGCGTGAGCCATAGCAAACTTGGTCTGCGCTTTGTCCTCGCGGCCCTAACTAGTACGACTGCAGCGCTGAACGGGAAGACGAGGATGAACCCGACGAAGATACTTCCGATGAAGTATCCGATGATAGGGGCCCCGCCTGGGATGACGAACGAGGCCAGTACATAACCCAACGTCATCAAGGTCGCGGTGAACCTGACAAGGGTACCTAAATATGGGATACTTCTTGCCGCTGCTAACCCATTTTGCAGGATTTGATTAAACAGATCAGATCCAGCTATCATTGGAACGGAATTGACAACTCTGACTCCCACGATTTGAGAGGTTGAAGAATACTTTGAGTTACCCGACCAGAACGCTTTGATAGAATAGTTTCCTGGGGCGGTTGCTTGCCAGGTGTAAGCAAACTCGCCGTTTTGAGCGATTGGTAGATTTGCGATCTGTTGCCAGCCGCTGTCCCCTGAACTGTAAGAGATTACGACAGTTGTCGGTTCGGCTGTCGGTGCGTTAACTGAGCCGGCAATGGACAATGGAATTCCAGAAACGGCAACCGATGGCATGACTTGAAGGCTGAGACTTGCACTTTGCTTAGGGGCCGGAGTAAATACTAGGGAAACGTCAATCGGCTTGGCCACCTCTAGAACCCCCGTGTACGTTTGGTTGTCAACGCGAATTTCCTGGAAAGAGTAATTACCGCTGGAGTCAAGAATTTGGGTGCTCCGAACCGAGATTGGCAACGGATGGTTTGCGTCTACCCATAATGAGTACGGCGAGGTCCCGTTAAGCGTGACCAGGGAATCGCCCACCAGGGCGACAGCGCTTGCATCGGGGGGCAGCCCAAGGGTCCCGAGGGTTACCGTATATTGAGTCTTCCAAACCGCTACAACGTTCTTGGGCGCGTTGAGAATAATCCAAGCTTGATGGTCCGTGGAGGTTGAGTCGCCTACCCACTGCTCGAAGACTCTTCTCGTACTATTACCATAATCCATTTCATTCTCAACCGAAAAGGTTGCGTTTGCGCCTTGCGGGTACCAACCAGAACCTTGAGGAGTTCCGTAGGCGCTGCTCACAACCAGCGGATAGTCAGATTCGTATTTGGCGGTGACATCTAATGTTGAATTTACCCGTATCTTGAGCGGGTTTGATGAACCGAACTTATTCCACCCTGCAAAGTGTAGTTCTGAGTTAGCCGAATTCAAGATCGCGTCCGGAACCTCGACGGTCACGATTCCGTTGGGAATGGCGACAGAAACTAGACCGTTGTTGTTTGTTTGGAACGGAAAGCCGTCAACATTCACAGTCACATTGGGCATCGGCATCCTCACGATGGCATGATTTTCGAATGACCCCTTCTGCCAATGTGCATCGACGGTTCGTCCATCCAATCTTCTGTAATCATTCAATCTTAGTTGATGCTCGATGATGACGTGTGAAGGGTCGTTGTTCCGCATGTATAGAATTGCAAAGTAGTAGTTACCAATTTCATCAGCGAGGAGCGACCAGACCTCATTATAGTCAGTGGGGTTCTGGAAGAGTTGGTTCATGACGGGGAGGATGTTGAGGGATGTTGTGCCATTCAGTAGGAGTCCCCCTTTCGTGGTGAGGTAGAGTTGAGGTCCGAGAGCGGAGATGTCATTCGTAATCGTTGCGGGTTGGGGCATGTGTAATTTTGGTAGTTGAATTGAGGATGTGGAGACAGTACGGTTATAGACGTGTTGAGCTCCTTGGAAAGTCCATAGGTTGACGTTCTCGCTGCCATAATCGAACAAACGCAAAATAAATGCCTCGTCGGTAGAATTCGTCAAGTAAAGGAAACCGATTCTGAAGTTTGTTTGTGTAACATTGACTAGGAAAATGATGTATTCTCGCCCGGTAGTCCATTGGGCGGTAGCGTATCCCCACGGCATTAGACCCATCGTGAGGTAATCATTTATTGAAAGAGTGCCCCCTTGCGGTGAAACTCGGAGCGTGTAACCCTCACTCGTTCCCCCAGCGTAGAAATCAATTATCTGATTCGGAACTGAGACATGGGGTTGCGGTATGGTAACAAACACAACCTGTCCAGCCGCAGCCGAAACGCTGCCCGCGAGCAATGCGGCAAATATCATGCTGAGCGCTAAGCTTCTGAATCTCATCGTGGGTTGCCTTGGGGAATCTTAGGCTTGCTCGCGCAATCGCATGTACCTTCCCCACTTCTCCCGTTAAATGTCAATGCATCAATTGTTTGGACTATTGCTTCATTCGTGTGCACCTATCTTCCGACGACTTGGGTTAGTGCAAAACGTTTATTGGAACTTGCATGAATCATTCTAATGACCCGAAATGAAGCCTATGCGATATATCCTGTGGACGATAGCCATTGTCGCATTGATGCTTCTTGGCTCTAAGTTCGCTTTCGCCCAGTCTCGTACTGATCAATATTACGGTGGCGGAGGCGCGATAACGGGCTATGTGCTCGGTTTTGATATGTTTGACCAGCTTCAACCGGTTGCTTGGGCCACCGTCACCGCGGACAATGGCCATTACAGATTGTTAGCATATTCGGGTTCAGGCGGCTATTACGACATGTTCGTACCCGCCGGCAACTACAATGTTACGGTCGTGGAACCAGGTTACAAGCCTTACAGCAGTGCTGTAACCGTTTCGGCAGGTTCTGCAAGTACTATAAACTTCTACCTTGAACAATCACACGTGCCAGTACCCGAATTCCCTTCAGGCATGATCTCGGTAATTGCAGTCGTTGCGCTTTCAGCTGCTCTGTTGGCCATGAGGCGCACAAGAAAGAAGCGTTAGCAAGGCCCGCAATCTGCCTTGCGTCACTCCAGTTCTGCGTCTTACGCGGCGATTTGCAAATGAACAAACCATTGAATTTGTTTGGTTCCTGCATGATTCTCCGCCGAAATATCTCCTTAGGGCAAGCATGTGGTTGGGGCGCCGGTAATCGAAATGCAGGCAAGTTTCATTATGTGCCGCATGAGGAATGGTAAGGGATGAGATTGAAGCCCTTGCATCGCCAGAAAGCCATCGAGATTCTGCGCGTTCTCGGGATAACCTCGGCTATCGCGCTCACGCTGTATTACTTACCTAACTATTTCTTTTACGAAAAGCTGACAGCTGAACATTCGGCCATTCTGATGAGGTTAATTGGGATTAAGGCAACCGTTTGGTATGAGGGCAATCGGGTTTTCCTGAATGAATTCGAGATCCAGCGAATGTGCACCGGGGTCCAAGTGATCACTGTTTTCTTGGGAATCATTGTTGCGATGCCTAAGGTTGCAATCAAGAAGAGATTGACGGCTTTCGGAATAGTCGCTGTGAGTGTTTACTTCACTAACCTAGGCAGAATCGCCTTGGAGATATGGTTACTCTACAATGGAATTTTGCCCTGGTCGCTCGCCCACTATCCAACAGGGCTTATACTTGGAGTGTTTGCTGTTGCCTTTCTGATACTCGTGGCAGACCATTTGATTCCGGAAATTGGAGACCTAGCATTCTCCGCGATGGACGGAATCTGGAAGGCCTAAAGCGCCGCTGCATTTAGTCCTTCACTTATTCGTGCTCTTACTTCGTCTCAGCGCCCATTCAGTTGCCTTGCTAATTGCCTCGCCCGAATTCCTTGCGAGGGTAATTGAAGTTTCAACGGTTTCAGGCAAGCCTGGGGCTACTGGGATTACTTCGAACTTCGTCTTGAACCCTCCGCGTTCAAGAGCCTCCATAAAGTTTTGGAGTTGTTCTTCAACTCGTTCCCCCGACAGTAGGGGCACCACCAAATCAGCTCCGAGTTCCTCGGAGTTTCGGAGAATCTCCAGGGGCGTCTGGCTTTTTCCTAAGTTTACGGAACGAAAACCAATGGCCCTGAGAGATGCAGATACTGCCAATGAGAGCAAGTTTCCGGCCTTCAGGCCGACTGGGCCTGTTGTTGCTTTGATGTTGAACTTCTTCTCAGCTATCGCTAGCCGGTCTTCGATAGTCTGAAGGCAGGAGTTGAGAGCGCCTTCTGCGGCAGTCACCCTATCCTTATCGTACTCCCCGACCTCGTGTAGGCCGATGATTATGTTCACGGCGTCAACTAAAGTGTCGAGTACCTCGTTGGCGGTGCTACCTACGGCTAACGCGGCGTTTGTGCTTTGTCTGGTCTCTTCCGTCTTTCCGCTAAGCAGCGCAGTCGTCAACTGCTGGAGCCTTTGGTGCACATCGCTCAAGGTTGCCGCCGTTGTGCCACTCCGATGAGATTAGGGCTTCGGTTGCCCTTGGATTAGGGAGGCCATGCCTAGACCCTTTACCGGAAAACTTCGGAAGCTTTCGTCGACAGGAGAGACTCCATGCAAGAAACTCATCAGCTTCAAAACAGATACCACTGGAACTTCATCAACAAATGTCTGGCGCGGGTCGCCCAATGTGAATATCATGGGAACAATACGCCGCCGGTCATGGTGCGTGACCCCGAATTTGACGAGTAACTCGGGTTTTCCCGCTAAAGCCTCAGATCGTTCAACTTGGGCGCGAACTGCCGCACTCATTCGTGACGTGGAAAGACCACGCAGCCAATGCTTACAATCGACTGCAAAAAGAAAAGTATCGTTCCAAGGGAGAAGGTCAATTTCTCTCCGACCAGATCTGGACTTGAAGACGAGATGTTTGACGACACTAAAGCCATTGTCTTCAAAGGCAAGAACTGCGAAATCTTCAAACTCTTGCCACTCCAATAAACGCGAAACCTTCTGAGGGTCGCGACCAGCATGGATTAGTTCTTCAGCCAACATAATGCGTTGGCGTGTATCGAGATCGAATCTTGCATGATGATAATTAGCTAGGCCTTTGCTACGCAAATCCTCGGCTTGCGAGATTAGAGTGGCCGGCGCTGCTTGCAACTCACGTGCCAATTCATCTAAGGAAACTACGCGACCATCCCTCGTTAGCTCGAGGAGTTTGATTTTAAGGTCGGCACGCAAGCGTTTTCCCGGTCGCTTTAGCCGTTTAGAGGATTACGAATGAGAGGACGAGCATACCCAGAGCTAGGGCAAACAATGCTTTTCTTGTCTTCGAAAGTGGGGATACGTCATCTAGAGGTTCAACGCCTTCGAGGGGGCGGCGGCTTATGAACATGAAGACGAGTAGGAGAAGTGCAAAGCCCCAGTAACCGGCCAGGAACAGAACTCCGAAGCCTACGAGCGCAGTGAATTTATGGCCTTGGTTTCCAAAAGTGGCACGCGCGATGTGACCACCGTCAAGTTGCCAGACTGGTAGAATATTCAGGAAGGTTATCAAAGCTCCCACCTCAGCCGCGAAAGCAACTTGAGTCAATACTAGCACATGTCCAGCCGGAACCGTACGTAAGCTCAGGTCACCCAAAAGCTCCAGAAAGAGCGGCATATGGGGCCAGGAACTCGACGAAAGTAGGTTTGCGGCTATTAGGCTGGATGCCGTTTGCTCAGCTATGATTGGCGCGGTGAGAATTGCAAAGATCCCGACACAAATTGTGGCCATGAATCCGGCAAGTGGACCGCTAAAGCCAAGATCGAACAACTGGTCGCGGTTGGCTGGCGGACTGCGCAAGGAAATAACGGCGCCGAAGGTTCCGATTGGAATAGGTGGGGGCGCGGGGACAAAATACGGTAGGCTTGCGTCCATCTTATGGTGACGGACGGCGATCACATGGCCTAACTCATGTATTGCAACTATTCCAAGAATTGATGCCCCGATAAGGGCAACTTGAACGTTCAGGTCGGCACCGGAGAAGAGCGCAGCGGTAAGTCTCGGGTCGACATTGAATATGAGCGCAGAGCTCGCTATTCCAACCGTAACAATGGTGGCCAAGAACAGGACCAAGTTAATGATCTTGCGAGGTTTGCCAAGGTTCGGTTTTGGAAATATGGAAATAACAAGTTTGTCCTGAACCCTCCTTATCTTTGCCATGAGGTTATGATTCGCTAAGTCAAGGAGCAATTCTCTGAACTTGTCCTTAATCGCCTCCTGGACGACTATGAATGTTGGTAACCCTTGGACATCAACGTAAGCATCCATTAGGGTAAAGCGATACTCGACCATGTTGCGTAGCGAACCGAAATCAATTGGGAAGGACGGCGGGGGTGCCTCGATTACGGGTGCTGGTTTGGCGGTCACTCGGCTGTCCTTCTGGTTTCCTGCGCATACCCGAAATTCGTCATTTAAACGTATTCTCGAAATCGTTGTCCAAAGGCGCAGATAGAATCATATACTCGACAGCTGCATGGAAAATTCGAGTAGCGCTTTGCTGATTCAGAATTACACACTCAGGCGGTTCAGTCCAGCAGACGTTGAGGCGGTCATCAACATTAATCGCGTCTGCTTACCTGAAAATTACGCGGCCTACTTCTTCATTGACACGTACAACACGCTTCCGGAAACTTTCCTAGTAGCTGAGTCTCAAGGACAAGTCGCCGGTTACATAATGTGCCGCCTAGAACATGGTTTCTCAGACTTGAAGAAACTAAGGTTTGCAAGAAAAGGGCACATCATTTCCGTGGCAGTTATGCCAGACTTTAGGAACCTAGGAATCGGTTACTCACTCGTCGAGCAAGCACTATCAGCATTATCAGCACATCACGCTGATGAATGCTACCTCGAGGTTAGAACTAATAACTTGGCAGCCATCAACCTATACAAGAAAATGAGCTTTGAGATCACTCGCACAATTCCACACTACTACTTCGACGGGTTCGACGCCTACGTGATGACGAAACTCCTGAACTAGTTTGTCCGAAAAGGAGTCACATCTTCCCTATCACGGGAAGCCTACTCTGGGCTAGGCTCAGGATGTATTGTTACAATTGCATTGCTGATTTTTTGCCTCACGCTCTCTTCGATTTGTGATATCATCTTATGTAGTTCTGAAATAGGGGCCTCCCGTGCGAACAAACAGTGAACGTTGATGTGCAATTTGCCTTCGGTTGCATAGGTCGTGATTGCGCTGATTTCAATTACATCCGGGTAGGCTCGCACCACTGACCTGATTCTTTCCGATATGTATCTGTCGTCAACGATAGTGCCTTTGCTGCTCTCAGGCATCGATGGTTCCAGGTGAACCGTAACCTGACGCACTTCCGGCACAGATTTCTCTATTCCCTCCTCTATGGACTCTGCTATTCCATGCGCTTTCTCAAGTGGCAATGAAGGATCGACCTGAACGTGAAGCGTCACGTACAACCAGTTGTCTATCTTGGTTACCGATAAGTTATGGAGGCCTCGGGCGCCTTCAACCCGGCTTGTTGCGTGCCGAATCTTCAACTCAAGCGGTATGTCCCATTCTAAAGGTTCTAAGTGAATCAGAATTGACGATTTACCTAGGAGTTTCGTGACATTATCTTCAATCTTTGAAGCGATCGTGTCGGCATCTGCAATTCCTGCAAACGGTGAAACAGCAACTACAGCGTCCACATAGGTTACCTGCCCAACGCGGCGCGCGCGGAGTTCCTTGATTTTGAGCACTTCCTCCGTCTTCCGAATTTCGCGAAGGATTGACTGAACGAGTTTGCCCGATACGGCGTCACTTAGGTCGAGTACTGATGCGTAAATCAGCCGACTGCTCAGATACCCGAGCAATGTCGCGAGCACGAGTGATACCGCCGTGTCGCCCACAACGTAACCTAAGGTGGCTAAGCCTAATGCAACAAAGACGAGTGAAGTGGAAAAGAGATCCGCCACCGCATGGTAAAGGTCGGCTCGGACCGATAGGCTCCCCGTCTTCAATGCCGAGGTCAATACTGCTAGCCTCAAGATGTCTATGCCGATCGTGTATCCCGCTGCCGCATACCCGAAGAGAGTGGGGTGAATCGCCCCTCCAACGCTCAAACGAAATGCTGCTGCGGCCACGATGCCTATTGCTAGAACTAAGAGGACAAAACCACCAATGAGGGCGCCTAGGGATTCAAATTTGCCGTGGCCGTAAGTGTGGTCTTCATCCGCAGGTTTCAATGAGAGACTCGTTGCGACCAGCAAGATCAAAGTGGAAAATGCGTCGAAGGAAGCATGGGCGGAATCACTTAGAAGAGCAAGGCTTCCCGTAGATATCGCCGCGAAGCCTTCCACTATGATTACAGTGACGATTCCGAACAGGGACACCTTCAGTGCCCCTGTCTTAGTGATCCTTAGCATCGACGTGAACGCGTCTGCTCCGAACCCTGTCGGGTTTATGGGCTTATCGGAGAACTTCGCGGACTATTTGATTCGATAGCTTACCGCCAGTCCGTCTCCCAGTGGGATGATTATGCTGGATAATCTCTTGTCAGCGAAGATGCGCTTTGTGTATTCCATTATTCCACGTACACCTTCCTTACGCGTATCACCATGGATAGTGGCGCCACTCCACAGCATATTATCCGCCAAGATAGTGCTTCTCGCCTTGGTTAGTCTAAGAGCGTGGCTCAAGTAGGTAGGGTATTCGTCCTTGTCGGCGTCTATGAAGACTAAGTCGTAAGGCCCACTCATTTTGCGAAGCATCGCCAAGGCTGGCCCATGATAAATCCGAATGCGTCCTTGCAAACCTGCCTGTTTCGTGACACCCAGCAGAACTTCTACAACTTCTGGGTTAACTTCGATCGCATCCAACCTCCCCTTTCCACCCATGCCTTTCATGAACCAGAGCGCACTGTAGCCGGCCCCTGAGCCAATCTCGAGGACCCGGTTAGGACTTGTCATCCTAGCCAGCAATTCCAAGAAACGTCCCCTTGTGGGGTCGATTGGGAAAACTCCCAGGTTTCTTAGTTCCTGTGACTTTGCATAGACCCATTCTTGCATCCTGTCGCCCTCCCCGACCAGTCGTTGGACATAATCTAGAACTTCCTCGTACCGCATCATATTCACCTAGCAACAATCGTCGTAGAAACCGCAATTCCCGCATTTCGACCTTGTCTTGCTGCCCGAGATAAACTCAAGGGGGCCACCGCATCTTGGACAACTGGTCAGCGACATGTCGACCTCGACTGCAAGTTGAGATCTCCGCCCTCATAAGAATTTCAAGCTGCGGAGAAACTGAGGTAATATTATCTTCCTCGCGCGCAGTTCATGTTGTGTGAACGGATTGGTCAAGTGCGCAGTGTGCGGAGCTGAAAACAGAGACATAGCCAACTACTGTTTGAGATGCGGCCAGTCAGTCGTAGTTCCCCCCGCCCATGATGTCCCTGAACGCACGGAGACAGTGATGGATTTACTCCAGCCCGTTGGACGGTCTGGGGGTTGCGTTTGCCACCCTTGGCTTCCGAGCCAGACCAATTGTGCCATGTGTGGAGTACCGATCTGCCTGAGCTGCAAACGGTACATTTTTGGAAATGCCTACTGCCCGATATGCTCTGCCCGACACTCCCCGCCCCGATTTACTGTGCCATTCTACTCAGGACCGATCTTGGCCCACCCAACATATGGGTACGGCCGTGGACCATAGGCCTCATTCAGGGAAGCGAGGATCCAGCCAGGATTGGAATGGAGCCATTATGCAAGCCGAAACGGCATCATCTCGCCCGCCAATAGGCTACATTTCAACGCATAGGGGGTGGGTGCATCGCAAACGAATCACAGGCTTCCTCCGCAAGTTCCGAATGCAACTCCACCTCTCCCCAACACATTACCTAGCCCTACAGAAAACCGCGGACTACAAACACACGACCCGAAGCCGCATCGTTGAGGCGGCTCTTTGGGCCCACTTGTCAAAACTAACAATCAACACGAATATCGCTGCCATATCTACTGACTAGGTTTCGTTTTCAAGGAAAGGTAGAACGCAATTAGGCCCGCAAGTAAT
Organism: Bathyarchaeia archaeon; assembly: GCA_050013255.1. Lineage (GTDB taxonomy): Archaea > Thermoproteota > Bathyarchaeia > 40CM-2-53-6 > 40CM-2-53-6 > FEN-987. Next base: position 27,660 of record JBEKFP010000002.1, on the reverse strand, counting down.
GTGGGCAAATAGATGAGCGAAACTTCGAAATTCAAAGCCAAGAATGCATTGTTCAAAAGGCGCATTGATAGCATCCATGCGGAGACGAGCAAAAGAATTAGGAAAGCGAAGAGCCAAAGTCTTCTTTCGTCTGTTGAACTTGGCGACTCTGCCAAACTATAGTTCCGCTTCTTCCCGCTCGCCTTCAAGGAGTGTCTTGAGTGGGATGTTCAGGCTGGTTCCGTCTGGCAGGGCTCGTCGAATGCTAATAGGAAGTGCTCCTTCTTGGAGTTCAAGTTCGGCAAGTTCTATCGGCGACTTAATCGATTCGGGTACATCCAAGAGTACAGGCGCACCCATGGATATTTGTAGAGCTCTCGCACCCACGATCCGAGCGCGTTCAAAACGCGTTAGTTTCTTCGGACCGATGAGCTGAATCGTTTTCCTAGGACTCGCCTTCTCCTTCTTCTTTGGCACTTTTTTCTGGCCCCTTGGGCGCTTCCTTTGACTTTGACGCCGCTATGATGTCGTCAATCCTCAGAATCATGGCGGCGGCTTCGCCAGCGGATTTCAGAGCCTGCACCTTAACGGATAGGGGCTCATAAACTTCGAGTTTTGCAAGGTCTGAGACCTTCCCCTTGAACGGGTCGATCCCAACCGATTTTAATTTGGATTGATGTTTCGACCTAACTTCCATTAGGGAATTAATCGGGTCCATCCCAGCGTTTTCGGCTAGGGTCAATGGAATAATCTCTAATCCATCAGCGTAGGCCTGAACCGCCAGCTGCTCCTTCCCCGACAATCTCTGAGCATAGCTCCTAAGCATTCGTGCTACTTCGGCTTCGGGAGCTCCGCCACCGGCGACAACCTGGGGTTCCAGCACAACATCGCGGACAACGCATAACGCATCGTGAATCGCGCGCTCCGCTTCATCCACAACCCTCTCGGTCCCTCCTCGAACGAGGATGCTAACTGCCTTCGGGTTCTTGCATCCTTCGACAAACGTCATCTTATCGTCTGAAACCTTACGTTCTTCTACTAGGTTTGCCCGCCCTAAGTCAGACGCCTTCAAGTCTTCGAGTTGCGTGAGGATAGTCGCACCTGTGGCCTTAGCGAGCTTTTCCATGTCAGATTCTTTCACACGCCTAACGGCCAACACATTCTTCTTGGCCATGAAGTGCTGCGCCATATCATCGATACCCTTCTCGCAAATGACCACGTTCGCCCCGCTGGACACCACAGTTTCCACCATCCCCCGCAGAATCTTCTCTTCCTCGTCAAGGAAACCTTTCATTTGATCTGGAGTCTTGACGTTTAGTTTCGCGTCGAACTCAGTTTTCTCTACTTCGAACGGACAATTCAAGAGCGCAATTCTTGCATTCTCAACTCGGCGCGGCATTCCGGGGTGAACAACCTCTTTGTCGAGCACTACACCTTGGATGAGCGCTGTATCGGTCAAGGATCCCCCTGGTTTCTTTTCGACCTTGATGTCGTCAAGATCAACCTTGTAATTGGTTCCCGCCTTCTCAGCTACATGAAGAACGGCCTTAACGGCAAGGTCCGCAACGAAGTCCTTGTGCTCTGCCACTAACTTTGAGGCGAGGGCGACTTTCGCGATTTTCTTTAACATCACTTTGTCGGTCGGATTGACCTTAGTTGCGATTTTGCGCATGAACTCGAGCGCCTTCTCGCTCGCTATCTGGTAGCCGTCAACAATTACCGTTGGATGGACATCCTTGTCCATTAAGACCTGTGCCTTCGAAAGTAGTTCAGCAGCTAAGACGACCGCAGTGGTGGTTCCGTCTCCTACTTCGTCATCTTGTGTTTTGGCGACTTCCACCATCATTTTTGCTGCGGGGTGTTGCACATCCATCTCGTCGAGAATCGTTGCACCGTCATTGCTGATAGTGACGTCACCGAAACCATCGACGAGCATCTTATCCATGCCTTTTGGGCCAAGAGAAGAACGGATCGACTCTGCGATGACCATAGCAGCCATAATATCGGCGTGTTGAGCTTCGCGCCCCTGGGTGCTAGAAGTCCCTTCCTTGAGTATTTGGGCCCGCTGCCCACCGATAATCGCCGACAAACCTCAAAGCCTCCGCTAACCTGAACCACTCTCCAACAAAAAGCAATTTCATATAAGGTTATTGTTGGCTGGTGCTGGTACCTTGCCGTTTGGTAGGCTCAATTTTCAGGGCTGTTACCTCTCGTTTGGTACTCGATTTTTCGTATGCATAGCTTAGAAACTGGCTCGCTCAACTCATCATTTGGCGAACTAACCGCCCATTGCAGTTCCTTTGACGGTCAACCATTCGGTCTCACCTTGAACGTTGATGCCCACAAGCCTGATGCTCTCCCGATGTATCAAATCTGGTTAGCCGTAGTTACCAAAGATCCAATAACCTTGCAAGCGGTGGCCTGCGGCATTATTTCGGGATTGGCATCTCAGCAATTCTCAGTTGAAGGTTTATGTCCCTAACGTTCAGCGGAAACCGAAACCTTTTCCATATCGGCCCCTGAATTCGTTCCATCCCCAGCAATACCTTTAGGTGAACGCTCCAGTAGACACCGAACCCGACCTCGAGACGATCATTATGCGCGACCTAATTCGAATAAACCAACCAAGCATCGGTAAGGAGGAGATTGACGCAGCGACAGAGGTTTTGAAGAGCGGCATTCTGACTGAGAAGAGTGGAATGGGCCCTCGGGTCTTAGAATTCGAGAAAGAATTCGCCCATTATGTCGGGGCCAAGCACGCCGTGGCTTTGAACACCGGTACTGCTGCCCTTCACTCCGCCGTCGTCATCGCTGGCGTTAAGCCAGGGGACGAAGTGATTCTTCCATCCTTTACGTTTCATGCAACCGCGGAGGTTGTCCTGATGGCGGGGGGTGAACCAATTTTCGCCGACATTGATCCTGACACTTATACAATAACTGCCGAGACGGTCGAGGCCGTGATGACGCGGAATACGAAAGTCATCATGCCGGTTCATCTATACGGGTTGCCGGCGGACTTGGACCCACTGAAGAAACTGGCCAGAGATCGGGGAGTAACATTGATTGAGGATGCTGCGCAAGCCCACGGCGCTGAATACAATGGGTCCAAGATTGGATCCATCGGTGACATGACATGTTTCAGCATGTACGCAGGGAAGAACATGACCACGGGCGAGGGCGGCATGGTCACTACTAATGATGATGATTACTCTGAGAGATTACGGATGATTAGGTCTCACGGGGAAGAACGCCCGTACTGGCCGGTGATGGTCGGAAACAATTACAGGATGACGGAATTACTTGCCGCCGTGGGGACCGCCCAATTGAAGAAGCTGCCTTCTTTCTTGGAGAAAAGAAGAAAGAACGCGGAATTTCTAGGAGAGAAGCTTGGAGTTCTTGGTAAGGTATTGCCGCCTAAGGAGCCGGAGGGCAGGAAGAGTGCTTGGTATCTTTACACGCTTAGGTTGCATGGCGCGAATGCGGGGAAGCGCAATAAGGTCATCGAAAAGCTTCGGTCAAGGAACATCGAGGCTGCGGTGTATTATGAATCTCCTTTGCACCTGCTCCCGCTATACCGTGAGCGCACGACGTCACGCCGACCTCTTCCTGAGACTGAGAAAGCTTGTAGGCAGGTCTTTTCAGTGCCCGTGCACCCGAGGCTCACCGAGGCCGAGTTGAATTATATCTTCGATACGGTGAAGCGAGTTCTAACGTGACTTTGCCGTTACCAAAATGGGCATTGAACTGAGGATTTCCTCCAGTGTCGGCTTCGTAGTTTCGCGAATCTCGTACCGGACTCTAACTGCAGGTTTCGGTATATTCATAATTCTCTTCAAATCAATCGGGGTCCCGTAGATGAGTGAATCGCAATCGATCGCTGCGATTGTTTGTTCCAGTTCTTTGATCTGTTTCTCACCGTATCCCATGGCTGGCAATACTTGGCCGAGGTGAGGGTACTTCTCGTAGATTCGCTTGATAGACCCTACGGCGAATGGTCTGGGGTCGATAAGTTCCTTTGCACCATATTTCCTTGCTGCCAGGGCACCGACTCCTTCCTTTAATCCGCCATGGGTAACTGTTGGCCCGTCCTCAATTGCAACCACCCTCTTACCGCGTATGTGTGCGATGTCGTCAACTTGAATTTCAGAGGCTGCTTCGACAACCTTCGCCTCAGGCCTCACGCGTTTCACGTTCTTCCGAACAGTCTCTATGGCTTCGGGTGTTGAAGAGTCGACTTTGTTTATGAGGACAACGTCGGCCATTCTTAGGTTAGCCTCCCCAGGGTAATATCGAACTTCATCCCCGGGGCGTTGCGGGTCGACAACCACGATCTGAAGGTCCGGATAGTAGAAAGGCAGGTCGTTGTTTCCGCCGTCCCATAGTATCACATCTGCCTCCTTCTCAGCCTCACGCAAAATCTTCTCGTAGTCAACGCCTGCATATACAACGTTGCCAATGTCGATGTGAGGTTCGTATTCCTCACGCTCTTCAATAGTGCACTCATAGCGTTTCATGTCGTCGTATGTCGCGAAACGTTCGCAAACCTCCTTCGAGAGAGTTCCGTATGGCATTGGATGTCGAATGACGACAACTCTGCCCGCGATTTTCTTTAGGGATTTGGAAACAGAGCGCGAGACCGTACTCTTGCCAGCGCCGGTTCTTACCGCGCAGACAGAGATCACTGGCAACCTTGACTTGAGCATCGTCGTTTTGGGTCCCATTAACCTGAAATCTGCACCGCATGCAAGGACTTGGGAGGCTTTGTGCATAACTTCGTCGTACGAGAGGTCACTGTAAGCCAATACGACCAAGTCGATGTTCTTCTCTTTAATGAGCTTGGACAGATCATCTTCCGGGAAAATTGGGATGCCGTTCGGATACATTTTCCCAGAAAGATCGGTTGGGTATGTGCGTCCCTCGATTCCCGGAATCTGTGTGGCAGTAAAGGCGACAACTTCGTAGTCTGGGTTGTTCCTGAAATACACGTTGAAATTGTGGAAGTCTCTTCCAGCGGCGCCCATTATTATTGTTCGAATACGACCGCTCAAGTCACGATGCCTCTCGGGCGGCTAGAAAATGGTGGTAGTTATCCTTTTTGTCAGAAAACTATACATTTCGAGGTCTTTTGGCATAACGGGGCTGTGGCACGTCCAATTTTTAAGAAGGCAAGCCCAAATGCGATTCTCCGACGACCAGTGATTTCGTAGAGGAAAAAATTCATGTCGACCAGTTCGTTACCGCCTACTGAACTGACTGCTAAACCGCAGGAAAGCGACGTAAGCCGTTACAAGGTTAGATTGGTTGCAGAAGGTTTCGGGGAAGCCGAAGGTGAATTAATTCGTTTTCAGAGTCCAATGACTGTTGATAATTTGGCGAAGGCTTTACCTTTTGAAGGACGCGCGGCAAGATGGAAGGAAGAAATCTATTTCGAAACCCCTGTGAGGCTAGGCGTTGAGAAGGCAAAGAGCAAGGTTGACGTTGGGACTATTGCATACTGGCCTATGGGTTCAGCTTTGTGCGTCTTCTACGGCGCAACACAGCCTTACAGCCCCGTCAATTTAGTTGGAAAGATAACTAGTAACTTGGAGTTATTTGCGAAGCTGAAGAGTGGTACAAAAGTACGCGTTGAGAAAGTCTAGGCTGCTGCTAGCTTGTAGATTTTGATCCTCGCGTTGCCGCCAACCGATTTGACTAGGCGGCGCCTCTCCAGTTCCTCGAGGATGTCCCTCGCAACGCTAAGTCTTACGTTGAACTGCGTGGCAATTGCGTAGGGAGTGAGGGCTGTCATCTTTGAAAGTTCACCGGTGAATTTAGGGTCGTCGAAATTTGGAAGATTTATTCCTGCGGTCTTCTTCTCTGCCCCTGTCTTTCCTTTTGATTTCTTTGCTGGTTCAGGTTTCTTGCCGGAGTCCTGCTGAACCTGTTGTTTCTCCATCTGCGCTAGGTTCTTCTTTTTTGCCCCACCCATGAGAAAACACTAGTAGTCGGCTACAATTGTAGGTAAATAAAAGTCTTGGTCTTGGAGTTGACACATTCCAAGTAAGACGGTGGTTAGAGAAGGGGCTTGAAATCCATACCGGCCTCATGCACAGATTTGGCATTTGGTTCGCTGTGGCACGGCGCTGAAGCATATAGGCGACAAGCTAGGATGGATTACGAGACTAAGCCTTGGAACTCCATAGCCGCCTTTTCAGGTTCCGGAGCCCCGTAAATCGCTCGTCCTACTATAAGGTAAGTTGAACCGGCATCCAACGCCTTTCTAGGATCGCCTCCCTGGGCACCGACGCCCGGGCTGTAAATCCCCATTCCTGGCCCAACCAGTTCACGGACTCGCGAAATTATGTCAGGCTTGGTAGCTCCGACTACAACGCCTTGTGCCTTCCATTGGATCGCCATCCCTGCCAGAAGTTCGAAAACCGGCTTTGGTGCTTCTCGCCCCTGCACCACAAGCATTGAGTAGAAGGCCTCGGCGCCTGGATTACTCATGTAGACTAGAAGTATAACTGCCCTTCCGCGTGAATTAGCCTGAGCGAACACTGTGTCTAACCCGTTTTCCCATCCAGCAACGGGGCTCGCTATGATAGCGTCGAAACCTATGTCGAAGAATGACCGCGCCATGAATTCGTTCGTGTGGCCGACGTCGTTTAGCTTCGCATCCATTATGGCAGGCAGAGCGAGGTCATGTGCTAAATCGACGACCCTGTCAATCCCACCCCGCATGCCTAATGACATTGCCAGTTGACGGTTAATCTTCACAGCGCAGATGTGCTTGCCGACCTTCTGAAGAAGCTTCTCACTTTTCATCGCTAGCTGCTTTGGGTCGCGTTCTTCCAAATCTAATGCGAGAACTGTTCTGCTCCTGTTCGCTTCAGCAGTTTTCCGTATCTTCTCGTTAAAAGACACCCAGCTACCTCCATGGAAAGTGAGCGGAGGGGCTAATAAAATCCATGAAACTCGCAGTCACTTGGGAAAAATCGGCATGTCCTTCACGTCGACGAGTTTTGCGTAGAAGTATTTGGCGTCGCTTGTGTTGTTTGAGTATTCAACTTTCTCGCCGTTTGGTTTGACCGCGATGTACTTTATGAAACTTTTTTCAGGTGCTTCATCTTGGGAGACGTAAAAGAAGACGGGCAGGGCGTCTGCTTCGTAGTAATGTTCGAAGGGAATACATGTACCGATAATATGCTTCTTTCCCCGCATGAAGTGCCACAGCGGAAATAGTGTTCCCTCCCGGAGCGATAGGGGGAGCAGGATTCTTGCGATTGACTTGATGTCGTCGACTTCGGCGAGCATTGGCGGAGTCAATTCGGGTGATTTGCCGTCCAGGCTCTGCGCGAAGGCTTCTGGAACAGTCTTCAAATTAACGAAGGAAGCGTACCTGAAACGAGTATCATCTACATCGTCGGTGAACATCCACTCTTCACCTTTCACTGAGTCACTTCTGTAGGCCAAGAACGCCTTCGGCGGGGTATCCGAATAGGCGTAGGCCAACATTGGGAGGTCGCCTTCCCAGTACATGTATGCTGTGAACAGTCCTAAGACATGTTTTCCTTTGTGTTTGAAGTACCAGAGGATTTGCGAACCTTCCGTTAACCCTAGTGCGAGCCGCGAGAAAGCCTGCATGTCAGCAACTTGAACAGGCACGGGCGGCTTAACTGACTCCATGCAGGACACCGTTTCAGCTAGACAAAGGTCTAGGAATAATTAAGCTTGCGAAGGGTCCCTCTCAAAGCATATTGGATGGAGTGAATTAGCGAAACAGGTCCTCTTCCTCGGGCCGTATGAGGTCACGAACTGAGCCCTTGCCGCGTGCGTAATCGACGCCCTTTATGATTGCGACCGGGACGCCATCTCGTTTCTTCATCACCAATTCGGCGGCCGAAGCCAGTTCATCCGCCACGGCCACTTGGGTTACATTAAGAACGTAGCCGAACATGTCTTTGGATCCACGGTAATCAATTATAGGCCGTAATCCATCCACGCCTATCGCTACGTTTACTTGCCCATTTCGCCAGGCGCGCCCGAATGTGTCGGAGATAATTACAGCCACGTCTCGGCCTGTGAGTTCTCTGATTCGCTCCCTTATTTCGCGCGCTGATTTGTCGGGGTCGACTGGAAGTACAACCACTGAATCAGGATTTTCAACATTCGACCTGTCGACACCAGCGTTCGCACAGACGAAACCATGGCGCGTTTGCACGATAATATGTGGGCCCTTCTGCCGCACGATTTTCGCGCTTTCTCTCAGAATTGTTTCCACGTGTCTGGGATCCTTGCCGCAGGCCTTGGAAATTTCTTCTGCCTTTCCCGTAGGCTTGATCGTTTTCAAATCTACAACGCCTCCCTCCGCTTTGGAGACAATTTTCTGCGCGATTACCAAGATGTCGTGATCTGAGATTTGAGCGCCTTCCTCTCTGGCTGCATTAACGATCTGATCGGCTATATTGTCCCCGCGTCTGGTGAGCGGAATCTTTCTTAGCCCGATTATCTGAATCAATTTACTCACCCGTTGAAGAAGGATTCCAGTTTCTTTACGCCTGCCAAATCTTCGAATTCCACTCCTAAAGCGTCAAGTACCTGTTCAAATGTGCCCCGGATGTATTCGATGTATTTCTCAGTGTCTACCTCTTCCAGCCTAGCAAGCTGCACGGGCTTAACTCCGGGCTCGCCTCGTACCTTTACGAAAGATATGATATCGCCTGGTTTCATTTCTGCGCCGGCTTGTTGTAATTGCTTAGCCGCTTTCACGTGCTGCGGGGTCGTTTTTGTGTAATGTTCCGGGGTTCTGCTCATCATCATTGAAAAGGCGAGTTCGTGGAGCGTGTATTCCCTGTTCCGCAGTCTCACATAACTGCGTTTCACGATTTCAATTGTCTTCGCTTTCGCAAGGTCGATGTCTTCCGGCGATTTGACTTCGGCCAGGGCCGAAACCATTTCGTAAAAGGCGCTGTGCAAGAACTCTGGAATATGCCGCTTTTTCCCTGTCAATCCTTTGATGTCTACGCTTCCATCGGGCAGAACGCCGAAGTAGTTCTTCTTCCTTGAACTAAGCGCAAGGTAACGATAGATCTTGTCAATTTCCAACTCCATCCTGAGCTGGCCGGTAGACCATTCTATAAGCTTGTTAAGCGAGACTTTATCCTGACCTTGAAGAAATATGGAATCCGTGTCGCCATAGTAGACTTCTAAATTAAGTTCCTGCGCTTTCTGCAATGCTTGAGTTATAACGTGCCTGCCTATTGCGGCAGTGGCCTCGGCGACAGGCGGACAATACAATGCAAAATTATCCGCACCGAAGACACCGTAGGACGCATTTAGTATCACTTTCAGCGCATCGGATACGACTTTGTACCAACTCTTCAAGTCCGGTGGTAAAGACTGGTCTTTGGACTTGAGCTTGTACCTGCCAACTCGAAGGTCCCTAAGCGACCCAATCAGTAGGCTTTCAAGTCCTCGCTTCTTCTTGCAGACCCAGTGGGGCGTTCCTGGGATCAGGTTTTTCCTGCAAGCCTCGTCCCCGTGTGGGCAACGAACGGTCTCGTAGCCGAGGTTCCAGACCTTGATGATAGAAGGGTACAGTGATGCGAAGTCGAGGACGGCGACGTTGAAATGGACGCCTGGTTTAGGTTCAACAACTAAAGCGCCCTTGTACTTCTTGCCCTTAATCACAGCTTCCGTAGCCGTTTGGCCTTTAACCTCTAGAATCTCGTCTCTCCTAGGAATCAAGTATCCGCGTTTGCGGTGGTGACAGAACAGTATGCTTCGAATCCAACCCGAAACCCCCTGCCTTGAGACATCGTCCAGCGTCATGTAGCTAATTCGTGATATCGCCGTCATCAACTTCATGACCAACTCTTCGTTGAATGAAGTTAGGTTAAGGACAATTTCGGAGTCACGATAGCAGTAGGCGGCCAATTCCTTGTAGGATGCTTTCGAAACTGATTCTATTTCCACCTTTGGAGTTCCGATTAGCGCTGCGCCGACAGCGTCCAGCGTGTTCTCTCGGTACTTCTGGCCGAACGCATAAACTTGGATAGACCTGTTAAAGAAGAACTTGTAGAGGTCTATATGGACACCATACTTGAGAAATGCGACGTCACGGCCTAACTCGATTGGTATTTCTTCATTTCTGAAACCCAACCTTTGCGCGCGGTGGTAGAGGTATTTCAGGTCAAAATCGTCGCCGTTGAATGTGACCACTATCGGATAATCCAGAAAAGCTTGGAAGAGAGAGATTAACAATTCTTCCTCTGTGTCATAGAATTCCGATTCAACGCCGGTTGGTAATGAAGCCTGACCCTCAGGAGTCCCTTCTCGTCGTAAGAGGAGTACGCGTTTGGCGCCGTCGGATCCCACTAGGCTTGCACAGATTACTGGTTGTTCCGATAATTCTGGATCGGGAATACGTGACTCAACGGCCTGAAAAACCTCGATGTCAACGGCCGCCCTCCTGTATTCTGGTACGGGGCACTCAAGCAGCCGCATCCATTCTCTTGCTAGGCCCCTGTACTCTTGAGAGTCATCCCGGAACAGGCTGTCAATTTCCATGGCTGCTTGTTCTGGCAGTTGGTATTTCAGCGCGACCAACTGTTTGTCTTTATACTCGTACATCATGCCAGGTTCGAGCTCGCGGTCATAGATGAAATTCTCGACATACTTTATGTCAGCTTCCCAAGCGGTTATGGCGTCGCGCATTGAACCGGTAGGTTTTCCACCGATTGTCAGTGGGTCTTTGGCAACGATTTTTGTTACTTTAACATACTCACTTCTGAGCGCGTCAAACTTCGTTTCCTCGTCGAAATGGTCGAACCCAGGGTTCCTCGCTACTGCTTCCACTCTCTGAAGTTCTCCGACCGACTGCTTGCTGTAACAGTAAGGTTTGTGACCCGAATCGTCAAACCAAAAATAGATTTTATGCGACTTTGGTTCGTAAAGACGGAGAAAACATTTCTTGAGATCCCCGTCATAGCCTATGGATACCAAGTATGATGGTGGAATTGACGCTGGCGTTGCTGGCGAGAAGACTAGGCTCTGCCGCTTGACCAGAGGCCTCGGGGCCGGCTTGGTCTCCTCGCGCTTTTCCGTAAAGTAGCTTTCAAGTGTTTTCGACATAGGCTAGGCCTCTATTTCATCAGCCTCATTATCAGAAGTTATGAGCTGAAGATTAGTCGCAAAACCCGGTTTGAACGCATATTTCAGATAGGGAGACATCTAGGGTCTAGTCCCGAAACTGGGCAAGCGCGTTCCCTTTATATACTCTTACATTTTCCGTCAGATTTTCCGTCGCACACCTCGTAGACCAAAATCAGCTCTGATCCAACCGCCGTTTGCGCTATCGAATCTGATCGTGTGTGTTCCGTACTTTCCTGTGATGTGGACGAGTTTTCTTGTCGGGTCTGCTGGCAGGGTTGTTTGAACAAAACTTCAACATCTTCGACGGCGCACTATACAACATATTGAGCGGACACTATCTTAACGAAATGGCGACGCTCGCTCTAAATAATTGCCTGTTGAACTAGCGATAAAGGGGTTGTATGACCTTGATGAAGAATTCTCTCGCAGTATCCATTGAAGCCCTGAGCTGGATGGCTTACACAGGCATCGGAGAGAGAACCGCCCTCTTCAAGGCCGCTGACCAGATGGAGGTTAAGGAAACGAATGAACTTCGCCAAGCGTACCGGCTCATCATGGAGACAACGCGATTCCAAAACCGACTTGACTATTTGATTTCACAAGTAGTCTCCAAGGATGAGATCGACAGGACTCCGCACGGCATAGGGAGCTTCCTGAGAATTATCGCATACCTCAAGTATGTTGATGGGACGCGCCAAAGCGACCTGGAACGCCAAGTGGAATTGGCCCGGCAAATTTTGGGTTGGAGGGAACTCCGCGTCTATGAGAAACAAATCGCCCTAATCGTTGCGGGAAGAAGGGTTACCAAAGATGCCTTACCTGAATTCGAAAGACTTTCCCTGGAAACCTGCCATCCTGTTTGGTTCGTAGAACGGCTTGTGAATGTTTTCGGAAGAAGTTTTGCTCTCCGAATTCTGCGCCGGGATTTGCACACCATGCCTGCTTACGTGCGACTGAACTCGCTGAAGCCCGTTAGCCAAGCAGCGGAAATTACGGCAGAGTTAGGAGGGTTGAAGGTCGAAGGCGTCGATGGCGTCTTCCGTTTGGGAATGAAGGGCCAGCCGTCCAGACTCATTAAATCAGGTGGAGTAGTTGTGCAAGATTTGGCGAGCATTACGGCCGGCCTCGTCGCTTCCCCAAAGCCTGGGCAAATCGTCATAGACTTATGCGCTGCACCTGGGAACAAAACCACCCACGCAGCTGCCCAGATGCAGAATAGAGGCCAAATCTATTCGGTCGACGTTTCAGGCCGCAGACTCGCGTATTGGAAGAAGGAAATGGAGCGGTGCGGATGCGAGATTGCCAGACCCATCCGCGCTGACGCGAGAAGGCTTCCCTTGAAGACTAGCGCGGATGTTGTCATCGTTGACCCACCATGCTCAAACAGCGGAGTGTTTGCAAGGAGCCCCGCCGGAAAATGGAAGCTCACCCCGACGCGCGTAAGGGAGTACGGATTGAGGCAATACTCCATCCTTCAAAACGCATCGGATTATGTTAATCCTAGCGGAACCCTCGTTTATTGTACTTGCAGCATCTTGCCAGAAGAGAATGAATTTGTAATCGAAGAATTTCTAAGGAAAAATCCAGACTTCAAAGTAGTGCGGCAGATGCCGTTCTTGGGTTCCATTGGATTGAGGGGCTTTGATCTGTGCCAGAGGTTCTACCCGCACATACACGAATGTAACGGGTACTTCATAGCGAAATTGCAAAGAATTGACTAGTGCTTTCTTGATTTCTCTGCTTTGGCGATGACTTCGAAGATAAGGCGTGCGGCAGCTACGGAAGTGACGCCGGTATCATAGTTTGGACATACCTCCACGAGGTCGAAGCCGACCATTTTTTCGTCAACCACAGCTGTGGCTAGTGTTAGGAGTTCCTGGGGCGTTAAGCCATCGAATTCAGGGTTTGCGACGCCGGGTGCGAAGGCTGGGTCTAAGACATCAGTATCGATAGTAAGGTATGTGTGTTTGAACTTTTGAGTAAAGGCTTTGATGCGTTCTGTCGCTTTGGCTAAGCCTTTCTCCCTAATTTCCCAAGGCGTCATCGTCTGGACTTTCTCCAGTTCAATAAAATCTACCTCTTCTTTGCATAGGGCTCGCAGACCGCACACGAAAACGCCATCTGTCCCAACAATCTCGGTAATGCGCCTCAAGACTGTGGCGTGGGATAATTTTCCGCCACCATATTCATCCCTCAGGTCGCCGTGGGCATCAAAACTAACAACCCCAACAGGGTGCGGAAGGCTACGGACTGGGGCTTGAGTGATTGTGTGTTCCCCGCCGATGATGACTGGCATCTTGCCTAGGGTTAGAATGTCCTTTGTAACCCCACTGAGCCGGTCGAGTGTTTCAGAAACATTATCGACTATATGCAGGTCTCCTGCATCGTGTATTGGAACGTTTTCGATATCGACTCCTGTTCGGAGGCTGTAGGTTTCAATGTTCAATGATGCATCGCGAATTGTTCGTGGGGCGAAACGCGACCCCGCTCGATACGTACTTGTGTGATCGTATGGAACGCCTACCACCACGTAGCGCGCTTCGTCTAATGGTTTTGAGAAACCTGAGAAATTATCAATCTTTGAGGTGTGAAAGGTTAGATTTTCCAAGAAATTTTGCACCGCTTTGGACTGGCAAAGCTTTATGGCATATACTTAGATAAATCGCTAAGTATTACCGGCTCTGTTCGGAAACTGGTGCTTCAGGGCCATTTTTTGTCTGAATACTCATGACGGCCTAAGGGGAGGACTTTGAAACGTCACCTGGACAGAAATGCCCGAGCAGTTTGCTATTTACTTCCGCTCATCTAGCGTTTACGCGTCCAGAACAAAATTTTGCGTGCGTTCTCCCTGAAATTGATTGGTGGGGACTAGAATAGCCATGTATAAGATACGCTAAGTGAGGAATCGTGCATGAGGATAATGGAAAGTGTCGAGAGTCCACGGGTAAAACGCCAACTACCTGATTTTTCTCTTTTCAACGAAGATTGTTTGGAAACCGCGAAAAGACTACCGGAGGGCAGTGTCGGTTTAGTCTATGCCGACGCACCCTTTTTCTCAGGAAGAAGATACAAGAAAAGGCAATTCGCCTTTGAGGATAGATGGAACGGGCTTGATGACTATCTGGCCTGGATTAATCCGCGGCTCAGGAGTTTTCACCGTGTTTTGAAGGACAGCGGGATGTTGTTCATTCATTCCGACTGGCACGCGAGTCACTACATTAAGATGTTGGCTGATCAAATCTTTGGATACAGACATTTTCTAAATGAGATAATTTGGAAGCGGCAGAGCTGCCACAGTGATGCACGTCAAGGCGGTCGACATTTCGGACGTGTCCACGACACGATCCTAGTATACTCGAAGTCCTCTAACTATGTTTGGAACCAGCAATATGCGCCTTACGAGAAGGCATATGTCGAGCACGCGTACCGATTTGTTGAAAAAGAAACCCGTCGCAGATACGCGCTAGGTGATCTATCCGGGCCAGGTGGAGCCTCAAATGGTAATCCAAAATACAAATTCCTCGGCTCAGAGAAGTATTGGCGATATAGCAGGCAGAGAATGCAAGAGCTCCGAACGACGGGAAGAATCCACCATGTGAAAGGGCGCGTTCCAAAGCTGAAGAGATATCTTGACGAAATGAACGGAAAGCCATTGCAGGATATCTGGAGCGACATTCAACCTGTATCAAAATCGGCGCTAGACGTTGGCTATCCTACACAGAAGCCAGAGCAATTGCTTGACCGCATCATACGAACATCAACAAAGCGAGGTCAGATTGTGTATGAACCGTTTGCAGGATCAGCTCCGGGAGGTGCTGTGAGCTTCAAACTCGCGCGTAGATGGATTGGTTCGGATTTGTCAGCTTCTGCCTGTCGTCTCGTAATTAACCGGCTTAGAGTTTTAGGCTGCGAAGACGTTTTATTGTACTGAAAATCAAGTGAGTCCACCCATTAATTTATCAAATGGGCAACAAATCGGAGGCTGGACTAAACAGCCCATGCAGGCCGCCAAAGGGCACGCCCGAATAGCTGTTCGCGCTCGAGTTATGCGTTTACTTGGAGAGCAATTAATCACCGACGAAATCGCCGCAATTTCTGAGCTCGTCAAGAACTCTTGGGATGCTGACGCAAAGAGTGTCATAGTGACTCTGTTTAACGTGTCTGAGCCTGACGGCTACATTCAGATAAAAGACAATGGGCACGGGATGACGCGCGAAACGGTGCTCTCGTCTTGGCTTGAGCTTGGCACTCTTTCGAAAACTAGAACGCCTGGTGAAAAGAGACGAAAATCTGAAAGCGGAAAGCGCCCCTATCTGGGCGAGAAAGGTCTCGGGCGCCTCGCCATCAACAAACTCGGTGAATTAACTGAACTGGTCACACGACGCACAAACGAGAACCTGGAAACAAAAGTCGTACTCGATTGGACGAAATTCGAAACGGGAGGACTCCTTAACGACATACCTGTCTTATGGGAGCAAAGAGCCCCTGAAGTTTTCGTCGACCGGCCATCTAACGCGAAAGCAGAGGAAGAGGGGGAGGCGTTTCCAAATGGTACGCAAATTACGATAAACAAGTTACAGAGACAATGGACTCAGAGCATGATTATGCGGATTCGACTCAGCCTGTGGGCGATGAAGTCTCCGTTTGCTGGCCTAACTGGTTTTAATATCGAAGTTCAGGTTCACGACAAACTGGATTCTGACTTCCGAGAAGAAAACCTAAAGGATCTCGTTAGCTTCTCCACATATTCATTTGTCGGAGAGATAAGTAGCAACGGAAAGATAAATTACCAGTACAAATTCAGCAGACCTGATCTCATCGAGATTGCGCGACATGTGACACAAGTCGCTCTGCCTGACCCTGAATATTTCAAAACTCGGAAACCGACCTGTGGCTCGTTCAAACTTAGGTTCTATGCATGGGATCTAGATCGTCGTGACTTGCGAGACGTATTCGGCGACACCGCAATTTACGATGAATCCATCAAACCAAATACTGGCGTGAAGTTGTTCCGTGACGGGTTCCGCGTTCTCCCCTATGGCGGAGAGGACAATGACTGGCTAAGCATGGACATGGGAAGGATAAGACAATTCGAGATGAACCTTAGCCGAAATCAGGTAATAGGAGTCATCGAGATTTCCTCTCAAACGAATCCGAAGTTAATTGACAAAACGGATCGAGAAGGCCTAATTGATAATGATGCTTTCAGGGACTTCCGCGCCGTCGTAAAGACGGCTTTGGTCCAGTTTGAAGCCGAGCGTTATCAGGACAGACGCAAACTCAAACAAAAGACTGGCAGAACCGCTGGGGCTCAGAAAACAAAGAGCATCTACACAAAAACACTCGCTGTCATGTCAAGGATGATCGAATCCGAGCCTAGGTTAAGAGCTGAACTTAGACATGATTTCAAGAATCTCCTTTCTGAACTTAGACATTCGCTGGATTCTATGATGGCCGAACAGGAAGATCCGCTGCTCGTCGCTGCGACAATTGGCCTCACGTACATGATGCCTACGCATGAGGTCAGACGGGAGATCCACGAAGCGTTGAGAGTCCTCAGGAAAATAAGAGAATCTCAAAGTCTGATTCCCGACCAGGGTGAACGCCTCGCCCAAACTGTAACTCTTCTGAGGCAAGCGGATTCGACCGTGGGCGGCATTGGCCGCCTGATGCAACGCGACCCAGAAGGAGAACCAGTTAATCTTCATCAAGTCGCGAAAGATGCAATAGAGCTAATGCGGTACCGATTCGAACGAAACAACATTCTCTGTGACATGGAAATTCGGAAAACTGTTGTTGCTACTGGCTCCGAGCGGCTAATTACTATCATAATGCTCAACTTTTTCGACAACAGCATCTACTGGCTAATGGCCAAAAAACCGGAAGAGCGAAGGATCAAAGTCATCATAGATGCATACGACAGCGGCTCCATTCTAGTCGTTAGCGATAGTGGGTCTGGATTTCAAGATGATATTGAGACAGTGACACTCCCATTCATGACTAGAAAGCCGACAGGCATGGGTCTGGGACTCTACATTGCAGATAGAGTGGCACGACGATTCGGTGCCAAGCTGAAAATCCTTTCACGAGGAGAAATCCCGGGTCTTTTGGCCGGGGCTAACATTGCTGTGATATTTCCGAAGCCGAGTGCATGACTATGAAACATGTGGAAGACGTGAAAGTTGAATCCCCCTATCTTGGAAGGGTTCTAATTGTTGACGACAAGTTTAGCGAGGTGGGGCCAATCGCTCTAGCACTCGCAGAGAGAGGTATCGCGGTACAATACTGGAATGGACAAGCACCGTTGCCAGCCTCGATAAGGAATGTGCGAGTCGTTATCTTGGACTTGGACTTGGCAGAGGGTTCTGGCGGACGAGATGCGGGGGACGCTTTCTACGCTCTCCCTGCAAAAGCTTTGAATCAGATTCCTGGGCCATTCCTTGTGGTAATAGTTTCTGTTGACTTTCAGACAGGTGATCCTAAGAATCTGGAAAAACAGTATAAGAATTTCTTTGGATCGCCAATCCACGGAATAGTATCAAGTAAAGGAATGACCAAAGAGGAAGTGGAGACGCCTGGTCGTCTTGCTAAGCTCGTGATAGAGGAAGTCGGCTCAAGAAAAGCTTTCGATCTGCTTCTCCATTGGGAGGGGGTAATTGACAACGCGAGAGATTTGGCTCTGAGAGATCTTGTTGCCATCGACGTTGACTGTTGTATCGTGGCGCTTGTCAAGTCTATCCATGAGTCTCTTGGCACGGGATCAGTGTCAGCGTCAGTGACCCGCGAACTTATCGGCATTCTCACGCGCCTCGCATCAAGGAGAGTTGAAGAAGGAGCCTATCTAGAGAAACTAGACGATCTGGTCAAGTCTCTAAACTCGCAACCATGGCCGACATCTCCAAATCGGAATCAGATGTACAATCGGATACAGTTCCTCTCCCCAAGAGCTGGAGAACCTGCATGGACTGGAGACATTTGCAAGAAGGCAGATGAAAAATCATTTGATAATTATGGCATTGTGCTCACTCCCGTCTGTGATTTTGCCCAAAACAAAGCGGACTCGATCCTTCTGTGCCTTGGGTTTCCACTAGACGAGAGGTTGTTTCAAGATCCGAAATATCCACCGTACATTAGAGATTATCACTTGAAGGAGAAACTTGAGAAGGCTTTGGCGACGGGCTCTAGTAATGCAAAAGGCTCCGCTGTACCCGATCATATCGTCAGCTACCTTAAGGCTAGGTATCTCGATCCCAACAGTGAGAGTCCGCCTCCAGTGCGTTTCCATGTCACTCGCAATTTGATCGAAGATAATGCCAAAGAGCCATTCGCAGTATGTTTCGACCTCAACAAGGTGGCTAGTGTTGGACGTGATGAACTCTTAAAGTGGAAGAGGATCGCCAGGCTAGATTCCCCGTACATTGACAATATGCTACAAAGATATGGAGCCCTCGCTTTCAGAATCGGAACACCAGAGTGGAAGTGACCGACGCCTGTTGGGGGAGAGTGAAATGAGGCGTCAATCGGTCTTTTATGGCACTGAATTCACGTTTGAGCCCGCAAGCGCCGCACCTGTAAGATTCTCTACGCATACCAAACCATCCTAAACTTCAGATGCAAAGCTTAGTGAGCGAGTAAAGCTTAGAAAAAACAAGCATCTTTATGGCACATGTTTAGGCGTAATAAGGACTCCCAAAAGTTGTGGGGCGCAGAGATTGACAGAAACGTTCACTGAACGGACAGCAGGCATCTGGGTACCTCTCGTCTTCTACGTTGTTGGCGGAGCCTATATGTTGGCTTTCTGGGCGTTGTTCGATAGAGCAGCTTATCATCTATTGGTTTTGGGCGGCATTTCAATAGTCATCGCGGCCGCCTTGTACTTCCTATCCAAGTGGGCGTACTGGCTTGGCATCTTCAGCTTTCCGCTAATGTTCGCTCTCTTCGCTTGGGCGCTCATCTTTTCAGTTAATGTTGTCGGATGGTATCCGAACATCCCAAACGCCATGCTTAACGCATCAATGGTAGTTTACCTAGTATTCCTGACGCTCTCGTTGCTTCTGTTAATTGACAGAAGGAATGCGCTCAAGAGCGACAGGATACTTGATATGTTGCATAAACCATTCGCGGCCCCGCCCTCGGAAACGGAAGCAAAGCCGTAGCCTAACTTTCTGATGCACTGGGAATTGAGCCGAGTTTTGGTGTGCGATAGAAGTACGAGGTTCTCGAAAACAAACCTTCTATGACGGCTCTCGTGTTGCTGAGGAGCAAGCCGTAGACAAGTGCACCTAAGTAGCCTAAGTGAAGTATCCTTCTGGCTTTTGTTATCCCAAGTTGCGAAAACTCTGACAGCGTCACACCTGACGCAATTAGCGGCGCGCTATAGATTACGAGCGAGAGGAAGAAGGTCAATAGAGCGACTTGATTTCTCCAGAAACCCATCAGCCAGAACGATGGTGGAAAAATGGAGTAGTACAATAGGGCGACAACAACGCCAATTATCGTCAATGGGCACATGAAGTAGGTTCCCAGATGTAAGAGGGCCTCCATTTTCTGAAAGAAGTTCAACCGCTTGCTGCGCACAATTGCGCCGCCGTATTTCCGCAAGCACTCGGAGAAACCTTTCGCCCAGCGGAACTGTTGATGCCTCAGATTGTCAAAGCTCGGTGGAATCTCGCCTGGGCAAACGACTGTTGGGACGTAAATGTAGCGCCAACCTTTCAGATGAAGTCTAATTGAAAGGTCGAGGTCCTCCGCAAGCGTGTCTGCACTCCACCCACCAGCGTTCTCAATCGCTCGCCTTCTGAAAATTCCGCACGTACCGCTGAAATGGGCAAGTAGGTTGCCGACATACCGAGCCCGCTGATCTACGAACGCGTAAACATCGATGGCGAGAGAGATAGCTTTAGCAATCCAGGAGAATTGGCCGTCGAGGTAACTCCACCTAGACTGGACAAACGCGACTTTGTCGTCCACGTATAGGTAGGGAATCATCTTTTGCAGAAAGTTTCGTGGCGGAATATAGTCAGCATCAAAGAGGGCGATAAATTCCCCGTCACTTTTCTCCATCGCCAGTTGAAGGGCACCAGCCTTGAACCCGGTACGGTCGTCTCGGTGGATTACCTTCACTAGGCCTGGAAACTTGGCCTCAAACTCTCGAGCTATCTTCGTTGTCCCATCTGACGAGTCGTCAACAACAATAATTTCGAGCTTATCGCGCGGATAATCGAGATTTGTGCAAGCGTCGAGGAGTCGCTTTGCGACTCGTTCCTCGTTAAAGAGTGGGAGGTGAACCGAAACTCTTGGAAATGAATTCAGAGCCGGGGGATCGGCAACCTTGCTCCTTCCCCTTATCGATAGAATGGTCAGAACCCAGATGTTAAAGGCATAAATCGAAATTAGGCCCGTGACCATTGCAACCAAGAACAGCACTAGCTGCTGTAGGTTGGTCAGGTTCGCGGGAAACCAATTCATAAGAGCCGACTTCCAAGTGACGAAACGAATCGTAGCGTAACTCCAGCTGGTATAAGCCTTTCCAGATGATTGAACCGGTGAGAATTGTGGAGTCAGAGAGAAACTCATCAGGTCTTGGGCGAAGGTTGAGCGTCAGTATGTTCTCATCTGAATATCCTCCCTGCTGGGGGGGCGTGGGTACGCACGTCCAAAATCTATGCAGAAGGTTGAGTCCCAATGTCAACCTTCGGCTGGTAACCGCCACCTATGGGAGGCCTATTGAACAATTCGAAATCAACAACCTCGCGCGAATTCACGCGCGGAGCTTCCCTCTACTTCTCGCTCAATATCTCTCGGGCTTAAGACTCGTTCGAATGAACGACCACGAATTAGTCCACGTGCACGTCCCACATGCTTTTCTGCCCAAAGGGACGGAACAAATTGTTTCAACCTTCCATGTGGTTTGGGCCGAATATTCTGACACACTACAACATCAGCAGCCAATTTCATTATTTGATCTACAATTCGCAGGCATGAACCGCAGGTTAATGAATGCCGAAAAAAACCTCGCATTAAGCTCGAAAGCGGTAATTGCAGTCTCAAACAGCGTCAAACATGAACTTGTTTCGAGATACAATGTTGACCCGGGCAAGGTGCGGGTCATACACAACGGAGTGAACGTGGATGAATCCCGGCCCTCGCGTGAACGCCGAAACATTTTCTTGTATATCGGTCGCCAGACCGCCCACAAAGGGTTACGTTACCTTCTAGAGGCTTTTGCGAAATTCGCAGGCAACCACCGAAGATACACGTTGCTGCTCGTGGGGGAACGACTGGAAGGCGGAGTCGATCCATCCCTAGTACATCTCGCTAAAGAACTCGGCATTCTTGAACGCGTCAAGTTTACTGGCAGAGTCCCGCAAAGAGAAGCCTGGAAAATTCTCGGCATGGCGAAATGTCTGGTCCTCCCGTCGCTGGCTGAAGCTTTCGGCATGACCGTGTTGGAGGCGATGTCTTCGGAGACACCCGTAATCGCTACACGTGTCGGTGGCATTCCAGAAGTCGTTCGCAACGGCCGCAACGGGTTACTCGTTCCAGCAGCGGATCCTGATGCGCTATCAGAATCTATGAAGAGCATTGCTTCAGATGCGCGGCTTCGACGAAGATTAACGAAGGAAGGGATGAGAACTTGCCGGCGGTTTACGTGGGATAATGTGGCGAGGAAGACGCTTGAGGTGTATAGGGAGGTCTATTCTTGAATGATTGTTTGGTTACTCTGGGCTTAACGGTAACCGTTTCAGTTGGTTTCAGGTTCCTTAGCTTGTTCACATAGCACTTCGGGCAGGAAATCATTGGGTACCGGCCCCTTGACTTTACTTGGATTAGCTGAAAACCGCATTCGGGACAACGTTTCTCTAAGAGCTTCAGGGCACCGAACTGTGGCAAGGATAATCCGAAATCGCATTTCTTCGTCCATTTGCCGGCGCAGCCGATAAAGCGCTTCTTCGTCTTGGGGTTCTTTACGATCTTTAGGGTCGATCCGCACTGTGGGCATGGCACGAACAACCTGACGGAGGCTAGCCACATGTCATCAATAACTTCGGTCAGTTCTTGGCCCACTTCCTGCTCTTTCCTCTTCAATTCTTCGATTACTGGCTTCAGGTAGGCTACGGTTTCTATGACCACGTTTTCGCGGATTTGTTTTCCATGTTCGATCTGCTCCATCTTGGATTCAAGTTCGCGGGTGAAGGTGACGTCGATAACCTTGGGGCAATGTTCCATCAGAATCTCTATGACTCGAAATGCTAGTGGAGTCGCGCTTATCCGCTGCTCCTTCACATAGCCGCGCTTGTAGAGGGTTTCAATTATGTCAGCACGCGTTGCCTTTGTTCCGATTTCTGCTTCCTCCATGGCTTTGAGAAGGCTGCTCGGGTTGTAGCGAGGCGGAGGCTGAGTGTACTTCTCCTCCAATGAAACAGCATCCACTATAACCTCCTGTCCCTCGGTCAGCAGAGGGAGTGTGATTTCTTCGAATTTGGCGTATTGCCCGTAGAGAGGGATCCACCCTTTCTTCAAAATTCGTGAACCACGTACGAAGAAGGCATGTTTCCCGACTCGCATCGTGGCCTTGTCGCTTTGTTTTGTCGCGGTTGTACCGAATGTGGCAAGAAATCGTCTTACAACTAAGTCGAAAACCTTCTGTCCCCGAGAGTCGAGTTCTCCTCGCGGAACAGAACCTGTAGGGTAAACGGCTGGATGTGCCGGGTCATCTTTCTCTCCCTGGGTGGGCCGAAGGCTGCCCGAAGCTAGAAGGCCTGACGAGCCTGAACTATAAGCACTGATCTGCTTCAGCCCCGTCAAGATTTCGTCGTAGCCAATCGAAGGGGGAAGCTTTTGACTTGAGGTTCGCGGGTAGGAGATCAACTGGTCCAAGTAAAGGCGTTCCGCTATGCTAAGCGAAACACGGGGGCTGTAGCCAAAATGCCTGTACGCTTCGCTTTGGAGCGCGGAAAGGTCAAATGGAGTGGGAGGCGACAACTGGTACGTTCTGGATTCAAGTTTCTCAACGACCCCCTTCCTCCCGGCGCAATCGCTAACCGCTTGTTCAGCTTGTGCTTTGGTTTCTAACCTCTCGAACTCGTACTCAGCTTCGATGACATCGCCGTCGACATCCACCCGTGCTCTTAACACCCAGTATGGAACTGGAACGAAGGTCTCGATCTCACGTTCCCTGTCAACGACGAAGCGTAGGGTCGGACCCTGCACTCTTCCCGTGCTGAGGGTTAAGTATCGGTTGCTGGCCTTGAGGGCAGATTGCGTGAGCGCGCGGGACAAATTGATTCCGTAGAGCCAATCAACCTCGTGACGACACATCCCCGCGTAGGCCATGGAAAAATCAAGCTCAGGTAGCATCTTGCGGTACGAGTCACGCAATTCCTTGGCGGTCAGGGTTGAGAATTTCATTCGGCGCGCTTTCTTGTCCGCTCCGCCACACGCGTATTTGAGTACGGTATAGCCGATTAGCGAACCTTCAATATCGAAATCGCATGCATTTATGAAACGGTCAGCTTCCTTCGACATTTTGGAAATTGCTTGGATCCACTTCTCCTGCCTCCCTTGGCCGCGCTCCGCTAGATGTTTCGGCATCCACGCAAAGTCCCAGACTGGATACTGCGAACGCTTTTCATTTCCCTTAGCGCCGACTGCGTACAAGTGTCCGAGCGCTGAGCAAACAAGTATTCGCCCGCCGTCCCCCTGAACCTCGAAAAACGGAACGCCATCGACGCTAACTCTATGTGGTGTTTGGTCGCTAGCTAATGCTTCCGCCACGTGGAGTGCAGCGTCTGGCTTCTCAGTTACTATGAGGGTTGTTGGCACTTAGGCCACGCCTCCGTTTTTGCGGAGGTACTGGATCAATGCTTTCACGGCGGCGCCAGTTTCGTCCCTTTTCTCCAACCTTGCATAGTATTCTTCTTTCGTCAAATTAAGGCCGATTGACTTGCACCAAACCGCATAAGCGGCCTCGAGGTTAGTTTGAGCTGTATAATGGAAGGCACAGAATTCGGAGGGAGGTTTCTTTGGCCTCCGGCAGAGCGGGCAATGATCGGCCATGCGGCTTACCGTCGCGTCCTAACTTTCGACTAAACCTAGAAGGGGCGCTTTTAGTCCTTATTGGCAGGCTCGAGTCTATTCGGCGTCTACCGGGGCTTTCTTGGTCGCCTTGAGGTCCTGCTAAATGCCCAAGCGACCAGCAGCATTGCGGCGGTGGCGAGAACTTGAGATATAGAATACTGCCAAAGCGGGTCAAGTGTCATTACAGGCTCTTGCGTGTTGAGTAATGATAGGCCGATATCGCGGAGCTGAGGAATACTATGCCCGAGCCTACTTACCTTGGCCCAAAACCAATTCGAACCAAGCAGGTAGGGGATGTAGAGAACGCAGACAAAAGTCAAGACTGAAAAGGCAATTGCACGGAGCAAACGTGCGTATCCGAGCTGGTCAATTTCAGGCCCACTTCGCCTAGGGAATATCTTGTCCGAAACCTCAAACCAGCCGACCAAGGTCGCTAGAAAGACTCCGAGAATCGGCAACCACTGAATCGGAATCAAGAGCTTAAATCCACCCACATCAACGGTTTGTGTCCTTACCTGAAAAGTGAAAGATGTAATGTAGAACATGTAGAACTGGTCCAGTAGGCCGATGACTGCTGCGATTCCGATCGCCCATAGCGCCTTTGTGCGGTTGATATTCGAGGCCATAGTTCAGACTTCCTTGACGGCTCTTTGATTTCCTGGGTTTTGGTACCGTAACATTGTGTTGCTATAAAGAATATCTGAATCAATGTATACTAACAAGAAGAGATGGGATGGGATTGGTGACGCGCTCGAACCTCGAGATTGTTGGCCGTGGAACATGGCTGGACATGGTTGCCCGCCGTGTCCTTGAGCGCGAGACAAAACTTGGTAGAAAAGCCGATGTCTTGAGAACGGAAAGCGGCCTAGGAGCTTCAGGAATACCACACATCGGTAGCCTCGGCGATGTCATTCGAGCTTATGGGGTCAAACTCGCCCTCGACAGTGACGGAGCGAAAGCGGAATTCATTGCGTACTCTGACGACCTGGATGGGCTAAGAAAGGTTCCCTCGGGCATGCCGGATTCGCTCAAGAAGTATCTAGGCCATCCGGTCTCAGCAATCCCTGACCCATACAATTGCCATGAAAGTTACGGTTTGCACATGAACTCGTTGCTGAGGGAAGCAATGGACAAGTGCGGCGCTGAGTACGTCTTCCATTCAGCGACGGAAGATTACAGAAAAGGTTTGTTCACAACTCAGATCCGGAAAATACTCCTCGAAGCCGATCGTGTCGGCAAGATTGTGAAGGAGGAAGTGGGTCAGGAGAAGTATACTACGATGCTACCATACTTTCCCATTTGTGGTTCATGCGGGAGGATCTACACAACCCGCAGCCTAGAGTTTGAATCCAAAACCGACAAGGTCCGTTACGTCTGCGAAGGCGGGTCCGAAATCAAAGGGCAGACGCTTCAGGGATGTGGTTACAAGGGTGAAGTAGATTTCAAAGAGGGCCACGGAAAGGTCCCATGGAAAGCCGAGTTCGCCGTCCGCTGGGATGCATTGAAGATAAACTTCGAGGCACACGGCAAGGAGCTTACAGATTCCGTTCGGGTTAACGACAGAGTCTGCGAGGAAATCCTAGGCTCTCCTCCTCCGTACCACGTCCGCTACGAGCTGTTTCTCGACAAAGGCGGAAAGAAAATTTCCAAATCGAAATCAGCGGTCGATGTGATAACGCCTCAGACATGGTTCAAATACGCATCTCCAACATCGCTCAATCTGCTAATGTTCAAGCGCATTACGGGCGCACGCAGCGTCGGAGTTGAAGACATCCCAACATATGCGAATGAACTCGATTATCTTGAACAGGTCTATTTCGGCATTAAGCCCAACGATGAAAAGGAGGTCGCGAAACTCAGAGGCCTGTATGAGTACTCATGGTTCCTGAAGCCGCCCTCCGCCTCTGGCACACACGTGCCCTACAATTTACTTGTGTACTTGGTTACCGTGGCACCGCCTGAGAATAGAAGGGAATACGTCGAATCCAAGTTGAGGGAATATGGCTACTTGAAGAACCAACCATTACCTGATTTCCAGCAGAGACTAGACTATGCCATGAATTGGGCGAAGGACTTTACCCAGATACCTGAAACACGAATCGCGATAACTGGCCCTCAGAGGCTGGCCATTGAGGACCTCATCTCCGTCGTCAAATCTGAGACTGATGAAAGGATCATTCAGAATTCAATATTCAATATCGCGAAAAAATATTCGCTTGACCCACCTGATTTCTTTAGATTGTTGTACACCATTCTATTGGGTTCGCCGAAGGGACCCAGGTTAGGCCCCTACATCAAGGCCATGGGAAGCACGAACGTAGCCAACGCCCTGCAACGTGCATCGGAACAAGCAACCTAAGCTCAGTATTACAATTAATAGTGAGAAGAGAGTGAGATGGTCGTCAGGGTCTGTTTGTGTTGAAGATCGCTATGGCAGTGGTATTCGGTCTTGTGTTTGGTGTTGCTATCGGGCTGGTCGGCATGGGTGGGGCCAATGTTTCGTTCAGTCCGCAGGTTGTAGGATTGCTTGGTCGATATGCTTGGTGGATTGTTTTTCTGAGTATGCTGGTTCCGTTGGCGGATTACTTGAGCGGTGTGCGCACGACGTTGACTGGCGTTCTCACTGGCCATCCGTTTCGCCATGTGGCAGGGTTCTTCACTGGCCTCGCCGTAGGTTTAGCATTCCTTCTGCTTCTTGCATCGATACTATTCTGAATACAATTCCTATCCGCGATGAGGAATACTAGCTTCTTGTGAGCTAAACGTACTTTGAGATGAGGCCTAGGAGTCCGCCTAGTAACACGAGGATGCCTCCGATTCCTCCGCCTATAAATCCAATAATTATCAGTACAATTGCCCATACGAGTTCAGTAACGTGCTTCGCACCCACTATCGCAATTATTCCGAGAATAAGGGGGAGAAGCGCAAAGCCGAAAGTCATTCCTCGCAGCGGTACTTGGAAAGGCATCGTAACAGCATGCCCAAATAACCCTAGCAGGCTAAAGACTACCAATAGAACACCGCCAATCAGACTAAGATAATACGCAAATTCATGAAGAGAATGTTTAGCCAAGACTTCTCGACAGGTTACCAGCTAATGTCACATAAAAAAGAGTTCTATCGAGCCTCAGATCGTTTTGGAGCGCAGATATTTGACTAATCTGCAGAGTATTTCTTCTCGAATATCTATGTGCGTGCTGTAATCCCATCACTGTTCGGAGGCGTAGCTGTTGTCGATAAATTGCAGTCGAAAACCATCAAATCACGGTGCCAGACGATATTCGTGAGAACAAGTCTGAATTGTATTTCTCCTTGAGAGGTGCGTTCCTAAGGTCACGGACGCTAAGTAACTTTGCTGGCGCGTAATCTGGACATGATCAAATCAGCTACCCTGTCCGGGTTCGGGACGTCGCTCATTTCTGCGACTATGTTTTCACCAGGCTCCGTCCCGCGAACTAAGCCGTAGCC
>JBEKFP010000001.1:0-1407937 GCA_050013255.1 Bathyarchaeia archaeon | reverse complement strand
CTGCGCCTCCACCGTGGCTAGGAGACGCACAACTCGCATGGCTTAGTCCCACCCCGATAGCAGTTGGGTCCGCCAGGATCAAGCGGAGTTGGCAAGCTGACCGATTAGCTAGGACGATTTTTTGGAATAACAGCCGTTTAAAGAAATTGAACGGACTGGAATTTAGCAGAATGACTGCAAGCCAATCTTGGACCCAAACTTTCATGGGAGCCGTGAGGAACCCAAGTTTGTTTAGGCCTTCATCTCTGTTCCCGCAATTGGAGGTCAACATTTCATCCAAGGGCTCTAGCCCTGCTAAGTCGAGTTGACGCCGCCGCCGGGTTAATCGCGGGAAGTCGACTCATCGAAAGGATGAGTTGACAAATTATAGGTAGGCCTTCGGCGTTAATATAAGCATGCCGATGTTAAAGAAATGAGAATACGTTCCAAATCATTGAATCGAAAGGCATAGAACAAACCGGCCGACACTCCAGCTCCTAAGAAAAATGTGGTGGCTCTTTGGGGAAGAAAGAAGCCGACCTCATCATCGAACACGCAAAGCAGCTCATCACAGCCAAGGGGCACCGAGCCCGCCCTGCCATAGGCACTGAAATGGAAGACCTAGGAATTGTTGAAGACGGCGCCGTAGCCGTCTCGAACGGTAAAATCATGGCGGTTGGGAAATCGAACGAAGTCCTAGGCGATTACAACGCCGCTGAAAGAATCGACGCAACCGGCAGAGTTGTCATGCCAGGGTTTGTCGACGCTCACACGCACTTGGTTTTCGCGGGATCACGTGAGCGTGAGCTCGAGTTGAAAATTAAGGGTGCAGGATACATGAAAATCCTGCAGGAAGGAGGAGGAATTCTCAGCACCGTTCGCGACACACGCAGAGCAACCAAAGAAGACCTACTTCAAATTTGCAGGGAACGCTGCAACAACCTGATGCTCCATGGAACGACAACGATCGAAGCAAAAAGCGGCTACGGCCTGACCCTAGATGATGAAATCAAATCACTTGAAGTCATTATGCAATTGGACCGGGAGGGACCAACGAACCTCGTTCCCACTTTTCTCGGCGCACACGCAATTCCACCAGAGTACCAAGGGAAAACCGGAGAATACGCCACCCTCATCTGCGAAAGCTGGATACCTGAAATCGCGAAACGCAAGCTCGCCTCCTTCTGCGACGTCTTCTGCGAGAAAGACGTTTTTGAGATAGAAGATTCGAGGAGAATCCTCTTAGCGGGAAAACGCCACGGCCTCGTGCCAAGAATTCACGCGGACGAATTCTACCCGCTCGGAGGCGCAGAACTCGCAGCCGAAGTTGGAGCTGTCTCCGCGGACCACCTGCTCCACGTTTCGACGGCAGGACTGACGCGTATGAGAGCTAGCGGAGTCATCGCAACATTGTTGCCGGCCGCCCCGTTGACGCTTATGGTGAACGAGTATGCTGATGCGAGGCGAATAATTTCCCAGGAAATTCCGGTAGCCTTGGGCAGCGACCTCAGCCCGAGCTGTTGGCTAGAGAACTTCCAATTAGTCATCCAGCTCGCATGCTACAAACTAAGGATGACACCGGCAGAAGCACTCACCGGGGCGACAATTAACGCCGCACACTCGATCATGAAAGCTAACGAAATAGGAAGCATCGAAGCCGGAAAGAGAGCGAACATGCTAATCCTAAGCGCCCCTGATTTCCGTTTTCTCGGCTATCGGCTCGGCATGAACCTAGTCGATACAGTGCTAATAGATGGAAAAACCGTGGTGCGTGGCGGCCACCTCGCTTGAAATTGATGATGAAACTTAAAATCGCCATACTAAGGAGCTTTAGGTGACGGAATTTGTTGAAACTAAAGCCTTCAGTTGCAGACGTTACGGGGACGCGCCTACACTGCAAGAATTGGCAGATCGAAGGGCCCTACAGAATGATTCACAATGTTCTCGACCCAGAAGTTGCGAAGGACCCCGACAAGCTCATTGTCTACGGAGGAACTGGGAAGGCCGCGCGCTCCTGGGAATGCTTTGAGAAGATAACTGAAACTCTCCTGGGGCTAGAGCCGAACGAAACGCTGTTGATTCAGAGCGGCAAACCTGTCGCAGTTTTTGAAACACACGAGTGGGCTCCGCGCGTTCTCATATCTAATGCTATGCTCGTACCAAAGTGGGCCACTTGGGACTACTTCTACGAGTTGGAACAGAAGGGCCTGATAATGTACGGACAGATGACTGCAGGATCCTGGGCGTACATTGGGACGCAGGGAATTCTCCAGGGTACCTACGAGACATTATCATCTGTAGCGAAGAAGCATTTCGACGGATCCCTCAGAGGACGCTTTGTCCTAACCGCGGGGCTTGGAGAGATGGGGGGAGCACAGCCCCTAGCTGTTACAATGAATGATGGCATTGCGCTGGTGGTTGAGGTGAACAAAGCCGCGATTGATCGGCGGCTCAAGCTTGGCTTCCTAGAGGAATGGACTGACGATATCGACGAAGCCATACAGATGGTTAGGGCTGCGAAGGAATCTAAGAAGAGCCTGAGCGTCGGATTACTAGGTAACGCAGCTGATGTTCTTCCGGAATTGGTGAAGCGTGGGACCATTCCAGACATTGTTACGGATCAGACATCTGCTCATGACCCTTTGAACGGATACTACCCCGCCGGCTTGAGTAAAGAGGAAGCTGATGAACTTCGGAAAACTAACCGTGAAGAGTACCTTAGCAGGGCTAAGCAGAGCATGAAGGTGCATGTGGAGGCAATGGTTGCGATGATGCAGCGAGGTGCCATCGCCTTCGAGTACGGCAACAACATAAGGCAGCAAGCCTACGATGCCGGTTTCAAGGAAGCGTTTGCTTTCTCCGGATTCGTACCCGAGTACATTCGACCCATGTTCTGTGGAGGTAGGGGCCCATTTCGGTGGGCTTCGCTAGTCGGTGTAGAGGATGATATTTTCACAATTGATGATATGCTCAAGAAAGAGTTCGGTTACAATAAGGAACTTGTAAGATGGATCGATAAAGCTCGCAGCCAAGTGAAATTCCAAGGGTTGCCGGCTAGGGTCTGCTGGTTGGGTTATGGGGAAAGAGCAAGGTTTGGCAAGATCGTCAACGACATGGTCGCTTCCGGAAAACTTTCTGGCCCAATATGGGTTGGCCGGGACCATTTGGACACCGGGAGTGTAGCGTCTCCCCGAAGGGAAACCGAGAACATGAAAGACGGGTCGGATGCGGTGGCTGACTGGCCAATCCTAAATGCGCTGCTGAATGCCGTTGCAGGCGCGACATGGGTTTCCGTCCACCACGGAGGTGGCGTCGGCATCGGGTACAGTATCCATGCAGGAATGTGCCTGGTCTTGGATGGGACGAAGGAAATTGAGAAGCGCGCTGAACGTGTTCTAACTACTGACCCAGGTTTGGGCGTTGTGAGGCATGCTGACGCGGGATACGAGTCCGCTATCAAGGTGGCGCGCGAGAAGAGGATTAGGATGCCAATGCTGAAGTGAAGCCGCGCCTGTCAAGTTGGATAAGTGTAGTTGACAGTGTAGCCGTGTGACGCACCCCCAGCTGAGAGGACTAAGCCGAGTACGAGGCCGCCTATCAGCCCGAACAGATGGGCGAAGATGTTCACGCCGGGCAGCAGGCTACTTTGAACGAAGAGTAACACGGCGTATACCAAAGCGAATCCCATGTGCTGTGCTCTCCTTGCCACGGCCACATAAGAGCCTACGAGGCCGAAGATCGCGCCGGAAGCCCCTCCCGAAAGCGTTGCCGCGGGCAACAAAACCAATGTCATGACGCTACCTAGCAGGCCGGACGTAAAGTAAATTGTTAGAAACTTCGGGGCTGTGAAAGTGGTTTCATTGAGCCGCCCGAAATAGTATAGGGCGAACATGTTGAAGATTATATGAGTGAAGCCAAAGTGAACAAACATTGAAGTAAACAACTGCCAATAGAAACCCCCCAACACCAAGTCGTTCTCCTGCGCCAACAGCTGACAAGTTGAGGAGGAGCAATCTCCCGCGTCTCCGCTGATCAGCATCAGGATGAAAACCAGAAGGTTGAGAATTATCAGGACAAATGTCGGGGACGAGAAGAAACTTCCTCGTCTCCCATAATCGGGACCGTAACCAACGAAGTTCAAGGTTGAACTCGATTGGCTGGGCATCTTATTTAAGTGGGTTTTCGCGCTCGCAAGGGAATCCGAAATACTTCTGTACTGCGAGGACAATTAGAATTAGTGGGTTGGCGAGTTGGTGAGCGACTCCGGGCCCTGTGTGTAATGGGCCTGAGGAAACTCCACCCACATGGCGGACGCGTGGCACTGTGAGGTGCCAGCCGAGAGGTTGGGTTAAGGCGCAGAAAAATACCTCCGCTAGCCGTGGACTATGATGCGCTTGCGTTGAGGAGGCTGGCGGTAAGGGTGAAATGCCTACACACGCTGTGAAAGGGATAATAGGCGCCCGTGAAAGCCGCCTGAGGCGCGGGTATCCCGATTAGATGAATGTCGCCTAAAACAGAAGGTGGGTTACGGCCAACACGCACAACCCCCTATTCAACTCATGGAGTGATGTACTTTTCCATATCGTCGTGCCGAAGTAGCACCTGAAACGCAAGTAATCTCTTGGCACTTCCATGGATCGATTTGTATTGTCGAGTGCCCTATTCTGTTTCCAACGGATTCCTTTCGTGAATGGGCTAACTCAGGGTTTCCTGAGGTACAGACGCCTGCTCTACGATCTTGCGCCGGAGATTAGCGGACAAAGTACGCTACGAGGGGAGTATTATGATTATATTTCTGCTCTCTGGACTTGGCGGTGACGCGCCGCTTCTATGATCCGGGACTCGTCCCACATCCAGTCGAAATACCTTTCGTAAACTCCCACGAGCAGCCTGTTTGTGGTCCAAATAGCCAAGTCAAAGCCGCGATCAGTCCTTGCGTCGTCAGGCCTGCTATCGATAACCACGAGTTGCTCACTGTCCACTGTAACGACGGTAACTCCTGCCGGCTTCTTCAAGTTTCTTAGTTCAATGACATTTGAAATCTCACTTGCTACACGTGCGTTCTCTTGAGAAATCGGCGCTAATATCCGTACTACAGCGCCTCTTTTCCTTGCCTTTTCCAAAGCTTCTGAGTGGGTTTTGTAGACTCGGATCAATCCCGCTGCAGACGTACAGTAGCCAACCTTCCTCGCGTCCATGAACATCTGATTCAGTTTGTTGATGACATTCTGTCTGCCCTCAATTTGCCAAAACTCGTCAGCAGTCTTTGGAATGTCCCGTTTCACGAATCTGCCCGACTCGTAGGCTATCGAAAGATCTCTCACCATCGCCTCAGAGTCCGTCACATCGCGCGCGAGCTTCGTGACAAGTGGAGCAAGACCCTCAATCGGAGATTGGGCAGCATAGAGATCAGGCTTGCCAGGTATTATTCGTACGAGGTTTTTTTGGACTAGTAGCTTGACGGCACCGTACGTCTTCGTTCTGGGAACCTGGGCGAAAAAGCTGAGTTCGCTTGCCTTGATGGGGCCCATCCTGATCAGATTTAGGTATATGCGTGCCTCGTACTCTGTCAGGCCGAGACGCCTTATCGCCGCTATTTCTGCTTCTTCCGCCAAAGTGCATTTCCCAGACCATGGCCAATAATGTGGACCCTTGTATTCGTAAAGAAAAAGGCGTCTAGTGGCATCTACATACCGAACATCATTCGGGAGCTCTTCGCGGAAAGCTTTTGAAACAATAATGTATTACTCCAAGGTTCATCGCGCTGGACTACTGACGTACCCATGAATCTGATGCCGATAATTGATACCGCGGCCGTCTTGGTAAGCCTGTTTTTTCTTGTTGTGGGGTCGATCTCGGACCTCAAAACTAGAGAGGTTGACGACAAGGTCTGGCTGTTTTACGGTCCCTTGGGGGTAGTGTTAACCGCAGTCAGAGTCGTTCTTGACCCGTCACTCTTCGTGTTGGTAGGCATTTCATTCGCAATCGCGTTCATTATCTCGATGGGCCTGTTCTACTTTGGCTTAACCGGCGGAGCGGACGCCAAGGCAATCATCTGCCTCGGGTTAACGTTGCCGCTGCCTCCAAGCAGTTGGCATCCTTTGATAGGATTTGTCCACCCATTCTTCCCGCTAGTCGTTGTAATCATGAGTTTCATATCTTCTGGATCCATGGCTCTATGGTTTTGCGTGAGGAACACAGTGTCCTACGCAAGATTGAAAGGCAGAATGTTTAGTGGATTCGAGCATGAAAGTATGTCAAGAAAGGCGCTTGCATTTGCTTCAGGTTACCCGACCAGAATTGCTAACCTACAATCCACGTTCTACTTGTACCCACTCGAAGAAGTGACCCCGGCAAGTGCCAGCCATCCAGGTGAGAGACATTTCAAGTTCTTCGCAGACATTGAAACCGATCACGGCCAACTTGTATCTCAATTCATCGACGCTGCTAAGACTCTAGGAGTCAATGAAACGGTGTGGGTGACACCTGGACTGCCAATGCTTCTCTTCATCGTGATCGGCTTGATAATTGTTCTAGTATTCGGCGACCCTATATTTGGTACGATTTTGCGTTCTGTTGTTCATTAAGCCTAGAAGTAAGGCCCTCAGAGGATTAGAAGAACTCGGCTTCTGCTTTTCTCATCTCCTCGTCGCTACTGGCCAATGAATATGCTTCGAGTGGCTCCGCGTTGAGACTTAGAAGAGTTTGACCCCACTTGAAAAGCGAGAGCAATTGATTCGCTCTCTCGCTGAAACCCATTATGTAGAGGCCGGCAGCAAGAGCCTCGATTGAGGATAACTTGTGTGGTTTTGCGTAGTTGACCGGGTTCGATGCAAGCAACGTTGGGAGCCGCCTGCTTAAACCGGGCAAGCGAGCCGAGAAAGTAAATCGAACTTTTTCCCAGGAACAGTCAACCGCAACTAAACCGTAAAGAACAGCTTCGACTCGGTCTCCCGGAAGCAGGCATTGGCTAGCGAAAGGATTCAGGACAAGAGACTTGCTTGGGATTTGCCGTAGCCGGTGCAAGGGTGTTGAGTAGCCGAATCTTGCTAGCTTCGCTGCGGTGCATTTCCTTGGGTCGTCCTGCTTCAAAAGGAGCACGTATGTCCTTGGGGCCGAGGAGCTCGAATGGTCGCGCAAATCTCGCGCAGGCTTGCTGCTACAGCAATCTCCTTTCGCGTATTGCTTTGTGGCACATCGGATCGTCTAGAACCTTTGGTATGTGATCGAGAAGATCGGTTGGTGTAAGATGATAGCCGTATTCTTCTTCGGCGAGGTCGCCCGCCGCACCGTTTACGAAGGCTCCCGCGACTGCCGCTCTGAACCCTCCGACGCCCTGCGCCATTAATCCAGCAACTATTCCTGAGAGAACGTCCCCTGTTCCACCCACGGTCATGCCAGGGTTACCTGTATCATTCAACTTCACACTGACTCCATCCGAAATTACGTCAGTGTGGCCCTTGAGAAGTACAACGGCACCACTTCTCGTAGCGAAAGCTCTCACCTCGCTGGAACGAACCTTCAAATCTCGGGATGGAGGCTTTCCGAAGACCGCTTGAAATTCACCTGCGTGTGGGGTCATAACTGTCGAGTTATCGAAAACCTTCTTCTTGACTACACCGAGTGCCTTCAAACCATCAGCGTCCAACAGGAGCGGTTTCTTGAGCTGTTGCACGAGTTGGATGATTTTGCGAGCCGCGGAAATCGTTTGCTTATCCAAGCCTAGGCCTGGGCCTATTGCTATTGCATTCGCCTTCTCCAATTGCTCTCGAAGGATGCGTACGTGCGTGGGCTTGAGATTTGCGCCGGGGAGTTTGATTGTGATCAGATTTGGAGAGATTGACGAAATTGCTTGGGCTGTTCTTTCCGGTGCCGCTACGAATACTAGATCGGTGCCTGTTCGATAAGCGGCCAGCCCCACGAGTGCAGGGGCTCCGGTAAATATTTCGCTCCCACCTATTACCAATAAACGTCCGAATTGACCCTTGTGCGCTTCAGGAGACCTTCTAACTACTGCGACATCAACATCTCCTGGTCCGGCAAAGACAGCGGCCTCCGGAGGTATTCCTATGTCTGCAGCTTTGATTTCGCCACAGAACTCTTTTGCCGTCGAAAATCCCTTCTTGATTGCATGAAGAGTGACTGTAAGATTGGCACGCACAGCATCGCCCAACACCTCACCCGTATCAGATTCAATCCCGGTTGGGACATCTACGGCGATTTTGTAGCCACGAGACTCATTGATTACCTCAACAGCTTTGAGAACGGGTTGACGCAGTTTCCCTCTGACACCGGTCCCGAGAAGTGCATCAACAACTACGTCCGAGTCCGATTCGGATAATGATGAGGAGTCACGATACTGGTCTATCTTGACGGTTGTGGACATCGATTTGAGGGCGCGCCAGTTCTGAAGGACTGCGGGATCTGAGATTGATTCCTCGCTACCCACGAGCTTGAATGATATGCGGAGGCCTCTTCCAGCGAGGTGCCGCGCGATAACCATTCCGTCGCCCCCATTTCTACCGGTGCCACCATAGATTACAACGGAGCTACCAGCCCCAAACCGGGCGACGATTTCGTCAGCCACAGAACGCCCTGCATTCTCCATTAATTGTAGTGTAGACACCCCTAAGTACTCTGAATTCCTGTCGAGAATGGTTGCTTCGAGGGATGTGATCGCGGGGTTTGGCGTGGTCAAAACCTGTCCTGGATGGTCACTCCAAGCGGTCTGGTAAATGTGTTGGGACAGAAAGCTGGCTCCTTGAATCCAACACGGCAACTTGTTTTTCCAACGTGGCCTTGACGTTGAAACGATTGTGATTGCTGATTTCGTTGATTTCCTCCAGACGGCGAATCTGAACCAGCAGGGCCGTTCTCTTGATTGATGCCGGCAACGAGTTAGGCAAATGTTTTTAGCGGTACCTTTACCATCAAGCCTTCACGAGGTTCTGTTATGCCGCTAGCTTTCGTCCTGATTAATGCTGAAATAGGCTCGGAAGACGAAGTAGCCGGAGAAATGCGCAAGCTAAGCAATGTGAAGGAATCGTACGTCGTCTACGGCGTCTACGATATTGTTGCGAAAGTCGAAGCTGACTCCATGGACAAGCTAAAGGAAATTGTTACTTGGAAGATACGCAGGCTCGAAAAGGTCCGCTCGACACTCACAATGATTGTTGTAGAAGGAACCTAAACTCTTAGACAAGAGTCGGTCCCGGCGAAATACCGACTGGGTTTCTACTTGTGAAACTGCACATTGGAATTGATGATACAGATTCTACGCGAGGCGGTTGCACCACATATATCGCAGCTCGACTCGTCGAAAGACTGTCTAAGATCGGTGCCAAGTTCACAGACTACCCCAACATCATTCGCCTAAACCCGAACATCCCCTACAAGACACGTGGGAACGCAGCAGTATCCTTACGGCTCAATATTCCAGACGAACTCTACGATTCAGTTCAAGAGGAGACTATCGAAGAGGTAGAGGAAAACAGTTGGTTAGGGAGAGTGGGGACTGATCCGGCAATCGTCTTCCTTAAAGGCAGACCACCCGTCAAAATTAGGAACCTGTCCCGTAAAGCTCTGATAGATGTTGTTAGCGTGCAGGAGGCGCAGGAAGCGCTCACCCGCTACCACGTGACGGCGGTCACATACGGTTCTCGTCTAGGCTTGGTTGGCGCCTTGTCCGCGATCGGCCAAGAACTCGATGGCGACCATACGTTCGAGCTGGTTGCCTACAGGGAGAAAAAGAACTGGGGGACGCCAAGGCGCGTCGACCAGATGTCGGTGAAGAGAATGGATCGGCTTACCGCACCTCGAACGTTCAATAGTTATGATTTTGATAATGAACGAACGCTAATTACGCCACATGGCCCGGACCCAGTGCTTCTAGGTATTCGAGGAGAAAGCCCGCGCGCCGTTGTGAACGCGCTTCGCATGGTGAGAATTCGAGAACCAGTCGAACGATGGGTTGTGTTTAGAACAAACCATGGAACCGACGCGCATTTCAACGCTACACGGTTGAACGGTCAAATTAGACCCTTTATGACTGCCGTTCTGAAGGGAACCGTCGTTGACAAACCCGAACGTATCACGGGAGGCCACGTATTCTTCACGCTCAAGTGCGACGAGTTGAGAGTTCGCTGTGCAGCCTTCGAACCCACGGGCAGATTTCGGGAAATCGTGGCGAAACTGATTCCAGGAGATCAAGTCACTGTCTTAGGAGGCT
Source organism: Bathyarchaeia archaeon (assembly GCA_050013255.1). Taxonomy (GTDB): domain Archaea; phylum Thermoproteota; class Bathyarchaeia; order 40CM-2-53-6; family 40CM-2-53-6; genus FEN-987. The sequence continues at coordinate 1,397,730 of JBEKFP010000001.1, read as the reverse complement.
TAAGAAAACATGCTGGCTTCCCGATCGCACTGAACTTGGAAAAACTTCAGATCCACCGCTTGCAAGAGGATATCAGAATTGAGAACCCAACTTGCCCACGCTGTAACAAACATTTGAAATCATCCGGAAAAGGGCAAGGCTTCGAATGTACCAAGTGCTCGTTCAAAGCACCAAACGCTAAGAAGACCTCGACCCGCAATCATCGGTCCTTAGAAGCAGGCCTCTACGTTCCCGACAGGAAGGCCCAAAGGCATCTGACCAAACCGCTGTCACGTTATGGATTGGAAAAGAAAACGCAGAGCAATGGTCCTCCTGTTGGCAAATGGCACGACCCGTAAGACGACTAAAGCACTGTACCGAAGTCGACGACCGGTGTCGACTCCATTTGCAAAGTGGGAAAATGGTCGTAAGTGAACTAATGCCGAGGTCTCTGGGTCCAGAATCGGTTGAAGACTCAGCCGTATGAAAAAAAGGGGGATTATTGGACCCTGACTGGGGATGGCTGGTAACAATAGTGCTTTGGCGTGGGTAGGTACGAGTATATGACTGGCGGAGGTTGATATGCGTAGGCTTGTGGCGGGGCTTGGTAGTAGACCTTCGGAGGTTGCGGAATCATACATTGAGTAGGGACGTAGCAGGTGGCAGAGGCACTCAACGGGGGTCTCTCTCTACGCCAACGCTACTAAGCTCTGAGGGGGACGAAGGATTCAGCCAGGTCTGCGGCACCGTCAGGAACATGATAGACGCCCTGTATGAGGCGCTCCCCCAAGTTAGGGCTCTAATAGACGCTGGGAGGATTCAGCTGCAGGACTTTGAGCATACTCGATACAACGGCTGCGAAATAATCTCTTAGTCATCTTCAAGCTTCACATTCTGAGAATAATCACCGGTTGGAGGCTACTACTCTACATGCCGGCATGTACAAAGGCATGTACAGTCTCCTGCGAAATCCATACCGCCCTAGGGACGAGTTTGTCATAGTCAGTGGTATATGACGCGCAAGGTTTATTCGCGATGTCGCGAGGTCTCGTTGCATAAGTGAATCAGAAATGTCGTACTATTATGTTCCGAGACCGCCGGTTCCATACACTGTCTACGTACCGCAGCAATGCTACACGGCTGAGCAACGTTTAGCCCCCCAGCCTCCGGAGGTCTTCTATCAACCCCCGCCTCAGTACTACTGCTATCAGCCTCCTGCCACGATGCACGCCTATCAACCCCCGGCCCAGGTCTACCAGCCTCCGCCCGAGTACTACTTCCAGCAGGCTCCGGCCCAGGCATACGCCTATCAGCCTCCGGCCGTTAGGGTCGGTGAATCTGGTGGATATGGCGCATATGGCGGATTAGGCGGATACGGCGGATATGGCCGATATGGCGGATTCGGCGGATATCGCGGATTCTGGTGAACGTTCTATCTCCAGGCCTCTTTGCGCGCGGCTTTCACGAGTTCTAGGACATTTTCCCACTTTACTTTGGGTTCCAGATCATAGGCTGGAGCTATAACGAGGTCCCCCTCCCTACCGACTGTTTCAATGCGTTCTTTAGCTTCTGCTTCAATCGCGCTGGGCGAGCCGTAAACCCAAGCAAAGTAACATGTTCTCCCCACAAAACTACACCACCCACCCCCCCTCGCCAAAAGAAGTTGTCATAGAGCCAAGAATTTCTTTATTCTTTATTTCTTTAGATAGATACATGTAACCAAGATCTTTCATGAGGATGACTTCTCTAAGCTCATTACCTCCGCAGAACGGTCAGCGATGGATGTCACAAGTTGTGATGACTTGCATGCGGTGCTTTGACGAGGGTCCGCGCGAACATCAACTCTTCCGGATTATACTTTGATATACAGACAGACGGTATAGCTGACCCTCCCCCTGGCGTGCGTTGCAATGGTACGGAGGCTTTTCTCATGGGGCCGGTTGTGGAGTCATAAGGATTTCATGCGTCTCTGGACGAGTGAAACAATCGGTGCCTTCGGGCGGCAGGTTACGGCTCTCGCTTTGCCAACAGTAGCAATACGTCTGCTGAACGCTGGCCCATTCCAAATGGGATCATTGAACGCCCTCGAAGACCTTGCCTTCCCGATTTTTGGCCTCTTCATAGGGGTCTGGGCGGATAGGAAGCGCCGACGGCCGATTATGATAGCTGCGAATGTTGGGCGAATGATAGCAATGGGATCAGTTCCGCTGGCATTTCTATTTGCGGTGCTCCACTTGTACATGTTGTACTTGGTCGCCTTTTGTGCGGGACTGTTCACGGTTTTCTTCGACATATCCTATCAGTCATACCTCCCAACTCTAATTGAAAGGTCGGATCTGGTCGAAGGCAACTCGAAGCTCGAAACAAGTCAATCAGGGGCACGTGTTGCCGGACCAGCTATCGCTGGTTTTCTAATTCAATTAGCTGGGGCAGCGACGGCAATAGCTGCAGATGCTCTCGCGTACCTAGCATCGGCCATACTGATTTTCTCGATAGGGAAACACGAGCCGGCTCCTGAAACCAACCTGAAGCGGAATTTCATTCTCGAAATTAAGGAAGGAGCGAGGGCCGTCTTCGGAAACGCCATACTAAGCAGAATTGCTGCTTGCACTGCCACATTGAATTTCGGCAGCGGCATATTTTTCGCGGTTTTTCTTCTTTTCGCGTATGAACAACTAAGACTCTCACCCGAAATTGTTGGGTTTATTTTGGCCTTTGGGAGCGTCGGATTTGTGTTGGGGGCTGTCAGTGCCTCCAGGATCGCTAGGACATTAGGGTTGGGGCGAACTCTAGTCGTTTCTATTTTCGTTAGCGGAGTTGGATTGCTTGCGGTCCCTATTGCGTTGTATGGGCCGGCCATACCAATTCTGATCGCGCTCTGGTTCTTTTCGAATGTGCTAATTCCGGTTTACAATATCAATCAAATAAGCCTGAGGCAAGCGATCGTCCCAGACCGCCTTCAAGGACGAATGAATGCAACAATGCGCACGTTCGTCTGGGGAACTTTGCCAGCCGGTTCATTTATAGGAGGAATCATCGGTGATCATCTCGGAATCGTGTGGGCCCTGATCATAGGGGCACTAATCTCGATACTAGCAATGGTCTGGATATCGTTCCCGCCCGTGGTGTCGTTGCGGGATATCCCTGCAGGACCAATAGTTTCCTAAGAGTTAAATGCGACCCTTTCTGTAATGGACAGCTCAGCAGAGCATTTCTCGAAATCTACTTTCCAACCCTTCTCGTCGTCATAGAGTTCGTCTGAGATTGACTGAGTCTGCCTGCTTGCCCAATCCATTCGGACCGAAGAATAGGACTTCAAGAGGCCGTCTTTGGCCATGTGAGAGAAGAAGGCAAATAGTTTAGGTAACTGCGATGTCAACATCCACGTCTGAACCATTAGCGTGTTCTGACGTAGAACCTTAGCTGCACCGAGCACGAAGAATAATCGAGGGATTAGCGAGAAGAACTTGTCTAGGTCCTTCTTGTTATTGAACTCAAGCATGATCTCGTGATAAGCGGACACCTCGGTGGGAAACGGGTAAACCTTGAATAGGAAATAGTTAGCCACGCCCGAGGGAACTAACTTGTGATCGAAATGGTACTTCACACACTGCGCTGTCATTCCTGTAGCCCCAGCGATGTCGGCGAAGCTCTTGCGCCCATCCGTTTCCAATTCTCTTATTATCATCATGTCCTTCTTGTCGAAGGTTGACGAGTAACTTTCCGGGTCGTCAAAGGAGACGGATTGGGATTCTTCAGCTAGAGAAACGAACCATTCTTCCCAATCGAATTTCCATGTGTTAGTCTTCGGATCGTAGTAGTCGAAGTCAGGGAAGTTGGGAATGTGTTCGCCCGTGTAAATTATGTTGAAATTCGTTGCCAGGTTTCTGTTAACGAGTTGTTGGACATAGGCTCTGAAATCTCTTAGGTGCTTTACAGGGACTAGCTGAATTGAGCGATGCGTAAAGTTTCCTTCGCAGAAGCCTATTGACCGCCATAGGTTGGGGGCTTTCAATGCTCGGGTTACCTCCTCTTCACATCCTGGCGAAGCTGCCACTAGTACGGCTACTCTAACCAGTCCTAATTTGGAGACCTGCGGAATCAGCCAAGCTACCTCATGAAAACTGGATTCCAATTTTGAGATTCGATGGTAAACGGAGGTAAACGGCATCTCTATCCGACGCGCGACTTCAAGAAGGTTTCTCGGTCCATATTTCCACATGGCCGAGAATATTCGTATGTTTGTCGGATCTAAGTACTTGGCAATCCTGCTGTAATGTTTCTTCGCGTATTCGTATTCGTATTCATTATCAAGGCTGACCGACTCAGTTCTCAACAAATCTGTTCAACTAGACTCGTAGCACGTACTGCTTCGTAAGGCCGGTACTTGTTCAACGCCAACATGGAGGGCTGGCACTTGAAGGAAGGACGTTATTGCTTGCCCGTGCAGTTCCATTGCAACTCTCTTCATTATGACACGTGAGACTTTCTCTCCGACTAAATCGGTCAGCACTTTTTCCATGGCGGAACAATGTTCACACACGACTGATCTCTTCTCCGAAGAGCCGTTCGCGTCGGGGCGGGATAAAAGGTTCTACACAGTGCCACTAGAAATTTGGTAAAAAACATAGTTACCACTACCACCAGATAGACAGAGACATGTCTATCCTAACCCACTGAAACTCCGAAAACTCAGGAGTTTCTACGTGGAACCTGTCCCGAACTTTGGAGCATCATTATTAATCGCCGCCGTGTCCGCCAGTGCCAACTCCCGTTTTTGTTCACCTCACTTGATTCTATTGCCAGAAAGGACACGAAGACAGGCCTGTGAGGAGGATATTTGCCTTCCGCTTATGGGATGCCTAGCCTTTAGCTTCGGCAAAACCTAGGGTATTTGCGAATTTGCAGGCCAATTTTCTGCATTTTTTTCAGTTATTCATGGTACAGCAACCAATTTCCTACCTTAAACTTCCTGTTCAGCACATTTTCAGGCGTTGGGCATGATGCTACTCAATATTGTTCATATGTGACGTAAAGTGGTTGATTCACCGGCGTTTCACCCTATTAAGACCTAAAATCTTAACCATCAAAACCAGTGGCAAGCTCAGCCGATTGCGAGAGCTGCTAATCTCCATGAACATTTCCGTGGCAGCATTCGGAAACGGGATGGAAGAAAGAAAATGGAGATCGCCTCGAGTAGACTGCACAGGAGAAATGCCACCAATAATTGCGCTGGGCTTGCAACATAGTTCTTGATCCGTAATATTACAACCATGTCATTGCCTCCTGGAATCTCGTTGCATAAACGATGAATCGTCGCGAACCGATCTTAGCGCATCCGGCTGTCGAGCTGTCATGAAGCCTTATGCCGGCAATATGCTCCCACTCACGGGGAAAACGCCGTATCTTTGTTTCAAGCCTCAGTGAAAGGCAGCAAGGTCCCAGAATATGTAGCCCCATAGGCTCACGTGCAAGGAAGCAACCTTTTCTTTTCGATTCCCTTCCTTGGTAACCAGTCAAGCAGTTAGTTTGATTACCTGGGGAATAATCTCCTGGAATACGGCCAGTGCATCACTTTTGTCAACTGAGATGGCTAAGTGGCCGTTCCCCACTTTAGCCACGAGGACGTAATCCTTCTCGAAACATGCAATAACGCATTCCAGCTTCCCCGCCTTGCCTTCCGGCGTCAACCGTTCTGCCATGCCGGTCATGAAGAGTGGGCCTAACTTCATGAATGCCCGATCCTCAGAGTTGGCTGTGTGACTCTTCACGCCCAGCCGCATCTGGGAGAAAACAACAGACTCAGATTCTGTAGACAGTGCCGCCCATCGAATCTTTGGATGCAATCGGAAGACTTCGTCAGGGGTTAACAAATGAGATTCCTCGGCCTGAATGTCAACGTCTCTTCAATTAGGACTTTCTCTGTTGGACAAGCTGGCATATTCCTTCAAGCGGATTAGTCTTGTCTTACCTCGCACAGTGGAGTATATTCTCCTGTCATTGCTTATCGTCGTCCCAACTTACGAGGCGGCTTATCGTGTCTGTGGATTCTCCCTGGACCGTTAGAACCATGAGGTATTTCTCGTGAATCCTGCCTTCTCCCAACTGTAAGTGTGTGTTGTCCCGAATCTGTGGCGCATCAAGTAGGCAACGCCGCGGTCGACGCCTGAGTCGATGAGTTTGCTGAAGAAATTTCCGGACGCAGTGTGGGTGAAGCTGATTTCGTTTCGAGTCCCGATCCAACTTTCTCAGAAGACCTTTCCTTTCGTATCGCTCGCAGACTATCATCTATGGGCTGCAACTGTTGGCTTCGTGGTCGGACTTATCTGGAAAAACCCCTTCGTCAGGGCAACCAAAACCCACAAAAAGCACGCAAGTCTTTTTGATTTCTCACTAGCGGGGTGGGGTAGCCAGGTTTAACCCGCAGAACCTTCCCGTGCGGTGGGCTCATATCCTGGCGAGAAACCCTGAGATTGAGTTGAAAGACTCCTCAAGCGGTGGTTCGAAAGGCCACGCGCCCGAACATCCACCCCCCGCTACCAACCATAATTCGTTTCCACCAATTCGAACTAATCAGATCATTGCGAAGACTGAAATATGCCGTTCCGGAGGTTTCATTATCCCCTTAACCTAGAGTAACAGGTTAGCTGAGTTAATTGTACACACCTTACATGCCACGTCCCGGAAGACCCATTGGTGTAACAATCCTCACAATACTGCAAGTCATTAGCGGGATTGGAGACATAGGGCTCGGAATTCTACTTATCTTCGCCTATGTTGTGTCTACGGCCCTCGTAGGTGGAGGCTTCCTTGCCACGGCGCTCCTGTTGCTCGGTTTTGTCGCATTCGGCCTTGGAATTCTTTCGTTCGCGCTAGCGTACGGCCTTTGGGCCGGGAAAGGATGGGCGTGGGGCCTTAGCATAGTAGGGGCAATCATTGGACTCATCTTTGGAGTGCTAAGTCTGGTGTCAAGTTTAGTTTCTGGAGGATTGACGCTGGAGAATATCGCAGACCTAGTACCAATCATCCTGTACCTACTCATACTTGTGTACTTGAGCACTCGCAATGTTCGAGCCTTCTTCGGACGTGCCGGAGGAATCGCCTTCGGCCGGCAAATGGTCCCGGCGCCAGGAGGCCCACCATACATGCCGCAAACTCAGCCAACCTACACCCAACCTCCTCCTCAGCAAGCGTACTATCGACAGCAAGAAGTATATCCCCAGTCAACGCCCTGGGCAACAATCGCCTGTTCTTACTGCGGTGCTCCTAACCATCCCGCTGCAAACTTCTGTGACAGTTGCGGGAATCGCCTTCGATAAACAGCTGCACTTAGTCAGATTTCACTAGACACCTTGATTCGAACGGGCGGCAGCTTATCGCCTCGAACCGTTTGCTCCTGTGTATTGAGAGCAGTTGGGGGTGCCACCGGCACATCCCTGTGGAAATCGAAACTCTCGAATCTCAAAATCATGGCATGATTGCAGTACTTGCGAAACATCGGAAGTTCTGTGGCATACTAGGCGCAGAATCTAACCGTTCGTAGGGTTGTTCGAATTCACCGCAAAGATATGCTATACCCTACCGGCTGCGTGAAGCGACGGATTGTTCAGGATATGTGAGGAGTTGCACGGATGCTTGAAGCAATTATTACCGAACCGTCGCCGATGTACCAGAATGGTGGGGCATATGTATTGTCAAGGGGGTCTTTCGGTTGCTGTCCCTGGTTGAATGGAGACACTGTAGCGTACACGGCGGAGTAGACGCTCTCTCCTTGGGTTAGGTATGCAACCATTTGGATAGAGAGATCATCTATTAAGCCAAATTCAAGGGAAATCGACCCGTTGCAGTAAATTACTGACGAAGCTCCCGCTGTAACAAACATGGGTGCAACCGCATTGCCATCACTCGAGAGGAACATCAGTAGCGAGACACCGGTCAGAGTTTTTGGCCCGAGGTGATTTGTGAAGAACTCCGAACTTATTCCAACAATACCAGTGTTGGCATTTAGCCAGCCTTGTGCGAAATCGGCTGGGTATTCGTCCTGTACTCCATCGTTCACTTTTTCTCCAACCCACCAGTAGGTGACGTGCTTCCAGGTGAAGCTGTCAGTTCGCCAGATCACGACGTTGTAGTTCTTCATCCGGGTTAGGAGTAAATCGACGGTCACTTGGCCATCGGTTAGGTATGTTACGTTGTATCCTGCATGCGTCAAGTACCAGACAGCATTCTTGCCGTATTGACCCATAGGATTTGTTTCGTTCAGAGAGGACAAAATCAGGGCTTGGCCTTTGGGAATAGCATACCGCGGAGGAAGAGCGTTAACCCCCATCGGAACCGAGAGCATCAACAGTATCAAGATGGCGATGAGTCGTTTCATGAACCCACATACCTTTCTTTGGTTTCAAATGTGCCGAGGACAAAACTGTTATTCACCGTGACTGCAAAATTGAGCTGTGCTTTAGCAGGGAAATTGCTGAGTTTGTCGCAATTATAATGCGAACGATCGACATCCAACTGAAAGTTCCATTCAAGCGGTCTTCATAAGGACAGCATAGTGACGCCTGTATTTCTTCCTCGGTATCATGAAGGTGGCAATCATTTTGAATCCGGAGTGTTGTGCGAAGTCTCTTATTTCTGACACTGAAAAGAAGCGCACATAGGAACTATCAACATACGTTTGAACGTGGGTGCCTTTAGGGGCTTGGTACCTTGACGGTTCACTCGGTGCCGACAGCTTGGAAGACTTTGAGTAGATAATGTAGATGTCTTTTGAATATAGCACGTTTGACACCACCTGCCCAACAGAAACTCTTACGATCAGCTTGCCACCCAGATCCCACGATTCTGTGATTGCCTTTCCAAGGTCGCTCCATACAATTTGGGAGACTCGCTCATAATCAAAAATCAGCAACCCTTCCGGTCGAAGTAAGGAGTACGTGTTATCCAGAAATCGTTTCACCTCGTCGTCTTTCACAGGAATAGACCAGTTTAAACAGAGAGCCGCATCAAAGATTCCGTCGGGACAACATTCATAGTAGCTACCCACAACAAAGCGCGGGTGAACCTTCTCGTGCTTGGCCCTTCTTCTGGCAAACCGAATATTCTGTTTCGAAATATCAATTCCAGCAGCCTCAAACCCTAATTTCGCTAGCGCCCTCACGTGGTACCCAGTCCCGCAGCCTAAGTCCACTACAGATTTTGATCCATGATTCCTCAAGAAAGAAGTGATGAGCTTAATTTCGCCCTGCCAATCCCGGCCTTCTATGGATTCGTAGTAAGCAACGAGCTGGTTGTAAAGGGGACGATGCATTAGCTCGGATGCGCGGAGGAGTTCTAATATAGATTGTTCCTATGGCTGCCCGTCGAAGTGTATGTCAAGAAGTATCCGTAAGGTATGCTTCCCGGCAGCGGAATACATCGTATACGAACCTTATCTTGGATTGCATTTGGCCTATCATGCTATGAGGCTCTGTTTTTCGGAACAGTCGAGATATCAGAAAATAGACATAATCGATAACGATGCTTATGGTAGAATGTTATTTCTCGACAATAATCTCCAGCATACGGCGTACGATTCGCGGACTTTCAACGAAGCCCTCTGCAGTACTGCTAGAAGAAATCGAGTGGCACGCGTGGTTGTGCTAGGGGGCGGTAGCGGGCAGACGGTACTGACACTGCTTAAATCACCCTCAATCAAGCGTGTCCAGGTCGTTGAGATTGACGCATTGCTTGTCGAATCTTGCAGGAAGTACATCAAGGGGGCAGATCGGGCGTTCAGAGACCCGAGGGTTAGAATCTTGATCAGTGATGCTTTCAAGTATCTTCATTCCACGGACGATGGATTTGATGCTGCTATCATCGATCTTACCGAGAGGCCTTTTGGTTTCCGGAACAATTCGGCCACACTGAAACGATTGTACGCGGATATCAAAGAGAGATGCAAAGGTCGTTGCAGTCAGTACGTCGGATCGTCAGTGGAGCTAGCTTACAGCCCGCGAATGAGGAGCTTGGCAGATAGGGTGAGTAGACAGTTCCTCTCGAATGTGAAATATGAAGATGTCTTCATCCCATCGTTTGGTGCACCCCATACATTCATGCATGCGGGATATGAGATGTGACCCCGCCAAGTGAAAACGTTGGTGGGGCGGGAGGGAATATCATGACCTTCCCGGCCATTTTGAACCCTCGATCACCGGTGTACTCGCTGTTCAGTATTTTTGGTCCCGAGACCGGTTTCAAGGCGAACTGGTTTTCGCTATCTTAGACCAAGTTGTCCCCACGATGGGTAGACTCGTGGCCTGGACCACCGCCCCTAGGCCAAGTAGGGACAGGCTACTCGCTTAAATGCTTCACAGCCTGATCTTCGGTTTAACCGCAAACTTGTCGCCAGCGCTTTCCCTTTTCCGGCGGATGTAACCCAGGTATTCGAAGGCGATTAACGCCGAATTGCGCACGTCCTCATCTTCATCTTCAATCGCTTTCTTCAGATCTGGAACCACTCCATCGTCGCCTATGGAACTCAGTGCTACAGCCGATTCGTGTCGGACGATTGGGCTCTCGTCATGAAGCATTGCCTCAACCAACGCGGGTACAGCAGAACGGTAACCTAACTGGCCCAGGGTGAACGCAGCCTCATGCCTTGTAAGCGGGCTTGCATCTTCTGCGAGGACCACACACAAAGACTCCACCATTTCCTCGCTTCCAATGTGCTCAAGCATACAGACTGAGTGAACACGCAATAAGAGAGGGAGCCCCTTCGAGTTTTGGAGAAAAGATTTGAAGTATGAAAGATCCTTTCTTTCGAACGCTTCTTCCAATTTCGCTAGCGTTTTGTAATCGTCGTCCCGCATTCGCATTTCATCCATTTCCAACCAACCTGTGCTGGATAGAAGCCCCTCGCATGCTGAGTAAAGATAAAGATTCTCAATGATGGTAACTGCGGAGATTTCGCGTTCCTTGACGAAGGAATGACTGCAACTACAATTTTTTAAACATCGATTCATGCCTATAGTGGTTGCGAGCCATCTTCTGGGCGGTAATTGTTTGTTTCGTTCATCGGAGAGAGTTGGTGCGGGCATCTTCAATGCCGCGTCTGCCCCGGTCCGACTACAGATTTTGCGACTTCTCTCAACGAAGGGCTCTCTACAGTACACGGAGATAATGTTCCAGCTCAAACTCGACCCTGTGCGCGACGCTGGGAAGTTTGTTTACCATCTCCGAAGCCTAACGGACACCGGCCTAGTCACGCTTGAGAAGAAGACGAAACGATATGAGGTCACTGAACTCGGTCGAATGATTGTTTCCTTCTCCAGAGATTTGGATGAATATGTGAATGTAAAGCGCGGAAAACTATACGTCAGATCTTCCAGGCTTGCCATAGAGGAATTTCACAGGAACAAGATCGCAAAATCACTGGTTGTCGAGGCGGGTGTCCCACAAGAGATTGCGGATGAGATAGCTGCTGAGGCTGAGGATAGGCTGATCAGGTTGAAGACGGCGTATCTTACCGCACCCCTGATCCGTGAGTTCGTTAATGCGATCTTAATTGAAAAGAAGTTGGAAGAGTACCGCCACAAGCTCACAAGGCTCGGTATGCCAGTTTACGATGTTGCCCAACTCATCAAAACTGCGGGCGATAAACAGCTTAGCGCGGAGTATGTGCAACGTTCCTCCGCAAGGTCAGTTCTATCGGAATATGTTTTGCTTAACTGCCTTCCCCACAAACTGGCGGACGCCCACCTATCAGGCGAAATTCACATAGCAAATTTGGAAAATTGGATTCTCACTCCAAATGAGATAATCCACGACATTCGCTACTTCCTCAGAAACAGTCTATTCGGAATGTTGCCACCTGATTCATTTGAGGCGGCGCTTGCCCTAGTCCGTCAAGTGTTAGAAATTGGAGCGGGTGAGGTTTCGGGGGAGCAGACAGTTGAGTTCTTCAACACCTTCCTATCTCCATACGTCCGGGGAAGAACGGCGGGGGACATTTCAAATGGTCTGTATTATTTTCTCACTTCAATGCGGAGGGATATCCCTTCGAGTAGCCCCCAAGCTGGCATTTCAATCTCAATTGACTTGATCACCCCCGAATTCATTTCGCAGGAGGATGCGATTGGGCCAGGGGGTAAAGCGGCAAGCAAGTATTCAGACTATGGTGAGGAAAGCCGCCTGTTGGCGGGTGCGACAATCGAAGCGTTTCAGAAGATGTCGCAATCGAGGCCCCCCATTCTCCCCCACCTGGTAGTAAGGGTTGGGCGTAAGGCGTTGAGTGATGAGCGGGCTAGAGCCATGCTTGAGAAAGCGCACGAACTAGCGGCCCAACGAAGCATACCCGTGTTTCAGCTTAGTGAGGATGGAGAGAAGAGCAGTTACTCCGGCACGGGGCTCAGGCTGGGCGATGAATGGACTAATCACTGGGACGCTGATTGCGTCAGAACAGGTAGCATGGACACCATTTTCTTGAATCTACCTAGGATCGCCTACCAGGCGAAGAAGAACGATGGAAAATTCTCAGCACAACTCAGGGAGACGGTCTCGCTCACTGTTGAAGGTTTCAAAGTCAAGAAAAAATTCATCAGCGAACGCATGAAACAACCACTTCTGCACCTATTGGCTGGAGAGAGTGGGACCGCACCTTACTTCTACGAGAAGAATTCGTCCTACAATCTCTCATTCATTGGCCTGAGTGAAGCCGTTGAAGCCCACACGGGACTTAAGATGGAACGAGATGGGGCGGCGGCAGACTTCGGGTTAAAGATATTGCAAGAAGTTTCGAGCCTGCTAAAGTCTGCTTCGGAGGAATCAGAAATGCGTATCTCCGCTTCACAAAGGCCCGGAGACGAAGCCGCGGGAAGGCTTGCGGAGTTGGACATTGAGCAATATGGTAGGGCAGCGATCGTAGCGGACGGGTCTCGAGGGCTATTCTACTACACCGACTTACCGACCATCCCGCTGACAACCAAAATGACTATCGATAGCAGGCTTGATTTGGAGTCGAGATTTCAATCCGCGACGCCTGGCGGCCACCTCAGCTTAGTCTGCATCTCGCCTGATTCGACGGCGCCCGCACTCATGAGACTTACAGCGAAGGCATTTGATTCTGGTTGCAAGTTTTTGGTTTATACATCAAACTATTCAGCGTGCAGTGTCTGCAACCACACTGATCCAGGAATAACTCCGAAATGCAGCAACTGCGAGTCAGACAAGATCACGCATCTTGGCAGATCTTCTTACGGTCTGCTACCATTCAGCCTCTGGCCTGAGGCAAAGAAGAGAAGTGTGGAAAGGCGGGTATCCTACACGGTATCTAACTAATGTAACGTTGGCTACTTCTCTCCAAATCCGGAATCACTTCAACATCTGGCGACTCCGTTGGGACATCGTGAAGTGAGATTTCGGGGAACATGACACCCGGACCCTTCGAAGCTATTTGAGTAGCCGGATGGTTTGGGCCGAATGTTTCCAGTGATACGTCGTACACTAGCCTTCGCACATCCCCCTCTTCCACATATCCGAGTGAATGCAAATACTCGTGGAGCAGAATTGAATAGACGTATGAGTTTATTTCACGGAGAGAGCGTGCGCCATGCGTCACCGTTTCAAGAATTGTCCTGTTCATTACGATGCCATTCGTTCCCATAGTGTGGTATCCGCCGATGTGCTTTGGGAGCTTGGCCAGATAGAGCATCAGCCCAGCTCTACGTCGCCCTAGCGAGCGTTCTGCTGATTTCTTGACGAGTTCGAAGACGTCACTAAAGTCACGAGAAGAGTCCAAACGTTCGATCATTGTACTCATCTTGTTCAACCCCGAGCTATTCTTCCTTGTCTGCTTTTTCGAGCAGACCCCTAACTTTCTCAACGAATGCCAAGTATTCGCCGAGGATTGTCTTGCCAATTGGAGTAAGGTCGTACAGGTCGTCTGATAGCTCGGCGATTAGTTTGTGTGCTCTCAGAAGGGGGACGTTTTCGTAGATGAGTTTAGGGTTTATTCCTTCCCTGAAATTCTTCTTGCCCTGAGGGGCCTCAAGCAGTGGGAGGAGCATTTTCACTCGTGTTTCATTACATAACAGGTCCATGAGTTCTAGTGCTTCCCGAAAAGCCCTTTCTAGCCCTCGGTCTCGCCAATTCAGATGTTCGATTACGAACTTGCCTGAGTCAACCGCGTCGGGGAACCTGGAATCTATAGGGTTGGAGTTTACCCTAGACGGGTAGACTACGACAGCTTTCGAGTTCTCGGCCTCGTCTATTACTCCCAAGTCTTTCAGTAGCGCTTCGTCAGGCGCTCTTGTTTCACAGAAAACTGCAGTTACAGTGCCCCCTTCGACTCCGGCCAGGTCAGGGGTGAACCGATGCGAATGCTTCTCGGGGTCGTAAAGAATTGGTCCGACAAAGGTATCCACGTCACCGCTCTGGGAAAGAACTCGGGCGGCGTGAAACTCCTCTAAGAGATGTAGTTCACTCTCGTCCTCATCTGTGCGGAAGTCTTCTCGAAACGCCGTGTAGTTCACTACGTGCATGGGCAGAACTCGGCGTTTTCGCGAGGATGGGAGTACTTCTAATCGCATCTCCGGTCTGGTAATATGTTGAGGAAAGTCCTCATATAAGCGTTACCTTAGGTAACACCATGCCTACTTTAGCGCGCCAAGAACCAGCCCAATTAAGCTCATTCGAACTAGTAATCCGTACCATACCTGTTTGAAGTATTTCGCATGTGGCGTATTGTCAACGCTGTACTCGATTTCGTCGACCCTGGGGAGCGGATGCATTATGATCATCTTCGGTTTAGCCCGGGTCAGGTCGGCCGCGCTGAGCCTGTAAGAGCCGCGCACTTTTTCATAATCTTCCAGGGAGCCGAACCTCTCCTTCTGGATCCGGGTCATGTAGAGTGCGTCAACTTGGGGCATTACTTTAGAGAGTTCCTCGAACTCCTGCACTTTGACACGTCCACTTACCTCCTCTAGGACTTCTTTACGCAGCCTCAACAAGGGAGGGGACACTAGGTAGAGGTTGATATTGTAAAGAGACAGGGCGTAGGCTAGAGAGTGAACGGTGCGGCCGTACCTCAAGTCGCCCGCGAGAGCGATGTTCAGCCCGTCAATCTTCCCAAGCTCCCTGCGAATTGTGTACAGGTCAAGCATGGCTTGAGTGGGGTGTTCTTCTGCACCGGTACCGGCGTTGATGACTGGGACGGATGCGAAATCGGCCGCGAGCCGAGCAGCCCCTTCCAGTGGGTGACGTATTACGAGGATGTCAGCGTAACTTTCCACGACTCGGACCGTGTCTGCTAGGTTCTCCCCTTTTTCAACTGAGGAAATTTTCGGTTCCGCGAAACCAATGCAATTTCCACCATGCCGGTACATTGCTGATTCGAAGCTTAGCCTGGTCCTAGTAGAAGGTTCAAAGAACAACGTGGCCATGATCCTCCCGTCTAGACCATGGGATCCCTTCCTCGCCATCGGCTCTAAGGAATCAGTTGTTTTCAGAATGTAGTCAATCTCTTCACGAGAGAAGTCTTTGATTGATACAATGTCTCTTCCCGCAAATTCCATTAGCCACGCGCCAGAAGCCCAATGTTCCCACGACTAATAAGCACCTATTCCCTAGTTCTATCATACGCAGCGTCCAGGTTCGAAGTAGGTTACGTTGCCTAGCCTCTTGGCATGTGGAAATAGTTGTAGAATAGGATTTGGCCGTAAGCTATATTTCAAGTCGGGATTGTAGGATGCCGTTCGAAGATCGCTGAGGAGACGCCTTGAAGAAGCGTTCTCTCATTTCTTTCTAGAAGCCCGCATTGAACTCTACTTTTTTCAGGGTTAAATAACGGTTGGCAAACATTGGAGCAGTTGAAAGGTTTTGCAAACGCGCCAAGAGCTGTACGTTAGGAAGATTACGAACGGGACAGTTATCGATCATATAACGCCTGGTTACTCGCTTGACGTTCTGAAAATTCTTGGAATAAATGGGAAGGATGGCGAGGTTGTAAGTGTTGCGATGAACGTCGAGAGTAAGCAGCTTCAGCACAAGGATATTGTCAAGATTCAGAATAGGGAACTGAAACCCAGCGAGGTTGATAAAATCGCATTAATCGCACCCAACGCCACTATTAACATAGTTCGGAATTACGATGTATCTTCTAAGAAGGTAGTTGAATTACCATCCAGCATTAGAGGAATCATAAAGTGCGATAACCCTTCGTGTATATCGAATTCTAGGGAACCAGTGGAACCAAGGTTCGGGGTGGACCGGCGAGAACCAATCCGCCTGCGCTGCTCATTTTGCGGTCACGTTATGGAACGAGAAGATGTCCTCAAACAGTTCTGAGTTAAAACGGAGTCATGACCATTGGGCAAAATAGCGCTACTCGCGGACAAGCCTACCTCCGCATACTTCAAAGTGACAGGAATAAAGAACAGCTACGCCGTGAAGGATAGGGATGAAGCTGAGAAAGTATTCAGAAAAGTCCATTCCGACGAAACAATCTCACTTATCATGGTCACGGACTCCGTCATGGAATGGATCCAACCAATTCTCGAACGAACCAAGAAGGAATTCCCATTGGTCGTCACGATACCCTCCAAGGGAGGGCCAAAGGCCCAAGCGGATGTGCTAGCGCAATTAATCAAGCGAACTGTCGGAATCGAATTGAAAATGTAATGACCTGAATCAATTGGTAGCCCGGGGGAGAGGTTCGGACATTTTCTTGATGCCTTTCGAACTCCCGTCGGAGGGTCCAAAGCCCTCTATGCTTCTGCGGGTTTGAACTGTCCACTACACCACCGGGCTACGCTCTGCTGAAAATCTACGCGAACTATCTAACCTTTTGTTCGCCTTGGGGATGAACACATAACCCAGTGGACATCTCAATTTAGCGAGAAGTGTCGCCCTTGAACGCGCTCAAACCAATCGGATCGGAACCCGCCCTGCTGCTGCGGCGACGCGGTGAGAGGGTGGTCGTCGTCGGCGACCTTCACATTGGCTGGGAGGTCACGCTATCCCAACAAGGAATCCACATTCCATCGCAAACCGGCAAAATGCTTCAAAGGCTTAGGGCAATCATTGAGAAGGAACACCCCTCACGCATTATCATGCTAGGCGATGTGAAGCATAGCGTAACCGGCGCGGAGTTGGAAGAATGGAGGGATGTCCCAGAATTCTTTGAGGCGCTGCTGAAGTTAGTTCCCTCTGTAACGGTTATTTTGGGCAACCATGACGGCAACTTGGAACCGCTGACACCGTCGAAGCTTGAGATTGTCTCTCCCACGGGCCTAGCGCTCTGGGGACGGTTTGGGTTGCTGCATGGACATGCCTGGCCCTCCCCGGAAATATTGGGATGCGAGACACTAATTCTAGGACACCTTCATCCAGCGGTTACCCTCCGGGACGCTTTGGGATACAGGTTGACCAGACCAGCATGGGTTACGGCTTCTTGCGATCCGAAGAAACTGCTTCGAGGGACCTTGAAGGCCGCGGGAATTCAACCTAAAGGCGACCTTGAAAAGATTCTCAAAGAAAGGTTTCATGTTAGACTCTCAGCGACACGTTGCGTCTTCGTCCCGCCATTCAATGATTTCCTTGGCGGGCGTCCAGTGAATTCTCGGAGGATTGAAGAAACACATGCGGGCGAACGCCTTGGGCCCGTTCTGAGGTCGGGTGCAGTTGACGTTGAAGATGCAGAGGTGCACCTACTGGATGGAACCTACTTGGGACACGTTAAGCAACTGAGACAGTTCGGGTAGTTTAGAGGTGGGTGGAAGAGCCATCGCACGTCTGGCAGTACCATCGCCTGTGGTTCGCTGAGTAGTACAGGTCCCTACCGCAGGTGGGGCACAAAGGTGTCTTTGGCGCTGGTGCAGGAGCTGAAGGAGCAGGCATGCCCATCTGACCCGGAAATTGACCCATCGGTCCACCAGGCATTGGGCCACCCATCGGTCCACCAGGCATTGAGCCACCCATCGGTCCCACAGCAAACGGACCACCCATTGGTGGACCTGCAAACGGGCCGCCCATTGGCGGAGGTCCGCCAAACATAGGCCCTGGAGGACCACCGGCTACACCTACACCCGGGACTGCTTCACCCAAAACTGCGACGGGGCCATATTTCGCTATAACTTCGCCAAGCCGGCCGTATGTCATGAAGAAGAAGAATGCTGGAAGTAGCAAGACTACCGTGGGGAAGAAGGACGCCGGTGCAACTAGAACCAGGAAGACTGGGATTAGGAAGAGAACCGCAAAAAATAGCGCTGCACTTCGTGCCTTTTCGTATCGGCCCTTGTTAATGTTGCGTACGGTTCCGAAGTAAACGATTGCAATGAAGATCAGGACGGCTAGAAGGCCTATCGCGCCAAAGCCCAAGTAGACGAACCAGCTAGGGGTAAGCCCTACGCCAGGGAATGTCAGGATTAACAGAAGCGGCCCAATCAACGGTATGCTGACTAACCACACGGGCAAGACGGGCGGGAGTATGACCGGGAATGGAAGGTAGGGTGAGGCCAATAAGCCGAAGGCACCTATCGTGAGGACAATTATGAACCAAGGAAGGGTCATGAGAAATACGAGCAAGTACCCAATCACAGCGTAATCGTGTGCCCCGTTGACTTCTGGGGGCCGAATAACAACCGGCTTTGATCTGTCTTCTACAACTGCAGGAGCCGGCAGAAAAACAGGTGCGGGTTCCATCTTGAAACCTCAGTAAACACTAAACTTCGGCTAACGAATCACATAACAATTGTCACATTCTCAGTAGGCAAAAACATGCTTGAATTGGGAGCCGTAACGGTCCGGGCGCAGGTTAAGCAAGCACCAGTTAGTCAAAACACGTTGACACCAAGCTGTTGATTTATAGGGGGAACGTAAAGATGAACACTCATCAAATTCAGGGCGGACCGGAAACGTTTATGTGACCTCTGAGCGGCTTATAAGCGAAAGGTAAGAAACAATGAATTACGTTTACTTCGCCGCACCGATAATGGTCCCGATAGAGTGCCAGCCTCAACCGCCTTTAGTGTTCTATCCGGTAAATAACGTCAGATTCAGGTTCCCAATCCCTGTGCAGTATGCACCGCCGCCTGTAGCGATACTATAGAGAATCACTCCCGCTCACTGGGCCGCCACTAGCCGGCTCTGGTAATCGACATTTATTTGGTGGACCGGGCGGGATTCGGACCCGCGACCTTCCGGAAGCTTGGTGAAGAACTTGCAAACCGGACGTTCTTTGGCCCAGCGAACACTTGGCATACCAGGCTGAACTACCGGCCCACTTTCTCTACAGATTCTGACTCGAACCTTTAACCCTTCCCGCCTCCGCGCAGATCAGATGAGCGAGAATTCTTTCACAGTGATTTCTGAACAAGATGCTCAAAGTTGGGTTAAACTTGCTCACAATCGTTCGAAGGTGAGTTCCGTTACGTTCTTTGCGTTCTGCAAGGAGGTCAGGCATTCTTCACATACCTTCTTCTCAAATTCGCCCGCAACGAGCGACTCCTCGTCAAACAAGGGCATAGAGGTTGATTGAAGAGATTGCGCGGTAAACTTCGCCTTCCTTGTTGCAGGTTTCCTCTCGCAGATTTCACACGTACCAGGCCCGCTTCGCCTCAGCATCCGATCGATGATTCTAACCCACCATCCTTCAACCTGATTATCGTAGGAATTCACGCCTCTACTTCAAAAATGAATTGTTGAGGGCCGCCGGTGGGACTTTCACGTCGTTTTGGCGACGCTTTGAACCCACCCCGTAGGGTCCACAGCCCTGTACCCCAAGGAGGGTCTATACGCTACCAAGCTTCGCGGAGTTTAGGACTCCTCTACGCTACGGCGGCCATCGCGAGACCGTCCAGGTCTGTTCTCATATCAACTTTTCCAAGTTGCCAGAGTTGAGTGTTCATGCGAGCCGGCTGAGCATCGAACACCTTTTCTTTCTACACCTATTTCATTGCTCGTTGTGGAGAATGGTTCTTGATCAGGCTTGGGATGCATGTTTCAATTTCGGGAACAATCGATCAAGCGGCCGATCGCGCCCGCGAAATAGGCTGTGACACGTTTCAAATGTTTACGAGGAATCCCAGGGGGTGGAAGTACAAGAAGCTTGACCGCGGGGAAGTTGGAGAATTCAAGCGGAAGGTCGGGTCGTACAACCTAGCTCCCGTCGTAGCCCACATGCCGTATCTGCCGAACCTTTCCTCGCCTAAGAAGTTGATTTACAACAAGTCGGTAAAATCGCTTAGTGGTGAGCTTGATAGGTGTGGGACGCTAGGAATCCCATACATTGTGACGCACCTGGGTAGTCACCTCGGTGAAGGCTCCGACATTGGCTTGGAGAAAATCGTGGCTGCAATTAACCGCGCACTTTCAGAGAACCCGAACGATGTCATGCTCCTTCTCGAGAACACCGCGGGCACCAAGAACAGTATGGGCTCTTCTTTCGAAGACATTAAGAGAATCTTTGATCGAGTCGAGGATAGAGAACGCGTGGGGGCCTGTTTCGATACTGCGCACGCGTACGCAGCCGGCTACGACCTGCACTCACCACGGGGCGTCGACGACACTCTCGGGAAATTCAATTCTGTTCTGGGTTTTAGCATATTGAAGGTAGTTCATCTGAATGATTCGCAGGTCGGTTTGGGTTCGGGCAGGGACAGGCATGAGCACATAGGCTTGGGATACATTGGCGAACAAGGCTTCAGGGCGTTCTTCAAGCATGAGGCGGTTCGAAACCTCCCCTTCATCATGGAAACACCTATCGATGAGCGCGGCGACGAGAAGGAGAACATGCGAAAAGTAAGGGAACTGTCAGCCTGAGGAGAACTGTCTCAACATAGCTTCGAGTTTGTGCGCGAATGCTCCGCGAGGAAACACGGCGCTGATTCCAGTGCGCTGCGCTTCTTCCGCTAAATTGCTGTTCACATGCGAATAATACCCGACCACCTTACAAAACGGGCTTCGGGCGAGAACTTCCAGGCCCGCGAATTTTCCCGTTGCGGCGTCAAGGCTCACGATGGCGACTTGTGGCGTCGATTGCTTGGCTTCTTTGAGAAATTCATCTAGGTTGTCGAAAACCTTTACGGGGAAGCCAGCCTTCGTGGCGGCGCTCTCTATTCTTGATGAGAAGAGAAGGTCGGGCTCGAATAGAATTAGTTGAGCCATTTGCATCAAGCCCTTCTCGAAGCCTATACTGTCGGCAACTAAGGAAAACGAAATTGATTAAAGTTCGCCCGGCTTTCTACCTGAGGCAGCCATGATATTCAAACAAGTACCCGTTGGCACCTTCCAGAACTTCTCATACATTATCGGAGACGAGAAGACTAAGTCGGCTGCGCTGGTCGACCCTGCTTGGGAAGTTGATAATTTACTGGCGTCATGCGAAGAATTGGGTTTGAAGGTTACTTTGGTCATCAATACGCATTCTCACCATGACCATATCGAAGGGAACGAAACGGTCGCTAAACGTACAGGCGCAAAGGTCGTCATGCACGAGAAATCCCCCGTCCGAAAGGATATTTCGGTAAAGGACGGCGACACCATTGAAATTGGATCGTTGAAGCTGAAAGTGTTCCACACACCTGGTCATTGCCCAGACCACATCTGCCTACTCGTAGACGGAAAACTACTCACAGGCGACACTTTGTTCGTTGGCGAATGCGGCAGAACAGACCTGGCTGGTGGAAATTCTGGAGACCTGTACGATAGCCTAGTAGAGAAGATCCTACCCTTGGAGGATACAATAGAGGTCTACCCGGGCCACGACTACGGAAAAACAACATCCTCAACTATTGGGTTCGAGCGCAAAAACAATTACACATTGAAAAC
Source organism: Bathyarchaeia archaeon (assembly GCA_050013255.1). Lineage (GTDB taxonomy): Archaea > Thermoproteota > Bathyarchaeia > 40CM-2-53-6 > 40CM-2-53-6 > FEN-987. The sequence continues at coordinate 1,375,947 of JBEKFP010000001.1, read as the reverse complement.
ACGCACACGGGAAGAATTCATCAAGTTCATGGCTGAACCATAAGCCCAAAGGCGCAGAGAACAGACTCGTGCAAAAAGCCGAGAACGAAGAAATTCTCAGAAAAATCCTTCGTGCCATAGGAGATGTGCCGAAGAACGTCTATTCCCCGAGCGACGACACTTTCCTAATGCTAGACGCCCTCGCAAAGATACCGATCGAAGGAAAGAAAGTTCTCGATGTCGGGACTGGTTCAGGTATCCTAAGCCTATTTTGCGCAGCTCGTGGAGCACATGTCACGGCTACGGATGTTAACGAGTTATGCTTACAAACTGCACAGATGGCTGCTGGAGCGCTGGGGCTGAGCATTCGATCAATATTGTCAGACATGTTCTCGAATGTTCGAGAGCAGTTCAATGTAATCATTTTCAACCCCCCGTACCTGCCCAGTTCAACAGTTGAGGATAGGACCGTTGATGGTGGGCCCGATGGCACGGCCTTGTCAAAGCGATTCTTGAGAAGCCTGGCAGGCCACCTTGAAAGGGATGGAACCGCTTTGTTATTGGTCAGCAGTTTGAATGATTCAGCTTCCCTATTCTCTGCGGGAATCCCTGAGTTTCAATATGAGGTAACGGCGAAACGTTCACTATTCTTTGAGGAACTCCAGGTGCTAAGTGTTCGGTTTCGAGATGACCTCGCCCGTTAGCGATTTTATCGCAAGGTCGTCCTCGTAGAACTCTTTCTCATTAACCATTTTCCTTCCGGCGTAGCCCTCATGCAGGTCATGCCAGAAGGCAACATTCTCCTCGCCTAATTTCCAGCAGAGCCAAACGCGTGTGCCAAGCCTTACTGCTGGGAAATCAAGTAGCCCGATGTTCAGGTCCTTTAGGACGCAGCCGAGTTCCTCAAGCTTCTGAATTTCCCCGCCAAGCCGTTCCATGGCGTCCGCCATCTCCGCCTCATCCTTTAACGCATCAGCTTCCTTCTTGATCGCGATGGATCGTTCAACCGTCTCCTTCACTTGAGGTAAGAACTCATTAGCCTGCTTAGGAGTGAAGAAGATGGGCAAAGTTGATTCTCCTCCAACATCTCCGTATGAAGAATAAGAGCTTTCCATCTATGAGAAGGAGTCGGGCATGAGAGTAGAAGGCTGGGCACGCGAACTTCTTATCGAATCCCGCTTAGGACATTTGGCTACTTCAACGAAGCGTGGTAAACCACACGTTGTTCCTATATGTTACGTGCTCGATGGAGCCTCGCTCTACACCCCAATCGACGAGAAGCCCAAGCGAAGAAAGCCAACTCAGTTACGGCGGGTCCTGAATATTGCTGAGAACGCCAACGTGTGCTTGGTCGTGGATCATTACGAAGAAGATTGGAGCGAGCTGAAGTACGTAATAGTGCGTGGCTCCGCAGAAATTGTTCACAAAGGAGAAGCTCATGAGCGAGCAGTTATGCTCCTACGGGAAAAATACAAACAGTATCGTCAGATGAAACTTGAAGACAGGCCGTTAATCAAAATCAAACCGATTAGCGTAGTCGCTTGGAGTGCGCGTGGCATCTAGGGGCGAGCTTCAGGAGCGCTTTTTACTTCAGCCGACCATCCTAGGTTGAACACTATGCTAGAGACGCCGGCCAAACTCTCAATCTCGTCAGCTAGACTATGCAACTGCCCCGAGAACCACCTCAACTGTATGTCGGCTAAGGAATGGATCAAAGCACAGATCGGGGTATGGAAATGCTTCTATGAGAAACGTGACATCAGAGACAAAGAAGTACATCCGGCAGTGATGCCCATCGCCCTAGCCAAGAGGGTGGTGGAGCTATTCACGCACAAGGGCGAGGTTGTGCTAGACCCTTTCAATGGAATCGGCACGACACTACTCGCTTGCCAGGACATTGAGAGGAATGCGGTGGGCTTTGACATCAACCCCCAATATTGCGATGCTGCGAGGCAGAGGCTGGAGATAGCCGGTCGGAAACGTGAAACACAGCAGATCGTACTCTGCGACGATGCGCGAAGAACACCCGCATATCTTGAAGAAGGCACAGTCAGTTTGATTTTCACCTCCCCTCCCTACGCGAACCTCCTCAACAGGCCGAGGTCGAACAAGAGCAGAAGAGGCGAACTTAGGCGGAACAAACAGTACCTCAAGGTAGAACAATACAGCCAAGACGACAGGGACCTCGGAACACTAGCCTTCGAAAAATACACGGAACAAATGGGAGTCATTTTCAGAGGCCTTCTTCCAATCCTGAAACCTAAGGGTCATGCGGTCATCAACGTGCCAGATATGTGGTGGAAGAATGATAATCACGGAATGAGAGTCCCGCTTCATGTGCATGTGTACCACGCCCTGGTTGAAGCCGGTTACGAGCTTCGGAACACAATCATCTGGGACAGAACCAACATAGTCAACAGAGTAGGAATCTTCGGCTGGCCGTCCAACTACATAACCATGGGCACAACGTTCGAATACCTTCTCGATTTTTGGAAACCGACTTCGTTCTAATTCTTGGCAGGTTAAACCAAAGGCATATGTACGGTCCAATTGGTTCTGGTGGGAAAACTGACGGGATCTGAAAGGCCATGAGCCAGACTACGGAGCGTACGAGCTTTGATTCACGGGAGTTAGCCGTGGTTGGCAATTTCTTCTTCTGCGAGGTTTGCAACGCCGTCTGCGAGTATGGCGACCCTATCTGGCTGGAACACCAGATGGAAATGAAGTTCCATAAGATTAAGCGGATGCTCCTTCTCCGATGCTGGAACTGCGGAACGGTTGTTGTGGACGCTTACGCTGAGTATTCCCTGGAGCGTAACCAGTTCTGGTGTAGGAACTGCATCGAGAAGGTCGGCTACCTCAAGTTTAGGTCCGCAACCTGACCCGAAGTTCATTGCCAGCGTTTCGTTGTTCCCTTCCGGTAAGCCCTCCAGTACGGGTCAAAACTAGGATACGTAAGGCGAACCCGCCCTCCCTGTGTTGTTGCTCGCGCTGATCGGGTCTTTGTCAACCGGCCGATCACGTGCGACGAGATTCCCTTGGATTTCAGTTGCCTCAAGACTCTTCCAGTTTTATTGGGACGGGACGCGATTATGAGAGTCCCTTCGCTAAGGGATGTCAAAGGGTTGATTCGAAAGAACTTGCAAATCTCCCGGGTCTCTTCGGATATCGGAATCATGTCGAGGTCGATTTCCACTCCGAGGCCCGATGCGTTTGAAAGTTCCAAGACAGCGGCAATGACGCCGCCCTCTGTTGCGTCATGCATGGCTGTTACGCCATTCTGGTGAATTCCAACAGAAGCCGCTGTGAGAGCGTCTCTTACAGTCGACACTTTGAACAAGTAACGCCGAGCCTTCTCGAACAGCCTGCTCCCTAGCACTCTTTTGATTTTTCGTGGGAATGCTCGTGTAAGAATTGCGGTCGTTTCGACAGCTGCGCCTTTCGTGAGAATAACGTCATCTCCACTGCCGGCCATCTCAGATGTCAAGTACCGGTCCTCACGGCAGACCGTATACATCACGCCGCCCCCGATTATCGAGTAGCCGCAACCTTGGTACTTTCCCGTGTGGCCCCCCACGATTGCCAGCCCAAGCTCCTTGCATTCAGCATGGAAAGCTTTCCAGTACTCGGCAAATTGGTGATTACCCATCTGTGGTGGCAGATTGAAGTCGAAGATTCCGTACTGGGGGGCGCAACTGCAGGTGGTCAGATCGGATGCTAGCAGGTTGACTGAGAGCCATGCCGATTCAGATGGGCGCAGGCTCGGGATGAAGGATAGCGGGTCGGTTGTTGCCACCAGTACTCTCCCGCCCCCAACTCTGACGACTGCATTGTCAACGCCGAATTTTGGGCCAACGATTATTTCTCGGCGTGCGGCACCGAGCCTAGGATAGATAACTCTGTCCAAGTAGTTTCGGTTGACTTTTCCAAGGTAGCCAGTCAATCTGTTTCGCCTGACCATTCTCTTCAAAGGTTGAACAACGGTAAGAAAGGGAGGATCGCTTTATTTCGCGTTTCTACGTGGCGGATCAGAGGTAGATTTCTAGTACATGCCTTTTTTGCAGTATGAACATGAACACAGAGCTAACGATGAGTTCTGGAATAAGATACCACGCGTTGTATATTGCGGAATAAAGCGCTGGATTCATTCCTGCTGGCGCATACGTTGCGAAGAAAACGAGCCCTGAAGTGAAATGGCAGAGGAACCTTCCCCCTATGCCGACCGCGACGCCGAGCAAAGGTGAGTCTCGGAAGAAACCTGCTAACCCGAGTGCGCCGAAAGCCAGTGGATAATCAAGCAGAACTTGAACTGGATGGTAGATGAAAGGTTCTTCCACGAGCACCACCAAACCGAAAGCAATCCCCGCCAAGATTCCAATACGCGGACCCCTTCGTGCGGCAACGAAGAAGATTGGGACCATCGCGGCAAGGGTCACCCTGCCACCTTCTGGCATCTGCAACGGGAGAAATCCGGAAACGTACTCAAGGACTCCCGCCAGAGCGACCATAGCAATGATTTCTGTTAGTATCTTTGTTTGAATTTTCACTGTCCAATTTCACCTCCACGTTTTGGTTGAAGGTTACCGAGGACAGCGATATGGAACGCTCTAGATGGATTGCGGAAAGTTGCACGACTAGCGTTCACTTAGCACACTCCCTACGCCGGCATTACCCGGATCAGGTTCACGGGGTCGACGGCGACGTGAGCCGTCCTCTCAGCCGGGATTTTCCCAGCTCCCCCGGTACCTTCATTCGAGCACAGAGGAATCGGAAATTTAGGGTTAACTCTCGATTAGCGAATCCCGTACCAAGGTTCGGGGGCGAACTACAGCTAGATAGGCTACCGGAATTGATTGAGGCTGACTTTCAAACTAGCTTCGTCTGCGCCGTAGCATATAGAATGAGGCGGTTGATTGATGATAGCAAAGTTCTACCCGTTAGTCACCTCATGGATCTAATCCCGGGCCCTAGCGCGCGTACTTTGTTTCAATCGGGACTCTATGAACGTCCACCCTAGGCGCCGCGTACAGTGTGATGAATGGTTCCGGCTTTGAAGTTTCACCAGCCAAAATCGACCCCGAGGAGCTGCCCAGATCAGCGAACAAGACAGCGCCGTCTTCTAAGGCAAAGATCGCGGCGTGAATTCGCGAAGGAATTATTCGGATGCGACTGTCATACTGTTCAACCTCGGTCTCCTCCTTCGCTGACCAGACGATTAGTTTCGAATCGGGAGGTTCGCGTCTACCCATCACATAGACATTGCCACTCTCAATAAGGACCGAGTTGACGCTACCGGACAGGAGCCGACGCGAATCTTTGTAGAAAAGGGACGTAGTTCGACCGAGAATCATTACGACGGGATCGATGGTGTCGCTGACCTTGAAGGGCTCATAGACCTTCACAGCACCCTCGCCGTACTGCCCTGTGTACGTGCTGAAAGACTCATCGAACGAAGGGTACTTCTTTCGGAAATCACCCACTACGGTTCCGAGTTTTGATTCAAGGGAAGAGAGCGATTGCATCGGCCTCGAAGAAGAATTGACGGCTGGACGTAATTAAACTCTGGGAGAAGTGTGTGAAATCGTTTTCAGAGTTGCACGCTTGCGAGCTTCTCGAAGCCGTCACCCTGGGCCTTCAAGTTCGGGTTCGGTATCAGCGTTGACGCGTACCGCTAACCCGAAGACGCGCTGGGGGCTCGGAAAGGTGCGAAGATCATCAACCCAAGGATTTTTTCGGTCGTAAGCGATGAAAATAAAGGGAGACCTCCGCGGCTGTTGGCCGAAGAGCCTACATGTTCAGAAGTGGTCTTGCGAATGCCACGTTGCCAGAGCCGTCCGTGAATTCTAGCACATCTTGGTAATTGCTGGGCAGGCTGTTACTTAGTACCAGTAAGCCGTTGCCTGATTGGTGAGGTGTGGTTGGTGATTGCTGATGGACGGGACGGACGATCGGTGTCGGCCTATTCCCAAAATTCTTGGTGATAGCCTTGGTCGCTGCAAATCCTTGTGGTAATGCGAGCACTGCGACTAGAACCATGATAAGGAATATCATCGGGAACATTCTCGCTTTTCTCATTCTTTCACCTCACTTTCACCGGTAGGAGCTTGATATGAAGAAATTCGAGTTAACCGTTCGCCACGTAGTTCCTATAGAAGGTGGCGAGTTACCGGCACTGAACATGAAGTATAGGGACATCCGGAAAAGGTCAATGTCGTTCGGTTCAATCCTAGGGCCTCGTGCTACGTTAAATATTGAAATAGCATGACCGCTCTTCAATTCTCAGCTTCCATCACGAAAGGGCTTGAAGGTTAATGGTTATGCTACCAGACGCTGTAAAGAAATTCATAGAAGACCGATTCGATAAAGAATACAACGGATGCGTCGGAGTCCTATCCTCACTGAGAAGCGATGGGACGCCAAACGCCTCACCAAAACACTTCCGCATAAGGGATGATGAACACCTAGAGTTCACGGACGTGTTTTCAACTACCCTGAGCGATGTCATCAAGAAAACCCCAGACGTTACGGTGGTTTTCTTCGACCTCCAAGCCATCATCGGGTTCAGGATGAAGGGAAAAGCGATTATGGAAACCTTCGGCCCACTCTTTCAACAAGCCGCTGACCGTTTGGAGATCCTGGGCTTCAAACCGAAAGCAATCATAAGCATCAAACTCGATGAAGTACAATCCTTAGCGTTCAGTGCTAATACTGGTAAGAAGATAGCCTGACCGTTCCCGCTATCTCCCTGCGCGTGCACGTCTTAGCGGGCCGAGTTCAATTCCTCTTCCGAAAATGCTTCCGTATGGACTGATAGGTAATGTTCGTTGAGTGCGCGCCTATCACTGAATGGTTGCTCGCAGTATAGGCAACGACGTGGTAGCTGCTGGACAGCCTGTGAACCGCCAACGAAGTACACGCCCATCTCGAAAGCCAACGATAGCAGCCTCTGGTAACCCAAGGTATTTATCATGGTTTGGAAGAATAGTTAGATTTGGAGAAGATTCCACTTTTCCACCCAAATGCCATGTGACGCCAAGCGACTGGGTTAGAGTGGTTCTGCAATGAAGTTTATTGTGTGCATCAAGCAAGTTCCGGCGGTTTCAGAGCTCAAGTTTGACAGCGTGAAGAAGACGCTTATCCGGGAAGGAGTTCACAACGAGATTAACCCGTTTGATAGACGAGCCATAACCTTCGCTGCCAACGCTAAGAGAGAGTTCGGTGGCGAGGTGGTTGTTATGACGATGGGGCCACCCCAAGCTAAAGAAGCCCTAACTGAGGCTATGGCGATGGGCGCCGACCGTGCCCTACACCTGTTAGATAGGGCGTTTGCTGGGTCGGACACCCTAGCTACTTCACGTGCCCTCTCAATGGCGATTAAGAGAGAGAAACCCTTCGACATCATCCTCTGCGGAAAGTACAGCGTGGACGCGGAAACCGGCCACGTCGGCCCTGAGGTCGCAGAACTTCTTGGGATTCCGCACGTGAGCGGTGCAACCAAAGTCGACCTCTCAGCCAGCCACGATCAAGCTACAGTCGAAGCCGAAACGGACTACGGGTTCCAACGAATAGAAGCACCATTACCACTCCTCCTAACGTCCGCTGAACGATTAATCAAACCCTACTCCCCAACCCAGGAAGAACGGGAAGCTGCGAAATCAAAACCCTACACGGCCATTACGGCGTCGGAACTTAGCCAAGACGCATCACTGTTCGGATCCAAAGGCTCACCAACGTCTGTTTCCGAGATTTACTCCATTGAAACCAAGAGGAAATGCGAAATCGTCGACGGCTCAACGCTGGAAGAGAAAGTGAAGAAACTTGCAGAGAACCTAGCCGCAAGCGGCCTGTTCTCGGGATGGAAGGAGGTTGAGGAAAAGAAAGTTATGCCTCCCGTTTCCCGCGCCGTAGGAATGAACAAGCCCTTTTGGGTTTTCGCTGAGCTTGTGCAAGGCCGCGTGAGGAGCGCAACCTACGAACTAATTGGGCGGGGACTCGAACTCGCGTCCAAATTGGAGAGCGAACTGTGCGTCGTCGTACTAGGAGATAGCCCCAAGGAGCATGTCCAGAATTTCATCGCCCATGGAGCTGACAGAGTCTACTTGGTCAAGCATGAGCAGTTGTCGGGTTACTCGAGCGACGCTTACGCCGCTGCCCTAGCTGAAACAATTCTACGATACCAGCCCTTCGCCGTTGTGGCGGCTGCTACTTCCCTCGGCCGGGATTTCATGCCGAGGGTAGCTGCTCGGCTTGGCCTAGGTATGACAAGCGACTGCATAGGACTAGAGGTGAACGACCAAGGGCAACTGGTTCAATTGAAGCCGGCATTTGGCGGAAACATTGTAGCACCCATTATCAGCCGTACGCTTCCACAGATGGCAACGGTTCGGCCCGGAATGCTGACCGCAACCGAAGCAAACCCTTCCAGACGGGGTAGTGTAGTTGAAGTACACCCAACGGGTCTGAAGGCAATGGGCCGGGTGGTCGAGGAAAGGTTCGAGTCAGATCGGGACGCGTTGAGATTAGACAATGCGGACGTCGTTGTATCTGTAGGATTTGGCGTTGGCGGACCCAGTAATATGAAAGTAATCAATGAATTGGCTGAGGTCTTGGATGCGCCGATAGCGACCACTAGGAAGGTTGTGGACTTGGGCTGGCTGCCCAGGCAGCTTCAGGTTGGGCTAACAGGTAGATCCGTGGGGCCGAAGCTGTATCTAGCGATCGGCGTGAGAGGTGCATTTAACCACATGGTCGGAATCGGCCGGGCGAGAATAGTTGTAGCGATCAACAAAGATCCAAATGCACTAATCTTCAACAATTGCGATTATGGCATTGCAGCCGACTACGCTGCTGCCGTCCCATTATTGACCGCGGAGCTGCACCGATTAAAAGCGAACCCTAAACCGCTATGACGAAGGACTTAAAACCGGAAGAACATCCTCAGAAATTTGGATGCGCCAATGCCACTAGTTAAGGCCTGCAGCAAATCCGACGTGCCCCCTGGCCGCCTCAAATTCGTCAACGCTGGTGGAAAGAACATTGTTCTTGCTAATATCAGCGGAAACTTCTACGCGATGGATAATTGGTGTACGCATGAGCAAGGGAACCTCTCAGAGGGCGCACTGAGGAATAATGTGGTCACCTGCCCAGAGCACGGGGCCCAGTTCGATATCACGACTGGTAAAGTTCTCATCGGGCCCGACCAAGAACCAGCGGATAGCATCCCGCCGGAAAAATCGTACAAGGTCATGATTCAAGGAAACGACGTAATGGTCGACATACAGTAAGAAACTCGCGAAAGACGGAAGGTTGCGGTTCAGGATTTAGTTCTATTCAATGGTAGGTTAGTTTTCCGTCTACAACCTTCGCGCATTGAGTATATTCATGCTCCCGGCTGTGCGTCTCATCGGAGATGTGTGTGACCTGCAGCCCATTTGATTTCAGGAAATCGGATATCATTGACCGGTGGCACCTCCAATAAACGGCCTCAGCACACATTATGGCAACGATCCCCTCACCTGTCAACCTGATGAGTTCCTCGGCGCCATCGGTGAAAGCGGAGGTCTCCATGTAATCCGCATAATTCCTGAACGACTTGCTCTTCCAACAGGTGTTCTTCGATTCTTGCCCTAACCCTTTCCTCCGGCCGCCGAGCTTCTGCAACCAGACGTAGCGAATGCTGTGTTCGGGGAGTTCGGTTTCCATTACCTCGGTGTTGAATTGGGGATTTTTGAAGGAACGGGGGAAACCTCGCACGTCAGCTAAGATGTTAACTCCATGAGCCGATAATGAGCGTACGAGTTCGTGGAAGGTTCTGGTTGAATGGCCGATTGTGAAGATTTTCAAAGAGCCGCGCCGATTAGTTGAAGGAGCAGGGCTTGTTCTGTTTACATTACTTCTACGTCGTGTGGGTAGCTTTCCTTCAAACCTGCTTGTGAGATTTTGACGAAGTTACCTTTACCGCGGAATTGCGAGATTTCTGTTGCTCCGCAGTAACTCATCCCAGAACGCAGTCCCCCGACCAGTTGGCTGATTAACTCTGAGGCGTTGCCCTTGTAGGCTACGAACGCCTCCACACCTTCTGGTACGTAGTCCAAGAGGTCGACTGCCGCGTCCTCTTCTGCCTGTTCGGATTCTCGTGTTGTCCGGTCGTAGGAGGCAGCTACTGAAGCCATTCCGCGCACGAGTTTGAATTTCCTGCCCTCCCTCATCACGGTCATCCCCGGGCTCTCCTCCGCCCCTGCGAGGAGGCTTCCAACCATCACGGTTGAAGCGCCCGCTGCGATGGCCTTTGTAATATCGCCCGAGTTGCGTATTCCCCCATCAGCAATTATTGGTACACCATTCTCGTCGGCCACCTTGGTACATTCGATGATAGCCGTAAGCTGAGGAACTCCTGCCCCTGTCACGATCCTGGTGATACATATCGAACCGGAACCAATTCCCACCTTCACGGCGTCCGCTCCAGCCGCGATAAGATCCTCGGTTCCCTCCTTGGTCGCAACATTGCCCACAATCAACTCAGCTTTTGGCAGTGACTTCTTGATGTTGCGAACGGCTTCCAGTGTGATGTCGGAGTGGGCGTGGGCCACGTCGAGGACGAGCACGTCAACACCAGCTTCACACAACTCCCTACCTCTCTCCAGGTAACCTGCCTTCACACCAACGGCTGCGCCGACCATTAAGCGGCCTTTCTGGTCCTTCGAAGCGTCGGGATACTGTTCGAGGCTGAGCATGTCGCGGCTTGTTATGAGGCCGCGCAGTTTTCCGTCCTTGTCGGTCAATGGAAGTTTTTCGAGCTTGTTTTTGTGCAGAATGCGCTCCGCCTCTTCAAGTGTTATCCCGGCAGAGGCTGTGACCATGTCTTTGATTCCAGTCATCATTTCACTGACTTTTTTCTCCGGGTCGCGTTCAAATTGAATGTCTCGCGTCGTCAGGATCCCCTGCAGGTGCCCCCGCTCGTCAAGGACGAGCAGGCCGGATACTCCTTTCTGGGACATCAAGCGTTTCGCGTCCTTGAGCTTCAGACCAGCCGTTAGGCTGTAGGGTTGCTCTATGACGATGCTCTCGGAGCGCTTCACTTTCAGAACTTCATCCACTTGTTGGTGTATTGTCATGAAACGATGTATGATGCCGATGCCGCCAGCGCGCGCCATTGTGGCCGCCATCGAATGTTCAGTCACAGTGTCCATAGGAGCGCTCACCATCGGGATGCGTAACTCGATATTTCGTGAGAGGCGCGTCCTGGTGTGCACGTCCTTTCGGGAACGAACAGTGGACTTCTTCGGGATTAGGAGGACGTCGTCGAAGGTCAAGCCGTCAATAATCTTCTCTGTCAACATTCATTCACCCATTTATCGAACCGGGACCGAGCAGCGTCTTGAACCGCCAAGTAACCCTTGGAAAAATCCCTGATTCACCGGGCGTCAATAATGTGCCCGTTAATGGTCCGGAGTTTCGCGTTCGAATTTAAACTTTAGCTGGGCCTTCACAAGTTCTCGCGGATGCTTAGGTGTCGTTAGGATGAGGTTAAATATGCCGTACGTCATGTTTTCAGCCGTGCAACAAATTGTCATACAAACATCCTGAAGTTCTTGTTGAAAGCAACTGGGTAAGCCAACACCTCAAAGATAGCAATGTTCGCATAGCCGAAGTCGACTACGACCCGATCGCGAACTACAACCTCGGCCACGTACCCGGCGCAGTACTCTTCGACTGGAAAGCAGACATGAACGACCCCCTATCCCGAGACATAGTCAACCAAAAACAGCTCGAAGACTTACTCTCAAAGTCCGGCGTAAACAAAGACACGACCCTTGTTCTCTACGGCGACTTCAACAACTGGTTTGCAGCTTTCGCCTTCTGGATACTCAAGTACTATGGCTTTGAGAAAGTGGTTTTGATGAACGGCGGCCGAAAGAAATGGCTCGCCGAGGACGGGGAAGTAACAAAGGAAATACTAGCACATAGCCGAGCAGTCTACAAAGCCACAGGCCCGAACGAAGAAATCAGGACCTATCTAGACGGCGTAAAGAAGTCACTTGGCAAAAAGGACAAAGCGCTTGTCGATGTTCGCAGCCCAGCTGAATTTACTGGAGAAATAACGGCCCCACCCGAATACCCGAACGAACACGCGCAACGGGGAGGGCACATCCCTGGCGCCGTAAGCATACCCTGGTCTCAGGCTGTGAAGGAGGATGGAACCTTCAAAACCGCAGAAGACCTGGCTAGCCTATACCAAAGCAAAGGCATCACACCCGATAAGGAAATCATAACATACTGCAGAATCGGAGAGAGGTCGTCATTTTCATGGTTCGTTCTGAAATACCTCCTTGGCTACCCGAAGGTTAGGAACTACGACGGGTCTTGGACTGAGTGGGGAAACATGGTCCGCAACCCAATCCAGAAACCGTAAGACCTTCGGAAAAAACCCCCTACTTTCTCACTTCACCTTCTTGACGATAAAGTGAATCAGCTTCCCTTCCTTCCTCGACTCGAGCACCAACTGACCTGTTTCATCAGACCACCGCTCCATTTCGATATCAGCGGTTGGATCGTCGGAAACAACGTGAATCACATCATTCAAGGCGCACCGCTCGATAAGCTCATTCAATCTAACCAAAACGGCGGCGCATTCCACCCCTATCTCCCACGTTTCATAATCCGGATAAGCCTTGAAACACCTAACCCGAAGCTGACTAATCTGCAATTTCAGTGACTCACGAGCGCTCGAAAGATCACTTAGGGACTTCAATTCTTCGGAGAGAAAAGCGGCTTCAACTTTCACAAACCAACCTAATTCATAGGGTGAATCATTTGCCAACTTCGGTTGTTTGGTTAGAACAGGGTTGCTTTCGATAAGTGTGCCCGAGAGCGGAGTTCGGACTACTCCGAAATATTTCACACTCTCAATGGTTGCGACGCTCTTCCCTTTCTGCAAGAAGGTGCCGACGGGCTTGAAGTTGACCTTGTTCAGCCTTCCAGCTAGCGCAGAGTGAACGCTAGTTATGCCAATTGTAGCAATCTTCTCTTTCTGTAGCCTAACCCAAACTCTGTTGTCGATGTCGTAGAGTGCGTCTTCCGGAAAATCGCAGTGATCTATTTGCAACTTGCACCTTCCTTGAGGCGCACTATTGCTCACGGAGAGTTGAGAGAGACCTCTTAGGAGCGTAATTCACGCCGCCGACTATGCGAGGAGTTTTCAGAGGTTCCAAGAGAAGCTCGTTAATCTTCAGCCTACAAGTCTTATCCGTTTCAGGTTCGAAGCCGGTTATTCCGAGGATAGCTCTTGAGTTCACGGTTAGGTTTCGAGGCTCACCGTACAACTTCTCGACGACATTTACGATTGCCGAGACCTTTGCACCTGCTTTTTCGATTAGTTGTATGCAGGCGTTGCGGGTTCGGCCGGTGAAACCGACGTCGTCGAAGATGACCACACGGTCCCCGGCGAATATGGAGCCTTCAGGTATGGCGAAGTAGTGCTCGGTCTTCTTCGTAGCGGAAGGGACCTTAACATCCCCCAACACAGTCCCCCGCCAAGTCCCAGGCACTTGCGGCCTCGCCTTATCATACACTTTCACCGCGCGCACAAAGCTGAGGCCGGCCATACTAGCGTACACGGCCGCCAAAGGTGGGCCGGAGGCTTCTGGCGATAGGACCTTGGTTGAATTTCTGCCAAGCTTCGGCCTGAGCACGTATCGTACCAAGTCGCCGAAGAATTGCGCATCAAAGTTCTGATTGATGAATGGAACATCCAGCCCGCCGTCGCCTAGCACAGTGAATTGTTGTGGGTCGGTTAGGTGAGCGATGAGCCTGCCTTCGAGTTTGTCGATCCTTTCTCTGAATTTCGAAAGTAGGGTTACTTCGTTTGAAGCTACGAGGAGCGAGTCACCAATCTTGGGAAAGAAGACTTGTAGGGCGAAGCCGAGTATTTCAGTCTCGCGTGGCTGTTTGACCAGCTGCTGGTAACGGTCGACTGCTATAATGCTTTCAGAGAGTTGTGTCGGCTCACTCAAGAAGCGGTTGATCGTCACAATCGTCCCGACTTCTCCGCGGATAGCTTCCGGTGCGAGGACAGCGTCGTCGTTCACCCTTACCTCATCGTTTTCCTTAAACGCAACAACCCCCGACTCACGTCCACCAGTCTCATACGTCAAGTCCCTAACCTCAGGATAACGTTAGGCGGATTCCCTTAAGAAATCTTGCACAGTTCTGGAGGGCACCGCGATTATCGTTTGACGCTGCAAGCTATTTATCACGCGGCCTGAGGCTACGAAACGGGTTCGACGATGAGTATCAGAAAATACATTTCCAACGTTCCGAGGGGGAGGTATTTCTGGTTCCTCATGCTGAATGTCGCCGTCACCGGCGTAGCTACCACGATGCTCGGCCCGTTTCTGCCCGTGTTCCTTTACAAGCAGCTCGGCATCTCTGTGGGAGCCGTCTCATTCCTGTACTTCGCAAACGGCCTAGCAGGAACCTTGACAGTGTTATTGATAGGTTGGCTTGTCGACAGGGTGGGACGGAAGAAAATATACGCCTTCGGCAACTCAAGCGCAGTCTTAATTCCCGCTGCGTTGGCCACAACTACTACTCTAACCCAAGCCTTCCCCATCCTCACGATCTCAGGCGTTATGGATTCAGCCAGTCGGGCCTCGCAAACAACCATCATCGCGGACCAAGTGGAGGACAGCAAGAGGAATACGGCATACGGGGTGAGCCGAATAGTCGGCAATGCCGCATGGATCATTGCCCCCCTCATTGGGGGAGCAATATTGGCGGGGCAGGGAAACTTTCTGCCGCTCTTCGCAGCCTCTGCTATCATCGGCCTAATTGGCCTTCTAGCGTTCGTCGGCCTGGTACCCGAATCACGCAAAGCAGGTTTGGAGAGGCCCAAGCTCCCAAATGTCGGGATATTTCGTGATCGAGACCTTCTGGTTCTATGCGTTGCCTCGCTGTTCACGATGCTATTCTACACACAGTTCTACTCGCTGCTGCCGATTTTTGCAACACAGGTGAAGGGCCTGGACTCTCTGCAGGTTGGAGCACTATTTTCCATATCGGGGGCGACAGTCGTCGCGCTTCAGTTTCCCACTTCGAGTTGGCTGGAGAGAATTCCCAAACAGACCGGCTACATTCTAGGTGTGGTAATTTTAGCAGCCGGTATTACAGGTTTGGCTCTGGCACCGACCTTTTACTGGCTTCTTCTGGCAGTGGTCGTGATGACGCTGGGGGAGAACATGTTCTTCCCGATCGCGCAAACGCTTGTAACCGAAATCGCACCTGAAGCCGAACGTGGAATGTACGTTGGCGCCTTCAACCTTTTCCTAAACATCGGAGGGAACCTGTCGCCCCTACTGGGAGGGACGATCTGGCAGCTTACCGGGAACGCATACCTACCCTGGCTACTCAGCCCGGTATATGCAGGGATTTCAGTCGCCCTCGCCGTTCTGTTCAAGCTGAAACGCCCACGCCACTAGGGTACGAACGGTTACGAGATTGAATAATAAGTAAGATGAACGTGGCTGTGGGCGAGACTTAACACTTGACGGCTGCCAAGGCGATCGCGAAGGGACTTGAAGGGGTAATCATTGACGATAGCAGTATCTGCATGATTGATGGAAACGCGGGGCGCCTGATTTACCGGGGTTATGATATTCACGACCTAGCCGCGAACCTCGCCTTCGAAGAAGTCGCCTACCTGCTTTGGAATGACGACCTACCGACTAGGACGCAGCTCGGCGACCTGACTAAGCGGCTAAGCATGGAACGATCGATTCCTGCGGACCTGAAGGCAACGATTCGTAACCTACCCCGCACCTCGAACACCCTGGATGTGCTTCGAACCGCCATCTCAACGCTCGGGACGGGCATTCCGCTAAAGAAACCGGAAATCTCGGACGCAATTGCAATAACTGCGAAGATGCCGACTATCAACGCTGCGTTTGACCGTCTTCGCCGCGGCCAGGAACCCGTGGATCCACTACCTGGGCTTGGGCACGCTGCGAATTACATTTACATGCTCACCGGAAAAGAACCTGAAGCGGCCAAGGTAGACGCACTCAACAAATACCTGATTCTTCTCGCGGACCATGGTATGAATTCCTCAACCTTCACTGCGAGGATTGTGGCGTCCACATGGTCTGATATGTACTCGGCCATAACGGCCGCCATCGGAGCCCTAAAGGGACCACTTCATGGTGGCGCTCCAGCACCGGCTCTGCAAATGCTGAAGGACATTGGAAGCCCCGACCGAGCCGAACCTTGGATCAGAGACGAATTGAAGGCCGGGAGAAGGCTGATGGGTTTCGGGCACAGAGTATACAGGACCACGGATCCACGTGCTGAGATACTCCGCGACGTAGCAAGCAAAACAGCGGACAAGAAATTCTTCGAGTTGGCCCGCCGCGTTGAGGAAACAGCCATTCGCATCCTGCAGACGGAAAAGTCTCGCAAGAAGCTGTATACGAACGTGGAATTCTATTCCGCAGTTGTGATGGATTCCGTTGGCTTACCACCGGACCTTTTCACGGCAACTTTCGCTGCTAGCCGAAGCGTCGGATGGTCCGCCAACGTCCTCGAACAAGTGGCCAACAACCGGCTTATTCGGCCGGAAACTGAGTACACTGGGCCGCGGGACCGGAAAGTCGTGCCCATCGACAAACGATGAACTGTAATTCTTACGACGCCGGGAAAACCACAACTAAGAAACGTGCCGGGTTAGACAGAGAGTTGGTCTAAAACTTCTAGTCACCACACGTGATTGATGCAACCGAAAGCCGAGGGTACGAGCCCACGGGGCTGGAATGGTGTCCCGTTAGACGAACCTAGATGCCAGTCTAGTGGCCTAAGGGTCTAGATGACCATTCTTAGGTGGCGGAGTAGGGATATGTAATCGCCAGAGAGCGCATAGAGAAATCCGATTATGAGCGGTATGTGCGCCTCGAGATTGTGTCGTCTGAAAGCGGCCATGATGCCCTTCAGTCCAAACGGTCCGGCCTTGTGATATGCGCCTTTGTCGAACAATTCATTCAAACCATCATAGTCGTAGTTCAATTCATGGCACCTGTAGTTGTGTAGTACATTTCAACATATAAGGAATTAGGGTGATTCTCGATATGGCGAACCCCGAAAGACCGTACAACCAGCCCTCAAGCCGAACGAATGACGAATGACTAGAATTTCACGGATTTGGATGGAAAGATCGTGGAGATGAGAATACGGGTACCCCCAACGCCGAACCGACAACGGAAACGAGCCTGGAGCCTGCAGCAGAAATCGCCCAACCGTCTGGACCGCCTGCGCCCCTTCCACAGTCATTCAAGTGCGAAAAATGTGGGGTAGCCTTTGCCGACGAGGGTGCGGCGGCCGTCCCCTTCACCATCCGTGACTTAGAGATCTAGTTCTTCGTGGTGGTGGGTCTAATGGTGCGCACACACACAAAACCGGCGTTGAAACATCCAGTTATGAGTCGAAATAATTTTACCTCATTCTGACAGTGCCGTCTTCGGTGATCTCAATTCGGATTGCTGATGTCAAATGATGCCCACGTATCTTGTGTTTACATCGGGATCGTAACATGGCTAGAATTGAATCAGCGTTCATTTTCAGCTTTGTTCGCAAC
Source organism: Bathyarchaeia archaeon (assembly GCA_050013255.1). Taxonomy (GTDB): domain Archaea; phylum Thermoproteota; class Bathyarchaeia; order 40CM-2-53-6; family 40CM-2-53-6; genus FEN-987. Next base: position 1,358,348 of record JBEKFP010000001.1, on the reverse strand, counting down.
ATGTCTCCCTTACGTAGAACCGTGGATGTGGCGTCGAAGATGCTCGTTCCACTTGGTATGATCAATTCTCTGGAGTCTGAGACCTGTTCTAGTGCCTCAAGGGTAGCCTTCGCCGCCCTCACGTTTTCGTAGGCACGATGTTCGATGATGCTGATGTTCTCTCGACTTGTGTGAAGGCGTTTTGCAACTTGCATTTGCGTAAGGCCTGTTGCTCTAAGCCGTATGACTTGCCATTGTCTCTGGGTCAATATTGTGCTTGGCGGCTTGAACTTAGTCAAACACTTTCATAAGCACAAAACTCTGCTCGAATGTAATCGTTTCTGCTTACCAAGGCTTATGCCGACGCCGTGAACTGGCTGTCTGGATTTCAATTGGAAGCCTTCGGCGCGGTCATTATCGTAGTTCTGTTAGGGTTGGCTAGTTTGTTCTACACGTTAGCTGGGTTTGCGGGTGGCTCGACGTTTACCGCGATCTTGCTCCTAATCGGATTGTCAGCCGCACAGTCCTCTTTTGGCGGTTTGTTGTTTAATGTCGTGTCTGCCTCCAGTTCGATATTTCGATGGCGCGTGCATTTCTCACGCGACCTCGCGTGGTTTATTGTCGGCTCTGTTCCAGCAGCGTTCCTTGCAGGCTTATTTGTTCTGCCTGACGTCTTGCTGAAAATCGTCATGGGGTTGGCGATTACTTGTGGTGGAGCTAGTTTGATTCTCATTACATTCCCGTTAGGTCACTTTGATCTGAAATGGCCGTTCAAGATAATGATCGGCATGGTCATCGGAGCTGTTGCTGGGCTGACTGGGATTGGTGGCGGTGTGTATTTGGCCCCTGTCCTGATCTTGGCGGGGATGGCTAAGCCTAAGACGACGGCGGCAACTACGACAGTGTTTATTCTTCTCAATTCCGTGTCAGGCATAGTGGCTAGAATACCGCGGCTGGGTGGCTTGATCTTCTCGTCGCCGGTATTCCTTCCGACTATCCCAGTTTTACTTGTGTCAGCTCAGCTGGGAAGCTATTTTGGGTCTCAAAGGCTGAGTCAGACAAACGTGAAGCGAACTATCGGCCTTGTTCTGATTACAGTCGGAGCCTACCTCACTTTTTCAGCACTTTAGTCGTGTGAGCCTCTAACTCTAGATGATAACTCTTGGCTCCAAACGGAGGGATCTGTGTGTGTGGGTCAGCTGGTGCGCACACACACAGAAAACGCCAAATCTGTAAACTCGACACATGACCACTGTGTGCTCCGAACTTGCCCAAGATTCCTATGATAGAGGATTTGACTACCGACCCCGTCCCGGGCGGTTCCATGCTGTTAGTGGAGTTTGATCCTGCGTCGCAATGGATCAATGCGTCTCTGACGATCGCGGCAGGATGGCTCAAGCAGGGAGGGAAAGTCAGTTACAACTTATTCACCCAAACACCGGATGACATTCGTTCCAAACTTAGCAGACTCGGGGTTAGTGTCGAAAGCCTCGAAAAGGAAGACAAACTTCGTATTCAGGATTGGTACACGGCTACGCTGGGTCTCAAATCAAGTGAGAAGTATTCGCAGGAATCGTTGAAGGCTGCCGATCTAAACATAGTCTTTTCGAGACAGGTCATGCGCGAGCCACCTGATCCTAACTGGTTGAGAATCGCCGACAACATCTCAACATTCGCTAGGTTCAACGATGAGCGGTCATGGGTTGAGTATCTGCTCACAAGAAACTTTCCAGCCCAGAAGTTGCGTAAATCGACGAACTTAGCGGGGTTGATTAGGGGCTTTCACAGCGACTCTGTCTACAAGCAGTTGGAAGCAGCTGCTGACGGGATCATAGATTTCAAACTCGAAGAAGTAGCCGAAGAGACAAGAACCATGATTCGAATAAGGAGCATGAGGGACGCGCACTTCGATTCACACTGGCATCAAGTCAAGATCGGTGACAATTTCGAAGTCACCCTCGACAAGTAGAGGCCTCAGGATTTTCTGTGTGTGTGCGCACCAGCATACCACACACACTTTCTAAAGACGACGGACGACGGTTCAAATTTCGATGCTCGCACCATTGTAGGCACACACAACTGGGGCGCGTAATCGGAAGACAGAAATTCAAGCTATTCGGAGTTATCAGATATTGGACAAGGGATTTGCTAACAAATCTGTTCATTCCCATCTTTGAACGACTTCTTCCAGATGGCGTTGAATTTGGCAGCAATTTACTGGTAGAATTCGAGCCAGACTCCGCATGGTACGAAGCTTCGCTAACGATTACAGCCCAGGCACTAAGGAACGACCACAAGGCATTGTACCATACATTCCAGCACCCTCCGGCCGATATAGAACACGATCTGAGAAAATTCGGATTAGACCTTGCCAAGCTTCAAGATGACGGTTTGTTCCGGATCGTGGACAGTCTTACTGTGCAGATGGGGGGACTAAATCCCGTTGAGCAGGAGGATCCGGTCGCCAAATCACTGAAGATTCCTGACCTAAGCATCAACCACGCCCAATTCGTCAAGAAGGGAAGAGAGAAGGGAATTCCTGAGGGCGAAAAGTGGTGGGTACATGTCGATGATAACACTGCCATTATGACAAGATACAATGCCGAGATTAATGTGCTGGATTTTTGGCGAACGAGACATATTCCTTTCTCAAGACCCCTTCAGAACGTAACCATTTATTCAATCCTGAAGGGAACAGTGTCGGAAACGTTTCGCTCTCAGTTTGAGACGATTAACGATGGAATTATCGACTTCAAATGTGAAGATAAAGAGGGAGAGATCACGCAACTTGTGCGGATCAGAAGAATGCGCGGTAAGAAATTCGACTCACGATGGCAACGACTGAACGTTTCAGAGACCGGCGAAGTAACGATAGTTCAGTAGAAATGTGTGTGGTACTGGTGGTGCGGGCGTCGTAATTTGAACCGTCGTACGTCGTCGTTTGGAAAAGTGTGTGTGTGGTCAGCTGGTGCGCGCACACACACACACAACTAGACGAACGACGTTCCGATTTTGAACGGACGCACCAGTGATACCACACACAAGAGAACAATGGTTAGAATCGACAGTCCGTCTGTGATAGGACCGCCGTTTCCAAAGCACCAGCAAACATCAATCCTTGTGTAACTATCTGGGGAAGCTTCGTCAAGGTGTAGAATGCGGAGGCGGATGTGAAGCAGAACTCTTATCGGGAGTTAGTATATCTGGCAGGTCGTGACTGATGGCGAGTTATATGACTTCTGAAGGCGTCTCAGCCAGTTCTGTGAGCACGAAGGTTTCGACTGGTTACGGTAGGCTGGATGAAGCGCTTCAAGGCGGCTTTCTCGCAGCTTCTTCCATCGTTTTGAATGCCGCTGCAAGTGATGAGGTTCCGCTTCTCGTTGCAAACTTCCTCAGAGCCTCAAAGGAAGAGGCCCTACTGATATGCCGCACGATTTCCTCAGCCGAAACGATTACGCAAAATATGGGTAAGAATGTCAGGTCGTTGGTTTGCAGCGATAAACCCGTCTCACCAGCAAGAAACATCATCCCAGGGAAGGGAATCGAGAACCTAACGGACGTAAACCTACAAATCAATGAAGTTATCGCTTCAACTCAACCGAAACGTTTGGTTATCAACATCCTCTCGGACATTCTGCTTCGCCATAAGGCGTTGCAGACACGGAAATGGCTTACGGAACTTCTTGAACGGCTGCGGTCGAAGAGTATCACAACCCTATCCGTCCTCAACCCGTACATGCATTCAGCCGAGGACGTTCAGGCAGTCGTGGACCTTTTCGACGGCAACGTTGAGATCTTCGAGAAGGAATCTGAAGGCGGAACGCGGAAGTACCTACGAATCAAGTGGATGCATGGAATCGAAACCGCGGAGAAAGAGTTTCCACTTGAAGGGTTAGCCGCCGAGAGACAGGAGGCTACCGGATTGGGCCTGGACAAGAGGCGGATTGCAGTTCTGCCTTTTGCAAACCTGAGTTCCAACCCTGAAGATGGGTACTTCGCGGACGGCATGACTGAGGAGCTGATTGACAGGCTTGCCCAAGTGAAGAGTCTGAGGGTCATAGCTCGAACGTCGGTGATGAAGTACAAGGGCTCTCAGAAGGGAGCCTCGGAAGTAGGAAAGGAACTGAATATCGGGGCTCTGATAGAAGGCAGCGTGAGGAAAGCAGGCAACCGAATCAGGGTCACAGTCCAGCTGATCAACGCCGGAACAGAAGAACACCTCTGGTCTTCCCACTACGACAAGAATCTGGACGACATCTTCGCCGTCCAAAGCGAGATAGCTGAGAAGGTCGCCGGAGAACTCAAGACCCAGCTCCTCGACTCTGAGAAGAGAACCCTGGAGAAGAAGCCTACCGAGAACACTGAGGCGTACACCTGCTTCCTGCGGGGCAGGGAACTGTTGAGGGAGCAGACCGAGGCTTCACTTAGGCAGGCCATAGCTCTCTTCGAGAAGGCCATCGAGCTGGATCCCAGATTCGCGAGAGCGTACGTGGGCGAGGCAGAATGTCACCAATTACTTTCTGACAAAGGAAGTGAGCCCGTTGACATCTCCGTCGCGACTGTGAGGCGACTACTGGAGCGCGCCCTCAACCTCGACCCGAACCTTCCGGAGGCCCACTCGTCGCTCTCGACCATGCTCTTCAACGAGGACGACGTCGTCGGTTCAGAGGCGGAGGCCAGAAGGGCGCTGGAACTCAACCCTAACCTTCCAGACCCCTACTGGAACCTGTTCGAGCTGGCGGCACTCAAAGGAGATCCGGGGGAGATGGTTGGACAGATCGAGACAGCCTACCGACTGGACCCCATCAGACCCGACTTCATCTACCGTGTCGGGGAGGCATATCTCTGGACTGGGAGGGAGCAGGAGGCGTTGGAGTTCTGGAAGAAGGGTGAGCAGCTGGCGCCGGCGTTCGCGTACAGGGGTATGACGGAGTACTACCTAGCCAAAGGGGACCTAGAGAAGGCTAAGGAGCTCCTTGCGAAATTGGAGAAGCTCGATCCCACCAATCCTCGGGTCACCTGGATGGGCGGGTTCATCGCGGCCATGGAGGGCGACAGCGAGAAGGCGCTCCTCGCGATCAAGAAGATTGAGGACGCCAAACCGGGTCCAGTAGGCTTCAACTTCATCGCGTACGTCTACCATGCTCTCGGAGACCTCGACTCCTTCTTCGAGTACTTGAACACGGCCCTCGAAGCCCGTGCATTAGTTGTTTCAGCGGTGACGTACTCGCCCCTCTTCGCCAGGGCAAGGGCCGACCCCCGATACCTGGAACTGGTGAAGAAGCTCAGGAAACAGTGTGGCCTAACAAAATAGAAGCCTCGCTTAGTCTGTAATATCACTGGCGCGGCCGTTCAAAATCGGAACGTCGTTCGTTTGATGTGTGTGTGGGTCAGCTGGTGCGGGCAAGCAAATTTGAACCGAGTTATATGTACCGGTAAATTGGGGTCAGAACCCATATTCAAACTTGTAAAAGGCCTGAGGGCAATCTCGAAGAGCCCACACCCAGTTAGCAGTTAGCCATTTGATCGAACTGGCAACTGATGGGCCGATGGTTCTGTATGGACGGCATGGTTAATTGCGCCATCCATTCATCGCGACCTTAAAATTGAGCTCTCCTTTCAATTTCCTCTAACTCGCTTAGTTCAGTTCACATGGTCATGGTTACCATAAATTGCGAAAAACAACTTTGTGCGGAGCTTCAAGACTTTGAACAAACTCTTCCTTACCCTCTCGATTGTAGCGCTTCTGATTTTTATGGTATCGGTAGCACCGGTGCATTCACAGACGGCCGCGAACATAAGATACACAGGCGGCAACTTAGGGTATGCATGCATATTCGACTCCAACAGCACCAAGCTTTATTGCTTGGCGGAAAGCCAGAACTTCACCTTAGACTTCGGAAACTATACGCTCGCAGCCTTCCTTTACAATGCCAGCTCCGCGACGTTCAGCCACTGGATCACCCAGGGCAATGTCACAGTAAGGGACATTCAAGGCAATAATACGCTGCTCGAGGTGAACGGGGACGGCAACCTGGCTGCCGTCTTCCTGCCGGCAACTCAAACTGAAGGAATCGTCACCTTCACCGGTACCCGGGGCTTTGTTTGCTTCCTAAATTACGCAAACGCCTCCGGCCCCATCTGCTTGACGGATGGACAGAATGCCACTTTGCCAGTGGGAAGCTACGTTGCTGAAGCAGCGCCCCGTAACGCGTCCGATTCCTTCGTAAAATGGTTCACTCAAGGTCAGATCACCGTGGATAATCAGACTTCATACATTACCGACGTGACTGTGCAGGGTAACGGGGTGTTGGGCCTAGTTTACGCCCCCGCCATTCCTACTCCGGAGATCCTGCCGCAGGTTGTTCCCGTCACATTGGTGACGTGCCTTATCGGCGCACTGCTCTTGAGTAAGAAAAGACCGAATGATAAGAAATCTACCAAATCAGTCCCCCCTGCGAAGCATAAGGACGTAGTCTCGCCCTGTAAGGCGAGACGATTATAGTCCTGGGATTAGGCCCTTCAGTGCTGTGGCGGCGAAGGCAAGCCCGAGCAGGGCAAGGACAAAGGTGACTATGATCGCTATGATCACAGCCAAGATTGCAATTACAATTGCCTTTATCCATCCGACCGCGAAGAAGTGTTTGATCAGCAGAAGGATTACGATAATTTCTATGATGGTCTTAATCCAGCCGAGACCGCCCAGGAAGTAACCTATGATGTCACTGAGGATTATCGCTGAAACAACGATTAGAATCCCATGCCAATAGGTGGCCCTTGGTGCTCCTAGAGCTTTCCCTGCCAACCAAACGAAGATGCCGCCGATGATACCGGCGATTATTAGTTGGATAATTAGGCCGACGATACCTTCAAACAAAGTGACATCATCCCTTCATTAGCTGAGGTTTAATATAAAATGAAGCCACTTTAGGTGAGTCGTAGGCGCAGCCTAGCATGGCTTGAATATAATTGTTAGTTGGCCAGCTGACTCTTTTTTCTTTATGATATTGAAGCCACGTTGATGTAGTTACTTGTGCAAAGTACGCCATAGGACCCTGGAGAGTAGCCTTGGTTGAGCTCCCCGGTCACCGTCACCCATGCGCCGCTTGCAGGATGGTTTGACGGCAGATTGTACAACGTCAAGTACAGGTAGGCCGTTGACTCCAAAATGTCCGGGTTGTAGTAGGGAATTGCAAGTTCTGTGCACGCGCTCGAGGCTTCGTGAAGGTAGCCGGAGCATTGAACCGTACTATTCTGGCCTGTCGTCTTGCAGAGATCAGAGATAGAAGCGTAGGCGGGTGGTGTGTAGTAGCATCCATAATACGAACAGTTCGGGTAATTCGGATTGTACCCGTACCCAGGCCCAGTGTAAACATTTCCAAACCCAGCGGTTGTTGCGCTTGTGACCGTTTGAAAACTCGTTACCATACTAAGGCTGGTCACCGTTTGTGTGCTGAAAAGGCTCTGAGTGTTTGTTAGAAGTTGCTGTTGTGTCACAGTTACTACGTGAGGGTTCAGGCCACTGTATCCTATGAAAGCAACTGAAACAACGGCGACAAGAACGAGCAGGCCGACAAGGATAGAACGAAGGAGGCCCATTATTCATCAACCTTTAGCTCTACGGGATAAAGTCTGATAAGGCTATTTCCACCTGGTGGAATATGCCGTTAGGACATACGAGGGGCGATTTCATTTGCGAATCTTAGTGCTTGGCGGAGCCGGAGCTATGGCTCAGGTCACAATCAGGAACATGCTAGGGAACAGCAAAGTAGAGAAAGTAGGGGTTGCGGACCTGCGCCTTGAACGAGCCGAAGCAGCGGCGCGAAGTTTAGGAGACGAACGCGCCGTCCCACTGTCCGCGGACGCTCGTGAAAACGCACAGTTAACCGGGATTATGAGAGACTGGGATGCGGTTGTTAACTCGACCTGGTACGAGTTGAACCTGCAGGTCATGCAAGCAGCCATCTCAGCGGGCATACACTACCTCGACCTCGGTGGACTATACCACATGACGAAGAAGCAGCTGGAGTTGGACAAGGCTGCGAATGACGCGAATGTTACTTGCGTTTTGGGAATGGGCAGTACGCCTGGAACAATGAATGTGATGGGAGCCTACGTCGCTGAAAAGTTGGATGAGGTGGAGGTGATGAAACTGCGCAGCGGCTCCACGGTCGTCAAAGGAGGCGGAGGATTCCAGGTCCCTTACGCGATACGAACTGTCCTGGATGAGTTTACAATCCCACCGATCATACTTCGCGACGGGAGGATTCAAGAGATTCCGGCGCTTTCTGGAAAGGAATCTTTCACACTACCCGACCCCATCGGCAGGATGGAGGGGTATTACACCATTCATTCTGAGCTAGCCACGATGCCGTTCAACATAGGAAAAGGGATCAAGGAAATGGATTTCATAGTCGCATACCCACCCGAATTCACAAAATCAATCGTCCTCCTAACCCAGCTGGGTTTGACTAAGAAGACGCCCGTCAAGGTTAGGGGCCAAGACATCGTCCCCTACGACGTGTTAACTTCGGTCATTGACTCCCTCCCGAAACCCACGAGTGTAGAATTAGATGTTGACTGCCAAAGGGTTGAGGGATTCGGTAAGCGTGATGGAAAGCGGGTCAGGATTTGGGTAGACGCTGTCAGCGTTCCAAACGAACGGTGGAACATTGGCGGCGGGACGGTCGGCACAGGAACACCCCCTTCCGTAATCGCACAGTGGCTTGCATCGGGAAGAATAACTAAACGAGGCACCCTGCCCCCTGAGCTTTGCGTCGAGCCCAGCGAGTTCTTGAAGGAACTGGCGTCTGGAAAACGTGGGATAACCGTGACTGAAGGAGAAGAAGAAATACAGTAAACCTCGCAGGCAGCTGGCGGTTCGAGGCTGTTCCTGGGTTACTTTTTTTCCATAGCTCTCATAGCGTATCTGGCGATGAAGAAGATGACAACCGCGACAATGAGAAAGTCAAACATAACGCCCACAAAGTCACCCACAGCAAAATTCATCCCCTGTCCGATTGGGATGGTGAATACCGCCTTTCTCCAATCGCCTCCCGGCAACAGCGCGCCGGGGATGGGCATTATAATGTCCTGAACAAGTGCCGAGACCACTTTGCCAATGTAAGTACCCATTATGAAGCCTACAGCCAACCCGATTACCCCCGCTTTGCCGATGAATTCTATGAACTCGGCCCACATACCTTTGGGCTTTGGCGGCGGCGGAGTAGGTTTCGGTGAAAGTGCTTCTCGAATCTTCCTTAATTCTTCTAAGATCTCCTCATCGGTTGTCATGTTTGTTCATTTGTCTCGATGGCGAATTTCTCTTATTTACTCTCCGTTGATTGAGGCTGAGTAGGCCTAGGTTTTCATACGTCTCACGCTCATGGAATGTTATGGAATCGTTTGTCCGTGTTTGTTCGAAGAAGGATTTCTCAAATAACCGATACCTAGGCCAGGTTGAAGGAAAGTCGGTTGCGGTTTTTCAGATTGATAATGGTTACTTTGCTATTTCGAACGTTTGCGCGCATATGGGTGGGCCGTTAATCGACGGTGCCTTCGACAAGGATGGAAACGTTGTTTGCCCCTGGCATGGGTACAGGTACGACCCGAAGACAGGGAAGGCTCCTAAGGGTGCGCCTGAGCAAGTGGAAAGTTACGCGGTGAAAGTGGAAGGCGACGAAATACTAATCTCCCGACAAGCAACCTCCCCACGCAAACCCGTAGCGGACGAATTTGCGTTCAAGCTGGAACCGCCGGAGGAACAGGCGAATGACAATTCTGTTTGGAAATGCTTGATCTGCATGGATGAGTACACCGGCCGGTTGCCGCCCAAGTTATGTGCAAAGTGTAAGGCGCCTTGGGAATTAATCAAATCCAAAGAGAAGCTCGCGGCCCAACTCTTGACCCATAAGGCGACGTACCCGATTGAGGAAGACGCAGTAACTGAATACTTAACGAAAAGCGTGCAGAAGAGCGAGTTTCTTGATCGGCGAATTGAGTTCTGGCGTGACATCGCCGCGCAGCCTCCTATCGACGTGCTCATCATAAGCGCCAGCGCCCACCCGCAACATATTGTCAGCGGCTTCATAGCCCCAAGAATCATCGAGAGGCTTAGAGAGGCGCACCCGGCGGTGACGTATGATTGGGTGGACTTGGCGAAACATAAGATTGAGCATAACTGGGCTTGCTATTCCCTGGAAGATGATTTCTGCAGGTTTCCCTGCAACAATATGCATGATGACATGCGTAAGATCTACCCGAAACTCGTTCGTGCCCGCTCGTTGATTGTGGTTACGCCGATCAATTGGGAGGGGATGAACAGCCGGCTTAAGGTATTCTTGGATCGGTTGACGAACCTGCAGGATATTGGGCTGAAAGTTGAACATGTTGACTGGGCGGGCCGGCCCGTCGGCATATTCGTGAATGGCCACGAGGACGGCGCTTACAAAGTGGCCTGGGACGTGTTCGTGGTCCTACAGAACTTGGGTTACATCCTCCCGCCCTTCGGGATCTGGTACAACCTCTCAAGCCTCAGCGAGAACACGAAAGAAGATTTGAAGAAGCTTAGGAACAACTCCCTAGCCATAAGCAGGCTGAACAAGGTCGTTGATAATGTCGTTAACTTCATGCAGTTGCGCGTAGACAAGCAGCTTACGTGGCGCCCAGAAGGTGAGAAGCTAAGGCGAGTCCATTACGTTGCGATGTAACTTAACCCAAAATCAAGACATGGATGTCATTTCGTGTGTGCACCAGCCGACCCCAATTTACCGGTACATATAGGCTCCCATTGTTGGTGTAAGAATTCCTAGTAGACGGTATTATTGTAGGTACAGTCTCTCCGGATTCTAGCGCTTGAAGGACCTGTGATACTTGTCGGAAACGTTCATTTTCTGGCGGTTCTGAAGGTGGGATGGTCATCATGACTAATCTCCTGAAGCTCATCGAGGAAAGGCACTCGTCGAGGGGACTCTTTGATCGGGAGCGTTCTGTGACCAAAAAGGATTTGAGGCAAATTCTTGAAGCCGGGCGCTGGGCGCCCACGGCCCACAACATGCAGAACTTCGAAGTTCTCGTCATCGACGACGAGGAAATTCTGAAAGAAATAGGGCACATAAAGTCTCAGGTATCAGAGGAGTTCATCAGGGAAAACTATGAACAACTCTCGTTCTCGAAGAAGGAGTTCCTCCAAAAGAAGGTTGGAATTCTCGCCGCCATGTTCCCCCCGTCATGGAGTGATCCTGCTAGGTTGGATGAAGCTGTTCGTGAGGGCCCGTGGCCCCTGCAGGAACGCATTCAGGGCAGCCCAACGCTTTTGATAGTGATCTATGACTCCAGGAAAAGGGCGCCTGCTTCGGAGGGAGATGTCTTGGGGATTATGAGTCTCGGCTGCGTTATGGAGAACATGTGGCTCATGGCTCAATCCCTGGGGATTGGCTTTCATATACTGAGCGTCTTCAGCGGAATCCCCGTCGAGAAAGAGGTGAAAAAGATTCTCAATATTCCTGAATACATGAAGATTGCCTTTGCCGCCCGAGTGGGCTACCCCCGCTCTGCGCTAGCTGACTATCTGCGAGTGCGCCGCGACGTAAAGGACTTCATGCACCATAACCGGTTTGGCAATAAACAACATATGCTTCAAGAACCATAAAATCAAGACCCCAGCGGATGATCAAAGAATAGAGACCAAGACTGATACTACTCAAAACTTCTGAAATGTCTGGGATTCGTACGTGGTGCGGGGCAGGGGATTCTGACCCCAATTTACCGGTATATATGAACCGGTTCAAATTCGAGCGCTCGCACCATTAGACCCACACACACACACTTTGAAACGGTTGGTGTAGGTGTTTGCTGTTAGGGGAGGTGCCCCCTAACAAATCCATCCAGCCGGACTCCCGGAATCCGGCCCATCAAGGATCACTGTCCTCACCCGGCCGCATGTGTTGGATGATCGGAAGGAAGCTGTTTCAGTTCTGAATCTTATTTGTTCCACAGATGCGAAGAATACGCGTTGCGCAACCCCTAATCAGGCCACAGTCGCATAACAATAAGAATCAAATAGAGGGCACTTGGCGGATGGAAGATATGCCTGCTGACTCACACGGCGACAGACAGAAAGATCTTCCCCTCATAAATAGAGTCAAATCAATTTTTGAGAGATCTGACTTCCTCACTGACAGAGCAGTCAAGATTTTGACAACGACCAGTTCAGAAACTGACCTGGACGTCTGTGCTTGGCATCAAGAGGTTCTTGTGATCACGTACTGCACAACAGCGGCCAACGTCAAGTTCCAAAACCTGGTGGACAAATGGTGTCATTGGCGTGATGAAATCGTCAGAGAAAAGGGAACACTTACGATCAAAACCAGTCTAGACGGGAGGTTCACCGCCACCGTCCTTGATAAGACAACGAGGGTGAAGATGGTTATCGCACTAGACAACTATGCACCTAATGAGGAAATGATGAAATATGCCGCGGATCGTGAAGTACAAGTTCTGAATGGACCAGCGCTCGATTACTATGGTCACATCGTGAAAGCTCTCGGTAAGTGGACTAAGTATGCCGTCTTCAAAGACTTCGAAATCGAAAGAGAGGAAGAGGGGGGCTCAGTTCCCAGGCCGGCGATAATGGTTAGACAGCCCGGAATCGGTAACAACCAAGAAATGTACATATTTACTCTTGCGCCTCATCAGCTTTTGCCTATTTCCTATGTTTTTCGACGAAGTTTCAAGCCAGAATTTGCATATCAAAGAATGATTCGAGAGCGTCGCATAGAAGAGATTGGGCGTTTTCTAGCTGGTCGTGCACTCATCCCAAATGCAATACTCATCGCTTTTGATGACGAAATCGCCAGCGAAGTCATATTCACAAAGAGCGCCTCAAATCCACTCGAAGGCATCCTCCAAATTCCGAAGAAATATTGTTCTGCATGGATCGTAGATGGTCAGCATCGACTATATGGCTTCACACGAACGAAGTTCTCGGAACCACCACCTGACTCGCCGCAGCCCCAAGAGAAATTCGATCTTATCGTAGTGGGATTGAAGAACATCGGTCGTGAAAGCCAAGCGAAATCATTCATCGATATTAACTACAATCAAGTGGGAATAGATCCAACCCTCCTCTGTGACCTACTGAGTCTGACTAAGGATCTCAAACACTATCTGACTTGGCCTTCGCTTGTGGTTAAGTCATTGAGTTCTCGCGATCCGTGGAAAAATAAGATCAGAGTACTTGAAATTGAAAAAGACAGACCGATTACCTTGGCGGGATTTGCCAAGTTCGCCTTGGCTGTTGAACTCTTGAAAAATCATGTTGACAAAACGACGGGCGAAATACACTATGTTGGGCCGCTCTATACCTATGCGAAGTTCGACGTAAACAAGTCAGTGGACGATCCATCGAATGTGAAGAGCCTACAAAAGCAAGTCAATCTGCTTTCGCATTATTTTACTCTGGTAAGACAACACTTGGAAGATGCTAGACCTGGCGCGTGGGATGATTCGAAGAAATACGGAGTGACGAAAAGTGTTGCAGTAAACGCGTTGCTCTTGGTCTTAACGCAGATCTTAGGATCATCAAAAGAAGACAGGGAGAAGATCCTAAGTGACCTAGAGAAATACTTGAAACCCGTCGCATCACTGTCATTCACAAGTTCCATGATCGCGAAGTACGGCACCGGATGGCAAGCGTTCAGAGGATTGGCTAACAGGATCATCGATGTACTAAACCAGCACAATAAAATCAAACTCGCACACTTATCAGGCGGCAAGAAGAAATGAGAGCCGGGACATCGGCTCTTCATTCGAAATTCCGGACAGTTTTCGGCTTTCATCATCAGGATGCGAGACACGGTCTCCAAGCTATCGCTCAACGTGCCTTGAATGATCCTGAATGGCCTGGACTGTCCACAACCATAACCTCTCCACCATACTACAAGCTCAAGGATTATGAAGCCGACCGCCAAATTGGACACGAGAAAACGTACGAGAAATATCTGGACACTTTAACCGGAATTTTCAAGCTAGTATATTCCCTCACTTCTGAGAGTGGATCGTTTTGGCTAGTTTGCAATACGTTCATGGTAGATAGCGAAGTCGTCCCTCTGCCATTCGACTTGGCTCGTAGAATGAAAGATGTAGGGTGGAAACTGAAGGATATTGTCATTTGGCAAAAAGACAAGAATTTGCCTTGGTCGACGGCGGGACTTAGAAATGTATTCGAGTATGTTCTTCTTTTTGCAAAAAACCATCTTGAACTCCGAACTGATGCGGTTAGGGACTCCGACCCGGACAACTTTCGTAGCTGGTGGGTGAAGTATCCTGAGCGATATTCACCAAAAGGAGTTGCTCCCACAGATGTGTGGAAAATCGGCATTCCAGTTCAAGGATCCTGGCGCCACAATAAGCTGAATCATTACCATCTCTGTCCATTTCCCGTAGAGTTGGTTCGCAGAATGCTGCTACTTACCACGGATCCTGATGACATCGTTCTAGATCCATTTGCCGGTTCCGGGATAGTTCTTGCAACTGCGGAGTGTATGGGTCGTATGTCTACTGGATTCGAGGTCCAAAGGAAGTACGTCAGAAATTTCTACAAGACAATTAGACGAGAAGTAAGATCTGAACTCCGACAAATAGACGCAAAGGAAACCGCGAATTTCGAATCAAACATACGAAAACTCAGGTTGATCAAGTTACCGCGTATGCTGGTGAGATCAATGGGCAAATATGCGATGTCGAATACCAGATTCGCGGTAGCTGTTGAGCGCCCCCTCTCGCCAAAGGCACCAGGTTACAAGATAACTGCAGAGGACATCCACTTGATAGTAGGGAGCGAATCCTCGAAAAGAAGCAGAAGGTTGATGGAGACTAAAGCTAGAAAACAACTGAGTAAACCCCCCCTGTCGAAATATGGTATTGAAACGCTGGTGAAGGTCGTTACACTCCGTGAACTCAGATCAATCTTGAAGGGAGAAAGTCGTACAATGTGGATCTACTCAAAGAGAAACATCTCCTACGATCGCAAGATAGCCGTTACTGACATGTTTTCAGAGCAAAACTGGTTGCAGCGAGAGAAGAAACTGTCTTACCCGGTAATAGTTTCGACAATTAGGCTTCGTGAGCCTGCGCAAAAACTGGCTGTTTCAGAAACCTAGACATGAATTCCTTTCCAAGCCTGTGCTTTCCCTCTTCGATGTATCTTTGTATTTCCCACCAGTCTGTAAGTTCGAGTCTGTTGTTCTTGTAAGCTTCGCTGTAGATGTACCATAGACACACATCGAGGATCAAGGTAGCTAGGAGCATTTGACAATGTGGCTGATTTTCCACTGCAAGATGAGCCTGTGGTTTATCCGTTCCGAAATACTGTTTGTTGACCGGATGTGTTGAGTTAAGAATCACAAGTCCAGTCTCTTTCTCGAAATATGCTTGGAAGACAGCGTGAATTTCTCTATAATCCCAATCGACGAACAGATCACCAAATCCTTCTGCCGAGGTAATCTTCACAGTTGCTTCAGCAAAGCATTCACCGCATGCCGCTTTAACAACGCCAGTCTGCCCCTCGCTGTAACCGACGAAGTTCATATCGATTCTTGATACTTTATCAGAGATCACACTTCCTGCAGAAACGGAGACCGTTGTTGATTGCAACCTGATCCGGTCATTGCTGCAACTGAACAGAACTGAAGATGCTTTGGGAATCCGCTCTCTATCAATGAACAGATGCAGTGTTCCGGACGCACCTGGCTTTCTGCGAGCCGAGCTCGGTCGAAACTCCAAGGGTTGTTCCAATGTGACTATCTTAGGTAACTCCTCCGAACGTGGTATTTCCACCACGAGGGCAGTTAGTTCCGCTCGATGGCTCTTTGCCTTGGCCTGGACCTTTGTATTGACTCCAACGGAGTCGCAAGAGAGTATGATGCGTTTTCTGTCAATTTCGTCATCGGGCAAAGCAGCAAGTGGAGTCACGATATGTTTACGAGGTTTGACTTTTAGGCTCGGATTTTGAGATGTTATTTTGATGATCGTTCCAGGAGATATCACACGAGCATCAACACGAAGTTGGACAGAATACCTCACGCCTTTCCGCAGCGTCAAATTTTCATTGGCGAATTCTATACCGTTTTTTGGTTTCTCCTCAGTGCCACCCTCTCCTGTGCCAGGTGACAAGATGGTAACATCTTGGTTGATCTCTCTATTCAGTTCGCTAAGCATCTGGAACGCTTTGCGATGCTCCTGGTGCGTCTTCTCGGTGAGGGCAGATTCTTGCTGACTGATTCTCGCTCTCTCTGCTTCGATAAAGGGTTTCAACCACTCATCTACGATGGGCTTTAGCTTGGCGTAGAATCCGTGAGTCTTAACAAAGCCATCTCGAGTCTCAGTAAGGATTTCGTCCTGCTCTTGGAGTTTCTTTCTGACTAGGGTTCGGGCGCCCTTTAGGCTCAATCTTCCCCAGAACCGCACCGCCAAAGGGTCTTCATCATAGCCAAAGAGTGTCAAGTCGAGAACGCTAGCTTCTTCATCAAAGACAAGTAACCCTCCCTGCCTATCCTCACCCGCTTCTCTTTGAAGGAGAGGCTCGTCGGATCTATACAGCTCCCCTCCAATTGAGATGTCAACGCCATCGTATTTCATGGTTGTTGCAAGATTCCCGATGAGCTTCCCCTGCGGAAACTCATATCGAATCTCATGCTCTTCCTCTTCATTTTCATCAGCATAATGCACGATGATTTTGCGACGCGAGTTCGAGTTTATCAGTCGAAGCATGTGAAACTGCGATAGGCGTTGAATGAGTATTTCCTTAGCTGGGAAGGGAGCCTCAGTGAACTTGAATGACACGACTGTACCACTATGCTCTGGTAGTCTCAAACGCTCTCTAGCTCCTCTGTCCGCGCGAGTTGCCCCGGGCACTCTTATTATGCGACGTTCTTTCAAAACTCCGTTCTCTTTCTTTTTCTTCCATTTGAACTGAGCTACCGAATAGACTTCATCTTTAACTGAGTGAACCCATCCCCCCTCTTCTCTACTAAATAGTACATCAGACAATCCTTGTCCGAAGATACCTCGTCCTCCCATTTCGTGGGTTCTTTTTTCTTCACCGTATTCTCTGAATAGATTGATCATTTCTTCGTTTGAAATCCCCTCAGCGAGATCTAGAACATCGAATTGCTTCTTTCTCGGGGAGGCATATACTCGAATGATTTTGGGTGACAAATCAGATGGGGATGACTTCTCGATCCTTCCATAACTGTCGTCACTATTTGTGATGGGTTCAGTGAGTGCCTTCAGATAGCTGCGTCGTAGAGCCTTGTTCATGTGCCTCCGAATGAATCTTGCACTGTCCTTAACTTCAATTTCTACCATCTTTCAACTCTCCTCGAATAGAGACGAGAATTGGTGTCGCAAGAACCTGAGAAACTCCAGTGCTGTTGTGCTGTGCGCTTCCTTGGCTATGTTCTCAAGTTCACGGAGATGACCTCTCAGTATGTTGGGAGGTGTGTGAGGCACCGCTCGAAGGAGCTCGAGAACTTCCATACCATCTATTTGGTCTACTTGATTCTTGTCGTACTTAGAAAAGATTTCACGATTAAGCACCCGATTTTCAATCTCAAGTTGTGGAGAGAACGTTCGGGGCTTTATCATGCGGGGAGGTTCCTTAGATAAGGGAGCAGGATTCGTTAGAGCTTTCGCTGTATCCTCAGCTATAGCAATTCCAGTTGATGTGAGCTTGAATCCCCTCACCGGGGACCCGGTTGCCCAATTTCGATACTTGGGACGCAATTGCAGAAGAGCTCGGTTTACCCGACTTGAGTCTGGGTAGTGTTCGTAGACTGGCAAACAGAATTTCCTAGGGAACATGATAAAGAGCGCGACAACAACATTCTCGAAAGTCACAAGGACGCTTTTGCGTGCGAGCATATGAATTGCGTAAGCTGCTAACCTGTTTAAATCGATATTTTGGTACTTCTCCCATCCGAAAGGCTTACAGACTTTTCGAAGCGCAGCTTCCTTAGCCACGGATCTTTCTGGTGGTGCCTGTCCCAATTCCTTTTCACATCTAGTTACGCTAACGTTTTCCCCGGATCGGGGTCAAACGGCTTATCATATCTTGATGACCGACGTGATAATTCCCGAAAAAGAAGTCCGTTTTCGCTTTTCATTGCGAGCACTGCTTTAGCGCCGGGGTTGCTCTTCGTCAATCGCATCATGCGTCGGCGCTGTTTCGGAGGTATGTATCCGCGGATTTTGCATTCGACTAACAAGATAATGCCCTTTCTCAAAGCGAGTAGATCGGGTGATGCAGAGCGAGGTTGCCTGATAACAAACCATCCGAGGCGCGAAAGGTGACTTCTTGTCCTGTATTCGAATCTACGGCCCTTTTCAAAGGGGTTACCATTAGGAACGTTGCCTGTTACTGTTGTTTTCCGATTCATTTGATCAGTGACTCTCCCGTGTAGAGGCCGACAGTATGCATGCGATCTTACCGTTGTTTTCTCGTAGCCTCGAACTGATGTCCACTAAATGCCCTTTGATTATGCGGGCTGAGTCATCTGTTGCATCGGAGATTTGCTTGCAGATCGCGAGTATCTTCATGTTGTCATTAAGATAGAAGCTCAGGTCTCGATTGGCGGCTATTGACTTTAGATCGAGGTTGTGCTTGTGGATATTGTGAGTAGATAGAGAGATCTCGTAATACATGCTCACGGTTGGGACGATCATCTCGGAGCTTGCGATAACCACCAGGCCGAAATCACCGTCGACTCGAAAACCTCTACCTTTCGCGGACTTTGGGAGTTTGTTGGTAGCGAGTATCGCCAGCGCAACGTCGTAACGTTTCATATCGGCTCTGACTTGCTCGACAAAATCATTGCTCCAACTATTTCTGGACTTCACTTCCACGAGGCAGCTGCCGATTTCGATTCCTGCTTGGTGAAAGTGGATGATTGCATCAGTTGCATCAGCTCCACCGATCGGCTCCACCTTGAAACATGTCTGTCCGATGAATGCCTCTTGAAGGTCTCGAATCGCATTTACCTCTCCCTCCTCCCCCTTAAGCGCAGGAATGCGAATAGCTGTCAGATACGTCTGAAGAGCTCCCGTCGCCTCCCTGACCCTTGATTCGATGTCTGTAATGGATTTGCCCTGTTCGACTAACCCCTTGATTTCTCCAACGATTGCGCCCACTTGCTCCACTACTATTTCCCTGAGAAGCTTTGTGGAGTTCTCGTTCTCGCAACGCAGCTCCTCGAATCTCTTGGTGATCTTGTTTTCGATCTCTTCCGTTAAGCCACCTGGCCCGGAAATAGTATCCTTCAGAGTCTGAAGCATGGTAGTCGCTGGGATTCCTCGACGGATTTGCCGATCGATTGACGCATAATTCGCAAGCGCAAAGGAAAGTCGCCCGTCTGAATCGAGTTCAGAAAACCATTGTAGCGTTCCATCGTCAAGTCTCGAAAGCATTGTGTTGGTTGATAGCGTTCCTCCACACTTTGCACAAATCATCAGGTCAAAGGAGGACGAGCAAGAACAAGCAGTCAGGCTTACGGCCATTGCTTGATCTCCACCTTCGGAGCTCCGGTCTCCTTAAGACGATTCAGATACTGTCGCCCACGCTCTGTCAATAGATATGTGACCTTGACTCCGTCCTTCTCGCGTTTGAGAAGACCAAGTTCACTCATTCGGCTCACTGCACCAGATCGCATCGTTGCTTGTTCATTCTTGCCCTTCCAGACCGTCCCGTATTCAGCCCTAATATTATCGTTCAATGCTTCAGGAGTCTTGCGTCCTTTGTTCACGCTATCAAGAATGAAGTGGATGAGCCTTGCTTCGCCCGGGACCTGGAGAGCAATGTGATTGAGGAGAAAATTCACTTCCTCTTCAGACATAGGAGAGGAGAAGTCATGGTTGTCGATGACAGGATTGCTAAACGAAGCAAACTTCAACCCGTAATCCGTGATTCCTAGAAGAACCGTGCCCTCCTTCTTTGTGATATCGACAAACTTCAGGACAGGTGCGGCACCTTCCATCTTATCTGCAGTAGCATAGCCAACGAATTGATACTTGAATCGAGATGCCGACTTGTCCTCCTTGCCCATTGGCAATCCTGCGGATATTATTGTGCCCCTTTTGTGTCCGAGCAGCTTATCATTTCTAGCAGTTTCTTTGCCAAGGCGACGAGCCGTCGCCGCAGCTATTTCATGAACATCGGAGAGCAACACATACTCTGACGCATTTCTTCTGAGAAGGTTTGCCGCGACTCTTACTACGATCTTGACAGGCAAGAATCTGTTGTACTGACCCCAAAGAACGTCTTGCCTTTTCAGCTCGCTAAGTTCAACAGTTTTCACACCATCGATGTTCATGGACAGAAATTCATCAGCATCAACTGGTCCCATGATCGGTTTTGGGTGCACTCTTAGAGATTGGGCGGAAACGGATTCCGACTCGATTGACTGTGTTTCGAGATACACTTGATTTTGAATGCCAAGTAGCATGAAGTCTTGTGGAGTCTTGTATTTGCCAGCCGCGACCAGTCTGTTGATTTCATCGGCGAGCGTTGTTGGAACGTCTAGAACATATCGCATATCGGTTTAATTCTCCTTATACGTTATGCTAAAGCACGCTTTAAGTTTATGTCCTATTAATGATACATTAAATTTCATTGCGCGAAAATTGGGTAACTACGCAGAATTTGGTTGGATATCGCGCAACGGTACTTTCAATCTACATTTTCGTTCAGTTCCTTATCGCCTTTCTATCTATCGAAAAGTTCCTTTTTCTCGAAGGTGTTTGGGGACAACACGCCTCTCTTGCGGTACTGCCAGATTACCTTTGAAACGAATGGGCGGTACTTCTCGTACTTCTTGTCAAGGATATTACAAATATCGCGAATGGACCTTCCCTGATGCGCAAGCTCAAGAATCTTCAACTTCACATTCTCGCTCGGGTTCCTCAAGTAAGGCTCAATCATATCGAGGAATCTGTACACGCTGTGAGTGATTTTCTTGCGACCGCTTAGAATGGCATGCGCAGTTGCCATCGACTTAATCATGTCGAAGAGGCTGCTTGAACTTGAGTAACTGCCCAAGATTCGCCATCGCTTTGCGTACTCGTCGAATCGCACTAGGTCCTCATCTGTCACTTTGACCTCAGCTTCCGTAATCGTCTGCTTGAACCGTTCTATTCGCATGCTCGTCCGGTTTGCCCGCGAAAGATTTCCTTCACTCATCTCTGCATCTGTTAACCAATGGTACACTACTAGGCAGCGTTCAGTGAAGGTGTTGCCGAGCATGTTGTTCCGGTTCACCAGAAACGAGTGAGGAGTAATGTTCGCGATGAAACCAAAGCGGGCCTTGACTTCATAGGTGTGTTGGAAATCTGAATAGATGTATTTTCCTTCACTCGCAAGCTCCGATAAAGCATCGATCAACCTAGCTTTCGTCTGCTTTGCTTTACTCGCGAGCAACAGGGTCATGTCATTTATGAGAAGGCACTTGTTGTTGATCTCGCGTCCTGAATCATAGTCTCGTATGAGTCCGTGAATCGTGAAGTCTGATCCGAGGTAAACGACCTTGCCCTTCGGAAAGATTTGAGCCTGTTCTTGGGTGGTCTGGGTTTTCAGATGCCGGGAGGGAGCGACGTTCAAAATCCAGAGTTTAACGTTACCCTTGAAGGTGGAGCTGATTACAGCGAGGGTTTTCAGAATTGCGACGGGTGTTACTACCTGCCCGAACTTCTTGTTGTAATACTCTTCAAGCCTGACGGCGTAATTTTTCTTGGACGCAGGGGCATGTAATTTGCGTAACTTGAAGTTCACACCAGGTCTAGATGGTTTGACATTAAGGTTACGAGAGTTACGAGACTTCGAAGTCTTCATACGACTCGCTAGTCCTGTCAGTCAATACGCGGTGTTTCTCAGCGAATGCTGTTGGGTTCCGTAGATTGTTCGCAACCTTCTGCCGGCGACTTCAAACAATTTATTCCAACAATCAAGTCCTGATTCTATGCGGGCCCGGTTGAAGTCCACGCGCTGGCAGTCGTCGCCTATGAGCCATTGAAGACGGTTGGCAACTTCCGGTTCGACAGATGGTGCTATTTCGATGTAGAAGTGAAGGCCCTTCATGCGACTCTTGCAAGCCCCGATCGATATGACCGAAACTCCGAACCACTTGCAGACGGTCAAAACTACCGATATGTAATCCTGAATCCAGTTCTCCGGTACCACGCAGTCCTTATCGACCTTTAGGACGTTTACGTTACGCACCTCGTTTTCGCCTCCTTTTCGCGTAGCTCAACTGCAACTTGCCGAGTGGGTACGCCCACCATCGCCTCCCCCGGAACAACATGTTCCGACCCTCGATGCTGATCTTCCCTTCACTTTTCGCAGCGGGTTCCTCGCGCTCGAAGCGGACTTTGACATTCTTCCTAGGAATCCACTTTTTCACGCGGCCGTAGACGTAGTTTTGAAAGTATGGAACTCCTCTACGGGCTAACCTTCGACGAACTGTCTTGATGCTGCCTCGTCTTGCGACGGTAAAGTGCAACTCGTATTCTTTCGCTCCCCCCGCCTCTTTGTCATACCATGTGTTGCTGACAGTCATACTATACGATCGAACCATCTTCATTTACTCTTGACCTCACGTGAAGTCTAGCAAAAGGCGAAGTTTATGTCATGAAGTACGGGCAGTATACTGTCAACTGACAGCATAGGAGACTGACAGTATAATGGGAACAAAGGCTCAGCTAGATTTTAGAAGAATGCAGAAGGATGCGGCTCGGGCAGATCCTGAGTTACTCATGCTGTTTCCTAGCCTGAACTTCAGGAGCCCAGCCTACGACCCTATGGTCAAGAAGGGTCTCCATGCAACTCTTGCAGTTGTTTTGGTTGCGGCTGAAAATGGCAAGGTCAACAATTACCTCCTCGTGAAGGACTATCAGGTCGGAGGAGAAACCAGACGAAGAGTGCTCCCGCTCCTCCATGACCTTGGATTACTTCGTCGAAGGCAGGAAACCAGTGAGAAGCGAGTCAAAAGGTTCAGCTATACTCTCACCGACAAAGGTGTTATTCTTTGTGCAGCCTTTCCCAAGATCCTTCAATCGAAGACCTTTCCCTCACTGATCAGAACTTGTGTCTTACACGCAAACTTGGCGCAGACAATGTTGGTCCTGTTTCTGCAACCAATTGATGGAAAGAATCGACTTCTCGCAGTGTTAAGAGAATTATCTCACAAGGGTCTCAACATTGAGCAGGCTTCTGAAGACGATCTGGCGCAGCGTTTGCTTGAAGCGGACGAAATGATTTCTCGAACACCTGTTCGCGAAGCTATTCTCAAGGCCTTTGCTCACTTCGTTGACTTCCACGCGGAGGCGACAGTCAAAGCTCGCGCGCAATCGAAGCAGAGTATATTGGAGCTCATTGATTTGGCTTGGTCGAACCCCGAGCTGGCGAAACGTTACATGCGGTTGGTTGTAGAGGTTTTGGATTTCCTTCGATCTGCAGATTTCCAAGTGTGGTGGAGACTATCGCGTGGGGCGTCAAAGCACATCAATCGACTCACAGGGGTAGGGCGGAAGATTGTGTTCAATCATATGGCCAAGCCTTGGGCTGATTTGGATAGGTTGGAGAAGCTGTGGTCAGAACGCGGGGACATCTTCAATGAGATCCGAGGATGGCTTCGCGAAGACAGCTACGCATTATTATCCGCTCTTGATCTGGAGGATCAAAGATGAATCCACTCCACCTATCCGGTTGGGGCGTGAAGATCCGGGTGCGGAATTTACGGTCCCGGTCTGAGCTTGAGGTTACGGATGGCCGGGAAGATGGACGGACGGGATCCGTGTACATATTCCGGCCGCGCCGGTTCCGGCATAGTAGCATAATCATAGACGGGCATAGCGGATACGTTTCCCTGCAGGCTTTCCACTGGTTGTCGCGGAACCGGATTCCGGTTTTCGTACTGAACTTTGACGGAAGCCTGATTTCGAGTATTCTCCCGCCAATGCCCATTAAGGCTGATTTGCGTGCGGCTCAGTTCCGGGCCTGCGCAGACCCTGCAAAGAAGTATGCAATCGCGAAATGCATTGTGCAGGCCAAGATTGCGCGAAGTCTTCAGGTGCTAGATTGGCTTGCACAACGTTACGACATCGAAAAGGAGATGCAACTTGCCAAGAAGGAAATCGCACGGATTGGTATCGCCCGCACAGTTGCGGATTTGCGTTCAGTTGAGGGACGTGTAGCAACAAAGTATTGGTTTGCGTATGCCAAAGTTTTGCCAGAATCATTGGATTTTCATGGACGTATGACTACCAGCCACCAGAACAATGCGTCTGATCCAGTTAACTTGGCATTGAACTACGGCTATGGATTCTTGGAGGGGGAATGCAGACGTGCGATCAATACTGTCGGACTTGAACCATCTGCGGGCTTCTTGCACGAATTCAGTGCATATCAGACCAAACAGTCACTTGTTTATGACCTGGAGGAGCCTTTCCGATGGCTTATTGACACTTCAGTGTTCGAAGCTTTCGAGTCAGGAATACTAGATCTGCCAAGCTTCTATTTCACAGGGGACGATTATCGATATCACTTTGATGTGGCGGCGAAAATCAGGTTTGTTGATGTTTTGAGAGAGCGCTTCAATTCCGGCGTCAAGTACAACGGGCAGGTGTTCAAATGGGATACGATTATCGAGCACAAAGCTACAGAGCTAAGCAGGCACTTGGTGGGAAAAGCAAGTTTGCTCGACTTCACGCAGCCGTTTGTTGATTTGAGTAGGTCGGACGGTATAGGGGTCAGGCGTAGAATTCTCTCGCTGACTCAAAAGGAAGCGACAGAGCTAGGTATTGGTAAGAGCACTCTTCATTACCTCCGTAAGAACGCCAGAGGCAGGAGTTCTTTTACGATTCGCCGTAAGGTTAGAGAGAAGTTAGGTCATCTAGATACTGGCTAGCGGATCGACAAGGAGCCCTTGGTTTTCGACTCCATAAGTACTAAATGAAACATCAGACCGCGTCTTCCTGAGATGAGTTGTCGATTGGACCAACCAGGCTTTGACAGTAGAATGCGTACTGAGGTCGAGCGGTATTATTCTGAAGGAAGAACCGAGAGCGCATCTTTTCTTATGTGGTATCTACGCAACTTCTTCAGGTTGGAAGAAGAGGATGCGATTGCGGCAGTGTGTGATAGCTCCAATGACAAAGGAATTGACGGCATCTATGCAGATGAAGATGAAGAAGAAGTACACTTATTTCAGGCAAAATTTTCACCCGATTACGCAAGGGACCAAGGCGACAATGACCTAAGAAATTTCGTAGGAGCCAAGCAATGGTTCAATAGCGTAACCACTATCGACGCCCTCCTAAGTGGCACAGCGAGTGAGGAACTGAAAGCCTTAGTGAGGGCAACAAAGGTATTCGAACGAATCTCCGACGGGTATCCTGTATACACACACTTTGTAACGAACAAAGTATTCAATATCGATGCTAAAGAATTTCTCAAGATAAACGAGGGAGCAATGATAGGCCACGATCTCCCCAATATTTTCAAAGAGTACACCTACTTCGCAGATACAGAAATTGCCACAGGTTCAACTCCTTTACAGTTAACAAATGTCACCAAGATCCAATATGATTTGCCTGGCGGCATGATCACAAGGGTTTACGCCATCCCCGCACTCGAGCTTATGAAACTGAACGGGATACAAGACAAGACTCTGTTCTACCGAAATGTGAGATATGGCTTGGGCAGAACCCGTGTGAACAGAGACATCAAGAAAACTATCGAAGACACCTCCAAGCACGATAAATTCTTCCTCTTTCACAATGGGATAACATTGGTCTGCGATAGCTTAGAACAAAATGGTTCAACATTGATTTTGGGAAACTACTCTGTTATCAACGGTTGTCAGTCAATGCTCGCACTTTACGAGAACAGAAACAAAATCACGAACAACATGCATTTACTTGCGAAAATAATCCGGCTAGAACAGACATCTTCGCTCGTTAATGAGATTACATACTACACTAACAACCAGAATCCCATAAGGTTGCAAGATCTCAAGGCGGATGACAGGGTCCACAAAGCAATCCAAACCGAGTTCAGTGAACTTACAGGGAACCATGTGCTCTACAAGAGAAAGAGAGGAGAATCCGAAGCAGGATATTCCGACGTCATTGAGTTAGATTTGGCAGCACAGCTGATCGAGGCATTTTATCTTGGGAATCCTCAAAATACGCACTTGAAGGCTAGACTTTTCGGAGAACGGTACAGCGACATTTTTTCCAGGCACACAACAGCTGCGAAGATTTACTTCGCCTATCTAATCTACAAGACGATACTGTACAATATGTCGAGCCTTGACAATCCGCAAATCCAGAACTACGGTCTCGCTCATTTCTTCTTTCTTCACCTCGTTGCTAAGGTCCTAAACGAGGATGAATTGGGAATGAAATTTATGCGGGATCCAATCGCCTGTGTCAAGGATCAAGGTCTGCGGCTGAAGCCAGCGATAGCCAAATTGTGGCTGCTGTTGGTTCCAGAAATCAATGCATACTTCGAAGAGTACACAACGGCACACAACAACTTCTTTGATTACAAAAATGTCTTCAAGAGTTCGGATTTCGTCGAATCTACTACAACAAGATTGCTAACAGACAATAGAAGAAGTCTCGTAAGGCATCCGGAGGACGCGTTCATGGCGATCTACAGATAGATGCACACTCGTTTTCAATGTGAAGGGGGGATCACTTGCGATACTAGATTTTCTTTTCGTTCCAGCAGTAGACTCACATGAACCGCCGTCGTTCGTTCAATTTTCAGTGTCTGTGAATCTCTTCGTGCGGGAAGGCAGGTTTGAACCGTCCTTGATTTATGTGGGGGCTACAATTACGATGGAAATTGGCACCAGAATTATTACCGAGCGTTAGGCATACTTCATACGGCAGTAGTTGCCTGCCGGTTGCAAACGGAAGGGTCTGTGCCCTCCATTTACCTAGGTCTGCTAAATGACTCAGCATAGCAGAATGATACTGATCTTCATGATCATTCTGTTGCTATTGGGAACATTCTTTACGATTTATGCAAGCAAAACCTCGACTACAGACTTGGTGGTAAACGGAGGTTTTGAGGATGGAATGAAGGGCTGGGAACTCGGGCCGCCTCCTTTAGCCCGTGGTGGAGTTGACATAGTGCGTACAGTTTCCAGAACTGGGTCGCACAGTCTACGTTTGACAGGAGGAGGCGTGGGCTTTCTTCAGAAACTCGATCCCGTATCCATTTTCCCTAGCATGCAGTTAGGCTTCTACACTCTCTTGAATGCGAGTGGAGGAGGGAAAGAACCACAGGCGCTTTTTCATCTCTATTTTCTGCCAACTACAAATGGTCCAACATATTATGTCGACATTACTGTTACGCCCGATAACACTGAAGACCTAGCAGCAGTTTTCGAACCAAATCCGGGCGTAGATATCGGCGGCATTTACTTGCAGTTCAATCGCGAGCCCGAGAACTCATGGGTACATATTTCGGTGGATATATCAAAACTGATGGAAAGGTATCTTCCAGATTTCTTTGACCCTCACATAAATCGCATTATGTTGGAGAGCGCCGAAGGTGGAAAAGTGTATTTCGATGATATTTCACTTAATGCTACAAACTTCGTTGACTTGCAGTCCATCTACTTGTCGTGCCATTATTTCTTATACAACACGACTGGCAAAACAGTTTCACAATTGCTCGGTTACTCAGTCGTCATCACTGCATGCGTCTCGCTTTACCACCGGTGGAGGGGCAAGCGAGCGCAAACACAGCGTTGACTTGATGTAGTAATCGAACCAATGTTTGTCGTTCGTTTAGTGTGATGGTACCAATGGTGCGGACGACCAAATTTGAACTGAAGATTCTTCCGTCCTATTGGTTCCATTAGTGCGCAAAGTCCGGTTCCGGCTGGATTTCTGCCAAATGACACATGCGGCCGGGTCTGGAGAGGGATCTTTCGGGAGTCGGATTCCGTGCATCCGGCCGGAGGGCTTGTTAGGCGACACTTCCCCTAACCACAAATACCTACTCCAACCGTTTCAAAGTGTGTGTGTGTGTGCGCACCATTAGACCCACACACACACGAAAACTACAAATCTGCTAGAACAGAGGACTCTCGTGTGTTCTGATTGCCGAGGATTCCGTTAATCGAAGACTTGACTAAGGGACCTGTACCGCCCGGATATAACATACTGGTGGAATATGATCCTGCATCATTGTGGTACAGTGTCGTGTTAACGATCACGGCGGGATGGATAAAGTCAGGAGGGGTTGCCAGTTGCACGATATGTGGTCAACCGCCGGTCTCGGTACGCTCCAATCTCAAACGGCTTGGATTGAATGTCGAGGAACTCGAACGGAACGATAGGCTAAGAATCTGGGATTGGTACACGTGTACTTTAGGAAGGAAATCCAAAGAAAAACTCAGCGTAGATTCGTTGAAGGTGGCCGACATGAGCATTGAAATGATGCGGTCTTTCATGGAAGGCCCTCCACGACCCGAATACTTGAGAATAATGGATAATTTCTCAAATATGGCCAGGTTCAATGATGAAAAAGCATGGGTCGAGTACGCTCTCACCAGAGGTTTCGCCAGTAGCCCGATGACGCAATCGACGACAATCGAAGGTATCATCACCAATCTTCACAGCAATTGGGTATACAGGAACTTTGAAGCCGCCGTAGACGGCATCATTGATGTCAAACTTGATGAAGCGAGTAACCCTGCTAGAAATCTGATCAGGATAAGGAGTATGAGAGGCGTGGACTACGACGGACACTGGCACGCACTCAGAGTCGGAGACAATTTCGAAGTCACGCTCGAAGAGTAGGCGGTTTGTCTATCTTTCCCTTCGTTCTGTGTGTGTGGGTAGGCTGGTGCGCACACACACTTTTCCAAACGACGACGTACGACGGTTCAAATTACGACGCCCGCCCACTACGACGCCATAGAATACGCACACGAAAATCGAAGTCTGAGCGAAGAATGAACGACTCATCAGTCGCTCAAGCAATAAGTTCTCTTACTAGGGGCCTACGTTTCGGCCGGAACAAGCTTGGACGGAGCCGCAGGTCTTAACCCACCAAAAGTACACTCCCAATAGGTAGCCTCCGAGCATCGGATTCTCTTCGTACGAGATCTGCCCCTGGTACCCATTCATGTATGGCTGAGCGACCCAGAAATAGTTGGGGTCGACTGTGTAAACGTACATGTAGAGGTTGATCGCTATTTGCTCCGCCGCCTTGTAATCCTGAGCTGCCAAGGTGGCGTTTGTTGTTGAGTCTGCTATCTGGATTAATGAATTCATCTGGGCGAACATCGTAGCCTGCTGAGCATGGCCTGTCAAATTGAATTGGTTCACAGCCCAGCTGTTCGGAGCCGGGTAATAGCCTCCCTGTTTGTAAAATGCATCGACGAAGTCCGACGGATAAGGGTAATCCGCCCCCCACGTTGCCTCCATGATTGGAATCGGATTCTGGCCGGGAACGCCCATGTTACCGTTTCTAATGTAGACAGGGGTCATTACTATGTTCGGGTCAATCGAGTTTAGGGCAGCAGCCCACATCTGCGCTCCGGCGAAACTGTTAGTGTCACCGGCCCAGTTGCCTACCGGAATGTTGATCGAGGTCCCGTATTCGCCTGATTGCTGCAAGAGTTGCTTGGCTTTTGCCAGGTCGTATGTGGGAACATTCTGCAATTGGCTTGGCGGTACGTAGTCTGGTAGGCCCGGTACAATGACCCCTGCATAACTGCTTCCGAAATCTATCCCGTACTTTCGGTTTCCTAATATTTCGTCAACGTAGTTGGTGTAGTTGAAGGCGTAAGCGAACGCCTCCCTCACGTCAAGGTTAGCGAAATAGTCCGGGGGAACGTGGTACTGCGGTCCGAAAACAGTCTTCATGTTGGTTACATTGATGTCAAGATTGAAATCGAAAGCGTTGCAATTAAGTGGTGGCGTTTGATACATGGCCGCTTTTCCGTTTGCAATTTGCTTTGGTATGAGTGCAAGGTAGTCCGTCGGTAGACCTGAGACTATGTCGGCCTGCCCACTCGTGAACAGGTTATATGCCGTTTCAGGATCGTTGACCCATTGAATCACCACCGTGTTGTTCACGACGGGAATGCCTGGGACTCCTGGGAATCCAGGATTCGAAACGAGTGTAACTGACTGCCCTGGAGCGTAGCTCTGAATCATGTAGGGGCCTGAAGCGACCGGAGTCCACTGAGCCTTCAAATTGTAGCTTCCCTGATTGCCTTGGTTCTGGTAAGCGTAGAAGCCGGCAGGCGTGAACGTTATCCCAGCGCCTACCCCATTCAACCAAGTGGCGTCAACGATGCTAGCGCCGTAAAGAACAAGTGACGTAAAGAACAGTTGCGATGCTGTTGGGCGCATAAGCCTGAAGGTTACTGTGTTTGATGAGTTGCTGTAGGTCAACGCGTTCAAGATTGCGTTGAAGTCGGCTGTATCGTTGGGAACGGTCATGACGGGTACGCCTGCGGATGCTCCCGGAATGAGGTATTGGGCCAGAATCCACCCTTGAGTTGTTGGACTGCCGCCAACGAACAGCATGTCCCTTACCATCGAGAACCAAACATCGTATGCTGTAAGCGGGTCACCATTCGAGAATTTCAGGCCGGTTCTGATTTGGAACCTGTAGCTCGTGTAGTCCGACGATATACCTCCGTTAGCCACGGATGGAACTTGAGCTGCAGCCACTGGGATGAATTGGGTAGTGGATGAACCATTGTACATGAGTAGAGTGCTGAATATGTTAAGTTCAATTTCGACGCCGTTAGCCTCAGCATCTATCTGAGGGTCGAAGGAGAATGGGCCGCCGGCCCAGTTTTCAGCCACGTTTATGATGGATGGGTTCGGCACGATACCTGCATACAAGAACACAGTATAAGGCTGAGATCCGGAACCAACCGCAACTGTCTGCTCGATCGAAGTCCGGTATGTTGCCATGCTTGTTGAATTTTCAGTTACCAGCGTCAATGTAACCGGGTATAGGCCGGCTTGAGTGTACGTTGTTGTCGGGTTATTGGCAGGGTTGAATGAGGTCCTGTTCGCGGGAACGGTTTTGGTGGCTCCGTTACCAAAGTCCCACTCGTACCGGGTGATGGTCATGTTGGTTCCAGTTGGTGGTTGAAGGAAGCCACCGTACAGGATTACGTTATCACCTACCCGAACAACTGGAGCAGAAGGGTTCCTGGCAATGTCGAAGGCTACTGCAGGCACAGAAATCAACGGGGCAAGGGATTCGCTGACCCGCGGTGTGACCTGAATGGTTTGCAGGGCGTTGAACGTTGAGGACACAGGTTGACCGTTAACGAACTCCTGAGCCGCCACCAGATACCGACCTGGATTAGGGTAAGCGTAGGATACGGTGGAGGTTGTGTTCGCTTCGTGGCCATCACCAAAATAGACTGTCGCCATTCCGTTAGACTCAACTCCGAATACGGTGAACGTTATCGCTGTTCCCTGTTCAGTGACGAAGGTTGTTGGCGCAACTGAAATTGAAGGTGCTGGTCGACGCGTGAGATACGTGGTCGCGACTACAATACCCACAATCAATACAATTATGATTAGCGCAGCGGTCCATTTCCGAGAAGTCTTCATGAAGGAAGACTGAGGTGAGTATACGTGCACGGTTAGACAAGAGTTTTTCGATAATGTGTGTGCGCGCCACTTTGGCAGTCGTAACTGTGATTTGTTGCCACGCAAACTCAAGGTGGACGCAAGCAGTTTCGATACTCCTGAACTCGGATAGCGTTTGATTCGCACTCGCGATTATCTTCGCGGGGATCGTCTCCCCCGACATCGTTTTTCAGACCAACGGTAAAAGTCATAATAGCGCTTGTGCTCTACAATTCGTCCCACTGCTGGTTGATTAGTACGGTTTCTTCAGCGTTGAGGAGAATAAGCTCTGGAATCGGGAGCCTCGACGCTGTTACCTCGGGAGGCATTCCTGAGAGCACGGTAACGATGGTGTACGGGCCTCCTAAGGCTGGGAAGTCGGTTTTTGCGTATCACTTCCTCGCCGAGTCCATCAGGTCGAATGAAGCATGTGTCGTGGTAACCACAGACTATGGAACGGAGGAACTTGCCCGCGCCATGTCAGGGTTCAATTGGTCTATCCAGGAGGCGTTGAAGCAGGGAGGCATCCAAGTCATTTCAATGACGCCCGTCACGTCGTCATCCTCTATCAAGGACGCTTCACTCAAAATTGTATCTCTAGCAAATCCAACCGATCTCATGTTGAGTCTCAATGAGGTATTGTCATCCTTCGCTAAGGACAATGTCAGATTTCGAGCAATCTGGGATTCACTCACACCCCTCTTCATCTACAACCCTCCGATGCTTGTGGTGAAGATTCTCAGGGAATATAGCTCGAAGATGAAGAAGGCGGGGGCTGTAGGGGTCCTCGTCACCCTCGTCCAGGGTTCGATCGACCCACAATCAGAGAACATCATCAAAGCCAGCGTAGACAACCTCGTCAATCTGCACGCTGAAGGAAAGCTGGTGGTCGAGGGCATGCTGGGAACGCCGAGAACGACGGTTGCATATTCGGTAACGAATACCGGGATTGAGGTGACGAAAGGATGAACTCTAAGTTAGGAAATCCAATGAAGTTTGAATTCAACAAATACGCTATAGCGATTACGGGTTTATTCGTACTCACACTAGTTCTGATTCTTGTCTTGCCGCCCGCGTTATCTGACCTACGTCTACTACCAGCAGGACTGGAAACGGTTGTTGCGGGGATTGTTGGGTGGCGGGCGTCTCGGATGTTTGGTGGAAGAAGGAACTTCATTGGTCGAGTTTTGATATTCTTCTCTCTTGCGATATTCGGCTATACAATCACGACCGCCGTTACTGCTCTTGGGGATCTGCAACTCCTCCAACCCCCCGCATTATTCTCGGCATCAGGAACCAGCACATGGATTGGTGTTCTGGCAGGTTGCTTTTCCGCCTATGCTCTTGTTGCGAGTGTATGGTCTCTCTGGGATAGGTATGATCACAAAACGTTGCTGGTCGTCTTATTCTCGTTAGCGCTTGCTCTCGTGGTTAGTTCAACGAACCTTCTTTTCGCGGATGCAGTTTTCGGTCAGACGACTTTTTCCGACACTGTGTTATGGGTGGGTCTTGTTCCTATCTTAGCATTCCTTCAGCTGGCTTCAGCGATTCTGCTGTTGCGGTTTCTGGGGAGATGGTATGCTGCGAGAAACTTAGTCTTGCTTGCGTTGGCCTACGTATTTTACAGTGCGTTGGTCCCGTTGATGACCTCTTTGGTCGCATTCTTGCTTGTGCAGTCTGCTAATTTTGATACTGCATTTTTCTTTATTCGTCTTAGCGCAAACTTCGCGTTATACCTGGTTTGCCTGGCGATGACTCAGGTTAGACCACGGGTTACTGGACCATTCTACTAAGCCTAGCAACATTTTGTGTGTGTGTGCGCACCAGCTATACCACACACACAAATGAAAGAGACGTGCTAAGCTCAGGCAAACTGCCTTTTGGAGACGTAGTTGACAGAAAATGAAAAACGTACTTAGTTAGGGGGCTTGCATCGTTATCGCTCGTGACGTTGAAGACTCTACGACTCTTCCTCAAAGAATCCTGTGAGTGATGCTGGGATTTCCACCATGGGCCTTGCCTTCTGATATTCCGCCCGAGTTACGGACCTGGTCTCCATTTCAAGCAAAGCCCTAACCATCCCATCTTGCTTAAGTTCAGCCCTGATCTGGGCCATGGGCCCCTCGCGCTTGACGATCCAGCCTATTCCCGATATAGGGCGTCTTGTACTGACATCTCCAAGCTTCATGTCAATCGTCTTAGGCATTAGGGGAACTCGGTGAAGAATTCCGCCGGCTGTCCAGATGATCAGATCGACGAGCACTGCGTATACAATTCCAGGGTTGACGACACCGGGCTGACCAGACCACCACTTTGTAGGGATGCATTCGGTGATGACACGATCGCCTTCCATGAAGAATCTTAGCTTAAGCCCCATCGGATTCTGTGGGCCACATCCGAAGCAAAGGTTGTCGTCCGAATTTTCGAGTTCGACTCGTTGAGTCATGCAGACGCAGACAGCCCGCTGTCTTTATAACAATTCCCAGGCTTGCTTCCGCTATTTGGAATTGAGGAACTAAGAAGGAGTGATCGTTTGCTTGGCAACAGTTTTGAAAGCAGCTTTTCCAACTCGGCGGGTGACGTAACGGGAAGGGGAGGATCGTGCGGACAAGAGAAATTGAACCGTCAGGTTGGGCGTCGTTTTCGTGTGTGTGCGCGCACCATTAGACCCACACACACTACGAACCAACTAACAACAATCCACAGACGGTTTTTCCTTTTTTTGGGGCGGTACCCGTGGTGCGCACCAAGGATACCACATCACCAACTTGGTGGAATTTTCATCCAACGCCTTAATACGCCATTTGACTCATGAACAAACCCACATCAAAATGGATGTTGAACGGTGAACTGGTTTGGATATTCCTAGGTTTACCGATCTCGAATTGTTCCTTATGTCAGGTTGGGTATCCTACATACTAGTTCGCAGTCTTGCCGACTCCGTCAAACTCCGGTTATACTTAGATTTCAAGGACTTGAAGATCAAGGTCGGAAGGCCGTTGAAGTCTCAGCCCAAGTCCGTGTTTGGCAAGGCCTCCCAGGCGATCGGCGGACAGAAGGATGTCCCGAACACGCATATTCATCACTTTGTGTTTGGGATGGGCCTCATGCCGTTCACTTTTATTGCCCTTTACTGGCGCTTCTGGTATGGCCCAATACTGGCTGGCGTGGTTATGGCGCTAGTCTTCTCCGAAATCAAAGAGCTCATTCTAATGGACTGGGGCCAATAGGTCGTCCACACAATCAAGTCATCGTACGGCATCTCTGGATCCAAATAACTAGATATCTAATTCAGAGATGGTGAAGGGGATTCTGACCCAATTTACCGGTACATATAACCCTGTTCAGATTCGGGTGCCCGCATCATTTGAGCGCAGGCACATCGGATACGAGGTTAACTGGAACAGGCGTTCCTTCATGTGTGGAAATGTTTCCTGCGAGTTACACCAATCCTTGCTATCCAGACAGCGAGAAGTGCCAGTAGCATGACGGTTATGCTCCGCGTGGACAGACAGCTTGGCTGGCGCCCCGAAGGCGAGAAACTCAGACACGTCCAATACGTTGCAATGTGATTAGGGCAGACTGAGATTGTTAAGAAGATCGAGGTTCCTTGGTTAGTCAATATAAAGAGTCGGGGGTTTGGCTCTGTGTTAGGACCGCTTCTATCTTCCCAGGAATCTAAGTCTAACATAATTCATATCAAGTCACGACCTATCAGCGAAGAATGCCCGTCTTACGTTTATTCATATTGAACTGAACTACCACGTCTTCAAAGCTTCCGGCCTCTGATGTGGCGGCTGCCTCTCGAACGTAGCCAAGTTCTCACGCATTCTGTCCAAGAAACAAATTATCCGCATTCACTACGCATCGGTGCCGACATTGACTGTTCCAATTGCTCCGCTACCGATTGGTGCAAGCGAAATCAAGTGGTTGCTAGACAACTACCGAGACTAGATGTTCAATTGGAGCTGGAGAAAGAAAGAGAAAGGGAGAGAAGACGCACCTTTCAAGCTGCTAGCGGGTTCTATCTCTTTTTGACTTGCTCGTACTCAAGTATGTGGCCGTAATCGCATTCAAATTCTTCGAGGTTAGGATCTTTCGATACGTTCTTGACGAATCCTTGGCAATTAGGAACTGGGCAAGGAGTACCGACAAGTCGTTCTTCTTCATCTTCATCTTCTTCACTCATACAGTCACCCCCGGACACAACACATTCAAACAGTCAGACACGGTGGGAAAGTAGAGAGCGAAGACTTCGATTTTACTCTTACCTTAGAAGAGAATCAGCGCGTTAACCTGGCCTGGTTTCACAGTCGACGGCAATACTCTAACATGGCTTCGAGGGTCAGCGCAGCCGATTTCCTCATTTCCGACTCGTCTTTGGGTACTCGAATTGGCTAAGGCCCCTTGAGGAATGATTCTGTGGGAATTAGGGTATTATTTCGCATCCGTTGTATTTCATGTAGTCAAAAGAATCTAGCCGAACTCTTCCATTATCTATGAGGGACCTTACTTCGGGTAGTGCCTCCTGCAATGCGTTTATCATGTCGGTGACGGTTGCGCAGACTTGCCTGAATCCTTCGTTCCCCCAAAGTTTAGTGACATTCGCGTAAAGGCAACGCCCACCGCAGATCGGAAGTGCTTGGCATTGCGTGCAAGGCTCGGATACGAACTCGGCGTTTCTCAGACTCTCGGGATGCGTTTCGCGAATGTTTCCTAGGTAGAAGTCTTTCATTCCCGCCATGACGGGGCAGGGTGTTATGTTCCCGTCAGTCTGGATGTTGAAGACAATCCAACCGGCGCCGCAACGTAGGTGGTTCGATTCGCCGAGAAGCAGAGACTGCATGACTCCGAGAAGCGGATAGAGCCGCAGTACCTCGCCGGTATCCTTCATGCGCTGCACCCAAAGGTCGATGAGTCTCCTAAGGCGCGGGTTGTAACTCGTCCTAGCCCACTCTGAGAACTGTCGCTTCGAATAGTCATTCTGCCAAAAGAGCGCATCAAGCTGCCAATGGACTGATGATATCGGCAGCTCTGCGCCGTTAAGTAACGCCTGGACTTGTGTATCGATCTCAGTCTCTTCTCCGATGGTCATTCGCGCTACTACCTCGCCTTTAAACCCGTTCTCGCGGATCAGCCTCAGGTTGCGTGCAACTCGCCTGTAGACCCCCTTCCCTCTATAATGGTCCGTCAACGCTTCTTCGCCGTCTAGTGATACGAAGATCGATCGGAATCTGTTCACGTACCCAGGCTCCAACCTGTCTAGCAAAAGGCCATTGGTCTGGATGATGAACTTGTCAGCTTGGACGGTGTTCATGATCTCTCGCAGTTTGCTCAACTGGAGCAGGGGCTCACCTCCGTAGAAAATCAGGGCGGCCTCTCGATCTTTCTGCAGAAAATTCCGCAGCACCTCGCTGTCATAGGCAACTTCACTGGGCAACGAATAGTCGACTGCGAGCCCATGGAAGTCGCACCCAAAATCCTCGCAGGACTTGCCGTAGCAGTAGCTGCATCTGAGGTTGCAGTTGGTCGTCAATGTGATGTAGAAGTTCACGGCAGACCCTTGCGTGCTTGCTCAATCGAACATCGTGATAAGCTATCTCGACGGGTTTTCACCGCTGAAAACATGCGAGAGTTCACATTATTGAGCTGACAGGAACGCAGCTCAATTCTTTACGACGCTCGTCTTTTTTGACAGCCAGCATTACTCTACATACCGTTCCTTAAAATTCAGCAGACCGGTTTGTTGGTCCAGTGTTTCTGTAATCGAGGCTTGACGGTCGTGGTTGCAACTTCAATGTTGCTTCCAATCAGCGCTTTAGGAATCTTCATTCACGCCTTCTTCCTAACCATTTCCCTAGGCTTTCCATGGGTGATCGGAGGACTACTGTTCCAATGGTGGAGAACCAAAGATCAGGAATACTATGATGCTGCACGGAACGTTACTGCTGTCCTCGGCCTCAACTTCGCGCTTGGCGCGATAACTGGAACCCTAGTTGAATTTGGGCTTGTTCAGGCTTGGCCTGGCTCAATCTTCGTAATCGCAACCTTCGGCCTGATGCCTCTAACATTGGAACTCGTAGCCTTCATAGGCGAAATCGTGCTGCTCGTGATGTTCATTGTTACATTGGGCAAGGTTCGGCCGCTTGCAAGCTTAGGCATCATGATCTTCTATGGTGCCATGGCCATTCTATCCGGCGTCTTGATAATGACGGTGAACAGTTGGCTGAACGTCCCCTGGGGAACTGGCAATCTAGCGTCAAACCTGTACCCGTTTCTACCACAATACGGTCCGAGCGCAGCTGACCCGTCCGCCCTCGTCAGGCTGAAGTTGGAGCTCATTGAGAATCTACTCGCTACTGGAACCGCGTCGCAGGTTTTGCAAAGCCCTGGCCTTGCAAGGGCTGTTGGTTTGACGTTGAGCGACCCATTTGTCGCTTTATCCTCTCCTTACGCGTTGGCAAGCGGACTCCACGCTGTGAACGCGGGAATAATCGTTGGGATGTCCTTCGCCCTAGTCGGGTACGCTTACAGGTTCTTGAAGACTGGACAGGCTAAGTATGTGAGGATTGTGAAAGCTTTTCTGCCCATCCTTCTGGTCCTGCTGATACTTCAACCAACAGTGTTCGGCGACCTGATGGGTAAGGCTGTTGCTGTTCAGCAGCCTACGAAATTCGCCCTGATGGAAGGCGCCGCCAACACAACGCAAAATCCTCCGATAGCTTTCCTAGCCTACGGTGATCCGCAGCATCCAATAATTGGTTTCGATACGCTAAGAAGCCAATGTGATTCACTGGGGCAGACAACTCTCGGAAACATCGCGGCTTCTGCTGCCCCTAACATCACGTTGGGTTCAGCTTCCTCGGTGACCCTAAAATCTGTCTGCCTATCAGACTTATCCAAGTCCGAGTCACGCCTCCTTGTAATCTATTCACTCTACTATGCGAAAATAGCCGTCGGAATATTGGATTTGGTGGCCATTGTGGGGCTGGTTGCCCTGAACTTCAACCTCGGTGCACTGTCAAGTTTGACGAAGCGTATTCTCAATCGTTTCGGTGAACAGAAGTCTGTGTTCCTGCTTTCACTGCTTGTTGTCTCGGCGTCGATTTTCGCGAGTGGTCTGGGTTGGTTCGTACGTGAGGATGGCCGAAAGCCTTGGACTGTGTACGGGTTGATTTACCCAGAGGAACTTATAACGCCTGTTTCCATCAGCCCATTTGTCTTCGTAGCCTTTGCTCTAATCTTTGTGGCCGTCGCCATAGTAGGAATCTACGGCATCTACATTGTCTCAACAAGACGATTGAAGTTCACCGAACTCCTGAAGAAAGGGGCAGGAGTGGACTAAGCTGGCGAGCACCGAGATACTCGGCTTCACGATCCTCGGCGTCGCCGTAATCGTTCACATCATACTAGTCAACATCACCCTTGGAACAGGCTGGATCTCCGCCATGGCAAGGTTCCTCGCCTGGTTCCGACACAAGCCAGACCTCGAGGTCATGTCGAGGAAAGTCTTCAAGATTCTGATAATCCACGAGCTTTTCAGCGGGGTCTGGGGCACGATCATAACGGTGGTATTGGCCGGCTTCTTTCCTACGCTGATGGCTACAGCGACGGACATAATCTTCTTGCCCATCCTCATCGCTCTCTCAGCCATACTGATTCGGATCCCAACAATCGCCCTATTCTGGTATACTTGGGGGAAGATTCGGCCAGGGCTGCATACTCTAGTCGGGTTCGTGATGGCTGTTTCGGGGTTTGGCGTTCCTTTCGGTTTCAGGTACATTTTCGCTGAGCTAACTTACCCTTACGCATTAGCAATGGCTATGCAAGGAATGAAAGATATTGCACGGATAGCCGTGTTCTTCAACCCGCTGTATCCCTGGTTGGTATTGCATACGTGGTTTGGCGCCTTATCGATAGGCGGTTTCATTGTCGCATCCTTCTTCACGATTAAGGGTAACGTGAACCCGAAATTCGCTTGGATAGGTCTCTGGCACGGTGTACTGTTCCTTGCGGTGCAGGGAGTTTTGGGGCCATCCTACCTAATCAACCTAAACAGCAGAGCACCATTGCTATATTCCAATATCCTTGGCCAAGCAGGGTCAACATTTGATGTAGCCCCACTCTTCGCGTTGAAACTATCACTAATCACATTACTCGTCCTCGCATCCGTCAACGTCTGGAAGAGGATTAAGCGAGGATACGGGGTTGTGCCGAAGTATGCGCTTGTTCTCGGCCCAGTAGCAATCGTTGTGGCGATGATTGGGGAATTCATGAATGATGGCGGCAGGTACCCCTACTTGGTTCTATCGGGGAATTCAGGGCTCAGGCCTTCAATATTCATGAACGTTTATACTCAAATTCCATGGACTACCTTGTTCGCAGTCGTCGGTGTGCTGCTCACTTTCGTCGGAATCTTCATAGTCACAGCATACTATGCCTTGAACAAACGGTTTCTCGCTGACATGCCAGAAACGATCCAAGCCAAGAATATGAGTAGAGGGCCATTAACCCCACCAAATGCATCAGATAGTCCACCTTCATGCGAGGATGTTTTCAGTACTCTTGAGCATTCTCATTACTGGGATATGATACGGGCATTTCTTTTGGAGTAATGTGCCATCATTTCAGCGCTTGCAGAATGTCTGCTGTCTTCCTGACTCTTCCAATCCTCTTCAGGACGAACTCGATGGAATTCTTATGGGCTTCCGTGGAACGGTCTGACATGGCGTCTTCAGCGAATACTTGCTGGTAGCCATACTCATACGCGAACCTCGCGGTGCTTTCCACACCGTAAGTCGTTGCAATGCCTGCAAGCACAATTGTGTCAATCCCTCCGCGTCTAAGCCTAAGATCAAGGTCGGTGCCGTAGAACGCGCCCCACTGCCTCTTGGTAATTACCACATCAGAAGGAGCAGGCCCCAGCTCTGGCACTATGTCCGCCCAATCCGCAGGCATCGTCCCTCTTGAAGGCATTGCAAGGTCAGCGATGGGTTGGAGAGCTGTCTCCTTTGAAAAGGAGACATGTACAAGGAATACGGGCATCTTGTTCTCTCTGAAAGCGTTAGCCAGTTTCGCAGCGTTAGATATTACAGTCTTCGTGTCGTATGGCTCAGTCGAGATCGACGTGATTCCTTTTTGGAGGTCGATGATTACTAAGCCCGTCTTCGCTTTGCTTAGAATCAGGTCGCTCAACTGGCATCGCCCTGCTAACTCACATGCCATCTTCAATATTTCACGCTACCTTATTTCTGAAACAGCCCGTCGTATCTCAGGGAAAACGGCCCTATTTGAGTGCTTGAGTTTCAACAGTCTTTTGCGTTTTCTTTTTGCCTCTCAGCTGGTAAATGCTGAATGCAGCCACCGCTAGAATGACGAAGACTAATGCCATCATCTGATGTCTGTGCAGTCAGAAGAATCACAAGAACTTGAGCGACGCTTCCCAGAGGATCGAAAATAACACGGGCACATTCTGAAATATCAGATGCTTAAATCTAGGCGTATGAACCGCCAGGAGTGGCTCCCTGTCCCGACGCCTCGTCATTTCTTGGAGCGTCACACATGAAGCTGACCTTGAAACGGATTGGGATTGACGCGTACAGAGAAAACATTGCGTTTCTAGACCACGATGAACTGAAGAAATTCTCCGTAGGATTACACCCGATGGATCGCGTTGAAGTCTCAGCGAACGATAGAAAAGTTCTCGCTGTGCTCAACGTGGCAGAAGGGACAATCGTACCGTCCGGTTCTATCGGTTTAAGCGATTCCGCGTTCGCTAAGCTAGGAGTGGAATCCGGCGCAACGGTAGACGTGAGACCCGCTGATCCGCCAAAATCGTTGGAGCAACTGCGTCGCAAGATGTCAGGAGCACATCTGTTGCCGCAAGACTTTGTGAATATCGTAGATGACATTGTGGAAGGACGATACTCAACAGTTGAGTTAACCGCGTTCGTCGTGGCGGCAACGATGAATCCTCTCAACGATGATGAGGTGTATTCGTTGACTAGCGCGATGATCGATCGTGGTGAACAGTTAAACTTCAACGGTTCAATAATCGCTGATAAGCACTCGATCGGAGGAGTTCCGGGAAATCGAACGACTCCGATCGTCGTATCAATCGCCGCAGCTTCCGGTTTGATTATTCCGAATACGTCATCGCGGTCCGTAACGTCACCTTCAGGTACTGCGGACACTGTGGAGACACTAATGAACGTCGAATTACCGGTCAAGCGCATCAAAGAATTAGCGGCGAGTGAAAAAGGCTGTCTTGTCTGGGGAGGAGCCCTCAATCTTGCTCCAGCGGATGACCTCATCATCCAGGTGGAGCATCCACTAAGCATAGACTCAGAGAGTTTCATGATCGCTTCCATCCTGGCGAAAAAGAAGGCTGCGGGAGCTACGCATGTGCTGCTGGATGTTCCAACGGGTTCAGGTTCCAAAGCAGAAACGGCTGAAAGGGCTGTTCGTCTTGAGCAACGTTTTCGACAAATCGGAGCTAGGCTAGGCTTGAATATTCAAGTCGTGATTACCGATGGATCGCAACCTATAGGCAACGGCGTCGGTCCAGTTTTGGAGGCTAAAGACTTACTCAAAGTCTTAAGGAACGAACCTGATGCGCCAACCGACCTTAAAGAAAGATCTCTCTATCTATCTGGAGAACTGTTGGAGTTCACCGGTCGGGCTCCAAACGGTCGAGGACACGATCGCGCAGAGAATCTACTACAATCTGGTGAGGCTTACGAGAAATTTGAACGAATTCGAAACCTCCAAGGGCGTAAGGAATTGACTCCTCTAGGAACGCATGTCAAGGAAATTTGTGCGCGGAGAAGCGGACGAGTGAACGCGGTTCGGAACCGAATAATAGCGCGAACAGCAAAACTTGCTGGAGCGCCTCGCAATCCCGGAGCAGGAATCTATCTCATGAAACATGTTGGCGATAGCGTCGACGATGGAGAACTACTCCTGCGTATCCACTCAGAGAGCGAGGAGGCACTGCTCTTTGCAGTTAGATACTGGGAAGAACACGCACAGGGAATAGAAATAGTGTGATCGTAAATACTGCTGGAAATCCTTCATATTACCTATTACCTATTACGGATCTGCACAAGACATGGAAGTTTACGGATGACTTCTTCCGAAGTTCAACGTATTGTTGACGAGATTCGCAGCATGAAGAGACGAGGAGCAGGAGAGATAGCACGGTCGGCGGCTCAAGCGCTACAGTTGACGGCGGAATCATCAACCGCGACTTCTCCAAGTGAACTTGTCGAGGAATTGCGTGGCGCTTCACAGCTTTTGCTTGCAACAAGACCCACTGCGGTCTCTCTTCCCAACGCAGTTCGGTTCGTAATGCACCGCGTCACATCTGTGTTGGGCCAAGCTAGAACGGTGGTAGATATTCGAACCGTCGCCATAAAGGCGGCCGAAGATTTCATTCAGAACTCGTTGTCGGCCATTCAGAGAATTGGAGAGATTGGTGCGAAACGGATCACCGACGGCGACAAGATCCTGACGCATTGCAATAGTTCCGCGGTCGTCGCCATCTTAGGAACGGCGTGGAAACAGGGAAAACGATTCGAGGTCACCGTTACTGAAACAAGACCAAGGTTCCAGGGGCGTCTAACGGCACGAGAACTTGGATCGATTGGAATCCCGGTTACGCTTATTCTCGACGATGCTGTGCGATTCTTTTTCAACAAGATGGATAAGGTATTTGTAGGCGCCGACGCGGTTGCAGCCAATGGAGCATTAGTCAACAAGATTGGAACATCGTTGATAGCCCTAGCTGCACACGAGGCGAGGGTTCGAGTATTCGTGGCAGCGGAGACTTACAAGTTCAGTCCCGAAACCTTAATCGGAGAACTTATAGAAATTGAAGAACGAGACGCTTCAGAAATTATTAGCCCAGATGAGTTAAGCCAAATACCCAACGCGACAGTTCGTAATCCGGCCTTCGACATAACCCCTCCCGAGTACATCGATCTGATCATAACAGAGAAGGGAATAGTTCCTCCACAAGCAGCAATATTCATACTTGAACAAGAATTTGGTCTGCTCACAGCCGAGGAACTCAGCGACTACCATAAAGTCCGCATCTCGGAACAGGACTAATCAACAATGGCGACTGTTACAACGAGTTCGTTGACAACACATACTCCCCGTCACGAGAGAACCTCA
Source organism: Bathyarchaeia archaeon (assembly GCA_050013255.1). Lineage (GTDB taxonomy): Archaea > Thermoproteota > Bathyarchaeia > 40CM-2-53-6 > 40CM-2-53-6 > FEN-987. Next base: position 1,314,515 of record JBEKFP010000001.1, on the reverse strand, counting down.
TAGTTCTTTTCAGATTACAGCCATCAACGGGATTCTCAATCAGAGAAGCAGCAGGACGAGTGGCTCATCAAAATAGAAGAACGCGACAGAACTGAAGTGATCTCTCAGACCGAACTTGAGCAACCCGGCATGTTGCCGTTCGCAACCCGTCATTCGATGTTACGCCTCCTGAGTTTATTGATCTATTAATCACTGAGCGCGGAATAATTCCACCGCTCGGAGCGATGTTGATTTTGCAAGATGTCTTAGGAACTTCAAGATTACTAGACATATGTTCTTCAGGAGTAGGCTTAGACCTAGTCACTTTCGTCGGGGTGATTCTTTATTGACGGCGCCTCCTTGCTTACTCAGAAGGTTGGGAATGGTAATGACAGAATGGTACCGAGACTTCATAGACGCTAGCCATAGGCCCACATCAGACGAGTTGATATGCTTGTTTCGTGTCGAACCTGCGGCTGGCTTTTCGATTGAAGACGCCGCGGGTCGTCTTGCATCCGAGTCCTCGGTAGGAACATGGACCGAACTCACCACAATGAAAGACCGAATCCGCCGACTGATGGCTAAAGCGTATGATATCGAAGGAAACCTTGTGAAGGTTGCCTACCCACCAGAGCTTTTTGAGCCGGGAAACATGCCCCAGATCCTCAGCTCAGTAGCGGGCAATATCTTCGGGATGAAAACCGTTCAGAACCTTAGATTGGAAAACATACATTGGCCTAAGAGGATCCTAAACAGTTTCTCAGGTCCAAAACTAGGTTTGAGCGGAATCCGTAAACTCTTCGGGGTGAAGAAGCGACCTCTCACTGCCACAGTACCGAAGCCAAAACTCGGCCTCACAGCAAGAGAACATGCGAAAGCCGGCTATGAGGCTTGGATGGGGGGCGTAGACCTCCTAAAGGATGACGAGAACCTCACTTCGCAACCCTTCAACAAATTCAAGGAAAGAGTGAACGAATGCTTCAGGCTACGGGACAAAGCGGAAAATGAAACTGGAGAACGAAAGAGTTACCTCATCAACGTAACCTCAGAAACAAACGAAATGCTTCGCCGAGCAAAAGTCGTCGCCAGAGCTGGGGGCGAGTACGTTATGGTCGACATAATCACGAGCGGCTGGGCAGCCCTCCAAACGCTCCGCGACGCATGTGAAGACCTAAAACTCGCAATCCACGCTCACCGCGCTTTCCACGCAGCCTTCACAAGAAACCCCCTTCATGGAATGTCAATGCTTGCGGTTTCAGATGTCGCGCGCCTGATTGGCGTGGACCAACTTCACATTGGAACTGTCATCGGGAAACTCGAATCTCCAAGGGAAGAGGTCCTCGCTCTCCGGGACAACCTCCAGCAAAACAATGTCAGTTCAGGGAATGGCCGGTTGGGACAGGATTGGGGCACAAAGAGAACTGTTTTCCCTGTATGCTCAGGTGGCCTCCATCCGGGCCTAGTCCCCGAACTCGTCAAACTCGTTGGGAACGATGTTGTGATTCAAGCAGGTGGAGGTATATGGGGCCACCCCGATGGCGGGAGGGCTGGAGCCATGGCTCTTCGGCAGGCGATCGATGTGGCCATGAGCGGATCGAGTCTGGATGAAGATGCTCGCCAGCACGTGGAACTCCGGAGAGCGATTGAGACTTGGGGCGTTGCCACCTACAAGTAAACTGAGTAAGCTGCCATAGCTTGAATGCCCAGCGGGACATCTGCGTCACATTCTGAATCAGTGTCAGCCATTTGTTTTCTTCCGTGACCGTTATTCCAGCCGCTTCGGCGGGCGTTTTCCCTTTCAGGGCTTCGTGTGGACGAATATGGTTACGGGGTTGACGCTTTGAGGATCATTATTCTGATTTGGATGCTTTAGTTTCGCCCGTCTTTTGCGTTTTCCCTTTGCTTCTCAACTGGTAAATGCTGAATGCGGCCAACGCCACCGCTATGATGACGAAGGCTACCGCGACTGTCTGGTAAGTCTGCGCTGTGCCGTTTGCTGATGTTAGTTGCTGGTTAAGCTGGCTATTCATAGTGCTCTGTTGTGAAATCGTGGTTTGTAGTTGCTTGTTCTGAGCTTGAGTTTGGTTCAGCTGCTGCTGAAGCATCTGATACTCAGACTGAAGAGCCACATATTCAGGTGTAGTCGCTTTGATGTAGGATAAAGGCGCTATTGCTTCATCGGTCGTAGTGCTGTAGGATGGGTAGTAGGCGTAGAATGGGTTTCCGTAGTACGAATAACCAAAGTATGACGAGTAATCATAGTAGTAATAGTTGTTGGATTGGATGGTCTCAGAGAATATTGCAACCAGTGAAGTTCTCGGCGCATTCTGCGGTACGTTCACCGTGAAGCTCTTGCTGAAACTTCCAGTCGTGTAAGACTCGTAGTACCCGTAACTGTTTGCTGAGTTGCTGACAAGGTTTTGGGTTGCGAGCTGATGGAGCCCGGCTGCGTCAGCGTAGTAGATTGTGGCGGTTAGACTCTGCAGGTAAAGGCGGTTACTCTTCGGGCTACCTTGAATATTCAAGGTAACATTATCGCCGGGCATAACTTCTGATGGGTACATTACCTGTAGACTGAACGAGTTCAGGTTGACGACGTATGAAACCTGGGTCGGCTGAGCGAACGCTGGGCTGAACAGGGAGACTAACAGGAGAAGCGCTGAGGTAACAAGAAACGCGAGTGCCAATTTCATGTCATCATCCTCCTCTCATTGGTTCTGAGCTTACTTATTGCATACAAAGAATTACACATTGCGGCTGGGTCCTCAATTCGCATCGCCTTGCAAACTCTTACATCCCATCTTCGATATTTCACGCTGCCTCCTCAAGATACAGATTGAAAAAAAGTTCTTCTGGTTGGAGAGGCGTTTAGAGCCAGTCAATTTAACCCACGCAACATAGTCCGGGGACTCTCTCGAAATTTCCCACATCATGAGAAGAAGCAATTTGTTGACCGATCAGATACTCCTCGATCCCAGGGGCCAAAACCCTTTGCCCATGAAGGTGAAGCATAAATGACACCGACCACAAGAGATTGTTGAAGGGCCATGTCAAGAGCCATTACGTTTACTGTTGCTCTCAAGAAGGAGGAGACTGGGGGCTATTCTGTGCGATGCGTCGAATTGCCCGCCGCCATCAGCCAAGGAGAGACCGAAAAGGAAGCCCTGCTGAACATTAGAGAAGCAATTGAACTAGTTCTTGAGGAGCTGGAAACTCGGGCCCAAGCACAGAAGCCTGACAAGCTGGAACTAGTGACTGTCAGCCTCTAAGCTGCCGGTCCTCCCGTGGCGTGGTGTCCTCAAGAATTCCCAGCATCGAGTCCGATGGCATACGTAATAATGTAAAGTGTTAAATCGAAATCTGTTGACCCAGTATTCGGATTCTTTTGCGATTTAGCACGCTTCTTTTGATTCTATCCATCGTGTTTGCAATAGCTTCAGTTCCATCTACTGCGAGCCAGACCTTTACTACTGTGACAGATGTTCTGACAACCACCGGACTCCTCACGCAAACTGTCTATTCCACGAACACTATCGGAACTACAACCCAAACCATTGTATCATCAAACACTTTCATTAGCACGACTGACACAATAGGCAATTCGGGTACGCATATTTGCACTTTTGATTATTGGAACATAACCATCGACCCAGGGACCATAGACGTTACCGGCACAATTGGACCACCAAGCAGCAAAATCGACTTCTACATTATGAACCAGAAACAGTTTTCTGATTTCAATCATTCAGAATGCGGCAATACACCGTATGTGGCCGAACTTGCGGTATATGATTTAACCTCAACGTATTCATTGGATTGGAAAAACCCACCAACCGGCTGGTACTACTTCATCTTTTCAACTGAGACAAGCGGGAATAGCGCAATCACGACTCCATTTGTTCTAGTCGCCACCTTCAATCAAGAACAAACTTCCACGGTCTACAATGTGGTTACGAATCAGGCGACGCCGACGGCAACGCAGACTGTTACCTCGATTCAAGTTACGCAAATGCCTACCGGGCTCGGCTTAAGCATCAACCCTGAGCTTATTGGAGGAATTATCGCAGTGGTCTTTGCAGTTGTGGCGTTATTGTACGTTGTTAGGTCAAGGACAACAAGGAAGCCGAGAAGAGTTAAGGGCAAGGATGATGAAGGGAACGTCTGCATAAATTGTGGAAAACCATTGCCTGCTGGCTCCAAGTTCTGTAACAAATGTGGCACTGCCCAAGAGTAGCGTCAAAGTGAATGAGACATCGATTACTACTCTTACTGCTAATCCTGATAGTTCTACCTTCAATACCAAAGATAGATCCCATTAGCTTGAAGTCTCATCTCCCGTCTTCACCTGCTGACGTGGCCAAGGTTACGTCCGACTTGTATTGGTTTCAGGTGGGAGCATGGGCTTCAAGCAACAGAGGATACGGAGATCACTTTGGCCAGCCGATCACCGGGGCGAGCGTTGAAATCAGAATTTTGGATCAGAAACTCAACCATGCTGATATTGACGACTCCTACTGGGTAGGCGTCAACCTTCCGAACGACGCGTTCATCCAAGTAGGTTTCATGTTGAATCCTCAATATAACAGCGGACATCCGAGTTTATTTTGGGAGTACTTCCTTCCGGGAACAGCTAATGAAAATAAGGGGGGATTCTTGGGAAACGAAGGACGGACCGCTGGAAAGAATGGGACATGGGTGAAGTTCTCGCTAACAAGTATGGGCACGATTTGGTCGGCGTTCGCGAACGATAAACAACTCGGACAGATCGACCTCAGCGTAGGTGACTCAAGAGGCTCCGGGCCATACGCTGTGGCTGAATCAGCGCAAACGTATTGGACTGACAACGTCCTTGGTCCTGTGGAGTTCCGCAACCTGTCCTACCGAGAGACCACTGGAGTTTGGCATCAAGTGTCCGCCGCTGCGTCATTATGCTGCTACGGTGTAACAAGCTCCAGTTACAGTGGTACCTTTCCGTACGGAGTCGAAAGCGTCCCTGGAGAGAATAATCATTGGTTAGCAGGAAGCGGTCTGCCCATTAAGACTAAAGGGCAGGGCCTTTGGCCATGGTTCTATGTTAGTGTAACTTCCGCAGTTGGTTCTGCGATAGGAAACGGATGGTACGTTGAAGGTTCTGAGGTTGCGCCGCAAGCTCAGTTGACGATTCCAATTAGTGATGGCGAACGATACTACCTAGAAGGCTGGACTGACGGGACCTACACAGCGAATGGATTCACTGCCGATCAGAACATGTCTCTCTCAGCTGTCTACGTTAAGCAGTACTTGGTGACAGTCACCTCAACTCTGGGATCAACCTTTGGCTCAGGTTGGTATGACGCGGGCAGCGAAGCAGAAATCGGCGTGAGGACTACATCAATCCAAGCTGAAGGCGTCCTGGGACTATTGGGTGTAAGGTCCACTTTTAGTGGATGGGGAGGCGACTACACCGGAAGCCCACGACCTGACGGGTCCTCTCTGATAACCGTTAACGCTCCAATGACAATTCATGCCGAGTGGTCACTGAATCCTGGCATCATCCTGCCCGCAATCGCTGTCATCATCATTGCAGTCGTCTTAGTAAGTGCTGTCACCCTCAAGAGACGTAGTAAAGTTCAGTTCTGTCTCACCTGTGGCCACAATCTTTCTCGAGGAAGTCTATTCTGTCTCAGATGCGGTCGCAGGCAAGACTAACTACTAAGAACCCCACCAGGGTTTTCGGCGCTACCAAGTGACTCACACCACACGACAGAATGCAACTCATCTTCCTCGGGGTTTTCGTCTTCGTAATCGGATTCTTGGCGATCATCTCAGTGATACTGATGGTTTCCCCCTCGGCGATCGCAAATCTGCAAGTATGACATCACGAGGCACCCCAGCTAGTCAATTTAAGGCACGCAATCTAGTCCGTTGCGTAGCGGAATGATGCTCAATGGTTCACGCCGTAGAAACTGAAGGGTTGACGAAGCGGTATGGGGATTTGCTGGCTGTTGATTCGTTGAACCTGAGCATTGAGGAGGGTGAAATCTTTGGGCTCGTCGGCCCTAATGGGGCGGGGAAGACTACGACGCTTTCTATGCTCGCCACGCTTCTGAAGCCAACCTCGGGGACAGGACGCGTGAACGGGTACGATATTCTATCCCACCCGGCTGATGTGCGGCGTTCGATTGGTATCGTATTCCAGGACCCCAGCAGCGACGACGTCTTGACCGGCCGGGAGAACTTGTACCTGCATGCGCTTATGTTCGGCGTCCCGAAGGACGAGCGGCGGAAGCGCATAGACTACGTCCTCAACCTAGTGGACCTACAGGACCGCGCGAACGATGTCGTGAAGAAGTATTCCGGCGGAATGCGCAGGAGGCTGGAGTTGGCGCGGGGGTTATTGCATAACCCTAGGATCCTCTTTCTCGACGAACCCACGTTGGGATTGGACCCGCAGACTCGGGAGCACATTTGGGCGTACATTGAGAACCTCGTGAAATCCGAGAGGGTTAGCGTGATAATTACGACGCATTACATGGACGAAGCGGATAGGCTCTGTAACCGCGTAGCCATAATCGACCACGGCAAGGTTTCCGCTTTGGATAGCCCGGGGGCGTTGAAGTCGAAGGTGGGCGGGGAAATCATCAAGCTCCGCGTCCGCTCGCCAAACATTGAACGCCTGAAAGGTTTGGATTATGTACTCAGCATAGACCAGTCGGGGAGTACGCTGCGATTGACGGTTAAGGATGCTAGTGTGCATTTGCAGGAAATTCTCGGGATGGTTGGTGCGGTGGATTCTGTGGAGGTTCGCACGGCCACCCTGAACGACGTCTTCCTCCACTATACTGGGCGTGAGATTAGGGAGGAGTCGGGTGAAGGCGGCGTCTTCGAGCGAATTGCACGGGTGAGGAGTGGGCGCTGATGGGTGAGCTTGAAGGGTTCTACGCGCTTTGGTACCGGGAGATGAAGGTGTTTTCGCGGGAAAAGTCGCGCATCGTATCGTCCCTCATCACTCCCCTGCTATGGATTGTAGTCTTTGGGGGTGGTTTGGGGTCCGCGGTTTCGTTGGGTGGCGTCAACTACCAAGTCTTCATCTTTCCAGGAATCCTTGCCATGTCGATTCTGTTCTCCTCCGTCTTCTTCGGCCTGTACATTGTGTGGGATAGGAAAATCGACTTCTTCAAGGAAGTGCTCGTCGCCCCACTTTCGCGTACAACGATTTTCGCGGGCAAGATGGTTGGTGGAAGCATTGATGCGCTGCTTCAGGGTTGTGCGATGCTTGTGTTCGGATTGGTTCTAGGGATAAATTACACGATTCTCTCCGTGCTCTTCTCGTTTGTGTTCATGTTTGTTCTCGCGTCGGCGCTCGTAAGCCTAGGGTTAATCATAGGGTCGAATATGGAGAGCGTGGAAGGTTTCCAATTGATTGTGAGCTTTCTGGTCTTTCCAATGTTCTTCTTCAGCGGCGCGCTGTTCCCACTCAAGAACCTGCCACAATACCTACTAATCTTCACAATCCTCGACCCAGTCACCTACGCCGTCGACGGACTACGCGGCCTAATCCTAGGCTCCTCCCAACTTCCCATCGCACTCAACCTCCTAATCCTAACCGGGTTCGCGGCCGTGATGATCGGAATCGGGACATGGAGTTTCAAACGGCTGAAATAGAAAGCGAAAAGCACTGCAACTATGTGTAACGGTCGAACCTACTGCAGGTGGACCCTGATGAATACGAACCTTTGATATTGAGGGTTCGAGTCGCAATTTCTCGGCCTCAACGCATCAGGTTCCGCGCGCAACCAAAACCCGCCTCCCCCCGGCCTGCACAACTCGACGTGGTGGCGCCGGTGGGATTTGAACCCACAAGTCGTGGGACTAATCAGCATTCTGACCGTTGTGTCACTCGAACTCGTTCTACTCACGTAGGAACAGATTTCTACTTAATAATAGAGATTCGAATTAGCAGTAGGATACTTATTCATCTGCGCCCATTTACGCTCTGAGCCTCTTTCTAGCCTTCATGACACTCTCATAGTCGTATGTGATCTTGTTTATGAAACTCAGATCATGCCCTGCACTCGGCTCGTCAACCAGCACAAAGTAGATGGGCCCGTCATTCCTAAGATCCTTCAGCAATCGGATAGATTCTTCTCTATCGAGCCCTTTTTTCTCAAGTTTCGCAACCACTCGTTCAACATTAGCCGTATCTTCCTTTCTTCCGTCTGCGCTGATGATCATGAGAGCTCTGTCCTTCATTTTCTGATAGACCACTTCCTTTTCCGGATTAGTTATGTCAGAAAATAGCAGGATGCTTTTCTCAAACGGTCTCAAGACAGAGTGAAGTTTCTTATGGCAACTTCCGCACAGCGAATAGAGTCTCTGCGAGTTCTTTCCGAAGATCTCGTCGAGCACTTCGGTTCGAACGAGTTTCGGGATTCTTCTCGTTATGCTCTGAGGGATTCTGTGATGAAGGTCAATGGCTTGCGTAGCCTTCTCTCCACAGAAGAAGCATTGCCCTTTTCTCCGACTTGCCTCCAACAACTTCCTCACTATGAGTAATTATCGATCCGATACTCGCTTTTGCCTAGCCTGCCTAACCAACATGGTTCATATCGGTTCCATCCAAATCAAACAACGAAAATTCCTTGAGAAAGCTTCTTTATTTCATCAGGTTTTAGCGCAAAAATATTCGTGCCACGTCGTATGTAGTACCTTCCATCTAGAGTATTTTGATAAATTGCCTTTCTATCCCAAGGAGGAACAACTACCAGCAGCACAGCGGAACCCATTACTGCCCGCTCTTTGATTTCTATCGATGGTGGTGGGGAAATCGTGTTCCTGACCGAATTCTGTATTTTCTGGTCGAAGTCTTGTCTCCTCATATCGGCTCCGATAATACTCCCGTCGTCCTCAACTCCATAGAGGAGTATACCTCCACCTTTTGTATGTAAGAATCCAGCGATTTCCTTCGTTATCTTATCCGTGCTCACACCGGGGGCTTTGAATTCATACAATTGGTCTTCTCCTTCCTTGCAGATGTCAAGAATTTCGTTCTCCGACGGCACGTGGATATTTGCAGGTTTGGAAATCCTCGTTCGCCCCTTCTTCGTCTTTTTGACGAGCTTGCTGGTATCGGCCACATCTCTGAAATACGAAATGGGTATATGCCTAATCAATGGCGACTTTTCGTACACTATGCTTCCGTCTTTCTTGATGACATTTCCCTTACCATCCTTCTTTTCTTGGATTAGTTCCATATCCCTGAGTTTTTCTATGTCTTGATCAATCGCAGATAAACTTCTACCAGATTTTCTAACTATCTCTTTTGTTGATCGCCCATTTACTAATTCGAAAACTTCGAGCCGTCTGTTTGCACCATCAAACATAATTCTGCCTCGGATTATCAGTTCTTGAAGATCAACCATGCTACTCGCGCTGCGTTCGTTTCAACAATTTCCTGACCGGAAACATTCGACTAAAATCGGCACGATCCATTCCCAAGAGATCGGCAATGGCATCAGCCTTGATGTCCTCATTCAATAGTTGCAACACCAAAAGTTTCTTGATGGCTTGCAATTCCTTCAATTCCCTTTCAGCCATCCTTAGTCTACTCTTCAAGTAATTTGACGTAGTACATACCTTGCTTCCTCAGAATACCTTTAGAATGCCATCCTTGCCAGATTTTTGATATTGCACCTGTTGATAGTTCAGTTAAATCGCTGAGTTCGCGTACGCTCTTCTTGCCTGTGAGTTCATACAACTTCCTCTTCTTCGGGTCATCAAGTTCCTTATCAAGCAGTTCAGAAATCCTCGTGCGAAGAAGCGCCTCAACTAGTTCAATCAATCTATCGAGCTTCGTCTCCTGATCGCTCACTTCGTCTCCTCCTTACCGCTTTTCGACTTGTTCACCCGGTACAATGTTTGACTGATCAGATGTGAATCTTTGTCTAATATCAGAGCGATATCTTTTATCTCTAAGCCGATTGCGGAAAGCATTGCCGCTTGTTGTGTGAGGTTTTTGCCTTGAACTACGTTCGACGCCAGAAGCTTGATTACAATGTCCATTTTCTTCGAGAGTTCCGCAAATTGTCTGGCGTCCATACTTTCACCGACGTAGAGAACCTGGTGCAGAAGCTACATCTCGACGTTTCGGTTTCACTTTTTTTCAATCTTCTTTGCGAGTGCAAGTTCTTTCGTGACGTGACTTAGTGATTTGCCCAATATCTTACTAATCTCGGTCGGTCTAAGTCCAGCATTCCGGAGCACTACCATATTCTCACCGATTTTTCTGTCTCCGGTTTGTGCGAGCAATGCTATGATTGCATCAAGTCTCTTTACGATCTCGCTTTCGTTGATTTGTTCATTATTCGACATTTAATCACCTTATAATAGAAACGCAGTTTGCCGCTGATCAGACATTACAAGATCATACGGTCTAGTGGTTATACAACTTTCTCGTAGATGCTCCCCTTTTTAACGACGAGTCCCGCCTCTTCAAGCGTTCCCAAATAGACTCGCACGTAGGCTGACGATACCTTCAATTCCTTAGCCATGTCATCAACGGTGTTCTTGCCGTCGCACAGTTCGTAGATTGACTTCTTTATGTCAGAACGAGCAAATGATTTTTCTTTTGCGGCTTCTATAGCGTCACGAAATGCAACTCTCATTAGTGCAAGTATCATGTCCAGCTTGGTTGAGATTTCCCTAAGTTCCTTCTGGCTTTCGCTCATGACTTCAACCTCCTCCAACGCTTATTTCAGGTCTAACCGTTGTCTGTTCTATCAGCCGAAGGCTGCCCAGTAAATGTGTAAAAGTCCCCAGCACAAGGGCTATCGACACAAGAAGAAGTGGTAATGGGTACAGGTCAGGATATTCCAACAATATGGCAGTAACCCCGATTGCGAGAAAAGCCATAATCACTGGCACGAACACAACCCTGCTCCAGCTGAGCCTTGTGACGACTTTATTCATTTCTTTCTGTTCGTCCGCGATGTTCTTCAGCTGACCCTCAATTTCTGTGAGAGCAAGGCTCTCTTCCTGTATTCTCTTTTCAAGCTCTGCTTTGCTCCCTTGAATCGTCTTTAGGCTGAGTGAGAGTGCAGTCTGCAATCTGGGAACAGCAAGGGCATAGGTGACTACTGAAATTGACATAATTGCGACCGAGATCGTCCCCACCATCTTTGCGATATCGACCAGACCATCAGTCAATTGTTGTACCTAGCTTCCACGATTTTATCCTTTCAAGCGGACGTAGCATGTCCGGTCTCCAATTTCAACCGGCTTGACCAAGCCCTTTCTCCTTAAGCTATTGAGCGTCACATCTATGAGGTTTACAGTTTTGTTCAAGGTCATGGCCATGTCTCTCCTAGCATGTTGCATGTCGCACAGGCTGTACACTGCTTGTTCGACCTTGCCAAGCTTGACTGTTGGTTGCGGGGGCGGAATCGACAGGCTAATCAAAACATCCAATCTTTGAATGATAGCATCTAGCCTCTGAATATGATTTCGTTCACTGTTAGAAATTGACCTTTCCCCCTCTCTAACCTGGTTGCCCAGCCGTGTTTCTCTCAAGCAATATTGTGTAGACGATTCCACTACCCATTGAGCAACAGGGGCGAGGCTTCGGAGGGTTGTCCCGCAGACGCAAAAGCTCCATGTCGGAGATCTTCGCAATAACTCTCTTTTTCAGAACAGCGTGTCGTTCGGTTATTTCGTGGTGCATTCAACGTGCGCGGGCTTTATTCCCCTCGCTGGCATCATTTGGCTCACACGCCCCTGCGTCACATTCAGAGCAATAGCGACCTCGTCGTCAGTTGCCCCCATCTTGAATAGCAATAACATCAACAGATTTCGAATACTCTGTAGTTCTTCTGATTCCTTATCTGGCATGACTTTCACACCTCCGACGTCTCTGATGTCATAAGACTGAACTGTGTATATAACAATACATGGCGTTAGCAGAAGCGAACCGTGCTGAGCCCCAATCTCACACACTAACACTAGGCTCTAATCGTAGACGCTTAGCCGCACCCCGCTCAAAACCCATTCGCAACAAAGATACGAGTCATGTCGAGAGGTGGAATGAAGATCACGCAACCTGGACGAGAAATGTCCTCGTTATATTCCTCAATGCTCGTGATGAGTTCATCAACAGGCTCCTTGGCGCTCATGACAAGAATGTGGTCTGGATTGGCTCGCCTTGCCTTAGTAATCTGATGAGCAAGATCCTCCCAAGTCAGCTTTGGCTTCTTGATGCTCTTGTATCCCTTCACAACGACGGCGAAACTTAGGTTCCTCCCGTTGAGGTTCAGAACGAATTTCTCAAGGTCTGCGACCTCTTTAGAAGAATCATGGGTTCTCCTAGGGATACTCGCATGTTTACTCCTAAAGACGTGGCGCAGATTGTCCTGAAGGGTTCTTTCGTCCTTCTGGAAGCTGCTTAGGCGTCCCTCAGCTACCTCATCCGATATTTTCCTGATCTCGGGGAAGAGGTCGCTCACCATGAGTCTGTCAGACGCATTGTAGACGTAGGATGGAAGACTCTCGCTCAAAGTCTCGAAGAGCGTTCGCAACACTTTCTCCTTTGAGATTGCATTGGCTCGAAAGAATGTAGTTCGGATGGAATCAATCGACCTTCTGATATCGTGTTTTGAAGTAGCCTTTTCAGACATGATCTTGGCTGTTAGCTTGACTGAGAAATCGTCCGTGTCTTTCCAATCATTACTGTGAAAGATGTTTAGAATATCAGATTGGAGTTGAGCCCGTGCTTCGGAGTTTGAGAGTCTAGACATTGTTTGTGCCGTTAGAGGTGGAATTGCTTTCTGAGCTTGCGTTCAAGGTTTAGGATTTTGACCTTCTCTGTCTTTGTGTATATGTAGTAGCCTTCTGGTGTGATCCTCTTCAGCTCGATCAGCCCCTCATCTTTGAGTTCGGTTATTCTAGCTGAGACGTGCGACTTTTTCATTTTCAGGGCATTCTTGATTGCCTCTACCGTTTTCACACCATCCACCGCCAAAAACACCTTCACCCTTTCTTTTGACCATCCGAAGAATTTCATCAGGTCTGCGATGATTTCTGGCCGATTGGCTCTAACGAGAAGGTCTACTGATTTCTCAACTCCCTCGACTCGCCATCTTATCTCCCTTACATCCTTCTCTAGTGGGCCTGTCACTTTTTCACCCTTGATTCCTCGCTGACGATTCCCGTCACCTATTCTCCCTCTAGGATTCTTCTAACCTGATGGTCACTAACACCAAGTGCCCTTCCAATTTCGGGTTGTGTTGCACCCGATTTAGAGGCAATCAGGATAGCACCTCACTGAATGGAGTAAGATGACTTCGTGTTGCTATTAAGACTAAGTCATTTTCCGACCAGCAGATTGCGTACTTGCCGATCTGTAATCCCTAGAAGTTTGCCGACTTCCGTTTGACTGGCTTTGTTCTTGACGGCAATCAGGACAAGTAGTTTCTTCACGTCTCGCAATTCGGTCGTCAGTTGCCTCAGTTCGCTCGATTTCGTATGAGCACCTCCTTTCTAATTGTTGGCACAAACATACAAGAACCTAAAAGCATCTTGGTGTATTTAATTTCAAAAGGGTTTGCAATGGCTACAAAGAAAGCGTCATTTGATTTCGAAGACGTCGTAAAGAGACTAGATATCCTTCTAAGTGTGATTCTTTCTTTGCCCACAAGCGACGACAGGAAACTGACTCTGTTGCAGCGAGTTGAACTTCTAAGCTCTGCGGGCACTGAGGACGACCAGCAACAAGAACCACTTCTGCGCAATGTAGAGATAGCCCGAATCCTAGGGATATCGCCCAATCATGTAGGCGTCCTGATGGACAAGCTTCGCAAGAAAGCCAAGCGCCCTAAAAAGATGAAGAAGCGCTAAGCGTCTGACGGGCTGAGGACATCTGAATCCTCCTGAACCGATTCACGTCTTCATCAGCTCCCACGAAGACGAGTTCTCAGATTTTCGTGCGCAACTCAAAAGAACACTTGACTCGGTGCAGGTGGTCAACTATAGCAAAGTCGGAGAGCATGAAAAGGGCGCAGCAGATGAGCCGTACTACCAGCCGCTATTTTTCGCCGAGGTCGTCGAGTATGGTCGAGGAGGCGATATCGAAAAGAAAATGACAGATGGGATGAACAAGAGTCAGATGTATGTCGGACTGTTCGGCAAAGAGTACTCTGAACGGACTAAGCTAGAGTTCTTGGACGCCATCAAACGTGGCATGACTACACTCGTGTACTATGCCCGTCCATCACACACCCTGAAGGAACTAAAAGGTTCTTCAAACAAGGTGTACGCCTTTCTCATGAAGGACGTTAAGCCGAAAACTCTCATAAGAGGGAACTACCAGCGCAAGGCAATCAAGACACTGGCTGAACTTGAAGACGAGATAGTTGTTGACCTATTAGTAGAATTGACAGACATGGTTCGTCAATACCACGGTGTGCAGAAAGCCGTCAAAGGCTTTCAGTACTAACGGTTCTGTTAATGGAAATGTCGGCGTGGGCGCCGCTTGTCACTCAGACCTACGACCAGGCAGTTCTGTCAGGAATCCTGCTGAGTAGATATTTCTCCGACGATTTATGAAAGAATCTGACAAAACATTACGCTCAGGTCAAACATCGGAACGATCTGATCTCAATTCATTCTTCATCTCTCTCAGCGAAGGCCAAAACAACGGTCATTTTGTTCAACAGACAGATGATGCCAGGCTAGTCAAGGTATGAGACCGTGTTCTCCGTGTCTTCGGCCTATTTCCTTGCCTGGAATGAATGGCAAGAATAACTATCGCTGCGCCGAGGAGCACGCCAATGCCTCCGGCAGCGGCGAGTAGCGTCATTGGTTGTGAGATGCTTGTGTTATTTGGTTGGGAGATTGAGTTGGATTGTGTGCTTTTTGGGCTGATGTCAGAAAGATCGAGTAATTGGCTTAAAGTTCGGTCGAGTCTGCTGTTGTGATGCGTAGATGGCTAATGCAAGGCTCCACAATTGATCGTCATGCGTGCCGGCTGGGTGGCTGAACCTCAGCGTCCCGGACTTAGTGGCTTCGCATTGTTGCGCCGTCATCTGGACTAGGAGTTGTGGGTTGTCTCTTGGGAGGGTGAGTTTGCCTTTTTCTAAGGCGAGTTTCAGTTTGCCCATGAGGTCTTCCTTCATTTGTGCGGTTAGGGTGACTCCTTCCATTCCTCGCATGAATTGTTTGATCTCTTCGTAGGGCCCTTCACCCACTCCCGTCTTGTCGAGGCATCCCGCCGCAAAGGCGTACGCCTCGTTCAACCTCCTCACACTGCCTATCACCGCCGTGTAGGAGGTCTCCAGCGGCAGTTCCTTCAGGTAGACGAGGCGAAGATCATCGCCAGCCTTCTCTAAGACGGCGATTGCGGAGTGGTCGGTGTGTTTTCCGAAATCTATTCCGATGAGGTATTCGCCTTTGTACCTCTCCCCGGGTCCTGGCTCTCCGTTCAGCTCATAGCTGTCGGTACAGCTTAGCACTAATTTGCTAGGTAGGTAGCTGAACTCGTC
This sequence comes from Bathyarchaeia archaeon, assembly GCA_050013255.1. Classification (GTDB taxonomy): domain Archaea; phylum Thermoproteota; class Bathyarchaeia; order 40CM-2-53-6; family 40CM-2-53-6; genus FEN-987. The sequence goes on along the minus strand of JBEKFP010000001.1, from coordinate 1,299,027 downwards.
GTCAATGAAGGCGGCGTTGTACTCACGGTTGAAGTCATATTCTCCAATCGTGTTCCTTTCCACCTCAAGCTTCTCAGGCGTAATTAGCGGGCTAATCGATGAGGGCCAAGTGTACGTTTTGAAGCCTAGCTCGGGTTTGCTGATGGCTTCATAGAACGGGTGGTCCCGCACCCAAGGCGTCGAAATCATAATCAACCTCGAATTAGGGCGCGTTATCATTGTGGGCCTAATGACGGAGTCGATGACAATTCTCGGTATGAAATTCGCTTCGTCAAGAATGACCATATCCGCGGTAAATCCCCGCAACGTTGAACCGTCCCTTCCGCAGGGTAGGGCCACAATCTCTGACCCATTCGCGAAACGAATCTTGGTTCTGGATTTGTAGCTCGTTAGAACCTTGGCTGGGACAGCGGCCTCGGTCTTCTCAAGGATTTTGTCGAAGAGTATCATGCTCTGTCTTAGGCCGGCGCTGATGATTAGGGTGCGAACCGGGTTGTTGGCTAGGGTGTAGTGTAGGGCTTTGATTGCGGCTAGGGTGGTTTTGCCGACTTGTCGGCCGCAGCAGGCAGCGATGAGGTGGGACTCGTCGCGTAGAAATTCTTCCTGGTATGGGAAGGGTTCGAAGTTTAGGAAGTTGCGTGCGAAATTGACTGGGTCTCTGAGCGACTCCGCCACGTATTGCGCATATTTTTTTAAGGGCTCACTTTGGCTTATTTTTCAGCGCCTCTAGGATAAGCTTCGCCAACTCCTCTTCCCCGGCTTTGCCGGCCTGGTTCGCGATTCTTTCTCTGCGTGTGACGGCGAGTTCATGGAAGGCGCCTTCTATGATCTTTCTCAGTTTGGCTTGGGCGTCTGTGACGCGGCTGTAGGTTTCAGGATTCGCCTTTTCAGAGTCGAGGAGTTTTTCCAGGTTTTTCATGTATATTGTGGCTCGGGCGATGGCGTCGATTTGTAGGTCGTCTACTTCCGGTTCGTAGCTTCCCAGTTTCTTCAACTCGCCGATTAAGCCAGCCTTAACGGCTTCGTACTCCTTCGCGTCCTTCTCGGTGATCAGTGGCACCTTGTGGACCGTTGGCTTGCCGTCTCGTTCTGTCTCGCTCTTCATTTTCAGGCCACCTCCGTCTTCTCTGCTTGCGTCCTCAGCCATGGTCTGTTGCGTATGTATTGGAAGAGTAGGCTGTGGAGGAGTGCTTGCTGGGTCACCCGGTACATGCGTGCTCTCGCCCGAATTTTCTGCTTGAACTCTCTAGAAATGTGGATGGTAACGCTCTTCGTGTGCTTCCTCTGCACACCGACGACCTCGTCACCCTCAAGCCCCGCGTGAATTGCCTGAAAAACAAGAAGCGCCATGTTCGGGAACTCGCTTTCGCTGGCCGCTCTCCGCAGTTCAGCATGCTCATCGGCAGACAACCCAATCCTCAGCTTCGCCTTCCCCGTCGTAGCCTCGTCGCTCGTTTGCTCGGCCGATTCCTTCACACACCCGCGTCGCATGCCTCGTCAAGGAGAATTGACGTTTGCCGCCACGCGTACGGGTAGGGAGGTAGCTGAAACACTCACCCACCTCAAAACGGGACCAGGCAATTCGCGTGCGCCACACCTCGAGAATCCATCCGTCCGCTCAGCCCCATATTACTCACGTCCCAGGGAAACCGCAAAATCAACCCCTCCTGACCCCAGAAGATGCACCACCCCCCTGGGGGGTCCCTCCAAGCGTGCGCGCACGCCACCGCACGGCACAGACACTCGAGAAAGAGTACGAGGAAGTATTATCGAAAATGCTCTGATAATCCGGCCGATTCGATCCAGCTACGGCTCAGGCTACGCAATGAATAGCGGGGTCGCGTCGGGTGATTGAAGCTGGCGCCTGGGAACCTTTTTCAAATGGTCAAGATATGCAATGTCGTGTGGAACCATGGTCACGGAAACCGTTCCCGTGGAAATCCCAGCCGAGATTCTTGAACTTGCAGAGCGCAGCGGCATCTCTCGTGAGAAAATGGGCGCCCTCTTGAGAAGTTTCGCTGTGCTGGAGGTCTTAGCGTCCTCATCCAAACTAAGCAAGAAAGAAGCTGACAAGCTCTCCCGCGAAATCAAGATCGCGGCCTGGAAGAGGCTTAGCCCATACAAACACTGATTCTCGACACCAACGTTTTGATGTCTTCTCTGGTAAGCACGGAAGGAATCACAAGAACCAGCCTTGCGATTCTACTCCATACGGACAATTGCGAAGTCGTAGCTCCAGCTGAATTATCCGAAGAGCTCAGGGCTCATAGCAAAGAAATATCTGCCAAGGCAGGTCTTACGCACCAGCAGCTTGAAGAAGCTTTGGACCGTCTCTTGGAGAACGTTGAATTCGTCCCACTTTCGGGCTACAATAGCAGCCTCAAAGGAGCGCTGAAATTAGTGCGGGATGAGACAGATGCGCCGTTTGCAGCGTTAGCCCTAGCGAGGTCGCCGTCAACAATCATCACCTACAACAAGAAACATTTCAAATCCAGGGAACTCTTGCGCCTGGGCGTTCAAGTCCTGACACCTGCGGTCGCCGTTTCACGATCGCGACGCGGGGATTGACGAGAGCAGAGCGTAACTAAAGGTCGTAACTAAAGGTCCCACATCTCAACAATCTTGTCACCATCGAAGCGGACAAGTGCACGGTCGCAAATTCATTCACAACAAGAAAGAGTTCAAATGGTAGATTTCGCAAGCGGCTGATTGGATTAGGACTGAATGACCACATGGAAAGGCGAGACATCTTTGGACTAGGCAGGTGGCGGACGTTTGTCCATTCATTCGGTCCCGCTTGGGTTGTGATGATTGCAGACGTGGATGCTGCAAGCATATTGACTGCGGCCGCTGATGGAGCCCTGTACGGGTACTCGCTTGTCTGGTTTCTGCTCCTTTTGGTTGTACCATTGTTCTTCATCCAGGAGGCTGCTGGAAGAATCGGGGTCGCAACGGGTAAGGGGTTGGGTGAGATTATCAGGGAGAATTATTCTCGGAGAATCGCCTTGCTGACGAGTGTTCCAATGGCGTGTACGGACATTCTTAGTTATGTTGCTGAGTTTACGGGAATCGCCATAGGTTTTCAACTTCTGGGAATTGCACCAATTCTCTCCCTACCCGTGATCTACGTGGTTTACCTCGCTATTGTTTGGAAGAGAGGGTACACGACCGTGGAAAGGTTCCTGGTCGTTTTCTCTGTTGTTCTCATCGTTTCGTACGGTGGTTCGCTATTTCTTAGGGGATTGCCTCCCGTTCGTGAGTACATGTTCTTTTTCTGGAGTTGGAAGCCGGGGTTCCTTTACTTATTGGCGGCGACTGCGGGGGCTGTGGTAATGCCTTTCATGCTATTTTACCAGGCTGCGGCTACGGCTGAGAAGCGGGTTAAGAGCGTATGGAGTTCTCGCCTTGAGACTTTGGTGGGCGCCATAGCGAGTGAAGTTGGAATGGTCGTGATATTGTTGGCTACAATTGGTTTGAACGGCGTCTTGATCGAAACGAGTTCACCTAAGCAGCTTTCGCAGGCGTTGTCTTTTCTTGCCGGGTCCTACGCTCCGTATCTTTTTGGCATAGGCTTGATAGCAGCTTCGTTCTTGGCCCTTGTTGTTGTTTCTCTAGGTAGTGCCTGGGGTGTGGCTGAGGCGATAGGTTGGGGTAGGCAGAAGTTCTTCTGGATTTATTTGATTGAATCTCTTCCAGCTCTTTTTGTTCCCATGCTCTTCCCGGATTTGTTCCATCTAGCAATCGGTATGATGGTTCTGTTCGTTTTCGTTCTCATCGGACCGGGCGCAATGGTTGGATTGATCACGAGGAAGAAACGGGTTATGGGGAAGTTATCGTCTGGTTTGGGGTGGAGTGCTGCGTACTGGGTCAGTCTAGTGCTTGTTGTGGCGTCTGGTGTCATTGCTCTGGCAGCTATTCTCATTTAGGCCAGTAGCCTCCAATTGTGAAATCTCTGAATGTGATGGCATAGCGGGTTTCGCTACGCGGGTCCGCGAATGCTTCCAAGTATCTTATCGTATGTTTCTTTCTGTCTGCAACTCTGGCAGAGCCTCAGGGTACTTTCGTCGCTCTGAAGGGTTTCCGAAACCTTCTTGAACATTTTTGCTGAAACGTAGGGGGTGTTGCACTTCGCACATCTCATCATTTCATCCCTGTAGACAGTTCGTGCTGGCAGGTTCATCGGCCCAACCATTTCAGAGAGGGTTATCGAGCGTTCAGGGCAGATTTGCTCGCAGTAACCACACCCAGTGCATTCCTCCGGCCCGAAGATTAGTTTGTCCTCTTGGATTGCGAGTGCTCCTTGGTGGGGGCAGGATTCCACGCATGCGTAGCAGAGCGTGCATGAGTCAGCCACCTCCATCTGCGTGAGGCCAAACCCCTTTACGTGAGCTTCCGGTCTCGAAATGGATTTGAGAGATTTCACGTAGTCTTTCCACGGAGCCCCAGCTGGGGTTAATGGTCTGTCATGCGCCCGAGCTGACTCGTGAATCTGGTTCATTTGAAGGGTGCCCGCGCTCCCCTCTAAGTAAGCAACTATCGGGCCATTCTCACCTACAATCAAGGAGATGAGGTTCGCTGCTCGTTTCGGGTTCTCTTTGCCCGCGCACAGTCCGTCAGGGCAGTAAACAAGCAGTGCACCAATCGACGAGCCAGCGGCCATTGCGAGTTGCCTAACACCCATGCAACCAATTCCACGCACCTCCTCCACGTCCATCCATGGCTGTTGGGGTACGCTTGATTTGTTGCAGGTGATCACTACTGTCTTCTTTGGGGCCGATGAGCCGTGCACGGCTTTCAAGAGGCCGCGGTAGGCGTCGTCCGAGAAGTTGGGCATCTGAATAGCCGCGACCGGGCAAACGCCTGCGCATATTCCGCACTCAATGCAGTGTTCACTCGACACAATAACTGAGTCATTCTCGATTCTCAACGCACCCAGTGCCGGGCATGCGTCAACGCATTTGGAACAACCGAACTTCGCTTCACATGAATCGCTTGCCACCACGGGCAGGTTTTGGGGGTGGGGAGATCTGCTAAATGGTCCAAGTAGGAATTCTCTCCTTGATATTGTGGGCTTCGGCGAGGTGCTCTGCTTTGCGTTTACAATGTCTGAGTTCGTGAGCCTGCCGAGCTTCGCATCTACCAGGAAAAGAATCTGTTCGGTTGAAGCTGAGCTTCGCACTATGATTGTGTCGTGGAGTGGAGCCGCTGTGTCCACGGCTGGGAACCCCTCACCGCTGATGACTAGTGTCGCCTCATTTCTCTTCCGGAAATTAGCGTTTGTTTCATTGGTGATTGTGGCTTTGCTCCAGTTATTGTGGATGTGTGTCGTGACTTTTTCTCTGAGTTCCGGGTCCAGGTTGTTTAGGTGAACTGTGACTCTCATTGCGTGTCGCTTTCCAGGAAGTTTTCGGACTCGCTTTCAATGAATGTTTTCAGCAGGCTTGCAGCCGCTTTGTAGAAGGATGAATTGGCTGATCGTAAGACGCAGTCAGCGAAATCTTTCACCCATGGTTTGAGATGTTGGTTAAGGAATTCCTTTTGAAACCTCCTCATTTTCACCGATTCTTGAGGGTTCCCCTGTTCTGCGAACTTTGATTCTTCACCGCATAGGAAATGCATGAATTCCATTTCGACGGTTATGTGGTCTGGTAGGTCAGTGAATTTCTTAGACATAGCGAGGTGGGCTTCGGCGTATCTTCGGCGCACATCGGCCGTTGATGGGCCCATCAGAAGCCCCTTTTCCATACCCGGCCTGTCTTTTCGGTAAACCGCCTCATATGGGGGGCATTGAATGTGGCCTGGGCCCACAAATAGCCTCAGGTGTTCTCTGCCCAGGTCGGTGGACGTTGTATCTTCCGGGAAGTTCACGTCTGGAGCTGCAGTATCCTCAGGCGAGCGGAGAGATGAATGTGCGTCTAAGATTGCTGCGTAAAGATTCTTGGCTTCGGATTGGGGGGGAGAGAACGCTAGGGCGAGGATCCCGTATACATTGGTCCTGAAGTTAGCTTTCGCATTAGCATTGGAGTCGATGGAGCTAGGCATTAGTCTCGCCTCTAGCCACGTTGCCCGTTGGAAGGGGGGGTAGTGTGAGAGGGGTTTTGAAGGTTTATGGGATGATTACTGAGGTTACACCAACCAGTACGACGAACACGGCCAGGTAACCGACGACCAGTACAAGTAGCCAAACAAAGTAGTGCTTGACTTGCATTGTGTTCGCGAAGGCCGCTGAAAGCAGCACGATAATTCCAAGCAACCAAATCAACGGAGCCCAATGCGCACCTGTGCTAGCCAAAGGTAGCGTAACGACAGAGCTTGTAGCGTCACCTAACACCCAGAATCCTACGCCCAACACGATCAAGAGAAGCCCGAGCAACGCAACCGAAACGGCCTTGATGTTTGTCATTGTTCTATGCCTCCACCACGTCTAATTCGATGATTGGGAATAGCTTCAGGAAAGCCAAGTACAACAGAGTTGCCATCCAAAACGTTCCCAGCATGATGGACACTTCGGTCACAGTGGGGATGTAGATCCCAGTGGAGTAGAGTGGCGGGTTGAGTAGGGAGGGTACCACTATTGTGAATCTCTTAACCCATAGGGCCACGTTCAGAATTATTGAGGCTGCAAAGATTAGAGCCGGATTGAACGCCCGTTTCTTGAAGACTGGCGCGAGTAGTATTATTGCGGGAATACCGAACCCAATGATTGCCAAAGGCCAGAAAATTGGTGCGTAGGGTCCACTCCAGAGGAAGTCTGATACCCTCAACTCGGCGGCAGGGCCTTGGTATCTTGTCGTGAGTTCTTCTGCAATCCAGAGGTAGATGTATATGATTAGCACGTTTCGAAGAGCCCACGAGATTCCCTTCAAAACTTCATCCGTAACGAATGTCTGCCATTTGTAGAGCCACCTAAGTATCCAGGCCAACGAGTAAACGGCGGCGACACCGCTGACGATTGCGCCGACGACGAAGTAGATTGCGAATATTGTTGAGTACCAGCTGGCTCTTGCCACCATAAGGCCGAAGACAAATGAGACTACGCTGTGGACGGTGACCATGATTGGAACGATCGCCACTGCAAGCCACCACAGGGTCTTTGTGTGTATTTCTTTCTCAGTCGCTGTTCCCTCGTAGTGCATCGCGAGGCGTCTGTAGAACTTTTCTCGCTTTGGCAGTCTGCTGGCTAGTTTGTCAATGTCGCCTCGGAGGCTGAGGTAGAGGTAGATGATCGTTCCCATGAAGTATGTTGTAATTGCAGAAAGGTCCCATAGTAGGGGTGCTTGGAATCTGCCCACCGATAGGAGGTTGAATAGTCGATCTGGCCGTCCGACATCGAAGACTATTGAGAGCGCCGCCATGGGCAACGCTACCAAGGTCAGGACTTCAGCCATTCTTGCTACGACTTTGTACTTGTTCAGGTTCATCAGCCTGACTGAGGCTGAGATGGCGATTCCAGCGTGGCTGATGCCTATCCAGAAGATGAAGTTTGTAACGTAGATTCCCCAGGGAGAACCGCCGGAAATATTGTATCCCATGTAGTTGGGCGCATTGTAGACGCTACGCATTCCCGTTACTACAAGTCCCTCGCTAACTTGCGTGTACCAGCAGTACAGGAACCATCCCGTCAACACCAACAGAACGCCTACAAAGATGTAGAAGGCGGTCCCGGTTTTGACGAGGGGCTGGAGAATCCTCTCTTCGTTCTTAGTCATATTAGATCCCTTCTTCATGTTTGAGTCACCTCAAAGTTCTTCAAAGGATTACGTGGTGGAATATAGTACACTGAAGGCTCTGTGCCTAACTCTTCCCGGAGCCTCATGGTCGGCTTTGATTGGATTATCTGTGAGACTTGGCTGGTGGGGTCGTCGAGGTCTCCGAAGAAGCGTGCCCCGGCGGGGCAAACCTCGATGCATGCCGGTGTGAGGTTGCCTTTGTCAACTCTGTGGAAGCAGAAAGTGCACTTCTCCGCAACGCCCACTGGTCTGAGTGGGACTTCAGGAGCTCCTATCTTGACTTGCGAGCTGGGCGGTGATTGTGTTGGTGGGTGCCAGTTGAAGGCGGGGATTCCGTATGGGCACGCCACGAGGCAGTAGCGGCAACCAATGCATGTACCCCAATCGAGGAACACGATGCCATCATTTCGTTTCTGGAGGGCTCCGACGGGGCATACTTTGACGCAGGGGGCATTGTCGCAGTGTTGGCAGTTGATGGGTAGGTAGGTCATTCTGACGTCTGGGTAGGTTCCCGATGGTGTGTCGATTTCCTTACCGCCATTGGTTAGGATGCGGTTCCACCAGATTCCGATGGGTTCATTGTTCTCCTCCTTGCAGCCGAGGGCACAAGTCCAGCAACCTAAGCATCTGCTTAGGTCAATTATCATGGTTAACTTGGTCAACTCATTTCACCTTCATGATTTCTTAACATCAACCAGGATATCATAGTACGCGGTATTGGATTGGAACAGGAAGACTACGGATTGTGCTTCGTTCACTTTCTGGTGCGTTAGCATGTTGATTGCGGCCGTGGGAAATTCCTGCCAATCACCTTGGTATGCGTTCACAACGCCCGGTCTGATTCCGTTTGTGATTCTGGCCATGAGTTGGATTGAGCCGCGGTCGTTAAACACGTTCACAGTGTCACCATCACTGATCCCTCGTGCTTGAGCGTCGGTTGGGTGAATTTCGAGGAAGGACCTTGGGATGATCTCTCGTAGCCAAGGCAAGTTATTCCACTGCGTGTGGGTTCTGAATTTTGTGTGTGATGTTATCATTACGAGAGGGTACTTCTGGTAGAGCGAGTTGGATGGTGACGCTTCAATTGGTTCCTTGTAGATGGGTAGCGGCATGTTGTAGGGGATGAGGGATTCAACATAGAATTCGATTCTGCCTGACGGTGTGGGGAAGTGTTGTTGGTAGTATGGAACGTAGGGGTGTGTGATTGGTTGGAATGAGGAAGTGTAGAAATCTTCGTCCGCCAAAGCCACGACACCCTTGCTCTTCAACGTGTCCAACGTTAGTCCCGAGGGGAGTCCGCTGAGGAGGAGGCTAATGTATTCGTCAGGAGTTTTGTCGAAGTATTGTCCTTGGCCCATCTTCTGGGCGACTTCGGCGAACATGTCCAGGTCAGCTTTGGTTTCCCACAGGGGATCGATTATTTTTGGCATGTATTGTAGGTAGTAGTTTCCGCCTGCAAGCAGATCTTCGCGTTCGTATTGTGTGGCGACTGGTAGAACGATGTCCGCGTACTGCGCTGTGGCAGTCATGAAGACGTCCGAGACAACCACGAAATCACACGCCTTAAGGGCGGAGATGACGCGGTTAGTGTCAGCTTGTTGGTTCACAAAGTTGTCCACAGGGAACCACGCTGCTTTCACTGGGAATGGCTTACTGTTCAGTACTGCATCGCAGAATAAGATGGGTGCAAGGTATGTGTACGTCTTCTTGTCGGGGTTCATCCAATCCGGAAGGTCCAGAGCCGCGTCCAGTAGGGCGCCATTGTAAATTGTGACACCACCGCCGTGTACTCCGATGTTGCCGCATATGGCGGAGAGGGTTATCATGGCCCTGTATGTCAGGTCGCCGTAGAACCAGTGTGAGATTCCTCCGAACCCAGCCTTGATTGCTGCTGGGGACGTCGTCGCGAACTCCTTGGCTAAGCTCTCAATCTCCGCGGCGGCAACTCCAGTTATTTTCTCAGCTTCAGAAGTTGGGTACTGACTCACCAAATCGATGAGCAGCTGAAAAGCGGGCTTGCAGGATGTGCTCGCAGCGCTGTATGAGCCAGTGAGTGAGGGCGCTATGCCGTCTTTGTCGGACGGAACAATTGTTTTGCTATTGGAATCATAAACCATGTACTTGGTTGAGTCTCCACCGGCGACGTCCTTCTCCCTGAGGAACATCTGCGTGTCTTGGCGCACAAGAAAAGGACCAACAGTGTAATTCGTTACGTAATCGGCCTTGTACAGGTTCTCGCTGATGATCACGTTGATCATGCTGAGTGCTAAGGCGCCATCGGTTCCTGGCCGTATGGAAATCCATTCGTCAGCGAGAGATGCTGTAGATGTGTACCTAGGGTCAATGTAGACTATCTTCCCTCCCGCTTCTTTGGCGTCTAGTACAAATCGCATGTCGGGTACGTCGGTTTCGGCAAGGTTGTTCCCCCAAAGAATGATCATGCGTGAATTGCGCAGGTCTGAAAGGTCATGGCCGTCAAAATTACCAAGCGCCTCCACCGCGCCGCAAGGCCCTGCTGAATCGCCTTCGTTGTCGCCTTCGAAATCGCCGGCGCTTGCACCAATCACGCTTGCAAACCTGTAACCGGCTCCAATCACACCATTGAGCGCGGTAAGGCTACCCGTGTAGGGGGCGATGTAGACTGCAGTGGGGCCGTATTTCTGAGCAACTTCATTGAACTTATTCGCGATAATGGTCGTCGCTTCATCCCACGTGATCCGTTTCCATTGACCACTTCCCCTGGGGCCGACATTCTGCATGGGGTACTTCAATCGGTCAGGGTGGTAGACGTATTGGAGGTTAGATAGTCCTCGGAGGCATATCCTAGGTGGAAAGTCGGGGTTGTTGAAGCTGGCGTTGCTTATCTTCGTCATGTTGCCGTCGATTACGGTGACTGTGAGTCCGCAGGATCCATCGCAATTATTTGCATGTGCAGTTCTGAAGAGGGTGGGTTGACTACTGCTACTCTGAAATGGTACTTCGGAAGAGACACGCTCAAGGGCGTTTAGCACGATGTTGTCGGATGAGAGTGCGCCATACGCTAGAACTCCTGTTATCGCTGATAATTTGAGGAAGTCCCTGCGGTCTATTACAGTTACAGGCTTCTTAATTTCTGCCAATGAGACCAGTGAAAAATGCGGTCTTGGGCGTTCTTAGAACGTGTGCAAATACTCTATATGCGATATTTCTGGTACCAATAATGAGACCTATGGTAGTTACGCGCTGACTTGGGCTGGAAGGATTTGCGAATTATCCTATTCCTCGGTTACAGTGGAAGTGGAAAGACCACAGCAATCACGGCTATCGCTGGGGCGCTCAAGAAACGCGGAAGGAAGGTCGCCACCATAAAACACATCCACGACAGGAATTTCACGATTGACACTCCTGGCAAGGATACTTGGCTCCACGCCGCTGCAGGAGCCTCTATTGTTGTCTCCCTCGCCCCGAAGGAGCTCGCTGTGATACGGAGAGAAGATACGACCCACGTGAAACTGGACAAGATAATCAGTATGCTCAGGAAGGAAAGAACGAATTACGTTCTCATAGAAGGCTTCTATAGACGACTCTCAACGCGGCGCGACGTCAATCGAGTACTCTGCGTCTCCTCGAAACGCGACGCAGAAAGCTTCCTCGAGAACATGAATCCTAGGCCAGACTACATTTCGGGGAGGGTCGCAAAGGGGCAGTCAGGAAAATCATTCCATGAGATTCCATTGATCGAGTTTCCTAAGGACACAGTGAAATTCCTGAGACTCATAGGCTGATCTGGCTCAGCGGAAGGCTTAGAATGCCTGAAACAACCAATGCGGAGAACGATTCCGTATCGGCGGTAATCCTTGCCGGTGGTGCTGGAATACGATTCGGCTCATACAAGCCGCTATTCACTGTCTTGGGCCGAACCATTCTTGAACATTTAGAGAGCCGAATAGAGGGTTTGTACGGAGAGGTTGTTGTAGTAGCAGGAACCGAGTTGCAACAAAGACAAATACGGGAACGATTGGGCCAAACGAACGTCATTACCGATCAAATAGCAGGGATCGGCCCCTTAGGAGGGATTCTGACCGGCGCACGTCATACTCACTATGAGTACTGTCAGGTTCTCCCCGTCGACTCTCCCCTGCCAATCCGAGAAGTCCTTCAGCAGCTACTTGCTTCTGTTCGCGGGTTTGAAGCGGCCGTCCCGATGTGGAAAGATGGACGACTAGAACCTCTACATGGAGTGTACAGAGTGGAAAGCGCGGCGAGGGAAGCTGAACGACTTATTCGAGAAGGTCGTCGTTCGGTCATCTCCCTGGTAAGGTCAATCAGTAACGTGCGTTACGTTGACATCGACGAGCTTCGAGGGTTAGATCCTGACCTCGACACTTTTGCCAACATCAACACTACGGAAGATCTCAAAAAGATCATCAGCAAATTGAAACGCGAACCTCATTGAGGCTCAAGCCGCACTAGTGACTCCCCGCGTTAAGCTTCAGTCTCCTGATGACTGGAAAGAGGTCCTCGTCGGACTTCTCAAACACGTTTGCGACTTCCATGATTTTCGTTGGAGTAAGGTGAAGCTCAATCGCGTCTGTTCCCAAAGTCACAAGTATAACGTCGTTTCGGGGGTTCACATATTCGACCTGCCTTTTCTGAAGGCCTAGGAGGGACTTGAAAGCATCCCCAAGGCATTTTTTCGTTCCCAGCTTTACTTCAAGAGCTGACGTATTATCGGAGATGTCAAGTTCCCGCTCTACAACATCTACCGCTCTGACTCCGATAGCCAGCCCAACGCATTTACCTCCATGATGCTGAGCGGCCTCTTTGAATCGCCGTTCCCACCGCTGAGTTCCCAGCAAAACGTTAACGCCTACAGTGATCAGAGAGGGTTGAAAATCCAAAAACAAGAATAATTAGATGGCTTCATCTCGGTCCAGCTGCTTCTTCCAACCATTTCGCCGCCATCATAGTGCGGCCCAGACCCATAATTGGCAGCAATTGAATCACTACATGCTCCATTTCATCACGACTGGCACCAGCCTCAGCGGCTTTTCTGGCGTGGGTCTTGAACGCGGTTTCAAGCGTCTGACTCGCCGTGATCGCCATCTTGATGAATTCAATGTGTTTGTCAGATAAGGGCCCTGCTTTTCTGCAGGCTAGTCCTAATGCTTCGTGGGATTCCCAGACCTTCGGGTTCCGTTCGATGAACTTCCTCAGCGTTGAGGGCAACTGATGAACGTCAATATCACTCAATAGAATCGCCCCAATTTTATCGTATCGTGGTTGCGCTTATAATTCATACCTAGCAGTTAGGTTTCAAAGGGGCTAATCCGAAGCACCGACGAGTCCGAATCCCACCGACCCGAGCCTCGGACGAACAAAGTATCGCTAGAAACGCGAACGGGACGAGCGGTTGCGGCGGAACCCCAAAAGGAAGCCACATCTGATGCAGCCTAATCGTCCTGCGGCAGGAATCTCCTGATCAAAATGATTGTTGCGAATATTGCAAGGCCACCGGCCACCATGGGAGCGGGGTAGCCGAAGGTGAGATACAGCCCGGCGGCGACTATGGGGCCAGCGAAGCGGACGAAGTAGACCGATGTTGCTAGAGCCCCAAGCATTTCTCCCCTCCTCCCTTCGGGGAACATGGCCGCCGACAGGTGGAATTGTGCCGGCACCCAAGTTGAGATCGCGAAACCCCACACGATCCCATATAGAGGAACCAGAGGCTCAACCGGGTAGAAGGCCCATCCCAATACCATGACCGCTCCTAGGATTTCCGATGTCATAAGCAGCCTTCTCGCCCCGATGCGGTGCGTCAACCACCCACCGGGAACGGTGCCGAACACAACTCCGATGGGCTGCGTGAGGGCGACAACCCCGAATTCAAACTGGGTGAAGCCCCGAGTTGAGAGAAGGGCGTACAAGATTCCAGTTGCGAGCGACCAAGCTGTTGCGTCCATCATGAAGATGCTGAAGAACCCCCGGAACTGGCTGATACACTCCCACGTAGCCCTAAGACTGACTGGAGCCCTATGAATCACACTCGCTACGCCTTTGTCTCGAACCTTGACGAAGAGCAAAGCGAAGCCGACGGTCTCGAGCCCAGCTGCGAGTACAAGAAGAAGCGGGGGACTCAGAGAAGCCCCGTACTCTCCCGCAAGGAATCCGGTTATTGAACCTGGTATGAAATTCGCAACTAGCATAGTGCTGTATACTCTTGAACGGTCAGGCGTCTCGATGTAGTCGGCCATCATCGCGTCAATTACCGGGAGCGACAGCAGACTGAGACCCCAGAGGAGGTAGGCGAGGTATACGAGCGCTGAGGAACCGAAGAAGAATGCCCCCGCGGATGTCAGCCAGCACGCGATGAGGAAACCACTTCCTGCAAGAATCAGCCTCCTGCGTCCCCGGCGGTCCGAAAACCTTCCTCCCACCACTTGCATTAAACCGGATATCGCTCCGTTTCTTCCTGCCCCACTCTCCAAAACTCCAATTATCGCGATAGAGATCCCTAGAGAAACCATCCAGGGCTGCCAAAAGATCCTGATGTAACCAAGATACATGCCCTGGAGCAGGTTGTAAACGATCAGCGAACGAACAGCCGGCTCTGGAGAGAAAACCCTCGAGCCAAGCGTAGCCATCCGGCGAGAGATGGACAACTTGTACTTACGGGGCGTCAGCAAAGCTTCTCATCGCAACAATTCTTGGAATATCAATCAATAATCTCCATTGCCACGCGCTTTCACACCTGACTTTCGATAATTCGTTGGTTATGATGACCAAAGAATATTACCTTGACCCGACACTTCTCGAAGCATGCCGTTTTGCGATAAATGTGGAAAGTATTCAGCGCAAATCCCTTGCCCGTATTGCGGCTTCAACCCGATCGCACAAAGTCAAACACAAACGATGAAGACTTGTGTAAGTTGCGGCGCCGTAAACCCTAGAGCGGCGCAATGGTGTGTCAAGTGCAACAGATCGTTGTATTGACCAGCAGCATCGGCAGTACTCGTCGCGTCACTATTTCTTTCGTGCATCTTTGCGGCGTCCATCGGACTTGCTTGCCTCATGGTCTTCTCATGTTATTTCTCTGCTTTACTCCAAACGAGGTAAAGTCTTATGGGTGGGTGGCTGCGTGGTGCTTGAACTATGTTCAGTTATGATGCCCTAGCAACAAACGTTCTCTCATCAACCCTCGGCATCCAGCCAGGCGATGACGTAATCGTTGAGACCTGGGACCACGGCCTTCCCATAGCAGACGCATTCATCTACAAGCTTCGCGAACTCGGAGCGCGCCCAATGCTACTGTTCGAGCATGAAGAAACCTTCTGGAAAAGTGCTGAAACGCTTCCCGAAGAGAAGCTGGGAAAAGTTGGAGAGCATGAGTGGGCGGCGGTCGAGAAAGCCAAAGGATACGTCTTCATCACCGGCCCAGCGGACTTCCTCAAAATATGGAAGAACCGCCAAAAATTCGGCGCCGCAACTAGCTACAACGAAGAATGGTATGAAAGGGCGAAAAAGTGCCGGCTTAAAGGAGCACGGATAGCATTAGGGTACGCCACACAACAGCGTGCCCACGCCTACAAAATCCCACTCGCCTCCTGGCAGCGTATGTTGATCGCAGCCTCCGGGGTGGACTTTGCGGAGCTCAAAGGCAAGGTGGCGAAGCTCGCATCCCTCATGCGCAACGGCGAGGTCAAACTCACCGCCCCCAATGGCACCAACCTTACCCTTCGATTGGCAGGTCGTGATGCGTTCCAGGACGACTGCATCGTCGACTCAGAGGATCTTGATCATGGCCGAAACGTTGCTAACATACCGGGCGGCGATGTCTTGGCATGCCCAGATGAGACTTATGCGGAGGGGAGCGTCGTTTTCGACAGGCCAACGTCATTCATGGGTAAATGGGTTGGCGGAGTTCGATTAGATTTCAGGAATGGGTTGCTGTCGAATTATCGAGGCCGTTTGAACGCGAACCTTCTGAAGGCAGCCTATGACAAAGCCTCAGGTGAGAGGGATAGGATTGCAGTTATCGGCGTTGGCGTGAACCCGCAGGTGAGAACGGGGTTCCTTCAAGATAGCCTAGCCTCCGGTGTCGTGACCGTAGGCATTGGCGGCAACGACGACATAGGGGGCGCCAACAAAACCGATTTCTATTTCGCCGGGGTCATAACGAAAGCTACACTAACAGTAGAGGGCAATGCCATCGCCCGGAACGGAAAACTCACGTTCTGAGCGACAAGAGCTAAACAGGAAGAACGTGTGGCGTGGCCGAGTGGTCGAGAAAGCAACTGTAGCATCACGACCTCAATGAAAGGCCAGTGTGAGTGCTGCGTGAAACTAAATGAAATCTCAAGTCCAGAGTTTCGTAACATGCATTAGTGAAAGTTAGACTTGGATTGGGAGCGCACTCTGTTCCGCTTTTAACATGTCATCTTCGGATAGGTGGACTTCTAATGCTTGAAGATTTTCTAGTAGTTGTTCTTTGTTCGATACTCCGATGATCGGAATTATGTTGACGCCAAGTTTTTTCTGCTTGTGAAGTATCCATGCAATCGCGAGTTGGGATAACGAGATGCCCTTCTCGCTGGCTAAGGTGGATAGTTTTCTCAAGGACTCTAGGTTTTTCTCAGATAATGCTTTCTTGAGGCTCTGGGAATATGTTGCTCTTGATCCAACTGGAACTCCGTCTAGGTATCTGCTGGATAGTAATCCTTCAGCTAGCGTAGAATACGCCATTGTTGTGAAGTTGTACTTGCGAGCTAGAGGTAGCATGTTGGATTCGATGCTTCGGTTACCTAGGCTATATGGGTCTTGGAGTGTAACAAAACTGACTAGGTCATGCACTTTGGAAAGCTCCATGAAGTCTATGACCTGTTCTGTCGTGAAGTTGGAACAACCGATATAGTGAATTTTCCCCATTGCGACTAGGTCACTGAAAGCTTGCAAAGTTTCTAGATGCGGAGTTTCCTCATCTGGGAGATGAGCCAAATATACGTCCACGTATTCCAATTTTAATCGCTTCAAACTTTCGGTTATTTGCCAGAACATGTGTTTCCTTGACAGGCCGCGTCCATTCGGCCAGGGTGCCATTTCGTTCCCCACCTTTGTTGCCAACACAAAGCTCTCTCTTTCGTGGTCTCTGAGTATTTCTGACAGGATCTTCTCGGCGTTCCCATAATGGTTCAAATCAACTGGAGCCATCGCTCCATGGTATCGGTTCGCAGTATCAATGAAGTTTATACCATGATCAAAAGCCAGATTCACTACCCTTCTTGTTTCTTCAGCGTCCACTTTCGGTATCCCATACGAATCAGTTTCCTTCAACCTCGGAAGATGCCAAGTGCCAAGACAAATCTCAGAAACTTTTAATCCGCTGTCTCCAAGTCTAACATAATTCATATCAAGCCACGACCTATCAGCAAAGAATGCCCGTCTTACGTTTATTCATATTGAACTGAACTACCACTTCCAGAAAGCTTCCGGCTTGGGTGTTTGACTACGTTTTCGGTAGAGGACAATCGCGGTCGCCACGATAATAAGCGACTAGAATAATAGTCGACTGGAAGTTTTGTTTTAAAAAAGGTGAGCTGGCGAGCTAGGCACGTCCCATTTTCCCTATTTCTCGCCGGATTCGTAAATCCCGAAGCCGTTCCCTTCCGGATCCAGCGCCACAGCAAACTGGCCCATGTTCGGTATCTCCCTCTTAGGCATCACAATCTTCCCGCCCAGTTGAACCAGCTTCTTGCTGAAATCGTCAACCGACTCAACAAGCACGTAGTTAAGCGGCCTTTGGTTCGGGTCCATTTTCTTCATCATACCACCATTAACCCCCACATCCTCATCCTTCGCCTTCGTCTTAATCATCCAATACTCCGTCTCGGAGCCACCCCACTTCTCGAAGGTCCATCCGAAAAGTTTCGAATAGAACTGCGAAAGCTTGGCCGGGTCGTTGGCGGGGATCTCGAAGTGAACAATCGTCCTATCCATATCATCACACACCTCCTCTAAACCAGATAACTCCAACCAAGCAATGAACAGTATATTTGAAGCATGCAGGGAAAGAAAGTATAGCGCCTAAGCGAATGTGAACGCATATGTCGCTACGCGCGTCACGGCACAGTCTATCATCATGGGGCGCACGCCTCCGTGCTTTTATTCTCGCATGAGCCCAACTAACGTGTCTGCAATGTTACGTGTAGGGTCGCGTGTCGTATCTTGAGCGATCGGCGAACCACCCTCGAAGGCTTTGAAGGGCGGCCGGGTACCCCTGGAACGCGTACGGCAGTAGGGCGATCGTACTAGCTCTCTCCTGCGTGGACAACGATGGCCACAGGCGTGAGAGCAGGCCGAGAGATTGTTGAACCAAGTCTGCTTGAACATTGTATGCGGAAGGCGCGTACGAAGCGGTGAATCTTGCGCCGCAACGGTGACAGAAGAGAGCCTGCTCGCTAACGGTCGTCTGGCAATTTGAACAGCTAAGCATACTCCATACGTCGGGTGTGCAGGTTTTTCATGTTTTCTATTCACCCAAGATGGGGTCGCGGCCTAGCAATGGCCGGGAGCCTATAGGTTACGTGTAGTCACTTCTCCTGACCACGCCCAGTACGGGTTCGTGGTTCAGGAATCGTTTCACGTTCTCAACTGCGTGCATCGTGCCCTTTTGAAAAGAATTGTGGACGATCCCGGAGTTGTGTGGTGAGCCCAGAACGTTGGGCAACTCTAGGAAGGGATAGTTTGTGGAAAACCTCCCGTGGCGTAGGGGTTCAATCCACCAAGCGTCAATCGCGGCTGTGAACTGAGGTTTCTCCTTCAGCTTCTGGTATAGTTCGGCCTCGTCAATGATGTCCGCGCGCGCAACGTTCACAAGGACAGCATCATTCTTCATCCATCCCAACTGCTCCTTCCCGATTAACTTTCGAGTTGAATTCGTTAATGGAAGGGTGAGGATGACGATGTCGGCGAGGCGCAGCACATGTTCGAGGTCTCTGAGTGTTCCAATAAAGTCGACTGGCTCATCGGTTCGCCCGGTCGTGTTGAGCGCATAGATCTTGACATCAAAACAGCGCAGGAGGCGTGCAACCGCCTTTCCTATACCGCCGAAACCCAAGATCGCACAAGTGGAGCCCTGTAGCATCCGGTTCACATTGGTTTGGTCAAATGTCCCGTTCCTGAGTTTCACCTGCCGGTCGAAGAGGTTCTTAGTAATGGCTAGGATCATGGCGACTGCATGCTCCGCCATAGGTTCTGCATAGGCTCCGGCATTGCTAGCAATCATTAGGCCCAGCGGGAGGTCTCTGAAGGGTAGGTGGTCTACGCCCGCGGAGACCAATTGCAACATCTTAGCGTGGTCGAGCAACTTGAATTCCTCAGGCCGCAGTTCCTCCTCCACACTCCAAGAGATTAGCACGTCGGCGTTGGCGAGTTCTTTTGCACGGTTCTGCGGCGAAACGTCGGAGAGAAAGACTATCCGCGAAGCTTTGCCCAGAGCTTTGGTGAGCGTCTCCCTATGCTCGCTCTCAGCGCGGAAAGTAACCAGAACGCTAGTCATGCTGCGCTTTCATCCACGCAAGCGTTTCACGTATCCGTCCCACTCTTCTAGATACCGAGGGAAACTTTGCAGTATCTCCGTTTGATCTGAAAACACGTCTAAGGTTTTTTGTTGGCACCTAACCTAGATAGGTTCTGCAATAACGGCAGAAACGATCGTTGGGGTCGACTTGACGCCAACAGGAATGGCATGATCTGAAGGCAGTCGTTTGTTGTCCTTGCTGAAAAACAGCTGGAGTAGGGAAGTCCCAGGGAACGTATGGATAATAGTACGCGAGATACGAGCCGTAACTAGTTGCGTTCCTACAAACCCGGCATTCAGTTGCTGAATCTTCCAAGCGAGAGAGGCAATACTTGCAATAAATCATCACAGAGACCTGACAGAACTAGTATTGCCGTCTCCTAGATTAGAATCACTATTATGTTGTGAGCTTCTTTGGGTGAGGTGAACTCGATGTGTTGATGGCTCATGGAGTTTGGCCTGGGCTATTCGAAGTACTTCCTAAGCTTGCTGCAAGTCTCCTCAGGCGCCTCGTAAACCTCCTGTCCGCCGAGCAGATACTGAAACGCCCAAACGTCGCTCACAAACTTGGGCTTGTACCCATACCGGGAGACAACACGAAGGCCAACGTCGAAGTAGTCAAGGTTTTCACTAAACGGCCCTGAATAAATCGCGATATTGTAGCTCCTGATACCGACATCGTAATAGTACTTGAGAACTTTGACGAGGCCCTCAGAGAGGCCACGAAAGTCCTCATCAGAAAGTGAACTTAGGCTTGAAGCATGAGATACAACTGCCTGGGCCTCATTCAAACCAAACGGTGCATACGGGGTTAACCAATGCACCCTCCCCGTCGCCCCAAGATATCTGATCCCGATACGCCTCTCCTCCTCAACCAACTCAGTCCAATATGGAGCACCATGCTTCTGGAAGTACGCGCGGCTCGCGTCTGTGAGCTCCTCTGTTCCTTGCAGAGGCAGGTCGCTCGCGAGGGCCTGCACGTGTGGGTGGGCGACGGTTGAACCCGCGGGCGGGTAGAAGTTCACGATAATCGCATTGTACTTCACCGCGGGTTGCCAGGTGTTAAGTCGGCGAAAATACTCTACACATGCATTGAATGCGTCAGCAAGCATGGCCGGTTGGATTTGATTTAACGGGACACGGTGCGAGCGTGTTGGGACCACGATCGCGTTATGATCCTCATGGGCGAAGAGGCTTGGAAAGCACACCGCTTCACCCACGCGAATTCGGCCTTTACGTGAGATTTCCGGAATGAACTTTGGCGCCTTAGTCTCCAACGAACTGGGACAGAAGGGACATCCCTCAAGGGTTGAATTTGCTAGATCGTCAATGGCGGTCTCATCCGACTCGATGAACCGCTTAACATAATCCAACCGGCCTTTGAGCACAATTACTCTTCGGCCAGTTAGCGGATCCCGCCTGTGCTCGATTACTTGGCTCACCGGCTCAAAGTTCTGGAGAGGGCTAAGGAGGCGTGCTTCTCTCGTAACTGACTCGAAACGAATCGGCATGGCAAATCCTGCTGAGCTAGAGGTCTGATGGTAAATTCGATGGTTCGCTGGGTTGCAATTCTGGG
This sequence comes from Bathyarchaeia archaeon, assembly GCA_050013255.1. Lineage (GTDB taxonomy): Archaea > Thermoproteota > Bathyarchaeia > 40CM-2-53-6 > 40CM-2-53-6 > FEN-987. The sequence goes on along the minus strand of JBEKFP010000001.1, from coordinate 1,278,167 downwards.
TGCCAAGAATTCCCCTTTAATCCGCCCGCCGCCAACCCCAGAATGATTCCAGTTGGAGTTCGTTGAAGTTCTAGCTCAAAGGCGTTCGGTGCGCGCGTACAAACCTCAGCCAGTTGAGGAGAGTAAACTGAAACGACTATTCGAGGCAGCGAACATGGCGCCTTCGGCGGGGAACCTGCAAGCGTACAAGGTACAGGTGGTTCGCGACCAGGCGAAGAAGGATGCTCTGGCGAAAGCGGCGCATGGTCAAGGTTTCATCGCCCAGGCCCCCGTTTGCTTGGTCTTCTGCGCAGACCCTGACCGCTCAGCCGCAAAATATGGGAAGAGAGGTACGGAACTTTACAGCGTGCAGGACGCGACGATCGCTGGAGCCTTCGCCATGCTTGCCGCCGTGGACCTCGGCTTGGCAACAGTCTGGGTGGGAGACTTTGACGAGAAGAAGGTGCAGCAAGTCTTAGGGTTAAAGTCGGCTCGCCCAGTCGCAATGTTCTCAGTAGGTTACGCGGCGGAACAACCCGAAGCTTCGCCTAGAAGGGCCATTGAGGAAATCTTTCAAGGAGACTTCCCACAAACCGACTAGCCCACATTCACACGAAATTCCATTAGCAAGAGACAGGTGTTGGCATCACACCCTGCTCGACCCGCTAGATTCGTCGACCCATTTGTGTATATGCCGTCGGAATAGTAAATATCAGGAGTCATGAAAGTGTACTCTATTAACACAATTTCTAAGTGCCTGAGGTCAGAACAAAATCGCGATATACTTTGCGTACGCTATTTAGTTCTCCCGTGATCGTCGCAGTTATCTTAGTGCTTTTCGCCTTTGCCCCAATCCCTGTCAGGGCGGACGGCACAACTTGCAGTTCAAGTTCGCCATGCTACTTTGGCTATAACACGTCTGGAACTTACATCCCATGGGCCGGGCCGTTTCCTTCTTACTGGTCTGAGAATTACCAAGGGCAGACCGTGAAAGTCACAACGGCGACAATTACAATATCCATCCAAGGATTCCCGTCTGATTACTCGACTACCCTTCTGGCCGACGGAAAGAGTGTAGCATCAATCGCAGGTGGAGGCACAGCAAAATTCCAGATCAAAGGCGACGACATCCACACGTACCAAGTCGATTCCTACGTTAGCGGAAAGAGTGGTGAGAGGTTCTACGCCAAGGGAACTTCGTGGACGAGCGAGAAAGGAAAGGACGTATCCGTAACAAGTTACACAGAGTACTACTCGCCTTACTACGACTGGTGGTACTACTCCTATCCAGACTACTCTTGGTACTACTACTATCCGTACTATGTTCCAACCACACAGACAGTAACCCAACCCTTCGACCAAAGCTACACATTCACCTACGAAAACCAATATCAACTGACTGTCCAAAATGCTCAGGGTGGAACCAGCTCTCCCTCGGGGTGGTATGCCAAAGGCTCATCCGTGAGTCTAAGCACAGACCCGATGGTACAGGTTACGTCAGACACTAGAGATATGTTCGTTGCGTGGAACCTGAATGGTGCGGATGTGAATTCTCCGCAAACTACGATCACAATGGACCAGTCCTACACGGCCGCCGCCGTTTACCATAAACAATACTACGTAGAAGTCAAGTCAGACTACGGAAATCCCACTGGAACAGGGTGGTATGACGAAGGCTCGAAAGCCACTGTTCAAGTAGAAAGCGAAGGTCCAACACACGATGCCTGGCAGGCATTGGGGGCGAAGCTGGTTTTCGACCATTGGAGTGTCGGGGCTACTTCGAATCCTGCATCCATCACCGTTGACTCACCTAAGACAGTCGCAGCCATCTTTAGAGAAGATATGACCACCCCAACCGTTGTCATTATTCTGCTCTTGCTGGCTTTGATCGCTGCCGCCGTCTTGGCAAGAAGAAGAGGCATAGGGACAAACATGGGCACGACGCTCACCAAAACCAAACTGAAACTGAAACCACAACGAACTGAGGAAACACCGACGCAAATCCTGAGAAAACGCTACGCCTCCGGAGAAATTTCACGCGAAGAATACCAGAAAACGCTCAAAGATCTGGATCATGAAAAGGCATAGAAGACTACGACCTTTTCCCTCTTTTTTTGCGAATCAAGTAAGTGGATTTTTATTGTGTCAATGCTCTCGTTGTATAAGGTAGGACAATAAGAAACACGCCTAGAGGAACTCGTAAGAACATCTTGTAGGGAGACTTTCCAAGAAACCGACTGACCTCGCCTTGTCTCCCGTGGTGCAATCGGCACCGCTGGAGTGTGTCCGCGCAGAATTAATACGGATACGTTGTAGAGCACCTCGAATGTGAAAGCAGATGGCCTATGCAGACAACTTGATGAAAGTCAGATCTCAGAAACTCATTCACCTCACGACGAAGGGACGAAAGACGGGGCGACCGCACAGTGTAGAGTTGTGGTTTGCAGCCAGTGATGGTAAGGTCTTCCTCAGCCACGAGGGGAAGGAGACGGATTGGATGAAGAACATCAAGCAGAACTGCGAGGTCTCATTCGAGATAGGTGGAGAAAATTTCACGGGAAAAGGCCACTACATCAACGAAGACCCGGATGAAGCATGGCGGTGCAAAGTTGCACTTTACGAAAAATACTACGAGAAGGCAACGAAAGAAATCATCGACGACTGGTTCTCACTGTCCACGCTCATCGCAATTGAAACCTCGTAGAATTGAGGACGATTCGTTCACAACCCCTAATATTGAAAATCTCCAGCTGACCTCTCGCGGTCGAGTCTACTTGAACGCCTATCAGGTTAGTGTCCTGTTTCTGCTTGGTTTGCTCGCAGTTCCAACTGCTTCTGCGTTCTCTGGAGCGGCTCAGACTGCTCAAGTTCCGCCGGAGTACCAGCAGCTCTATTCAACGCTCAAATCGAGTCTGGACGATTTCAACGCCACCCTAGCCACCATGGGCCCTGGGACAGGTTCGCCAATTTTCGGTGCAGAGCTGTTACCTGCGAACTCGAATCGGGAGGATGCGTTGCTCGCGCCGAATACGATGCAGGCCGTGATCCTGTACTTGGACCGGCTTAAGGAACTGGGCATAGGCGGCGTCACCTTCCCAATTGGTTTCCCCTTATACACACCTAGCTTTCCCGACTATTCGGCCTACGTGCAGTTCTACAAGCAGGTTGTACAAGAGGTTAGGAAGCGCGGGATGGTTGAAATTGAATCCTCTATACTGTTCGCGAATACGGCATTTTCACCGATAACCTTCGATTACTCGAAGTTGACTCCGCAGCAGTTCGAAGCGGAGAGGAAGGAAATGGTTTCGGCGTTCATTCAAGACCTGCAACCGGACTACTTGGATTTGGGCGCGGAGCCTGACACGCAGTATAAGCTGACCGGTTTCACTGAGTTCAATTCCCCCAACTCCTACACGACGTATGTAAACCACATTCTGGAAGATTTGAATCGAGGCCACACTAAGCTCGGAGCTGGAAGTGGGACATGGCTTAGCAACACGTATGTGCAGAGCCTTGGGGTGAACACCAGCCTAGATTTTATCTCGTTACACGTTTACCCGGTCGTCGGCCCAACTCTTCAGCGGCTCCTCACGTTCTCTGACATCGCCAAACAATACGGGAAGCGCGTGGTGTTGGATGAGGCTTGGTTGTATAAGGTTGGGACGCTGCAGGCCTCGAGCATAGTCTCAAACGTCGACGTTTTTCGCAATGATGCGTTCAGCTTCTGGGTACCGTTGGACCAAGAGTTCTTGGCGGTGATGGTTACGGCGGCGAAGGTTGAGGGGATTGGTTACATCTCGCCCTTCTGGAGCATGCAATTCTTTGGATACGTCGATTACACCTCGAGTACTGCGGGCTTATCCTATCAGGACCTCGCAACAGCGCTAGGTAGGGTTGCGTCCCAGAATATTCTGAACAACCAGTTCTCCCCCACAGGCACATTTTACGGACAGCTTGCAGGAAATGGATTGACGACAACAACCGCGGCAGCTACGCAACCTACCGCAACGACAGTTTCCTTAACCGACAAACCCTCGGGGCTCGTACTAATTGCGGGATTAGTGGCAGCCATTGCAATTGTAGCCGCAGTCGTTCTGTCGCGGCGACGATGAAACGTTGAATCAGAGTGCTTAGAGATTCAGCAGTGTAACTATCTGGGCTGCTATCCTGGCCGCTTCAAGCTCTAATTCCCGCAGCTTAGGTTTGCTTAGCTTCTCGTATGAGGCGCGGAGAACCGACCGCATCAAATCTCGATCGGTAACTATGCCAACTAATTTGCTTCCTTCAACGATGGGAAGTTGACGAATCCTTTTCTCGAGCATCAGGTTCACGGCGTCCTGAACGGCCATATCAGGTGTCCCTGTGATGAGCGGTTTTGACATAACTTGCTTTACTGGTTCAAGAAGGATTTGAGCTCCTTTCGAGATTTGCTCGACTACGTCACCCTCGGTAATGATTCCGATAGCGGTCTCGCCATCAAGAACAACGACGCTACCGATACTGTTGTTGTCCATTGCTGCGACTGCCGCGGTGAGCTTCTCGTCGGGCTTCACTGTTCGGACAGGTTTACTCATTATTTGGCCAATCTTATCTTCAGCCATTAATCATCAATCCAAAGTAAAGCGACTCTCTAACTCACTGCGAACTCAACTATTAAGATTCACAAAGACCTGCTCATGGTTCTGCTGAACCGAAAAACCGCAAGACAGCTGGTTGATAATCGAAAGGTTTCATGCTCATGAAAATTACCAACACATGATCTTGCGTTGAGTGTTGACCCAGCAAGGAGCATTAACGAGAGCTTGGGCACATTAGAACGGCCATAGGTACTGGAGTTAATCGACCCAATCAAGCTAACTTCCGTTTTCGAGCGCGATTTTTCGAAGGTCGTCTTTGAACTCAATCGCCCTTTTCGCCAAGGCCTTTTGAACAGCGCCTTCCTCGATCGGAAATATCCGTCCGCATTTCTCGCAGGAAACCTTCCCAACGCCTATGAGGTAGGATCTCTTGAACCCCAGCCATTGCAACCTTGCCCAGGAAAATTCCATCGTGAGAGAGCTTTTGGTGCAATGGTGAGTGTTTGGGTTAGACATGGTTCATGCACCCTGATCGAGTCGTGGCGTTTTGGCCTTTTGAAGGTAGCGAGCAGCCCGACCTTGCTATGTTCCACTGGAAAACGCATTTGACGTGTGGAATCCAGCCGCAACCCCCTTATCTCTGCGATGACAATGTTATGGTGCTGCCCAACCGAGACAGGGGTAGATTCGTCGGTCGGCTTCCGTCCCAGGGTTTGCCTTGGGTCGTTACGTGGATCGATGAGCGCTCGGGTGTAGCGTCACGACGCTAGCGGGAAACCGCAGAAACTCCGTGAGGCCCGAGTGAGGGAAAACCAAGGCGTTGGACGAGGGGAGGGTCGAAAGTCCCTCGCGAAGGGAAAGCCACATCTGCCTCGAAAGTTGGGCGGCAACTTACTGCCTTATCTTATCCCACATGCCGAGCAGCGATTCCGCGTAGGTTTCAGGGTCGACCTCCCTTACTGTTCCTGCGTCCACGTCAATGAAGGAGAGCGAGTGAAGTCTGCCTGTGGTTATCTCGTTCAGGGGTATGGGTGGATTGTCGTAGTAGCGGTCGCATAGCCTCTTCGTCTCCCTCACCTCCTCGGGCTCTCTCACTCTTGGGGGTTTCAGGAAGGTTAGGGGGATGGGCAGGATTTGGTAGAGCGGCGAAGCTAGGGTAAATTTGTCAGCGAATTTGCTGTACCTAGCTATCTTGCTGGCAATCTTGGCCGAACAAAATGCTGTAGGGTCCAATGCATGCTCTGGGGGTACGAACCCCGTCTCAATTTCAACTATAGCCCTACCGTCACCCTTGATCCCCAGCAGATCGCAGACAAGGGATTCTTCCAAGCGATGTTCAACATCGACATCATATCCCCTCATAATCAAATCCTTAGCACAGATGATCTCCATAGCCGAGTGGTTGATTTTCACCAGATTCTGATCGTGCATCCTAACCAGCTTCGCCTTGATAGCGTCCAGCTTGGTGAATGCCGAGCCGTTCTTGTCAGGGATGAGTCTTGTGAGAAGATTCCCGAGGTCGATTTCGAACTTCTCGTCGCCCATTTGAACACGAAAACTAGACTACCTTCAAGCCACATAATTCGCTTCCGCATAGAGTGAGAAGAGGAAAATCTGTCATGTCTCCGACTCAATCTTCAATAGAACCTTGCTTGCTTTCGGCATCCATATCGAAGGCAAAGCGGCGCGAGTCATAGACAGAACGAACGACTATTCCCGTGCATGGTTGGTCATATGGAAAGAGCTTGAAGCCTTTACAATGGTTAAATTCATGTCATATGTAATGTACTGATGAACGAAAATGGTTCACATAAAAGACGATGGCGTTTTCGACGCCCCTGTTGAAAAAATCTGGAGATACATCAACGACGAGCACGCACATTCCCACAGCGCGGTCAAAGTAGCAGGCATGCGAGACCAATCAGCGAACGGATTGACACTCGACCTTGAAGTCAAAAACCCAGACGGATCTAAGCACACGGAATCATGGAAGATCACCATGAGCCCCCCCAAATCAATGTCAACTGAAGTGCTCTCTGGGCCAATGAAAGGCTCAAAGCATACGCACACCTACACCCCAATGGGCGAAAAGACTAAGGTCGAAGTTGAAGGCGAATTCGTAGCGCAAGGCATGGATGAGGCTTCAACCAAGAAAGCAGTCTTGGGCATGTTTGAAATGGTCTTCAACGAGGATAACGCGAACCTCAAGAAGTTCAAGTAAACGAAGCCTCCGGATCCAACTCGATGAACCTGGAGCACCCTGGTTCATCAGCTCTCCTTTTTTCACTCACCTGCATCGTATGCAGATGCCATCGAATGTGATTAACACGCGGAAGCTGAGCATAAGTACCCACAATGAAAAGAGGGAAAGAGGAATTTATCTCTCAAGCACGAGCGCTTGCCATTTAGAGTTTTTTCCTCAAGGCATCGTAGTAGCCGCCAACCTTCCAAGCAACGAAGACAAGTGCCGCGACTGCTGCAAAGGCTAGCAGTAGCTGAGCGAATGCGATTACTCCGAAGGCACCGAACCACGGATTTTGCATGGGAAGGGGCCCTCTCTGCATTGGGAATTGGCCATGCGACGCTGCCTGCAAAATGGTTTCTGCGAAATTCATTTCTGCTAATCACCTCTCATACCGACACTGCGTAACCCCGCGACTTCGCGATTTAAACAGGCGGCACTTCTGGTATGCACCAGAGGTTAACAGTGGAAACCGTTAGACGATGCCCAAGGAAAATTCTTGGTGCACACCGGAGATGAATCCCAATTATAAGCCAGCCACGTCACTCGTCAGATTTCAGTGCAAGAATTGACCGAGATGTACCAGCAACAAAGGCATCGTGCCGCATGTTTCAGGCCAATCATTGGAGTCTACACATGCGTTCTGTGTGAAAGAAGGTTTAGCACAAAGCTACGGCTGAAGCGGCATTATTGCAACTTACACCAAGAGGCCATACCGGACTTTCAAGGAAGTTGAGGAAACAAAAAGTGAACCGAGCCCAGGCATCACTGTGATTCCAATTGCATTAACTCTGGGGCGTGTCGTCGTGAAGGAACCGCCTTTCCAACGCCTCGAGTTTCTCGAATCTCCCACCCCACCGGGAAACGAATTTGCGCTGACTGATCCAAACGTCGAGCGACCAGAGGACCGCAGCGAGAGACGCGAACAGAAGTAGCCAATCTGGCAGGAAAAAGTGCATCATTGAAGGTGGACGACCGGGGTTGAAGGTACGTTCCTCGTTAAACGGTGGTGGCCCGAAACTTATGAAAGCGAAGAGGAGGAAACGTGAAACGAGGACCAGTAAGATGATCGACCCTATGAGGTTCACTTTGGCTTGGAAACGGAATCGTTTGAACTCTTTCGAAGCTTCCTCCAGGAACCGATGCAAAGTCGTAACGGGGTATTCGTCTCGCTTCTCTGTCATAGTCAACTTCCCCGGTAATTTGCCTGGTTCGTGGTATAGGAATAGCTCACCATTGGTGCACATACCCGCTCTAGAGTATCGAGGGCAGTGTTTCCCTCAGTTTCAGGTAAACGTCCTTTCCTGATGTGGCTAGGCGAATCCCATCACCTGTTTCTTCGACGAATCCCTTCTGTTTCAGATATTCCAAATATTTTTGGAAATCGTCGTATGATAATTGAGTCGCCCGCCGCCAAAGAGAAGTCCTAGAATGGGAACCTGCATTGTAGAATAGGAATTCGAGAATTTCGAATCTTATCTGAACCTGAGATTTTCTACCCGACTGCCGGGCCTTGTTGACACTGTTCAAAGGTTAGGACTCTACTTCGCGCTAGCTCAAATCTACAGAATTGCATTCGGAAGTGTCAGCAAAAAAGCTGCTTAGCCTCGAGCCCGCAAGAAGTACATTTAGCCAGACCATCTGAGTCGTAATTGAGTTTCCTTGCAGCCTTTGCATTCTAGCCTTAGCCAGAAGTGCGGGCACAATGTGTGCGGGAGGTGTGCCTACAACCTAGAGCGCATTGCCCAGTACGAGCCCGCCTCGCCAAACTGTAAGGTAATCTAGGTATAGTCAAGCGTAGATAGAGGAAGTTGGGCTATTTCATGGCGATGTCACTGCACCCAATTGTCTGCAGTGACGCTATATTCAATGATTAGTTCACAGGTCTGATTATAGAGTTCACTTTGTCACTCGAAGAGCGCGAGGAAGCCGTTTTCAGTCCGGTCCTCAAAGGCTACCCTACGGCGTTGCTGCTCGAATCCATCGATGATAGTCTAAGTGACATTCTCGGAACTCGTGTCAGAGAGGCGCTCTATGATCATCTAGAACGACAATACCACATGGGGAGAACGGAGATTCCTGACCGCCTCGGCGAGTTCCTCAGGGTCTTGTACGAGGCCATCGGTGTGGGAAGTGAAGCAGTTGGCAGGGCGATTGCAAAGACCATGTACAAGAAACTCGGCTGGGAATTTGTCGACGTTCGAGGCTACCAGCTTTCTGATCATTGGGAAATAATTAAGGCCAAGGCGATTCGAGACATTGCCAACCCAACGGAACCCCAGATCGCTCGAGGTGACGATGCGGAGAGGAAACGTTGGGAGTTAGGACGCTTAATTCATATCCGCGGCTGAATCGACACTTTTCCCTTGTTATGGTCCTTTAGGGAAGTTTGGCTCCGCAGTTTTGGCAGAAGGTTGCGCCTGCGGCGGCCACGCTGTTGCACTTGGGACATTTCTTTCCTGGAGCGGCGGTGGGCTGCGTTTCGGAACTAATGCTTGTGCCGCAGTTGGGACAGAACTTCGACGTTGAGGGAATGTGTGCTTGACAGTTGGGGCAAACGACTAATGCAATGGCAGGGGCTGTTCCGCCTGATGTTTGGAATAGTGGTGGGACGAGGACCATGCCGGCGCCGAAGGCTGCACCCCCGCCCGTAGATTTACCTAAAGACGCGGCAGCGTCCTTTACGGTCTCCATCCTAATGACCTCGTCAGGTGACACGCGGCCTGTTTTCAACCAGAACAACCTGTCCCGGAATTCGGGCGTAGTGTCGATTCCTTCAAACTTGAGGTCGATCATCTGAACCCCTATTCGTTTGAAGTAGTCGACAAGGTTGGCTTTCACCTCATTTGACGTCTCGTCAAGCTTAGTGAATACGGTCTGAAGGTCGTACTTGGAGAGTGCGTCGATCATTTTTTCGTTGACGAATCCGCGCAGGAAATTGTTGACATCCGCTGTGGTATACGCATTCTGCCCACCCACAACCTCGTTAACGAAAATGGATGCGTCTTCAACCCTGAACCAGAAAGAACCGAAGGTCATAAGCGGGGCAAGTTCGGTTGTTTGGGCTCTGTTGCCGAATTTTCCTACGAACTGCTTGTTGGAGACGAAGATAACGTTCGCCTTGAAGGGTGTCTGTTGAAAACCCGCGATCCTGGACAAAACTTTCGTAATGAGAGGCAGGTTGAGTGTTGTTAGCGTGTGCCTCCCCGGGCCGAAGGTGTCGTAGCTTTTGCCGTCGCGGAAGAAAACAGCGTACTCGTACTCGTGAACGACCAGTTGCGCCCCCCACATAATGTTCTCGTCCGGGTAACGGTACACAATATCGTCGGGACCCGCGTTGACCCATTCTAAAACTTGAGGCATTAGACGGCCACCCCTTCGATTACCTGCTTACGTTTGTCAAACGTGGCTTCAAGTTGCAAGATTGAAGTCCCCAGACCACTTTCCACGTTCCGAGTATCTTCGAATTTTCCCTGACTAAGTTGCATTTTGAAGCTTGAAATTGAATCAGCCAATTTTCGCGCAGCCTCAATCATCTGCGTGTCGTAGGCCACCATTTGATCTAGCTGAGGGGCTTCGATGCGTACGGAGTCAAAGAACCCGCTGTACCCGTATGAGGCGCGGTTTACCTTCTCCGCAACTCGGTCCAACTTTGCGATGAGCTGGTTTGTGGGCTCCATTAACTCCGGCGTCCCGGCGTTACTGAGCAACTGGAAGCAGCCCATGAGGTCGTCTCGTGCGCCTTTGAGGGCACGGTAGGTGTAGTCCCTTACGATTCTGTCCGCTTCCCTTCTTTCCTCCCTAACCTTGTATCCACGGAAGCCAGGGAGCTGCAGCATTATACGTTCTAGGGGCCTGTCGCTTTCCTGTACTCGTTCGAGTGGCGTTTTTGCGGCCATGGAAATTCTCCTCAACTCACGTCTGGCTTGGCTTTTAAGGATTCATCATCTTTGAATAGAATTAGAGCATTTTGAAATCTGTGCTGGGCAAGTCTCCCGTGATTACTTCCGATGAGGAACCGTCAAGCAGGACTTGGTATCGGGAATTCTTGTAGACGTAGGTCACGAACCAAACGGGAGCGTGTAGGTAGAAGCTACTTGCTACGTTGAACGAGGTCTTAGTGTCTTCGATCCGGTCGATTTTCTCTTTGGCAAGGTATTCGTGCAGATGCTCAATTTCGTCCCGTGCCTGCGCAACTGCCTCGTCGGAATCCATCTCGCTGTTTAGGATTTTCGCACCGCTTTCTATTCTGGCCGCATCGAAAGGAATCTTTCCAGCTAGGGAAAGGTGGTAGGAGCGGATTGGGAAGTTGCTCTGCCTCCTAGCCAACACCAGCCAGTCGTATCGGTCAGAGATGTCGCCTTCTTGCTGCGCGGGCGGTGCGATTCGTTCTATGATGCCTTTGTAGTGTGTTTGGGCCTCGGCGCTGACGACCCAGATAGGGAGGTAGGTCAAATTCTGTTCTGCGAGTGCGGATTTCTTCTGTAGGTCCTTTGAGGCAATGAAGCTGTTGGTCATCCAGCTTTGAACCAGTTTGAAAACCTGAGGTGCCTGAATTGAGTTGAGGATAAGAGAGTGCTCGAACTCGAAGGCCTTGCCGGTCTCAATGAAGCTTGTGAACCCGCAATACTTGCAGGTTACGATAATCTCTCCAGGCTGGACCTGTAGAGGTGCTGCACAGTGAGGGCAGGCTACTTCCTTCGTGATCGCAACCAAGCCTAATCCTTCCGTGGTTTGTGAGAGCTAATGTTTAATGGTCTCTATTTCTCCTCGCAAGCGGAAACTAGAGGCCTGATAGGCATTGGCGAATTTAGGACAACTCAAAGGCACCATGTATTCGACCGTAATCATTACGCTCTTCATCTTTGTCGCCTTTATCGCCGTAGTCTCAGTCTTCATTAGCGCTGCGGTGGGCGTGGATTTCTCGCCGGTAGGAATACTTTCGGGGGCTCTTGTTTTGGCTTTGATTTTCATGTTGATCCAATTCGCCATTAGCCCGTCTATTGTTCGGTTAACGACTCGGCTGCGATATTTGCGGCCTGGCGAGAATGCTTGGTTGGAACAGACCGTAGGGAAGCTGGCCCAGGAAGCGGGCGTGAAGCAACCGCGCTTGGCGATTGTTCCCGACCAGACGCCCAACGCTTTCGTCTTCGGCAACTCATCCTCGAATATGACTTTGGCCGTGCACCAGGGCCTGCTATCGCAGCTGAGCGAAGATGAGATTCGAGGGGTGATTGCGCATGAGCTCGGCCACGTGCGGCATAAGGATTCGATCGTGATGACATTCATGTCTGCGATCCCGTTGATCGCCTATGTTGTGGTTCGGGCGGCTTTTGGCTTCCAAGTATACGGTGGAAGCGGCCGGAGGGGCGAACGCGAAAATGGGTTTGCATACATTCTTCTGGCTGGGATTGTTGCTTTGGCGGTCTATTTCATTTCCCAACTCCTGGTCCTTCGCCTTAGCCGACTTCGGGAGAGTTTCGCGGACGTCTTCTCAGCTTACCTGACGGAATCGCCTAGGAACCTAGAGAGTGCGCTTACGAGGATAACGTACGGCCTGTCCATAGCCCCGCAGGATACCCACGGCGCCCGTGCGCTCTTCATCGCGGACCCTGCGTTAGCTAAACAGGAAGTTGCTGGGATTATACAACAAAAGAGCAAGTACGATCTAGATCACAATGGCGTGCTTGATGAACATGAACTTGAATTGGCGATGGAGGAAGAGGCAAAGTCCCATTGGCGTTCCATCAACGAAGCCTTCGCCACACACCCGCCAACATTCAAAAGAATACTCCTGCTGAGACAGATCGAGCAAGAAATCCAAAGTAGAGGTACAGGAACCTCGAACATATACTCTCGAATCTAGACCTTATGTCTGGGAGCTTGTCGTCGTACCGCCGGTCGCCAAGGGCAATCGCGAAGACCGGCTCATCGGACAAGAACGCCTGCCATTACTCATCTGCGAGGAAAACCAAAAGTTTCGAAGTAGTTTGAGCCAAAGGAGCCTACCCCCACTACCATTCAGTGTCATATTCCTAGGTTCTAGGGTTATTCCAGAACCATTGCATCTGAGGCGGTTCAACATTGTCCTGCCACATTAACGCGATCAATTCGCCCATATGATACATTTGCTCGGTGAAAGATTGGATGAGGCATTCTTCAACCGTGAGGTCGAAGGTTGCTCCCGAGGAGAGCGTGAAGTTCACCTTCCGCTTCAAAGCTTTCTCATCCAAGCCCGGGAGCCAAGCCCGAGTTCTCCCCTCAACCTCTTCCAAATGCATGAGCACCATACCCATGCTCGTATACTCAGCCCACTTCCTCCGCACGTACTCTCCACCCCGCCCTGGGATAACCCAGTTAACGACCCAATCCTCATTGTCCGCCATATGGAGCAGAATATTCTTCATGCTGTAGAAGCTCGCCTCCCTGTTCTTCTCAACCTCTGCCCAAGGTAATTCGGCAAGCTTGTCCGCAAACCTTCGCCGGACACGGGACGCGTAGGCGTAGAGTTCAGAAATCTCAAACATTACTAGTCCCCAAATATCAGGGGACGTCATAATTCATCTCTGCTTGGTTCAGTTTAGACTAAGGAAACGCTCCCGCGGCAATCTAACCCCAACAATATCTATCCCCATGTTTTGAAAAGAAACTATGCTGATGAGCACGTGGGCGTTTCTCGGGCTGAAACTGGTTAGTGTTCCGATTTTCATTTCCGCGGTGAGTATCGTGACTCGCCGATGGGGCGCGTCCGTCGGTGGGTTGATAATCGGCCTTCCGCTGACCTCCGGCCCAGTCCTGTTCTTCTTGGCATTGGAGCAGGGAAGTAACTTTGCGTCGGTAGCCGCGCAGGGAACATTGATGGGCTTGATCTCACTATCAAGTTCCTGCCTAGCGTACAGTTTGCTTTCTTTCAGGTTCAGATGGCGGATTAGTTTCGTTGGGTGCTGCACAGCCTACTTCGCTGCGTCGGTGTTCTTGTATTTTGTATCAGCCCCACTCGTCTTGTCCTTAGTTAGTGTTCTCGCATTCCTAGCATTTGTCTGGAGAGTTATGCCCCCAGGCGCGGCTGGAAGGAGTTCTCGCAAGCCTCCGGCATGGGAGATCCCAGCTCGAATAGTTTCAGCAACCGCTATGGTCTTCCTCATCACTGAGACTGCGACATTCCTAGGACCTCACTTCAGTGGCCTCCTCACCCCGTTCCCAGTTTACGCAACCATATTGGCGGTGTTCATTCACAAATTCGAAGGCCCAGATGCAAGTGCGCAATTCCTTCGCGGCGTGATCGTCGGGTGTTTCACAACCGCCGTTTTCTTTTCCCTAATTGCATCGTTCGTAGTAACAATGGGCACATTCCAAACATTTGCTTTAGGAGTAGTTGTGGCGTTGACTCTGCAAGGCCTGCTGCTCTACTCGTTGCGAAGGGGTCAGGCATCATCACAAATGACAGGGTAGCTTGGAGGAATCCCCCGAACTAGCTTTCTTACGAGCTTAGCTTAGTACGTCAGTCACCCTTAGAACCAGCCACGCCACTCCGCGGCTCCTTGGCCACTAGAATGACTGAAATCAAGAGAAAGGTATACAGCGCCCCAACCATCCACGATGTCCCGTAGCCGAACGATATGACGAGCAGGGAAAATACGACAGGTGACCAGAAGCCGGCAAACATCTGCATGGTATTGACCCAACTCACGGCGAGCGTCTCGTACTCAGCCGAAGCCGCCCGAACTTTCCGGGCAGCCAAATAAGTTATCGTAAAGGCGCCGCTGCTCGAACCCGCGATCAGGCTTGCGCCAATTGCAGAGTAAACGGTTCCTATTGAGACTACTGCGACGGCGATAGCCAACACCGCTCCAAGAATGAACAGAAGGAGGCGGGTTCTCTTCGTCTTATCATATAAGATGCCGAAAAGTGGGCAAGCGAAAACTGCGCAAAGCGGGCTAAGAGCTCCAATTATTCCGGCAGGGGTGGGCCCAAGCTTGAGGGACTGTTCAAGGTAGTAGATCATGAAGGTGTTCACGAGAATTAGGCCGCTACCAATTCCGAGTAGTTCGAGCGAGAGCAAGAGTAGCCATCGGCTTGAAAGAACCCGCCGTAGGTCTGCCAACTTAACAGTGAACTCTTTCCGCAACTCGTCCTTTGGCAGATAAGCCAAAAGAAGTAGGCTCCCAAGAATTCCCAACCCACCACTTGCGGCTATGCTCAGTCGCCAACCGGTTAACTCGGCGAGAACCGACCATCCAAAGAGGCCTAAAGCTGACCCAACATAGAAGGCGCCGTTGAAGACTCCCACCCCGAGCCCCTGTGATTCCCCTCGAAATGCTTTGGCGATTAACGTAACCCCAGGCCCAAAGAATAGACCCATTCCCACTCCCACTAGGAATCTTAGCAAAACCAATTGGTAGAATTGAAAGGTGAAAGCCGTAAGAGCTGCAGCGGCAGAGGATAGTAGCATTCCGTAGATGGCAGTTTTCCTCGGCCCGAACTTTGCCGCCACGATTCCTCCCGGGATTTGAAACAATCCAAGCCCGATGTAGAAACTTGCAGTCAATACGCCAAGGCCCGAAACATTTTGTCCAAAATCAATGGCTATGAATGCAAATACTGCAGCAATATTATACCAATTAATCGCGTATGCTGTTCTAGAGAGAATGAGAGAAACAACCGCGCCGCGATTAAGTACACGCCTCAAACCGACCGCTTATCCCACAATTGATCTAGCGCTGCTGCAGGGAGACTTTGACCACTAAAGAACTATGCTGGCTGCGCTTCACTTGAGAAAACAACGTACCAATCGATAGTTACATTAGTATGAGAAAATCTTCGAATTCGAAAGGTGCTCCAATCTGGTTAAGATAGACTACGCGGTTATTGTGTATGTAATCGTTGGAATCATTTTCTACGCCACCGCCATCCTCACAACCTTCGGCCGGACACTCTGGGAACGCTCAACCTTGGGGCCAACATTCGGCCCCCTGTTCATGATCGGGGCCACCTCCCTCGTAGGCCTTTGGGCGGTTGCTCTTGGCTACGTCATGATTCTGATTCTGGGTGGATCGTTCTCGCTGGGCTTAGCGAGTTTCATTTCCCGTGTTACACACTCGAAGCAAGTCATTGAGCTGTCGAAGACCCCGACCATATCGAGCAGGACCTCGAAGTTGCTTGATCGTGTGCACTGGTTGTATATGCCCGGACTGGTTTTCATCTCCGCGGTTGGGCTGGCCTGGGACGTTCACAATGGGGATGGCCCTGAGGCGGGTATGTTCCAGCCCATTCTCCATCGGCTCGATGTCTTCTCTAGGCCCGCTTCTGGCGTAGGGCCTATACTCTTCTCACGTGACTTGATCCCTGCTCTACTCATAGTCACAGTTCTTGCAGGTTTCGTTCCTGCCCTCGTGCTCCCATACTTTGATAAATTCAAGATAACAGGGGTTAACGCGGGGCAGTTTCACACATCCCTGCTTTATTCCTCAGTCGGTGCGTTGGCGGGGCTCGGAGTTCTCCTCACATTACTCGGTCTGTTCTACCGTTCTTTATGGCTGAACAGAGCACCTCTGCCATACCATTTTGGCATCCTTTCACTCCTCGGGTTCAGCCTCCACTTCTCCCTCGGCATGTACCTTGGAATGAGGAAGGCTGAAGTCAAAATACTTCAACGAATCCACGATTCTCAGTCGGGCAAACTCATAGTTCTTCCTTGAGAAGTTGAGAAACCCCGGAAAAGGAAATTCTTGACGACGGTCTCCAGCTCAGTAGTCTAGTTCGTATTCCTGCCATTCCAGTGCGGGGTAATATCCGTACCAAGGGTCGCAGGCGTAGACGTAGCTGGGCACCCAAACTCTTTGCTTCCTCAATTACATCGACACCTCCTTTCCCCGTTCTTCACGCGATTTGTGAACGCGGTTTCCAGCCGCTTAACTGCGTGTCCCACGCCCCTACTTTCGTAACGGTTCTTCTACCTAGTAGAAATCACTGTAGCCTAGCCAGCGTGCGCGGCAGGGGAACGGGTGGACGATACCATAATGCCGCGACGAGCTGTTTATCTTCCACAAGCGCAGAATAGAAAGGCGTGATACAAGACAACCGGATTTGAATCGGGGTCGGGGATAAAGCCCAACGTTAAAGCAAACGTGAAATCCCCACAACAAACGATCACTCTCGTTCTCTGTCAGAGATTATGACGTACCTCATGATTGATAGGTTACGCAGGAATGGAATCCAAGTTTCGCACCGAGGGACGTGATGAGTCTACAATGAATTGGCATTGCGCGTCTTGCGGTTGGAAAGCAAGAACGAATCGGCAGAAGTGCCCGAACTGTGGGAACTTGATTTGGAAACCCGTCCCCAAGAAGGATTTGACGGAGCTCTCAGGCCCACTGAAACAGATTGCTCCTAGAGGGCTCCTTCTAGCTAACCCGGGAAAGCAAGCGAGGGTTGAGGAGTCTAATGGCATCGAATGCGGAACATGTCACACGGTTATCTATAGACCTGACAAGGGGTTTGATGCCGAGGCGTTAGAAGACGCACGTAAAACGCATTATTCGACCTCGCCGACCTGTAAGGGGCATAAGTGAAGGAAGGCCACGTGCCTCACTCAGCAAGATCACTCACAGTTCAGGGATTCGGTTAGAAAACCTGTGAGTCTCGGTCCATTCTCTCAGTCAATAAGGAAATATAGTGTTAGTGACGAAGGCGTCGAGAGGCCGAGGTCTGCTGAACAAGTTCCTCGTAGTCGGCATTTTAGCAGCCGTAGTAGTAGGTTCAGTGGCAAGCCTTTACTGGCCTTCATTGAGCTCTCCCGCGAATCAGCCGCCAGTAACTCAAAGAGCGACAGATTGCGTGAAGCCTCCGGGTTACTTTCTCATCATTGCCAACCTAGGCGGTTTCAATGACAGTGTCACCCACCTACAGAAGTCCCCCAACGAGCCGTGGCCTGTCGTCAGGGTCCATAAGGGCGACAGGGTGAACATTATGGTCTGTAATACTGATGATTACTCGCCTCACGGGTTCGCCATCGAACATTACCTAGACACTGGCGTGGCCCTGATGCCGCATGAAACTTTCCGCGTCTCCTTCACAGCAGATCAGACGGGGAACTTCACCATGTACTGTAACATATTCTGCCCGGTTCACCCTTACATGTTAAGTGCGCTGCTCATTGTTGCTGTATAACAGTGTCTGGATTCGATTAGGTTCGATTTTGTAACGTGATTAGGTCCCCAAGGTTGGAAGGAATCTCGTGGTGTGCCGTATCCTGGCACTTACGTGACGCTGCAGGTCACAGCATGACGAGGAAAACGACATTACACTAGATGAGCCGCAACGATGAGCAAGAGAACCACGAACAAATAGACGATCGACATCTTGAACACGCGCCACGCGCTCATTGGCGCTGGATGTTTTATCATTCTAAGATTCGCGGCCAGAAACCTCACGTTGTACGCGATTAGGATACCCCCAAGGAGAATGAATGCCCAAATATTGCCCTGATAAGCGGTCAAGACGAAGAGTCCGACGGTGAACGGGAAGAGAGCTATATTTGAAACGGCTGCGTAAACGGCACTTTTCTGCACGCCGTCAACGACGGGGAGCATTGGGACCTGAACCTTCGCGTACTCTTTCGCTTTAGCTATCGCCAACCCCCAGAAATGGCCCGGTGTCCAAAGGAAGATCAGAAACGCGACGAGAAGCGCCACCAGGCTGATTGATCCCGTAACAGCAGCCCATCCCGCGAGTGCAGAGAAGGAGCCGGCGGCTCCGCCTATGACAATATTCCACTTCGTCCTAGGTTTCAGCCATAACGTGTAAACAAAAACGTACCAGAATACGCCCAACGCGATGAATGAGGCGGTTAAAGCGTTCAAGAAGAATGCCGCTAACCCTACGCCGCTAACCGAAAGCACTAGGCCGAATGAAAATGCGGCGTTGGCGGATACTCGCCCGGATGGGAGCGGCCTGTGCCGAGTCCGGTTCATTTGAAAATCAATGCGTCTTTCAATAAAGCAGTTCAGGGCCCCTGCGCCGGCGGCTGACAGAAACCCAGCCACGCCAAGCAAGAGCAGTGAGTTCGCGGTAACAACATGAAGTCCTACGGCCAGAAGCATTGTTGCTAGACCGACGAACACATTCAACGACGCGATAGCAGGCTTGGTCATGCTGAAGTAATCAGAAAGGGTGTGGAGAAAGAGACCGCCGTGGCCTGTTGATCGCATATTATCACGTTCGCCCAATCATGTTCTAGGCTTATCGCAATCGGCATTAAGCATTACTTCAACTCCCTCAGCCCTACTTGATTCCTTGATAGTGAACCCCCTTACCGAGAACACCTGACAAAGTTGTTGTGGCAAATAGGTACCGGGAGGTTGGGGCAGAAATAAGATTTCATCCGGGTATACTCGTTAGTGATTTGAGGTATACTGTGATAGCCAACGATTACACAGTGTTAGGATTACCGAGCAGCGCTGGTGAGAATCAACCCACCCGGGAAGGCTACGTAATCCCCTCGGAGGGACTTGCCCAAGTATTCCTACGCCAATTCCAGAGCAGATGGGACGAGGCCACGGCGTACGACCAGTATCTCAAAGAAGTGCTTTCAGAAATAAGAAACCACAACCCGACAGTTTCCACTGAGCTACTGTCCTCGCAATTGCAAATCCAAGAATCTGAAGTCAAGCGGATATTGTCATTAGACAAGAGCCAGCGGCCCAATGGGCAGGAAAACGGGCTTTAGTGAGTTGAGTCAACATTAAGTATGCCATATGTCATATCGTGCGTGGCAGGTTCCAAGTAGATTGGTCAACTATCCTCAACTCCTCATCCTCGGCGCCTTTGCTGGCCTAACCATCTTTCTTGGGCTGCCAATCGCAGTTCTTCAGGGATTGAGCTCAAAGGCGAAGGGATTCTTCAACGCATTTGCGATTGGGATTCTGGTCTTTCTGATTATTGATGTGTTCAGCCACGCGTGGCAATCAACCCTAGACACGACCTTCAGTGCCTTCGTTGGAAAATCGCCCGTGAGTGACGGGGTGCTTGACCTTCTCGCATTGTTCGGAGGACTTGCCCTCGGTCTGTTGGGATTGACTCGGTACGGATGCCGCTACATGAGGGACACCCCGCAACCGACCCCAGCTGGAAGCAGGGTTAGGGGTTCGAGTGGCGGTAATCAGAAGCACGAGTTGCAATTGTTGCAGCAAGTGAGCAGCTACAGGCTTTCAATGATGATAGCCATCGGCATTGGAGCACACAATTTGAGTGAAGGACTCGCAATAGGCCAGTCGTATGCGTCAGGATCTTTAGGGCTAGCTATGATGCTGATCATTGGATTCGCAGCCCACAATGCGACTGAAGGATTCGGAATAGCCGCCCCCCTAACTGGGCTTTCGAAGAGACCGAGTAACAGGTTCATTCTGTTAGCCGGGTTGATTGGGGGTGGGCCTACTTTCATTGGAACTTTGCTGGGCAGCTTCTGGACCTCGCCTTTCGCCTACATCTTCTTCCTCAGCCTAGCTGGGGGCGCATTGATCTACGTCACCATGTTGATGTACAATTCGGGAAGAAGGCAAGTCACGTACGACATTCTAATGCTCGGCATCTTTGTCGGGTTAACTGCGGGATTCATAACAGACCTAGTAGTCACCCTAGGTGGAGCCTAGCAGAGGGCCCCGCTAACAAAGAGCGTTTTCTTCGGACAACATTGACGTTATTTAGCGGAAGTATCCTTCTAACTACCGAACTGACACGCTTCAGCAGGAAGTTTAGCAGCCTATTCAGGAGACCATTATAGTGGGATACATCTCACGTGTTGCTGGAATACTTCTATGGATTCTGGGGCTGATTATCACGAGTACAGTGCTTTACTTTGTGTACTCGGCCGCGGTACCCTACGTTGCCCCATTCGAGGTTTGGCTCTTAGCCGTATTGCTAATCCTCGCTGGGATTGCCATATTGGCGTACTGGGGTTCCGTTCTTTCACATGGCGTTTCAGGTCGGTAACTTTACGTAGCCAGAGTGACGGGTCGAACACGCCTCTGGCCACTAAGGATGCCAATACGTGAAACGAGACTTAATGGCGGGACGGGAGAGAAGAAGATGGGCCAAAATGAAGATCGAGTAGCCATAATTGCTGACAAGTATCTTGCACTCGGATTCAGGATGGCGGGGGTCATTGCGTTTCCGGTTCGAGATGCCGCAGAAGCGGCTGCGGCCCTTGATAGAATTCTTGAAGAGGACAAGTATGATGTCATAATCATTACTGAGAATCTATCCAGCTCTCTAAAAAAGCAAAGGGAGGCACTCCTAGCAAGAGAGAGGCAACGGCCGGTGATAGCGGTAATCCCCGATTTTGGCGGACCAACGGGAGACAGACTCCGTGAACTTCGCGCGCTAGTCACACAGTCGGTTGGAGCAGAACTAAAGTTCGAGAGTTGAATCGGACACTTGTCGACCGACATTAAGGAGCTTCAAGACCTAATCGCTAGAGAGAAAAATGCTGAGGAAAAAGTCAGAAAGGCCAAGGAAGAAGCGCAGGTCATTCTGAAGCAGGCCCGCGAGAAAGCAGAAGTTGCCTTAGGGGCAATCGAGTCCGATCCCGCTTGGGAAAAACTGAAACAAGCAAGAAACGATGAGATTGCACGCAAGAAGGCAGAGATACGAGAAGAGTACAAGCGAAACAGCTCTTCCCTAGAGAAGATCGCACAGCAGAACCTAGAGAAAGCCATTGCACGCCTATATGAAGAGACATTGAGAGGAAAACTTTGAGCCTACAAGCACTGCAGTCTGAGATCGAGAGAAAGGCTCAGGAAGAAGCTTCCAACATTCTTGAAACCGCCAGAGCGGAAGCCGAGAAAATAGTTGCTGAAGCTAACGCAAAAACTGCGAACCTTAGAGATGAAAGAACGAAGGCGTTACGTAGGAAAATAGACGCCCAAGAGAAGGCGGAGCTAGCCATCGCTAGAATGGACCGAAAGGGAGACCTCCTCCGAGTCAAATCCGGATGGACGAACCGAGTGTTCGAAGAGGTTGAGAAGAGAATCACGAAAATGGCGGAGAATGGTGGACGGGAATACAATGAACTTCTTGCCAACCTCACCCTTGAAGGAATCAGCAAGATGAACGGAAGCAAATTCATTATCGAAACGAGCTTGCGAGACAAGGAAGCGATTAGCAACCTTCTAGGAACTATCACGGAAAGAGCTAGCAAGCTCAAGAATGACAAGGTCACTCTTCACCTCGAGACGCTGCAGACAAAAACCTTAGGCGGAGCAGTAGTTTCCACAGAAGACCAGGTTCAATACTTCAACAACACTTTGGAAGCGCGACTAGCCGCCGCATCGCAGAAGCTGGAGGGAACGATTCGCCAAATCCTCTTTGGACCTGGTGACGCGAATGAGTAAGTCAAGCAGGAAGGGCCAGATCAGGTGGATTAGTGGCGCCGTCATCATCGCAACCGGAATCTCAGACATTGAAATGGGCGAGATAGTTGAAGTGGGAAACGAACACTTAGCTGGAGAGGTCATAGGAGTTGGCGCCGGAGAATTCACAATTCAAGTCTACGAAGTGACGACCGGACTTCGCCCCGGAGAAATGGTGAATGCAACAGGTAAGCGACTTGTGGCAGAACTTGGCCCAGGACTTCTTGACAGCATCCTCGATGGAATAGGAAGGCCGCTGGAAACCATTAGGAAGTTGATGGGGCCCTTCATTGGCAGAGGCGTTCGGGTAAACACACTGTCCAGGGAAAAGAAGTGGCACTTCAAACCCGAAGTGAAAACGGGTGACAAGATCGAGGGAGGAACTGTTCTTGGCCTTGTTCAGGAGACGCCTGCGGTCGTTCATAGAATAATGCTTCCTCCAGGCAGCAAGGGCAAGGTGCTCTCGATAAATGAGGGCGACTACACGGTGGACGAACCGATTGGGCGACTTGAAACTCCCGATGGAGTCCAAATAGACCTTAGATTAATGCAAGAGTGGCCCATCAGAATTCCGAGGCCATTTAGGCCTGGCGAAAGAATCCCTCTGGAGGAACCACTTGTGACGGGGCAGAGGGTGATAGACACGTTCTTCCCCCTCCCCAAAGGTGGAACGGCCAGCATCCCGGGAGGATTTGGAACAGGAAAGACCGTGATGTTGCATTCCCTCGCAAAATGGAGTGATTCCAAAGTCATCGTGTACATCGGATGCGGGGAAAGAGGAAATGAGATCTGCGAAGTACTCACGGACTTTCCAGAACTGACCGATCCGAGGACCGGTAGACCCCTCATGGAGAGAACGATACTCATCGCGAACACGAGTAACATGCCAGTAGCTGCTAGAGAGGCCAGCATATACCTAGGCGTAACCATGGCCGAGTACTACCGTGACCAAGGGTACGACGTCGCAATAATGGCTGACTCGACTTCTAGGTGGGCCGAAGCTCTGCGTGAAATTTCGGGCCGATTGGAGGAGATGCCTGCCGAAGGCGGGTACCCCGCATACCTCCCGGATAGAATAGCTGAGTTCTACGAGAGGGCGGGGAAGGTAGTAGCGCTGGGAGAACCGAAAAGAACGGGCTCAGTATCGATCATTGGAGCCGTATCGCCTCCTGGCGGAGATTTCAATGAACCAGTCACTATCCACACATTGAGATTCACTGGAGTATTCTGGGCTCTAGACCGCGACCTTGCCTACAGCAGACACTTTCCAGCCATACATTGGTTGAAGAGCTACAGCCTATACGTGGACAGGCTTTCGGGTGCTTGGGCCGAGAGCTTCAGTGACTACTCAGAAAAAATCGCGGCTTACTGGAAAGGAAAGCTCAGTGGCAATTTCGAAGAATTGCGGACTAAAGCCCTCAGAATTCTAAGCGAATCCTCAGAGATCGAATCCATAGCAAGGATTATGGGCGAACGCGCCCTACCCGACGACCAAAGACTAATGCTCCTCTCAGCCGAGCTGATAAAAGAGGCCTTTCTCAGGCAGTTCGCCTACCACGAAGTCGACGCCTTCTGCGATATGGAGAAACAACTAGCTTTGCTCCAGATGCTCATAGACTTCTATGAAAGATCCAGCATTCTCGTGCGGAACGGAGTTCCCGCCGAGAAAATAAAGGAACTACCCTACATCAAGAGAATGGAGAGAGCCAAAGAAGAAAAGAGCGGCGTGGAAGGAATCGCCAAGCTCACAGCAGAAGTCCAAGACGCACTCGTCAAAATCGGACGGGAGTATGACCTCGAAACCTAGGAGTTTGTGGAAACGATGCTAGGAAAGACGTATGGATTAATCCACAAGGGACTCAGCGAAATCAAAGGATCCCTAGTAATGGTTGACAATGTGGAGAACGTCGGATATGACGAGCTAGTCAAGGTTCGTGCCCCAGACGGAATCGACAGAATGGGCAGAGTCATGGAGGTTGGAAGGGGCAAAGCCGTTATCCAAGTCTTCGGCGGAGTGATGGGACTTGAATCCAACTCAATCCTGAGCTTCTCGGGATCGGCCTTCAAGATACCTTTGTCCAACGAACTTCTTGGAAGAGTATTCAACGGAGTATTCGAACCCGTGGACCGCCTACCTGCAATCGTCTCCGACGAATCACGGGACATTAATGGAGCTCCAATCAATCCCAAAGCTCGAGTGTACCCGAACAACTTCATCCAAACCGGAATCTCGGCCATCGATGGAATGCTCTCCCTAGTGAGAGGCCAGAAACTCCCAATCTTCTCGGAGAGCGGCTTACCCCACAACAAACTGATCGCACAAATCTCTCGACAAGCAACCGTCCTCGGGGAAAAAGAAGAGTTCGCGCTGGTATTCGCGGCAATGGGTTTGCGCCATGACGAAGCAGAATATTTCATAGATGAATTCAGAACCTCTGGGGCGCTGGAACGATCTGTAGTCGTTCTAAACCTGGCAGATGACCCAGCAATCGAGAGGCTATTCACTCCCCGAATAGCGCTGACTGTTGCGGAGTACATGGCTTATGACCTTGGTATGCACGTTCTGGTAATCCTAAGCGATATGACGAACTACGCGGAGGTCCTTCGGGAATTGAGCGCTGCGAGGGAGGAAGTCCCGAGTCGAAAAGGGTACCCGGGATATCTTTACAGTGATTTGGCCTCCATATACGAGAGGGCAGGAGTCATCGAAGGTTCACGCGGCTCCTTGACTCAGATGCCCATATTGACAATGCCCGGGGGAGACCTTCAACATCCGATCCCTGACTTGACTGGGTACATAACGGAAGGCCAAATTTTCCTGGACCGGGAACTATTCATGAGGGGAATTTATCCGCCGATCAACGTCCTACCATGCCTAAGTAGACTGATGAGGAAGGGCATAGGGAAAGGCAAGACGAGAGAGGATCACGGAGATGTGGCCGACCAACTGTACGGGGCCTACGCAAGGGGACGACAGGCTCGCGACCTTGCGAGGATAGTTGGGAACGTCGGTTTGAGTGAGGAAGAGCGGCTTTACCTTAAATTCGCTGACGATTTCGAGTCACGGCTGGTAAGACAAGGCGAGTTCGAGAATAGGTCGATAGAACAGAGCCTTGGCATAGCGTGGTCATTGCTAGGGATACTGCCAGAAGATGCCTTGACTCGAATTCATGAAGAATACATTCAGAAGTATCACCCCAAACACGTAGCAAACAAAGAACAGGCGCCTAAGCCACAATGAGCCTTGGAAGAGTCGCCGTTACAAGAGGAGTTCTGCTCAGACTACGCGAGCAACTAGACTTCACAAAACGCGGCAAAGAACTTCTCGAGATGAAACGAGACAACTTAGCCGCGGAGACGAATAGGCTCCTCGCCAAAATCAAGGTTCGACATGAGTTTGAACAACGGCTCATGGAAGCTTATGGTTCATTGAGAGCAGCCTACGTGACGCTCGGTTACTCGCGGCTTCAATCGCAAGCCTTCACCGTCAAACCTCTAGAGGCCAAAGTAAGACTACGCAGCGTTATGGGCGTCTTGGTGCCTGAGATTGTGCAGGGACAGAAGCCAGCAATTAATTCAATCACAGACCCTTCAGCCTACGCCGCTGCAGAACAACTGACAAGCTCGATGGGAGAGTTGCTGAGCATAGCCGAAGCCGAGGCAAGGATAGAAAGCATCGCCCAAGAACTCATGTTAACAAACCGCAAAGTAAACGCCCTAGAAAGAGTCATCCTACCAAACATAATTGAAACCCTCCGATACATTGAGGGGAGACTTGAAGAGGAAACGCTCGAAGAATTCTTCAGAGCCAAACGTGTAAAAGCGTTAATCAGAGGAACAAAATAGATGCGACGAGGAGCGAGCGTTTACCTCGTCACCCGAACACATGGATTACGAACCCATCTCATAACCCCGCGTGACATGCAAATTCTAGCCAAGGCAAAAACCCTGAGAGACGTTTACGATAACCTGCTCAAGACAGACTACGCCGTTGAGATCGGTCAACTACCCACGCAAGAACAGGACGCAACAACATTAGAAAACATCATTCTCAAGAAACTCGTGGAGAGGTTCTTTTTCGTACGTCGTTCCGCCCAAGGGAAGATGCAGGATCTGCTCACCAGATACTCCGCTAGATTCGAAGTAGAGAACATAAAGAGGATCATCAGGGCGAAACACGGCGGCCAAAACGCGGAAGAACTGAACCTCATTCCTCTACAAAGAGAGTACACGCTCGTGAACTTTCCTGCGCTCCTCAAAGCGAAAGACGTGGACGAGGTAGCATCGCTTCTCCGCGATAGCCAGTATCGCCCAATTCTGGCGAAGCTTCAAGCATACGAAGAGAGCGGAACAACCATGATCCTTGAGGCAGCTCTCGATAAGATCTACTTCAGCAGAGTCTGGGAGCTGGCAGGAAAGATGCAGGGAGCCAGGAATCTAATAGGAGAAGAAATAGACCTGAGGAACTTGCTCACTGTGTTTTCCTTAAAGACGAGAGACGTCTCTGCAAAGCTCATAGAAGAATCCACAATCCCGGTATCCTATGCCCTTCCGAAGACAACGCTGCGAGCCTTGCTCCAAAGCCAACTACAGGAGGCCCCGAACCTACTGAGGACAGACTATTCTAAGCTCGCCTCAGAAGCCGCAAACTTGCTCAAGAAGGGCTCTTCATTGCTCCTCGAACGGGTTTTCTTCAAGCAGCTCTACGGCGACGCTTCAGCAGTTTTGACAACGCACCCGCTTCAGGTTGGATACATAATCGCATACCTTCTCCTGTGTGAGTGTGAGGCGAAGAACCTGATTTCAATCGTAACAGGCAGACAATTGAACTTGGGCGAGGAAGTTATCCCGAAAGATTTGTTCGGAGTCCAGGACTGATAGGTCTATTAACTTTAGTGTCTACCTAGAATTAGGATAGCAACGACTAACCCGTAGATAGCGATCCCTTCGCCTAAACCAGCAAAAACAAGAACCCATGTGGTGAGCTCAGGCCTTTCGACCATAGCTGCTAGACCGGCTGAAGTAGACCCATAAATCGCCAAGCCCGCGCCAATGCCGCAAAGACCGACTGCTAAGCCAGCGCCTAGAATATCGTAACTCCCCGTCGTCTGTGGTGTGGCTGTTTGCTGAGCGAATGTGGTTGCAACAGAAAACGTGAACAAGAACAGGGCCACGAGAAAGGGCGACAATAGTAGCAGGTTTCTCTTCCAGTGCGAACTTCTTTGAGGGTTCAACAAGATCGTGGCCATTGGCGTTGGGCCTCATTATTTAACGGTTCCGAGGATTTTCGGGAGCGAGAACGGACGATATGGGACTCCGTTCCCAGAATAAAACTTGGTGAAGAATTCGTAGTATGTTAACCTCATGCATTGTATGAAAACCCCGAGCGCCTCGATTGTCATTCCCAGGAAATTCATTACAAGAAAGCCGGGTATGACACCGATTGTCGTTGCCATTATGACCGCTGATATGCCGAGAGCTGAATGAGCTATCGCGAACGCGGCCAACCGCACGTAAGAAATCGAATTGGTCAAGTATGAGAGGAACGTCTCGATGAACTCCGAAGCGCCCTTCATTATACCTTCACCAAACCTGAACTCGTGTTTCATAACGCCCTCAATTGTGGGGGAGAGGAAGACAATTAGGAGACAGGTAAGTGCAAGAGTTGTAAGCCATAGGTTTTCGGCGAAAACTGCTAGTGACATGCTCGTTGCGTACTTTACAGCTAGCGCTACGCCACTTACGTAGTAAACGAGCCTAACCCCTCCGAAAGCAGCTTCGATCATCGCCCTTGCCCTAACCAGGTTCACAATTTTGAGAACCAGTCCTAGGGATAATTGTACGACTCCGAACAAGAGCGCCACTATGATCATAGTGGCCTGGCCCTGGATTGGATTCACAAAGATGGGGCGGAAAGCCTCGGATAAGAAGAACTCACCGTAAAGCGACCCGAAGAACATAGCAGATATGCCACATGTCGCTAGGATACCTCCCAACTTCCTCATTGCCCCGGCAGGAATTCCCAAGAAGCTCCGTTGAAGTCGGCTGAAGACCAAGCCCATTACCAAGAGCAGGGCACCTTGCCCGATGTCCCCGAACATCATTCCGTACATGATCGTAAAGAGAACGGTGACTATCAGAGTGGGATCAATTTCATTGTATGCAGGTGTTCCCCTTAATTTCGTAAACAGTTCAAAAGACCCCGCGATCCCCCTATGGTTAATTCGAACAGGGGGCTTGTCGCCAGGTGCTGGGTCACTGAATCTAAGAACGGCGGCGCCATTCGATGACGCTACAACTGTCTCGCTAAGGGGCGCTTCCTGTTCCGCGGGAACCCAGCCATGAACCAAGCTTAACGTCTCGGTTCGCCCGAAAGCCGACCTGGCGCCCTCAACTGCAAGGGCCCTACGGACCACTGGCTCGAATCCCGCCGCCTTGTTCTGAAACTCTTCACAAATACTTCTCACGTCTTTCTCAACATCACCAATCTCCCGCTGGAGCTTGACCATAGATGCCCGATTCTTATCTAGGGCTTCTACAGGATCGGGTGAGACTCCTTTGGGGATTGTTAATTCCGCAAAGTTGAGTCGTGTTAGAGTCTCTTCCATGTACTGCTTATCACGGTTGAGGCCTAGAACAAAAACAAAATCCTCCTCGCGTTTGTCAGGCCACTTTACAAATTTCACCTCGGTTCCTTCGACATACTTCTCGAGTTTCTCTGAAAATGCTCTATTTATGAAACCGGCCTTAACGAAGATGTTTTCGAAGCCACCGAGTGCGTCTGCCCTGAGTTCGTGTTTTTTGAGAATTAGGAGGGTCTCATCTAGGGTTTTGAGTTCTTTCAGGTTGGAGCGTAGCGCCTCTAATTTTCCGACTGAGGTGTCTAGCTGCGTTTCTGTCTCGAGGACTCGTGATTCAATCTGCTCTAAGCTAGCGTTTGAAGAGCCGGTTCCTTTCTGTATCGGGCTGGCGGCGCTTTTCTTCAGGAAGTGCAAGAGGCTTTTCTTCGTAACTTTCTCAGGCGGGAGGGTCGATAAGATGGATCTAATCCTCTGTTGAAGTTTCACATATTTTTCACATTTCTCAACGGTGTCGACTCTCTTGAAGCCGTTGATCGTATAATCCGTGATTAACTGGACGGTCCCGAGTCCGCCGAGGGTTTCGATTACCTGGTCCTCATACTTCGTAGGCAGGGCCAAGTAGAATCGTTTCATCGGTGTGCTCTTTAGCAAACCGAACGAGCCCCTTCTCGAAACCCTGCGCAAACGGGGCTTCCCCCAGGATTATAATGCTTGTCTAAGAAAACCGAATGGAAATACTACTCCCACCAAAACGACTAAGTTACCTAGCCTTTTCCACGAATCCAGTCGGAATCTGCTGGAACGCTTTCGCTGCGTAAGTCTGCGGTTCAAGTTAGCAATTTATGAACAATCAAGCCTATGCTGAGGAGGTCGACGGCAACTACGATTAGTTTCAGAGCCTTCTCAGGGCTGGCGATAAGTTCGGGTGCGTTCAAATTTTGTTTGGTTCTGTCTGCAAACTGCAACTCGACAGTGGGGTTCTTTCGCCTGAAATCTTTGCACCACCGGGAGAGGGTAATTTCTATGGCGGCGGTTGCGGCCATCGCGGAGGCTACGAGGACAGCGGAGAGCGTTATGGTTAGAGCGTTCACGTAGAAGCTAATTATGACGGGCAGAGCCGCCCATGAGAAGGCGAATGAAGCCGTGCTGTGGAACCTTCCTTTCGCAATGTCCGAGTTATAGGCGACCAAAAAGAAAGTTTCCATGGAAATGAAAACCAAGAGCATCAGAGGGACAATCAGGGAACGGGACGCGTCGTATAGGATGAGCATGCCGTATGCTCCAATTGAGACCGCGGCTATTAATGGCACAAGGAATAAGACTTCCAATTCGTGGCGGGTCAAATTTTCACCCCAATGCCTCGCATGAAGTTCATTCAACGCGTGAGCCGAAAGCCCCAGCCCCAGGAAATAGGCTAATAGTGTTAGGATTAGTCGGGACGGGTGCATCGAGGGCGAAACGGCTGCGCCGATCAAAACGTAAGAGAGAACCATCGACGTGTATGGCAAATGCATGATGGTATACAGTTCGCGAATCTTGCCGCCGCTCTTCGCGTACCACGCTCCCTCATGCAATGCGCCTCTTTCCTCCACCGCTCGAATTGATTTGGGGACGACTCATCAAGCCTCCTACATATGGTATTCAAACGATCCTTGAAACACCAATCACCATAGAGAACGCCGACAAAAATCTCGTGTTCGACCACATTCTAGTGTAATCAAGTTCTGTTGCCCACAAGACTACGTGAGGGTGTTTCAGATTGGGTGTTTTTGATGCCGAACGCCCTTCTGAACCAATCAAGGAATCTTCCATAAGCTCCACCAAACAATATCTCAATCAAAGCTGCCGAGCCGAGACCCACTAGAGCTAGCTCTACGGACTTTGATGTGTAGGCAAAGACAGGGATGTATACTAATGTCCAGAAGATTGCTGAAGCAACTGAATCTACGAAGAACTTCTTCCCAATGACTCCCTTCATAATCGACAAACTCGGTTGCTTCTAGTAGGTTTAACCGGATAAATAGACAATCTCCCAAAGAAAAGATGGGGCATGGGATTTTGACCCCACTTTGCCAGTTTCGGCTAGGCGAGTGTGTTCCCGCATTTCGGGCAGAACGTTAGCAACTTGAATTCTTCAGAGGTGATAAGCGCGTCTTGACTTGTGGAAGAAATAGCCGATTATCAAGAATGTGACCACGGGCGAAAACCAAGTTGGGATGTGAACATTGAAGCTGTCAAGAATCATTATTATCCCGAGCGCGAAGACGGAGTACATCGCGCCGTTCTTCAGGTACTTATACTTCTTCACTTTCTCGATGTTGCTCAGTGTGAGCTGCCTAACAACTATTGCCCCGATGCCATTTCCAATGAGTATCAGGGGAACTGCGAGGGTGAAGGCGAAGGCGCCTAGCACGCCGTCGATGGAGAATGTTGAATCTATCACTTCCAGATAGAGCAGCTTGCTTATTGCGGACATGTGGGTCGATCCGCTGAGTACCCTGTTCTCCATTTGAGCCGCGTTCTCCTTGAACCCGTGAGTTATGAAGAACCCAGTAGAACCAACGACGGCTCCGAAGGCCATCGCGGGATTATCCCAAATGCTAAACCATACCACGATAGCGAGAAAAATCGAGACTGCCGCGTAGAACCATACTCCATGCTTCTGAATCACGGCTTCCCCCCTCAAGCCATAGTGTTTCGGCTCAAGAAACAACCAGGAAAAGAAAAGGAACACCAAGAAAGTTCCACCGCCAATCAACAAGACTGGGGCGGATGTCTCGACGGCTTCGACCAACGCCGGGTTGGAGCTGACCATTGCCGTTACGACCTCGAGAAAGCTGAGGTTCGGATTGCTGCCCCACAGGATGAGAATTGGGAGGAGGCCCCTGACGAGAAAGACGGCGATGATGATTCCCCATGTGAGGAACCACTTCCGTGATTTCGCGGGCATTGTGGAGAGGACCTCGGAGTTGATGATGGCGTTGTCCACACTGTTCACGACTTCGAAGATACTCAAACCGACAACAATCACCAGAGATTCCAGGATCCAAGCAGAGCCGTCCACTGTGAACACCGTCGCTGCTAGTATGCGAGTTCCCAAAATACGCCGGCAATGCAGATAGCGTTATGTATTCTGCTGCTTTCGTATCGGTGATTTTGACTTTGTTCTTCGGGGACTTCGTTTAGGGAACAAAACACGTTACCATTAGGGTGCCCTCGCCGACTCTCCTCATGTGTTTCGGCTTCACTACCCATAACCCGATCCTAAAGCACCTGACTGTAAAGAGAATAGCCTTCGATGTAGGCCCTGTCCCGAATCTGTGTGTGTACCATGGTGCGGGGTTTTAGCTTTACACCCACGTTTGAACCCTCATAATCCGCAAGTAGCGGCGATACCCTCAGAGTTGAGGCAGGGGATTCTGACCCCAATTTACTGCCTGTGTGTGCCGGTCATGTGCGGGCTGCTAGTTTGGCTTCTGCTTTCTCTAGGTCGCGTTTTGCTCCCAGTTTCCTGATCGGTAGCCGAGAATCATAGCCGATTATGTCCTTGAGCAGCAAATCTCTCGTGGCGTCGTTAACCGGCGCGCAGGAACGTCCGCAAGCCCCGAGAACAAAGGTAGTTACTCCCTGCCGAACATAGCTGTCCGCCTTCAGATTCATCAACAGCGGGAAAACTGAGTGAGTGTGAATATTAATGAAGCCTGGGGCAACGATCAGGCCATTCGCGTCGATACGCTCGTCGCCTTGCAGGCCACCGTTCCGTGAGACTGAATCGATTCTGCCATGTTCCACAGCCACATCGCCTCAAAAACGTGGGGCACGGGTGCCGTCGACGATTACCCCGTTTCGAATTATCAGTCGCATCGAACCTTTCCTCCAGCAGATTGGGCGATGTGTTTCACATATGAAGTAGGCGCCCTGTTGTGCTGTTGCCCAAAAATCTTAGTAGCATCATAAGTCAGACTGTGCTAAAGTGACGGGCTGTGAACATTTCTGATTTGGAAACCCCAGCATTGCTCGTAGATTATGGCAAAATGCTTCGAAACATCAAGGACATGCAGGCAACCGCCTCCCGCAACGGCGTCGCGTTGAGACCACACTTGAAGACCCACAAATGCCCTGAAATTGCCAAGATAGAACTGGCCGAAGGTGCGTCGGGCATATGCGCTCAAAGGCTAAGCGAAGCAGAAGTCATGGTTGACGCCGGAATCAAAGACGTATTCATCACGAACGAGATAGTGCAACCAACAAAGATAGAACGCCTAGTGAGACTTCAACAGAAAGCCAGCGTGAAAGTTGCCGTTGACTCGCTGAAAGTTGCTGAAGCAATAGGAAAGGTGGCAGCAGCAAACGGTCAAACGGTCCCCGTCCTCATCGATGTTGATTGTGGGATGAGACGTTGCGGCGTCCCGTTGGGCCCCGCAGTTGCCAACTTGACACGAGAAGTATCCAAGGTCGCTGGATTGCGGCTAGACGGATTGATGACGTACGAAGGACAGTTCTATGAAATCCCGAACGTTAAGCGTAGGGACTTACTTGCGAAGCGAACGATAGGGCGGTTTATTGAGACTGCAAAACGAATTCGCAAATCCGGCATAGAAATTCCAGTACTCAGTTGTGGGTCGACACCAACGGCTAAGGCAGTTGCTGAAGTCGACGGCGTCACAGAACTGCAGCCGGGTAACTACGTCTTCTACGACGTAATGCAGACAGAGCTCGGTTCCGCGAAATTGCGGGATTGTGCCCAACGTGTTCTCACAACAGTCATCAGCACCCCCGTCGCCGGAAGAGTGGTCGTTGATGCAGGCAACAAAGCCTTCGCACATGACCAAGGAAGGTTTCCAGAACCCCTCGATACCGAAAGCATGAAAGCCATTGAGATCCACGAGGAACACCTGACACTTGAGGCAAAGGATTCAGGCTTTCACGTAGGAGATCACGTTCAGTTCGTGCCTTACCATGCATGCACGGCCACAAACATGTTCGAACAGATCCACGCGGTTAGAGGCAATGTGGTCATTGCTACTTGGTCTGTGGCCGCTAGAGGGAAAATGCTCTGAAACGGTCAGAGGTTATCTGAGTGTCTCACATTCTGCGTATGAACTGCGGGTTCAAACGCTCTTTAGAAAACCAGTGCAGGAAACCGCGTTTAGAACTCGCCCCTGTTGCGCAAAATCTGCGCATACTCGGCGCGAATAGCCATGTGGGTTTGGTGCGGGGGCGGGGATTCGAACCCCGGAACCCCTGCGGGACAGGAGCCTCTGGACACACTCGAAACGTTTAGGAGTGTTCAGTCCTGCGCCTTAGACCTGGCTTGGCTCTAGGGAGATTCATGCTGAACCTTACCCCCGCCTCCAGGCCAAACAAGTTCACCCGTAAGGGTCCGCGTCGACAGCGCGTGTGGCAAGTCTTAAAGATTATCTAGTCAACCATCATTGAGCCCAGCCTAGATGAGACAGGGCGAGCTAGTGGCCTAATTGAAGTTCGTTTACGGAAAAAAACAGCAGGTTGACGGCGTCGAGCTAGACCAGCTCTTCACCGAGCTTCAAGCCGCCCTCCAGAAGCATCCGTTGGTCCCCGCAGCAAACATCGAAGCCCTCGTGTCTGAATGGATCAACGACATACTTTTCGTCGCGGGTAAAATAACCGAAGAAGAGCTTCAAGAAGCCTTGCAATCTTTCGAGAAGGTTGAAACTTCAGAAAAAGTGGCAGCCACGGCAGGCGAGGAAGAAGAAGATTCTGACAAGGACAACGACGAAGAGTAATAGGAAGAGCACCCCACAAAGTATTGTGGGGTTGTGTTTTCGTTGCGTTCTGTGGGCGTGTGAGGTTAAGCTGTTTTAGAAACCGCGCAGTGTCCACGGTTGGTGGATGACGTTGGGATTTGTTGCCGCGTTTCGAAGTCTATGCCTGGGGCGCGGTTTTAAGCTTCGACCACGAATTTGTCAAGTCGGTTTGCCCGCTTGCTGACGCAACCCTAACCTTCTACTCTGGCACAAGGGTTGCTAGTGTGTTCATGTTAATCCGCATGGCTTCTCCAGGCGCAAGCGGCAGAGTCGGGTAACCTTTAATCCACGTCGCGTTCAAGTTACCGTATACACTCACAATGACGTATTTGCAACTTTGACGGCAACCTGAAACAATTATTCACCTGTTTATGCGATTCTAGTTGGCCTAAGTACTTTATACCAACCAGAACAATGAGGCTGTGATTGTGATGACGACAGGTTTCGATGAATTCGACGAGAGAATCCATGACCTGGCTGAACGGGAAAACGAGTGTGACGGCCTGTTCGAAGAGATTAAGAGTGGCAACGGCGACAAATCGCTGCGCTATCTTGCATTGAGGGATTCCTGCAAAGAGTTGAGAAAAGGAATTTTCAGGAGCGCTCTGTCAGCGGGACTAACGCGGGAAAGGATCAAGACGGAGATCAAGGAAGCAAGAGACGGCACTAACGCGAAGCAGACTTAGGAAGAATTATGAATATTCGCGCCATGTTGCTCCGCATTTGGCGCACCTGAAGAATTGAGTCGAGGCTTCATCCCCCCCGCGCGTTTGCACCATCCAATAGAAAGCTTCTCCATGCCCGCATTTTTGGCAGCTAACTTTCATGGTCGGGAGAGTCTGTATGCTCCTCTCCTCCTTACCGATTACCACGACGGATTCCTTGGCCTTTCCGAATTTCTGTATCATAGGATCCGAGCGCCTCGTTTCTTGCCCGCATTTAGGGCATGCTAGCACAACAAACTTTTCCTTCTTCGTTGGAATAAGCGCGAGACTGCATTTCGGGCAGAACTGCATTCTAGATGACGACCGAATTGCGCCATGCAGCCAGAGACACCCT
Source organism: Bathyarchaeia archaeon (assembly GCA_050013255.1). Lineage (GTDB taxonomy): Archaea > Thermoproteota > Bathyarchaeia > 40CM-2-53-6 > 40CM-2-53-6 > FEN-987. The sequence goes on along the minus strand of JBEKFP010000001.1, from coordinate 1,242,536 downwards.
TAAGCCTTCCTTACTTCGGTGAGACCTGCCAAAGAACCATACCAGCTTCTGAGGAAACCTAGTCTCACAATTCTATGTCCCAGCCGACAAGATGAATTACCGCCGCCACAAATCGCAGTTCAAATTGCCTCACCCGTACGATTGTATACACACGCTAGGAACGCCCAAATTAGCTAATCGTCACGAACTGGACTTCTCCGTTAGACCTTATTATCGCCAGTTGACGAAGACCCCCCTGTGGATTGATTATGGGAAAATGCGATTCTGTCGCCATTCAGGAATGGCTTAAGAAACGATACGTGTTGCTTTTCTTGAGGATCAACGAGAGGACAGACCATGCATTCGCAATAGTGGATTTGCCAGACCTGCCTCCTAACCCAGTCGAACCTCCTTTTGATTGCAAGATCTCGATAAGCACGTCTCGACAGGCGGAAAGAGATTTCCTCGGAATGTCTGACTTCGAAGATGGTACAACCTTCTTCAACAGCAAAGGCTGGGAGAAACGCCTACTCGAAATTTCACGCCGCTAGAAATAGAATCCCCCCTGCTCTAATTTCACCTTAAAAAAGGTCTATGCCCTCTTGGGCCGAGGTTCATGGTAAAGTATTTTAGAGCTTGAATGGAACACCCAAGAAACAGCCAACCCAGATTGGTGGAATAAATGGGTCACAGGAAAGTTCACGCCCCAAAGCGAGGCTCCCTCGCCTATTTGCCAAGGGGGCGCGCTTCACGTTGGGTTGGCAGAATAAGGTATTGGCCCGAAGTTGATGAGGGCCCGCGGCTACTCGCTTTTGCCGGCTTCAAGGCTGGCATGACCTACGCCTTAGCCGTAGACAACCGCGAGGGCTCGCTTATGTTCGGGAAGGAAATTGTAATTCCATTAACCACTTTGGAGGCACCACCAATGTTGGCCACCGCCTTGCGTGCCTACACCAAGCCCTACGAAGGGCTGAGAACCTTTGGCGAGGCATGGATGGAAACAGTGCCAAAGGATTTCGGCCGCGTTATTTCGGTTCCAGAGAAATTTCCCACAGAAGCCGGGCTGAAGAAGATTGAGGGTAACTTGGATAAGATTGCCGATTTGCGCATGCTCATGGCCACTCAACCTCGCCTCGCAAAACACGGCAAGAAGGCGCCGGAAATCATCGAAGTGAAAGTCGGAGGAGGCTCCATCAAGGACCAGTTTGAGTATTGCAAGAAGATACTCGGGCAAGAGGTGAAGGCCGCCGACTTCATCAAGGAAGGGCAAGTGGTTGACACGATTGGCATTACAAAGGGCAAGGGGATACAGGGGCCGGTTAAGCGGTGGGGAATTCGAAGGAAGTTCCACAAAGCCCGAAAAACCGTTCGCCAAGTCGGTTCGATCGGCGCATGGACACCGCACTACGTCATGTACTCCGTCCCCAGGGCTGGCCAAATGGGTTTCCACCAACGAACCGAATACAACAAACTTGTTATGAAAGTGGGCAATGACGGCACCGAAATCACGCCGAAAGGCGGCTTCCTACGTTACGGCATAATCAACTCGGACTACGTGACCTTGAAAGGAAGCGTACCCGGAACCAGAAACAGGATCATACTAATGCGCGTAGCCTCCCGCCCACTGCCCGAATCACCCCCGCAAAAGCTTGAGTACATCAGCGTAGCATCACCCCAAGGCGACTAACTTAGTAGCGTGGGGACACCCCATGCAGGGTAGGCAGACTTCACTTCTCTTACGTTGTATAACATATGCTAGACATCAATTTCAAGGGACGAGGCACACGCTCCGGGTACCATTTACTCCTATCGCCACCTATCCCATGCTTCACGGACAAACCTGGAACTTTTCTTTGGTAGAGAGTAGATGGCTGTGGCTATGGCCAAGATGCTGGGCGCCCCAGCAGTAAGCCTCCCTTTGAGGATGCTTTTCCACGGTTCAAGTTCGCTGTCCGCGGATTTCAGCAAACTTTCCGCATCTGACCTAGAATGAAGAAACGCCTCTCGCCTCTCCGAATTTACAACGATCTGAGCGGCTTCTTCTTCGAGCCCCACCGTCCTCGTCAACCATTCCTTTACACCAGCCATGCCAGCCCTTCGCTCTGACAAGGTGATGGCGACCTTGACCCTAAGCGGGAGGAGATTCCAACCGTAGCTTACTTGGTAGCCTATGTCATAACTGAAGCCGCTTTCCAGAACGGCGTTGGAAAATATGAGGGGGAGCGGTGGCGCTGGCTCCATGTTCCCCTCCTCCAGTTTTACCTTCAACCTGTTGTGTGCGCATTTCTTTCCGCAATCTGTCTCAGGGGTTAAGCCTTTGAACCCAAGTTGCTTTGCCTTCCAAATTTCCCTTATCAATTCGCTTCCTGGAACAAATCGGTCCTTAACGATGGAGTATTCGGCGAGCCTTGGATAAATCAGAATAGCCTCGGCATTGCCTTGTATCGTAAACGGAGAAAACGTGCGCACGCCGCCCTCGACCCTCTCCTCAATGAGATAGACACCGTACCGTTCAGCTATGCCGTTGTAGAGCGCGGCTTGGAAGTTATCCGTTGGATTCATTCTCGTAGTGTCTTTAGTCTCGATGATGATTGGATTTTGGTTTCGCTCTTTGAAGGCAATGAAATCAGGGCGCACCTTCCCGGGAAGGTCGGGGTGGCGCCCTTCACCCTTCCCAATTATTGTTAGATCCCCATACTCCCTAGCGAGTTTTGCCCGAACCTCCTCGACGCCCTTCAGGGACTGGGATGCGATCTCTTCGAGGTACTCATTGAAATTCACTTGAGGAATAGCTTGGGCGATCTGCCCCATCGCGACGGCTCTGGGTAGGCCTTGGAATCCAAGCTTTACGGCCGCTTCCCCAATCATGCCAATTGTTACGGGTTCCAGTACGCGCGGCTCGCTGCGCCGGTTTTCTCGTACGGCCCTGAGTGCCCTGTAAGCTTTGATGGCTACGATCTTCGGGCACCTTCGGTAGTCGTAGAGGTCTTCACGAGAAATTGTGTAGATAGAGGTCAGTGGAACCCGAGCCCTTCTTTCAATGAGGCGATTGTTCTGCGGCGCGGGCGTTAAATGTTGAAGGGTTATGCGTCGGCCATTTGGCCCTCAACTGCTTTTCAAGCACAGCACGGAGGAGCCTACTCGGGTGGGTAAACTCTTTTTCCGGTCTTTCTGTCGATTATTGTGATTGCCTGAGTTGGGCATGATTGCGCGGCGATTAGGAGATTTTCGTAGTCTTTTCCCCCAGCCTCGTCCAAGACATCCAGCTTAGCACGGCTACGGAATACTCCTTGGCCAGGGCGCTCGTCGAGTCGGAAAACGTCGGGTGAGACTATGACGCAGCTGCCGAAGCCGAGGCATTTGTCCGCTTCGACTTCGACCTTTATTCCGCCCTCCCGTTCTTCGGCTGGTGCGTGCCGTTCAGAGGGCAGTTTTACTCCAAGGCCGTCGAAGATTCGGGTAAGCGCGTTCTTGACACTGATCTTGGCTACTTCCCCATCTTTAGTGTAGGCCACCGTCACATCCTCATCCAAAACCCTGGGCGTAGTATCCTTGTCCTCGCGAATGAGTAGTTGCAGCTGATCGGTCTTCTTGTCGTACCTCATTCTCATGCAACAAAGCCTAGGTAGTTGACGTGTTGCCGGATAGGTATGCCTTTCGCTGAGCTATCGGGGCTGGGGAAAAACTAGGTTCAGACGCGGCGCACATGACACCGGGACATGGGGGTCGGCGACTGAGTGGCCTCGTGACCACAAATGCGTTGTGTGCGTAGAATTAATAGTGCAAAGATCAGTGACTCACCGCTTAGCATCAGGGGGTTGGCGCTTTGACTGCAGGCAGCGGACGACACTGGGACGTGCTTGTGATAGGCGCGGGCGTCATTGGCCTATCCACAGCTTACCACATCAAGGAAAACAATCCTCAGCTCTCAGTTTTGGTGATAGACCGTTACCCCGCAACAGGTCAAGGGGACACCGCCAAGAGTATGGCGGCATTGCGGGACACTTTCACCTCAGACGTTAACCGGCTTCTAGCTAGAAGCACGATTGATTTTTACAAACATGTTCAAACCGAGGTTGGGTTCAACCTCAACCTCGATATGGTTGGTTACCTTTGGCTGCTGACCGAGAAGCAGTTCATCGCTTACGAAAGCATCGCGAACCAGATGCTTGCGCAAGGGATTCGGCTGAAGGTGGTTGAACGCGACGAGCTAGCCTCCTTGATGCCCGACCTAGTCTTGGACCCTGCGTCTGAACAGAGCAAGATACTAGGACTGGAAAGCATTCACAAAGCAGTCTTTGGGTTGGACTGTGGCATAGTTGCGCCTGAATTAATCGTGAAATTCTACGAGAATGAGTTCAAGAAACTCGGCGGAGAGCTTCAATTCGGCACAGACGCCAAGTCCCTTCATTTAGGTGCCGGGAAACCTTTGGAGCTTCCAGGGGAACCTTTCGCGTGGCAGGATAAGGTCTTCAAGGAAGTTGAAACGAACCACGGAACAATCCTCGCTGACACAATTGTGCTAGCCACCGGGATCAGAACCGCGACACTTCTTGACCCCTTGGGGGTTGATTGCCTAACTAAACCCCAAAAGAACCAAGTCTACCAAGTTCGCGGCGAAAACATTCAAAGATTGCTTAAGACCAAGGGCTTCAACCCGCAAGGCACGGTTCCGTTCACAATTCTTCCTAGGGGCGAAGCCTACTTCCGCCCCAATCCAGGCGAACGAAGTTTCTGGTTATCGTCAACCGCTGGAATCGGGCAACCCTTCAAGCTTGAAGAAGAACCAATCGCAGACGAAAACAATTACACGTACAACATTTACCCTATCTTGAGCGAGTATTTTCCTTGCTTCGCAAACTTGCGGCCTGTCAATTCGTGGGCAGGTTTCTACGACGTTAACTCCGTAGACTCCACGCCCATCGTGGCGAGAATCAGTAATTGTGTTCTAGCGACGGGTATGAGTGGGAGCGGAATCATGAAGGCGGACGCCGTGGGACGTATGGCGGCCGCGATCACCGAAGGGAAGCAGGAGGCTAAGCTCTTCGGCGACCAGAGAATTAGCACACTGCGACTTGGCCTGACAAACCGGGCTGTCCCTAAAGAAGAATTCGTCATTTAGAAGACGATATGGTTCGCCGAAGGCTATCTGGGCCGCCCACGAACGAACAAGATTCCTAGGTGAAGGACATGAGGTTTCGGATGAAACTGAAGGATGAATACACTTTAAGACTCGAAACTGTCTGGCTAAGGACGGATGCCTCGGTGGCTCAGCCTGGCAGATTCCCGCACCGCGGGGACTGGAGAGCGGCCGCCTCGTAACCGCTTTTCAAGAAAGCGGCAGGTCGCGGGTTCAAACCCCGCCCGAGGCTCCAACATAAAGCAACCGTTTTCCAGATTCTTGGCCGTTTCCTGCCCGAATGGTTCGGATTTGGACCAGTTGATTTTTCGGTGCCACGAGATTTCCTAATGGGCACAAGCCCGCATAATTCAGCTAGGAGGTTACGCGAGAGGTCAGTTCAAATTCGGCCTCCCGCACCACTAGACCCACACACACACTTTCCAACGCTTAACGACGACGGTTCAAATTCTGTTGCTCGCTCCAGGAGTACACACACCGGCAGTTCATGTTGAAGCGCAAACTTGACGCTTCCATAACGTCGGAGTCTCTTTTCTAAACCTACGAGCGAATTTAGAATCGAAGTTGCGTAGGGCTAGAAATACCAATCAACTTTATTCGGCACCGTGCATGTGGGTGAGCGGTGTCTGAGTCGGCTAGTCTGTGGAATGGTCTGCTCTTCCAAATTGCTAAACATTGGATAGCTGGCGAGACCTACGAGGCGGCGATGGAACGCGCTGAGCAATCGAACGCTAACAAAATGCTGGGAATCATAAACCTTCTTGGAGAGGATGTCGCCGCACAGGATGAAACTGCTGCTGCCACGACAGAGTATCTGGAGATCCTGAAAGCAATCGACGCACGTAAGATCCGAAGCTGCATATCCATCAAGCCAACCCAACTCGGCCTGAGTATCGACAAGAAACTCTTCGAAGACAATTTGAACAGCATTCTAAGCACCGCAAAATTATTCGGGAACTTCGTATGGATCGACATGGAAGGATCCCCATACACAACGGATACGATCGATTCATACCTAGAATTCCGGAAGAAATTGGACAATGTTGGGGTTGCGATCCAGTCATACTTGAAGAGAAGCGAGGAAGACGTGAACCGAATCCTTGACTCAAAAGGAATGATAAGGTTAGTCAAAGGTGCCTACAACGAGAAACCCGCGATCGCTTTCAAAAGCAAGAAGCAGATCAACGAGAACTTCTCAAAGCTAATGCGAATGATGTTTGAGCGGGGACAAGGATTCGCCATCGCTACCCATCATGAGAAATTGATTGAGGAAGCAGTGGAACTAAGCAGGAGTCGGCAGGTAGATTTCGAGTTTGAAATGCTGATGGGGATTAGGGACAAGAAGAAGATTGAACTCGCCCAACGCGGATATCGAGTGAGCGAATACATACCATACGGGAAAGGCTGGTGGGCCTACTCGGTACGGCGAATTCGCGAACATAAAAGCAACATATTCCTCCTAGCCCGCTCGCTCGTAAGCGGCTAAGCATCCCACTATAGATCAGTGGAAATGGGTGTACTCGGTTCATCAGAAAGTGTAGGAGGCTCCTCACATCTGCACCGGGCGATAATGCTACGATGGAATCAAGATAAGTTCGAGGCCTCTGAGCGTTTCGTGTGGGAGTCTACTAGAAGGACTTGTGTTCTGTCCGAGCAATAATCTCGTCTTGCAGTGTCTTGCCGAGGTCGCAGAAGTAGTCGCTGTAACCTGCTACTCGAACGATCAAGTCCCGGTATTTCTCTGGGTTTGCTTGTGCTGCACGTAGAGTTTCCGCAGTCACGACATTCATTTGGACGTGGTGGCCATCCAACTTGAAATAAGACCGCACCAGGTGTGCCAGGTTGTCAATCCCCAATTCGCCCTCTAGGAGTGATGGGGAGAATTTCTGGTTTAGTAGCGTTCCACCCGCGCGAACCTGGTCCATTTTGGCAACGGACTTTATCACGGCTGTAGGCCCATGTGTATCCGCTCCTTGCACGGGCGAGACACCTTCGGATAATGGCTCATGCGCGTGTCTTCCGTCGGGAGTTGCACCCACAACTGAGCCGAAGTAGATGTGGCAGGTTGTGGAAAGGTAGTTGACTGCGTAGAATCCTCCCTTCGTGTTCTTTCGGCCGCTAATTATGTGGTACAATGAATCGAATGAGGCCCTCAATAGGGCGTCGGCGTAGTCGTCGTCGTTTCCGTACTTCGGCGTCTTATTCCAGAGCATTTGCCGGATTACTTCGTGTCCTTCAAAATTGTCCTCGAGCGTCTTCAGCATCTGCTCCATGCTCAAATGCTTCTCATCGAAAACATGATGTTTGATCGCGGTTAGGCTGTCCGTTAACGTGCCAATTCCAACGGGCATTATGTAGGTTGTATTGTAGCGTGGGCCGCCGTCGTTGTAGTCTCTGCCGTTCTTGATGCAATCATCGATTATCGTTGATAGAAATGGGGCGGGCATTTGCGTGGCGAATAGTCTTTCGATAATATTGCTACCTTTAACCTTGATATCAACGAAATGCTTCAATTGTTTAGTGAAGGCATCAAAGACTTCGTCGAAAGAGTTGAACTCAGTAGGGTCGCCTGTGGTGGATCCTATCTTCTTGCCCGTGCGCGGGTCCACTCCCTTGTGTAGGGCAATTTCCAGTATCTTTGGTAAGTTCAGGTACCCTGTGAGTATGTAGGCTTCCTTGCCAAAGCAGCCCGTCTCAACGCAGCCGCTTATCCCCCCTGACCGCGCGTCTTCAACGGCTTTTCCTTGGCGGACCAGTTCGTCGACAATTAGGTCAACGTTGAATATCGAGGGTTGCCCCCATCCCTTTCTAATAATCTCGCATCCCCTCTTTAGAAAACGGTCGGGACTTTTCTTGCTGAGTTGAATGTTCGAAGAGGGTTGCACGAGCCTCATCTCATCAATTACATCTAAGATCAAGTAACTGAGTTCGTTGACTCCATCGGAACCGTCCGGCCTTAGGCCGCCAACGTTGATGTTTGCGAAGTCCGTGTACGTGGCACTCTCCTCCGCCGTTACACCGACTTTCGGCGGCGCGGGTTGATTGTTGAACTTGACCCAGAAGCATTCCAAGAGTTCCCTCGCCGTGTCCCTTGTTAGAGTTCCGTCCCCGAGCCCTTTCTTGTAGAACGGGAACAGGTGCTGGTCAAGGTGGCCGGGGCAGAAGGAATCCCACGTGTTGAGTTCCGTGATTACGCCTAAGTGAACGAACCAGTAAGCCTGCAGTGCCTCCCAGAAGTCGCGTGGTGCATGCGCGGGAACATATGAGCAAACGTCAGCAATTCTTTCCAGTTCCTCTCTTCGTTGAGGGTTGGTTTCATGCTGAGCCATCTCGCGCGCTTTCTCAGCGTGGCGTTCAGCAAACCTGATGATGGCATCACAGCAAATGGTCATAGCTTCGAGTTCTTTCTGTTTCCTGTAAGCGTCTGGGTCGTTATGGTAATCGAGCTTTTGCTTCGCATTCTCGATGTCTGCTTTGAAGTCTAGGAATCCCTTGCGGTAGATCTTATCGTCCAAAACGGTATGGCCTGGGGCGCGTTGCTCCATGAATTCGGTGTAGATGCCGGCCTCGTATGCTGCTTTCCACTCCTCCGACATCTCTGAAAAGAGGATGTCACGGATGGTTCGGCCTCGCCAGAACGGAATAATCCTATCTTGGTAGAGCTTTCGCGTCTGATCGTCGACTGCAAAGGGAATCTTCTTTCGGTCATTGAGAATTTGAAGGTCCTCGAGGCTGTGGCAGCACAGCTCCGGGTATGTGGGAGTAGCCTTCGGGGCGGGGCCCCTTTCACCCACGATTAACTCTTCGTCACCTATGCAGATCGTCTTGCTTTCCATTAAGTGCTTGAATGCGAGAGCTCTTCTGATAGGGGCGCTAGATTCTGAGGAGTGCTCGTAGAATTCTGTCATTAATTCGGCTCTTTCACTTGAGATCCCCGGTTTCGTATCCAAGCTTTGTTGCCTAAGCTTCTTCACTCTTTCATTCATCTCGTCAACCTCCTACCTTAACCAATAAGCCAAAACCTTCCAATTTCTCCACTATCCCACTCACTCTCACGGAGGAAGGCAGCTCGACTTCCGGCATTCTATTCATCATTCCAAGTCGCTTGTACTTTTCAACGCCAAGTTCGTGGTAGGGAAGAACATCAATTTCTTTCACGCTTCCCAACGATGACACGAATTCGCCCAGTCGAAGGACGTTCTCGTCATCGTCATTCACGCCTGGGATAATGGGAAAGCGAACAATCACATGTTCGTGGGAGCGGGATAGTTGCCGCAAGTTCTTCAGTATTAATTCATTCGACACGCCGGTGAACCTACGATGCGTTTCGTTATCTATGACCTTCAAATCGTACAAATACAAATCCACGTACGGGCAGCTGGCCATCAGAGTCTCGGCGTTTACGAACCCGCAAGTCTCCACGGCGGTGTGGATCCTTCTCTCCTTACAGGCTTCAAGTAGGTTTTGAAGAAAGGTGGGTTGCATGAAGGGTTCGCCGCCTGAGAAGGTGGCCCCGCCCCCAGATTCGTCATAGAAGATATTGTCCTTCTCCACCTCTTCCATAACATCGGAGACCCTGACCCGCTTCCCCGCCATTTCTCTAGCTTTCGTCTGGCACACCCGAACGCACAGGCCAGAAAGCCTACAGGCATCTCTCAGAATAGTTGGAGTACCGTCTACGATCTTGATGGCACGATTCGGGCACGCTTCTACGCAACTGAAGCATCGGATGCATCTCTCTTCCCGGTAAACGAGTTGCGCTACTGAAAACTGCCCCTCAGGGTTGTGGCACCACCAGCAATGAAGGGGACACCCTTTGAAGAAGACGGCCGTTCGGATTCCTGGGCCGTCGTGGGTGGAGAATTTTACTATATCAAAAATCGTTCCAGCAGTCTGTTCGATACTATTCTCACGATGCCCGTGCTCGTTTAGAGCGCTGTATTGCTCTAACAACTACTACAACTACTGGTTCTCTGGCCTTCCACATCATTTGACCCGCGCTATATCTCCTTAGAACGATTTCCATATACTATTCGGGACTTTTGCGAGCCTCCTGACTACGTGTGCCGTCAAGTCCTTGTTGGTGTCTTGGCCTGTAAATTCCCATTTGAAAGGGCTGGATAAGAGATAAGAAGAGGTTCTGGTCGCGTTTGCTGGGTATTTGATTTGGATCCTATGCTTCATATGGAGATAATTGCAGTACTCGTAAGCGTCTGGGCACTTATTCTCTTTTACGCAAAGCGGGCATTTCGCAAACTTCGGTCATTGATTCGGAGGATATTCGGCTTAGCGAAGGTTACACTCTATCAAATTCACCCTGGAACTGCACCAAACAGTTTCTGAAACCACGAGCCAAACGCAGACAAAGCGGACGCGTTAGGAGTGTTTGAGGAAACTAGTCCACAACTAAGCCGGCTACCAATCTAACTTGAGTTTCCAAGCGGCCTATCCTATCGTCGCCTGTCAACCAAAGGACGAAATTTCGGTCTCGCTTGCATTTCAAGACTGACTCAGGAATCCTCCGTTTTTCAGTCGCTCGATGGATGTGAGCAAGGTCGCCTGGGTGATAGCGAGATCCTGCGCAGCTTGTGAGAGAGAGATAGTTCCTCCATGGGCGGAAATATAATCGAAAACTCTGCGGTCAAGGTCATGAGTTCCAGTAGTCGAAATTTCCGTAGTGTTTTGGGAAACAATTGCGCGCTGTGTGCCGCAGGAAGGGCAGATTTGGGCCATTTTTGGAAAGCTAAAGCTGCAGTTGATGCAAGGCTGCATGATGACATTAACCGGATAGTAGCTTGGTTGAGGCGGTATCTTGGGTTTGAGTTCGGCGAGAAATCGTTGGATTCTATCGCTAACCTTCTTCTTAAGGGAATGAAGTGCTGGGGTAAGTGTATCTTGCGTTCGAGGATAACCGCAGAAGTTGCAATAATACGCGGACCCGCTGTAGGTCAGCACATATCCGCAGCGGGGGCAGCGTGTAGTTGACTGCATTTAATCCCACTTGGAAGTTGCCTCGTTTACGTTTATGAGTTGCTGCAAGTTGATCACAAATAGAACAGTGTCAAGGTGACAGTCCAATCTCTGAAGAACTGCTGACAAGTTCGTGTTTGGTGTCCGGGGCTGTAAAAACAGTTTTTGACAACACGAGCCGCCAAACGAAGACGGCCTTGGGGAGCCTGTCTTAGGTGGGTTCTCGACATATTACGAGGTTCGGTGGATGATTCATCCATGCGGGTTATATAGTGGGCTGGGTAGAGGGCTAACTACGGTGTGTAGTTAATTGGTCGGTAATGATAAGCAGACAATATATGCGTACTTAGTGGCTTTGGTTGGCGTGGTTCTTGCGGCTGTAACCACGGCGTACAATGCTGTTCGTTCGTACATGTTCAGCCAAATGTTTCGATCCCGCCCTTCCTTCAATCCAGGAAACTTCACGGGAAATCAGTTTGGGAACTTTACGAGGGTTCGCCAGTTCGGAAACGTCAACCCGTATGGGGGCATCGTGGGTAGCGTGATGCTCGTAGCTGTGGTCATCGCCATCATCGGAATAGTCTGGCTCGGTCTATGCCTACGTAAGTCCAAGCCACCCAGCCCGTAGGCTTTTGACAGTCAGAGGATTGGCTTAAGAACACGAAATATTATTCCGTATGGCATAGAGGCGAGAGAATGCAGTCACTAATCCTTGAAGACTGCCAACACACGCGCGTGCACGAGATTGGGGAAGACTTCGACAAGGACGGAAGGCTCCTCAAACTCGTAAGATGCGCAAAGTGCGGTCTTCTAATGCGCGAATACCTGCCCAGACTCTAAGATAAGAGGCCAAGGGGCGTCCGGGTGTATGACACCCAATCATTGGATATGTATGCTGGCCAATACATTCGCACATGAAGAGGACCATATTCGCCAGGGAAGAGGTACATGATAACCAAAACATCCCAAGCCTGATGTTGCTCTCCAACCAAAACGGCCCAAAATCAACCCCGTCTGACTCCAAAAAATGCACCACCCCCGGTTCTGCTAAGTTGGATGGGGGGCACGTCTAGATTTTGTTGGTGCTAACAACTGGGGGGCACTTAGAGCTGGAGTTCAAGCACGACGGCTACCAAGAGAAAGAGCAGTCCTAGAAAGAAAGGAAAGAATTGGAAGAGTAACAGGCTTCGCACTCCTAGTGCTCTATCGTCACCTCCAACAACGCCTCCTAAAGCAACTAAGGTATATGCGCTCATAAAACCGGTAAAGAAGAACCCTACTGTTGCAAACAAAACTAGGTATTTCGTGACCGCCAATTTTGGAAGTGACGGTGAAATGAATGCCAAGACCAATGTAAGAAGCAGCGCACTCGTAGATAGAAAAGCAATGGTTACATCTTTTAGGAAGACGGTTTTGTCGCCCATTTGCATTCCTTCAACTTGTAGGGGGTACAGCGTTGTAGGTTCTAGTAACTTAGGTGGGTGGTTTGTTGGTCTGGTAACTTCTGGGGGCAGCCTAGAGACCGTCGACTATTTTCCTGATCTTCGTTTCGTCTTCTGGGCTTAGCGGCGAATCGACCCTAACGATAGTGGTATTGTTGTTGTCATCTGAAGATACAACCATTGAAATGTCTTTGAAGCCAGCGTTTCGGATTGCATTACTCACAATACGCGTATCAATGCTACGTTTGGTCTTGAATATTGTTGGCATGTCTATCAGAGCAATTCTTTGCAGACTTTCTTATTATGGATTCCCACTTGTTCCCTGTCAAGCCAAGTTCGATTCCAGCCGCTTGCGCTGGTGTCTTGCCATCGAGGGCTGTGTGTGGGCGTAGGTAGTCGTAGTAGATTCGTTGCCCTTCGATCTAGCGAAGAACGAGGACTAGAACCAATATTGCCTTAGTATGGTTCTAATTGTCGGACAGCAATCCGCCTTTACGCTATACTGGTCAACTTCAATGGCCTTAGATATAGAGGAAAATGCGCCTCGTATGGCCTCTACATCGGCATCAATCTCGCTTGTGCTACGTTCTAGGTCAGTGAGTCTAACCTCTCCCCTTCCTCTTTGAGCACGCATCAAATCTTCTACGGCATTTTCCAACTCTGGTCCACTGAAAGAAGCGGCTTGTTGATTGTGAACCTCAATCTTCTTCTCAACTTTCTTGATAAACTCAGGCATACCCCGTCTAAGTTCATCGCCTTTCATCATGTGCTTTACCGCAGACTCCCACAGATAGGCATCTTTCGGAACTCGTATCGACAATAGGTGGATTTCTGTTCTAGTTGGAGTGGACTTCCGTTCTACTCGGAGTTCTGAAAGAGGCTTGAAAACTTGCTCATTCAAGTAGTGATAGTGCCTATCTCGTCGTTCCATAAAAAAGTGGAAACTCCAACAAAAGCCTCTGCGCCTATGGCTATCGCTATGATAACTTCCGTTATGCCAACGATAACGGCTAGATTCGATACGAACCCTTGGGCCGCTGGGATGAGTACGAGTTGAATCAGGTAGACTGCCGCAACCGCTAATCCAACCGTAACTATGAGCATGAAGGCAAGTCCGAAGATGGCCTTTACGAACTTCACTAGGGAATGGCCGAGTTTCTGATACATGGCTATCTTTCATAGGTGATGATAGCCATTTAAAACGCCCCCCTACCCAGTTACCACTGAGAAAAGCCCCCTTCAAAAGTTACCAGAACCCCACCCCCCCTACCCCCCCTGTCAAGCGTGCGCGCACAACCCTGCTCCCATGATGGCCAAAATCCCGTAGCTTCGCCACAACCTTTCGCAAGGAAGAGGGTGGATCCACCCATCTTGGGGTGGTGCCAAACGGTGCCAAACGAAGGCAACCCTCGCCTCATTTTACGCCTCGATCCCCTCATACGAACCGGTCTACAGGCCCGGCTCAACGAGCCTTAGGCAGGTATCTTGGTTCCAGGGTTCAGTATCCCGTCCGGATCGAACATCCTCTTAACGCTCTTCATCAGTTCGAACTCTTTCCTCGTCATGAGCGATTCGAGCTTCTTCGTCCTTATCTTCCCGATTCCGTGCTCCCCCGTAATTACGCCCCCAGCCCTCGTCGCAATCTCATAGATCTCGTTCCTCAGGTCCTCCACGTATTTTGCGCCCTCGCCTTCTTTTTTCATTATGTGGACGTGAAGGTTCCCATCCGCTGCATGCCCAAAGACTTCGAGCAAGGCGGCCCGTCTCGTCGCGACGTTCTCTATCTCTCCCATCACTTTCTCTAACTCAGCAGTGGGCACAGTTATGTCCAAGAGGTCCATCGTTTCGCTCTTCAAGGCGAAGTAAATGTCGCTTCTTATTCTGAGAATATTATCTTGGTCACTCTTTGATTCCGCAACAAACGTTTCGTAATTCGTGTTCTCTCGGCATATTTCCGCTACTTTGAGGCTTTCTGAAAGAACTTGATCTCTGTTGGGTTCGGACATCATTACGATTAGATGGCTTCTTCCCGTCTTTACCGGCCAATTTGCGTTTAGGCGTTTTGCGGTTCTCTCCAGTAGGTCTCTCTCGACATACTCTACGGCGAGCGGGGTGCTTGAATGCAGTATCTTTGGGACGCTTGATAGTGCATCGTGTCGGTTGTCGTAGGGCACGATGAGGGTCATCGTTGCTCCAGGCTTGGGGTAGAGTCGGAGGATCACTTTGGTTATTACTGCAAGCGTTCCTTCGCTACCTATAATGAGCTGCATAAGGTCGTACCCTACGTTGTTCTTATGGAGCCGCCCTCCAAGCTTCAATATTTCTCCAGTCGGAAGCACGGCTTCCATTCCCCTAACCTGATTTCTCATCACCCCGTGTCTCACTGCTCGGGACCCTCCAGCATTCGTCGCCACGAGCCCGCCCACCTGGGCATGTTCATCGCCCGGATGGGGTGGAAAAGATAAGCCGACCTCTTCCGCTGCGTTCACAAGCCCTCCGAGCGTGACCCCGGCATCTGCGATCGCTAGGAGATTGGCTTCGTCTATCTCGATTCCGTTCATCCTCTCCATTGAGAGGATTATCCCGCCCCTCGTCGGGACGGCACCGCCCACAAGGCCCGTGCCGCCTCCTCTAGGGAAAACCGGCAGCCGACTCTTGCTCGCAAGTCGTAGCACCGAGGAGACCTGTTGAGTATCGGCCGGCCTTATCAAAGCAAGATCGTTAGCTGGCTTCGGCCTGACTGAGGGAGGGGTTTCATCGACTAGGTAATTTTGCATTTGTTCGATGTTAGTTACTACGTTAGGCTTCCCTACGATCCTCTCGAACTCTTCTATGAGAATTTTATCCATTATCTGACCCACACCGGGCGTTAACACATGAATTCGGTTGTATGTCTAGGAGCTATTGATTTTCGTAACTCATGACGTTGTCTTCGATCACAACCATTTCGACACCTGCATTCTCAAAGAGCTTTCTAGTCTCTTCGGCGGCGTGGTATCTCTTTCTTGCAACTACTCTTCTGATTCCGGCGCCTACAGTGATCATGGCGCATGCATAGCAAGGTTCGAATTTCGAGTATAGCGTTGCCCCCTCTACGGGTGTTCCGAATTTTGCGGCTTGGATTAGGGCATTGGCTTCGGCGTGTATGGTTCTGACGCAGTGTTGGCTAATGTTATCGTCTTCATCAACGACTCTTCTCATCATATGCCCCGCTTCGTCACAGTGCGGTTGGCCTGGGGGAGACCCAGCATAGCCAGTCGACAGAATTCTCCGATCTTTCACGACTAATGCACCGGCTTTCCCCCTGTCACACGTTGACCGTTCAGAGACGGTATCCACGATTTTTAGGAAGTATTCGTCCCAACTCGGGCGAGTCATAGGTTGTCAGTATGCTTGGATTGGATTTAAGGTCCCGCAAACCTTTTTCCGGCCAGTGAACTGCCTACCCTCGGCCCTAACCAATGACCAAGAAGCTCTTCTGGGATGATGCATACATCAAGGAATTTGACGCAAAAATCCTGTCTGTTGATGGCAATCAAGTGGTGCTCGACCAGACCGCGTTTAATCCTCGTGGAGGGGGACTGGTTGGAGATATTGGGACCTTGGGTAATGTGAAGGTCCTTGACACAATAAAAGGAGCCAACGATTCCATCGTACACGTAGTCGAATCGGCTGCTGCTTTGAGTTCAGGAAGTAGTGTGCATGGAAACCTTGACTGGGACAGGCGGCATAGGATAATGAGGATGCACACCTCCGCGCACCTTCTCAGCTCCATATTCAACAAGGAAACCGGCGCCCTGATCACAGGGAACCAAATAGAACCCGACAAGTCAAGGATAGATTTCAGCCTAGAGAACTTCGATAGAGAGAAAATGCTTCTCCACTGCAAGCAGGCTAACGAAGCTATTGCCAAGAACCCGAAGGTCAAAACATATTTCATGCAAAAGGAAGAGGCAATGAAGATTCCGGGTATCATAAAACTCGCAGCCGCTGCCCCACCCGACGTTAAGGAACTCCGCATCGTAGAAATCGAAGGATACGATATCCAAGCCGACGGCGGTGTCCACGTGAAAGAGCTTGGGGAAATAACCAGGATAGACCCGTCGAAATTCGAAAACAAAGGCAAAAGCAACAGAAGGCTCTACTTCACCATCCCATGAAACGGAAAGCGCTTTAGAACAAGTTTTCATGGCGACGAGATTTAATGTCAGAGCCACCTCCGAAACCCGACCGCGCAACTCACCCATTTCACACTTACGACATGATCTTCGAAATACCGCAAGCCATCAAACAGACACTCCAGACGATGGAAAAGAAAGTTGAGCCTATCGCGAGAAAGCTCGAGGATAGGAGCCGCATCTATTTCACGGGATGCGGAACTGCCTTCTTCGCTTCAATGCTCGGTTCACAGATCCTCTCGCCGTCAAGAGAGGTAAGCGTCCGATGCGCAGCGGTCCCCGCGCTCGAGCTTCAAAGCTACGGCTATCCAATCGACAACACATGTGCCGTAGTCGGGCTCTCTCATAGCGGTATCACGAGGACAACCGTCGATGCATTGAAGCATGCAAGGGGAAAGGGAGCGCTCACTATCGGCGTGACACATTTCGAAGGCAGACCCATCTCAGGCGCCTCGGACGAGACACTGGTTGTAGGAAACGGACCCGACATATCACGATGCCACACGAAGTGCTACGTGGCGTCCGCCGTAGCATGTATGCGAATTGGGATTGAATTACTGAAACATTCCGAAGGTCGCGAACCAGATCGCTTGCATAGGCTTGAGGCAGGCCTGAATCAACTGCCCGAGATTGCGGCGCGTGTGCTGAAGTCTGTAGATGGGCTTTGCAAGCGGTTGGCGGAAGGATGGCGCAGCTCTAATAGTTGTTACTTCGCAGGGACAGGGCCTAACGTTCCTAACACGCTTGAGGCCGCCCTGAAGATTATGGAAACAAGTTTCATTCCTGCACAAGGGTTTGAAACTGAACAATTGCTGCACGGCCCTTGGGTGTCAATGGACGATAGGAGCACCCTCGTAGTCTTGGCCCCGAATGGCATGTGTCACGGGCGCAATGTAGCCCTAGTGAAGGCAGCAAAGGAATTCGGGACACCCGTCATCGGTTTGATTGATGATGGGGACAGTGAGCTACGTTCTCTCTGCGATGAGGCCGTTCAACTCCCCGCCGTAGACGAGTACCTATCGCCGTTCACCAACATTATTCCGCTCTACCTCTTTGCCTACTATTCGAGCGTGGCGCGGGGGTTCAACCCTGACCTGTTGAGATATTCGACACCGGCTTACTGGCGTGGAAGGCAGGTAATTTTCCCGCCAGGCACACACTAGAATTAGTTAGGGTTTGATGAAAAAAGAAATAAGAAGAAAGGAAAGGGTTTCGCGGGTTTAGACGCCAAGAGATTACTTGACGACTTCACCAGTTGCGAAACGTGGACCAACAGTGTTGATCTTTACCTTCACCTTATCGCCAGGTTTGGTTTGTGGGACAAAGACTACGAAACCTTCGATCCTAGCAACTCCGTCACCGCGACGGCTAGTCTCTTTGATCTCAACTTCGTATTCCTTCCCTTCCTCGACTGGCTTGTTGAAGGAACGTTCAAAGCTCATGCGTTTCACCTCGACTTTTCGTTCAGCTAGTTCGTCGGGAGAAAACTCGCGCGTCGGAACGATTGGTTACGTATAAGACGGTCGGCTTCAGCCCGTACACATAGCTTGCTCCCATAGCCTCCTCAGCGCCTAATAACGCTACCTCAAAAACCGGAAATTCAGTTCGACAGCGATCTTATTTGTGGCGGCGGTTTCTCCCATCCCTCGTATCAGCCCGCTGCCAGTCTCTCTTCCTTTGAGTCTCAATTCTTGTCCGACCGGATCGGAAGGCTGGCTGATCCCTCCGGAATTCCTGAATTTGGCCGTAGAAATCCTGATACCCGTCCTCATTGCTTGCAAGAGACGAAATCAATTCGTTAAGTTTCAATCGAGTCGCGTCTGAAGAATTCTCATCCCACGTTCGGGAATAAACGCCGTAAGCGATATGGAATTTGAAATCATTCGCCCTGTCAATTTCCAATTTTGACGGGCTCTTCTTCTCGGGGCTGCTCTCCGCCATATGTGCTCTAGGTTTGGGAATGCATTAACATCCTATTTAATGCGCCTCGACTGCACATTCGTTCTTCCAAAACTATGGCTTCTTACAGTCCTTACGAACTGCGAGAATTGAAAAATCACTCACGTGTTCCAGGTTTGAATCAGTCGGTTCACGCAGGAAGGCTTTTATTCGTTGGAAGTGGTGTCGCCGATGCTACAACACTTCCAGCATACTTTCATCACGGAGGTGAACAACGCTTGACAGAAAAACCAGTTACGCCAGTAACGCCAGTTGCGCCAGTTGCGCAAAGAGCCCCTTCCACCAGAGGCAACATTCCAATGAATACAGTCCTAATCGGCCAGAAACCGTTGATGGCCTACGCAACCGCTAT
Source organism: Bathyarchaeia archaeon (assembly GCA_050013255.1). Classification (GTDB taxonomy): domain Archaea; phylum Thermoproteota; class Bathyarchaeia; order 40CM-2-53-6; family 40CM-2-53-6; genus FEN-987. Next base: position 1,223,516 of record JBEKFP010000001.1, on the reverse strand, counting down.
CGTTATGCAAATCAACAGTGGTTCTAAGGAACTTTCCGTTAAGGCACGAGGCCGCGTCATATCTAAGGCAGTCGACGTAGTCGAAGTTTGCCGAAGACGCTTCTTCGAAGGAAAGTTGGAGATAAAGGACGTGAACATAGGAACCGAAGTGCTAGGTGAAGAGGGCCAAACGAGAAATGTTTCCACGATCGAGATTAAGCTAACGAAGAAGTAGCCTAAACTCGACGGTTCGTGGATGAACCTCATCACCATTTTTCTTTACCTTTTTTCTTCCTGATTATTCGTGTAAGCAAGTGTGAAGTGATTTGTTCGAACATGCCGAACACGCGTTCGAAATTATTGATTGATTACGCGGGAGGCGGACTGTCTAATTCGATGCGGAAGTGTCTGGGTTGAAATCCAAGTTTGCAATTGGTATGGTAACCTCTGCGATAGTTGGGGCGGTTGTTACGGCCATTTCGGGCCTATTCATGACGCCCTTCACCAGGATGGGTGTTGACGTGGTCCAAAAGGGGGCACCGTTTCCATGGGTCATACGAGTGATCCCGATGGGCGACCATATTCTTTGGGACATGTTCATGGCAGACCTAGCGATCTGGGTCCTTATCGCCCTAGTAGTTTCTATGTTTGCGATACATGCGACTGCCAGAAAGCGGTAAGCACAGCTGTCTATTCTGGCCTCAAGCTGAGTGTAAAATGGAAGGGGTCCTTAATTCACTTGAAACCTTTGCATCCGATCGAATCCCCAAAGCGGGTTTTCGGTAGCGCGGCTTTCTTTTTCATCGCTTGTTCGTATTCGGTATCATCCATGACGGCTACACACCGTCCAATGCTTGCCTCGCCGTCTACGAAGCGCCACGGGAAGAAGCCGATGGTTGTGCGTTTGTTGAGGAGTAGGTCTATGTCGCCGCCAACGCATTCGGCGTGAATGATTCCATAAGGAAACATTTCGATATGCATGAGTTGGTACTTATCGTCCGTGAAGTACTCGTTCAATTTCATGCCGAACTTCTTCTGAAAGTGCGCGTCAGCCTCTTTTGCCTGTCTGGGCATCCAATCACGAATAATCGTGTTCATTGGATGGTCGGCGCTGCCGCAGTCGACGCCAATCCATTTGATCTTCTTCCGCTTCGCCCATTCGGCAAACTCCCTGTCTGGGCCTGGGTGCTTCACCATATACCGAATCTCGTCCGCCGTCGGTTGATCCCAACCATACCTGTGGTAGCCAGTATGGATGAGGAGTATGTCGCCTTCTCCAACTTTGACTCTATCTTCAATCATCTTCGAAGTGTATACATCGTAATCACCGGCAACATCGGAAAGGTCGACAACAGCGCCCGGTCCAACCAGGAAGTCCATCGTCAAACTCGCCATATCCTTTCCAGGGGTGAAGAAATGGATCTCACCGTCCAAATGGGTTCCGACATGGTTCGAGTGCGTTAGGACTTGGCCGTTCGCTCCGTTGGGAGCCAACCGTTTGAAGTATTTCAGCTGAAGCGGTTCGTACGTCGGCCACGGTGGTGTAGCAATTCCGAGTGGGATAGTTAAGTCAAGAAACTTCAAGGCTCGCTCAAAATCAAGTTCGAGTTGCCCGCTTGACAAGTCTTTTGGGCATTTACTACATGCGACAATAACGGAATGAATCAAATGAAAATTCCCCAACTTTCGAATAGAGGTTGTAGCGTTACTAGACATGCTGGAAACGAAGAATAACACTCATATTGGAACAAATTCACTTCAGCCCTCCAAGTGAATTCTATGACTTACTATGAACCGCCAACAGAAGTCTCTATGACGGAACATAAGTTGCGAGTTCAGGATATGGAGGCGATTCTCAGGGCTGTTGACGCTCCCTACTTGGAAAAAGCCGTTTACCCTCCCAAGCTTGTGGGTATGAAGGATGGAAGCAAAATTGTTGTTCGGCAAGCCAGTCGAGCCGAAGCACCAGAGGTTCTCAAGGCAGTTAGACTCTACGTCGATGTCAACAAAGACTTCTACGATATCGTCGCGTGGCGGACGTACGCAGAAATCTTGGCCTGGAAGATGTACAGAATTAAGGACCACTACCTGCTACTGGGAATTCAAGACGACAAACTAGTAGGAATCGTCAACGCAAGAATGTGGGATCAGAATATCGCGATCAGCCTTCACACAATGTCATTCAAACGTGGTATTGATGTGGGGCCCGCCCTCTACTTCGCGAAGATGGAGCACGCCTTTGACCATTTGGGAGCGAGGGAATGGTGGGCAACCTTCGAAAGCTACATCGGCCTGAGGATCATGGGAACTGAATGGGCTCCCAAGCAGAAACCCTTCCCCGAGATGCAGCACGAACTCGGTGGCTCACGGATCTTCTACACTGCGAAGGAAGACTGGGAGAACTTCGTGAAATTGAAGTACGCCCGCTACCTTGGTGAGAAACCGGTACCAAAGGACCTGCTAGCCAAGTCGCAAAAATTCAGGATTCCAGAGAAAGCAGACGTCTAACCCAGTCACGGTCATCTTACTGAGGCCGTTTGCTGACGCGCCTTCGTATGAGAAAGACCGCTAGTGCAATTGCTCCCGCTATGATAGCAAGGACTTCGTAGAACTGCATTACAGGGAGTCCTGCAAGATTCGACTGTGATTCGACATCCAGCGTATGGACCTCCGAGTATGCAGGTAGACTCACGTTATCTCCTTCCCAGATGGCTTGAATATGCCATTGGCCCGGCGTATCAGGTACGTAACTGCCTTCATAGAACCCTGCTGGGTAGGGCCCGCCTATAGCATTGAGGTCGAGGGTTAGCATAATTGATGTATTATCTGGGCGGAACAGTTTTACAACGACTTGGTCATGAAGGCATGGAATGCAAGCAAACAGGAGCCCGTTGAACTCAACTTCGCGACCGAGGCTGACGTGATTCATGGAGAGGTAAAGTGAGAGGCTTGGCTGGACGACTACCGTGAATGTTTTCGTGGTTGATGTCGCTTGGTAACCTACCTGGCTTGGAAATGATGCATTGACTATCCATGGACCGATTCGTAGGAGATATGTTGTGTTCACAATGTCCTGAAAGAGACCGCTGGGGTTCGAGGTAATCATGGATACCTCGCGGGTTGGGCTTGTATCTCCCACCCTAGTGTATTCCAAACTAACTGAGGCTAAAGGGATTGGACGATTGTCTACTGTCGTTGAGAGGCGTCCAGCAATTGTTATGACATCCCCCCGCAAGGGTCTATCATTGCTAAAGGTTAGTTCTATTTTCGCGTCTTGAAGCGCGTATGATGCCATCGGTGGCGAAGAAATACAAAGTACGAGAATCATCAGAGATGCAAGTAGGAGCCCTTTGACGAATTTTGGACTGCCTAGCTTCACTACTACCCATCCCCATGTCGTGATTCCGTCTACTCTGCGGGCATGCGCTAATACGCGTTGCCGGCGTCCAAGCAGATAATGAAGCACATAGAGTAATTTCTCCAAGTATAATCATTTCAGAATTGCCACAACACTCTTTAGCCCAATCATTCTCTCCAACACAGTGGAACTCGGGATGACGAATCCAAACACGTCACTTGAAAATGATTACGCACTCGTGGCTGAGGGCATAACAAAACGATTCGGGACGCTCGTTGCGAATGACAACGTCAACTTCAGCGTCAAGCAAGGCGAAGTCCACGCGCTTCTTGGAGAGAATGGTGCAGGAAAGACGACTCTGTGCAACATGCTCTATGGTCTTCTGCGACCTGACTCTGGAAGAATCCTAGTATATGGAAAAGAAACTCACTTTCACTCGCCCCGCGACGCAATGGCCGCGAAAATCGCCATGGTTCACCAAGAGTTCATGCTCATCAATTCAATGACAGTGGTTGAGAACGTTGCTGTAATGCAGGACGAGAGCTTGAGGCATCCCCTCGTAAAACGCGAGAGACTGGAAAAAGAAATCAACGATGTTTCGAAACGAAACGGGCTAGCCGTTGACCCGAATGCAACGGTTCGTGAACTATCTGCTGGGCAGAGGCAGTCGGTCGAGATTATGAAGGCTCTTCTCAAAGGCGCAAACGTCCTGATTCTGGATGAACCGACCTCCGTTCTCACGCCCTTAGAAACGCGTGAACTTTTCTCTGCTCTGCGTCAAATGGCGAAGGCGGGGAAGTCTATTGTATTTGTCTCACACAAGATCGATGAGATCTTAGCAGTGACCGACAACGTTACCGTTCTGAAGCAAGGCAAAGTTGTGGCCACCGAAAGCACGAAAAAAGTGACTGGACCCGAACTTGCGAAGATGATTGTGGGCCGTGAGGTCCTGTTCCGAACGGAGAGGCTGACCTCTGAGACAACTACCCCGCTCCTTGAGTTAAGTAGCATATCGGCGGTGAATAACTTGGGACTCACCGCCTTGGACGGGATCTCAATTTCCGTCAAGGGCGGAGAGATACTAGGGATAGCAGGTATTGCTGGGAATGGCCAGAAGGAACTTGTCGAGGTAGCGACGTGCATTCGGAAACCTACTGCTGGGAAGATTTCTGCCATGGGTAAGGATGTGACGGGATGGGTTCCTGATGAAATCAGACAACTCGGCGTAGCGCACATTCCTGAAGACCAGAAGACAGGTTTGGTATTCGACTTCCCGCTATCTGATAATTTGGTAATCGAGCCGCACGTGGCTAGAATGTTCACTAAGGTTGGATTGCTCGACTTACGATCAATTGGCATTCAACTAACCAAACTCATGTCTGAGTATGACGTCCGCGCCCAGTCTCAAACAGTTCCTGTATGGACTCTGTCAGGGGGGAATAAGCAGAAGTTTCTCCTTTCGAGAGAACTCTTCTGGGATCCGAAGATAATAGTAGCCCACAACCCCACGAAGGGCTTAGACGTAGCCGCAACGGAGTATACACGTAAGCTCCTGATGAGAGAGAAAGAAAGGGGAAAAGCAATCCTACTTATCTCCACTGAACTTGATGAATTATTGGACATGAGCGATAGAATCGCGGTCATATCCAACGGCAAAATTTCAGGAACATTTCCTATTGGTGCCGTCAAAATTGAAGAGATAGCTAAACTGATGACGCAGAGTAAGTCTAGCTAATAGTAGATGGAGTAGCCTTCTCCCCTACCCGCCCTTCTTGTAGGGTTGCATCAGAGCAGCCGGAGCAATGGCCTTTCTACCGAGAATTGGAATCAATGCAACGATAGTGATGTAGGGGAGCATATTCAGAAAGAAGTATTTGATCGGGACCCCTGCGCCCTGCAGACCGAGCTGGAAAGAATCAACAAAACTGAAAACAATCAACGGCAATAAGACTTTGTAAGGTTTCCACTTACCAAAGTAGATGAGCGCGAGTGCGATGAATCCGCGGCTAAATGTGATGTTTAGAATGAAAGTTCCCAGGAGAGTTGTCGTGTAGTATGCTCCTCCCGCGCCGGCAAATGCGGCACCTATGAGCACGGCTACGTATCGGATCTTGTAAACGTCAACACCCATCGTTTCAGCTGCACGCGGGTTTTCACCTACTGCCCGAATCTTCACGCCAAGGCTGGTCCTATTCAAGAAAATGTCGACTACAGGTATGAGGGCAATGGAAATGTAGACGATGGGGTTCTGTTGAAAGATGAACCTCCCAATCAATGGCAGCGTTGAGAGTACCGGGATATGCATGTCTCCGATTATGGGAATAGTGCTCGGAGCTCCAGACGTAAAGAAAGCTCGGTTCAAGGTGTCTGATAACCCCAGTCCAAAGAGCCAGAGGCCGAGCCCAATTACGACCTGATTGGTACGCAGACTAATCGCGAAGAAGGAGAAGGCTAGACCGAGAAGAACAGTAAATCCCATTGCGGCAAGCACTCCTATCACGGGATCTCCAGTAACGTAGGTTACGCCGAAGGCCGTGAAGGCACCCATTAGCATGAGCCCTTCCACTCCTAAGTTTAGAACACCTGATTTTTCCGCGATTAACTCGCCAAGAGCGGCTAGCAAGAGTGCAGGAACTAGTTTGAGGGTCTGGTAAAGAATTGCTTCCAAGAATAACATGCCGAACTGCTCGTAAACCACCAACATAACTGCAACGCCTATGATGGCGGCCAAAATCCAAGTCTTGAGCGAAAACTTACTTAACTTACTTAACAAGTGGAACTCACGACTTTTTCCGTCCCATTAAATACTGACCGGCAGCTAGGCTGAAGAGGATAATTCCTTCGATTGTGTAGACCAATGCGAAAGGAACCTGTGCAGCGCTTTGCATATTTTCGGCGCCAACGACGAAGTAGCTAATGACTACCGAAGCGACTGCGGTGCCTATCACAGACGTCCCACCTAGCATCGCGACGATTATTGCGATATACCCATAACCTGAGGGGTAACCGGGGTCTAGGGTGTAAATGACACCGCTCACGTGAATTGCTCCAGCGAGGCCAGCCATTGCACCCGCTAGCAGCAAAGTGACAATGTAGACTCTAGGGACGCTAATGCCCGCGTATTTTGCGGCTTCCAGATTCTTTCCCACAGTCCTAACTTGAAGTCCGAAAGAAGTCCTTTCGCTCAGCAAGTAGAAGGCAACGACCAAGACAATAGCGATTACAATCCCAAACCCGAGTCTTGTTGCTGGAATCAGTTTCGGAATTCTCAGATCAGTAGGTAACATATCTGAGATTAGATAGCCGAAAGAAGCTTTCCCGCGGATGGGCCCGTCGAGGGCATACAGTAGGAAGTTGGAGGCAACAAGGTTCAGCAGAAGAGTAACTACAATTTCATTGGCTCCAAACTTGGCCTTAAGGAGCGCAGGAACAACCATCCAGAGGAGACCTCCCGCGGCACCTGCCAAAATCATTAGAACGATCACTATTGACGGAGGAACCGATGTGACGTGGAAGGCAACGTACATCGCCATGACGCTACCGACAATGTATTGGCCTTCAGCACCAACATTCCAGACCCCGGCCCTGAGACCAAGGGCAATTCCCAAACCCATAATCAGAAGTATGGTCACTCGAACGAAAATCTCACTAAAGGAATAGACGGAACTTATCGGACTTAACAAAAGAGAGGTTGAGGCTGCTCTAATGTCGCCCCCAATGGCGACGACTATAGCGAGCCCCAAGACTATACCGACTGCGAGTGCGAAGGCATTGTAGCCCACGCCCCGAAGCCGGTCTATGGTTTGCACTGCGGTTGGTTTCCGTTGTCGAAGCACGTCGGGTCCAGCGTGTATGGAAGACTGTTCAATCGTATGTTGAATTGTGCTTGTAGAAGAGCAGCCTGATAGTTCGCAGGCACAAGAGACCCAAATTCGCCTAGGGAAACCATGCCGGAGAACAAGTCTGCTTGTAGCCAGATGTTCTTGTAATCGCCTCTGACGTAGTCAGCGAGAGCTGTAAGGTACGCAATGTCCCAGTGAACGACGATGCTTTGCATAATGTGGGTCGGATCCAAGTGTGCTGCGTCGGCGTACACGCCAGTCATCATGATGTTCCTTTCTGCAGCCGCTTGTCTGACTCCGACGTCAACCCCATCTCCACTGCTGAAAATGAAATCAACGCCTTGGTCTGCCATTTGTTCTGCTGATTTCTTTGCTCCCGCCACATCGGCCCACGAGAATGGCATCCATGTTTCGATGAACTGAACATTGGGGTTCGAATGGAGAGCTCCGCGCTTGAAAGCTTCGTGGCCAGCCCAAATTGAGGGAACCCGGCCACCTCCAATCAAGCCCAGTTTGTTGGTCTTGGTCATGTTTCCTGCTAGTAGACCCATTAGGTAGGCGCCGTCAGCCATGTACCACCAGACATCGCCAACATTACTTGGGTCTGTGCCGTCATGGCCGCCTTTGAAGCAGTCAACGCAAAGGAAGAGGGTGTTGGGGAATTGTGGAGCGATTTTGATGAACATGTCTTGGTATTGGATGCCCTGTCCGATGATCACATTGTAGCCTTGGCTTGCCCATTGAGTGGCAACGGGTTCGGCTTTGGTTCCATCAAAGAGGTTCTCTGCTACAGTAGCGTTGAAGCCAAACTGACTGCCCAGTAACTTGATTGATTTGTCCGCTTGGTAGTTCCACGAATAGTCTTCTGGCGTTATTGGCAGTATGAGGCCTACTTTGAGTTTCCCGATAGCGTTAGCCTCACCACCGCCGACCGTTGTAGTTACTGTACTCATTCCGCCTTGACTTGGCATCATAGAGGGCCCGACGAAAATGCCGATTACAACTCCGACGACAAGCATTACGATTAAAGCAACCGCTGTCATTGATTGTTTCATATTTTCTCGATATGAGGTGGCACTCATTTTGAATTAAAGCCTTTGCAGTGTTGCTCTTACCCGAGAAACACAAGTTCATACTGTAATGGGTCCCCATTATTTTTGCAAACTACCCACGGGCAGAGAGAGCCAACACAACCCGAGATTAACCCAAGATTCGCTGCAGCCGCCGCATGACAAAATGCAGACGCCGATTTCGAACCTTAACGTTAATGCTGGTCGTTAGGCGAAAACCAAACGTTAACCGAATTAGGAGGCTTCGGCAAAGCCTTGTCGACATAGTATTTGTGGGTGGGCGTGATGGCAATACGAGTCAAATTGCATGGCCGTGCAAGAACGGCTGCAGGTTCTGATGAAATCGAAGTTGCTGAAACAGTAAAAACCGTTGGTGACCTCTTGGAGGAGCTCACACGAAGGATTGGCCCGGATTTCAGCCGTTACATATTCGACCCAGGAACGAAAGAGATGAGCGCCAACCTAATCATGCTTGTTAATGGGCATAGCGTCAAAATGCTAGAGGGCTTAAGGACTCCACTCCTCGAACACGACATGGTCACGATAGACAGCGTTGACGTTTTGGAAATCGTGGGCGGAGGCTAAGAAAAACAAAGGAATGATCCGTTTTAATCTACAAACGCGACAACCCTAGCAAAAGCAGCTTCCCCACCACGGAACTTCCAAGGGAAGCAACCAATTGTCACGCGCTTGTTCAGCAGTTTCTCAATATCTCCACCGAGGTTTTCAATGTGGATGCAATCGTGTGGAAACAAAGCGTTGTGTGTTAACTGGTAATCCTCCTCCGGGAATAGTTTGTCCACATTCTCCTTTCCAAACTTCTTCTCACATAAGGCGCGTACTTTCGGAGCGATTCTCGGCAGAAATCTCCCTATGGGCAGGTTCATTGGGTGGTCGGTTGAGACCGCGTCGACGCCCCACAGCTTGATTTTTCGTCCCAGTATCCAATCCACCCATTCCCTCGTTGGGCCTGGGTGTCGGTGGATGTATCTCTCCTCGTCGGCCATGCCCTGCGGCTGGTACCACGAATATCTGTGGAACCCGGTATGGAGGAGAAGAATGTCTCCGTCGCGAAGCTGCACTCTTTTTTCCACCATATCCGGCGTGTAAATACCTAGGTCTCCAACATCGCTGACATCGACTATCACGCCTGGTCCGTAGAGCTGTTCGAGGGGGATCTTCTCTATGTCTTTGCCTCCGGTCACAAAATGAAGGGGCGCATCAAGGTGGGTTCCCATGTGGTTTGAGGTCATGATATACTGGGCGTTTACTCCATGCTCAGCCTTTCTCTTGATGAACTTGACTTCGAAAGGTGGGTAGAGCGGCCAGAAGGGCGTTTCCTGGTTGAGTGGTTGTGACAGGTCAATCAGTTTCATTCTTCATCATCGATTGTACGCTCTTGTTCAGGATTTTATAAGAACTGTGTAAGTACCGCGCTTAGCGGTAATAGAATCCACTGCGTGAAGCTATTCTTACCCTTAGGATTGGAACAGCACAGCAATATAGCCGCTTAGGCGAGTCGAAGTTCGTGTTTCCTTCTTGCATTTTGAATCGAAAGCGGTTGTAAAGGCCCCTGTCGAAAAGTTATGGAATTTCATTTCGACGCCTGAATCAATCGCTCAGTGCCTACCCGGAGTCGAGGAGTACAAGATAACTGAGGGAAAAAAGATCGAGGCAAAAACGAAGATAGGCATTGGATTCATCAAAGGATCGTTCAGAGTTAACAGTAGAGTGACGGAGGAAGACCCTGTAAATCATCATGCGAAACTGCTGGTGGATGGTTCCGGCGTAACGAGCGCATTCAAAGCAGAGATTTCAATCAACTGCAACCCAGTCCCTGAAGGCACAGAATTGAGTTGGGCTGCGGACGCCACGATAAGTGGCCCCCTAGGAAGCATCGCTAAAGGCCTACTCGAGAACGCAGCCCAAAAAATCATCACTCAGACCCTCGATTGCGTCAGCCAGAAGGTTGCTCAATAGGCGAGCTTGAGTGTCTACGCCAAGCACAAGGCTTTGGATAAGCGTGAACCTTTCTGCGTGCGAGATTTGAGTTACAAGTACGTTGGCAAGAGCATACCCCGTGTCGATGCGTTCGAGAAAGTTACTGGAACGACGAAGTTTGTTGCGGACTTAGAAGTCTCGGGCATGCTGTACGCCAAGTTCCTCCGGAGCCCACATGCACACGCTCGCATTCTTAGCATCGACGTGAAGAAGGCGGAAAAATATCCAGGTGTTGAAGCCGCCATTACAGGTCAAGCCTTCCCTTACAGAATGGGCTTGTACGTACGTGATAAGATGGTTCTGGCGAAAGACAAGGTCAGGTGGGCCGGGGAGCCAGTCGCAGCCGTTGCGGCTGAAAGTGAGGAAGCAGCTGAGGAAGCAATCGACCTCATCGATGTGAAATATGAACCACTGCCGCCTGTTTTTGATGTGAACGAGGCTCTGAAGCCAGGTTCACCGCTAGTTCACGAAAACTTGGCTCAATACGAACACTCCCCTGTCTTCACCCCTATTCCCGGAACAAACATTGCGAACATCTTTAAAGTGCGCAAAGGCGATATCAAGTCAGGTTTCGAAAACGCAACCGTTGTCGTTGAGAACGAATTCTCAATGCCACAAGTAAGCCATGCGGCCATGGAACCGCGCGCATGCATAGCCCAGTACTTCCAAGACGGAAGCGCCGAGGTCTGGACCTGCGCCCAATCACCTTTCGCGGTTAGGTACATACTGAGCCACGCGCTTGGAATTCCACTCCAAAAAATCAACGTTCACGTACCCCATGTCGGCGGAGGTTTCGGAGGTAAGGCGGGCATCAACTTTGAGCCCCTAGTAGTTTTGCTATCCAAGTTTTCCGAAGGACGCCCAGTCAAACTCTCCTTGACTCGAGAGGAAGAACTTACAACCGCTCCACTCAGGCAAGGATTCTACGGATGGATCAAGACAGGGGTTGACGCAAAAGGCAAAATCGTCGCGGAACAAATAAAGTACGTGTACGATGCTGGTGCTTATGCGGACTATGGCGTCAACATTGGCCGCGCTGCCGGATACGCCTGCACCGGCCCATACGAAGTTCCGAACATTCACTGCGACTCAATTACCGTCTACACGAACCACCCATATGGAACAGCATTCCGAGGCTTCGGCCATCTCGAGTTCTTGTGGGCAATAGAACGTCAGATGGACATCCTCGCCAACAAGCTTGGCATCGACGCGGTTGAAATTCGGCTACGAAATGCTCTCCGACCAGGCTCGATTACAGCTACAGGCGAGAAGCTTAGGGAAGACGCTGGGAGAGTGGATCAGTGCATCAGAACGGTTGCGGAAAAACTTGGGTGGGGAGGAAAACAACCGCCTGCCGCAGACGGCAAGCTATACGGAATGGGTATCGCGGCCCTTTGGAAAGCCCCAGCGATGCCGCCGAATGCAGGCTCATCTGCCATCATAAAGTTCAATGAAGATGGAAGCGCCAGCCTGGCCGTTGGTGTAACTGAAATCGGCCAGGGGACGACAACCAGTCTGGCGCAGATGGCTGCTGAAGAATTAGGCTTACCAATTGAGAAAATCCGTGTCGTCCCAGAGAGAATCACAGACCTGACACCTTACTCATGGCAGACAGTCGCAAGTAGGAACCTCTTCATGGAAGGGAAGGCAGTAATCAGTGCTGCACGGGATGCGAAAGAACAGATCATCGACATGGCATCACAAGCCCTCAGGGTTTCCAAATCGGAACTAATCCTCGAAAACGAAATGGTCTTTCCACGAGGGCAACCCGACAAAGGGATACCCATTCAACAATTCGCTATGGGTTACACATACCCTAATGGTTCGGCAATAGGCGGCCCCGTCATCGGGCGTGGCTCATACGTTCCGCGCGGGCTAACCTACTTGGACCCTGAGACGGGCCAAGGATTTCCGGCATTGAAGTGGACTTTCGGGGCGCAGGGAGTCAAGATTAAACTCGATCCGGACACTGGAGAAATCGAAGTTCTCAAAGTCGCCTCAGCATTCGACATAGGGAAAACCATCAACCCCCTCCTTGTACTGGGGCAGGTGTACGGGGGGATGCTCCAATCGTTGAGCATCGGGTTGATGGAGGGTTACGTCTACAACGAAGCCGGAGCGATGCTCAATAGCAATTTCACCGATTACAAAATTGCCAGAGCCTCAGACATGCCTGAAGAACACGTTGTCACATTAATCGAGAATCCACAATCCGATGGCCCGTACGGCGCGAGAGGCATCGGAGAGCTTACAATGCTCTCGATACCTCCGGCAATTGCGAACGCCGTTTTCGATGCCTCGGGAGTGCAGCTGTTCGACCTTCCGATGAGGCAGGAACGGGTGTGGGCTGCAATCAAGAAACAGAAGCCGGAACTGCTCACAAGAAACAGGTGACATGCATGCTCCCAAAGTTCGACTACTTCGGCCCTGAAAGCCTCCAAGAAACATTCTCACTCTTAGACAAGTACGGAAAGGATGCAAGACCTCTAGCTGGTGGGACGGACCTACTAGTCAGCCTAAGGGGCGGACAGGAACCCGCAAAATACCTAATCGACATCAAAAGAGTCAAAGAACTTCAAAACCTATCATTCAACGATAAGTCCGGGCTTACGGTCGGGGCCGGTGTGACGCTGAATCGGCTAATTCGTCATGACGCGGTCTCAAAGAACTACCCAATTCTGAGAGAAGCTGCGAGCACCATCGGAGACTTTCAGGTTCGAAACCGAGCAACTTTGGTCGGAAATATTTGCAATGCCTCCCCCGCAGCAGACACAGCGCCAGCCCTCTTGGTTCTCAATGCAACGGTGAACATCTCAACGCAAGATGGCACAAAGAAGGTCCCAATTCATCAATTCTTTACCGGCGTGAAGAAGAACATCCTTGCCGGTAACGAGCTAGTTACTTCCATCGATCTTCCCATACCTCCTGAGAAATCAATCAGCGCCTACATGAAGGCTCGAAGAACGATGGGTGAGGACTTGGCAGTGGTCGGAGTGGGCGGGCTCGCGGCTCCTACCGGTGGGTCTGGGAAGGAAATCAGGCTTGCGTACGCTTCAGTAGCGCCCACACCGGTTCGAGCTTTTGAAGCCGAAAAAATCTTCAGGAAAGACAGGCCAGTCGACGAACTTGTTGACGAGGCCATACCAGTCGTAATGAAAGCCGTCTCCCCAATTACGGACGTGAGAGCTGGGAAGGAATACCGCGTCAACCTAGTGAAAGTTCTGACCAGGAGATTGGTGAAGCAATTGTGGGAGGCTAGCTGAGTTGACGAAACATTTGATTGAGCTGACAGTGAACGGAAAACGACACACCATCGAAACTGACGCCAACAAGACCTTGCTTTGGATCCTGCGACACAAACTTGGATTAACTGGCGCCAAACCTGCGTGTGAACGTGGTGATTGTGGCCTTTGCACAATCCTTCTTGATGACGAGCCCGTGAAATCCTGTCTTGTACTTGCTGTCGAAGCGAACGCACACAAAATAACAACAATCGAAGGCATTACCAAAGAAGGCGCCCTTTCCACTCTTCAAACGAAGTTCATCGAGCATGGAGCACTTCAATGCGGTTTCTGCACGCCGGCAGCAGTCCTCGTCGCAACAGCTCTACTCAAAAGAAACCCGTCACCCACCCGCGAAGAAGTCGTAGAATCCGTTGAGGGAATCCTCTGTAGATGCACGGGCTACCGGCAAATCATTAACGCAATATTAGACGCTTCAAAGATTAATCCACACTAGTAAGAGGGCGCATTCTTCGAAGGAGAGTTTCATATAGTTAGGTAACGTTCAAAACAGACAGACACCCGGTCCTGAATGTCCTTCAGGTACGATACGGTTAAAGCGAGAACTCAACGCATCGTATTGAACTACCGAAATTGAGAGGCCTAGAAAATGGGTTACATTGGAAAATCCATCCCTCAGTATGATTCCTACCTCAAAGTCACTGGAACCGCAACCTACGCATTCGACATCGAACTCGCGGGAATGCTGTACGCCAAACTGGTAACGAGCCCCCATGCACATGCGAGAATCGTCAAGGTTGACACGAGCAAAGCCCAAAGCGTGCCAGGTGTTGTTGCTGTTGCAACGGGCGCCGAATTTCCTTACAGGCTGGGCATTTACGTAGGCGACAGAGACGTCCTCGCCGTCGACAAAGTCCGGTGGGTTGGCCATCCTGTCGCCGCGGTTATCGCAGAATCATTGGAAGCAGCTGAGCGCGGTATCGATCAAGTTGAAGTGGAATATGAGCCGTTACCCGGCATCTTCGACCCCGGTGAGGCGCTGAAGCCCAATGCTCCGATAATACATGAAAGGATGTCAGAGTACCGAGTCTCTCCCGCCTTCAAACCTATCCCAGGCACCAACATTGCGAACCAATTCAAACTGGTGAGGGGTGACGCTGAGAGAGGCCTACAAGAAGCAGACGTAATCATCGAAGGAGAATTCGACATTCCACATGTAAGCCACGGCTTCATGGAACTACAGTCCATAATAGCCGATTACAAGAAGGATGGAACGGTCGAGATTTGGACGAGCACCCAATCGCCCTTCTCCACACGTTATCTGATGGCTCTCTCGCTTGGGATTCCAGTCAACAAGGTGATCATCAAGGCCCCTCTGTGCGGAGGAGGCTTCGGGGGCAAAGTTGGAATCGGGTGGGAGCCGCTAGTTGCACTGTTATCCAAGAAGGCAGGCTACAAGCCCGTTAAGCTCGTCCTGTCGAGAAAGGAACAATTCTGCTCTGCACCTGTAAGAGAAGGATTTCACGCATCTGTTAAGGCGGGGTTCAAGAAAGATGGGAAACTGTTCGCGTACAAAGCTCGCTTCGTCATGGACGCGGGCGGCTACGCAGACTACACAGTGAACGTCTGCCGAGCCGCCGGATATTCTTCCGAAGGATGCTACGAGGTCCCGAACATCCAATGCGAGTCGCTCGCAGTTTACACAACAAAAGTCCCCACAAGTGCGATGAGAGGATTCGGCTACCCAGAGAGCCACTGGGCGCTGGAACGCGTCATGGATATGGCGGCTGAAAAATTAAAGCTCGACCCAGTCGAAATCAGATTGAAGAATTTACTGAAACCAGGAATCTCGGAAACAGGAACAGGAGAGCGACTCCGCGAAGACGCTGGAGACCCTGTGAGCGTTGCAAAGTCTGTTGCCAAATCAATCGGTTGGGGGCTCCCCTCCCAGAAGCCCACACGTCCAGGCAGATTCAGGGGGAAGGGTATGGCACTCTGCCTCAAGGGTCCAGCACAACCACCAAACGCTGCTGCCTCTGCGATCATAAAGTTCAATGAAGATGTTTCAGTCGATCTCCTAATCGGAACTGGATCATTCGGCCAAGGCACCCCTACGGGGCTCTGCCAACTCGTCGCCGATGAATTGGGTATACCATTCGATAAGGTTCACGTCGGGCTTGTACGTAGCACGGATACGTCGGCTTACACATGGCAGACGGTGGGTAGCCGCGGGCTTTTCACTGATGGCGCCGCGTTGATAGATGCGGCCAAGGATGCTAAGGATCAGATAAGGGAAGTTGCAGCCCAAGTCCTCAAAGTGCGGCCCGAAGAGCTTGAGATAGCAGACGAAAGGGTCTTTGTGAGCGGTGTTCCGTGGCACGGGCTACAACTCAGCGAGGTTGTGTTTGGGTACACATATCCAGACGGACGTTCGATTGGAGGGCCAATCATAGGCCGGGGCAAATTCATGTCAGCATTAACGACCTATCTTGACCCCGACACGGGCCAGGGAGTCCCCACAATCTTCCACACGTTCGGTGGTACCGGCGTCGAAGTAGAAGTTGATGTCTTGACGGGGGACATTGAAATCATCAAGGCGTCTCAGGCCTATGATGTCGGCAAAGCGATCAACCCACTCCTATTGAAGGGTCAAATTGATGGCGGCTTCATCATGGGACAGAGCGTTGCACTTCACGAAGAAATTCTCTTCGACGAACAAGGTTGGGTTCTGAACCCGAATTTATCTAACTACAAGATACTCAGAGCCAAAGAAGTACCTAGTGAGATCGACGGAATTCTTATTGAGACTCCACAGAAAGACGGCCCTCACGGTGCTAGGGGCATAGGTGAACTTGTTATGATTGGTGTTGCCCCAGCGATTGCCAACGCTATCTTTCATGCAATTGGAGTCCAGATTACGAAATTGCCGATGTCACCCGAGAACGTTTGGAGAGCAATCCAACAACAAAGGCCTGAACTCATCGAGGAAGCGAAAAACCGCTTGAAGATGAGTGGGGGTAATTGAGACGTCATTTGGCTCACCCTACCTAACCCTGCCTGACTTTCAATATCTCAAACCGGCTTCATTGCAGGAAGCACTCCAAGTGCTCGACGAGCACAAAGACGACGCTAAGGTAATGGCAGGTGGCGTTGGCCTACTCGCGTTCATGAAGGAACGCCTGGTCAGCCCCTCATACGTCGTGGACATCAAAGGCATACCAGAACTCGAGACACTTAGCGACGGAGGCCCGAAGGGAATAACGATCGGGGCAACGGTCACACTAAGCCAGCTCCTAGACTGGAGGCCCTTGCAGGAAAGGTATACAGCAATGTACGACTGCGGCGCAGAACTAAGCGACCCCGTCCTGAGAAACCGTTCCACACTCCTCGGCGACCTATGCGAGGCCTTACCCTTCGTCGACTCACCAACCCCACTACTGATCTTCGACGCAGAAATCGAAGCGGCAAGTGTCAAGGGAAGAAGGCTGATTCCGATTAAGGAATTCATAAAAGGTTTAGCGGAAACCGCGCTAGAACCGAACGAGATCGCGGTTGCTGTCCATTTGAAAGCCCCACCAGACAACGCAAGAAGCATATTCCTGAAACATACTTCGAACAGTGAGTTTAGCGTGGTAAACGTTGCAGCTTTGTGCGCAAACCCGTCACGCGCGGAAGATCGAATAGTACGATTCGCCTATGGCGCACTTGCCCCAATACCGAGCAGAGTCTATGAGGTTGAGAAGACCTTCAACCGAAAAGCGCCCCTTCCACAACTCATAGACGAAGCTGTGCAAGTGATCAAGAAAACTGTCGAACCGATGACAGATGTTCTAGGCACGGCTGAGTACCGATCACATATACTAGAAGTCCTGGCCATCGAGGCACTCGGTAGAGTTCTTGGAGCGTAGGAAGATTGACTCAAGTAATCGACATCAAGATAAACGGCGTTCCCAAGAAAATTGAAACGAAAGATAACGTCCTTCTGCTCGACCTCATCCGCGACAAAGCCGAAGTGAAGAGCGTTAAGGCCGGATGCTGGCGCGGAGAGTGCGGCCTATGCACGGTTCTCCTCGAAGGTAAACCTGTGAAGTCATGCCTCGTACTGGCGTTGGAGGCAAAAGGGAAAGAAGTTACGACGGCTGAAGGGCTTGCACCGGAAGGGCAACTCTCCCGTCTCCAGAAACTTTTCGTTGAAAAAGCGGCGATGCAATGCGGTTTCTGCACGCCTTCTTTCGTACTAACCGCACAATATCTTCTAAAGCGGAATCCGAACCCAACAGAACGGGAGATCAGGGAATTCCTTAGCGGCCACATCTGCCGTTGTGGAACCTACAAGCAGATGATTGAAGCCATTCTCGAATACGCGAAAGAGCAAAGGCAGGAACAGGAAATCGCAGTTCCCCAGCCACCTAGGAAGACAAAAAAGAAGAACGAACAATCCAACTAATGCGAAACCATTGACCCGCCACCCGGTTAACGACAATTATTCGGCAAATCACAAAAGAGGCGAAGAAGAGAGGTTAGAGTATCTTCGAGAGAATGTCCTCATACTCTTTCTCAAGTTTAATGGGCATCTGCCACGAGACTTGTGCCACGTCGACACCTTGAGCCTCTAACGCGTCCCGGAAAAGCTCAAGCCCAATGTTGATTACCTTCAACTCTGAAGTGAAAAGCTGTAGGATATTTTCACTCATTCCTCTCACTTCATCAGAAGCTCACAAGGAAATGCGAGTATATATCTTCCATTGCCCGCTCGTCCAATGTTCCCCTTCTCGAGATCATTGCGGAAGCGATGGCCATCATTGCGTTTGTTGGAAATAGGTGCACACCCGCTTTGTTCAACTTCGCCTCCTGGTCTGAGAGAGGTTGTGGATCTTGTTCAGTTCCACATACGTGCGCCAGTATTGGCATTGTTCTCCCGTCCGCCTGAGCAATCTTCTCAGACTCTTCGATCGCGCCCAGCATCGCACCGGCGGGATCCGGATGGGATCCAAATCCCAGCATTACGTCCATTAGAATTACAGCCACTTCCGGATCTTTAGCCTCTTCCATGAGCCTAATGTTTCGGATTGTAGGGTCTATCATTGGGTGTGCTCGGCCAGCAGTGAATTCTTCCTCCCCTAGGTCTATTATGGCATCTCTTGTACTGCGATAGGAATCAGCCAACTTCAGCTTGGGATCAAGAGGAGCATTGGAATAAACGGGGCCAAGCAGTCGGCCGAGGATGATGAGGGTCTCGTAAGCGAGCGTGCCGCCTGTGTACAGACCTCTGATGTACTTCTGCCTGTCACTCAATCCCTTTACTGCTTTGTCGGTTAGAGCGGCTAATTCATTCCGTGAAAACGTATATTGTTTCGCAGTGCCTTGCTGCGAGTCAGTGGTCGAGGTTCGAGTAGCTTCTACGAATGCTGCGTGAAGCGTTTTTGTTCCCTTAACACGTTCTCGCGCAGTCGCAGGGATCTCATAGTTCTCTGGGCCAAGGAAACATGTTACATATTTTTTCTTAGTGTCGTTCGCTATGTGGCCGAGTATACTCTTCTTCACATCGCTGTCGGGTGGTTTGGAAACAACAACGATTGTGCTCGTTCCTATGTCGCGTTCAAGTGCGTCAATGCACTGGAGCATCATTAGTCCGCGAATCTTGGTTTTGACATCCCCACCGCCCGTTCCCAGCCCAACTGAAACTCCCAAGCCAGCCTCGCTGAGTAGGACGCTTACCTCTTGGAGCCCTGTACCAGCCGCGGCAACGATGCCAATTTTCCCTTTCTTGACAACATTAGCGAAGGCAACCGCTTTGCCGCCGATGATCGAAGTTCCGGCTCCAGGCCCCATGACAAGCAAACCCTTGGATTTCGCATACTGTTTCAGCTCCAGCTCATGCTGAGGTGGGACATGGTCGCTGAACAGGTGAACATTGATGCCCTTGTCCAACAACTTGAGGACGACATCCCTGGCAAATTCCCCAGGAATTGAAACAATCGCTAGGTTAGCTCCAGGCATCGCCTGCAAAGCCGCTTCTACACTGTAGAAGCTACGCCCTTTGGCGGCGGGTGGCCTTAGTAACATTTCCTCGATTTGGTGCAAGCCTTCATCTATTCTCGGTTGGGAGTCAGCAACAACGGCGAGTATCATATCAGAATCTGATGCTGCTTCCCCTTCCTTGGTCAGAAGGCCGAGCCTCGCCAGTATTTCCTTGTTTGTCGTTGTGCCCATAACAACAGCCGCATCCTTGACTCCACCGATCTTCTTCGCCTCCTCGGAGAGGTGAAGGAGTTGAACGGAATCTCTATGGAAATTCCGCTTCACTAGGTTCCGAATTATGCTCAATCTCCCCAACCACACTAGCAGTCCTCTAATCAACTGCAACTGTACGACCGCTTCGATTATGCATTTAACATAATTCCCATTCACACCGTTGAAACCTCGCCAAAATCGACTTATAGCTTGGCAAGGCTCAGCGCACCCGTGGTTCTTTTGGCGCCCGCTGAACTCAAGAATGAAATTGAGAAAGCCAATCAGCAGGCAGTAAGTAGAATGATGGAGTCCGACCCGGTGTGGGTCGACATTGGACTAGCTCGCAAGGTTATTCCGGGCATGAAAGACAAGATGCTGCTTCATGCAGGGCCACCCATCGCATGGCAGGGCATGAGTGGACCAATGAAGGGAGCTGTAATGGGCGCAGCGATCTACGAAGGCTGGGCACGCGACGGGGTCGAGGCTGAGAAGCTTGCGGCGGCGGGACAGATAACCTTCGTACCGAACCATCACCATGACTCGGTAGGCCCCATGGCGGGCATCGTATCACCAAACATGCCCGTATATGTCGTTCACGACCGTAAGTTCGAAGTTAAAACCTACTCGAACCTGAACGAAGGAATCGGAAAAGTCCTGAGGTATGGCGCCTACTCTAACGAAGTAATACAAAGACTCGTTTGGATGAGCGACACACTAGCCACAACACTTGAAGCCACAATCAAGGAGATCAAGAGGGACAAAGATGGCGTCGCGATGAAGCCGATAATCACCCAAGCTCTAACAATGGGCGACGACTGCCATAACCGCTACAACGCGGCAACCCCACTCTTTCTCAAAGAGATTGCCCCCTACATGATGAAAACCGGGTTAGACAAGAAGACGTTGATTGAGACCTTCAATTTCATGAGCCAAAACAACTTCACCCTCCTCAACCTAGGAATGGCCAGCGCGAAAGCAATCGCACTGGCCGCGGATAAAATCAAGTATAGCACCATAGTCACGGTCCTTACTCGAAATGGGACGGACGCGGGAATCTGGGTTAGCGGCCTAGAGCACGAGTGGTTCACTGCGCCCGCACAAGTGCCAAAAGGAGTGTGGTTCCCGGGGTTTACTGAGAAGGATGCGAATCCAGACCTTGGGGACAGCGCGATAACTGAGACAGCTGGTTTTGGTGGGTTTGCGATGGCAGCCGCCCCAGGCATTGTTTCATGGGTTGGTGGAAGCGTAGCATACGCCATCGAGAACACTCAGAAGATGTATGAGATTACTCAAGCAAAGAACAAGGATTTCATAATACCCTTCCTCGATTTTCAAGGAACACCAACCGGCATCGATATCCGCAAAGTCGTTAGGACGGGGATAACGCCGACGATAAACACAGGGATTGCCCACAGGGAAGCAGGAATAGGGCAAGTGGGAGCGGGAATAGTCTCATTCCCGGTAGAGATCTTCAAGCAAGCACTCAAATCCTTCGCGCAAAGGTATGGGATCTAAGGGCGAAGGTTGAGAACCCTCCTCCAAGCGAACTGCATAGGTGCACTTGCAGCTAGGTCACTCTTAGTTGGAGGATCAGGCGTCGTAGGATCTGTGGTAAGCGCTTTCCCGAATTCATTCTACGTGAAAACCATCAAGAACGACCTCATCTTCATCACTAACCGGCATTTGAAATCACCAATAACCATCAATCTTGATTCAGCAGCTGTGGTTGAGCGAATAGTGACGCCTTTAGAACCTGTTTCGGTTGATGAAAGAAATATTCACGTCGGCGATACGGCAACAATTCAGCTAAGTGCAGCAATCCCGTACGGCAATGCGTACAATCTCGAAAACCCACCCGCTCAACAATTTGGGTTAACTAAAGAGGCTCTGACCCTCTCCTCCACAATTCTAACGGTAATCGACACCAGTCAGAGCGTCTTAGACTCGAAAGGTCTAGCGCACGAAGGGGTGAGGGACTTTGTCCGTAGAGGCATTATCACCCTAAGAGACTCCGGAAAGGCTGGGCAATTTTCTGAACCGGCTATGAAAATTGTAGGCTTAGGATCAGGGTTCACCCCCTCGGGAGATGACGTTCTCGGCGGGTTCCTTTCCACATACAACTCTCTCGCACACAACATTAACCGTTCAAAGGTGCTTCTAGACCTCGACCTTGTCCAAGAGAACACTAACTGGATTAGTGCCAAGTTGATGGATTACATGCAACGTCAGGTGCTCGACGACCAAGTTCAACAACTAATTCGTTCAGCAGCATTAGGAAATGAAGATGAGTTCATCTTGGCTATGGAAACTCTTCTACCCAGAGGTCACACTTCCGGTATTGACATTTCGGTTGGCGCGATCCTAGCGCTTTGTTTGATTTCAGATATCAAAGGGAACGGGCGCAACACGGAGAGCATCGCGCAGAGCATGGGACTATCATAAGCATTCGATGGACCTTCGCACACCTTTTCCAGTTCTGAATTCGTGTCGCAACCGCTAAAAGGACGCGCGCGGGACTTCCGGACGGTGCTTTACTAGATGTCTTTCAAACCTCCTTGTCCTGTGACGCTTCAGGAAGTCAAGATAAATGTCGAGGACTTGGAACCAATTCTCCGGCCACCAGAATCCCCTCTTCTTGCCAGAAAGTATGATCCGCGACTTCTCAAACTGCCGGACGGGAAGAAAATGGTGGTGCGGATGGCTACGACAGACGACATCCCTGTTATTCTGAAGACCACGCGATCCATCATGGATGAGCAGAAGGACTTCTACGACCTAGTCGCGTCAAGAGTCTATGCGGAAATAATGTCATGGTACAGGAAGCGCGTAAAGGATCACTATTGCCTCGTCGGGGTTTTGGAGGGAGAATTAGCCGCGATTGCTAATGCGCGCCTTTGGGATGAGAAAGTCGCGATAAGTCTTCACACGTTGACTTTCAAGCGTGGGGCAGGCATAGGAGCGCTCATGTATCTTGCGAAGATGGAGCATGCCTTCGAGAACCTTGGAATGGAGGAATGGTGGGCAACCTATGAGAGCTACACGGGAATTAGGTACTGGGGACTAGGACTCGCTCAATTCCAGAAACCCTACCCTCAAATTCAACACGAATTAGGCGGAGCAAGAGTCTTCTTCAACACCAAGGACCAGTGGCATAGCTTCGTGAAGCCGAAGTATGGGCCCCGCCTGGGTGAAAGGCCCGTACCAAGCGACTTGCTGAAGCAATCGCAGAACCCGAAAATGCCAGAACATATCGACCTATAGAATCCATTCCCCAAACAAAATCGATCTTCACCGAGGGTTCTGAAAATGGATCATATTGAAGATAGGAAAGTCTATCAAGATTTCATGAAGGTAGCCATCGAGGAAGCAAAGCTCGGAATGCGTGAAGGGGGCATTCCAATTGGGTCCCTTCTTGTACGGGACGGAAAGATCATTGGGCAGGGCCACAACAAGCGGGTACAAGAGAGAGACCCAACTTCGCACGCAGAAATCGATTGTCTTCGCAAGACAGGAAGAATAGGTAGCTATAGCGGCACAACACTCTACTCCACATTGATGCCCTGCTACCTCTGTGCAGGCGCAGTCGTCCAATTTGAAATAAAGAAGGTAGTTGTGGGAGAGTCGGCGACTTTTCCCGGGGCTGAGGAGCTAATGGTAAACCATGGCGTTCAGGTAATCAACTTAAACCTCGATGAATGCAAGGAAATCATGAAGCAGTTCATAGAGAGAAATCCAAAGTTATGGAATGAGGATATAGGGAAACTCTGACGACTTCGTTGCCTGATTCCTGAATCTGACCCGACCGCTATCTCAGAGGATCCGCCCTTACCTTTTCCAATCCCTTCTCCAGTCTGAGTAGCTCATCTGATGCTATCTTTTCCTGCCAATCCTTCAATTCTCCGATCTCTAGCAGACTTTTCATTAGTCGTATGCTGTTTTCTAGGTGGCCAGCTATGTCACCTCCTTCATAACCCTGGCCGTTGAACAGTCTACTTTGACGTGCGGACCAATCACCGGGTTGATCCGACCCGGGAACAAATTCGTGTAGATATTCCACAAATGTGTCTCTATCGAGCAATGCACCAAGCTTGCTGATCGAATGATCCTTGCGCCAGAGCCATTCGTCTACACCGTATAGTGGCATGTCGTAATTGTTGGCGCAGAGAGCGGTCAGATTTCCCATTGCAAATGCTACTAATGGAATGCGGTGGCTTCGCGCAATTTTGTCGAGCAGCTTGAGTCCTTCTAGAGCGATGAACCCATAAAGAATCCACTTGGCGATATGCGAGCCGACTTCTTCGCAATGATTAATTGCGGCTTCGATGCTGACTTCGGCTGACCTACTGCTTGCCACCGTATCTTGCATTATCAAGAAAACCTCTCTGTTTGCGGGGAGTTCCGCAAAATCTTCGTAAACTATGTCGAGTTGTCGGTGAACCATGCCGTCGTGATCTCGATAGGATGTGTGAGTGTAGCGAGGCCTAATGTTGACGGTTCTATAATTGCCTGGAATTACTCGGCTCGCTGCCTGATGCAGGTTGTACCCGGGAGCGGCTCTGAGGATTTGCTCAAACACTATTGCCCCCTTCCTAGTGGGATTGATTTGTGATAGTTCAAGAATAGCAGGCAAGCTCTGTTCTGCTGCCTCGAGTGTAAGGTTCTCAAGTTCATCCCCCACCACATGTGGGTGGCAAGCGATTCTTCGGGTCATAGGAGTGTCGATGATGAAGGCATTCAATGATGAGTGTTGGACTTCAAAGACTCTAGTCTGCGGATTGAGTCTTGTTTTGGTTAGGTTAGCGGGTCTTGTAGCGTCGACATTGACTCCGTATTCCTGAATTATGGAATCCACTAAGTTTGTTTCAAGTTCTTCCAAATGGTTCATCTCGGAAAACAAGGTTCCAAGATAGGCGATGGCTCATTGAAATAATTACCCACCAGCACTATGAGTCTATAGGCCGAACACTCCCGCTCCTGACTTAATGACGAATTCTAATTCTCGGCATTGCGGGTTCTGTTCACACGTGTTTCACATGTGACCATGCCATTCCTGATGACGTAAAGCGGTTCTGTGTGATATGTGAGGGCGGTCCTTAGATCCTGAGCATTCAGTATGACAAGGTCTGCAGCGTTTCCATTCGCCAAGCCATAGTCGTCGATTCCCATAATATTGGCAGGGTTCTTGGTAATCATATCGTACAGTATCTCGCGATCCCGGTTCGACGTCATCCACAACAGATGAGCTGCCAGAAAGGCGATTTCGAGCATGTTACACCGTCCATACGGATAGTACGCATCGTAAACATCGTCCTGGCTGAGCGCCACAGTCACGCCGGCGTTCAAAAGCTCCTTCACGCGCACATGCAACGGACCAGTATGAGGGTCGGTGACAATTCCGACACCCGCCTTCTTCAGCAGGGCAGCGAACTTTCTATGGTAAACATCATTGTAAAGCGCAGTCGCCCTAGCATGGCAGGCAGTAACTCTGCCTTCCCAACCATTCTTCATTGCGGACTTTGCCAAGTACTCAGTGGTCCTGAGCTCAGGATCGCCTGCGTCATCAGTCAGCATAGCCACATCGGCATCATACTTCTTCGCAATCTCGAATGCGATGTCAATGTGCTTCTTCGAATCCTCCTCCGTTAGCTCTATCCATGGGATTCCACCGACCAAATCTGCGCCTAGGTCCATGGATTTGTAAAGCAATTCCTCTGCCCCAGGTTCCCTAATGATTCCGTCTTGTGGAAAAGGAACAATCTGAATGTCAACTTGGTTCTTGAATTCGTCCCTTGCCTTTAGAAGTGCTTTGACACCGATCAACTTTGCTTTGGTGTCCACGTCGGCGAAGGCTCTAACGTGGCTTACACCGTAGTACTCAGCGTCAGTCAGTACATGTCGAACTCGTTCTAGGATCTCCGATTCCACGTAATGTTCCTTCACTTTCGATGCGAGTTCAATGGCGGTCATCGCACCGCCCATGGATGGCTTCTCATACTCAACCAGGACGGCTTCTTCCGCGAACGCGCCAGTCATGACCTTATCGAGGTGCAGATGGGCAACTGGGAAGGATTCAGTTGCTAAATTACCGTTCGCGTCCACTACTCGCCCTGCCGAACTATTCAGATGTTCGCCAATTTCCTCGAATTTTCCATCACTGATCGATATGTCACAAACCTTTCCCGAACGCAACCTCGCGTTCCGAACTATAAGGTCGGGGCTCATACTTGTCGCTCTCGGGATTCTACACTTTAGTGTGATAGCCGCATGCCGTTTGCAGTAACGAGAAAGTTCAATCTTCCCTCTTGTACGAAAGAAGAAGCGCGGCTGGGGCTCTTGCTCGTCGAGAGACCGCTACTAGGGCCACTATTGTTAGCACGTAAGGAAGCATGAGGAATAGTTGGTAAGGTATGTTCCAACCAACTCCCTGCAACGACAGTTGAACGGCGTCTATTCCACCGAACAGTATGGCCCCGCCTAGAACTCTGTAGGGCATCCAGTTAGCGAAAACAACCAACGCAATACACACCCATCCTCGCCCCTGCGTAAGTCCCGGAAGGAACATGCCCGACTGTGCCAATGAGAGCCAAGCCCCGCCAATGGCACTGAGGACACCCGCTATGATGAGGCTGATGTATCTCATCTTGAACACGTCGATGCCTGCTGTCGCAGCAGCGTTCGGGTTTTCACCGACAGCGCGAAGAGAAAGGCCAAATCTGGTTCTGAAGAGTACGAAGGCTGAGACTGGTACAAGGATCAACCCAATGTAAGCCAACGCGTGCTGGTTGAACAGGACCTCTCCAATGATCGGTATTTGACTCAGGTATGGAATGGGAATTGTGGCGAATGGTTCTACGTGTGGTGCAACGCCTCCAACATTGGCCACGGATATTCGGTAAATGTAAAAGCTGAAACCCGAGCAGGCTATCGTGAGCCCCAAACCAGCAACATGCTGTTGGGCGCCTATTGATACCGTCAGGAACGCCATTACTAATCCCAACACGAGCCCTGTGAGTGCAGCTGCGGCTACTCCTAGCCATAGGTCTCCCGTAGTAAATCCAACGAGAAACCCTATGCTTGCACCCATCAACATCATGCCCTCTATTCCCAAGTTTAGGATTCCTGCTCGTTCAGAGAACGTTTCCCCTACAGTCCCGTAAATCAATGGAGTTGCCATTCTCAGCGTCATCGCAAGCACGCCGGTGATCAGGGTGGCATCAAGTAACGACAATTAACTGCGCCTCCTACCTTGCTTCAGGCGATATTTGGTGAAGAAAATGCCTACCAACAGGCAAAGGAGGATTATCCCCTGCATGCCCTCCGCCAACGCCCAAGGGACGCCTGTGGCGCGGTGCATCGCTTGTGTACCCTGAACAACTACTGCCAGAAGGAAGGAAGCCAACACTACTCCAATGGGGTTAAGGGCGCCTACCATCGCAATTATCACTCCAGTATAACCGTAACCCGGCGAGAGGTCAGTCGTCATATGAAACTGGATACCCGCAACTTGACCTACGCCTGCAAGGCCTGCAATGCCCCCGCTGACAATCGCGGCAAGGATGATTTGTCTCGGAACATTAATGCCAGCTGCGTACGAAGCGGTCTGATTCCCTCCGATTCCGAGCAGCTCAAACCCCCACTTCGTTTTCCGAACTATGATATAGAATACGACAGCCACGAGTAGTGCGAGGATTATGCCAAAATGAAATCTCGAGCCCGCTATGAGGATTGGGAATTTCGTTGTATCAGAGATTACGGGCGATTCAGGCCATCCCGTAGCAGGATTCTTCCAAGGGCCGAACAGAAGTGCCTCAACGGCGTAGGTCATTATCCAGTTGCCTAGCAGGGTGGTTACAACTTCGTCAACTTTCAGTTTCACTTTCAGAATCGCAGGGATCGCAGCCCATCCCGCCCCTCCGAGGAAACCCACGGCCAACATTGCTGGAATGGCTATAACCGATGGAATAGATGTAGCGTAAACCGCGAAGAATGATGCGAACAACCCTCCGGAATAGAGTTGTCCCTCTGCTCCGATGTTCCAAAACTTACACGTGAAGGCTAGTGCGACCGCCAAACCGCAGAGCAGCAGTGGTGCGAACAACACGAAAGTTTCTGTTATAGCGAGTTTGTCGCCGAGGGCGCCATACAAGAGTTCCCCATAACCGTATAGGGGATTGACTCCGCCCACATAGATTGGGACAGCAGAAATGACCAGAGCGACCAACGTTGATACAATAGGCGCAGCGATGTTGAGTCGCCGTGACGGCAGTAAACGTTTCTCGACTGTAAAGAAGGCCAACTCTCACGCCTCCATTCTCTTGGACCCGGCCATCATCAGTCCAATATCTTCCAGCTTCGCATCCTCAGCTTGAACAATACCCATGATCTGTCCCTCAAACATTACAGCGATCCTATCGCTCAGGGACAGTATCTCGTCGAGGTCTTCGGAGATGAGCAGAACCCCTCGGCCGTGAGATCTTTCTTCTATGAGTCTTGAGCGTATTTCCTCAGTTGCGCCCACATCAAGCCCTCGTGTGGGCTGGGACGCAATTAATAACCTCGGGTCCCTAGCGAGTTCACGTGCCAAGATGAGTTTCTGCAGATTACCACCTGAGAGCGTCTTTGTGGGGTAACGCATGTTGGGCGTCTTAACGCCAAATTCCTTGATTATCCGTTCCGTGTAAGCGGAGGCGGCGGCATAATCCAGAAGCGGGCCGTTCGAAAAGTTCCGATACTCTTTCAGAATCGCGTTGTTGAGAATTGGGAGATTCATCACTAAGCCTACTCCCACCCGATCCTCTGGAATGAACCCCACGCTCATATCGGCCATTTTTCTTGGGCTCGAATTCGTAACATCGACGCCACCGATCTTGACATTTCCATTCGCAACCTTCCTCAGCCCGATAAGAACCTCCGCGAGTTCTCGCTGTCCGTTGCCCGAGACGCCAGCGATACCGAGGATCTCACCTTCCCCGACGGTAAATGAGACTTTCCTTAACGCAAGCGCCTTCCTATCATTCACTGCGGAAATGTCTTGAACCTCAAGGATCGGTTTTCCAGTCTTGGCCGCTGTCTTGGAGAGTCTGAAGATTACTTCTCGACCCACCATCATACGAGCGAGTTCTACCTTGCTTGTCTCTTTCGTCAAGACCTCTGCCACTATTTTGCCGAGCCTTAGGACGGAGATCCTGTCACTGATTTCCAGTACCTCATCGAGTTTGTGACTGATGTAGACGATGGATTTTCCTTCGCCTTTCATTCTGCGAAGAACTCGGAACAAGTCCTTGATCTCTGGAGGGGTCAAAACTGCAGTCGGTTCGTCGAGAATTAAGATGCTAGCGTCCCTGTAGATTGCTTTTAGGATCTCAACTCGTTGCTGTTCGCCAACACTCAGTTGCCAAATGTAGCTATCTGGGTCAACCTCCAGGCCATAAGTGTCAGCAAGCTCCCGAATTCTCTTCTGAGCCGAAACCTCGTCTAACACGACTTTGTTAGACTTCAGCCCCAAGATTATGTTGTCGACAACGCTCATTGCTTGTACTAGCATGAAGTGTTGATGTATCATTCCAATCTTCACGGCTATGGCGTCTTGGGGAGAGTTGAAAACAACCCGCTTGTCACCGACTAGAATTTCGCCCCCGTCGGGCCTGTAAAGGCCGTATAGCACGTTCATCAGTGTTGTCTTTCCGGCCCCGTTCTCCCCGAGGAGAGCGTGTATCTTCCCACGTTCCAGCTGAAGATCGACATTATCGTTGGCAACTACACCAGGAAATGTCTTGACGATGCCCCTCATGTCTACTGCGTATTCGCGCCCATTCATTCGAAGCGCCGTCCTAACCGAAAGCTATAGAAGAAAACAAAAATGGAAAAGAAAGATGGGAAGGAAAAATGGAACTTAGCCTCTGTGCACTGCCTCACTAGCCTGATACTGGTTCGGACTCATCCATCGGGACAGTAAGAGCTCCAGACATTATCTGGGCCGTGACTGCGTCCATCGCTGATACTGCGTTAGTTTTCTTCAACATCGCCACAATGTCCGGACTTAGTCTTGTCTCCCAGTCATGCCAAGGCGCGAGCATTGAACCGCCCTTCTCCATCATTGAATAGAATCTGAGATCTTCGGCTACCCACTTTTGTTGCATCACTAAGTCAATCTCGTGTTTGACTGTTGGCCACATGTTCCAAACAGGCCCTGTGATTACCACGTCGGGCGCTAGTTGATATTGATCCTGTAGGCTTCCGAACACGGGTATGTGTTTCAGTTCTGCTGCCTCAATTCCTCCCTCCCGTTCACTGTACAGAACATCCGCGCCAGCGTTGATTTCTGCTAATGCAGCTTCCTTTGCCTTGGGAGGGTTGAACCACTCGCCCATGAATGTGATTAGAACCTTGACGTTGGGGTTTACGGCCTTTGCTCCATCCTTGAATGCGTTTATGAGCCTGTTGACCTCGGGGTCGGCTACGCCTCCAACGACTCCGATCACGTTGCTCTTCGTTATGTTGCCGGCAATCATGCCGCACATGTAAGCGGGTTCATGAATCCAGTCGTCGAACACAGCCACGTTGTCGCCGAACACGTGATTATCTGTTCCGAGGACGAAGTACGTGTTTGGAAAGTCCTTTGCGGCGGCTCGGGCGGTGTCGTCCGCCCCAAATGCGTCAACGAATATTAGATTGAAGCCGTTAGTTGCATATTCACGCATGACTCTGGGCGTGTCGGAGTACTGGACGTTTTCAGTCCACTTGTACGTTATTTTATCTGCGCCGTAGTACTGGATTGAGTAGTTGATGGCTGTGTGTATGACTGAGGTCCACGGTTCCTCCATTGGCGCGCTGCTGATAAAAGCAATCTTGATTGCGCCTGCTGCAGAGGTCACCATTGTCTGAGTTGTAGATGACGGGGCTTGGGTTGGGTTGTATAGGTAAACTCCTGCTCCAATTGCGATGACGAGAATAACAATTATTCCTATCCCGATGTACATCTTGTTGCTTGATTTTGGTTTTTCTGTAGAACTCAAGGTATTTTCCCAGAGATGGACTACTCGCAGTCCTAATAACACTATGGCTTGTTTTTTTTCTGAGGCATTACAATCTGGACGCTTAAATCACCAGAAACTCCGCACAAGTTTCCCCTATGGTGTATCCGCAGGAAAAACCGAATGTGGTAGCAGTTGGGAACGATCCTAGGCTACGCGGGCAAGACTCTGCGCATTCGTTACTCCGATTGAAGTTGCGGTAAGAGTTTCTCGAAATATTCTAGAGACTCAGGATTGGTTATTGCAGCTCTGTTTGCGACCGGTTTGCCGTCTATTATGTTTCTGACGGCACTCTCAACCTTCTTCATGTTGAATGTGTAAGGGATACCTGGCGTTTCAAGTATGAGCGCAGGAACATGCCTTGGAGAAGCATCTTGACGTAGGGATTGTTTTATTTTAGATTTCAGATCCTCGGTTAAGCGTTGGCCGGAGGCAAGTTGGACGAAGAGGATCAACCGTTGGTCTCCTTTCCAATTTTGCCCCACGACTACGCTATCGGCAATTTCAGGGAATTTTTCCACGACACTATAAATCTCAGCCGTGCCGATGCGGACTCCTGATGGCTTCAACACACTATCTGAGCGGCCGAGGAACGTTATTCCGCCCGTGTCACTATGGATAATAATGTAGTCGCCGTGTCTCCAAACGTTTTTTTCCACGTGTAGGTAGAAATTGAAGTAGGCCTCTCTGTATCTTTCATTCCCTGGGTCCTTCCAGAAATGAAGTGGCATGGATGGGGAAGGAGCCTCACACACAAGTTCTCCTTCTTGGTCAACTACCTGCTTTCCCTGCTCGTCGTAGGCTCTAATCTTCATTCCTAATTCAGGCCCGCTAACCTCACCTGCATAGACAGGAAGTGTAGGGTTTCCAGAGGCGAACCCCCCGTTGAGATCAGTGCCACCTGAAATTGAATTGAAGTGTAGGTCTCGCTTGACCTCACGATAAATCCACCCGAAGCCTTCGGCGGAAAGAGGTGAACCAGTCTGCGATATTTCACGGAGGGACGTTAAATCATAAACCTTGCCAGGCCTTGCCTCAAGGGTTCTGAGATAGTTGATGTAGCTGGCGCTACAACCGAAAATAGTTATCTTATCATCCTGTATCA
Organism: Bathyarchaeia archaeon; assembly: GCA_050013255.1. Classification (GTDB taxonomy): domain Archaea; phylum Thermoproteota; class Bathyarchaeia; order 40CM-2-53-6; family 40CM-2-53-6; genus FEN-987. The sequence continues at coordinate 1,191,652 of JBEKFP010000001.1, read as the reverse complement.
ACCTCCACATGTTACCCCAATTTGGATAGTTCGGGTTACCATCGTAGAGAACTATCGTAGCCCCCACGGCTAGTGAACTTACAAGCCAATTCCACATCATCCAGCTTGCAGTTGTAATGTAGGTTATCCTATCTTCTCGCTTCAGGTCCGTATGGAGCATCAGATCCTTCAGCTGATTCAGAAGCACACCAACGCCTTGAACCATGCACTTCGGCTTGCCAGTTGTTCCGGAGGAGAACATTATGTAGACGGGATGGTCGAAAGGCAGTTGCTCGAAGTGGATTTCGGACACGTTCTCGGATGAGATGATATTGTTGTAGAGCACACAGTTTGGTATGTTCGTGATATCAGGTTTCTCGTTTAGATACGGAACAGCGACCACATGTTCTAACGAAGGGATTCCCCGGGCAACCCTTTCGGCGTAAGCTAACCTGTCGAAAACTTTGTTTCCATAAAAGTATCCGTCGGCCGTAAAGAGGATCTTAGGCTCGACCTGACAGAAACGATCCAAAACAGCTGTCGGCCCAAGTTCAGTCCCACAGGAAGCCCAAACAGCTCCAACACTTGTGGCGGCAAGCATGGCGACAACCGTTTCGGTCATGTTGGGCAGGTAGGCACACACTCTATCCCCCGGTGCAACTCCCTCTCGGACCAGCCACTTTGCTAGCGCTGCGACTTGAGCATACAATTCTCCGTAGGTCATCTGGGCTGTCTTCTGCGTCTCGCCTCTGAACAAAAGCGCATATTGATCGTCTCTATGCCTCAATAGGTTCTGAGCGAAATTCAGTTTTGCACCTGGAAACCATTTTGCGCCGGGGAATTTGGTTAGGTCGTCGACCACATTGTCATAGCTGCGACTAGAGACTATGCCCCCAAATTCCCACATGGCCGCCCAGAAGTCGGGAATTTTCTCAACAGACCACTCGTGCAGCTGCCAATAGTTCTGAATCTTAAGTCCGTACTTCCTGTTGACGAAGTCGATAAAACGGGTAATGTTGGCCTGTCTCACTTGTTCCTTTGAGGGTGTCCAAAGCAATTCTCCCAAGAACCTGCCCCCGTTTGAACTCTTGGCAGACTACGATTCATTTCGTTCTTGAAGAGCCCATTACTCTGTCAGTTTCAACTAACGTTTAAATGGTAGTGTTGTGTTTGCGTAGTTTTAACGAAGACCGCGTGCGGATACAGAGAAGTTCTGCACAGCGAAACTGGAACGCGGTTTACCCGTAAACGCGGAAGCTTAGCTGTTCGGTTTTCTAAAAGCGGTTTACGTAGGAAAGTGTAAACTAGGAATGCAAAGTTTCGAAGAACTCCCGATAAAGGGAGAGATAATTCGCAGCCTCAGGGAACTCGGTTTTGAAGAGATGTTCCCAATTCAGGCTGCAGCAATTGGCCCTCTGCTTGATGGCAGAGATGTGATAGGCCAAGCGAAAACTGGTACAGGTAAGACTGCTGCTTTCGGCGTACCTATGATTCAGAGAATTGATAGGTCCATGGATGCGGTGCAAGCGCTTGTTCTTGTCCCGACCCGTGAACTAGCCGTTCAAGTTGCCTCAGACCTGAACAGATATGGGAAATACCTCTCAGTACGAACGCTCGCCGTTTATGGTGGCCAACCAATCTACAGCCAGATGCAAGCACTTCAAAGCACTGTGCACATCGTGGTTGGGACACCGGGCAGAATCATCGACCACCTCCGAAGAGGCACTCTGCTAATCGACCAAGCAACGTTTGTTGTCCTCGACGAAGGCGACCGCATGCTCGACATGGGTTTCATCGACGACATAGAGTTCATACTGCGAAGAACGGCCAACGAAAAGCAGACAGCAATGTTCTCTGCTACCATGCCCGACGAAATCCTCGAATTGGCGTCGAGGCACATGTACAATGCTGAGAAAATACTGGTCAGCAGGGACGAGATAGCGGTTGAGGAAATAGACCAGCTCTACCGCGTAGTAGACCCAGAACGCAAGTTTCAAGCACTCTGCGACATAATGGACGAAAAATCTGTTCAGCGTGCTTTGATTTTCTGCTCCACCAAGAGAGGCGCTGATCGGATTGGATATAGACTAAGGCGGAACCGGCGTGACGTCGCTGTAATACATGGTGACCTGACGCAGGCGCAACGCGAACGAGCGTTGGATGATTTCCGAAGAGGCCGTGCGCGATTCCTGGTAGCAACGGATGTTGCCTCACGGGGCTTGGATATCGAAGGCGTCACGCATGTCGTGAATTATGACCTACCCAACGACCCTCTGCTTTACTTCCATAGAATTGGCCGGACCGGCAGGGCTGGAGCCAGCGGTATTGCGGTGACGTTAGTTTCTCGACGCGAAATGACTGATTTGAGACGCATTCAAGGCATGACAGGTACCCGAATGCATGAGATAGGGGAACGACTGAGACCGCAAAGCGTTAGAACCATCCAACCAAGCTTGCATCAACCTTCATGGTCGGACGGCTTCAAAAGCCAACGTTGAATAACGACAGAGCAAATTGCAATCGCGAGAGTGAAATAGACGGGCCGTCGACAATTCCGTAATAGAAGCGTACGCACCGAGATGAAGACGCTCGAATGCCTTCGATGCCATAGACAGATCAGGCTCGACGAATACAAAACGCACCTCACAAAGTGCGGACTGGCCGAACAGCCCGTCCCGACCGCCGATGTGGTGACGCAAACGCCGTCAGCTCAACAGTCCTGAAAGGCACCAAACATCTTCTTTCCCGTTCTGAACCCTACTACTCTATGCTTCGTTGAACCTCATCGAAGGTACTCAGCCTTACCTTTTTGAAATTCAAGATAAGTCCGTAACGCATCCATGCTCGGTATGTTCTCATAATCGCCTCTGATGCCTACGACTAAAGCTGCTGTCGCCAAAGCCCCGCGCAAACTGTCCTGCAGTACCCAACCTTTCAACTGAGTTGCTAGAAATGTTGCCGCGAAAGAATCGCCAGCACCTGTTGGATCCTCAACGCTCGTATGGATCATGGGTTGAGTCAAGGTCTCGCCGTTAGAGCTAGCAAACGCCCCCTTGTTCCCGAGCTTGATTACTACAGTTTTGACGCCGCTTTTGTGTAGAGCTTTAGCTATTTCTGCAGGTTCGTCGAGGCCTAGGATTATTCTTGCGTCCGGTAGACTTGTGAAGAGTATGTCCGCCATATTGCATAGCGGGAGTAGGGTAGGTCTTGCTGCTCCTTCAGTCCAAAGTTTGAGGCGAATGTTCGTGTCCAGTGAGACCATCACCTTGTTTTCTTTCGCGATTTTCACAGCGGCTGTTGTTGCCTCTTTGGCGCTTTCGCTTAATGCGGGAGTTATTCCGGAAACATGGAGGACCTTTGCTGAACCGATGTATTTCGTGTCTAGGTCTTTGGGACTGAGTTTGCTTCCGGCTGAATTGTGGCGGTAATAGTATGCCTCACTCCTGTCAGGAATTGGAAAGCCACGTTGAATGAAGAAGATTGCTGTCGGAAAATCCTTGTCGACGTGGACGTGAGACGTGTCCACGTTTTCTCCTTTAAGGGTCGCCATGAGGAAGAGGCCGAATTCATCATCACCAACCCTCGTGATTATCCCGGAACTGCAACCGAGCCTCGAGGCTCCGATTGCTACATTCCCCTCGGCCCCTGCCGCATGTTTTTCGAAGAGATCCACACTCCTCAATGGGCCACGGTTAACAGCGTTGAGTTCAACCATAACTTCACCCATACAGACAATGTCGGGCAACTTCCCCCCTCCATTCATCCCGTCTGGCTGAGGCCAATCGAACTATTCAAAATATGCGTAGTGTAAGAGAGACACGTGGAAAGCGGTGGCATGGGAGAGTTGACTTCACTTAGACAGCTGGGTGAACTACGCATAATTCGCATCATGGAACGTTCACTCGGCACCAATCGTAATACCGTTGTCGGTTTCGGGGATGATGTTTCCGCAGTGAAACTGGCAGACGGAAAAGTTGCGATTCTGAAAACAGACATGCTCGTCGGCAGCACCGATATCCCGCCGGGTATGACAATGCGCCAGGTAGCTCGCAAAGCGGTTGTGGCAAACGTTAGCGACCTCGCAGCCAAAGGGGTCCGGCCTCTGGCGGGGCTCGTTGCGCTCGGTCTGCCAGCTACTCTGAGAAGGAAAGATGTTCAAGAAATAGCTGCCGGACTAAGTTCGGCTGCGATCCAGTACCAGTTCCCACTCGTGGGTGGGGACACCAATGAATCAAATGACCTGACAATATCGATAGCCCTATTCGCGATCGCCCGCAAAGAACAGCTTATTCTTCGTTCCGGTGCACGAATTGGCGATGTCGTTGCGGTTAGCGGCGAATTTGGGTCTGCCTCGGCGGGGCTGAAGGCACTGCTCCAGCACGGGACTCGACCCGCTAAATTACCGCGCCCGATGTATCAAGCTGTTTACAACCCTCGCGCCGAACTAGACCTCGGGCTTAGGTTAGGCTCCTCAGGAGCCCTGACTGCTTCTATCGATTCAAGTGATGGATTGGCTTGGAGCCTTCACGAGTTGTCGAGAGCTAGCGGCGTCGGAATAAGGATCGATCATGTTCCCGTCAGCAAGGCTGCGGAGCAGTTTGCGGCTCGTCATCGCTACGGGGCGAGAGACCTCGCCCTCTACGGTGGAGAGGAGTATTGCCTTGTGGTCACAGTGAAACCTGAGAAGTTCAGGCTTGCACAGAAGGCTGCCCGCGGAAAATTGAAGGCGATCGGTGTCGTAACAAGGAAATCTGCTGGAGTACGTTTACGGCTGGCCGGGGGAGATGTGAAAGTAGCGATGAAGGGCTGGGAACATTTCAGGCGTTAAAGATATAGTCGATGACTTGGAAGATTCGCATCCTCTAGAGATAGAAACATGAAGTTCAACGTGCCTTACTATGCGCAGAGCTCGGAATTCACTTGCGGCCCCGCCTGCGTGTTAATGGTAATGAAACATTTCGACCGGGACCTTGAAATCGGCCGCGAGCTTGAATTTGAGGTGTGGCGCCAATGCAACATGATTGGCATAAAGGGTGCTGACCCGTTCGGACTCTGTGTCCCTTTAATTGACTCAGGCTACGACGTGCGGCTGATAACGCAGCGCAGTAGAACTGTTGAACACGATGCGTGGAGACGGAGGCTGCTCAGGACTTTCTCCTCCGAAGAGATCGAACTCAGTATATTCGGTATGAAGGAAAACCGGCAGAGAGCCATCAGGAGGAAATTGCCGGTCACGTACAAACGGCCCGTCGTTGCGGACATCTTGCGAGGAGTTCGTGGGAATCAAGTTCCTATAGCCCTTGTGCATATGGGGGTCATACACTCGCTCAACATCCCACACTGGATCGTCGTAACCGACGCTGATGAAGAGTATGTCATTTTCAACGACCCCTACCCACCAAAGGGGCGCAAAGGACTCGGGCTCTCCCACGTTAAATTCCAGAAAATTCTCGACGACATTGGTACGAGAATAGGGTTAAGCCCGTCGGTTCTGTTCGTTAAGAAACGGTAGCGTTGGTCGACGGAAATTCAGTCCCGAGTACCAGCAGTGAGCCTAAGACCTTTGGAATCCATGCTCGCCCACGATGATACAGATTGGACTTGGCGATTCGGCTAGCAGGCGAATCAGGCGGCGGCGTCATACTTGCGGGCGAGGTCCTAACATACGTTGTCTCACGGATGGAGCTGAAAATATTCACTTTCCGAACATATCCTTCATCGGTTCGCGGCGACCCATGCATGTATCAGCTGAGGGTCAGCGACTGGCATGCTTACTCTCAAGGTGACATGCTTGATCTTCTGAATCGCTCCACTCTAGCGGAGCGCGTCAAAGCCTCGGCCCGAACTCATGCGGAACTGGAATTGAAGGAACTGCTCAAATCCTTTAGGTAGATCCAACTCGGAGAAGATGCAAGTATCCTCCGGATCCCGAGAAATGTCTAACGCAGCATGAACAGGACACTACCTATTGACCTTCTTCTCATCAGACATCTTCACCGAGAAGGATCAACCACCCATCGTTGGGCTAGGTGGGCAATGCGTACATACCTCAAGGGCGCCAGCCCCGCAGATCGTGCATACCTCGCACTCATCATCACCGTACGTGCCTTTGCATTCCGCGCATCTCCCAATCGTGTTTCCCGCCAAACTATTCCACCCCCACTTTCCTTTTGATCATTAGTTCGGTCGTCCGTGCGAACGTCTCAGGCCAAGATCGCAGTGCAGGCATGGCGTGAACTTGGTTGTTCCGCAACGCGAGCATTGATCACACTTTTGATTCCAATATTCGTAGCAGTTTTCACAACGACTTAGGACTGATGAGGCGCGCACAGGTCCAATCCGAGCGTCAGTACCCGGTTCACGGATTTCGAATTGGAGAACTCCTTCAGTGCGCCTAGAGTCTATGCTTGCTCACCTCCTTCATCTATCAGGTCATTAGCTCCAAGACTTCCGTAGTGCGGGAAGCGAGTTCGACCCCCCTCTGGAAGGCTCTGCGATTCAGGTCGGCTGCCTTGGGGTACCTGGCCAGAATTGCTGCTTGCAGGGACTCGGTGCTCACGACATGGGTTTTCGCTGCCAGAAAGCCTAGAATAACTATGTTAGCGACGACACGTTTTCCCAGTTCTTCAGCGATGTTGAGTGCAGGGACTGAGAATAATTTGCGGTCTTGTACTGGACAGGTGTTAATCATTCCCTTATCAACGATTATCGCGGCATCGGGTTGTGTGCTCTTCCAGTTGCCGTCAAAACCGTCTTGCGACATAGCCACCAGGATGTTCGGGCGTGTGACAAGTGGGTAGTCGATGGGTTCGTCTGATATGATGAGGTCTGCCCTAGACCAGCCGCCGGTTACGTATGGGCTGTAATCCTCCGTCATCACGGCCTCTTTTCGTTCATGAATAGATGCAGCTTCCCCAATCAGGCGGCCAGCGGAGATTATACCTTGACCTCCCAGCCCTTGGAGCCGGACCTCACACCGCGTCATTTCGACCGGCTCACCACCTTTTCGATCATTTCGCGTTCAATTTCGTGATACGTAGGTTTCTTGATATCGACGAAGTTACCTACGAAAATTGGGTCAGGGGGTTTCATTGTAAGGGCGACCTTGCTGAGGTCTGCCTTATCGTCCACTCGTGAGCAGGTCTTGAAGTATTGCATCATAGCTAGGGCATCTTCGAAGTTGTTCAAGTTTCCAAAGGTGGGAGGGCACGGGGAGACAATTTCCACGAATGCTAAACCCTGAACTTGAAATGCTCTCAACATCGTTTTCAGCAATTGCCTTACGTGTAGCGCAGTCCATCTGGCCACGAATGGTGCTCCGGCTGCGGCGACCATATACGGTATGTTGAAGGAAGATTCGAAATTGCCGTAAGGAGTTGTAGCTGTCTTCGCCCCCGTTGGTGTAGTTGCGCCGAACTGCCCGCCTGTCATCCCGTAATTGAAATTGTTCACACAGAAAATATTCAGGTCCACGTTTCGTCGAATTGCATGTATTAGATGATTGCCACCTATGTTAAATAGGTCCCCGTCTCCCGCGATGACCGTTACCTCAAGTTCGGGCTTTGCAACCTTGATGCCCGTGGCAACCGCAATGGCTCTCCCATGGGTCGTGTGATAGGTGTCCAAGTTCAAGTAGCCAGGAATTCTAGCTGTACAACCAATTCCCGAAACAATCACATGTCGATCCTGCGGAATTCCCGAACTTCTAATCGCCTCAACTAGACAGCCAGTTACAATTCCCAGGCCGCATCCTGGGCACCAGATGTGTGGTAACCTGTCAGCTCGTAACATTTCGTCTCTAGGGTTGGTGAGTTTCATCGTTTCGAATTCGCTATGAACCTCAAGTTGAGCCATTCCTCTATACCTCCAAAGCCGAGTAGATTTTCTCGGGAGGGATTAGAGCCCCAACAGGATAGTGGACGCCTATCACGGGGCATTCCGCGAATTCTCTAACCAGATGTTCCATTTGGCCGTAGTTGATCTCTGGTACAACCATTCTCTTGGATTTCGCGCTGAGTTTTTCAATTTCCTTTTGGGGAAAAGGCCACGGCGTAATCAACCTGAGAAGCCCAACCTTCTTACCTCGTTGTCTAGCCTCCTTGACGACGCGGAGCGCTGACCTGGACGTTGCACCGTAGGCTACAATGACTACTTCCGCATCATCGGTCAGGTAGTGTTCGACTTCTACTATGTCGTCTAGGTGATTCAGGATTTTCCCGATTAAATGATTCAGCATTCTCTCAGAAACAGCGTGGTCCAAGGATGGATATCCGCGTTCATCGTGCGTAAGACTATCAACATTCACGTGAAAGCCCTCACCAGCCACCGCCATGGGTGAGTAATCTTGGCTGAAATCGAAGGGAATGAAATTCGGCTCAGACTTGGATAGTTTCTTCCGATTCACCACCTCTATGTCTTCTGGGGGAGGAATCACAAGCTTACTTGTCATATGGCCTACGACTTGGTCGGCCATCAGGAAAGTTGGGGTCCGATATTTTTCCGCCATGTTGAAAGTTTTGATCGTAAGGTCGAACATCTCTTGGACGCTGTTTGGTGAATAAGCAATAATCTCGTAGTCCCCGTGAGATCCCCATCGAGCCTGCATCATGTCGCCTTGTCCAATGAGTGTTGGAATTCCCGTGCTTGGCCCCGCTCTTTGAACATTAACGATAACGCATGGGGTTTCGGTGATTACGCCTAATCCTATGTTCTCCATCATCAGGGAGAATCCAGGCCCTGATGTTGCCGTCATGCTCTTGACGCCTGCATTCGACGCCCCGATGACTGCAGCGATGCTGCCGATTTCGTCTTCCATCTGAAGGTAGTGTCCTCCGACTTGCGGCAAACGTCTGCTCATGTATTCCGCTATCTCTGAAGATGGAGTGATCGGATACCCTCCGTAGAATCGACAGCCCGCGGCGATAGCCGCCTCTGCGCAGGCCTGGTTTCCGGACATGAAAAATTCGCGACTTTGCCCTCGCACAGTCACAGGTCTCACCGCGCCTCCAGATGACAAATGGTGTTTTACAGACGAACCGGGTTTATGTAAATACGTACCTTCGTTTGTGCGTTTAATATGCATAGTATTTACTCAAAGAACTATCTCTATATTTAGAATAAAATGAGAGAACGTCGAAGTGAGGCTTCCCCCAGTGAGCAACATCGCTCAGCAGGTAGACCGCACAATCGAGCGGGTTACCGAGGGGACTGTTACGTCGGGATTTGTGAGGGAATGGAGCCCTCCTAGACCATCTAGGATACCTCTCTTACCCCAACAGAAGTTGAAGCTCCGAGACGTCGACGTTATTCTAATCGAGGACAGATGCAAGGGATGCACTTACTGCATAGAGTTCTGTCCACGTAAGGTGTTCGAGCAAGGCAAGAAGCTCAACCAGATTGGAATACATCCGCCCCGAATCAAGGACAGCTCATTGTGTGTCGGATGTGGCGTCTGCGAAGAGATCTGCCCTGATTTCGCCATTTTCTTAGTGGATAAGGAAAGCTCACTGAAAAATCAGAAGATTATGTCAGAGGAAGAATGAATGGACGTTGAGAAATCGAACTCGAATTTAGCAGTCTACGTCTTTGGTAAGCAGTACCACGTTCCAGAAAACCTGACTATCCTGACCGCCATGGAGTCTCTGGGTTACCGGTTACTGAGGGGGTGTGGTTGTCGCAGTGGTTTCTGCGGCGCTTGCGCAACCGTGTATAGGATTCAAGGAGATTACAGGCTGCGAACAGGACTCGCATGCCAAACGCCCGTCAAGGACGGAATGGTCTTTTCGATGCTTCCGTTCCATCCCGCAACTAAAGCCAAATACAATTTGAAGGAACTACCGGCAGATCTGTCCTCAATTGTCCGTTTCTATCCTGAGGTGATGAGATGCTTACAGTGCAACACTTGTAGCCGCGCCTGCCCACAGGAGCTGCCTGTCATAGATGTTATGGGGGCCGTGATGCGCGGCGACATCAGCACGGCGGCCGACCTTTCATTCGACTGCATAATGTGCGGCCTCTGCGCCACAAGATGCCCGGCGGAAATAGTTCAGTACTACGTTGCCATTCTCGCAAGAAGACTCTACGCAGCGCACTTGGCTCCGAAGTCGAAGCACCTTCAAGAACGGCTTCAACAGGTCAGGAGTGGATTTTTCGACGAGGACCTCGATCACCTCACCCACCTAAGCACAGCGGAGTTGGCGAAGATGTACAACGCTAGGGAAATCGAAAAGGAGGCAGCATAGGTGTCAGTGCAGTCTCAGCAATGGCGAACGGTAATCACTTACAGCGAAGAGATGCGACGTTCGATAGACAAAGTTGCCGCCACCCGTAAAGAACGAATGAAACAGACATTTCCAAAACTCAAGCCTGAGGAGAAGAAAGCACTACTCGAAAAGTACCACCCCGACTACAAGCCTGGCACGGCGCGGAAACTTCTCGTCGGAGCGAACAAAGGCGAACCGATCGTCAACGAGCTGGGTGAGGTTGTTGAAGCTTACAGTCGCGTGAATCCCACGAAAATTGACATCTCGACAGTAGGCATTCAAACTGACGTACTAGTCATAGGCGGTGGTGGCGCAGGAGCCGCTTCAGCCTTAGCCGCCCACCAGGAGGGTGCCCAGGTGCTATTGTGTACCAAGCTAAGGTTCGGCGATTCTAATACGATGATGGCGCAGGGCGGAATTCAAGCAGCTGACAAGGCGAACGATTCACCGGGCACGCACTACCTTGACGTTATGGGAGGCGGGGGTTACACAAACATACCCAGCCTCGTTCGAACGCTTGTCTCAGACGCCCCCTCGATCATCGAATGGCTTGAAGGCCTAGGCACGATGTTCGACAAAGAAGCTGACGGTACTTTCGTCACGATGCACGGAGGCGGGACAAGCAGAAGGCGCATGCACGCGGCCCGAGACTACACGGGCGCCGAAATAATGCGCACGCTGCGAGATGAAGTAACCAACCTCGGCATTCAAGTCATCGAATTCTCCCCCGCAATAGAATTGTTAACCGATGAGGAGGGAAACTGCGTCGGCGCCATTCTTCTCAACATGGAGACCGATGAGTACACGGTCATTCGTTCAAAGACAACGATCATAGCAACCGGCGGGTCAGGAAGGTTACACGTCCAAGGCTTCCCAACAACTAACCACTACGGCGCGACAGGGGATGGACTTGCACTTGCTTACAGGGCCGGTTGCAAGCTAGCATTCGTAGACACAATCCAATACCACCCCACCGGCGTAGCATTCCCAGAACTAATCTCCGGGCAGCTCATAACTGAGAAAATGCGGAGCCTAGGCTCCCAACTTGTCAACGTAAACGGAGACCGATTCGTCAACGAACTTGAAACAAGGGATGCTGTTTCTTCAGCCATCATAAGGGAATGTAAGGAACACAACAAGGGCGTTCTAACCCCAGGCGGCCTCGTAGGTGTGTGGCTCGACACGCCGCTCATTGACGATTTGAAAGGGCCCGGCCGAACACAACGCCTCGCCCCTGCTATGGTCCGCCAATTCAAAAGGTTCGGGATCGACATAATGAAGGACCCAGTTCTCGTCTATCCAACCCAGCATTACCAGAACGGGGGCGTACTCATTGACGTAGACGGCCGCACGAACGTCCCGAACTTGTATGTTGCCGGTGAAGCGTCTGGCGGCGTACATGGAAGAAACCGTTTGATGGGAAATTCGCTGCTTGACATATTGGTCTTCGGCCGACGCGCCGGTACAGAAGCCGCCAAGAAATCAAAAACCTCAGCCGGCGGTAAACCAACTCTCAACCATGTTATTCGTTTTCACAAGGAACTAGCAAAGGCCGGCTACAAGCCGGACCGACACAGTCCAATAATTCTACCCGACTACCGTAGCAAGGAAGCGAAAATTGAGCTAGAGGCTTTCGCGGTAAAAGGCTGGGAATAAGGTGGCGAGCATCCTATCGGCCGACTCAATCGGAGGCCCACTGCTGCGCAAGGTGGAGACGATAAGCGGCCAGAACATTTCACTTTGCTACCAGTGCGGGAAATGCTCAGCCACCTGCCCGTTATCCTCGCGTATGGATTTGCTTCCCCACCAAATCGTCCGGTACCTGCAGCTTGGCTTTCAGCAAGTTCTTGACGCCAATTCACCATGGCTCTGCGCGACTTGTTTCTCATGTGAAACTCAATGCCCAAGAGGCCTAGACGTGAGCAAAATCTGCGAAGCAATCCGCACAATCAAGTTGCGACAAGAACCCTACGAGCTCAAGATTGAACAGACTTCCTCCGAGATACCGCAACAAGGCCTGGTGAGCGCCTACAGGAAACTCAGCTCATATTGAGGTAGAAATGATGCAGTCTTACCTCTACTTCCCCGGGTGCTCACTCCGAACTGTAGCGAAGGATTTCGACCGATCCGCTAAAGCCTGTGCACACGCTCTCGGTTTCGAATTGAAAGAAATGCAGGGCCAGCTTTGTTGCGGCGCGGTTTTGTCGAACGTGGATGATAACCTCATAACAAAAGCCGGACCGAACCGGATCCTTGCCCGAGCGACACAGGAAGACCACACCCTCGTAACGTTATGCGCCGGTTGCTACAATGTTCTCAAGAGAACAGACCTACATGCCAAGCTTGCCTCCCCCTCTCAACAAACGATTAACACATTCAACGAAGAAACTTTCAATGGCGGAGTGGACGTCATACATTTTCTGGAAATTCTAAGGGACCGTATTGGTTTCGACGCTGTTGAGAGAGCGGTTAAGGTTCCTTTCAAAGGACTACACGTAGGAGCCTACTACGGCTGTCTGCTCCTCCGTCCAGCTGGGGAGATGAAGTTTGATGACCCGAACAGACCTTCAATTCTGGAGAACCTCCTAACCAGATTGGGATGCACGCCAATCGACTACCCTGCCAGAACTGATTGTTGCGGTTCGTACCTGAGCGTCAGCTCGCCGGGAAATGTTCAACCAATCTCGGGGGCCATCATCCGCTCCGCCCGTTCGTGCGGAGCTAGGCTGCTAACTGTTAGCTGCCCACTCTGCAAGTACAACCTAGAATCCAGCCAACTTCAAGACAGCAGTGGCTCTACTCCCGACGACTTCCTTCCAATCGTCTACTTCACCCAACTTCTGGGACTGGCCTTGGGCCTTCAGCCTGAGGAACTGGAACTTGACCAACGCCAGATGCAAGCAGTACGCGAGGCAACAACACCGATGTTGATAGGAGGAGGTAAGAAGTGAAACGAGTTGGTGTGTTCGTTTGCCACTGCGGCTTGAACATCGCAGGGAATGTCAACATTAAGGAAGTTGTTGAGAAAGCCGGCAAGCAGCAAGACGTAGTGTTCGCTGTTGACCACAAGTACCTCTGCTCTGAACCTGGCCAGACATTGATCAAGGACAGCATAAGGCAACACAATCTGGACGCCATTGTCGTCGCCGCCTGTTCGCCAGCGATGCACGAGGCCACCTTCAAGACCATAGCGCAGCTGTCAGGCCTGAACCGATACAACTGCGAAATCGCGAACATTCGAGAACAGAGCAGCTGGGTTCACGACGATCCTGGAAAGGCCACGGCGAAAGCCCACATTACGGTGCACCAGGGCATAGAGAAGGTTAGGCTCAACGAACCACTGCAACCCGTCACTGTTCCAGTGACTCGGAAGGTTCTCGTCATCGGAGGAGGGATTGCAGGCATTCGTGCTGCGCTTGACGTGGCGAATGGCGGTTACCAAGTTTACTTAGTCGAAAAGTCAGGAACGATAGGGGGAAGAATGGCACAACTCTCCGAAACCTTCCCCACGCTCGACTGTTCAACATGCATCCTCGGGCCCCTGATGGTGGAGGTGTTCAGGCACCCGAACATCAAACTCCTTAGGCTTTCTAAAGTCGAAGAGGTGAAAGGCTACATTGGCAACTTCAAGGTCAAGGTGCGACAGGAACCAGCGTACGTTGATGAAGCCAAGTGTAACGCTTGCGGGGAATGCGCGAAAGCCTGCCCCGCTCAAGTTCCCAACGAATTCGACTTCGGTTTGACCTGGAGAAAAGCAATTTACACCCCATTCGCCCAAGCGGTGCCGCCCGCTTACGTTCTCGACGCGAAAAACTGCTTAGGCCTGTTGCCCCAAGCCTGTGGGGAATGCAAGAAAGCATGCGACAAATTCGGCACAAGCTGCATAGACCTTGATGCGTGGCCAAGAATCCATGAGCTCGAAGTAGGGGCAATCATCGTCTCCACGGGATACGAGTTATACGATGCCGCAAAACTGACCGAGTACGGCTACGGCACTTTCCCCGACGTAATGACCAGCATGGAATTTGAGCGCATGCTCTCAGCGTCAGGACCAACAACAGGCGAAATTAAACGCCCATCAGATGGTCAGACGCCAAAAGAAATTGTCTTCATTCAATGCGCGGGACAACGCGAACCTGAGACGGCGCTACCCTACTGTTCGAAAATATGCTGCATGTATACGGCTCGACATGCGATGATGTTCAGGCACAAAGTGCCAGAAGGCCAGGCGTACGTGTTCTACATGGACATCCGAGCTGGCGGGAAGGGATATGAGGAATTCGTAAAACGTTGCCAAGAAGAGAAAGGCCTCCTTTACCTCCGCGGCCGAGTTGCCAAAGTCTATGAAGAAAATGGAAAGCTCATCGTTAAGGGCGTTGATACGCTCAGTGGAAAAACCGTTCAAATCAACGCCGACTTAGTAGTACTCGCGGTCGGGATGGTCCCAAGCTCAGAATCCCACGAGCTGGCGAGCAAACTCAAGGCTTCACTGGACGCGAACGGCTTCTTCTCGGAGGCACACCCCAAGCTTCGACCACTCGAAAGCCCGACGGCGGGGATCTTCCTAGCCGGAGCGGGACAATCACCCAAAGATATCCCGGAAACTGTAGCACAGGCGAGCGGCGCTGCTGGCAAGGCCCTGGGCCTCCTATCAAGCCCAACGCTCGAACGCGAACCAACAATTGCCCATGTTGTCGGCGAATTGTGCAGCGGATGCAGCATCTGCGTCCCCCTATGTCCGTATGACGCGCTTAGCCTGAACGCTGAGAAACTTGCGGAAGTGTCGGAGGCCCTCTGCGAAGGATGCGGGACCTGCATAGCCTCCTGCCCGTCAGGTGCCCTAACTCTCCGAAATCTCACAGACGAACAGATGGTCGCTATGATTGAGGCCATAGTCGAATAATAGAGATGAATCAATTGGAAGAACGATTTGAACCGAAAATTGTTGGGTTCCTATGTAGATGGTGCTCGTACGCCGGAGCCGACTTGGCTGGAACTAGCAGGATCAAGTACCCACCAAACATCAACCCAATACGAGTGAACTGCTCAGGCCGCGTCGACCCCACCCTTGTCATAAAGGCTCTCGCATCAGGAGCAGACGGAGTACTCATCGCTGGCTGCCACCCAGGCGATTGCCACTACACAAGCGGGAACATCAAGACTCTTCGAAGATTCAAGCTCCTGCAGAGGCTGCTGGACCAATTCGGAATAGAACGAGAACGTGTCAGGTTAGAGTGGGTCTCCGCTTCGGAGGGCGAAAGGTACGCACGGGTCGTTAGAGGAATGACGGAGGATATACGATCACTGGGGCCTTTGAATTGGAAGAAGAGAGTGGAGGTATTGGCATGACGAACCCTAAGATAGCTTTCAACTGGGCAAGCAGTTGCGGCGGTTGCGAGATAGCTATACTTGAACTTGGAACTAAACTAGTTGACCTGGCCAACAAGGTTGACATAGTCTTTTGGCCCGCCGCCTTGGATTACAAGTACTCAGACCTTGAGGCGATGCCGGACGGCAGCATAAATGTCACATTCATGAATGGCGCAATACAAAACTCCGAAAACGAACACATAGCTAAACTACTGCGAGCCAAATCCAAACTACTTGTAGCCTTCGGAACCTGCGCCTACTTAGGCGGCATACCAAGCCTAGCGAACACAACCGACCGCGACGGGATCTTCGCAAGCTCCTACATGGAAACGCCCACGACAGATAATCCCGAAAAAACCTTCCCGCAAACCAAGGTGCAAGTAAGGGAAGGAGAACTAACCATACCCGAACTCTACAACACCGTCAAAACTCTCGACCAAGTCGTGGACGTCGATTACTATGTACCCGGATGTCCCCCAGTTGGGGAACAAGTCTCCAAGGTGATCAGCCTATTCGTCGATGGCCCACTGCCGCCGAAGGGAGCTGTTCTAGGAGCCTCCGACAAATCACTGTGCCACGAGTGCAAGCGCACCAGGACGGAAAGGAAGATCACTAAGATTGTTAGAACCTACGAAACGATCCCTGACTCGCAGAAATGCCTGCTTGAACAAGGCATAATCTGCATGGGACCAGCTACCCGGGGAGGTTGTGGGAGCATATGCCTAGACGCAAACGCGCCTTGCCGCGGCTGCTACGGGCCACTGCCTAAAGCCATTGACCAGGGCGGAAAGATGCTTTCGGCCTTATCATCAATCTTCGATGCGCAGAGCGAAGAAGACATTCAGAAGCTCGCGGACTCAGTGCCTGATCCGCTCGGCACATTCTACAGGTTTAGCCTGGCTCGCTCTCTGCTAAGGAGGACCAAGCCATGAAAACCGTCACAATCAACCCTGTTACAAGGCTTGAGGGACACGGGAAGATCTCAATCTTCCTTAACGATGAGGGGAATGTCGAGAACGCCTACTTCCAAGTCCCTGAACTCAGGGGTTTCGAGAAGTTCTGCGAGGGTAGGCCTGTCGAAGAAATGCCCGACATAACCAGCAGAATTTGCGGCGTCTGCCCAGAAGCACACCACATAGCCTCCACCAAAGCCCTAGACCAAGTGTTCCATGTAGAACCACCCCCAGCCGCGAAGAAACTCAGAGAACTCCTATACAGCGCCTTCTTCATAGCCGACCACATAACCCACTTCTACATACTCGCCGGCCCCGACTTCGTGATGGGACCAAGTGCGCCGAAAGCAGAGCGAAATATTCTCGGCGTAATAGGGAAAGTCGGGTTAGAAGTCGGCAGCTCAGTCATCAAACACCGCTCGGATGCACTCGACGTCATTGCGATGATAGGTGGAAAGAGGATCCACCCAAGCTGCGGCGTCCCCGGCGGGGTCAGCAAACCCATTACGGAAGACGAGAGAGCCAGAATCGAATCGATCGCAAAATCCGAAGTTGAATTTGCAAAGTTCACAATGAAACTGTTCGACGACATAGTTCTGAAAAACAAGGATTACGTCAACCTCATAACAAGCGACAATTACGCAACAGAAACATATTGCATGGGTACGGTCGACGAACAGAGCCACGTCAACTTCTACGACGGAAAGATCAGGGTTGTGGACCCGGAAGGCCACGAGTTTGCAAAGTTTCCAGCAGCCGACTACCAGCAATACATCTCGGAGCATGTGGAACCGTGGACCTACCTCAAATTCCCCTACCTCAAGAAGATCGGATGGAAAGGGCTGGTAGGAGGCAAGGATAGTGGCGTATACAAAGCGACCCCACTCGCCCGCCTCAACGTATCAGAAGGGATGGCTACCCCAACAGCACAAGCAGAATACAAGAGATTGTACGAGACATTAGGCCAGAAGCCAGTTCACTCAACTTTGGCTACGCATTGGGCGCGCCTAGTCGAACTTGTATACGCTTCAGAGCGCCTGGTACAACTTAGCCAAGACCCCGACATCACAAACCCGAACGTTCGAAACATCCCGACTCAAACACCAGACGAAGGTGTGGGAGCGGTCGAAGCGCCCCGCGGAACACTCTTCCACCACTACAAGACGGATGCGAAAGGCATGGTGACGAACGTGAACCTCATCGTGGCAACGACTAACAACCATGCGGCAATCAGCATGTCGATTAAGCAAGCCGCTGAGGGGTTCATCAAGAAAGGGGAAGTATCCGACGGGATTCTGAACATGGTCGAGATGGCCTTCAGGGCTTACGACCCATGCTACGCCTGCGCAACCCACACCCTACCAGGCCAGATGCCCCTCGACATCAAAATCTACAACAGAAACAGGGCGATCCTTCATAACATACGGAGACCGTAGAATCGTTCATGAGACCGGGGCTGAGCCATACGACCATTTTGCTTGTAGGCCTCGGTAATCCCATAATGGGTGACGACGCAGTAGGAATTCATGTAGTGAGAATGCTAAAGGATAGGAATCGCGGACGAGCCGATTTGGAGTTCAAGGAATTGAGCCTCGGCGGCCTTGGACTGGTTGAAGAGATATTGGGCTATGAACGCGTTTTCATTATAGACTCGGTTGCTTCAACCGGGACGGTTGGCAAGATCTGTGAATTATCGCCAGAGCATTTCAAAGGCACAGAATACGCATCGTCACCACATTCCACGAATTTTGCCACAGCCTTGGAGCTCTTCAAGAGATTTGAAAACAGTGCGGTTCCACATACGATTAGAATCTTCACAATCGACATCACCCCGGAATTTATTTTCCGCGAGGCCCTTAGCCCTCCTGTACAGAGAGCCGCCTTTGAATTAGCTGAGTTAGTTGGAAACGAAATAGAACAGATTCGAAATTGAATAGTTCCGTCTGCCACCTCAAACACAAATACTAGTTCTTAGGCATGAAGAAACCCACCCCTTCCATCATGACACTCACAGTACAGGTAATAGTGAATGCGAAGACTTACGAAATATGAGAAGAATCCCATCATCGCCCCGAGAAGCAACATGGGGTGGGAGACGATTGGAACTTTCAACCCTGGGGCAATTGCCGAAGGTGGGTCCATTCACCTCCTCTACCGAGCCGTGGACGCTCATGGAGCTTCCCGGTTGGGATATGCGCGAACGCTGGACGGAAGAACAATCGAATCGCGCTCCTCGGAACCGGTACTGACTTCTTCCGGCGATTGGGAGGAGTTCGGATGCGAGGACCCACGCATAACACGTTTCGACGGAACCTTCTACGTCACCTACACTGCTTTCTCCCACCAAGGTCCACGCATAGCCCTTGCTTCGACGAAAGACTTTTTGCATTTCGAAAAGTACGGTTTGGTTGGGCCCGACCGCGATGACAAGGACTGCGTAATTTTTCCGGAGCGGATTCACGGAAAAGTGGCTATTCTTCACCGGCTTGAGTCAAAGGTTCAGATTGCCTACTTTGACAGCATCGAATCGCTTGCGACGTCGCGGAGCTTCTGGAGCAAGTACTTGCCGCATTTCGGAGACTATGAGATCCTGAGAGCGAAGTTTCCATGGGAGAAAAGAAAGGTCGGAATTGGCTCGCCGCCGATCAAAACTGAACGCGGATGGCTGGTGCTTTACCACGGCGTCAGCCTCGACCGTATCTACCGTGCCGGGGCACTGTTGCTTGATTTAGATGACCCGAAGAAAGTGATTGCCCGTACTAGGTCACCAATCCTTGAACCTGAAACAGATTTTGAAAGGAGAGGTTTTGTTCCGAACGTTGTGTTTCCAGACGGGGCCGTGGTTCGGGATGGAGAATTGCTGACCTATTATGGCGGAGCCGACAGAGTCTGTTGCGTCGCGAGTTCTCCGCTGGATGAATTCCTCGACGAACTGGAAAAAGAGAAGTGAACCTCAGCCAAGAGCTCATCCCTTTGTAACGCATTCCAGGAAGGTTGCGGCGGCAAGCAAAAGAGAAATTGTGGACTCGGAGCCCTGATTCTCATTCAAACCAACCTCCGTTATACCGTCATGACAAGCTCCTGTCGCCTCATCATAGACGTTGACAGACTTGGTGTTGAGACCAAAGAACCATCCCAGCGCTTCACGTAAAGCCCTCTCGTAAACTTCGGAGCCAGTGATCTTGTAGCCTATTGCTGCAGCCTCGACCATAGTTCCTGCCTCAAGGGGTTGCTGATCGTAGAGAGCTCTCTCCTTATCCCTAGCGTACCAGCCCCAACTTCCGATGGGCACGAATTTTCCTTCAATTGTTGTCTGTTCTTGCAGGAATCGAAACGTTTCCTGGGCAACTTTGAGGTATTCATCTGCGCCTAATGACTGATAGGCCAAGAGCAAAGCCTGGGGCAGTCGCGCGTTATCATAGGATATGGTGTTCTCGAACCATTTCCAGTCCGTCCCATGGTTGGCGTTGTACAAGTCGACTAGGCTGTCGGCCAACGACGCAATGTTGACTCTTAAATTGGGGTCCTTAGCGTCGACTTGGAATCGCTCGCAAAGGCCTAGGCAAGCATAGGCCATCGTTCGTGGTGAAGACGACTCCCTTGCCCAAGGAAGTGCTCGATCAAATATGACTCGAGCGGGAGCCTTCAATCCATTGGGCAGATCCGAGTTGATGACTGAGCCAGCAGCCCAGATGGCCCGGCCCAGATGGTCTCCAACCGTCGGATTGTCGATGAACCTTAGGGAGTAATCCATGAGGTTGTGGAACTTGCCGTCTTCGGCTTGCATGAGAAGCAGAAAGCTGATCAGTTTGCGTTGTAGCTCTGAAAGAGGTTGAGTGGGCCAGTAAGCTTTTGCCTTAACTGCGAATACTAGGGCGCGGGCGTTGTCGTCGACCGTATACCCCTCTTTTCTTGCGGGAACGGAGAACTTTGCGTGTTGCAGAACCGCATTGTGATCCGTTATGGCGAAGAGGTGGTCAAGCTTCACTGATTGCCGCAGTTTCATCGATAGTTCTTGGAATTCCGATTGCAGATCTGAGTATGTCACCATATTGATCAGCTACCTTTGTCCAGCCCATTTCTTGACCGTAGTTGAATGCGTTCGTTTCTAGTTGCCGCCTTAATTTAACGTCGCTCAATATTCGTTCGACGCATTCGGCGATTGAACGTCCGTCGGCGAACTTGCAGAAAAGCCCTCTATTATTTGATAGCTCCTCTTTTGCGAATAGGGATGGTGTTGCAATAATTGCCCTGCCATGTCCAAGCGCAAGCGTAATCGTCCCACTGGAAACCTGATCCTTGCCAAGGTATGGTGCCACGTAAATGTCCATTGCTTGAAGGTACAGGGACAGTTCGTCGTCGCGTAAATAGTGGTCTACAAATCGAACATTGTTTTCGAGGTGTAGCCGTTTCGTAAGCGATGTTAGTTTCTCGCGGTAAGCTTCGCCTTCATGCCTTCGCACCTCAGGGTGCGTTTCGCCTATCACCATGTACAGCAGCTCAGGCCTTTCCTTAACTAGGTAAGGGAGTGATTTGATTGCATATTCTAGGCCTTTCCCAGAGCTGATCAAACCGAACGTCGCGAGTACCGTGCGTTTCTCCAGCCCAAGAAATCGTTTTGCATATTCGTTGTGCCCGCGCTCTGGGAGGGCAGCCCCGTGACGTACCACTCTAATTCTTTCAGCGTTGATTCCAAACCGCTTCTCGAGAAGCTTCGCAGCTGAGTCAATTGTTACAATAACAGTTTCGCTCCGTTCTGCGATTTCAGACATGATTCTGCGTGCCTTGTCAGGCGGGTTTCGAAGGACCGTATGAAAGGTCGTTATGATGGGCTTTTGGAGATTCTTGTAGAGATCGAGGACATACTCCCCCCATTCTCCTCCGTAGATGCCGTACTCGTGCTGGACACTTACCACGTCAACATCGCTCTGATTCAGGAAATCTGCTGCGGCGAAGTAGTCTTCGCGCCCATGCTGGTCAATAGTGAACTTAACATTAGGATCCGAATACCGGTTCCCATCCTCCTCATTAATTGCAACAATGAGATAGCGGGCAATTCGGCCACGCATTAGTAGAGCCCTCGCTAGGTCTCGAGTATAAGTCGCTATGCCGCACGCGCGAGGAGGGTATGTGCTAACGTACCCGACTTGCGGTTGAAGATCCAAGATGCTCCATCCTTCTCCAATTTCAGTCCACGACTTCCACCGAACGCTTAGCCCGTTCGCCAGCTAGTCGGGCAGAGTGCAACGAAAGGCGTAACCGTCAAGTACTACGGGCCCTTGCGCTAAAAACGCTATGCTTTCAACGAACACCTCCTTCGTTTGAGAGCGAAATCAAATGCCTCTGGTTTACGCCTGCATAGCACCCCATGGTAGCGAAGCAATTGCGAAACTTGCCAGCAAATCCACCGTGCGAAAGTTTCAGAAAACGAGGCAAGGACTGCAGGAGCTGGCAAAGGAGGTTAGGAAGGCAAGACCAGACACAATCGTGATTGCCAGCCCGCACAACCTAAAGCTTTGGCGGAAGATTGCAGTAGTCACAGCCGAGAATTCTACGGGTACACTCCAAGCCTCGCCGCGCAACAAGAAATCTGTTGGCCTCAAGGTCAAATGTGACGTGAAATTCGCGAGGAAACTCCTCGACGCCGCCACGAGAAGAAAACTCCCCGTTATCGGTGCGAATTATGGAACCTTCGACGGTGTCACTTCCGACATGCCCATGGATTGGGGAACACTAGTTCCACTTTTGTTCATCACCCCAGAGTGCAGACCAAAACCGAAGGTGGTTATCGTGACCCCTTCACGCGAAATCGCACTCTCACAGAACTTTCAATTTGGCAGAGTCGTGGGCGAGGTAAGTGAGCGCGCAGCGAAGAGGATTGTTTTTGTCGCTAGCGCCGACCAAGCACATAGACATAAGAAATCCGGACCGTACGGTTTCAACAAAGCATCGAAGGAGTACGATAGACTAGTCTTGCAAGCAATTCAAAGAGGCCGCATTGATTCGATCATGGGGTTCAGACCGAAGTTTGTGGACGCTGCTGGAGCAGATAGCCTGTGGCAGATGACTATGCTCGCGGGAGCTATTGATAGGTTTAGGATGAAAGCCGACGTGATCTCTTACGATGTTCCTACGTACTTCGGTATGATATGCGCGAGCTTCCGACGGGTTTAGTGGAACGCTGAATCGTTACCCGGTTCCAGTAAATGGTGTAACGAGTTTAGCCGCAGTTCCAGTCGCTAGGCTCAAACCTTTGGGCGTAGGTCGATTACGCGGCGGGCCTTGCCGACTTCTGAGCGTGGGAGTGTCCCTAACTCAACGAGTTCCACGTCAGCGCGAATCGCCAGGACCGCGAAGAGGTCTTCCTGAATCTTCTTCGGCAAATTCGGATCCTTCAGCATGTCCGTGGATGCTTCAACCTTAACGGCCAATCGGTCCAGTTCCTTGTGCGTGACGATTATTTGATATTGATCTCCAAGGCCGGGAGTGTTCATTAAAACATGCTCGATTTGGCTTGGAAAAACGTTCACGCCTCCCACGATGAGCATGTCGTCACTCCGCCCCTTTATTCGCGCGATGCGGCTGTGGTATCTGCCGCATGCACACTCCTCTTCGTACACGGTTGAGAGGTCCCTTGAACGGTAGCGGAGGAAGGGCATCGCTTCCCGGGAAAGCATTGTGAAGACGAGTTCGCCTTCTTTGCCTGGTTCCAAAACCTCACCGGTGTCAGGGTTGATGGTTTCTACGAGAAATTCATCGCCCCAGATGTGGAGGCCGTTTCTTTGCTCGCACTCGATTCCAACCCCCGGACCGTAAAGCTCGGACATACCGTAGATATCATGCGCCCGGAGACCGAACCCCGCCTCAATTCGCTTCCGAGCTTCTTCACTCCAAGGTTCAGCGCCGAAGACCCCTACTCTTAGAGCGAAATCGGTTCTTGGCTCATAACCCTCAGCCCGACTTGCCTCAACCAAGTATACCATGTAAGATGGTGTACTCGTGACCACGGTGCTTCGTAGGTCCTTCATGAGCATTAGCTGGCGCTTTGTGTTTCCGACGCTCGTTGGTAGGATTGTGGCCCCTATGGCCCTGGCTCCATAATGGATACCCAGCCCACCGGTGAAGAGGCCGTATCCGTACATGTTTTGAACGATATCGCCTTTCTTTACTCCGGCGGTATCAAGAGTTCTGCCCATTAACGTGGCCCAACGTTCCAAATCATGTTGAGTGTAGGCTACGACTATCGGTTTTCCAGTTGTACCGGATGACGCGTGGAGACAGTAAACGCGATTTTGAGGAACGGCAAGAATACCAAGTGGATAATTGTCTCGCAAATCTGTCTTAGCTGTGAAAGGTACCTTCGGTAGATCGTCGAGGCTTTTGATGGATTCTGGTTTCACTCCGGCTTCGTCGAAGCGTTTGCGGTATAACGGTACATTCCTGTAGGCGTAGCGAACGATTTTGCGGAGTTTGGTTTCCTGTATGCGTCTTAGTTGTTTTGGCTTGAGCGTTTGGCCGAGCCGATCAAACAGAAGAATTCCGCTCCCGAGCTTTCAATTTTGTTCAGTGATAATTGGCTTGGGCCCTCTGTATGTCAATCATGGAAAACAACCAAAAGCCATTTCCTCAATCCAGGCGGTTGGCCGGCGTCGAAAAGACACCAAGAAGATGCATCTGAAATGATGGCGAAACCACAGCTGTTCGGCAACCTAGTAACGCAAGTAGTTCGACCTAATTTATGCTCTTTCTGCGGGGCCTGCATGGCCTCATGCCCCGTGGGAGTACTTTGGCCAGTTGGGGAACAACCAACACTGATCGGCCAGTGTGCTCTGTGCGAAGTCTGCTACTACCAGTGCCCCACGGTCGAGTTTCCGAAGAATGACGTCGAAGTCTTCCTCCACGGCCGAACAAGACGCGCTGATGAACCCCTCGGAATATCTAGAGGAACATTTGTTGGCCGCGCAGTTAGCAAAGATACTCAAGGAGTTGCGCAGGACGGCGGTATGGTTACAGCCCTCCTTAGCTACGCGCTGGACAAGAAGTTGATTGATGCAGCGGTGGTTGCGGGAAGAGATGCGAATTGGAAAGCGAAGCCTGTGGTCGCGACGAAGAGCGAGGATATCGTGAAGAACGCTGGGACGAAGTACACACCCAGCCCGACGCTTCTTGGTGTTCGATCAGCGGTTGAAGAGTACGCTAAGACCAAGGTTGGCCTGGTCGGAACACCGTGCCAGATGAGAGCGGTGAGAAGGATTCAGACATCACCATTGGGCAACCGCCGTTTGGCACAGGCCATGCAGTTGAGCATAGGCTTGTTCTGTATGGAGGCTTACGGTTACGATAAGCTGGTGGAAACCTACATGGCCGGCAAAGGCATCGACCCTTCCACCATCACACGTGTGGAAATCAAGAAGGGATCCTTCATCGCTAAAGCTGGCGACAAAGAACTCTTGCATGTACCGCTTCGTGACGTTGATGCGTTCGTTCGGCAGAGTTGCAAGCAATGCGAAGATTTCACCGCCGAATACGCAGACATCTCAGTGGGCGGTATAGGATGCCCAACAGGTTATTCCACAGTGATTGCGCGGACAGAGAAGGGCCTCGACATTCTAAGGCAAGCTGAGAAGGCGGGTTACGTGGAGCTGCGTGAACTGAAGCCGGAAGAGAAGGGGTACCAGAAAGTGGTAAACATGGCGCTGGCGAAACACGCGAGAAAAGCCACACAAATCAACTAAGCGCCGGTTCCTTCAACACCCTCCTTTGAATGGATGCACACTCTAGTTTACTTGCGCGCACGCTTGGAGGCACCCCCCAGGGGGGTGACTCAGTTTTCTGAGTCAAACCGGGCCTGTTTTGCTGTTTTTCTTGGGGTCGGACAGAGCTGATTTTGGGTTTTTTTTCTGCCTGAAGTGGAGTGCCGGATGATTACATCCACCCATCTGGTCAATACGTCTCTGAAGATCTTGGGGTCAGAATCCCCTCCCCGTACCGAAGCATAAATGAAAGTTAGACAGAAGTATAACTTGATGTTTCACTTGCTAACAGACAAGATGCGGGTCGGCCCAAAAGGGCAAGTAGTAACCCCCAAGAGTTTTAGAAAGATCCTCAAGATTGGCGCGGGAACCAAGGTTGTTTTTCGTCTGGAGGGATAGCGTGTGATCCTTGAGAGGGAGGCTGAAGATCCTATTCGAACTTTGGAAACAATCGCTCGAAAGGGAAAGCCCGTGTCCAAGATTAATCCGCATGCGTATGAGGAGGAGCTGGATGAAAGGAACGCATAGACGCTTTACCCCGACTCAAATGTGTTCCTCTACGCAGCCCTCAGCCGCGAAGCCATAGGTACGAGGGCTAGGCAACTGCTACAAATAGTTCGAGATGGGCAGGAGGAAGCGGGCAGTTGTTCGCTCACGTTCGACGAACTGGTCTGGATTGTTCAAAGGCATCGGTCAAGGGGAGATGCATGGCCTGGGTCTGTAAACCGCTCCGTATGAGGGGATCGAGGCGCAAAACCAGCCTGGAGTTACCTTCGCTTGGCACCGTTTGGCACCACCCCTTGATGGGTGGATCCACCCTAGCCTCAATGGGTGGACCCCCCCGTGGGGGAGTGGTGTAATTTTGTGTGGAACCTATGTTACTCTGAGGCAAACACACTAGACAATTAATGTCCCCAATACCGACCGTTGCCTCAAACCCCTTTTGATTTAATTCCTGGAAAACCTAACCCAACAGGCAGAGGATACATCGACATGCCCATACCGGAATTCAAACTCAATCCAGAAATGACGCTCGGACCTGTTTCTTTGAAGGTAAGGGACCTAGGTTCGATGCTGTCCTTCTACGAAAAGGACCTTGGCCTCGTAGCCCGCCGGCGGGACGAAGAGGTTGTTGAGCTTAGCCCCAGCAAATCTGCAGAGCCCATTATAGTTTTGAGGCATCTTCCAAATGCCGAAAGAGCGCCCGACGATGCTGCTGGGCTCTACCATTACGCGTTACTGGTTCCAGATAGAAGAAGCCTAGCAGCCTCCTACGTCGCTATCGGAAATGCAGGGATAATTTTTGACGGTTTCGCGAACCACCTAGTCAGTGAAGCACTCTACCTGACGGACCCTGAAGGAAATGGAATAGAGATATACGCAGACAGGACTAGGGGTCGTTGGAAATTTGATGAAGACGGGTACGTGGATATGACAACACAGCCACTTGACATTGATTCCTTGCTAAAGGAAGTGACCGACGCACGGCGGGATAGTTTGAGGGCCATAGCTGATGGAACCAAGGTGGGTCACATTCACTTGAAGGTTACCGACCTGCAGAGGTCGATCTCCTTCTACCGTAGCGTGATGGGTTTAGATTTGATGAGGTACTATGGAAGCGCTGCCTTCCTTTCCGTCGGGCGGTACCACCACCACATCGGAATGAACACATGGGAAAGCCTAGGAGGAAAACCCGTCGAAAGGAATTGGGCAGGCCTGGACCACTTAACTATTACAGTTCCACGCGAAAACCTCAATGAACTATCAAACATGTTGGCCGACAGCCCTATCGCGCAGCATGAGGGAAACGGGCAACTCTTCATCTCGGACCCCGATGAGATTGCGTTGATAATGAAGCCTTCGTGAAGCCTTCCGAGCTCAGTCACTTGATTTGACGACGTAACATGATTCCCTGCAGCCGAAGATCCTGTAACGCCGCTGAGCCACCCAATCATATAATCGTTGAGCGAAGGGTGTTCCGAACAGGCTACAAAGGAAGCTGAATGGTGTCAGGAGCTTGCACACCTCCACTAATGCAAAAGGGCCACTTGCAAGGGATCCGTCTCTTCGGATGAGGTACATGCGTCCCTGGAGAGCTTCATCCGTCAAACCGTAGGCCCGCCGCACATCTGACCTAAGGTTCTGGAACGGCGTATATTGAACCAGCTTTTCACCCCGCAGCGCGTGAAGAAAACGAACAGCGCCCGTGCATAGATTGCAGACCCCGTCGTAGACCAAGCGTGGTTTTTGGTTCGCGGAAAGCAACCCGAGTCCCCTCGCTCAGAAGACGATGCTATTTCTTCTTGCCTACGCTTGCGTAGAGGAAATCGGCAGTACTCATAGCCGGAGGGGTGTATAGGTGCGTGAATTTGCATTCGTTACAGTATTTCATTCCACATTCTTCGCAATATCCTGTAGGTCTCTTCCCGCTGCCGCAAGAACAAACCTCCGTGCTCATTCGGACCCCACGCTCACTCCTAACATTCCTCCCAAAGGTGCGTCAGCAATTATCCTTTCCGTTTAGGATAGTGTTTTGCGCAAGTCGGGTCGTAGCCGAGAAGTTCCCGCTAACATGAATCTACTGTTACTGAACTTTCTTCGCGTGCCAGAGATACAATGACGCTACAGAGCAATATGGATGCCAATTGCTCGCAATTTCCTCAATCTTCTTCGCGCTAGGAAGTTTGCGCAAGGAGTATACCCTCTTAACCGCTAGTTGAATCCCAAGGTCATCGACCGGAAGAACATCCGGCCGTCCCAGCGTGAAGAGCAGAAACATGTGCGCCGTCCACGGACCTATGCCTTTGACTTCGTCAAGTATACGAATTACTTCAGCGTCCTCCATCTCCTTGAGACGCTCAAGGTCCAGTTGACCCTTAGCCACCCGCGAACTCAAATCTTTGAGGTAACGGATCTTTTGTGGAGAAACCCCCGCTTTCCTCAATCTTGATACGTGCGTCCTCTTGAGGGCATGCGCCTCGATTACTTCGCTTCCAATCAGAGCCTTCAGTCTACCAAAAATTGCCCGAGCGGACTTGCCGCTTAATTGCTGAGAAATGATCGCTTCAACTAGTGATTCAAATGGATCTCCACTAGCCTCGAAATCGATCTGACCAAGTTCTTTGACGAGTTGCTGAAGCTTTGGATCAACCTTAGAGACGTGCTTGGCGCCCAACTGAAACGTTCGGCGTTCGTTGATGTTAGGGAAAGGCATGGGCATCTTCCGCAACTCCGATGCCGGAGATAAAAGAGTTAGAGGCTTGCGAAATGCGCGACTTCACGAAGGGTTGGAAGTCGGGCATTCTTGTTGGTTAGGTAAAGATGCGCGCAGGCGTTAGCGAAACGCAGCCTATCTTCGGCGTTGAAGCTGAGAAGGTGTCCGATTATGTCTCCCGCATCCCAAACATCACCTGCTCCAGTCACAAAGCCGCTGACTTTGCCAAACGAATCTACCCATACGTCTTCTTGATTGGTTGAAGAGGCGCTTCCGATTGGAGTATGAACGTCTACCACGACGCGGAGGGAGTTGTGAAGCAGGTTTGACACTCTGAGTACGTCACGACGATCATATGAACGCCGCAGCCCCCCTATT
This sequence comes from Bathyarchaeia archaeon, assembly GCA_050013255.1. Classification (GTDB taxonomy): domain Archaea; phylum Thermoproteota; class Bathyarchaeia; order 40CM-2-53-6; family 40CM-2-53-6; genus FEN-987. The sequence goes on along the minus strand of JBEKFP010000001.1, from coordinate 1,162,743 downwards.
GAAAGCGTGCGCGCTATAATTCTAGCCTCGTTCTCGTTTAGGCTGATTACGTCAACTAATCCTTGATCGAGAATGTTCCTCGCTAGAGTTCTGACCCTACTCTCTGCGCCGGCCACATCTGCAAGGTCAATGAAATTCAACCTGCCTTCCCGGTCGCTTAGACCAAAGACCCTGCGCGCAAGCTCGGTTCCTTTCGCATTGGAAGACCAGTTCACGAGAGCGACGCAATCAGATTTCCTCAGGGTCATAGTGTCGTGTCGAGTGAGTTCTCTACCATCGAAATTCGAAATGTCACCGACATCGCTGAACATGATGTTGACTGGTTTCCGTTTGAAGCGGAATTCGAGGGCCATTGTATAACCTGGCCGGCCCTCAATGACCCTGACCTTGCAACCTGCTGGAGGTGTTGAAAGTACGGCTCGTGTAAGCGAATTTCCCACACAGTAAAGGTTTGTTCTAGCTGACAGCGATGATAAGGCGTAGGCAAGGTTTGTCGCGTTTCCACCCTTGACCTCTGTCTGAAAGAGGCCGCGTAGGTTGCCGCCCCCTGACGCCGCCTTCAACTCAACCTGCCTAATCAAGTCACGAAAGGAAGGAACCCGAACTATCCTGTCAAAATAGAAATCGGGAAGAACCGACACCCTGAGGTCAGAAATCCTCTTCCGGAGACCCAATGCTTCCGCCTGATCAATTTCTTTGCTAATCAAACTCAAGCCTTGTACTAAATGTAAACCAACCGCAAGACCGAAAACACGAAGAGTGATGAAGGATTTCGGAATGAAGTGGGAGTTGGACTGTCTATCAAGTCTTTTATTGCCAGTAATCCAACTTGATCCTTCTAGTTGAGCGGGATTTATGAGATTTATCCTGACGGCTTCGCTTCTTGCGCTAGTCTTGATTGGCAGTAGGTTGGTGTTCGCCCAATCGACGCAGCAGTACTACGGTGGGCCAGGTGGAGAGATAACGGGCATGGTAATTGGAGTTGACGGCCATCCCTTTGACTGGGCGACCGTTTATGCCAGCAACAGCCAACAAACCTTCGAAGCATTTTCTGGTATGAGCGGAGTCTACCAGATGCGAGTTCCCGCCGGAACATACAACGTTAGAGTCAGCGCTCATGGATACACGGCTAACAGCGCTACTGTCAATCTCACGGACAATTCATCAAACACAATAAACTTCTATCTGCAGCAAGCCGTCCCTGAATTCCCGCCAATGATAGAACCGCTCCTCATAGCGTTCACGGTTGCACTGGTTTTTTTCACTTTCAGGAAAACACATTCGAATTCTATGCCCACAATTTAATACTGAGATTGGGCTGCGTTATTTTCCATGTCAAGTAATCCGGTTATAATGGAAATTATTGAGAAACACAAACCCCTCTGGGCGCTAGATCATAACTCGGCGCTGCTTGAATGGGATATGGAAACTTACATGCCCCTCGGTTCATCGAAGTCTAGGGGGTTCGCGATTGCTCAGACATCGCTGATGAGACAAGAACGCACGATTGAACTGGCCGACCTTGTGTCGAAGGCGGAAAAACTTGGAGATATGAACGATTACGAAAGGGGAGTTCTGAGGGTAGTTAAACGCGAGCTTGACTATTTCATGAAAATCCCGCCGAAGCTCTTGGAAGAGCTCCGGAGAACCGCAATCGAAGGCACAGTCGTCTGGAGGGAGGCGAGACGAAAATCTGACTTCCAGATGTTCAAAGGTTACTTAGAGAAAATGGTGGACCTGAAGAAACAGGAAGCAGAGAAACTCGGTTACAAAGGACACCCCTACAATGCCCTCATGAACCAATTCGAAGAGGAACTTACAACAACCGACGTCGACCGCGTCTTCTCACCCCTCGTCCCTAACCTCAAGAGAATTGTCAACAAGGTTGTTTCCGAAGGCAAGTTTCCGAGCACGCACCCCTTGGAGTCAGTTGCCTATGATGAAGCCGCTATGAGGCGTGTGAACGTTGAAGTCCTGAAGCTGCTTGCAATGCCTGAGAAGACTTTCAGGATGGATGTTTCCACTCACCCCTTCACTACGAGCATGTCAGTTGAAGATGTGCGGATTACAACAAGGTACGAAGGAAAGGATTTCAAAGAATCCCTGTTCTCCACTATCCATGAATCAGGCCATGCAATCTACGATTTGCAAGTAGATCCCTCTCTAGAGTACACTCCACTCTCTAGAGGCAACTCACTCGGCGTTCATGAATCTCAGTCTAGGTTCTGGGAGAACTTCATCGGGAGAAGCAAAGAATTCACAAAACTAGTTTACCCAACATTAAAGGCAAACCTGCCCTTCGTCTCGGGCTACAACGAAGACGAGATATACAGGTACTTCTGCGCGGTCAAACCAAGCCCGATCCGCGTCGACGCAGATGAGCTGACCTACAATTTCCACATCGTATTGCGGTACGAATTGGAGAAGAAACTGATCGGCGGAGAAATCGCAGTCTCCGAAGCCCCGTCACTCTGGAGCGACCTGATGGAGAAATTTGTCGGTGTCAGACCCAAGGACGATGCGCAAGGTGTTCTGCAAGACGTGCATTGGAGTGGCGGACTTATTGGATATTTCCCAACATATTCGCTGGGCAATGTCATAGCCGGCATGATCTTCCAACGAATTAAGAAGGACATGGATACGAAGGAACTGGTGAAAAAAGGTGAACTGGGAAGAATCAAGACTTGGCTGAAGGAGAAAATACACAACTACGGCGCAACCTACTCTCCCAAAGAGCTCCAGAAGCGGCTGTTCGGCGAAGAATACAACCCCGAATGGCTGGTCAAATACTTGCAAGAGAAGTATACGGCCTGAGCTGGCCGAAATCCTTCCGCCGCAAATCCGTCCACAAATAATAATAGAGTTACGACGAGAGCTAATGATGCTGTGACAAGTCATGCCTAAACGTGAAGTCAAGCCTAAACGTGACCCGCCAGTAGCGGCAGTACTTTCCCTTCTAGTTCCTGGGTTAGGGCAGATGTACGCTGGCAGACCAGAACGCGGCGCATCAATCCTCGTCGCTGGAATAATAGTCGGGACGCTAGCGCTGATATGGCAGACTCTCTTCATCTCATTCAGGTCGACTGGAGGTTTCTTCCCCTATAGACTCGCTCTCACAATTTACGCCCTAGTTTTCTGGATTTGGCAGGTAATCGACGCATACAAACTGGCAAAATAAACGCCCCCGCCTCCGATGACTCGAAAGGTTCCCAGATATTTGTTAGTGGGCTCTCCGTGGGTGGGGAATTAGTGCAAAATATAATCATGCTTACGGGCTTTTGTTCGGCGAGACGCGCCACCTAGTGAGAACTCATATTTCTCTGAAAGTATCGATTGCCCCTTGTGAACTGAATCGAATGAAATAGCGAAAGGCTTGAAGCCCCAATCGGGCTGTGCATTCCCTACCTTTCTGGTCTCCTGTTATTCTGACCTCGTCGATCGTCTTCCAACCCGTTCTACGTTTGACTTCTTCAATCATGTTTCGGAATTCGACCTCACATATCTCACAGCAGAAGAACATTTTCTGTCCTTCCACTTCGGCCCAGTGGTTGCCCCAAGTCGATTCGCAGATGGCGCAGCCCTTAGGAACTTTCAAACTGTTTCGCCCTTTCTAAGCGAGCCATCAAATACCGGTCAAATGCGTCAATCGACCTAAGGAATGTGGCCTGAACGTTCTCAGCTGTACCCAAGTCGCCAGAATATTTCTCAATCAAGTCCATGGCTTCTTCGGAATGTTCAACATCAGCCTCGTAGCCCTCTCTAAGGAAGTTCTTCGTGGCGTCCGTGACCTCGTTTCCGCTCAGTATTGACCGGTCAAAGTAGCTCATCTTCGCTCCTTCCCCCCTCAGGTTGCGGTTAGCTATCAGCTCCAATGGATGCATCGCGGCCATCGTCTCCAACCAATGCTCCTTCTCAGCAATCTCGTTCCATGTCCTGGTCGCCGATGCAGTGTCGGATAGCGGATCCGTCCCGAGGATCTTGTCTCTAGGCAAACCGAGGCTTTCGCCCATTCGTATGAGCAGTTCGTAGTGTGAGGGTTTGTCGGGCCCGTTTCCGCCGAACTCTGTATTGATGTTGTCCAATTCGTAGAGCGTAACGTCCACTTTGTCCGTTTTCGCGATAATGTATGCGCAGCTGCGTGTCCATTGCCGTAGGAAATGCTGGTGTTCGACCACATAGCCTAACAGAGTTGCTTTGGATGGGTGCTGTAGGACAAGTACGAAGGGGTGCGGTTTCTCTCCATAGAACCGCTCGATGAATCTCTTCTTCATCCATCCCTTTGTTCCGATCGCCCGGAAGTCGAGGTAGACTCGAAGCTGTTTTGAGAGCTCGGACGCATCCGTCTTTTTCCTTGTGATGTTCTTGTTGAGCCACATTACGTGACCAGGGTCGCTTCTTTCCGCCGACTCATAGAAATGATGGGCGAGGCTATCGTAATCCCCGGCTTGAAAGGTCGTTCCGCAGACGGCACATTTAGTCATACTAGGGCCTCACATTCACGTATTCAGAGAGGGAAGGTATCAGGCAAACGGCTTCTAAGTTCCTTATACTCGGTGCCGCCTGTTTCCCTGAGCCGTGTTAGGATTTCCTTAACCTCTTCCGGGCTTAGCCCGCGAGCAGAACCAACCATACCCACCGTATCTTCGAAGTCAGCATGGCAAGTGTGATAGCAGTTGACCATACCTTGAAGCAACTCACGCTCACTTGGAGTCATCCAATTCCTTCCTCTTAGGTTAGGCCGACCTCGCTTGAGGACTGCCACCCACGCCTTTTTGAATCTATAGCGCTGTAAGTGGGGGTAGAGTGATTGGCGTTGGAAACTGCTAGACATCCTAGGCCACGGATTGAGTCCCTGTCGGATTTGATTTTCGGACTCGCCTTGTCGGTGGCAACAATTTCCCTAATAATCAAGCTACCTAAGACCCCAGGTGGCATACTCTTCGATGTCGTGGAATTCGGATTTAGCTTCCTAATTCTCATCTCAGTGTGGGTGAGCTACACCAGCATCATGTCTGTTCTTCCTTTAGAGGAAATGACCACAGTCATACTAAACATCGTCATGCTCTTTCTCGTGTCTATCGAGCCATACCTATTTTACTTGAACGTCGTCTTCGACTTTTCGGGCCATCCCGCCCTCCTAGACGCCGCTTCAATAGCCTACGCCCTTGACATGGCAGGGTTAATGGCGATACTCGCACTATTCACCCATCAATTGACCATTGAGGACAGAAAACTTCTCCCACAAAACCTACTCGCCAAGTATAGGCGAATCAGGACCATCTTGTTCTTTTCGGCGGGCCTTTTCGCCCTAACAATAGCACCCATCTTTTGGAGCTGGACCATACTGAGTACCCCCTTGAGATTCTACCTCTGGTTTGCCCCGCTAGTCCTATCTTCGGTGAGGCGGGTCTCAGAGAAGAAAACAACAAAGGAATGAATAGCTCGTCTATTGTTGCGCACACACACTTTCTAACGACGAACGACGACGGTTCAAATTACGTTGCCCGCACCATTAGACCCACACACACAGAAAATTACTCTACCGACGACGGTTCAAATTTGCCTCCCTGCATTAATAGTACCGCACACTTACTCTCTAGACAGCAACGGTTGATAGCCTGAGCTGCGTTACCCCACGTGTCTTCATGATGTTCTTTGCCAATGCTTGAATGCGCTCCATTCTCCCCTTGACGGATATTATCTCCAGACACCGAGTTTCGTCAAGATGAATGTGAGTAGTTGAGTTCACGATGTCGCGGAATTGATGTTGGATGTCCGTCAAGGCTTCTTGAAGACCATGTGATTCATGGTTGTAAGTCAGCAAGATCGTTCCTGCTCCGGGTGTTCCTGCTTCCTTTCTCCAAGAGTATTCTGTGATGAAGTTCCTCATTGCGATCTGCAGGGCCGTCGACCGATCCTTGTACCCGAGTGTTCTGAGGGAATCGTCAAATTGCTCTAGTAGTGCCGGCGGCGTTGAGAAACTAATCCTTTCTACCCTAACCAAGGCGGGTTATCTCCAACATCTTGGAATTGGTCAGTACTTTTTAATATCATTATTACGATTCGGTGAAACGGTAATACTTTGCAATCGATGAACAGCAGGCTTGTGGCGTTCACGGCTGGGATTAGTGCGGTGACAGTTGTGCTTAGTCTTTTAATGGTACCATTCCTGTTCGGAACGGGAATCCACTTTTTTCAAACAGGCATAATGTTGGCTGGAGTTGCGGGTGGTCCTCTATCCGGACTCATCACGGGCTTAGTTGGAGGGTCATATGTGGCTATGATTAGGTCAGACCCGACGATCGTGGTCGGAAACGGGCTCTTGGGGTTGTTCATTGCGGTCTTTTCCCGCAAGCTCCGACCCGTATTGGCAGGTTTGGTTGCGTGGGTCTTGATTCAGGCTCCGTGGATTTATCTCGTTGATACATTAGTTCTTCATGTTCCAGCTGTGGCTGTGCAGACTATTCTGGCTCTCTTGACTGTTGAGAATGTGATTTGCGCTGCTGTTGTTGATATTCTCACTAGGCGTTTTCATCTTGGGGATCTTCTCTTGCGCAAGTGGGCACCACCGTGACAAAGAAACGAGCCTCAGGCCGCCAGCGTCTGCTGAAGGAGGGCGTGGATTTTCATGGTCACCTAGGTCCGTACCTAGTATTTGGTCTTCGGATGGGCGTGATAGCCATTCAAAGGTTGAAGCCTAAGCGACTTCATGAGTTATCTGCGACAGTTTGGACCAGGAAATCGCCACCGGAATCCTGCATGCTAGATGGTATTCAGGTATCCAGTGGCTGCACTTTAGGCAAGGGAAATATCATAGTAAAAGAGTCTCAACGCATCAAAGTAAGATTTCGAAAGGGCAACCGCGTCATCCTAATTGGCCCCACCGAGAAAACCGCCGCCCTACTCTCTCGAGTCTCCGCAAGTTCGCCTCAACGCGAGGTTCAAGAAATCGCACTTGCCCTTCATCGAATGCCTGACCACGAACTCTTCACCGTCGAATGATATTATCGCGTGTATGCCGTAGTTGGTTCGACTGACAGAAAGTTTGTGTGCGTCTGGTCGTGCGCACACACACATGAAGTGACCGACTGACGACCGGGGGCCTATTTCAGCTCTTGAACCAGTTCCGCAAAAAATCTGGGTGATTCTATCGATTCTTCCTAAGTGTGTTTCGCGTTAGTGGCGGTCGTCTGGTTTCTTGCTTCCTTGATCTCCGTCTTGATTCTTTCCCGCGTTAGTCCCGCTGACCTAGCGCTCCTGAAAATTTTGTTTCTCAACTCTTTGCAGGAATCTCTCAGTGCAAGATAGCGCAGTGATTTGTCGCCGTTGCCATTCTTAATTTCTTCGAACAGGCCGTCACACTCATTTTCCCGTTCAGCCAAGTCATGGATTCTGTTGTCGAACTCATGAAAACCTGTCGTCATCACAATCACAGCCTCATTGGGCTGGTTGGTATAAAGTACTTGGGCCAACTAGAATCGCATAAACAGGTGAATCATTGTTTCAGGTTGCCGTGAAAGCTGCTATCAGTCGTCAACTTTGCATCTATGTGTCAGCTGATTTTCGATTTGATGTCTTGCGTCTGATTACTCCGTATGCGACTGTTCCATCCTGCACCAGTGGTCGTCTGTGGTCTTTGTGTACCTTCCATTCTGCGCGAAAAGGAGCGCCAGAACAAATACGCCAGAGCAATAACCACGATGATTATGAGAACGGCAACCCACTCGTAACTGGTTAGAACCATAATCATTGCGTCAGCGTGTTGCGTTTTAAGCACGCTGTCTAATTTCCGAAAGGAGAAGAACCGATGAAATAGGGGATGGGAGGCGTCGTTGACTAGTGTCGTTACGACTACTACCGAGAGTCAGCTTACGATCCCCACCTGTTAGTGGAAGTATCTTCTACAACTGTAGAGCTGAGGATCTAGGCGATAGTTATCAGCGAGAACCGCTGTACTTTGCTTCTATGTCCAAACGCAGAGAACCACGTTGGCTTGATTATTACAAAGCGACTTCAAAGCGTCCTCCTTACGAAACCCTGCAAAAAGCACTTTCTTCGTTTGACGCTGAACCGTCACGAAAGAAGATGCGTTTTGCGATTGATTTGGGATGTGGAGGTGGTCGGGATACGTCAGAGTTGCTGCGACGAGGCTGGAAAGTGCTGGCTGTAGACAGTGAGGCTGGAGCGATTAGATGGATCCGATCTAACGTATCCCCAACGCATAGAGAGCAACTAAGAACCCGTGTGACTTCATTCGAGAGATCATCCTTACCCAGATGTGATCTTGTAAATGCAAGTTACAGCCTACCGTTTTGCTCACCGAAACGGTTCCATTCTTTCTGGCGAAAGATCGTAACCTCGATTCGTACTGGAGGAAGGCTTTCAGGCCATTTCTTCGGCGTTCACGATGATTGGGCTCGCAGTTCAAATGGGACATTTCATACCGCTAAGCAAGTTAAGGCACTACTGCGTCCATTTGAGATCGAATTCTTTCTCGAACAGGAGAAAGATGACAGGCCAGCACTTCATGAACGAAGGAAGCATTGGCACGTATTTTCCGTTGTAGCGCGAAAACGCTGATTTGTGTGTGTGCCCGCCACTCCTGACGTTGGCTCATGATCCAATCAATCAAGTTGGTGCGACGCGGGGCAAATGCGCTCTCATGCCATGCCTCTGTGCTTCTATCTCGGTCTTCTTGTCCTGATCCTCTACTCCCACACCTGATTGTCTGCTGCCATACTTGTCAACGTGGCAAATCTCCTCCAACCGCTTTCTTTGCTTCTCTACACTATACGCAGGCACACCTATGGGCAACAAAGAAATCACGCGGATTTTTTCAGGTATGTTCAGAACCTCCTTGATTCTATGCTCGACTGATTTCCTATCGTTCATAAGACTAAATATCCCGACCCAATAGGTCGCTAACCCCAGGCTATGTGCTGCCAGAGCCATGTTCTGTGTTGCTACAGCACCGTCTTCAATGAAGTGATATTGATCTTTCTCGGGATCCACACATGTTGCGATGATTGTGTGCGCTCCTTCTATTCCTGCATGCGCAGCCATAGTTTCCTTAGCTATCTCGACAACCTCCTGCTTCAATTTGCTATCAGTTACGGTGATGAATTCCCATGGCTGACTATTCGCATATGACGGAGCCCAACGACCCGCCTCCAAAATGGAAGTAATCTTCTCAGTAGGGACTGCCTCAGGCTTGAACTGATAGATACTGCGTCGCTGCATAATGGCATCCAGTACTTCATTCCCCATTGCTCGAACACACAACTCCGAAAGTGCATCACGATCGCACACAAATTTACTTTACGGTTCTGTTGGAATTTGGAATTTGTATACACACAAAATTACATGAACGACGCCGGTTTGTGTGTGTGGGTCTACTGGTGCGCACACACACCACTTGAACGCCACGCAGAAGACCATCCGCGGAGACGAAAGCATAGTCTACAGACTTTTCATAGGTGTCGGTTTAATGGTGCGAGCCACGTAACTTGAATCGTTGTTCGTACCGTTTTGTGTGGGTGAACCACTAAAGCGAGAGTCTTTCCAGTTTCACTTCTTCCAAAACGTGAGCAATGCAATGATGACTACAATGTACGCAATTGCCCGGACTGCTATGAGCGGAACTGTTAGAGTGGCAGCAAGGTCAAGCAAGGTTGCCAGGTGAGAGATAGCGAAAAGGCCGAAAGCTATGCCGATGTAGAGAGTCATGACGTTCTTCTTCCTGCCATACAGCGCAACGCCCAAGACGAATATTATGATAGTTAGGACGAAGTTCATTACGGTTGTGGGATCGAAACCCATCGCTCATCGTTCGGCTAGGAACACGCCGAATCATTATACGTTAATTCTTCATAGATTCTATTTTGTATAGACCCGGAAGTCTCCGGTATTACTAAACCGGTTGAGAAGAGACCTTAGCTCGATAAAGCATCAGCCCTGAACCAAATTGCCAGAAATTTGTGCGTGCGGGTCTAGTGGTACGCACACACGCACTAAAACGACGGTTCAATTCTGGTCGTCCGCACCGCTAGAGCCACACGCATCCTGAGAGTGGATAGGTTTAGACCGTAGCGGTTACAATTCCGACTCTTTGCCGTATCTTGAGACCGTCGTGACGACCTCGGAAATATAGTGTATCAGCGTCCGAAGCCGAAAGAAATGATACGGTCGAAAAACCTAACTCTTGCAATTTGTGGGCCAAGTCGTCTGGCTCGAAAAAGGTACGCCATGGTTCTCCGTGTGCTGCAGCGAATGCCGTGAATGCGGCAAGCAAGGGTTCACGTCCGATTTCCTTCACTGTAGACGCCGGAGATGCAAACGTGAAGACAATCTCACTCGATTTTGGCAGCGAACTTGCAAACCTGAATACTGCATCAATCGCGTCCGTGCTTAGATACATCGTCACACCGAGCCATGAAAGAAACGCGGGTTTCCCAAAATCGAAGCTGCTTCTGCGCAAACAATCACGGAGAGAAATGGTCTCGAAATCACAAGCGATTAGCTCGACATTCGACGGAACCTCAATCCCAGCCATGGCCAACCGTTCGCGCTTCGAACACTGGCTCGTTGATTGATCTACTTCGAAAATCCGCAATACTCTCGCCCAATGAGGTTGTCGATATGGGAACGTGTCGAGGCCAGCGCCCAATATCAGGTATTGCTGAACACCATTCTCTACCGCGTCGGCCAAGCGGTCCTCCGTGTACCGGCTGCGCACTACTACATGCGAGCGTAACGCGTTCATCCTAGCTGTCCGGAACTTATCCGGGTTCAAGCGAACATAGTCAAGGGTCGGTGCGTCGAGAAGTCGAAGCACGATAGGGTCGTTGAGAATCTTTGGTTCTTCATCGATGAGCTGGTGGACAGCGCGCAATATTGCGGCACGAAACGCGGTATTGTCGGGATGGCGTTCCATCGCGCAATTCCACCAGAAGAAGACTAAGTGGGATAGATTTACACAAATCTATTACAGTGTGTGTGGGTCTAATGGTGCGGGCAATCAGAATTGAACTCCTGTAATTACGGTGCACGCGCGCTTTCATCCGTAATTGACGTTAATCTTAGAAACGGCTTTTCCGGTATTTGCCAGACGTTGGTCTGGAACCGATGGTGTGGCGGGCCCGCGGGGATTCGAACCCCGGACCCCAGGCGTCCCCCGCTTTTTACAAAGCGTTTAGAGGGCCTGTGCTTTAGATGCTCAACCTGCAAGCACTATCCAGACTGAGCTACGAGCCCGAACTCGGACTACAAGCTCTTCTAGCTTAAAGCTTGCAGTGCCCACTACTCGACGAAGATTGCAGGCCTGTATGGTTCAGCTAATTTCGCGCGGCCTTTCGGATCATACATCCCTTCCTCGTCTTCGCCGTGGACCTGAACCTCAACCTTCAATTCCCTAGCGAAAAAGTCCCGCGCTTCATCAAACGCTTTCCTTTCGTCAATCTCTCCTATCTTCAGTCTTCGTTCGCGCAATTCGGCGGGCATTGTTCTTGCTTGCTGGATTATCTTCACAGCAAATTTCGGTAGGTCTTTCGCTGAAGATGCTTTTGCAGCGAGCATGTCTCTGATTAGCCCGTTCAGCGTTTCAGGTTGCGAGTTAGCTCTAGTCAAGGCTTCGCCGTAGACTCGCCACTTCCACTTGGCGGCGGTGTAATAGTGCACTCTCTTTGGCGCGATCTTTGTAGTAGCTATAATTTCTTGAGTGTCATCGAGCGTCTGCCTCACGAGCACCTCCAATTCATTAGATTTCTCATCAACCATTAGTTCCTTGAATTCCGGCCATTCTGAAGTTGACACGAAGCCGCGTTGGTCAACTCTTCGCCAGGCTTCCTCAGCTAGATGGGGTGAGAAAGGTGCCATCAATCGAATCCAAATTGAGATGAAACCTTTGACCGTGGGCGAATCAGGTCTAGCAGCGCGTCGCTCGTACCACCGCAGGTCGTTCCACACGTCATACAGGGCGGCGGCCAACGCCGTGCGAGTCTTCATTTTCTCGATAGCTTCAGAAACCGCCCTAACCTTAGAGTTGATTCGGCCCATTAGCCAGTTTTCCAGATGGCCATTTGAAGTCCGCTGGTCAGGCCTCGCGGCGATTTCTTCAGTTAGACTCAGGAAGGCTTCCAGCCTACCCCTGACATCACGAACGTTTTCGGAACGCCAATCTGGGTCGTCCATCCCTTCGGCGGCCAATAGGGCGGTGCAGCGTACTGCATCCGCTCCATATTCGTCGCAGGCCTTCCAAATCGGAATGAAGTTACCCTGGGACTTGTGCATCGGGCGGCCTTCCGCAAGCATGAAACCGTTTACACCAATCGCGCGAGGCCAAAAGCGCTGTTCGAAGAGGGCAACGTGTTGGAAAACGAAGAAACTAAGGTGATTGCCCACCAAGTCCTTGCCTGAGTTGCGTAAATCGACTGGGTACCAGTACAGAAACTCTTCTCGTATCTTCTCCAAGACTCTTCGGTCTGCACCGGTTTGCTTGCTCAGTTCTTCAGGCTTCCCCGCCCCGTAGAATACGAAATCGAAAACCTCAGGGATGAGCTGCTCGGCTTTGATGTCCCCTGCATTGACAAATTTGCTCACCATGTAGTACGCCATGTAAATCGTTGAGTCGCTAAGCGTCTCTACGATCCAGTCCGGACTCCAGGGAAGAGGTGTGCCTAGTCCTCTTTTTCGCGCGCAAGGCCAGTCTTGCAGCCAATCGATAATGCTGTTGATCCATGGTCTAGCCTCCTCTGGATAAAATGCCATCTTGGAAATTGCCCCGTGTGTCCGTTCTTTCCATTCTGGGTCAGAGTACTTCAGGAACCATTGGTCCGCCAGGATTTTTGCTACACATTCAGTTGTGCATCGGCAAACAACGCGCTGCGGCAGCTCGTACATTACGTCCGCGATTCCCTTTCTTCTGAATTCAGCCACAAGAGATTGCTTGACGTTCGCAACCTTCTGCTTGGAGTAGGGGCCACAACCATCTTTGAGAAAACCGCTGTGAAATTCTGCCTTGTAAATTTCCTTCGTCGCTTCTTCAGCTAACGGGTCGTTTTGGTCACGAATTCTCATGCGGTCAACGATCTCTATTGCTGGGAATTCACCGTAGCCTTCGACCGATATTATTGAGATGGGTTGAATCGCTGAAACTTCATCAGGCTTAACGGCGAAGCCCTCCACGGTCGCCGGATTCTTCTGAATGTCTCTTAATGCAAGCCAGTCGAACGGGGCGTGTGCGGGAACGCTGTACACCAAGCCGGACGCGTTATTTGTGTTCACGAATGTTCCAGGTAAGATCAATAGCTCTCTGTTCTGAATGGGGTCAAAGCATTTCTTGCCCACAAGTTCAGCGCCCTTCAGGTTCCTGATAACGGTGACATTTTTCAGCTGGTTGCGGAATTTTTCTGATGCGGGTCTGCTTATGATCCAATGTTCTCCGTTCACGTCGGCCTCGACGTACTCACCGTGAGGGTTGACCCAGAGATTAGTGACGCCGTAGATTGTCTCGGGCCTGAAAGTTGCGCAGGGCAAGAAGATTTCTCCCATCTTGAACTTCATTAGAATGAATTCTTCCGGTCTGACTCCTTCGCCCTCCAGTCTATCGTGATCGCCCGTTGGGCTTTCGTCTTTCGGGCACCAGACTACAGGGTGTGTACCTTTGATGACATACCCCTTGTCTCGAAGGCGCAGGTATTGCCAAACAACAAATTTGCTGAAAGCCTCGTCCAGAGAACTTGTGTGAAAGTCTCTTCGCCAATCTACCGATATCCCCAAACGCTTTATCGCGTCACGATTGACGTCAGTGTAATACTTCGCCATATACGCGGGGTCAACAAACTTCTTCAGATGTTCCTCTGGGACCTCGTCTACCTCCCTGATCGGTCGAATGAATTCTTCGTCTCCCATTTTGATGCGCTCAGCCGCGCCGGCAAGCGGCTTGCCAGTCCAATGCCAAGCCCACGGGTAGAGGACGTTGAGCCCACACATCCGTTTGTAGCGCGCGTACACGTCGATTCTAGCGGCTGTGAAGCCGCTCCCGACGTGCAAGGGCCCGCTCATGTATGCGAAGGGAAATGTGACGAAACATTTCGGCCGCTTCGGGTCGGGGTCGGCCTCGAAAATTTTGGCCTTAGCCCATTCTTCCCGCCATTTCTTGTCCAACGCTAGCCAGTCAACAGGCATGATTATCACTTGGTCAACATTGCTTTCAGCGCCGATTCCGAGTTCCGCATTACTTCGTTAACCGCATTCAGGTTTGTTCCGCCGCCTTGGCCGAAGTAGTCTTTGCCCCCGCCACCGCCGCCGAGCATTGCGGCAAGCTTGCTGGCAAGCTTCCCCGCGTTCACACCCTGCGCAATTGCATCTTTTCCTGCACCGACGAAGACCCTGGCCGAATCCTTGACGAGGATTAATACAATGACCGCGCTCGGTTCTTTCTCAACAATTTTGTTGTTCAACGCGACTAAATCGCTCTCTTCACCACGATCATATTTTGCAGAGCACATCTTTATGCGGCCGACCGTCTTCGTAGACTGCAGAAGTTTTGCGGCCTCTTGCTCCGCCCATTGTTTGGATAGTTCTTCGAGGCGTTTAGCCAGTTTTGTTCTTTCTTCAACGAGGGTCTGAACGTATTGGTCTACTTTTTCGATGGGCGCTTCGACGATCGTTGAAATGTTTTTGATTTTCTTCTCCTGTTCTTGGAAGGCGCGTAGAGCTTGAGTGCCTGCGGCGAATATTATTCGTTCTACGCCGTCCTGAATGCGCTCTGTGTGCAGAATCTTGATGGTCCCAATCTGTCCTGTCCTAGTGCAATGCGTTCCGCCGCATGCTTCCACGTCCCAATCGCCAATCTTGATTACTCGTACTTCACGGCCGGGCACAACGCCTCCTTGGTAGAGCTTGAACCCATAAGCCTGCTCAGCCTTCTCCCTGGGCAGCCATTCGGACTCTACGGGGATATCTTGGAGGGCTACTTCCGTTGCAAGCCTTTCAATTTCTCTTACCTGTTCCTCCGTGATTCTCTCGTAATGCGATATGTCAATTCGGCTGGAATCAACGCCCTTCTGCGCGCCGGCCTGCCAAGCATGTTGACCCAGCACCCTCCTAGCCGCACCCAAAACCAAATGGGTGCCTGTATGATGACGCATCAAACTGATGCGCCTGTTCCATTCAATTGAACCTCGCACGATTTCCCCAATGCGCGGGGGCTTACCTTCTATTTGGTGGACTATGATTCGGGTAACCTTCTGTGTATCAACGACTTTGATTGGCCCATTAGAGGTCTGAAAGACTCCGATATCGCCGGGTTGGCCCCCACCTTCGGGGTAGAAGCAGGTTTGGTCCAAGACGACGAACTTGTTTTCGAGGATCGCGATTACTTTTCCTTCGAACTCTTTCTGGAAAGGGTCTTTGTAGTATAATTGGGCAGTGTCCTGGAGCCCGCTGACTTTGTCCTTCAGTGAGTCAATCACTTTCGATTCTGTTTCTTCCTCTGAAACGCGCTTTACAGACAAATGCTTCTGGGCGACCATTCCATAGAAGTTTCCCGGAGGATCCACCGATACCCCTAGCGGTTCTGCTATCTCTCGCACTATGTCCGGAACCATTCCGTGAGAGTCATACAAGTCAACAAGAGTTTGCGGCGGGATTTCTTTAAGTCCCTTCGTTTTCAGGTCACTTGCAATTTTCTTTACTAGATCTGAGCCCCGTTCGATTGTTTTTCGATACTTGGATTCTTCTGACTTGATTTCTTCTGCTATCTCACGTTTCATTCCTTTTAGCTGAGGGAAGTCGCCACCCCAATAGTCTACTTGGGCGTCGATTATGTCCAGCATCTTATCCTCAATGCCCAACTGGCGCAGCATTCGGTAGGTCCGTCGAATCAGCAAACGCGTGAGGTAGCCTGCTTCAACGTTTGAAGGAACAACGCCCTCTGACAGTAGGAAGGCAATTGCCTTTGTGTGATCGGCAACCGCCATCGCGCTTTCAATCGGCGTAAGAGCCTTCTCGAGCTCCCTCCAATCCATGCCTATGCTTTCGGCAACTTTCTTTCGAGCATCAGTACGGCTCTCGTTGCGTTCGATGTTCATGTAACTCGAATACGGAACCACTTTTGCAACCAGCTTCTCGTCATACTTGAGATTCGCTAGTTGGAAGATTCTGTCTAGTACCTGACCGTAAAGGACCTCGAAAGCGCTGGCTGTTCCCTGGCTTAACCATGCCCAACGCTCTATCCCGTATCCCGTGTCGACGGTTCGGATCGGGAGTTTGACGAGCTGATCGCCCTGAACCTTGTACTGCATAAAGACTAGGGTAGAGATTTCTAGTCCGGCGCTAAGACACTCAAGGTCGGGACCAGCGTTTCCACCCCCTGACCAGAAATGCTCCTTGTATGAAACCGATTCCGACTTCAGACCGAACTCTTCAGTGGCCAGCTCGTGGTGGTAACGGATTGTCTGGTCCATCCAGTAGACCTCCTTGTCAGGGTAGTTGAAGGCGTGAGCGCCTCCCATTTCGAACATTAGCTCATGGCGCCCCAATGTTGGGCCGACATTGTCTATGTCCGTGAACCTGATGGATGGCTGACTGACGACGAGGGGGTTTGCTGGTGGCGGAATCATACCTTCGGTAACGTAGGGCTGGAAATCGTAGATCGACGCTCCCACAAGGAAGACGTCATCTCGCCACCGTGCCACAACAGGGTACGGGTTGATCCTTTTGTGTCCATTCCGTTCAAAGAATGACAAGAATAATTCACGCATGTCATGAATCGAGTACCGCCGCTTAGCCGGAGGTTTCCCAATAAACGAGTATCGAACGCACGGGCTGTCGCCACAGAATTTCTCGTCAGGCTTCTGAGTCCAGAAGTAACCTTTGCAGCATTCACACTGCTTGCGCTGAAACCCATTCTCCTTGAAGAACGGGACGGCGAATTCTTTCTCATTAATCTCCATTTGACATACCTCGGTTCTTGACGGTTCTCACGACCCTCTTGAGTCGACACCTAAGTAGATAGGTGCCATGCGTCTCCTATATTTTGACCGGGTCGTTGACACCGAATCCTGGGTCAAATGTTCTCGTGGAGAAGGTGGGGTAGAGCACGGGATTCTGACAATTCACTGTTACCATAAGCTACCTATGCGTGTGTTGAGGCCTTGTTCTCGAGTTTCTCAAGTCTAACCTTCAACTCAGAGATTTCAGTCAACATTTCTTTGGCGAAGTTCACGAGAGCGTAGGGTAACTCGTTCGTATTCAGCGACAGTGTTTCAGTTTCTTCAAGATCGGATTCGCGCAGTTTCTGCTTTGTTCGGCGAACCATGAACGGAGCGACGGGTTCAACGTTCTGCGCAACCCAGCCCAGCAGGCGCGAGTGACCCAACACGAGACAAGACAGTGTCTACTTGGTAGAAAAGTGGAACATTCGTCCTTTTTGATTTCTCCTCCAAGCCGCGTTAAATACTGAGAGCGCCTAAGGTTGGGTTAATTGTTGGAGGTGAATTGAGTTGGCGAGCAAGAAACGCAAGGTCAAGATGAAAGTAGAGGGTCGTGAGGCAAGGGACACAACTGAATACGTAGCATAAGGAAGCTACGTGTGGCGGGTGATTCTCCCGCCCTTTCCGACTTTTGTTTTACTCGGTAAGATTCTGCGTCAGCCGTAGCGTTCCCGTTTCTTGGCCTCTGTCAGTATCCGTAAACCTTCCTTACTTTCAGAAGGAATCTAGGGAGTAGATGACGAAACGGTTTCTGGTCAAGTTATCGTTGGTTAGATCTGGTGGGGCGGGAATATTCCCTCCTGGAACCTGAATCTTGTGGGACGCTGCCTTGCTTCCCGCACCAAGATTGATGAAGATTGTAGAGGCGCTTTCCTTCCGCATCGTTTGTGAATTTAGCCCCGCACCTGCAGACAGTGTATTCCTCAGACAAAGAACCGTCAGCACCTAGCCGACGAAACAAGGTTAACGTAGCCGTAAAAGGTTAAGCCACATCCTCCAACCTGAATGTGTAGGACCAAAGATGCCATCATTTGTTATTCATGAACACTGGGCGACGGCCCACCATTTCGATTTCCGTTTGGAAATGGACGGCGTTCTGAAATCGTGGGCTGTCCCCAAAGGGCCCCCACTTGAGGCTGGGATCAAACGTCTCGCGGTAGCGGTGGATGACCATCCGATCGATTACGGCTCATTCGAGGGAACTATTCCGGAAGGCGGGTACGGCGCTGGAAAAGTCGTGATTTGGGACAAGGGAGAGTACACTCTCATTGAACGAGGACCCCGCTTACTACGCTTCGAACTTCACGGGAACAAGCTGAAGGGCGAGTATGCGCTCGTCTACTTCAAAGAAGAACGTGGCCAAGCACAGTGGTTACTATTGAGAAAAGGTGTGGTAACCACCTCGAAGCGGAAATAAAGGCAGGGATTGTTCGCTACAACCAGCCCAATAATGCGTCTTATCCCATGCAAGGTCGCTGAAGTTGTGGAACGCTGGCGGAAAACTGCCTCTTTGGCAATTGCGCTCCTAGTGCTTTCTGTTCCTTTGCCTTGGCTAACCGTGACTCTGAATCTGTCTCAGATCGAGCGTGGAGCACAGCAATATTCCATCTTCGGCGTTGACACTAAGGTCCTGCCTCCCACGGTTTCGAACTCGGTGTTCGTTTCCACTCCGTATTTTGCCGGGCTCTTGGACGTCCCTTACTTCGCGCTTTCTCTGCTATTGCTCATCCTCGCGTTGGTTTCGAGCGCGATCTCGGTCTTGATTAGGAAATCAAACTTTCAGATATTTGCTGCCGGTTCGGCACTCACTGCGGCCTGGTATTGGATCGATAACGTGAAGCGGCTGGATGAGTACTTGTACCTCCACAACTACCTATCCTCAGGCATGTGTTACATTGAATCGGAATGGGTCAGGTGCGTTTCCGCGGAGGTTGGTATTGGAACATATTTGGCGGCAGTTGCTGGCCTGGTCCTTCTTACAGGTTGGCTAATCGAGACCCAGGGCCAAAGTTGCTAAGCGCCGGATCACACCCCCTAGCTCTCGGGACGAACTGCCATCTCATTCGCCCGGAAGAAGTAAGTTCGTGACAGGAAGGATAGACTTGGCTTAGATTTCTCTAGAAGGGTATTTTCGATCTTGAACCGCTGCTCGGAGCACTAAAAACAAAGTGAAAGAGGACTAGGATGCGAGAGAGATCAAAGTAAAGGGTACAGGCAACTCAAGATCAACCGAAGAGGGCACCGAGGCCCGCTAGTGCTTCTTCGCCTTTCTTCTTCTCGTCTTCCGCCCCTTCTTTCTTGTCCTTCTTTCCTCCAGTTGGGGCTGCCGCTGCAGGTGCTGCGGCCACCGGTATGGCTTGCGCGGCTTTTAGGGCGTCGTCTATTTTGATTTCTGAGAGTGCCGCGACTAGGGCCTTGACTCTTGGCTCATCAGTCTTGACTCCGGCTGCTGTTAGAACTTTCTTTACGGTATCTTCGGTTATTTTGCCGCCTGCAGAGTGTAGCAGAAGAGCTGCGTAGACGTATTCCATTTTTCACACCGAAATTTGACAGGATTCCTGTGCTTACCAGAAGTCCCTCTTTTCAACCTTTTCCTTCAGCGGATGCAGCTGCTGCGGGCGCTGGTGGCGCTTGGGTCTCGCTTTGAGTTGTTGACGGAGGGGCGATCGCTTCAGGTTTCACGGCAGCAATCGCTGACGACAACGCATTCATGTTCGCGTAAGCCTTCTGGATGATAAAGTCCGCAGTTTGTTTCGTAAAGAAGCCTGACTCGACGCTGACGGCAACCGCCTGCCGATATGCTTTCGAGATAATTATGGGCGCAGTCTCTGGCAACATGATGTTTGCCTCAACCGCCACGCCCAAAGCCATCCTCGCGGCTGAGGAGAAATCAGACTTCATTTGGTCAAGGTCAAAGGCGAGATCGTTCGGGCCGAGAACTGAGCCGTTATCGAAAGCATATGAGAGCGCTAACCCCGCTTCCATCGGTTTCATTCCAAGCTTCGACAGAAGTGAGGCGGTCTTAACTGGAATCACATCCCCCTTCTCAACAACGACAGTGTCCTCTGCAACGAAGATACTGCCACCCTCGATCCGTGTTTTCACCTTAGCCTCGTTGAACTCGCTAATCACCGGACCAGGCTGTATTCCCGTGTTCCCGCCGGGGATCATGATATCGCTTGTCGCCACATCTCCGCCCTTTGCTTGAACCCTGACCTTGTTCTTGTTGAGAAAGATAATGAGCTCAAAGGGGTTCATTTGGGTGAAAATTAGTACCTTGGATCCGGTCAACGAATTTGCAAACTTATCAATACCTTTCTTTTCACCGGCTATCTTCTCGCTGGCTTTGCGTAGAATTGTATTCTTGGCAACAATCAGGTCCGCCTTGCCACGCAGCTTCTTGCGAATCTCTTGTATCTGCGATGAGCGCACTTTCTGCAGGTCGGCGACGGCTATAACTGAATATTCCTTAAGCAGTTCCGTTAGGTCTTCGTAAATTTCCTTTTTCCAGACTGCGACCTGCTGGGCTAACATTAATCATCACTTCGTCAGAGTGATCTTTACCGGTTTGCTCATCGTTGCCTTGATTAGGATTTCACCAACATTCTTGAAACCCCGCTCAAGCTTCTGTTCAATTCGAGAAACTACTGCCTGGATATTCTCCACTAGCTTCTCGTCTGGCATAGCTTCCGTCCCAACCCTACACTGAAGGACGGGCTGTTCTCGCATTCGAACACGAACCATCTTACGGTGGCCGGAGATGATTTGATCAATAGCCGCGTTAGGCTGGACCGGTGTGGGCATCTTGCCCCTTGGGCCGAGGAATGACCCTAGTGCCTTTCCTACAAGGGGCATTAGGGGGGCTTCCGCGATGAAGAAATCATAATCTTGAGCTAACTTCCGAGCCGATTTCTTGTCCTTGCTCAAGTTATCCATCTCCTGTCTGGTAACTAGCATGTCTGCGCCAGCCGCTTTGGCCCTGGTTCCCAAATCTCCTGACGCTATCACGCAAACCTTCAGTGCCTTATCCGGTGGATTCGGCAAGGTAATTGCTTCATTGATCCTGTTTTCGGGCCTCTTTAGGTCGACCTCTCGGAGGCGAACAACCAAATCTATGGACTGTGAGAACTTTCTCTTAGTTAGATTCTTACGTAGCTCACCGAGTGCCCTAACAATTTCATCCTTGGCAAGTGGCAATGAGGAGACCATCTAGTCAAATTTCTAAGGCGTCAATCCCCCTGCCTAATAAAAACGTTTTCAGCGCGGGCACCTGTTTCGCGACCTTCAGATTAATAGCGGACGCCGATGCCATAAGGCGAGGTCACGAATACGAATGTCAGAAGTGAAGAAGTTTAAGATTACAGGCGAGATCAGGAAGGGACGAACCAAAATCCCGTTTTCCGTCGAATTCAACGCGCTGAAAGAAGAACACGCCCTCCAGCGCCTCTATTCTGAAATGGGCAGCAGACACCGCGCTAGAAGATTTGAAGTTAGGATAGCGAAAATCCAATCCGCCCACCTAGAGGCAGCGCAGGCCAAGGAATAGGAATGTCATCCCCCCAACCAAGGGAAGAAGACATAGTCAGGCAACTAGCCACCGAGATTCGCATCCTAGAAGGGTCCATCGGGGCTTTGCAATCCAGACTTGATATTGTCCGAGCAGCGATCAACGAGGTTACATTGGCATTCAACACCCTCGATGGCCTGAAGAAACTACAAGAAGGCGATTCCACGCTCGTCCCGGTCGGAGCCGGTTCATACGTGAGAATGAAAATTGCGGATTCCAAGAAGTTGGTTATGGGTATAGGAGCAGGAGCTGCGATGGAGAAAGACGTGGAAAGCTCTGTAGGCGAGCTGAAAGGTAGACTTGAGGAATTAGATAAAGCACGAACATCTATTCAACAACAATTAGACCAAACCATTGGCCGATACCAACAAGACCGCGATGCCCTCGAGGAACTCCTAAGACACCAGGGGACAACAGCACAGGCTCCGAGCTGAGTTGAGACGAAGTCCTGAAATCTCCGCGTAGAACCCTACAGGAGACAAACTTTAGCCCCGGTTCTCATTAGTGACATAAAGTGTTCGAGAAACTCAAATCAGGCGTCAATAGTCTAGTTCAGAAGATTTCGCAGAAAGAACTTTCTGATCAAGACATCTCAAAGATCCTTGATGAGTTTCTACTGGCCTTAGTCGAGAATAATGTTGCCTACTCAGTGGCCAAGCAGATATGCGACAACCTACATGAGAAACTCAGAGCCACCCAATTTCGAAGGTTCACAGACTCGACGGAACCAGCTAGGGGAGTGCTGCGAGAGGTCTTGCTTGAATTATTGAGGGGAAGCGGCGAGGAATCCTTCTACAAGGTTCTCAATGAAAGCAAAAATGCCCACAGACCGGCAATCATACTTTTCGTAGGAGTTAACGGGACCGGCAAGACGAGTTCCATCGCGAAAGTAGGCCATCTATTGCTTCGGAAGGGTTTCTCAGTCGTCGTGGCTGCCGCAGACACTTACCGAACTGGTTCCATAGAGCAGATTGAGGAACACGCTCGGCGAATCGGAATCAAGACTATCAAGCATGATTATGGCGCTGACGCTGCTGCGGTAGCATTCGACGCTGTGAATTATGCGATCGCACATGGCACTAACGTTGTCTTGATTGATACGGCAGGTAGAATGCAAACAAACAAGAACCTCTTGGAGGAAATGAAGAAAATTGCTCGAGTGGCCAAGCCGAACCTGACAATCCTTGTTGTCGACTCACTGACAGGTAACGATGCGGTTGAGCAAGGAAAATCCTTCTCGAACGCCGTGAACATCGACGGTGTCGTGCTGACTAAGTTGGACGCTGACGCAAAGGGTGGTAGCGCCATTTCTATTGCCGCCATTATGGGCAAGCCAATCCTTTTTGCAACCGTCGGGCAAAATTATGAGGACTTAGTTTCCTTCGAACCTGAACAAATGGTCGAGAAAATAATAAGTTGAAGCTGGCATGAGTTGACGGTTCTCATTGCCTCCTCCAAGCGTGACGTAGCAGCTCAAAACATTGCACGAGAGCTAATGCGGCTGAAAGGTTTTCAACCAGCCTCAGGTGTTCCTGACCTATTTCAAAACGGCAGTGTCTACCTGAAACTCGTTGAAACCGATGGCATATACACCGATAGCCTAGGCGTCGATTCAAAACCAGAAGCTGTTATCTTCGCTTCGAGGCACCGAAGCGAAAGCGGCGAACCAGCGCTGACGGTCCATTGGACTGGTAATAGTACAAGTCGTGCTGATTTCGGCGGCAAGCCCAAGAGCCTGTCCTTTGCAGACCCTCCTCGACTACGCGCAGCGTTGTTGGCGTTGGATAAGGCGCGTGAAGCCTTGAAGTTGAATTACGCAGTAACCCTTGAGGCTACTCACCATGGACCAACCGAGCTAGGAGTTCCAACGCTTTTCGTGGAAGTAGGTAGCACAGAAAAAGAATGGAATGATCCGCGGGCCGCGGTAGCGGCTAGTGAAGCCATATGGATGGCTGCAACGGCCCCGGTAAGCGGAACGGCGGCTGTTGGTTTCGGAGGAGGACACTACTGCAACAAGCAATGCATCGCGGTTAGGAATGACAACTACGCTTTCAGCCATATCCTCTCTAAGTATTTCTTTGAGGATTACGATGAACAAATGGTGCAGTTGGCTTTTGAGCGCACAATAGGAGAATGCCACACGGCCGTTGTCGATTGGAAAGGCATCCGCGGCGCGGAGCGATCGAAGCTCATAGAAACCCTGAAACGGCTGCACATCGAGGTTGTTCGTGTTTAACTCAAAGAATTGAATAAACATAAGAATATGACGGTCGGCCTTAGCGTTTCGCCAGCAGCTCCGTAGAAGCCTCCGAGCAATTTGCAGCCGTGGGAATAGAAAGTGATTCCGTCGAGCCTCGCGTCAAGTTTCATGCGCCCTTTTGTTGCTCGTTTCCGCTCAAAGTTAATTGGCGCAACGTGCGGCTCGGATCAATCTACAAAACCAGAACACGCTCTTATTTTCAAAGGTTAAAATAGCTGGCTTTTCACTTCAATCGACTTGATTCAACCGCGAACAATCTAGAAGGATATACGATATGAACGCACGCGAATTCCTGGATTCATCAAGAAGGCTTGTGCACGTTACCACGAAACCTTCACGGGATGAGATTTCGTTGATGGTGAAGATTAGTTTCCTAGGAGTTGCTATCGTGGGTTCGCTTGGATTCGTAATTCGAGTACTCTTTCTGTTCTTCAACCTATTGCCACAGACGCAGACTGGCGCCACCGGAGCCACGCCTTGATGAGCACCGAACACAAGATGCTCATCTACGCGGTCCGAACAACAAGTGGCCAGGAAAGGACGGTTGTGGACCTCGTTTCGTCAAGAATTGGCCTGAAGAAACTACCCATCGCCAGCGTCTTGGCCCCAGATATGGTCAAGGGGTATATCTTCGTCGAATCAGCAGGGCCTCACTATGTGGACGACTTGATTGCCGGCGTACGGCATGCTCGGGCGCGTACGAAGGGCGTAATATCGGCCGAAGCCCTCGACAGGTTCATCGTCAGCAAGCCTGTCATTGAAGACCTACGGAATGGTGATTCAGTAGAAGTGGTCAGTGGACCTTTCCGTGGGTTGAAAGCGCGAATCACGAATGTTGACAAACTCAAGGAAGAGGTAACCATAGAACTCTTGGAAGAAGGATTCGCAACCCTTCCGATCACCGTGCACGCGGATTACGTGAAACTAGTTAGCAGAGGCAATGTGGCTGAAGTTGGGCGACAAGAAGCAAGTTGAAGCATTACTGAACGGTGGAGAAGCCACCGCCGGTCCACCACTAGGACCAGCATTGGGGCCACTCGGAGTAAATGTGCTTCAGATCGTTAACAAGATCAATGAAATGACTAAGGCATATGCTGGTATGAAGGTCCCCGTCCGCGTCGTCGTGGACGTTGAAACGAAGGAATTTGAAGTCGAGATTGGGACGCCTACCACATCAGCCCTAATCGTGAAGGAACTTGGGATCTCCAAGGGCTCAGGCAATCCCAAAGCTGAGAAGGTGGGGAACCTCACGATGGACCAAGTGGCCAAAATTGCTGCGATGAAAATGCCAAGCAGCTACGCAAAATCTGTTAGGACGGCCGCTAAAGAGGTAATGGGAACTTGCGTCAGCCTCGGAATCACAATTGAAGGGAAAGACCCACGCGATGTCCAGAAGGAACTGGACCAGGGAAAGTGGGATCAAGTATTCAAGGTAAGCTAATCGCAAAAGATACTTCGCTAGACGCCTAATGCACGGCTGATTTGCATCAGTTCAGCGCCACGCGTCAATGGGCCTACGACAGCGCCCTTAGTATTCGCAAGTATCCCTGACTTGACGAATGGTACGCCACCGTTGGTGGAACTCTGTTCTACGGTCACATGCAATGCAGATGCAATCATTGACTGTTCTTCATTGAGCGCATTCGGGCTAACCAAAGCGCCTTTGTTGGTAGCTATGGCCAGGGAGCCAACGAAAGGCAATGCCCCAATTTCGCCCAAAGCAGAGGTCACTTCCAAGTGTTGATTCACGGCGGTAATTATCTCCGGAGGGGCGTCTTTGTGTATGACCGCACCGAGGTCGTTTGTCAAAACCACATTCCCAAGCGCAGTCCACTTGGACTCGACTACCACCACTTTCGTGAACCCCTCAATCCTTTCTAACTCGTATTGTCGAATCGTGTGGGGAACCAGCACTCCGTTGGAGTTTCCGGTAACCAGCGCTCCTACTAAAGTGGAGCCACCTATCGTGGTCTTGCAAACGCTAACGCCAAGCGTCTCTGTGAATTGGCTGATCTTGCGGTTTGGTAGGCCTGGCGGCACTATAGCTACTTTTTCATTGCAGAAGCAGTATACGCCAATATTCGGGCTGCCGAAAACATCGGCTAGGATGACGGTCATTCCTAAAGTCCCATAATGCCGAGTCGGCGAGCCAACACTGGATTACGCCGCTTTTGCTGGGTAAACTATTACCTTACCTTCCTTATCCTTGACGGCACGAACTGTAATCTTCCTAGGCGGCTTGTTGATGCTTCGAGACCACAGTGCCTCATTAACTTCGTTGCTCATCGCTACCTCCTCTGCTTTCATGTGGCGAGCAACGAAATCCCTAACGTCTCTTACCGCCCTCGGAGCCCTTTTACCTCGAGCCGTCACGACCCAAACGTGTCGGAGTGAAATCGTGTAGACTTTTTCCTCGACTACTTCTATTTCTTCTTCTCCTTCGGCCTCTTCTTTTTCGGCTGCAGGAGCTGTCTCGACGGGCGCCTTCTCTTCTTCTACTGGCTCAATGGCTTCGCTAACGGACTCTTCGAGTTTCTCTTCCTCTGCCTCTACAACTTCTTCTTTCGGCTCTGGTTCACTCATTTAGGCTGTTTCTCCTTTACGCTTTCAGCTTGGTCCTTCGCCAGTGCCGTTTCTTCGGGTGAGTCCTAGTGTGGCCAGATGTCCTCGCCATCACCCAAGTTGGGACAGGTTTTCTAGTTTTCCCTGCACTAGCGAGCCTACGTTTTCGCGCGGTTGGTTTATTTCGTGCCATAAGTTAAGCTCTCCTAATTCTAATTTCCTTTCGTGAAGATTGTAGGCGGCCGAGCGCTTCCTTCAATTGCTCATCACTGATTGGAACCTTGATTCTTCCCGACTGTGCTAGTTGAATGAGCTGTAATTCGATTTGATCTGCGAACTCGGGTTTTACCATTCTGATGTTGGTCAACCTTTGCCTTGCCTCAGGGGTCAGTATCTGTTTGAGTGCAGCTTGTTTTTGGGCCTCGAATTGCCTGTGGGTTTCTGATTGCCTCTGTTCATCTAATGCTGCGCGTTGTAGGTCTGAATATCTCCTTCGCCTAATCTCTTCAAGTTCCTCGTCGGAGTAATCTTCACCCTCGCTCATCATGACTGGCCTTCCGCCTTCTGGGCACCCTTCAAAACATCGGCGGCAACTCGGTTGAGAAGGCTGATTCCTTCAGGCGTAAGCTTCCTACCTTTCTTGGCCTCAACGGCAATGAAACCTGCTTTCTGAAGCTGCTGAAGCGGTTCCCGAATAGCTGAGCCGCCGGCAACTCTGGAATGCTCAATATGAGTCCCATGGCGTAAACGGCCCCCATACTCGACCCGAAGGCGGGCTATTCCTACTGGTCCGTGTAAGTATAGTTTTCTTAGGAGCGAAGCGCATCGATTGTACCACCAATCCGGACTTGCCGGGGGGCGTTCCCGATGAGATCCTGTTTTGGCGGTCAATGCCCAACTTGGGGGTGCAACTTCACCCACGTTCTCCTTCAGAAATTTCGATAGATTGTCGATTAGGGTATTTGAAGGAACATCCAGCGGTGTTGGCATTGAGATTCATCCCGGTAACGGAATCTTGACGTTACAACCGGTGAGCGCCATATAAGTTTAGTTTGGAGAGTGCGATCGGTAAT
Organism: Bathyarchaeia archaeon; assembly: GCA_050013255.1. Taxonomy (GTDB): domain Archaea; phylum Thermoproteota; class Bathyarchaeia; order 40CM-2-53-6; family 40CM-2-53-6; genus FEN-987. The sequence continues at coordinate 1,135,287 of JBEKFP010000001.1, read as the reverse complement.
TGCATTTTACCGCCTTCTCTCAGTTTTGGTTACTTCTTGGCGTTTGTAAAGCGTGAAAGTGTGGCCCATCACTTCTACGAGGGTCGAGCCTGTTGAAGATGCCACCCTGCCTGCCACAAGTGCGGTTTCAGTCTCCGCTAAGGCAGATTTTTGAACCTTAACTTTGACCAGGTCACGGGTTTTGAACTGGTTTGCGACATGTTTCAAGAGTTCCATCGAGACACCTTCCTTACCAACCCAGATTGTTGGATCGGTTTTCCTGGATCTGGATTGAAGCCGTCTCATGCGTTTTTTCTCGAAAGTCGTTCCCTCACAGTGGGGTACCGTTTCTTTGATCCACAATCCAAGCAGGTAATTAATACGGTTGTCCCAAAGTCTGACCGCGTTCTGACTCGGGAATTGACTCCCGGGACGAGAAGGCTTCCACATCCCTTGCAGATGAAAATCTTCTCTTCCTTAGGCAATCGAACTCCGGCCTTCATTCCGATTCTACGGGCGAGTTCCACGTACCGTTTCGACAGATCTCGATCCTTCGGGAAAGTGGTCTTTGCAAGCCCGAGGAGGATACGAATCCGTCCAAGAGCAATCTCTTTGATGTTTCCGCCCTTTCTCCAAGCCAATGGGCCGACCGCATCAGGAAGTAGGGGGATGGTCTTGTAACCTTTTTGTGGCGCCACCGCGACAACGGATTCGACCCCTCTATGGTATTGACCCTCGCTCTTGTAGAATCGGCCTTACAGCTTGTCCCACGACAGATACAATCACATCCACAGATCAAAAGATACGCCGAGCGAAGGTCAAAGAGCCCAGCTGAGGTTCTACTGGATAGGGCCTTTCATGACACAGCCATGCGTAGACTCGCTAAGATAGGATATTCGATTCCAGTTGAGAAGATGGGAAGGCCTGACATTATTCACAACACCCTCCTCCAAGTTCTTGAAACACCGTTGAATTGGGAGGGACAACTTCGCGTCCTAGTTCATACTCAGGAGGACCAGATCATCACCATAAATCCGAAGGTGCGTCTACCGAAGAATTACGTTCGTTTCGTCGGATTAATTGAGCAGCTCTTCACACAGAGAAAAGTGCCCGAAAAAGGTGAGACGCTTCTGAGTCTTGAGAAAGGGAATATCCGAAAGCTCGTGCGAATGGTTTCGCCGGACAAGGTCTTTGGGTTTAGTACATTGGGCAAGCCCTCTCTGTTACGGGATATTGCGAATCAAATAAGCAGAACAAAAGCTCCCTTAGCTTTTATTGGCGCATTTCCGAGAGGACATTTTGCCGAAGAAACTAGGGGCGCAGTGAATGAGATTTTCTGCGTAGACCGAGAGTCGCTGGATGCATGGGTTGTGGCCGGGCGTTTCGTTTATGACTTCGAATGGGCATTAGGGCTCGCGGAAAACCGCGTTAATCTCACGAAATGAAGGTGACAAACATGAGCGACGATTCGGAACTTGAGAGATTGAAACGCCAACGGTTAGCGGCGATGCAGAAGAGGCTGAACGCGAAGCAAGAGGAAACCACAGCCACATCTGGAAAACTCGAGCCTGCAAGGGTTTTAGAGAAAGTTTTCGTGGGACGCGCCTGGGAAGTTTACCATGCGACGAGGCAGCAGTATCCTACAATAGCGGACCGGCTCTTTCAAGAACTGGCCGAACTTGTCCGCCTTGGCCGGGTAAAAGGCCAGATTACGGGAGAACAACTATACGGGTTACTCCGCCAGATCGGTTTGGACGTTAGGCTAGAAACCAAAATCCAAGTCTTGGACCACGGAGAATTAAAGTCAATAGCGGACAAATTCCGGGGCGACTAGGGTAAGACATCCTCAGGCAAATGTTCCGTTTCGTGCGGCTTCCCGTCGCCAGGGTCCACGAAGAGCTTTCCGCATTTTTCGCATCGCCAGGCCTCGAAATCCTTCAGGTGTGAGGGGGCCGCGCTTTCCAATCGCACGTCAAGTATGTACCTACCAACAAAATCCATAGGCAGACTGCAATTTGGGCAGCGGATCGTTGTTCACCCTCTATCGGGCGTGTAATATGCCCGATCTACACGCACTGAAATTGCCGGTTGAACGCCTACAAATGAATTTGCTTGAACTAGGAGACTAGCCTACGATCTGCGTTATCTCCTTGATTATCTCGCCTTCAACATGCCTTGTCCAGAGCATCTCGGGTACATCTACTGCGAGGAATAATACTGAGAGAAGCAACGCTTCGGCGGCAGCCACCGCTATGTTCTGAATCCACTTTCCAATACCAACACGTATTGTGAAGTCATTAGGTTGCCCCGCTATCATTATCGTGAATGCTCGATCTGCTGTAATGATATCCCGCAAGATTCCCGCCTTCTGAGCCTGGATAAGTATTCCTAGTGGTGGCGACGTGGATTGAACTTTGTAACCCTCCGATTGGAGTTGTTGCACTATCTGGTCAGCTACCTGTTTCAAATCCTTATTCTTACCCTGAAAATGCAAAACCTTCTCAGAGACCATAAGCATCCGGATACTCCTCAGGTCATCCTCGCTTTAAATCTCTTTTGTGCGTGCTCTTAGTGTTACGGGAGACCGGATTTGAACTTGGCATCCGCGAAGGATTAGCGCAAGGGACCGCGCGCAAATCACATGCATACCTAGAAGTGCGAGGGTCGCACGGAGAATTGCGCATAGTTCGCCAGCTTGCGCGCAAAATTATGGCGCGCGGAAGCCTTGTAGTAAAGGGGTCGTTATGTGATACTTCCCCTAACGACAAGAACGGATCCAGGCCGTTTTAGTCTGTGTGCGAGGGTTGTGGTGCGGCCGCCGGGATTTGAACCCGGGCGTCTTCTCGCCCTTACTAAGGGGCGATCAGAAGCGTGGCAGGCTTGCGTCAGCAAACTTCCGTTGCTGTTCCCGTCCTAGACCAGGCTAGACTACGGCCGCAACGATAACGGTGATGCACAACGTTGCTGTATAAAACGTTACTTCGATACATGTGGCTGATACCGCCACTTGCGTCGAGTATCACGTGTCAACTCGATAGTGGACACATATCCTTCAGGTTATGTCTCCTATCTTTCATTTGCCTTTGAAGCGGGGTGGCCGTTTCTCTTGGAAAGCCCGGATTCCCTCTGCGTAGTCTTCGCTGTCGTAAACAATGCGCCGGTAGCCTTGGATTCTTTCCGCGGTTTCCGCATCAATAGTGGCCCCTTTGGAGAGGAGCGTAAACTGTTTCTTGAAGGCCTTTACTGCTAATGGGGCGTTCTCAAGGATTTTGCCCGCCAACTCTAGTGTGAAACGTTCTAGGTCGGCTATGGGGACCAGGTGGTTCAAGATTCCCACAGTCAACGCGTCATTTGCAGTTATCGGCGTAGCGGTGAAGAACATCTCTTTCGCCTTGTTCAAACCGAGTGCGTTGATGAAGTGCATCATTCCGGAAGCGGTGTATGGAACTCCAATTTTCGCGGGCGTGATAGCGAAGGACGCGGTCTCAGAACCAACTAGTATGTCGCAAGTAAGCGCGAGGTCGCAGGCACCGCCCCAGACACCGCCTTCAATCATCGCTATGACCGGGCCAGAAAATCTTTGGACGCGTCGTAAGAGGCGCCCGAACGGGGCAGCGTAGGCAAGCGGGTCCCTCCCGGGATGAGGGAGCTCGTTAACATCATAGCCAGCGCTCCACACCTTCACGCCTGGCTGCGCACGCAGTATGACCACCCGAACTCCTAAAGCTTCGAACTCGTCCAGTGCGTTGCAGAATTCAAGGATCAACGCCGCGCTGAGGGAGTTGCGTTTCTGAGGATTGTTAAGTGTGATTACGCCGAGCGCGCCGTCAACCTTTTTGAGAATTAGCGGCATACGAGATTCACCCCATTGTCCTATGGCTTACGAAGTTTCTTGGAACGCATGTTGAAGAACTTACCTGCACCTTCGTGGATTTACCCTGTTTTTCGTACCTGCGTAATATAGTCGGGTTCGGAATTCGCATTTGCTTATTACTTCAACATGCTGAAATATAGTACGCACGTTATGCGGAAGTCCATGCACTTTCAGTCATAAGAATTGAGGATTCGTAATGGCTAAGCCACCGGCAATTGAACTAAACAAGGAAACCCCGTTGGAGACGACTGCCGAGTCCTATGTTATTCCATTCGACCGGATAGCAATTCGCGACGTACCACTGGTCGGTGGCAAGAACGCTTCGTTGGGTGAATTAACTCGAATCGGGATTCCCGTCCCACCAGGGTTTGCCTTGAGCGTACTCTTCTACAGAGAATTCCTTAGCAAGAGCGGATCAATGGACTATATTCGTAAGCAATTGGCAGGCTTGAACGTTAGCAACGTTGAAGAGCTTCAGAAGGTTGGGGGCAGCATAAGGTCAAGAATTCTGAGCTCATCGTTTCCTTCCAATTTGGAGGAAGCTATCAGGGAAGGCTATTTGGCGCTCAGCGAAGGCGCGGCGCTTCCGGTTGCGGTGCGAAGCAGCGCAACTACTGAGGACATGGCGGACGCTTCCTTTGCGGGTCAACAGGACACTTACCTGAACGTAGTTGGCGAAGAGAAAGTCCTCGATTGCACGAAGAAATGCATTTCATCATTATTCACGGACAGGGCGATCAGCTACAGGGCGAAAATGGGGTTCGATCACATCGATGTTGGCCTCAGTGTTGGAATCCAAAAAATGGTCAACAGCGAAGCCGCGGGCGTCATGTTCACAATAGACCCTGACTCTGGAAACGAAAATTTCATCGTGATAGATTCAAGTTGGGGGTTGGGAGAGTCGGTTGTTAGTGGAAAGATCATTCCTGACAAGTTCTTCATTTACAAGAAAACGGGAGAGATAGTTGGAAGAAGGTTAGGACAGAAGGAAGTCTTCGCAAAATACGATAGCACTGGAACGGCGTTCGTTAACACTCCGCTGAAGCGGAGAGCTCAGTTTTCACTGGTCAGAGAACAGGTCAAAGTTCTAGTTGAATATGCGCGAAAAATCGAGAATCATTATGCGAAGAGAATGGACATTGAGTGGGCAATAGAAGGTGGTAAGGTATACATTCTTCAAGCTAGGCCTGAGACCGTTCAATCATCAAAAGGAACCCTTGAGGAAACTTACCATCTAAAGGGCGAAGGCAAACTGCTCGTCGCCGGAATTGCCGTCGGTGGAAAAATAGGGCAGGGTAAACCCAACGTAATGGCTGATGTCAGCGAAATGAAGAAATTCAAACCCGGGGAAATTCTAGTTACAAAGGAGACAACACCAGCCTGGGAACCAATTATGGAGAAATCCGCTGCAATTGTCACGGAGCAAGGCGGAACCACTTCACACGCCGCAATCGTATCCAGGGAGCTTGGAAAACCCTGCGTAGTTGGGGCGAGAAGAGTCACACAACTACTGCATAATCATAGCAACCCGATAACCGTCGATTGTAGCACGGGAGTTGGAAACATCTATGATGGATTGGTGGCTTTCGAGACTGAAACCTTTGACCTCAAGACCATTCCGCAGACCCACACTAAAATAATGATGAACATGGCCGTGCCCGAGGGCGCGTTGGCCCATGCAAAGAAGGCGGATGGAGTAGGTTTGCTGAGGATTGAGTTCGTCTACGGAAATAGCGTCGGCATTCACCCGGCTGCTCTACTCAATTTCGAAAACCTGAAACGAGACCCACAGAACTTCCTCCGTGCACCGCCAAAGACCAAGGACGTCCAATACCTCAAAAGAACTATCGCAGAAATCGAAACTCGAACCCAAGGCTACGATGATAAACCTCAATTCTTGGTGGAGAAGCTGAGGGAGGGAATTGCTATGGTTGCGGCCGCGATGCATCCAAAACCCGTCATAGTCAGGTTTTCCGATTTCAAATCCAACGAATATGCGGCGCTGGTCGGTGGCGAGATTTTCGAGAAAGGGGAGAACAATCCGATGCTCGGTTGGAGGGGTGCTTCTCGATATCCCCACACGGAATTCGCGGAAGCGTTTAAACTGGAATGCCGGGCGCTCAGAGAAGCCAGGGAACTAGGGCTCGATAATATTATTCCTATGATTCCATTCGTGCGGACCGTCGAAGAGGCGAAGGCTGTCCTCGAACTTATGAAAGCAGAGGGAATAGAGAGGGGAAAGGACGGGTTACAGGTCTACATGATGGCAGAAATTCCATCAAACGTCTTCCTGGCACAAGAATTCTCTAAGCTTTTCGACGGTTTCAGCATTGGCTCAAACGACCTGGCCTCGCTTGTCTTGGGCGTGGATAGGGATAATTCGAAACTTGCGAAGAGCACTTTTGACGAGAGGAATCCCGCCGTGAAGATGGCCATAGAACATCTAATAAAAACAGCCCATAAGAACGGGCTCAAAATCGGAATCTGCGGCCAAGCCCCGAGCGACTATCCAGAAATTGTTGAATTCCTAGTCGAGAACGGAATAGATAGCATATCTTTGAACGCAGATGTCATAGGCAAAATGAAGCAAGTTGTCGCAAAGGTCGAGGAAAGGTACTCACAGGGACGCTAAGACAAGCTCAGAGAAAACTACGCCATACCCATCTTAGCCAGTTTCTGAAAGTCCGTCATACTCTGGACCAAATCTGTCTGGCTGATTATTCCAATTATCTTATCGTGTTCAGTCACGACCAATCGCTTCACCTGTTTCTCCACCATTTTCCTGGCCGCATCGATAAGCGAGCCTGACGCATCTATGGTAGCCAATGGTGCGGTCATTATGTCAGCGACCGTAACCTTCGACGGATCAGCAACATGGGCGACAATCTTTTCAACTAAATCGCGCTCGGTAACAATGCCGAACGGCAACCCGTCCCTGTTGGCGATCAAGGAGCCTATCCGCTTCTCAACCATCAACCGTGCGGCGTCTTTCGCTTTCGCCTTCGAGTCTATGGAAACAATGGTTCGCATGATCTGGCGTATTGTGATTTCTGGAGGCAAGTTTCTTCCCACTGGTAACTAGCTTATTCAAATTAAAGGCTTATCGGGGAATCATCGCGAATACGCTTGGGGCATCCTATCCCTAAGAAGATTGTTTCTCGGTGTCACAGTCTTGTTGCGAGCCATTGCCAGATCTATTTTCCGCACGACACATTCCTCTTTGGTTGCTGATGCCCGATAAATAATCAGGCCTCGAGGGTTAACAATCTCAGACTGGCCTATGTATCGGAGACCACGTTCTATACCGACACGATCGGCGGTGACAGCGTAGACTCTGTTCTCTAAAGCACGGGTCTTCATAGCTTCAGGACAATTGGAAAGAACGAGGTTCGAAGGGTGCGCAATGACCTCAGCACCTTTCAACATGAGAGAACGAGCAGATTCGGGGAAGTACCAATCGAAACATACCATGACCCCAACTTTTCCAAATACCTTGAACTCAAGGCCGGGCTTGAAGAACTTCTTTTCATTGTAGAAAAGGTGAACCTTTCGGTAGGTCCCCATGTACTTGCCGTTCTTCACGACAACTGCCGAATTGTATAGGCTCCTTCCTTTACGCTCAGCAACACCCGCAACCACCATCATGCCGTCCCGTTTCGAGAATTCCTTGAGCGCCTGCGTCGTGGCACCTTCCGGGACTGGTTCAGCCACACTTGCAACTTCTCCTTGATTCCTGAAATTGTAGCCTGTGTTGAACAGTTCGGGTAGGACAATAAGATCAGCCCGTTTACCGCCGATAAGACGAAGAGCCGCATCGACGTTACCCTCCACCTCAAGTATCTTAGGATCGAACTGGACGAAACCTACACGCATTCGAACTACCCCCGTTCAACTGTCGCTGAGCATTCGCACTCTTTGACCGTGATGATAGTGAATGCGCGATTAGAAGAGTTTGTCTTTGTCCAACATCAGCTCAGACTCAATGTATTTCTTTCCGTACATTTTCTTTACTATAAGGAAACGGCGCGCCCTTTCTCTAAGTTCCTTCTCGTAGATCTCGATGATGCCGTCGAACAGGTCAATTATCGTTTGACTTTCTTGTTTGGATGATATCAGCGGGTTTAGTATTGCTAGGACTGTGAAACCTTCTGACTTGCGTTTGCCGATAAAGTCGTCCAACCATTTTCGAGTTGTCAGTGATTTGTGCTCGAGCAATATTTCGGATAGAAGGTCAATTATGATAATCTTATTTGAAATAGCTTTGGGCAATGTCTCCATGGCTTTCGTGAAAGTTATGTTGAGGTCGTTGAGGTTCTGAACGCCGGCAATCTTGAAGACATTTCCGCTGTCGGTAGTAATCTTGTCTGCCTGAGGGCTGAACACGTAAAAATCCTTCCGGTATCGACTCGCGAAATCCTGTGTTCTACTCAGATCACGGGACAGGAAGAATACCGAGCTTCCGATCGACAAGTTCGACTCGATGATTTTCGTGAAGAGTAGGTCCCTTTCATCGCACGGTGGAGACATTACCAGAATCGCGTAGCCAACAGGCAACCCCCCAGCTAATACGGTGTCCAGTTCATCATACCCGGTGGAGATGCTTTGCCCTGCTGGGATAATTGCCGGCTGCGGGCCTTCGAACCTTATCTCTCTCTTTACGGTCTGCTGGTTCAGTACATTTTTCTGTGCTGTCTGAGACTTCCCCCGTCTCATGAAAACCATCACTGAAACGATCAGAGCAATCGCAACAATTAACCCGATTACTCCGAAAGTTCCGAAGGATAGTGTTGTGGAGGCAACTGCGGTGCTTTGAGTCGTCGTTACGATTGGAATAGTGCTTTGAGTCGTCGTTACGATTGGAATAGTGCTTTGAGTCGTCGTTACGATTGGACTCGAGGAGCTAGTTGTGGATGAGGTCACGGTTGTAACTAGAGTTATGGAAGGTGGGAAGCTCAATTCAATAGATGCATAACCCTTTACAAGTGCAGATACGCTCTTGTTGAAGTAGACGAAAACGAAATAATAAGTTCCGTTGGCTGGAAAGGGCAGGGAGCGATACGGATTGCCGTGGCCGACTGAGTTCACATCAATGAAAAGAGGCGTTGCGGTTGTCGGAAGATTGCAATTTGGGTTTTGAATGGCGTCAAAATCCTTCTGGGACAATATGTAGAAATTGATTGGCGCATCCGACCCATATGTCCCTGTGATTTCCTTCCTCGCTTGTGCTGAGAAAGCAAGGGAAGTTTCGGAACACTGACCTGAGGGGGGCTGATTAACGGTCATCGTCGTTGTTACTGCTGCAGATTGACTGCTCCCATTTGGGATAGACAACAATGGAATCCACAGTGCTGCAAGCAAAAGAAGCGAAATGAGTATTCTAGATCGCATAGTAGACATTTGCCTGCACCTAAAGTGGTCCGACTATTGCAAATAGGAAGCTAATGTGCCTTTTGAAGGCCCTGAGGCTTGGTAGAGTCGGCCGAATAGCCATCATTCGTCTTACTTATTGCTCAATTAAGGGCGAAAGGAAAGTGGTGCCGAGGGCGGGATTTGAATCCGCGATTTGGCCTACGCTTTATGTAGCGTAGTCAACCCGGTCTTCAGCTTCACCACGATTTGTTCGGGTGCTCTCCCAGGCTGAGCTTTCGAGGGAATCTGTCCTACCTCGGCGTTCCCCGGCACCGAGCAAGACAGCTTTCCGCTCAACAACTTAAGCCTTCTTCTAATTGCAACACATTTCATCCAGTGCTGGACTGATCTCAAGCGCCCTACTCCAAAAGCCTTGGAACTTTGGTACACGAGCCAGCGCGCAGTCGGGCAGCTCGAATCAATGTGCGCCTTCGGCATATGTTCGCGTCACAAGACCGTTCGTAATCAGTTTCCGTAACAGGACAATGATTGATGTCACACGGGTTCGCCAAGATTGAGCTTCAATGGTAAACCTCTGTTGTAGCTTGAAAAGGCGGAGAAGTGCACGAAAGTAGTACGAAGGTTTTTAGGCGGAGGTGGAAAGCACTCGAACCGTTGGGCCGGTAGATCAGCCTGGTATGAGCATCGATGAATCAACACGATGCGACCACATCGTCCGCTTGGCATGCGGGAGGTCGCGGGTTCAAATCCCGCCCGGTCCACCAAAAGCAACCCATGTGAGTCTTGAGAGATTTGTTCGATGATAATGGTAAAGCGATGGAGCTGATGAAGGCTCTAGGTTTGTCCGCTGGCGAATCCAAGGTATACCTAAAGCTACTTTCCCAACCCGAAGGCGAAATGTTAGACAAAGTGGTCACGGCATTCGGAATTCCTGCAGCCATAGCTGAGGATTCGTTGAAATCGCTGGCTGACAAAGGCCTTGTAAGAATCTCAAGCAACAGGGTTGAGGTCATCCAGCCCCGCACGGTTCTCCAGAAAATACTTGAACAGAGAAAACGTTCACTCGAAAGCCAAGTGAGCAAGGAAACCTCTGTAGCCTTGGAGTTGGAGAAGCTACTTGAACCTACATATTGGGAAAGTAGGCTCGGGATTAGGCCCGAAGAAATCATCGAACCTTTACGCGACCTTCCAGAAATGGAATTACGAACGGCTCGGATTCTTGGAAACGCTCTGAAAGAGGTGTCAATTTTCGCGGAGACTTTCGGATGGTACGGTAAAGTTCGTGAATCATTATTCCAAGCCCACGACCGGGGAGTAGGCATGAAGGTTTTGATGATGGTGAAGGATGACTCAACGAAGAAACGAGCCAAAGAACTCCGCGATGTGGGAATTCAAGTGCGCCACTGCGCCGAGGAATGGTACCCTGTTAGGGGAACCCTAGTAGACGACCAGGAACTTGTTTTCGTGGTCTGGGCTACGAAGAAGAGTGCAGTGCCTCGCCCCATCTACTATCGTCCAAACTATACGAGAAACCAAGGGTTGATCAGGATTTTCCGTGACGCATACTCGAAAAGATGGGAAGAAGGCCAGCCGATCTAAAAATCCTCGCCCGAGTAAAGGCGCGCCACTCCAAATCTCGAGTAGGTTTGTTTGAGCCGATTTAGCAATTTGATTTTGCTCAAGGTTTCGGTAACTCTCACTAAGTGCGCTTCACACTTGCAGTCGCTCGCGCCTAGGTGCTGAAGAATTGCCTGCGTATTCATGTTCTTCCTTATCGCTCGGTTGATTTTGCACTCGGAGCGTTTGTTGGAGATCAGGTAAACGGCTCCCTCGAGCTTACAGCCTCGGCGTGCTGTAAGGTAGTCGATATGCCAGCGCTTCTTTTTGAACGAACGATTGTGCCGCGTAAGCCTTCCCTCTAGCGATATGGCTCCGAGCCCTAGAGCTGAACCAGTGTACAGATAGTGGCCAATCTTTACCTTCACGCGTCCAAGCTTTCCGAACCTGACTCGCATAGGTCTTTCACAGGCCAAAACGATAGTGTAGGTTCCTCTCATACGCCCCGTCTCCGAAGCACAAATAGCGCCAAGGTTCATCCTATGAACTGCTTGTGTGAAGGGTATGAAGGCGGTCATTCTTGCAGGTGGGTATGCGACTCGCCTTCGACCTATCAGCTATGCCTTGCCTAAACTCCTTTTTCCAGTGCTTGGAAAACCGATGATTTACTGGACGCTCGACCTTTTGAAAGGTATCGGCGTCGGCGAAGTCGTGTTAGCAGTAAATTACCTTGCCGATTCGCTGCGGATGGAGGTTGGCTCCGATTACAATGGAATCAGCATCAAGTACTCTCTTGAGAAAGCGCCACTGGGAACCGGTGGTCCAATAAAGTTGGCATCAGAGGACACACGTTTTGATGAGACATTCATTGTAACGAACGGTGATGTAATTGCTGACATCGACCTCGCAAAGATGCTGAACCATCACGAGCAAACTGGGGCGATGATTACAGACGCTCTTCACCAAGTGAAGGATCCTACCAGATTTGGAGTTGCTCAACTTGACAGCGAAGGCCGGATTCGGCGTTTTGTTGAAAAACCTAAGGCGGAGGAAGTCCATAGCCGCCTCGTTAACGCCGGAATTTACGTGATTGAACCTAAGGTTCTGCAAATGATTCCTGCAAACCGTAAGGTCTCGTTGGAGAGAGAGATATTCCCCGTTCTTGTTAACGATGGAAAGCTAAGCGGATTTCCGTTTTCAGGCGACTGGTTCGACATCGGAAGCCTTTCAGATTATCAAAGGGCGAACTTTTCACTACTTGAAAAACATGCCCGACCGTTAGTTTCGCGTGGCGGTGAAATGAACCTAGCCAGAGGCGCGGTGGTACGAGCACCGGTCATTCTCGGCGAGGGTTCGCGAGTGGAGAGTTTGGCTTCGGTGGGACCACGTGTCGTTGCAGGGAAGGACGAGTTGATTGAAAGTAGGGCACGAGTTTCAAACTCCATCTTATTCGATGGAGTTTCGATAGGTAAGGGTTCGGTTGTTTCAGGTGCGATCCTGGCTTCTGGGGTGAAGGTAGGGAGAGGCGTAAGAATCGCTACTGGATCAATTGTTTCGCCGCATGTTCAGATCCGCGACGGAGTTAAGATCGGGAAAAATGCCATAATTCACCCGTACAAAGAAATCGAAGCGAGCATAAGACCGGGAACGAACGCAATGTAACCTTGGCGATTAGGTTGGAAGAAAGGAAGCTTTTCGGAACAAATGGTGTGCGCGGCGTTGTAAACAAGGAACTAACCCCCGAACTCGTCTTGAAATTGTCCATGGCAACTGGCACTTACTTCAAAGGGGCCGATTTGACCGTTGGATGTGACGGGCGAGTTTCTAGCCCCGTCTTCCTAGATATCGTCTGCGCCGGGCTTGCTAGTGTCGGTTGCCAGGTCTGGAAATTGGGCATGATAACAACTCCCGGTCTACAGTTTCTGACGAAGGATTGGGGGCTCAAAGGTGGGATAATGGTTACTGCCAGCCACAACCCGCCTGAGTACAATGGGCTGAAGGTCATGGGAAATATGGGAGTTGAACTCCCACACGAGGACGAATTGAAAATTGAACGCATATACTTCCATTCAAAGTGGAAGGCTACAGACTGGGACAGAATCAAGCAACCCCTCCCCGTAGCCGAGAAATTCTCAGCCTATATCAGATCCATCCTTGACAATGTGGGCGAAATGCCACGGCAAGCACACCTAAAGGTACTAATCGACACAGCGAACGGAGTCAGCGTCCTTTCGATGCCCACTCTAATTGAAAGATTAGGTGGAACTGTCTCCATTGTAAATGGCAATATCGACGGAACATTTCCAGGACGAATGCCAGAACCAACACCAGCAAATTTACGAAAAACTTCCGATATCCTCCCCTCCCTTCATGCTGACTTCGGCGTCGCGCTCGATGGTGACGGAGACAGAGCCGTCTTCCTCGATGAACATGGCTCCGTTTGCTGGGGGGATCATACATTTGCCCTAATCGTGAAAAATTTCCTGGAAAATCATCCCGGGCAGAAGATCGTAACACCGATCAGCTCGTCCATGATTATAGAGGAAATTGCTGAGAAATACGGCGGGGAAGTTGTATACACGCCTGTTGGAAGCGTGTACGTTTCGAACCTCATGCTGAAGATACGGGCTAACCTTGGTGGGGAAGAGAATGGAGGAATCTTCTACGCACCCCACGTAGCTGCCCGAGATGGGGGAATCACGACCGCTATGGTCTACCGAATCCTTGCCGAGAAAAAGCGACCCCTATCAAGACTGGTCGGTGAACTACCCAAGTCCTACATCGTCAAAGACAAAATGCCATGCCCAGATTCAATCAAGGCAAAAGTAACACAAGCATTCCGTGACCTGCCAAGAAAAGGCAAGGTCCTAGACATAGACGGAATCAAGGTATGGATTCCACCCCGTTCTTGGATACTTATCCGCCCCAGCGGAACAGAACCCATCTTCCGAATTCTAGCAGAAGCACCAACGAAGGGTAATGCAATGAGAGTGGTGAACGATTACAAGAAGAAACTCGCCCGAATTATCAAGGATTGCATGAAGAATGTTTGATTTCTATTCAGTGACTAGCATTGCTTTCATTTTCATTATCACTTTCCTTGCGACATTCATAGCCACTCCCGCAGTGGCGAAACTGATGAAACGCCGCGGCATAACGGGCGAGGATGTCCACAAACTTTCGAAAGTGAAAATACCCGAAATGTGCGGGTTGGCTATCTTGTTTGGGTTGACAATTGGAATAACTGGCTATGTAGCCCTGCGCCCATCTGCTATTCGCGAAGCTGTTGCTTTTCTGGGGACAGTTCTGATCGCGGGAGGAATAGGCATAGTTGACGATTTGCGGCCCCTAGGCGCCAGGGTGAAACCGCTTCTCACGGCCGTTGCATGTTTGCCCATTCTAATCTTGGGGACATATGTGCCGGACCCGGTTATTCCTCTCATTGGCCCTGTGCGGCTTACGTTGGTCTACCCAATCCTAATACCAATAGCTATCGCAATCACATCTAATGGGATTAACATGATGGACATTATGAATGGCTCAATGCCTGGCACTGTGGCCATAATCGCGACTGCAGCAACTGCCGTCCTATTAATCTCAGGTGATTTGCAGACCGCTTCTCTCGCTGCGGGGTTGTTGGCGGCGATGCTCGCATTTTATTACTTTAATCGATTCCCTTCACGAGTCTTCGGCGGGGACACCGGAAGCCTTGCCGTAGGGGCTGCCCTCGGAGCCCTAGCGATCCTGGGCAGGATCGAGACAGTTATGGTTGTGGCGATGATACCCCACATCATGAATGCGTTCTACGGCCTCGCGTCAGTTGGAGGACTGCGTGAAAGGCGCGAAATCCATCAGCGACCAATCAGGTTATTGGATAATGGATTGCTCAAGGCCAGTACCGAAAAAGGAGCACCTGTCACAGTTGCTCGACTCATATTGGCTGAAGGGCCGCTCGGTGAGAAAGATATCGTCAAGGGAATGATGATTCTGACAGCAGTTTCTTCCTGCCTTGCACTCTTAACTTACTGGATAATGGTCGCTGTTAGGCTTTGAAACGCATTCTGTCACTAGCTGCGATCGAGGTCTTTGTCTGGTTGATTCTTCTTCTGTGTACGCTTCTCATATCGAAGTTTGCTTTCTCCATAAACCTAGGTAATGCAACAATAGTGCAACGCATCGCTACCCAAGTGACGCGAAACTCCTTAGCGGGTGTAATTGTGGTCATTTGGCTGCTGGTTTGGAAGAAAGTGACTGACTCATACTTGTGGCGTGCCCTAGGCCGGTAAACGGCTAGGACTTGAAAATTCGCTGAACGATGATGCGGAGTGGATCCTCCATACTTCGCACTAACTTAGCTGATTTCTTCTGGTAGAATTCACGAAAGTCATCGCTCTTTGATATGGCAAGGGCCCTTTGAGCGATTCGACCTGGGTCCAGGACCCTTTCAACCAAACCGTATTTTATCAGAAACCTCTCTACGAAAGTTGGTTCGCCGGGATAATACGAAATCACTGGAATCCCAAGCAAGGCGGCCTCTGCGGTCATCGTCCCACCGCCTCCGACGAACACAGATGAGGCACGTACGAGAGGGATAGCGTCGATAACATGTTCAGGAACAATTACGCGGTCTCCGAAGCGCTTCTTAAGCCTGTCACGTTGCACATCGTACCTCGGCAAGATCACAATCTGCATGCCGCCACCGTTGATTTCCAAGAGTTTCCCGATAACGTCCGTCACCTTACTCGACAAAGTTGATGACCTTTCAGTAAGGTACGCGGCGAACTCTTCAGGGGTTCTAACCACAAGTATAGGCTTGTTCGGATCTAATTTTAGACCGTCGAATGCCTCTTTGCTACTCTTGTAGCTACTCAACCATACTATTGGGTCCAGAGCCTTGTACCTAACAACATCCCTCGGAGCTGCACCGTACCGCGACCAAGCGTATATTGGAATTACCCAAGGCGTGAACAGTTTTTGTGAAAGGGGTATCGTCAGCCTGCAGACTGCGTCAGCATGAGGTGAATCACTGACGCAAAAGTGAGGGACCTTTAGGCCGAATGCGACTCTGGCTGCCTCCGGCGATGAAAAGGAAATTGCCACATCTGGCTTTAGGTCTTCTATGATTTGAGTTAGATCTGAAACCCGCCTGGAACTTTCGAGGAGTTTGTCCTTGAGTTCTCCGCCGCCATGGCGCCCGACTTGAATGGCTTTAGTCCCTTTGAGTTCCAGCAGTTCATTTACTTCTCGATATTGTCGTGTCGTCAAGACTGTCTTGAAACCTTTGGCAATAAGACGGTGTTGCAGTTCGCCTAGGAAATTGGCTTGCTTTGGTGTAAGTACGTCTAACCAAACCTTCATTTGACCATCAACCTCGCCTTTGGCAATTTCCTGGAATCACTCCATCGGTATAGAAACGATTCACGAAAAATCCTGATCAACCCAGGGTTCTTCGTATGATTTGGAGTGTACACAATGGGATTCCAATGTCGCTCCGCTTCTTCAGCCGCCCATATCACGAAAATTAGATCTCTATCGTCGACTAGGGTTCCGCGAACGGGATGCCATGGGTCGGGCGTGTCTCTGATTTGTGCCCCCATATTTCTTAGATCATCTAGATGCCGTTTAACTTGGCTGTCGGCGAACTGCATCAGGATCTTAACACTCACACCCCTCGCCAAAGCGTTCCTAAGTTGAGGTTTCAGCTTGGGAAGCCAAGAGAACAACGCAGTGGATATCAAGATCTCTTTAGATGCTCCTTGAGTATACTCGCTGGTTCTCTTTTCCATCACTCTTAGATCTTCCAATGACTCAAGCAGTTCCTCGGCCTTCACTTGGAGATGGCTTTCCACATATATCGGCTCAACCTGTCTTTGCAGACCTCCCATAGTTTCCTCCATCGTGAGTAGGTTCCTTTCAAAATTCCTACGCACATGCGTTAGGTATTCGCGCTTGGCTTCCTCGGGGGAAATGGCATGAAACTTTTTCGGCCTGCTCTCCACTATTCTCGCGAAACCCTTCTGCATTAGTCGCTCAAGGGTTCCATAAACCCGCGTTATCGGTACTGAAGTCATTTTGGAGATTTCTTCCGCGGTTAATTCTCGGCTTTTCAAAAGCGCAAGATACGCCTCTGATTCATAGGAGGTTAGGCCAATGCTTCGCAAAGATTCCGTGATGCGTGGAGCGGACATGGTTAACTCGTGTAGAGTTAAAAACAGTTAAATATTTCTATGGCGGCCCCTACGCAAGGTTCGCTCAATGTCATCACTTACACCATCGCCTCAGACACTTATGTCCCTTGAGCCCGGTGAAATTGCTGTTAGAATTCGTGCTGGCGCACTAACCATCGGAGTAGTCGGGCTAGGTTGGATGGGGTTACCGACAGCATGCCTCTACGCTGATGCAGGCGCCCGAGTCATCGGTGTGG
Organism: Bathyarchaeia archaeon; assembly: GCA_050013255.1. Classification (GTDB taxonomy): domain Archaea; phylum Thermoproteota; class Bathyarchaeia; order 40CM-2-53-6; family 40CM-2-53-6; genus FEN-987. Next base: position 1,118,083 of record JBEKFP010000001.1, on the reverse strand, counting down.
ATATGAACCCTAAGGTTGTCGAACGGGTAAGCAAAGGGGACCCCCCAATCGATGAGACAGGCCTCCCCGTTATGTTGAAGAAAGCGACGAGGTCTGGCAAATTTACGGCGACTACGAGCACAGAAGAAGCCGCGGCCGACTCGGACATTCTATTCATCGTCGTTCCAACAATGATCGACAGACAGAAACGGGCAGATTACTCCGCCGTCGAAGACGCCTGCGTAAGCATTGGGAAGGGGTTGAGGAATGGTAGCCTAGTGATATTCATGAGCACTTGTGGGCCCGGTGTAACCGAACGTGTAGTAAAGGCGACAATTGAGAAATATTCTGGACTCGTCGCAGGCCAAGGCTTCGGTCTAGCCTATAGTCCTATTCGCGCCATGGGCGGAAGAGCGCTCCAAGACCTGCAGAGCTATAGCAAAATTGTTGGAGCCGTTGACAAGAAAAGCCTTGAAGCAGCTTGCGCCGCAATCTCAGTAATAGTGAAAGGTGAACTAATCCGCGTCCGAGACATTAGGACTGCAGAATTATCAAAACTCTTTGAGACGATCTACAGAGACGTTAACATTGCGCTCGCCAACGAGTTCGCACTTCTCTGCGAGGAGGTGGGTGTGGACTACCTGGAGACTATGAGAACCGCCAACAGCCAACCCTATTCCCATCTTCATTCAACCGGCGTTGGCGTGGGAGGCCACTGCTTACCAGTCTACCCCTACTTACTGGCGAGCGAAACTTACGCTCTCGACGCTCGGCTCAGGTTAGTCCTAGAGGGGCGGAAGATAAACGACCTCATGCCCCGCCACGTCACCAAGCTTGCTTCCGATGGCATGCGGGTTTCAGGCAAATCACTCAAAAGAGCAAAGGTGGTTGTCCTCGGAATTAGTTACCGGCCCAACGTCAAAGAGGCACGTTATTCCCCATCTCTCGACCTCATAGCGATCCTAAGGAAACGTGGGGCCCGAGTCACAGCCTTCGATCCTCTCTTCAACGCATCCGACATGGAATCACTCGGACTCACGTCTGAACAAACCCTGCGCAAGGCCGTTGAGAAAGCAGACTGCGTGATATTGACGGTCGCACACGACGATTTCAAGAACATGGACACCGTTGAGCTCGCCGCGCACATGTCGAAGAAGGGGCTGATTATTGATTGTACAGGAATCCTTGACCCGACAAGTGTAGAGAAGAGCGGGCTCGTCTACAGAGGTGTCGGGAGGGGTCTGTGGACACGTTGAAGAAGCTTAGGACAGCAGTTATCGGGACAGGTTTCTGGGGAAAAAACCAGGCGCGCGTGCTATCTCAGTTGGACGTTGCGGAACTCGTCTGCGTCTGCGACATCAACGAAGCCAGCGCAAAGAGTGTGGGAGCAGAATTCAAAGTACCTTACTCTACGCACCTCGACGAAGTACTCTCACGCAAAGACCTAGACGCCGTAACGGTTTGCACCCCAACCACAACCCACAAGCAAATCGCAACACAGGCCTTGTTGGCGGGGAAGCATGCCCTCGTCGAGAAACCGATGACAAACACAGTTGCGGAAGCTCGTGAACTACTCTCCCTTGCAAAACGAGAGAGCCTCAGGTTAATGCCCGGTCACATTGAACGGTTCAACCCCGCGGTTGATTACCTGAAATCCTTGCTTGATGATGAAAAACTCGGGACGGTTATGCTCTTTCTCGCAAGGCGTGTGGGAAGGTGGCCGGAAAGGATTGGTGATGTTGGTGTTGTGAGAGACACGGCCATCCATGATGTCGACTTGGCGAGGTATGTCTTCAATGATAACGTCAGTTCGGTTCACGCGAGAACGGGCAGCATCAGACACACAAAGGAAGATTATGCCGAAATTATGCTCCAATTTCAGAGCGGTGGGACAGCTTTCATTGATGCGAACTGGTTAACACCCAGAAAAACACGCACACTGGTCGTAACTGGAAGCGAAGCCACCGTGCTGCTGGATTACATTACCCAGGAAGTCCTCGTCGAGAATTCTAACACATCTTTCAAACCGAATTTGGAAAGAAAAGAACCTCTACGAGCCGAACTTGCACATTTTTGCACCTCTGTGCTGAATGACCAACCATTTCGTGCAAACGCCGAGGACGGGTTACGTGCCGTCGAAATCTGTGAAGTTATTCTTCAATCCGGTATCTTGGGGCGGACGGTCACGCTAACGGTTCCCTCCGCGAGTTAACTGATGTTGAGATACGAAATCACGAATGAAGTTTGTAGCGAATAGGTCAGCGCGTTTCTCTACTTGTCCCTTTCTCATGATCTGCGAAGACCTGAGATGGTGGTAGAACTCGTGCAAGATCACGAAGGGATTTGTTATGTATTCACTCTTCGACAAGTAGATCCGCCTCTCTTTCTCCAAGTAGCAAGCTAAAACTCGTCTATGCCGCTTCACTGTACCCACCTTCAAGGCTGGTTCGCTAATTGCGTAGTACTTTGAAAGGAGCTTCAAAGCAAGCTCGGCCCGTCCATCGATTATGAGACCGACCACTTTCGCGCGGAACAGCTGCTCCGACCCATCAGGGGCCTGTGGATTCATTGGGCAACCGGCGGAGGAGACTCGAAAGTGGTATATTTCAGTTGAAAGGTTGATAAAACACGGATGATCCTGCGTTGAAACGGAAATTGATGGATATACTCGCCTGCCCAATAGACAAATCCTATCCGCTTGAGCTGCTCGTCTTCGAGGAAAAAGAAGAAATCAGCTCAGGAATAATCACATGCTTAAAATGCAACCGATACTACCCGATAATTGACGAGATTCCGCACATGCTTCCCGACGAGCTAAGAGAGCGAGATGAAGATCTGAAATTCCTTGAGAAATGGAGAAGCAAGATTCCCGAAAAAGTTCTCACAGAAGGCAAGCCTTTCAGCCTTAAACCACCCGGATGAACACTTTAGAAGGCAAAATGAACCTGAAAGGTGGGGAGTGCGTTGAAGCAGCTCGTTCGAACACCTAATGCCCCGCAGCCCTTGGGGCCTTACTCTCAGGGTGTCAAAGCAGGTAATCTTCTGTTCGTGGCCGGGCAAGGAGCAGCCGACCCTAAGACGGGGCAGATGGCTGAGGGAATAGAGACTCAAACTCGTCAGACATTAGCGAATATCAAAGGCATCGTTGAGGCCTCGGGCTTTTCAATGCGCGACGTGGTAAAGGTATCAATTTTTCTCAAGAACATGGATGATTTCAAGAAGGCGAACGAAGTCTACAAGACGTTCTTTCCCGAGGACCCCCCAGCAAGAACTACCGTCGAGGCTAAACTACCTGCACAAGGCATGCTCATTGAGATTGAAGCCATTGCATATAGGGAATGATTTCGTGAAATAGGTTTATCGAGCAAAGCCTTGCAAAAGCAAAACGGTGCCGTCAGTAATGGCGCTCTTTCTGACCAGAAAAGATGTTGAAGCATGCCTCACCATGGATGACACGCTGGAGGCCGTTGAAACAGCATTCAAGGAACATGGGCAAGGAACCACAAACATGCCTGTCAGGTCCGGCATCAGGCTTGAGAAGGCTAAGGGAACAACTCTCTTCATGCCCGCCTACATGGAGACAATGGGTGCAATCGGAATAAAAGTAGTGTCCGTGTATCCCGACAACCCCTCAAGATACGCTCTGCCAACAACCCTTGGCGTAGTCCTCCTTATAGATCCGAAGAATGGTGAGTTACTTGCAATAATGGATGGAACTTTTCTGACGGCTATGCGAACGGGTGCTGCGGGAGGAGTTGCGGCCAAATACTTGGCTAGAAAGGACGCAAAGAAAGTTGGAATACTGGGCGCCGGGGTTCAGGGAAGAACCCAGATCATTGCAGTCTCCAAGGTCAGGAGAGTGGAGAAAGTAAAGGCCTACGACGTCGCCCGCGATAGGTGCGAACTCTTCTGCAAGCAGCTCTCGAAGGAGCTTGACATTCAAATCGCGCCGGTTGATAGCGCCGAGAAGGCTGTAAGGGGATCCGACATAGTCATTACAACCAGCACTTCAAAAACGCCGACTTTGAACGGCGACTGGCTAGAAGAAGGGACCCATGTGAACGCGATCGGCTCTCATACGCCGGATACCCGAGAACTCGACGCCACATCCATAAAACGAGCGAAATTAGTCGTCGATTCAAGAGAAGCCGCATTAAAAGAAGCTGGAGACATAATGATTCCAATTTCGCAGGGCCTTATCACCCCTGATCAAATCTACGCTGAACTCGGCGAGATTGTAACGAACAAGAAAGTGGGCAGAATAAGTGATCATGAAATAACTATTTTCAAATCCTTAGGGCTCGCAATCCAAGACGTCTCAACAGCTAGCAAGGTCTACGAGCTCGCGTTGAAACGTGGCGTGGGAACGCGAATGGCAATCTAAATGGCTGAACTTCTCAATGGTTACCGCAATGACTTATTTCTCTAGGGCATTTAGATATGATGCAGGAAAATCAAAGCCTTGCCCAAGCTAACTTTCATTGACTGTCAGACTGCAGGCATATCAGGAGACATGCTGTTAGCCGCTTTGATCGATGCCGGAGCGGATATCGGCAGAATTCAAGAAATCCTAGAACTAATCCCGAAACATTATCCCAGATGCAAGTCACTTCACCTTGTGACCAGAGAGGTCAAGAAACATGAATTTCGATCGTGTTCAGTGGATTTCACAATTTCCGAGAAGGATGAAGAAACCCCCGCCCAAGAACTCATTCAGGCAACTGATGCAATAGCAGATGCATCAAACCTAAGCGAAAGAGCGAAGTCTTTCGCGCGGGCTACGATCCGAGCCCTAACCAAAGCTGAGAGTAAACTGCACGGTGTTCAGATTTCGGAGGCACATCTGCATGAGGCCGGTTCGACAGACACTTTGGCGGACATTTTCGGCGCGGCAGCTGCCTGCGACTCCCTAGGAGTTTTTGATGGTGAAATATGTTCATCTGCGGTAGCTGTTGGAGGCGGCCCAATTGCTTTTTCCCATGGAACCGTCGCAAGCCCGGCGCCAGCCGTTCTGGAGATAGCTACCCGAAGTGGAATCCCAATTATCGGCGGCCCTGAAGCTGGGGAACTTGCGACCCCCACAGGCGTTTCTATGCTTGCCGCCTTGACGACGAAATTTCTCGAATCTTATCCGCCAATGGTCCCCGAAAACGTAGGGTATGGTGCTGGCAAGAATGAGCTGGCTAAGACACCGAATTTACTCAGGGTCGTCATTGGACGCGCTGTGTCCGGAGGGTTCGAGTCTGAAACGGTTCAAGTCCTTGAGACAAACCTTGACGACGTACCGGGTGAGACACTAGGTTACGCCTTACAACGGATTCTTGAGTCCGGTGCAATGGATGCCTGGATTACCCCAGCACTGTTCAAGAAGACACGCCCCGGTCAAGTTCTACATGCGATTTGTGAACCACGTGATGCACAGAAGATCGCCGAGATTATGATTCAAGAAACGGGAACGCTCGGCGTCAGATTTCAATTATGGAATCGCATCACTTTGCAAAGGGAGATTGAAAAAATTAAATTACACGTATCGGGCAAGATCTTTGATGTGAGGATGAAAGTCGCTAGGGACGGATTCGGCAAAATTGTAAGAGTAAAACCGGAATTCGAAGATATTCGTGCGATAGCTGAGGTGCTCTCCATCCCCGCCCGAGAAGTATCAGATATGGTGATGCGAGAAGCAATGCAATCGGAAGCACGTAGAAAAAGTGGTGTTTAGGCTCGACGCTTGGCGTATTCAAATAGCTCAAGCGCTGGCACGATGCTTCCTGCCAGCAAAGCTGTCAGAACGAGCGCCGCACTCGCAGCCATCATCAGAACAGGTATCGCGAATAACTCTGAAACAACAAACCCTGCTAAAAGTGTTACAAAAGCAATGGCCATCCATTTCGCAACTCTGCCTTTTGTTTTGGCGCTGATTCTTTTTCTCTCAAGCCAAAGTACCCCTGAGAGTGGGAGGCCAAGGTATGCGACCCCGATGAGGGAACTAGCGATTATGCCAGCCACTAAAGCAGCCGCTTCTGGTTCAAACCCGAGCAAGGCGTAGGTTGAGGATGCGAGGTGTAGGATACCCATCAACGGGTATAGTGCTTGCTTGATCATAAACCGAGTTGTCGAATGCGTGTACTCATATTGTGCGACTGCGGGACTGAAGGAGTAATACCATGCATTAAAAACCGTCATGAAGTTTGAGCCAGCGAATGTTTGCATTATCTGTTGGTCCCGGAAGCCCCGTAGAAACTGAACTTCAGGCGCAAGCTCTGAGCCAAACGTGGCCGTTGCGATAATGCAAGGTGATACGCGAACGCTGATGACTATTTGATGCGTTCTAGATGGGTTCGAGCTTGTTCCAGTAATTGTCAGCTGGTAGGTTCCAGTTGTATCCTTGAACGCAATAATTTCCATGGTCGTTGACCCAACCTCTCCCGGCAGGAGTTGCAAGTTCGCTGGCGAGAAACCAACACCTAGACCAACTTCCTTCGGTGAGAATGACCCGGCGAGGTTCACCGTGCTGTCGAAGGATCCGGCGGAGGTTACAGTGATCGGGATATCGACTCGAGACCCCTGCACCAAAATGACCTGGCTGACATGCGAGGTTATGTTGAAGTCTCTGAACAATTCAGTAATTACTAAAACCGGGGTCTTGGCCGGATGTTGGGGTGATCCACCGCTGGACATTCCTGTAATCGTTATTGGGTATGAGCCGGCTGGGGTATCCGCATTAGTCTGGATGTCAAGTTCAGAAGTAAACGTTGGCATCCCGCTGGGAACGGTGAACGAAGCAGTCGCGAGAGGCGGCAGGCCACTGTAGTTTAGGCTTACAGACTTGGGAGTTCCACTCGTGAGCGTGACCACCACGGCAAAAGAAGCTGATCCTCCCTGCGAAATTGTCACAGGTGTCGTACTGGTCATATTGATTCTGTAGTCAAATGCTGGTGGGGGTGGCGGTGGCCCGATTTGCACTGTTAGGGTAATCGGGGTAGTCTGGTTCTGGCCTCCGCTTTTGGCTTGAACATTCATTTGGTAAGTTCCCGTTAACGTCGCATTTGTTGTGGCAATAGTGAGCGTCGACGTAAATGGTGGGTTTTGAGTCTGTGGGTTGAACAGGGCATTTACGTTTGGAGGAACATTCGCAAGTGAAAGTTGAGTGGGCAGTGGGCTGCCGCCGGTCAAGGTCACCTTCACATCGTAAGTTGCTGTTTGTCCCTTGTTAACAGTCTGCGAAGTTGGAGAGGCAGAAACTTGAAAAACATAAGGAACGCTGAGCCGCCCTATCCGGTTTACAGTAGCATTACTCTCCGTAAACCAGAGATTATCAGCTGAGTCTATAGCCATTTGGTCCGGTCTCGCGGTCTGGTTCGGAAGGCTATACTCAGTAAAACCGTTCACAGGACCCTGAGATATTCCTACGTTTGAGGTTTGGAGAGGAGCTTCAGTTGAGGAACTCGCCGGTACATTGGCCGTAACTGTCGACGACAAGATGTTCGAAGTCATTGTTGCGGGAGAGGGACAGGAGGGTACTCCTATAGGTGGTGGGATTGTGCAGTAATCCGCAGTTAGGCTTACGGGGGCGAAAACAGTTGTTGTGTTCAAGTTCGCAATTTTCCCCGCGTTGATTTCTGCGAACCATACCGCACTTCGAGAAGAGTCGAATGTTACGCCTGTCGGCCCTGAAGCAACGGTTGGGATAAGGGAGTCTCTATAGGTTGATAATGCTCCACCCGTGTCATTCCAGAGAATCGAGATCCGATTGGCGTTAGCATTTGAGAAAATTATTGAGGGAACTGAGGTTACCGAACCGTAAGTTATGTCCGTCGGCTGGTATGAAGCGCCTAGGGTGTTAAGGTTCCACAGGGTCAGGCGATTACTGGTTGCCTCTAACCGGCCAATCATGTCACCTGTGGTTTCAGTGAACCATACGAATCGGTTAGTTCCAGCATTCGGAGACGTAACCACCTGAACGTAAATGCCCCAAGGTTTCAGGAGTGGCGAGCCTGGAGTTGTGGTCGCCCCTGGTAGAGTCCACTCTGTTAGATTGTTATTGCTAGTGCGGATTCTACCTATTGCGTCTCTTCCAGACTCGGTGAACCAGATATCATTGTTCTCGTCGACGTAGATTCCAACAGGGTTACCCCCAGGCGCGAGGTGCCATTCGGTAAAGGTGTTGTTGGCTACGTTGAAACGAGCGATAGCATTCGCCGCATATTCTGTGAAGAAAACCTGAGTATAATTAACACCTGAGATGCTGACCTCTTTAATGAACAGGTTCCGTGGCTGACTTTGGGTTGAAGGCGTGTTCCATTCAGTGAAATCATTATTGGAGGGGTCGAAACTAGCGAGTTTGCCAGTCACGTTCTCGGTTATCCAGACTTTCCCGAAGTTATCTATTCCGATTCCAACTGGACCACCAGACGTTGATGGCACAGCCCACTCGGTTAGTCTGAGCTGGGGTATGGGAGTGACAGCTGCAACGTAAAGACCAGGCGAAAGGTTTCCCGTGTGGGCGAAAACGTTCGTAGTGTAACCAGTTCCGGAGAACAGAACTACGACCATTAAGGCGATGGCGGGGATGATTTTTCTCCTTAAATCCCCCGTTGGCCTCTTTAAGGACATCCAGGGCACTCGCTGGGCATGCTTTGGTGCGAATAAAAGTGTTTTTGCCATCTATGGAGATTCCAAGTAGATATGAAGCAAACAATGGCCTCTGTGGAATGGAAAGCAAGCTACCCTAAGACAAGTTCGATGAAAGCCACGGCATGGCGTCATAGAATAGCCAATGGGTCTGCTAAGCGGGACGTTTCCTCTCTTTCTTTTCATCCCTGTTTTCCAAAACTCGGCCACATTTGGCGCAGAACTTCGCTTCGACCAAGTTCTTGTTCTTACACACAGGGCAAATAACTGACGGCGCAACCACTAACGCAGACTTGGCTTTCACGAAGACAACATCACCGATCTTTTCTATGTCGTCGAAGGAAAGGAACGATTCTTCCTCCTCCCCTGCCTCAATAACCAACGCTAGCCGGCCGTCAGATGACCATGCGAAATCCTTCGTAACACCCAACTTCTTTGCTTCGCTATCGACTACTTCTTTGCCTATGACTTCTTCCCGCCTTCGCCATTGCACCAAAGCTAAAGCCTCACTTGCGTTTTTGTTAGTGGGCTGCTTGAGTATTTAGCATTGTGCAGCTCAATGCGCAGGTAGTACCCCTCAAGCTGGATGGGATGAACTTTGAAGGAACAAGACGGAATACTCTTACCCTTGAGCATGGCGGAAAAAGGACTCCGGCTATTGCGAGAGCTTGAGCTCGTTGATAACAGCCGCCAATTTCTTCGGACAGATAGGGCCATCCACGTGCCCCTGCTCCGTGAGTTGACAGAAAACGAAACCCGACTAATGAAAGTGCAAGTTGGTGACTTTAGGAGTCAACGCGGCTTCTTCGGAGAAATCGAGAAGAAACCCAGAAGACTTGATGCATATCTTCGAGGCAAAATTCCGGATGAATTGATATCAAAATTGCCTCGGTCTTTCGACGCGATTGGGGACATTGCCGTTATCGAATTACCCGAAAGCATGGAACAGTTCTCAGCAGTTATTGGACGAGGAATCATAGAAACAAACCCCCACATCCGACTCGCGTTAAGAAGATCTAGCCAAGTTGAGGGCCCATTCAGAACTCGAAAGTTCAAAGTCATGGCAGGGGTTGGCGGGACTGAAACATTCTATCGGGAGTTTTCATGTCGGTACCATCTCGACGTTTCAACGGTCTACTTTAGCCCAAGACTTTCCCGTGAGCGGATGCGAATCGCTCAACAGGTTATGCCTGATGAGTTTGTTGTTGACATGTTTGCTGGCGTGGGCCCATACTCCGTACTGATCGCGAAACTCCAACCAAAGTCGACTGTCTATTCTGTGGACATTAATCCAGCGGCTGTGAAGTATCTTAGCGAGAACGCCTTTGCGAACGGTGTTGCCGACCGGGTAATTCCAATGTACGGTGACGTGAAAGAGCTAGTGGGAAAAGATTTGCGCGGACTCGCTAACCGCGTTATTATGAACCTTCCTTCTGAAGCTGTGAATTACCTTCCTGCCGCTTCTCAGATACTCAAGGACGAGGGGGGTATGGTCCACTTCTACGCGTTCGCGCAGCGAGACGAAAGCATAGATTCGGTCCTTAGCTCATTCCGGTCGACTGTGGAAGCACAGAATAGGCGGATAAAATCGGTGCGTTTCTGTAAGGTGATCAAAGAAGTTGCACCAAACCGAGTTCAGGTGGCTATTGATGCGCTCTTGAGCGCTAGAGCTCCACGATAATACGTACCAACAATCTTCTATCCGAACGAGTCAGAGCATCGATAAGTTCCCTGTTAAGGTCGTTTGCAGCTTTATCAGCTCTAAGCATAATGGTGCGACTCGAAACATAAGATGACTTTCTACCAACTAACTCCGTTTGATGGTTGAATGAAAGTTTGGGGCTACCGTTTCCCTCGATGGACTCAGTGATTCCGGCCGCTTCAAGTTCGACTCGTATTGTGGATTCATCATGTTTACACAGCTCCTTGAAATTATCTGATAAGTCGAGTGGGCCCTTGTTAGCGTTGACGCCGATGACACAATTCCCGCGGCGTGTCAGCTCCGTGTCTTTTGTGATTTCGAAGGTGGTTGGGTGCGTAGCCATTACGTTTGGATGTCCTTGCGCAAATAGTACCTCAACACTTCTCAAAGGGGCCCAAGAACGATTGGAAACAATCCTTTGAATCTTTATTGGCTCGTTCCGGTGGTTACGACACGAAACAATTGACGGACTTCGCCGAGTTAAGGCGGCAAGCTGTTGACGACCTCAGGCATGAGAGGATTCTCCGGAACCCGGAAATAATTAGGGCAATGAGCAAGGTTCCACGCGAGGAATTCCTACCCCATGAGGTTAGATCATATGCCTACACCGATTCTCCTATCCCCATTGGGTACGGCCAGACGACCAGCGCTCTCCACATGACCGCCCTATTTTGCGAATTTGGCGAAATGACATTGGGCCAGCGTGTCTTGGAGGTGGGTGGCGGTTGCGGCTACATGAGCTGCGTTTACGCCGAAGTGGTCGCACCTTCGGAACAACCGAAGGAGACCTGGGGGCATGTGTGGTCGGCGGAGATTGTGCCACAGTTGGCAGAGTTTGGGAAGAGGAATGTTGAACGCCTTGGATACGCTGCTAAAGTGACCTTCATAGAAACAGATGCCTCTGAAGGTTTGAAAGGCCAAGCACCGTTCGACTTAATCATAGTGACTAGTGCGGCCCCCGAGATCCCGTCCGAACTCACAGACCAGGTTAAACCCGGGGGCATTCTTCTCATTCCCGTGGGCGGGCCTCAGTTCTACCAGGAACTAATGAGGATAAGGAAGAACAAGAACGGCGGCTTTTCGCGTGAAAGCATGGGAGGAGTTGCCTTCGTGCCTATGAGGGGAAGGCGCGGTTGGAATAGATAGGTAGATGCGCCTTTCGCCGACATGAACACTTGACTAGCCGAAGTAAGACTCAAGTGTCGTTTTCGGAGGCGAAGGCGTTGCAACTGTGATCATTCTTGACACAGCTTTTCGCACGCGGTCCTCGGAAAAATCACGTTCACCGCATAGGAAGGATACTACTTTCTCTTCGTCAGGTCTCGACCATTTTAGCAAGTAGTCAGGGGTTACGTCCGGTTGTAGGAATATCTTTCGTATGTTTTCAGGCGCAGGATAGATCTTTACTTCAGGGTTGTTAGCCATCACTTTTTCGAGATTACCGTGCTCACGGATCAGTTTTACGGCGGTCTTAGGACCGATACCCTTGACACCATCTGGATCGAAATCAGTTCCAATCAGTATGCCCACATCAACAAGTTGCTCTCTCGTCAGAGAGAGTTCCTCGAGTACTTTTGCCAATTCAATTATCTTGGGTTCGACCTCAACGTAGGCATTCCTGCGTGGCAGTTTTCTGCGTCCTGTAATAGCAAGGTTCTTCACCATTCTTGGCGCCCCAAAGAGTAGTGAGTCGTGGTCCTGAGATGCAACCGCCCAGACATCTCCACGTGACGCTATGAATGATGCTTGGGCTTCTCCCTCTGAGGGGGCCTGAATCCAAGCAACGCCTAGCGCGACGAGAAGTTTCTTGGCGTCGTCGACCATATCATCTTTCAGCCGTGAGGTTGCTTGGGCGTATGTTCTCGCCTCTTCCATCCTTCCTTCTTTCAATGCCCGTTCGTAGCGCACCACCGCTTCCTCTTTCACCTGCCGCCGCCTACGGATTTCCTCTTCCTTCAGTTCCGGCGGTTTCCCATCAAACACGAAGACGAGCTTGATTCCTTTCTCCGCAAGGTTTGCCGTCCTATACAATAAACCACTAAGATGGCTTGTAATTCTCCCACGCCGGTCCTTCAGTGGCGTTCCGTCTGGTTGACGAATTATAGCCAGGAACTGGAATAGCGCGTTGTATGCGTCCACTGCAAGTGTCTTATTCGATAAACTGTCGAGGGTAATTGCCTGCTCGGGTATGATACCCGCTAGGTCAACACCCAAGGCTTATCCCTACCTCCCCCAGCCCTTGGTTGTACTTGCTTCCTACTATTACAAAATTTGTATGGAGAGTCGAGGGGTAATTGAGATTGAGAATTGCATCTAGGAATTGTGGCCTTCCCTGATCCTGACGACGATTTCGCGAAGCTCTCCTCTAATGTAGACCTTGACAATGGCCCATTTACCATGAACGAAGTGCTGCTCTAACACTTCTGACCGACGTACTTCTGATTCAAGTCGCATTGGGCCGTTTGCGCCTTGCATAGAGATGCCTGCCGATGCTAGATTAGCCGTTTAGACTTCCACAAGGCAAACCTGGGAATCTGGCTCGGAAGGTAGGTGCACTGTTGTGGTTGGCTTTCACGTGTCTGCGAAAGCTTCATGTATAGAGTTTGAAGCCTCTTCCCTGACTGATTCTGGTTCCGTTTCGGTTTCAGTTTCTCCTTCACGGCCAGCTATTGCATAGGACTCTGACAGGGCCTGGGAGGCGAATAGGTTGACCAGTGTGTTTGGGCTCGCCTCACCGCTCAGTCGGCCGACCCTGCCTTTCAGGTGCCGCCACTTCAATTGGGTTCGGCCGCTTTTGGAGTTGTAAATTATTCCCAACACATTCGACACCCTTGTGAACCTGATCTCGCGTATTTGTTGAAGAGTCTCCTTATCTTCGGCCTCAACATACATTGTCCCTTTTTCTGAGGACCTTTCGGGGTATATGGTCTCGTCTTCGTCCATGTCTAGTGGAATGTATGATTGGCAGGTGCTCATGATCATGAAACGGCGGAAACGATCGAGATCGCAAACTGAGTCTATTTTGACCAATGTTGTGTCCCTAGGGTAAGCTGGAATAGGCTACTAGAAGTGTTACAAAGCTGCTGTTTGAATTTGTCGGTTCTTCCAATCGTTGACGTCAAACCGGGCTTTGGACCTACCAAGGCGCGTGAAGCTAGCAATCAATTTATAACCTTCAGAGCCGTGCGTGTGGGAACCCGAAGTGCGATTAGATGAGTGCTACTGCCACGATGTCGAGCGAAAAGGGTATTCGTATGCCCACGTGTACGTGGTGCGCGCGAACCATCCTCCCAGGCGAGGGGGCTGTAAAGTTTCCATGTCCCAGTTGCGGCGAAGTGACCATCTGGCGGTGTGAGAAATGCCGAATGTTCGGCCGACCTTACCGCTGCGTTAAATGCGGTTTCACCGGCCCATGAGACTTTTTTGCTAGTTGAGAGCTCATGGCGAAGGTACTTGCATCAATCAAGATCTTTCCATCCGATGCAAATATCGACCTAGACGGCTTGAAGGCCAAGATTCAAGCGTCTCTACCAGCTGACTCTACCGTTCAAAGATTCGAGGAAGAGCCTATCGCTTTTGGCTTAGTCGCATTGATTGCGCATGTTCTACTTCCGGAAGACGTTGAGGGGAAAATGGATCAGGTCGAAGAAGCTATACGTTCGGTGGAATTGGTGAGCGAAATACAAGTCCAACGAGTCGTTCGCTACTAAAACTGTTACTGTAAGTAACGTTTATATCCGTAGTTTGTTACCATACGTAACAAAATCTTTGGTGGATTCCCCATGAATGAATCTACACGCCAGACCATCTTGCCGAGTAATGTAAGGGCAGATGATGGATATTACACAAGGGATTTTAATATCAAAAGTCAAGGTCTGACCAGCACGACTCGTGCTGGAATCCTATTGAAGGTGTCAAACGATGAGCAGTAAAGAATCTTCGTTGAGAGTTGCCGACGCCAGACAACGTGATGTTGGTCACGGTAAGGTCCGCATAGACAACGATACGATGCAGAAACTCGGCATTACAGCCGGTGACTTCGTCGAGATACACGGTAAGAAGATGACCGTCGCCGTAGCCTGGCCAGCCTACGCTGAAGACCAAGGCCAGGAAATCATTAGAATGGACGGTTTGATTCGAAGAAACGCCGGGGTAGCCCTCAATGAATACGTTAGCGTTAGAAAAGCGGACGTGAAAGACGCTCAAGCCATAATCTTCGCGCCGACCGACGTCAGACTAAGCGTGGATGAAGAGTTCGTCAGCTTCGTAAAACGCCGATTCATGGATATGCCCTTTATCGAAGGCGACATGACGCTACTGTCAATATTCGGTAGCGCTGTCCCACTAATCGTTACTAGGACTAGGCCGCATGGCGCCGTAAAGATCACTGAAGCAGCTCACGTGCAAGTACTTAGCGAACCGACCCCCGAGAAGAAAGGTATTCCAATAGTCACCTATGAAGACATAGGCGGCTTACACGAGGAGATTCAACGCATCCGTGAAATGGTAGAACTCCCTCTCAGGCACCCTGAACTCTTCCAACGGTTAGGCATCGAGCCGCCTCGTGGTGTTTTCCTATACGGCCCTCCGGGATGCGGTAAAACCTTGCTAGCCAAGGCTGTCGCCAACGAATCCGACGCCAACTTCTATGTGATCTCCGGACCGGAGATTATGTCGAAGTTCTACGGCGAATCAGAGGCGAGGTTGCGGGAAATCTTCCAGAAAGCCCAAGAAACGTCGCCAAGCATCATTTTCATAGATGAAATGGATGCCATAGCACCCAAACGCGAAGAAGTCACTGGAGAAGTTGAACGTCGAGTCGTCGCACAACTACTCTCACTAATGGATGGTATGGGTTCTCGAGGGAACATCATTGTTATCGGAGCCACAAACCGACCTAACGCAATAGACCCAGCTCTCCGCAGGCCGGGAAGATTCGACCGTGAAATAGAAATTGGCGTCCCAGATAAAGCAGGACGCTATGAAGTTCTGCAGATTCACACACGTAACATGCCGTTAGCAGAAGATGTTGACTTGAAGCGGCTGTCTGATGTCACCCACGGGTACACGGGAGCCGACATGGCTTCTCTCTGTCGGGAGGCAGCAATGAAAGCGCTGAGGCGATACATACCTGAGTTCAACCTTGAGGAGGAACGGATACCGCCTGAAACCTTGGAGAAAATGATAGTCAAGATGGACGACTTCCTCTCGGCGTACAGGGAGATAACACCGACCGCTATGCGTGAAGTGTACGTAGAAGTCCCGCAGGTTCACTGGAATGAAGTCGGCGGCTTGAAACAGGTTAAGCAGGAACTTATGGAATCAGTCGAGTGGCCTCTCAAGAAGCCAGAAGTATTCAAGAAAATGGGCATTAAACCCCCACGTGGAATCTTACTCTACGGGCCCCCTGGATGCGGAAAGACACTCTTGGCAAGGGCAGTGGCGACGGAAAGCGAAGCGAACTTCATCTCCATAAAGGGCCCCGAAATATTCTCGAAATGGGTAGGCGAGTCGGAGAAAGCAATTCGCGAAGTCTTTAGGAAAGGCCGGACCGCAGCACCCGCCATAATTTTCTTCGACGAACTCGACGCAATAGTGCCGAGACGTGGCTTGGGTTACGGTGACTCGGGTGCTAGCGAACGCGTCATCAGCCAGCTGCTGACTGAAATTGACGGCATCGAAACTCTCCAAAACGTGCTAGTAATAGCTGCGACGAACCGCCCCGACATGCTAGACCCAGCTGTCATGAGACCGGGCAGGTTCGACCGATTAATCTTCGTGCCCTCGCCAGACTTCGACTCTCTGAAGGAAATCTTCAAGATTCATACAACTGGAATGCCGTTGTCTAGAGACGTGGTGCTTGACGAGTTGGCCAGGAAAGCCCAAGGATATTCCGGCGCGGACATTGAAGGAATCTGCCGGGAGGCAGCCATGAACGCATTGAGGGAGGACATTGAGTGCACGGAGGTTTCAAGGCGCGACTTTGATGTTGCGATGGAGAGGGTCGGCCCAAGCATAACCTCGGAAGACGACGCGTGGTACCAGAAGTTCTCGAAGCGACTTAGAAGAGAGCGAGCATCAGCCCCCACACCCATCGCGTAAAGCAAGGAAACTGACGGTGCAAAATCCTTGGAAAAAGTCTGGGGTCCCCGCCCCCTACAACTCTTAGTACTAGACGTCATAACACGAAAAGGCGCAATGACGGACGACGAATTGCTTCGAGAGATCCGGAACGGCAAAGAGGACCTCAGCTTTCGCGAGCTGAATCGAATCCTCTTGAAACTGGAAGTTACCGGAATAGTAAGGGTATCTCGGCAAACGAAGGGCAAACGGCGAGTAGAATTAGCAGAACCACAGACACAAGCCTAACTGCTTCCATCAAGTTCATCTCTTTGTCCCTCCTGAACCGTGCACTGGCACGGCATTGCTGTGAAAAGGAAACTTGCACGCATACTCAGCTGATATAGCGATCGTTGGATGTGGGGTAAGCGGAGCAAGCGCAGCTATCGCCGCCGCGCAGCGGGGCCTCTCGGTATCAATCTTTGAAGAACACGAACAGGTGGGAGAACCTTCTCACTGCTCTGGCCACGTGGGCATTCTCGCCTTCAAACAATTCGCCCCTGAGATGCCAACAAGGATCATAGAGAATGAGATCAAAGGCGCAGTCCTCCACCCACCAAACGGAAGGCCCCTAACACTCTATAGGCCGAAACCGGTCACATGGGTTCTGAACCGGGCTGAATTTGATAAGCACCTAGCTTCTCTAGCAATTGAAAGCGGGGCGTCCCTCCGGCTGGGTTCCCGTGTCGAGAGTTTCGAACGTTCTGGAGGAGGAGTTAGGCTCAAGGCAGGTGGTCGGAATGCTGGAGACTTCTCTTGCAAGATGTTAATTGACGCCAGTGGTTGTCGGGCGTCTATTTCAAAATACGTTGGCCTCGCGAAGTCCGGGAGAGGAATGCTTGTGAATTCAGCCCAGTTTAATGTGGAGAATCTGACTGACGTAGATGAAGACTTTGTTGAGGTTTATTTCGGGCAAGGCTTTGCGCCGGGTTTCTTTGGTTGGATCATACCCCGCCGCGATGGTTCGGCTAAGGTTGGGATAGCAGCCGGGGGGCGTGCTAACGTTCGGGAATGTTTCGAGCGCTTCATTCACAGGCACCGTGTGGTATCAGTGAAGCTCAAGCACGCGAAACCTACAACTGCCCCTATGTACCACCTCATCCCCGTAGGCGGCGCGCGAAGTCGCACGTACGCTGACAACATACTAACTGTGGGAGACGCGGCATCGCAAGTTAAGCCAACGACGGGAGGTGGCATCGTGTTTGGCCTAGCCTGCGGACGGATTGCTGGTGAGACCTCCGCAGGAGCCGTGGAAGAAGGAGACGTGTCTGCGTCTAACCTTAGAACCTATGAGAACGCGTGGCGGCGATTAATAGGGCTCGACCTAACCGCCATGTCGTGGCTCCGTAGGCTGCTCTACAGATTACCCGACCAGCAGCTAAACCGCATCTTTAGAATTTCAGCGGAGTTAAGGGCGGATGACATTCTCAACAGAACGGCGGACATTGACTTCCAAGGCAGAACTCTACTATCTTTGGCTCGGGACCCTCGCCTCTTCATAACCCTCGTTTCGGCATCCGTTCTTTCAGTTCCCTCACTACTTGGGACGGGGTCTCGCAGAGGAAGCCATAGCACCTAGTCTCTTCAATGCGCATTCGATGGCATTGTTGTGCTTCAATTCCCTAGAAGGGTTAGACACGTATTCTCAGCGAAAATAACGGTGCTTCTTTAGCCCGTAATTCTCTGGTTAGGATTTCCCCAATTGCTTGAGGGCTTCTGTGAAGGCTGGGATTATTTGGTACAGGTCGGCCACGATGCCGTAGTCGCTGAACTCGAAAATCGGGGCCTTCGGATCGTTGTTCACGGCAACGATGATTCTGCTGTTTCTTATTCCAGTCAAGTGTTGTATTTGCCCTGAAATTCCGAAGGCAAAGTATAGTTTCGGACTAACTTTCTGGCCGGAGAGGCCTATGTATTGCCCCTCGGGGAGCCAGCCTAAGTCTTCAGCAATTGGCCGGGAACAACCAACGACACCACCAACTGTTTGGGCGAACTGTTCGATTAACGCCATGTCCTCTTTCTTGCGTACTCCGCGCCCAAACGATACAATCACGGAAGCATCAACAAGCTTCACACCTTTTGCGGGTTTCGGCTTAGTCTCGATGAGCTTTGTGCTTGGGGGTTTGATCTTTGGTTCAACCTTGATAACTTCCCCTTTGCGCGAAGCATCAGGAGCAATCGGGGAGAATAAGCCCTTTGGAATTGTTGCAATTTGTGGTTTCGACCTTGATATTTGCGTCTCCACTAAATTGCCGCCCAGAGTAACTCTGTCCATGAGTACGTAGTTCTTCTCGGCGTCTGGTTCTAATTTTGTTGCTTCGGTTACGCAACCAGTCTTCAACCGCTCAGCTAGTCGGGGTGCCAACTCTAGTCCGCTTCGAGTTGCGCCTATGAGTAGAATGTCAGGTTTGTGTTCGGTGACGAGCGAGGCAAGGGCATCAGTATATGTGTCAACATGAAAGGTCTTCAAGGTAGGATCTGGAATTGAGAGGACTTTGTCAGCGCCATTCTGAATGAGCCTTTGGGCGTCTTCGCCGACTGTTGTCGACACAACGGTTACGTTCGTTCCGAGTTGGTCAGCGAGGCTTCTTCCTTTTCCTAAGAGTTCGAGTGTTAACTGCGGTAATTCTGAGAACACCCAAACGCCTTTGTTTTCTTGCGCCATGCTTAGTTCGCCTTCAGGACCCCTTCTTGGAGTAGAGCCTTGACAAGTTTCGGGCCGATTTCCTTCGCGTCTCCTTGGAGCATTATGTGCTTTCTTTCTCCCACGGAAACAGTGCTGCGTAAGACTTCGACAAGTGAGCCGTTGAAGCCTAGCTCCTCCGCGCCAAGGCTGAGGTCTTCGGCCGACCATATGTTCGTGGGCTTCTTGGAGGCAGCCATTATCGCCATCAGCGTGGGAAGCCGTGGTTCATTAATCTCCCTCACAACACTGATCAAGCATGGGAGTGTGCCCTCTACAATTTGGCGTTCGTTCTCTAGATCTCTTTCGACAACAACTTTCCCTTTTTCGAGGGCGATTTTTGCGGCATAGGTAATTTGGGGAAGGTTACACATCTCCGCAAGTCTTGCTCCGATTTGGAATGCGAAGAGATCCTCTGAGTATGCTCCGCAGAGGATTAGGTCGTAATCAAGTATCTTGGTGACTGCAGCGACCAAGACGTTGGCGGTTGCGTGGGCGTCGGATCCTTCGAAGAGTGGGTCGGTTATAAGGCAGGCTTCGTCGGCGCCCATTGCCAGGGCCTCCCTCAGTGCTTCTTTCGCCTCGGGCGGGCCGAGGCTTATTGCGGTGATTTTTCCGCCGTGTTTCTCTTTGATCCTGACTGCTTCCTCAATGGCGTTCTTGTCGGTTTCACTAATGACCCGAGGAACACCCTGAGTGATCATGGTCTTAGTGTTTTTGTCAACCTTCAACTCTGCAGTTTGAAGAACCTGTTTTACGAGTACGAGGATGTTTACCATCGCCGATCACTGGATGACTTGGTTTCCCTCAATTTGCTATCGGATTAAAAAGTTAGGAAGATTCGATTTGGCCTTCAACAAGTTCGGCGATATCCAGCACCGCGACCGACCCTTTTGCTCCTAGGGCAACCGACGCGTCTTCGAGCATCGAGGTGCAGAAGGGGCAGGCAGTTGCTAATGTGCCTGCTTTAGTTTGTTGTGCTTCCTCGAAACGTATCACTCCTATTTTCTTCTTCTGCTCGACTTTATACCAGAAGTTCGCTCCTCCCGCACCACAGCAGAAACTGTTCTCGCGGGACCTAGGCATCTCTTTAATCCCTTCGGTGCTGAGAGAGGTTAGGATTTTTCTAGGTGAATCATAGACGCCATTGTACCTTCCCAGGTAGCATGGGTCATGAAACGTAATGTTCCCCTGCAACCCTTTCTTGAGTTTCAACTTTCCTACAGCGATGAGTTGAGCGATGAGTTGTGAATGGTGCATGACCTGTAAGTCAGCGCCGAATTGTGGATATTCGGTCCTGAAGGTGTTGAAGCAATGTGGGCATTGGGTGAGAATAGTTTTGACGTTATATTTCTTGAATAGGTCGACTAGCTCTATGGCTGCTTGTTGAAAACGCCCTTCCTCCCCGAGTCTCCGAGCAACTTCGCAGTTACATTTCTCTTCGTTTCCAAGGACTGCAAAACGAATTCCTGTTGTTTTCAATATCTTGACGATAGCTCTGGATACGTTCTGGTTTCTGGGATCGTACGATCCTGAGCAGCCAACCCAGTAGAGGAGGTCAAATTCCGGTTGCTCGTTCACAGTCTTTACATCAAGGCCTTCCGCCCATTTCATGCGGTCCGCTGGTGGTAAGCCGTAGGGGTTGGAAACGTTAGTCAGGTTTGTGAGTAGGTCCCGTTTGCCACGGTCAAGTTTTCCTTCGCCGACTAGGTGCCGCCTCATGTCGATTATTGCGTCGATGTGATCGATGAGAACAGGGCACTCGCTAACGCATGCCCTGCAGGTTGTGCATGCCCAGAGTTCCTCGGGGTTCACGACATTGGTGACCGCTGTGGTTCCGCCATCAGTCGCAGTTTGTGTTAGCATCAGGCCTCTGAGCTTTAGTATGAGGTGCATTGGTGAGAGAAGCGTTCCAGCGGCGGTTGCGGGACAGGCGTTTGTACACCGCCCACACGACGTGCATGAGTCAAAGGTTAGCCTCTGTTGCCACGAGAAGTCAGTGATAGCCGCGGCTCCAACTTTGATGTCGAAGTTGCCTGAAGCTAAGAGCTGTTTCAGGTCAAACGGTGTGCTGAGTTGACCTTTTGGTCGCAAGTGCGCGAAGAGGGCATTAAGAGGCGAAGTGATTAGGTGAAAGAGTTTCGTGTACGGAATGCTCGCAACGGCAGTGAACGCGAGGAGCGCGTGGAACCACCACAGCCCACGGTAGAAGGTTATGATTCCTTCGGTGTCGAGCCCATGGCTTATCAGCAACAAGGAAAGTTGGTATCCGACGAATGACCATTGCGCCCAAGTTGGCTTATCAACCGCAAGCCGTATGGCTTCTAAGACGTACCCTGTTGTCAGGATGACTAAGAGAACTGAAAAAATGTAGATGTCATCCCGGGACGTGGGGAGATTCGGTGGCCTAGAGACCGTTCTTCTGAAGATCGCGATTAGCAGGCCCGCTATGGCGACAAGGCCAAAAGCGTCCAAAAAGAGTTCAAAGAAGAGGTAGAAGTTGCCGACCAAGATTTGGCTATGAAAGATGGTCTGCCAAAGGTCAGAATCAATGAACACCAAAGTCGTACCTATCAAAAGGACGATTATTCCAGAGTAAATGAGAAGGTGCATGATGCCGGGGTATTTCTTCTTCAAAACCTTTCGTTGCATGAATGCGTTTGCTATTGCCTTGAGGGCTCTTTCTTTTAGGTGGTCAAACCTTGGTGGAGAAGTTCCCCTGAAGTAGATCCGCAAGCGCCTGTAGACCCCGTAGAGGAAAACTGCGGCGAACAATGTGAGAATTGAGTACATGAAAACAGCTGTGAAGACGGGCATAAGGTCATAGTTCATGCGGTGGGGTAAATCCAACAGTGGCTCAAGCAACGGGATACCACCAGAATGCGACGGCCCTAGTACTGCTAAAAGAAGTTTCGCGTTTATTGTATGTGCGGTCGTTGAATGTCTTTTACGTAAGTTCCTAGATAGGGCCGCTACGTGAAACGGTAGGGAACTTGTACCATTTTCCGCTGTGCTATTTTGGCTTGGTCGCCGCCTCCAGTGCGCGCTCATCGATTGGAAGTTCCCTTGATCACGCCTGTAATTTAGCGAGTTTTGGGGTGGAAGAATTTTCGAGTCTTCGTCTATTCTGCAGGGTTACAGCGGTGGTCGCGCTCTCAGATGGGTTCGCTCCGAAAAGTTGGCCGTTCCAGCCTTCCTTATGTTTGATGAAACACACCCGCACTTGGTGTCCTTCACCGTGACAGTACTTGCAACTCCGCGCAATTCAGCGTATCCGTTACTACATACGACCACACATCGCACTAGACGACAGAACCTCCGCCGAAGTTACAGGAATCAAAGTCGAGGGCTCAAACAAATGGCTGACGCTGATTCAAAACGCAAAGCGGAACGATGGTAACTAGCGAATTGCCGGTGTGTGAATTAACCAGCATTTTTTTAAGACTCAATCAAAACCAGACGGAGGTGGGTTATAGCTCACGACTGTAAACAGAAGCTTCGTACGCACTCTCCGATGCGTTAGTTGTCAGAAGGAATTCCACCCAAGAGCACAGATTTTCATTTGCGACAATTGCGGAGAGAAGCTCGACGTAGTCTATGATTATGATACCATAGGGAGCGAGATAACTATTACAGACCTAGAAAACAGGCGGGGACCCGCGTGCCTGAGGTATCACGAGTTGCTTCCAATATTCGACATTAAGCAAGTTCCGTCCCTGGAGGAAGGCGGCACTCCTTTGATTCATTGCCGAAGGCTGGGAGAGGAGCTTGGGTTGAAGCAATTGTACGGAAAAGATGAAACGCGCAATCCCACCGGTGTCTTCAAAGACAGAGCATCTATCATGGCCTCCAACAAGGCACTTGAATTCGAACAAAATGTGACAGCAATCGCGTCCACAGGAAACGCTGCAGCGTCAATGGCCGCACACGCGGCCAAAGCAGGATTACAATGTTACGTTTTTGTTCCCGAATCGACACCGATAGGAAAACTATCTCAATCGATTTCATATGGCGCGAAAGTCATCAAAGTAAAGGGAAACTACGATCAAGCATACGATCTGGCCAATGAAGCATGTGCAACGTTCGGGTGGTACAACTGCAATCCAGCGACAAACCCCTTTAGGACAGAAGGAAAAAAAACGCTTGCCTACGAACTATGTGAACAATTCAGCTGGCATCCACCAGACTGGGTAATCGTCCCGGTTGGCAACGGGTGCAATCTAGCAGGCGTGTGGAAAGGACTCAAAGAGTTCTATCAACTGGGGTTTATATCCAGAAAACCGAGAATGGTTGGAATTCAACCCGAGGGATCCAGCCCGGTTGTATCGGCATATAAGAAGGGGAGCCGGTCGATTGAACCAGTCATACCGAACACGATAGCAGGAGCACTCGCCGTCGGCAAGCCTCGCAATTATCTCAAGAGTTTCATGAGCCTGCATGAATCGAATGGAGTCGTTGAGACTGTGACTGACGATGAAATACTTGATGCCCAATCCTTGCTAGGTGCGAAGGAGGGTATATTCGCTGAGCCAGGGGGTGCTGCCCCAGTAGCCGGCATGATAAAGCTGGTTAAAGCTGGCGTAATAGACAAGAATGATAGAATATGCTGTGTAATAACTGGAAACGGCCTGAAGGACTCGGAGGCGCCCCTGCGACATGCTCCTCACCCGAGCCTCATTGAACCGACGGTGCAGGCATTGCGATCCACTATTCTAAACATGTGAATGCTTCAGAAGTCTACAAGGCATGGAGGAGTCTCGAACCGGGCGCGTTAACCCGAGGTTAGCTGATAGCTTTTCAGTTTGCGTGAGTCGAGTGTAACTAGGGCACGCCTAAGCAAAGCAAAGTCAACGCCAAAGACTGATGGGTATAGCATACTATGTATGAATCTTGGAGCGCTGAAAAAAGAGGAGAGAGTTCTTCTTGATTTGTCACTGAATTTTCTTAGGCGTCACTGAGCTGAAGGCGATTAGAATCTGGGTGTCAAAGGCTTGTTGAACCTGTTCTGCAGGTGGCGAAGACGCAGAGCTTCCTTTCTGTATTTCATAGAAATAGATTTCATATCGAATGTGCTAAGAGAAAAGCGACTCACCACTGAATAAGCCGCAGGTGTGAGTGAGTTGAGTCTCAAACTCATAAGTCTCCAAGAGTTTTGATCGCTTCAAACCCAGGGCTATGAAGTTCCCAAGAACCGTCGTCGTCAAAGCTTACCGGGGTTCCTGGAAGGAGGTGCATAATCACGCTTTGAGTTGGCGCCAGCAATCTAGCATAGTTTGTTTTCATTTCGTCGATCACGACCAGAAAGGTCAGAACTGGGAGCCGATGGTTCGGGATGCGTTATAATCATGTTAAGAGGGCAGGAATTGTCTAATCATTCTTGCAACATTAACATAAGATGCCCAGTGAAGTCCCCAGGTTCCTACTGCTAGCCCAACCAACATAGCCAGAAGAAGCACGGCTGTAACAATATAGTCGCTTCGAGTATACTTCAGCTGACGAACATACGTACGCCTCGCGATATCGTGACTGAAACCTCGTGATTCTATGGCGATTGCTATATCGCCCGTTCGACGCATAGAGTTGAAGATTGCTGGCACGAACATTTGCTTTAGGAGAGCATTGAACCTCTTAGCTGGGTTCCTATATTCGTATCTCCACCCTCGCGCTTGCTGAGCCTCTTTGATCTTATTGTTCTCGTCAATTAGCACTGGCACGTAAGCCAAGCCGATGCTCAATGCAAGAGCGAAATCGGCTGGTAGCTTTAGCTTCACGAAAGTGATTATGATGTCGCGGATAGGCGTAATCATCAAAATCGTTCTTATCACGAGAAGAATCATCAGGAACCGAAGAACCGCGCCGGCCGTCCAGATGCACGCTTCAAGTGACACGGGAAGTGTCCTCGCCGGAATCAAATAGAAGAAAATGTATGGGTTCTTAACGTCTGTAGCTATGGGCGGAAAGAGAAGGTTAAAGATCGCGTACATGGCGACAACTGGTGCCATCCCTTTTAGGAACGAGGTTACTTTATTGAACGGTATGTTCGCGAGTCGCATAACCACAAAGATTGAGATGAACACGACTCCTAAGTAAATTGGATCTGTCCCCAATCCGACCGCCATAATCATTACAACTATCCACCAGAGGAATTTTACCCGAGGGTCGAGTTTGTGGAAGAAAGTGTTACCCGGGACATACTCAAATGCCAAGCTCTTAACCTCCTATTCTCTTAGCAACCTCATGATACATCTCATCTACAGTCAACACGTCTGGCGGGAAACCGAAGGACTTGAGTGCTTGCGCGAACCGCGTGATCTGTGGGGCTTTAAGGTAGGTCTTCTCAATCTCTTCTGATTTAGCGAACACTTCGCGAGGTGAACCGCTTAGCAAGATTTGACCGTTCCACATGACAAAGACCCTGTTTGCGTATTCCGCGGCCAGGTTCATGTCATGGGTGATCACAATGATGGTCTTACCATCTTCATCATGCAGTTTCCTATAGAACTCCATCATTTGCCTGGCCATTCGGTCGTCCTGTCCAGTTGTTGGTTCGTCAACCACCAAGACATCCGGTTTCATGGTGAGAACCGATGCGACGGCAATTCGCTGCCTCTCCCCCTTGCTCCGATTGAACGGGTTATCGTTCAACATTTCTCGTAGGCCGATGGCTTCGGTTACTTCGTCTACTCGTTTCTGTATTTCACTCTCGGGCAATTCAAGATTTCTAGGTCCGAATTCCAATTCCTTTCTTACGCTGTCGGTGCAAATTTGGTGATCGGGATTCTGAAAGCAGTATCCGACCTTGGTCGATAGTTGTCGAATGCTAGCTTGCGAAGCGTCAAGTCCGAAAACCAAGACTTTTCCTTTAGTGGGGCGAAGCAGACCATCAAAATGCTTCACAAGCGTTGTCTTCCCCGAACCGTTCTGACCTATGATGGCCAAGAAGTCTTTCTTTCGTATATCTACAGTCACTCCTTGAAGAGCGACGGTACCCGCATCGTATACATGCACAAGATCTTCAGTATGAATTACCGTGTCTCCATGATCAGCATTCTTCGGATCAGAGGGTTCTCGCGGCGTGGGCCTTGCGTCACCTTTCATACGGGGCTTTAGAAACGGGGACATTTCCGAGACAGCTTCATCAAACGTGATAGGAATTTTCAGGGACGGGTCGAACCTTCTGAGCCTTGAGAATAGGAGAGCCGTTTGAGGCGTTTTTAACCCGAGCTTAGTCATCGATTCTGCGTCTTCAAACATCCTTCGAGGCTCTCCTTCAGCGACGATTCCGCCGTCTTGCATAACGATGAGACGGTCCACAAGAGGCAGGAGTTCCTCAAGCTTGTGCTCGACTATTATCGTAGTTGCATTCTCGGTCCTCGACAATTCGGCAAGATGGGTGAGAACCCTCATGCTTCCGATGGGATCAAGATTAGATGTGGGCTCATCCAAGACGTACACATCAGGCCGCATAGAGACGATTGCAGCCAGCCCACACGCTTGCTGCTCTCCACCTGACAAGGAATGAGGATTTCTCTCCTCATACCCATCCAGTCGCATCGACTGGATCGACTCTTTCACTCGGACTAGAATCTCGTCGCGAGGAACACCATAATTCTCAGGTCCAAAGGCGATCTCGTCGAAGACCGTGGGGTTGACGAGTTGGCTGGACGGGTCTTGAAAGAGCATGGCCGCCACATGCGATAGTGCAGATATCGAAGAAACTTTCGTATCGATATCTCCGACCAGCACTTTCCCCTCAACGTGTCCACGAAAATAATGGGGGACGAGCCCGTTAATACAACGACATAAGGTCGTCTTGCCCGCTCCTGCTGGTCCCGCGATCAGCACGGTCTCCCCTTGATGAATTGTGAGTGAGATGTGGTTCAACGCAGGTTTCGAATCGCCTGCGTAGGTGAAACTGACATTCTGGAAAACTACTTTGTCAGCCACGGTCAGCACGCGGCGAGTTGGGTTAAGCTGACCTTTAAGCTCGATTACTGGTGACCAGAAAGTGGTAGTCATTCGCCCAGGTGACCGCGAGACAGCAGTACAAAATTGGAGTCGAAATTTACGTTACAATGAATTCTTCTTCACAGTGAATGGGTTACGTCAACCCACTATATACAATCATTAGCCAAGCCTTAACTCGCGTAGTCGATAACGCTTGACCCGAAAAACGTTGACCAAAAGCGAAACGACAAAAAGTTCTACATCGAAGCCACCTAAGCTAACAGCTAGACAAGTTGGAATGGTAGCGGCCCTAGGCGGACTCGGATTTGCTTGGAGAGCACTGGGGCTCGTAATCCCCCTCTATCCCCCCTTCGTCCTCGATGTTAGGGAGACGATCATCGCAATAGTGGCATTTGCAGGAGGACCTTACGTCGCCATCGCAAGCGGTATCCTGATTGGTCTTCCATCGTCGCTACCAATGCTAGATCCTTGGTACTATCCGCTCGTCGGCCTAATCTTCTGCCTTGTGACAAAGACGGTATGGAACCATCGCGGCCCGATTGGATATGGCCTTCTCCTTGTGACATCCTTAGTCGCTGAAGGCGTCGGGCTGACTCTCTACACTGCTGCTATGTCGTTCGGTCTGCAAATAGTGCCCTTCTGGCCGGAAATGGTCGCAACATTCGCAGGTGGAACCTATCTCGTCTACGTACTGCAGCAATGGATACCGATGGTCATAGTACTACGATTGTTCCCAGACTTCATGAAACCACGCTGGCGATGGTCGGGCGGAGAAGAAGTAGAATAAGGAGACGGTGTGACCATGAGCAAAGGAAAACTCTACGGTATTCTCGTGCTAATGTTTGTCATCGCCTTCGTGATCATTATTCTTCGATCGAGCCTGCAAGGACTGCAATGGACACCGTTCCTTAACAACTACTTGCCAAAGACTAGACCTGCCCTGTTGTATCTCTCTGATATAGTTCAGTACGCACTGATGGTTGTCCTGATTGCTGTAGGCATCATCGCCCTAGTTTTCGTGCAACGAAGAACAAGCAAGAGCAAAAAGTGACACGTCCGTTACTCCCCTTTTTTTCTTGTGATCAATTTCTCATTAGGAGGTGAATTTGACAGTGCAGTTAGACCAGATGACATGGCCGGAAGTCAAAAGCTACTTGGAGAAATCGAATATTGCGTTTGTCCCGGTTGGATCGACGGAACAACACGGAATGCATCTGCCAGTAGACAATGATTGGTGGACTGCTAACGAAATAGCCAAACGAACTGCCGACAAAGTATCGGAGAGGAATATCAGCGTCGTCGTGACACATCCCGTAGCCTTCGGCGTTTCACAACACCACATGGTCTTCCCAGGCACCATAACACTGCAAATCCAAACATTCGTTGATGTCATAAAGGACATTTGTGTAAGTCTCAGTAAGCACGGTTTCAAGAAGATCGTGATATTCAACGGCCACGGCGGAAACGACGCCGCTCTAAGTGTAGCGCTACATGACCTAGCTGAGCAGATCGCTAGCGAAGTCTACGTCATAAACTGGTGGGAGCTCATAATAGATGAAATCAAGAAGACATGTGATCCCCCATTCTTCCATGCTTGCGACACTGAAACCTCCGTAGCTTACGCATTAGACCAACGCGTCGACAAAAGCAAACTCAAAGGTGAGATACCACACCTTAAGCCCACTTTCGTTAAGTACGACTTCCTTGCTGGTGGTCCTAAGGTACAAGCCGCCACTCCACCAATGAACAAGTTAACAAGCACCGGATCCGTTGGCGATCCATCCAAGGCGACCAAAGGGAAAGGTGAGAAATTGCTTTCAGCCGTTGTTGACAGAGCTGCCGAATTCATCGGCGAGATAGCTAGGAAGTAACTCAGCGTGAGAGCGTCCTCCCAATAATCCATCATTGACGTAGCGCACGGGGACTAGGTCCAAGACCGGCCATAGCCCCAATTCCTCATTCTCTTGACGACTCTGACGAGGGAAAATTCTATGCGAGCGACTCGATTACTAGTGGATAATATACGAGGACTTCAGAGCCTGAGCTTTGCCTAATTTCGAGTCCACGAGTCATAACAAGAAAGAATACGATTATAGTTCACTCTGAAATCATCTCAATATTGATTAATGCAATAACGTAGTTCTTCTTTCATGACTCGAATCTTCTGCGTTGCCGCCGTGAGGAAAGAGAATTGAGACATCGGTTCAAAATGGGCAAGAACACGACTATAATTAGTTCAGTCCTTTTAGTGGTGGTATTAGTTTTCGGTGCAATCTACTTCGCTTGGAAGGGAAATATCTTTTGGACTGTTCTCTCATTTCTCACAAGTGCTTTGCTATCTGAAGGGTTATACCGTGACTACAAGTTGAGATTCCGCGCCAAGTAGTCCATCTTTGCGACTAAGTAATCACTATCTTCGTTTCGCTGATGATTCTGCCTTTGAACTTGATATGCAATATACTCTCATGAGTGAATCTGTTTCCGATTCGAACCGAGCAGCCGAAGCATAAAATACTCTGTACCTGCTGGGCGACGCGAAGGAACATGAACTGGAGACCGCCATCGGACTGGCAACGTATCAGCACAATCGACGCACACGCGGAAGGGGAACCACTCCGCGTGGTAACGAGCGGTGTTGATCAAGTGCCTGGCGATACCATCGTCGAAAAGCGGCGTTACGCACAGAAGCATCTAGATGGATTGCGCCGCGCCTTGATGTTTGAGTCCCGCGGACACGCCGATATGTACGGCACGATTATGACGGAACCTGTTCAGAGTGATTCTGACATAGGCGTTCTTTTCATGCACAATGAAGGCTGGAGCACGATGTGTGGGCATGGCATTATCGCGCTCAGTACCGTGGTAATCGAAACCGGTATTGTGGCGGCTCGAGAGAATCTAAAGATAGATACACCAGCAGGAACAATTGCCGCGCAGGCCCGGTTGCGTAAGGGTACTGACAAAGGTCATTACGTGGAAAGCGTTGCCTTCGAGAATGTACCTTCATTCGTCTACGCGTTAGACCAGACCATAGAGCTGCAGGGACTCGGTCGGGTCCGATACGACATAGCATTCGGTGGAGCATTCTACGCATTTGTGCAAGCCGCCGACATCGGTGTCGAACTGAGCCCACGCGCCTTTTCTCGTCTAATCGAGTATGGTATGCAAATCAAGCGTGCCGTAATGGAGTCCATAAAAGTCCAACACCCATTCGAAGACGCTCTCTCTTTCCTTTATGGAACAATTTTCGTCGGCCCAGCATTCTCGCAGGACGCACATTCACGAAATATGTGCATTTTCGCTAATGGCGAAGTGGACCGTTCCCCAACTGGAACTGGTGTCAGTGCGAGACTCGCTTTGGAAACCGCGCGAGGGCGTCTAAGACAAGGTGAACCCTTTATCGTCGAGAGTATACTTGGCACGCGATTCACCGGAAGGGTGAAAGAAACTACAAGACAGGGAAAATACGATGCAGTAATACCGCAAGTTGAAGGGCGAGCCTGGATTACAGGTCGAAATGAATTCTTAATTTCCCCCGATGATCCATTAAAGGAAGGGTTCATACTTCGTTGACCGGATCGACGACCCCGCTAGGAAAGCAGATGAAGGGCAAGCAGCATAGTGTCGCTGCCGATAGTCGGTGTAAATGCGTATAGGGTCCCAAGAGGTCAGGTCGTGTCTGGTTGTCATGGCAAAACTACTGAGCGTCAACACGTTGGACGTACTCGAGGCGCGGGGAAGCGCTTTTGAGAGAGGGTACGCGTACGGCGTTCGCTACAAGCCTCTAATTAGGCGTTTAATTGATTCGCACTACGACTTCTATGTTCGCTATCTGCAAACTTCCAGAGAAGACGCCCTGCGAGAAGCTTCACAGTATGAGAGACCTATCCGAGACTACTCGGAGGAAATTGCTGAAGAAATTAGGGGCACGGCTGATGGAGCCGATATTCAACCTAATGAAGTCTTACTGGTTGCCGCGTTTAACGAGGTCTTTTACCCGAAACTGAGCAAGGCGTGTACGTCTTTTGCCGCAAGAGACAAGGCCACTTCAGATGGATTAACATACGTTGGGCAGAACAACGATGAAGGAATAGATCCATGGCTAGACGGTGACTGCGTTACGCTCACCAAGTATGTGCAGAAAGATGGCCCCGACGCGTTGATCTATAGCTACGCTGGCGCTCCGGCCATGATGGGCATGAACTCTAGCGGACTGAGCGTGTGCATTAACGCGTTAGGTTTCGAGAAGACGAAGGTGGGAGTTCCTATGCTTTGTATTGTTAGAGAGGTGCTTAACCAGAAGGACCTTGATGGGGCAGTCGCCGCAATCGAAAGGGCCGACAGAGCATACGCTCTGAACTTCATGCTTGGGGACAATAAGGGCATAGTTGACGTTGAGGCTAATCCGCTCAAAGTAACGGCAACGAGGTCCAACGTTTTCCTACATCACGCTAATCATTACGTTTACGGAACCGAGGGTTTCACTGATCCAAAGAGTGGTGATTCTCGCGTGAACAGCGAAGCAAGATGCGATAGGATGTTGGAACTCCTACAAAGTAACGAAGGGAAACTCAACCTGAACACCTTTCAAGAGTTCCTCAGAGATCATGCAAACAGACCTAACATGATATGCGCGCACGTAAACCCTGCGAAACCCAAGGCCCATCATAGCAGAACTCTTGATGGCATGATATACATCCCTGAGAAAAGGGAGGCCTGGATATCCCATGGTAATCCCTGCGAGAACGAGTTCGTACGGTATACAGTTTGACTGAAATCCAACTCTTGCCGATCTAAGACATCCCGCCTCGTTGCAATGGACCGAAATTCATGCTTGATGTTGGTGTTCACGGTTCCTTCGTCGATGTCCTGAGCGATCTGATCTAGATGTTCACCCTTCAGTAGAGTGTAACCCGCGGCGATCGCAGCTTCAACGTTCTCAATGGTGCGCCTTACGTCGCCTCTGCTCTCTTTAATCGTCTTTCCATGATTCCGAGTGTTGATTCGAGCCAGTTCTTCGAAGCGCTCTTCGAAAACATATTTCATCTTGAACAAGTATTGCATGCGTTCTGTAAGGGGAACCAGTCTCCACTTCTCGAACGCATTCTGAGATGAAATAGCGGCGGCGTCAATCTCTTCTCCCAAAGCGAGGGGAACTTTGCAAATCTCCTCTCCCCTCCCCGGATCCATCACAGGGAGGAGCTCCTCAGATTGAGACTCAACCCAGGTGCCATTAATCAGCAAATTGAGATGGTCACTCTTCAATGCTTCATGTGTTCTCGTCAAGGCTCTGTCACCTTGGGACCGTTTCGGCTCTACCCTCGATCAGTGTTGTGTGTTCAAGTTTTAAAGCGATACCTCTAATCAAATCTTTCGCGTATTGGTGAAATTGCTGGATTGTGTGGGTCGCCGGCAAGAGCATACAGCTTGTCACGAATGAGCTCGCCCCGCTTGTCATAATCATCCCCCAGTCCTCTTAGGTCCTGTTCGACCCCGTAGAGGGCGATCCGATGATTCCGCACCTCTTCATCAGCCACGCCCATTATGGCCACTCCAGAGGGAAAAGCTGAAATTAGCTACCTTTCAAACAGCATTTTCGTGCCGTAAGCTTGGACAGCGTAGTTTTGAAAGAGTCGGAATATGCTTCGCGAACTCCGAAATCCCACGCAATGTTTGAACGCGCCAAAAAAGTTGAACCGGCTGGCGTCTCATACGGCATTAGGTGGTTCGAACCATACCCCTTCTTCGCCAAGGAAGCCAGAGGGGCTAAACTCGTTGACATCGACGGCAACACATACACTGATTACTGGTGTACGCATTTCGCGATGATACTCGGACACGCATATCCAACTGTCATGGAAGCCATCAAAGCGCAGGCTGAGAAGGGTTGGCACTTCGGTGTAGCCCACGAACTGGAAGTTACGCTTTCTGAAACTATAACAAAACACGTGCCCAGCGCGGAGCTCGTTCGCTACACAAGCTCCGGGAGCGAGGCGAACCTCTTCGCCATCCGGCTTGCCAGAACTTTCACGAAGCGCTCTAAGATTGCAAAGTTTGAAGGAGGGTGGCACGGCGCATACGACCCATTGCATTTGGCCACAAAGCCTCCGTACGGTCAACCACCTTCTGGAGGAATCACGCAAGGTTCGCAACGAGATACTGTTGTCGTGCCGTACAATGATTTTGAAGGTTTCAAGAACCGCGTCAGAGATGAACAGCTAGCGTGCGTGCTTCTTGAGCCAGTCTTGTCAGCTGGAGGGGGCATTTCGGCTGAAATGGATTTCCTCAAGGCATTGAGAGGATACTGTGACCGAACTAGAACTCTTCTAATCTATGATGAGGTAGTCACTGGCTTCCGCCTTGGTCTAAGTGGAGCGCAGGGCTTTCTTGGTGTGATGCCGGATTTGACGGTTCTCGGTAAGATCATCGGCGGTGGTCTTCCCATTGGCGCCGTTTGTGGAAGGCGTGACGTTATGGAGCATATGGATCACCTGAAGTATTCAGGTTTGGATTACGCTTATCATGGCGGAACATTCGCGGGAAACGCACTCAGCTTAGCCGCAGGCCTCGCTACTATTAATGTGCTCGAACATCAGCCAGTCCATGACCATATTGACGAACTAGGGAAGATGTCCCGAGACGGCCTCAACGCAATCTTCGAAAAGAACGCATTCCCAGCACAGGCAGCAGGCGTCGGCTCCCTCGTCTCTATACACATGATCAATAAGAAACCTCTACGAGACGTAACCGGCCATGCTATGAGCGACCATCAACAATCAAAGACCTTGTTCAATCACCTCCTTGCTAATGGCATCTTGGTACTCATACCTGAAATGCTGCACGGCGCAATCTCTTATGCGCATTCAGTAGAGGACATACGGAAGTTGCTGTCTACTGTGGAACAATACGTCCAAACTCGCCACTAATTATTAGACGAAGATAGCAATCCCAACCGCAGAACCCAGCGTGAGAAAGAAAAGAAAGAGCTGGCCAGCCATCCGCTAAGGAGGCTCAGAAGAAAACTGACTTCCAGTCTTGATTCGGCTCGGTAAGCGAGATCACCCTCGACCGGTGCCTCAGCAGAGCAGGAGGTCGGTTGCTAATAACTAATGGATCAGCGGAAGAGATACAGTCTGAATGAGGAGCCTAAGTCCCAATATGAACATGAACCCAATGATGAGAATAATCACAAGAATGCCCGATTAGAGGTGCAAGATTAGTAGATATCCCTCTTTCCACGACCGCAGCATAGAATTCTGATAGACTGGTGGTCCAGGGCAGGAAATCCGACACGTCCGAAAAATGAGTTGACGCAAGGATTTTCAGGAAGGTAAACGATTAGGTGTCTTGATGCTTTTGTCCCAACGCGAATATTCTGTCGTGGATACGCACACTGCTGGGGAACCTACCCGGATCGTGACGGATTTCCCGCTCCGTGGCGAAACGATTGCGCAACTCAAGGACGACATGCAAACAAATCATGATTGGTTTAGGCGCTTCGTACTGGAAGAACCAAGGGGGCACAGCGACATGTTCGGAGCCATTCTTTGCCCTCCAAAACGGAAAGGGTGCGATCTTGGGGCCTTTTGGATGCACAATGGAGGCTATCTGGACATGTGCGGGCATGGCCTGATAGGTGTTGTCACCTATGCTGTCCAAACGAAAATCATTGAACCCAAAGAGGAAATCTTGATTGACACTTCAGCAGGTGTCGTGAAGACAAGAGTGCGGTACCAAGGGAACGGCGTCCAAACAGTAAGTTTCGAAAACGTTCCCGCATTCAGACTTCGAACCGTAAACGTAACACTGGGACGCAAATTGATCAGTGTGGATCTGCTCTTCGGCGGAGACTTTTTCGCGCATGTGAAGGCAAAGGAACTTGGTGTTGATTTGGAGCCTTGGAACAAAACCGTTCTAATTGATTTGGGCATAGAAATCAAGAAGATCGTGAATGCTCAAGAGAAGGTCGTCCATCCAAACCTTCCACACATCAATCGGGTGGAACTCGTAGAATTCGCGGGCCCTCCTAAGAGCAAGGACGCGCATGCACAAAATGCTGTTGTTTTCGGACGAGGGCAATTGGACCGATCACCATGCGGAACAGGAACCTGTGCTAAAATGGCGTTGCTTCATTCAGAAGGGGAGCTTCGAGTCGGGGACGCATTCGTTCATGAAAGCATACTCCGAACTAAGTTCAAAGGCAGAATTATCAGCGAAACGAGGGTAGGTGATTATGACGCGATTGTTCCAGAAATCACGGGCTCTGCCTACATCACAGGTTTCAACAAACTCGTTTTTGATGAGAATGACCCGTTAGTAAACGGCTTCTTGCTTGAATGAACATAACAGGAATGTGAGCAAGGTTTTCTGAAGTTAAGTTATTGGACAATTGCGAGCCAAGCATGAGAGAAAAGAGGAATTTAGCTAAGGAATCTTTCGCCTAACCTCGCGAGTGTTATGCAAATGGTCCATCATGTGGGAGAAGCTCTCACGTTGCGTTACCCCTTTGCTAATGGCTAATGGTACAATCGCGATGAAACGAAACTATATCAGAATCGAAAAAGATCGACACTGGGACAAGTGGGGCTCTGTGCTGTCGAAGAGCACACTTCCGTGAAGGATGAAGCGCCTCAACCAATAATGGTTTTCCTGCATGTCATTCTTGATTTCTGTCAGGGACCCTCCGCGAACCAATGGAAATCCGGTCACAACACTCGTGGGTTCTCCCACGGTATGGGTGTCTACCACCGATAAACGTCTAACTCCAAGCCGTTGACCTGCAACGTTCATTTTCTTATGACCTAATGAAGGCAAAAGTGTCGCGCTTGTATCTGAAGCGATTGCACAGTTACAGCCGGGTCTATGCCGATGTCAGCAGATAGTTCTTTAGCTTGCCCGAATCGAGAGTGATTAGTGCGCCCCTCAGGATTCCTTCCTGGTATTCGCTTCCGGGGTTGAGACAGAGGGACTGCCCGATCTTCTCGACTCCTTTTGATTCATGTATGTGCCCATGTAACCCGAGCATCGGTTGATACTTCTCTATTGCTCGCCTAACTGAAGCAGAACCCACATGCACCATACTCGGTTGCCCCCCGCGGTTCACAACTCTTAGTTCGCTGTCAAGTTCTGGTGCGATATCGAGCAGAGTGTCATAGGGTGGTACGTGGAGGTTGAAGATAGCCTTGCCAAAATCATGGACCTGAGATACCATGTGCTCGAGCGTGTTCTCAACCTCTTCCTCAGTCACGTCGCGTGGGCATTTCCAAGGGGTCATGTTGACTTTCCCCATTGTTATCATCTCGTAATCCCCCGCCAGCGAGACTACTTTTTCCTCTGGATTGACAACGATGCTGCTCGAGTTCAGGATTGAATCGATTTCGTACCCATCGTCATTGCCGGGGGAGATGTAACACTCAATGCCAGTTCCCTTTAGCCGTTCTTCTGCAAGGTTCAGCCAAAACTCGAGCCTTTCCTTCATGCATTCCATCAGAACTTTTTCCGACTTGTCAGTGGACTCTCTCATTTCACTTATGGTGCTCGGGTCGCCCACGTATACGTAGAAACCGTTCTTCACGATTTGCCCTTTAAGTCGCTCAAAATCAGCTTCGTTCGTCGCCATGACGTCCTTTCCAAGGAAATTCGCCTTGTAGCCATTTGCGTCCTTCGAGACGAGCACAAGGCCTTTGCCTGTAATATCTCCTCCAAGAATGAGGTAGCTTGCCTTGTACGCTTTGCCCGCGTTTAGAAATTTCTTGAAGACAAGGTCAGATCCATGCACATCTGAGGTGAAGAAAATCTTGGTTGAAGCCATTATACTTCACCCACCTCGGTATACCAGATACGCTTGGTTCCAATCTTAGACCTCAAAGTCCATTTGGCGCTCTTTCGTGCGCTCTCGATCGTCTCAAGCACCCTAGTTAACCTAGCAGTTACGGTCGCCTTATCGTTTTCAGAGAGCATTGTGAGTTCTTGGATTCGGGTTTGAGTTTCTTTAATGTTTTGGGTGAACGTGTAGTAGTACCCCCAGTCATTCGACAACACTTTGCTAATGATCGAGAGGTCGACGGCTTCGCGTCCTGAATCTTTCTCTGCTACATCATGCTCGCGAAGGAGCATAACGACATCTTTTATGTCCTTCCAGTTGATCTTCACTATCTGGAACTTCTCTTGTAGGAGTTCTGGGAGCGGGATTGTCGGCTCATCCGTTTCCAGTCTACCACGGAAGTTGACGGTATGATTCATCTGCAGCTTATCCCAAAACACATCGATGTGGACTGAATTGTCTTTTTTCCAGTAGATCGACCTTCCCACAGACGCTGCTGCAAGCTGGACGTAGGATTGGGTGGTGTAATCAAGGTCTCGCAGAAGCTGATCCACGCTATTCATCTCAGAACTGTACGAGGCGAAGTCGATATCAGTGAGCTTTCGATTCATCTGGTCGCTCATGTAAGAGAACTGTGGGCAATGGAGCTTGAACGCAATAGAGCCCATGACCCTTAGGAGCACATCATTATTCTCTGCCGCTTCGATAATCTTGGAAGTCTCATCAAGGAATGTTCGGTCTTTGTCGTCGTTGGTCGCCTTCTCGGACAAGCTCCTCACGTCTCTCGTGGTTGCAGATTGCAGGTCGAATGAGACTCCTCTAAAGCCTACTTGCGTGACGTGAATTTGCAGTGCCCTAATCACCTTTTCGTCACACAATCGTGTTCTGTTTTCGATCGTCCCGTAAAAATCGGGTTTGAGAAAAAGTGGAGGAAGAAGTAGCTGTCACTCAGGCGGGATTTCTCGGAATAGCGCATCTATGTCGATGCCTTGGCGTTTCCTGATCGCCCGTATTATGAAGAACAGGGCGAAGGAAACAACTAGTATTCCGAGAATAAGTGCGAGTGATACAGGGTTGTTCGAGCCTAGCGTGCTGTCTGTCCAGTTTTGGTAAATGAATATGGCCATAAAGATTGCGTTTGCGAGTCCGACAAGGCTCATTAGAGGAAGGCCTGCGATTTTGATGTTGGCTGAGGATGATTCGAACATAGCTTTCCTGCGGAATGGGAAGACGATGGCCGCGATTGATGTTAGAAGGAAACTGAATGCGACGGCGAAGAGCTGCGAGAAGAAGCCGAGGTATGATGTATAGACGTAGACCCACAGCGAGATGAGCGCGATAATGCCGCAGATCGCGGTCGCCACGATCGGCGCGTGGAACCTCTTGTCTACTTGTCCAAGTTGTCCAGGCATGAGGCGGTCGAAGGACCAAGCAAGCATGACTCTGCTTGCGAGTATCTGGTTCTGTGGGAAAAAGAAGATGCCACCAAGGAAGAAGCCTAGGCCGAATATGATGAACACTATGACATTCGGGAACGCAAATGGAATAAATGAGGAGTAGTAGGGCGGAAATACCAGCTTGTAGCCAGCGGAACCGCTCAGGTAAGACATTGCGTAGACGAATTTCTCTCCTACTGATGACAAGTAGAGATAAGCGGTTAAAGCCATTATTCCGCCAGTGACCAATGTGCCCAAGATGTTGGCGATCATCCACGTTTTCAGTTTTCTCTCCTCCTTTACCTCGCCGGCAATCAATGAAGTGCCCATCGCCCAAGTGTTAATTCCGGCCCACAGGGCGATGCCGCTCAAAATCGCGATCACCGGTGGACGCTTGATTGATGGGTAGTTCGTTTGAAATGTCTGTATAGTTGAGCTATAGGTACCCTGGCCGAGTGAACGGTCTATTGCCGCAGCGAAGGTACTAGGAGTATTCACTACAAAGGCGGCAACTGTGATTAAGACAGCCAATATCATGAACATGAAGGAAATGTTTTGTATGGTAAAGTAGACTTTCGTGCCCAGAATCGTAATCGCCGTAAAGAAGATTATCAGAATCGCTCCGGTCAGAAATACGAAATTCTGTTGAAGCAATGTATCTGCAAAAGCAATTGCAACGGGGTTGTTGGTGGCTACTCCCCAAGATTTCACGATTGAGTTGAGTGCGATTGGAACAAATGCTGAGCCACCGAAGCCCAACACGAGGGGAAGCCACAACGCCCAGTTGACACTACTCATGAAACCTAGCGCTGGATGTAGGGTTCTCCCGATGTAGTGGTAGTCGCCACCAGACCGTGGCATGGCCATTGAGAAGAACATGTAAGTTGCCGCATTCAGGGTGGAAAGCAATGTGGCAACAAGTATTAGCCCAACTATGTTCTGGCCAGGTGCCACGAAGACGTATGAGTTCAATATGAAGGCCGCGATAATTCCGACCGCATTTCCAGTCCAAATGACATTGAATGCGAGACCAGACCATGGACCTGCAGTTCTCACCAGGCCGCTAGCGCGTCGAAGATACAAGTCACCTTTCTTTGAACTTTGATTAGATGACAAAACGCTCACGCTGTTGGTCTTATCGAACAGTATTTAATACTTTGGCTGCCACGCCGAACGGCAAGCGGGATTTTCGATTGTCGAAGAATGACGAATTTTGTCCGTTCAATCCGATTACACTCGAGAATGAAGTTGACATTACCCTTCGGTTATGATGTCTCAGGTAGCCTCATGTGCCATTCTGTTGCATTTTCATATTCATGGCCGAGTCTTAGTATCGTGCTTTCATCATAGGCCCTTCCCGCTATCTGCATTCCGATTGGTAGGCCTTTGCTCGAGAAGCCACAGGGAATCGAGAGCGCAGGCAATCCGGTTAGGTTGAAGGGCGCGAGGTAGCGGACTGCAGCACTGTCTACGCTTTCCTCATAATCATCGATTCTTACGATGGTCTGACTCACCTGGGGCGATACAATAGGTACGGAAGGCGTGACAATCACATCCAGGTGATCGAACAGGCTCATCACTTTCGCGAAAAGCATTGCTCTGACTCTCTGAGCTTGGATGTAATAGCTTGCAGGAATGAGAAGGCCTTGTTCCAATAGGAGACGTACATCCGGTTGAAAGTCGGCGGCCCTTTGTTCGATTTCCCGTTCGTGATAGGCGCTTGCCTCGCACAAGTCGATTGTTGTGTAGGCGGCCATGATCTCGGAAATGCTTGGGAATTCGAACTCTACTTTAGTGCAACCCAATCCTTCCAGCACTTCGACCGCCGCATTAACTGCCTTTGCAATCTCACAATCGCAGTGTTCGAAGAAGTGGTTTGTCGGCACGCCTACTCTTAGGCCTGCGATATTGGTTTCCAGTTCTTGGACATAATCCGGTACCGGGAGGTCTGAGGAAGTTGGATCCAACTCGTCTCTTCCAGCCATTATCCTGAGAAGCAAGGCGGCATCCTCAAGTCTCTTGGTTAGCGGACCTGCATGATCAAGGGACCAACTTTCCGGAAATATGCCCGCGCGACTAACACGTCCGTAAGTTGGCTTCAACCCGACAACTCCACAGAATGACGCCGGGATTCTGATGGATCCACCCGTGTCAGAGCCGGTCGTTGCGATTGCAGACCCCATAGCCAAAGCTGCCGCAGAACCGCCGCTTGAACCTCCTGGGATGCGACCGAGGTCCCAAGGATTTTTCGTTGGAGGACTCATTGCTCCTAAGGCGAATTCGTGCGTGTTCAGTTTCCCTAGAACTATCGCACCTTTCGATTTCAAGCGCGCGACGACTGTAGAGTCCTTCTTCGGGACATAGTCTTGCATTAGTCTGGAGCCGCATGTTGTGCGAATTCCTTCGGTCTCGTACAGATCCTTGATCGAGACCGGGATTCCATGCAGAACTCCGAGGTCATGGCCTGCCTTTAGCTGAAGCTCCGCAGCCTCGGCGAGTTTCAGAGAGCTCTCCTCACACACGGTTATGTATGCTTGTAACTTGTCATCCGTACGCCGGATCTGCTCCAATAGCAGCCTCACTATCTCTGATGGAGATGTCTCACCGCTTCTGATCTTTTTCGCGATTTCGCGCAGAGTCATTTTCCGCAGTTCAGATATTTTCAGAGCGCGCCACCCTTCCAGCGTCCTTTATCCTTGCGAGGTAAGTGGTTGGTTCGAGCTCTTTCGGAAGAAGAAGCTTCGCAAGGGGTTGAAGCATTTCGAGGGCCTGATTCAGAGCCGCCGTCACTAGATCAAGTCGGTTTTCATCAAATCTTACAGTCATAAGTTTCATGATTTTTCTGAGGTCGTCAATAGTCACCCGTTCCGGATTCAAAACTCGAGCTCACTCCGAGACATTCTGCTTGAGGTCTTCATTTAAGTGCTTCATTGTCTCGCGTGAAGGATGGAAATAACCCCAGATAGGCCAGTAGATTGGATTCTCTTGGCGTAACAGGATTGAGTTTCGTCGTTGATCTTCGATGTGTAGGATGCGGCAAGCAATACGATCCAAGAAAGATCAAATACATGTGCGCAGATTGCGGTGAAAACCTGGATGTTACGTACGACTACGACAAGATGGATGACAATATTCGGAAGAGCGGGCTCGAACAGAGAAAGGGCTCGTCGAGTACCAAATATCGTGAATTTCTCCCCATATTCGATATGTCAAAAGCCCAATCGTTAGTGGAGGGCGCTCGGAAAATTCGAAGCTAATTGGCACGGTTGGTATGACACGTTACATGTAACCGTTCAGCATCCTCTTGATAGTGCTCAGTCTGGTGCCTTGACGGCGGATAACGATAGTATTGCCGTATAACGACCTAGAAGGAACACGAAAGAAGGTTTACGACCATGAACTAGCCTGCGTACTCGTATGAGTTGATAACATCTTTCTGATGAACTGGTGCAGAGTATCCAGCACAATTCAGGCCAACGCGGCTAAAGGATACGCGTTTTCATCATGGAACGGTGCAGGCAGTGGATCATATACACGTTTCATCATGATGAACGGGCCCGTGAATGAAACAGCGAACTTCCATTCGCTGATCGCAATTACGCTCAAGTCTGGGTGGAATCTGATTTCACTTCCAATCATACCCAACAGCACTTCAATTCCGAGTTTACTGAGGTCACAAATCGCAAGTAACGAAGTTATTTCGGTTTGGACTTATTCAGCCTCGTCGAAGTCTTGGCTTGTATTCACGCCAGGAAAACCAAGCACATTGACTACGATGGCTGACGGGAATGGTTACTTGATTTACATGCGAACCGCAGACACATTATACATTGATGGTTACGTGATCCCGCCTGGCGCAGCACCACCTACATATCAAGTCAAAGTTGGTTGGAATCTTGTAGGGTTCAAACCTCAACCCATCATCCAGAACGAGACCGTAGGGCAATACTTGTCAAGTATTTCTGGAAGTTACGATGAGAACAATGTGTGGATTTACGATAACCCTAGCGGAGCATGGATTCGGGCGACAAGCACCACGATGCTCATACCCGAAGAAGCCATGTGGATACTCGTAACATCACCCTCAGGCGCAATACTAAGACGATAAATCGACTGTATCGGTTTAAGCGCTTTTTGCCCAGTTTTTTGCCAAGCTATATTAGAGTCTGTTTCCCCCTGAATTCTTCCTCAGTCCTGACAAACTGCCATAAATCAGAGTAAGTGACGGGACGTTTCTCATTAATGCCTGTCTGTGCGCACAGACAAGAAGGACTTCGCTTCGGGGTCAGGTACGTTCGGCAATCTTCCAGTAGGAGTCCTTGGTTAATTCACACACCGAAAACCCTAATCGGACGGTGAATCTGAAACAGCATGTGAGTGATCATCTCTGAAGACCGCCGTAATAGGAGCAGGTACGATGGGACGTGGCATAGCACAAGCCTTCTCTCAGAGCGGATACGAAGTTTGGCTTGCTGACGTTAGAGAAGATATCCTCCAACATGCGCTCAAGCAGGTCAAAGCGAACTTGTCTTTGTTAGAAGAAGTACATCTCCTGAAACCAAAGGAGTCGGAGAAAACTATTGCAAGAATCCATACAACCCTCGACCCACGCCAAGCAGTAGAGAGTGTCGACTATGTTACTGAAGCAGTTACTGAAGACTTGGCAACTAAGAGGAAGATTTTCAATCTGTTAGAGGCCTCGGCACCTCGAGATGCGGTTCTTGCATCAAATACCTCGGGCCTAAGCGTGACGGACATTTCTTCTAAAATGCGAACCTCAGACAGGGTAATTGGAACCAATTGGTGGAATCCCCCACAGATTATCCCTCTGGTTGAAATCATGACAGGGAAAAACACAACGGGAGAGACCTTGGAACGCACTCGAAGGATTTTGACCGAAATCGGTAAGAAACCTATAACAATTCTGAAGCCGATTCCTGGGTTCGTCGGGAACCGACTGCAAATCGCGTTGTTGCGTGAAGCACTTAGTCTTCTTGAAAGAGGAGTTGCAAGCATCGAAGACATAGACACGGCGGTCTGTTTTGGGCCGGGGTTCAGATATCCCATTCTTGGGCCTTTCAGAGTTTGTGATTTCGGAGGACTCGATGTTTTCTATCATTTGTCAGAAGAACTTTTCAAAGACTTGGATAACTCCTCGACTCCTCCCGCTAAATTGAAGAGGTTGGTTGAGAGCGGAAGAATGGGTGTCAAGTCGGGTGGAGGGTTTTATGACTACAGAAATCTTCAGGATGACATAGTGAAGGACCGGGACCGAAAACTGTTAGCGATATCCCGTGCTATTCACGGTGGGAAGTAGGCCTTTATTACGAAACCTTGCCTCTTGCGGAAATGCTCCAAACGGACTCCAAGTACCCGTGTCTTACGCAGTGAAATTGGTCGTGCAGGTTGATGGTAGTGCATCCGTGGGTGGGAACCAGTTCCACTTTGTCACCTAGCCCGAGGTGGGTTTGCAGATTTTTGTCTTCCACGAGAGCATGCTCCTCGTATAGGTGTGTCAGTTCCAGTCCCTCCCTCCTAGGTTGCGGAAGTCCATA
Source organism: Bathyarchaeia archaeon (assembly GCA_050013255.1). Classification (GTDB taxonomy): domain Archaea; phylum Thermoproteota; class Bathyarchaeia; order 40CM-2-53-6; family 40CM-2-53-6; genus FEN-987. Next base: position 1,074,186 of record JBEKFP010000001.1, on the reverse strand, counting down.
TTCAGATGTGATTGCTTTCATTCCAGCATCTAGCGTGAACCTGCCTGGCTGAGGATTGCTTATCACCGATGTCAAGAGCGTGACTGCGTAATCGAACGGGATTCCCATGCTCTTGAATTTCGCATCCATTGTGGCATATGTGCCAGGGTGCACTTCCGTTATGCCAGGATATGTTCCAGTAATATTGTACGTGCTTGTTCCTCCAGCCCGCACGCTCTCTACGCGCAGACCCGATTGTTCCAACTTGTTCTTGGTCTCGATGTTCTTGGTCATTGCTTCCAGACAAAGACTTTTCTTGTGCTCATAGTTGTCTATCAATACACAATGTCCCTCGTAGCCGAGTATTCCTTTGAAGTTCAAACCTTGCTTATTCGAGATTTCGCGCGCTAATGCAACCGCGCCGTCGCCAGGAGGGACTCCGCAACGATTCATGCCCACATTTATTTCCTCGAGCACACCAAGCTGGACGCCCTCTTGCTGAGCTGCTGTTGACAATTGTTGCACGTTTTCGGTATTGTCCACGAGTACTGTAATCGTACTATGGTGAGCCAACTTGGCGAGTCGCAGTACTTTGTTCCATCCGATCACCTGATTAGTTATGAGAACGTCACGTATTCCAGATTCAACCATTACTTCAGCTTCGCTTAGTTTTTGGCATGCAATTCCTTCCGCGCCAGCTGCAATCTGCTTGTGAGCTATGATCGGACACTTGTGAGTTTTGATGTGTGGTCTCATTTTGGTTTGTTTATCATGAAAGTAGTCGGCCATCCTCTTGATGTTGCGCTCCAGATTTTCCAAATCTAGCAATAGCGCAGGAGTATCAATGTCTTCCACTTTCGTTCCGCGATCGGTGATCATTAACGCTGAACTCAACACGGAGGGAACGAATTGTGCAATTTTAAACTTCTATTTGGTTCTCGCCGATAAATCCACTCTTATTGGAGGTTGATAACTCCCTTGGAAACAGTAACCGAGTAGCCTCCTACTCTCACGTTCTGGGGCGCATCATCTTTGAGTTGAACTTCAACGTACAGCCTACTTGGCCTCCCCATCTCGAAGCCTTGCTCAATGGAAAAATCACGCAATCTTTCTTTCGTCGCCAGGCCATTAATGGCCATATATGCGCCGAGGCCACCCGCAGCGCTTCCGGCAGCAGCATCTTCGCTGATTCCTATGCTCGGCACAAAGAACCGCAGGTGAGCGGACGCGTCACTGTTCACTGTTTCCAACGTGAAGACTCCGACCCCGGTCAGTCCGAGTTCATTTTCGATTTTCGTGATCTTGTTAAAATCGGGCGAAAGGTGGGATAGGTCACCTAATCCGTTCACTTGAATGAAAAGCTGCGGGAGGCCGGTACTGATTATTTGTGGAGATGAGTCCGACGAGGTTCCTTTACGGTCAAGTGTGAGGGCGTCACATAGCCCTTTGAGATGCTCTTCGTCCAATTTGCCTAAAATTCTTGGTTTTCCTTGATCCATGATTAACTTATGTGGAGGTTGGTCGCCCATCACATCGATTTGTAGGACGCCGATGCCGGTTTCATGCATCAACCTTCTCCCGTGCGACTTACTGATCTCTGAAACGAAAACGTGTGCAGCTCCGATTATTGGGTGTCCGGCGAAAGGAATCTCCTTAATCGGACTGAATATTCGGAGTCGATAGTCGTGCCCTTCACTTGCAAGAATGAAAGCTGTCTCTGGTGTTCCAAACTCACTAGCGATTTGTTGCATCTGAGAATCTGACAGACCTTCAGCTTCAGGAATGACTGTCAGGGGATTTCCAGAGAAAATTTCATCAGTGAATACATCAACGTGTCGGACCGCAGTTTCTCTCATGAGCTACTCCTAATCATGTCTGCATAATGTCAGTGATGAAGTTTTGCTCGAAATGAACGATCACATTGGCAGCCTAAAATGGGAATCAGCTACAGAAATCACTATGATGTTTTCAACATCACGGACCGATTCTCGGTCGTTGAGTTTCACATGGTCGCTCCTTCAGGGACTGCAAGGGACAGAATTCAGAACAAGGACACGGGCAAAAAGTATCCCACTGAGTTGAAAACATCCAGTGCGATTTCTGTCGCATAACGAGGAGGCACGGAAAGTTCAGGGTTCCTCTTGCGTTTTCGGTACCTCGATCTTTTCGAATTCAGGGATGAATTTCGCTAATTGGTTGACTACCTTGTCTAAGAGTTCCTTCCCCAACTCAGGAGTCGCTGTGCTGAAGTCTTTAACATCGGTGGCGCCTTCAGTCTCGGTCATCGATCCTGCCTCTGATACGTCGCCCACCCTATAGTAAATTCGCATCAAGCCATCTTCGAATCTAGACTGCACGATCGATATGGTTTCAATCTTGTTCGTCAAGGACTTTACTTTCGGAACGAATGCAACGGCCATATCAACAATGTTTGGGTTTATTGTGCGAACTATCGCTGTCTCTACTGTGCCTCCATGGGTCTCTGTAATCTCCCCTCCGATTTTCTGGGGCAGCATTTCCCACCACTGAGCAGCCGCTGCCAACATACCGTATTTCTTTCTTATTTTCATGCTAACCGTGTGCAACGTATCCATGTTGCCGCCATGCCCGTTCACAAACAAGATTCGCGAAATGCCCCATCTGTTCAGGGATCTACACATATCCATCAGTAGGACACGAAACGTCTCTTTGTCAAGATAGATTGTGCCAGGAAAGTCCATGTGATACTCAGCGTATCCATAGGGAACTACCGGAAGCACTATTGCTTTTGTCTTGTCGGAAAGTCTGTTCGCAATCTCGTTAGCGACAATCCAATCCGTACCAAGTGGCAGATGCGGGCCGTGCTGTTCATTGCTTCCTGTCGGGATTATTGCGGTGCTCGTTTCCTGGAAGGCTTTTTTCGCTTGTCTCCAAGTCAGCTCATACAATTTGACCATTTCAATCACAGGGCGAAGCTCGAAGGGGCGCATATAACAATAAAGTGTGATCTAAAAGTAGAGTATGCACTGCAATGTGCTCGAGCATCAACTCTGCCAGATGCCTCTTTGTCAGTCTTCACAACGCTAGCGAAACGTTAGTTGCTGTTCCTTGCCCTATCGCTCGCGACCAGATGATAAGGTCCGATACTTAGCAACAAATAGATCGTAAGCTGCAAGCAGTTCTTTCGCCCTCACTTCATTTTCTTCCGGTGCGAGTCGAGTGCATTGGTATCCGAGCAACTCTGACATTATCTGATTAGCTTTGGCCGAAAAAACAACGGTGCCGTCATCTTCTATTCTTTCGATTCCATCCAGCAGTTGAGAGTCTTGGTTAACTCGAATAGCCTCTCTTCTGCCTAGTCCAGCTGGAAGCTCCACTTTAGCTCCTTCTCGTGAGAGACGAATAGGATACCCTCCAGGTAATCCTTCTGGCCCCGGAGCATACGCAAGCTGATTCGTATCTTGGAGAATTCCCATCACGTTCTTTACAGCCGAGGCTGCGACTATGAAGTGATCATCCTTTCCCTTTGGCATATGTGCATTTGCGTCGATTAATAGCTTATCAGGATTGAAAAGATTCGTGACGTCTCTGTCACCGACGACCACGTTCATGCGGTACGGGCATCCGAGTGTACTCTGGTATGCACCTAGTGCATGAACAAGAAAGTGGTGCCCTACAAAGTAGAGCTGCACGTCCGATACTGGCACGCTGAGCCTGTCGGCAACGATCTTCCGCAACCAAGGGAGGAACAGATCACAGTTACCTAAGCCCACTGTTGGCGCCATGCCTAGTTTTCCCAGCACCGCATTCACGGCATCTGGAAAACTACAGTTAATCACATGAGTCTCAATCCCTGATTTCCTCACCGCCTTCATGAGTTTGTATACCAATGTGAAATGAAGCGGTAGCCATGGACCAAATCCTGCTTCGTCGAGCTTTCGGAAAACCTCAAAGGGCATGGACGCCTGGGGAGCCCACCAAGTCTTCAATGCAGCTGAAGTCACCACTATATCTGGCTCAATTTCACTTAACGTCCTTGCTGTAGAATCGATGTCGTTCAGGTCCAAGCTCAGGAACTCGACTTGGGGATAGAAGCCCTGATGAATTGCGCCGGAGAGTGCGCTGTAGATCTTGGACCTGAACCGAGGTTCATTTCTATCCGCCCCATATATTTTTGAAATTTCAGGGATCCTGACTAGGAATTCCAATATGTGTTCGCCAATATCACCAAGACCAACGACAAGGATTGTATTCAACTTCTGAGCCACCTGTTGGCGCGTTGTTTAGAGCAGATAAGCTTCCTCCTCGATGCCGGATATTTAACTTGACCATTCTGATATGTTCCGGACTATGTGGTTTGGAAGGGGAGGAAAGTCGAGGAAAGTGGTGCGTTGGATAGAGCCGAGAAGAGACTATGTTAGATTGTAACAGAAAATTGGAAAGACAAGTCTAACACATTGCAACAACATTGAGAACCAGCGAGAAAACTATCGACCGCCAGTGTCGCATCTGCGAGAAAGATAGTAGGCAGACGTCAATCCCACAAACCCAATACGATCCATCGAACCCTACCGAGAGCCTCTCGCTTCAACTCAGAGGGACGAGGAATTCGCGATCATGACGCATCGTAGGATACCTACAACTACAACAAGGAAGGCGGTCTCAGCCACACAGACATCCACAGGAACCTCCTCCAATGTGAAGCTAACAATTCGATTCCAAAGTCTGGGGAAACGTGGATTCCAGCAATGGCCAAGCGTGGCGAAAGCGTAGATTTCAAGGTATGAACATAAGTCATAAATACGCGCCGGAATCCACCGTGACCATTCTGGCGAGTCGGATTTTCTTGCTGACGGTTATGGCAAGAAGGACGGAAATGGCGGCGAAGCACAAGAATAGGCTTGATCAGCTCACGAGAATAGCTAGCGGCTACGCGGATCTCATAAACCTGAGACCTAACTGGTCAAACGAACATCCTCTGCCTAGGCATGTAGTCGACGCGGCTAAGGACGCTGTGGATAGAATGCATAGCTACAGATTCTTTGGTATGCGAGAGCTGAGAGTGGCCATAGCTGAGAAACTAGAACGGGAAAATGGGCTCAAGGTCGATCCTGAAACGGAGATGTTGGTAACTACCGGAGGGTCAGAAGCAATATACTTGGCTATATGGTCGATGATCGATCCGGGCGACCAGGTCATAATGGGCAATCCTGGATATGTAGCCGGATATGAACCGAACGTCATGATGGCTGGAGGCAGAGTAGTGTATGTGCCTACGGGTGAGGAGAGGAAATTCAAGATAGATCCTGAGGCTGTGGAAAAGTCGATAACGGGCAAAACGAAGATGATAGTAATCGTGTCGCCGGAAAATCCAACGGGGGCAATCGTCGATGAGGGCGATCTTGAGCGTATAGCTGAGATAGCTGTTACGCACGATCTGCTGGTTCTGTCGGATGAGATATTCGAGAAAGTAGTCTACGATGGAAGGAAGAATTTCAGTGTTGGATCGCTGCCTAGCATGGAAGGCCGTACACTGACTGTTAATGGTTTTGCGAAAGGATACAACATGCCAGGATACAGGGTTGGCTACGTGGCCGGGCCAGAGCCGATTATAGAGAAAATGGCTAACATACAGTTGCACATGACGGTCAGTGTGAGCGAAATAGCGCAAAGTGCCGCGTTGGCTGCTCTTCAAGGGCCTCAGGGTTGGATCGAAGAAGCCGTGAGAGCGTACGGAATGCGAAGAGACCTATTTGTCGATGGACTGAACAGAATAGGGAACATGAGATGCTTGAAACCAGAGGGGGGTTTCGCTGCGTTTCCAAATATAGCAGAGTTCGGAATATCGTCTGAGGATTTTTCCGATTACCTCTTGAAGGAAGCACATATTCTAAGCGAATCAGGACAGAGTTTCTTTGGAACGAGGTCAGAAGGATACATTAAGCTTAGCTTCACTCGCCCAAGAGAGATTCTGGAGGAAGCATTGCGTAGAATCGAGGCAGCCCTAAACAAGTTACGATTACCACGATGTTGACGATCTTGAAGAACCTTACCAAAACACGTTCGTGGACCCGTTTGGGACAGGTGCCCGGTAGGTGAACTCATTCATGTTCATGTGGTCGATAGCTGTCTTTGCCACGATCGTCCAGTCCTGGTGGGACATCAGATAACCTTCGCCGATCCCTGCGAGGACGCCAGCGGAAGAGCAACCGTTCTTCATTACGAAGTCTATCTCAGATCGAATATCTTCCCATCTTCTGTGAGAGGGGTTGGCACTAATGCCATCACGCCTTTGAGTTCCTTCTTCATTTGATTGCACCTGAATTGAAATATGTCCGTCCGAGTTGCCTCACGTTATTAATCTTCTTTGTTCAGTTTGCAAACACGAAGATGACTAAGCCCCACTTTAACCAATATTTTTCGTGGAAGGTAGGGAATGATTTAAGCGACCATTAGCGTGCTTTCCCCTTAGGAAGTTCTGTTGTCAATGTTCATCCGCCCTGTCAAAGAAGAGGAGCTGGACGTTGCTGATCTGGTTCTCAGGCTCGCGTTTGGAACTCAAGACGGTCTTGAGGATCCGCTGCAGAGCTTTGGAGACCGTGACATGTTGAAGGCTCGCTGGAAGGGCCGAACAAGCACAGTTCTCGTAGCGGAGGAGGAAGGAGCGATCGTTGGAACTACCGTGATTACGAAATGGGGGAGCATTGGTTTCTTCGGGCGAATGGCGGTCAAACCCGATTGCTGGGGTAGGGGAATAGCTTCGCAACTCACCGAGGCGGCCGTTAAGCTGTTTGACGAGTGGCATGTTTCCGTTGCCGGTCTCGATACCTTCCCTGATAGTTCCAAACATATTCAACTCTACCAGAAGTTCGATTTCTGGCCTAGATTTCTAACGGCAATTTTAGTCAAACAAGTAAAAACTCAAGACGGTTCAGTCGACTTCTCGACATTCTCGAACCTTAGCGTAGAACAGCGTGAGCGATTCTTGGAGCAAACGATTGACTTAACAAATTCCATTTACCGTGGTCTCGACGTTTCGGCGGAAATAGAATCCGTTCATAGTCAAAGCCTGGGCGATACCGTCCTGATTACAGATAGGAACGAGCTAGCGTGCTTCGCTGTTTGCCACTGTGGCAAGAATACCGAGGCGGGAAGCGACAGATGTTACATAAAGTTCGGTGGAATCAACCCGTCACACAGCCCAAATTCGTTCCAGAAGCTTCTTGGAGCATGTGAAGCATATGCACGAAAACAGGGCGTAGGAAGGCTGATGGCAGGAATCAACACCGGCCGCAAGGATGCCTATAGAGTTATGCTTCGGTACGGATTTCGAGTCTCGCTCTTGAAAGTGACAATGCACAGACCGAATCAGCCAGCATACGACGCGCCCGAGGTCTTTGTGATGGATCGATGGAGTTAGCCCTATTTTTTGCTTGAGATGACACCTACGTCGAGAAGGCGCGCAGGTGTACACCGCGCTCGGTGACAAGGATCTGGCTTTCGAATGGCTTGAGCGCGTCCTTTCGATGACAAGTTTCGCTCACGATTTCAGAGGTTCAGTACAGACCAGACAGGTCTGCGTGGAAGGCTTAAGATGACGCATAGTGAATCGGTGGGTATGGACTTTATCGCTGAAAGAGCCAAAGTCAAATCTTCGGCAACCCTAGGAATTATGGATCAAGTCAGGAAATTGCAGCGCGCCGGAGAAGATGTGATAGATCTCTCGGCCGGTGAACCCGACTTTGTCACCCCGGAACACATACGAGCGTACGCAAAGCAGGCACTTGACGAGGGATACACCTTCTATTCGGACACTTCAGGTCTTATGGAGTTGAGGGAAACAATCGCAGAGAAGGTAAAGCGAGATAACGGCATTGAGGCTAGTCCGAAAAGCGAGATTGTTGTAACCGTTGGTGGAAAGGAGGCCGTCTACAGTGCAATGATGGCAACCGTCAATCCGGGCGATGAGGTGATTGTTCCAGACCCCTATTGGGTAAGCTACGTCCCATGCATTGAACTCTGTGGCGGTCACCCAGTCTACCTTCCCTTAGAAGAGTCTGAAGGCTTTCGAATTTCAGCCTCTCAGGTTGAGAAAATTCTCACTGCGCGAACAAAGATGCTGATCCTCAATTCTCCAAACAATCCGACAGGAAGCGTTGCCGCTAGATCTGACCTAGATGCATTGGCTGACTTAGCAAAGCACAAGCATTTCCTAGTTCTTTCAGACGAGCTTTATGAAAAGATACTCTTCGACGGAGAAAGACACTACAGTATAGCGTCATTTGCAGGCATGAAGGACTTTTCCATCGTTGTCAATGGATTCTCAAAGGCTACAGCCATGACGGGATGGCGACTCGGCTATTTGATAACCTCGAAAAGCATCGCGGCACGTGTTGTTGCAATTCACAGTCATTTAGTTACGAGTGCATGCACTTTTGCCCAACGCGCCGCGGCATTGGCATTACGCGATGAGAGAACGGACAAGTCCATTAAAGAAATGGTATCTGAGTACCAACTGCGACGGGATATGGTGATGAGAGAACTAAGAAAAATCGACGGCATATCATGTTACCCGCCTAAGGGAACATTCTACGCGTTTCCCAATGTCTCAGTGTTTGCGTTGAAATCCCAGGGACTCGCGAGTGAGTTATTAAGCAAAGCTAAGGTGGCAGTTGTACCAGGAGATGCCTTTGGAATCCGCAATGAAAGGTTCATCAGACTGTCGTTTGCAACAGCCAGAGAAAAGCTGAAGACGGCTCTTGAACGAATTCAGGAAATCATGCCCGCGTTTCAAAGATCAAGAGGTTCCTGACATTTTGCGATTTACATCGAAACGAAAGTAGGGGACTGGAGGGGAGTATTATTTTGGAAATGCCTCGGGCAGGGCGACTTGTTTGACGGGTCAAGAAATGATCGTTGGCATTTTGGGCGGGATGGGACCGGAAGCTACAATCGATCTTTTCTCGAAAATCGTACGCTCGACTCCAGTATCAAGAGATCAGGATCATCTCCACCTGATAATTGACAATAATCCCAGAGTACCGGATCGGCAGAAGGCCATTCTAGAAAATGGGCCTTCACCTGCGCGGATGCTCATTGTAACTGCACAGAATCTTGTGGCTGCTGGGGCGGATTTCATCGTGATGCCTTGTAACACCGCTCACTATTGGATTGAAGAGATTAGGAAAGCTGTAGCGGTACCCATAGTTGACATGATTGAGGAGACAGCAAAAGAAACCGTTAGATTGTATCCGTCCCTAAGAACGGTCGGTATTATGGCGGCAACAGGCACTGCGCGGTCCGGCCTCTATCAGAAGCAATTTCGCAACTTGGCGATCAAGACGGTCTTGCCAACAGATGGCGACCAACCAACACTTATGCAAGCAATTTACTCAGTGAAAGGAGGCGATCTATCCAAATCCTCGACTAATGTCATTGAGATAGGACAAAAGCTGGTGAAGATGGGCGCCGAGGCAGTCATTGCGGGGTGTACAGAACTCCCACTCATCCTCAAGACTGGCGATCTGCCAGTTCCGATCATCGATGCGACTCAAATACTGGCGACTCGTGCGATTCAGATTGCTCGTGGCAAGTCGAACATTCCCTAATATCTGACTCCAATGTCGGACTGCTCAGCTCTTTGCCAGTTCGTGGGCTTTGAAAGAGCTGCGAGTTTTCTCTGAAGAGGTAATGCGCGTTTCGCTCGTTGCACTCGACTTATCAGGTTTCGTTTGTTCTTGCGCAGAGTTGCAAGGCCAAATGGGAGAGTATCTTTGTGCAATTCAACAGGGATTGCAGGGTAACAAATTCGTTCGCAGTGTGGAAATTGGCTGGGTTTCCTGGTCCGCAGAACACTGCGGGAATGCCAGTTTGCCAAAGATGATAAGCGTTTCCTGAACCGATGGCATGAGTCAACTTAGTTGGGGTTCCCGTTACCATTCTGATCGCCTTTGCTAAGCTAGTAACCAATTTGGTATCTGCCGGAATTTCGAAAGCTTCGCGACTTTCAATTACCTCAACATCATTGATCGTGAATTCACTATCATACTGGCTAATGCTCGTGGCGGTTTCTTTCAGTTTCGTCATTACCTCCTGCGTAGAGGTTGACGGCCCAAACCTGATATCGAGGGTTGCAGAACATGAGTCAGGCACAATGTTTGGTCTCGTTCCTCCTGATATGGTACCAAGATTCATGGTGCTAGGCCCGTAAACCTTATGGTGTGGCAGACGTATCTTCTGGAGTTCCTGGTACAGATGAAACATTTTTTCGATGGCGTTGATGCCTTCGCTTGGTTTAGCGCCATGAGCTGATTTCCCCTTTGTAGTAACTCGAAGCCACAATCGTCCCCCGAAACACGAGTTAATGTCAACTTCGTTCTCACTTGATGAGGTGCCTTCGCAGCATACGGCACATCGGCCCTTGACTAAATGGTTCTCCAGTAGATACTTCATTCCTAGTGATCCAGCTATTTCATCGTCAACGGTGGCGGTTAGAATTAGATTCTCCTTCAGTTCAACATCGGAGTGGATCAGCGCTTCGGCTACGGACGTCATCACCGCTAGGCCACCCTTCATATCTGAAGCGCCACGTCCATAGATTCGAGAATCTTTGAGGATGCCCTTCAGGGGATCGACAGACCACCCTTCACCAACGGGAACAGTGTCGGTGTGCCCGTCCAGAATCAGAGCAGATTCTTTGCCGGTTCCTATTGTTCCGACAAGATTTATCCTCGGTGTCTCCAACTTGAATTCTTTCAGTTTGTTGTGTGAAACTTCGATTAACCGCGTCTTTAGTCCTATGTTTGTCCATTTCTTCGACAAATAATTTGCAATCTCTCGATACGACCCAGGTGGATTCTCGCTGCGTATGCATATCAGATCTTGGGCGGTTTCAGTTAGTTTATTCGGTTCTATTTGGTTCACAACTAGTTTGAATAATCTGTCGTCTATTAACGCTGTCAAACTCTTCTACTTCTTCGACGTATGTTACGATTTCTTCTTGATTGATTAATGCTTCCGTTCCACGCGGGGTTGGAGAATTTCGACCATTGCAGCTGAAGACTACTAGGAATTGTGAGCATTGATATGTATTGATGTGCCACGCTGACGAGATGTACCAGCAGACAAGCAATCGATCATTCTGTATATTAGAAGGATATATTGGAGTCAACCGACATTCCAAATCGAAGATGTTCACCCAAGTCTGAACAATTAAGGTCGTAGATACGCCAGACCGATCTAGTTCTGGTTAGAATTCGTTGGCGGCTACCGATAGGTAGGGATAAAAGGAAACTAACTCGCGTCTTCCTCAAGTTCTTCTATGTAGTGAGACCTTGTCCAAATCCTTGAAAGAGACTGCAATAGGTTGGGTTGCGGAAAACGAATCTCTCCTGACTGATGTGAGTGATCAGATCTGGGAGTACGCTGAAGTTGGACTGCAGGAGTTCAAATCATCGAAACTACTTGCGGACACTCTTGAGAAGCATGGGTTCAAAGTTGAGCGGAACGTAGCGGGAATGCCCACAGCCTTAGTAGCCACCTTTGGTACTGGCGGCCCCATCATTGGTATCCTCGGTGAATTCGACGCCTTGCCGGGGCTATCACAGAAAGCCGTGCCCCATAGGGAGCCTTTGAAAAAGGAAGCGCCAGGACACGGATGTGGCCATAATCTCTACGGTTCTTCCGGCATGGGAGCTGCAATAGCCACGAAGATAGCAATGGAGAAGGGAAAGATCAAGGGAACAGTGAAGTTCTTCGGAACCCCTGCGGAGGAGACTCTTATTGGTAAAGTGTTCATGGTTCGTGACGGGTGCTTCAAAGATGTGAGCGCTGTCATGGGGCATCATATTGGCGCCGTTAATTCCGTCCCACTAAAAAGCACAAACGCTATGATCTCTGTCAAATTTGTTTTTCACGGTACTGCGGCTCACGCTGGGAGTACCCCCTGGCAGGGACGGAGTGCCCTCGACGCCGTCGAGTTGATGAATGTTGGGGTAAACTTCATGCGCGAACATATTGTTCCCGAAGCTCGAATCCACTACGTAATCCAGAGAGGAGGCGATCAGCCCAACGTTGTTCCAGCCCTGGCAAGCAGTTGGTACTACATCAGGGCTCCTGAGCGCGAGACGGTTGAGGAGATATATGATTGGGTTCTGAAAATCGCCGAAGGCGCGGGGAAGATGACAAAGACGGAGTGCGAGATGAACTTGCAAAGTGGAACCTACAATGTACTGCCGAACCGAACTATCGCAGAACTAATAGTCAATAACATGAGAATAGTCGGTCCGCCAACTTACACTAAGAGCGATCTTGAATTCGCACGCGAGATCGCAAAAGAAATCTCATCTGAGGCGAGAAGAACTTGGGGTTATCGTGTGCCAGGCCACGACGACCTACCGGCGGATGTGCATCTCGACAACAGGATCGTAGATCCTTGGGGTGAAGGAGAAGTGGAGGGTGGCTCAACGGATGAGGCTGACATAAGTTGGAACGTACCTTCGGTGGAATTGAACACCGGCAGTAGAATCATTGGGGCTCCTGGGCATTCCTGGTTTAACGTAGCCATAGCCGGGATGAGCATAGGCCACAAGAACCTAGTCTTCGCTGCTAAGAGCATGGCGGCCTCAGCCATCGACCTACTCACCGAACCAGAAATCATCAAAAAGGCATGGGATGAGTTGAACAGAAGGAAAAAGGGAAGAGAATACAAGTCTCCATTACCGCCGGGTCTCAAACCTCCCTTCAAACAATTCGAAGCGAACTAGATGGTTCTTGGCACATACGTTCACTAAAGCGTCTTGGAGTTCTTTGCAAGACAGCATTTGAGAGCAAGGTTACGAGGTACGTCAGCGCTTCGGGTTGCTTTACCTCGCTCCCAGTAAAGAGATACACTATTCTATAATCGAGGCTCACTGTTCCGATGAGTAATGGACTAATCGCACGAGCAAGAGAATTTATCGGCTATGATTGTTAGAGCGCGCGGTTCATTCTGACTTTGTTACTCAGTTTCTTGGTGATGAACAGCAGCTAGTCCTTTAGGGACGCTACTATGTCGATTTCGGCGATGTAATCGCTTATGTTAGGCGTCATCGTCCGCGTCGCTCTGCCGTTGTCCCCATAGAGTTGTATGAAGAGTTCAGAAGCCGCATCCGCAACTTCTACGTATGGATCTGGCGATCCACCCATTCCGCTCAGATATACCTCCAATTTGACGATCCTGTCAATCTTGTCGAGATCTCCAAATTCGTTTTTCAATCCGGAGAGGATGCTTAGAGCCGCCAATCTACACGTATGCTTGGCCTCTTCCACCGTGACATCTTTTCCGATAACTCCTCGAAGCTTACCATCCACGGTCTTGTTCAGAATAGGCCAAGGACCAGTTGTTCCCATGAATACAAGTTTTCCCACTCTGCTGCAGCGCGCCCAGAATTTCATGTCCATTGGGACTTTTGGGAGATCGTATCCCAATTGTTTCAGTTTTCTCTCAATCTCGGTCATGTTCATCGAACTCTGGTGCAACCGCCTTCCATCCGATTTTAACGCTTCTAACTAATGTCCAATGTGAGAATTGGAAGGTATCCCAGAAAAGCCAGATGAGTCCGACGGCCAACGCGATTATGTAAGTGAGTATAATGAGCAAGTTGGCTTTGAAACTTCACGATGAAGCCGTTGTCGTAGATTGTTTGAACGCTTGCTACCCTAAGGAATTTGATGAGGAGTATTGGCGGTCCTTGAAGGCGGGTGGAGTTGGCGCAATCAAAGTGACTATCCCTGATGTCGAATGTTTGAGTGTGTCACAGGTTGTTAGTGAGCTTGCAGGATGGTTCCACCGCCTTAGGTCTTTGGAACCATCAAAGATGCGTTTGGTTAGAACCGTACAAGAACTTCGAAAGGCAAAGCAGGAGGGTGCAATCGCAGTGATTCTTGGTTCTCAAGGCGCAGGGTTCTTAGGCCTAGATCTCAGCAGCTTGGACTTTTTCCAGAGACTTGGAATGAGAACGATGCAACCAACCTACCAACGGCGGAACCAGTTCGGAAGCGGATGCGGTGAAAGAAACGATGACGGATTGAGCCGTCTCGGAGTAGATTGGGTTGAATCGATGAATAAACTGGGTATGGTCATCTCTCTTTCGCATGTCGGGTACAAGACGAGCATGGAAGTCATGGAAATCTCCAAGCACTCCGTTGTATTCGATCACTCTAACCCCAAAGCCCTTTGTAACCACGTGCGTAACATCGCAGATGAACAGATACAGACGTGCGCTGAAAAAGGCGGAGTAATCGGACTTACTCCTCTCTCGATGTTCGTGTCTGACTCAAAGAGATCTGATCAGCTTGGAGTGAGTGACTACATTAAACACATAGACTACGTGGCGGATCTTGTGGGCGTTGACCACGTGGGAATCGGACTTGATCTCGCTGAACGACATTATCGAACCGCTGACATGATTCTCGAGGAAAGACGAATGCTGCCAGGTATAACATCGAAGTTTGTTGAGGAAGTGGAGGATGAGTTCATAAAATCAGGACGCGAGAAACTATCATTCGGAGAACTCTACATGCCTTGGTTGACCAGCATGTCTAAGATGCCAGTCATTACCGACGCGCTACTGGGAGCAGGGTACTCTGAGCAGAACGTTAAGAAGATCTTAGGAGCTAACTTCCTAAGGGTTTTCGAGAAAGTGTGGGGCAACTGATCGCGATTCATCGACATACACTTGCATCAGCAAGAAGTGAAGGAAGTTATCGATTTAGTCGAGCCAACTGCAAGGTACGATGACAACTGAGGTCAACTTGCAGAGATAATCGCGACGCTAGAGGACTGAGTAAGAGTAGTAAGTTTAAAATATTCACATATTAACCCGTCCATATTCTTCCATACTCAACCTTAAATACACAACTAAGTCTCCTTACGCCGATGAAAATGAAAAGAACTTACGTCATTATCGCTGCTATTGTCGTCATAGCAATCATTGGCGCATCTTTTGGTTACAACTATTTCCTTCCGAGCACTACTACCACCACGCCGAAACAATATCCAACCATTGTCCTAGGGACAACACTCGATGTAGCTGTAAATCTTGATCCCGGCGTAGACTACCAAGTTGGTGTCTTGAACTTGAACAACATCGTGTTTGATCCCCTCTATGAGGTCCCGCCTGGTATTTATCCAGATGTGGTATTGCAGCCTCGGCTTGCAGCAGGTCCCCCGGTGGTCAGCGCGGATGGATTGCATTGGACAATTCCTTTGAGACAGAACGTGAAATTCCAAGATGGCACTCCATTCAATGCAACGGCGGTGAAATTCTCGTTCGACAGATTATCGACCGTGCAATCGTATTCAGCATGGTTACTTTCCAGCGTAGCTTCAGTTGATGTCGTGGATATGTACACGGTCCGATTCAATCTCAATTATCCAAATGCCGCACTGGAAGGAGCGCTGACAATGCCCGTCGCCGGTCCTGTCAGTCCTTCAGCTGTGCAAAGTATGGGCAACGAGAAGTTTGGCGCACTGGCTGTTGGGACAGGCCCCTTCAAGTATGTGGAGTGGGTGAAAGGTGATCACGTCACTCTAGCGCCATTTGAGGACTACTGGAATCAAAGCCGAGTACCCCAAATAAAGTTGGTTTACAAGATCTACACAGATTCAGCCGCGATGAAACTGGCACTTCAGAAGGGCGACATTGACATTGCATGGGACTACATTGCCACGACGGATTATCAGAGCTTGCTGGCAGACCCGAACTTGAAGTATGCTAATGCAGCGGAAGGTTACCACGTCTGGATGACTCTAAACGATGGCATCCCCGGATCTCCTCTGGAAGACGTAAACGTCCGAAAAGCAATCGAATTCAGCGTCGATCAGAAAGAGATCTCCGATCTAGCGTATCACGGCCTCTATCCTCCCTCGCAGGACACTCCATTTCTGCCGGGATTCTATCCGAAACCATCCTGGGATCAATATAAACCAACAAACATAGCAAAAGCCAAAGAGTTGTTGACTGCTGCGGGTCATCCTAACGGAATAGACGTAAACCTCTATTTCACTCCAATAATCTACGGTAAAGAGATTCCTGACGTAGCCGCCTTACTGCAGGCGCAACTTGCAAAAGCAGGAATACGAGTTACGCTCAACGCAGTCGAACAAGCATCATTCGTCAAGAATTTCAGAGCAGGAAACTACGAGATGGCGATAGGCATAATGTCGCCAGACTATCCGGATGCAGACAATGTAGCTTCATTCATAGCCTCATCAACCGGGTCGTACTCGAAACGAGTTCGCCTCAACGACACGACACTAGATACGCTCGTCCAACAAGGCGTTTCCACATCCGATCCCGCCCAGCGAGCTAAAATATACGGCGACCTACAAGATCGACTCGCGGGCCTAGCTGTCTACGTGCCTCTTGTGCACCAAGCCAATTACTGGTTCTATAGAGTAGCATCTGTCACGGGTGTCCTATCCTACTACTTCCAGTACTCTCCATGGTGGACACTCCAGGCCACTGGGCAAACTTCACAAATCATATCGTCCGAACTCCAGGTGGTCGGCATTACAGTTACTCTCAGTCCCCCCACCTTCAAGCAGTACGCCAATGTGTTAACCTCGACTGGAAACGTTAAAAGTACCGCATCTTAACACCCAAATAACGATCCGCAAATCCCCCCAATTTTTTTATTTTTGAAAAACTTGTTAATTAGCGAAAGATTGCAGTTAGCCATCGTGGGTAAGATGGATGCGACTCAGAACCTTCATCCTCCTTCGTCTTCTCCTAACTATACCGATGATCCTCATCCTAGTTACAGTCGTATTTTCCATTATGCGCATTCTGCCCGGTGATCCTGTCCTAGCTGTAATCGGTTCAAGAAACGCTTCTGAACAGCAAATTGAAGCGCTTCGACACCAGCTGGGCTTAGACAAACCGCTTTACCTTCAATACCTTGGCTATATTGGCGGTCTTTTCAGAGGTGATTTTGGATATTCTATGGTCAGACTGGATCCGGTCACTACAGAATTGGCGATTGCTTTGCCAGCAACAATCGAACTGACTTTTTGGTCGATGCTCCTAGCAATCCCGTTGGGGATATACAGCGGCGTAGTTGCAGCCAAGCATGTGGGTGGAAAGATCGATGCCTCAATCAGAATCGGGTCACTTGTCAGATGGTGCGTGCCGGTATTCTGGTTCGGCCTCGTTCTTCAGATCCTTGTGGTTCAGTACGGCCTCCCATTCCCAATAGCCGGTCAAGCTAGTTCAAGAATGGTCGGTGTGCCCGATGTCACGGGCTTGTACGTTGTGGACGCAGTGTTGGGACGCAATCCGCAAGCACTTGCTGACGCATTTCTACATCTATTGCTACCTGTCCTCACACTCGGAACTACGATGGCAGCCTCAATCACCCAGATTGCTAGAACCAACATCATAGGCGTACTTGGGGAAGACTACATCAAAGTTGCGAGTCTGAAAGGCTGTACAGATGAACGAGTCTTCCAGAAACATGCCCTTCCAAATGCGCTGATCCCAATTCTCACCTACACTGGTTTGCAAGTCGCAGTTCTTCTGCAAGGTGCAATACTGACGGAGACTGTCTTTTCATGGCCCGGACTGGGCCGGTTATTGATTGTCGCCGTGGGCTATCGTGACTTCAATCTAATCCAAGGATGCGTAATATTCTTCGCGTTGGTAGTTAGCGTCGCCAACTTGATCGTGGACATTTCTTATGCGATGGTCGACCCAAGAGTGAGACTATAAGTGCCTCCTCTCTTGAAACTGCTTCTTACGAGGGTTGGGATGTGGCCGAAATCCTCGAGATCCATGGTCATAGCTGGGACAGTTATAATCGTCGTCGTTTTGGCTTTGGACGCTTATACCCACATAGTAGGATTGAACCCCTTCGCAACTTCTTATCAAGTTCTGTCTCCGCCATCATTTGCACATGTAATGGGCACAGACCAAATTGGGCGAGACATCTTTTCCCGCGTAAGTTTCGGAACGACCTTCTCTCTACTTGTCGCATTCGTCTCGGTGATCATATCTGTTGGCGTTGGGTCAGTAACAGGGGCTTTTTCCGGGTTCTTCGGCGGGAAAATTGATCGGGTAACGTCGCTGGCATTCGACGCACTGTACGCCTTACCACCTCTGATCATCGCAATCCTGATAGCCGCCATGATCGGTCCTGGGATAGTTAATACAGGTCTAGCGATTGGGATCGGATACATGCCTCAGTACTTCAGAGTCGTCAGAGGCATAATTCTGTCCATCAAGGAAAGACCATTCATCGAATCAACTCGAGCAATCGGGGCAGGGTACGGTACCCTCATTTTCCACCACATGATACCCTACGCAATCCCATCAATAATCGCACTAATGACCCTAAACATGGGTTCCGGAGTTGTAGATGTTGCCGGTCTTGGATTTCTAGGATTGGGACTACCTCCCCCAACACCCGAATGGGGAACAGATCTCGGCCGAGGAAGAGACTTCATAACTTCTGGTGCATGGTGGCCTTCCACCTTTCCGGGGTTAATGATAGTCATGAGCGTGTTAGGGTTCACCCTTCTCGGCCAAGGCCTGGACGAGGTATTCAGGTCAGCTTCAACCAAGCAGAAGGAAAAATTCTGATGGCTGAATCCCTCTTGAAAGTTAGCGATCTCAGATCCTACTACTATTTGCCATCTTTTATCGTAAAGGCAATCGATAGCGTAAGCTTTGAAATCGCAAAGGCTGAGGCCCTTGGTATTATAGGTGAATCGGGTTCAGGCAAATCAACCATAGGTTGGTCCGTTCTAAGAGCCTTGCCCAATCCGGGTAGGATTGTCAATGGCGACATCAGGCTTGACGGCCGCAGTTTGCTTGCACTCGACCGTGAAGAGATGAGGAAGATCAGATGGAAAGAAATCGCGATGGTTACACAATCAGCTATGAGTTCCTTCGACCCTTTGATGAGGATTGGAGATCAAATCGTCGAGGCCATTTCAGTGCATGAAGATATCCCACAAGAGGGTGCAATGGAAAGGGCGAAAGAGATTTTCAAAGAAGTAAGCCTAGAATCTTCGCGATTTAAAAACTACCCGCACGAATTGAGTGGTGGAATGAGGCAACGCGCTATGATCGCGATGGCACTGATTTGCAACCCAAAACTCGTAATCGCAGACGAACCCACAACGGCTCTGGACGTAATCGTGCAGGCACAAATACTGAAACTAATGGATAACCTGAAAAGTAATCTAAAGTCTTTATCAATTATGTTCATCAGCCATGATTTGTCAGTAGTCGCTGGAATCTCGGATAAGATTCTCGTAGTATACGGCGGAAAAATGATGGAGTACGGGACGACGAATGAGATCATAAAGAACCCATTGCATCCATACACCATAGACTTTGTGAATGCATTTCCAAACATTGACGGAGCAAGGATGTCCTTTGAGTCGATACCTGGCGATCCCCCTGACATGAGGAATCCACCAACCGGATGCGTTTTCCACCCTAGATGTAAATACGCATGGACAAAATGCAAGGAAGTAACGCCGACTTGGAAAGAGGCCGAAAAGGGTCATTTCGTCGCCTGCCATCTGCACGAAGCAGGCGGAGCATGGGAACATGGAAGACCTCATCATACGCGTTGAGCAACTGAAAAAATGGTTCCCTGCGAGAAAGCGACTCCTGGAACGAAGCGCTGGGAATTGGGTAAGAGCAGTCGACGGGGTCGATTTCAGCATAGCCAAAGGTGAGATTTTTGGTCTGGTTGGAGAGAGTGGTTGTGGAAAAACAACAACGGGCAGGTTAATTCTCGCTCTGGAAAACAAGACGGGAGGCAGCATCTACTATAAGAATCAAGAAATCTCTTCTCTAACTCGCAATCAGAAAGAACTGCGCCGCGCAATGCAAGTCATATTCCAAAACCCTTATGAATCATTGGAGTCCCGACTTTCAATATTCCAGCTTCTCTCCGAGCCGCTAAAAATTCACAATTTAGCGAGTACTGAGGCAGAGATGCACAAAAAAATAAGGGAAATTCTTTCCGAAGTCGACATAGCCGAACCAGAAGAGTTTCTTCAGAAACACCCGTTTGAATTAAGTGGCGGACAATTGCAGAGGGTTGCGATCGCCAGAGCTCTCATCCTCGAACCAGACTTTATTTTTGCCGATGAACCCGTTTCGATGCTCGACGTATCGATTCGGGCTGGCATCCTGAAACTGCTGTTAAGGTTAAGGGAAAAGATGGGTCTCACCTATCTATTCGTTACACATGATCTGGCCATCTCGAAATTTACGTGCAACCGAGTTGCTGTAATGTATCTCGGCAAAATCGTTGAAATCGGACAATCTCACGAAGTCTTAGGTCGTCCTCTTCATCCATACTCACAAGCTCTGAGAATGGCCATTCCAACCCTGGATGCGGAGCGAAGAACCTACAAAGACCTACCAGATGTGATTGGCGGGGAAATCCCTAACGCTGTCGAAATCCCCTCAGGCTGCAGATTTCATCCCAGATGCCCGTATGCCACCACCCTCTGCAAAGAAAAAGAGCCTGAATTGAGAGAACTAAAGAAGGGCCATCATGTTGCCTGCCATTATGCAGAAGATCTTCAAGCAGATTCACACACATCCCTGATACAGAATGAGCCGAATTAGAAGGGGCTTTTCGCAGTCAATTTGGAAGAAACCAGCAAGACGAATGAGCCCAAAGGTCTCTTCGTAAGACTGACAGTTAGTAAGAGGTAGTCTTCAAGTTCTGCCCGCTTATTCGCGAATTTGTTAGGGAGGCACGGAGGTTAATCCTCGACTGCTCTAATCACGCTGCGTTCCACTTATTGGTCTAAAAAGGGACGACGTGAATTTTCTCGCAAAACGCTTGAACCTTCTATTACGACCATTGTATATTGAGTCACGCAGATTCAGTTTACAAAACCAGCTGATAATCTTAAATTACTTTACGCGATGGGTTTCGAGAGCGATTCTGTATGGCAAGGCAAAATGCTAGAACCAAGGAACTTCATGAAAGAATGCTTATTGTCGACGGGCTGAGCGGAGTTGATCAACCTGCCGAATTCAATGCGGAATATGTGAGAAGGCTCAAGGAAGGCGGAGTTACGGCAACCCACATAACAATACCCGGCGTTGAGCGTTTTGACGCAATGCGAGCGATCAGAGAACTGACCGATTGGTTCCGCAACCTGAAGAAGTTGGAACCTACCGGAATGAAACTTGCAACTACAGTGAAAGACATCAGAGAGGCGAAGAAGAATGGTGGTGTGGTCGCCGTGCTCGGTTCTCAGTCCGCAGCATTCCTTGGGGATGACCTCTCAACCTTGGATTTGCTTAAGAGACTAGGGATGAGGACGATGCAGCCTACTTACCAAAGACGAAACCAATTTGGAGACGGATGCGGGGAAAGCACAGACACCGGGCTGAGTCGTTTAGGGATCGATTGGGTAGAAAAAATGAACGAACTCAGAATGCTAATATCGCTATCGCACGTCGGCCACAAGACCAGCATGGAGGTCATGGAGATCTCTAAGGCTCCTGTCGTTTTCGACCATTCCAATGCGAAGGCTCTTTGTGACCATCCAAGAAACATTAAAGATGAACAGATAAAAATGTGTGCCGAAAAGGCAGGCGTCATAGGTTTATGCCCCGAAGGTATGTTTCTGCGAACTGATAAAGGGCCTGATGAGCTGGGGGTAAATGACCTCATCGACCATGTTGATTACGTTGTCAACCTTGTAGGAATAGATCACGTTGGCATCGGATCGGATTTGGGGGAAGATCATTACAGCACACCTGAACAAGTCTTGGAGCACAGGATGAGATTCCCTGGATTGACCTCGGAGAAGTTCCGAAAAGTCGAAGATGACTTCTTGAAATCTGGTCGAGAACGCCTATACCAGTACGAATTGCAAATGCCTTGGTTGAAGAGCGTTTCGAGAATGTCGATAATCACCGATGCCCTGTTGTCAAGGGGCTACTCTGATCAGGACGTGGCGAAAGTCATGGGAGAAAACTTTCTGAGAGTCTTTGAGAAGGTTTGGGGCGAATAGCGACCATTACGAAAATGATAGTCAATTTTTCTTCTTGGGATGATAAGCGGTGAATGTTTTGATGTGGTTCCGTCTGTAGGACCGGCTTCGCAGAACGTGGGCGTGAAAAGTTCCCATGCGTAAGGGCGTTAGGTGGAGCCTTGATAAGTTGCAGGGTGGGTTCTCTTCGGAAGAGTCGTGACACGACTGTGCGATAGTTTAGAGAATTCGTCAGGGGTCATGGAATCACATTTTGAACTCCCTATGCCATTGAGAGTTCTATGCAGTTCCATTATGAAAGAGCGCCGGACGTTTCCGAACTCCTCCTGAGGACCATTGACTATAGATGGTGCGTGCAAAACACGCATGGTGTCCACGCTCACACAGAGGCCGACATCAGCCACCTCACAAGCACGGTAGAGAATTCTGTAAACAGCAATAATTGAAAGTCTAGAATGTTTTTCAACTTATCACTTCGGTTCTAGTATTCAGGATTTAATGCTTGGGGGCGGCAGCAAATCAACCTAATCCACAGACCAAACTCTAAACATGAGTGTAACTTGAAGCGAGATGCCTGAGACTCGTTCATCAACATTCGGGATTTGGACCGCACATATTTATCTCTGGCATCAAAAGATGTAAGGCGGACGAAATTGCATGATTTAGATGAGATTGATCGCAAAATACTGAGAATCCTGCAACGCGACGGCCGCACGTCTATGAAGGAAATTGCGGAGAGAATCGGAAAACTCAGCAAGGTGGCGATATCCTATCGTGTAAAGCGACTAGTAGACAGGGGCGTCATTGAAGGTTTCCATGCTAAAATCAACCCGACGAGCATGGGACAGGATACGCTCTTCATCACTTCTCTGAAGATAGGACCGAAAGGCAAGAGTGAGGCTTTGATCGCCAGAAAGATTGCGCGGTTGCATGGTGTCCAATCGGTTTTTCAAACCTTCGGAGACCACGACATCATGATCATAGGAAGAGCGAAGAACGCAACCGCAGTACGCGACCTCATCTACGAAGCCTTCAAAATCCGCGGAGTCATCGATTCTACTTCCGTAATAGCACACACTGTTGTCAGCCAGAGCCTCGCAGTGGAGATCTGAATGCTCTCAAAGGAAGAGGAGAAGATCGTATCTGAAATCAACTGCTGGAAGATGCGTGAATACGATCGAGTTCTCTCAGAAGAAATAGGCGATAGATTCCTTGGAACCGATGGTGACCGCAAATCAATCGATTACGTTACAAGGCATTTCCAGTCATGCGGACTAACCGTCTTGCAAGATCCCGTCGAAACGTTGACCTTCGAATATCGTGGAGCAACTTTCAAAATTAGTTCTCCGATGTCCCGTAGCATAGATTGTAAAGCAGCCTACTACTCTAAGCCCACTCAAGGTAGTGAAGTCGAGGGAGAACTCGCGTATGTAGGTGGCGGCACGGAGAAAGAGATGGAGGCTATCGATCTCAAAGGCAAGATAGCCGTCGCCTCGGCGAACGCTGGCGACCCAATGTTTTGGCTCGGTTTTCAAATAACCCGAGCAGCGAAGCTGGGTGCCACTGCTCTGGTCATCTGTCACACGTCACCCGTGCCCTTCACACCCTCAGCTTCTTTCGGGTTGTGGGACCATAGCAAAGGATGGCGCGGCGGCTATCCCAGTCTTGAAGAACAGGTCCCTTGCATCACGATTGGATGCCACGACGCGATGCCGCTCCTATATCACATCGGCCATGGAAAGCTCGGAGCCCGAATAAGTGTTGACTGCACGACTGAACCTAGAAAGGGTTGGAACTTACGTGGACTGTTGAAGGGCACAGAAAAGCCGGATGAGCATATTGTAGTTCTGGCACACCGTGACGACGGCGCTTGCTCAGGCGCCAATGACAATGGCACTGGCACGGTCGCCGTGCTCGAACTCGCACGAATATTCGGACAACTACCGCGAACTCGAAGAACGGTTGAATTCCTGTCAACCACAAGCGAAGAGGGAATAACAGACGGTATCTTCCAATACATCCGAAACCGTCGTGAGAAGGGAGAACTCGGCAACCTGGTGGCTGCGCTCGACATGGACATGATTGGTGTCGGCGGCCCTGCAAGGATAATTGACGGAGGAAAATGGAGCGATGAACCTTCCGTTCCCCACAATGCCAAGCTAAACGGATATGTTGAGTCCTGCGGCAAAGAAATCGGCGTAATGTTCGGCCATTTGTTCGCAAGCTGGGGCACGCCGGAGGAGGGGGCGTTGAATTCGAACGGCGTTCCCGCAACATGCATCTGGAAACCCGACGACCCCAACTACCATAGTCTCAACGAGAACATAGACAATATCGATTGGAATGCAGTCCGTGCCGTAGCGCAAGCTGTAGGGCTCGCCGCTTGGAGAATAGCGCAGTCCGAGATAACTTTCCGGTAACCTACTCGTAAGGTACTAATGTTGTCTTAGCATGCTCCAGGACGACGCTTAGAACCGACCTCCTTCAAGGTCTATTATCAATGCTGGAGTTTCGATTTGGTCCTTTGTGAGTCCTATGGAATTGGACACGCGTGTGATCACTCACAGATTGGTAAGATCAAAAAGGTTTGGGGTCTGATGGGTCCACTAATTCTGCATGTGCCCCGCGAAATGTGGTTCGTCGAGATTGTGGACGACCATCTTCACTTCACTCATTTCTTCGATGGCCTGTTTCAATCCTTCGCGGCCAAGGCCGCTTGATTTGAAGCCGCCAAAGGGTATTATGTCGAGGCGAACATCTGTGCTCTCATTCACCTTTATGATTCCAAATTGAAGATGTAGGATTGCGTACATGACCAAGTCCAACTTGTTCGTGAATATAGCCGCCCCAAGGCCGTAATCAGACGTGTTGGAGATTCTAACCGCTTCTCTAATGTCGGAGAATTTCATCAGGCAAGAAACAGGCCCAAAGATTTCATCAATCATTACTTTGGCGTTCGCTGGGACGCTTTCAAGTAGGGTGGGTTGATAGAAAACACCTGAACGAGCACCTCCCAGCAATACCTTTGCCCCTAAGCGTTTCGCTTCGTTGACCCATTCCTCAACCTTCTTCGCAGCAGGCTCGCTTATCATTGGACCAATTTCCGTCGACTCAAGCCTTGGGTCGCCCATCTTCAGTTTCGACGCTAAGTTGAGAAAACGTTGCTTGAAGTCTTCGTAAATCCCATCTTGGACTAAAATTCGTTGAGCGTGTAAGCAATTCTGGCCTTGGTAGGAGTAGGCAGCGTCGACCAGGGATTCTACCGCGTGGTCCAGATTGGCATCGGAACAGACTATGTTCGGGCAGTTGCTTCCCAACTCCATAACTAACCGTTTCAGGCCTGCAACCTTTGCAATTTCCTCTCCTGCCTCGACTCCTCCCGTAAAACTCACGACTCTAACTCGCCGATTCTTCACAATTGGAGGGCCTAGGAGTCGTCCGTCGCCGGTTATCACGCTGATTGCAGCTGCTGGTAAGACGGTCTTTGTGAAGAGGCTGCACATTTCTATCGAGGATATCGGTGCAAGCGATGCTGGTTTTGCTATTACCACATCACCAACCGCGAAGGCAGGTGCGAGTTTGTGAGCCAGGAGTACCAGAGGGTTGTTGAATCCTGTAATTGCGGCTATGATTCCAGCCGGGACTCTGAACCAGTACCCATGCTTGTTCTTGCCGCGAATATCGGCATCGAGTGTAACTGACTCGCCATGTAGGTGTGGTATCTCGGTTGCGTAGAGCCGGAAAATCTTTGATGCGCGCTCGACCTCGAACTCCGCTTGCTTGACAGTCATTCCTCCCTCTGAAATCAATATCTTGGCCAAGCCGCCTTTTCTTTCAATCAACCCATCTGCGACTTGAAGGAGCGCATCTTGCCTGTCTAATGCAGTCAATCGGCTCATATCAGTGAACGCGTTCGCGGCAGCCTCAATAGCCAGGTCAACTTCCCGCGTTCCCATCGAAGGAACCGCGTCTAACTTTGTTCCAAGATATTTGTCATAGACATCAAACGTCTTCTCGCTTTCGACGTATTTTCCGGCCAAAGGGACTTTCAATTTCAAGCTCACTTTCAGTATACGATTTTTCAGCGTCTTCTTCCAGTTCTTAATGGGTACGACTATACTCTATATTGCTTAGATGTTCCCCGCCAATTCCTGGATGAGTTGACTAGTTCTTTTCGCTGTCCACTCAACAATTGGTTTGCAACGTTCGTCCCTGATCCTGCCGTGGAGGGCATTGAGCCCCTCCGCGGTCTTCAGGTCAACGCCCGTCAGCTCGCAGCATTTGCAGGTGCCAAATTCCTTCTTGAAATCCTGATACAAGCGATCAACTGTACTGTAACACGGGTCCCTGCTTTGGAGTGGTTGGTTGCGTCCGAGCACCAAACCGATTGCTATTATGCCGCCGCTCAAAGCACCGCACGTGTCTCCATTTAGGGCCATTCCACCACCGAACCCCGTAGCCATCATTGGAATGCACGCCTCCGCGCCGTCACCCGACAGCAGCTTCTTGCTTAGGGCTAGCAGTACGGATTCTGCGCAGTTGAAACCTGAAGTGAAGTATTCCTTGGCTTGTTCCTCAGTACCCACAAAGTATCGAGATCATTGAGGATATGTCGATGCTAAACCTCTCCGTGTGATTCTCAAATCCGGAAATTTGGTTATCTCTTAATTTTCCCGTCTTTTGTCCAGGCAGTAGGTCTCATTTGTTCCTGCTGAGCGATGCCATTGCAGTTGTGACATCTTTCAAGCCAAACCCTGTAAGTGGTACAACGATTACGTCATCGGCTTTCAGAACGCCTGCTTCGCGGAGTTTCTCAAGCCCTGCCAAAGGTACACATGATGTTGGTTCAGGAAAGATGCCCTCGCTTCTAGCGATCATTTGCTGATGTTTTAGAATCGCGTCATCCGCTACTGCAATAGCTTGTCCTCCACTTTCACGCACGGCCCCGAGAACTTCCTGGCCCCTTCCAGGGTTCGAAATTCGTACTCCTCCAGCAATTGTTTCTTTTTCCTCGACTGGCGTAACTTTCGCGCTGCCGCTTTGGAAAGCATTCACTATCGGCATACATGCATCTGATTGAGTGCAGTGAAGTTTCGGCGTGCGACTTATCCAACCGAGTTCCTTCAATTCTCGAAAGCCCTTCCAAGCTCCAGCCATTAGTGTTCCGCCCCCGACTGGAAAGATCACGTGGTCTGGGGCCTGCCATACCAAGTCCTCACATATTTCATACGCTACGGTCTTCATTCCCTCGAAAAAGAACGGGCTCAAATTGTGCGAAGCGTAAAAAATGCGCGTTGTCTTCCAAGCGGCTTCCGCCGCCTTTGCGACGTCTGTCCTTGAGCCGGTTATCTTGTTGATTCTTGCGCCGTACATTTGAGCTTGCGTGAGTTTCTCGCGGGGCGCAGTTGCTGGAACGTACAGTGTGCATTCTATCCCTGCAGCAGCACAGTATGCTGCCAATGAGGAACCCGCGTTACCTGATGAGTCGTCCATTGCAGTGTGGACTCCCAATTCCTTTAACTTCGAAACGCTGGTCGTGGTCCCCCTATCCTTGAAAGACCCGGTAGGGTTAAGGTAATCCAGTTTCATTACCAGACCATGGAGCTCAACAGCGCGTGCGTAGCGGGGCACTTTCGCAAGCGGTGTCAGCCCTTCACCCAAGGATACGATCTGGTCATCGGAGAGTATCGGAAGGAATTCACGATAACGCCATAACGAGTGACTCCGTTCCTTCAGTGATTCACGATACGATTTTCTCTTCTTTAAACGGCTTAGATCGTAGTTTACGTCGAGGACTTCGCCACATTTCGAACACGTGAGGACTGTTTCTTCAAGCCTGTATTTCGACCCGCAACCAACACACTGCAATTCAGTAGCATATGTGCTTTCGTTCAACTCTAATCCTTCGTGAACGAATTCGTGGGGCTGGTTATGACTATTGCAACGTGTTTCTATGCGAAATTCACGGGTGAAATGAACCATTCTTCAATTTTGGCTACGAAATGTCCCGGGTCCGGATTCATCGCTTTGCGTTCAGGTGAAGAGAAGTACTCATCGACCTTGGTTTGCCACTGTTCCGGGCCGTCGTATGTCAGTATCCAGACGAATTCATTCCTATCCTTTATCGTCCATGCGCCATCGACTTTGAAACCGTGTTTTCGTCGAAGCGGAACGACATTCTTAGTCCATGCATCAAGAAAGTCATCGAGTTGTCCTTTATTGATCGTATATCGTCTAAGTTGAGAAACCATCTCTCATTCCTCCTAAGGGGGTTTGTGAACGGGGTGTGAGAGAGTGGCTATCAGGGTATTGGATGAGTCACTTCGGTAGAATTCAAGCGAAAATCGAGTTGATCAATTCCTTCAATCTTTGGCATGCACAGAATTTAAGCCACCAGGCATATGTAGAAAACCTCGACCGAAACCTAACACACAAAATCATAAATTCCGGAAATCGAAACTTGTACAAAGACCTTTGAGCAACATAGACTGCGGCCCTCGCGAGGCTCATTATGCCAAAGCTACCAGCCTTCTCACTAACAGCGTCGAAGATATTTAATGCGCCAGTCAAGTTCGTTTACGATTGGTGTACCGATTTCAGGGAGGATGACTACAAAATTACAGGCGAGAAAAAGAAGATCTCCATATTGGAGAAGACGAGGAACAGATACATCATTTCAGTGAGGACGCTGAACGGCAAGTCCCTGAACGCCGCCAAGGTCGTGACGTTGAAGCCACCGAACGCGTGGCACTTGGACTGGATTGGTGATGAGGATGACGAGTTTGCAGACTATAAGTTGTCAAAGGTCGGAAAGCGCAAGACACAGCTCAGCGTCACGTTCAGAGTCAGAAATAAGATGGAGATAGCCGCGAACAAGGCCCAATGGACGAAACATGCTAATGCTGTTTGGGATAAGTACGCGAGACAACTCGAACGTGACTACACCAGATCCCGAATGAGATCAAGAACCTGAATGCTGCATATGGAGGAGAAAATGAGTTGAGCATGAAGATGGGTCAGCTATCTGCCAATGTAGAGCCATGGGATGCAGGGGATAGAATCATTGAAGTGGGCGAGTCGAAGATTGCCAAAGTCTCCAGCGGCGTGCACCCAGTCATCAATACAAAGTTCCACTAGAAGGGTATATCAAAACCTAGGCGCAGGTGGGCGCGTTCAAGAAATGTCCGATTCAAGTTACTAGTGGAACTTGGAAGGTGAAGAACGAGGAATCGGATCACGGTCATTTGGAGAGGAATCTTGGATGTTTGTTAGGGCACTGAAGTGTATTTCCTGCTCGAAAGAATACGAATACGGAAAGCTGTTCAAGTGTGACGTCGACCATGAATTGCTTGAAGTAGTCTATGATATGGACATGGTTGCAGATGCACTAGCGAAAGGGGAGTTCGGCAAAGGAAGCAACATGATCGAGAAGTATTCGTTACTTTTGCCAGTCAAAGGCACGATGCCCACAGTGTCTTTAGGAGAAGGCAACACTCCCTTACTGACGGGCAATCGCCTGGCAGAATCCATCGGACTCAAGCGGCTGTATCTGAAGGACGAAACAAGAAATCCGTCAGGGACTTTCAAAGATCGTTCGATTTGCGTGGGCATTAACGTCGCGCGTGAAAGTGGGGTTTTAGATGTGTCGATCGGATCTTCTGGAAACGCTGGCGCATCACTTGCTGTGTATTCGGCGAAGGCGGGTATGAATTGCTGGATAATAGTCCCGGCGACGGCTAGTCCAACGAAAATGTACCAGGGGATGGCTTGTGGGGCCAGAGTAATCCCAATCCTAGCGCCTGTTGACGCGGCACTGGAGCTTCTGAAGGAGGCTTATGATAAATGGGGCTGGTACCCGATACCTACGTCCGGCCCAACTAATCCATACCAGTCAGAGGGCGCGAAAACTTGCGCCTATGAAATTTCATCGCTGCTAACCAAAGACCGTCCCGACTGGGTTTTTTATCCAGTTGGGGGCGGAGACAACATCGCGGCGAACTGGAAGGGGTTCGAAGAACTCGAAAAATTGGACTTGGCAGGGAAACCGCCAAAACTCGTCGGCGTCCAGGCGAGTGTGTGCGAGTCTCTGACGGAACCGCTGCGAGATGGTCATGAACATATACGCACTATAAGCAAGCCACAGACGATCGCCTCAAGCATCTGCATGGAACACCCCCCTACAGGCCTAGCAGCCTTGAGGGCGATTAAGAAGTCAGGGGGCATCGCAACCGCCGTCACAGACAAGGAGATGCTCGAGGCTCAAGCCCTCCTAGCCAGCCGCGAGGGTATCTTCGCTGAGCCAGCCTCCGCATCCGTCGTAGCAGCTCTTCGGCATCTAGTCGATGATGGCACGGTTGGGCCACAGGATAATGTGGTATGTGTAATCACGGGAACCGGTTTGAAAGAAACCGCCTCTCTGAAGGAAAGATATGTCCTGCCATCACCTATTCAGCCGACAATAGAAGCCTTAGCTTCAGTCGCCCAAATCAAAGCGAAAGTTCATTCTTGACCGTGAGCTCAACATTACGTCCTAAGAGTCGTTCCGGCCCATGATGTGGCCTAAGATCTGCCTGAACGGGGCCGTACGAAGGTGCTTGTTGGTTGCCATTCGCTAATGTTCGACTAGGATGGGTCTTGTTGTAGAAGCCAGGTGTTCTTGGGCGGCGGCGAGCCCTGCACCCCACTTTATGGGTCTGCCGAGTTCCGCTAGGACGGATTCAAGTGCTGAGATTGTGCCAAGTATCAAATCTGGGTAGGCTGATCGTCCCATGTGCCCGAACCGGATTGTTACTGGCGAAACCAGGCTCACTCCGACGTGAATGTTGTGTTTCTCAGCCATAATTGCCTGCACTCTCTTCTCCAAGTCGTCTCCGACTATGATTGGTGTGACGGTCGGTGATGCAACCTCTTCATTCGCAAGGCACTTCATTCCCATAGCGCGGACGGCTGCGCGTACCGCCTTCCCAGACCTTTGGTGCCTCAAGTGACAATTCTGAAGCCTTTCGCGCTGGATAATGTTAACCGCTTCCCGAATGGCTATGACGGCTTGGATTGGTATCGTGGTTGGGTAGGGGTGTCCCCATGACCCCCAATCATGAAAGTACCACTTGTAGGTTTTGAGATCAAAGTACCAACCGGCCTTATGCTCTTCTGTCTCCACGACTTCCCATACCCGTTTTGATATCGCAACGGGTGTAACTCCTGAGATTGAGCTGAGGCATTTGCTCGGATATCCAACGCAATAGTCCAATCCCCACTTGTCCATTTCGAGCGGTACTCCGCCGAAAGCAGATATCGCGTCCAAGATGAAGAACGCCCCGTACTTCCTAGCAATTTCCGCATATTGTTGAATTGGGCTAAGTACGCCCGTGGAGGTATCCACTTGGCATGCCACAATTGCTTTCGCCTCTTTGTGTTCTTTGAACGCCTTCTCAACCGCCTCAGGTGGAATTGTTTGTCCTACGACAGCGGTTATACTGTGGGGAATGAGTTTTCTTTGTTTCAACATATCCTCCCACCTATGGCCGAAGTAGCCGGTGATTACGTTGATCACGTGGTCTCCTTCATTGAGAGTGTTGGCCATACCGACCTCCATACACATGCTGCCGGGGCCATAGTGCAATATTGGTTCCTGAGTTGTTCCGAAAAGAGGGCTAAGTGAACGGCAGGTTTCCCTGTGAAAATCACCCCAAGCTTTGCCATAATGTATGAGTTGAGGCCTGTTTAGCAGGGCGAGAATCTCAGGATAAACTTCTGCGGGACCAGGAGTCATTAAAGTCTTGATAGGTGGAAGATCCATACTTAATCAACGCGGGGGACTAGAACGCTTGCCAATATAAGAAAATGCTACGAAGTTATCTTATAATATATAAAGTCAGGCTGAAGCCCTATTTTTCATCTAAGGAAGGTGTGCATAGGTATTAAATTCACTGGCAAAGACGGTGCCTTGGAAGGAAACACAACGAGAGAAGTTTGAATGCAAGGAAAGAAATTCACAAGGGTCTTCTTTGCGACGGACATCCACGGATCTGAGCGCTGCTTCACGAAATTCTTAGCCGCTACCAAATTCTACAAGGCAGATGTTCTTGTGCTGGGGGGAGATGTCACCGGGAAACTCGTGATACCGATTGTAGATCTGGGTGACGGGACATTCAGAGCAAGGTTCGTTGGGAATGAAGAAATCCTCAAGACTCCTGAAGCTGTCAAGGATCTGGAACGGCGAATAGGCGACAGCGGTTACTACTACTACCATTGCAGCATGTCTGAGATGGAAGAGCTCCAAGCTTCAAAGGAGAAGGTTGACGCTCTCTTTGTCAAGGTTATGAAGGAAACGCTTGTTCGTTGGATTGATTTGGCCGAACGAGTTCTAAGCGAATCGAACACCCCTTGCTTCATTACTGGTGGAAACGATGACATGCAGGAGGTTATCGACGAGATCAAGGAGACTAAGCACGTGAAGAATCCAGATAACAAGGTGGTCAAGATCGATCCGCTTCATGAAATGGCAAGCATGGGATGGAGCAATCCAACTCCTTGGAAATGCCCGCGTGAATGCAATGAAGGGGAACTCAGTGAACGCATTGAGAAAGTAATGGCCTCTGTGACAAACACGGCCAATTGTGTTTTCAACTTCCACAGTCCACCAATAGACTGCGGCCTAGACACTGTTCAGAAGTTAGACGACTCGGTGTACCCTCCAAAACCTGTGGTTGATCGTGGTGGACAACCTATCATGTTTGGAGCTGGAAGCGCAGCGGTTCGAAAAGCAATTGACAAGTATCAACCGCTAATCGACTTGTGCGGTCACGTACACGAGTCCAGAGGGGTATGTAAAATTGGGAGAACACAAGTCGTCAACCCCGGCAGCGAATACTCGGAGGGAATACTGCGAGGAGTACTCGTGAACCTCGCAGACAAGAAAGTGCTCAGTTGGCAGCTAACTTCTGGGTGAAGTGCCCCGAAGGTACAGACGACGACTGGAGCACAAAGTTCAGTTAGTCGACTAGAAAGTGAGAGCTGACTCTCCGCTCAGTTGTGAGGAGAGCCTGTTCGGTTAGGTTTGTCCTGTGAAATTATAGGGGCGGTATTTCGCGGAAGGCGATGGTCATGTCGAGGCCTCTCCGCTGGTTGTATGTGTAGACTAAGACGAAGTAGATGATTCCAATGAACACTGTTGCGCCTGCGGCCGCTACGTAGAATGGGTTGACCGGAGCACCAATGAATTGCGGCAGAGCGGATGCGATTGCGCCGAAGGCGCTGACGACGGCGGTTATCGCTCCTAGCAGTGCCATCAAGGGAACTTTGCCGATCATCTTCTTCGCAATCCCGGGCGCTTTCTCGAAGATATCCTTGCGCCTATACGGAAATACTGCGGCGGCAATTCCGACAATCGTGGAAGTTGCCCATAATCCCAGAGTTCCGTAGACTAGGTAGTTAAGCAAGGTCGTATAGTTACCGAGGTAGACGAAGACCATAGCTAAGACGAATGCAAGGCCGAGGGCATTTCTTGGTGAGTGAAATTGCCGGTCAAGGTTCGAGAACGCAGTTGGGAGGAGACGGTCGAAAGACCACGCGAACAACACTCTTGTCATCATGAATGAGTACGACGCCAGCGTTCCTAAGACGCCAATCAGAATTGAGGATGCGACTATTGCTGCGACATAGGGATTGTTGGTTGCGAAAGCTACAAGGTAGCAGAGCCAGGGGCCTGTCGGCGCGGTCCATGCAGGGTTACCGGACACGGCAAGGTATGATGCGGCATGCATGAATGGTTGGCCTACAACCATGTAGGCGATCTGGTATTGTCCCCAGGTCGCGAACGCGAAGATGATTACACCGCCTACTATCGCGATGATCTGGGACCGGTATGCCTCTTTCATTTCTCCAGCGAAAAATGAGGACCACGAGAAGCCCCAGTAAATCAAGAATGCGTACACCGTTCCGAACA
Organism: Bathyarchaeia archaeon; assembly: GCA_050013255.1. Classification (GTDB taxonomy): domain Archaea; phylum Thermoproteota; class Bathyarchaeia; order 40CM-2-53-6; family 40CM-2-53-6; genus FEN-987. The sequence continues at coordinate 1,040,263 of JBEKFP010000001.1, read as the reverse complement.
GCATTCCGAATGTAGTGAAACCGGTGTTGTAGCCTGCCGACTGCGCAGCCGTTATTATGTTGTCGTAGTTCATACCTGAGAGTTGATTGAATCTTGCGACGAATCCATCGTGTCCAGTCAGAAGCATTGAGCCCGCGTAGAGTAGAATGCCCAAGCAGACGAAGCTGAACCAGACCCACTGAAGTCTAAAGTAGTTCTTTGTTCCAGCAGCGACCTGTATCTGAGTTATTACAATACAGATCACGGTGAAGATTACCAGATTCAGCGGAGTGGTGAGGGTCGCAATCATGCTCGTCAGTCCCGGATTGTTCGTGATCAACGCCCAGCCACCATAGAGGCTCCCGATTGCGGGCCCAATGAATGCGCTTCCCTGTACGCCAAAATACGATGCGATGAAAACTACCAAGATCCAGCTCTCAATGAAACCGACGAAGGGATGAATTGATCTGCTGATCCAAACGAAGTCCGCCCCCGCCCGAGGCATCGTCACCGCCAGCATAGTGTAAGTTAACGCGACTATGAAGATGAGGGGGGCAACAATCAGTTGGGCTAAAGGCACGTTTGCACCAGGGTAGAGCGCAGCGTCAAAAACAATGTAGATGAAAGTCCAATTAGGCCCCATGAATAGAATGTTAAACATCAATGCGTCTTTGGCTGAGATTTGCCTCACGAGACCTGAAGCTTTCCTAGCAAAAAATTCCTGCTTGGCAGCCAAATACTTTCACTCGCACTTTCGGCATGAATTGGCGAAATATATAGTTTTCGAACATTTCCTTATCAGGGGCAAGATATGGAGGCCATTCCTTGGTATTGCAAAGTTTTGATTCGTGTTTATATCATTTAGGCAAGCGCCCACCTCCAGCTGATACGTCAATGTTCCACCATGTGCATTGAAAAATAGCCCAATGCTATCAATTGGTTTCGACATCTCTTGAATGATTCCGGGAGTAGCTGGATGGAGTTGTTCTGGAATTGCAGTGAGGCTTTTGTCAGCGTCGCTTGCTAGTCATAACCTCTATTAATTGTGTCGAAATTCACGTGATGCAAGCGAAGGCAGGATGTGCCCAATCTTCCTTTGACCCAACCAGCACACTTCGTTCAGATGAATGAGACCGAGTTTCTCAAGGAAGCGAGCGTCATTGTCGAAAAAGCTCAGGCAAAGCAAATCTTCCTGAGATTCCTAGGCGCTTTCGCCGTTTATGTTCATTCCCTCGACAACCAGGTTGCCCTGTCAGCGTTCAAATCATTGGGCAGGCTCGGTGATGGAAAGCCCATGTTCACAGACCTAGACCTCGCGTTATATGGTAAGCAAAGAGGTAATGCAACCAAGATCCTCGAGGAGGCGGGGTTCAAACCGGACAACATGGCTAATATGATGTTCGGAGGACGAAGGCTGATTTACCATCATCCTGAAGGCAAGTTTCCAATCGACCTATTCATTGACAAACTGGAATTCAGCCACGACGTTGAATTCGGGAAAAAGCCCGGCTCGGGAAGGCTAGAACTTGACTACCCAACAATATCCCTTGCGGACATAGTTCTCGAAAAATTGCAAATACATCAGATCAATCGCAAAGACGTATTAGATTTAATCGTCCTCTTCTTAGGGCATGACGTTCTAGAGGAACCGGGCAATGACATGATAGATGCCGGATATGTTTCGAGGATACTATCTAACGATTGGGGATTTTGGTACGACGCGACGAACAACCTAGGGTCGGTAGATGCGCTGGCTCGTGAGCTGGCGAGTCAGAAGGCAGGTATTACCGACGGGCAGTGTGCTATTGTCACAGATAGGGTGGCTGGGTTGCGGAAGATTATTGATGCATGCCCCAAGACGAAGGATTGGGAGAAGCGTGCTAAGACGGGTACTTCTAAGCCTTGGTATAGAGAAGTCGGCGAAGTATCCCGTTAAGGTTCCACGAGAGGGAGGCTGCGCGTAACTAACGCTTTCGTACGAACCAGATTGTGGGTTCGCCTTTTCTGGTGATTGGCGCGCAATACTGCGCATGGACTAGCCCGTTGAATGGTGCAATTAGTTCCTGTACTCTTTGGCCACGAATGTCTTTGACCTCTCCAATCAACTGGTCCTTCCTAACTTTCTCAGCTGTTTTGACTTTGGAGAAGAATATGCCGTCTGAATCTGCTACTAGCCCTGTTAGGTCGGTTAGTTCTGTTGGTTTTCGTGAGGGTTTACGTTTTCCTTTCACCATGCCTATATGTATGAGTGCATTTTGAATTCCATTTCTGAGGTCAGCGACGGAGTCTTCTTCAATTTTGCCCTCGCCTCCGGCTTCTCCAATGATAGTCGGTACATCGCGCGAGGATGCTTCGTATAGGAGGGTTCCGCTTGGACCGGGCCATTTATCGTTGCCAACCATTACCATCGTAGTGTCCAAGATGTTTGGTAGGCCAAATGCGATTGCCAACTGCTTCGAGGCCTTTCGAGTATCTTCCGTTCCCGTCTCGACGTACCAGCAGCAACGGTTTGCCTTGGATTCGATCATTTCTCCTCCATGAAGGTCGATGACAAAATCGCTCTTGAGAACTATGTCATTGAAGATTCGGCTTGCGATCACGTAGGTTATTGAGCGGTCTGGGTTGCCTGGAAACGCACGGAATAATTCGACGTTGTCCAAAGGACAGACGCCAACAGTTCTTGTATATAGAGCAGGCCAATTCGCGGCCGGAACAACCACCAATGTCCCGTTTAGCGTTCGCGGATTAATCTCCTTCGCGGCTCGTATCGCTGCCTCAACGCCTGCGTATTCCGTGCCATGAACGCCAGCAATAACTGCAAGGGTTGGCCCTTCCTTAGCACCATTGATGATAGTCATCGGGATTTGCACAGAAGCCGGAGGCTTCGTTGCAGTCACATCAAGAAATGTTTCCTTCTTCTCGCCTGCACTAACGTGAATTCCGCATAGCTCGACTTCACTCAAAATGAATCGTGCACATCATACAAAAGCTATATTTAATGGTGGGTATTGCGACGCGGTTTATGCAACGAATAGACCGGTCGAAAGCAAAACAATACGCGTTTTCCAGCCAAGCAGAACCATTACTTCGAGTCGAGGAAGGCGAGGAGTTTGCTGTTGAGACTGTTGATGCTCTCGGAAACCGAATTAAGACCGCGAAAGACCTGCCAGTTCCAGAAGTTCTAGGCGATCTACTCGTAGCGTCACCTATGAAAGCGAATTTCCTCTCCGGGCCAATCTATGTCAAAAATGCACGGAAAGGAGACATACTAGCGGTCGACATAATTGACATAATACCCAGCGATCAGGGCGCCCATTGGATTATAACTGATTTCGGGCCACTTTCAGACTCGGTGAAGTACAGTGAATGCAGAGGCCCCTTCACGAGCATAATCAGGCACACTAAAGGTCCCAGCGGAACTACCTCCGACGGTAAAGCTGTCCTTCCCACTGGGGACACGTGGGACCTGAAGCCGCACATTGGCACTATCGGAGTTGCGCCTGAATGGGAGTACTTGGCCTCAGCGATGAATCAGGGACCTTATGGTGGCAACCTAGACTCTAGGGACATTTGCAAGGGAAGCAGAGTGTACTTCCCGATATTCACCGATGGTGCATTACTCTTTCTCGGGGACGTTCATGCGTGTATGGGCGATACAGAATTCTCAGGCGTAGCCGACGAATGTTCTGCAGAAGTCAGGCTATCATGCCGGGTCATCAAGAAGAAATCCATACCCTTCGTACGCGTGGAAAAGAAAGACTCCATAATCCAACTCAATTCCTTCAGACCTCTGGAAGAAGCTGTTAAGCAAGCAATGCTTTGGATGATGGATTGGCTCAAAGAGGACTACGGAAGAAATCACCGTGACGCCTACCTCGTCCTGTCGACCTGTCCCGGAGTCAGAGTGAACACCTATCAGATGGTCCTTAACGCCGGCAAGTTACAGTACACAGTGGGCGTTGAATTTCCGAAGGAACATTTGCACGCGCCGAAAAGTTAGGCACTTAACATATTTCAATCGGGATGCATGCGATGCTACTATCGAAAAGTATCAGAGTTTCTCTCTTTTGGAAAACTCAGCCGTAGCATAAATATTGCTCTCGGATGCTACCTGCTTGGGTACTTCCATTGAAGGAACCGTGGAACACTAAGAATTATCGTGTTAGCCACTACAATTATGACAGCCAAGCAAGAAAGGGAATGAAATTCCCTAAGAAAATCAAATTCCACGACCTTACTCTAAGGGACGGCGAACAGCAGGCCGGTCTTGTCTTTCGAAAGGATGAGAAAATCAGAATCGCTAAGCTCTTGGACGAGGCGGGCGTCGACCGAATAGAAGCAGGCATGCCTGGCGTTTCTGAGGAGGACGCGCAAGCAATCAAGACGATTAAGGGTATGGGCCTGAATGCCAGGATCTTCTGCCTATCCCGGTGTATGAAAGCGGACGTTGACAACGCGTTAAGATGTGACGTTGATGGCGTTCAGATGGAAATACCGACAAGCGAAACCCTCCTCAAGAATGCTTATGGTTGGACGGTGGAGAAAGCACTTGAACTTACCGTTGAGAGCACAAGCTATGCGCATGAACACGGCCTCTACGTAACGTTCTTCACTCTAGACTCCACGAGGTCACCATTCTCGACATGCTGGAAAATCATCAACGCAGTCGCTACAAAAGGCCACATGGATGCACTAACTGTGGTTGACACGTTCGGCGTTGCTTCACCGGTCGCAATCTCTTACCTTGTGAAGAAGCTCAAGGCGAAGGTTCGGAAGCCAATCGAGATACACTGCCACAACACGTTCGGCCTCGCTGTGGCAAATTCCATAGCGGCCGTCCAACAAGGCGCAGAAGTAATTCACACGACCGTCAACGGGATTAGCGAAGGCTCTGGCGGTGCTCCGCTCGAAGAGGTGGCGATGGCCACAAAGTGCTTGTACGGGATAGATAATAACATAAAATACGACAAACTCACACCGCTCTCAAAACTCGTTCAGGAATGTTCAGGCGTAAAGATGCCGCCTGGAAAGGCGGTCGTGGGCGACGGAATATTCACGGTGGAATCTGGAATCGTAGCGGGTTGGTGGGACAGGATACGTGACCAAAACCTATCGCCCCTAGAAATTTTCGCCTTCACACCCGAATTCGTCGGCGGAGCGAGCCACAAGATCGTCGTTGGAAAGAAAAGCGGCAGGCCGTCAATCACCTACAAGCTCAAAGAGTTGGGACTTACGGCTCCGGAGGATAAGATTGCCCCAATACTCACGCGTGTGAAACAGGCAGGGATCGAACACAAACGCGCTCTAACAGATGATGAATTCAAGCAAGTCGTCCAAGAAGTAGTAAGCACATAACCCAAACAGCTCCAAAGCCCTGAGGCGTTCCATCTACTTCAGGAGCTTTTCGATGTACCGCTTGCTATCCCTCAGTCCCTTCCTTGGGTCCCGCGCAGAGATTTCGAACGATAGGTATCGCTCGTAATTGATGTCGCGAAGAGCGACTAGCACCGTTTCGAAATCGACTACACCAGTACCCGGGACTAGATGCTCATCCATAGTCCCATTGTTGTCGTCAACGTGGACGTGAATCAGGTACTTCCGAGAATCGTGAATTGAATCTGCTAGGGTGGGGCCATTTTCCCTCCAACTGTTGTGTGAAGCAATCATCGCATGTCCAGTATCCAGGAGGAGTTTGACGTTATCCATGTTGATCTCGTCAAGCATTCGAATTCCGTCTTTGGAATCTCTAATGATTGTACCTGGAGCTGGTTCGAGAGCGAGAGACACTCCGTGAGTTTTAGATGTCTTCGCGGCTTCTGTGAATCCTTCCATCGCCCACTTCCACGCCTCCTGCCTAGGCGTCTCAGTTAGCATCGAGTATCCGCATGTTGTCGATACGACGTCGGCGTCGAGAAGGGATGCAAGCTCTGCGCTAGTCTTCAGGTGCTCTATCTTCCAACGCCTAACCCTCTCGTTGTAATTCGTCAGGTTGGAAGTATGAGGGCTACCATCGTCAGTGTGTATCGCAGCGACCCTTAGCCCATTGGACCGAATATGATCTCTGAGCTTCAGCACGTCATCTTTCGTGTAGTCGTCAGGATAAGATAGGCCGGGCCTCACTGCTGCGACTTCTAGGGACTTGAAACCCAACTGGGCAACAATCTCAACGGCTTTCTCCATTGAATACATCGGGAAGCAACGCATGTGAGCGCATAACTCCACCCAAATCACCTCACGAAGGTCAGACCGAGTATTCTTCAACTATGTTGGTTAAGTAAGCAGCCTGATTTTTCCACAAATGATAATCTTGAATTTCCTTTCATCGAGAAAATCCCTTGTTTTACGACATCGGAAAGCGCCACGTGAACCTATAAGGACGCTTTCAGCCTCCCTAACGAATTGCGTTGAGGAGTGCAATTTGAAGGTCATAAAGCGTCAGGATGTTAAGCAGGAACGATTGCCGGGTAGAATTATCCAAGAGGTCGTTGGGAAGGGCGCATTCTGGCCTAGTGATCGTATGACAGTTGGCTTTGGTCACTACTCAGAGGAAAGCGGTCCCATGGAACCGCATCAACATGCGGAAGAGGCGTTTCATATCCTCAGTGCCAAAGACAGCTGGGTCCGATACGGCCCTACACGCGACCGGCTTGAAACGCGCGTGCTGCTGGAGACTGGAATGACGCTACATATTCCGGAGCTGGAGTGGCACGTCTTCGAGTTCAAGCCAGGGGGCCATGTGGATGCGATCTTCTTCTACGGCCAAGTTGACAACATACGCCCGGAAGAAGTTTTCAAGACCAAGAATCAAAAGAAGGCCTAACCTTCTCAGTCGCCGTTGGCTGTCGCCTTCGGAACCGAAGCAGAGTCTAGAGCACTGGCATCAACCCCAATGAAGCATGCTGGAGAAAGTGATTGAGTCATGGCAGGGCAAGAAAAACCCAAGGCGGCCTTGCTCGGTCTCGGAAAAGTAGGCAAGAACTTACTCCGTCAATACGCAAACCAAAACCATTCCTTCACAATCAACTTGATTGCTGACAGCAAACACATTCTGACTAAAAGAAATCGACAGGCATTCTCGAAAAACGATGTTCAGAAGATAGTTGCGATCAAGGACAAAGTATCGTCCACTAGTCGTGTGAGTTACGAAATCGCGATCAAAGGGTGTCGAGTTTACGAATTCGACAAGCTAAAGCAAGAACTGAGCGCCATCAATGATTTGGTTTCCGGATCAATTCGCAATTGGGTGATGTTGGACACCACCCTGTTAAGTGCGGAAGGAGACTATAGAATTGCGCGCAGCCTGATGGGTTGTGTTGCATACTGCACAGGAAACAAAGCGCCTTGGGCCGACTATGACCTCTGCTTTAGCCTCTATAATGAGGCGAAGCGCAACAGAACGCAACTAGGCCTGAATAACACAGCCGGCGTCTGGGCTGACCAGATGGAAGCCCTACCCATCGTTGCACGCGCGCTGAGAAGAGGGAGGGTCGAGATTTGGAAACGAGACAATTCAAGCTTCAACTCCTTCTTCTGCAAGGTCGGGCAGGGGGTTGACTTCGCTAGAGCCATTTCACAGATCGCGGCAGCTGGTCATCTAGAGATAACTGGCCCAAACGCTTTGTCGGCAGAAGTCAAGGACCAAACCTACAAGGCGCGGATCGCAGCGAACATATGCGGAATTTTGCGTAACACCACGCCAAAGCTCGCTAAAAAGATGGACTCGCGAACTTCGGCGGTCCCTAAGTCGTTGAGGCCTGCTGACATTGCTGCATGGCACTTGGAAGGAAGAAAGCTTGGGAAGTATCCGGTCCTATTGACTAAAATCAGGATGGATGAGCAGGAGCTGCTCTTCAATGTTCGGTTTGAGCAACTCTCGAAAGAAGATCCATTGTCAAGACGTTTTTTGTATAAGACCGCATTTTCAGTACGGGCACATGTGAACGCGCGATTCTCATGGTCATCAACGCCCATAAGGTCTAGGGTGAGATGCTATACAAACTCAGACTACGGTGGAGCGGTGAAGACCGCGGCAAAGCTGCTTTGGGAGGCTGAACGAGCAATATCACTTTCGCATATTCCAAAATTGGAGGATGATTGCTTTCCTATGCCAATACTGTGTGCGCTATCTGTTAGTCGCAGGGACGCCAAGTCCCTGCAAATGAAACTTGCAAGAAGCTTGCGGTAACGGAGCAAACGGCCGGGGAGAGTATCAGACCCTTAGTCCGGGCTCGACTAATACTTCCTTCAATGCATGCCCCAGTCTGGTGAGCCCCTCGGTCAGTTCCTCAGCTTCTCCTCCGAAACCTATTCTCAGATGCGTGTCCATTCCAAACGTGTAGCCTGGGATGGTGAAAGTTCGGTACTTTGTCACTAACAACCTACACAGGGCTTCCGTACTACTTTCTGCCTTCAAGCGGGGGAATGCAACTGCGCCACCTTTCGGCTCAATCCACTCCAACTGATTTTGGTTGGCCATCCAACGCTTTATCAATTCGAAGTTGCGGTGCAAATGCTCTCGCACATTCTTGAGAATCCGATCCTTCTGCTTCAAGGCAGAGGTTGCAATTACTTCGCCTAGGCTATTGTTGCAGATTGTGATCTGTTCACGGACCGCTGTGACCTTCTCGATAACTTCCGCCGGACCTGCAACCCATCCTACCCTTATCCCTGGTAGCCCATAGCCTTTCGACATCGTTGTCATGCTTATCGCATGGTCGCTTAGCGAGGCTGCCGGAGGTGGTGGCTTGTTGAAGGATAGCTCACGGTAGGTTTCATCATGCAATAAGAAGGCATCATGTGATTCTACCAATTCGATGATCTCGCGCAACCTTTCTTCGGAGATAACTGAGCCGGTCGGATTGTTTGGATGCGTAAGCGTCACCAACTTCGTTTGTCGACTCTTCATCAACTCTTCCAGTCGCCCTAGGTCAGTCGTGAATTCCTCTTCAAACCTCAATCGGAAGAGGTCATGTGGTAATCCAAGCGAGCGCGGGACCTCATACAGCGAGGGATAGTTGGGATGCTGGACTATCATGCTGCCGCCATCGCTGACTAGTGAAACAATGACGGCGAAATTGGCCTCGCTTGAACCAGTTGTAATTGCGATTTGATCAGGCTTCAATCCCTCGTACTGTTCAGAAATAAGCGATCGAAGTTCGGGGGCTCCCCTGTGGTGCCCATAGCGTAACCCTATCTTTCCAAGGTCCACACCCAAAGCGTCAGGTGTCCGAAACTTCACCCCACTTTCGCCTATGTCGTAGTCAATTTCATACTGATACCGATCAAACCAATCTTCAAGTGGCATACGGTTGAAGTGCATAGCAGATCCCCGGTGATTCCAAGACGGATGAGATAAGAGCTCAAGATAATTGGTGTTTCGGTAAATTTCTAATCTCAATAGCTACAGCCATGGCAGGACGCCGCGAGACTCCTTACCACAAACCATTCTCAGTTTTTCTCTTCGGAGAAAAGGCCGCAGAGGTCCTCGTATAATCTAGTGTATTTTCGGTATAGTTCATCGTAAGTGCCAAAGTTGTTGCTATTTGGAGTGAACCGGTCCTTTGTCCGTATCATTTTTTCGCAGGCCTCATCAACGCTCTTGAAGATACCTGCGGCTTTGCCAGAGAGTATCGCAGCCCCAAGGCATGCCTCTGATTGTGATGTAGTGATCACTACCGGTTTTCCGGTTAGGTCAGATTCAATCTGTTTCCACAATTTGCTCTTGGCCCCTCCGCCGAGGGCTCTGATTTCATCAATCTCGATTCCCATATCATGTAGAGCCTCGATGTTTCGCCTGACCGTGCAGGCGATGGATTCCATAATGGCTCGTACGAAGTGCGCTTTTGTGTGGTGTAGTGTAAATCCGTAGAATACTCCTTTGGCGCGCGGGTTCGATTCGGGTGCCATCGCACCTTGAAGATGCGGCAACATCACCAATCCTTCGCTACCGGGCGGTACCTTAGCGGCATCGGTGCTGATAACGTCATAGGGATCCAAACCCTTTGACGTTGCAATATCCATCTCTGATTGACAGAACTTGTCCCGGAACCATCGAAGAACCATGCCGCCCGTCGTGAAGCTGTGAACCATGTAGGTACCCGGTTTGGCGAAATAATGAATTGGCATCTTTCGTTTGGGATCCATCTTCAATTCCTCTAACGGCGCACATATCGCGAGAGCAGCGCCAGTGTTCTCGGAGAATAATCCTGCATGAACGTTTCCTACCCCTACTGCGCCTGCAGCTTGGTCTAAGGCACCAGTACAAACCAAGGTGCTTCTGGCTAGGCCGAGGTCTTCGGAGGGTCGTGCCAACAGCGTGTCGATGGGTTCCGCCGATTCTCTTACTTCGGGCAGCTGGTCGGCCGTGATGCCAACAAAGTCCAGCATTTCATCCCACCATTTTCGTGTGCGTATGTCCCAGTAGGTTGTCGAACAGAGGAGAGAACCTTCGGAGACAAATTTCCCTGTCATCCTGTGAATGAGATAGTCCTCTACGAGAATGTACTTAGACGCCTTCTCGAAGGTCGCCGGTTCATGTCTTTTTAACCATAGAATTTTTGATGCTGGCCATGTTGGGGAGGGTTTCACTTGTCCCGTGATTTTGTAGAATGTCTCGTCGAATTCAGCGTTGATTGCATCGGCCTCGTTTTGGGCTCTACTATCAAGCCAAACTATAGCACGTCTGAGGGGTTTCGCTTCGCTATCAACAGGTATCAGCGTTTCACCCTGTGCCGAAATTCCTATGGCCTTGATGTCGTCCGGGCGAACTCCGGATTCTAGAACTTCGTGGACGCCAGAAGTGAAAGCACGCCAGAGCGTTTCGGCGTCGATCTCTACTTCCAACGGTGAAGGGGTGATTAGTTCGTATTCACGGGTGGAGCTTGCTAGGAGTTCTCCATCTTGCTTAAACAAGGCAACTTTCGACGCCGTTGTTCCTGCATCTACGCTCAGAAAACAGACCATGCGAGGCGTCACACCTCAGCCCAAAAAGACTGCCACTAGCGTGCGATTGGGTGACACTCGAAGGTGTGAGCCATGTCTAGGAAGAGGTCTCCGAAATCTTCAGGCGCATTTCGAGTGGGCATAGCGTAAATAACGAAATATCTGGAAGTAGGTTCGCAATGAAGATGTATCGACAGAACATCGCGCAATATCTTCTGCTTACTTGAAAAGAATCCCTTAGGCGTCTCTTCCATTCTAACGTGATTGTAGACCGCCTTATGCGAGTTTATCTTCATCGAGTCTTGCTTGACCCGTTCCATAGTTTTCGTTTGGGCACTTTTGCTTGCGGCTTTTAGACTCTTCTCGGCCTGCTCTTCAAGCGTTGCAAACTTCTTCTGTGCAACGTCAAGCTTGCCCCACGACACAAACATCTTTTCACGATCCGGAAAGTGGAAGACCACATCGCCTCTCTGTTTCATGCTCTTTGGGTTAAATTCGATTCTGCAGACCTCTGGGTAATCCATCGAGAACATGTAAACGGCGAAATTCTCGAATCCTTTCTTTGTCAAGAGCAACTCTTCAAAACCGAGTCTGTGCAGCTCAACTTAACGGTTTCGCATTCAAACCACAGGTAGAATCGTCTTGAAATGAATTTTTATCTCATTAATCGCATATTAGTTTCCCTAAGTGACGAATGGCTTCATTTGCGGAAAATTGGAAGCTTATCATGCGAAGTTTGTAAGCGATTAGATGCTTTTCAGAACTGCCTCGATTTGCTCCTTCGTAGTGCCGTTCTTCACAAATTTCCCTTCAAGTACTGCTCCGCCTATAGTGAATCCCCAAATTCCGTTTCGCTTCAGCTCCTTTATTTGCTCGAAGTCGGCGACGTTTCCCGCGACGATCAACCGCGTTTGCAGTTCTTTAGTGGCGGCTAAGAGCTCCTTCTGGTTTTCGGAGTAACGGTAGAGCAGCAGGTTTATTCCACTAACGCCGTGTTTTTCTGCTTTCTTTCCATCTCTAATTATTTCTCTAACGCCCCCACCCAAAATGCACGGGTGTCCCGTTATCGTTCCAATGTAGGGATAGAAACGTAATTGTGAATGCTTCTGTTTCAGATAATCCATCGTCTTCTTGGTGTACGCGGGCATTCCTCCAATGAGATTGTCGGCTCCAATCTTCAAGGCCAGGTCCACGGCGCGGAAGTGCTCTTCATCCTTGTAGGTGACCACCTCTAGAAAGCTCTCAATCTCACCTTTCTTGAGCATCTGGAAGAGTTCTTTGTATTGATCGAAGCTGAGTCCAATATCCTTGCAACCAACGCACCTAACGCCCGTGTCTTTGATTTCATCGAGTATCTGCAACGCGTTCGGTATGGTAACATCATGATGCGTTAACATGAAAATGAATTCCATCTGATGCGCCTCACAACCAAGTCCAACTCAGTCAACATCTTGCAAAAGTATGAACTCTTAAGCTCGAGGAGTCACTCCGTCATCGTGAAATAACGGGAGGATGATTCAACCCGGCTATTTTTTGGCCTGATGCACGACCTTCTCTGCGGCGTTGATCGCAAAATCTATGTCTTCCTTTTCTATACCGCGATGGGTTACCATCCTCACTCGATCGGCGTCGACTGAGCCTGTTTTCACTCCATGCTCGCTCATTTTCGATATCCATTCTCCCGAGTTTGTTCCTAGTCCGCTTACGCCGCAGACGACGATGTTGGTCTGAACTCGCGAAGCGTCTACTCCGTAGCCTAGTTTCGCCAGTCCTGTCGCTAGTCTCTTTGCGTTTGCATGGTCATCTTTGAGCCGGTCCACCATCTTCTCGATGGCCACAATACCTGCCGCGGCAATTATTCCAGCTTGCCTCATGCCTCCACCGAGCATTTTTCGATACCGTCGCGCATTGTCAATGAACGCTTGGTCACCGACTACCAGCGACCCGATAGGTGCACTCAGCCCCTTTGAGAGGCAGAACATTAGTGAGTCTACGTGCTGCGTAAACTCGCGAACATCTATGTTCTGTGCAACGCTGGCGTTGAAAATCCTGGCGCCGTCCATGTGAACTTTCAATTTGTGTTTCTTTGCGATGCCGGATACCGCTTTGATTTGGGTTGGCGTCCACATTGTTCCTCCAGCCCGGTTGTGCGTGTTCTCTATGCAGACCAAACTTGTGGGTGGAAAGTGTATGTTCGGAGGCCTGAGGGATGCTTCAACGCTCTCAGGCGTCATCACGCCCATATTGCCTTTCACTAGGCGAGGAATTAGCCCTCCTAGAACGGAGAAAGCTCCAACCTCGTAGAAGTACATGTGAGCCTCGCTTTCTAGAATAATCTCATCGCCACGTTCGGTTTGACTCATTACGCTTAGAAGGTTCGCTTGTGTTCCGCTGGTTGTCAATAGGGCGGCTTGTTTGCCCATCTTCTTAGCAGCCAGTTCCTCTAGACGGTTGACGCTAGGATCCTCGCCGTATACGTCGTCTCCTAGCTCAGCGGTCCGGATTGCTTCAAGCATTTCCTCGGTGGGAAGCGTGACAGTATCGCTTCTTAGATCAACGATTCGCATGTTGTTCGTCAAGGTCAATGACGAGCCTAGAATGTTTTCGTCATGACAGAGCGATTCTCGATCTCAAGATTCTGAACGGGCGGAATTGGCGGCAAGTCAAGCATCGTCCTCAGCCCAGGTTTCAGGGCAACCATTTTTGGAATCGAATTGACAATTATGGCTGGTGTCGCCCGGTCTCCTTGGACGCCGCCCCGAATTACCATGTCGACCGGGGGGATGCCGTCAATTAAGACCGAGTCATGCGGGTTCTCAGCCGCTAGGTACATTCGTAGGTCGAGCACTACGAGCTCTTGGTCTGCAAGGATTCCTTTAGCGACTTGCCTGACTCCGGCTACGGAACCGGGTGGGACCTTGATGTAGTCACTCTTAACTTCCTTCTCGGCCATGACTGGGGTGATCCTCTCTTGTATTTCGCCAACTTTCCATCCCATAGCCAGAGCGATGAGGCCTACCGACTCGGGCAGGCCAACGTGCTTTATTGTGCCTTCCGCCACTTTCTTCTCAAATTCGCTAAGCGTCAGCCCAGCCCCAATCTTCTTTTGAAGTGGTAATCTACGCTGCGAAGCATCCACAACGCGTTCGGCTCGAATAGAATTAACCTTCTGGCAGACGCCACTCAACGCAACAGCCAACGTGTCCAGTAAGAACCCTGGGTTAATGCCCGTCCCGAGGATCACCGCGTTCTTGTCCCTCGCCTGTTCGTCCAACTGTGTTGCTATCTCGGGGGATTTCACAAATGGATAGGAGAGTTCTTCTGCGGTAGAGACGACACTTGTTCCAGTTTCTATGATTTGAGCGATTTGTGGTTGGATCGTTTTCATGTAGGAAGAGGTCGCGTGTGTCACTATGTCTGGCTTAATCTTCTTGAGAACATCTTCGGCCTTATCGCTCACAGTAACCCCAGTCTTTCGCGGATTACTGAGTAGCTGACCAACGTCTTTTCCAACCTTATTCTTGTCGGTGTCAATTGCCCCAACCAGCTGAATCCAAGGTCGGGCTAGGAGAACGTCAACAATCCCGAGCCCGATCGGGCCTACACCATATTGAACAACCTTAATCGTTTTCATCACTTCATCATTCGAGGTTGAGCAATTCGGAAAGCATCTTTAAGATCTTCCCCCTGTTCTCAGTCATGGGCTTGCAGATTTTTCAAGTGGACGCGTTCACCCACGAACCGTTCAAAGCAAATCCAGCGGCAGTGTACATACAATTTTCTCATAGCGTAGTTTATTCAAAATGACCCTCCCTTAGTTGGAACACATAATCGTTTACTAGACGAAGCATTCGATCTTCATATGAAACCGTCAATGTGAGTCAGCGCAAGGGTGAAGAAAATTCGCTAATTAGCACGCCGGCTGGTTATCGAATGTGCAATGTGTGGGCCGCTTCATTTTGCTGCTTAGCAAATCATCGGTTCATAGACACAGACTGAACTGGAAGTATAGAAAGGATGAGAAAATATGTTCGAAAACTGGGAATCCTTGGAGGCATGGGACCAGAAGCTACAGCAAGCCTATACGTGGGAATCATCAGTCGGTGCCAGCGGGAACTCGGGGCGAAGTATAATTCAGATTTTCCGCCCATCATCATAAACAGTTGCCCCGTTCCTGACGGCCGAATGTGGAGAGGATTCAACAAATCAAAAGTCGAACAAGTATTGCGATCCAATGTTAAACTTCTCGAAAAAGCAGGAGCCGATTTTATCGCAATCCCTTGCAACTCGGTTCATTACTTTCTCCCAATTATGAGGAGTGCAGTCAAGATCCCGGTGCTCAGCATAGTCGAAGAGACCACACAGGAAATCAGAGCCAAAGGTTTGAGAAAGGTACTGTTGCTCGGCACCAGGTTTACAGTCAACCGCCAGATATACGATAACTCCTTGACTGACCGCGAAATCAGCTTGGTTAAGCCCGACGCGGCCCAGAAACGGCTAATTGAACGAATAATTATCAACGTTGAATCGGGCCGTCGAACTCAATTCGACAGAGCCTCGATAATTAGCATCATCAATAATGTGAGAAAGAAAGCAGGCATTGAAGGCGTTATTGCAGGCTGCACGGAGATCCCACTGCTCGTACGACAAGGCGATATCCACATCCCACTTTTCGATACGATAGACATTCTTGCCACCTCAACATACGAGTTGATTCGCGGAAAACGGGATTTCAGAAGTTCACCGAATGAGCCAGAATAACGAATTACACGTCAGGCTCATCGGGGAGTATGTTGATCGAGCTGCAGCGTCGTGAGTGCTTCTCAATATTGGACTCATCACGTAACGTCTAAGTAATTCAGAGAAATTCCTACCAAAGGGAACTCTATTGACCGCCACACCTACGAGAATCTCACTTTTCACGGAAGACGACGGCACCGCGCTTGAAGTGGATTGGCCCCTGAGCAATAAAGCCGACCTACAAGCAATGAAGAAGGATCTTAACATACCCGATTGGGTAGACATGAATTACGTGCCAATGCAAAGGGCCGTGGTGGCTCTCTGGGCCGCGAGAAATGCTCCGCGGCTACATGAACTTTTTCCGTCAGTCTATCGCCAGCCCCTGACTGATGAACCCGTAAATCTCGCCCTATTCGGGGGAGGCGCAATCAAGGTTCGATGCCGAAGCACCAATGGTCAAGGAGCTCCGTTCTTTCGAGAACTTCATGATCTAGATTTCATAGTCGCTAAGAGTCAGGTGAAATACGCAACCAGGCTCTTACTCAAGCTTGATCAGGCTTTCGGGGCGCAGTTTATTCATTTTGCCACGCGATTAGACAAGACTTTCAATGGACTTCGCGTCAACAAACGTTTTCGATATCATGTGGTTGACGACATAACCGATAATAGACCGATGATCGGGGTCCTAGACTTTTTTGTTGATCGCATTGAAATGCGTCATAAGATCGATTGCCGAAAGGATCTAACGGTAACGAATGAACACCATACTATCTCACTAAACAACCTCCTGCTCTCCAAGTGTCAGTACATTCTCGAAGCCCAGGACGATGTTGTTGCGCAACTGGAAGAACATGGACAAAACTTTCGGATTCTTGCTTATCCAAGCTATCGAAGAGGCTTCATCATTGTTGGGATGGAGCTGAAAGATTTGACGGATGTGAGTGCCCTAATTTACGATCATGACTTCGGCACAGGACCTGAGAATATTGACCTAAGCCTGTTGGCTGACCAACTCCGGCGTGATGATAAGATGAGGCTGACTGTCAGATTAAACCTGGACAACCTCAAGAACAGGACTGATATCCTCCGAAAGCGCGGAGTCCCAGACAAAGTGGTACAGGCCATAGACCAAAAGCTAGCCACTCTCCTCGAGGCGATTCCCGTCGTGGACAAGAAGTATTCGAAGCCTTGGTGGGAAGAAGCTATCGATACGCCCATAGCTTTCTGAAAGCATACCGAGCTCGCAGCTACCTCAGCTCAAAGCAATGGGTTCTGATTAGCTGACGACCGCTTCTTCAAGAAGGCTAGTGAAAGGCGCCGCGAAAGTCAAGGTTGTGGAACACCGATCGCGATTACTCTCCTGACTCTCTGGGCAAGATGACCTTGTTTACACCTATACGAATCTGTTTTGCCTAATGCAAACCGGTTTTTAGTTAATACAAACACTTCAGTCTATACCAGATTTTTCTATTTAGGAAAGTGTTAAATCGATTTCTTCCTCACCACCTGCGAGGAAAATTTCTTTGACTGAACAACAAAAGGGTGCGTTCTTCGTAAGACAAGCTACAGGACTCGTAAGAGAACTGAGTACGTGGGACGTGATTATCTGGGCAATTGCGTGTCCAGCCGCTTCGGGAATGCTCTACTATCAGGTCACAACGGCTACGACGTATCGGGGCGCCATGCCTTGGTTATCTTTCTTGCTGGGCGGCGTGACAATGCTTCCTATTGCCATAACCCTCGCGTACATGCTCCAAATAATGCCTCGCTCGGGGGGCATGTATGTTGTCATGAGCAGGCTGATTGATCCAACAGTATCCTTCGTTTTCTCATGGATCTATATGCTCGGAAACGGCTTGACAACGGGTGTGATGGCATGGGTTGCGACCGGCGTGCTGGCGTCGGTGTTCGTGCTGGGTGGACATGCTGCGAACGTTCCATCAATGCTTAGTGTAGGGGTGTGGATGACCGGTACTATAGGGAGATTCGCGGTCTCGCTACTAGCACTTGTCGTCTTCTTCTTAGTCACTATGTACAGTCTCGGGGCAGTAAAGTGGCTAATGCGAGTGATAACAATCATTCCAATAATCGCCACGGCAGCTTTCATAATAATCCCCTTTACTGTCGGTCCCGGTGGAGCTTTTGCCGCATTCGATAACACGTGGGGAGCTGGCGTCGCGGAGAAGATTATCAGCGCTGCATCAGCCAATGGCTGGACGAACCCGACATTCTCTATGGGGAGCACATTGGGTATGCTGCTAGTCGTCTACTGGGCATTCACAGGATGGGAGAGCGTTTCATTTGCAGCTGGTGAGGTCAAGACACCTAAGAAGAGCCTTTTCAACGGTCTCATAGGAGGGTTCATCGGAACCTGGTTCCTGTACGTAATCGTAGCAGGATCTATCTGGTACCCCTACACAAACTCAGGCCTGATTAGTGCCTACACATACTTGTGGGACAAGTACCCGGCCGTACTCAATGGCATACTGCCTGCTACAAGACCCTCAGTGCCGCTATTTGCCGGTTCACTAGTTCCGAACGTTTGGGTAGCTGTGATACTGATGACCATGGTATCCATCTGGTTCTACAACACTGTTCCACCCGTTCTAGTCGCAACATCAAGGATACTATTTGCTCAAAGCTTCGATAGAGCACTGCCGCAGAGATTCTCGAATGTCAGCGAGAGCCGAGGCGTTCCTTACTGGGGCTTACTGGTGGCTTTCATTATTGGACTAGTGTCCATCTTCGTCTACGTCGGAAACATCCCAGTATTGCTGGCAACACTCGACTTCACATGGTATTGTATCTTCTTCATATTCGGAATGGCGGCGATGATTCTCCCATTCAAACGCCCGGACATGTTCAAACTTTCCCCACTTCAAAAGAAAGTGGCCGGAATACCAGTAATTTCAATCCTAGGATTACTCACCGTAGGCATTGGCACTTGGTTACTCCTCTTCCCGGTGCTTGAACTGGACTTCTCGTCGATGGCTTTTCTGGCAATCTGGGTTGTCATAGGACTCGTAGTTTACTTAGGGATGCAGGCAAAGAACGCAGCACGTGGTATTGACGTTTCGAAAATCTACCAGGAAATCCCGCCGGAGTAAGCGCGGCAATGGGTCTTCCTGGCCCCTTTTTTGTTTCCGATGTGTTCGACATTCAATTTAGTCTAATTACCGTACGTAGACAATGTATTACTCTTTCCGGCAGGTTCGCTTAGGAAGTAGTTGATCGATTGAGATGACCAAGGCCTTCTTCTCTGTAGATGTCCATGGCGCGACAGGCACCTGGAAGAAATGGTTGAGAACCCCGGGAATGTACAATGTCGATATACTGATGTTTTGCGGGGATTTGACAGGAAAGATCCTTATTCCGCTCACAAAGCAGAATGACGGTACTCGACTTCTAACCTACGGCGTAACGCGGACACTGACTACTGACGCTGAAGTTCAAGAGGTCAAAGATTCACTCGAGAAGGGGGGCCCGTACGTGATTGAATGCACTCCTGCGGAGATTGAGGAGTTCAAAGTCAATCAGAGAAAGGTTGAGGAAACCATTACGGAACTAATCAAGGCACGATTGAGGGAGTGGCTGGATCTCCTGCTCGACAAGATCGACGTAAAGAAGACACGGGTCCTAGTGATGCCGGGTAACGACGACCCACTTGCCATAGACGACGTAATCCGATCCTACGAAGATCGCGGCATCGTATACTCACTTGATAAGGTCGTTGAACTCGCCGGTTTTGAAACCATCAGCTTGGCGGATTCAAATCCAACCCCCTGGAATTCGCCAAGAGAACTCGAAGAGAAGCAATTAGGCAAGAAGATTGATGAATTAGTCGCCAAGCTCTCGAATCCATCGAAGTCCATATTCAACATTCATCCGCCGCCATATGGCACGAATCTTGACATGGCGCCTAAACTCAAGAAAGATCTCTCCCCAATTATGGGTCCCGGCGGCGTTCAAACGGAACACGTGGGCAGCAAGGCCGTTAGGGAGGCGATAAAGAAGTATCAGCCCATGATAGGGCTGCACGGTCACATTCATGAATCTGCCGGAACCGATAAAATTGGCAAGACTCCAGTCATTAACCCTGGTTCCGAATACGGCGAGAATGTTTTGCGGGGATTCATAATAGAATTTGCCGATCAAGGCTTAAAGCAGTTCTGGAAAGTTGAGGGCTAGACAGACACCGACTTACTAAAGACTGAAGAAAACGTCGTCTAGCCATAATGATTTACGCGATGCAGTAAGCAGCTGCTGTCTCAGCATAGACGCGCGCAGCCCTGAGGACATCTTCTATTTTGACATGTTCGGCAGGCCCATGAGCTACGGCGATATCTCCTGGACCAAAAAGGCAGGTTGGGATTTCAGCCCGGTTCCAAAGAATGGAACCATCAGTCCAATACGGGACACCGACTATCCGACCTAGTCCACTCAGATTCTTCTTCAGGATCGAAATGTGAGGAGCATCATTGATTTGCATCGGGTCCGCGTGATGAATCAGCCGGACGGTAGCCTTGAGGCTTTTGTCTCGCCGTGAACATTCCTTGATGGCCTTTCGCAGCTCCTCGACAGGATCTTGAGGGTCTTCACCGGGAAGCAGTCTTCGTTCAAGATCCAACACGCATCTTGCGGGGACGGTGCTCCAATCCGAGCCACCAGTGATCGTCGATGTGTGAATGCTAGCTACTCCGAGGAGGGGATGCCTATTGAGATTGTACTTCCTGCGAATCGAACCAAGGAGACTGATGAGTAGCGCCATCTTTTCAATTGCATCGATACCCTTCTCCGGCATCGATCCGTGAGCGGGTTTGCCAATAGTTTCAACCTCCAGCCACGCGTATCCTTTGTGGGCGACGCCGATGTTCATGTTTGTGGGCTCACCCACGACTGCGGCGTCAGCTCGGAACCGTTTAATGAGTTCAGAAGTTCCTATGCTCATATACTCCTCGTCAACAACTCCTGTGAACAGTACGTCTCCCGCCAATTTCCTATTGGAAGCGGCCAGCGCCGCCATGGCACCAATCATCGCGGCTATGGATCCTTTCATGTCGCATGAACCTCGGCCGAACAATTTACCGTTCACGATGGAGGGAGTGAAGGGCTTCACGGTCATCCCGACTGTGCCAACGGTGTCCATATGACCATTCAACATCAGGCTTCTTCCACGACCCGTCCCTCTGAGAATGGCCACAACATTGAATCTCCCTTTGGCAACCTTCTGCTCATAGACGCTGAAGCGACCAGTCTTTCTGAACCATTTGGCGATCAAGTCCGCAATCGCTCCCTCATCCTGACTGTGATCTATGGCGGGGTTGACGCTTGGTGTTCTGACTAACTGCTTGAGCAAATCCAAGATTTGTTTGGCATCAATTCGAATCATTTCATAAAAACCAATTCATGAATGAACGGCCGTGCTATTTTCATTTGCTGTAGGCCATGATGGAAAAGAGGTCCCATACACAAGCCTATCATCGTGAACGTTCCGATGTGGCACGTTCTCCACAGACTCGGACCCTACAAATACGTTCGAGAGTTCCTAGCCACGGATGGAGCAAGGCAAACGAATCTGTGTTTGTGTCTCTAACAGGATTTGGGTAGGAAGACCCCAAGAGAGCCGCGAATCACTGAAATCGTTTCCCATTAGAGAACCTGAAATTGGGTTGGCAGTTTGGTCTGCACAAGACCCATGTCACTGCTGCTGTGAAAATATGCGAGCACGTACTGCGCGCTGATAATAACGCTGTGACTGCTTCTCAGTCTCGCAAACGGGTGCCGTGTTATACTACCAAGCTTACGGCATTCCTTCGTTATGTCAAAAGAGTATCGTTTGTCCAAGCTAACTTGGCCTGAAGTAAGTGATGCCCTACAGAAGACGAATATCGCGATCGTTCCCGTGGGTTCGACGGAACAGCATGGCAGGCATCTACCCGTGGATAACGACCACTACACGGCCACTGAGATTTCAAAGCTTGTCGCGCTAAGACTGAGAGATAAAGTTCAGGTGGTTGTGTGTCCAACGATTCCTTACGGGATTTCTCCGCATCACATGGGTTTTCCAGGGACGATAAGTCTGAGAACCGAAACATTCATTGAGTTAATGAAGGATGTCTGTCGGAGTCTAATTAGTCACGGATTCAGAAAGATAGTCATTATCAATGGCCATGGTGGCAATACCCCTGCATTACAAATAGTCATAAGCGAACTCACGCTTGAGACAAAGGCACGCCTCTATCAAACAGGCTACTGGGAAATAGGATCCGACATTATAGACAAGACGTGTGGACGCCCTGTTTTTCACGCTGATGAACACGAGACGTCCCTGGCGTTGGGCCTAGATCAGCGAGTTGTGATGGCTGCCGCGACGGATGAAGTACCTAAGACGGAATCCTCGTTCATCAAATACGATCACTATGCTGCCCCGCCCAAGGTAAGCGGTTTCGGTTTACCAAGTTTCAAAGAGATAACTAATAGCGGCACGATAGGTTACGCCACGAGGGGGAATAAAGAAAAGGGAACCAAGATAGTTGACGGTTTGGTAGAGAGATTTTGCGATTTCTTACTTGAACTAAGCAAACTGGACTAGGAGTGTTCGTAAGCGCGACCAAACTCATGTTAGGGCTTTGCGAGGACCGATTATCTTCATCACTAAGTCGCGCTACCTGTCATGATAAAGCCACAGTGGAAGTTATAGTTAGTTAGTTATTGGCACATTGCATGTCTCTTGAGGAGGATGAGCGCCCCTGCCGGTCCTCGCATAACCCGCGGTAACAAAGACTAGAGTGGACTGCGGGAATTGACCAATGCCCGCCAAGATAATGTCCCGTCGTGCGGTGTTCATCTAGAAGTTGGCAATAGTACAGAACTGTTAATAGAAGATTCGAGAAGAGTAGACTGAGGTCGGTCACAGTGATAACCATTAAAGCTGGGCTTCTGATTGATGGCAAAGGCGGCCAACCAATTAAGAACGGCGTCATACTTGTTGGGAATGATGGAAAAATCGCGAGTGTCGGCGATGCCTCGAAAGTTGCTGTTCCCTCTGGCTCTGAGGTCATTGAGGCTACTGGGAAAACTGTTCTGCCTGGCATATTTGACGCACATTGCCATATGTTGATGATCAGCCAAAGCCTCGAGAAGAGATTGTTTGTTCCTAACTCCTTAGAGGTATTGAAGTGCGCAGAGATACTGAAACGCACACTTCATGCGGGCATAACGACTCTCCGTGACGCTTGTGGGCCCAACGATGTTGGCTTTCGACAGGCGGTTGAGATGGGCATTACCGAAGGCCCCCGACTAGTCATGGCAGGTGCGATTGCGCAAACTGGCGGGCACCTGGATGGTTACTATCCTCGCGACATTGAACTGCCGTTCTCTGAGGGATTTACTGTCAGTCCAGAGTTCGCTGACGGAGTGCCTGCGGTTCAATTGGCCGCCAGACGAATCCTGCGCAAAGGATTCGACTTTATCAAAGTCTGTACGACCGGGGGAATTACATCTCCCTCTGATCTGCCAGAGTACACCGAATGGACCATGGAAGAGTTGAAGACCATAGTGTACGAGGCCTCAGCTCGCGGCAAAGCAGTTATGGCGCATGCCGAAGGAAATCGGGGGATAAAGAACGCTATTCTCGCCGGAGTGTGGTCTGTAGAACACGGAAGTATGCTAGATGATGAAGCAATTCGCATGCTCATTGAAAGAGGGACCTATCTGGTTCCCACTTTGACGGCAATCGACGCGCTCGCCAATCAAGCGGACAAATTTGGCCTAAGCCAGTTCGCTCGCTCAAAGGTTGAAGTAGTGGCGCGGAATCATTTTGAAAGTTTCCGCAAGGCTGCGGCCGCAGGAGTCAAGATGGCTGCTGGTACCGACAACATTGAAGATTGGATGCACGGAAAGAACGCTCGCGAGCTGGAGCTCATGGTGCGGTATGGATATACGCCTATGCAGGCGATAGTTGCTGCAACTAAGATTTCGTCTGAAGCCTGCCGAGTAAATGCTAAGGTTGGAACTTTGGAACCTGGAAAACTAGCAGACCTACTGGTTGTTGATGGGAACCCTCTGGAAGATATCACGATTTTGCAGGACCAATCTAAACTTCTTCTCATAATGAAAGATGGAAAGAACTACGTGAGGAAGCTATAATCACCTTTAGTTCGCCGAAAGTTGCACTTAGGAGTCCAGGCGACAAAGCGAACCAGAAGACTGGGCAGCTGTCTGCCTAGTCTCGCGGCAACAGGAATCTCCTATGTATCGGGTGGATCAGAGTCTTATTTCGTCTTATTTCGTTTTCGACTGACTGCGTAGCCTATCGCTATGACGACGACTACCAATATGATGAGTACTATCAGAGATTCAAGGGAGCCTTGTGCGATCCCGAAATACTTCGGAAGAATTCGTGGAGGAGCCGCTTGGAAGTATACGCTCCAAGCGATCGCGATCACTAGTATCATGGCCAATACGGCAAGTGGTCCATATTTCTTGTCCATTCTTCTTGCCTCCTCCTAGCCTATGATGCGCTTCGCCGCTGGACTGTATCTTCTGAGGATCTCAATCAAGATTATGTTGGACGGAATGTAGACTGCGTCTGCTATCAGGTTAGACGCGAAAGCTACCCAGAAGTTGGGAATGAATCCGAATATCTGGTACCATACTGCCCACCAAGTGGGGTAGACAGTCAATAGGAGAATGCTATTGATAACGTGGTACCATGGCCACTTCAAGTATCGAAACACAAGTGAGTGCATCATGGTAAGCGGTACGTAACATTGCACGCTGAAGACGGCTGATGGGAGAGCTGCAAGGATTCCGATGATAATGGCACCGGCCAGTCCAGAAAAAGCTGGACCGACTATTGCCACAACATCTCTGGCATCCATCAACATTCCCGGCGCTATAGGAATACCGATACCTAGAGCCCTAAGTGCAAACGCAAGACCACCGAAGGCTGCCGCATAGCCGATTTGAAGTGAGCCGAACGCCCAAATCGAACCTCGTTCTTCTTTCGTTTTGAATATGGGCATAATAATCAGAAGGGCTCGATTACTTTCTAGGGTACTTAACACTTTCGAACTTACTTTTCTTCAGATATTTAGTTCGGCCGAATTTTCTACAGCTCGCATCACAGTCTTAGCCCTGACAAGAGCGAGTAGGTGAACATGTATGTGCCGTATCCTGTGTAGTACAGTATCGTTGACACTACAAAGATGATGCACTCAACAGCGAGTGTGACGTAGTCAATGGTTCTGAGCCGTATTTCCCGGCTGTAAGTTCTCTTTGCCAAGTTGTATCCGAATCCCTTAGCCTCGATTGCAACGGCGATTTTCTGTGCACTTTCGATTCCGTGAAGGAACAATGGCACTAGCAGTACGGGAAGTGCTCTTACTCTGTCGGCGAGATTACCCGATTTCAGTCCCTTCCACCCTCTGCATGCTTGCGCATCCATTATTGATGCAGCTGTGTTCATGAACACTGGAACAAAGTTGAACCCAATGCTGGTTCCCAGAGCTAGCGACGATGGGAACTTCCACTTTACGAGGGCCAGTACAATGTCGACGACTGGGGTTGTGAAGAGAACTAGCTGTAACAAGTAGACGACGATTGCGTATCTGATGCATATAGCGACTGATTGCACAATACCCTGAGGCGTGACAGGGAACCAGTTCATGACGGGCATAAGATAGAACAGTATGTTCGAGGGAGTCTTAGCGGCTAAAGTATTAGCTGGCCCCAGCACGACGTTGATGAGACCGTACATAATCAAAAGTGGACTGCTTGCTTTGACTATTACTCCAGTTTTGCGTATCGAAATATTGCACGCGCGAGTCAATAGGAGTACGGCTAGCATTATTGCGCCGACGTAGATAGGGTCCGTGAAATAAATCACAATGACCGTGATGAGCAGGAAAAGCAGGAATTTAGGCCGAGCATCCAACTTGTGAAGGAACGATTCACCCGGTATAACTTCTATTCTTAGCCCCATAACTGTCAACCAACGTTTTGCTTTATGAATTCACCCATTTCTTCCACTGTTAGTAGCGTTGACGGGAATCCCTGATTCCTCAGCATATGTGCGAGGCGCACCATCTGGGGTGCTTCTAAGAACGATTCCTTGAGAACTTCGGTTTGCTGAAATAGTTGCCTCACAGGCCCGTCGTACAGCACGCGTCCATGAAACATTATGATTCCTCGTGGTGCATACTCGGCCACAATCTCCATGTTGTGCGTGATGAAGACAATGGTCTTTCCTTCAGAGTGAAGCTCACGTGCTATGTTCATTACTTGTCTGCTGTGCGCTGGATCCTGCCCTGTTGTGGGTTCATCGATCACAAAAATGTCGGGGTTCATTGCCAATATCGCTGCAATAGCAACTCGCTGTCTTCCCCCCTTGTCCAGGGTGCCCGGACTCGTATCCAAATACTGTTGTATGTTCAGTCGCTTGGAGACAGATTCCACCACGTCGCCCCTCTTCTCAAGCGGCATGCCGATTGCTTTCAGAGAGAAATCGATCTCATTTCTCACGGTCGTATTGAAGAGCTGCAGATCGGGGTTTTGGAAGACATAACCCACCCTCTTACTGAGCTCCCACACAGGCGTTTTGGCAGTCCCCAGTCCATAAACAGACACGGTCCCACCGCTAGGCCTTAACAACCCGTTGAAGTGTTTCACGAGAGTTGACTTCCCAGAGCCGTTTTGACCGATGATTGCGACAAATTCATTCTTTCTGATCTCGATGTTTATGCCATTGAGGGCCAATACATCCGAGCTAGGATACCTGAACTCGACTCCTTTAACCTCGATTACGACATCCCCCCGTTTCTCAGCAGCTGATGATTTTGGTTCCGGAGCCTTTCTGGCTGACACATTCTTTAGCGCGCCATACGCTTCTTCTAACCTGATGGGGATCTTACCCCCGCCTAGACTAACGCCTTCTGCACGAAGCCGTGAAAAAAGCGTCGTTACCTCAGGAGGGGACAAACCCATATCGAGAAGCTGCTCAGTCTTCTGAAGGACTTCCTTAGGAGCGTCATCTAATACTACTCGCCCTTCGTTCATCACTATTATTCTATCAGCTAGGTCGACGAAGTGCTCGATGCTGTGAGAGACTACGATCAGCGTCTTCTCTTGCTTTCTTGCCAAGTCGCTTATGATTGACAGCACTTGCATAGATCCAATCGGATCAAGATTTGAGGTAGGCTCGTCGAGGACGAAAATTTCTGGATCCATGACCATGATGGACGCTATTGCTATGGCTTGCTGTTCGCCTCCCGACAGGGTTTGGGGAATTCTAGTCTCATATCCTATCAGTCTGACAGCCTCAAGAGCGTCTGTGACTCTCCTATCGATCTCTTCTCTTGAAACACCTAGATTCTCAGCTCCAAACGCTGCTTCATCTTTAACAGTTGAGCACACCAACTGACTAGTCGGATCATCAAACACTAGTCCAGCCACTTGCGAAAGCTGCCCTATTCCCGACTGCTTGCTGTTGATGCCGTTTATTGTCACTTTTCCGTTGAGGTCACCGATGAAGAAATGTGGGACAAGGCCATTCATGCATCTGCAGAGCGTCGTCTTGCCGGCGGCGTTTGGGCCGGCGATTAGTACACTTTGCCCTTTGGGGATCTTGAGGTTGATATCCTTCAGCGCAGGTTCCTTTGCTCCCGCGTAGGAAAATGTCACATTATCGAATTCCAAGCTATTCATAAGATCAGCCCAATTTGATGCCCAATCGATCTTCGAGAAGTTTGCGCCGCATCGAATTAACCCGGCAACTGAATCCAGTAGTACCGTCTCCTCGAATTGTCATGTGGATATATGATTTTGGCAAACCAGGCGATGACTCTCGACTGACAAAATGCATGTGCTAACAGACCTAAGGCGCCTCAAGTTTGAACCGCAACTGATAACTCTTATGCGATATTTCTCTAGAAGGAAAGAAGGCTTCGATGGTATTTCTTTCAGACCTACTCGTATTCAGTTAAGAATGACCTTAGACAGATCACTAGCCAAGAGGGACAATAAGGCTAGGGAGCGTAGAGGTAGAAGAAAAATTTCTCGGTAGATCATGAGGCATTCTCTGTGAACGAGCGAAATCGTTGCACCGTTCAGGGCGTCCTCGCAATTCTGTTTTGGGGTTCCACAATAGCATTCTCGCGGAGTCTTGCCGAGAAGCTTGGAACGCTTACCGCTGCCTCCTGCATCTTCTTGATAGCAGGCGGCGTCTCCTGCACATACTTCACCCTCTCTCACAAGTTTCGGGGGATCAATCGCATCTCCAGAGCTTACCTCTATGGATGTGGCGGTTTGTTCATCACATATATGGCGTGTCTCTATGTGGCGATCGGGGCCGCGGCTAGTCGTCTGCAAGTTCTCGAAGTGGGACTCGTGAACTACTTGTGGCCGAGCCTGACTCTGGTGATGGCAGTTCCAATTCTTCGCGGGAGAGCACGGGCCACACTGATTCCTGGATGTCTTCTGGCATTTGGTGGCGTACTTTTTGCCGCAGCAGAGGCCGGAGAGTCGTGGCAAGTATTTGTTGCGAATCTTGAAGCGAACTCGTTTCCATACCTCCTGGCGTTCGTGGCCGCAATTTGTTGGGCGCTTTACTCAAACCTGCTGCGACGGTGGACAAGGGAAGCGGAGAGCGGAGCGGTCCCACTGTTCCTTCTCGCAAGTGGCCTAATGCTCGCTGGATTGAGGCTTCTCTTCCCTGAGACAACGCAATGGACTAGTCAATCAATCATTGAGCTTGCGTATATGGCAGTGTTCCCTACGATCCTTGCCTATGTGTTCTGGGATACGGCGATGAGAAGAGGCGACATGATTCTCGTGGCGTCGCTGTCGTATCTTACTCCCCTCTTATCTATCGTTATCGGTTCTGCGTACCTTGGAGTCGGAACGGGATTGTATCTGTGGGCGGGATGCCTCCTTGTGATTCTGGGATCACTCATATGCAAACTGTCGGTGAAGGAAAAATGGCGAGCGAAGAATTTGAATGCCAGAAGTGTGGAAAGGTGACGCCAATACG
Organism: Bathyarchaeia archaeon; assembly: GCA_050013255.1. Classification (GTDB taxonomy): domain Archaea; phylum Thermoproteota; class Bathyarchaeia; order 40CM-2-53-6; family 40CM-2-53-6; genus FEN-987. The sequence continues at coordinate 1,011,573 of JBEKFP010000001.1, read as the reverse complement.
AGTTTGCCCAAATTGTGGCATTGGTACTGTTTGGAAACATGCAAGCGCTCTGGGAAGTGGCGGTTCGAAAGCGTCCGTAACTCGCCTTGAGGCGCGTTCTGATCAGAGGAACCATTGGTTTGATTTCCTGATAATTGTGCTCTCTGTAGCCGTGCCTCTTTGTGGTTTTCAGGATTGACTTACCGTTCGGATGCGGCTGTCCGAACTCTTCCTCAAGGCCAGTTTCTCTAAAGAATCCTGCAAGGAATCGTCCACTGACATCGTCTGCCTGAACAGCGTTGACGCATGTTCTCTATAACTCATAGCTAATCGCTGCTTCGGTCTTTGTAGCTTCCTTGGCCGCCTCGATTCTGACTGACAATTAATTCCTCCTCATCTCAGCTTACGATTCTCCTTCCCTCTAGAATCTACTGGTTCTGGACCCTGTCATTCAAGCACGCCATTGAGTTCTAATTATCTGGACTCCGAGTTCACTAGCGTAGTCTTGAACAGAAGAGAAATCTGTATCGTTTGCTACGTAGATGATTCCATTGTTTGTTCCGCAAACCTTTGAGTAGTGAAGAACTTGGTCTATGTCGGTCGGGAGTAGGGTTTCCTTGTCTTTTGCTTCAACGACCAGCGTCTCTAGGTCCCCTCTCCTATTACGCTGAAATCTACCCTTGAGCCATCAGGGATTGTATACTGTTCATAGATTTCCCATCCCGCAACCGCAGGATATCGTTTTCTGACAGTATTGTAGGTGTACAATTCGAAGGGTGTGCCCGACATCATACGCCCCATGCCAACAGCCTTCGAATTTAGCAATCTTCTCTCTTCGGGTGAATGTTCTCGCTAACCGGATCGCGAAGAAGTTTGCTTCGCTACCGGAGCTCGTGTATCGAACTAGTTCAGCGCTCGGAACGTTTTTCGTTATAGTTTCTGAGAGGGTTACTTCCAACTCGTGGGCGAGGCCAAAATGCCACCCGTTTTCTGTTTGTGTCCTAATGGCTTGCATGACAGTGGGATGTGCGTGCCCAAGAATCATTGCAAAGTGCGTACACCAGTAGTCCATGAATGCGTTTCCATCTAGGTCAATCAGTTTCGCACCACGAGCCTCTCTGACGAAAAATGGGTAGGGCTCGAAGTATCTATTCTTGTATGAAACACCAGCGGGCTCAACCCTCTTAGCACGCTCAAACATCGCTCGAGACTTTGGAGTCCGTTTGACGTATTCCGACTCTCTCAGAACTTGGCCCAACGAAGACACGCAGATGTTGCATGAAGTGAATTTCAGGCTTTCTGAAGGGCGCGTAACTTTGCCTGGACCTTGTATTAACTACACGATGAACAAAGCGCAGGTTGGCAAGTATAGCAAAGAAACCTCCAAATGAAAAATGCCAGGGTTTCCATGCTGGTCAAATATGCAATTAGGATCACTATACATTAGGTGCGCTTATTGCGGCCAGACGATCCCTCGTGAAACTACCTACTGTCCAATGTGCCAACATAAGTTTCTACTGAGGGGACTCGGACTCTAATTACGTTCGGTTTGTTTCGAATTCCGGCTGAACGAGAGTCTGTATCCATCAACCAACTGTGAATATTCTAGACCCCCGCTCTTGATGAAGCGTTCCAATGCTTCCTCAATTTCTGAACCTTTGAAACCTTGCCTCATTCCCAAGTTGAGCAGGTCTTCTTTCTCATATGTGAAATCCAAAATATCCATAGAATTCAGGAGAATATCCTGGCACTTCACGATTCGGCCCTCATCTAGCTTTGGCTGAGGAAGCTTGGGACGCGTTATGTTTCCCGCCAATTCGTTCGCAGTTATTCCGAGTTTTCTGTTTACCATTTGTGCAAAAACCTTGCTCGCTCCTCGAAAGGTTAGAACGTTCTTCGGCCTTGCTTCCTGTACGAATCGTAATAACTGATTGAGGTCTGCTTGATCACTCAACTGGAAGCTTTTACCAACCTCGTCTTCATCCTTACTTGACCAGCATGAAACGTTTGCGATTCTGAAATCCCCAAAACGGGTTGCGTCAAACCCTCTAGGGACGACCACTATGCACTCAGCGTTCTCAACCAAACTTTGGGATTGAGGGGTTGAGGAGTCAGTGTAATGCAACGCAACGCCACCGTTTTCATAGACTTTGTTGACGCGAGCTATCTTGGGGTGAACTACAACTGGCAGCTCGGTCCAGTTGTTGAAGATTCTCACGAGCTCCTGAGCGTTGCCAATCCTATCAGTCATGAATGCAGGAATCCGTCTCTCCTTAACGCATTGTAAAGCCCACTTCACAATTTGAGCTACGACAGACTCACGTGGTGCAAGAACACGTGAGGGCGAGGCGAGTGTTGTTTCGATAATAAGCAGCTCGCACGGAGCCACTTCTGCGGCGTGTGTGAGAAGGGTATCAACGAAATTGATATGGCTAGTGTAGACGATGCTACCTTCAGGCGTAATAATTTCATACTGAACAGCGCCCAATATATGACCCGCATCGTGCGCTTCGACCTCAACTTCGCCGAGCTTCAAACGGCGGCCTAGGCGAACCTGTTGCCAATTTCCGGTCTTGCGGCCGCTATCAATTTCGTAAAGTTCCCGCGTTTCCTTCGTCGAGTACTTCGTTTGAATTGGAAATTGGAAGCCCTTGTAATGGTCGTAATGTGCGTGGGTTATGAAAAGGTCTGGCACGACCGGATCGCTTTCAATGGGGTCGAACAGAATCCTAGTCTCGTTATAGCGTAAAGCGACTCCATCCGACCAACGGACTATTGCCTTCAACTTGACACCCCGGTTATGAGACACGAGAGATGTTCCGAACTGGAACATCGTAGGTTTTCGTTTACTTCTCTTTCGCCGTCAAGGTAACTTCTTTCTGCTCTTCTAGGTACGCGAAGGCATCCAGAGCAGCCTTACACCCCTCCCCAGCCGCTGTTACGGCTTGACGGTACTTGAAATCATGAACGTCCCCTGCGACGAAAACGCCGTCAACCGAAGCCCTCGTCCCCTCCCGAGTAAGGATATAGCCCTTCTCATCCAATCGCACCTGCCCTCCGAAGATTTTGGTGTTGGGTTCAAATCCAATTGCTACAAAGACACCATCACAGGGCACGATTGATTGCTCACCCGTCTTGACGTTCTTGAGCCTTACACCTTCGACGCCTTGCTTCCCAAGAACATCGTCGATTACCGACTCCCAAACGAATTTTATCTTCTCGTTAGATAGGGCTCGTTTTTGCATAATCTTGCTGGCACGCAGCTCACCGCGTCTATGGACAACAATAACTTCAGTGGCGTATTTTGTTAGGAAGAGCGCTTCTTCGACCGCTGTGTCTCCACCGCCGACAACGACGACTCGCTTCCCCCTAAAGAAATAGCCGTCACACGTGGCACAGCTTGAAATGCCGCGACCACGTAACCGCTCTTCAGAAAGCAAGCCCAGCCATTTGGCAGATGACCCCGTCGCTATTATGATGGCTTTCGATGTGTGAATCTTGCCGCCGACGGTCACCTTGAACGGTCTACGGGAGAAATCTACCGATTCAGCATCATCCTCAAGCAATTGCACGCTAAAACGTTCAGCCTGTTTCTTCATCTCTTGCATTAGCTCGGGCCCTTGTATTCCGTCATGGAAGCCTGGGAAATTTTCCACGCCGCTGGTGAGCATGAGTTGTCCGCCTGACAGGCGGCCGGCAACAACGAGAGTCTTTACGAGTGCTCGGCCAGCATAGATTGCTGCTGTCAAACCCGCGGGGCCGGAACCGATAATGATTATGTCGTACTCTGCCATCTTGCTTCCGAGTATCCTTTCGATTCATGAATTATAAGCCCGACCCTTAACCTACCAAACGCAATCTTGCTGTTCAGGTTCCGTGTTTCGAATTCACGGTTCTCTCGCATATTCGCCCTGTTTCACGGTGCGCGTTGGCGACCCAATGAATATGACAATAGTATTAGACAGCCCGTTGAAGAACCTCTGCCTATTCACGCGGCACGGCGAGTAGACCCAACCAATCAAGCAATCAACGGGCAAGAGAAGGGACTTTCCCACGCTCTGTATCGCGGAAGCTTTCAGGCTTGGCCTTTTCCCTTGAAGGTCTGCTAGTCGAATATTCAGTAAGAGCTGGCCAATCGACCTTCCGAAGTACCATTCCGAAAGGGCCCAGTAGAGAAAGAAGGCCATAACGGACAATGGCGACCAGATGGAAATATCGAATCCCGGCAAGCGTGGCAGAAGGATTGCTGGAACAAGTTGGAATTCTAGGTCTTCCAACCTGATGTATGCAAGCATCACATTAATGATGATGTAATCGATGAACCAGGCGATGAAACGCCTTCCCCAGTTTGCGAGTACAATTGAACTGGGTCTAGCCTTGGACATGCCGCTACCAGTTCTTCGGATCCCTACGGGCATGCGTAATTACTAATTCTCTTTCTTACTTTCGGCGTGTTGTGCCGCGATCCCCCATGACCATAGCCATTACAGCTTTTTGGGCGTGCAACCTGTTCTCGGCTTGCTCGAAGTATAGTGAGTAACTCATGTTATCAATTACTTCGTCAGTAACTTCTTGTCCCCGGTCTGCCGGACCGCAATGCATGTACTTACCCTTCTTCGTCAGATCCATCATTTGCTGGGTGCATATCCAGTCCTTGAACTGGTCTTGGTAAGTGGTCGCGCCGGTCTTGTCTAGTGAGTCGCGGTGCGGAGGGAAATAGTTCTTCGGCGACCAAGCCTTCGGGTACACTACATCAGCGCCATTGAAGGCTTCCTTCATATCATTAACTACATGGAACCCACCGCCGTACCTATCCGCATTCTTCTTCGCGGCATCAAGGACTACGTCTTCTAGTTCGAAGCCTTGCGGGTGCGCGAGGACCACATCCATTCCTAACTGCGTTCCGATTAGAACCTCACTTTGCGGGACGGCCAGTGGCTTTAGTCCGCCAGAGTACGCATAAGAGACAACGAGTTTCTTTCCCTTCAGTTTAGGAATAGCATTTCTCATAGCCTGAGCATCGGCCAAAGCTTGGAATGGATGATACATATCATCCTCCATGTTCAACACTGGAATAGTCGCGTACGTTGCAAATTCCCGAACCACCTTGTGGCCTCTGCCTATGTTCCATTTCGCTGCATCGCCATAGATTCTGATTGCAATCGCGTCCCCATACCTACTCAGGACACGTGAAACGTCTGAAATTGCTTCAGTTTGATAGGCAACCATGTCTTCGGGAAGCGCGGGGGTGTAAACGTCTTGTGGACTAAGAAAGTGGGCGTGACCGCCGAGTTGATACATTCCCGCCTCGAAAGAATTCCTTGTCCTAAGAGAGCGGTTATAAAACATCATGAAGAGGGTCTTTCCAGGGAGATAGTGATGCTCCTTTCGGGCACGGAATAGTTTCCTCAATACGTCGGCTGCATCTAGAACTTCCTTAATTTGTTCTTGCGAGAAATCATCTGTATCTAAGAAATGCTTACCCTTCCATTTGCCTACAAACGACACCATATTGGTTACCTTCTCGGGCTGTTTGCCTGCGCTTATTTGAATTAAGCTCTTGGCATTACGATTTGTGTCCCAGTCTTTCCGTCAACGGCTTCGGTTAAGTTTCCTAGAGCCGCAATTACTGCACGTTCCCCGCCGCTCTCAACAAATCTGATTGCGGCCTCGACCTTTGGCGCCATGCTCCCTTCTTTGAACTGTCCATCTCGAAGGTGATTCCTCAGCATGCCTGAGGTTGCTTCTTTGATCAATTCTTGTTTCGAGGTTCCGTAGTTTATGTAGGCGCCGTCCACGTCAGTTAGGATGACAAATATGTTTGCACCAATTAGCGTTGCTAACCGTTGGCCGCCCAGGTCTTTATCGATCACTGCCTCAACTCCGACGGCGTGGCCGTTCTCTTCAATGATTGGAATTCCACCGCCGCCACAAGCGACCACGACGAAATCAGCATCCACTAGGGCTCTGATGGCGGAACGCTCCGCAATTATCTTCGGGTCAGGAGAGGGCACTACTCGTCTATAGCCGCGGCCAGCATCCTCCTTGATAACCAACTCAGGCTTCTGCTCTTTCACTTTGGCTGCTTCCTCTTTCGAATAGAAAGGGCCGATTGGTTTTGTTGGGTTCTGAAAGGCGGAATCATGCTTGTCGACAATGACCCGCGTTATTATGGTAACAACGTACTTGTCGATTCCGCGGGATTTGAGCTCGTTCCTGAGGGCCTGCTGGATCATATATCCAATGAAACCTTGGGTCTCAGCGCCGCATGCATCAAGTGGAAAAGCCGGGACGATATTCTTAGCGGCCTCGTGCCTCAGAAGTGTGGCACCCACTTGCGGGCCGTTCCCATGGGTCATGACTATCTTGTATCCGCGCTGGACCAGATCCGCGATTTTCGATACGGTAACCTTTACGTTACGGTATTGGTCATCGAAGGAACCTTTCTGTCCTCGCTGGAGAAGGGCGTTTCCGCCGAGGGCGATCACCATGAGTTTGTCAGTCAATCTCGCTTCATCTCACGAGAGAGGCACAAGCTCTCGCTCTACCATTTATGAACTTTCATGATTTTCCCCGTTTCGGAAAGTTCTATCTAGTCCGAAAGATTGTCTGCGAGATAAATAGAGGAGCTTTTGATGCCGAAAGTTGATTTGGCCGGTAGAGACTTAATCACCACGCAAGATTGGTCGCTTGATGAACTCAGGGCAACGCTCAAAGTGGCACGGGACCTGAAGGCGAAATATAGGCGCGGCCGCGTCCCACCCCTTCTTCGTGATAAGACGTTTTTCATGTTGTTTTATGCGCCCTCGACCAGGACGAGAGCTGCGTTTGAAGCTGGTATGACATACCTAGGCGGCCATGCGCAGTATATCGACGTCTCAACAACCCGGCTCGGGTCGGGGGAAGCTCCGAAGGATGTGGCTAAGATGTATGAGAAATATGGCCACGGGTTAGGGATTCGAATTCTAGATTCAGCAATCGATTACGTTTACGGTGCTGGTGTTTCCGTCGTTCGAGAGTACGCAGAACATGCGGAGATTCCCGTCATTAACATGGCATGCTGTACTTACCACCCGACTCAGGGACTTGCCGATTTGATGACCGTTCAGGAATCATTGGGTAAGGTGCAGGGTAAGAAGTATGTCATAATGTGGGGGTACGCGAAGAGCTTCCGTGGCAGGTGTAGTATACAAGAGGAGGCATTGATCATGCCCCGCTTCGGAATGGACGTTGTTCTGGCCCACCCGCCGGGCTTCGAAATTGACCCAAAGATAGTGGAAACAGCAAAATCAAACGCCACAGAGGCGGGTGGCAGCTTTCAAGTCTCAAACGATTTGAAATCAGCAATCGAGGGAGCCCATGCGGTCTTCCCTAGAAATTGGGCGTCATATGAATTGCTTCAAGTTGGGGCAAGTAAGTTTGGGAAGGAAAGAGAGATGGAATTACATGAGAAGTACCGCGATTGGACGTTGAATCAGGATTTACTTGATAGGATGGACAGAAAGGCTGTCGTGACTCATGTGCTGCCTGTGCTTCGCGGAGAAGAAGCTACCGATCAAGTAATGGATGGCCCACAGTCGGTTATCTATCCCCAAGCGGAGAATGGCATGTACACCAAAATGGCCGTTCTCGCAGTGACCATGGGCCGCAGGAAAAAGTGAGGACGCCTCCTTGAACTAGAGTTTCAGTACACGATCCAATTCTTGCATTGAGGCGTCAATGATAGGTATCTCTGGCATTCCTCTTGTTGCCACATTCGGATCTTTCAAACCGCTTCCCGTTATCTCCACTACAACACAATCAGCCCTGTCTATATTTTCACGTTCTTTGATCACGCCGGCTAGCGATGTTACGCCGGACGGTTCAGCGAAAATTCCTTCGTATTTGGCGAGCTTCCTCTGTGCTTCTAGGATTTCGTCGTTCGAAACTGCAACGGCCGCGCCATGAGAGTTGCGGATGGCAACAAGAGCCGCATCGCCATCCCAAGGATATGGGTCCATGAGTCCTGTTGCAATGGAGTCGGCCATTTCCCACGGAACTATGTTCTTTGGGTCGGCGCCTTGCTCGTAGGCCCGAATTACGGGCGCGCAACCGGTCGATTGGACCGCGGCCATTCTCGGCATTGATTTTATGAAACCTAAGTTTTGAAAATCGAGGTAGCCTTTCCAGTTTCCCGCCAGTGCACCCCCTGCGCCCACCGGAACGAAGACCCAGTTGGGGACTTCCCAACCGAGCCCTTCAACGATCTCATAGGACATAGTCTTCGGGCCCTCTGCTTGGTACGGGTTCATGGGGCCAAAGCTTGGGCAAGGGTACCAGTTGTTCTGGTCGCAAACAGCCTTGAGCATTCTCACAGTTGGGTCCTCCCCTGATTCTAACCCTCGAACCTTGACGACGTGAGCCCCGTACATCGTTAGCTGGGCCAATTTTCCTATGCTCGTCATCTCTGGGACGAAGGTGATGCATCGGAGCCCTGCCTTCGCTGAGTAGGCCGATAACGCTGCAGCAGCGTTACCACTTGAGGCTGACACAACAGTCCGGTAGCCCAGCTCAACAGCTTTCGAGACGCCAACAGTCATCGGTCTGTCTTTGAACGAGGCGGTCGGATTGCGAGTGTCATCCAGCAGCCAAAGATTATCCAAGCCTAGCTTCTCGCCCAATCGATGTGCCCGCAGAAAGGGGGTTCCGCCTTCTCCGAGGCTGACTATGTTCTTCGGATCGTTAATCGGCAAAAGTTCCCTGTACTTCCAAACTCCGTTTGGCCTTCTCGACAGTGCCTCTATGTTGATGGCACCGCGCAAAGCTTCGTAGTCATAGAAGATATCTAAGCGGCCGTCATCGTGATTTGCGCACCGGATCGCGCCAGAGCCAGGTTCGTACTCCCTCCCACAGCGAGCGCACTTCATGAGCTTAAGGAAGGACTTCATTCAACAATTTCCCAACGCGATTGATACCTGTCCAGCTGCGTAGTGGTATACTCGTCAAGTGGATGTTCTCTTTCTGGGACTTCCACATGTTTCTTTTCGCCGCAGAGCTCGGTTGAGAAGTATCGTTGGCCGGTGTCATTCACCATCGTTACAATCGTTTTGTATCCAGGGTGACGCTTGGCGACCTTTATTGCTGCAAGTACATTGCATCCTGAGGATATCCCGCAGAAGATTCCTTCTTCTCTAGCTAGCCTTCTGCCCATTTCAATGGATTCATCGGAACCAGTTGTAATTATTCCTGTGAGATAGCTAAGGTCGAGGTTTACCGGGACAAACCCGTCTCCAATTCCTTCGATCTTGTGAGTTCCCCATTGACGGTGAGCTAGGATTGGTGCTTCTGACGGTTCCACTGCGAAAAGCGCCACCTTCTTTTTCTTCTTTCTCAGGTATTTGCCAACACCCGTCAAAGTTCCCCCAGTTCCTTGCGACGCTAGGAAACAGTCAACTTTTCCTCCGCTCTGCTCCCAAATCTCAGGGCCAGTCGTTTTGTAATGGGCGGCAACATTGTCTTTGTTGCTGAACTGGCCAGGCTCCCAATATTTGCCTGGACTTGCCTGCTTCAGTTCCTCAATCTTCTTCAGACATAAGTCCACGTCGCTTTCTGCCCCTGGCGTTGTAATGATCTCGGCTCCGTAAGCCCGTATGATCTTCATCCTCTCTTGGCTCATGCCCGCAGGCATAACGATCGTTACCTTGTGACCTAGCGTAGTGCCAACAAATGAGCAAGCGATACCTGCATTACCCGTAGAAGCTTCCAGTATCTCCATTTCAGGCCGCAAATCCCCGCGCTCAATCGCCCTCGTTATCATTTCGAAATATATACGGTCCTTGAGGCTGCCGGTAGGATTCATGTACTCAAGTTTAACCAGAATGTTCGCTTTGACCACCTCAGAGGCCGGTATCCTCCGCAGTTTAACGAGTGGAGTCCGGCCAATCGTTTGGAATACGCCGTCAGCGACCTTACGCGATTTCGCCCACTTTATGCTCATTTGCCTCAGACCACCATTTCGCAACGCTACTTCAAACTTGAACCTTATGGTAGATTCTTAGGAAACCGCCCACTTGGGTTCGATTTCGAGACCCGCCCTTTCCAAGAGCTTTTGGCCCCTTTCGTTTGCCTCTTTGAGGACTTCCTCCTCTTCGAGTGTTTTGAGGTTTCTGTTTTCCATTACGACTTCTCCATCAATTATCACAGTTTCGACATCGGTTCCCTCCGCCGCGTAAATGAGGTGTGAAACTGGGTTGAAAACCGGTGTCAGGTGAGGTTTGTTCAGTGCTATCAAGATTACATCAGCCTTCTTATCCACCTCGATCGACCCCAAGTCTTTCTGCTGGCCAATGGCTTTTGCTCCGTGGATCGTGGCCATTTCCAGAACCGTCTCAGCACTCATCACTAGTGGGTCGAGCAACCTTGCCTTTTGAAGTAGCGAAGCCGTTTTCATTTCACGAACAATGTCGTAGCAGTTGTTGCTTGGGCCACCGTCACATCCGAGACCCACATTCACTCCCGCTCGCAACATCTCCGGGACCTTCGCAATTCCAGATGCAAGCTTCATGTTAGATGATGGGCAATGGGCAACACTACCTCCCTTATCGGCCAATATTCGCCATTCCTTCTCAGTGAGCCAGACCCCGTGGGCGAAAACAACATTCTGGCCCACTAAACCGACTTTATTCATGAATTCCGCTGGCATCATTCCGAACTCTTTCTTGGCATACCGAACGTCCTCCTGAACCTCACTCAGGTGCATCGTTACTCCGGTTCCGAGACCCCGAGCGCCGTTTGCGATACGTTCGTACAGGTCTTTTGTGCAGCCACCAAGCGACCGAGCACCATACCAAACCTTAATCCTCTCGTTCGCTTTGCCGTCCCACCGTTTGAAGTGTGATTCGACTTCGCGAAGGCAGGTTTCAGCGTCTTCGATCATTCCGGGATGCATTATGCTTTTTTCGGTTCCGTAGCCCGGCAATCCCATAACAGTCTTTGAGAGGATGCCACGCATTCCTGACTTCTGCACGCTTTCGGCTATGCCATCGAAGCCGTAACGCGTGTGCAGTAGGCTCTCGAGGAAGGTTGTCGTTCCGGATTTTATCATTTCAAGCATGCACAGATTGGCACTTGCCTTCCCATCCCCTGCTTCGAAGTTGCCTTGAAGGGGCCAGACAAATTTCTGAAGCCAATCTATTAATGATGTATCGTCCGCACATCCACGAATAAGAGCTTGGGCGAGGTGAACGTGCGTATCAATTAGCCCCGGAAGGACGACCATCCCTTTCGCGTCTATTTCGTACTCAGGCCGCGGATGCACCCCAATTTGGTCTGCCTTCCCCACTTCGGCGATACGGTCGTTTTCGACCCGAACCGCTCCGTCCCTAATAATCCGCCGATTCGCATCCATGGTTATGACTGTCCCGCCGGAAATCAGAATAGATGCCATGATGACCACTTCGCCGGGTGCCTGAGTTGCACGGGTCTGCTTTAATTGAATTCCCTGTGCAACAAACCTGACAAGTATAGAAAGGCGGGCGGATTCTGTCAAAACGCTCTATCATTGCACTGGGACTTTTGGTGACGGCCCTCGTGGTTTTCTATCCACTAGCAATCAGGTGGCATGAGTCGAAAGGTGCGTTGAGTCGCCGATTGGCGGTGGGGGACAGCTGGAACTACAAGATTGTATTTCCTGATTCTGAAAGCTACCAGTTAACCGAGTCAGTCAGAGGAATTATCGATTTGAATGGTACAGAAACGTACATGATTCTACGCGATGATCCACACCATATTTCGACTCAATACCTCTGGATCACGCTTGATTGGCATGAAGTCAGAACGTTCACGCCAGCTATCGGAAACCTACTCGCTAACTCCACAATAACCTACAAACCACCTGTCCAACTCTTTCAAGTCCCCTTCCATGTTGGAGACCAATGGAATGTGAAGAGCACAGTGCTAACCATAACCAAGCTGAATAACACAACCATCACTTCGACTGCATTGCTCTTACAGGTGAGAATAACTTCGTCAATGGATGAGGTTTCGACTCCTCTCGGCCAATTCCAAGCATTCAAGATCATGGTTATGCAGAATGGAACTTTGTCAGAGACCTTGTGGTTTGACACCGGATTGGGACAAGTTGTGTACGGCGAATTCTATAACGACCATGAGAAAGTCACCCAAAGTCTGATAGGCTACAAGCTAAATCCCGTCGCCACATCCGCGACTGAAAGCGTATTCGTGCCATTGGCTATGGAAACGTGGCTGTTTCAGCATAACCGTGGCTGGGAAGCCTTCGCAAATTATATCTAGTTGGAACCAGCCACTCTCGGTTACGGAGAGTTGAATATACATTATGAGCCAAGCAAAGAACAACAAAACAATCGCTGCTGTAGCAATCGTAGTTATCATCATCGTCGCTGGCGCAGCATTCTACCTTACACAGAAGCCAACGGTACCCGCCACAAACACTTCAATAACTGAATCCATGACAAGCGCGCCGATGAAAATCGCATTGATAATGCCCGGCCGAACAGACGACCTTGCATGGAACCAAGCAAGCTACAATTCATTCGAAGACCTACTGACCAACAGGAACGAGGGCATAAACACCTGCGGATGCTGGGTACAAAACCACCAAGAAAGCGCTCAGATTCAGGCTGACGTCAGAGACTTCGTCAGCAAAGGATACAACCTGATCATCGGTTCCGGTTTCGAGTTCCAGATCCCCATTCAGGAAATTGCTCCACAATACCCCAACACAAACTTCCTAGTGATCGCAGGATGGAATAACTCACTACCAAACCTTGCCATCGCAGATGTCCGAACGGACCAAACCGGGTACATTCTCGGCTACCTCGCCGGAAAAATGTCTCACACCAACAAGATCGGATACGTAATGGGTGCAAGAGTCGCTGAACTTGCAAGATTCGAACCTAACTTTGCGCAAGGAGCCCATGACGCAAACTCCAACATAACGTACACATATGGACCACTTCCGGGTGGCGGCAATGGCATTCAGCCAGGCGGTAGCATCAGTGTTGTCGCAGTGGGTGACTTCCACGATTTGCAGGGCGCCAAATCCGATGCTGAATTGATGGCAAGCCAGGGAGCCGACGTAATCGCAACGATGGGCGACGGCGTCGTACTAGGAACAATTGAAGGCGCAATCGAGAAGAACGTGTATCTGATCGGTAACGGCGTTGACATCGCAGATAACCCACCAGTAGGCGCTGAGAAATTGGTCCTCGGTAGCGGCTCTTGGAAATGGGACGCAGTAATGAAACAATGGCTTGCTGACGTAGCGGCGGGTAAGACAAACGGGAAATACTGGGCAAACCTCCAGACCGGAGGGCTGGAAATCGAACTGAACACCAATAACGTCCCAGCAGCCGTTCAACAAGAAGTCATGACCATTGCATCTCAAGTCCAAAGCGGCCAAATTCAGACCAACCCACTGGGTCCATTGACAATCGGAACATCACTCCTATCCATCCAGACGAGCCTCTTCATTGCCATCGGTCTGCAGCAGGCACGCATTGTTTCCTAAAAGTCCACAAGCCCTCGCTTTGAGGGCTTCCCTTCCCATTTTTGTCCGCAAGAACGCGAGGTAACGGGACCGCAAGTGGCAGACGAAATGGACAACAAAACTTCCGCCGTTGTAATGCATGGTATTGTGAAAAAATTTCCTGGCGGCGTCGTAGCGAATGATATGATTGAATTTGAGCTTCATGCTGGTGAAATACATGGGCTTTTGGGGGAGAACGGTGCCGGCAAGACTACACTCATGAATATCCTGTACGGATTTTATCAGCCAGATGCAGGCTCAATTGACATTTTCGGTCAACCAGCCGCGTTCAGATCACCATCAGACGCAATTAAACACGGTATTGGGATGGTACATCAACACTTCAAGCTCGTAAGCGACATGACCGTAGTTGAGAACATTGTTCTGGGATTAAAGTCCCCGAAAGGAATTCTAACGGACCTAGCCTCCGCGGAGGCTAGAATTTCAAGCTTGGCAGAAAAACATGGTCTGCATGTCGACCCCCGGGCCCAGATCTGGCAACTCGCGGTGGGAGAACTCCAACGTGTCGAGATACTCAAGGCGTTATACCGTGATGCGAAAATTCTGATTCTAGACGAACCCACCTCCGTTCTTGCCCCCACTGAGGTTAACGATTTCTTTAACTCACTACGGGGATTGAAACAGAGTGGAATCTCCATCGTTCTAATCACTCACAAGCTCGACGAAGTAATGGATGTCACCGACCGCGTCACGGTTCTCAGAAAAGGCCGCAAAGTTGCAACGCAGCCAACTCAAGTGGTGAACAAGGAGAAGTTAGCCCACATGATGGTTGGAGAGGAAATCCCTCCAATAGCCGATAAGACGAGGACTGGTGCGGGAGAAATTGTTCTAGAAGTAAGACAGCTGTCCGTATATGATGACAGAGGTCTTGAAGCAGTCAAGGGCGTCACCTTCGATGTTCGAAAAGCGGAAATCATCGGCATAGCCGGCGTCTCTGGGAATGGCCAAAGGGAACTTGTTCAAGCAATTGTGGGGCTGAGAAAACCCTCCTCAGGATCGTTGAAGTTTGCATGTAAGGACATCACTGGTAGACCACCTAGAAGGATGATCGACTTGGGGCTTGCCTATGTGCCCGAAAACAGGATCGAGGACGCCAGTATCGCAGACTTTCGTTTAGACGAAAACATGATTCTCAAAGATTTTGACAAACCGCCAATCTGCAATAGGCTCGTGGATAGGATTCCAACGCTACTGAATGACAAAGAGATCACTCGCAGAGGAGAGGAAGCCGTCAAGCAATTCAGCATCATGACGACGGGTATTTCAGCCAAAGCGAGATCATTGTCTGGAGGGAACCTCCAGAAACTAATTCTAGCAAGAGAACTGTCTGGGCAGCCCTCGCTAATTGTGGTTTCTCAACCGACGCGTGGCCTCGATATAGCTGCAACAGAATTCGTCAGGAGCATATTGGTCCAACAACGGAATCGAGGCGCTGCGGTACTGCTAGTGGATGAGGACTTATCAGAGTTGATCACTCTAAGCGACAGAGTCGCAGTCATGTACAAAGGTCAGATAGTCGGGCTACTCGAACCAGGACAATTCAATCTAAAAGAAATCGGCCTCCTGATGACGGGTGCCAAGAAGATGTCTTTGGCGGCGTGACGGCTTGCTTGGATTCAAGGTAACTCAGCGTCTAGATGTAAGCCGCAGAGCCATGTTGACGGTCACGGTGTTCGCCTACATTGTTTCGCCCCTTGTCGTTCTGTTAGTTCTGGCAGCCGCCGGAAAGAACCCGATTGTGGCGTTGGACGCTCTCTACAGGGGAACTATAGGGACTCAGGCAGGGTTTGCTGAATCAATTGTACAAGCGACGCCTCTCATGCTGATGGCTGTGGGCCTGGTCATTGCTTTCCGCTGCAAAGTCTGGAATATCGGCGCTGAAGGACAACAAATCTTCGGCGCTATCGCCGTAACATGGTTTGTATTACTCTTCTTGAAAGCGCCAATGCCTTCCTACGTCATGATTCCCCTTGCCCTAGCACTGTCGCTTTTGGGCGGAGGTTTGTTCGCTGGCGTCCCCGCCCTGATGAAGTCGAGACTCGGAATTAACGAGGTCATAACAACGATCATGATGAACTATGTCGCAATCGACGCTCTCAACTGGCTTGTAAGAGGGCCCTTCCAAGACAAAACGATTCCGGGAAGTTATCCTGAGTCACCCATCTTCCCGCAAGAAACTTCCCTACCGATCATTCTGCGCCAGTCGAGCTTAAACGTCGGCATCGTTGTATCCGTCGCAGCATGTGTCTTGGCGTACTATATTCTCTTCAAGACACCCCTCGGATATACAATACGTGCAGTTGGATTAAACCCGTCAGCAGCTAAGACCAGCGGGATTCCAGTAAAACGTGTGGTCAATTCAGCGATGTTCCTGAGTGGCGCCTTGTGTGGGTTGGGAGGAGGAGTCTACATACTGGGTATCACCCATGAGTTGTTGCCAGAACAAGCTTCAGGACTCGGCTACACTGCGGTCGTGGTCTCCCTGCTTGGAAACCTGCATCCATTAGGCGTGATCTTCTCATCGATATTCTTTGGAAGCCTCATTTCGGGGATGTCCTCGGTCGAGAGAGCACTTCAAATTCCCCAAACCTTATCATTGCTGTCCCAAGGAGTAATCATAGTTCTAATCCTCATCATCCAGGTTTTCGCTAGGTACGAAATCAGGAGGAGTTAGGAATTGGGCGTTGTCCTTGATGCTGCAGCAATCTCAGGTCTAATTTCATCAATGTTAGAATTGAGCGTTCCAATGGCCTTCGCAGCACTGGGCGAGGTCATTAGCGAACGAGGTGGCGTGATAAATCTTGGCACAGAAGGAGTCATGCTCGTTGGAGCAATCTCTGCATTCTCAGTTAGTTTCTTCCTACATGGGAACTTGCTTGGTGTACTCTTGGGTGCATTCTGTGGGGCGCTACTCGGTCTTTTGATGGCTTTTATCTCAATCAGCTTGAAACAGAACCAGATACTCTCGGGACTCGGAATCTACTTCCTCGGCCTCGGACTTTCAGGATTCGTCTACGAAGCTCTGTTCGGCCAAATTCGTACTACCATCCGAATTGAAGGCCTCCCAAAGTTACCAATCCCAATCCTATCCTCGGTTCCCGTACTAGGTGATTCACTCTTTTCACAGGACATAATGGAGTACCTCGCCTTCATCGCACTCATAATCGTCGTTCTCATTATTGGGCGGACAACGTTCGGGCTTAACCTAAGGGCCGTTGGCGAGAATCCTTCGGCCGCTGACACCTTGGGGGTCAACGTGGCGAAGATACGATTCATTGCGGTGATTGCGGGCGCAGCTTTGGCAGGAATCGGGGGGGCATACCTAGCAATTTCTTCTCATGCCTTTCAGGCAGAGAACATCACGGCCGGAAGGGGGTTCATTGCCGTTGCGATGGTTTATTTCGGCAAGTGGCGCCCTGCAAGAGCTTTCTTCGGAACATTTCTCTTCGGCGCAGCGTATCTTCTGGGGTCGTTCTTCCAGGTTATTGGCTCAATAATACCTTACTACTTCCTACTCATGGTCCCCTACTTGCTTACCCTCGCAATTCTAGTCGCAATTGCACGAGGCGCACGCCAACCGTCGGCATTAGGTGTCCCTTACACTAGGGAAAGCGGTTAGAGAATGAAATAGCGGTACGCATAATCCGAAAGATGTGCAAGTCATTTAATGTTATTCGCGCAGGAGTTCGTCGACATCTCGGTACCATTTCCTTCTCTCTCCGATTTGTGACCTAATCTTCCAGCCACGCGTCTTGGGCTCATTTTCTATACGAGCGCGTAAAGCTTTGATTTTCATATTCACATCTTTTTCATCCTCTTCAGAGAGCTTTTCAAGCGTTTGAGCCATTTTCCCCACATTCTCCAGATTGATCGTGAATGTTCTCCAAAGCCCCCAATCGCGAGCGGTAAGACGCGCTATATAGTCTCCGTTAATTGTATCATCGTCCGACCCGCCGATCTGATGCTCTCTTAGAAGCATTATAGTGTCGATGGCGTCCTTTTGATTCAGTTTGACTATTTGCATTTTTTCCAAGAGAAGTTCGGCAAGTGGCACAGTCGGATTATCAACTTCGAGCCTATCCTGGAAAACCACATCGTGACAGAACTCTAGCTTGTCGAGGAACACGTCGCAATGCCTACTCGTGCCGCTCATGTCGAAAAATACTAGCCTAGAGCCAAAGAGCGCCCTTACTCGTACGTCATATTGATACCCGAGCTCGGTGAAAAGTTCGGTGATTCGGGAGCTTTCCTTTCTGTAGGAAGCGAAGTCAATGTCAGTAAACGTGCGACCGAGCAATCCCTGCATGTACGAAAATTTCGGACAATGCAGGTGAAACGCGAGCGACCCCAGTAACCTCAACAGTACGTCTTCGGCCTTAGCCGCATCCAGAATTCTGTGTACCTCGTCAAGAAAATCAGGACGCACATCGCCATACCTTGCCAAGATCATCACACAAAGAATTAGAAAGACCGCCACTCGCCGCCTAAATGAAACTTTCTCATATTCCTGCCATATGAGAAAACGACATGAAGATCAACAGAACGCAAGCCATGAACCTGATGAGTCAGTATGGAATTATAACCGGTGGGAACAACCATACGAAGGTGTTAAATTAGTAGTTGGCGGGTCTTAAGGATATGACAAGCCAACCTGTTGCGTTTGTTAGAAAGGCTTCAGGGCTGCGCCGAGACGTCTCATTATTGGACGTAGTTAGTCTGAATTTGAGCAACATGTCTGGGGGAGCTGCTCTCGGAATCGTCGGATTCACAACTGTGCTGCTCGCATCGACCTCGGGCGTGAATTTAGTCTACGGCTCCATACTGGCTTGGATACTTTCAATCCCGCAAATTATTGTCTACACGATGATGACAACACGCATCAGCCGAACCGGTGGAGACTACGTATGGGTTTCACGAGTTTATGGTGGATTCTTTGGTGGATCCCTATCATTCATGGGCTACACGATGGAGACGATGGCCTATCTGGCTCTCATTGCCTTGGCAGCGGTTTTCTCGATAGGGTCAGTTGGACTTTCACTCGGATACGAGAACATGTTAGGCTTGGCGCTACCAGGTAATATCCCAGGAGCCGATCTCGTTGGACAATTCATTATTGCTGCGATAGTCTTTGCCGCCCTCATAGCTGTCAACATCCTGAAGCCAAAGGCAGGTTTCAAAATTGTTGCCGTTGCGATAATAATCGCGATAGCGGCAACATTTGTGGCCATTTTCACGCTCTTAGCTGCCGGGACGACTGGCGTGCAAAATTATATGAGTTTCCTTAACTCAATCGGCGCCAAGTCAACATATGCTTCAGTTACTAGCTCTTACACCGGTCCGACTTTCGATTTTGGAGCAACCATATTCATGCTGCCATTCTTCGCAATCTTCGTCTACCCATGGTTGAACGCCGGACCCGCCGTTGCTTCTGAGATTAAGGGCAAGGGTGCACTCAGATACAACGTAGTCATCTCTTCAGTGGTAACCCTAGTTGTTGTTACCGCCGCGTTCGCAAGCATGTACTATGCGGGAGGATTCAGTTTCATTAACGGTGCGTTAGCCAATCCGGAGTTAGTATACGATTACTCCTTCAACTTCTGGACTCTCGCAATGGGTGTCTCAAGCAATACAGCCGTCACGTGGTTCATCGGTTTAGGATGGATCCTTTGGAATGTGGCTATCTTAGCTTATGGAATCATCGTCCTATCACGATACCTTTTCGCCCAATCCTTCGACCGGTTCCTACCCGAGAAGGTAGCGTACATTAGCCCGAAAACCAGTTCACCGGTTGTCGCATTGGTAATTGAACTCGTAGGCACTGTGGTTTTGATTGGATTGGCTTCGTTCTTCTACGGTACTTTGGTTGCACTCTACGGAGCTGTGGTTGCGGCAATGATCTATTTCTTCTTCATAGGGGTGGCCGCGGTACGTTATGCTCTCAAGAATGAGAAGGGCAAAGCCAAAGCGATTCTAGGAGCCTCCGGAGCCTTGATGGCAGTTGTATTTGCGTACATTGTCTACCAGTTCCTCTCCTCTCCAGCAATCTGGGGAGGAAACACACTTGCGTATACTTGGGTCGTGCTCAGCTTCGTCGGCGGAATCGCAATCTATGCAGTCTCGAAATCGTACTATTCCAAGCGTGGAATTGACATATCGCTAGCATACAAGGAACTACCTCCACTATAGGCGAAACTTGAAGCCTTATTCCTGGCCTAGAGAACAGGCGAACTAAGCAAAGCTCACGTACAATACGCCCGAGACGAAAGTGGAGATACTGAGGCCGCTTATAACAGACCTACTCCGCATTATCCAGACGTGAGCTGCCAACTAACTACTTTCTTGTCTCCAATATTGACAATCGCTCCTCTGAGTATACCCTCCGGATACTCGCTGCCCGGATTGACCACGAGTGTTCTTCCAATCCTTGTGGTTCCTCTGGATTCATGGATGTGGCCGCACAAATGAACAAGTGGCTGATGTTTTTCGACCTCACGACGAATCGAAGTACTCCCAGCTCCAATCATGACGGCCTGCCCCTTATCAAAAACAGGCTTCGGGGGAAAGACGGAATCGTCCAGTTTCGGGCAAGTATCTAGCCCGCAGTTTATGGGAGGTACATGAACATTGAAAACACAATTCTCCATATCAGCTACAGAAGAGACAAGCTTCTCTGTTACAGTTTCAAGATCTTCCTCAGTATGATCTCGCGGACATTTCCAAGGGGTGGGGTTGCTCCAACCCAGGTTCACCATTTCGTGGACGTCGTCTATTTTGATGACCTTGTTGTCGGAATTCTTTACATGAGGTGTGTCCTTGACGGCATCAACAATTTCTTGATAGTCGTCATTTCCGCCCGTTAGGTAACAAGTAACGCCCAGCTCCGAGAGGAAAGGTTCAGCACGATCAACCCATTTTACTAAGGTGTCCTTCATCGTGGCCATGAAGAGCTTGTCCACTTTCTCTTTAGAGGCTTTGAGTTCATCCATCTCTCCCTTGCTACAATGGTAGTAGTAATAACCACTATCAGTTATTTCCCGCTCCAAAGACTTGACCTCTTCGCCCCCCCGCACAGTTTTTCCACCAAGATAGTCCGCTTTGAACGTCCCATCCTCGAGGTCTACAATTGGTACGAGCATCTTGCCGGTTAGGTCTCCTCCAAGAACTAAGACGTCCACTTTGTAGAACTTCGCGGCGCTCAACAACTTCTCATAACAACGTCCCGAGCCGTGTAAGTCGGTTGCAAAGAAGATCTTTGTGAACTTCTTATCTGGCATGTCTGTGCATCCTCGATGATGGCGAAGTGTGCGGAATAGTACTAGAATGTATCTCCCGGAATCATAGCCCGAAAGGTCTGATTCACCCAGCAGATTCACTGATCCAGTACGCACTGCGATTCTGAGGAGTCCATCTTGATTGTAAAACCTCGTTGAATATCAGAGCATTCATTAAGTCTTGTTGGAATTCGTATGTTACGGTGGATGACTTTTTGTTCTATGTTCCAAGTCGGACGCGCCTCGACGAGATGACACGATTACTAGTAGACACGGCCATGGGTCGCGAGAAAGCTGACCTAGTCGTTCGAAATGCTTCACTGGTGAACGTCAATTCCGGTGAGATTATCGCTAAACAGGATATTGCAGTGAAGAGAGACCGAATAGCACTAGTGGGAAACGCGCAGGCTACGATCGGTCCTTCTAGCGTGGTAGTCGACGCTGACGAAAGATATGTGGTCCCAGGTTTCATCGACGGCCATGTCCACATCGAGAGTGCGATGGTCACAGCCACTGAATTTGCGAGGGCAGTACTACCACATGGAACAACAACGGTGTTCGTCGACCCGCACGAAATTGCGAATGTCCTTGGCTTGGAGGGCGTTCGGTTCTTCATGAAGGAGGGCCGTAGCCTCCCACTCAAGGTTCTTGTCACTTTCCCGTCCTGCGTCCCCGCGGCGCCTGGCTTCGAAACAAACGGCGCTACCATTGGCCCGAAGGAAGTCGAGGAAGCCTTAGGCTGGGAAGGAGTTGTGGCATTGGGCGAGATGATGAATTACCCGGGCGTGCTCGCGGGCGACGCGCAGGTCCACGGTGAAATAGCCGCCACCCTCCGGGCGGGGCGTGTCGTAGAAGGCCACGCCGTGAATTTGCTGGATGGACAGTTGGCCGCATACGCGGCTGCTGGAATAACCTCATGCCACGAATCAACAAAGAAGGCTGAAGCAGTGGAGAAACTACGGTACGGCATGTACGCAATGCTCAGGGAGGCGTCAGCGTCTCGAGACGTGGCTGACACTATACGTTCGATAACCGAGGACAAACTGGATGCGCGACACGCGTGCTTGGTAACCGACGACCGCGAACCCAACTCACTTCTTCAGGAGGGCCATATTGACCATGTCGTAAGGCGAGCTATCCAAGAAGGCGTCGACCCCGTCAAAGCGATTCAGATGGCTACCCTCAACGTCGCTGAGCACTATGAATGCGCTAGAGAATTTGGGAGTATAGCCCCGGCACGCTATGCGGACATGGCGATACTCGACAACTTGGAAGACGTAGCGGTAAGCACTGTCATAGCTGACGGGAAAATTGTCTTCCAAAGCGGCAAACTGGTTGCGACATTCCCCCGACCGAATTTCTCGGATTCCGTGAAGAAATCCATGCGAATCAAAGCCCTGCCGAAAATAGATGATTTGGTAATCCGAACAAAGGCCGCCAACGGTAAAGTTAAGGCTCGGGCAATCGGCGTAATGCCAGCCACCATCTACACGAAGAATTTGGAGAAAGAGGTACCAGCAAAGGATGGAAGAGTCTCAGCCAACCCCGGCGAGGACGTCCTGAAGATAGCTGTCTTTGAACGTCATAAAGCCACAGGCAACGTAGGCCTAGGCTTCGTCCACGGCCTAGGAGTCAAAGAGGGGGCAGTTGCATCCACTGTGGGACATGATTGCCATAACCTAGTCGTCGCCGGCGCAAGCGACCTCGACATGATCTTTGCAGCGAACGCACTAATCGAAAGCGACGGAGGATTGATTGCAGTAAAGCAGCGGAAAGTCGTGGCCCAAGTACCGCTTCCCATCGCAGGGCTCATGTCTGATAAATCAGTGGAAGTCGTTTCAGGGCAAATCGAAACCCTCAAAGAAGCTTGGGGCCAACTTGGCAGCACGTTACCTTCTCCCTACATAACGCTCGCATTCACGACACTATCCGTTATCCCCGAACTTAGAATCACCGACAAAGGATTACTCGACGCGGTAAATTTCAAGTTCGTAAACCCAATTATCGAGTAACCCGAATCACAACCTGTTAGTAGGCTAGGTTTCAAATGCGTCAATCATGGCTTCAACATCGTCGCCAAGCGGATAGAGTATTGGGCACGTGCAGCCCGTGTCATTGTATTCCTGGACTTTTTTCATGCAGTCGTCAGCGGTTCCGCTAGCGGTTATCAGCTGGACTAGCGCGTCGTCTATCAGTGCTTTCGCTCTCTCTAAGCCCCCTGGCTTTGCCGGCCATCCGCCGAGAGCAGTTTTCACTTCCTCGATCAACGATTCCTTTACGCCACTAGCCTTCGCTATGTGAGGTTGTTGCCCCAGGTACTGGGCTACTAAAGGACGTGCACTGTCGAGTGCCCTATCTGCGTCTTCGTCCATCGAACACACTACAAGCTGGGGTCTATCGATGTCTTCCCACTTCCTTTTCGCTTTCTTCGCGCCCTCCCTTAGGTGGTCCAAAGCTTTGCGGTTGTACTGAGGGGACACAAGATAGTTCAGGAGTATGCCGTCCGCTATTTCGCCGGTGAGCTCAACCATCTCCCAACCGGTAGCTCCGATGTAAATGGGAATGTTGCGTGGAGTGGAAGGGTCCCCGTAGACAACGTCAAGCCTTATGTCCCGAACGTTTACGAACTCGCCCTCAAAGGTCACGTTTTCCATTTTGAAAAGGCGCTGGAGAACCGTGACGTACTCACGCATCGCTTTCAGCGGTTTCTTGCGCTCTATTCCGACCTTCGAGGCTAGCGGGTCCCACCACGCACCAATACCGAGAAGGCTGCGGCCGTTGGATAATTCGTCCAGAGTCAGAAACGAGACAGCTGTCAGTCCAACGTTCCTCGTCCAGTTATTTATGACGCCTGTGCCCAGCTTAATCTTCTCAGTAACCGCTGCCATCGCAGCCAGAGGGGTGAGGGCGTCGCGAGCGAGACGGGACTCAGCGTGCCAAACAGCTTCAAAGTTTTTCTTCTCAGCGTATTGTGCGAGCTTCATTTCCTCGCGAACTTGGTGTTTGTCTTGAAGGTAAAGTGCGACTCGTTTCATGGTTCGAATACTACCTCAGAGTTGAAGATTAGCATTGCATATGTGAAACTTCTGATTTCTGACTTGAGGAGGCCTTCCCCTACGGGATATTTGACACGTGAAGATGTCTGTTCTGTACGACAACTCATGAACGGTTAAGAATGAGCTATCGGAACTCTTTCTGGGGTCGCGATCACTCGGAGTTCATCCGGTCCAGGCCTAGAGGTGTCAGGTCGAGTGGGTATTGAACACGCCATAAGTTTCAGGCTCAATGGGCAAAATGTGACAGTGAAATGTCCACCTGCTTACACTTTGCTTGAGGTCCTCCGCGAGCAGCTGCACGTGACAGGGCCGAAGGAAGACTGCGCTAAGGGCGAGTGCGGGGCCTGCACAGTAATGATGAATGGCCAACCCGTCTGTTCCTGCCTCGTCCTAGTTTCACAGGCGCAAGGTTCTGAGGTCATTACATCAGAAGGGCTCGTGAAAGATGGGAAACTGAACCCAGTTCAGCAAGCCTTCCTCGAGGAAGGAGCCGTTCAATGCGGCCATTGTATTCCAGGCATGATCGTTTCAGCCTCAGCACTCTTAATGCGTAACCAGAAACCTTCCGTGGAAGAAATTCGGACAGCCCTATCAGGCAACCTCTGCAGGTGCACTGGCTACAGTAAGATAATTACAGCCGTTCAGAAAGCCGCAAAGAATTGGAGTCATTAAATCTTTGACGCGCTCCGAAATCGATGTAATAACTCCCCAGACTTTGGATGAAGCGCTCAACATCCTCCATCAAGGTCAAGCCGAGCTTAAGATTGTGGCCGGTGGCTCAGATGTAATTGTGCAACTTCGAGACGGCGTCATGAAAGTCGAGAAACTATTGAACATACTGTCTCTGAAGGAACTGAGATTCATACGAGAGCAAGATGGCTTGATTCACATTGGTTCCCTAACCACTTATAGCGACATCACGAATTCCCAGTTAGCGAGGGAGCATGCTTGGGTTCTTGTTGACGCTTCTAGGCAGATTGGTGCCGTCCAACTCCAGAATACAGCAACGTTAGGTGGGAACCTAGGTAACGCTTCACCGGCAGGAGATAGCCTCCCCCCATTGTATGCTCTCGAGGCTGTTGTCGTCACGAAAAGTAAAGCCGGTCGGCGCGAAACTCCCGTCGAGCAATTTTTCGTCTCCTACAGAAAGACCGCACTTAGGCCAGACGAATTGATCGAAGAAGTCTACTTCAAGCCATTGAATTCAAAGGATCGCGGCGCCTACATGAAACTCGGCCTGCGGGAAGCTAATGCAATTTCAATAGTTGACGTGGCGGTGGTACTGCGCGAGAGAGACTCGTCCGGTTCATTTGCTGAGGCGAGAGTTGCCCTAGGTGCCGTTGCCCCTGTAATAACGCGAGCTCGCAAGAGCGAGAAGGCGTTGGAGCATACGCCGTTGAAGGAGAAAACCCTGTGGGAAGCTGCCACCCTGGCCGCAGAAGACACTGCACCGATAGATGACATTCGTGGTTCAGCTGAGTACAGGAAGAGTGCAGTTGTCTCATCAGTCTACCAGGCCCTTTACGAGGCAGTGTACGGGAGGAAGAAGATTCACGGGTAATCCTGTCCACGTCCGGGTCAGAATCTTTGGCGCTCCTTCGCTCGCGCTCGAGAGCAACGAACTAACGCTTGAATTAGGCGAAGGCGCGACAACTGAAGATCTGCTCAACTCCATCTCAGTTAGGGACAAAGACTACCTCTACATTGTTCGAGAAGGAGTCAGGCTCAAACCATCATCCAGGCTCAATGACGGCGATGAAATCTTGGTCGTCCCACCGATAGCGGGAGGTTGAGTGAGATGACTGAAACCGTTGTAGTTGGCAAGGAAAAATTGAAGTGGGTGGGAAAATCAGTCGTTCGGAGAGACGGTGCGGGCAAAGTTACCGGTGAGACCAAGTTCTTTTCGGACATGTCATTACCGAAGATGCTCTATGCTAAGGTTGCGAGAAGCAAGTACCCCCACGCTCTGATTAAGAGAATCAGCACGGAGAAGGCTGAAGCGGTACCTGGTGTTGTGGCGGTTCTTACCCACAAGGATGTCCCTGGGCTCAACGGGTTTGGCATCATTCTACCCGACCAACCCGTTCTATGTAACGACAAGGTAAGATACCTAGGAGACGCAATCGCTGTTGTCGCAGCGGAGAATTTGGAAGCAGCAGAGAAAGCTGCGCAGCTCGTCGAAGTTGACTACGACCCTCTCCCCGTCGTTTCCGACCCAGTAGAAGCCATGAAACCAGATGCCCCGAAAGTCCACGAAAAGGGAAACGTCCTGAGGCATGCAACTGTTCGCGTGGGTGATGTCCAAAAGGCATTCCGAGAAGCCGCGGTGGTCGTTGAAAATACATACCGCACCGGGCGGCAGATGCACATGTTTCTCGAGGTTGAAGCCGGCCTCGGCATGCTCGATGATCAAGGAAGGATCGTGCTCTACGTGGGAGGGCAATCACCTTACAGAGACCAAATGCAGGTCTCGAGAGCGCTCGGAATAAAACCTGAACAGGTTAGAGTTGTTTCTACACCAGTTGGAGGTGCCTTCGGCGGTAAAGAAGAGAACACAGTCCAAATTCACCTCGCGATGCTCGCGCTGAAAACGAAACGCCCGGTGAAAATGGTGTGGACTCGAGAAGAGTCTGGGGTCACCGGTATGAAACGCCACCCAATGATAGTCACAACGAAAACCGGAGTGGACAAGGAAGGCCGACTTCTCGCCAATCAAGTCCGTATAGTTGCCGACACCGGAGCATACGCGTCGCTGGGACCTACTGTGCTAGATGTTGCTATTGAGAATTCATGCGGCCCCTACCGAATACCAAATATCGAGATAGATGCCTCACTAGTTTACACCAACAACGGCGTGGCCGGTGCATTCCGCGGTTTCGGCGCACCACAAGTTAACTTTGCATTAGAATCTAACTTAGACATCATTGCAGAGAAACTCGGCATGGATAGATTGGAGATTCGCAAGAAGAACGTTCTCCGCGAAGGTGAGATTGCCCCCTTCGGTTACAAACTGCGCGGAAGCGTGGGCATCTATGAAACCCTTGAGAAAGCCGAGAGATCTGATGTTTGGAGAAATCGGAAACAATACAAATCCAAACCGTCGGCGCCTTGGTGCAAGAGAGGGGTCGCAGTAACAACGGCTGTGAAAGGTTTTGGTTTCGGAGCATTACCGGATTTTGCCGCCGTCTCAATTCAGATCACGCCGGCCGGTAAGTTCGTTGTTGGGGTTAGTTGCCCGGAGATTGGACAGGGAGCTGTGACGGCGTATTCGCAGATTGCTGCTGAGGCGCTGCACTGTGACCTCGGAGATGTCTACATCGCTTCAGGAGATTCGCAGCTAGCACCAGACACTGGCACATCATCAGCATCCATGGCCTTGGTTAGAGGAGGCAACGCGATTCTTGCTGCGGCTCCAAAGATGAACGATTTGCTACTCGAGGCCGCAGCGAAGATTCTCAGCCAGCCAAAGGAGAAGCTAACCTTCAAAGAATCTCGCGTGGTTTCGATGAAGAACAAGTCTGCCACATACCCTGAAATCGCCCAATACATGCATCAATCAGGAGCGGAAACGAAGATCGAGGCTGGCTTCAATGTCCCACGGGTCGATAAACCCGTCGAAGGGAGCATAGAGATCCCGCACTGGTCTTACATGTACGCAAGCGCAGTTGCGTTAGTGGAAGTAAACACTCTAACGGGAGCCACGAAGGTGATCAAATTCTTTCTATCGCCTGAATCGGGAAGAATCATCAACCCACAATCCTACACTGGCCAATGCGAGGGCGCGATAGTCCAAGGCCTAGGCTTCGCCCTAACTGAAGAGACCCAAATCCAGAACGGCGTAGTAAGAACCAACAACTTCACCACCTACATTATTCCGACAATATGTGACATCCCGGAGATTGAAGTGGACCCGGTTGAAACGTACGAAAAGATCGGACCCTTCGGGGCGAAGGGCCTAGGGGAGATCGGCATAATTCCCGTGGGTTCAGTCGTGGCTAATGCCATATGTGACGCGACTGGCACACGCGTCTACACATTACCTGCAACGCCGGAACGGGTTTACAAAGCGATGAAAGAACAGGAGGCTGGAACAAGTGCGAGCAAGAGTCAAGGTTAGGTTATTTCACGAATTGAGGGCGAGCGTAGGCGAGAGTGAAATCGAAGTTCAAGCAAGCACCCTGAACGAGGTGCTCCAGACGCTCATCAATAAGAACGGAGCCGTTAAGGACCTGCTCTTTGACCCTGAAGGGCAACTCCGAGGGTACACCCTTTTCTACGTTAATAATGCAGTTCAGAATCCGCCTGACCTTTCGATGAAACTAAATGATGGAGACCTCGTATTACTAGTTCCACCAGCAGCAGGTGGATGAGTTAGATGCGTAGGTTCGACATGTACGTCCCAGAGGACCTACCTGACCTACTTCACTACCTAAACACACACCAGTCCGGAGTCCACCTGATAGCGAACGGAAGCGACCTAATCAACCGAATCCAACGCAGGCAGGTCAACCCCAAAACGCTAATCGACCTTTCAGGCTTAGCGGAATTCAATTACGTGAAAAAAGCGGGGGACCTAATCAGAATAGGTGCACTGACAACAATATCCGACCTGATCGACTCACCGATCATAGATTCACGGCACGAAGTTTTCCGTGAAGTCGCGGCGAAGTTCGGTGGACCATCGATAATCAACGTGGCCACTGTGGGCGGCAACATTTGCGCCGCCTCATCATCTGAAGACCTCCTACCCGTACTCCTAGTCCTTGATGCACAAGTTCGCATGCGCAGCGAACATGGAGAACGCGTAATGCGGCTTGAGGAGTTTCTGAAGGGCAAACGAGTAACCGACCTGAGACCAAACGAGATTGTCGTTGAGACCATGTTCAAGGCGCTCGATGACCAAACTGCATGCGCCTTCGAGAAGATTGGGATGAGAAATTCACTGATAATTGCTTTCGTTAATTCAGCTGTCTATCTGAGGCTGGAAAGGAAAACTAAGCGTGTCGAAGATGTTCGAATTGCCTTCAACCGCGTGGGCGGAAAGATCCCGGAACGATCGAAGCGGGCTGAAGAGAAATTACGCGGACAAATGCTGAGTGCGCAGGCCGTCGAGGATGCTGCCTTCGCTTTGAGGAGCGAGCTGAAGCTAAGTTCAGATTTCAGAGTCTCGGGCGAATACCGCACCGATGTCGCAAGCGTGCTTTTCAAGCGGGCCCTTGGTAGGTCTGCGAGCATGTTGTTAGGGGAGGAAAGCTTTGTCTAAGCATCTTCTGAAGTTCACGGTTAATGGAGAAGACTACGCTTTATTGGTCCAATCCCATGAACGATTATTGGATGTCCTTCGTGACAGGTTAGGTTTGAAGGGAACCAAGGAAGGTTGCAGCACAGGTGACTGCGGCATATGTGGTGTGTTGATGGATGGGAAACTCGTCAACTCATGCTTAATTTTCGCCATACAAGCCAGAAACAAGAAGATCGGAACCATCGAAGGAATCGGAACCGCCGAGAAGCTTCACCCGCTACAACGAACATTCACGGAATGGAATGCGTCTCAATGTGGATTTTGCATCCCAGCCATGATTCTGGCATCAAAGAACCTTCTCGACAAGACCCCCAACCCAAGTGAGGACCAGATCCGCAGGGCAACCAGCGGAATCCTATGCCGCTGCACAGGCTACTTGAAAATCTTTGAGGCCGTGAAGGCAGCGGCTCATGAAATGGAGAAGTAGCAACCAATGGTTGATGATCAAGCGGCAGTAGAGAAACTCACGAAGAGCAGACAACTGCTAGTTGTGGGCAAAAACATTCAAAGACTCGACTCTGTCGACAAAGTGCTTGGGAAACCAATTTACACAATGGATATCGTTCCGGAAAATGCGCTGTACTTGAAGGTTGTGAGATCAAGCGTCGCGCATGCCCTTTTGAAGCGGGTTGACGTTACCGAGGCTAGAAAATTGCCTGGCGTTGCGGCGGTTGTCACCGCCCAAGATATTCCGGGCATTAACGAGTCCACAGCACTTTTGCCAGACAAGCCGCTGTTCGCGACTGATAGGGTAAGATTTGCTGGTGAACCGATTGCGGCCATCGCATCCTACGACCAATCCGTCGCTGAGGAAGCAGTTGACTTGGTCAAGCTTGAGTACGAACCCCTACCAGCAGTTTTCTCTCCTGTCGATGCTTTGAGACCGGGCGCCCCGACAATTCACAGGAACGGGAACATAGCCAAGCATATGAAATTGCGAAAGGGCAATGTGGAGGAAGGCTTCAAACAGGCGGACCTAATCGTTGAACGCACGTACAAGAGCCAATTCCAAGAACCTGTCCCACTGGAAACTGAAGCGGGATTCGTGGTTCCCGAGCCTGATGGTTCGGTAACATGCGTCGGCTCAATCCAGAGCCCCTTCCACGTCCAAACTGGCATAGCCAAGATTCTCTCGCTGCGGCCTGACCAAGTTCGCGTCATACAAGCCGTGACGGGCGGCGCATTCGGTCCAAAGTCCGATGAGATACCAGTTGATGTCTTGGGGATGGCGGCGTTGGTCGCGATAAAAACTCGGAAACCAGCCGCGCTAGCTTACACTCGCGAAGAATCCATGGTAGGGCACACGAAGCGCCACCCATTCGTTACGACATTGAAGGTCGGTGTGAAGAAGGATGGCAAATTCACGGCTTGGCAAGCAACCATGCTCGCGGACACGGGAGCATACGCCTCACTAGGTCCACTCGTCGTCATTCGGGCATGCTTCCATGCAACGGGCCCCTACGTTATCCCGCACGTGAAAACGGACGCCTACTGCGTTTACACTAACAACACCATGGCCGGCTCCTTCCGAGGCTTCGGCGGACCGCAGTCGCATTTTGCGGCTGAATCAATCGCTGACGAGATTGCAAAGAAACTCGGCATGGACCCAATAGACTTCCGCCTGTTAAACATCCTGCGACCGGGAAGTTTGACGGCTACTAGCCAAGTCGTCGACGAAGCGTGCGGACTCGAAGAATGCATTAGCAAGGCGGTGAAGGAATCAGATTGGTATAGGAAGCGCGAAGAGTTCGCTAAGATGAGGGGAACCAAGCGCCGAGGCCTAGGCATCGCTATCCTCTACCATGGAAACAGCCTTGGCCCAGAGGGAAACGATTACGCGGCAGTCCACATGCAAATCGACAGGGACGGCACAATCAGATTTAGGACTGGGCTCACGGAATATGGAACTGGAGCACCCTCCGGCCTAATACAAATCGCTGCGGAGACCATGCACCTCCCCATGAACTACTTTAGGCTGGAAGCACCCGACACAGATTTCTGCACTGACACCGGCCCGACTGTCGCTTCGCGAACGATTACAATCGGCGGCCGCGCAACCCAGATGGTTGCTGGCACGCTGAACCAGAAGCTCAAAGATATTGCGGCGGAAATGTTAGGTTGCGCAACCAGCGAAGTCGAATCAGCTGACGCAAAATACTACCAGAAATCTAAGACCCAACACTCCTTCTCCTTCCAAGAATTGGTCGAACACGCGTACAAGCACGGGATCCAGCTGAAAGAGTCTGGAACATTTACAGCGCCCAAATGCGAATACGATCCTGAAACAAGCCAAGGAACAACATACCTACAATACACGTACGGCGCAGTCACAGCTGAAGTGGAAGTTGACAGTGAAACTGGCAAAGTGCAGGTCAAGAAGATGGTCGCAGCCTACGATGTAGGCAAAGCCATCAACCCGCTATCCGTCGAAGGCCAAATCGAAGGGGGCACAGTGCAAGGATTAGGTTACGCAATTATGGAAGATTTGGTCCACAAAGATGGCATCGTCCAAAACCCCAACCTTGCAGACTACTACATACCCACCTCACTCGACATCCCCGAAATCAAAACCATAATCGTAGAATACCCAGGACACCTAGGCCCATACGGCGCGAAAGCAATTGGGGAACCGCCAATAGTCCTACCCGCACCCGCCATCGTCAACGCAATTGACAATGCACTAGGAGTTAGGCTATACGAAATACCCACCACACCCGATAAAGTGTTAATAGCCATGAAGAGGGCGCGGGAAGCCAAAAAGGCCGGGGAGAAGGAAAAGATTTGAAACTTATCCCAGTAGCTTCGGACACAGAGATCATTCAAGAAGCGAATAAGCTGATTGAAGCATCCAAAGCCTTCGCTTGGGTAACGATAATCGGCCAAGAGGGGTCCAGCGCGCGCCACCTTGGCTCCTCGATGATTGTAACCAGTGAGGGTAGAGTGATCGGAACTGTTGGCGGAGCCGTTGCCGAACTACAACTAATCGACCAAGCCATTTCAGCAATCAAAGAGGGAAAACCAAGAACCGTCAAAATGCCCCTCCCTGTATGCGCGGGCGTCATAACCTGTTTCATCAACGTCTTCCAACCCCGCGAAACTTTACTCCTAGCCGGCGCAGGCCACGTCGCCCAACCCATGGCTGCACTAGGAAAACTACTAGGGTTCAGGGTGGTCGTCGTCGACGATAGGACTGAGTACGCTACCAAGGAAAGATTTCCAGAAGCGGACAAACTCATCGTTGATGACTGGGAGAAGGCGTTGCGGGAAGTCCCAATTGATGAGCAGACGTACGTGGTGATCTTAACCTATGCTGGCGAATCCGATGAATTAGCCCTCAGAACCGTCATCGGGTCAAAAGCAGCCTACATAGGAATGATTTCAAGCGAATCCAAAGCGAAGGCGATTCTAGGGAAGTTGAGAAGGGATAAAGTTCCCGAAGACCAACTCCGCCGCGTGGTAACACCAATCGGCTTGGACATTGGCGCTGAAACCCCAGCAGAAATCGCCGTCAGCACAATGGCTGAAATCATCATGCGAAGAAAGAAGGCTACCGGCAAGCCGCTCTCAATCGCTGAACGAGAGATCACTAAGGCAAGCTAAACGGAAGAATGGGTCAGGCACCTTTGACTCGGAGGGATTATCGCGCGCACGCTTGCAAGTACCCCCCAGGGGGGTGACTCAGTTTTCTGAGTCAGACGGGGCTGATTTTGCGGTTTTTTTCAAGCCGCGCGCGCACGCTTGACGAGGGGGGGTAGGGGGGTGGTACACTTTTTGGGGTCAAGCGGGGTTGATTTTAGGGTTTTTTCGCGTGCGCGGTTGCGGTGAGGGGGATATTGGCCCAGTTTAGCTGGCCTCAAGCCCAACCACGGTCTGGCCTTCACTTCGTAGGTGAGCCTTTGGTTTTGTAAGGGAGGATTGCGCAGAGAACTATCAGAATTGTTTGCCCTACGAAGACCTACACCGTCCCAAGCGGGAACCACCCCGTAGACCAGGGTATGACCCTCCCGAGAGTTCGAGATTGTAATGAAAAGTCGCAGCCTTACATTCGCGGATAGAATATGGTGGCGCTACAGTAACGAGTTAAGCCAAAAAAAATCCCATAGCTGCAAGGAATATCGGGCCTTTGCGGCTTGCCGATGAAAAAACCGCGGTACAAGAATAAGGTGCAGCATTCACTTCGTCGATGAGCTTTTTGTTTTGTAGAGGATTGCGCAAAGCACTATCAGGATGGCTTGTCCGACCAAAACTTGTACCGTACCGAGTGGGACCAATCCCCATGACCAAGGCAGCATTCGATGGAAGAAGATATTGGGCATGGTTCTCGTGTAGATGAGAAGCAGCTCATCCACTATCGCCATAATCACCAGCCCCACAATTGACAGTTTGAATAACCTATTTGCCACTACGAAGATTCCTCCGAGGATATACACGACGGTGGCGAAGAGGAAGTATCCGCCAATCGAAAAGGAGAAGAAAATGGCACGGATTAATGGGACGTGACCGTAAGCCATTAGAAGAGAATCTAACAGGACGAGCACGGCCAGCGCACTGGGAGTCTTCAAGAGCACCAACTACGATGCGTAGTCAGAGGCAGCGCATTTAAACCTTGACTATAATCGCAGTAGGGTTGAACCACATTTATCCGATGGAGCTTGATTTTCTAATGAACGCCTCTGAGATGGCCCTTAAGCTCTGTACTTGATCTGGAATTGGGACGTTTCCATCTGGGCTCGAGGCCACGAGCATGTACGTGACTCCGAGCTTCTCAAGTTCGGTCACCGTGTTCTTGTTTTCAGCCATGCTGCTTGAAAGCAGTAGCCTACGTTCCCCTTGTGGGCTAACGTATTCTGACCTTGGGGCCTTCGGGTTTAGGCCTATGCGAACACAGATGTCCTTGTCCTTCGCTTCGGGGATACTCCTGAATTCTGAAACAAGTTTTCTGAAGACATCTAGGGGTGCGACGTTCGGATGCCAGGCATCCCCAAGCGTGGCAGCACGTCTCATTGCCGCCTTGCCGTTTCCGGCAATCCAAATTGTGAGCTTAGGTTGGATGGGCGGTGGCTCGAATTTTGGGTTAGTGAACTTGTGTGGAATCTTCTTGCCTTCAAACTTCGCATCGGAGGGGCTGTTCCAGAGCGTCTTGATGAGTTTAATCGATTCGTCAAGTCTCCGACCCCTGTCGTGGAAGTTCGAGCCTAGATGCTCAAATTCGTTTTCATTCCAGCCCGCGCTTGTGGCTAGGATAACTCTGCCGCCGCTGAAATGATCAATCGTAGCAAGCTGCTTGACTACGACGGCGGGGTTTCGCATCGCCATAATCAACGAGGAAATGCCCAGCTTCACGGTACTTGTGATTGAGGCAAGGTAAGCTAGGCATGTGATGCTTTCAAAAATTCTCTCATAAGGCGTACCGCTGTGAGGGGCCATGAGTATATGGTCAGTAGTCCATACAGAATCGTATCCCATCCTTTCAGCTTCAAGGGCTACGGTCCGCAAACCATCGATGGAAGCGGTTTCACCATAATTCGGTACACAGACACCGAACTTCATTCTCCAACCTCAACTCCTAACACTCTCTTCACGACTAGTATATTTTTTCTGCTAACGATTGAACCTAAGAGAGACACGTGGGAAGGAAAAAAGTAAGCTTTGGCGGTAACAATGTTACTTGCGTATGGTTTTTAGTACTACGAGCATAGTAGCTTGTTGATGAATAATGTCGCTGGGTGAGTTACAGGCAGCTATCTTAGGTGCGATTCAGAAGCTTGGAAAGGCTTCTGCAAGGGAGATTATGGGAGAGATTGGTGCACAGAGGAAGGTTGCTTACACAACTGTTAGCACAGTCCTCGACCGCCTACACAAGAAGGGTTTGGTCAAACGTTCCAAGGTGATTGGGAGGGGGGGAGCCAAGTACGTTTACTCATATGCTGCGCCTGCAGAGATGCGGGCTAACTTGGTTCAGAGAGCATTGACCCAACTCGTCAGCGCGTTTGGCCCATCCGTCGTTCCCACAATCTATGATAGTCTTGACCAGATCTCAAAGGAAGACTCTGCGGAGCTTAAGAGAAAGGTTAGCAGAGCCCGAAGGTAACCCTGATTGGATTTCGGAATTTACGGCGCATACTTTTCAGACTTTAGAACAGTTGCGTCGATCACAATCCCACTGACCAGCATAGCGTTACTCTACGGCTTCTTCAGAAGGACGCGAAGCCCTCAGGCGCGTTCATGGAGCCTAGGCCTCATGCTAGTCTCTTCGATTTTCTTCTGGCTCTTTCTAGCACTTAGCCTTTTCTTATGCTACGCCACGGCGGGAACCTATGAATTACAACCCGAAAACGCCGTAAGAGCCGTTTTCGGGAACGCCCTCCTGATTGCAATTGCCGCGGGCCTACCACTCGCAATCTTCCTCCGATACATTTCACCCAAAATCGTCCTCGCTAAAGCAAAAAACCTAACCACAGCTCCCAGTGATATCATAGAATCTTTCGAAGCACTACGCAAAGAAATGGGGATACCAGCCGCGCAGCTCCGACTTTCAAAGATGAGCGCCCCGATCTCCTTCGCAATCGACGCTGACGAACCGCTGATCGTAATATCTGAAAGACTTCTCTCACTGCTGAAGAGAGATGAACTCGAAGCAGTCATGGCGCATGAGCTTGCGCATGTAAAGAACTCAGACACCATGTTGAAGGCACTAGTTACAGCTTACAAGACGGCGCTGCCCATTGACCCACTCATAAGAATGGTGGAAGCAGCCTTCCACAGAGAAAGAGAGATGGTTGCCGATGAGACTGCTGCCCTAGCCACAAACAAGCCACTGTCTCTGGCGTCCGCGCTATTGAAAATTTATGAAGCGTTCCCCAAGAGTGACCTGCGATCTTATGGGACGCTTTCGATCCTGGGTGCGGGCTCAACTCTTACGAGCCGCCACCCACCAATTCGCTACCGAATCAACCAACTGATCCGCCTGGCTGAGAGTCACCGCTAGGCCCACAGCCCCGGCTATTTCAAATTCGCATTTTCAACCCTTTTCAGCACGCGCAGGGCAGTTAATGTAATCCACTTACTCGGCTTTCCCTCCTTCTCGAGCGCGAATCGTTTTGGCCGTTTTCTGAACCTATAACCGGCCCCCACCCCCAGATCGGGGTGGACAGCGTCGAGAGCCCAAGTGCCATCTGGACGGCGCTTTTTCTCCAGTATTCGCAGAGCCGCCCTTAGCCGCTTGTCCCCAGCATAGCCCAGGCGTGTGATGACATCTAGCCCTACGAGTAAATCGTAGTAGTAGTGGACTGGATAATGAAATCGGAACCAGGGCAAGTATCGCCGACGGCCTTCCCTGAATAGTTCCCGGTCGAGGTAGAATTCTACTCCCCTCTCCACCGAACGCTTGATCCGCCGCGTCCACTTTCTTCTAGGTAAGGCGGCGAATGCGCTCAGGCCTTCCCAGCAATCGAGAGTACCCCTCCCATGAGCCTGTTCGTAGAAACAATGCCAGCCACCGTCATCCATCTGGTTTTCTACCAACCAGTCGAAAGCAGCGAGCACGCGCCTGTCTTCGCCATACCCGCAGACGAGTAACGTCCTCGCTAAGTTGCCTGTTATGCAAAGCTCACTCCTAGGCGACTCGCCTGGAGTGTCAAAACCGCCGTCTGGCCGAGCGTACTCGTTCAGGAAAAAATCGCATGGTTTTCGGATTCGATCGTCCTTCGCGGTCAAGCCCAAGTCGGCAAGAACAATGAGCTTCCAAATCGTTGCAGAGTATTTTGGCCGATAGAGATCTCTCCGTGATTCCCAGTATCCTCCGGGCTTCTGCCCCGCAAGGATTTCACGCGCCCATCCCACCTTGGGAATGTTCGAGTGGGCTTTTCGGACATCCGTGCTTCTTTTCGAATGACCAAGCAAATGCAGTAACGTCCCGTAGCGGATGACTGGCTGATCTGGTTCGAGTAGCCAATTCAAGACATATTCCTGCATTCTCATTACTCAAACCACTCATGAAGATATGTAGGTGAACTTGTCAGCCGCCGATTGACGAGAAGCTGACTTAGCACTGCAATCTATAGCCGAATTTAGTCGGTCTTCTGGTCTTTCTTATCTTTCGTAATGTCCTGGATGCTGGCTATGCCTAGCGGTGGGAACCCCATTGAAAAGCCGGCTGTGGGCGTGTTCGTTGGGACGAGTATAAGGGTGCCTTTGCTCTGCAGCCCGAGCTCGTAGAGAATGTTCATCCAACGCAGTTCCATAGCACGCATGTTCTTCTCGTATAGGTTCGCTGCGTCCACCATTTTCTGTGCTGCCTCGAATTCCGCCATGGCCAACGTCACTCTCGCCCTGCGCTCGCGCTCGGCGGAGGCTTGACGAGACATGGCTTCTTGAAGCGCTTGGGGTATCGCTATGTCTTTAACTTCCACAGAGGTCACCTTGATTCCCCAGTGCTCCGTTTTCTCGTCGATAATATTTCGGGCTTCCACTCCAACCTTCTCACGTTCGGCGAGGAGTTCGTCGAAGCTGACTTTGCCCATGACTTCTCTAAGCGTCGTCTGTGCGGCCCAGGTTGTCGCGTCAAGGTACCGCTCGACGTTCAAGATTACCCTTTCAACGTCCACCGCCTGAAAGAACATAATTGCGTCGACGTTCACGGGGACGTTATCTTTCGTAAGGGTCTGCTCGGTACGGAAAGGAATCGTTTGTATGCGCATAGAAACAATATTCGGAATCTTATCTACGAATGGAATGATGTAGAAGAGACCAGGGCCTTTGAGGCCTGTGAAGCGGCCTAGGCGGAGAACCGGGGCACGTTCCCATTCCTTGATCACTCTAATGCCCGACGCGATTATCATTACAACAAATAATACTAGAATTATTCCGACGATGAATTCAGGGTTCAGTAGATCCTCTAACGCCATTAAGTCGGCCTTCACTTCTCTGCTTGCTTTAGCTTGACTCTTAAGATTAGCCCCTCTCTACTCAAGACCTCAACCTCTTCCCCTTCCTTGATGTTCTCACCAACTGTCTCTGCCCTCCACGTTTGTCCCTCCACCCTCACTTCTCCCCTTGGTGCGAGAGCTGAAACCGCGGTGCCTGTCTTGCCCATGAGTCGTTCGGGGCCCATCTTCACTTTCATACGCCTTGCCTGCGCCACCTTGTAGACCACAAAACCGAAAATACCAGACATCACAAGTGCAACGGCAATCAAGGTCTCCCTAGCTGACTCAACAGATCTTGCGGCAAGCAACTCCCAACCGGGTAGCGGGAACATCAAGAAGCTGCCGAGGATGATCATCCCGATCCCAGCGAGGGCGAATATCCCGATGTGGGTCTTGATCTCAATCAAGGTTAGAACGATGCCAAGGATGAATAGAAGAATAGCGGCAATGTTGATGCCGATGATCCCGTACCCAATTAGAGCGAGGAATACCATGAGGACGCCGACTATCTCAACCCCAAAGCCTGGCGTTTTGAAACCGATTATTATCGCATACATGCCCACAAGAAACAGAACCGTCGCAATCAGAGGATTGGAAAGAAACTGCAGTAATGCGATGCTGATGCCTGGCTGATAGTTGTACTGCGTCGCTTGAGAGATACCTGAGAAGTCGTAACTTTTCGTGTAAGTGACAGAGCTGATTGAAGAGGTCAAAACCAGCTTCCAAACGGATGTTCCCATCTCCCCTGTGGAAAGAACTAGGGTGTAAGGTTCAAGTTGGGACAGTAGGCTATCTAGGTTGTCAGCTGCGAATTCAATCACATGATCCCTTAAGGCCTCTTCAGGCCCGAGGTTGATGTTCTGGGTTATGAATTCTTGAGCTACTGTTTCGTTTCGATCGTGCAGCCGAGCATTGTCCCTCATTAAACCCGTAAGCGCGTTGATGATTTTGGTTTCGTTCACAGTCTCCCCGGTCGCTGTTACGGGTTGCGCTGAACCGATTGTTGTCCCAGACGCCATCACAGCGATGTGGGAGGCCATGAGGATGTAAGTTCCGCCACTCCAAGCAGCTGCGCCGGAAGGAGTCACCCAAACCACAACAGGAATCGGGGACGAATTGAAATCGTTCATGATATTGGTCACAGAACCCAAATCGCCTCCCGGCGTGTTGAGCTCGTACACTATGAGCCGAGCTCCACCAGCTTGAGCCTCCTCGACGGAACGCGCAACAAGTTCTGCGGTTGGGCTTGAAATATCGGAGCTTATTCGAACAACGAGTACGCTACCCTGAGCCGCTGAAGCAGCGGGCTGTAGACCAGCCACTAAGACAAATGCCAGTATTACGATCAGAAAGAAAGACCGCATGTTCGCTTAGCGTCTCCATGTGGCTACGAAGACAGTTTGCT
This sequence comes from Bathyarchaeia archaeon, assembly GCA_050013255.1. Taxonomy (GTDB): domain Archaea; phylum Thermoproteota; class Bathyarchaeia; order 40CM-2-53-6; family 40CM-2-53-6; genus FEN-987. The sequence continues at coordinate 972,066 of JBEKFP010000001.1, read as the reverse complement.
TTAAAGTGTGCTTCAAACTTACGAACGGAAGCACTCGCTACAAATAAGGAACCACCTCGATGAAGAAATCGACTCTAAGAACACAAATCAAGATGATAGGGATAATCGGCCGGCGGTTTCCAGTTAAGGTTTGGAAGGCTGGATCCCCCTTTGAAACTCTTGTTAACACGATACTCTCACAAAACACGAATGATCGAAATAGCGACGCGGCAATGAGAAAGCTTCGAAAACGCTACCGGATCACGCCGGAAGTGCTGTCGAAGGTCAAGGTTAGGCAACTGATCCCTCTGATCCGCTCAGCTGGGTTGTACATGTCTAAGGCGCCCAGGATTAAGGAAGTTTCAAGGATCATCAAGGAACAGTATGGCGGCCGCCTCGCACCCATACTGAACCTTCCTTACGCAGAAGCAAAAGGGAAGCTCATGGAGATGCCTGGGGTGGGACCGAAGACGGCGGACATACTGCTCGCATTCGTCGCAAAAAACCCAGTAATTCCAGTTGACACGCATATCGCACGCGTCACTAAGCGGCTTGGGATTGCTCCGGCCAACGCCAATTACGAGAAGACCCGGACATCGTTGGAGGCGTTAATTCCTCCGAAGGACAGAGTGAAGTTGCATCTGTCGGTTATCGCATTCGGCCGCGAAATCTGCAGGGCACCGAGGCCGCGATGTAGCATTTGCCCAGTCAACGAATGGTGCCCGAGCAGCACCATTTAGCATGAATCACCGGGTTTTTCGCGTTGAAAATGCTTTTTAGCGAAAGGCGTTCTCTGAATTAGCCGGTGGCTTCTTAGTGCCAGCAGAATTAGCAGAAGAGGACATACCGTTCTATGCTGAAGTGACCGCAGGCGGCAGAATTACTATACCCGAAGAAATCCGCAAGATATTCGAAATCAAAGATGGCGACCCGGTATTCTGCAGGCTGAAGATCATGCATAAGAAAAAGAGCAACAATGCTCCGAAGGAAGCCAAACCTGCTACTTGACAGGCGCCGTCGTTAATAACGTCCGCCCCAGTGGCGTTAGCCTCACCCTCAGCCTCCCGCGTTTTCCTCGTTCAACTTCAACAAGGCCTAATTTCTCCAAGCCTTGGCCGTCTTTTGATCCTCTGATATGATAACTCAGCAACGGTTTCCCGTAATTCGACATTGCGCTAAGCTTCTCTAAGCTCTCGACATCACCGCCTGACTGCTCAATGGCCCGCAATATTTCCAATTTAGGTTCGGTGACGACTTGGGTGTAACTGAATTTCATTACTGGGAGGACTGCCGGCTGGTCACCCATTACGTCGAACGCTTTGATTCCATGAACGAATGCTGCGGTGACACCGGCGCAAGTCAAATGTTTGTCTGCGGACCCAACGTTTATGATGAAATCCTCGAAGTTCTGCGACTCTTTGCGCACGATCTGACCAACCGCGTCAAGCATACTCGGTATCGACGCATCTTTGACCTGAACAATTTCGACTGAGAGTCTCAGTGTATCCTTGAGTTTACCGGAAAGTGTTTCTGCTTGGCTGAGGTATTCGGGAGACGAGATTAGAATGAGTTTATGAACGGAGAAGTTTCTGAGCCCTACAAGGACTGCGTCATCGCTGCCACCAAGAATAGCTATCTGGAGAGTCTTCAGCGGCATGGTTCGTGGCTTCCATGCGCATACAATTAAACGCTTACAACTTCACTTATACGGACGTTCGCCCCACAGGATCGAAATCTTTGTGGATGTCTACTGGTGGAGGAGAAGAGGTTGGCTAGGTCTTATTCGACACGCATCTCAGTTGCCGGTTCATTGATTCTCTCTTCACCACTCTACATTTCAGTTTTCTTGATGCGATTCAGCTTCGGCCTCGTTCTCTTCACACTCCCAATCTACCTTCCCAGGGAAGAGTTCTCTAACTTCGTGGTAGGAGTGATTGCAGCCGCTTACCCAGTTACGGAGATTATTGCGGCCCCCGCAATTGGTGTGTTGGTGGATTGGTTTGGGAGAAGAAGGTGGATTTACCTTGGCTTGGCGCTCTCAACCTTTGCATTGTTTGCCTTCACCTTGAATACTGCGGTTTACTATCTCATCCTCGTACACGCCGTACAAGGTTTGGCCGCGGCCATGATCGTCGTGAGTACCTTGACTATGGCTACAGACGTGAGTACCACTGCGAACCGCGGCCGTGAGATGGGGATATACGACTTTGCTAACCTCGGTGGATATGTGGTAGGTATTTTTGCAGCCGGGGTTTTGTTGCGAACACATCTGATAGTAGCCCCGTTCTATTTCGCTTCAGCCCTGGCGGCGGTTGGGGCTGTTTTCGCATATTTGAGAGTGAGAGAAGCGAAGACCCATGCGAGGCGTTCCGCCCTCTCTCCGGTCCGGACTCTGCGACTCCTTTTGAGTGATAAACGCGCTGCAGCAATGTTTCCAATATGGTTATCCGTAACTACGTTCATCGGAATGGCTCTGACATTCGGCCCGCGCTTTGGCCCTTCGCCTCTCCTAACGAGCTTCGTAATCGCAGGCGTAGTTCTGGTTCTAGCATTTTCGCAACCATTCTTCGGCCACCTTTCAGACCATTACGGCCGGGATAGGTTGATGATGTTGGGAATGGTTTCATTGGTCGGCCTTTTCGCTACGATTATCACGATGTTCAGGCACCGCTTGGACTTAATGTACGTGGCCCCATTCCTCGTTGTGTTCGGGGTTGGAAGCTTCGCCTTCGCACCAGCAGCCCTCGCATCACTCGGAGACCTAGCGCCCGAGCGAGGCCGTGGAACAACAATGGGGATTTACAGCGTTGTAATCAGTTTGGGAACAATCATAGGCCCATTGCTTGGCGGATACCTGCTTGACCGGTATGGGATCTCAAGCCTCTTCTACGCGGGCCTCGTGATCCTCATCGCTGCAATGAGCGTTGCAACTGTCATAGTAGGGCCAGACTTCAGAAACCTCAGACCTCTCTCTTGGAAAGGTGGGAGATCACGTCCATCTTCGTGAGCACACCAATCGCTTTCCCATCCCGAACAACAACCACTGCGTTGTGTTCACCAGTAAGTTGCTTGTAGAGGTCGGATATCTCCGCTCTAGCGTCGATTGTGGGAAGGGGCTGGTCCATGATTTCCTGAACTGACTGCGTTAGCGAAGCCTCTTTCGTTAGGAGCTTCTTCATTATTGTATCATCATGGACCGTACCTAAAACATGGCCTTCTTCAACTACAGGTAGCTGGGATACATCGAACTTCCGCATCAATTCAACCGCCTTTGTCAAAGCATCATTCAGCGTAACAGCAATCATCGCTGGAACATCACTTGGTTTCGCTTTCAAAATCAATTCCACCGTGAGCTTCTCCGTCTTTTCTGCCTCAATGTAGCCCAATTCGAGCATCCATTCGTCTGAGTACATTTTGCTGAGATAGTTCCGGCCAGTGTCTGGGAAAACCACTACAACCAACTTACCCTGCGGAAGTTTGGCGGCAACTTGAAGCGTTGCGCACATAGCTGCGCCCGCTGAACCGCCAACGAAAAGCCCCTCTTCCCTTGCCAAACGCCTTGCCGTTAGAAACGAATCCTTGTCGCTAACACGTATTACCTCATCAACGTAGTCAAGAACAAGAGTTTTTGGCATGAAGTCCTCACCAATGCCTTCCACTTTGTACGGATGAACAGGCTCGTTGACTTTGTAGTAGCGCGGAAAGAAGATGGACCCCTCCGGGTCTACGCCCACTATCTTGATTTCTGGTTTCTTTTCTTTCAGGAACTTGCCGATGCCAGTCACAGTTCCACCCGTCCCCATTCCGACGATAACAGCGTCCACCTTCCCGTCAGTCTGCTTCCATATCTCTGGCCCCGTTGTATTGTAGTGGACGAGTGGATTGTTCGGGTTCATGTATTGGTCGGGCATGTACGCGTTGGGTGTTTCTCGTGCGATTCGCTTTGCAACATTGTAGTAGCTCTCTGGCGAATCAGGAGGCACATTCGTGGGTGCAATCACAACTCGTCCGCCGAGAGCGCGGAGGAGACGCCTCTTTTCCTCACTCATCTTGTCGGGCATCGTGAAGATAGCCTTGTACCCTCTAATGGTAGCGATAAGAGCCAGGCCCATGCCCGTGTTGCCGGACGTTGGCTCAACAATTGTGCCGCCAGGCTTCAACAATCCCTTTCGTTCAGCATCGTCAATCATTGCAACCCCTATGCGATCCTTCACGCTACCTCCGGGATTCAGGTACTCAAGCTTCGCAAGGATAAGGCACTGGGCGCCGTTAGTGACTTTGTTTATCTTAACCAGCGGGGTCTTGCCAATTAGGCCCAGAACGTTCTCGTAGTACTCCAAAGCCAATCATTCAGTTGAATCACTCGCGGAAACCTATAGCTTATGCCTCACCTGATTTGCATAATCAATAAATCGGACCGAGCCTCCCTCCGCACCCATGGAAGCCGTATTCCTCATTCAACCTTGGATCCAAGCGAGCACAGCAATGGACTGCTGCAAACTTTGCTACCAGGAGAGAGAGGGCAAGAGCCACTTGGAATGCAAACGTGCTCACTTAGCTGCATATAACTCCCTGCTCGCGGTTCTCAAGCTTGAGAGAGGCGCAGAGTTCGAAACAGCTTTGAAACGAACAGAGGAAGCAAAGGAAAAATGTATCTCAACCACAAAGCCGGACGAACACTGCCACGCAAAATCCCAGGAAGCGCTGAGTTACACCAAGGGACTTTACGACAAGATTCTAGATGAATACAGGAAGAAGCTGCCGAACAGGCCGCCACCACCCCGCACTTAGTAAGTCAACTCCATCACCGTCCCTTTCCTCACGGATGAATTATCTCTTAGTCTCTTTGCAATTTTGGGCCACGTTTAAGGCGAATGCGGACAGAATCAGTGGGTTTGAGTAGAATTGGAACCGAAAGAATCGTCAAAGATACATTGGATCGATTGGACGGACGAGGCCTTTGAGCGGGCGAAGAATGAGAACAAACCCGTTCTTCTCGATATTAGCGCTGTGTGGTGCCATTGGTGCCACAGATTGGACCACGATACGTATTCCGTCCCGGAAGTTGCTGAGTATATTGAATCCAACTTCATTCCAATCCGGGTGGACACTGATAAACGGCCCGACATTAACCGACGGTATAACATGGGCGGTTGGCCAACGACCGCCTTTCTCACCCCCGATGGCCGCGTGATTGGCGGGGGAACATACATGCCCCCTGAACAGATGCGGCAGGTCTTGAGGGATGTTAAGTCATTTTGGGAAAAGTCTCAAGGTAAACCAGCACCTGAACTGGAGATGCCTGAACCTGAGAGCATACCGAGCGGCCAACTGTCGCCTCTAATCGTTGATGAGATTCTTGGCGAGGTTGCGAACAATTTCGACCCTATCTACGGCGGGTTCGGCTCGCAACCAAAATTCCCCAACACCGAAGCCCACGAACTCGCCCTCTTGAAGTACCATTACAGCGGCAACCGCGAATTCCTCCGATTCGCGGCCGTGACGCTTCAGAACGTTGGGCGCAGCGGCACGTACGACAAGGAAATGGGGGGCTTCTTCAGGTACTCAACCCTCAGAGACTGGAGCGTTCCACACTTCGAGAAGATGTGCGAGGATAACGCGAAATGGTTACAACTCTACCTACACGCGTACCAAATTACGGGCGAACCATTCTACGCTGACATCGCGAGGGGAATTATCGGTTACGTGAACTCTTGGCTAAGCGACCAGGTGAATGGATGCTTCTATGGCAGCCAAGATGCTGATGAGGAATACTACAAGCTAAACAAGGCCGAGCGTGCGAAAGCAAAACCGCCGTTCATCGACAAACACATTTACACAAACTGGAACGCAATGATGACCTCTGCATACTTGGGAGGATCATTCACGCTCGGCGAAATGTCCACCCGAGAATTCGGACTGAAGAGTTTGGAAAGGTTGTTGAAACTCAACTATAAGCCAGGCGAGGGTATGTACCACTATCACGACGGCCGACCACACCTCGAGAACCAACTTGCTGACCAAGTGCAAACTGCGAAGGCGTTGTGCTCTGCTTACGAGTGCACGGGGGATCGAAAGTTCTTGGAATTAGCAGAAGAACTGATGGAAATAGCGGGACGAAAATTGTATGATGCAGAGTATGGCGGTTTCTTCGACACCACCGTGGCCCCCAACGCGCCTGGTTTTCTAAGTAAACCTGCGAAACCGCTTGAAGAAAACACCACTGCGGCCCTCGTACTAACGAAGCTATTCCATCTGACGGGGAAAGAGGTTTACCGAAAGCAAGCTGAGGAAACATTGAAGCGGTTCGCCGAAATTTACCCACAATTCGGGTTTATGGCAGCTGAATATGCCATAGCAGTAGACACGTTCCTTAACGAACCGACAACCGTGCGCATTCTGGGTTCATCCGAGAAACCAGGAACGAAAGGCCTACTGACGGAGGCACACCGAGTCTATGAACCGCGCAAAATCATTCAAGTCCTAGACCCGAAGAAGGATTCCGAAACTATAGCTGCCCTCGGCTTTCCTAACGCGGAACAACCCACCGCCTACGTATGCGTCGGAACAGTTTGCACCGCACCGATCATCGAACCGAAACAAATCGGGTTGGAAATCAGCAGAATGATAGCTGGGCAACCTAAGAGGTAAGATTCAGATCTGTAATCTCTAACTTTCTTTTGATTTCTTCCATCTCGTCTGGGCGCATGAGTTTCCTTGCAGTGAAACCTGCGCTGTCGTTCCGATTGCGGGGAATTATGTGGACGTGCACGTGCGGTATGAGTTGATTGGCGGCCGCACCGTCATTTATTGAAATGTGTGATGCGGACGCATTGACTTTTGATATTATATGGCGGTTTAGGGCCTGAACCCGCGCGTATAACGCACAGAACTCTCTCTGCGGTATGTCGTTGACGCGTTCAAAGTGCTTCTTTGGCAGTACGAGCGTATGCCCAATGGAAATTGGATACTTGTCTAAGAAAGCTATGTACCCTTCATCTTCGTAGATAATGTATGACCCTGTAGCCCGCTTGACGATGTCACAGAAGACGCATTCCAAACCGACAACATTTCCTTTGGCATCACAGTACGGGTTAGTAGGGCCCCTAAACAGTTAACCATTCGCTCCTGTGGTAATCTACGCTGAAAAGAGGGTTGTTTTGTCTTTCTCTCTGAAGGTTACGTGAAACACACTTTCACTTAGCTCTCTAGTTTATTTTTACAGGGTGTCAATTATCCTTTTGTGAGATACTTTGCCGCTGAGACCTCTGCTCTTGAAGACTCTGGGCAGTGAGGCTCGGTTGAGGATCCTGTTGGTTCTAGCCCGCAATCGGAGTGAGGATTTGACCATCTATAAGATTGCGAAGTTCAGCGGGCTGGATAGGAAGGTTATACGCAAGCATTTAGAGAAACTGATAGCAGCGAACCTTGTTCACATGAAAAGTTACGGCCCCGTATACGTCTACGGCATAAACGGCGACAACGCCCCCGTCCAACGAGTCATAGACCTATTCAACGAAGCAAGGCTACTGGCACAAGTCCCAGTTCAACTACACTGGTACGACATACGCGCTTGAGCTTCAGTTCTGCCGGGCAGCAAGCCCAAACAGGTTTGCCAAACCTTACTCTCGAAGTACATCCACTAGAGTAGCGGAACCGGGAGTCCTAGGTTGGCTTTGTGCGTCTAGCCCTGCGGCCGCGTTATGTGCAGATAGCTTCAATTTCCGCCACGAGCTGACGGTTAGTGAAGTTCTGCTGTTCAATCGCACTGGAAGGACAGGCTGCCACGCAGACGCCACATCCCTTGCACAGGGCCTCGTTTACTGCAGCGAGCTTCCTTTCTCCGTCGTAAGTTATCGCGTGGTATGGGCATAATTCAACACATATTTTGCAGCCAGAACATGAGGCCTCATTGATTACCGCAATTGCGGGTTCAAGTTCCACTGCCTTCCTGTCAATGAGCGAGAGGACGTTGGCGGCTGCGGCGGCTCCCTGTGCTACACTATCTGGAATGTCCTTTGGCCCTTGGCAAGCCCCTGCAACGAAGACCCCATCGACGGCCGTGGAAACCGGTGCAAGCTTCGGATGCTTCTCTAGGAAGAAGCCATCCTTGCTTCTGCTGATTGAAAACGTGTGTGCAACATCAAGCGCATCCCGCCTGGGCTCAAGTCCAACACTAAGAATCACCATATCAACGGGGACCCTGCGCACGATTCCTAGAAGAGTATCCTCAGCCACAACCACTAACTTACCTTTCTCGGAGGTACTTTCGCTTACATCCGTAACCTCGGCTACCCTTCCGCGGATGAAGGTCACGTCTTCTTCGAGTAGCCGTTTGTAGAATTCCTCGTAGCCTTTCCCAAACGCCCGCATGTCAATGTAGAATTCGTATACCTTCCCCGCTGTTTTCTCCCGAACTAGGTGAGCTGTCTTTAGTGAGTACATGCAGCAAACTCTTGAGCAGTACTCGTTGTAGTTGTGATCTCGGCTTCCAACGCAATGGATGATTGCTACGCTCTCAGGAGTCTTACCGTTCTTGAGAACTACATTGCCCCCCGTTGGCCCTGACGCGTGCGTCAGCCGTTCGAATTCTAGGCTCGTTATGACGTTGGGCAACCTGCCGTACCCGTATTCTTTGATGCGCGCGCCGTCGAAAACATCAAAACCCGTAGCGAGGATTGCGGAGCCAACGGGCACTTCAACAAACTTCTCTTTCTGTTCGAAGTCTATTGCGCCCTTCGGGCAGAACTTCACGCAGACCTTGCAGACACCTTTTGTGAAGTATAGGCAGTGTTCCCTGTCGATGACCGGGGTGCCTGGGACGGCTTGAGGGAACGGCCGGTAGATGGCCTTCCTTTTGCCTAAGCCACAGTCAAACTCGCTTGGTACGCTTAGTGGACATTTTTGTTCGCATTGGCCGCAACCTGTGCACTTCTCCTCGTCGATGTACCTCGGCCTTTTGCGTATTCGCGCGGTGAAGTTCCCTACATAGCCGGAAAAGTCGGTGACGTCGCTGTAAGTTAGGAGCTCAATGTTCGGGTGCTGGCCGACGGATACCATCTTGGGAGTGAGGATGCAGGCCGCGCAGTCGAGTGTGGGAAAGGTCTTGTCGAACCGCGCCATGTAACCCCCAATTGATGGTTCCTTCTCGACAAGGTATACCTTCTTCCCCGAATCTGCAATTTGAAGCGCAGCCTCAATTCCCGTGATGCCCCCTCCAACGATCAGCACGTCTGGGTTCACTGGGACCTTCTTTACCTCGAGTGGTTCGTGGAAAGTCACACGCATTACGGCTGCGCCGACGATGGCCTTAGCCCGCTCTGTCGCCAACTCCTTGTCTTCCGTTATCCACGAGCACTGTTCTCGGATGTTGGCCATTTGAAACAAGAACGGGTTCAGGCCCGCGCCGGCAACGGCGCGCCGGAAGGTTGGCTCATGCATCAGGGGGGAACATGAGGCAACGACTACTCGGGTTAGACCAAGCTCGCCAATATCCTTCCTGATCATTTCTTGCCCTGGGTCGGAGCACGTGTACTGGTAATCCCGCGCCACAACTACGTTAGGAAGACGAAGCGCATATTCGGCAACGGCCTTGCAGTCCACAGTGCGAGCTATGTTCGTCCCGCAGTGGCAGACGTAGACACCTATCTTTTCTGGCAACTCTCGTACAACCACCAAGTTTTCTTTAGCAAACGTTTGCTAGACGTTAGCTCGTCGTCAACGCCAAGCGATTTTCGCGAGAAACCGAAAGCTAGGCCGAGCAGTTGTGTAAAGTATAGGATTGGAACGTTGAAGTCTGTTCCGAAGAGCTTGTTCACGTTGCCCTGGTACGCTTCCAGGTTGATGTGGCATAGTGGACAGAGAGTGGCGATGCATTCTGCGCCATTTTGCTTCGCCGATTCGAGAAGGTTTCTCGTTAAACCCAGTGCAACATCTTCGTTAGTCATCATTAGCATGCCACCGCAGCATTTTGTTTTCAACGGAAAATTGACCGGCTTGGCTCCCAGCCAGGAGAGTAGTTTGTCAAGCATCGTTGGGAATTCTTTGTCATCGATTTCTCCGAAAGGCCGCGTCAGTTGGCAGCCATAGTATGGTGCGACCGTGAGATTGGTGAGTGGTTTCTTTATTCTGGCTTTGACTTTGCCTTCGCCTACCTCGTTAACGATCACTTCGAGGAGGTGCCTAACCCTCGCCCCTCCCTGATACTGCATGCCCGTAGCGCCCAGGGCTGCGTTGACCGCCCGCCTCAGTTTCGGATCTTCGCCCATGTAGCGGTGCGTCTTGGTTAGAGTGGTTAGGCAGGCGGGGCAGACGACGACTAGGTCTTTCTTTTCTTTCTCCGCCAACGCCAAGTTTCTTGCTGAGAGAAGGTGTGCCCTCTGTTCATTGATGGCCATGTATGAGGTGGCGCCGCAACAGTTCCAGTCAGTTAGCTCAGTTAGGTTGATGTCGAGTGCCTTGCACACCACGCGGGTGGCCTTATCGTAGGCTTTGTTCATTCCTTCGACCGAGCAACCCGGGTAGTATGAGAATTGAACCTGAGACTGCAACTTTCTATTGCGCCCCCTTTGCGGCTGTTCCCGCATGCACTCCTGAGACAAGCATCTCAGTGCTCTTGCGTAAGTCGCGTGTTCCTTTGATGCGGTGAGGAATTAGTGGTAGTCTACCACGCATGAAGAGCTTGTATGCCCGCGGAATCATCTTGACGATGGAAAGGGGATTTGTCTTCATCATGAATTTGCTAACGAGTTCGGTTTCTGATATTCGGCCGTACTTATCGACGATGCTGACGAACAGTTTCGATACCATTGGTGTTTTGACATTCTTCGGAACGAGATTGAACTCGATTGCGAGCCGTTTGAGCTCGTACATGACGTCTGTTAGTTTGATTCCTGAGGGGCACCTGACGGTGCAGGAGTAGCATGAGGCGCATAGCCAGATTGTGTTGCTCTTCAGAACACGGTCAAGCATTCCGGCCCTAAGCGCTGCGATGACCTCTCGTGGCGTATAGTCCATCGCGTAGCTCGTGGGGCAGGAGGCGCTGCAGGTGCCGCATTGAATGCATTCCTTAACCTTCTCCCCGCCGGGTATGGCGTAAACGTCCTCGAGGAACACTTCGCTTAGAGAGTCTACCCTCCGATCCGCGTGTTGCACTTGCATGAGTATCGCAAGGGGCGTTAGGTCGAAAGTAGCGTCTTATGTTTAGCATATAGACTAGCAGGGCAGGTATAGTGCGATAAGTAGACTAAATGCATCGCATCCCATCCATACGCCAATAATTTACCGATTACAGGTTTGCGGCGAAGAAGAATGAGCGCAATACGCCCGGAACAGGTCCTCAAAGTTCTCGAGATAACCGACTCATTGAACGTGCATCGAGAGTCCGTCTTCATACCGCTAAAGACCGAAGAGAACGGGAGCATTACGATTCTGCCCGACGGACGTCTCCGGATAGTATGCCCAGGAAGAGAACAGTTCACACCTTGGCTAGAGCAGCTGCGTGGTGAGTTGCAGAGGATAGACCTGTCAAAAGTCAGACAGTAGGAGCGAGATAAGTGGCTCAGATTATGGACTCAACCATTTTATGATGTCTCAGATCACGAATCAGACGAGATATGACTTGAATCACAAGGGCATGCGGGTCGCTTTACCGGTTTTTCTTGCGGCAATCCTAGGTCGAATACTAATCGCTCCATTTACAGGGCATCCCTATGACCTCAGTATCTGGATAGCAACTGGTAGAAATGTAGCGAATCTGACCTCACCCTATACCCTCCACCCGAGCCTGGGTTATCCTCCGCTCTGGGCCTATTGGTGTGGCGTAGCTTACAAGTTATCCCAGCTAATTATGCCAGCCAACGTTTTTTCCTACATTTTCCTCATTAAACTTCCAATAATTCTTGGCGACATCGCTCTCGCATGGTTAATGATGATTTTTTCGCCACAGACGAATTCGAATTTGATTCGTCAGAATAATCACCATAGCCTTTCAGCCCTTGCCCGCGCTGAACTCTTCCTGTTCAACCCGTATACGGTAATGGTTGGGGTGGTCTGGAGTATGATGGACAACATTGTCGCATTGTTGGTTGTTCTGGTTGTGGTCGCGCTTAGGCGGAGACAATATGCGTGGGCTGGAATACTTCTGGGACTGAGCATCACCCTGAAACTGTATCCAGTCCTTTTCCTACCGGTTTGCCTGATTTACCTAATCAAGAAAGATCGAATTGAACAGACCCTTCGCTTCCTTGCGGGGATTGCTGCCGTATTCCTTGTGGTCATTTTTCCGTTTCTGATCTTTCGTTGGGACTTGGGCGGCCTTCTGATCGTACTCATTGCCCAAGTCGCAAGGAGCCCCGGGGGGGTTGCCCCCATAGGTATACTCTCCCTTCTTCCAGCGATCGGTGTGACACAGATAGGCCCGTTTTCAGTTTCGAACATTTACGACAGCATTCTGGTCAGACTACTTTGGTTACCTGGGGTCGCTGGCTGTGTGCTGTTCCTTTATTTTCGAGGAAGGTTTTCTAAGATCAGCGATTTCTTCGACAGCCTTCTCTTAACCTTCGCCATCTATATGCTGCTTACTCCTTGGTTGAGCGAGCAGAGCGTCGAGACTTTGCTCGTGCTCATGGTCTTTTCAGGCGTTTCGAAAGGCTTCAAACTGCGCGAATACGGTGCGTATTTTCTCGGCTCGATTATCGTCCTGATTTTCATTGTGTTCCATGTTCCATTAACGTCATTTGTTTACCCCGTTGTTGTAATTGATTCAGCACCGTTCTTGGGGTTCGGGGCACCGTTTCTTCCTTGGTTAGCCGCTATCTTTGGGGCTTATTGCCTGTACGTAGCAGGCAGGCTGATTCGCGGCATGAACAGACCATTTAGGGCGCAAGAAACTGGAGGATAGTAGAAGCGGGAACAGCTGTCAATAGTTAGCGTGTTGCCCAGTTTAGAATTGTTTCTTGCTCCAAGTCAACCTTTCTTAGGTTGGCTGCCCGAACGCCCACCAGACGAATTTTCTCTGGATTGTTCTCGAATTCGCGGAAGAGTTTCCTTACATATTCTAGGATGACGGCTTTGTCGTCGGTGTACCTTGTGTGGGTTCTTGCTCTAGTGAAGGTTGTGAAGTCTTCGAGGCGTACCTTGATGCCGACGGTGCGGAAAAGCATCTTCTGGGACAGGACCCGAGCGTGGACTTCATCGATCAGAGAAGCAAACGCTTCCATTACCTTTCCCCGGTCGGCTACGTCTTCTTCGAAGGTGGTTTCGGAGCTGATGGATTTGATTGGGTAAGATGTGATTACTTCTTCGTCGTCTACGCCGTTGGCCACCTGCCAAAGGCGCGTCCCGTACTTACCGAAGACCTCAACCAACTTGCCGGGATAGGTTGCGGCTAGGTCCCCAATCGTTTTGATACTCATCCCCTCAAGAATCTCAGAACTCTTCTTACCGACCCCGCTAATCTTTCCTGCAGGTAACGGAGATAGAAATTCGCGTACTTTCTCTGGTGGAACTATGGTTAGGCCGTCTGGTTTCTTGAAGTCCGAGGCGATTTTGGCGATTGATTTGTTTGATGCGACGCCCACTGAACAAGTGAGCTGAGCTTTCCCCTTCACTTCATCCTTTATTCGCCTAGCTAACGCAGCCGCTTCTTCGAAGGTCGTGACTTTTTCTGAAACATCCATGAATGCTTCGTCGATGCTCATAGGTTCAAGTTTCTGCGTGAACTGTTTTAGCAGTTGCATGACTTGCTCTGAGACCTGTTCGTAGAGGGTGAAGTTTGGCCTGAGGTAGACGCCGTTTGGGCATAGCCGGTAGGTAATGGAGATGGGTTGGGCGGAGTGTACGCCGAACTTTCGGGCTTCGTATGAGCAGCCGGCGACGACGCCCCTGCCTTTTCTCCCTTTCGGGTCTGCGCCCACTATGACTGGCTTACCGCGCAAGCCTGGGTTCTCGCGCTGCTCAACGGATGAGTAGAACGCATCCATATCGATGTGCATTATGACCCTGAGCAACGAGTGGAAACCGAACTAACTTTCTCAGCGACTGATAATAATCTAAACGTCGATTTTCTAATTGTGATACCGCCTGATTGTTGCTCATTATCCTTCTCTCGACAGCAGCCTCCGCAGTAGCTGTAACATTGAACCCGTCGAACCAGCGTCCAACCCAAGGCTTCAAAACAGAGCGGCTTTTGAGAGATATGGGACACGATGTGTAGAGGCTAAATGAAAGCGGTTGTAAACGGCGGTGAGATTTTCTACGTTGATGTAGGTGTCTCTAAGGCTACGCCTATTGTTCTCATTCACGGTTTTCCTTTCAGTCATGAAATGTGGGATCCGCAAATTGAAGCCCTGCAGAAACGATTTCGAGTTATCGCTTACGACCTTCGTGGGCATGGTAAGAGCGGCGTTGGCGATGGTCAGTATACGCTTGAATTCTTTGTAGACGACCTTCTCGCGCTGCTTGACCACCTGAAGATTGAGACAGCAGTGCTTTGCGGTTTATCGATGGGCGGATACATTGCGCTAAGGACCGTTGAGAGAAACCCTGGGCGGGTTCGGGGTTTGATTCTTGCTGACACGCAAGCTAAGGCGGATTCCAATGAAGCCAAGTTAAAGCGTGCGGCCGCAATCAAATCCGTCAAAGCCAACGGCGTCAAGGCCTACGCGGAGGGCTTCGTTAAGTCTGTCTTCGCTCCACAGACCTTTGCCAACAACAAGGCTGTGGTTGAGAAGATTAGGAGGGTAATTCAGTCGAATTCTTCCCTCGGCATATGCGGAGCATTGTTGGCTCTAGCGAGTAGAACAGAAACAACTGAGGCGCTGTCAGGCATTAAGGTTCCAACGCTCATTCTTGTGGGCGAACATGACGCGCTTACTCCCCCTTCAGCTTCGCAAGAGATGCGCAACAAAATTCCAAACTCTGAAATTCATGTGATCCCTCACGCCGCGCACATGAGCAACTTGGAGAATTCCAAAGAATTCAACAAACAATTATTAGATTTTCTTGGGAGATTGCAAACGTAATTTAGGATGGGGAATTCTCTGTCCTAGGTAAGACGAGTTTGCCTCCGACTTGTTTCCCCATCATCCTACCGACGTTACTGGAACCGCTGGCGTTAGCTTCTCAGAAATCTTCTGTAGGAGGGTTTGTAGGTTAGCTCCTGTCTTCGAACTTATTTCCAGCATTTCATCCTTTTCGAATACCTTGCGAGTCTCCGCGAGTACCTTGTCCAGGTGTTCACGTGTAGTTAGATCTACTTTGTTTATGCAGATCAGCACGGGAACGCCGTGGATTTCTTTAGTCATTACCTCATGCGATGCCGTGACCTTTCGGACTACTGTTTCAATTTCCTCGCTGCCGTCAACGAAGAGGAGGATTAGGTCCGAATTTGCGAGTTCATTCAATGAAGTGTGAAAGGCCCTTAGCAGCAGGGGGCTGAGGTCCTCGATGAACCCAATTGAATCAATCATGATGAAGGAATCAGCAGAGTCTCCCTTTGTGTGCAGGGAGACTTTTCGGGCAAATGTGGAGAGCGTCGTAAAGGGTCCCAAGCCAATGTCCTTCGATTCTGACGCGAGCCTGTTGAATAGCGTAGTCTTACCGCTTTGTGTATAACCTGTTAAGGATACGATTCGAAAACCAGCCTTTCCTCGCTGTTCGCGAAGGCGCCCGCTCCTTGACCTCATATCGCGGAGCTTGCCTTCGATCTTGCTTATTCGTTTGCGCGACATGGCCTCGTAGGCTTCGTATGGGTACCGGCCCGGGCCGCCCCGTCCCATTTGTTCGCTAATGATGCCGCGCATTCGAATGGATTCTCTGCCCCAGGAAAACGTGTACCGCAACCTAGCTAATGCGATTTGCAGCTTTGCTTCTGGTGTGGCGGTGCGTTTCTCGAACACTTCTAGAACCAATAAGTTTCTGTCGAGAACATGGGTTGCTTCGCCGAGTTTCTTCTTGATTCTGAATATTTGGCCCGCCGAAAGCTGTCGAGTGAAGATTACTGCCTCGATTGAATCTTTTGCTACGGTCTTGGCGATCTCCCCGATTTTTCCTTCGCCTACGCAATATGCGGAATCCACGAAGTCACGATGCTGTACAACTTGGCCGACCACATTGTAACCCGCAGCTTTCGCTATGTCGCTGACTTCATCAATTCGAGGTTTAGTACGAGGGACGATGCACTCTACGAGAAGCGCTTTCAGATTCAACACAGACTTTTACTGCAAAACACGCCGTGTTCACTCAATGCTGAAACTCATTTTCCTGGCGGCCTCTACTCTGGCACATGTAACGCAAAGACCCTCGGCTGAGGGTAATCCGATAGAGTAGACAGGGGAGCCGCATTTCTTGCATCTTCCTTGAGTCATCATCACTACGTCCTTCGTGGTCCTAAGGTGGGTTGCTAAGTATAAGGACGAGGACCCCTGCCCCGTTTCACCGGGTCAATTAGCTCAAAACGAACTCCATTTTTCACGAGTTAACTAATTGCTTTGATCGAGGAAGCACGCTGCACGTTCAATATTCTTGCATATTCCGCACTACGTGTGAGGTAAGGTTGACCGTGGCCGTGAAGTAGAAGTTCTTCTCATTAGCATGTTTTCGGTAGTTCCCCGTGACACCCATATCGCCCGTCGCGTCAGGGGACATCTGACCCTCAATTGCAAAATAATCCAGAGCCGCCCCAAACTTAGCCTCAAGATAGCCTTTGAGCAACTGATCCAATTCGCTCGAATTCATGTCTACACCATGGGCCGTCCACGCTGATAATGCTAGCGACATTTCGATTTCTGCCTCGGTAGGCTGAGCAACGAGTCAATTGTTCAATTGTTCAGCCTCCAGTGCTGTTGCACTAGGGCTTCAGCGTAGCTGGAAGTCACCAGAAACCATATCGCTTCGCCCGGCGTAAGGCTCGTTGAACCCGTAGCCCTCGCCCATAAATCGTTGTAAACCCAAACATTGTTCGGGTCATAGTTGCCCGAGATGCTGGTCAAGTAGGCTGCCACAGTTTCGCTCGCAGTAGGGTCGGGTTGAGGTTTCAGTTTTTCTCCAAGGCCTCGACGGCAACGCTTCTGAGTGTGTACACGAATCTACTTTATCAAGAGTGTCTCTTGAGCTACGTTACGAAAGCGCTCAGCCCGACTGACTCACTAATTGTTGGGAGGCATTCTGGGTCGTTGTAACCCCAGCAACCGGGGCAACGCTTAAGCCATAGTCAAGTCCTGCTCAATTCTTGCTCTGAAACGCAAGCGGTGCACGCGTCTCTTTGAGTTCAAGTTCAGTTTTCCTTATATTCAGCCCACAGGAAAATTACTCTTGTTGAAGCCCAATGGCACTAATTGGGTATGAGTGGCTCGTCGTAGTCGGGGTCATACTGGTGGTTTTTCTTTGGGGCCCAAAGAAACTCCCCGAGCTAGCCAGATCAATCGGCCTGGCAAAGAAAGAGTTCGAGAAGAGCACCAAGGAAATATCATCAATCACAAGCTCCACAACCTCAACAACAAAGGAGACCGAGCAGGACCCTCTTCTAGTCGCCGCGAAAAGCCTCGGCATAACCACAGAAGGCAAAACAAAGGAACAAATCGCGAAAGAAATAGCGGACAAAACCACAAACAAATAGACTAAACATGGAAGGCTCCGTCAAGTCTTCGCTCCGTTAATTGATTGTAATCCTAATTGTGCGACTTACGCGGAATGAATCATTAGTTTGCGGCGACCATGCTCAATCCTACGAAGCCGGATCAGTTCCTTATCGAAGGTTTCGAACTCTGAGCTCACCAAAATTAGCGCGTCCCTTCCACCGAGCGCATATCGTTCCTGATATCGGAGCTATCCATATTCAGAATCGTTATTCTTGGCATTCTGGTAAATGGTGGGATACGAACCCACTATGTCGTGGGTTCGGTAATATTCCTACCAGAGGAATTTTTCGCACGTTAGGGGAATCGCTGGGAGTTCAGGTATTGGCATTTGGCTTTCTTCCAGAATGTAGTTGAGTGCATCATTCTGTTCTCCTTGGTTGACGTTAAGCGTGAACATTATTTGCTGGTGGCCTTCGTTATGGTTCCATTCGGTAATTGTGGCCTGGTAGGTTCCTGGGTTTAGGTAGCCATCAAACCATCCGTCCCATGTATACCAGTAATATTGGTACCCGGAACTGTCCACAATCTCCACGGTTACCCAACTCATCGTTCTGGTTTGATCGTCCCAATTCATTCCAAGTATAATTCCTTGAATGTACCCTCGTCTGTCAACTTCGAACTCGGCTGAAGCTTCGCCGCTGAGAGGAGCGTTTAGGATGAGAGTGTATATGGGGGTGTATCCTTGTTGCGCGTAGGGTCCAAGATGGTTGTATGGGAAGAAGTAGGGCGATTCGCCTTGAAGGAGGGCTGGGGGGGGTGGGTACGCGACCGCGGGCCGGTACCAGTTCACGAAGTCAACCATCACCGTCCAGGATCCGTAGTAGCTGCCTACGGATGCGCCGCTACCCCATATTCCGTGGAGAAGTCCGCGGGGGAAGAGAGTGACGCTCTGGATGCGGGACGTTGCGCTGCTCGGTTCCACGTAGCTGAAGAGTCCAGCAAGATCCCTGTAGGTTAGCAGCGTGGTTCCCGCGGGGAGCGCTTGGCTAATGAGTTTCCTTCCGTTCGCGAAGAAGCCAACGTTTGATGAGGGGAGCAGTATACCGGCGTCTGATGTGAATAGGGTTGTTGCGGCTACAAGCCTATCTTGATCGTCGAATACGCGAAACCTAACAGACATATTGTAGGGTGTCCCAGAGATTATCTTCTCAGTCTCGAAGAGAACACTTACTGTCAGGTTTACCCCGACTATGAGGTTGAGGTTTATGTCAGCCATTTGGCTGAGCCATGGGACGGACACGTAAACGTTGCCAAGGTCGCCAAGCGTGACCACGTTCCCCTGCACATACCCATACGTCCAACCGTTCAGCGCATACGTTCCCGGATAAATTGCCAAGTTCGATCTGAATGAGGGGAGTCTGTAGTAGGTGAAATTGAACAGGAAACCTTCGTGGATCTTTTCCTGGAGGAAATCAAAGGTCGTCATGGTATTGGCGGGGTCTGTGGAGGCTACGCTGGGCAAGTCAGGTCCGAGGCTGTCGACGAATACGCTTCCGTTTGTCATGAGGTAGCTGGAACCGGGCCCGTATGATGTTAGCCAACCTGGCCACGGGAGGTTTGTGAACATTGAGTTCTGAGTCGGTATCGACCATTGCTCAATCTTAGCGTTCCAGAAGTTGATTACATCTATGAAGTTCCGGGATGAAATGTCGTACACTAGAACATCTACGGATGTGTTGTTCCACACCCAGTTCCGTTCGACCCGCGGCCTCTCCCAATCGGTAGATGTCACGGACGCGTTGATGCTGCCGCCTCGGTACATGTGGGTGCTTGCTCCCAGGAGGCAGCTGCCAACCGAGATGCTTACCGATAGTGGTTGGTCCAATTCGTCGAATGACGTTGCTGGTGGAAGGGCCTGAATGTAGCCCCTCATGAATACGCGGACCGTGTAAGTATCGGTTGGGAGCCCATAGTCGTATTCGCCCCTGTACCTGGCGAGGGAATACTTGATTGGTGCTCTCGGGTCGAAGGGGGATACGTGGAGTGGATCCCCTGCCATTCCCAAACCGTTGAGCAGTATAGACATCTCAGACTTTGAGGAAGAGACTTCTGTGAAGTTGAATGCTGCCAGCGAGTTATCTCGCGCGAACGCTTCCGCTATCATATACCGTGCTGGGTCAGGACCTCCTATCGTACCCTCCACAAGCGTACTTGGGTTGTCATGGAAGTGGACTGTAACGTTGATACCGCATGATCGTATGAGGTCGATTGGTATGAATGTGTTATAGGGGCCGATGTCTGGGACTGTGAACGAGTAATCCACGAATGTCTCCCCATCAGGAGTAGTCTGGACATATCCATTCAGGAAGACTCGAATGTAGTATGTTCCGGGGCTTAGGCTGTCCGTCCATGTGGCGAAGATTTCGGGAACCATTCCTGAGAATCTCGTTGGCACACCATAGACGCCCTCCGACCCGAATTGGAAAGTGAACTCCGACACTGATGAACCTAGACCTGTGTTGGGATCGAGGTTGCCACGGGGGTCGACCCACCAGACTTGAGCTGGGCCCACGCCATTGAACAACCCGAAGGGATCTTTGATGCTTGGGTTCGTGTATGTATAGTAGCTTGTGGGGCCTTCCCAAGGGAATGCGGCCTTTTTCGGACCTGTCACCCCTGAAATTAACCCGCTGAAACCTGTAGCTGAGAAGTAGGTGTTTCCGTTCACGTATGATGTATAGGGTGGAACGGTGAGGTTGATGGGGGACTCAGTCTCGATGCTTGGAACGTCGTAGGATTTGCTATTGTAAATGATTACCGAGATCGGTCGTTGGGCGGGCCACGAGCTTTCGCCAAACCCTAGTTCCGAAAATATTGTACCTCGCAGTTGGAAGCCAACGTTAAGGTATCCATCGAGCTGAAGCGACTGCCCCCGAGTCACCCTAACATCGCTAGCTATTTTCTGTTCGGGAAGCCCAGCCGCTGAAGCGTAAATATCATAGACCCCTGGGGCGACCCCCTCTATCTCATAGTGGCCTTGGGCGGTTGCGTTAAAATATCCCCGTGCTTCAACTGCCCGACCCGTCGGCTCGTTTGTCAGTGGATCGTTTGCGACTCCAACCGCTCTGACCATTCCTGGAAGGTTGATAGGTTTTCCATAGAGGGTGCTGTCCAGATCACCATACCTAAGCGTGCCCGAAATTATGGCTGGGTCCACCTCGCCCTTAACGAGGAGCACTGGCCAATTTTCCATCGGCACCGTGCCCGCGATCAAATTAGCGGACGCACCGTCGTGCACAGGGTAAGAGTCGTTGAGGAACATTTTGAAAAAGTATCTTCCAGCGGTGAAAGGTGCTTTCATCTGGTTGATTCGAATGTAATACCAGTTGTCGAAGTTCTTGTTAAAGTTGAACGTGATCCCTGACGGTGGCGCTTGGATGTATATGATCCATGAGCCGGGTTCGAATGGATCGTTCATATCTGCTCGGGTCACGAATATGCTGCCATAATCGTTGGTGATGGTGGTGACGATGTTGGTGTTATCGCTTTGATCCCAGTTGATTCCGGCGGCAGGTTCGAACCCATCTTGGATTAGTTTGCCTGTTGCGTCGAAGACAGGCGCGGGGATGTAGATTGCTAGGCTCGTGTAGTTGAATCGGCTTGGGCTAGGGAAAGCATTCGGGTTTGAGAAGTTCAGGGCGAAGATCAAGTCACCCACACTGTCGTGGTCGGCGGTTGAGGTGAGAATGGCACCTTCGGGGCTGTAGGAGTCGCCTGCCTCCTGGAGCGGTTGTTGGTTGGTGAAGGGTGACTGGTAACCGGGCGGGTTGGAGGCTACCCCCGAGTATGTGTCGAGGCCGCTCCCTGGCCAGACGTATCCTAAGGGGCCGGGGACATGATTGCCGCCGGGGATTGTGAGTTCATTATCGTTTATTCGGTACGGGGATGTTCCGGTCAAGTCTCCTACGGTTGTGTGAGCAGAAGCAGGGGGAGCAGCGAATGAGAGTGCGAGAGCCACCAATAGTAGGAGAATGGCCCACCTAGGCGCCAAGTATCACTTGCTCCAAGCCAACTAGATCTCTATGCTGTGAACTTTCTATTTCTTGCCCGTCTGGGCGTTCTGCGCAGTCGCCTTAGCCTTTCGTCTCCTCATATACAGGAAGCCGCCCCCACCACCAATCCCAATCGCAGTCGCAGGTTGCGTCTCGGTACGAATAAAGAACGCAAGCAATACTACAAGTAAGAGCATCGTTGTCCTTCTGAACTGCATCCTTCTCACCGAAACTTTCGCCTTCTCACTCTGGCAGCTGGGCTTTAAAGTTGCGTTCGAAAAAAACCGGTTGTTCCCTATTCGGATTTACACGTTCTTTCGCGTAGTGCGCGTTTGAAGGCTGCACGAAACCTAGAGCTTCTCTCCGATGTCATGAACCTTCAAAGACGAGCACTCGCAAATCTAAGAGACGCTGAACGCGCACTCGCAGGACTTGGTGCCGAACCCATCGATAAATGATGAAGCATGTTAACAAGAACAACGGGGTGAAAATCAGGTTGACTGCTACACCCGCAGCTCACACGACGTCATACTTCAAGGATATCGTTTATCGCTAGGATTACGATCACTAAGGGACGTGAGTCATCATGAAATGCCCTGAACATCACGCCGAGTATCAAACCGTGAATACAATGTATGAACAATTCGGAATTATACTCAAGAACGTGAAAGCGCTACGCTGCCCAGTCGATGGCGAGGAACTCTTCACGATGGAACAGGCAGATGCGATTCGGCAGAGGATCATGTCACTCAACCCAAGACTAAAGCTCATTCGCAAAATCACTCGCGCGGCTGGAAACCCATCAATATAACTCCCGCCCGAGATATGAAACAGGCTGACCTCAAAATAGGGCAGGAAGTCGCAGTATATTTGGCGGACAAGAACAAGATTGTCATAAAAGCGGCAGAGTAATCAAGAGACGGAGATGTTGCGTAAGCCTCGAGCGCAATCTGCTCGCTCTTCACGCTCTTCTCTTCCATCAGCCTCTTTTGGACCTCATAGATCACAACCGTTGGCGTGACAGCGTTATTCTCGCTTACATCCTTAATGTAAGAAGCATATTTCTTCGCCAAGGGCCCATTCGAAAAATACTCAATCCACACGTATGAATCGTTCAACCTTAAAGCCGTTCATGCTCTTCCCGGACGCCCTCGATGTCTATTCCCTTGGCGAGGCCCCGTGTTCTCTTTTCCTCTTCACCTTCATCTCTCCCTGTTCTAACCATGAAGCATTCGGCCCTTCAATAGGTCGAGCATGCCTTTGACGGTGAGGACCTTGATTCCCCTGAACTCTTTCAGGTTCAGCAAGTGTTTGTCTCCTGTGACTATGTAGTCGGCTTTTTCCTTCAATGCGGTACTCAGGACTATGTTGTCATCTGGGTCTTCCGCTACCACATTGAGGTGATGCTCGACCCTTACGACCGAAGCTTTGCTTAGCAAGATTGAGAGGAACGCGTTAACCTGCGCGCGCTTTATTTCCAGGAACTTCTCTCTAGAAAGAACATCTGCAAGCTCGGTTAACATGTCTCTTGACGTGACTATTGCGTGTTCTGCCAGCAGCCTAGTTACCAGACTTCTGGGTTTCCCGTGACCTAGTAGAGCAGAGATTAGGACATTTGTATCTATGACAACGACTGCCATCTGATGCGCCTAGGTCAACCGCCTCTCCATTCTGTATGCCCGGATCTCATTCAGTATCTCTCTCTCGGTCGGCCTCTTTTTTTCTTTATACTGTTCATCAATTTCCCTGAACAGTTCTTTGAGCCCGTGACCTAATGAAGGAATTCTCAGTTTCGTTATCACAAGTTTGTCTCCTCTCCGGTAAACCGCCAGCTTCGTCTTCGGTTTAATATTCAACTCTATCCGCATTTGCCTCGGGATTACCATCTGGCCTTTCGTCCCCACGACAGCAACTTCAGGCTCTTGCAATTTCAACAAGTATAACTTTCATACTACTTCGATAAATAGGCTTATCGTTGGTCTCGTAGTCATCTTGAAAGCGTCAGTGAGAGTCTCTACCGGCGAGTAGATGGAACAGGCTCACTCAAATGTTAACGGAATTTGAAGATTCGAGGAGAGAGCGTAGGCCTCCATGCCATTGGCCTGGCATGATCTCATAGAGGTTCCAATGAAATCGATCTACTATAGTGCAGCCGCAGCCCGGTTGCTCGTCGGTAGGGATGAGTAATATGTTATCCCCATAAAACAACACCACATATTGAAATCGGCGACGAAGCGTGCGCGCCTATGCCGAACGGCCGTGGGATATGTGTGATATAGTCCAGACGAACCCTGCCCGAAGGAGACGGCGTTATCTTAGCGTTTTACGTCTTCTACTTCCTTATACCACTTGGTCTTCGGCCCCACTCGGGCTCTAAGTTTCCACGCAAGCGATTTCGGCTGCTTATCCAGAATTGAGAGCAGCTCACGGATCTTCTTCGAGACGTCCGCTCGATCCTCTTCGGTCAGTTCTGGGTACACGTTTAGTCGGTCTTCAACCTTCTTGAGGTTAGTAGTGACTGTATAGTAGAAGCCCCATTCGTTTGAAAGAATTTTCGCCAAGTAACTTCCGTCGACAGTTTCGGGGGTCGCCGAATTACCGATGGCATGTTCTCGCAGAAGCATTATAGTGTCCACAATGTCCTTTTCGTTTATGTGAACAATTTGCATCTTCTCAAGAAGCATGTCAGCAAGTGGTATGGTCATCTCTTCAAGTTCGAGGCGGCCTGTGAAGGGTATGTCATGGTTCATTTCTAGCTTATCGAAGAAAATGTCAACGTGAAGCCCGTTCGACGCGTTGTCCCAAATCATTCGCTGGTGCCCGAACAGCGCTGAAATCATTGGTTGATCCGAGTAGCCGAACTCCCGCATCATCTTATCCATCACAGCCCTTTCAGAATTATAGCCTGCGAAGTCAACGTCGGAGAGTTGCCGGTGCAACTTTTCGGTTAGAAAACTGTATTTTGGGCAATGGTACTGGAACGCGATTGCTCCTAGAAGCCTCATGTGGAGGCCACGTTTCGTGCCTTCCCTGACGAGGCGTGGGCCTTCCTCTTTCATCATTGAATCCAGTTTAGCAGCGTCATGAACTTTTTCCAATTGCAAGTGGCCTGCCGAACCCGAGAAGAATTATCCTACGCTATTTGTACCCTTCGGGGCGTTAGCCCGACGTGAACTGGTAGGCTTCCATCTTTGGCCCTTTCAAAATAACAATCAACCCGCGAAGTATCCTTTCCCCGTACTCACTTCCAGGGTTGAAGCACATGGTTCTACCCCACTTGTAGAAGCAGCGCGATTCGTGTATGTTGCCGTGGAGCGTTATGAGCGGTTAGTACAATTCTTCTTGGTTCAATGGCACTTGAGGGTTTTCGCCATTTTCACAAATGTTCTCTCGTAATCAGTCATTCCGCCAATTGGCAGCAGCGCGTAGACCACGAAATACCTTGACGATTCAGCGCAGTGCACGTGAACGGAATGAGCTTCACGTGGGTTTTTTCGCTTGCCGCTTAGAAATCCCACGGCGATCTCCTCAAACTTCGCGCGGTTGTAAGGTCCCTCATGCGAGTTTATTCTGAGTGAATCGTGGGAAATTAGTTCGAAGCTTTTCACGTTTCCAGCCTTCTTAACTCTGTTAAGGCCGTGGTCAGCGTGTTTTTCGACTGTTCCGAAAGTTTTCGTGGCTTTTTCTAGGTCTCCCCATGAGAGGAAAAATTTCACCTTATCAGGGAAATGGAAAACTATGTCGCCTTCCCCGCGTCTGGCCTTAGGGTTGAACTCGATGCGAGCATCCTTTGGGTAATCGATTGAAAACCCGTAGACGCTAAACCGCTCAAAATCCTTCTCCATCAAAGAACGACTCTCGCAACAGTGCCGAAGCTTTAGGCATGATTTCCTCGAATAAGAGGATTGGCATTATGGCCACACCCAGTCAACATTAGGTAAGAAAGGAACATTCCAAATCCTTATTTTCCCTGTCCAACTGAGGCTTGGGTCTGATTTGAAATTGGGGAAAGAAAAAAGCAAAAGGAAGTTTTATCGGATTTTTTTCGCAACTGACGTCCACGCATCTGAGATTGTCTTCAGAAAGTTCATAGGCGCTGCCAAGTTCTACGAGGCGGACACACTGGTAATGGGCGGCGACATTACCGGCAAAACCCTTGTCCCTGTGGTACAGGGTTCCAACGGAAAACATCACTTCAACTTTCAAGGACAGGAATTTGATAATGTGGCACCTGAGAACCTAGAGAACCTGGAGGGCCGCATCATGAATGCGGGCATGTACCCGTACCGGGTCTCTCAGAGTGAGTATGAAACGCTTGAAGCTGACCCCGCGAAGGTTTCCGGCCTTTTCGAAAAGTTGAGCATTGAACGTCTAGCGCGCTGGGCGCAACTCGCCGAAGAAAATCTCGCCCCTCTCAGCGTCAAATGTTATTGGACTGGGGGGAACGATGACCGCCAAGAGGTTCTCGACAGCGTCGCTTCAACGGATCACTTCGTGAATGTTGATGGAAAGGTGGTCACGCTTGAGAGTGGCCATGAAATGCTTAGCCTTGGGTGGAGCAATTACACACCTTGGGATACGCCCAGAGAATGTAACGAAGACGGGATTGTGGCCAAGCTTGCTCCCCTCACCAGCCAGGTACGGGCACCATCGAGCTGCATCTTCAACGTCCACGTCCCACCCTTCGATTCGAATTTGGACATTGCACCGAAGCTGGACACGACAACGAATCCCCCCAAACCAGTGGTCGAAGGAGGTCAACAAGTCTTGATCCCCGTGGGAAGCACCGCGGTCCGAAGCACAATCGAAGCCATGCAACCACTATTGATGCTCTGCGGGCACATTCACGAAGCAAAGAATGCGTCTCAAATTAAGCGCACGATGTGCATCAACCCTGGGTCAGAATATCCGTCAGGTCTTCTGCGCGGGGTAATCGTGAACCTGTTGAAGGATAAAGTGCTTAGCTACCAGTTCACTTCAGGGTAGAAAGAAAAGAAAGAGGGAGCGCCCCTAGATTGGGGGCACTTCTTTGTATGCTAGGTCTAAGTTGATTCCGACCCTTTTCAGCCACCAGCGCCTAAGGAAGAAGAAGCCGATCCACCCTAGGAATATTACAAGCATGATGACTTCTGAAGTTAGGCTGGCGACTCCGAGGCCTGGTATTGTTAGGTAGTAGTAGAGCATCCAGATGCTGAAGACGGTGGCTATCAGGCCACAGATCGTAATCACCGGGATGCTACCTACTTTGTACTTTGCGATTGGTGAACTCTCGTAGACTTCTTTCCTACTCCAGGGGAATATCGCACCACCGAAGGCTGTGCCGATGTAGAAAACTGTCGCTACTGCAGTGACTGCTAGCGTGAGGCTTATGTAACCTGGGACGAAATTGTAAACGTAGCTCATCACGAACCCTCCTAAGATTAGGAAGATAACGTGGGCGACAACTGGGGTGTGGGTGCGTTCGTTGACCCTGCTGACGAATTTTGGTAGGGCGCCGTCGATCGACATGGCCACTGCAACTCTAGTCCACCCGACGATGACGTTGAATACCACTTGTACCGCGTTCAGCAGTATTCCTATGATCATTAGGAAGACTAGCAATGGGTTGTCGGTTAGTACGGCCGCGAGGTTGCTGAACCAGGGTGGGATTGGCATGCTGACAGTTCCTGTGAGGAAGTTACCGTACGCAGCTGCTGCGAGCCATCCCTGCCCAACTGTGTTGATGAATGTGTATGCGAGGATCATCATCAACGCTGTGCTGAAGAGGCCACCGCCAACGTTGATGAATAGCTGGTTCTTGAGGCTTGAAGCTCCTTGGATTTCGCCTGCTTGTTCTTGCGCGTAGCCCACCCATCCTAAGCTTGTGAGCGCTACGGGCAGAACGAAGAGCGTTGAGGCCCAAGAGAAGCCGCTAACAGGTGTAAAGCCGTTCTGCGTCGCTGCCGTCAGCACGTAGTGGTAGTAATCAGGTGTGCCGGGCGAGAGAATCGCCATTGCACTGTTGAAGCGTGTAATGAAAACGCTGGTTGGCGTCAAGGCGAAGAGGGCGATCATGATCACGAAGCTGAGAAGGAATCCGTACCACATGACCCACTGTGCCATTACGAACCATCGGAAGCTTTTGATGAGGATCAATGCAGCGAATGTTGATGCAGCCGCTGTGGTTACCCAAATTCCAATGGGTGTTGTGAACCAGATGCCCAGATTGAGCAGTAAAGCGCTGTTCATCGTCAATCCTAGGCCTGTGAATAGCGGCGCGAAGCCGAGAATTGCAGTTAGCCAACCCCCAAGCGCTTGCCATTGAAGGAAGAATGTGACAATCATTGTTGCTACTATTGCGAAGCCTATGAATGGTTTGAGCGTGCGGCTTTGGAAGACATAATCGCCTCCAGTGCGAGGCATCGCCGCTGCGAGGCCAGCGTAAGCAACAGCAAGGAAAGTCGTGAAAATCCCAGTTATCAAGATGCCCAGTGGAACGTTGGCGTCAGGCCAAAGTCCCAAAGTCAAAAGGTAGACCCAGGGAAAGATCACGCCGATGTTCAACACGTTGTATGCGAAAGCGGAGTATGGTGACATAACTCTGATGAGGCCGGAAGATTTTCTTGCGAAGACCTGTGTACTTTTCATAAACCCCGTGGAGGGTCCTCTATGACTATATTAGACTTGGCAACGTTTCTTTTGAAACCGGCCGGCAGGAACGGAAGGGCTTTATGAATAATGAAACGAATACATAGCGGGTCAGCTTTTGGAAGTAACAGTTCAACCTTACAAAATGTTCGTTGACGGCGAATGGGTTTCTTCAGAAAGTGGAGCCACTTATGATGTGATCAACCCAGCCACAACTGAAGTTATCGCTAAAGTTCCGAAGGGCGACGCGAAGGACGCGGCGAGGGCTGTGGATGCCGCGCGTGAGGCGTTCGATAAAGGCCGGTGGCCCCGGATGGCCCCAGCGGAGCGCGCTGGCCTCATTATGAAATTAGCTGACGTAATCGAAAAGGAAGTTGACCGTCTCGCGCTTCTCGAAACCCAGCAGCAGGGCAAACCTATCAAGCTTAGCCGCGATGGCGACTTCCCTTTCGCAATTGACAACATCCGCTTCTTCGCCGGTGCCGCCAGGTGCCTCGAGGGCAAGGCGAGCACGGAGTACAACGCGGTCGCTACCAGCATTATCAGACGCGAACCAGTCGGCGTCGTCGCTACAATTACGCCATGGAATTACCCGTTCATGATGCTTGCGTGGAAGGCTGTTCCGCCGCTCGCAGCCGGGAACACGGTTGTAATAAAGCCGGCTAGTGTCACGCCGCTCACCACGCTGGAGTTCGGGAAGCTAACTGAGAAGGCAGGGTTTCCGAAAGGAGTTGTGAACGTTGTTACCGGCCCAGGGGCGACACTCGGCGAAGCATTGGTCACACACCCCGGCGTCGATATTGTCGGCCTAACTGGTGATACGCTAACTGGCCGGCGAATAATGGAACTCGCATCGGGCACCGTGAAGCGAGTGCAATTAGAATTAGGGGGGAAGGCACCCTTCATCGTCTTCGAAGACGCAGACCTCGAAGCCGCCGCGGAAGGAGCGGTTGTGGGGGGTTACGTGAACAGCGGCCAAGATTGCACTGCGGCCACGAGGTTATACGTTCAGGAAAGCGTCTACCAGAAATTCCTCAACCTGGTCGTTGAACGGGTCAAGAAAATCAAACTTGGCGACACAACAAAACGTGAAACCGACCTCGGCCCACTAATCTCCGAGGCCCAGAGGCGAAAAGTCGAAGACATGGTTGCAAGCGGGGTTAAAGAGGGCGCGAAACTCCTCATAGGCGGAAAACGTCCAAGCTTACCCACCCCTAACAGCAAGGGCTTCTATTACGAGCCAACCCTCTTCGCCGACGCGAAGCAAGACATGCGAATCGTTCAGCAGGAAATATTCGGGCCCGTTCTCACCGCACTGCCATTTAAGACGATGAGCGAGGCGATTGAGAAATCGAACGACATCATCTACGGTTTGGCGAGCTCGGTCTGGACGAAAGACATCTTCAAGGCCATGAAAGCGGCCGCTGAACTCCACTTTGGCTGCGTTTGGATAAACGATCACCTACCCCTCGTCAGCGAGATGCCACACGGCGGGTACAAACAGAGCGGGTTCGGCAAAGACATGAGCCTCTACACCTTTGATGATTACACCGACGTGAAACACGTTTACATCGACCTGAGCGGCGACGTTAGGAAACCATGGCATTACACCGTATACGGCCCACAATAAGCAATGCAACCCGGTGTGCGCTTAACCCCAACCGCCGCAGCGCTTCTGCAAACTATTTCAAAGGAACATAGAAGCCTCGTCCTTTTGCCCGACGATACAAGCTGCTGCTCGAATAGCAATGTTATGCTGAGAGAAAGCAAGCCCAGCTGGAGAGTTTCTCTCTTGGCAGAGATCGATGGACTACGAATATTCGTAAACCCCGTACTCGAAAGAAGTTTGAAGGCCGAGCAAATTACCATAGACGCCATAGATTTCGCTGACGACAGCCTCTCGCTCGAAACGGATTACGGCAAACGCCTCACAATGTCAGCCGAACCTAATCCAACGCAGCGTCCTTCAAAGGACGATGTTACTGGACGTGCTGGACAGTGAAAACGGAGCGGACTCGGTTAGCTGCTCTGTTCGAACTTAGGCGTACGTTTTTACTATCGCATCAAGCTTCGAGGTCGCTTGCGTCGTAACGACCTTCTTGATATCGCCACCTTGATGATCCTGTGTCACTAGAAGTGGTCCGAAATCTTTCACTTCCCAGATCCAGACAAGTTCCGTAGGCCCTAGCTCTTCGAGAAGCCTCTTCTTCACGCGGACAATCTTCGACACGGCTAGTGCGGAGGCGCCACCCGTGAACTCAGAGTATACCGCGCCAAAATTGGCGAGGCCCTTCTTGCCAGTTTCCCCCAAGCCGCCTTTGCCGATGATCACCTTCGTCCCATACTTCTCAAGGACCGGGGGCGTAAGCGCGTCCATTCTAGTGCTCGTTGTAGGTCCGCCTGCCACGATTCTCCATTCCTCGCCAACCTTGCGGGCGATTGGGCCGCAGTGAAATATCGGCAGACCAACTAATTCTGGGACAAATGTCTCAAGAAGTTTCTTGTGTGCTTGGTCTCGGGCGACGGCTATATCGCCCGTCACGTAGAGGACGTCGCCTACGCGAACCTCCGTTACCCGTACGTTGTCTTTCGGAACGTTCAGTTTGAATTCAGCCATATCCAGGTCACCTTACCATCCTGAAGCGTTCTCCTTTCAGTTCCGCAACGGCCACTCTATTCGCCCAACAACCAAATGAGATCGCTATAGGCAAACATGCGGTATGTGTGCCAGCCGTTTCAATGTGAACGTCGAGCATCGTCGTGTCTCCCCCTAGCCCCATTGTTCCGATTCCAAGCTCGTTCGCTGCCTTCAGTATTGAGGTCTCGAATTGGGCAACTTCTGGGTCAGGGTGCCGCGAGCCGATCTCCCTCAGTAGGGCTCGCTTCGAGTTGAACGTGGCCTGGACCGCAGAACCTCCGATCCCTATTCCAAGAATGTTTGGTGGGCACGTTTTTCCTCCCGCCTCGATGACGACCTGAAGGATATGCTTGAGCATGTCCTGTCTACTTGCGGTTGGAACCATCATTTTGAGGTTGGTAAAATTCTCTGAACCGGCGCCTTTCAAAATTAACTTCATTGACGTCTTGTTTGTCGACTTGTCGATTAGAACCTCGGGCTCGCTCAATCCTGTGTTTGTCCCAGTATTCTTGCGTGTGAGAGGATGAACGACGTTCGCCCTCATTGCGCTCTTTGCTGTCAAACCCTGGACTGTTTGGGCGAGTGCTTTCTCAACAGCGTCGAGGTGGTTGATTAGCTCGCCGGACACGAAGAGGGTTACGAGTCCCGTGTCTTGGCACAAGGGAAGCCCTTTCTCGTCACTTAGGCTAGAACTAGTGAGTATAGCTTCAAGCTGTTTCTTGGCTAGGTCTTTAGTCTCGTGAGCATGTGCCTCTTTGATTGCGGCCAGGATGTCCGCTGGAAGCTGGGTTGTGGCGTGAACGAGCATCTCATTCAGTACTGGCTGTAATTCCTTCGAGGTGAATTCCATGGAGTGAACACCGATGCACCCCCATGAGGCCTTTGCGACTTATGCAGTGCGCTTTTACTGCCTGTAGAGTATATTCGCACAAACTGGTTTTCGTGCGGCGCCTAAATTTAGAGATAATTCTGCTAGCGTAACACGAAACAAACGGCTCCCGCAATCAGAATCATTATCGCACTCACTGCCCCAATCTGAGTTGTCAGCTCATGTGTCATTCCGATTAGGCCCAGACTCAGGGTTAGCAGAATCGCGCCGGAAATTACTCCTCTCATCCCCGCCTGAGAGAGAAAGCGTTTCGTGGTGAGGCTGTAGCAATGAACAGCCACCAAGGAACAGATTAGGCCCACAACGAACAGCACCGCGAAAACCAACCCGAACGGAACAAGAATTAACGGGTAGATGCTGAATATTGGGAGCGCAAAGATGCTAACGATAAGGCTGATAACTCCCCCTATAACGAAAAGTGCTGCAGCCAAATCCAAGAAACCATTCTTCAAGACTGGTGTTCCCGACAATATAATCACATCAAACCTACCCATCACAAACATCCCATATGAATTCTTGAACCATTTTTCCACCAAGTGGAATTAGCGCCCCGAGCGGGTGCGCCAAAGTTCCAGGCCAGGAGTCCATTAACCTAAGCAAACAGCGTCTCATTCACATCACTCAGGCGCTGAGAATGAGGGGAACCCTTTAGAAGCGACAGTAGCGCGTGAACGCGTGGAATAGAAAATGAGTGTATGGAAACAGCTCTACGCAATGGTTTGGCTTGCTTTCCTTCAGATAATCATCATAACCCTTCCACGCTTCACAATATACCTCGTCGACGCACACGTGGCACTTGGCCTAGCAATCTTAGCGTTAGCACACTACGACAACGCGCTGATCAAAAAGACGGCTGCTCCCAACAGGCTTAAGCGCATTGTCAAATCGACCGCTGTCCTAGCAACGTTCCAAATAATCTTAGGCATCATTCTCTATGCGAACCTAAGACTCAGCGTGAGCATTCCCCTAGTATCAGTGATTTCCTTCTTTCACATCGTAGTAGCATTGGCAATAATCACTCAAGCAGCTTCGGTTGCAACAGCGTACGACATGTGGGAAGAGCATGAATACACTGCTTCCCGAAAATCATCCTGAGCCGTTTGAGAAATCAGGGCCAGTGTGTAGGGTTGTAGTATGGGGGGACGGATTGTACAGGCCACGATAGGGAACCTGCGGGATCTATTGCGGAGCGGAAAACCTGTTGTTGTTGATTTCTGGGCGGGTTGGTGCGGGCCGTGTCATGTTATGGCTCCGATACTGAGGGCTCTTGCTAAGGAGTTCGAGGACCAGGTCGTCTTTGCGAAAGTGGATATTGAGAATAACCGGGATTTGGCGTCCCAATTCAACATCAAAAGCGTTCCCACACTGGTCCTGATCAGGAATGGAAAGGAGTGGGAACGTTTGAGAGGCGTACGGAGTCGCTCTGATCTAAGGAAGATAATAGGGAAGATGGCTTCCTAACGCTTGACGCGTAGACTAGTTCGTTTTCTCGCTCATCATCGCGTATCGCGAGTTGACGAGGTCACAGCCCCTAAGGCCAAGGCGGGTGTTGAAGTATAGCATCCCCTCATCTCCTCTACTCCATTTGACGCAGCCTTTGCACCGCCATGCTGCCCAGCCGTACCATTTGCCTCCGTTCTCTTTGGAAATCTGCGTACAAAGATTTAGAGCGATTTCTTTCGGGATTGCGCTAGGTTCAACATGTTTCATTTGGCATCTTCTCCATCGTTACATTAGCTTTGGTGATGAGGAATCTCTTAAGCGGTAAGTCTTAACCGCATTTCCGGAAATCAATGGCCTTTGTATGATTGGCCAGTGAACGCGAAGGTCTTGAACAATTCATAGACCTTGTCAGGTACACCTTCAACCACGTTCAGTCCTAACGAGCGTGCCACATCAAGAGTGATCGGTGTTGCGTGGGCCATGTATCCGCGGGCTAGGAAATCTGCGACACTCTCAGCTTGCTGTTTGTCCATTTTGCCTTCTAGAAGCCATATTACGAAAGCTTTGGCATTCTCTATCTCTAGGTTTCCAGCCTCAGCCAAGATGACCATCTTGTCACTGATAGTTTGAATCGGTTTCGTCTTAATGAGAGTGGCTAAGGCGCCTGCGGGATGCATGCCGCTAGGCGTTGGAATCTGAGGATCCACCGGCCCTAGTACGCTGTATTTTTCCATGCGAATTTCGCCAGCCGCCAGGCTCATGAGTGAACCGCCGGACATCGCGTAGAACGGAACCATGACCGTGACTTTGGCGGGGTGAAATTTGATGGCCATCGCCATCATTTGGGCAGCGACCGCATATCCCCCAGGCGTATGGATGATCATGTCAATTGGCTTGTCTTTAGGTGTCTTCTGAATCTCCATCAACACTTTCACGGTATCCTCTATCCCAATTTCAGGGTCCTCCCCGGGCTCAGTCCACAGTTCTTTCTTGTGAATCATCGTGATGACCTTCGTTCCCCGCTCGCGTTCTAGGCCTTCGATGATACTCTGCCGCCAGGCAAGAATCCCTGCTTTGGTGGTTGGTCGTTCAGTCCCGGGCGCCGCTTCAGGTTGCCCCTCCCCCTCGTCAGTGTCTCCTTCCTCGTCCTCTTTCACGTGTTCCCTCGTCCCAGAACCAGTCTTTCTTTGGTGCACCAAGTAAATGATTGCAAAAGAGTTGAGGGCTGAAACGGCAATCAATCCAACCCCCAGGAGGAGTTCTGAAGCATCCAACCAAATTTCACTTCAACGGTATTGTTTGCCGAGGTTTACTTTGCCGCCGCCGAACTGGATGGTTTCGAAGAGTTGCAGTACCTTTTCGGGGACGCCTTCAACTACGTTGAGGCCTATTGCACGGACGACATCTAGCGTAATTGGTGTGCTACTCGCCATGAATCCGCCTGTGAGAAAGCCCGCCACTTGAGTTGACTGATCCTCATCCATCTTATCAGCTAAAAGCCACTTAACGAATTGCCTCGCGTTATCTGTATCCATGCGTGCGGCTTCCGCGAGCAAGATTGTTCCATCCGATATAGTTTCAATAGGTTTGCGTTTCAGAATTCCCATAACTAAATTGGCCTGCATATCATCTACGATAGGTTCGCAGGGGGCTAGAATGCTGCATTTCTCCATCATGATCTCGTCGGCTGCCAGCACGATGTACGTGCCGTCCGACATGGCGTAGAAGGGGACCATTACCGTAACCTTCGCGGGGTGGTACTTTAGGGCCATCGCTATCAGGTCGGCGGCGAAGGCGAGCCCGCCCTCTGTATGGATGATGAAATCGATTGGTTTGTCCCGCGGTGTTTCCCTAACTTGCTGAAGGATGACCTCTGAATCTTCAAGCACTATTTCCGGGTCGTCATCGCTCGCGCTCCAGGGTTCCTTTCGGTGAATTAGGGTTAGAACCCTGCTACCGCGCTCTTGTTCCAGTTCGCGAATCAACTGCGTCCTACGTGCGAGGATCTCCTCCTTTGTGGGAATCCCTGGTTCAGAACTTTCTTCATCTTCATCTTCCCCCGTCTCTTCTTCGCTCCTAGAGAGGGCTAGGCCGGGTTGAAGTCGCCGGACAACGTAGAGGCTGGTGAACGCGTTCAGGAAGACCGCAGCAACGATTCCTATGGCGAGTAGGGTATCGATGTCGCCTAGCATATTTTGAGGCCTTCAAAGTTGCGGTGGAAAATCTCGAGTCATTGTAGTTTGATGGCATCTAAAGGTTTTCGGGAGCTCCGCGAGGGAAGCGTGGAAAGGGTGTGCGGGATTATTGGACTAACTTTGGAACCTCGATGCTCGTTGGCTCAAAGTCAACTAGCTTGCCGTTAAAGTACGCATCATACGCTTGCAGGTCAAGTAGGCCGTGGCCGCAGTTGTTGAAAGTGATAATCTTCTTCTCACCAGTTTTCTTGCAACGCATGGCCTCGTCGATGGCGTATTTGACATTGTGCGCGGTCTCCGGTGCGGTTATCATGCCTTCGGTCTTTGCAAGGATGCGTGCTGCTTCGAAGACCTCATTTTGTGAGTAGGCGACTGACGTAATGTAACCCTTGTTGATGAGGAGGCTGAGGGATGGTGCTTTGCCGTGGTATCGAAGTCCGCCCGCGTGGATTGGTGGGGGCTTATACTTGTGGCCGATCGTGTACATCTTTAGCAACGGAGTCATTTCTGCCGTGTCACCGAAATCGTAAGTGTAAGTCCCCCGGGTTGTGGAGGGTACGGCCTTGGGTTCGCAGGCCACGAATTCAGCAGTTGATTTTCCTTTCAGTTTATCCGCTATGAATGGGTAGGCGAAGCCTGCGAAATTCGAACCTCCACCGATACAGCCGCAAATTATGTCTGGTTGCACGTCAATCATTTCGAATTGCTTCTTTGATTCTTCGCCAATGATCGTTTGGTGTAGGAGGACGTGGTTCAGTACAGAGCCTAGGCAGTATTTGGTATCATCATGGGTGACACAGTCTTCAAGCGCCTCACTTATGGCGATACCAAGTGACCCAGTGTTGTTCGGGTCAGATTCGAGGAGGCTTTGGCCGAACTTGGTCTTCTTGCTGGGAGAGGCTGTGACATCGGCGCCGAAGGCTTCCATCATGATCCTCCGGCCAGGTTTCTGGTCGTAGCTCGCGCGAACCATGTAGACGCTGCACTTCATTCCGAAAATCGCGGCCGCCATCGCCAGTGCCGAACCCCATTGCCCAGCTCCCGTTTCCGTTACGACCCGTTGAGTGCCTTGGGCCATGTTGTAGTAGGCTTGCGCGATCGCGCTGTTGGGTTTGTGGCTGCCGGTCGGGTTTACGTATTCGCATTTGTAGTAAATTTGAGCAGGAGTATTCAGGTACTTTTCAAGTCGTCTCGCTCTGAGCAAAGGTGTGGGGCGAGGGAGGCGAAGGTAGGCGTCGTATACTTCGTCCGGGATTTTGATAAACCTCTCAGCTGAAACCTCTTGCATGACCAACTCCTTCGCGAAGAGCCTCAACAGCGGCTCGGGGGAGATTGGTTTGAGGGTGCGGGGGTCAAGCGGAGGAGGCAACGGTTCAGGCAGGTCGGCTAGAATGTTATACCAGTGAGTTGGCATTTCATCCTGGGGCAAGTATACGGCATGCTCTTTGTCCACTATAGCTTTCGGCATGGAGTGTGTTTCCTGTGCAATGATGTCAGCTGGAAACGTTATAGTAGAATTTAAGACTTTATTGCACACTTCTGTACATTATGGGTTGATGCTCAGACATGTGGAGACAAATCTCAGACCGGCTCAAAGAATATCCAGGCCGGCAGAAGGTCGCGAGAGCGTTCGTAGAGTTAGGCCTTAGCATCAGAGAGGAAAACAAGATCTATTGTGGCGGTGTCGAATTGTCCGACGTCAAGATCGCCCGTTACTTGCACGTCGACCGAAGAACCGTAAGGGACACGGCTCAACTGATTTCCTCAGACCCCATTCTCAACTCTGTCTTCCAGAAACTCCGTCCTGCAGGCCCGTTCCTAGCGGATGTTGCCAAGTTTCTCGGCTACAGCGTCATCGAAATCTACGCCGACCCACATACAGTTGGGATCGTGGCTCAAGCAGCGTCATTGATCGCGCAGGAGAATATCGCGATAAGGCAGGCCGTTGCGGATGACCCTGACCTAACGCCTGAACCGAAACTCACGCTCGTCGTCGAAAAGGAACTTAACGGGACAGTACTGCAAAAGATGTTGAAAATTCCCGGCGTCATCAAAGTTTCAACATATTGAAACCATGAAACCAACTATGTAATCAGCGGTGAGCTTAGAATTTCTCGTAATGTACGATTTCCTGCATGGGCCTACGGTTCTTCTTCCGGTTGGTTTTCGGCTCCGCTGGATAACCGAACGGCATTACGGTCACCAATTTCATTCTCTGGGGTGCACTCAGGAGATCCTTAACTCCGTCATCATAGAAATTAGTGACCCAGCAAGACCCGATTCCAAGTTCCCAAGCTGCGAGAACCATGTTCTGAATTGCGCGTGTGCCGTCAATCTCCGGTAGCTTCGCGGAGTCCATCAATATCACAATTGCTAGTGGGGCTTTCGCAATGTGTGCCCCCGTAGGTGTTAGCTCGGAAATCTTCCTGAGAGTGTCCTTGTTCCTGATGGCGATGAAATGCCATGGTTGTGAATTCTTTGAGCTTGGTGCGAGGCGGCCTGCTTCGAGGATTCGCTGCAAGCTCTCGTCTGGTATGGGCTTGTCTAAGTATTCTCGGATTTCGCGGCGAGTTCTGATGCAGGTGAAAGTGTCCATTACATTACCACTAGTTGCTTAGGTAGGATACGGTATGGGTTTTCATTGTGTCTTCTGAATGTTTTTCTCGATAATTCCCCAGAGTTCTTCCTCAAGCGTTCCGCCATGTTGGGGTTTCTCCACGAACCTACCTATCTCTCGCCAGGCGCGGTTGTGGATTATTATGGTTGGGATTCTGAGCACGTTCATTTCGTCGGCTATGTCACGGTTCTCGTCGAAGTCAATGACTTTGATGTTCAGGGCAGCGTTGTTTGCGGCGATGAAAACTTTCGCGAGATTCGGGAGCTCGGCGCGGCATTCGGCGTTCCATTCAGTTGCGAAGACTACGAAAAAGTAACGGTCGGTTATGCTTGAGAACTTGTCGATCACGTCGGGTTTTGCCTGGTACTCTTGAATACGTTTCTTTATTGTTTGTTTGACGGTTGGATTCTTTATGGTGTTGATGAAATCCCATAAGTTGGGATGTGGCCCGATAACGTTGCGGAGGAGTGACAAAAGATCTACCTACAAAGCATGTTGAGGTCGGCTTTTCAGAATAAGAAAAGCAGCATCATAGGGGCTGCATGGACTCCCTTAGTATCACGATTCTCAAGGGCTAATTCACATTGAAAGGAGATATTAGATTTTTGGAATGGCGAATTTCTAGAGCTTACCCACCACTACGACCTTCTTGGCCTTAACTTCGAATTTGGCTGTGGTTCCGGTTGGCTCGGCTGTTCCGTATACTTCAATCTCCTTTCCAATCATGGCGCCGAGTTCTCCCTTTTCCAGCACGAGTTGCGGAACACCTTCCTTAAGCATTTGTTCCAAAGCATCCGCGGGCTTTCTTGACGTGAACTTTGTGGATTCGAGCCCAGAGATTGTTACCTCTCCTACACCGGTTCCGTCATCGATCTTGAAACGGCCCGTGAACCCGACCTTACCTGCCTTCGCTGATTTGCAGTTTGAGCAATTGAACTTCCTCGCTAAGACGGTTAGCGGCGAGTCACATGTTTCGCAGAGGGCTAGAAGCTTGGGGTCGCCGAGGATTTCGAGGATTATGCCCTTGACCCAAGTGGTCAAGCCCGGTTCGAGTGCTATCACATGTCGAATATCCTCCCAAGCTGGTCTTTCAGTCACCGGTTGCTCAAGCGTCTGGATTTTGGTCGCCGGTACCGAATTTAGCTCCAGTTCCCCTCCAAGTCCTGCCCTTACCCTCAGTCCAGTGATCCTTACGCGCGTTCCCGGCCTCAAAGGTGTGACCGTGGCAACTTGATCTCGCCAGAAAGTTGCCTTCGCCGAGCCGCTGTCGTCGCGAAGTGTGAAGGATGCCAGGTTGACTGTTTCCCCCTTGTCAGTTACGACCTGCCTCGCCGAAGGCTGGTCGGAGATAGAGCCTTCCACAATCAAAAGGCCCTTCGCGTTCTTGATAGAATCTAACTTCGTTACCTGTTTGGCTTCAATCCTTCTTGTTGATTTTTGTAATTCACCCGACCTTCCAACACTGAGGCTTATCTCTCCTAATCTTTCGCGAACGGAGACTCCGCGGACGTCGACGCTTTCACCCTCTACGAGTTTGTTAACGAGCTCCGCTTTGTCGTCCCAGAGAGACAGGGAAACGATTCCGCTTTCATCAGCAACGATAAGCCTTGCAACTTTTGCAGTTTCCCCCGTTACCCTTTTAATTTCCTGAATCGGGCCTTTGACTAGCACAGAAACTGACAGGTCCACGGAAGCAAGCTGGCCAGTAAGGTCTGCTAGCTTGTAGGTCTTGGCTACGGGCAACTTCAAGTAGTCGGGAGGTGTTTGGAGAATCTCTATTTGGCTTCGGCTTTCAACGTGCAGTTCAGGACGGGCATTGTTGTCCAACCGCGTTCTTGCGTTGAGAACCTGCAGAATCTCGCCTTTCTTAACTTCCCGCAACTCTTCAGCTCGCTCGTTCCATGCGACTAGGGGCATACTTCCAGATTCGTCTGCGATAACGGTTCTAAGAACGCTGCCAGGCCGGTCCTCTTTCTGAAAGGTGTAATGCCTCGGTTCGGCCTGTATTACGCCGACGACATTCAGTTGGTACGCATCAACCGCTAATTTGCCAAGGGGCGTGAACAGTTCCCGGAATTCGGGAAAGTCAGTGGTCGGCATGTCTTGTGGGTCGATCTCTATACTTGCTCGATCCCCTGCGTGGACCTCAGTGTCCCCTGCCAGCCCTTGCCTAGTGTAAGCGTGACCGATCCGTAGGACCTTACCCTGCAGGCTCCCAGCTCTCGAGAGCACATCTACATGCTTGTCCCAAAGAGCGCAACGAACACGGCCACTTTTATCTACTATTACTAGCCGCATGACTCGGCCTGGCGTTCCGTCGCGACGCTGGAATTGTTGGGGAGGGTACGCCAAGAGCACGCGGCCTGAGATGCTTACGTCGTTAAGGCCGCTGACGAGGCCCTTTACTTGCATTCTCCCTAGTTCGGTTCCGCGGGTTTGTACTAGAAGCTCTTCAGCCACAAGCCTGGCCGCGCCTTCGTCCGAGAGTAAGCCGCGGCCTTCCTTCTTTTTCTCGTCTATGAGTGCTAGAACTTGGTCTTGTGATAGGTCAGGCCGTTTGGAGAGAATGTCCTCCACAATTGGTTGGATTGAGGACTGGAATGCGTTCGCCCCGCTATGAATTTCTACCCTAGTTCGTGAGAAGCGAAAGCTAAGTCTTCTCATTGGTAGGTTGGGCCGCAAATTACAAGGTACACTAATGTTCAATTTACGGAACATTAATATGACACGCTCCATGCCCGTAGAAGTCAGAGCGGTGGGCGAGCCGACAACGCTCCACGTGCAAACGCACGGTCGCGTGTCCTCGCCTTACCGCCATTATCCAAAATATGAAAAAGACCGCAAAACAATTCAACCAAAGCCGCGGTCCTTAAACTGATTCCATATGGAAGCGCCATATGAGAAAGTTGGCAGAATCACGCACTTCTACTCGAAAGCAAGCGTAGCCGTAGTTGAGTTAACGGCCCCACTCAACAGAGGCGATAAGATCGTTATTCGAGGTAGCACTACCAACATTGAACAGCTAGTAGACTCGATGGAAATTGAACACAAACAGATTGTTAACGCCCAAGCCGGACAAAGCGTGGGGATGAAAGTATCCGGCCACGTTAGAGAGAGCGACATCGTTTACAGAGTAAAGCCGTCAGCATGAATTCTATCGGCATTTGAATGAAAGTACCACGATTCCCACAACCTTAGAATAGCAGGCAACCGGTTTAGCGCGGTTGAATCGTGATCAGTATGGGAGAGGTTACTATCGAGGGAACCGTACTTGTGGTTACGCCCATTCAGTCCTCTCAAGGAAGGACGATGGTTCAGATAACGTTAGGCGACCCGCTCAAGGGCCCCGTAACCATGCCGCTTGATATGGATAGGGAAATGGCAGGCGTAACAATAGCCGTCCAAAGAGTTCTAACACAGCTTCCTGGCGTCGGCCAACAACTCGGCACACCTCGCCTCATTGTCACACTAACCGAAGATGAATACCAGGAAATGGGGCGTCCGAGGTACCCGGACCACGTCACGATAACACTGAAAGTACAAATCTAGCCGCATAATACCCCAGATTTCAACCATCTTCTAATTCGCCGCGTGGCGAAGGAAGGACGGAAGGCTGAACGTAGCAGGCGCCCCTCATGGAATATGTGAATCTTGGAAAAGCAGGCGTCAAGGTGTCGCGGATATGCTTGGGTTGCATGTCATTTGGCAATGACGCAGCTTGGAAACTTGAGGTCAACCAAGCCCAGAAACTACTCAAAAAAGCAGTGGACCTTGGAATAAACTTCTTCGATACCGCGAACGCTTACTCCTCAGGCAGATCCGAGGAAATTACAGGTGAATGCTTGAAAGGGAACCGAGAAAACGTCATCATCGCGACGAAAGTCTACTTTCCTACAGGTGATGGCCCGAACGACTCAGGCCTTTCCCGCCGGCATATCATGAATCAAATCAAAGCGTCCTTAAAACGTTTGCAGACGGACCACGTTGACCTATACCAAATCCATCGATGGGACTACAATACACCTATCCAAGAAACAATGCGAGCACTTGACGAAGTCGTTCACCGAGGGTTTACGCATTACATTGGTGCCTCGAGCATGTTCGCCTGGCAATTTCTCAAAGCGTTACAAACAAGCGATCGGCTAGGCCTGGAAAGATTCGTCAGCATGCAAAACCACTACAGCCTGCTTTACCGTGAGGAAGAGCGGGAGATGATTCCGCTCTGCAAGGAGGAGGGAACTGCCTTGATTCCTTGGAGTCCGCTTGCCCGGGGCTTTCTGACGGGAAGATACAAACGGGGTGAAAAACCGAAGAGCACTCGCTACGAGAGCGACGAGCACCTAGCAGGCCGATACTTCAGACCTGAAGACTTTGATGTAGTGGAGACGGTTGAATCATTGGCGAAGCAAAAGGGTGTGACGCCTGCTCAGATTGCTCTCTCGTGGCTACTCCATAAAGGCGTCACTTCACCGATAATCGGAGCAACAAAGGTCGAGCACATAGAAGAAGCTGTAGCGTCGATTGATGTGAAGCTCGATGCAGAAGAGATGAAACGTTTAGAAGCGGGGTACAAACCCCACCCTATAATGGGCCACCAATAATGCTGCCTCGATACTAGGACTGCGAGAAATATGCTGAAAACGCCAATTATCCATAGACTGCCGTGTCAAGTCTTCTGCCTAAGGCCATGTTCCCGTCTTCCCTTCGCAGTCAAGCTATAGCTGAAGGGTGCGATCAAATCTCTATCAGCCAGAAATCTTACGGCACTTTGAACAACATCGTAAGAGGCTTCATTTTCGAAGGCCTTGTACAATGAAGCCAAGGTAACGTTCAGGTGTCCGTGCTTTTCCTCTTCTTTATGAAGGAATTCGAGTATTTGCTCAGCCAGTTTCTTTACTTCGACCATGACGATTCGATCTCAAGCAGACCTTGCTAACCTTGTACGTTACGGTGACCACTTCGTAAACAATGTAGCGGTTGCTTTGCGGAAACCCGAGAGCCAACGAATCGGCCAGTACACGAAAGCGTTGTTGCATTAGGATGACAGCCGTTCTCCAGCCGTGCACTTACTTCTGAAGTGCAAAGGAAAAAATAGGTTTGGGTTCGTGCCCTATGCCTGGAATGCTGGTTGAGCGATGGCATGTTGACGTGCTATAGCAGATGCAGAAATTGCTGTGTGCCTTAGAGTGAAACAGATGATGCCCGCAACAAGTATCAGGACAGCGCTCAGAGTGTTGAGTACGGTCGTCGTGCTTGATCCCAGGAAGCTACCAATTAAGCCTAAACTGAAGATTAGCAGTAGTGCTCCGAAGATCAACCCTCTGATCCCTGCTTCGGATAGCATGCGTTTGGTCGCCAGCGAGTAGCAGTGGATCGCTCCGAGGGAACAGATCACGGTTATGCCGAGTACCACAATGAATTCTGTGCCAAGGTTTGATGGTAAGGTGAAGGGGTAGATGCTAGCGATGGGGAGCGTCAGAAGACTCATGACCAGGCTTACGACGCCACCGATTACGAACAGAACGGCGGCGAGGTCAACGAACCCGTGCTTTACAGGGGAAATCCCATTCATATTCCTTGAACCTCCTGAGCGTTACCTCTGCTTGATAGCGGTTAATTGTAATTACACTTGGTAGAAATCCAGCACCTCAAGTAGAAACCTTGGAAACGCCCCGACCATGGGGGTTGGTTCTAACCTTGAATGTTTTTCTGCAGCATTCCGTCTTGAAAATTGAAATTCGATTCTATCAGTTTCGAGAGAAAGACTTCGAGTTCGAAGAATTCCAACTTGTATTTGCATTTTAACGGTGGCATGACTCGGCGGTGCTTGATTCCTACTGAAATATCCGCAAGCTGGAAGGCGGGGTCATCAGCCTCCGAATCCCCCAGATACATCACCGGGCCTGTCACACCCATTTCCTTCCGCAATTTAACAAAAGCCGCGCCCTTGTCCACTTCAAATGGAAAGATGTTCGCGAATGGGCTGATACTGGATTCGACGACATACATCCCCTGGTCCTTACAGAGCGCGAGCACGGGTACAGCTTTTCTATGCGCTTCATCCCAATTTCGCGACAGCCTCCAATCAATGCAGAAAGCAATCAGGCCGCCGTCCTCTGTCTCCTTCCTTTCCACCATTATGTTGTCGCGGATCTGAAGTAT
This sequence comes from Bathyarchaeia archaeon, assembly GCA_050013255.1. Taxonomy (GTDB): domain Archaea; phylum Thermoproteota; class Bathyarchaeia; order 40CM-2-53-6; family 40CM-2-53-6; genus FEN-987. The sequence goes on along the minus strand of JBEKFP010000001.1, from coordinate 927,885 downwards.
TTTCTTGAGAGCGTCTTGATATGCTTTCTCAAGCTTTGGGTTGGATTCGCGGACGCGTTCGTCGAGGGTGATTTTGTCGCCCACTTGCATCTCTAATCCGGATGTAGCTGCGTAGCCGTGTGCAAATGGTACCCGGTCCTTGATGAAGTAAAGGTCCTTGGTCGTTATGATGCCTAGCTTGACCCGTTTACTCGCTTTGGTGAGCACCCGCCTTAGCCTAGGTGAGATAAACGCGTCTTCTCGTCGAAGTTCCAGTGCGCATAGGGTACCATCATAGTCGGAGAAGATTGCCTCTACCTGTGTCATTTTAGGAACCAGTCCTCACACGGCGGACATGTCGTTATAACGCTGGTGGCTCATAGGAGTATTTGCGTGAGCTCCCTTGAAGCTGAAGATTGGTGTCATAATGTATCAGACGAGCCGCTCCAAGGGACAAGAACTTGTTGCTCAAAGAATGGTGACCTATTTTAGGCGACTCGGCCACGCGGCATACCTGATCACCAGCCTTTACCACGATGGAAAAGAGATCGCCAGTGAAGAATCTCTCGGAGAAAAGGGATATGTTGAGGTAAATGACGGTGAATTGGATATCCCGATTATTCGTGTGGGCAGTTTTACTTCTAAATGGCCCCCCCGCCGGGTTAGCCTGAAGGACGTAGTCCACGTATTGGAGGAAATTGTCAACGATTTCGGGCTTAACGTATTGATAACTCACAGCACGATGTGGAATGGACCGGAAGAAGTCGCGAAGTTTGTGGAATGGAGGCACAACATAAAGGAATTAGGCGGATTTCAAGATCCGCTGATATTTTGCCACATGTCCCATTTTCAAGAACCCTCAGCCCGGAGATACTCAGTGGTTGAACGTTCTTTCAGAATGGCATGGAACCGCCTGTCATTGAGAACAATACTTCGTGTCGCTAACTTGGTTCTCGTAGTGACTCCCTACGAGGAACAGGCAAAAGTAAAGATGGGCGCACTTCGGGAGAAATGTATTCTTTTCCCTGGAGGAGTTGACGATAACGAGTTCATCCGTTTCGCAACATCAAGCCCAGGAGAGCTACTACAACGCTTCAACCTTCCCCGCGATACGAAGATAGTTGCATACCTTGGAACGATCGAGGAACGGAAGAATACAATGGCAGTTCTTGAAGTTGCTGAAAAGTTGAAGGAGAGAAAGGGAATTCATTTTGTCATAGCTGGTTCAGGTGATTCAGAATACGCTGAGCAAGTGATCGAGAGGGCGAAGGGACTGGTGAACGTTACGTATCTTGGTGAAATAGGAGAAAAGGAAAAAGTGCAACTCATCGAATCTTCCTACCTCAATATTCTGCTTAGCAGGATGGAGGCTCTGGGGTTGACTCAGCTTGAATTCATGTTCAGGGGAGTACCGGTGATCACCTCAGGCGTCGGCGGGCAATCGTGGATTGTTAGAAACGGGCAGGAAGGCGTCCACGTGAAGGGGCCTAGCGACGTTGAAGGGGCGGCCCATGCAGTAGTGGAACTGGTCGAAGATAGTTCAAGGCGGGAGAAATACTCAGCTAATGCGAGGAAAAGGGCTGGAGAATTCACGCTCACAAAATTAATCGGAAATTTAGACCAGGCTCTTACGAAAGAAATCGAAGAGGAAAGCGGTCTAGCGAAACTTCCAAAGGAAGTCAGATCCACGCTTTCAGAACCGGAGGTAGTAGCTCGTACCTGGTCCCATGGCTCGCAGAAGCTTGTCGCCACGAACAAGAGGGTGTTCATTCAACAGGGCCGGCTTTCCAGGAGCACTACGGAGATACCTTACTCAAACGTCAGTTCGATAGAACATATCAGGCGTTATAATTGGAGAACCCTCGTAGTCGGAGCCGCTTTATCAGTTCTGATGTTCATTCAGCACTACGTGTTCCCAATAGTTTCGAGGACACTAACTTCTAAGATCGACATCGTAGCAGCAAGCATGCTCCCCGGCTTACGGGTGCAGTTGCTGCAGGCCCTAGCGAATCTTTGGTTAGTTCCCATTTCATTGGCCCTTTTGTTGTTCCTAATTAGGGGTCGAAAAGGATACGCCATCCAAGGAGCAAGACTTAGCCCCATATTCCTACCCCACGCGTTCAAGGAATCGATACAGTATATTCACGAGAAACAGGATCTGGGCTATTCAACCGAAGGAAGCACCGCCAGTCTCATAGACGAAAAAGCGGAATAAGTATCGCGAATTTAGAACGGTCTTTCAAAGTAGGGGCATAATCTCTATCTTGGGCACGTAAACGGCTTTCCGCCTTATCTCCGCTGAAGCGAATCCAAGAGTCCCGCAATGTTGTTCACAATCTTCTGCCAAGCTAATGTCCCTGTAGCCGGAACCGCAGAACTCGCAGACGAAAAGTGTAGTTCCGCCGTGTCGGGTTTTCTCGTTTACCAACATCCAAAGCCTCAGCCAAATGTTCCGTATTGAGCGTCATATGTGTGCGTGGAAGATGTGGTAAACCTACATCGTAATTCCACTCAGTGGAAAAGATGCATTTCAACTCTCGTTGAAGCGACCGGATAACACCCAGGAGATCGTCTCCCCCCAAAAACTGTGCACGCTGGGATGATGACTAGCAGTATCGATAAGGTATGGCGGTGTGTCTGGTTCGCTTAATCCCAGAAGAGGCGTGTTCTTGCGTATTCGCGTTCAGCCTTGAGGATATCGACGTACATGTCTTCCGTTGTTCTGTGCAGTCTTCTTAGGATCCGGGTTGCGGTCACGGGGCCTACGCCTCGCCCACTTAGAACCACGACGGCTTCCTTTCCCTTTGTCTGTACGAGGCTGGCGCTCAGCCAGGCCTGACGCCAATTATGTTCTTCCTCGGCTGATAGCTTCGCGCCCTTCTTTTTCTTCTTAACAATATGTAGCAATGCATCATTGCCCATGTATGTGGCCGCAATTAGCGTGGAGCCGCATTTTGGACAACGTATCTTCTCACGCAGTTCACCCACAACACGAACCGCGTCCCAGTCCCCATTGAAAATGCAGATGAGGCGAACTGTTTCGGCGAGCAACCGCTCCCTTACGATATCCGTCAATGACTTCGACGGGACGGCAGGCCTAAGCAGGTCGTGTGGGATAATTTTGTCGACTATTGGGATCGCGAAAGGCGAACATGATTCGGCCCTCTCTGAGGTGACATCGATGGTTATCTCTCGGGCGTGCAGCTTCGCGATTATGTCCTTCGTCGTTGCCAAGTCGAACTTTTCGAGAAGAACCTCCCTTTGAGTCTCCACGTTCACCGGCGTGTCTTTCATTGCGCGAACGAGCATTCGGGAACGGATGGATTTGTAGTCTGCTTTCCTCTCAATGATGCCGAACCGCCGAGCCACGTGCCAATGCTTCCACGCGAAAAGATCCGAGGTTTGAAGGGATTCGACCAAAACCTTCTCGACATCATCCGGAGTGAACTTTGAGAGCTCTAACGCAACGGTTTCTGGTTCAATCTTGAATGGGCAGATCAAGGCTATTCGGTACGGGTCCGTTTGGGTTGCCACGTTTACACTATACTTGGCACTGAGCATTGTAGCAAGGATCATTGCGAGGGTATCGTTGACGGTACTCCCGAAGCAAGCATGAATGATTATGCAGTTCTCGAACTTTTCCAATATGATGTGTCTGTCTGTGGGCAAGGGAAAATTCTTCAACTGTGCCCGCAGAGTTTCAGTGATCTTGTTGACCGCGTTATCCGAGAGCTGTAGTTGCGCCTGAATCGCCCTAAGCCCCGCCTGATCCTCAAACTTCGAGGCCATGTCTGCCCTTAGTTTGCCGACCTGTTGTGCGGTTTCGAAACTAACCGGAATAATTTCCCCTTCCCAACTGGGGATAGCGTCCAAAGTTGGTGCTGTTGGTTCCACTTCGATTGAGTGCTTCTCTTCGTTAACATTGATTATCTTCCATGTTTGGCCATGTATAATGAAAACTGTACCCCCTTTGCACTTCCTGGCCACGAAATCTTGATCTAGCGTTCCAATCCTGCGTTTCCGGAAAAAGTCGAACACGTCGAAACGTTTCACATCGGGTATTACGGAAAGGTTCTCGTAGTAGTATCTGAAGGTTCGCGAAAAACGAGCGGAAATTACATCGTCCACAAGCCTAATCATTCCCACTGAATCCAAGAATTTGACGAGCCCATGCAATTCCTCTCCTGTAATGTCCCGGTATGGGTAGGAGCCGTGAACAATCTCGTACAGTTCGCTGAGCTTAGCCCTCTTCAGATCTAGGGTTATGCCAACAATTTGATGGGCCAGAACGTCCAATGCCTTGTCGTGTATCACCGTTCGCTCGATCGTCCCGGCCCTCGCATTGGCAGCGAGCACAGCGGCTTCCAATAGATCATCTGCCCACGCACCAATTACCGTTCCCTTGGCTAGCCCTCGCAACGTGTGGCCACTTCGCCCTATTCTCTGAATGAGGCGTGTGGACATTCTAGGCGACATGTATTGAACAATGTAATCTACTCTACCAATATCCATCCCAAGCTCGAGTGATGAAGTGCAAATCACGCCTTTCACTGAGCCGCTTTGGAATCCCTGCTCAACCTCCTCCCTGATCTCCCGGGAGAGGGAACCGTGATGTACTCGCACTTGTAGCTCAGGCTTGAGGGCGTGAAGCTGTGACCCAACCGCTTCGGCCTGTTCACGAGTATTTGTGAAAACGAGCGTCGACTGCTTTCCCGATATGACTTCAGCCACTTTCTTCGCCCTCGCTATTGTTGTGGGCGGTAAACCGAACTTGTCAGAATCCTTCATGTCTGCGGGTGTGGGTGGTACGTATTCGACATCGATCTGAATCTGCCTAAGCTCTTCCGACTTGGCAACAGTCACATTACGAGCAGTTCCGGACAGGAACTTTCCGACTTTCTTCTCCTCACCCACTGTAGCTGACAATCCGATCCTTTGAAAGGCCCTGCCGGTTAAGTGCTCTAGCCGTTCCAAAGCCACTGAGAGTTGGACGCCGCGCTTGTCTGTTGCAAGCTCGTGAATCTCGTCAACAACGACCCACCTGACGCCTTTCAGGTGCTCACGCATCCTCTTTCCCGGCAGTATCGCTTGGAGAGTTTCTGGCGTTGTGACCAGCATCTCGGGAGGCGATTTGGCTTGCCTTGTCCTTGCGCTAATTGGCGTGTCCCCATGCCTCACTTGGACCTTGATGTCAAGTTCCTTTCCCACATCTGTAAGTCTCCGCACAATATCCCGATTCAGCGCCCTAAGCGGAGTCACGTACAGGATTGAGATACCCTTCGTCTCCCCAGCTGACCTGCGCTCCAAGAACATGTTGAAAATGGGAAGAATGCATGCCAGCGTTTTCCCAGTTCCCGTAGGGGCGATTACGAGGACGTTCTCTCCCCTGAGGATTGACGGGATCGCGATTCTTTGAATGTCGCTAGGTTCCTCTAAACCCACCTTTTCCAAGTGGGCCCGGATGGGCCTGTGCAACTGCGCAAATGTGTTCTCAAGCAAAGTCTAATCCTCGATCCAATTAACTTGTAAGGCGTGGCTCTGCCACCGTCCGACCTTCTCTTTGAAGATTGATTTTCCGGCCGGCGGCACGTATCCCTTTCATCAGGCAGATGGTTTCTCGTATGCGAGGTAAACAAAGATTAGAATAACTGCTAGGAAAGCCACAAAAACGATTCCGATCTGGAAGAGGCCCCAGAATTCGTCCGTTGTCAATTTCCTAACACTCGCATTCCCCGTAGAAAGCTAGTCCCCATTTAAACACTGCTTATTCTGAACTTTCAGCTAATTCCTTGGCCCTCCAGCGATCTGTTATGCTCGAGTATTGCGAGTCACGCTTCGATATTTTCTCAAATTTGTTAAGGGCTTCTGCTATGTGTTGGGCTATTATGTGGTAGCAGAGACCTCGCTTCTTGTCCATCACTCGAAAGTAGTAATCATCACAATAGCAGAACGGTATGTCGGGCATGACTTGGTACTCGCTCTTCCGGCCTTGAACAACCCAAACCACTCTGCTGCTGGGTTTAAACTCGTACCGACGAACACTCCGTGAATTCGCAAGTTTCCAACCGTTGGTGAAACGCTCACCAAAGGTCTTCTCAAGTCTCTCCTTCAGTCGGATCGAAAGCTCGCCGCGTGACGCCAGTTCTTCGTACGCTTCTTCCATCATCTTGTTTTCCAGCTGGTAGGCGTTTTCCATTTCCATTCCAACGAGGAAGGCATCTAAACGAATTTAGGGAACATTCTGTGCTGCGGCTTTAAGTTGCCCTATTTATTGACCAACTTTCGAGCGAACGTTGAATCCACGCGAAAGTTTCGGGAAACGTTTTTAAGTTCTCGTGCTTGGGTCTATTCGACCGCGCTCGAACGTTCTTCAGCGCGATTGCGTTATGCTCCGAAAAATGTTCTCGGAGGAAAACAAACTATGTACCACCAAGAGAAAAACAACATGCCGAAGTACGTGATGACCGGCACGACTACTATGGGCGTAGTCTGCAAAGACGGCATCGTACTCGGAACCGATACCCGCGCCACACTGGGCACCTTCGTGGCGCATAAACGGGCGAAAAAAGTCTACCCAATCGACGAGCACGTAGCCATGACGATCGCCGGAGGCGTTGCCGACGCGCAAACGGTGGTTGAGATGCTGCGCGCGAACTCTAAACTCTACAAATACGAGAAGGGTCTGCCCATACCGATTAGTGCTGTTGCACGTTTGGCTGCGAATATTCTCTTCCAATCTAGGTACTATCCCTTCATTCTGCAATCTATTATTGGAGGCGTGGATGACCAAGGCGGGCACATTTTTGCCCTCGACCCACTTGGGAGTGTTACCGAAGAGAAATACGTCTCAACTGGCTCTGGCTCACCAGTTGCCTACGGAGTTCTCGAACCTGGTTACAGGGAAGGCATGTCGGTTAAGGAAGCTATACCGCTAGTAGTTCGCGCAGTCAATGAAGCTATGAAGCGCGACTCGGCAAGCGGAGATAGCTTCGATGTTGCTGTAATCTCAAAGGATGGTTACAAGGAACTGAGCGAACAAGAGAAGAAAGGAATCCTCACTTAGCCCAGCTAATTCTGAACCTAGATAATTCCTGATTATTCGAGTTTAGGGTGGTTTCCTCAGTGGCGAGACTAGTGGACGATTCGCAGGCAAGGATACGTGAAACCATTGTCACCCACATGCCGAAGGAGGCTGAGATAACCCGAATCGAATTTGAAGGGCCACGCCTCGCAATCTACGTCAAGAACGTCGGACTTCTGCTAGAACAGAGTCACGTGGTCACCGACATCGTCAACTTACTACACAAGCGCGTTGTCATACGATCCGACCCTTCAATCCGGCTTATTGAGAAGGAATCTGATCGTTTGATCAAGGGCATTATACCCGCAGAAGCTGAGATAACGGAGATAAACTTCGACCCAAGCTTGGGCGAGGTGGTTATTGAGGCTAAGAAACCTGGCTTGGCGATAGGCAAGGATGGGGTTACCCTTCAAGAGATCATTAAGAAAACTAGCTGGCGACCCCGAGTTTTGCGGGCACCTCCACTCCCATCGAAGATAATCGCGAGTTCTAGGCATATTCTGCATTCCGAAAGCGAAGAGAGAAGCAGAATCTTCCGCGACGTTGGCGAACGCATTTTTCGCACAAGGCTCCAAAAGACCTCGAGTGTTTACCTAACGCCGCTCGGCGGGTTCCATGAGGTTGGAAGGTCTGCGATGCTCGTGGAAACCGAGGAAAGCTGTGTGCTAATGGACTGCGGCATAAGCGCAGGGGCGGACCGGCCCATCTACGCATTCCCCCGAATCGACAGCGATGAATTTGACATTGACAAATTAGATGCCGTAATAATCTCCCACGCACACCTAGATCATTGTGGGTTCGTTCCGTTCCTCTACAAATATGGGTATGACGGCCCAGTCTACTGCTCTGAACCAACAGCGGTGCTGATGACGCTCCTGCAACTTGATTATTTGGATATTTTCGGCAAGGAAGGCGGACATCCGCCCTACGACCAGAAGGATGTGCGCGAAGTCGTTATGCACACCATACCCGTAAAGTACGGTGTGGTCACGGATGTAGCACCCGATATCAAACTTACCCTCCACAATGCAGGCCACATCATTGGAAGCTCGATCGTTCACCTCCACATCGGAGAAGGGCTTACAAACGTCATATTCACTGGCGATTTCAAATTCGGCCGAACGATGCTTCTGGAGCCAGCTGTCTGCTCGTTTCCACGCGCTGAGACCCTAATCATGGAAAGCACGTACGGCGGTCCGGACGACGTCATGTCCGATCGGGAAACAGTAGAGGGTAAGCTAGCTAGGATTGTCAACGAGACGGCGGAGAGGGGCGGTAAGATACTTATCCCGACTCTGGCTGTGGGGCGTGCTCAAGAAATCATGCTTGTTCTGAACGCTTACATGAAGAATAAGCAAATCAAAGAACTCCCAATCTTCATAGAAGGCATGATATCTGAAGCGACAGCCATCCACACCGCCTACCCCGAATACTTAGCACGCGACCTTAGGGAACAAATTCTCTACAAAGACATTAACCCTTTCCAGTCAGATTACTTCACGAACGTCGACCATCCCTCCGAGCGGGAGAAGATAGCGGCCGGGCCACCGTGTATTATTCTCGCAACTTCGGGTATGATGGAAGGTGGTCCTGCGATCGACTACTTCCGTTACCTCGCTTCGGATGAGAAAAACTCATTGATCTTCGTGAGCTACCAGGTTGAAGGCACACTGGGAAACAGGCTCAAAAATGGTGCCCGCGAGGTTTCCTTGATGGGTAGGAACGGAAAGGTTGAGGCTTTGAAGGTGAACTTGCATGTTGAGAGCGTAGAAGGCTTCTCAGGACACTCTGATAGAAACCAGCTTTTCGCCTTCCTCAAACGAGTCTCGCCGAGGCCGTCACGAGTCATACTTGGGCATGGTGAGCGGCGCAAGACCGACCTGTTCGCGCACCAAATCTCAAGGATTCTGAAGATGAGAACAACCGCGCCGGATAACCTCGAGAAACTCAGGTTAAGATGAACTTAGTATAAATCGTGGCAGCCCAGCCCGATAGGGCTATCTTGCTAAAGAGTTAGAGTTGGCTACGTTTCGTTGTTCGCGGTCGCTCCAGCCGTGGCAACTTCGAGGCGAGAATTCTCCCTTCCCCGCCATACTTTCACGGTTGGTGGAGTCATGACGATCCTTTCTTCCCCGAGCCTTGCAATATCGCCCTGAATTGATTTAACAAACTCGACGAGTTCGCCTATTGCCGATTTTGTCTCTTCGACACTTCGTTTCGCGATGGGAGTTATCTTGACGATTAGGATATTGCCTTCGATAATCTCAGCCTTAATTCTGGGGACGTCCATGGGATCTCGAAGCGGGTACGCTTTGACGTAGATTGGGTGTTGAATGGATGGATTCACCAATGGGAACCTCTCATCTCTTTCATCGTCTGAACCGATCAATTGAGGGCAACTCGAGGTTGGCTGAGTTGTCTCGATTGATGGCACTTTAAACATTTGCACCTAAGAGAGGGCAGTCTAACACGCCTATGTAAAGACCACACGCACCCACCTTAGAGAAGTGTGCGTAGTTTGTCACTCACCCGCCCAGAAGAATGGATCTGCGTGGAGAACCGAAGTGGCGCCATTTCCATTGGAACAAGCCTAACGTTCAATTAACTTGCATTGCTGGCTGTGAATGATTTCCAGAGCTCATCCCCGACGTAATGCACGTTCATGACCACTTTGCCCTTATTCGCCGATTTCATCACCGTTGAATCCGCATCAGCAAACCCCAAGGCGATGCTCTTCCCGAACTTTTCGTCAACTATCAATAGCAACTCCCCCTTCGCGAAATCATTTCGAATCTCTCTAATTCCTGGCCTCATGACATGCGCGCCGTTCGCCAAATGCGCCACGGCACCCATATCGACAACAATCTTGGGCAAAGAGTTGATGACTTCATCAAACTTTAGAGATGGAAGTAAACCAGATTTCGTGCGCAAAATTAGTGGCCTTCCATCCAAGAAGAAGACCCATCTCTCGTCCACAGGTAGCTCCTCAAACACGTTGACCGAACGAAGAAACGCTTCAGAAGTTGGATAGCGTTGTATGAATTCCCTGAGGAGCTGTTTTGCTTCCTTCTCCTTGAGATACTTTTTTGCTGGCAAATGTACGTCAACTATCTAGGGGCCGTTCTTCATACTTAACACCCTGCAATTTCCTCAAAGGGTTGGAGGTTCTGTGTTTCGATTGAAAACCGACGCGATCCGGAGCTATGGTTTATGTAGACCTAACGTTTAATTTGGGGCTTCCTCCTTAACGGGGAACTCACGTCCATAAGCTAGAACAGAAGACGAAGAAAAACAATGTCTGCAGTTGCTGACAAGATCTTCCAAGAGAGCCTTAGCAAAATCGTTCTCGTGGAACTGAAGGGAAGCCGTACAATACGTGGAAAACTCTACAGCTACGACCAACACATGAACCTAGTATTAGAAGACGCAGAAGATGTATCCAACCCAGAAAACACGCGAAACATAGGCACGATTATTGTTAGGGGCGACAATGTGGTTCTGGTTTCGCCCCCTCCTAAGAGGTAGACTTTTAGCAAATTCTCGCGGGCTGAATAGATTTGACTAAGGGCACAGCATCATTCGGCAGGCGAGGGCGCGCAAAGACCCATATCCGATGCCGCCGCTGCGGCAGACACTCCTACCACATTAGATGGAAACGTTGCTCCGCTTGCGGTTTTGGTGCCAGTAGGAAACTCCGCGGCTACTCGTGGCAGACCCACACGTTGAACAGGTACAGAAGAATCAGATAGTAGGCATACTTCGCCTTGGCTGACTGACATTCTCCGATCTATGACGTCTACGAAGGCGGCACCTGCAACGGAGAGAGTAAGAATGGTGTTGCGAGGCTCGAGACGTATAGAACGGGGATTGTGGGTAGAGTATGCTAGCGTTGCTTGGATGACAGTTGAATGCGTGGCCGCGATTTATTCAGGCATAGCGGCTTGGAGCCTTGCGCTTCTTGCGTTCGGCGGCGACAGCCTGGTTGAATTACTGTCATCGTTTGCTGTGGTGCAACATTTGAGGAGTAAATTGTTAAACTCTAGTGCTCACAGAGAGAGTAAGCGAGCCGAATGGGCCACAGCACTACTTTTGGCTTCGCTGATACCGGTTATTGGGCTCGCAGCGGTTTATTCATTCCTGCGAGGCATCAAACCTGAATCGTCACTGCTTGGTATGAGTGTTGCTGCAGCGGCAGTTGTGATCATGCCGGTTCTGTGGTATGAGAAAAGACGCATCGGCATTGCCTCGAATTGTGTGCCGCTGAAGATTGATGCTGCGGAGTCGGCTACTTGCTTCTGGATGTCTGCAGCCTTGCTCGCCGGTCTTGCAATCAATTTCGTTTGGAAGGTTCCATGGGTTGATTACGGGGCTACATTTGTCATCTTGGGTTTCGTAGCTAAAGAGGCGATAGAAGCGATTCGTGAAGTCCGCTATGGGGAGGCCGCTGCTGGAGCTGCGGGTGGAGCTTTTGCTTCTGGCGTTACCGTGGGAGCTGCAGGGGCAGGTTTCTTGAAAACTTCGAGGAAAGCAACAGTTTCGATCTTCGGAAGATATTTCTCTATATCGGCAGTAACTGTTCGCTTTTCCACCTGCAAACCTTCAAGGAAGAATGCTTCCTCGGGTATCTCAACTTCCAGCTTCCCCTGCTCAAGCTTAACATTAAACTTCTCTGGTCCGACGGACGGAATCCGTTTGTGTATGAGGTTTCGGACTTTATCGTCCTCCATCTCAACAATCTTCTCGATTGTCAGGTCGTAAATGAGAGTCTTGCCGGCGAATGGGTGGTTGTAGTCCACTTGGACTCGCCCGGCTCCAACCGAGCGGACTTGCGCGGTCTTGCCGTCTATATTCACTTGTAAACCTGGTATGGGAGTCATTCCCTCCGCCGTGAATTTGCGAAGTGGAACTAATCGAACCTTTTTCGGATCACGCACCCCGTAACCTTTGTCTGGAGGCAGCTCAATGGTGCTCGCCTTGCCAATCTCTAGGCCGGTCAAGGCTTCATCTAGCCCTTTCGGGACCCACCCTTCTCCTACAACGATGAAGAATGGTTCGTAGCGTTCTTCTCCGCGATAGAGCTTCGCTTCCTTGGCTACAGTCTCAAGCGTAGTACCGACGGTTTCGCCAGTCTCCTTGACTCTCAGAGTGTAGTTGGCGAGTATGAAGTCGCCGTTCTTAAGAGGCAACAAATTGCACCTTGAATTATGAAGGCGAAGCCTAGATTTGCCCGTTCTACATTAATCTTTCAGAAAGGCCGCCGATGTTCCCGTTAGTTAGAAATTTCTCCTACATCTCAGAGTTGTAGAAGGCTCGCGGTCAGTACGAGTAGAACGAAGAGCGTTATGAGCAGATATTTGGGGTTCCTGGCAAGACCGAAGTAGAGCACGGAGGCCACCACTCGCAAGTAGGGCGTTAACATCAAAACCACAATACCCAAGCCAAGCACCTGCATTGGCGACCAGCCCCCCATAGAAAGTTCTTGAAACAGTTTCCCCGCGTAGCTGAAAAAATCCGTTTCTTTCATAGCGAAACTGGGTCGGAAGAGTATGTTGAGGTTTCCATTCGAAGAGTAATAGCCTGCGATCCCAAGAGCTTCTAGAGCAACACTCACCAAGACACCGAAGATTAGAATATAGCTTATCAGCGAATCGAGTTTCTCTTCGCTTAAGGTCCGCTTCATGTGGAAGTTATCCCCTCGTAGAGCATTTGGACAATTAGGGCGACAACAATTACGAGGAAGAGGTACCTTACCAATCGATTTGGTAACCGGTTCAATATCCTGCCTCCCACCAGCGCGCCGACAGTTGTCCCTACGGCCATTGGCGCTACTAGGCCAACGAAGAGGAGTCCCGAAGCGAAGTAGACGCTTGCTCCGGCCAGTGCTGTTATCCCAATGATGAAATTGCTGGTTGTTGTGGAGACTTTGGAAGGCATCTTCAAAATCAGTTCATGTATTGAGACTTTGAAGGCGCCTGCACCGATGCCGAGCATACCCGCGGCCAATCCTGCAATCAGCATACACGGACCTCCTAGGTGGGCGTTTTTCATTTTATAGGAGACTTTTTTCTTCGCCGCCTCGTCGTAGTAACTCCCATCCAACTCCAACCACTTCGAAAACCTGTTCTGCTTTACCCGCTTCGGAAACTCCCCCCTCAGATGTCCCGACAACCCAAGAAAGGAGGTTAGAAGAAACCCTGCAAAGAAGAAATACAGGAACCGCGGCGCAATGAAGGAAGTAATTGTGGCCCCGATGATCGCTCCAACTATGGTGAACATTTCGAGGTAGAATGCAGCCTTGACGTTTGTTATTCGTTCTTTGACGTATGATGCTGCTGAGCCGCTTGAAGTTGCGATAATAGTCACCATACTTGCGGCGATTGCGTACTTCACGGGTACGCCGAAAGCGACCAATACGGGGATCATGATGCTTCCCCCTCCAAGGCCGGTTAAGGAACCGAGGAATCCGGCGAAGATCGAGATGATCAGCACGGAAAGCATGTCAATCAATTTGGATTCCGGACCAACCTTTTGGCCCATTCCATATGACTGTGACCCGAAAACGCTCCCCTAGATGAATTAAGTTCTTGGAATAAGTATCCGGTCTTAGGAAGGAGGTGGCCTTGTGCCCAGGGTTACTTCGACGACCATGTACGTACCTGCCCTGATTATGCCGATCGCAATCTTCTGACCCGGAAGCGTATTTCTTTCGAGGTATGTTGATAGCGAGTCGTAGTTAACAATCCTGTTTCCATCAATCGAAATGACGAGGTCTCCACCGATTAGGTATGATTGTCCGTCAATGTCAACATTTATTGTCCCGCTTTTTAGACCGGCTTGTGCTGCTGGGCTTCCGGCAACCGTTTTCTGTATTAACACACCATATGTGGCGTTGGCGCCCACTGCTTGCGCGAGTTGATAGAACATGTCCATTCCTTGGATGCCCAAGTACGAGTGCTTGCTGTATTTCCCGGTTGCTACAAGGGATGGGAGTTCGCGTATTATTGTGTCGGAGGGTATTGCGAAACCAAGGCCTTCAGCGCCAGTTATGCCGGCGGTTGTGATTCCCACAACTTTTCCATCAGCTGTCAGGAGCGGCCCTCCCGAATTGCCTGGGTTTATCGGCGCGCTGAACTGTATCGCATCAGCAATAGGATATCCTGTGGTACCGGAACCGGTATCGTAACTGATCGTTCGTCCCGTCTGGCTTACGATCCCGTACGTTATGCTCCCCTGATAGCCATAGGGGTTACCGATTGCAACTACAGGCTGACCGACCCTCAGGGAAGAAGATGGCGACAACTCCAATGGGTAAAGTTCTTGCGAAGGAGCCTGTGGGGCGACTATGCCCAAATCGCTGTAGGCGTCGAGGCCCACAATCTTTCCTCTGTAAGAGTCACCATTCGAGAAAGTTAGCGTCGTATTGACGAGGGAATCAACTACGTGAAAGTTGGTTACTACGTAGTATGACCCGGAATATTCTATGACGAACCCGGAAGCGTAGATACCAACCCAAGTTGTCGCTATGCCCGTCCCAGTGTCTACAGCCTCAAGCCTTACTCCTTCAATTGTCACGACGCTGTGGCTTGAATTGGCGTAAATCTCCGCAGAGTCAAATCCACTTGACCTCTGTGCGCTTAAGGCCACTCCATAGTATGCAGCAAGTGAGCCTAGGACTACGACGAGCACTAAGAGCGCGACGAGAGTTTCTCGCCGAACAACTCGAATAGCTCGCGTCTTTCGATGACCTGCTCGCTTGCGAGGCATTGTTATGGACTCCGAGTTTTGTTTCAGCTCGGTTAGAAATTAGCCGCATAATAACTTGCCGCTGTCTTTAGAATGGGAAATTTCCCTCACATGGCCTCTTTCTTCGTGCAGCTCGCGTAGCTCATGTCTTATGCTACATGAGCTTTGGAAATTTCACTGTGACCTTGTCTTTGATGGTTATGTCAGCGTAGTGTCCGCTTTGGGCTGGCCCAGTGTTGACTATCGTGGTTGAACCGATCGTATCAGTCCCCTGGGATTCGTGTACATGGCCCGAAACGACTAATCTAGGCTCCGCCTTCTCAATGAACCTTCGGACGGCTATGCTTCCGACATGTTCGCCGCTGGAAACCTGGTCGACCTTGGTGTTCTTAGGTGGGCAGTGCGATACGAGGATTAGCAATCCGCCTCCACAATTTTTGGCGGCTCGTTCGAAGAGCGTTTCTGCTTCTTCTTCGCTGTACTCAAAGACTGTTCTGAAGGGACCGTGCGGAGAGCCGCCCAAACCTATCAGTGATACGCCTTCATTGTTTTTGCATCGCGCATGGAGTGCGTGAACGTTTTCCCCTCCTGCCCAGTCTCCAAGCTCTCGACCGTCCATGTTGCCTGGAACAAAGTAAACTGGGTGCCCAGTTGTCGCTAAATCCATAAGTAGTTGCTTGGCTCGGTTTGAGTCGTAATTGATTATGTCGCCAGCGACTATTACGAAATCCGGCTTCTCATTCGCAATCAGTTCCTTCGCCTGTCGATATGCCTCTTGATTTCCATGAAAATCAGTGAAAGCCAATATTCTCAAGGAACACCCCCTCCGGTGTAGGGCTGCGTTCAATGACGTTCAGGGGGTCTTCGCGAAAACCGCACGTGCTGCCGCTGCGCCTTCTCCAGGTTTGAGTTTGTGGCCCTGTTCGATTAGGGGAGATTCAAGGGCGGTTGCGGTTGCCAGAATCTCGAATTCTGAAACGCTTCCCATCACACCAATTCGGAATAGCTGTCCCTTTGTCTTACCCATACCCCCAGCTATGACGACGCGGTACCTCTTGTTCAATACACCCCTGAAGTTTTTGTCATCAATGCCGCTGGGATATTTGATTGCCAATACTGTTGTTGACCTGACTTCTTTTCGAGCATACAGTTCTAGGCCCATGGCTTCCACCGCGGCGTACATGGCGTTGGCACATGTGGCGTGTCTTTTGAATCGTTTTTCGAGGCCTTCTTCGCGGATCATCTGCAGCGCTTCGTCTAGAGCGAAGAAGAGTGTCACCGCGGGAGTGTAGGGGGTTTCCTTATTCTCATCCCAGAACTTTTTGCAGAGTTGAAGGTCGAAGTAGTATGAGCGAGGGGCCTTCTTGATGACGTCCCACGCTCTTGGGCTAACTGAGATTAGGGCGAGGCCTGGCGGCGTCATGAGGCATTTCTGGCTGCCAGTTACGCATATATCGACATTCCATTCATCCACTGGAAGTGGGACGCCGCCTTGAATTGATATGGCGTCAACGAGGAAGAGGGCGCCATGTTTGTGGCAAACTTCGCCGATTTGCTTAAGGTTCGGCGTAGTAACGCCCGTTGACGTTTCATTGTAGATTATCGCCACGGCTGTGACTGAAGAATTCTTCTGTAGGGTGTCCTCAACCTGTGCAACGGTTACGGCGTTTCCCCACTCAACAGGTATCTCAACCCCTTTGCCGCCCAGTAGGTTCACGGCTTCGAAGAACCGTTGGCTGAAAACACCATTCACCGGTACAATGATCTTGCTGCCCTGCGAGCAGATATTTCTGACGGCGCATTCTACGCCGCCCGTCCCAGATGCTGAAAGAACAAATAGATCGTTTTTCGTTCCGAAAACATACTTTGCATTATCGATTATTCGGGAATGAAGCTCGCGAAATTCTGGCCCTCGATGGTTGATCATTGGCCGCAGCATCGCATTCGCAACACGTGTCGGAATGTTTGTCGGCCCAGGTAACATGATCAATTGCTTTGTTTCCATGTTCAAATCTCCAGTTGTAGCGCGAGGAATGTGCTGTTCAATGAAAACCTTTTCCTAGAGGTTCCGTAGGTGGCATTAATGCTTGACTAACCGCGGATAACTGGAAGAACTTTTCAGTAACGTCTCCGATTGGTATGTGATTGGTGCAGAGTGAGGCTGTAGAATTTGTCGGTTAAGCTTGGGAGGATTATGGGAATTCCAGTTCGGATCCATTACACGTTATGGTTTGTGTTCATTCTAATCGCTTGGTCCCTATCGTACGAGTACATGCCCCACCAATATCCCGGCTTAAGCACGGTCACCTACTTAACAATCGGAATTTCGTCGGCAATAGTTCTGTTCGCTTCCGTCCTTGTCCACGAACTATCCCACTCGTATATTGCAAAGAAGAACGGATTACCGATTGCGAGAATTACGCTCTTCTTCTTTGGTGGAGTTTCAGAGATGTCTGAGGAACCTCAGGATGCAGGTTTAGAGGTCCGTATGGCCGCTGCCGGGCCGTTGATGAGTTTCCTGATTGCGGGTGTGTTGGGAGGGTTCTGGTATATCGCTAAACTAGTCGGCTTACCCATCGTCATAACGGCCACGGTCGGGTACGGAGCCTTGATCAATGCGGTTCTTGGCGCCTTTAACTTGCTGCCCGCTTTTCCACTTGACGGTGGGCGGGTGTTTCGCGGGAGCCTGTGGAAACATTCGAGAAACCTTGTTGGTGCCACAAGGACGGCCACCCGCGTTAGTGAAGCTCTCTCGCTTCTCATGATGCTTGGAGGTTTCGTCGCGATAATTCTCGGAGACTTCGTCGATGGGATTTGGATCGTGGTTCTTGGTTGGTTCATAAAATCCGGTGCCGAGACAAGCCTTAGGCAGACACTCCTCGGAGAAACCCTGACGGGTGTAAGAGTTGGCGACATTATGACCCGAGGAGTACTGACGGTAGCACCCGAAATCACCGTGCAACAGCTTGTGTCCGACTACTTCCTCGTTCATCCTCATGAGGGCTACCCTGTTATGAAGGATGGCCAGTTGCTCGGGTTGGTTACGTTGCAGTCTGCGCGGGCGATTCCGAAGGAGCAGCGGGCAACTGAAACGGTGGCCCATGCGATGGTCCCCTATGAACGTGCACCCATTGTTCAATCTGATGCGTCGGCGTTAGATGCTTTGCAGCGGATGGCCCGAGAAAGAGTTGATATGATGCTGGTCACGGAAGGCGGTCGGCTACTCGGTGTAGTCACCCGCGGCGATTTGATGAAAACAATTCAAACGAGACAGGAGTTAGAGTTACATCCAGTCTGGCAACCCGCTGCAACCCCAGTTGCTGTGAGTAAGGTCCAATACTGCGTCCAATGCGGCGCACAATTACAGGCTGGAACGCAAATTTGCCCTCACTGTAACGCAAAGCAACCTGAGCAGGCTAACCCTCGCTAAAGGATGCCCACTTGTTTCCATTATGGCCTTCGCAGAGACGTGATCATAGGAGATACCTTCGCAGGGTTCAGTTGCGAGGGGATTGAAGTTGTTTCCATAGAACGACGGCGGGATGGTTGACTGGGAGCGATGTGCCGTGCTCTATCTGCATCTTGCAAACGCTACTCTCTGTTAAGACTTGGCTAAGGCCTAGGGTCTTCAACCTTTCAAAGAGTGTTTCGCCGATCGCCATTGAGACATCGTATCCTTCGGGGCCCTTCTTGAATCCGAAGGTTCCTGCGATTCCGCAGCAGGTATTGTACCTCACGGGGCGTGCGTCTATTCCAGCGAGTTTTAGAATCTCTAGGGCGTTGGATTTCCCATAGACGCTTCTCGTGTGGCATGGGGAATAATACGCGACCGGCCCTATAGTAGCTCTCGGAAAGTCTCTTAGCTTTCCTTTATCGTGCATTTGTAACAAGTATTCGAAAAGGTCGTGGGAGTGTGTTGCGACCAACCTGGCTTCTTCTGAATTAAGAAGCCTAGGATAGAGCTCCTTCAAACAATAGGTTGCCGTTGGCTCTGAAGAAACTATTTCACAGCCATCCCTCACGGACTCGGCGAGCTTTGGAACGTTGAATTCAGCTGCACGTGTGGTTCTTTTCATGTCACCATAGAGGAAGGCTGGGATCCCGCTACCGATTTGTTTGGGAAGGGTCACCTTGCAATCGTTGTACTCGAGAATTCCGACGACCGCTTTGCCAATTTCTGGTTCGCACATGTCGGCGTATGTGTCAACGAAATAGGCTATCGGCCTTGAGCCCGTGCTTGTGTGGGGACCGTACCATTTCTTGAACGTGTGTCGGTTAAAGGGTGGGAAGGGGCGCCGTGCATCTAAGCCTAGAAGGCTTTGGAGCATTCTCCTGAAGGCCTTCCGTCGCATGAGAAAGTTGGAGATAGGGGCCGTTGCGCTTGCGAAGCCAACGAAGGTTTCATAATTGCAGAGGGTTCTGTTTATCGATAGTTGCCCGTGGCGTTGTGTGTACCTTTCTTTGACTTGGGCTATGAGTAGCGGAATGTTGATGTCCTCTGGGCAGACCCTTTGACATAAACCGCATGAAATGCAAAGGGGCGCAAATTGTCCTGCAGCGTCCGGAGTTGCCGTGTACTCGGTCCAAGGAATCCCAATAGGGCCTGGGTAGATGTGACCGAACACGTGGCCGCCAAAAAGCCTGAAGGTGGGGCAGGTATCCATGCAAGCCCCACACCGCAAGCAATACAACGCCTCCCGGAAGTTCGGGTCTGCCAGCATCCTTGAACGACCGTTATCGATGATGAGAATGTGCTGTTCTTGCGGTTGGTCTCTCTGCGCGAGCTTACTTCCGCCTCTGACGATAGTGACGTAGCTGGTTAATTTTCGAGCTGCCGAGCTCAAGATCAACGTTTGCAGGAGCGTGAAGGCGTCCGCTGTGTTCGGGACAATCTTTTCTGACCCTAGGATGGATATGGTCATGCGTGGGAGAGCTGTGACGAGGCGGGCATTGCCCTCATTGCTCACAATCACGATTGCCCCCGAATCGGCGATTGCAAAGTTCGCGCCAGTAATCCCGACATCAGCCTGAAGAAACTCATTTCTAAGAGACTCTCTTGCCACAGCTGTTATTGTTCCAGGGTCCGGAGGCAGCTGTTTACCCAGCTTCTTTGAGAATAGTTCGGTGATCTCTTCCACGGTCATATGAAGGGCTGGAGCGGTGATGTGGGAGGGTCTTTGGTTGGCGAGCTGGACTATTCTTTCACCAAGGTCGGTCTCAACAACATCCAGGCCCTCCTCCTCGAGGTGCTGGCGAAGGTCAATCTCCTCGCTTGTCATCGATTTTGCTTTGACGATACGCCTAGCTCTTGCCTCATGGGCGAGGCTTAGCACGACTCGGACAGCCGTTGCTCCGTCGTGTGCAAAATGCACATGGACGCCGGATGCTTCTGC
This sequence comes from Bathyarchaeia archaeon, assembly GCA_050013255.1. Classification (GTDB taxonomy): domain Archaea; phylum Thermoproteota; class Bathyarchaeia; order 40CM-2-53-6; family 40CM-2-53-6; genus FEN-987. Next base: position 907,689 of record JBEKFP010000001.1, on the reverse strand, counting down.
GGCGTGAGTGAATTTCTTGATGTTATCGTCCAAGTTTTCTATTGACTGACGCCTGATTCTCCTTGCCTCTTGAAGCAACCAGTTTCCGTTAGGGAGCTCGGAATACGCTTTCTCGCTTTCTTCGCGATCCCCCTCAGTCCCAAGGTATAGTTGTGCCCTTCGTTGCTTATCTCCGATGCCGTTTATGATTTTGCTGATTAGTTGTTCATGGGCTTCGACGCCAATTTTATCCAAAGTCATAGGCCTCCCGGAAGGTCTTGGTCGAGGAGTAAGACATGCAATTCTTTCGGCCCATGCGCTCCTAAGATGCTGATACCACCAACATCCGAGGTTCTGCTCGAGGCGGAGATGAGTGAAATGGAAACCGCGGCTGAAGTATTCATAAGAAGTTGGGAAATTCGTTTCTGCGCATCGTCGAGCGCGAAGACAAGCTTAGAACGGGGGAGAATCGCGACGTGGAGTAAAGGCAGTGCTGTGACGAGCCGGTCCAATTCATCCGTGGTTGCAATAATCAACGTCCCCGTCTCTGCGACGCCTAAGTCTGCACAAGTGACGCCAATCTCAGCTGACTTAAGCGCTTCAAAGAAATCTGCCCTCTCCATGTTTGCCAGGCTTATCAGGTCACAAGGGATGAGAAGCTTAGGAACTAATAGCGGGGAAGAGAGGCCTGCTCCGCTGACTGCTATTCGCCTCGCCTTCATCGTTGAAGCCAATTTGCTTACGTACTCGGTGACTTCGGCGAAATTTGTGAGGGAGGTGAAGTAACCGCCCACGGCTTTTACTTGAGTGCTGAACCTAATTACAAGATCCTCAGAATTGCGATAATGTGACATGGGGTCTGATTTTACCTACTCACCATTTGTTCTCATGGATGAAATTCTCGATTGGATGCCGTTTCGGTTCGCTGAAGCGCGACGCTGGGTAACCCACGTAAATGAGTATAGCTGGCTTCACGTAATCGGGAAGTTGAAGGACCGCCTTCAGATCGGCAATTCGAAATAGTGGGAAGATTGAAATGGCTGTTCCTAGACCCAAGGCTCGCGCTGCCAATAGGAGGTTTTGCACGGCTGGGAAGATGGAGGCCCAGTTCGACTGCTCCTCAAGCCAAGCCCAATCATCCGTAAGCCGCTTTGCCCGTTTCGTGTTGAGGCATGCGAGAATTAGAACCGGAATCTTGTCGGTGTTCTGAGCGAGCCAGGCTACGGGGTTCGTGGAGGATAGGAATTCTGGTAGAGTATCCTTGGGGATCCGCAGGTTAGACTTTGCATACGTTTCAAGCCCTTGAACCACAAGTTCGCGTAGTTGCCCCTTGACGGTGGCGTCTGTGATCAGAATGAACTCCCACGGTTGCGAGTTTCCGCCCGAGGGTGCCATCCCTGCAGCGGTTAGAATTGCTTGAATCTTCTCCGGTTCCACTGGATCACTCTTTAGGCGCCGCATACTCCGCAGAGTTCTAATAGCTTCTTGAACTGTGACTGCCAACTAAATCATCACACTCCGAAGAAATAACAAATTCTCCTTATGGCTTCAGTGCAAAACCCGATTTGGGAAACTAGTGCTCACGATAATGGCATAATGTCTTTCAATCGTCGATGGCCTTTAATACTTACCCGCCTAAAACCTGTACCCCGATTGGTTTATGGTACTGAAACAAACTGTGCTTGGGAAAGTACAGGGCTTAGTTCTCAAACATCGAGAAGATTGAGATAAAGAACACGAGTCGCATTATTACGTCAGTAACAAGACGCATCATCCCACTCTTACTCATCTTTTTGGCGGTGGCGTTGCAGACGCCTCCGGCCCTCGCGGTTCAAGATCATGATTTGGCATCACGATACTACGGGTTAGGATTGGAGGCAACAAATTGGATAACTTCCTTCCAAGTTACGCCCCTTAATGCGTCATGGGGGATTCCATATCAAGATCAGCGCACGTGGGGTCTCGACCCGTTCTACTTTGATAATGGAACCATTACGGCTGGGACCGACGGCATAACCGCTGGTCAAAGACAAACGCTCGCGTTCTTGATTGCCGGACACGATGCCGGCCTGGGGGCCTCCGCCGCGCTCGACGCGTACCTGCAGACCAAAGATCCTAGGTACCTCAACGTCTTCAACGTTTATTACGACTATTTCCAGAACGCGCAAATTCCAAGCGGAAGGACCAGCACGCCAGCGCTCATCTTATCGACCATTCATGGACATAATATCACGCTTGATAATTCCGGCTATTGGGCGGAACAGGCAGACGTCTCTGCGGGCCCAGACGCCCGATACGGAACACAAGATGATTCTGTGAATCTGCACGCTGCCTTTCCATCTCCTGAACATGGGAACCTCATAGCGGCCGCACTAATTTCGTACTATCGTTGGGCACATGATGAGAGCGCTCTGCAAATCCTAAACCGATATGGCAATTGGCTCGTGAAATTACAAATCAAAACCGGGAATTACACTGGCGCGTTTCCCGTTACGCAGTATTATTGGAATCTTGGCTGGAAGCCCAGAATGTATGAGACAACCGAGTCGGCGTGGATTCTTGCTGAGCTATACTTGCTAACAGGTAACGTGACCTACCTCAATTCAGCCGTAGCCGCCGGCCAGTATATGTTGTCCAGACAGTTTATGAGCCAAGAATGGGTCAACACACCTGTCTACGGTGCTCTGCCTTACGAATGGAATGGAACAAGGTATACCACCGCAGTTTCAACAAACCACGGAGGTTTCACGCTCTTGGCGTGGACGCAGCTCTACAGGCTGACAGGCGACAAACGGTACCTGAGTGCGGCGGAAACATATGCGAAATGGCTGATGAGTTTCCAAGTCACTAGCGCTGACATGGCTTGGGGCAACCATACTTACGCGATCGACCCCATGGCGGTTGGCGGCTACTATTATGGCTACGACACTGAGAAGCACAAGTTCGGTTCAGACGTCGCTCTTTCGTTGTGGAGCGCTGCATACTCAATACGCGGCCTTCTCTTCCTCACAAGAACCACGAGCGATGAAACATACGCACGTTCCGCCGTATTGGCTGCCGATTGGCTGACACGCATGCGTTACCCCGACACTTCATTAGTCCCACTGCAAGCCTTGGCCATCACAAAATATGTCTCCTCCAGTTGGTGGGGTCTTTACCCCCAGTTCTACCAACCCGACATGGGTGAAGTAGAGAAGGCAGGCATACCCTCATTCGTCAAGGAAGGGCAGATCAACCCCCAGGCGATTCTTAACCTGAACCGCACATGGTTCGAGCGAACCTACAGCGTGGACTTCAATCTAATTGACTATCAAATGGCAACCCGCGGGCCTCAATTCATGAAGATGGTTTGGAGTTGGTGGCCCGACCTTGGGTTCGAGCCAAGGTATGGAGGGGACATAGCGTTTGGCGCATTCACGACTGGAAATTACCTTACGTTCGATGAGAAGTTTCAGAGCTTGCAGGCAAACTTGATGGAAATCGATCGGCTGACCAGCGACCAAACACTCGGCCTCCCCAAGAACATCACAACGTCGTACCAGCAAGCCAAGCAGCTTGCAAGCGATGCTGAACGCAATTTCAACGAAAGTTGGTACTCCGCCGCGATGGCGGAGGTAGTTGATGCCTCGGCACTTGCCCAGGAAACAATAAAGGAACTTGGAATCCTCGTTCCAATCCTAGAAACGAACCGAACCGCATTAGAAGGCATGGGGACCGTTATTGCTGCGCTCGCAATCATCAACGTTTACCTGTACCATGCGTTAAGCAAACGACCAAGGCGGCAACGTGCACGTCAACGCCCCAGGCGGAGTCGCGTACTACGCCGTCTGTGACGCAGTAGCGTACTCCTGCGGTTTTTCATCAGCCCACATGAACTTGGTCACGAGAGTTTTTGGATAGTATGATTTCCAATCATAGCCTACTTTTCGACAAAACGCCACCGATACTCTCGGGTCAATGTAATTCTTGAGCGATGTCCCTAAGTTCCATTTCTTGTTGAGTTTCATTTGCGTGAGGCGAAGTTTCAGTGATGCCTTTCTTTTCGCGGCCATCTTACCTTCCTTTCCCTTGAGTGACCGCAACATTTCAAGCCGTTTCTTGTAAGTCTCTTCCCATTTCTTTGGTATGGCCTTCTGGTGGTTCATTAACTGGGCTACAGCTGCGTTCGACTCCATCAAAGCCATCTTTTTTTCTGCATCAGAACTCTCCTCGCTGACCTTGCTAGTGTTAAGTTCCTGCCTGAAGAGTTGGGTTGCCGAAAACGTGCGGAACACCTTTGGGCTGAGGCGTGGCATTGCTTCGGATAGGAATTCTCGCACGGCCTCCGTGGTTATCCCGCTGAAGATCCGTCCGCCATTTGAGGCGAACTCTTTCAGATTCCTGTAAGCTTCCTTGGAGACCGGTAGCTCTCGCTCGAACAGAATTGAATCCTTACCGAGGAAATGCAGCTCGACTCTGGGGGACGTATTATGGAAGCGAATGTGCTCGCTTTGAAGGCTTGTTGCCCCCACTGTGCCGCTCTCAGTTTCCTTCTCGTCCCCGACACGGATTTTGAAAACGTCAATCAGGTACGCTACCGTCGCCACTTTGCGGCGCTTTATATCTTCGCTTGCAAGGTCCTCTGCTATGTGCGCGCGGACCTTAGCGATCTTCGAATCCAACTCACCCGCTAAATCGAATTTTTCCTGAACCCGTTCCTGCTTCATTGGTGTAGCATCGTGGAACCAAATGTACTTCACCTTCCCGGCTAGCTTATCGGTCCACTTAGCAATCCAAAGTTCATCGGGCCGCCATTCACGGCCCGCCCATTCTCCGGGCGGTGTAGGCGCGTCAGGGCTCAAGTTCAAGGTGACATCCTTAGTGATTATGGCGGGTTTCCAGTGACCCCTCATTGGATGCTTGCCGCGGCCCATGAATACTGACGGTGGCTCGACAGCATAGTTTCCGATTTCCATTCTCGCGCCGTCAACTGTGGCCCAACCATAGTGCTCCTTTCGCTCCTCTCGAATCCTCTTTCTGGCTTGAGCTAACTCCTTCTTCGCTTCCTTCGACATGTTCGCCTTACGGGCTCGCTCAGCTTCAATCCATTTCACAATAGGAGCCCAATCGAAATCTTCGACGGCGACTTGCTCCTTGATCCGTAGTGCCTGTGCGAAGTCTTTCATGAAATTGGAGCAAAACGTTCGGTCTTCGGTGTAGGGGGTTCCGAATTTCTGCGCAAACCTGACGGCCATCTCTTCCTGTAGAGGGTTCAATTTGATTGGTGTGCCGCGGTAACTGATGGTGAAGCCTTGGGGGTTGTAAGCGTCAGGGATTAGGACGCCGTTGTGTCTTAACTGCTTGAGTTGCGTTGAACCCAATGATTTCCTTCTCCATAATCGAGCGTGATAGGCCAAACCACATTAGGACAAATGATTAGGATTTTGTATTTGCCCACGCAAATTTCAATGTGGAATTTTAGCGCGCAATGGCATAAGCTTTACGTCTTCCAGCCTAGAACACGGCAGAGGAATGAATTTAGGCATGGAGATTTGACCGGCCGAAGCTTGCACGCTAGTTTGTTTGTACCTGAAGCAATTGACCGTGTGATCGTTCACCATCCCCACGGCTTGCATGAAAGCATAACAGATTGTCGACCCAACAAACTTGAACCCTCGCCTATAGAGGCCCTCACTCATAGCATCCGATTCCCTTGATTTTGCGGGGACCTGAGACATTGACCTAAAATGATGCTTTATTGGTCTACCACCTGTGAATTGCCAAATGTAATTATCAAAGGAACCGAAGTTCTCTTGAACGTCCAAGAATTTGTGAGCATTCGTGATCGCTGCCGCAATCTTCAGCCGATTACGTATAATCCCCGGATCTGAGAGAAGCCGCCTAGTGTCTATGCCTGAATATCGAGCGACCTTTGCTGGGTCGAATGAGTCGAAAGCACGTGAGTAATTTTCGCGTTTCTTCAGAACAGTCAACCAGTTGAGGCCTGCCTGGGCTCCTTCCAGAATGAGGAATTCGAATAATTTCACGTCTTCATGAAGTGGAACGCCCCATTCCTTGTCGTGGTATTCCTTTAGCAATGGGTCGCTAGTTGCCCAACCACACGTCTTCATCCTAGCCGACTCTTCCACGACCTAACCCCCGTACCAAGGGCCCCTCAAATAAATCCTGCAAAGGCTTTTCACCTTAGAATGAAGTAAAGGTAAGGAGAGTTGAACCATGCGCAAGCTATCTCGACGAACATTCGTTTCCGCAGCAGGTTTGACCGCAGCGGGATTTGCCTTAGGATTTGCCGCGAAGAACTTAGTGCTCTCAACGCCCACCCCACCAACACTAGCACCTGTTACAACCCCAGCTGACGCCCTCAGAAGATTGATGGATGGAAACGGGCGTTATGCTGCAGGGGCTTCACTCCACCCAAACCTTTCGCAGGAGCGTAGGGCAGAAGTCTCACAGGGACAAAACCCATGGGCAGTTATCTTGGGGTGTATCGACTCACGCGTCCCACCCGAAATCATCTTCGACCAAGGACTTGGAGACCTCTTCGTGGCAAGAACAGCGGGACAAGTCATTGATAACGTAGTTTTAGGTAGCCTAGAATTTGCGGTCGAAGAAGGCGCGAAACTGATTATGGTGCTAGGGCATCAGAGTTGCGGGGCAGTGAAAGCAGCTGTTGGAGCAATCCAAAATAACACCCAAGCCGACGGCCAGATTGAAACCTTAGTTGAGGCCATCAAGCCTGCCGTCACGATTGCGAAGGGACAAACTGGTGATTTGATCGATAACTCAGTGAGGGCTAACGTGGCGTTGGAAGTTCAGCAACTCAAATCCTCAAGCGAAATTATCTCACACGCCCTCGACGCGGGCCAGATAAGCCTACTTGGGGCGCGTTATGACCTGGTAGCTGGAACCGTCGAAGTGACAGTCAACGGATAAGGTCTTACAACAATAGGCTCTGTTTACGGACATAGTCCGTCTTGATAACATTTCGACCACGTGTCTCAGTCGGTCAACAATACGTAAACTCACTGAAACTTCAGGAACCACAGAAAATACGAATTCTCGCCGCGATCTAGGAAAGAGAGGAAACAGTGAGTTACTTGGAGAGGGCCATTATTTCTTGCGCATTCGTGTGTAGGCGAACAGGACGATTGCCACGATAATAGCCCAGCCCACAATGTCGGCGACGAACCGAAGTGGCCTTAGGTTGTATACCGTTGGGTAAGCAGGGTTACCCAGCTGCCGAACAAGCCAAGCCAGCGGGTACCCGTACCATACTGCACCCACCAACATTTCAGGCGTATTCGGAAATAGGCCGGTCAGCAGAGTAATCGCAATACCGCCTATGACACCGAAGATCACTAGTTTCAGAGTTTTCAAAGTTTTTCCTCAACTACTAAACCCTACTACTGCTTTTTAAAATATGATGCCCGAAGCAAGTTAATCAAGAAAACGCAATGAACACCAACCCTGTGACCATAATTAGTGCCCCGATTACTCGGCTGGAACCGAAACTTTCCTTCAGCAATAATGCTCCGACTACCGCGCCGATGACTACGCTGAAGCCGCGGCCAGCTACAACATAACTCGCGCTCGTTAGAGCCAGCGCGGCCAGCGCGGCCCCGTAAGCAATCGTGATGGCTATGCTTGTCGCTAATATGCCTCGCAAATTGGTTCTGAGCTCTTTGATGTTCGCTCGTAGGCGGGAGCCACGCCAAACTACGGGGGACCACAGTACCGTATTGCCGGCGGCAACCCACCAATTGTAGATCAGCGGAGGAGTCGCCGCTACGGCAACCTTGTCGGAAACAGAAAAGACCGAAATGAAGATTGCAGAGGCCAGCGCCCAGCCTGCCGCATTTTTCCGAAAGAGCGAGCTCACTTGCCATGAGCCATCTGATGACTCTGAACGATTGATCGGGTTCGAAACGATGAAAATTCCAAGCACAATCAAAGCGACCCCTAAGTATCCTAGCACAGGAAGCTTTTCTGAGAAGACCAGTGCACTCCAGAAGACTGCGAAAATCGGTGCGGAGCCCCTTGAGATTGGGTACACGAGAGATAGGTCCCCCTCAGAGTACCCTCGAACGAGTGTGACGAAATAACCAGTCTCAGCGATTGCACTGATAATGAACGGTACCCATGAACCCGGATTCAGATAGATGCCCGAACTGCTCAGAAGCCACGCACCGTAACCAAACGTTCCGAAAAGGCTGGCCCACCACATCAACGCAAACGTGTCCTTAGAAACCTTGGCTAAAACGTTCCAACCCGCATGTAGGAAGGCAGCTGCCATGATCAGTACTAAGGCGATGAACAGCATAGGCCACTCTTCCTCCAAAGTGTTTCTGGGTGTGCTCGGGACTTCCAGTTCCTCTTCCGAAGGTTAAATGAATTTGATTCCGTAGCCGCTCAAGCCTTTCAGCAAGAATGCCTAGGAGATGGGTTGAAGTTTTAAGATTTTCACGCTGATAATCTCGGTCTTTCGTTCAGAGATCCTGTCCAGGGTCGCTTGCGGTGGATAGGTGTCGAGCTGGATGTGGGCGACGGCTGCTTTGGCTCCTTCGAATATCACATTGTGCACTTCGTGGACACTGATCTTTGATTCCCTAAGCTCGGTCAGAATTCTTGTCAGTACACCGATCCTATCATAATGCCTCACTATTAGTTCGTAAGCTGCCCTCGATTCCTTCGCAAAATTCACGCAATTCTCCACAATTCCTGTCTTGACGTATTTTTCAATAATCCGAACAGTTTCGCTTGCCGTAGCAACCTGGGCCTGAGTTGTGGAGGCACCAATATGGTCGGTTCCCACCCAGCTTGGGACACCAGCTAGGACGCTCGAGAATTTTCCTTTGCCATTTGCTGGCTCATCTTCATACACGTCAAGCCCGGCGCGCACCCGACCCATTTTTAGCGCTTCAGCCAGCGCAATGTTGTCAACGACGGCACCGCGGGATGTGTTTAGGATAATGGTACCTTTCTTGAGCTTCGAAATTCGCTCAGCTGAAAGTATGTGTGTGGTTTCTGGAGTTAGGGCGACGTGTAGGGAGATGATATCGCTCTTTTCGATTAGTTCGTCGATGGTCGCCGCGCGGGTGACACCAAGTTCAGCTGCCTTTTGGTAGGTGAGAGATGGCGACCAGGCGACGACGGGCATGTCGAAGGCTTTGGCGCGTTTGATTACCTCTCTACCAACCGCGCCCGTGCCAATGACACCGAAAATCTTACCCTTTAGACCATCTGCCCTCGAGTACTCCTCCTTGTCCCACCTTCTCTCCTTCAAGGCTATGCTCTGATCGGGGATGCGGCGGTCAACTGCTATCAGCAAGCCCAGTGTTAGTTCGGCCACTGCGGCCGAGTTCTTGTCGGGGCAATTTGTCACGTAGACACCTCGGGCTGATGCTGTTTCGAGGTCAATGTTCTCGGTTCCAGCCCCGGCCCGCACGATCAACTCTAATTCAACGTCTCTCTCAATCGTGCTACTGCTGACCTTGGTTCCCCTCACTACGAGGATTCTGGAACCCGAGATGTGATCTGGCAATGAATCAACAGTGAGTTCTGGTGCGTATTCTACGTCCTCTACAATTTTTCGTAGCATATCGACGTGGGAAGGAGGAAGCCTATCTGCAATCAGAAGTTTCATTTGAGAAAGCCCTTACCGTAAATTGCTAAGGAAGTTGCTTAGATTCCATTCGGTTGGTAGCCAAGCCTGAAAGGAGTCATCAGAGGACTAAGAATTGTATCCGGTATTTTCCAGAAATCTTGGTCTCGCCACCCGTGACGTGTGCACTAACATGAGTTGGCATGGAAACTGCCAGAAGTGCCCCGATGAGAAGGACTATGGAGGGGATGGTTGCTTTTTTCACAGTTGAGTTCCGTCACTTGACTTAACAAAGACTTGCGCCATGACTTGCAGTGGCATGCCTAATTGTGCTGTTTGTTGCGCAAATATGGGATTTGAACCCGCGACTATGATGAGACCGGTCATCCAAGGGTGTGGGTCACAATGGTAAGGATATGATCCGGCCCTTTGGAAAGTGTGCGTGAAACTTGTGCCCGGTGGAATCATTTTCGAATCGAATTCTGGTATGTTGCTGTGAGCCGTATGCCATTCCACATCTTCATTTTTCCAGATGACAGTATTATTTACTCCAATTACTATTTTGATCAGTGACGGTGTGAAGCCCAGGCGAGGATTCTCGGCTGATCCTGCTTGAATTATTACGACAACTGGTGTGGGGGCGGTTCCCTGCATGTTGAAGGGATTAAAGCCGACAATCACTAGGACCCCAGCCGCCCAAATAATCAGGATCAATGCAAGCAACGCTAGGGTCTTTTTGCGTTTCTTTCTCCTTCTAGGCAATAGCTACGCCTCAAGCCACTGAACAGTTGGTGAACTCAGGCTTTCATCCTCTTTCGTTCGAATATGAAGGTAATGGCGAGTCGGGCTTGACTTGATCTCGCAACACCGAGCGGATTCCGTATGGAGAGAATGATTTGAGAGTAAGTCTTATGTTAAACCCTCCAACCTTTCGCTGGGCATCACGGGATTGTCTGCTCAGTCTTTTGGAAAAGCTGATTTTGAAATAATGAGAGGAAGTGTTTCTTGAAGCGAAGTTGTTCAGTCCTATTGTGCTTGACAATCATTAGCCTGCTAGCGTTGGCCCCAACCCAAGCTTACTCCAGTACGCACCCATACGACGGTATTGGTGGCTCTATCGCACCCGCAAACGGTAGCCGCGTGGTTTCGATTCCAGTTAAGGTTGTTTTTGTTGGAATAGACCCCGCGACTGTAGACCTAGATTACAGTAAATGGAATGTGAACGTTCCAACCACGATCTATGGGCAGGTATTATCCCCGCAGCCTTACCTTACCGGCGTTGTTTACAAGGTAGCCTATAGCTACACTTTCGCGAGTGACGCATTCAAGTCTAAACTAATCTCATACCTGCAGTCCATTCAAGTCGCAAAGACGGGGTCGAACCCTTGGTTCTATTATTATGTTCAGGACCCATCAACGGGTTACATATCTCAACAATATCACTCCATGAATTACGTCGTATATGATGCGAACAAAGCGGAGAACTGGATTTACAGCAACCAGCAGGACTTAGGAGGCTTTCCGTCCAACGGTTGGACACTTATGTGGCTAAACCTCACCGAACTACCGTCCTATGATTTCCAGAACTACAAAGATTTCCTGAATTCGCAGAGGTACGGGACGCCGAATGGCACGGCGCACTACTTTGGGGTTAGTTACACCGACAGCGACCTCGGATACCGTTTGCGAAACCGTGATTTCATGTCCGCGTGGGGTGGCGTACATAGATTCTGGTTTGACGACCTTAGCGCTGGCCCTTGCTGGATATCTGATCCTGAAGAGCTACCCATCCAAATTGCACTTAGAGACAACAATTATGACCTTCACAGTCCCTATGGAAAATTATGGTTCTCAGAATACCTAGCGGACTACGTCTCCCAAGCCACGCAGAACCTAATCACTCCTGCCCTTCTTTATGACCCAGTGTACTCGCAAGATTACAGTTTCGACATTCACGTCTTCGACAACAGAACGGCAGATGAGAAGAGTTCAGTAGATATTCGTTCAACAATACATGCTAACGTCATTAAGCAAGCGTTTGAAGACCTATTGCCATATTCGAAAATTGATGTCTCAGTGACTTTCGAGGACCTTGGAAAGTATCCCTCACTCCAGGCGATGCTCCATTCGAGTTACAAATATGAAAATTCATTCACGTTCGGAGTTGAGTTTGCTCAGCCGCAACAGTATGGCGTAGTCGACGCAAGACCAGTTTACAAGTATTTCCAGGACAACACCAACATCTTCGAGCGAAACTACCGCCGCGATAGAACTGAATACACGGTTCCAGTCTATGCGTTCGCCTTCAGTAATGATACAGCTCTGGCTTTCACGTACAAATGGCTCCTTACACCGATAGGCGGTGTAGCACTAGGAGACATGGCCTTCGTATCCTTCAGCCAGAACGAATTCGCAAGAGGCAACCTGATAACACCACCTCAACCGGACAAAGGTTTGGGTTTCACGCATGACGTGATTCATGAATCGGGCCACATGCTTGGATTACCACATCCTTTCGACTTTGGACCAATAGGAAACTTCATTCTGACTCCTATGAGTTACTATACGTGGGATTATTCATTCGGGCAAGAGGACAAGGATTCTCTGCGCCGGGCCCAGGTCGACAGCATCTACCTCCAAGTCCAATCAACCATGAATCAATTGGCACAAAGAGGAGCAGACGTCAGCTTGATATTCATCCAGTTGATGGACGCTGACGCAAAATACAATCAAATGGACTATCAATCGGCGTTGGGATCAGTTCTACAAGCCGAGTCTACGGCTAACAATATGATGAGCAGCTCTTCACAAGGAATGTTTCAACAGATGCCGAACAACGTCAGCACTACTTACTTGATCCTCGCAGCTTCTCTTGGCATACTCGTAGGTGTCGCCCTTGCATGGCTGCTAGTAAAAAGAGGCGTTCGCAGACCTAGCACCAGAGCACGCCAACGAAGAAGAAAAACTGGCGCTCGAAGACGCCGTACGTGATACACAGCCTATCCGCCAGAGCATACATTACTCAATGGCAGCCTTTCGCGAGCCGAAGCTGCCTTCACGATTTAATTGGACATGCTGCTCTCGATTTGTTTGGCAGATTGGAGAATACGAGAGTCGCACTGAGCATTTGAGGCATGGAAGTTGATGTCCAGAGCACTACTGTTGTCCCATTCGTAGAAGGTGGAAAGACCGTAATCTTACCAGTCATCCAGGGGTGTGGATCACAATGGTAAGGATAGATTCCGGGCTGTTGAAAGTTATGGGTGAAGTTTCCTCCCGGTTCGATATAGTTGGAATAGAATTCGGGGATGTTGCTATGTGCGGTATGCCAAGTCGAGTCCTCATTCTTCCAAGTTACGGTATTGTTCACGCCGATAACAATGCTGATAACGGCCGGCTCGAACCCCAGACGCGGATCTGAGCCAGCACCAGGCGGAATGATTACCACAACAATTTGGATTTGTTGACCGCCTATGAGATTATTGCTAAGGTAGCGATTCGTTAGATATACGTTGTACAGGTACAATTCGTAGAATGCGGCCGTGAGAACGAGCGAGATTAGAACAACGACAACCGTCGCGATTACTTTCTTGATTTTCAAATGGCGGCTTCTCCACGACTACTCTCCAAGAACCAGAATCTAATAAGAATGCGAGCCGAAACAGAAAATTACAAGAGTCATGAAGGCGTTGCTCCCTCGAATCGTGAATAGGAGGTCCCCCGAAAGGTGTCTGGAGACAAAGGCGTCGTAGACCACAAGGCGGGGCTATCGCTCAATGAAAAACTCAGGATCTGCATTGTCTATTTGTTGATTGGCGTTGCAACGTTACTGGGATTTACAGCCTCAGCAATCATAGGCAGATTTTCTGTTCTGCTCGCAGGACTCGGAGTCATAACTTACGTTTTTGGATTGCGACACGGCGTGGATGCGGACCATATCGCGACGATTGATAACACTACACGGAAACTGATACAGGATAACCAACGCCCCTTCACCGTTGGCCTGTGGTTCTCGCTGGGTCATTCGACTATTGTTGTTGCGCTCATCGTGGCACTGGTCTTTGCAACTCGAACTGTAATCGGCCATATACCTGCCTTAGCGAGTGGCGGCGCAATAATTGGCACCACGGTTTCTGGAGTCTTTCTGTGGCTGATGGGTATCGTTAACTTGGTTATCGTTCTCGGCATTTACCGCATCTACAAAGTCATGAAGCAAGGCACGTTAGACCAATCTGAACTTGAGAACCTCTTAGAAAAGCGAGGTTTCTTGAACCGTTACTTTCGGCCTCTATTCAAACTCGTTAAGCGGCCTTGGCACATATACCCAATCGGAGTCCTATTCGGGCTAGGTTTTGATACCGCTACCGAGATCGCATTAATTGCGATTAGTGTCGGAATCGGAGTCTCATCTGCCCTACCAATCTGGATGATTCTTGTTTTACCTTTCATGTTCACGTGTGGAATGGTCTTGATCGATACGACCGACGGCGTGGCAATGCGTCTCGCCTACGGTTGGGCTTTCATCAACCCCATTCGCAAAATCTACTACAACCTAACGGTAACAGTCATTTCCGTCCTTGTGGCACTTGCAATCGGCACCGTTGAACTTCTCCAAGTTGTGGCAAGCGAACTGAATTTCACAGGTGTGTTCTGGAATTGGCTTGGTGCCCTCGACTTTGAAACGATCGGGTTTCTGATAATAATCATCTTTGTATTCTCTTGGCTCGTTTCTCTAGGCTATTGGAAATATAGGCGATTCGACGAGAAATACAACCAAAGCATTTGCGAGCAGAGAGCTAAGCAGCCGAAGAATTGAAAGCTGACGGGAAAGACTCATGTTCTACGCCTCATTACAGGCCTGGGTGTTTCATTGGTAGACCCAACAAGTTTCGTTGCTGGTGTTGTCGCTACCTTCGTCCCTCTCCTTGTCGGGCTTTTCTTGCCCCCTGTGATTTCCGGCAACTCGATTCGACGATTGAAAATGCTGATGGCTGTTTCCGCGGGCATTATCTTCTGGTTCTTTCTCGATGTTATGAACGACGCTGTTCTACTTGATGTGAACCAAGGCTTCGGGGGCGGTTTAGACCACGCCATCTTGGCTGCACTGTTCGCCATAGGTTTGTTGTCCCTCTTTGGCCTCGAGCAAGCTTATTCAAAATCATCTGCTAACAAAGCCCGTAGAGAAAAACGCATTAGCACGACGGAGATTTCTTACGCGATAGCTGTACTGGTAGCGCTGGGAATAGGATTTCATGCTTTAGGAGAAGGCATAGAGATTGGTTCGTTAATACCAACGACAACGAACATACTCGACGCCATCGGAGGGTTCTCGGCTGGTGTTGCGTATGTTCTGCACAAGTTTCTGGAGGGATTCGTTATTGGTGTGGTAGCAGCCTTTGCGAAGTCAAAGACCCCGCGCATTCTCATTCTAGGTTTGGTTTCCGGAATACCAACCATTATTGGGTCGATCCTTGCACTCTTGACGCCGATAAATTCAGCATATTTCTTTGCGTTAGGAGGCGCAGCGGCCGTCTACGTCGAGTACAAACTAATACCCAATTTTGTTGATCAAGAAAGCGCCCCGATCTATGTCATAGCTTCGCTAATTGGGTTCTACTCAATGTATCTCGCAGGCTTATTTCATGGATAACTGTTCAATCACACGTAACGCGAGTTTTGAAGTTTAATTTGTACCAATGAACTTAACAAGCGATTAGGTTAACGCAACAAGGGGTGGCTTAGACTGAGATTTAGACTGGTTACGCTTGGGTCACTGTTGCTGATCGGTGTGATAATTCTCGTTAGCGCTCCTCAAGCTTTCGCTCATACACATAGAGTGTTGACAATCAACGGACAACAGGTCGAGTTTGTCGTAGGTTGGGTCATCGAGCCGCCCTATGTGGATGAAGTGAACGCCATTGATTTCTGGGCACATTATGTCAACGCAACGTGCCCACAGGGCACAGTAAGTACAAGTTGTCCAGTCTACGGCCTTGACCAAAGCCTGCAGGTCCAGGTCATAACCGGCGGGCAGTCACAAGTCCTAACATTCGCGCCCAACTTATCGAACGATGTGCCTCCCGTATTCAATGGTGAGTATACCGCTAACATTGAGCCTACTGTTGCAGGATCTTACTCATTCCGGATTTTCGGAAACGTGAACAATGTTCCGGTCAACGAAACGTTCACGTGTGGCCCAACTACGTTTGAATGCGTCGACCCTCCGTCCGAAGTTCAATTCCCGCAACAGATTCCTGCAGGACACGACCTTCAGGTCGGGCTTGCAAATTTGCAATCGCAAGTTACACAATTGCAGAGTGATGCTCGAACCGCTTACACAGTCGCAGGGGTCGGCGTTGTTGTTGGGATTATTGGGATAGCCGTCGGGGCCGCAGCCTTAACGCGATCCAAGAAGAGGAGATAAGTCCCAACTCAGATGTCGCGAGCCACTATGAGCAGTAAGCCCGTTATCCTCATCGCAGCAGCCATTCTCCTACTGTTAGCAGGACTCTTTGCTCCCGTTTATGCGCACGCCAACCTGATAAGATCAGACCCGCCTGCTAACAGCGTCCTCCCTACAGCTCCTCACCAAATCACTCTCGTCTTCAGCGAGCAAGTTGAACCGAAATTCACTGGGGCGGCAGTTTACGATTCAAGTGGGAAAGAAGTAGACACTGGTTATCATGTTGACCCAACGGACCCAACTGTGCTTACCATAAGTCTAGCGACTTTGCCGCCTGGCGTGTATACTGTCACTTGGCATGCAATTTCTGCGGTCGACGGGCATCATACCAATGGTTCATTTCCTTTTGGCGTCGGCAACGTAACAATAAACGTCCAACCGAATAGCACCCCTGCGTATTCCTTTCCTTCACTCCTCGAAGTTGTCGACCGTTGGCTAAACCTTCTCGCCGACGCAGTCTTCCTCGGAGGAAGCATCTTCGCTCTCATCGTATGGATTCCTACGGTTACGAACTCACGAGACAAAATCACAGATTCTCTTAATCGCAAAATGATGCCTCGCTCGGGGCGAATGATTGCGGGAGCCACCGTTATCGCCTTAATTGCGACAATCTTATCCTTAATCATCCAAGCCTTCGCAGTCGCCGGGTCCAGCTCACTGACTGATATTGCGGGTGAGGCGTTTACGATCCTCTCCTCGACTCGACTTGGAGCATACTGGACGTTTCGAATGGCAACAGTACTTGCCGCGATTTGTGCGTCAACTGTCATCCTAAGAACCAAGCAGTCGAGGGCAAGTTGGAGTCTAATTCTGTCAATTGGGTTGCTTCTTTCACTTTCCACTAGCCTGACAAGCCATAATGCTGCAGCATCAACCTATTTCCCGTTGCTGAATCTTCTTTCTGATTGGATTCATCTCGTTGCGGTTGGCGCTTGGGTAGGAGGATTGGCCTACCTGGCCCTTGCCCTTACGGCGCTCAAGGACATGAAAGGAAGGCTTCTGGCCGAGCTAATCAGACGATTCTCATCAGTGGCATTAGTCAGCGTGGGCGTGATCGGGCTAACTGGACTTTACAACCTATTGTTGGAGGTGGGAAGTTTGTCCGCACTATTTTCGACGACGTACGGCCAAATTCTTCTCGTCAAGCTCTGCATATTTGCCCCAATGATCACATTCGGCGCCATCAACCAATTTGCATTATACGACCATATCGCTGGCGCCACTTCTAAATCACGAGCGGGTAAGCGACAAGTTGGGCGTCTGTTTAACCTATTCAGAATCTCTGTTCGGTCGGAGATTACACTTGGTATAATTTTGCTCCTAGTAGTGGGAGTTCTCACCGCTAGTTCCCCTGTGCGGCAGACTTCAACCGCGCCGCAGTACCAAGCAGGCTCGATGGTTCTCCGAGGCTACTCAATTGAAGGAGTCAACGTGACTGTTAAGATCTACCCCTTCCAAGTGGGGGATAACCATTTCGAAGTGGATTTCACTAATCCACAAGGCACGCCAGTAACGAACGTTAAATCCGTCTCGATGAAATTCAACTATCTCGATAGGAATCTCGGCGTGTCAACCGCGACAGCTCAGCCAAACCAAGGAGCATACTCTTTCGACGGCACTTACCTGAGTTTTGCCGGTAATTGGCGGCTGGAGGTATGGGCACAAAGAACGGAAGGGTACGACGTAATTGTTCCGTTCCAGATAGACGTCCCCGCGCTTTCGGTTA
Source organism: Bathyarchaeia archaeon (assembly GCA_050013255.1). Classification (GTDB taxonomy): domain Archaea; phylum Thermoproteota; class Bathyarchaeia; order 40CM-2-53-6; family 40CM-2-53-6; genus FEN-987. The sequence continues at coordinate 889,920 of JBEKFP010000001.1, read as the reverse complement.
GATTTTCCGAACTGCCCTTGTCGAGTAGTTCGGAACCGTACGGCATAACAGTCGACAATCGCGGCCTAGTCTGGTTTGCTGAATCAGGAACAGGCCAGATAGCAAGCTACGACCCTGCCACGGGGACACTAAGACAGCATGCGCTTACCCGGGCAGGTTCAAGACCATTTTACCTGACTGCCGACCAAAATGGCTCCATATGGATTTCGGACACTCAATACGACCTTATCGTACGATTCGATACGAAGTCTAGCACTTTTAATGAATACAACATACCCACAACTGGGGCCGTTCCCGGAGGGATTGTCGCTGACGCAAATGGAAACGTTTGGTTTACGGAAGAAATCGCAGGAAAGATTGGACGCCTAATTTCCAGTACAGGAGTGATAACAGAATTCCCGATTCCGACGAACGACTCAATCCCTATCCAAGTGGCCGTTGACCAACATGGAAACGTTTGGTTTACGGAATCGAAGGGCGGGAAAATAGGCAGGCTCAATCCCTTAACTGATTCTATAAATGAATTCCCAGTTTCGAATTCCACCCTCCTTGGCCCAACTGGCATTGCGATTGGCCCCGACGGAGAAGTATGGATCACGGAGCATGGCGGAAATCGCCTAACAATGTTCGACCCCGCAAATCAAACCTTCAAGACCTATCAATTGTCGAACAACCAAGCCTTCCCGTTTGGGTTGGCATTCTACCAACGAAATAGAGTCTGGTTCGTAGAGCACATTGGAAACGCCATAGCCACCCTAGACCTAACCAACGGCAGAGTTGACACATTCCCCATACCAAACCCCTCCTCAGACGTGCAGCTGCTCGCAGTGGACAGTAAAGGCAACGTCTGGTTCACGTTACCCGCCATCGGAGTGCTCGGCGTCCTGACCCCAACAACGTCTGGACTGCAACTACAATCAAATTCATCTTCCGATACATTAACTCAACTCGTCTTGGTCGCAGCTGCAATGATCATCGTCACCGTCCCAGTTGTCCTCTTCTTGGGTCAGCGAAGGATGAAAAAGAGAGCCGCATCACGCTAGGTACCCTATCTGCTCCTCCCCCGACCTGCAACCTAATGCCAGCCTCTTGAGTCTGTATGTCTAAACGCCTAAAAAATCGTAGACTCTATGGCATGCAGCGCGTCAAGATTTCAGAAATATGCGTTTGAGTTGCCGTAGTGTCCACGGTCGACCACCCCCAATGTCCAACTCACAGCCATCATCTGCCATGCTCTCATGGGCCTTGATGAGAGGATTTGCTTGAACAGACGGGCGACCTTCGCAGTTGTAGTGTCTCTGCTTCTGGTAGGAGTGCTACTCCAGGTTGGGGCGCACCCAGCTTATGGCCACTTCAATACGCTGGCTCCAGATACGGACGTTCAACTCTTATGGCCCCTAAACGATAGTTATTCGATGAGCGTTGACCTCAAGGTTATTCGGGCCCCTGAGTCGGGCGCTTCCATATTTTGGGGATATCAATTCACATTCATGAATGGGGAGAGAGGATTCGTTGCGTTCGGAATTGGTGGGATGCCTAAGGTTGCCACAATGGGCGTGTTTGACGCAACGAACGCAACTACCAGTAACCCAACTGGTGGATGCACGGCGGGCATTTCATTCCTGAGATCGGGCAATGGATATCAATGTTTCATAATCTATGATTGGAATCTAGGGTCGAACTACCAACTTCAATTTTCAAGGCTGCCGGACAGCGGCGGAAATGAACAGTGGCAGGGTCGCATCTACGATTATTCCGCAAATTCCAGCACAACTATCGGAGACATACTCGTCTCCCCCGCTTACAACCAGCTGAGCACGAATTCTTCTACTTGGGATGAATATTCAACGGCAGCGTCTTGCAATACGACGCCTACGAGCGTGATTTTCTCGCACCCCTACGCCTTGAACGCTGGAGGGAACCACGCCCCCACCAAAGCAGAAGCTACCTACGGCGGCAATGTCTGCCAAGATTCAAACGTACAATATCTCGGCGGTGGTGCCTACCAAGCTGATGCCGGTAGCAATGTGACACGCACGACACCCCCACAGACTTGGATGTGGACACAAGAACCCCAACTTGCTTCAGAGAATTCCGGTTCGAGTTCAACGTCAACCACATCTGCAACGCCCTCATCAAACATTGCGTCAACGACCTCAAGCACTACAGTCAGTAACAGTGCTACGAGCAGCTCATCTATTGCTACTTCAATACAAGTCCAAACCTCCACGATAGTCACATCATCTAACACAACACCGCTCGTGGTTCCAGCGATCCCGGGATTTCCGTGGGAATCAATCGTAGCAGGTCTTATCATAGGCCTGACGGTCCTCGCAATGGCGAGACGCCGGATGAATAACTAGGCGTATGCATAGGGCCATGGTTTTATTCTGGGCCCTGCGGTGATGTTCTGGAAGGGATGATTACGCCTTTTTGCGACGGTTGCGGAAAACCGATCTCGGCAAACCAGAATTTCTGCATTAACTGTGGACGAACACTTCAACCGGTTTACATACAACCTTCGCTGCGCCCTCAGCCAACGCGAACTGTTATAGCTCCTCCTGTTGCCCCCGCTTCTTATCCCACTCGTAGTGAATCTCGTGAGGTTCCACTTCCAGAACCACAACCTGCGTTCGCACCGCCTGTAGAACCTGTGATGCCACAGCCAATGCCGCCAGAGCGGGGCACCCAAAGGCCCACTGGCGTTGCGGTACTTTCGATTCTAATGTTTCTCGGAGGGGCCGTGGATATTGGCACAGCAGCTTTATTCCTCTTTCTTGGGGCAGTCACGCTCCCTATGCTGGCTTTCCTGCCCAGTCTACAATTGGCAGGGACTTTCCTCTTGCTTCTCTCAATTATACCTCTGATATTTGCGATAATTTCATTCGTGCTCGGCTTTGGACTCTGGAAGGGCCGTCGCTGGGCTTGGACTTGGACACTCATTTCCTCAATCATTGGCCTCATAGTATCCGCTGCAGGCCTGATTATTGGGTTCGGATTGGTAGGGATTGTAATCTACGCAGTCTTCATCTTCTACTTGACTAGGGGAAGGGTGAAATCCTACTTTGGGAAGGGCGCCGCTCCCGCAGGAAGTGAAGCGGTAGCCGCTGCGCCGTACTCCGAATATGACCAAGCCATTCATCCCGAAACCACCCCAACTCGGGAGTCGAAGAGGATCTCGAAGAAAGGAACGATTGGCAGCCAGAATAGAAACCGTAAGCTGGCAGGCGCCCTCTTCCTTCTTGCTTGGATACAATCAATCTTCTTCACTTCGATAGCGGAAGGCCTGTACCCGAACTACAACTTGCGACTGAATTTCGTAAGCGACTTAGGCGTCCAACCGCAATCCGCAATCGTATGGACTGCGAGTGTGCTCGTCACAGGAGTACTAGTGATCATAGCTGGTCTTGCCCTATCCGATTTTGGCAGGGGACATAGAGAGCTACTCGTCACCTTCGCCCTAACGGGCGTGGGCCTATTGGGCATAGCAGCATTGAATGAGAATACGTTCTACGATGCGCATCTCGTGTTGTCGTTGCTGGCATTCGCCTTTGGCGCAATCTCATCGCTACTCGTTTCCATAAGGCTCGTCAAAGGCCTGTTCAGGTACTTCTCCCTAATCTTCGGCGTAATGATGCTAATCGGAATGGTCATACTATACGCTGGCCTCTTTGTTGCTCCAGTCGCATCTATTTTCTTCGCTTTAGGGAAAGGCTTCGCAGAGAGAATTATTGTGCTGCCCGAGTCAATCTGGTTCATCACGTTCGGAGCCTACCTGATTGGAATGTCTGCAACCCCCTCCGAAAATTACTGAATAGATTTGATTTACAAAGGCACACAATCACTATCTCCACTTCTGCCCTCTTTGCAAGCCGGGTTCAAGCACATGCCTGAAACACAGCGACGCCAAAACCGCAAGGGAGCTCGTGTGAAGCTGCGCCGTGCGACGCGCCGTGACCTCGACGTGCTAGTTCGACAACGCCGAGGTATGTGGTTCGGTATGGGTGAACGAAACCGGATCAAACTCGACGAGCATGATAGAACTTTTCGGCGATGGGTTCAGCTACGTCTGAAGAGTAAGACAGTTGTGGGATGGGTTGTAGAAACAGACGTGGGAGATGTGGTAGCTGGCGCAATTGTGTGGTTGCGGCCCGCCGTCTCGGAACCTGGAGTGCGGCACCTAGTTCAACCCTATCTTCTATCAATGTACACAGAGCCCAAGTGGCGCAGGCTAGGTCTAGCCTCTCGGATCGTTACCGAAGCGATGAAGTGGGCGAAGAGCAACGGTTACGGAGAGATCAGGCTCCATGCGAGCTCCATGGGGAGAGGAATTTACATCCGACAAGAATTCAAACGCACGTGGGAAATGAAGCGCGAACTGTGAGCCACTCAACTCAATAGCTCGATAACGGAGCCGCGTGATGTCCTTCATTCCTATTAGTAATGGTCCGACCGCGTCTACTGCAGTACTTTTGATTCATTCTGGTTGGGGTAACTCACCTGAGTGGCATAAGGCTAGGAAATACTTCATGCATGCTTGGAGCGCGGCCTTTAGGACCCTCGAGAAAATCTTCAGTGAGCACGTTAACTGAAATATCCGATTACTTATCAACGAACAAAGATGGGAAATATGGCATTCATCAATATGGCAACAGCCGAACCGCAACCTGGAAAGGAACACGAACTTAAGGAACGAATGAAATCCTTCGCCAAAGCGCTTGCTGCACAGCCTGGACTCGTAAACGTTTTCGTTCTTCGTGAAGAAGGAACGAAGAACCTCGTTGGAATCTCTATTTGGCGAGACAAGGAATCATTCGAAGCCGGAATGGCGAAGTTGAGTACCTCGCCATCGAAGAGCAGCATAAGCCTTGTTCCTCCAATCGTTCGGCAATTTCAAGAAGTCGGCTAAGAACAGATGAGTCGAAATCAATATCGCGGCATTGTTGGGTCTATTTCGATTGCCCACGCATCAACGCCGCCCAGCAAATTCCTGACTTTCTTAAATCCGAGTTGCCGAAGGAAGTTGACCGCCCATCCGCTTCGCTCCCCCACGTGGCAGTAGAAGACGTACTCTTCGTTAAGGTTGAATTCATTGACGTGGTCCGGAATTTGGCGTACGGGCACTAGCCTGCTGTCTGCTATGTGGCAGAAGTCATATTCGTGCGGTTCTCTCACATCTATGAGGTTGACATGAACCCCGCTGTCGAGGAGACGTTTCAGATCCTTCACCGTAATCTCATGCTCTTCCTCCACTTATGTCCCCCTCGATCGTCGAACCGACTATGCCGCTATGGCTAGGTAATCTTTCCGACTCAACTTCGGAAAACAAAATCCACTTACATGAGAGTTGATATGCCACCATTCCTGTTCGAAGCGGCATGAAGCACCTTACCGTCGGCCTATTCCATGACGATACACTTGGTCCGGAATTGGGAAAGAAAGGCACCGAATCCGATTTCGCCATGTTCAACCGAAAGACCAGCGAGGCAATTTTCACTTTCATATCTCCTGTTGGGGACAAGCTGACAGCGAAGAGCCAAATAATCTCCAGCATCGACGCCGCAATCGTGGTGTTCACAGGAATGACTAGGGAATTGGGGGAGACCCTAGTAATGCTTGACTTACTCGGCGTTTCTAAAGGAATAGCGGTCACATCACCATACGCAACCCCTGACCAAATATCAGCGGTAACCAAGGATACGTCCATCAAATCATTCACTGCCGAGAGCAGAGATCCAATCAAATTACTTGAAGTTCTCAAGACCTTTAATCCTGAAAGGGATACAACCTCATCCGCCCAAGTTGTAGTAGACCATTCTTTCAGCGTCAAGGGAGTAGGCGAAGTCATACTCGGATTTGTGAAAAAAGGCGTTGTCAAAAAGTATGACGAGCTCACGCTTCTACCGGCCAACAAGGAAGTAATCGTACGCTCCATACAAATGCAAGACGAAGACTACGACCAAGCTGAAGCAGGGTCAAGAGTCGGCCTAGCCATGAAGGGTGCGACCGTTGACGAAATGGCGAGGGGGTCTATCCTATGCGCCCCAGATAGCGCCACAACGGAGACGTCGTTTAAGCTCTCTTTCAAGAAAAGCCGCTTCTATTCGGATGATTTCAGTCAAGGTACTTTCCACGCTACAGTCGGAATGCAGGCGGTTCCAGTCAGCATCGCCGAAATAGGCGCAACTACCATCGTCATCGAATCGGAGAAACCAGTCGTCTACACACCTGAAGATAATTTCCTCTTATTGAACCTCAATGCCAAGAAGACACGCATCGTGGGTACAGGACAACCCATGCAATAGTCTGGTACTCTGTCTAGTGCTCTAGTCAGTACGACAGCTCACACATACTCAAGCATTCTGGATGTATGGTGGAACTGTCCACATTGGAATTCCAACACATATTGTCTTCTGGAACGGGTAGGGTGGAAACGGCTGGGTGGGTGGCCAGTTAGGGTAAAGGAATCCATACACCTGATAGGCCCCCGTAGGATAGGACTTAGGTAGATTCCACACCACGTAAGTTTCTCCCGAGCCAACGTATAGATCCACGCATGACGTGTCGTTTGTCAAATATCCAGTCACTGTCACTGGCGGGCCCTCGTTACAAAGGTACGGATTGAAAGGGTATCCGCAATATTGCTGGTTGAACCAATTAGCCGGTGGCCCAGCGAGTAATGTCGAAAATGATGCCACGATGATGGTAGATGACTGAGTCGTTGTTGTGCTGGACGTGAAGCTGATGGTTGTGAGCTGCATCTGCGTGACGTAATTAGTCTGTGTTACTGTCCCAGGACCTCGAACCGCTAGTCCAACTGCGAGAATGCCCATCAGGGCGAGCGCGACCATCATGACGTAAAATATGGTCTTCGGCATTACAGCCTGCTGATTCATTTTTGAAGCCCTAGAGTCTTCATGAGGGGGTTGTGATGCGCCACAGACTTGACAGAAGGCTGAGCGGTCTTCTAGTTCCGTGCCACAATTACGACAGGCTCTCATGACGCTTCGTTTAATCCATGTAATTCATTGAATTTGAAGTTTCACCATCCTCAGTAGGTTTCGGGATGACCGATTTCGTTTCTTGTATGGATGGTTTTGGTCAGGCACTAGATACCCGATCTTCGTAACTGGCTTGTGAGTCAAAACGGCGATTCGCTGTAAGCTACCCCTCTTGCAAGCGCTCACGATGGCTGTCGCCGGGCCAGCGGATTTCCTCACGTCAAGCTTCAAGCCTCTCTCACGCTTTAAGAAAAGCTGCGAATCCGCTGCTAAGACATGTGCCTCGTGCAAAACGCCCCTGGACCCTGCGGGAACCAGTTCGTGAACCATGTTTGTTCGCAGGAGCCTGCGTACATCCCGTGAATTCGTGATGACGCCTCTCTGCTCCGCCCGCAAAACTTCGCCGCCGACATGCGGCAAACCTATTGCAAGAATCTCGTCACCTGCTTCACACCGTCCGACGCGCAGCCGATTCCGAATCGCGATACCTACAGCCATTACGCCTACACCAGTGGACTTCACTTCGACGTTCTTCTCAGTGCTGTTGACAATCGGGGTAATTGGACTAAGCAGAGCGTGTCTCATTTCAGCCCTAACCCCCAGAAGGATTTGATTCCCAGTGGGTTTCGGCTCGACAGCAAGTGCACTTGCTACACAAACCGGCTCTGCACCCGTCGAGAGTATCTCCATCAGAGCTACTCTGGCCGTGAACTTTCCAACCACAAATGGGCTAGCTCTAACCCTATCTAGAGGCTTCGAGCCTACGCCGCCAGCAGAATCGCAGCTAACAACCATGACTCTTTTGGGATCCAGCGGGATAATCTGGACGTCTCTCGCTGTCCCAATTACAGCATTCAATGTCCTAGTCTCTTGCGTACGCCAATGTATGCCACTCCCGCCGCGACCCCGTTTGCGCACGCCGCTAGAAACAAGAAAGGTATGAAACTGATCGTTGCCGCCCAACCGATTGCGGGAACTGCGAGAACTACCAGCGCGGTGTTGATGACTATTCCAACGCCCAAACCAAGACCAGCGTTCAATTTTGCTTTCACTAATCCGATTGCGGCGCCAGCGCAGGCTAGACCCAATGCGATTGGGAAGTGTAGTATTCCAAGCGGGAAGCCGTTAATGATCGATGTGGCAAGATGCCCTATTCCGCTAACTGCAGCGCCATCAATAGGGCCAAAGTATAGGGCCGCGAAGAAACCTGGTGCTGAATCAAAGGCCACCGTTTGAATTGGGCCTGGGAGATGAATGAACGACCCGATGACAGAGAGTGCGCAGAACACCGGAATTCTAGCAGCGCGGTAAGTCCGGTTTGCTTTTCTGTTCGTTCCGTTACCTTTCCTTGTTTCGGGACTTTTGTTCACTTGCTTTCAACTCCCGAGCTACCTTGAGCTCTTCGATTGTGTTAACGTTCAAGATTGAATCATCAGGTTCTGCGATCAGAATGGTCTCCTCTAATTCGGGTTCGTCGATTCTGGTTCCATCGATCAAGTTAATTCCAATTGGGACCATTCGTTTCCCACCGACTTGGAATACAAATGATGGTTTTGCTCCCTGCTTTTCCACGATTTCTGCCGGGGCCATTACGCTCAACGAAGGTTTCATTTCCCTCTTGTAAGATTCAATTGCCCTATCTACGAGTACAGGAGTTAGTAGGGGAAGGTCTGCAGAAACAACCATCACGTCACGCAGTTTTCGCTGCTTTATCGCGAATTTCATATCTTCTTCATATCCTAAGCCTCGTGTCTCCACTACTTCGACGCCGATTTCCCTTGCCGCCAGAGCGGTTTTGGGTGTGTGTGGACTGACGGCAACTACGATACAATCTATGTTCTTTGATTTCTTCAACGCCTCAACTACGAGTAGGAGCATGGACTTACCGCCGACTTCAGCTAACGGCTTTTCAAACTCGGAAGCCATTCTAGTTGCCTTGCCACCCGCCATGACAAGAGCTGTCACACCCATTGCGTCGCACCTACAATTATGAGCAGAGAGACGAGCCTCGACAGTTCATTTGTCGCACCCATAGTGTCGCCAGTTATGCCCCCGAAGGCTTTCCTGGAGATCGACAGAAGAAGCATTGAAGCTGCCGTGCCAGCTATGACGGCCAATAATCCGATTCCGCGAAGACTCAGTACAGCAACGAGCAGAAGGCTAAGGAAAGCTGCAGTTAACCGCATGTTTCGATGCTTCCCATTCATCGACTCAACGAACATGGACCCCAAGCCCTGTTGTGCGGCCTTTCCGGCCCAGGCTTCGAGCACCATAGAGAATTTCCCAATAGCCTCAGAGACCAAAATCCCCTGAATGGCAACCGGCCGCCCCAGGGCGGCAATGCTTACTGCGGTAGTCGCCAAAACAACTACTCCCAGGCCTAGCCCACCGGCACCAGTTCTCGGGTCCTGCATCGCACGGAGTTTCCGTTTTCGCGGTCCATGACACATCAGCCCATCCCCGAAGTCAAGTAACCCGTCAAAGTGCTGGATTCCGTTCAATAGTAGCAGGAAGCCTACGCCTAGGAACCCGACAATGAGTGCTTGCAAAGCGAATTCGAGCAACCAGACAAACATGCCGGCCAGAAGACCGATGAGCGCGCCGATTAGGGGAAAAATCGGCATGTAGTATGCTGCTTGCTGAATTGCATCGTCATCCATTCCTACCGGGATAATTGTGAGAAAGGCGACGCAATTCCTCAGCCCACGAAGGACACCCAATCAAGTCAGCCCTTACTCTGCCTCGTCGCCAGGGAGTACATATTCGAGGAACAACCAGCGATCAACCCACCGATCGCATCATTGGTTATTGGCCCTAGTTTCGCGAGTATACCTGGCTTCTGTTGGTCGAACCGAATAAACTCGAAAACGCCCCTAGCGCCTGCGATGTAACTCGCGATTGTCATGCCGAGAAGTTCATCAGCAACAAGACCCGGCCGACCCATGAATCGTTCCACAGTTAGGTTTGGAATCCTGCCCTCCTTCGCGTCCTCCTCAGCCCTGTAACACGCAACAATTAGACAGGAGACATTCACGTCAGTGAAGGCATCCCGAAACTCATCGGTGAGTATCCTAGTTGCCTTTTCTTTGTCCTCAACGCCTGGGTGGGGCACGAAAAGCTCCAGGGCCGTAGCGATCAAATCTTCAATCTTAATGCCGTACTGCTCCAAATAGCTCTGTAGCGTATCCAAGTACCGTTTCATCTCATTCTCGTTCTGAGTAGCTTACGGCTAATATTGTGAATTAGCTTTTATAATCTCTGGCTGGATAATCCATCCAGAAGACCACGTATGACCGCCTCCCTATCGAAAAAAGTCGCACTAGTGGCAACGCTCGTAGCCGTCGGCAGCGTGGTGAGGTTCGGTATAGGAGAAGTGGCCATGATCACGCCTACGCCATTTTACGGTGTCGTGATCAAAGTCGGCTTGTCGGAGACGCTGACCTTCATCATGGGCATCATTTACGGACCAGTAGTTGGCTTCCTAGGCGGATCATCAATTATAGTGATTTCTGATCTCCCAGTTCAACCGGGACCATGGACACCTTTTATCGGTGGAATCATCGGAGGCGTGTTCGGTATCGGAGGCGGCATTCTACGGCTTTTCGTCAGAAGTAGACCCAACAGCCTTTGGTTCGCCGCGTCAGCTGTAATCCTAACGGTCATTAGTGAATTTCTTCAGAACTGGTGGGTTACGGTATTCTATGGCATTCCCTTACTGGCTTCGATGATCTCAGGGATTCCAAGTTTGATCACAGCGTTGGTGAACAACACCATGTTATTCACAATCTTAGCACCCAGAGTCATTTCAACTATCCAAGAACAGATGTAATTCGGCGCTCATCAAACGAAACAGAAGTTAACTTGACCTTAAAGCACAATCAATCGGACACTTTTCATGTTCTCTTCCTTCTGGAATGACTTCGTCATAGAAGCCACTTTCTTTCCATCCCCTTCCAAAAGGAATAGTTCTATGCAGTTCCCGTGACTGATCTTGCTGTGAATGTGGGTCTTCACGATATCTTGGAATAAATGTTTCAGCCGAGTTATGGGCTCCTCATCCTCTTGGCTGTGGGTTACCGTTACGATCGCGCTGATTCTGCCTGCCATTGAGTCCTTTTCTTTCGTATCTTCCAACATCAACCTGATGGCGGCCCGAACTAGCTCCGAACGGCCCGAGAAGCCTCGAGATTTCTGAATCCTGTCCATGTCCTTTATCATTTGATCAGGAAACGACAAGCTCACAATGGTCATGGCAGGCCACTGAGTTGACTGCGTGCCAAACGGTTGTTATTTAACCTTCGACGCAAGTGCGGTTCAACTAGAACACGGATTTTACTTTCTTTATGACCATGGCAGCGAGAAGTAGAGCCAGACCCACGAGAACAATTGACCCCCCAGGAGCAGCATGTGGTTGGATTATGGACAGAAACATTCCTAGAACTACAGAGGCTAAACCGAACATGGGTGCCATTAAGATGGTTTGTTTGAAGGACCGAGCGATTTGCATACTGCTGAGAGCCGGAAGCACAAGAAGCGCCGATATGAGCAGAATGCCTACGATGGGGATTGAAACGACTACGGCTATTCCGGCAAGGATGGCGAGCAGGTAGTCAAACTTCCATGTTTCTATGCCTGATGCTCTAGCTTGAACCTCATCGAAAATTGTGTAGAGCAGTTGCTTATAGAAAACTATGATTGCCCCAATTGCCAAGACGAGGACAAGCGCAGCGGCGTAAATCTGACTCCACTCAACTAGCAGTATGCTTCCGAAGAGAAGAGCGTCAAGTTGAAAGCCGTAATTGAGTGTGACGCTGGTGACAAAGATCCCTGTAGCTAAGCCGAGCTCTAGAAAAACCGCCACAGCTGCGTCTCCACTAAGCCGCGCAGAGCGAATCGTCTTTGTGATCATTATTGAACCAAGTACGACTATTGCTCCCCCGATCAAGTATGGATTAATGTTGACCAGTCTGGGTTGAAGAGCACCTACGGCGAGACCGATGGCGATACCTCCGTAGGCGGTATGGGCTAACCCATCTCCGATGAGAGAGAGCCTCTTGAGCACAATGTAGACGCTCAAGATTGAGCTGAGCACGGCGATGAGTATCCCTATGATGAAGGCGCGCTGAATGAACCCAGCGCTAAGGTAGGTAAGTATGGAGTTAAGGATGCTCTCCGTGCTCGATCACTTCCACTGGATAATTGTACGCCCTTGGGAGAATGGCTTTCGCGTCGAACCGCGTTGTAAGACCGTCGAAATAGAGCCTGCGATTTATGCATATGATCGTCTTGGCGAGCTGTGTGACAACAGCCAGGTCGTGGATTGAAAGGACTGTCGTGATACCGAGATCTCTGTTAAGCTGTTCTAGTACACTGTAGAACTCTCTCTTCGCTTCAACGTCCACACCGCTAGTCGGTTCATCGAACATCAACAACTGTGGTTCCCCCACCAGTGCTTTCGCCGTGAAAACTCTCTGAGTTTCTCCGCCCGAGAGTTCACCAATCCCCCTGTTCTTGAGGTCCTCGATTTCAAGGCGTTTCAGCGCATGTTCGACCTTATGGTGATCGTCTGCCGAGAACCAAGGGAACCGTGAAGAATGAGGAATTCGCCCCATTAGGACAGCTTCGTAGACAGTAGACGGAAAGTTGGTGTCCTTAGAATATGGTATCTGAGGAACGTACCCTATTTTTCTTAGGTTTCTTGGGGATATTGGTTCGCCGAAGAGCCGAACGTAGCCCGTATTGGGTTTCACGATGCCAAGGATCACGTTAAGGAGCGTTGATTTTCCAGCCCCGTTTGGGCCGATCAGGCCTACAAAATCGCCCTTACTTATCTTGAGAGTAATGTGGTCAAGAGCTTGAACACCGCCTGGATATCTCACTCCGACGTCATTGAGCTCGACTATCGGACCTTCGATAGGAGCTGAGACTTGCAGATCAATCCCCTAGTTTATTCAACATATTACGGCAAGCTCCAAGATAATATGTTGCTAGCAACCCGTGTGCGTAAGTGCTAACGTCAGGATGAAGAGCATCATCTGCATCATTGTTAGGTAGGTTTCGCCGGCCGCTTGCTGCTGTGGCGAGAGACCTTCGTTCGGATCCATGGGTACAAGCGTGGCGTGTGTCTCGGTTGCGATAGTTTGGGAAATCGCTGGGTTCTCGAGAGATTCGTAGCCTACGTAGCAAAGCTTGTTCTGGTTGATTGCGTTAACTACGTTTTGTAGGTCTGATGGCGTCGGTTCCTCCTCAAAGGGGCCGAACACTGGAATTTGATTTAGGTTGTACTGCTGCGCCAAATAGGCCCAGGCTGTGTGGAAAGTGACAAAGTCTCTGGTGGCAACCTTCGAACTAGTTAGATCGACAAACTGTTGGTTGAGAACCTCAAGGGCGTTCTCGTACCTGTTTGCGTTAGCCGTAAAGTAAGATGCGTCCGATGGGTCCGCCTGAATGAAACCGGCCAGGATGTTCTTGACCATGGCGATGGCGTTTACAGGGTCATTCCATATGTGGGGGTCAATCGTTCTATTCCCAACTTGAAACTGTGGAGGAAGATTGATCAAATTGATACCTGAACTGCAGTCGACAACTACGAGATTTGGATTGTTCGCTGCAGCTATTGCTCCTGAGGCCCATGTTTCGAGGCCCGCCCCGTTTAGGACCAGAATATTAGCTTGCGCGATGGCTTGAATTGCAGCGGGACTGGGCTCAAACTCGTGCACATCGATGCTTGCTGGCACCAGGAGTGATACGTTCGCCTTGTCCCCTCCTACTGCTGCAGCCCAATCCTGAAGTGGAAAGAACGTCGCCAAGACGCTCAACACCGGTGTGCCACCACTCCGCGAGGTCACGGTGACCGTGTTTGTGGAGGTTGAACTCGATCCGCTGCTAGAGCTGACAATGACGCCGCCGACAACGAGGCCTATGAAAAAGAGCGCAATGGCAACTACCCAAGGCTTACGAGTGCTCTTAACTGATTGCATGGCTGACAGTAAGCGAAAACTAAGTTATTAAGACTTTTATTTTACTTAATAATTTAACGGCATATAAGCCTTGGAAATTAATATTCGGAATCGACGCCAGAGAAGGATGAAATTGAGGCTTTGTTCAGTTTATGGCTGTTCTGTACAGCTGTTCGGCATAAGCGGATGTCAATTCAGAGCACCCTGTATCGTGGACGCCAATACAGATAGTTGATTGCTATTGCGAGTGTTGCGGGGACAATGATTGCAAAAACCGTTATGGGAACAACATTCCACGTCGCCCCGAATTTCTGTATCAGGAGAATCGTCGTCACCACTGAAATAGATACTGTAACGGCGGCCACGATAAGCAATCGAGTAACGAGACTTATCATGTGCCCCTTTGTGTTTGCCATTCAACTCACCGGTTGTTTTCCCCTTTGAACGTCAACCTTTCCATACTTCTCGCGTTGCGTGAAATAAACCAGAATTATACGACGATGGCAACTGTGCGCGCACACACGTAGACATTGATAGTGGGTGGAAAGTCTGCAACACGCAGTCAAAGATTTGCACAAGATTGTGTCACTTTTCTAACAATCGGGGCAACGACCGTTCCATTCTGCTTGATGGCGCGAATACGTCCTTTTTTTAGAGATGAGTGCTGACACGTGATGATTGCGCTCTAGCAGTGTAAGAACCGAGGAGAGTTGAACTAGAATCATGCCTTTGAAACGCAAAAGGATCACTTCTTTTGCTTTCATTGCCGTCGTGCTAGTTGCATCATTGCTTTCTCTGCGGGCGGTTACGCCCACGGTCACGGGTCTTGTGAGGTATGATTCTGGCAATCCGACCCCCGACGAGCAACTCGTTTTGGAGTACGTTAACCGGGCTCGTGCAAATCCCATCGCCGAGGGGCAGCGTTTGGGAATTGATATTCATGAAGGGTTACAGGATCCAAGCTTCGTGGGCCCTCGGCCGCCGTTGGCCATGAATAAACTTCTGCTTAGCATTGCGGAGGCTCACAGCAAGGACATGTACAATGGGAATTATTTCTCCCACACAGACCCAAACGGCACAACTGCCTTCAACCGCATTACAAATGTGGGCTACGATTACGTGCGGGCAGGTGAAAACATGGCCGCGAGTACGGGTTCGACTGCTGCGGAATTGGAGGACTTTATGATGGTTGATTCAGGCACCTCGGGGCGTCTACACCGCGTGAACCTCCTTGATCTCCTCAACGCTTACCCCTGCAGCGCTACTCCCTGCGTGTACTACGAAGTCGGAATCGGATACTATGCGGGAGCCACCTCGAACAGTATTGGTAGCGATTTCATCACGGAGGATTTTGGTGCCGCGCCCAGCGCTGGGCCGTTCCTGTTGGGCGTGGTGTACAATGATGTGAATCACAACAATTTCTACGACATCGGCGAAGGCGTCGGTGGCGTAACGATCACGCCAAGTAGCGGCGGTTACTATGCCGTCTCATCGTCCTCGGGCGGCTACGCGATCCCGATCGGTACTTCTGGAACCATCACGGTTACGGCTTCGGGTCCAGGTTTTGGTCCGATCACTAAGACATTGACCCTTACCGGCGTAAACGTCAAATTGGACTTTGTTTCAGCCCAAGTTAGTAGCAGCTCAACATCGCTACAAACAACAACACCGCTACAAACAAGGACTACTTCAAGCGAGGTGGCCACTAGTTCTACTCAGACAACGCCGAGCTCAACCATAGCTGCCAGTAGTCCGTCTATCGCGTTGAATCCTACTTCCGCCCCCGCTGGATCAACTGTTAACGTGACCGGTTCAGGCTTCTCAATGAGCGACACAGGTTGCTTGATCTCAGGCAGCTCGGTGAGTGCTTCCAGCTGTGTGATTTCCGGCGGTACCGTGAAAGGGTCTTTTGTTGTCAGTACTGTGGCAGTAGGCTCTTACACGGTTGCTGCTATCGGTGGTCCCGCGGGTGATTCCGCGACAACTAATTTCCAATTGATACTCCCTATTCCATCCATGACGATCAACCCCAATTCTGCGGAAGTTGGAGCCAGCGTTACGGTGTCCGGTTCCGGTTTCGCCCCAGGTGACTCGACCTGCACGATAACTGGTTCTGGAGGCTCGATCTCATCACCATCCTGTTCGATTTCCGCCGGTGCCGTTACTGGTTCCTTTATTGTTGCTAATGTGGCGGCTGCGGTATACACGATCTCGGTGACTGGCAATCAAGCTGGTGACTCTGTCTCCGCCGACTTCACAGTTGACGCATCCTCAACTCAAACAACGAGTTCAACTAGTATTAGTACCACGATGACTTCACGGAGTTCAACGACAACTGTTGCGCAGCCGACGATTGTGGTCATCACTTCCGTGGTAACTACGGTCGTGAGCTCGCCTACGACAACAGCCTTGAGAACTTCTAGCTCGATTTCCGTCACGATGCCTATGACATTGCCACCAGTCCCAGGGTTCCCCTTGGAGTCGATCATTACGGGCATAATTCTCGGTTTGACGTTTTTGGCGATTGTTAGGCGACGCAGAAAGGCCCCCTAGGTTGTAAACGGACCTTAACGTGAGTAGTAGCGAACGGTTCGAGATAATGCTTTTTAGTTACTACGCTCGTCGTAGGTATGATTAGTATGAAAACAATATGGCTAGTTCCCGCACTTGTCCTCTTGTCCCTTCTCAGTCCTGCATTCGCTCAACCAACGCAGACCTCGTACACCGTCACCCTAAACTCATTCAGTCTACAGGTTTCTTTCCCCTCCGAAGCCATGCCAAGCGATACTGTTACGGTTAACGTGCAAGGAACTCCCAAAGCTAACAGCGCGTACCTCCAATCTTTGACTGTAACAATATACTACGCCGACGCGGCAGGCCTCCATCAACTCTCAACGCAGAAACTCATCAGTAATTCAGCAAGCAATGCTGGATACTATGGGTACGGTGGATATTCAACGCCTTCCGCGAGTTTCAGCAAAAGCTTCAGCGTGACCGTGCCTCAAGATGCTCCCAGGACTTCACTGATCGCACTCTTCTCGGAGACTGTGCAGGCAAACTACTATGACTATAGCTCCTACTACTACCCCTCGACTTATTCCATGGGCATGAAACATTCCCGGACTTTCTTCTACGTCTACTACCCATCCTACTACTACAGCTCGTCAACAGACCAAGAAATAGCACCATTATCCTACATCAATGCGACCACGCCGGAATATGTCGCCCTTCAATCTGAATACCAAATCCTTCAACAACAAGTCAGCCAGGGCCAAGCCCAAAACCAACAACTGCAAAACACAATCTCACAGCAAAGCGCCACGATAAACCAACTGAACCAACAGCTTGCCTCCGCCGGTACCATGACACAGAGATACCAGACGCTCGCGCTAGTCTTCGGCATCCTAGCCGCTGCCCTAGCCGCCCTGGCCGTCTACCAGTCGCGAAGAGGCAAGAAGACTGAAGCGACGAAGACCAAATAGGCTTCATTCCCGAATAGCCTTCCAATAAACGCGGGTCCAACACCCGCTTTTTTTCCCTGGAATCTTCTGCGTAATTCTCTATAGAATAGGTTCCAGACATTTACTTAGCAGAATCGTAGGCATTTCCCATGGTGCCTTTGATTGGAACTGGACGCCCTGGAAACGAGGGCCGTAGAGCTCCTGAGGAGCCGGCTTCAGAACGGAAACATAACCACCCTTTCTGCCGAACGTAGCCCGAGTTCACAAAATCAGATTACAGTCCATGAAACATTTCAAGACGCTGAAGGCCGCGAAAGAAGGTTCGAAGTGAAATTCCAAATCAAGGAAGACAAAACACAGATCGCTGACTGGTCCGTCTCGTAGGAGTTTCATCTGGCGATATCGGGATAGGCAAATGACCTCTCATCCCCCTGCCCGGAGGATCTATTCACACCCTATATTGGATGTGACACAGAAGCGAGAGATCTGTTTCAGCTGGCAAGGGGAGTCAATTCCAGCCGCGGACGGGGAAATGATCTCTTCAGCGCTGATTGCCCGTGGGATAGATTGTTTTGGCCATCATCACAAGGATGGGGCACCGCAGGGACTTTTCTGCGCCAATGGCCAATGTTCACACTGCCTAGTCATAGCAGACGGCATCCCCGTGAAAGCGTGCATCACTCCTGTCCACGAAGGAATGAACATTCGCACAGTCAACGGATTACCCAAACTACTAGAGGACGATATGCCAGCTGGACCTATCGAAGTTCCAGAAGTATCGGTGGATGTTCTGATTGCGGGAGCAGGCCCCGCTGGACTTAACGCAGCCCTCGAGCTTGCCGAGAGCAAGGTGAACGTAATCGTATGTGACGACAAACATGAGATAGGCGGAAAACTCACCCTCCAAACTCACAACTTCTTCGGGTCTGTACGTGAATGCCGTGCCGGAACAAGAGGCATCAACATAGCCAAACAGTTTGCACAGGAATTAGCGGAACTCAAGAACGTGCAAATCTGGACTGACTCTCCAGTAGTCGGAGTTTTCTCCGACGGTAAAATCGCTGTAGTTCGAAACGGAAAGTACTGCCTCATTAAACCAAAGCAATTTCTAGTTGCAACCGGAGCGAGAGAAAAAGTTCTAGCTTTTCCAGGCCACGACCTACCAGGAGTATTCGGCGCCGGCGCCTTCCAGACATTGGTGAACAGGGACTTAGTGAAACCTTCAAGCCGAGTATTCATCGTTGGCGGCGGCAACGTCGGCCTGATAGCAGCTTACCACGCGATGCAAGCAGGCATTCAAGTTATTGGCTTAGTAGAAGCTCTCCCGAAAGTTGGCGGATACAAGGTACATTTAGACAAGATCAAGAGGCTCGGAGTCCCCGTCTTCACCTCGCACACTGTAGTCAAAGCGTACGGAAACGGCCACGTCGAAGGAGTTGTGGTAGCACAGATTGATGAGAGATTCAAACCGATCCATGGAACCGAGCGAAGCTACCAAGTTGATACCGTGCTAATCGCGGTTGGCTTAAACCCTGTCAACGAACTAGCGCAAGAAGCTCGACGGATGGGGATTCCAACATATGAGGCTGGCGACGCTGAGCTGATCGCTGAAGCCTCGGCGGCCATGTTCTCTGGAAAAGTGATTGCGAGAAGAATGCTCCAAGACATGGGCCGGGACGTCGCCATCCCAGCAGAATGGTTGGGTATGCTTGAGATCCTACGTGGTAAGCCTGGCCCAATTCATGAATTCAAAGAACCTGACTATTCAACGGCAAAGGTTTTCCCGGTAATTCGGTGCGTGCAGGAGATTCCTTGCAACCCCTGCGTCGAAGCCTGCCCGAAGGGTTGGGTTACATTGGAAGGCGAAAGCATCATGTCGCTTCCACGCTGGGACAAGGAATGTGTTGGCTGCCTGAAATGCGCGGTCGTTTGCCCGGGTTTAGCGATTGCCGTCGTGGATAGAAGGTTTGATTCAACAGGGAAAAAGGTGCAGGTGTGGCTCCCATGGGAGCTTGACGAGAACACCGTGAGAATAGGTAAGGAAGTCGCGCTCACCGGGTTCGAGGGTGAAGACGTCGGCGCTGGAACGGTGCTTCATATTCGATCTCTCAAATGGATGGACAAACGGAAGATGGTACAGGTAGAGGTGGATTCGAAGCTTGCAACAAAAGTTGCGGGCATTAGAGTCCAAACTCCGGAGCAGGGATCACCTGCCGCATTTGAATACGGTGTGGAGAATGATGAGGTGATGGTGTGCCTTTGCGAACGAGTAAGCAAGAAGCAAATCGCTGAACTAGTACAGATGGGCGTCAGGGACCTGAACGCCATCAAGGCCGCCACCCGATGTGGCATGGGCGCGTGCAACGGCAAGACCTGCGAGAGCCTCGTCAAGCAAGTCTTCCAGGAACAAGGCATCCCGCTAGATTCTGTGACTGGGTACGTGAAGCGACCGTTCACCATGGAAGTCCCACTAACAGCATTATTCCGGGAGGACCGAAAATGACGGACATAGTAGTGATCGGAGCAGGAGCAGTAGGGCTCCCGTCCGCCTACTACCTCGCCCAAGAAGGCATGCAGGTTACAGTGGTCGACAGGGAACCGGCACCGGCGCAAGGAAGTTTCAAGGCAGCGATCGGCGGAGTTAGGGCCACACACTCAGAACCAGCCAAGATAGCCCTCTGCCAAGACAGCCTACGAGTATTCTCTACATGGAAGGAGAAGACGGGGACCGAGATTGGTTGGAAGATGGGCGGATACTGCTTTCCAACCTACCGCGAACAAGACGAGAAACTCCTGAAAGACATGTTTCCCATCCAACACAAGTACGGTTTGAAAATTGATTGGCTTGACCGCGACGGCATTGAAAAAATCGTTCCGGGAATAAATGTTGAGGGGCTCAGAGGTGGAACACTCTCAATTGAAGACGGCCAAGTGTCACCGTTGCTATTCGCGTCCTCGCTGACCAAGGAATGCAAGAAGCTGGGAGTAGAATTCCGGCTAGAGGAAAGCGCAGAACAAGTACTCGTGAAGAGCGGCCGAGTGGCCGGTGTGAAGACGGATAAGGAGATTATTTCAGCGGATTACGTGCTGAATGCAGCTGGAGCCTGGGCGAGTCAAATCGCTGCGACCGTCAACGTGCGCCTTCCTGTCTCTCCTGATTCGCATGAGGCCGGAATATCCATGCCAGTGGATCGATTTCTAGACCCGCTGGTGGTCGATATAAGACCTGGACCCGAAGGGAAAACTGCCAACTTCTATTTCGGGCAGACGCATGACGGGTCAATTATCTTCTGTTACACTCCATCTCCCATAATTCTAGGCGAGGATCGGCGATGCACATCCGAGTTTCTTCCCATTATTGCGAGAAGGCTGGTTGACTTGATTCCTAGGCTCAAGCATTTGGTCATCCGCAGGCTGTGGCGAGGACTCTACCCCATGACGCCGGACGGGCTGCCAATAATCGGAGAAGCCCCGAACGTAAGCGGGTTCTACCTTGCAGCCGGGCTCTGCGGCCAAGGTTTCATGATGGGACCCGCCATCGCCAGAAACATGGCACATTACATTGCACGAGGGAAACCCTACCTCGACACTTACCTGTTCGACGCATTATCACCGCTGAGAGATTTCTACGCGAAAAAAGAAGCACTAAAATGATGCGGCGCCGAACCGCTGCCCAGACGGATTTGACGAGGATAATTCTCCAACAGAATGAGATTTGAGTCTAAAGTGGCGGGTCCGGAGGTAATTGAACCGCCAGCGGAGAAAACGATTGATTTGGCAAAGCTCATACAACGATCGAAGGCGTGCCATTATAACAGTTCAAATCTCGACGCCCGCACCACTATACGCACACACACTTTCTTGACGGAGATGAAAATTCCAACGCCAAGAACACACTATGGGCCGAGATGAACGAAGCTTTCTGCATTCTAGCACTCAGTGCCGCTGGAGTATCTTAGTGATTATTTCTGAAGTCTTGGTTGCGGATAGGAAGAGAGTCGAGAGAACAACCTCAGCTGACGATAGCATAAGAAGGGTTGCCGAGTTGAAGACTTCACCTATCGAGAGTGCTGCTACTCCGCCGAGTAGGCTCACCGTAAGTACTCCCCCTAGCAGTCTCTCCACTCGATATCCGCCTAGTCGCCGCAAGAACTGCTACGCAGAGAGGCTAGCGCTCAGCTTACGGAATCGAGGGATGACTAAGTATCGAAACGGATTCAAGTTCACGTTTCATGAGAAGGACCTCGAACTCCCGTTGCACTGGCGCGAGCCCAGAAGGATCTTTGTGGACTCGATGTCGGATTTATTTCATGAAGACATGCCTGACCAATATCTCCGTAAGTGTTTCGCTGTAATGGAACGAGCCCACTGGCATACCTACCAAATATTGACAAAACGGCCAGATCGAATGCTAGATTTCTCGAAGAGTTATGGTCGAGTCCCAGACCATATTTGGATGGGAACTTCCGTGGAAAGCTGGCCATTCAAACCCCGAATAGACATACTGAGGGAAGTCCCCGCCAGAACTAGGTTCGTTAGCTTTGAACCACTAATCGAAAGCACACGACCACCACTTGACTTGTCAGGCATATCATGGGCGATTGTGGGCGGTGAATCAGGGCCGAACTACAGGCCCATCAAAATGGAATGGATTCGCGAAATACGAGACGAATGTCTCAGTCAGAATGTAGCTTTCTTTTTCAAGCAATATGGCGGGTTCAAACCAAAATCAGGAGGCCGCTCCTTAGATGGTCGGATCTGGGACGAGTACCCGAACAATAGAGGAGGGCTTGTCATCGGAACCATGCGAAATAACCAAGCGATAACGGGGACCTCTACACTTCTCGGGAAGCGGAAGAAACAAGAGAGACCGACGCCTCAGAAAGTGAGGAGATTCGGGGTGAGAGGGTGCGGATAGAGAAGATCAATCTCTCCAATTTTGGACCTATCAAAGAAGGTGATCTCAGCCTTGCGCCGATCAACATATTCTTTGGCCCCAACAATTCCGGGAAGTCGATGACGGGCCGTCTGTTGTACGGGTTCCTTCGATCATCTGCCCTCATGCGCGGACGCGAACGCAGTTTCCATGAGTACACTCGTACATTGATGTTACGGCCCCGCAGATATTCGCACGAAGGCACAATCATGCGTATGGTAAACGAACCAGTAGGAGGAATTGTTACTAAAGGTAATTTGGAGTGTAGGGCAAGAATCAGGACCGACTTGGGCAATGCCACCATAAGGCTGAGCAGAAGTAAGGGACCGTTCCCCACTCCCATTATCACAAACCGAGGGCTTCAGGCGCTTGAAAGGAAGAGGCGTGACAGACCCGGTCTTATATCTGGAAGAGATGCCGTCTACATCCCAGCCGCAAGATTGGGCACAATTCAGTTCTTCACCAACATTCTGAGTTACAGAAATCAAATGTTTTCGAGATTCGTCAGAACATTCGGAGGCATACAAGAGTACAAAGAAAATTCTCAACTTCTCAGGAGGGAAGGAACTGCTGCACTTAGGGAATTGCTTGGGTCAGTGGGCAGGTTACCCCTGTACCTTGAAGATTTCTACGATCTCTACCTTAGGTTTCTGTCGAGCGGCGATACTGAGAATATTGCCGATACCTTTCGATCTTTTCATGAGGGACAAATACAGCTTGAGAAGAGAAGAGAGTTTCCCACGGTGATTTTCGTCGACAAATCCGGGTATACGACCGAGATTGAAGCAGCTGGTTCCGGGGTGGTTGCATCGCTTCCGATTGCAATAGGTCTGAGAGAAGTGAACAAGGGCGGAATGCTGGTTATTGAAGAACCTGAAGCACACCTTGAGCCTTACAGACAAATTCTCGTTCTAACGCTCTTATGTCGAGAGGCCATCAGACGGAAACTTACACTGGTGCTAACTACTCACAGTGATTACATAGTCAAGAAGACTTTAGGTCTCGTCGCCAAGGGTGGCTTGAAGAACTCAAACTTGGGACTTCATTACTTTGACAGAACGGGACGTTTCACGAAGATCCGCCACATTGACGTGTCTAAGGCAGGGGAAGCCGAGCAACCGGCATTTGACCAGGCTATTCGATCTCTAATCTCAGATTTTAGCGCCTAGGTAAGCTCAGTTGATTTGCCACCGAAACGTCATCCTCGTATTGGATGCCAATATCCTGATTAGACTTCTTGCGAACAGCGCCACTGACGTCGTAACGACATTGCAGGAGTGGCTAAGAAGCGCCATCGAGACCGCGAATTGCGACGTGTCTGGAAAGACGATTACACTTGCGGTTTCGAACCGAATTCTAAACGACTATTCGACTGGCTTAGTGAGAGCAAAGAAGCCGAATCTTGGTACCGCCGTTCGCTTCTTTTTCACGAGGTATCATGGAACCAAGATACCAATTGAATCTCAGAGAGGACGATTTTTTGCCATTCCAACAATTCTCTCTGGAGAGCATTCGTTCATTGTGCCAAATCGGTTGAAACGATGGAAACTCGACAAATTTGACCTGCCGTACTTTTCGCTGTTGGAGACGACGCTGAATAGTCGTAGACTCTGCGACAGAGCAATACTCTTCGGTTGCAACGACTGGAAAACGAGGAATGGAGCACTAGACTACGCTACGGTTGTCGTGCGCGAATCAAGAGTTACATGCGCCGAAATGGCCAGTCTCGCCAGAGACTTGGCAGATTAGTCCTGCGGGCCTCATTAGTTATGTGTGCGTGCGCATCATTAGACCCACGCACGAAAACTATGAATCTGCTAGAACAGAGGACTCTCGTGTGTTCTGATTGCTGACGATTTCGCGCGCTGACATATGCCGTGCACCTATTCAGGATGTACACGGCCAGAGCCATGTCGATTCGTTTTTCTTTTCCTTGCATATTAGCCGATAAGCGACGAAAGATGAAATCGGACGCGAAAGAGCCACCACTTTGGCAGGCTTTCGTCACGAAAGAAGACCTGATGGAGACTGAGCGACAGATATCTCAAATACAAAAAGAACTTGAAAAATTCCTCGCTAAATGGGAACCAAAACAAATTGTGGGAAAGACACAGGAAGAACTGGAAGGCATCTTCGCTAAATGGCGCTCAGAACAAGTCGCAGAAATTCGGTCCAAAGTGTTTAGATATAATCAAGTGGCCGTTCTGATCAAGATACTCTTTGTGAATAGAGAATTCTTGACTGGCATAATCGACCATTACGACTCAGGAGAACCCGTTATTTTAGCAACTCTGGCAAGGTGCACATTCGAGTTATTCCTCGCCACGAGAGATGCCTTTTCTAGTCCGGAGAAGTTTCGTGAATTTGTCGGCAGATCGGAGGCTTCTGTCATCAGATTCAACGAGAAGGTTCTAGATGAAGTGACAATTCAAGGAAATAGCAACTTGGTAAAATTTATGCAATCGGAGTTGGTTAGGTTGGAGCATAGGAAGACGATATGGGCGACGATGTTCGGTCCGACTCCGACTATTACACGGCCAGATCTTAACTTCAGAGATCTTGCTACACAATTTGGAATGGGAGAATATTACGATTTCGATTATGGTATCCTTTCTTTATTCGTTCATCCATCGCTGTTTTACGTCGCGGTGGCTCCCCGAATGTCATCTCTCCTTAGCGGAGAGGAGAGACCATCCACATTTCAAAGAGATGCGGTCAAAGCTTGGTCCTTGAGTATTGCTTTGGATTTTTCTCGTAAGCTTCTGAAATTCACTGAGAGCATTCGTTCGACTTTTGAATCCCTATGAGTCTACTTGTTACCACGGCGTCAAGTAACAATCAATAGACTAGGACTCATTTGACTTTGTCGAAATCCTCTTGCATAAGAGTTCTCAGCATATCGTCCGGGCTGGGCCGTCTGTACTTTGCTGGCTCTGATGGTAAGCCGAGGAGTCGCTGAATTTCATACCAGTTCAAGCCATACTTGGTGCATGCTTCTCTGAGTTCTTTTTGAGATATTGTGCTGATGCCACGAAACTTGGATCTACTTGGTACGGCGCAAACAAGCCTACCTCGAACCTCAACTACCTTTGCGCTGTTTCCACCGTTTATGCTTCTTAGGAGTTCAGCAGAATTATGACGGCATAGTTCTAACTTTTCCTTGAGTCTAGATACATCATCTTTCGATGCCGTTCTGGTGCACTCAGCGATCTCGATAGTAGCAGGTGTCGCATTGTTTCCTATACTTAGAACGTCAATTTCGCGGTCACCGAGAATAGCCGGATTTTTGTATCGCCAGCGAACTAGATCCCCTCTTGCTTGAGCAATTGTCGCATAAACTAGCTCCAGAATTGCTCCACTGCCTGCGTCAAGGGCTTGTCGCAGGACCGAAATTTCATCTTCCAGACGTTGTTCTTTCGACCTTTTCACGTATCGGTGAAACTCCTCCCCCGCCACAGGGATTTCATCGAGGATTATCCTCTCTTCAAGTCCGTTGATCTGCTGCGTTACAAACGCGTAGCCTGCTCCCCCCATACCAGAGAAATCTGTAGCAAAGTCTGGGAAAACCCACCAATAGGAGTAGTCCGCAACATTGCTCGCCGCATGAATTAAGATAGCAAAGCTGAACGTGTTGCCTTCTGTCTGCCGGTGAATGAATTTCAGTACATGTATCGGGCCACGTCTCAATTTTGCTGTCCCGAGCAACGCTGTCGCGAAGCCCACAGAAGAAATGGCGGTGGCGTCTGTCCCTGCTATTACAAGAGGATACCAGAGAAAGGCTTCATCTAGAATTTCCTGAGTCGACGCGGGTTGTAATGGGACTGTGTGTTGACTTCGAATAAGTGGAGTCATCAGTTCATCTGGAATTTTACGCCTCTTTTTGAAATCAATCTCGTCCGTGGGAGATTCCAGCCCGATTCGTTCAGCAAATGGTTGAGTTATAGTTGTAGAAGTGACGTTACGGAGCGTTTCTAGTTGATCCCATGTCCTGCATCTCTTGATCTTCCGAATTGAGTCTTGATTCGCTTCGAGAAGCGATTCCCAAAGGTAGACTATTCCTAGCTTATACCCGTCAAAGAATCTCTGGTTTGAGACAGTCAGGGGCAAAACGGTTGATTGAACAAAAAATCGCTTGCCTTTATCATAAGTGTAATTATAGGCAATCTTGATTGATTTGCGATTTTGTAGTTCGAAAAGGAGTTTGAAGATGGCTCCGGCTTTGAGTGCCTCGAGAACATCCAGCCTTGTCTTTTTCTTGAACTCCGATGATAACCCAAAACTTGATAGGAAAATTTGAGAAAGTGGCTTCACTAGTGCCTGCAATAGAATCGGTGCATTTTGCTCAATATCAGCAAAAGTATCTGCTCCCATCAAGGGTCGGTACAGATCTACGATCTTGCGAACTAGTTGACCTGCCTGCGTTTTGGTCGGCATGCGGTGAAAGGGAACATTGCCTTGCCAGGCCCTCACGAGAAGTTCAGCGTCTTTGATGTCTAGGACTCGAGGGAATTGGATGATTGCGTCAGCCAGAGACCACAATAGAGAAACAATACAGAAACCATAACCCCGAGAGAGATTCGAAGGGGCCGGCTTTCCGTGATGCTTCGAAGACCAATATCGGTTAAGCTTGTTGAGATCAAGAAGTTCAGTTAGTAGCGGTAAACTCCAGAAGACTTCGGTAATTTCGTAACCTGCGTGTTTATCGTTTATCATAGAAGTCAAAGCGTGCTATGAGTTGCAGACTCCTGAGTCGTCTGTTCTCCTCTGAAGACTTTTTGCCTGACTTCGACATGAGAGAAATGAGATCGATACAGCATAAGCAAGAGGGGACCGGATTCATCACGGTTGACGAGATGGTTCGCCTAAGAAGGGCAGGATTCAATCGATCGAGGCAAGTTCAGTCGAGACCGTTTTCCAGTATTTGCCGGATCCTGGTATGGCACCGTTGGTGTGGCGGGTCTAGAGTATCTTGTCCAGAACAGCAAGAACCCTGAAGAGTGGAACCAATTCGAAAGAGAAGACCAGACTTTCGACGGGTTAAATGAATGCCCGTTTATGACCTCGAACTGCGGCCTCGTCCTTCCTAATGAAGAGGTAGAAGTCTTCGTTTCCCTCACCGACATGGAAGGAATACGCGAAATTACATTGAAGTCTGGAACCACTCATCTGCGTCCCAGTAAATTGCGCTTAAGGGGATCAAAGACATCATGCCACATCAAGGTGAAAGTCGCTGAAGGGTCATTCTCAGGGCAGTTCATTCCGCTTGACTTCAAAATGCGGCTTGCTTTCTCTCTCACTAATTCGATCAAGACAGACTTGGAATGGAACAATGATTTTCACGTGAAACCGTTTGATGGTTTCCATGGCGTGTCGAGAATTCGGCGAGATTTCATTCGTGAGTGGATGAACAAAGATATAGTCGTGCAGCTGCCTCATGGTGTTGAGCGAGACCTCATAGGCCCACGTGATGTCACGTATAGTGAGGAGGATGACCTTTGGGGAATCTCCTATTATCGAAGTTTGAACCCGGGTCACGTTGGACTAAAAGCATAAAATGTCGGCGGGAAAACTCCTAGGTCCAAGGGACGTTACATATGACGAAGAGGACGGCCTCTGGGGCACCTCTTACTATACAAGCCTGAACCCAGGTTCAGTTCGAATCAAAGCTTGAATTGCGATAGCTTGAGGGAGAGGCTGTGAATTGGAGAGATCAGGCGCAGAACGCAAAGACTTAGCAGTGCTAGAGCAGGAAATTTCGGAAGCAATTCAAGAACTCCGTGAGCTGGTGCGCAAACTTCCAATCGCTTCGACTCTTTCGAACATTGCGATGAGAATATTCCTAACGAGCCCAGAAGTTGAGTTGCAGGACATTAGTCCGATTTACGCTGAATATGTCACCTGGTTGTACCTGTGTAATTTCGATTCGGCACCGAATCCACTCGCAATTGATGAGGTGACTTCAGAAGACGATCTCGAAAAAGTATTTGCTCTTTCGATGAAAGCTGTGAAGTTAGTTGAGGATTATTCTCATGCTAGGGTTAGAGGCAAGGGGCGATTGGGTGATAACCCTGAAGACATCCTCGTACACACTAGAATATTGAACCTTCTCATGCGTGGCGAAGCTTTTCGACATCATATGACTGCACAATTGCACGCACTCTTTGATCCGTTTAGCAAAGAACTGCAGGAGCTCATCGGTTTCGATATTACCGACGCTCTTGGGATTTTTGATGGCCTGGATAAGGTGGTGAATAGTAGGATTTTGAAGTGTGAATCAATCATATACCGAGAATCTAAGTCAGAACGTCCTGATTTGCACAAGACACCCGGTCCTGGCGAACTTCGCAAGCAGAGCGAGGAGGTTAATCGTTACCTGATAAAGACCATGAGACCGGTGGCGCACAGAATATTCTTGGTGACTTGTGAAGAGCTCACGAAGGTTACAGAAATCGATCAACGCGTCATTAGAAAATTCCTAGACCTCTTTACACCCGAATTTGGACAGGAGGAGATAGGAGCAGGATGGCCGAGCGTTTACGACGCCCTTGATCGTGCTCCTTTTCTCAAGTTATCTGATGAATTATGGTTAGTACACTTGGTAGGACAATCGATTTTTAGGTTCAGAGCAGCTATTGAAAACATACTAGAACAGAATGATGGGCTATGGAGGCGCTACGAAAGTCACAGATCGGATTACTTAGAAAACCACGCAGTAGCCCTGATCAAATCAACTACGCGCCACGCCGACGCGTGGGTGAACCTGCATTACTCTTATGATGACGGGCAAGGTGTTCGAGACTTCGAACTTGACGGGCTTGTGTTGGTGGATAGAACCGCGTTTCTGATTGAAGCGAAAGCTGGCTCGATGTCCACGGCAGCTCGAAGAGGATCACGAAGTGCAATTGACCAGTTGAAACGATTGGTTGATGACGCTCAAAAACAAAACGCGCGAGCGGCGCGGTATATTCGATCTTCGGAAGAAGTCTACTTCGAGAGTCCTAAGGGCGATGTGCGTCTCAGAAGTAAGAACATAATACGCATGTATCTTATCTCCGTGACGTTAGACTCGTTGACCGCCTTCACAACAAACATGTCTTGGCTATCTAGGGCCGGAATCGTAAGCGGAAACGAGGCTGCGTGGTCAGTCTTCGACCTTGACTTACAAGTGATAGTTGAATTGGTCAACGGGGTGGGGGAGTTCGTAAGTTATCTTGAACGAAGGATAGCAGTACAAGATCTAGAAGCATTTGCCACTGAGGAATTAGATTGGTTCGGTCTGTTTTTAGATAACCAACTCCTTACCGAACGAATCAGAGCCAGTAACAATGTCATAATTTTTCCAGACGTTACAGGTCCAATCCAAGACTATTATCATCATGTCCTCGGCGTACGCTCGACGCCGACTCCTAAACCAAGACAGAAAATGCCCAAGACGATGCAGTCACTAGTAGAAATTCTTGAGAAGAATGGCGCCACAGGGTTCATAGATGGAATTGCGATATTGCTAGAACAGACTGATGGAGAACGAGCCATCTTCGCTAAATCGGTTGACAAGCTTTGGTCCTATACGAAGAAGCACAAGGATCTAGCATTTCGAACCAGACTTGAAACTGGCTCGGTTCTTTGCTATTCCAGGTCCCATAAGCTTCTGAAGGAATACACTAAGGCAGCGAAATATTCGATGAAAAGCGACAACGCCGTTTGTATTCTCCAGACAACCAGGCAGGGAGCTCTCGTCCATGTGGAGAGATATCCATGGAAACAAGATGTGGTTCTAGAGCGGCTTGCCCGTGAGTTGCTTGGCCAGGCTAGAGGCCGCATAAAAGTTGTGGACCAAGTGTAACTTCACGCCGAGGAGTCAAAGGTTCTTTTCAAGTCGCCCTGGTGGGTTACGGTAGTGCGAACGACGAAATCTGAGTTGTAGTCGCGCGCCTGCGCGCGAACTGTTGTCATTGATCTTCTACCATACGATTTTTTGGAAATTGCCAGACCCTGGTCTGGAACCGATAGTGCGGCGGACCCGCGGACAGTCTGTCCGTTTATCCGAGAGAGCATTTAGAACTTTCCAGTTGCGGTCGTGTTGAACGCTTCGGGTACGCAATAGATCATGAGTAGTTCCCCGAACCAAAAACAAGCACACTTCGAGAACAGTTACAGACTCAGTTCTAGTGGCGCAGTTACAGGTTCAAGTTCAGGGGCCTGCGCTACTAGAATCAGCTTTAGGATGGCTGTCACGTCTCCTTTGACAGAAATATCCGCTGCTCTTCTCACCTTCTCTTTGTGGGCGTTCAGCGCTATCCCTAGGCCACTTGCTTTGAGTGCGGGAATATCATTCACCTCATGTCCGACGAATGAGCATTCATCCACTCCGACTCCGAATTTCCTGCCCATTCTGCGCATGACGGACACTTTGTCCTCGTAGTCACACCTTCTTAATCTCCAATCACTCAGTGAACCCTTGCGATCAAATATGAGCCTGCAGTGTCCGGCATATGCGTCCAGTGGAAGAGTACTCTTGGCTCGTTGAGACAGACCTTCGAAACTACCGCTTATTGTAGCGACAATGATGCCGTGTTTGCGGAGTTCACTCACTGTTTCTGAAACTCCGGCCGCAATCTGACGAGTTTCCATGACGTCTTCGAAAATCTTCTTCTTGAGACCGAAATCTTTGAGCACTTTGCAGGCGGCGTTTGTCCATTCGACGTATGACTTGAACTCTCCCGCTATGAATTTCCTTTTGAGACGTTCATGCTCCTCGTAGATTCCGAGCCTGCTGAACAAGACATTCCAAGTGCTTGCTGCAACCTTCGGACTATCTTCCTGCTTTATGGGTAAGTCGTAGATGACTCCGTCCCCATCAAGTACGACAAACTTGATCCTACGAATTCTCATCGCTTTTCTTCTGTATCTGTACGGTTGATATTTGCCGTTGTTCCACACCCATGTCGCCGAGTTTAGTGATTTCAAATTCGGGACAACCAATCTCTTGCTTCCGGGTCTATTTTCGGGTTCGTCTTCACCTGATCCATGTCAAACCACTGTCCCGCGAAAGGTGAGTGCGGTTTCAATCGATTCTTTTCTTTAACGAGCCCAGCCCATACTCTATGAACAGTAATTCTTCCGTTTGCCCAAATGTGCTTCAGCGGGCTGCCTGCCATTTCGTGGTAAGCGCTCCACTTTATGCGCCCCTCACTCACCTCTTCAACAGCTGCTTCAGCAGCTTGTTGTTCGAATTGGTACACCAGTTTCCCGTCTCCCTTGGCCCAATACCTCATGGGCATCTGATACAGCGTTTTCTTAAATTCAATGGGGTGGCTCGGATTTTGGGCTAAGAAAACTCGCGGTATTTCTTTGTCCGTCACAATCGCATGGCAAAGTGTGTCCGCCCCTTCCTGCAACTTGTGACTTCTTTCGTATGATTGAACAAGCGAAGAAATCCCGTTGGAGGGTTGGACTATGTCACGGTAGCCGATCGCTACTTCCTTCTTCGAGACCTGCTTCTCAATGGAGACAAAACCGTAGCGAACAAAAGGACCAGTGAGCCAGTTGTGTACCGAAGCATAGACTGGGGGCTCTTTTGGTATTTTGCCGCCAAGTTTGAGGATCAACGCCCCAGCTCCTTTATCTCCTAGTTCCATAGCTTCCTTCAAGTCTTGGTGGACCTGATACACATTCCTGCTTGATTTCGCTAAAACTAACATGATTGTGAGGCACTGAATCTCTGTCAACTTGAAGTATTTGCAAAGCCAACGGTACAGCTCAACTTCGTCTTCCATGGTCAGCGAAGTATGATTGGTCAAGCAGTATGCTACCGGCCCGTCATTATGTGAAGCCCGTCTATGTTATAGGAGTCTGTCTTTTTCGTAAATAACTTCTTTCATTGCGACTCGCGGTTGAATCTCTGCCAAGTCAGTCAGATGATTCAGTGAGATCGTTGCCTCTCATAGAATCTGAGACTGTTTTGTAATCGGCTTCTTGTCTCAGAGCCCCTTCTTAGCCAAGGCGGAACCTTGCTAACAGGAGGTAGATGGACGTGAAGGAGTTGAGATCCAGGCAAGTTGATTCGGAATCACGGTTTGATGAGCTAGACCTCCTGTTAACAATGGGCAGCTACAAAAAATCGCGCGTAGCAAAACTGCAAAGGATCCTGGCTTTACTGGTTCTCTGAATAAGGAGCGCGTAACGCAGCAACACCGGGAGCCAGAGGTCTATGGAGCAAGCCTACAGATTGTGCAACAATCCTGAGCACCTGGGATGGCTCAAACAGTGACAACCTCGCCTGCCGCCACGTCCGTAGATAGACGCCATCAATGGCTGACCTTCGTAGTGATAGCGATCGTGATTGCCGCATTTCTCACAGTAACCATTGAGGTCCGTGCGGACGCTAATACCGGAACCACGGTGCGTCTTCACGACCTGTCTCAAGGAGCGAAAGTGGAGTACTACTGCGATTATTCACCCGTCGTTATCATTGAACTCGGAACACCCGTATCATTCCGCGTTAATGTGACCAATCGGGGATCCGCACCCACGATCGTTCATATGGCATTGAACCCATCAGGGGCTGGGGTAGACAACCCAGAAGCGTCCCTGCTGATAACCGTCGGCGGAGAGCCGCTGACGTATCTAGGACCTGCGGTTGGGAGCCGTTTCCCATCACCACTACCTTCCTCGAGCTACACTGGCATTAACGCTACGCTGATGCCTGGAGAATCGTTGTTCATCAAAGAAACTTGGAAACCAATCACGACAGGGATCTTGTGGCTATCATTCCCTAGACTTACCGTGAATTCCGGGCCTAATGAATACCAACTGGGCACGCCGCCACAGATGGTGATGTCATTCTCGATTCTCTATCATCTAATGCCCTTGATTTTCCTGGCTCATCTTCTATCGGTGCTTTCCAAGAAACACGTTTCCATTCTCGAAATGCGGGCCACACTTGCTCTTGTAGGGGCATGGATAGTCGCCCAATCTGTTCCGGTAGAGCTGATTACCGGTGTGAACGGGACAATGTTTGGATACATCGCGCTTTTCGGCGTCAGCTTCATACTGGTTAACGGTATTTTCGTAATCGTCCTTGCGCTCAGCATGGCCAGAATACTCGAGAAGGAATACACGGAGCGTTTCGTCGAAATGGTCTTCTTTGCGATGCTTCCGGACGTCTGGCTACTATTGCCGGGATTCTTCCTCCTGATCGCGATGACCAGCCCAATCAGGATCGATCCAAAAGTGGCCATGTTCCCAGTTGCTTGCACAATCGCGATAACCTACGTAATCTGCATGGTCAAAATCCCTCAAATTCTCGAGGATTGGCGCGAGAACCCTACAAGATACAGGGCGTTTGTGAAAAGGCAGTCGGTTCTAACGTTCGTAACTTACTTTGCATTGTTGCGAGGAGGCATGTTCGCGGTGTATTTCACAGCACCTGAGTTGGCTTCGATTTTCCTCGGCAAAGAGGCCGCTTCGTCAGCGTTCTCCTACTTGTTGCCCTCAATACTATTCCTTGCGGCGTATTGGCTCTTAGTATTGCGAACCGGAACACATCTGAAACTCAATAGTTATCTCAAGATCCTCGCCGAGAAAATCAAAGATGAGGTCTTGTGGTTCTACTTGATACTGGCGATGGGAACCGTAGGTCTTGTAATCTTGGCCGGATACGGATCGTCTGAGTGGGCATCCGAGTGGCACGGCTTGGAGGAGGTCATCCAAAACATGAACTCGCTGGTTCTATACGTGGCAGGTGTATCCACAATAATCGAGGTTCTGATCATCCCTCGAGTAGCAGCTCTGTTCCAGTACTTGGACAACCATGGGGATCTTGGAGGCCTTTTCAAGATATTCTGAAGTTGTGAGTCACCTGAAACCGAGACAGGGCCGTAATAGTCACACTTTGTGTGTGTGGTATAGCCGTGCGGGCATCACAAATTGAACTCTTAGCTTGCTAGCTTTTCTGGAAGTTGTGGGGGACACAATGTGCGGGCATTCAGATTTGAACTCCACTAATAGCGGTGCACGCACACTGCATATGTAAACGGCGTTAGTCTGAGAGGCTGCCTTTTCGATATTTGCCAGACCCTGGTCTGGAACCGTTGGAGTGGCGGGTCCGGAGGGATTTGAACCTTGTCGGCCACTGTTGTGGTTCTCGACCTTCGGGTCTCCCTCAGGCTGTTAAGAGCTTCGGCCTGGCAAACACATGCCCAATCCGCCGCTCTACCTGGCTGAGCTACGGACCCACCCGGAAGCTTCAGAAAGTTTCCCCACGAATTAAAGCCTTGTTCGGGTTCTGTTAACTTGTTGGCTCATGGGCTTCAACTCGTTAACTCGCTTCCATCGACTTTCAGGATTACCTTGCTGGAGGGTTCCTGTACCATCGCTTCAACTGGAAGCGCGATTGGCGCGAACCTCACGCCTCTCTCCAGAATGTTTCTGGCGGCATTTACGTCGCGGTCTACGCTCACCCGGCACGACGGACATTTCAGCGTTCGGTTCTCTTCGGGTATTCTCGCCATGCGAGACCCACATATCGAACACTTCGCTGTTGTCCCATGCGGATGAACATAGATAACCGGTAAACCTTCCCAGCGGGCTTTATACTCGATTTGACGTTGTAACTCCGCATACGACCAAGAGTTCATCCGGCCGCGATACCATCCTCCTTGGCCGTTTCCACGTTGATACAGCTTCCGAAGGCCCGTGAGCTGCTCCATCACGATGCCGAAGCCCCCCTGCTTGGCTTGTTGCACGATCATTTTGGATGCTTGATGGAGAATTCGATTCACCTTCTCCTGTTGCTTCCAGCCATACTTGCCCGTGATTTCGCGGCGGATGCGTACATCGTTCCTCCTCATACGGGAGCGAACCTGACGGTAAGTAGCCTTTACCCGCGTCGCGTCGGAGAGGTCATGTTTCATGATCGAACCGTCCGTGCCGGCCAACGTGACATTGTTTAGGTTCCTATCGATGCCGATGAAGCCATTCGGCTTGACCTCCGCGACCTGCTTCGCATATGTCAGCGATAACTTATCCTTGGTCAACGTGACCGAACGAACCGGGTGCTTTCGAATGGTTGCTTGAACATGGGGTGTTAGAGGGATTCCGATTGCTTTCCTGGGATGATACGGGAGCAGCAAGCAGCCATCCTTAATTTTGAATCCGTAGCATGTGGTCAACCTCAAACGCCGAACATAAGGGGTTGTTGGATTCTCTCCATGTCGAGCGGTCCTCCGATAATTTCGCAGGATGCCGGTCGCACTGCTGATGGCGCATAACTTGTAGTAGCTCATCGCGTCGTAGGTTGCGAGTTGCCTGTATGCTTTCAGGGACAAAGCCTTGAGGCTCGTAACATTCTCAGCCAAACCGATCCGTGTGCAGGTGTTCATCATCTGGCGGAACTCGTCAAGCATTCGTAGAATCTCAGGGTTGAGTTTGTAGTGTTGTTGAACTGTCTTGACAGCCCGCATAACTTAGCCTAAACTTTCATCCTCTTTTAGGCATGAGAGGTCGCTGAAAGCAATGAGGCCGACAAGTTAACAGTGCCCTCGTTCGCATAATGACCAGCTCAGAGGGGTTTGTGTTGGCGGAGTTAGTCTTCATCGGTTTGGGGCTTCATGACGAATATGGCATGTCACTTCGAGGCCAATCGGAGGCGAAATCGTGCGCCCATCTCTTTGCGGAATTCTATACCAGTGTAATGCCTGGCCTAAACCTAGAGAACCTGAAGAAGATCGTTGGCAAACCTGTGCAGGTACTCTCGCGCCTTGAGGTTGAAGAAAGGGCCGAGCAGGTGATACTGCCCAGGGCTAAAGCTGAAAAGGTTGGGTTCCTGGTTCCAGGGGACCCTATGATTGCGACCACACATGTAGACCTCCGGCTACGCGTCCACAAGGCTGGGATTCGAACCAGCGTAATCAACGCGGCGTCGGTTGGGTCAGCGGCGGCAGGTGTAACAGGGTTGCAATCGTACAAGTTTGGGAGAACTGCAACAATCCCTGCTTCTTGGCAGGGGGAATTTCCTGAAAGCGTCTACCTAGCCATAAGACGCAACTTATCTTCAGGGCTTCATTCGCTTGTACTCTTGGAAGTGGATGTTGAAAACAAGCGCCACATAAGCATCCCCGAAGGCTTGAAACAACTCCTCGCCGTCTCAAAGCGAAAATCAGAAACCGCAATAGTACCTGAAACGTTGGTTGTGGGAATGTCCCGTCTCGAAGCACCAGACATGCAGGTCAAGGCCGGCACCGTCTCAGAACTAATCCAGATCGACTTCGGGCAGCCACCGTATGCCATCATATTCCCAGGTCAACTCCATTTTGTTGAAGTAGAAGCCCTCGAACTTTTCTGCGGCGCTCGCAAAGAACTGGTGGCTGGAAAAGCATGAGCAACATGAGCGAAGACCCTTCGGAACGCGCACTCAGATACATCACAACCCTAGAGAAGGCTCTCCGGCAACATAGCCCACTGAAAGAAAGCAAGATGGTCGGAGAAGCTAGCATCATGAAGGTCTCAGACGCCATACATCGCTACTTGCAGGACGCACGATTCTACTTCGACAACGGTAAACCTACAACATCTCTGGCATCAATCGCATATGCTGAAGGCCTACTCGACGCATTGAAATTCCTAAACCTCACCAAGACAATTGACTAAGAAACCCAATAAGCCCTTTAGTCAAGGGTTTGTTTCAACCGTGAAGATACTCGTGGCGGCTGTGACATGATGAACTCAGAGAGTCTGAAGGAGTGCATCAAAATGGCCTACCTCTTGCAGCTCAGGCATGGACCCTTCACCCAAGAAGAGTTCGAAACATCGGCTGATGCAACTAAGCTTCAAGATCTCCTCATCCTAGGGTCTTTGGCGAAGCATAACAACGGCGAACTCCGCTATTCGTTGACAGAGAAGGGCCGCGGCCAAATCAAGGTAGTTCTTGCTGGTGGTGTTTACGATGTGCTTCACCTGGGCCACTTAGCGGCCCTTAACGAAGCCAAGTCCCTTGGCGACCTGTTGGTCGCCGTTGTTGCGACGGACATTACGGTTGAGATGTTGAAGGGCCGCAAACCCCTGTTTCCGGAAAAGGATAGACAGGCGCTGGTCGAAGGCCTGAAGCCCGTTGATAAGGCGATCTTAGGGTACGAGGACGTGGGGTTCGGTTTTGAGCAAGTCTTGACGGAGGTCATGCCAGACATAGTTGCCTTCGGGTATGACCAGGAAAACCTGGAGAAGACAGTACGCGAGATCATTGAAAAGCGCAACCTGAAAGTTCAGATAGTGAAACTTTCCAAGTTCGACCACGAGAAATATGCGAGTTCAACATCGCTCAGAAGGAAGCTGTCTGAAGAACTTCGGTAGTAAGAGCTTGTCGGCTTCAATCGACTCTAGCCTGATTCTGGACACAATAACCTCTTAGCGTGTTGGGCTGTCCGCCAAAAATCCCTTGAATGTGTATCCCGGTGAATACATTCGCCGCCTAAGAGGAATCTCTTCACGAATTGAGCTCAGCTAGCAAATCTCTTAGGGACTGACGTAAACGCGCTGACCTTGACCATGTCCCCATCCTGTGCACGCAATGCCTTGACGTTCAACCTTAGCGCCTATGGTGTACGGGTGATGACATTTACTCATCGAATGTGTATGCTGGCCAATACATTCGGGTTCGAAGAGGTCCATCGTTTCCAATAAGAGTACGTTGAAGTCAGGTAGAAGCTGTTCGCGGAACTGAGGTAAACGCCCTGATTTTGACTGGGTCGCCGTCTTTTACGTGCAATGCCTTTCGCAAGTATTCGGGTGCGATGAGTTCAACCACATCGCCTGAATAATGGGTTCTAACGGGGGAGATTAGCGCGCAATCTATTTTGTCGGCGGCTTTTCCGTGGAAACATTTTGCTGGACCGAAACTGCGCTTCCCGTCGGTGAAACCTTCAATGAGTACGAATGGTGAAGCCTCAAGCATACGCACCTCTTCTTGGTCCTCTTTCCGCACTCGAAGGTTCAGCGTTCCAGGGTATGGTTCAAAACCCAGCTTCTCTATGAACTGTTTCACATAACCTTCCTGGTTCATGTAATAGGCTCCTTCGCCTAAACCGGAAAAAACGACGCCTTCGAATACGATTTCGGTTTTCTTCATCTCGAAAGCCCGTTTCAAGGTGAGGAACATATTGTCGAGATGTTTTACGCCGCCAGCAGTAATCTTAATCGATTCCCGCCTGCCCAGTCGGACGCGGTGAATCAACCCCATCTTTTCAAGCTCAATCAAATGCCGGGAGGCTGTTTGCTGGGACGCGCCAAGAAGTTTTGCCAGCTCCGTTGTCGTGAATATGACTTCGTCCGGGTAAGCGCCCACCTCAATCAGCTTGTAGAGCGTAATCAGGAGGCTGGGTTTGATTTCTTGAAGTGCCATCTTTGCTTACTCACCTCATCGTGGGCGAAGTTGATGGGTGCGGGGCCGCGAGGTGTGAGGCAGTGCTTAACAATTTCCACAGCATCCTTTAGGGATACTTTGTGTCCAACACTAACATAGATTGTTTTCCCACTCTGGGGTAATTGTACAAGCTGAGCAATAGGATAACCATCCCTATCCACCACCTCCCTACCCTGAACCCAACCATAAAGCAGGCTCTTCGCCACACCAATCGTAGGCCGGTTCAAAGCCACGCCCACAAGGCAGGCTAAACCGAATTTTCGGGGATGAGCTAACCCATGCGCGTCAACCAGACAAACGTACGACTTAGCCCTCAACGCGCGAATCGCCCGTAGGACAGCCGGCCCCTCCCTAAACGCTAGCAGACCTGGAATGTAGGGGAACCTGGTCCGTTCTTTGAGGGATTTGGTTGCGAGAAGTTCTAGGCCATCGTAGTCAACCAGGGTAGCCGCCGACACGGTCGTTCCATTGAAATAGGCGGCATCACAACCCACCAAGCGGGTAACTCTCTCCGGGAGGTCGCTGGCCTCGCTGACGAGTGGCGCGAGTTTCTTCTGAAGGGCGATGGCTGCGCGGGGAGAGATTCTGTTTGAAATACGAACTGGCATTTCAACCGCGTTTGGTGGCCTTGCCACCAGAAGCAAGCTTGCGTTCTACGTTGCGCAGTGCCTTTTCCAAGGAAATCCGCCGCAGGTCAGTCGCGACATCGCCGCGTGTAGCCTCCAATATCCTGCGGGACGCGTCGAGTTTTCTTCGAAAGTTCGGGAGGATGGATGTTCGGTCGAGGGACATGAGTTCCTCGTATAAACCCTCCATTTTCGTGAGTAGGTTCTGCGCTAGGTCCGCGTTCCCGTGCCTGAGCGCGTCTAGGATCATTCGCCGCATTTCGCCGAGGAAATCTAACATGCCAAGAAGGTAGGCTGTGCTGCTAGTCCCAACTTCGTGCATGGAGGCTATGGTGCCGTTCTTTTTCAAATGAAAGAGAAGCTTGGCTTCCGCATACTCTTGGAAGGCCACGAGAACTTGCCCGAACTGCGGTAGTTCAGTGTGGGCTGTGAGGAGGTTTTGGAGTTCGTCGAGTGAGCGTTTTGCTTCGTTGAGGGTTTTGGTGGCTTCACCGAGCTTTCCGCGATGGACTTGAACTATCGCCCAACTGCATAGCCTCGTCGCGTTTCGAGTTAATGTTTGAAGTTTTTCTCTCGCCTTATCGTAGGAAAGCAACTCGGCTTGGATTCTTTCGACGTCGCTCTTCGAAAGCATAGAGCTCGCTAGCCGTTTGCGAAGAGGCTTCCCGTGAACTTAGGATGCGAGGTGGTTACTTGGCGGGTAGTTCTTGTTCTTCGCGGATGCCGGTATTGGTTATTACGAGCATGTCGAGGCCTTCACCGCTACCTATATCCCTCGCCGACGCAGCCTTCACAGCCTTCCGTGCGAGGCCCTTCCCTTCTTCAATGGACATGCCCTCCTTGAATTCGGTTTCAAGAAGGCCCATGGCAATCTCCGACCCTGAGCCCACCGCCGTAAACTTGTCCTCGATTACTGAGCCCAACGGGTCGAGAACGAACAACCTAGCTCCGCCCTCGTCGATTCCGCCAACGATTGTTTGCGTTATGTAGGGGAAGTAGCGTCGCTCGAAGAGCATGCTACCCATCAGCTTAGCGGCCGTATGGACCATGACGCTTTGTTCACGTTCGTAAGTGTAGAGGTTCAGGTAGGCGCCTACCTCGCGTGTTAGAATTTGCATGTCGGCAACGATGCCGGCGCATGCTGCACCAATCTTGTCAGCGATCTTGAAGACCTTCTTACCGCTTTTACTCATAACGAAATATCCGTATGTGACGCGCCGTTCGGCCGCCAATATTACGCCGTCTTTGCAGACGATGCCGACGGTTGTCGCGCCTGGAAGGTAGTATTCACTCAATTAGAAACACCAGTTCGGGAAACCCCCCGCAAGCGGACTAATAAGGTATTGCAACTCCCAAACCTAGTCACACCCAAAGGTTGATGCAAAACACATCCCAACCCAACAGAACCGAACACCAAACCAACGCTCAGTAGTAGATTCTACAGAAGAGGCAGAACCATCTACCGTTTGACCATTGCGTGCATCCGCCGCAACGGGCGCATTTGGGGCAATTGCGACGGGAAGATTCAGGATACAAGGCCATCTCGGTTCTAGGTGGGCCTCTCGAAGAAAAGCTTGCGGTAAGTATTTCTTCATTTGTGGCACCTCGGATGGGGTTACACGTGAAGGGTTCCAGACAATTCATGGACTTTGCTGATTCTCTCCTTGTCGGAGATATTCGGAGAACCTACTTGGTACACTGCCCCGACAATACTCAGCCCCACAGTCTGCTTCTTGCATTTCACGGGGGAGGCGGAAGAG
This sequence comes from Bathyarchaeia archaeon, assembly GCA_050013255.1. Lineage (GTDB taxonomy): Archaea > Thermoproteota > Bathyarchaeia > 40CM-2-53-6 > 40CM-2-53-6 > FEN-987. The sequence continues at coordinate 848,760 of JBEKFP010000001.1, read as the reverse complement.
CAAAAGGCATGCCTATCTTGACCCGTTTCAACCATATCGCCGACCGGGACGGTTTTGTGGTCGCGTACGCTGATGGTTATGGTAGGCATTGGACCGACACGCCCGACACAGGCCCTAAGGGCGTTGACGACCTCGCCTTCATCTCGGTACTTATCGAACGGCTAACTAATACGAATGCGATCGATCCGAGCAAGGTTTACGCGGTTGGCATTTCGAACGGCGGTTTCTTCTCGCAACGGCTGGCAATCGAATTCCCCGAGAGGATAAGTGCGATCGCCACGGTTGCTGCCACAATGCAAGCGTCACTAGCCGAAACTCGGGTGATAAGCAAACCCGTCTCGGTTATGATGATTCATGGGACAAATGACCCACTCGTGCCATTTGATGGAGGGCGTGTCAGAGCGGGTGCTAGGAGAGAAATATTGTCGGCCCATAACTCGGCGGTTAAGTGGGCCCAGTTGAATGGTTGCGCCCTCACTCCAACTATCCAACATTTACCAATTCGAAGCGAGGACTCAACCCGTGTCCGCGTTGAGAATTTCACCCAGTGCCCGGGCAATACGGAGGTAATCATGTACGTTATCGAAGGTGGCGGCCATACGTGGCCTGGAGGCTGGCAATACTTGCCAGAAAGAATAATCGGCAAAACTAGCCGGAACCTTGACGCCAGCGAAGAGATAGCTGCGTTCTTCAGACGCCATTGAACTCTCGCGACGCGAAAACTAGTTGGGTTATCGTCGATGACGTCCCAAGACAAACTTTGCGGGAACCGGTTTGGAGGAACCTCAAGAGGTAGCTTGCCGGGAAAAGTAGCGCTTTATTTTTCTAGGAGGCTTGAGAAGAAGTCGTGGTGTTCTTCTTCGTCCTCTTCTATCTCTTCAAAGATCTCTTTTGTGGCCACGTCGCCTTCTTTTTGTGCCTGTTCCATGATTTCCTTGTACAGCACAATTGTTTCTAGCTCTGCTTTGACGTCGGATTGAATCATTTCTTCGAGGGTGTTTCCAACGAAGATGGGGGCGGGTTGGATTGTTGGCTTTGCTCCCAAGTACCAGAGCCTCTCCGCAATCTTCTCGGCATGCTTCATTTCGTCCATCGCGGTCTCCTCGAATCCCTTGCTGACCGCGTAGTGCTCAATTCCTTTCCACTGGATATGCTGCCACATGTACTGAATTATGGCTTGAAGCTCCCCAGCAATTGCTTTGTTCAACATATCAAGAAGTTTCTGGCTAGCCAACGTTTTCGAATCCCAACAACCCCTGCGCCAGTGGGGGCTTTAAGCTGACTTGACAGCAACCAATTTCGAGACCAATATCTACAACACCAACACCTAAGCTAGCCATACGTAAAGCTGAACGTGGCCTATGGTTCACCCTCTCAGGAATATTCTCAACAGGCTGCGCTGGGACGAGAAAGAGAACCCTGAGGATTACGTCATCACATACCGCCACAGGGGCGCGCCAGGCGACACGAAACAAGTTAACGCATCCAATATTCGAACCCTTGGCAAATCCTATTTTACAATACAGGAAGATTCTGCGGGTGAAGAATCATTGATCCCGTTTCATAGAATCTTGGAGATAAGAAATATGCGGGACGATTCGATTCTTTGGGTGAGCCGAAAAACCAGACCCTAATCAACTCAACCCCTCAATTCTCCACAGGCCCTTGGCAACGGTTCTGTTGCGTTCTAGAGGCATAGGCTAGGGTGGATCCACCCATCAAGGGGTGGTGCCAAACGGTGCCAAACGAAGGCAACAAATGGCCTGTTTCCTAACAGACAGGGGGTTTAGAACACGAAAAATCGACCTCAGCTGTTTTTGCCGCGACTAAAAGGCAGGTTATTAGGCCTAAATCATAACCGTTGATTTTCGAAGGAGTTGCGATTTGTTCTCGGGTAGTTATTGTGGCTTCTGCGGCCAACCACTAGAAGGCCCGCTCAAAATGTGCAAGAGCTGCGGAAACACTATGTGCGAAGCCTGCCTAACAGAGCATGAGAAAACGTGCGGCAAGACATAGCAAACCAGTAAGGCCTGTTCAGACCACCGTTGAAGTCAAAGCGAACGCGCAGAATTGATGCCTAGCATATGTTATACACCGCCCAACCGAAAAGTAACAAACATAGATGAGGGCAAATAACTGTTGGCGACCCGAAACTTGCCAGAACAGAGAACCCTCGTCCACGAACTTGCCCAGTTCGTAGTTGGAACCACTTTCCAAGTATTGTCCCCTGCGGCCAAGCAGGAGCTAAAAATTCGAGTGCTGGACGCGCTCGGTTGTGCAATAGGCGCCCTCGAAGGCGAACCAATCCGAATGCTCCAAGCGCAGCTTGATGATTTTGGTGGGAAACCGCACTGCACACTTATTGGCGGAGGAAAGACGGCCCCAGACCTCGCCGCACTATACAATGGAGCATTAATCCGCTATTTGGACTTCAACGACAGCTACCTAGCCAAGGGGGAGACCTGCCATCCGAACGATAACGTTGGCGCCGTGCTAGCCGCGTCAGAATACGCGAAAGCGAAGGGAAGCGATTTCCTGCTCGCACTAGCTGTATCCTACCAAGTGCAATGCCGCCTCAGCGACGTAGCCCCAGTCCGAAGCAAAGGCTTCGACCACACAACACAGGGATCCTACGCCGCAGCCGCAGGAGTCTCCAAAGCCTTGGGCTTAGATGTTGAGAAGACGGCGAATGCGATCGCAATCAGCGGCACGGCGCTCAATGCGCTTAGGGTAACGCGCACAGGGAAACTTTCACACTGGAAAGGGTTAGCCTACCCCTTTACCGGCTTCGGCGCCACCCACGCTGGATTCTTGGCCATGCGGGGCATCACTGGGCCGCCTGAGGTTTTTGAGGGAAACAAAGGCTTCATGGAATCGATTGCGGGAAAATTCGATATTGACTGGTCGAAGGAGAATCTAGAACGAGTTACACGAACCATACTGAAGAAGTACAATGCCGAGGTTCATTCCCAATCTTCGATTGAAGGCATCTTAGAGCTTAAGAAAGAACAGGGCTTCAAGCCGGAGGAGATTGAGAAGCTCGAGATAGAGGTCTTCGACGTAGCCTACAACATAATTGGCGGGGGGGAGGAGGGGGAGAAGAAGCATGTGCGAACGAAGGAAGAGGCCGACCATAGCCTCCCATACATTGTCGCCGTAGCAACTCTAGATGGAACCGTAATGCCTGAACAATATTATCCCGACAGAATCACCAGAAGCGATGTTCAGAATCTTCTGCAGAAAATCGCCGTCAGGCCCAGAGAGGATTACAGTCAAAGATTTCCGAATGAAATGCCATCCCACCTGATAGTTCATCTGAAAGGTGGGCGGATCGTGGAGAAGGAGAAACGGGACTACGAGGGCTTCTTCACGCGCCCCATGCGCTGGGAGAGAGCGGTGGAGAAATTTGACAGCCTAAGCGCTCGTTATGTTGACAAGAATCTGCGAAAACAAATCGTAGATTGTGTGCATCAAATGGAAGACCTATATGTCACAGATCTCACGAAGCTGCTCGCAAATATTCCTGACCCCAAACGAGGGACAAATCGTTGAGTAGCAAAGCGTTTTCCTTTATCAGAATGAACGAACGGCCTGGAAAGCCCCGAACAAAAGGAGTTACTGAGATTCGCGGCCCCTACTATACCGTGATGGGGAAGCGGTACCTCGAAGATGTTTTGGAAACAATGGGTGAGTACGTGGACGCCCTGAAGTTCGCAGCCGGATCATTCAGCCTCATGAAACGGGACGTGCTCAAGGAGATTATCGACACGGCGCACCGGTACAACGTGCTGGTCTCGACAGGTGGGTGGATTGAGTACGTTCTGACGCAGGGCCCTGAGGCCGTGGAACACTACGTGAAGGAATGTAAGGATGTGGGCTTCGACATTATCGAAATCTCCAGCGGTTTCATCACACTACCCGTCGACGATTGGGTTCAACTTGTGGAGCTAGTGAAGAAGGCCGGGTTGAAGCCGAAGCCTGAGGTGGGAATTCAGTTCGGTTCCGGCGGGGCCACATCAATCGCAGAACTCGAGGCTGAGGGAACGAAGGACCCAGCCTGGGCAATCTCGGAAGCGAAACGTTTCCTTGACGCAGGCGCCTACATGATCATGATTGAATCAGAAGGCATCACAGAGAATGTAAAGACCTGGCGCACCGACGTGCCACCAAAGATAATCGACGCATTAGGGTTGGATAAGGTAATGTTCGAGGCAGCGGACCCTGAAGTATTCGGTTGGTACATCAAGAACTACGGCCCTGAGGTGAACTTATTCGTTGACCACAGCCAGATTGTTCACTTGGAGACCCTGCGTAGGGGGATTTGGGGAACAAAGGATCTGTGGGGTAGAGTACTGACCTACAAGGGACCTAAGAAGTAAGGCACCGCCCCAACCCCCCTGACGGTCCTCATATTTCTTCACTCCCGTCAAAGACGAGTAACACGTTGTCCCCATAAGACTACACCACATATTGAAATCAACAACCAAGCAGGCGCGCACACACTCCTTCCGTCCTGAAGGTAAAGACACGGCTGGGTGTTCAGTACATGGTAGCTTACGCCCGCAGCATTGTACGCTTCAATCTGCTTAGCGACTTCGGCAGCGCCACCAACTAGCGCCAACAATGTTCTCAAACCCCCCTTGCCAGTTCAAAGACGCCCGGTCGATGCGGACGAGTTAATGAAATCGGCGAGTTAACAAGTCAACAGAACCCCTAACCGACCTAGAGCCGTTGGGTCGAAAGCCGTTACTTCGGTTCGCTCAGTCTTCCTGACGGGTCATTCTCGGATTCTTATAATTACTAATGCGAGCATTATGACCGTGACAATTACGAGGAGAACCAGTAGGCTTCGGTTTCTCTCCCATATGACGAATTTCGCGTTAAGCCGCGTGAAGGGGTCGCGTGACCTGAGCATTCGAAAGAGTATAGCAGCCTCTTCTCTCCTGAACACTCCATTGTCCACTCGAATCTCACCGGTCACGCTCTTTTCGAATCTATGGTGCCCGACCCAGAAGGGATTTGAGTACTTGCTGCTCAGCCACAAATCGAATTCCTCCTGCAGCATTGACATGCTTCCACCTACCTGATCTGGACGGTTATGTAGTAGAGTTTCACAACCCCGGCACTAGAGACGAGCACGCCGAAGCTAAGGTCACCGTTCGGCTCGGTCCAATAGTAGACTTCTGTCACGCCGTATTTCTGGCCATAGCTGGTGATGAAACTGTTGACCGTGGCATTGACAGAGGCCCATTGGGTTTCGTCAGTGTAGGTGATGTTTGCGATTCGAATCTCCACGTTCGCGCTTATGCTGCTCGGGTTGACTAGTGGGTATCCTTTGTTCGTGAATAGCAAGTTGAGCTTCTTCTCACGTTCCGCCGATCCCAATATGGTGGGAATTCCTCCGGATATGGCGTAGTATGCTTGGGATGAGTCTGCTCCAACCGCAACCCTGGCTCCGGTTGTCGCGTCGACGACTGTGACGAAGGCCATCTTTGTGATGACGGCGTTTTCGACTTGCGTGTTGATGTAGACTGGAATGAAGTAGTAGAGGTGGTCTCCGATGAGGTACAATAGGATGTTTCCAAGTCGGTAGTTCGGCAGCAGCGTTAACTGTTGGCGTACATAATCGTCGGTTTCAACCGCTTGAAGCGCAGCAGACGGCCCAATCAGTTGGGTTGTCGAATTGGATATTCTGTAAAGGTTCAACCTTCCAAGCTGATCGGTGCCATAGGCTATGTACATGCCAGCGAGGTTGCGGCCAGGGGATGCCTGATACTCTACTAGCTGCAGTCCTACGAAGTCAGCTCGATTCCCTGAACTCAATAGCACGTAAAGTACCTCTGTAGCTTCTGGCCGCTCGTAGAAGTCAGAACCTGATCTCCAAATGAATGGGTCGTTCACATGATATGTGAAAGAGACATCTAGCTGTCCTGGCAGGTCGTGGGTTCCGAGTAAGTCCTCAGGATAGCGTAGTTGGTTGACGAGCCAATCTGGCGGCGCTTTCCATGACGAATAGTATTGTCTATAGAAGTCGACCAGAAAGCCATCCGGTTTGGCTATGACGTAGGGGTACATGCGACCGTCTTCTATATCGACCAAGACCACTCCGAAGAATCGGAGGTAGCTGCTACCGGAGAATCCAGAATGAATCGGGTAGTTCGTATAGACTTGGACGAGGTAGTAGATTCGGTTTCCGTCCGTGACGAGGTAGCTTGCACGGTCGGTCGTCAGCCCATCGATGAGGAAATCTTGGACTCTCTGATGAACATCTCGGTTATGAAGCATCATGATTTGGTCTTGGGGAGGAGTGAGGGCGAAGCCGACTTGACCTTCTTTCACGAGGAACCATAGGGCCCTCTGCCAGCCTGAGAGAACATAGTCAGGCCCTCCGGTGTAAGACGCGTTTCCTATTTCCTCGACTCCTCTAACATGCACGTAGACGTCGTCGGCGAGACTCTCACCATAGTAGATTGAGGGTTCCGACTTAACGCCGAATGCCTGCTGGACCGAAACGTAGTCGCCCGTGTGGCTGTCGATCACCACTATTCTGGCGGCGTGAGTGTAGATGAGGTGATGGCTGATCCAGTCGTCGGCAGGATAGTTGATTGTTGTGGGGGCAACCCAGTATTCGTGTCCGTTAAGGTAGATTATTTGCGAATCGCTCAGCTGCATCCAGTTGACGCCTATCTGATTCTTCATTTTCGTGTAAGATGCATCGTGATCCCATTGTCGAACCAGCGATACGATCGTGCTGGTGTTTCCGGCGGGGAGACTTGAGAGAGGCTCCGCCGTTACGTTTTCTAAACCTGCGGCCCATCGTGTGACCTGAATTTCCTTCATCGTCATAGGCTGCCATTCATAGCCAATCCAGTTGTTGTTCCAGTTTAGCGAGTAGCCTGCCACGAAACCCAAGTTTACAATAAGTATGGCGAACAAGAACAGTCCCATGAGGTAGACGATCCATCGTTTCCGGCGCGCCATGCCTATTGTTCGTCGAATGACTCCGAACTGAAAAGAAGCCGCGATGGCCAAGAAGCTAAAGAAAACGGTGATAGCGATCAGGTAGTCGTTGGGCGTCGCAATGTTCATGGTCCAGTAGGGTGCATCGAAGACCGCCACCAGCGCAGCTAAGGCGAGAATGAGGAATAGATCTCTCCCCCATGCATTCGTCTTGAGTCGAGCGAAATCGCGGACGAGCATCAGAATGAGTCTAAGGACTGCCACGAATACGACCGCAGAGACGATGTCGAAGATGAGGGCATACTGCACCTCCATAGTAGGCATCAACGCAACAAGTTCAGTTCCGGAAGCGGGAACCAACGGGAGCTGAAAGACCCTCAGGACCTGGCCCCAGTTACCCAGCCCACTCTGCAGCATCGTGGCCACCATCGTGAGGTTGCCAAGGCCCGGTATCCCGTTCACCGTCGCGATAATCCCGAAAGCGACAGCCCACTTGGCTATCTGCCAAAACAACCACGCAACCCTGCCAGGTCCGAGCGAGACTGCCTGTGCCTCCCCTCTTACACGTGCGAAGGCCCCTCCCAACGCAGAAAGCCCCTCGAAGAGATGGCTCCTTCTAGGGACCGGGTTGATGAAGAGAAGTGCGAGAACACCGGCGACGATGAAGGTGTTATTGTGATAGAAGTTTATCGCGAACCAGTCGAGGCCTGCCTTGGAAGCATACATGGACTGGAAAACGACCCAGTCCAAGTAAACTGACAACCCATAAACGGTCACACCAATGGAAACTATCGCTACAATAATCCAGCCAATCAACCCGAAAAGACGCGGAGGCGGCCCAGATCGTTCCATAGATTCCAACCTTCCGTTTACGAATACTCCACCAGTATCAACTACTGGATCAACTATTCAAACCATCGCATCCAACCCGGGCAGGTGCACTCCGAAACTAGTCAACCCTTTCACTACTCCCACTATCTGCCAGATTCTTCCCTAAAGTCGTCCGCCCGAATCACAATCTGGGGATAGGTTGATACCCAAGTGCAAGCCTGTGGCACCATGCGCAGGGGCGTGGCTGATTGGCTACTTGGCATGAGTTGAAGCCGGGCGATGAAGTGGAACTGGAAATCAAAGAAACCTCACGCTTAGGCGAAGGAGTAGGCCGCGTAAATGGCTGCATCGTCTTCGTAAAAAACGCAAAGCCAGGGACCAAGATCAAGGCCCGAATAACAAGCTGCGCAGCACGCCACGCACACGCCGAAATCATAAAACAGCTGTAGACCCGCCACCCTTGATTCTGCAATCACAACCTAGCAGGCGCTAGTAACCCAACACGAGATAAGACATAGGCGTCTACTTGGTAGAAATGTGGAACATTCGTCCTTTTTGATTTCTTCTCCAAGCCGCGTTAAATACTGAGAGCGCCTTATATTGAGTTAATTGTTGGAGGTGAATTGAGTTGGCTAAGAAACGCAAGGTCAAAATGAAGCTAGAAGGTCGTGAGGCAAGGGACACAACTGAATACGTAGCTTAAGTCTTTCGATAAAGGCGGGTTGTTTCCCGCATTTTTCTTCTTTTTTCAAGTACCAGTAGAATGACGTTCTGGTCCAAGGGTTCAGCGGTCTAGGTTAAGAGCTAAGGCTAAGCCGAAAAAATACGACCGTTAACCCGAAATTGATGACATACCATTTTCACTCCAGTTTCCCGGACTTGGCGGATGATTTGTAGTCACTCGTGTGTAACTTTGCCCCTCTTCTCGAATGGAATCATCTGCTGGGCGAAGCTATTGCAAGAGGGGAAGGGCTATGGCCAGTCCGAAGAACACGGCCGTTAACACCAAATTGGTGACGTACCATTTTGGTATCCATCTTTTTCTGATGTGATAGCCGCCTCCCCATGAGGTCCAATCTTCAGGGGTAGGCCAAGTACCCGCGAAATGGTACCAGGAAATGTCTTCTCCGACAGGTAGGAAAGTCCACAAGCCAAAGCTCAGTAGAACACCCAGTCTGTTCGGCTCGAAAACTATAACTACTAACGGGAGCGCTGAAAACAACCCGAACATGATGATGTGGTAATTTGCGAAGTGGTGGAAAAACCGCAGGCGAAGGTGCTCGGCCGGGGGAATGTAGCCGTGTTCAATGAAACCGTACAGGTACGCGAATAGGATGCCGAGCAAAATCACAATGATGACTTGGAGGGCATTCGCCAACATCGTGAATTCACCTTGCGAGCTGTCGCAGCACGTAATCCTAATAGTTTATCCCTGTGCTGTAGTGCTCAATCTATTTCATGTTCTCAAACCGATTCCTTCGACACTGATTCTTCCAGGTTCATGCAGCGATCCTTGAACCTGAAATTTTACGCCCGAAAGAATCTCGGCTACCCTAATGTTGGTCAATGTGTGGTTCGTGATTGCTGAGACTTGTATTTCCGATCGTCCTTCGGCGACTGCCATGTATGGGATGAGCATGTCGCCCATGTGCAAGTCAACGGCGGCCTTTGAATCGAACTCTGCAAGCAAACTGTTTGCGGCTTCTTGGCCTACTCGTTCAGCTGGTTTTCCTCTTTCACCAATGCTATCGGCGCCGAGAATGAGGCCGTTTACGAACTTCATGGCTAACGCTATGCCGCTTCCAGGCGCGAGGTGCGGATCTTGGGCTGGTGGGTAGGATTCTACGGCTATGCTCACGTCTCGAGCGCCGCTGGCACCCAACTTCTCCTTCGCAGCGGCCGCCTGCCTCTCAGCTACATGGCTGGGAAGTTTCACGCAATGGCTAATGCCCTCCACAACTGTCCCGCCACGTTGTTCGAGCAACCTAACAGCCTTCAAGGCCCTTGGCGGGTCGACCACTATCGTAACGCGGCCACCCCCCCTCGGGTAGTGCCCCCGTCGATGGACCGCTAAGGCAGCCCGGTAACCCATTATCTGCAGTATCGGAAGCTCGACTAGCCGAACGTAGTCGATGGTAGGGCTCCAAGGCACATCGGTACCGCCGGTCAACTCGAACTCAACTTGGTCTGGGGCGTAGGCGGCCGAGGGCATTACAGCCTGCAGGATCAAGGGAATGCTGCCGGCAGTTCCCACATTGAAACTGAAGCGGCCTGCAACATGGCCACCGGGTCTGAACACTAACTCCCTGGAACCCGGCAAGAGGCCTTCGGTTTTCGCACCTGCGACAACTGCAACGGCCCGGACCGCCGTGACATGTTGGGCCTGCAAACCAGGGTTAGGCCGGTTATTGCGAATCTTCGTGATCCTGACGTCCTTCCGCATGAGGGCAGACAGGGCTATGGTGGTACGAAGAATTTGGCCTCCACCCTCAAGCATATCACCGGCTATCTCAATCAACGACCCGCGGACTCCATGCGTCCACTACGAGCACTTCAGGAAAAAGAGTATCCTTTCTTATGCTAATCTCTCAGAACCCGAACTTCAACTAGCAAAGTATTGGTTGAGGCGAGGCTGGAACATTTCGTTACGAATGAGCACACTATTGCCAATCCAGGTTTTTCGCGGGATTATAAAATTGCTACAGGCGTAGTGCAGCGCTTGTTGAAAGGTGTCGAATATTGCTGGCGCTGTTCTAAGGGCCGCGCGGACGCTCTCCCTTACGTTCCAAACGCCGACGGGAAGTATGTAGCCCGGTCGTGCTTCACGGAGAACTAGAACTGCAGCTTGCCGCTGAACCTTCTCAAGTGCTTCAGCCGCGGCCAACCTGCAGGAGTAGTAACAGCCTCCAATAGAGGCGTAGGTCGTCCTCCCCTCGTAGGGTTCGTGGTCCCCCATGATTGCGGGCAATGTTCCGTTTTCGTTCCACGCCGTTCCTGGGAACCAGGCTTCGATTGACTCGTACTCCCAATTTCTGGGCGACATTATGACTTCGTACACGTTATCGAGGTACCGGTAGGTGTAGACCTGGTATTTGTCGATGGGGGGATAATTCTTCACCGCTCGAAGCAACCGTTTTGAGAGTGTGTCGTCGACGGCTGTGATGCTCCAGCGGGTTGGAACAATCTTCCTTTGCTTCTGAACGCCCAACATGCCGAGGCTTAGCGTGCGCTGTATCCGTGAAACTTCAATTCCATCCCTGTAAAGATCGAACATGCCATCCACAGCCAACTCATCCTCATCATAATACACAGCCTCAAGCCGCCGCTCACCGGTGCTCGGCGAGACTTGTAATTTCTCAATCAACGCCGACGGTCCGAACGGCTGCGTTTCGTCACTTAGAGTTACAGCCATCCTTGGTTTCTTACGAAACTTCGCATCAACATCAACCGACGCAGATGAAAGCGCTAGGTCGTGTAGGTCGAGCAAGTACGAGTTAGGGTCAACGGCATCGTGGACATCCAGCAACGATTTGCCGCGAATCAAACTGAACCTGAAATCAATAATCGTTTGGATATCTTTTCCGAGCCAAAGTTCAGGAGTATCAAGAAGACGCGTGTCACCTTTAGTGGGTGGAATTAATGGGCCAACGTAAACTCTCGGGTAACCAACATGGCCAACAAAAGCACCAGGCGGGCTCGACCCGTCAATCTCTAACTTGCTCAGATTCGGAAGATGCTTAACCAGTAATTCCGCTTTTGACAGAATTGGGCAGGAGGTCTTTCCGCAAAGCATGCGGCTGCCGCGGCACTGCATGCACATCGTGGAGGATGTTGTTGTGACGAAAGTAAGGGAATCATGGTTCTGCGCTGGGTCTAGGCCCGTTCTCTTCTGAATCCACTCAAGGTCTTGCAGTGAGCCCAAGCCCATCAATACCAGGGGAAACCGATGGGACTGTGTAATCAGGCTGAGAGGCTAATGAAACTAATCATCCATCGCCGGGCCACAATTTATCTACACACCCCACATACGGTGGGATAGTGGTGTGTGCGGCATGATCCGAATCATGTCCCAACGGAAGGACGGCGTCTGGTTCAGTTTGGCCATGAATGAGAGGAATCAATTGGTGGCGTGCGCATTCTCGGACAGAGGCAAGAATGATGCTGAGGAATCCGTTATGGGTAGGATTCCGCGGTCTCAAATTGAAACCGGCGGTACGGTCGACCCAAGCATGTTCGAAGAGATCTACGGAGCATATTCTGGGAAAGGTACAGGGCAGCTCAAGTCCTTTGATTTGTCGAACGTTTCTGAGTTCAGGAGAAAGGTCTACTCTCTCCTCCAGGCGATTCCTAGCGGCAAGGTGGCAACATATGGTGCCTTAGCGAAGAGGGTTGGCGGGAAGCGTTATGCTCGTGCAGTTGGCACTGCTGTGGCCACTAATCCACTATCACTAATCATTCCATGTCACAGAGTCGTACCAGCCTCGTTGAAGGTTGGAAACTACGGTATGCCTGGGCGAAAACCTTCTGAAGGTGGCTATGTCAAGCGCGGGTTGCTTGAACGTGAAGGTGTAGTATTTCGCGGCGAAAAAGTTTCTGCAGAATCACTTTGGAAACCTGAATGAACGAAAATAAGAGTAGAAATCACGTTTCACTAAACGATTAGACTCAGAACTATCCGGACCAACCATCTCAGCACAGACTCGCGAACGCGGCTGTGGGTGGGAGCGTTCTCTTAATAGGCGGTTGAAGGCATGGGACGAAATAAACCCAGGATAGCTGAAGCTTGGACAAAGAACGCGGGTTGTTGATCGGGCGCTTTCAACCCTTCCACTTAGGCCACCTGCACTGCGTCCAACATATACTGAATAAAATGTCCGAAGCTATCATAGCGATAGGCAGCGCCCAGTTCAGCCACACGTTACACAATCCCTTCACAGCTGGGGAACGGGTCACGATGATCCGCCTTGCCTTAGATGAGGTTAAGATTGACCCATCCAAGTATTACCTAATCCCAGTCCGTGACCTTCGAGTACACGACCTCTGGGTTTCACACCTCGTCTCCCAAACGCCTCGCTTCGAAGTTGTTTTCTCAAACGAACCTGTCACCTCACGCCTCTTCAAAGAAGCAGGTTTCCGCGTCGAACCTTTACCCTTCTACGACCGGGAAACGTACTCGTCAACTGAAATACGCGAACGTGTAGTCCGCGGCGAAAGCTGGGAGAAACTCGTACCCGCCTCGGTCGCAGCCTACATCAAGACCATATTTGGCGATGAAAGATTGAAGGAACTCGCGTTAAGCGACGAGCCTAAACGACACCGACATGAACAACACTCCCAATTTTAACGCGAACCTTACCAGCCGCGCTGGCCTCGCGGCAGGCAATTTCAAGGAACCCATGACTTCCGAAAAGGATTCCAAACTCTTTCCTCTTAAGGTCTGAATAGGTTCGGACGAAACGTGCTGGAATCCGCTTCTTCTTGAATGTGAGCGAAACCTTATCCTCGAACTTTAACCCCAACCTTTCGATGTGATTTGAAAGGTTGGTCACGATGTTTCCGAAACCATCAATGTGAAAGACTTCGCAGGTAATTGTTTTGCCATCGAACGTGGGTTGGGAATAGGACGGTCGTATATAATCGGAAATCTCAGGCCCACATTCCCTTGGCATCTTCCCGCAAGCTAAGTGCGCGGCAGCTGGAGCGAAAACATCCCTTCCGTGAAATGTTGCGGAAATTTCATTCCGCATGAAAGAACGATTAGTTAATTCGTAAACGTGAAGGATCCCTTCCCGCTGCGCAGCGGGAACCAGCAACCCGTTATCCGGGCCGACATAAACAACACGCCGTGACTGCACCACGATTGCACGACGACTGCTCCCCACACCAGGGTCAACCACCCCAACGTGAATCGTCCCTGATGGAAAATAGGGTGCGGCCCCAGCCAAGAGGAAAGACCCCAATCGAACGTCGAACTTCTGTACTTGATGTGTGAGGTCGATTATTCTAGTTTCAGGGCAAATTGAAAGAATAACTGCCTTCATCTCACCGACAAAAGGATCTAACGACCCAAAATCAGTGAGCAAACTGATCAATGGCATTGCGACTCACAATCTTTCAGTCAACTTGGCTTAAGGTATGTTTCTTTCGAACACCAGGCAGTGCTGGCCCCAATGTTCTCTCCTGAATCCGAGTTCCCTAGCTGTTCTCAACAGGTATCGGTTATACGGAATATACGCTCCCATGACTTGAACTCCAAGCGCCTTTGCTGCATCTTTAGAGCGCCTAAATGAATCGGTTACTTTGCCGATGAGTAGACTCAAACTCGTTGCACGCTCGCCGAAGATTTTCCTCGGCTGGGTTAGAATAAACGCCGACCCTCTCATCGTGTATAATTCCCCTCTTCGCTGTATCATCTTGAGGAGACGTTTGTTTGCTTTGACGAAGTGCCAATTGTAGGCCAAATATCCATTCATCTGAGATAGGTATTCTGAATTTAGAAATGTGTCAAGTTGAGCCTCAGACACTCGGCTACAAGGGGGGATGGCCGTCTTCTTACCGGTCGTTTTGAAATGGTAGGAAATGTGGGCGGCTTCACATACCTGTTTGAATTCGCCCTTCATGATGGCTCTTATTGAAGGCGTATTTCTGGAGGAAGTCCACAACCTGAGGGTTGTTATCCCTCTTTTCTTGGCGTGAGCAGCTATCTGCTTCTGAAGGAAAATCGCAACGCCGCTTCTGCGCCACTCTGGGTCTGTGCGTGCCATGCTTAACCAGCCGCTTCGATCTATGCATTTCTCAAAATTTGTCATACCAACAAGTTCAGAATCGTTCCATGCAAGAAAGAGCCCTCCATATTCAATTGTCTCCCTTAGAATAGATAGCACATAGTCTCGAGGACCAGCCGCACGCCTGCAGAGCTTTGCGACTAGTCGAAAGTCGGATGGCTTAGCGATCCTGACTGTGAGTTGCAAATGGGGTGGCTTCATCGATTTGCAATCGCGCCTGTGCGCGGTCATAGTTACTTAGTCAGTTCATCGCGACATGGACGAAGACTTTCGCGTCATTGACGATGTTGTCGATCTTGCAGTATTCATTCGGTTGGTGGGCCATATCTTCTAGTGTGGACCATACGGCGGTTTGGATTCCCTTGCGCCTGAAATACAGTCCCACGGTTCCACCGCCAATGCCGATAGGTTTTGCGTCTATGCCGCGCAGCACCTTGAGTGCCGCCTTCAATTTCTGAACAATTTCGCTGTCGGTTGGGGTTGGATTAGTATTATCCTCGTGTTGTACTTGGTAAATCTCAATCGTTGCACCTGTTTCTTTTTGCAGTTTCGACTTTAAGGATTCGATGTCTTCCATCACCGCCTTTAGGGGATATTTAGGAAGTACCCGGCAGTCAAAGTATTGCACGTCGAGGCCTGGGACAGTGTTCACATTATCTACATTCGCTTCGTGTTTCGTGGGTTCGAAAGTTGAAACTGGGGGGTCGAACAATGGGTCGGTTGCAGCATATTTTTTGTGCAACAGTTCGTCCATTTGGAGAGCTAGTTTCATTCCGATTCTGCT
Source organism: Bathyarchaeia archaeon (assembly GCA_050013255.1). Taxonomy (GTDB): domain Archaea; phylum Thermoproteota; class Bathyarchaeia; order 40CM-2-53-6; family 40CM-2-53-6; genus FEN-987. The sequence goes on along the minus strand of JBEKFP010000001.1, from coordinate 833,400 downwards.
TGCGTTAAGCCCTTTTTCGGGGGTGCTGCCGTGAACTTGCTGGCCTTTCGTGGTAATCCTCAACCACAGTATGCTTTTCTCTGCGACTTCGATCTGCGAGCCGTCCGGACTTCCCGTATCTGGAACGATTGCTACATCTGTAGGTTTGAACACGTTCTTTTCTATGAGCGGAATGACGCCGTATTTGCTGCCCGACTCTTCGTCGGACACGTATGCAACTCCGAGGTTGATTCTGGGTTTAAGGCCCAGTTCCTTCAACACCTTCACGGAGAACAAAGTAGAGCCAATGGCTTGGCCGTTATCCTCAGAACCTCTCCCGAATATTTTGCCGTCCTTTATGACTGGGTCATAGGGGTCTGTTGCCCATAGTTCCCGGGCGCCCTCGGGAACGGTGTCTAAGTGTGCGGCCAACCAGAGAGTCCTACTCTTGTCTTGCCCCTCAAGGATTGTGGTTAAGTTTATGCGGACGCCCTCCGGCACTCGCTTATCTTGAACATCATGGCGCGTCACCTTGAACCCTAGGTCTTCTAGCCACTTTTTGACGAAGAGTGCCCGTTGATACTCGCCTTTGCCTCCGCCATCCGGATTTACGGCTTTAATCTTCAGCATCTCTACCATGAAACGTTCGATGTCATTACGGGATCTCTCAATGCGACCTAATGCGTCATCGACACTATGCAAATCAAAGAACTCCAGAGCAATTGGGAGCGTGAGTTGGTGTCGACTGATAAATTCTTCCCCCGTTAAGCTTTCATAGAAAGCCATGCGAAAACCGGACCTGAGTTGTTTTCGTTTAGGTTTGTTTGAAAAATCAGCTGGTCGCAGGATCTTTCTGAAAGAATTCTTCGCCGTTGACTGATTAGATCTGGGGCGAAGATTACTCGCAATTGCTTCCGGATGAAAGACGCATGTCTGTTGTTCGAACGCCGAGGCAATAATAGAGGCAAGGTGGGCGGGTGTCCCCACCCCTTGTGGGGGGTCCCCAAATGGCCCCGCCCGCCGAGAGACCGTTCAAATAGAATACGCACTAATGCAGTAAAGAGGTGGCTGCTCGACGGGTACCTTTGATATTGAGTCTCTCAAGGGGCGTCTCCGAAGAGAGGGACCTGTTCCTAAATCGGATAATGGACACCCCGAAGCGGCCGTCGCAATCATCATCAATCCGAGGGATCGAGGGGGCTCGATCCTTCTGATCAAGAGAACTGAACGGGTAGGGGACCCATGGTCAGGTCAGATAGCTTTCCCCGGCGGCCACAAAGCCTCAAGCGACCGAAACTTCTTAGAAACAGCAATCCGGGAAGCACATGAAGAAGTCGGAATCGATTTGCGCGAGCATGAACTGCTTGGACAACTTCCATTAGTGTACGCCCGCACGCGCCGAGTCCAGGTTGCCCCCTTTGTCTTCCAATTGAAGACAAGTGTAATTGTTAAATCGAATGAGGAGGTTGCAGAGAAATTCTGGGTACCTCTCAGCATCTTGGACGTGAGCGAAGTCAATAGAACCGAAGTAAAGGACGACGAGGGAAACCTGAATGTTGAGGCTTACATTTACGGCGGAAACACAGTGTGGGGATTGACTTTTAGAATAATCAACATCTTACTTGACAGAAAGGAAACGAGCACGCTGTAGTGATTTTGATGCATCGAATCTCCTTCTAAGATAAGGCTTAATTAATGTCGAATTTGATATCCCCTTCGATAGTAACTTGAGAACCAGTCTTGCCTTTACCGCGGTCACCATCTTCCTTGTCGCCGTCTTCTTCGGACCTACAGCGACTCTTAGCTATGTTCAGGCAGCAAGCTGCTCGCCAGCCGGTGACACAGGACTAACCGCGTCGGTAGTGGCCAACTCAAATCAAGTGATAACTGGGATAATCAACGCTGCAGGTTGCGATATCGGCATCTACGTCGGACCAGGAATTGAAGTAGTGATCGCAAACGCCACAGTCACAGGGGCAAACGACCACGGAATATTAGTGCAGGACACCACGAACACCGTCATAGAGAACAGCTTCATCACTGCAAACGGCATAGCGCCTCACCCAGCTTGTCCATTCGGGACGCCCTCGACTCCATCGAAACCTTGCATTGCTGCCAACTACGAAGTTCTACTTGTTGGAACAAGCCACGCGTTAGTCAAAGGCAACACAGTAAGTTTCAATCCTGCTGACGGAGGCATCGCCGTTGCCGACGACGGACCGGCTAACCCAGGCGCTCCAAACCCAGGAACGCCACATCAAAGCGTCGCAAACATCATCACAAACAACCTGATTGAAAATAACATCCCAGGATGTGGCATACTTGTTGCTTCGTACAACTCTGGCCCGAGCGCGGGCGCAGTGGGTAACATCATAACATGGAACCTAGTTCTTGGGAGCACGCCTGATGTTGGACCCTACAATGGTCAGATTGTTATGGCCGCTAACGCTCCGAACACGGTTATCAGCGACACGATCATTTCTGACAACATTGTCGATGGGAGCATGCTACCTGGCATAGCGATTCACGCGAATGCCCCCGGTGATGTGATTTCACACACAACCATTGAGAACAACTTCATCAGCAACAACGGATACTACCCACCAGATTTTGCTTCTCCAAACACTCCAACAGGTTCGAATGGAACCGTGGGCATATCACTCGTAGCGGAAGCTGCCCCCGGCATGCCTTCCCCTCCGACCGTAACGGGCACTTCTATATTGTCGAACACAATCCTCAACGACAAGTATGGCGTGTGGACATGCAACACGGCTAACACGAACATCATGAACCTACGCGGAAATGCTACTGTTCCGATGATTGACTGCCATGCCTCATCGTCTATGCCCTCAACTACAGCTATGATCTCAGAGATGTCGTCGACTTCCACGAGTCAGACTCCTTCGATTGGGTGGTCTAACCTCATTCTGGTGGCTGTGATCGTAATCGTTCTTCTAGCAGGCGTAGGCGTCTGGAGAAAACGCGGAAAACGACAGTAAGACACGCGATTCATGGCACGAACTGTGCCTTGGTACTTCCCGCCTAACTGTATGCGTAGCGAATAGGAATTCTTCGCTCCACCATCACTTTGGTTATAATACTCCCATCTGAATGCCAATTTGTGAAAGTCGGCACTCCCAGCATCTTGCGGTTGGGAGGCCTAGGTAAACGGCTCGATCTTCCAGTGGCCGAATCAGAGGGTGGATCCACCCACCGAGGGGTGGTGCCAAACGGTGCCAAGGGTGCTGGTTGGCTATGTGAACCAGTGTGAGTGGTGGCGGGAACGGGGTTCGAACCCAAGCTCCAGAACCAATTTTCTTGGCGGAACAACCCAAAATCCACTTCGATAGGCGGACAAGGCTTGAATCGAAACCGGTTCCTAAACGAATTTCTCGAATACTCCATGGTCCTTCTCGTCTAGCATATGTTATACACGGGTATAGTTGGTGCACGGGGAGGGATTTGAACGCCCGAAGGCGTCCCTAAGCTGGTCTCATTTGTGCGTTGTTTCAGCCAACTCTTGTAGGAGTGCTGCGTGGCGATGTTCGTCCGCCATAATTTTGTTGAAGGCTTTGCGTATCGAGGTTAGCATTCGAATGTGGTTCTTGGAGTCGTCTATAATTCTGTTGAGGGTCGTTTTGACCTTTCTGTTCTTGCTTTTCTTGGCCAACTTCGTGTAACTTTCGACGATGTCCTCTTCGACGGCTAGCCAGTACGATATATTCTCGTCGATGACGCCGTGGTACCCTGACTCCACATCCTTCTCGGCTTTGACTGCATCGTCGAGGGTTTCCACATCTTTGATTATTCGTTCTCTTCCTCCTTCACTCATCATAGATCACCATGAGAAACCGGTTAGAAGCCCATTAACAGCATTTGCTGCTGGTTGGTAGAAAAGGTTCGGGTAGAGGCCCGTAATCAAACTGAGCGCGATTAGGATTATACACGGAATCAACAGGAGCTTCGGTATTTTGGTCGCCACGTTTCCGTTTAGGTGGCTGCTCGGTTCTGCGAAAGCGATGGTTCGTATTATTCGGAAGTAGTACGCTATCGAGATGAGCAGGTTGAGCAACATTAACACAACCGCCGCATCTAGGATAATCGACCCGACTGCCAGGTTTGAGAGAACTATCAGCAGTTCGCTCCAGAATAAGCCAAAGGGTGGGACACCGGTCATAGCCAACGCGCTGAGACCGAAAAGCGCTGCAAGTATCGGGCTTTTCCTTCCCAACCCGGCCATCTCAGTCAAGCTTCTGGTGCCAATTTGGTAGGTAACGATTCCTGCGAGGAGGAATAACATCCCTTTCAGAAGTGCGTGGTTCCAGATGTGGAATATGCTCGCTGAGAATCCCGCGGGGGTTAGGGTCGCGATTCCAAGTAATATGTAGCCGACTTGCGCGATACTCGAATAGGCTAGTAGCCGCTTCAAATCGTCCTGCTGTAATGCTGACAGGTTGCCGACGAACATTGTTGCGACGGCAGCGGCCGCAAGTATCGGCTGAGCCAGAGTCACGTAAGCGGGCAGGATTAGAATTGGGCCTATAAGGCGTATGAAAGCAAAACTTCCAACTTCAATGATAATCCCAGACAGTAGCGCGCTCATAGGGCTAGGGGCTGCAGGATGGGCGTCAGGTAACCACATGTGTAACGGCACGACAGCGGCCTCAACGCCAAATCCCACGAAAATGAGAATGAGGGCCAACGTTCCAGTCGAAGTCGGTGTGGCGAAGCCTTTCACGAAGCTCTCAATGTTCAAGGTGCCTGTTAGGCCGTATATGAGTGCAATTCCGTAAAGCGCTGTGAGGCTTCCTATTCCGCTCATCAGCAAGTACTTCACTGTAGCCTCGATAGCTTCCCAGCTATGCTTGTAGAAGGCTACCAGGCCGTATGCGGCGACACTCATACCCTCCCAACCAATGAAGAATGTGAACAGGTCGCCCGAGACTGTGACCGCGTATATGCTGAGGTAGAGCAGAAGAATTAGGGATTGAAAGAGGGCTGAGCTACCCTCCTTCGAAAGGTATGCAATCGAGTACAGGCTGATTAGAATGCAGAGCAACAGTGCAATTGAGGATATGTAAACGCCTAGCTGAGTTATCGTAAAGGTTGTAGCCAACAGGCTCGGTTCAAGGCTTATCACAGTGGGCTTACCCGTCGCTAACACGGTTGCAGCCTGTTGCCAGTTGCTAACCGCGATTAGGGAGAAGGCACCGATGGCTATTACGCCGCTAATAGCAGAGCGATGTTTCGTTCTATTCTTGAAGACCAAGTCTAGGATGAGAATGCCGAAGGCGCCAAAGAACCCTGGGGCGAAAGTTGAGAATAGCGTTATCCAATCGCTCATAGGTACAACACCACCCAGATCGCGAGAATCACTAAGATTGCGAGCATAGGCCAGAGATTCTTAGCCAGGATTCCAGTCTGAATTTCCCTAGCCGTGTTCGAAATTTTCGAGAGCGAGTTAACGAAGACTCTTTGGTAAAGGGCGTCAAAACCATACCCAGCCAGCATGATTTGCCTCAATGTCCCGAGGCTGGGGTGTTGTTCAAGGAACGTTGATGGGTTAGGTTTGTGCAGGTAGAACGCAAAGTAGGATGGCGTCAGCCCTATCAAAATCGCAAAGATGGAAGCGCCGATGATAGGTAGCTCGAAGGCAAGGTTCTCCGTTATGCCGAGTAAGCTCGCAGCTGGGCCTTCTGTAAAGCCCAACACGAGTACGCAAGCGCTCAGGATGAGTAGCGGTATCGTCATGATTTTCGGCGATTCGTGAATGTTCTTCTCTTGCGCCATTTTGCTCTCGGGCCCGAAGAAGACTTTGAAGAGCGCACGGAACATGTAGAATGATGAGAGTATTGAAACAACTAGGATGAGCAGGGCCTGTACGTTCTGGCCGGCCAAGGACAGTTCGGTTACGATGAGGTCTTTGCTCCAGAAACCAACGAACGGCGGGACACCCGCTAGGGCGAGTGTTGCGAATAGAAATGCCAGGAAAGTGATGGGCATACGCTTTCGCAGGCCGCCCATCTCCTCCATGTTACGAGTCCCGAGAACGTGAATGATCGACCCCGCTGCCAAGAATCCCAGTGCTTTGAAGAAGCCTTGGCTCATCAAATGGAATTGGGAGGCAAACCATCCGCCCGCCGTCCCAGTTCCGAGTGCTGCGAGCATCATGCCCAGTTGGCTGATTGTTGAGTAGGCGAGGACTCGTTTTATGTCCGTAGTAACCGTGGCTATGCTGGCGGCTAGCAGGGCTGAGATTATGCCAACCCAGCCGACGGTGGAGAGCCATGTTTGGCTGGTGGAGAAGATTGGGTATGTTCTGGCGACTAGGTACACGCCTGCGTTTACCATTGTGGCAGCATGAATTAGGGCGCTAACGGTGGTTGGCCCTTCCATTGCGTCGGGTAGCCAAACGTGGAGCGGCACCTGCGCGGACTTACCCATCGCGCCGACGAGAATCAGTATTCCTGTCGCTGTAAGGATTGATGCGGGGATGAATCCCTGCGATGCCAGTGTGCTCAGTTTCTGGAAGTCTACGCTCCCTGTTGTCACGTAGAGCCAGACAAACCCGATCAGCAACGCTGCGTCCCCGACCCTTGTGACGATGAAGGCCTTGAGGCCAGCACGAACTGCTTCCGGCCGGTCATACCAGAAGGCTATCAGGAAGGCGGAGCATATGCCTACTATTTCCCAGAAGATGTAGAGCTGGAGAAAGTTTCCGGCAAGGACTAGCCCAGTCATAGCGCCAATGAAGAGTTGAACGAGCGAATAGTATCTAGGTAGGCCTTTCTCATGCCCCATGTAGCCCTGTGAATAAACAACGATCAAGAAACCAAGCGAATTCACTACCACCGCCAAGAAAGCTGCTAAACCATCTACGTGCACCGTCACTTTGAAACCGTAGGCCGACAACCATGAAAACGATGAATCAATTATCCCACCACTTTGCACTTCGAGCAGCAGGTCTACTGCCAATAGAAATGTGAGGCCAGTTATTGTTGCGGCGAACCAGTTTCTTACTTTAGGCCAGCGTGATAAGCCTAAGGTGAAGGGTATCGCTATGAAGGGTAGGGCCCAAACAAACCATTCTGCGTATAGAGTGGTCAGTGCGCGAGCCTCCTAATTTCCCATGGGTTAAGGGTACCGTACCTTCGGAAGACTAGAATGACGAGGGACAGCGCTAGGGCTTCAACACTTGCGCCGATAGAGATTGAAATTATCACGAGCGAGGTCGAGAATAGTGTAATTTGGCCGTTAACTAGGCCCCCAGCGAAGAGCGCAAGGTTGACTCCCCAAATCATAACCTGGAAGCCCATGATCATTTTGACAAGGTTCTTCGTGGTGGCAATTGTTCCGAACCCTGAAACGAAGAGTAGGGCTGCGAAGACTTGTAGGAGCTGCTGCTCGTTCATTTCTCTGGGCCTCCTTCTCGGGAGAACAGGTTCATCACGCCAAGCATAGCGGCGGCTACGAGGATCACGACTAGCAACAGATCCCAGGATCGTAGGGCCCATAGAAAACTGAGTGGGTTGTTAGGTTGACTCGCTAGGCCCATGAGTTGAGTTCGCTCATCCAACCTGACCGGGAATGGTTGGAAGTTCGAGACTATGATGACGAGGGGTATCGCAGCGAGAACCGCGAGTATCATTCCTGTGAGGTTTTCTTTTCCAATTTTGTCGCTGAGTGCTTGCCCTCCCACAATCATCAGTATGACCATGAAGAGGACTGAGACGGCCCCAGCGAAGGTTATGATGTGGAATAGGCCTGCGAAGGTTGCGCCATAGCTTATGAGTAGTAGGCCGAAGACTATGCTAGAGTAAAAGAGCAGGATTAGAGACCAAACCAATTTGCGCACCATTAAGGCAACGATGGTGACGCCGACCAACATTGTCCCCAGAAGGAATGTTACGTCAAAACTCATCTTGCCAGAGCCTTCCTCATCACCAAGTCTTCCTTGTGCGGCGTAGCTAACTCGAACTGCTTAGTCATCTCAAGCGCGTTGAAAGCGCAGTTGTCGACGCATTCACCGCAGAAAATGCAAGTGGCCAGATCGAACACTGGTCGTTTGACCGGAAGTACGCGGTCGCCAACCTTGCGGGTCCCAAAGTCAACCATCGTGATAACACTGGCAGGGCAGACCAATGCGCAGACTTGGCAGCCCGTGCATTTGGCTGGGTCTATGTCCAGCTTGCCACGGAACCGTTGCGGCAGGTTCACTTTCTCGTATGGGTAGACTTGCGTACTTGGTTTCTCAATCAGCGTGCGGAACATTTCAGGTATGGCGGCACCTGCTCTTCTACGCGGCAAGAGGAACCCCTCCCTGAATTAGAACCAGAACTAGTGCGAGCTGCGCAAGGCTGACAGGCGTTAGTACCTTCCAGAAGAGTTCGGTCGCTTGCGCGATTTTCACGCGGGCTAACGCAGTTTTCAGGACGAATATCAAGAATCCAACTGCCAGAAGTTTAACCATGAAATAGATGAAATATTGGAACGGGGCTGGAACGGAGGCCCCCATCTGTGGGCCAAGGGGCCCGCCGAGAAAAAGCGACACCGCAAGTGCAGAACCGAATACGTAACCTACCTCCTTCGTGAGTTTGAGGAACGCAAGTGCGCGCCCGGAGAATTCTGTGAGCCAGCCGGCCACGATTTCTGTCTTGGCGCTGGGAATATCGAAGGGGGGCTTCTCAAGCTCCGCCATTAGGGCTATGACGTACACTCCGAAGGCGAATGGCATCACGAAAACATTCCAGAGCCCGGTTTGAGATGTCACGATTCCCTCCACGGATAGGCTTCGCGAGTAGATTGCGGCGGTAACTATGGCTAGGACCAATGGGATTTCATAGCTCACGTACTGAAGAACCAGCCTTCCCGTGGCTATCGTGGTAAAGCTGCTGGCGGAAGAATAGCTGAGAACCGCGACTACGAACGCTGCAAAGGCCAACAGGAACAGTATGACGAGCAGATCAAAATCGAAGCCTGCAGTCGGTGTCAACGCAATTATCGGAATGAACAGCATCGAAAGCAAAGGCGCGAGAAAGTACAATGCTGGGGCGAATAGGAAAATCACCTTATCCGCGTGGGAGGGGATTATTTCCTCCTTGAAGAGAAGCTTCAGAAAGTCGGCGAGCGGCTGAAGTATTCCGGATGGCCCCGTGATCTTTGGGCCTATTCGGCCTTGCATACGGGCTGCGGTTTTTCTGTCAAGCCAGTCGAAAATAAAGCCCATTGCTATCGTGAAAAGTACGCCTGGAAATATTATGGCCTCTAAGATTTCTGTGGCAGTCACTTCTTGGCCCTCTCGGGGAAGTAATGATTGATCCCGTATTGTCTGAGTTCCTCACCTGACCATGTCCACTGGCGGTTCGTCTCAGTGTCTAAGAAAGACATCCTGTCCATGCAGCCGAAACAGGGGTCGATTGCTGTGAGAACTATTGGTACGTCTGCGATTGTCTGCCCCTTCAGAATCTCTAGAGCTGCAGGGAGGTTAGCTAGGGTAGGAGTCCTGACTTTAACGCGTTCGGGGGTTCTTCCACCGCCGGACTTGACGTAATAGAAAATCTCGCCCCTTGGGGCTTCGCAATGTGTTGAATGTTCGCCTGCTGGAATTATGGGTGGAATCTTGACTCTAATTGGACCATCCGGTAGATGCTGAACGGCGTAGCTGATCATGTTTGCTGAGGCTACGAGTTCGTCTAGGCGTAGCTGGAGGAGTGCGTGGACGTCGGCTTCGTTTCTGATGATTATGTCGAAGGGCACTTCATCGTAGGCCGCGTAGGGGTCGTTCAACCGAACATCTTTTTGTAGCCCTACGTAACGGGCCATCGGGCCGACCACGCACAGTTTTTCCGCTGTGTCCTGGCTTAGCTTTCCAACTTTCTCTGTTCGTTCCAGCATCGTTTCTTCAGTGTCAATAATCTCCTTGTAATACCGCGCCCGGTCTACGAGGAATTTCATGCGCTCGACGATTCTATCTTCCATGCCTTCGGGCATGTCACGCCTGACGCCTACGAAGGCGTTCATTGATTTGTGAATTCGATTGCCTGAGATAGCTTCCACTAAGTCGAGGACCACCTCACGGTCGCGCCACACCCACATGAATAACGTTTCGAACCCTGCCCAGTGGCCCATTAGGCCGACCCAGAGCAGATGGCTGTGGATCCTTTCCATCTCCGCTATAATCAGCCGGATGAATTTGGCTCGTCGCGGGACTTCGTAGATTGTTAGGCCTTCCACGGCTTGGCCATAGGCTAGGCTGTGAACGAAGCTGCAGATGCCGCAGGTCCTCTCGAACATATACATGTTTTGCACCCAAGGCCGCGTTTCAGCAGCTTTCTCCAGCCCTCTGTGAACGTACCCGATTCTCGGTATGACCTGTACGATTCTTTCACCCTCGAGAATCAGCTTGAAGTATTCAGGCTCTTTCAGCGCAGGATGAATAGGCCCAAATGGAACAAGGTTTTCCGCTGAGTATTTCATCAGCCCGGCAGATTCTTCCCTTTGCTTGGGTTGTGTGGGCTCAGCGCTCATTTGCTTTCAACCTCCAAATGCAGTCTCTTGCGGATCTCAGCAGGTTTCGAGCTTTTCAGAAGCGGCGGTGGCAGGTCCGCTGGCCAAGTGTCTGGGAGGAGCAGTTTCCTGTCCATCCATGGATTGCCTTCGAAGTTGGCTCCGAACATATCGTGAATTTCCATCTCGTAGAGGATTGCGCCTGGGATAATGTCCACTATCGAAACGGCGGTTGGCTGGGTCTTCGGGACGAATGTTTTCAGGTCAATCATATCCTTGTCCCTGGAGAAGTGGTAGATGATTCCAATGTTTTGGCCGAGGTCGAGGCCTGTCATTGTTGAGAGATGGCTAACGTGCAGGTCGTTAACTAGATTCGAGATGAAACCTTTGATCTTCCCCTGGTCGACTTCAACAGCGACCTCGCCTTTCCTCAGAACCGTAAACTTGCCATTAGCGTTCTCGGCGTGTTTCTTGAGCTGTTGAAGCAAAACTTCGCTCATTTCACTTCCCCCAAAAGTTTCAGGACTCCATACATAATCGCCTCAGGGCGGGGTGGGCAACCAGGGATGAACATGTCGACCGGTATGACATCTTGAACTCCTTGGCCGACATTGTAGCAGCCTTTGAATACGCCACCCGCGGCCGCGCAGGCTCCTATGGCAATCACATGTTTCGGTTCTGGTATTTGTTCGTAGACTCGCTTCAATCTATCTTTGGTCTGCGCGTTTACCGTTCCTGTAACCATGAGAACGTCTGCATGCCTAGGGCTCGGTACCAAGACGGCTCCGAACCTTTCAATGTCGTAGCGTGGTGTGAGGCTAGCGACAAGTTCGATGTCGCATCCGTTGCATGAGGAGGCATTTATGTGGTAGACCCAAGGGGAACGTTTCCTCGCCCATTTTGCCATTTGTTCAAGCAAGCTCAGCGCCTCCAGTTCCCACGAACCAAAGCATCAAAACGAAAAGTGAGAAACCTCCCGCCAAAGTAAATAGGAGCGGCCAGAGGAATCCGCGTGCAGCGATCGAACTAGCGAGAAGTAACCCGATTACTTCGAATGCCACGAAGAGCGCCGCGTAAACGAAGAGCTCGGAGTGGTATTTTCCACGCTCGGGTGGAAGTTCTTCTCCCCCTGCAAAGGCATCATATTTCGGTCCGGTGCCCGTGCTAACCTTACCTAGCTTTCCCGCAACAAAGTAGAAGATCAGCACGAAGACTACGACCGACAAAATGACCGTAGCAAGGTCAAGGCTAACGAGCAATCGATTCGCCTCCCTCAACCAAACCTCTCGTGATTAACTCAGAAACGTTCGTGGCTGCGTGTTGAATCTCCTTGGACAGGCTCACATCAAACCCTGTCTGTTTGGGTTGAATTGCTAGAACCCAGACTTTGCTCTCAGAGAGCAATCGCTCTGCCAGAACTTTCAGCGGGATGCCATGTGTTGTGAAGAACGGATAACTTGTCTCTGCGACAGACAGCAGGGTTGTTTCCCCAGGGGGCATCCCCATCTCGCAGGCGTCGATGAATATCACATGCTTTAGGCCGAGCTTGGCGAGAGTTCCAATGAGCGCTTCCACCGAATCTTCTGCGTCGAAGAGATATGATCCCTCAGGCAATGTTCCGTCTGTTGCATCCATGATGGCCTTTACGGTGTAGCTGCCAACATAATCGTCTCCGCGCATTGGGTGACCAACGCCGACTATTGCAAGCCTTGCTTCTGGCGAACACGAGCTCAAAAGTTCCCTTAGCTGGGTTTGCCAATTTTCAGTCGAGGCCATCCGCTCTTGTTGCTGCTCTAGCGTGGCCAAGATCAGGCGAACCTCAAACCGGCCACTGCGTTTCAACCTACTTAAGAGGTCAGCATAGTTCTCTTGGCTGAAAAAGAAGCTTTTCGAGCAAAAGTAGAGGTAGTATATTCGATTCTAGGTTGCTCGAATTATGCATACAATCTTAGGCTCCCCATCACTCACTTTCAACGCGAAACCACTTATTTGAGATTCATATCAAGGTTGAAACGACGCCACAGAGTGCGCTGTGAAAAGTGAAATGCCAAGCGAAATCAGCACTGTCACCTTCGTAAACCGGATATTCCAAAACCTGGACCAAGCAAGCCGGACAGAAATCGAAGCAATATACCACGATATTATGGGTGCCGCAGTAATTCTCCCATCAGGCGAAGGACGATCCAAGGGCGCGCTCAGCATTGCTTGCAGTGAAATGGCTAAGATGCGTGGCGGAAAACTCGTTCTCGACCGTGGAGACATTGGGTTCCCAGGACGAAACCTCATCGAAGCTGCACCAATCCTGAGGCAGCGTTTTGGACAAGTCTGTTTGCTGATCAACTCTGGTAGCGGAAAGTCGCTGATGCCGCTTCTTGACGCCCAGCATTTGGCCATGTATATTGCCCAGCACGGAAACCCACGCGATTTCCGCATAGACGCCATAACTTCAGACCGTGAGTCACCCATCGGGAAACTCGCGACTAAGTATGGTAATGTGCTCTTACTAAAGGGACGGGAGCCCGATGAGGAACCCACTGAATCCAAGGAATTTCGGACGACGGGGATTCTTGAGGACTTGTTTATTTTGGGCACGGGTGTGCTCTTTCAATCCATTGCCGAAGCACTATACGAAAACGCTCCGGCAGACCGAGTACTAGTCCGTTCAAAAGAACTGTTTACGGAAATAGGGTCGCTTGTAGACGAGTTTGTCGCCTCAAATTTCTTTAAGTCACTTGTAGACGCCCTCGAACAGAGACATTCATGTTTCTTTGTTGGCCTGGGCAGCGGTAGAGAGGTCGCTCGTATGACGGCCGTGCGGGTTGGCCACGTAAAACGGGCGATGGGCGACCAGATTTACGTGGCTGGAGAATCCAATACGCCCGCACCACGCGCTGGCGACGTTCTAATTGTCATCTCACAGAGCGGCGAGACGGAGATAGTGGCTGGCTGGTGCAAGAACTTCAAACGGATGGGAGCCCTCGTCGCCTCTGTGGTCGGAAACCCGGACAGCACTATAGCCGCAACCTCCGACCTGTCCTTCACTATAAAGGGCAATAGTGGTGAGGGTAGGCCTAACAGTTTCTACGTGAAGGCCGCCTTCGCTCTTAGCCCGCTTCCAATATACTTGGTAGAGAAGGTTGCTGAACGCGGCCTAAGATTACCTGAATACATACTCAGATGGCATCATTCCGTCACATCTTGAGAGAATCTTTCCCCGCTGCGGGAATTGACGCAGTTATTTGCCTAGAGTCAATTGTGCCATTAGGCCGAACAGGTCGAACTCGTGCCAATGCTCACTGATTCTCCCGTCTTCAATGTAGTAAATGTCGATGCCTGTCATTTTCATGGGTTTCCCGGCGGGAGCTATGCCGAGGAAGTTGCCGGTGTGTTTCCCAGTCAGAGTCCATTTGGCCACGACCTTGTTGCCTTCGGCGATAGTATCCTCCAAGTTGTACCGAGTGTTGGAGAACGCGGTGAAGAAGGCCTCGATGTGTTGCTGAACGCCTTCTAAGCCAGCTTTTTGGCCGTCGGTTGGACTGTGCTCGATGTAATCCCCCGAAATGAAATCACCGAGAATAGAAAGTCGCCTTCCGTTCAAAACCTGTTCAAAAAATTTTGTAATAAGATCCCTGTTCATGTCGGTTGTCATGCTTGAGTACCTCGTCTGAGTCTTCACCGCAATCCTGCTTCAAACTGCTGCCTCATTCGAAGAAGAGCTTACATTAGGCATGTGCTTTCCGAGGGCGCATGACGACCAGTAGAAGATTTGCTCACTTTAGGCGCGATGTGGTTCCTCCGCGCATGAACGAGATTCCAGAGGGGGGTTTTTGCATCTCGGCTTTTCTAGTCATCTCGAAGGCAAAAAGCCCAAAGGAGGTTTTGGCGGGGCGTATCAACCAGAAGGCTCCCTGGGATCACATAGGCGCACTCGATCTGGAGAGAGTGGAGAGGCACAGCAAGGGTTGGATGCTGCCCTCCTCAGCTCTAATGCTAGGGGAGTCACCAAAGGAGGTGGCCGAAAGAATCCTCAAAGAACAGTTAGGTGTCGCGGACCAACCCCTGGAAGGACCCTTCGTCTTCTCGGAAGTTTACGGCCCCATGCGCCACTGGGACCTCGAATTCATATTTCAGGGAGAACGCGCCAACACGCCCGCAAACGAGGCATGGAGTGAGCTTATGTTCATCGACCTCACGAAAACGCGAAGAGAGGATATTGTGAGAGGGCATGAGGACATATTAGCCCATGTTGGTAAGCGGGTAGCTAACTGAGTGGGTGAGTCGTCCGGTTCACCTTAGAATTCTGGTGTCAGTGACCCTTCCTACAACAAACCCTGCGAATATTATTATTATTTTGCAACTTTCTCTTTGGCGGGTCGCTGAGGCATAGTTATTCTACGGCTACTGTGCGAACGGGGCGAAACAGGTTTTCATAGTATTCCCTCATCCACGGCAGTATCTCGCGTCCCAGCAGGTTCAAGAATCGTTCCTCGATGGGGCTGGCACTGTGGATGTAAACTCGGTCGAAGCCCATTTTCAGAAAGTCACCTAGACGTTTGATGATGTCGTCGGAGTCAGTTGTTATGAGCCAGGACTCTTTGATTTTCCTTTCCTCCTCAGGACCAACGAGAGCCTGCAATTCCCTTGGGTCCCAAACGTGCTCCCGTTTTTCGCGTGGTATGGCAGTGGTCGCCCAGAACATTGCGGATTTGAGGGCTCGGTTATAATCGATGTCGTAGGCGACCTTGAATTCCATGCTCTTACTGAGCTTAGCTGGGTCGCGGCCTACTTTTGCGGCAGCTTTCTCCATGGCGTTCACGATCTTCTTGAAGCGGTCCAACCCCCTAGGGTTGGTGAGAATTCCATCGCTGAATTGGCCGGCGAGCCGGGCTACTCGCTCATTTGAAGTAGCCAAGTAAACTGGGATCTTGGTCTTGGGTTTCGTGTAGAGCTTGGCCTTGTTGAGTTGGTAATACTTCCCTTCGTAAGTAAGAAAGTCGCCTGTCCAGAGTTTCTGGATTATCTCAAGCGCTTCCTGCAGCCTTCCAACTTTTTCCTCAAATCCCGGCCACTTGAAACCCAGCGGCGTTTCGTTCATGGAGTGGCCGGTGCC
Source organism: Bathyarchaeia archaeon (assembly GCA_050013255.1). Classification (GTDB taxonomy): domain Archaea; phylum Thermoproteota; class Bathyarchaeia; order 40CM-2-53-6; family 40CM-2-53-6; genus FEN-987. The sequence continues at coordinate 817,805 of JBEKFP010000001.1, read as the reverse complement.
CAGGGTTACGAAAATTCTTCCGGGGTAGAGGTTGTCGAGCGTTGCAAAGGCTTGCGCGACTAATGCGGGGTGGTATCGAAAGAGGGGAGTCGTGACAGCGGTCCCCAATTCAACCTTCCTAGTTTTCTCTGCGGCGGATGCGAGCCACACCCATGGGAATCCCGCCTGGCCACCGGTGTCGCTCCACGGGTGAAAATGATCACTCGTGACTATCATGTCGAAGCCAACAACTTCAGCATGGACCGCGTACTGCAACAGGCGTTCCGGGTCGTACTGTTCCTGCGCAGCCCAATACCCGAGCCGGAGCGTGGCCACCAATCAGAAGCGCCTTTCAATCAAAACTTCAGTATGGCATCCTATTCATTAAAGCTTCCAGAACCCATTGTTCCGCATACGTTCGTCATTTGAGCATTAGCGCCTGGGCCACGTGCAAGTCAACTTGTGCCGATGCTGCCTCGAGAGCGTGCTTCTTTCTCGATTTCGTTGAATGTGAAAAAGCCGACCAGCAGCATCGAGATCGACAGGAAGACCGCGACGACGAATTCAAGGACGTTTGGGAAAATTGTTGGAGTTCCCAACGCTGCGTGGCGCATGAGGTCGTTGAAGTATGTGAAGGGGATGGCCAGTGAAAGATAACGGAACGGCATGGGGATAACGGTGACGGGGAATAGTGCGCCTGTGAGGATCATGTAGCCGAAGAATACTAGGTTGGAGATTGTGTTGTAGGATTTGATGCGCATTGTTAGCGCCGCTATGAATAACCCGAAACCGATTAGCGCTACCTCATACAACCCCAAAGAGAACAGAAAGGAGGCCGGATTGAGGAGCGTTACGAGTCCGCCGCCAAACAAGTAGAGTAGAAGCGTTGTGTAGGTGATTATGAGTGTGTCAGTTAGAAAGACACGTGCCCATCTACCAACGATAAGTGTTGCTCGGTTTACAGGTGCGAGGAAGAATTGTTCCAGTGTCCCCGCGGTTTGCTCATTCCGAATGCTTTGACCCACGCCCCAGACTGATGTGCTGAATAGAATTATGAAAATGAACCCGAAAAAGAAGAAGCCCAAACCACCGCTACGAGAGGACGAGGTGGCAGTAGGGGCGAATAATGTTACGCCTAGAGCGAAGAAGAAGAACCAAAGCGGGGTGCTGATGAATTCGCCCAAAACCCAAGCGGGGTAGCGCACGTAGGAACGAAGATCCTTCAGAAATGAGGCTTTGAATTCCTCAAACAATCGTTTGGTGAAGTTAGTATTTTGAGAATTCACCGGTTACACTCGCCTTCTTCTCGAGATACCTAAAAACTGCGTAGCCAAGAACAGGATAGACTAGTGCTAGGCTTAGGAGTACGAAGATACTGCCGTAGAGGCTCACAAGCGTCTGGTTAGCTAAGACAATGCGGCGCATATCATCGATTACATAGGTCTGTGGGAGCACACCTGACATGAATTGAACCCAGTAGGGTAGGAAGGTCACGGGATAGTATGTCCCGGTCAACGTGGCGAAAATGAGATTGATCAACTGAGTGAACACGTATGGTTCCTTGAATTTGACCACGAACCCAGCGAAGAGAAAACCGATCCCGAATAATGGAACCAGACCGATGAGTAAAGTGAGAAAGGCTTGTATGATGTTCAGAAAGCCGGAGGGCAAAACGATCGCAACGGTCGCGCCGACAACAATCATGAAGATGACGGTTGTGATAACAATGTCAGTAAGGCTCATGCCGATTAAAAGAGTGAAACGACTGACTGGCGCCAAGAAGTTTTGCTCCAATGTCCCTTTCATTTGCTCATCGCGTAAGGCTACCCCGACATCCTCCACAACCACCCAGCTGGTCATCCAGACGGCGCTGCCAAGAATTTCGTAGACCACAATGTTAGTTGTCCCAGTTCGAGCCGCGAAATTCGATGCGGCATTCCCGCCGCCCACAAATTGTCCCATGCCGAAGATTAGGATAGTAAATAGGAATGGCATGATTAGGTATATCACAAATCCGCCCGGGTACCTTGTGTAGTGCTTTATCCCCTTCCAGAAGATTGCGGCCAAGGCCCCAAAAGTTGCCCTCAGCCCGGAAGTTGTTCGCATTTTAGTCCCTCAGGCTCCTGCCCGTTTCGGCTATGAAAACATCTTCTAGAGTGGGCTCGATGAAACTGACCTTGGTTATGGTAGCCTGCTTCCTAACTAGGAATTCGAGAATTTTCGGCAACACCTCCTTGCCCTTCTCGGTATGGATCCGAAGTAACCCCTTCTCGCCAGCGGCCTCAGCCAAGGAATACGCTGCCTTCGAAACCTCACTGAACGATTGGAGTGCATCAGCGGTTTGGTCGGAAAAGTTGCGGCCCTCAATCTCGATCACATCACTGCTCTTCACCTTCTGCTTCAGCTCTGATGGGGGGCCGAGGCTTACGATCTTGCCGTGGTCGATTATTGCAACTCGGTCGCTTAGAATGTCGGCTTCTTCCATGTTATGCGTTGTGAGAATGATTGCATGACCGCCTTTCTTCAAAGCCCGAATAATGTCCCGGATTAGGTGCGAGGATTGAGGGTCGAGGCTTGCTGTAGGTTCATCAAAGAGGAGTACTGGCGCCTCGTTAAGAAGTGCCTTGGCGAAGGAGAGGCGTATTCGCATCCCGGTCGAATAATTCTCAACTAACGTGCCCTCACGTTCCTTCAAACCTACCAACGTGAGTAATTCTTCAATGCGCTTTCTCGTGTAGCTCGATTCCATATGGTATAGGGCTGCAAAATACTCAAGGTTCTCGCGCCCCGTTAGCTTCCAATAGAGAGTTCGCTCCCCCGTCAACATCACCCCCAGATTGGCCCGAACCTTCTGCTGTTCCTTTGCTACGCTGAAGCCAGCAACGTAGGCATCGCCGGATGTGGGAGTTATCAAAGTGCAGAGCATTTTGATAGTCGTCGTCTTTCCCGCCCCGTTCGGGCCTAGAAGACCGAAGATTTCGCCCTTCGGGACACTGAAGCTAATGCCGTCTACTGCAACTACTGTTCTAGGAACCTTACGAAACAGTGGTCCTTCTTTTGTTTCGAAGGTTTTCGACAGTGCATTAACTTCTACGGGGTTCATGGCGCATCAGTATTTTTTGGGAGCACGCAACAAGGAGGGTTCCTAATTAGGTTCGCTGATTCCGCTCTCGTAAACGCTCGTGCAGGCAACAGCAAAACCACATATAGAGTTACAGGAATATTCATGGCATCGGTTGGCATCAAGCAATTCACGCTGGGGGTGAGTTTCAGAATGGCCATGTACAAATGTGAAGCCTGCGGCAAGGAATCGAGTTCGTCGGGTATGTGTTGCGGGCAACAAATGAAAATGATGAGTTAGGAAGACGCTCCGCGGAGGGCTTTTTTCAACCGCTCGTACTTGGCGGGGTCCTCTCCCACGTCTATTGAAACCGTTTTAGTTCCAATGTAAATAGGTACCCAATCCTCGTACGCGCGTTGGCCCCTTGCTTTGGCAATTCGCATCTGGCGTTTCTTGCGCCCGTCGACTTCCAAGACTCGAAGTTCTACCAAGAGGTCCATGAGCGTCTCCAAGCGTTTGGAGACTTCATCGTTGATTGTGCCTGAGGTTATTGAAACTATGAAAGCCCCGCCCTTTGCTTTCGTCTTGGCCGCCATACTCGTGAGAAATTGTACCACTAGTTGTGGGTCCTTGTAGGTAAAGAGGGGCGTCGCCGAATCCATAATGATCTTGGGGCTTCCAAGCTTTGTTTTCTCGGTTAGTAGGTCGGTAATTAGAAGGCTTAGTTCGTTTAGGTCAGCGCGGTTCTTCAACGAATACTTCTCTTGACTCGTGACGCCGGCGATCGACGCGTAGCAGTCCACGAGAGTCGCTAAGCCAGAGGCCTCGTGTTCCGGCAATTTGCCGTGAACATATTCTCCCAAGGGGCCACGCAGATTTGACGGGGAGTCGTCGAATGCGAGGAGGATAACGGGCCGATTGTTCCGCAAATAGAAATCGCACCAGTAATGAAGGGCGGGGCTCTTTCCAGCCCCAGACGGGCCGCTAATCATCAGCGCATAGCTGTCGGGTAACCATTGAACGAACTGATCGCAATGGTTGCAGTAGTAGAATTCCATGAAATCATCATACATTGAGGGTTCGCCACAGAGCGGGCAAGGCTTGACGTGTGCCGGAGCTTGCAATGCAATCCAATCCTAATCCAAGGGAACTATGAACCTGGACATATCTGGTAGGGAGGGCATTAATGGTTGCTCTCGACGAACCGAGCGGAGGATCGGCCCCTCGGTTCCGGGTGTGTGAAACGAAGCGCTAAGTTGAACTGAATTCTTGTTTGAGTTGAGGCAGGACATCTCTGTTGCACATCTGCAGAAAATTCTCTTCGGAAGGGCTTGCGCTGTGGAGTTGGATTTCATCGTATCCCAAGGCTATGGCGTCCTCGGCTTTCTTGATTATTGGTTCAGCTTCCGTTGTGATCGTCCACACTTTTGCGAGTTCGTCGTCTGAAATTTCGTTTCCCTGCCTTTCGAGTTCCCTGGGGTCATGGATGGGTAGGTTCAGTATGTTTGGTATCAAGGCAGATTTCCATTTCCTCGCGGAGGCTAGGGCTTCGTCATAATTCTGAGAATATGAGAAGAAGAGCTCGACGTTCTTGGTGAGCTGGCTCGCGTCCCTTCCGGCTTCCTTTGCCGCCCCGTCAATTATCGGCCAGAGGTTCTTGATGTTGCCCATTAGTGGGTCGACCGTTGCATACCCATCGGCATATTTTCCGACCAGGCTAGCGGCCTGTGGGCCGTTGGCCGCAACATAAATCGGTATTCGGCCTTTTGGTTTCGTGTAAAGTTTCGCGTCCTTGAGCGTGTAGTACTCGCCCGAATAGTTTACGAAATCGGATGCCCAGAGGCTGCGAATTATCTCTAGAGATTCCTTTAATCGCTCCAGTCTTTCCGGAAATTTCGGCCAGGGGTAGCCGAGCGGAGAATCGTTCATGGCTTCCCCAGTCCCTAGCGCAAGGAACATTCTGTTCGGGAACATGGCGTCCATTGTTGCGAAGGCTTGAGCAATCACGGCTGGGTGGTATCTGCCAATCGGTGCGGTGACTATGGTTCCAAGTCTGATGTTAGGGATCGTGGCAGCAGCGGCAGAAATCCATGACCATGCAAAAGGGCAAGCAGCATTAGTGTGAAACCACGGATGGAAGTGGTCGCTTATTGGGATGAAATCGAACCCGAACTTGTGGGCAAGCGCTGCATACTTCAACAGTTCATCTGGCGGATGCCCTTCGGCCTCAGCCCTGTAGCCAAACCTGATTTGCATGGAACGATTTCGTCCACTTCAATAACTTAACCTCTCCTCTACGAAAGGGGTCGACAAACGCAAGCAAAAACAACCGTTCAAATCTAGATGTACGCAGCATTAGACCCACACAGACACTAGTTGAGTTTAGGTCCAGTCGAACTCTAACGGTTGATTAAGCATTGGCTGATTTAGATGCGAAAACTTGCACGCATTCCGCGGGGATTCTGACACCGCTAGGAGTAGCGTAGCGTTTTATGTTAGCTCTCGTTTTTTCCAAAACCTTCTGTTGAATTTCCATGTCTTCTTCGCTCAGAGAGTGTCCGAGCGGTGTTCCTTCAAGAATTGTGTTAAGAAATTCTTCTGAGTCGCGCGCGATCCACTCCTCTGTGATTCGAATCTCCTTGGTATTTTCAAAGCCAAGTTTCCGCAACATCGCTGCAAGTTCGTCCGGGCCGCCCAATTCATACGGGGTAGGTAGGTAGCCGTTCTCGTCTGGGGTTGCATGCTCCATCATTGGCCCAATAATGACGTCGAGGGCTGGAGCCCGGTCTCCGCTGCTCCAAACAGTAAACCCAGCTCTGCCCCCAGGCTTGAGGACCCTGAAGATTTCTCTCGCCGCAGCTTCAGGATCAGTCACAATTTGAAAACCGAAACATGAAACTGCAACATCAAAGACGTTCGATGGAAAATCAAGCTTCTCAGCGTCCATGTTCAAGAATTTTACATTAGATAATTCTCTCTTCTGCGCCGTCTTGGACGCCATTTCCGTCATGTTGCGCGACAGGTCTACGCCAACCACATTCCCTGAGGGTGACACCATTTGGGCGATTGTCATGGCAGGTTCACCTGGCCCTGTGCAAACGTCTAGTACGGCTTCACCAGGCATGGGCTTCAGGCTCTCGAGGAACGCTTTGTGGTATGGTCTGAGCTGTTGCATTATGGGGATGTACTTTTCTGCACACTCGTCCCAAGTTTCACGTGTATAATTCTTGTAATATTCATCGGTATATTTCCAAGACATAGGAGGTCCCGTGTGTGATTGCGCCTAGTCAAAAGAAAATCTTTGCTTATCAAACTAATACCTACTTGAAAACGAGTTAATTGCCTTCTAATCATTTGATTTTCAGACAGTATGCAAGCTCTCTTTGAGTCTCAGAAACAATACGGGCGCGTGCCTATGCTACGGGTTCTTCCAAGTGTTCTTTACCACCCAGACTGGTTCGTCTGGGTTGAAGTATTCTTGACCTTCCGCCTTATGATCCTCTAGAACCTTCTCGTCTACCTCAACGCCTAGGCCAGGCTTTGTTGGCACGGCGGCGTAGCCGTTCTCAACCCTTGACTGATCCTTCACCAATTGCCGTTTCCAAGATGGAAAAACATCGTAGAAAGATTCCTGAATCAGGAAGTTAGGTATGGCCGCGTCTAGTTGAATAGTTACCGCGTTTTGGATAGGGCCGAACGCGTTGTGGAATGCGATCTCAACTCCGTATGCCTCAGCGATGGCCGCAACTTTCAACGCCTGAGTTACTCCGCCTATGTTTGTTATGTCGGGTTGAAGGAAATCAGTAAGGTTGTCCGAGAGAATATTGACCGCCTGCTCTTTGGTTAAGATTCTCTCACCGAGGGCAACTCTAACATCGACTGCCTCTCTGTACTTTCTCAGCCCGTCTATGTTCTCTGGGTGAACTGGTTCCTCCATAAAGAGCGGGTCAAATTCACGAAGTCTCTTAGCGATCATGATGGCAGAGTTGGGGTTAAATCTTCCATGGTGCTCTATGAGCAACTCCACTCTCCCACCAGTGGCATCCCGCACGGCCTTAACCCGGTCGTACGCTAAGCTCAACCCTTTCGCATCGATCCAGTCATAGTAATTCCCGAAGGGATCGAACTTCAGGCCAGTGTAACCCATTCCAGCAAACTTCTTCGCACGTTCCGCGAATTGGCTTGGCGTCACGCAATCGTTGTACCATCCGTTTGAGTAGAGGCGTACCTTCGTTCTCGTCGACCCACCTATCAGTCGGTGTAGGGGTGCACCGAACTGTTTTCCGATGATGTCCCAGCAGGCAATGTCGAATGCGCTAACCGCGGTTGTCGACTCGAAGGAAACAGGTAGGTAGAAGTCATGCTTGTGCCACTCATGCCAATTACGCTCAACGTCACAAGGATCATTGCCGATGTATACTCGAGCAACTTCACGAAGAGACTGTATCACTGGTTGAACTCTCAACGTAGGCACTGCCTCGCCGTAGCCAACAAGGCCGTTGGAGGTCGTGAGCTTAATGACAATGGAGTTAGCAGCCCATGTTGCGCTCCCCGTCTCAGCGGGTTCGCCAAGTTGGAAAATGTCAACGTTGGTTATCTTCACAATTCATGCCTCCATTCTACATGCTAAGGTGCCTAAGCATTCGACCTTGACCGTGCGCCCCGAAGATTCAGAGCTTTCCATTCAAATGTATGGCGCAATTGTGTGCCTGAACTCTCTATTGACGATCCGCTGCAACTCCCTTCTCAGTTTCTCGTCCAGCTTCGTATGAGAAGAGGAGAGGGCCTCTATCGGTCTAGTAGAATGAAGTATGGGCCCGTGCAGAACCCCCGGACTCTCTAACGCTTCAGTGGAACTCACCGGTTTTTCAGCGAGAAGCTTGACTGCTAGGTCGCTTACCGCCCTCGGGTCATCTATCAAAGCTGCGAGCTCCTTCATTTGTTCGATACCAACGGGCCTAAAGCCGAACGGGTTATCGTTGGAAATCAAAGGCCCAGGAGTTGAGTTTGGGAGCCTGGAACCTAGCCCCACGAACTTGTAGGGGTTAACTTGGTACTCCTTTACCTGCCAAGCCTGCGTCCCATGCGAGATCAGTACGTCGTAGAATCCAGTTTTGTCCTTACCGACCAAGACCCTCCAACCTTGAGGGTCTTTATCGTACAATCTCGATATTTCGCGTCGTATCTTGGTCGAGTCGAGCAAGGGTTGAACACCGCTGAGCGCTTACGGGAGTTGGCCTGAATTAAGTCTTACATCAAAATCCCCGACCTGCAAGCCCATATATCTATGCAGATAGCGGGTAGACGCTGGGAGACATTGATCGACAACAAAGAAATTACTGAGAACATCTTCAAACTCGACAAACGGATCAGATACATCGCTATCCTAAACCACCAGTATGACCTCCTAGAATCGAGAATGCGGGGAGGAGTTTCTTCGCTAACGCCCGCCCAAACTGACCGCGACTTTATGACCATTGCTACACCCTTGATCGTGGATGCTGCGGAGAAACTACGGCCATTCTGCGGCTCAATTAGACGTGTTACTGTGCGTTACGATAAAGTGGCCTTGGTCTTCTACCGGACAGCAGCTCATCTCGTAGTTTTGAGTCTCGAATCAGGAGTGGAACAAGCCCTGTTGGACAAGATTGGTGCCTCGGTTAGAAAACTTGAGTTTGCTAGTGATAATAGTCCAGAGGAAGAATCGCAGTAAACCCTACGGGCGGTTCGCTTAAGCTTTGATGGGTGGGATTGTTAGCAGTGGCCGCTCACCATGCTGATATTGCATGGTAACGTGCGTAGGCCTTAAGATTCGTTTGAAGGTCTCGAGCGCTGCCCATGGATTACTATCGCAACCGCAGGTTGCGCAATCGAACTCCACCGTAGCATACATCTTTGACGTGTGAACTGTGAGGTGGCTTGTTGTAATGAGAGCGTTCACGCTCACACCACCGCCCATGATGTCGTCGGTAACTCGGTAGACGAGTGGGTTCGTGGTTTTCGTTTTCGCGAGTTCCATGTTCGCATTGTGGATCGCTTTCAAAGTCGTATTCAGGAGAAGCTTGTCGTCGAGAAGGTCTGAACGGCATCCGCAAAGCGTTGCTACAATTTGCCTGTAAGCGTAAGGTCTAGCGGACAAGTTTTGTACTCAAGATCCTCCCGAAGAATTCCCGACTTTGATATACAGTTAAATAATTCGGATATAAGCATTGCCCCATCATAATTGAACGCCGCGCGAAAAAATTCTTCACCAAAATTTCCCGCGGCATCACGAATTCTGGTTTTCATTCCCGCGCAAACCCAAAATGTTACAACAAATCCCAATTCATTTTTTTCTGCATGTGATTTTGCGATTCAGGCTTTTCAATTTTCCATGCAAAATTCCTGCAGCAAAAAAATACGATGAAACTTTTCCGTTGCCGGCTGTGACGAGCTGGTGGAAACTGTCGAGAATTTTCTACAGCTTTTCATGGCACGTACGCTTGGGCGTAGTCGGAAAAACTGAACAGACATGGACGGCGGCGGTTTTGTGCCCTTACGTTCGCCTTGTGCGGCGGACGGTGTCCAGAAGTTTGCCCGCAACAGCGCTGGGAAGATTCCCAATCTTGAATCGCGTAACCCAGAGGTCCGTTTTCTCGTAATAGACCTGTTTTACCTCAGTTAATGCTCGCTTTTCCCCGCATGAAGAACAGGCGCCGAAAAGTTCCTTGCCTTCGAGCAGGATTTTGTGTTCGGTCGTTCTCTGGCATTGGAAGCAGTAATCGTTGAATACGAAACCTTCCATCTGGATCCCCATGTTACCAGGCCCATGACAGGGCTGGGGTCTTTAGAATTAAAGTCATACCAAAGCCCTCAAGCACCCTAAGAATTCGCCGAGAGGACGGCTGCCAAGAAGAAACTGGGGCGTAAGGAGCGTAGTAGTCGCCCCTTACTGTGCTGACATCACGCCCATGAAGGCAAGCTGGAACCGGAGGATTGCGTGATTGCTTTCAATGGTCGCTATGCCCCCTCTGAGTCCGGCTACAACCACACCGTTGTAGAGTGAGGTCATTCCGTTGAGGTGCCATAGGTAAGTTGAGCCATCAGGGCCTATGGCTTGGCCATCCATTCCGCTCGCAATCTCGTCGAAAGCGTTCATGTGTCCGTCGCCGCCTGTTACAGTGTACGTTTGACCATTAATCGTGAAGGTTCCGCTGAGTACCTTCCAACGAATGCCGCCGTCTTTGGTGAAGTTCAGAACCTGGGCGGTTATGGTGAATGAGGCAGTGTACTGTGTGAACTTAGGTTTCGTGAAGTTATCCTGCACTGCCGCGGCCCCGTTCAAAGAATTGAAAGTGATTGTGCTTCCGACCGGGAACTGAGTTTGAGGGTTGAATGCCCCTGAGCTGCCGGCTGCAGAGGCGACGGGTTGTGAAAGCACAAGGCCAGCGATAACCATGGATGCTACTATCGCGCAAACCGAAACTTTTGTTGCTCTTTGCATTTTTCGTTTCACCTCTAGAAGCAGCGTTGCATGGAAAATCGAATAAAAGGAAAAGGAACGAATCGTTCAGACGCCTCGTCCATTATCAATGCAAACGCGGATCGAGTGTGGAGGCGTTCACGATCGCGTGGGACGCGTTTCTAACGAATAATTGAACGTAGCGGTGGTTATCGTAAACAGCGGTCTTTTGACATCTTCCTGAGGGTTGAGCTAGGGGTTTTAGATGCGAGGGCAGTTCTTTTTGTGTAAGGCGAAGATTTCTTGTCTGTTTGGTTCAAAACCGCATTTGTCACAGATTAGGCGTTGACCTTCTTTCTCAAACCGTGACATCAATGGTAAGCATCTCGCCGAGCAAACCTACAATCTCATGGTTATATTTTATCGCCGTCAACTAGCCAATGAAAAATCTCCGCTTACAGAAGGGGTTAATCTACATGGAGCCGTTGGTCTACCGCATTTCCGAGAGCTTCCACAAGCGCTTGTTCGTGGACGAGCGGGGAGTGGAGCCGCTTCTCATCGCCGACCGTAATCCAGCCAATTCACCCCAGCGAATCTTTCTGGTCCGTTATGTGATTGTTGAAGGGGCTGGCGCGGAGAGCAGCCGTGCGGTTTTCAAGGATGAGCTGACGGGGTACGATTATGAAATGAAAATGCTCTACCCTACTCAGAAGGTTCAGTTGGAGGCTTTGCAATCTACCCTTGAGCCTTCGATGTACGGTTCGCCTGAAACGCAATTGTCAAGGGTTATGGCTGAAAACTTGTCCACGAAGGAGCAAAGACCTATCAAGGCGATAGTTTCTGAAAGCTTGGTTGCGGAACTAGTTGCGTTGTACGGGTACGCTTGGTGAACGGATGAGTAAACCGACGGGTGGGCAACGTGAATAAGATCGGAATGTTGCTTGGTTTCCTTGCACTTGTGGTGGCGCTTGCTGTAGCTCCCATGCCGCTTATGGTTGAGTTGCAGGATCCGACACGGGATGTTGTACTCTACCCGAACCTCCTGTTCGCGATTCCACTAATACTCCTAGGGGCGCTCCTGTTGCTCTACGGGTCCACAGCCGGGAAACGGCATGGTTCAGTTGACCAGCTGCCAGTCACAACCTATCGCTTCGAGAAAAGATAAGTCTCACAGCCACGATTCATGTCATGGACGAGAAATGGCTGTGAGCATAAAGACCGCGGTTGTGAGCGTTCACGACAAAACGGGCATTGTGGATTTTTCGAGAACATTGCGAGATTTAGGGGTTGAATTGCTGTCAACAGGTGGAACTGCAAAGCTTCTCACCGAGAAAGGAATCGCTGTTCAAGAGATTGCTGAGTACACTGGATTTCCAGAAATCTTCGATGGCCGCGTCAAGAGCTTGCACCCGAAAATTCATGCTGGCCTGCTTTACAGACGGAGTAACGAAAGTGACCGCGCAACCATCAGCAAACTGGGAATCAAGCCAATTGATATGGCCGTGATAAACTTGTACCCTTTTGAAAGAGCCACCCAACAGTCGACTGATGTTGCGAATGCCCTGGAGAACATCGACATAGGCGGCCCGACGATGATTCGAGCAGCCGCGAAGAACTATCAGAATGTTGCCGTAGTAACTGAACCAGCTGATTACCCTGAGGTCCTATCTGAGCTCAGGACCAACAACGGCCATCTGTCCGAGCAGACTCGATTGAAGTTGATGCTCAAGGCTTTCGAACGCACCGCCACTTATGACGCCGCTATTTCATCATTCTTTCGTGCTGTTGCGATGAATGCGGGCGTTCGCAGTGATTGGCCTGGACCTGAAAGGCTTTTCCTGAACTTCGAAAAAATTCAAGATTTGCGCTATGGAGAGAACCCACATCAGAAGGCTGCGGTCTACCGCGATTCGCAGGCTCGCAACTGTATTGCTTTAGCCCCTATGGTGGCAGGAGAGAAACAACTCAGCTACACAAACATACTTGACGCGGATGCCGGCTACAGATTGATTAGTGAACTAGCCAACAATGTCGCAACCATAATAATCAAACACACGAATCCATGCGGCATAGGAAAAGATGAGACCCTCGCAGAATCATGCCGTACGGCTTTGGCTACTGATCCCGTCTCAGCATTTGGCGGAGTTTACGCGTTCACAAGACAGGTTGACGCTGAAACGGCCAACGTTCTCAGCGATAAGTTCGTTGAACTGGTCTTGGCGCCAGGATTCGACAGTGAAGCCTTGAAGATTCTATCTGCAAAGAAGAACCGGCGCATACTAGACCTATCCGAAATTCTGTTCGCTGATCGGCAACGGCCGGAGGCTGAGAAAAGTTTCAAGAGGATTCACGGCGGCATTTTATACCAAGATAGTAACGAACAGTTAGTTGACGAGCAGAACCTCAGAGTTGTGACGAAAAGGCAGCCTACGCCCAGCGAGAAAGACGCTCTTCTGTTTGCTTGGAAGGTCGTCAAGCACGTCAAGTCGAACGCCATAGTCCTCTGCTCCACGAAGCAACTCGCTGGGGTAGGGGCAGGACAAATGAGCCGAGTTGATTCCTGTAAAATTGCTTTGATGAAAGCGCATGAAGCTCGGATAACTGTTAAGGGCACAGTTATGGCATCGGATGCTTTCCTTCCATTCAGGGACTCCGTCGACTTGATGGGTGAAGCGGGAGTATGCGCTATCATTCAACCCGGCGGTTCGATGCGGGACACTGAAGTCATAGAGGCCGCTGACGAATTCGGGATGGCTATGCAGTTCACCGGCATCAGGCACTTTGCACATTAAGGTACCCAGACATGGAAAGACGCACAACCATTGGAAACACGTAACTGCGGGCGTTTACACGGCGGCATCAAAAATCGGACTGACCGTCAATCTCAAACAGAACACAAAACAGGAATGAGACACAATCATGTCAAAAATCGCTTTTACACTACGGCACTAATTAACAGGACATGTCTTTATCGATTTTCTCAAGCGGCAAGACGAAGACCGTTACACCTGCCGAAGAACCTGGCTATGTCGTCCTGACCTTTCGTGACGACATAACGGCAGGAGACGGCAAGAAACACGAGGTTCTTCCCGGCAAAGGAAAAGTAAACGCGGCTATCACTGCGAGACTTTACAGTCTCTTCACCGAATACGGAATACCGAACCACTTCATCAAACAGCTAGACGACGTGAGTCTTCTAGTTAAGAAACTGGACATGATTCCGGTGGAAGTTGTTTGCAGAATTCGAGCCGCAGGCCACTTCATTGGCATTGGAAAGTACTTCAAGAATGGTGAGAAACTGTCTTTTCCAACTGTTGAGTTCTACCTAAAGGATGATTCGCTGCACGACCCGATGCTTACGGACCAGCATCTGAAACTCCTCAAGCTGGCTAGCGACGAAGAAATTGAGGGAGTGAAACGAAACACTCAGAAAGCAGCGGCCATGCTCGAACAATTCTTTGACAAACGAGCTGCAATTCTAGTTGACTTCAAGCTTGAATTCGGGAGAGACGCCGCAGGGCAACTCATGATCGGTGATGAACTCAGCCCGGATTCTTGGAGGCTTTGGGATAAGACAACGAAAGAGATTCTGGATAAGGACAGATTCCGCAAGGACCTGCCAGAGGTCTTCGAGTTAGGGTATGCCGAACCATTAAGGAGGGTCTGCGGTGGACCGAACGTTCTCCGTTGAGGTAATAATATCAAATAAACCGCAGGCCCGAGACCCAGAGGGAGAAACAATAATTCGTGACCTCATTCACAAGAGCGGCTTCCGCTTCGTAAAGGAAGTGCGCACAGGCAAACTTCTTGTGCTCAAGGTCGAGGCCTCAAAGGAAGAAGACGCCAAAAACAAAGCATTCCTAATGTGCAACGAGCTCAGACTCTACAACCCAGTCGCGCACGCTGTGAATATCAGAGTTAGTGCCTAGACATGAAGGTCGCGGTCATTCAGTTCCCAGGAAGCAATTGTGACCGTGACACAGTCCACGTTCTCAAGAACGTACTAAGACTTGACGCGCGACTCATCTGGCACGAAGATTTCAGAGACTCGTCATACGACGCCGCAATTCTCCCAGGCGGCTTTAGCTTCGGCGACCATTTGAGAGCCGGCATTATCGCAGCCAATTCGCCGGCAATCGACATCGTCCGGAAGATGGTTGATGACGGCAAACCTGTCTTGGGGATATGCAATGGTTTCCAAATTCTAATCGAATCGGGCTTTCTGCAAGGAGCTCTGCTGAGAAATTCATCGCTCAAGTTTGTGTGCAAATGGATGGACCTAAAGTTAGAAAACAACAGGTCAGCGTTCACTTGCTCGTTCGACAAAACTTCCTGCGTTAAGATGCCAATCGCTCATAATGAAGGGCGCTTTTTCGCGGAGGACAACGTTCTTGATCTGATAGCGGCTGAAGGCAGAATCGTCATGTCCTATGCCGACGACAACCCCACAGGGACTTCACGGGGAATAGCTGCTGTCTCAAACAGAGGTGGGAACGTTGTTGGTATGATGCCCCACCCTGAGCGCGCAAGCGACCATGCATTGGGTGGTACGGATGGGTTGAAGGTTTTCCAGTCGATGGTGGAGTGGGTTAGATGCTAGTCGGCGAAGTCGAAACGACGCTCACGCCAGAGGAAATGGAGCACGCCCGCCGACACCTCGGTCGTGAACCGAATGGCCTCGAATGGGCCATGATTGACGCTGAATGGAGCGAGCACTGCAGCTACAAATCATCGAAAACTATTCTGGCCCAACTCCCCACAACAGGAAGGAGTGTTTTGGTCGGACCGGGATATGACTCGGGCGTCGTCGATATTGGCGACGGCTACGTTCTCACCCTGCACACCGAGAGCCACAACCACCCGAGCGCAATCGAGCCGTACGGAGGGGCAGCGACAGGAATAGGCGGCGTCGTTCGCGATATTCTCTGCATGGGAACTACGCCCATCGCCCTCCTGAACGCTTTGAAATTCGGTGACATTACCAAGAGCGACCACTCGAAGTGGATCATGAAGAACGTGGTACGAGGAATCGCAGATTATGGAAACTGTATAGGTGTCCCAACGGTTGCAGGAGAAGTCGAATTCGATGAATGCTTCGAGAGGAACTGTTTGGTTGACGTGGCGTGCCTTGGGCTGGGTAGAAAGGAAGAAATTCTTCTAGCCGAGGCAACCCACCCTGGCGACAGCATCTATCTGGTGGGTGGTTCCACTGGTCGAGACGGAATCCATGGGTCAACTTTTGCATCAAGAACTCTCGCAGCTAGCTCTGAGCAAGAAAGGTCGGCAGTTCAGATCCCTGACCCTTTCACTAAGAAATTGATTATTGAGGCGACGCTGGAGGCAAACCGAGCCAGAATACTGACGGGCTGCAAGGACTTGGGCGGCGGCGGATTAGCTACCGGCCTCTCCGAACTAGCTGACAAAGGTCACACAGGCATTGACGTGTACCTGAAGGAAGTGCCCGTACGCGAAACCGACATGAGCCCCATTGAAGTAATGATTTCAGAATCACAGGAGCGAATGCTTCTTGTCGTCAAGGTTGACGCAGATCTGATTCTACAGGATATCATGGAAAAGTATGGTGTTTGCTGGGCGCGGATCGGCGAGGTTACCGGAACCAACAGGATTATCGTACTTCGTTCTGCAGAGGTGATTGCAGACCTTCCAACCTCTTTCCTAGCAAATGCCCCAATAATCAGCAGAAAGACTCGAATGCCAACAGCCCGAAATCCTGAAGGTACACCCGCAAGCCCAAATGACATTGCAACGGTCCTCTTACGCCTCCTCGCTTCGCCGACAATTGCGAGTAAAGAATGGGTTTTCCGCCAATATGACCACGAAGTTGGAATCAGGACCGTAGCCAAACCTGGTGAAGCAGACGCTTCAGTCTTGAAATTACCTAACGGAAAGTGCGCAGCCATCAAAGTCGATGGGAACGCACGGTTCTGCGACCTAGACCCATACGTTGGCGCTGCTAGTGTTCTTGCGGAATGTTGCCGCAACGTAGTCGCCGTTGGCGCCGAACCGATAGCCTTCCTTGACCATTGCCAGTTCGGGGATCCGAACAATGAAGAAATTTTCTGGGCCTTCGCTAGAGCGGTTCAAGGGATTGCGGACTTTGCGAGAGCAGCCTCCTTGCCATGTGTCGGCGGAAAGGTGAGTTTCTACAACCAAGATGAAGAGGCTGGGACGGCGATAAAATCGTCCCCAGTCGTTACAGTTCTTGGCCTAGTCGAGAAGCCAGCGCACACAATGAAGATGGCGTTCGGACCGGATGGCGATGCAATAATCGTAGTCGGCGAAACAAGGTGTGAGCTCGGTGGTTCAGAGTATTATCGCACCCTAGGGTTTAGGGGAAACACGCCGCCAGCCCTGAATTTCGAAGTTGAGGTTCATACAACCAAGGCTGTTCTCGAATGCATTAGACGCGGCTGGGTAACGGCCTGCCACGACATTTCGAAAGGCGGTTTAGGCGTCGCACTTGCTGAAATGGCAGTTGCAGGTGGCAAGGGTGCCACCGTTGATTGTAGACTTCTAGCAGCTGAGAAGATGCGCGATGACCAATTCCTGTTCTCCGAAACGAACTCAAGGTTCATCTTAACGACGAACAAACCATCTCAGGTTCTGAAGTCCCTTTCAAACGCGAACGTTCCCGCTGCCGTTGCAGGAGCAGTTAGAGGGACCACACTTCACCTAACTCTCAGCTCCAGCAAATTGGATTGCGAAATACAAGCGCTCCACGAGGCTTATGTGAACTCCATTCAAGGGATTTTGGAGCCTTGGCAGAAGTAAGGGAAAGTTGCGGTGTCGTCGCAGCCATAAGCAACGTGGGCGACGTGACTCGTAACATCTGGCTTGGCCTTTTGGCATTGCAGCACCGGGGGCAAGAAGCTTGTGGAGTCTACACGTTCGATAAGAACAGATTCTACCACCGAAAGCAAGCCGGGCTGGTCGGAAACTTTGAGGCCTTCGAAAATCTCAAAGGCAATATTGGGATTGGGCACGTTAGATATTCTACCGTGGGCCAGCCAGCAAACGAAGAAACCCTAGCTGACCCTCAGAAGCTAGAGGAATTCGCACAGCCATACTTCTCAGACCGCCCGAAGGGGGGCATTGCTCTCTGCCATAACGGCAACCTGGTCAATTTTCCTGAAGTTTGCAGTGAGCTACGTTCGAACGGTACATTCCTGTCGGCGACCTGCGACGCCGAAGTCATGCTCAAGACTCTAGCCAACGAACTATCCGACGGCGGTGATATAGAGAGAGCCGTCAGAAATTGTGTAGCCAAATTTGAAGGAGCCTACACGGCAGCCGTTTTAACAGGCAACGGCGAGCTCATTGCCTTCAGAGATCCTGAAGGTTTTCGGCCGCTCTGCTACGGAGCAAACGGCGGGCTCTTCATGTTCGCCTCCGAAACGGTCGCCCTCGACATAAACGGCATACGCGACCACTGGGACGTGAAACCTGGAGAACTTGTCATTGCAAGGAAAAACGAAACGCTCATCAGAAGAGAACTGAAGGCCCAGACCAGTCACGCGCGTTGCATGTTCGAGTATGTTTATTTCAGCCGACCCGATTCAACGATCGACGGCAAGGACGTGTATTCGGTCCGAGTAAGACTGGGCAGAAACCTTGCGCACACATACAAGACTCACGCAGACGTAATCGTACCAGTCCCCGACACGGCGCGGCCTGCAGCAGAAGGAATCTCACGTGAGACTGGCATACCAGTCTTCGAAGGCCTGATCAAGAACCGGTACGTAGGTAGGACGTTCATTATGCCCCACCAAGAAGGCAGAGATAACGCGGTCCAACTGAAGCTCAACGCGGTTCGTAGGGTCGTGGAAGGCAAGAATGTTCTCCTAGTTGACGACAGTATCGTTCGCGGAACCACGATGAAGAAGATTGTGAACCTACTCAAAGAAGCGGGCGCAAGCCGCGTCGAAGTCTGGGTTACCTGCCCACCAATCAAATCACCGTGCTTCTACGGAATCGACATGCCAACTCACTCAGAACTCATCGCCTCGGCAAGATCCGTGGATGAGATCCGACGAATCGTAGGCGCTGATGAACTCTGCTACCAGACTATAGATGGCCTGATAGGTGCAATTGGATTCCCGAAACACGAGACGTGTCTGGCATGCCTAACAGGCGTATACCCGACCCCCCTAGCCCAGAAAATCGCGGACGAGACGCGCGTTAAGCCTCAGAACGTAAGGTATTGGGAGACGGAGCAGTGACCCACGTTCTGCTGGTCGGATCCGGGGCTAGGGAACACGCCATAGCCTCAGCACTCACCAAAGCAGCCGAGGTTGACTTGTATGCTGCAATGAATTCCCACAACCCGGGCATAATGAAACTCTCTAAGGGCGTCTCATTCCTACAAATCAGCGACCCACGAGCAGTTTCGGACTACGCGAAACGGGCAGGAGTCGAATTGGCCGTCGTTGGGCCAGAGGCACCGCTCGTCAACGGAGTAGTTGACGCCCTAACCGAACTCGGCGTTAGCTGTGTGGGACCGACCCGGAGGCTTGCATCCATTGAGGGCGACAAAGGTTTCTGCCGGGAACTTCTGACCAAATACGGAATATCCGGCAACCCTCTCTATCGTGTTTTCAACAACCCTAAGGAAGCGGAAGGCTTCCTCAGAACATTCGGGCCTGTGGCCATTAAGCCAGCAGGGCTCACGGGAGGGAAAGGAGTCAAAGTCAGCGGAGTAGACCTTCCGAGCAAGGAGGCTGAAATTGAATACGCCAGAGAAATCCTCCGATACAAGATTGGTGGCTCCCAGAAACTTGTCGTCGAAGAACGCCTAGACGGAGAAGAATATTCCCTCCAAGCTTTCGTCGACGGCCATAATGTGCTCGTAATGCCCCTCGTTCAAGACCACAAGCGGGCTTACGAGAATGATTCTGGGCCAAACACTGGCGGGATGGGAAGCTACAGCGACCGTGACCACCTGCTACCCTTCGTTTCGCAGGAGACCTACGAAGCAAGCTGCACGATTATGACGGACGTTGTTCACGCTCTGAAGAACGAGACTGGGGAGGATTACAGAGGAGTGTTGTACGCGCAATTCATGCTTGCCCGAAGCCTCCACGAGGAAAAGCCAACCCCGAAACTTATCGAATTCAATTGCCGCTTCGGCGACCCAGAAGCCATGAACGTTCTACCCTTACTCTCGGAAGAAACGAACTTCTTGCGGGTGTGTGAGCGAATAGCGGAGGGAAAATTGAAACCCAAGAACATCTCCTTCGAAGAAAAAGCCACGGTCTGCAAGTACATTGTCCCAGCAGGATATCCGCAAAACGCAGCCGCCGGGCAGCCTATCAGCGTCGACGAGAAAGCGATGGTGGAACAGAATGCAGGCTTCTTCTACGCGAGTGTCGACCTGAAGGATGGTCACCTAGTCACGACAGCGTCTAGGACAATAGCCGTTCTGGGAATTGCGGACACGTTAATCGCCGCCGAAGAAATCGCCGAAACAGCAACACGTCACGTACAAGGCGCATTAAGACACAGGCGCGACATAGGGACGGCGGACCTGATTCGAAAACGCATGGAACATGTAAAAGGCATCGGCGCAGCGCCTTCGATCGTTAATGCGCTGGACATGGGAATCGCATGAGACACCTAGCCGTCTTCGCATCCGGACGCGGCTCAAACTTCAGAGCCATCGCAGATCACGCAAGGCTTGGTATTTTGCAAAATATTGAGGTTAGTTTGCTCGTGACGAATGATTCCAATGCGCCAGTGGTTCAGATCGCGAGAGAAGATTCAATCCCAAACGTCATCATTGAAGGAGTGTACCGTAGGAAATTCGCGTCCAAGCATGATAAAGAGAAGGCGCGGAATGAATTCGACGAAAGGGCGGTGGGGATTTTGAAGGAACATCAAATTGACCTTGTTGCCCTGGCAGGTTTCATGCAGGTCCTCGGCCCGAGAATTGTGGAGGCGTACAGGTTTCGAATAATGAACATCCACCCCGCGAAAGATTTGGTGAGGTTCGGCGGCGCTGGAATGTTTGGGAAGCACGTTCACGCGGCTGTGCTGGACGCCGGCCAGACGGAGTCCGGGTGCACTGTGCATTATGTTGACGAAAGCGTGGATCGAGGCCCGATTATTCTTCAGAGCGCCGTCTCGGTTGAACCAGGTGATACGCCCGAAGCCCTAGCTGAGCGAATATTGATCCAAGAACACCGGACTTACCCTAAAGCGATCCAACTTCACACCGACGGACGAATCGCCGTCCGGGATGGAAAGGCGATGATTGATTTGAGTGGGGGTTGGCTGGAACGGTGGAATAGAAGGCAGGAAGCATTCATTAATTATCAAGCCGGGTTGAGAAACGAGCGTTTGCTCGAATCGTCTACTTGAGGTGTCATCAGCATGGCCGGCGCTGCGGTTTCAATAGTGATAGGTTCCAAGAGTGATCTGGATGTCGCCAAACGCGCTGAGGAAACACTCGATTCGCTCGGCGTTACCCATGAAACTCAGATTCTGTCCGCTCACAGGAATCACAAGGAACTTGACGAATACATTGCATCAAGTGGGGCTAAGGTTTTCATAGCCATCGCCGGTCTCGCAGCGCACTTGCCGGGTTACATAGCCTCTCGGACTGAGCGGCCTGTGATCGGAGTACCGGTGAACAAGGCGTTGGGAGGTTTAGATTCGCTCTTGTCCATCGTCCAGATGCCGCGGGGCGTTCCAGTTTGTGCCGTTGGAATAGACGCAGCTGAGAACGCAGCTCATCTCGCCAAGAGAATTCTAGACGTGCCAAAATGAGAGTGCACCCAGTCGCCCCGTACCTATGCAGAAGCCGGCGTTGACGTAGCCAAGATTGCTGATATACAGCAGCGCATCGAAAAAATACTTTCAAGAACATTTCAGACTAGGAGAGGAAAGCTGGGAAGAGTTATTGGGGTTCGTGAGCACTACGCGGGCCTAATAGAAATCAGCAAAGACTACGCGCTGGCGCTACATGCGGACGGCGTTGGGACAAAAGCTCTCGTTGCCGAAACATACCGCAAGTACGATACCATTGGCATCGACTGCGTTGCAATGAACGTGAACGATATAATCTGCCTCGGCGCCGAGCCACTGGCCCTCGTCGACTACTTGGCGATTGAGAGACCCCGCCCGAGACTGGTCATGGACATAATGAAGGGGTTGCAAAAAGGCGCCCGGGAGGCCGGGGTGGCGATTGTCGCGGGTGAAACCGCAATCGTACCAGAAATTGTGGAAAGCTTCGATTTGTCCGCGGCAGTGGTCGGGATCGTGAGAAAGAGTGCTGTCATCACTGGCGAGAACGCGAAGGTTGGCGATGTAATTCTTGGATTACGTAGCAGTGGGATACACTGTAACGGACTCACATTGGCCAGGAAACTCCTCCTCACCCCCAAAGCTGGCTCCAGGGTTGCGAGGGAACTGTTGCGTCCAACCCGAATCTACGTGAAAACGATTTCGAACCTCTTAAGGGCAGGCGTCGAAATCCATGGGCTCGCACACATAACGGGCGGCGCGTATACGAAGCTCAAGAGAATTGGAATTCGAGCAAAAGTTGGTTTCTGCCTAGATAACCTTCCGGAACCGTCATACATCTTCAGGAGGATACAGGCAAAGGGACACATATCTAAGCGTGAAATGTACAGAACCTTCAACATGGGAATCGGATTCCTCATCATATGCCCAAAACGTGGGGCAAAACACGTGAGCGAAATACTGCCTGAAGCCAAACAAGTGGGATGCGTGACGTCCGGTAGAGATGTGACAATTTTGACTCGCGGGAGGAAATTGGATATTGAACGATACTAGGCATTGTCGTGGCTCTCGCTGCTTTTACAGGGATTGTGTAGTTCGCGTAGGAACATTTGCCTCCAAACAGCTAAACCCATGGATGAAGCTGGGATCGGCGTAGAAAGCATGAAATACTTACAGTTTGAAATAGAGTAGGTAGTTGTGTTCTAGCCTTGGCCTTAAGTTTCAACACTGCTAAGCATGCCGTCCGAAGTCGAAGAATTCTCAAGTCATTGATGGTTTTGTCCATATTCCTACTTTCAATTTCCTTCGTAGGAATCCCCAAGCCCCTCATCCAACCAGTCTTTGCACCCTCGACAGCAGCGACACTGAGCGAATGGACTATTCCAACAGCTAACAGCGGCCCCTATAGTATTATTCTCGATCCATCTGGGAATTGCTGCTGGTTTGCAGAGTCATTCGCCAATAAAATTGCACACCTTGATCCGGCATCCAACACTTTTCAGGAGTGGATCATTCCCACAGCAAATTCACTGCCGCTCGGCATGGCTGCGGCGACGATAGCATCTCAAACGGCTATTATTGGAGCTGAAGGCAATGGCAACAAGATGTTCGTCTTCTTCCCGGCAACGGGAATCATCAAAGAATACGCGCTTCCTAATGGGGGCTCACTCCCTGAAGAAGTGTCAATTGAACCCGGCGGTTCGGGACAAACGAGGGCATGGTTCACCGAAGCCACAAGAAACGCGTGGGGTGAACTAGTATATGATCTAGCCCAGCCGACCGCGCAGATTTTTGAGGACACGTTCCCGGGCGCGGTCGGTGGAATAGCGAACGGCCTCTACGCTGGGTCTGGGATAATTTGGTTTGCCGGTGCTGCCGCGCTCACTCGCTTTGACCGATCAAACCTTCCAAGTGCATACAGTATGTTTGCGCTGCCGACACATGGCTCTTCACATGGAGCCTATCTTACCGCCGACACGCTTGGGCAGATATGGTATACCCAAGGTGTCGGTAGCAATGCCGCCGACCCGAATAATTACGTCGGTGTACTTCAGAATCTGAACGCGTTTAAGGATTGGCAGGTCCCCTCAGTCGGTGCCGATGTGCGGGGCATTGGCATGAACCCCGCGACCCAACAACCTTGGTTCGCAGAGTATGCGCATGCAGGTTCGGGAGCAGCGAAGGTTGCTGTGCTCGACCCTTCCACGGGGGGATCCCTTACGGGCGTTTCTCCAACGACCGCAGCTTATGCGGGTGGAGTTAACACCGTCACTCCTGCTGTATTGGGCCCGATTGCGCCGACAACCAACTCCGTTGGAGCCACGTCAGCTAGTAATACCGGTTTGCAAACTGGCGCTTTCACTGAATGGGCCTTGAATCCTACCAGTGGTCCTCACGATATGGTTGTTGATTCTAGTGGCGCGGTTTGGATCGCTGAGTCTAACGGCAACAAGATCGCGAAACTGACACTAACTCAACCTGATTTTGGCCTAAACGCCAGTCCAGGTTCAATTTCAATAGCGCAAGGCGCATCGAACTCCATTTCGATTACTGGTTCAAGCTTGCTCGGATATTCTGGGGCGGTGACGTTATCCGTTACGGGCCCCGTTCCTTCTGGCGTCACATTCTCCACTTTTAGCACCAATCCAATCAATATCCCATCCTCAGGAAGCGCGTCATCAACGCTTACGGTCAATGTTGGATCAAGCGTTGCTCTGGGACCAGCCACCATTACAGTGAGCGGGACAGACGGTTCGATAACACACACAACAAGCTTTGTGCTTACGGTTACCTCCGGAGCAGATTTCTCACTATCCCTCAGCTCATCAAGCCTAACGGTCGGATCTGGAAGCTCGGCAACGGACACCGTTACAATTGCCTCAGTGGGCACGTTCAACTCGGCCGTGAACCTGAATGCAGGATCATTGCCGTCTGGTGTGCACGCTTCGTTTTCATCAAACCCTGTAACGCCTCCACCGGGCGGATCGGTTACGTCTGTTGCGACTGTGAGCATTGACCCCGGAACGCCGGCATCGTCCGCGAGTATAACGATCACAGGCACCAGTGGAAGTCTTAGCCACTCACAGTCTTTCACGTTGACTATCATGGTTACGCCGGACTTCACGATCAGCGGAATCCCAGGCACAATAGGAGTAACCCAGGGCAGTAGTGGCACATCGACTATCACCGTAGGGTCGACCAACGGGTTTAGCTCAGCGGTCGCCCTAACCTACTCCTGGATAGGAACAGCTCCTTCAGGTGTATCGATCAGTTTGCCTGGTCCGGTTACCCCACCCTCCGGATCGAGCTCCTCATCAACACTAACAATCAGCGCTTCGGCTACGGCGTCAACAGGCTCCTTCACCCTCGCAGTCACAGGGGCGAATGGCCTGTTAAGCCACACCGTTAATCTTGGAGTGACAATTTCGGCAGCAGCAATAAGCACTACCACGACGCCTACCGCCCCGACCTGTATTATTGCGACGGCAACATTCGGTTCCGAGCTAGCGCCTGAGGTTCAGCTGTTGCGCAACTTCCGCGACCGCCAAATCATGAGGACGCAGTCGGGCTCGAACTTCATGGTAGCCTTCAACGCGTGGTACTATTCCTTCAGCCCCCACGTAGCAGTTTACTTGACGAACCACTGGGTCGAAAGAATGATCATGAAAGGCGTATTGTACCCGTTGATAGGAATCCTCTACTTAACATCAAACCTATTCTCGGCGACATCCGCCTACCCAGAACTAGCAGCTCTCCTCTCAGGACTGTTGGCGAGCAGCCTAATTGGCGCCTTCTACCTGGGCTTACCACTTAGCCTGCTTAGAGTCAGATTCCGCCGCCTCCGCGGGTTGAAAACACAAAACCTACTCCAAAAGCTCTTAGACATTAGCTTACTTGGCGGATTGACAGGTCTTCTTCTAGGTGAAATTCTGGCTTCCCCATTAGTTCTCATGATATCCTCAGCAACAGTCGTGCTCTCAACACTCTTCCTATCCGCCGCACTGACCTCAGCTAAGGCCGCGAAGAGACTGCAAACCAGAATCTGAACAAGTGCACCACAAGGGTTTTCTTCCGGAACCGGCCCTTGCGACAAAACTTCCTTCGGTAGGCCTCAAGTTGAAAAATGCTCATGCATTGCTAGTCTGCTTGCTCGTAACTTCTCTTATTCTTGCATTTCCCAACGTTTACGCGCAGACCACAAGAATCTATGAAGTCGTGAACCCAAGCCACGCGGTTGCCGGCGGCCAAGGCCCCATAGAAGTCACGGCAATCGTCTTCTACAATAATACGACTCCGGGGAATTATCTAGTCACGTTGATAACCGACCAAGACACGACTCCTCAGGAAATTACACCGGGAATTGCAACCTCTTCGCCTGACTCATGCCTAAACCCACCTGTGCTCGCCGCGTTCTGTGTTACTGGCATCAATACAGCATCGGGTGCAGAACACTTGGACTTCAAGATTGGTGGAATCCTCGGCGGGAAACGCGGACCTGGAACATGGAATTTGAACATGACAACGGCGCTCCTCGATCCCACCCGCAATCTGATCCCGAAAACGACGAGTACTGTTCTCTTCGGTATCCAGTTGACGCCCGTAGCGTTGAAGGTGACGGTTCCAGCCCCCGTAGCCGTTTCCGTTGACGGAGTGCAACAACCCCCAGGTCCAGCCCTAGTCGGAGTTGCATTGGGCGAACACAACATTTCGGTACCCGCTCTCGTCCAAGTCGACCCAGCAACTAGGTTGATGTTCGACCATTGGCCTGACGGCTCGACTGACACGAATAGAACCATTTTCATAACTAGCGACGCAAACATCACCGTTACCTACCTGACGCAAAACTTACTCACAATAGCCGGCCCCCAGGCAACTTCCATAGGGGCAGGGTGGTACAACGAGGGAGAAACAGCAACATTCTCAGTCGCACCGACCGAGCCCATAGCCGGCCTCCTCGGAAATTTGGGAGGCAAGATGAAGTTTCAAGGCTGGTACGAGAACGGTCAGCTACTTACAAGCTCCACCACGGGAACCATATCCATGAACCAGCCCCATACGATCACTGCAGTTTGGCAGACAGATTACTCTGAACCAGCGCTCATCTTGACAGGAGTCGTGATCATCTTTGCCTTAGCTTACCTCATGGTACGCAGAAGGACCAACAAACCGGCAGGGCGCCGGCGCCATCGTGGCCGTAAGCGAGCTAAGCGGCGAAGCTGAACTCTTTTTGAAGCCTAACGCATAATGCAGCCTGAGCTGAGGGTGTTGGGCGGCAAAGACGTAGGATTGATTGGCCTTGGTGTCATGGGACAAAACCTAGCGCTGAACTTTCATAACCACGGCTATTCGGTCGCCGTCTACAACCGCACCGAGGAGAAGACGAGGGGTTTCGCCGCCAAGCACCCCGAAATCGACCCAACCTATACTCTCCCAGATCTTATCGGCTCGCTCTCGCAACCGCGGCGCGTTTTCCTGATGTTGACAGCTGGTCCGGCGGTCGACGCAACCATCAGCAGCCTGACAAGTTTACTCAACCGTGGGGATGTGTTGATGGATGGTGGAAATTCACATTTTCAAGACACGGAACGAAGATGTGGTGAATTAGGCAAGCACGGAATCCACTTCTTGGGGGTAGGCGTGAGTGGAGGTGAAGAAGGCGCGCTCAGGGGTCCATGCGTGATGGTCGGGGGGCCAAAGGAAGGTTACGAACATGTTGGCGAGATGTTAAGCCGAATAGCAGCGCATGCGGATGGTCCATGCTGCCAATACCTTGGCCCAAGAGGGGCAGGCCATTACGTAAAGATGATTCATAACGGCATCGAATACGCCATAATCCAAACCATCGCTGAAGCTTACGACCTACTAACCAGAGCCGGTCGCCTTAGCATCAAACAAGTACGGAATGTTTTCAAGGAATGGAGCGAAGGCGAACTCAACTCCTTCCTAATGGAAATTGCAACCCAAGTCCTCAAGAAAAATGACGCCGAAAACAAGCGCCCACTAGTCTCACTAATCCTCGATCGAGCACAACAAAAGGGAACTGGAAAATGGACTTCGCAAAACGCCTTGGACCTAGGGATCCCAACCCCCACAATTGACGCCGCAGTCACAGCGAGAAACCTTTCAGCACTAAAGGATGAACGCGTTAAGGCCGCGCAAATATCAAAAACAAGCAGAAAAGGTGCGCCCAATTTACCACCCGGGAACCTCTCGGAGAAGCTGGAGGGTGCCGTTCGGGCCTCAATAATCGTGGCCTACGCCCAAGGGTTTCATTTGATGCGCGCTGCTTCGGAAGCCTATGAGTATGGGATCCCGTTCGGAGAAGTGGCACGTATATGGAAGGGGGGATGCATAATCCGCGCCAAACTCCTCGATACGATTAGAAGTGCCTTTCAGGCGAATTCAAACTTACAGAACCTACTGCTAAACGCTGATCTCGCTGAAACCCTAATCAAGCTTGACAAGAAATGGCGCGATACGATTAAGGCCGCGAAGACTTCTGGGATTCCGACTCCTGCCCTAGATGCCTCGTTGGACTACTATGACGGTTACAGGAGCGAGAGATTGCCCGCCAATCTCATTCAGGCGCTGCGGGACCTTTTCGGAGCACACGGCTACGAACGAATCGATAAGCCAGGGCAGTTCCACAGCGACTGGCTATCCTAGGCTCCCAGCCTAGTCTAGAGCACACCTACGCGACCTGTTCAACCGGGTCGGGGCCTATCACGGGTTGGCTGTGTCGAACCCGCATCTTCACTTTACGTTTCTTTCGCAACTTCATTCACCACACTTTCCAACCCAAAGCTTAGCATTTTCTAGGTATTAAACTGGGTTGGAGAGAAAATAAGAAAAGGAGATTGCTCCACTTTTCCACTAAGTGGAGCAGGTCTCAACATACGGACTTATCGTTTTAGGCTGAGAAGGTAATTGTAGGCGCTGAGTGCGGCGTTCGCTCCTTCCCCGATCGCTATGACAACTTGTTGCGCGTTTACGTCAGTTACGTCTCCTGCTGCGAAAAGACCTGGGACGCTAGTTTGGTTGTTTTCGCTAATCATGATCCTTCCTTCCGCAGTTGTCTTCACCAGTTTGGAGAACAGCTCCTTGTTAGGGACGTATCCCAACTCGACGAAAACACCCTTAACAGCGATTACTTTCTCCGTCTTGTCAACCTTGGAACGTACCAGCAGATTCTCTACGGATGAGTTGCCACGAATTTCCTTCACCTCGTAGTCGGTGAAGAATTGCACTTTTCCTGAATTTTTTAGTCTCTTTCCGAGCTCTGTGTCCACATACTTTGCTTGGACGCCGACCACGTTGACCTTCTTGGCTATTTCTGCTAGTTCAGCTGTGGCTTGGAGAGCTGGTAGTCCGTCGCCAACGACGGCAACTTCCATGTCGATGAATAGTGGTGCGTGGCTGACGGCAGAGTAGCTAACCCCGCGACCTAGGAAGTCCTTTTCGCCGGGAACGTTGAGCCGCTTTGGCATTACACCTATGGCGATTATGGCAGATTTCCCTTTGAATGCCTTCCCGCCTCTCGTGGTTGCAACGAAATTGTTTTCTCTTCGCTCCAGTTTCGTGACTTCGTCAAGGTATCGTGCAAAGTCCAAGTACTCTATCTGGCTCTTGAACTTGCCAACCAGCTCTTCACCGTCTATGACGAAGTGCGTATCAACGTCAGGCAAGGAGAACTTGTAGTTAGTCTTCCCGCCAAGGTCTTCGCTGATCAGCATTATTTCAATTCTTTTTCTAATCGCGTATGCCGCTGCCGTTAGGCCTGCTGGGCCGCCGCCGATGATCAACAGGTCGTATTCTTTTTCTGATACATCTTTCTTCAAATTAATTCTCCTCCGTTAATCGGGCGCCTTCCGGATGTAGCCTAGTTTCATGGATGTCTGTGTCATGTCCCTTGACCTCTTGATGATACTCGTTGCCTGTTCGAGTAGTTGCGTTCTTGTCAACTTCAGGCCGGCCACTCCGACTTCTTGCGCTTTGAGAGCGACTGCGACGGCTTCTCTTGGATAGACCTCCCATTCATCCATTGTTGGGGCGATGTAGTCTTCGCTGAGGCCTTTCTCACGTGCACATTTCGCAAGCTCGTTAGCTGCGGCGATGCACATCTCATCTGTTATCGTCCTAGCCCGTACGTCAAGTGCCCCGCGGAAGATTCCTGGAAAGCCGAGGGAATTGTTGACTTGGTTAGGAAAGTCGGACCTACCAGTTGCGACCACGCGAGCCCCCGCCTCTTTTGCCTCCCACGGCCAAATTTCAGGGATGGGGTTAGCGCACGCAAAGAGAACAGCATCCTTGGCCATTGATGCAACCCATTCTTTCTTGATTGTATCGGGCCCAGGTTTGGAAAGGGCTATGCAAACGTCAGAGCCTTTCATGGCTTCAGGGATTCCACCCGACCGTTGCTCCTTATTCGTGGTTTCGCAGAGCCGCCACTTGTCGACAAACTCGGCCTTACGCATCGCGAGATCCTGCCTATCCTGGTTCAGGATGCCCTTCGTGTCGACGACGATAGTATTCCCTGGTTTTATCCCGTAAGAAAACATCAACCGGCTATTTGCAACGTTCGACGCACCGGCCCCAACCATCGCAACCGTCACATCGCTAGCTTTCTTCCCAACCAATTCGAGAGCATTGATCAAGCCGGCCAGAACTATAGTCGCTGTTCCCTGCTGGTCATCGTGCCAAACTGGAATCTCGGCTGTTGCTTTGAGCGTGTCGAGGATGCGGAAGCATTTGGGTTGGGAGATGTCTTCGAGGTTGACGCCGCCGAAGGAGGGCTGAAGCCATTTCACAGCCGTTATGATCTCGTCGGGGTCCTTCGTTCCCAGGCAGATTGGAACAGCGTCGACGCCTCCGAGGTATTTGAAGAGAATCGACTTCCCTTCCATCACGGGGAGCCCAGCCTTGGGCCCAATGTCGCCTAGGCCTAGAACACGCGTCCCATCAGTAACTATCGCAATCATATTCCACTTGTTCGTATATTCATAAACGAGCTTCTCGTCCTTCTGGATGGCCCTGCAAGGTTCAGCGACGCCAGGCGTGTACCATATAGCGAAGTCATTGAAATCACGAACGCAACATTTTGGCACGATCTCCATCTTTCCGTGGTAGAAGGGGTGGAGCCTCATCGCGTCGATGGCTGGTTTCTTCGCTTTCTCGAGAAGCTGTTCTTTCGTAAGCGTTTGCAGACTTCTTCAACTCCTAAGTATGGTTCGCAAATAGAATTGTCGTCTTTTAATTATCATGCACATGTAGCATATACCTCTACATATGACGCCTCCCCTTACGGGAAACTCTCAGACACGAAACGAATGTGGTAAATAGTGTCATATGCGAAACAAATGGGATCAACGTGACTTGACATAGAAGGTGAGCGAGCGGTAAGTGCTCAGCCTTCGCGGCTGAGTTTAAGGTTTGAATTTCAGCAAAACTCTTGGGAGCTCGGATGCTTCAGAGATAGCACTAATGGTAGGCCTACTGCATGTCTACCTTCTGTCGGAGTTAGGGGAACCGAGCTTTTGACTTGCCTTCAGCTGTGACCGTGACCATCGCTGGCAATACAGCACATGGTGATGCTGTGGTGACCATTGCCCGCCAGCACAGCGTCCCTGAATGCCTTTGCAGCCTCTGAATTTTTGGCCTGCCACACTATGACCGCATCGGCGTGGCCGAACGTTATGCCCACGATGTTGATTCGAAGGTTTTTGTTGGTTACGTGCTTTTCTACAGCCTTGAATGCGTTCTTAATGTGGTTGAAGAACATTTCCTGTGTTTTGCCAGTGTCCAAAGTCACCAAACTGAAGTACGTGTTCCAGTCTTTCCCGAAAGCATGGGAAAGCCCCCAAACCTTCAGAATGTCGTCGTCATTTTCCATAGGCATTCTTCGTGAAGTTTTGTAAAAAAGGTTTGCGATAAATCGTCTTTACGAGGTTTTTGTCAAGGCTTGAGGACATCTCATACTCTTTCGGATTCGAGCCCTAGAACGAACTTTACTGCTTGTTCTAGTGTCATTACCCGCCCGTTCGCCCATTCCACATCAAATTCTTCAGGACGCAGTTTTGTTCGTGCGAGGGTTACATCACGCTCATGGTCTGCGCGGTATGCTGGGGGGATAGGTACATGAGCAAATTCGCGAAGTGCATCGCATGCTCCCATAAGCCTAGTTGCGTGCTCCACTGCTCCTCGTGCGCAATCGCAACTCGCATATTCGTCGAAACATGTTGCGATGCCTTCCTTGTCTCCAAGTTCATAATATACCGCCAAGGATTCACGAAGAAGCTCGACTGCTGAACTGTATTCTCCTTGTCTTTTCGCAACGCTGCCTAGGTAAAGGAGGGATTCTGCAATCCCGATCTTCTCTCCCATTTCACGGGAAAGAGACAGACTTTCAGTAAGTAGTCGGCGCGATTGTTTGAGATCTCCTTTATCCCTCGAGTCTATTCCGAGGTTGATGAGCATGCGTGCGATGTACCGCTTATCTCCTAACTCTCTGAACAACTGCAAGCTCTGTTCGTGGAGTTTAGCCGCTTTCGCATGGTCACCTTGAGCGCGCAGCCCAACTCCCATATTCATGAGAACCAGAGCGATGCCCCATTTGTTTCCTATTTCCCGCATCAGAGCCAAGCTGTCCTCCTGCAGTTTCATGCCCCCCGAAAGATCCCCCTCGTTTCGTGCAACAATCGCCAAGCTGTTCAAAGCGAAGGCGATCCCTTCTTTGTCCCCTAGTTCCCGAAACAAAGCTAGACTGCGATCCAAAAGAGAATGTGCGGCAGGAAAGTCATCTTGAACAGATGCTAGCACCCCATTTCCAAAGAGTGCTTTTGCGCGCGCCACACTTTGGGTTGACCCGGACTTATCGATGGTTCTTGCAATCCATACGCGCCCCTCAGTCCAGTGTCCGCGGATGTACCAGAACCGCCATAGAAGAGAAGCAAGACGAAGGCTCAGGTCAACATTGCCGTTTTCAATTGACCAGCGAATCACCGCGCGCAGATTATCATGATCACGGTCAATTTGCGTCAACCATTCGGCTTGATCAGGCCTTCTCAACTCCGGTTCAGCTTTCTCAGCGAATTTTAGGAAGAAGTTGGAATAGGCTTCAAGCGCCTTTCCTGACTCACCTGCTGTCTCCAATGATTCCAAGGCAAACTCGCGGATTGTTTCCAGCATCCCGAAGCGCATCTCACCTCCAGCATCTACGCGATACACCAGATTTCCTTCAACAAGCTTCGAAAGGGAATCCAGCGCATCAACATCCCCATCCGGAAAGGTGCCGCAGACTGATTGAGCAGCGTCCAACGAAAATCCCCCAACGAACACGGATACACGGCGGAAAACCTTCTTGGCAATAGGGTCGAACAAATCATAACTCCAAGCGATGGTATCGCGCAGCGTCCTTTGCCTGGCGGGTAGATCCTGCGCCCCACCCGTCAGCAACCCAAGACGCTTCTCCAAACGTTTGAGTATGATTTCAGGCGACATTATTCGGATTCGAACGGCCGCTAACTCCAGGGCCAGAGGTAGGCCGTCGACTCGGATGCAGACTTCCGCCACGGTACGCGCATTCTCTGGGGTTAATTCGAATTCAGGCCTTACCGCTTTAGCTCGTTGAACGAACAGCGTTACGGATGGCGAACTTAGTAGCACGTCCACGGACGCGGATTTCTCCGGTTCCGGCAGCGCGAGCGGATGCACTAGCAATTCATGTTCGCCCCGAATCCGCAGGGGTGTCCGGCTTGTCACCAGAATCTTCAGTTTCGGGCATTCGTGCAGGAGTTCAGCTGCGATGGGCGCGGCTGAGACTACTTGCTCGAAGTTGTCAAGAACCAGGAGCATTGCTTTGTCTCTCAAGAATTCCTTGATGGTCTCCCCAATCGATTGTCCTCCTTTTTCGGTAACCCCCAGCGTTGATGCTATTTCCGAAGGAACTAGGCCTGGATCAGTAATTGGAGCTAGGGGGATGAGAAAGACTCCGCCCGGGAAATTGTCGACTAGCGTTGACGCAATTTCCAAGGCGAGGCGTGTTTTTCCAGTTCCACCTGGCCCCGTCAATGTTACGAGCCGAGTCTCACTTTGAAGTAGCCCCCGCACCGCCATGAACTCCTTCTCACGATCGACTAGAGGTGTAGGTTGCGCTGGCAGGTTGGTTGGGCCGCGTCCAAGCTTCTCAAAAATTCGCATGGTTGAGAAGGGGTCACGTCGGCCTCCTTCGCGTCCAATGGAAGATTTCTCGAAACCTGCGTGGCTCCCATTTTCAGTCAAAGGAGTCAGTCCGCACCGAATACTCTACAATAACTCCCCCAGTACAGAATAGGTTTTCCGTAACTCGCCGAGAAATACACGCCCACTTGAAAACGGGAGTTGAGTCGAGGCTTTTTGACAGACTTTTCATAGCGAGGCAAAACTGGTTATGAAAAGTGAATAGGCTTACGCGTTTTTCGTCTCTTTTTTCGCCTATGCGCAACTCAGGCGGATTTCATGGGTCCAATGGGTAGGACTGTACGGTTGTGGGCTTCGTTCAGGACCTCCGCGAGTGATAGGTAGAATGCGCTGAAGCCGCAAAAAACTCCTTCGATTCCAGCGATTAGGCCAAGCTGTGGGATTGCCTGCGCCGCAGTGAGTAGGAAGAAGAGTATTGCGAGCGAAAGGAATACTGTCTGAAGCGCGCGGTTGGTTTTGAGGGTTCCGAAGAACATTCCCATTGTGAAGAGGCCCCACATGAACAAGTACGCCGCCCAAGCAGCGTTGTCTGGTGCAAAGAGCGGCCGTTCAGCGCCGGAGATTATTATGAAGACGAGCGTCAACCAGAAAAGCCCGTAGGAAGTGAAGGCTAAGGTTCCGAAGGTGTTTCCCTTCCGGAACTCCATCGCACCCGCCACTATCTGCGCGAGGCCGCCGTAGAAGATCCCCATCGCCACAACGATGCTGCTGATTCCGAAGAAGCCCATGTTGTGGAGGTTGAGCAGGACCGTTGTCATTCCAAAGCCCATCAAACCGAGTGGCGCAGGATTCGCAAGCGCTGATGCTTTTGAACTCATCTCAGTTCCCTCTGGCTACTTACCCGTTCTCGCCATTTCGGCTTGGAGCTCGCTGTACGCGTTCTTCATCTCTTCGACGCTTGTTTCGTCTTCAAGCGTTGTGACGTCGCCGATGGGTTTGCCTTCGACGACGGCCCGTACAACCCGCCTCATGATTTTGGCACTGCGTGTCTTCGGGAGCTTGGCGACGAAGTAAACTGCCTCCGGCACTGCTATTGGTCCAATGGTTGTTCTCACGTGGTTCATCAATTCCTTTTTGAGTTCTGGTGTGGGGTCGAAGCCGGGTTTGAGAACTACGAATGCGACTGGTACTTCCATTTTGATCGGGTCAGCCTTCCCGATTACGGCTGATTCCGCGACCGCTGGGTGTGAGATGAGGCTGTCTTCTAGTTCGATGGTTCCAAGTCTATGGCCTGCAACCTTCAACACCTCGTCAGCCCGTCCCAGTAGCCAGAAGTAACCGTCGTCGTCCCTTAGGGCGTAGTCGCCTGCGTAGTAGATTCCAGGGAACCGGGTGAAGTATACCTGCTTGAACTTATCGGGGTCGTTCCATAAGGTCATGAACTGGCCTGGCCAGGGCCGTTTAATGACCATGTACCCTTTCTCGCCAACCTTCACGGGTTCGCCAGTTTCTCCGTAAACGTCAGCGTCAACTCCCGCGATGGGGAGCGTAGCGGATCCAGCTTTCAGTGGAATTGGGACGATGCCCGGTTGTGGGCTGATTAGGATTCCGCCCGTTTCAGTTTGCCACCAAGTATCTACGATCTGGCATTTCTCGCGGCCTATGTTCTTGAAGTACCATCTCCACGCTTCAGGGTTGATGGGCTCCCCAACAGTTCCGAGCAGCCTGAGCGATGTCAGCTTATGTTTCTGGGCCCACTGTTCACCAAACTTCATGTGCATTCTGATAGCCGTGGGGCTCGTATAGATGATTGTTACATGGTATTTTTCGACCAGGTCCCACCACCGGTCGGGCTGAGGATAATCAGGCGCGCCTTCGTACATTAGGGAAGTAACGCCAGTTATCAGTGGACCGTAGACGATGTACGTGTGCCCTGTTATCCAGCCAATGTCAGCGGTGCACCAGTACACGTCATCCTCCTTGACGTCGAAAACTGCTTTCTGTGTGTAGTCCGCCCAGACCATGTAGCCGCCGGTGCTGTGGGTACAGCCCTTCGGCTTTCCCGTGGTTCCTGAAGTATACAAGATGAAACTTGGATGTGTCCCCTCAACAGGTTCGGGCTCAACGTACTTGGCGGCGGAAGCAATCAGGTCGTGGTACCAAATGTCGCGCCCGCTCACCATCGGTATCTGATTCTTCGCCCTCTTCACCACGATGACTTTCTCAATTCCGCTCGATTGTTTGATGGCTTCATCAACAATGGGTTTCAGGTCGAGGGTTTTCCCTTTCCTGAAGGCTCCGTCGGCTGTAATCACCATTTTGGATTTGGAGTCGATCAATCGGCTGGCGATGGATTGCGCTGTGAACCCGGCGAAGATTACTGTGTGAATGGCCCCAAGCCTTGTGACCGCGAGCATGCTAATGGGGAGCTCAGGGATCATGGGAAGATAGATTGTGACTCTATCGCCTTTCTTGACTCCAAGTTTCTTCAGCGCTGATGCGAGCTTGTTTACTTCCTCGTACAGGTCAGTGTAGGTTAGTGTTCGCTTGTCCCCATTTTCGCCTTCCCAGTAGTAGGCTACCTTCTTCTTTCTCGGGCCGGCAACCTGCCGGTCCAAGGCGTTGTAGGAGAGGTTGGTCTTCCATTCGGGGAACCATCGCCCATAGGGCGGCTGACCCATCTCCTCAAAAGCCCGCCCCTTCTTCTCATACCAAAAGAGCTCGTCGGCGGCCTTTCGCCAGAACGCGTCAGGATCTTGAATGCTTTTCATGTGAATGTCCGTGAGAACCTTCAGGTTCTTCCGATTCTCAGGAAATATCATTACCGTAGTTGGGAGAATATCGTGTAGTGCCAATGCAAACACCGTTTCGGTTACGTCGAAGCTTGCGAAGTTAGCGAATTCTTAACTGTTTAGTTCGAATTCCATACTCTGAGAGTACTACGAAGGCTGACCCCTAAGCTCTCTTCTCAGGATTTTGCCAACAGAACTCTTCGGGAGTGCGTCCCTGAACTCAACAACTCTGGGCGCCTTGTAGTCGGCGATTTTATCCTTGCAGAAAGCGATAATATCCGCCGCCACAACCTTCCCTCTGAATTCCTCCTTCAAAACCACAAACGCCTTCACGGCTTCTCCGCTTTGCGGGTCGGGCGTGGCGACTGCGGTTACTTCTTTGATGGGGGGATATTCGTAGAGAACTTCCTCCACCTCCCTAGGCCAGACCTTCAAACCGGAAACGTTGATCATATCCTTCTTCCGATCCACGATACGAAAATATCCATCAGGCTCCATTACCGCAATGTCTCCAGTGTGGAACCAACCGTCCCTGAGGACCGCCCTAGTTTCCGCATCGTTCTTCCAGTAACCTGCCATGACCTGTGGCCCGCGAACCACTAACTCACCAACCGTCCCAGCAGCGAGTTCGTTCGCGCCTAATTCTAAGTCAACAATTTTCGCTTGCGTGTCTGAGATTGGTATGCCGATTGAACCAGGCCGGTTCTTGCTGGGGTCGTCCAGCGGGTTGACGTGTGTGACGGGGCTTGTTTCAGTTAACCCATAACCTTCAACGAGTCTCCCGCCTGTTAATTTCTCGAATTCCCGTTGCACTCGGATGGGAAGGGGTGAGGCGCCTGAAACGCAGACGCGAATTGAATGTAGGTCATGCTGCCTTGTTTCGGGTTGATTGATTAGGGATATGTACGTGGCCGGTACGCCGCAGAAGATCGTGGGTTTGTACCTGTCGATGGCCTGGAGGATGCCGTCGATGTCCCGCCCGTCAGGGATGAGAACCATTGGAGAAGCTGTGTGAACCGGGACATTCATTGCCACGGTCATCCCGTAAATGTGAAAGAATGGTAGAACCGACATGTGAACTTCTGCGCCATACCTCATCCCAAGCCAAGAAGAGAACTGCACGGCATTGACCACAAGGTTGTAGTGAGTCAGCATAGCGCCCTTCGGTACGCCTGTTGTTCCCCCCGTGTATTGTAGGAGGGCGAGGTCACTTCTTGGGTTGATTTCTACCGGCCTTGGTGGATTTGCATATTCCGCGAGAAGTGTGCGAAGGTTCATTGCGTTCGGGGGGGCAGGCGACGTTGGAGAGCTTGGGACGTAGTCGCTGATGCTCGTTGTGAAGATGTGATTGACCGGTGTCTTTTCCCTAACTGATCGGACGTATGAGTACAGCTTGTCTAGGCACACCAGAACTTTCGCGCCTGAGTCTGTTAGGATGTGGGCGAGTTCCCTCTCCTTGTAGAGTGGGCTTGCTGTGACGGCGATTGCGCCGACCCGCAGCGCTCCGTAGTAGGCGAATACGAATTGGGGGAGGTTCGGTAGGTAAAGTGCTACTCTGTCCCCTTTCTTGACCCCTAGGGCTTGGAGAGCCGCGCCGAAGCGGTCTGCCAAGGCATCAAGTTCCCGGTAGGTGATTGCGTTGCCGCTATAGTAGATGGCAGGCTTTTCAGCGGATTTTGTGGCTGTCCGCCGAAGAAGCTCTCCTAGAGAGAGGTTCGGGTAGTCAAGTGAGCGTGGCACATACTTAGGCCAACTGTTTAGCCAAGGCCCGGCACGCGACTCGAGGGTCATTGATGATTCGTCCAGATGATTCCTTCCGAACCGCCTTAAATCTCCTAAGCTAAACGGGTGGCCAAGACACTACCCAGGCCCAACAGGGCACCTACATGAACATTTACAGCGACTTTCGCGGCGAATACGGCGCACTATGGCACGTTAACCTAGTAGGCTTCCGATACAACTAAACTAAATCAATGGACGAGGAAACTCGCCCCGCCCCTTTTTTCTTATGATTGTTCTGACCACAACGTATGCTCCCTTTCTGCATGACCAAGGCTAGAAATACTTGCATTTGCAGAGTGAACTCATCCTAGGTCTGAGCCCTTTGAGCATGAATCTAGAACAGGCGGAACAGATTGTCATGAGTCTCTGGAGTGAGGATGCCGGAGCTTGGCGAAGGTATTGGGTTCCAATATTCCGAAGGTTCGCGGAGGATCTAATCTTTGACTCGGGCCTCTCTCGAGGCCAACTCGTCCTGGACATTGGCACTGGGACAGGTGTAGCCGCGTTCGAAGCGGCCCGCAGGGTCAAATCGGGTGGCTTCGTCTTCGGCGTAGATCGTTCGAAGTCTATGCTAGCTGCTAGAGGAACAGAGCCTAATGCGAGGCTCAGAAACGTACGTTTCTTCTTGATGGATGCACGAAAGCTCCTGTTTCCTAACCAAATATTCGACGTGGTTGTGTCTAACTGTGGAATTTCCCCCGCAGGGTTTCGTCAAACAGTTGCAGAAGTTTACCGAGTGCTCAGGAATGGGGGGACGTTTGCCTACAGTGATTGGCGTTTGAAGGATGTTCAAGCGCATAGAATCTTTAGCGAAACTTTGCAGCAGTACCGCACGAAAAACCCTTCAAAAAAGCTGAGTCTCGACAGGGCAGCGCTCGCAACATTGGAACGGTTCAGCAACCGCGAAATGAACTTTGATGAACAGGTTCGTGAGCTTAACATGGTGGGTTTCAAGAGAGCCGAAGTCAAAACTCGCAATTACAGAATTTCACTGGAGGGTATTCAAGAATATTTGGACATGCGGCTCAAGAGGGCGACCCTCAAACAGGAGTTCAGTGAATTGCCGGCGAAGAAGCGACGAGAACTACTGCATGCACTCAGGCATGAATTGACACATTTCGTCCGAGGCGGGCGCTTCCTGTTTGACTGGAAGGTAATCTTTGTCAGAGCGAAAAAGACGTAGCCGCATCACTTGCGTCTGTTAAGTTCACGGACGCTAATTTCTCTCTTGGCGATAACTAACGTCTTGAGATTAGTTCTATACCACACTTTTGGCACCTCATTGATTCCCCGCGCTCCTGTCGAGATACTTGACAGAGTCCGCTTAGAGCTTCCTTAATAGAACGAACCTGCGCTGAAACTCTCTGGTGAGTCCGCTTGAGCGCGCGTATGAAAATTTCATCTGGCACAAAGTGGGAACCAATAGTTGGTTACTCAAGAGTTGTGAAGGTTGGAAAGCTGGTTCACGTTTCAGGGACCACTGCAACCGACTCGCAAGGTAACATTGTTGGAATCGGAGACGCGGGAACACAAGCTGTTCAAACCTTGAAGAACATTCAAAGGGCTTTGGAATCGGTAGGTGCTCGACTCGAAGATGTGGTTCGCACAAGAATCTACGTTACCGACATGAAGCGGTGGGAAGAGGTTGGCAAAGCGCACGGCGCATTCTTCAGGGAAATTCGGCCGACCACAAGCTTGGTCGAAGTGAAGGGGCTAGTCAATCCGGAAATGCTTGTGGAAATAGAAGCGGAAGCTGTACTCGACTAGCTCTCAGAATCAACGGAATGGAGAAGATCGGTTATGGAAATGAAAACCAAACTCGTCAAACTCGGCACCGTCTTCGACCCCATTTATTCGATATCCAATTCGGGCATGATGGATTTCAGGATGTACTTGGATGGCAAGTGGGTGGAACTACCGCAAAGGATTGAGGTTCGAAGCCCAATCGATGAGGGAGTCATCGCAACTGTTCCCTCGGCTTCGGAACAAGAGGCCGAACGTGCCGTCGAATCATCCTATGTCAA
This sequence comes from Bathyarchaeia archaeon, assembly GCA_050013255.1. GTDB lineage: Archaea > Thermoproteota > Bathyarchaeia > 40CM-2-53-6 > 40CM-2-53-6 > FEN-987. The sequence goes on along the minus strand of JBEKFP010000001.1, from coordinate 777,791 downwards.
CAGAAACCTAATCAGAACTATTCCGGCTGTGAAGAAGATAGAAATCTTCCAGCAGGCACGCGAAATACTGCTTCAAAATATCGACCACTTCGTCAGAGTTCTGACCCTGGAAGCCGGCAAACCGATTTCTAATGCGGAAGGAGAGGTTAAGGCAACAGCTGAGCGATTGAAGCTAACGCCGGATGAGTACGGCAAGATTCGCGGCGAACACATACCAGGGGACTGGTCTGAGGAGACCGTGGGCACGTCGGCGGACGTGCTCAGGGAGCCGCTGGGCGTTGTCCTAGCAATTTCACCTTTCAACTACCCTCTCTACATCACCGCCACGAAAGTTATCCCCGCACTTCTGGCAGGCAATTCAGTTGTGGTGAAGACTTCGAGCAAAGACCCGCTTTCCTTCCTCATGTTCGCAAGAATATTGGAACTCGCCGGCATACCTGCGGGCACACTCAATGTAATCACGGGCAAGGGGCAAATCGGGCAGTATTTGGCAGGTCACGATAGGATTAGCATGTTGACGTTCACAGGTAGCACGGAAGTGGGAAGAACTCTAGCCCGTGTCGCCGGCTTGAAGAGGTTGCATATGGAGCTGGGAGGAAAAGGTTCCGCCATCGTTCTGAAGGACGCAGACTTAGACCTTGCTGCAACTGAAACTGTGAAGGGGTCGCTAAGTTATAGTGGTCAACGATGTGACGCGGTGTCGCGCGCTCTTGTGGAGCAAGAAATCGGAGACGTATTCGTAGAGAAAGTTCTGAAGGAAGTTGGAACGTACAAAGTGGGTGACCCACGGGATCCGTCCGTCAAGATTGGGCCACTGATTGAGCATGGGGCTGTGGAAAGGGTTCACGGCCTCGTCTTAGACGCCATCGGTAAGGGCGCCAAGCTCCTAACAGGAGGAAAACATCAAGGAAACTACTATTACCCGACAGTTCTTGATCACGTTCCAGTAGAAGCTAGGATTATGTGGGAGGAAACCTTCGGTCCCGTAATCCCCATCGCGCGTGTGAAAGATGTGGATGAAGCTATTGACCTCGCCAACAAGTCAAGGTATGGATTGGATTCATGCGTGTTCACTAATAACCTCAACCTCGCAAGAAAAGTGGCTAAGCGTCTAGAGGAGGGTGAGGTTACGATAAACGCCGCGCCCCGACATGGTGTCGGTTACTACCCGTTCGGGGGCAACAAGGATTCAGGCATCGGCAGGGAAGGCATCGGCTACAGCATAGAAGAAATGACCCGACTCAAGACGGTAGTCTACAACTGGAGACCAGCAAAGGTTTGGGCCGACCTTATGAATGACCAAGACCGCCCCTAGGCACAGTGGGTTAGCATGCAACGGTGGAATATCGGCGGTCAAAAAGCACTGTTCGTAATGCTATTGATCGGCTTCCTGTTCGCGTCGTCACACTCTCTGTCATACTGGTCATACGGCACATAATCCTCGGCACATAACAATCACCCAATGTGCCAATAGTCATGACCCAGGCTTGCAACTACGAAAATCTGTGAAAGCCGTCTTTTTAGTCGCAAGTCGATGATCAGAGGAACGCCCAAAAATAGGGGAGTTTACCGGCCGACGCTGGCCGAGTTCATACCCTTAAACGGTGATTCTTGATGCATGCGAACCACACGGCGTAAGCCGCATCCATAACTTTCGAACGCAACCTAATGAATCTTTGTCAGCTCTTAATCCATGCCGTCGGCTGAGCCGACTTGCTCAAGCCATGAACTGCATGGCTAGTAGACCCGTCGTCCAAGAGCAACGCCGCTTTCTGGATGAAGGATGACAAGGCCGGATTTTGACTCGTCGTCAACTCCTAAGGTCTAAGAGCTCTCAGGAGCTCGTCTTCTTAAAGAGTTGCTTGAGTGTATCGACGATTTCATTCGAATGTCTTGTGACATCGACGTTGGTAAAGATCTTAGCAATCTTGCCTTCTTTGTCAATTATGAATGTAACCCTGTCTGCTTTCGAGCCATCATCACTTAGAACTCCGTAGGTCTTCGAGATCTGCTTATCCTGATCGCTGACCAGTGTGAAATTCAGGCCATTTTTCTCGGCAAATTTCTTGTGAGATTCGACGGTGTCCACACTAACGCCAACTACTTCTGTCCAGAGAGCTCCTATCGGTTGGAGTTTGTCTCTGAAGGCGCAGGCTTCGATTGTGCATCCTTTGGTATCGTCCTTAGGGTAGAAGTATAGTACCACATTTTTCTTTCCAAGATAGTCCTTGAGACGAATCCGAATGCCGTTAGATGTTTGGCCTACGAAATCAGGAGCCGTGTCACCAATCTTTGGCTTTGTTCCCACCGCTATTCACGTCTGTCTATCCGCAGTTTCTGGCTTTCATGCTCTCGATGGGTTAAAGATTCTGCTTGGAAAAGTAGGCGCGACTGAGAAGACTGCGTTCAATGTGTGTGTGATTTCCATTTCCTATCGTAAGAGAATGGAGGCCAAATTTGACATTAATTCCTTGCCAAGGTACCCATCGGGTCCCAGAAAGGCACAACTACCGGCTCAGTGTCAAGGATTCTCAGGAGTTCTGGAGGCAGATACTCTTTCCTTACAACAACCTCGTAGAGGTATTCGTCGAACCATTCATCCATCATGTACATGTATCCTTGATCCCCTATGGAGGCTCCCCAGCTGTTTTCAACTCGCCATTTCTTGGGGTTGCCCTGCTCATCGAGGTCAACGCCCGTAATCACCATGGCGTGAGTCATCTCACTATCTCCATAATCTAATCTTGCAGCCTTATTGAGTTGGAACTTTGCACCATAGACTAATTCGTAGTCATAGATGCTTAGATCCATTGCGCCCATCTGCGTCTGCAGCATCTTAGCTACGTCACATCCGAACCATACGGCATGATTACCTTTGATCATGTCTACAGTTGCTTTCTTCAACGTCTTCAAGTCGACATTGAGGTAACGAGTATCTTGCCCACCGACCACGTTGCCGAGATACTTGACAGTGTACAATTTATTGAAGGGTTTGTCTTTTGTTGGGGCGTTGATAAGACTCACCAAATCATCAAGATCTAGTCCGACATATTCATTATAGAACTCAACTGGGGTAATATTCCCCCTTCTATGGAAAATGCCGTTCTTATCCCGCCACTCCCAGTAAAATGTCTCTGGAGGAACGCCAAGGTTGATGCACAGCAACTTGTAGAATTCTTCCATTAATTCACCTTTTTTCTCTCTTAGCTCTGTCGTAGAAGCCCCAGCCTCGTTCATCTCTCGGAGTATCTTAGCATATTCTCTTAGTTTCGTCACAAATAGAGCATTCATGGGATCAGAATTGTTGCTGTTCTCTGTTTCTGGCATGAATGTTTTTGGTACAACTCCGTACTTCTTTATGAGATTCGAAAACATATTCCATTGACCGCCATCTGATATTGGATCTGAAAGAAGCGAACTGACCAGCCTGCCATTCAAGGGCTCTTCCTTTGTTTCAATTATGTTTTCAAGGAAATAGTTGGCTTTCTCTAGTTTGTCCCAAAACATCTGGTATATTTCGGAAAGCTCAAATGTCCTTAGATCTAACTTTTTCATCGCTTCAAGAGCCAGTGTACTTAGTCCAGAAAATAACCAGCATCTTCCTGATCTTTCTTGATTAGTGGCATCTGGAGAGTCGATAAGATCGCTAAAGGTGAAATTTTGTTTGTCCACCTCCTTTCTGCTTAAGGCAACTGCCGCTATGCCATTTTCTGTGACGGCATTCAAGGCAAGTATGTTCTTTCGGTCCTTGTTGAAGGACCTTGAGAAACGTCTTAGATCTTCAATACTCAAACGTTTTTCCAAGAGCTTGCCTCTGAACGTGTATCCTCATCAATGGCTAAAATATGTTGCGCGCCGCGGGCGTCATCAAACAAGCTGGCTGACGACACGATGAACGAGGCTAAGAGAATCATGACGCTCTTTCTTAATAATGATAGAATCGTTGCGGCAAGAGTATACTTCAGACTGACTTGGGTCAGTGTGTGGACTAATGATGCCCAAACACAAGGGTACAATTGATAGAAACTCTCCAACACTTTAGTATCTAACTAGTCGTACACGACGAATACAGGGGACAGGTTTGAAGACAAGAGTGACTCTCAGAAGGCAATTGAATGCCTTTGATACTACAAACCTTGTTGTTGGCGCAACTATAGGTGCCGACATCTATGTGGCCGCGGCTCTCTGTGCGAAGCTCCTAGGGCCCACCTCTATTCTAATCTGGTTAATTGGTGGTGTGATGGCGACTGTTGTCGCACTATCGTTCGGATATTGTGCCGCTATTTTCCCGAGAGTTGGAGGACCATATGTGTACGCGAAAGAAGCGGCTGGACAATTTAGCGGGTTTATGGTGGGGTGGGCTCTCGTGCTCGCTGAATGGTTCTCTCTAGCCGTCTTCCCAGTAGCTTTTATTCAGTACTTCCTTGCGTTCGTTCCGAACCTAGACTCAGTAACCCAAATCCTACTCAAAGGCGCATTCATGCTGATCATTTTCGTAACTAATGTCGTTGGCGTGAGGGAGGCGAGTAAGTTCAATGACTCCTTGACCATCGCGAAAGTGACACCTCTGCTTCTACTCATGTGTTTGGGAGGTGTCTTTCTCGCGATACAACCGCAAATGATATCCTCTCGTTTCCAAGCTTTTCCTGACGGAAATTTACAAAATGTCGGCCAAGTGTTGGTGATAGTCTTCTGGGCGTATGCAGGTTTTGAGTTGTCCACTCTTCCGGCGAATGAAATTCAAGATCCAAAGAAGACAATTCCGCGGGCACTGACGGTTGGGATGCTCATTGCGGCCTTGATCTACATGGCTACTAACTTTGTAGTAATTGGTGTCGTTGATCAACATACTTTAGCTTCATCACAAGCACCATTGGTTGTTGCAGCTGCGAATATCCTCAGTTTCTCGCCCGTTTTGGCATGGATTGGGAGCCTTGTAGTAGGTGTTGGTGCCCTGATATCGATTATGGGCGCTGATGAGTCAGGGACGATGGGGACGTCACGATTGACTTTCGCCATGTCAATTGACGGGTATCTTCCTCGAGCCTTCAGCAGATTGCACAAATCATACCACACGCCTTACATTGGGTTAGCTGTACTTTGTTCAACAGCCTTCATCGCGAGCCTCGTCAACACGCTATCTGCATTGGTGAACAGCTCTGTCTTCCTTTTGTCACTAGCATACCTCGCAACCGGCATCTCGGCTCTCATTCTGGAGAGAAGACATCTAAGATCCTCACCAAAGGGGTTGTGGACAATACTCATTCCAGCGCTGACCATTATTTTCTCAACTGTACTGATGACACAAGTGTCGAGGCAGCAGATCTTGATCTCACTCGCACTCCTTGCTGTCGGCGTTCCAGTGTATACATTCTTCTCCCCGAAGAAAGAGTTGCATGAAATGAAGGAAGCGTTCCTATCGGAGGAAGCAATCCTCGAAAGAGCCTACCACCAAGAAGAGACATTCATGGCATACGTGTTGCAACGCATCAAGTTGCTCATCTACAGAATCAGGGGAATCGAAAAGGCATGGAACATCGAAGAAGAACCTGAAAGCTGACAGCGCTAATCGATGCCTTCCTTACGAGATGTGCCCACAATACCTTCGCGAATACTTGTGAGATCAAAGAAACGACCGTCTTCGTGTGTGTGGTGTAATGGTGCGCACACGTACGAAACTATTGCGGCAACTTCTATGGCGATTTGGAGAGACCGAGACCAGCGAGTATTCCCGTTACGATTCCACCCAAGCTCCCTGAGACCTGGTCATATTTGAGATTCCCAGTAGCCAGACCACCTAATATGACGCCTATGTATACAACTACAAACAAGAGCGATAATAGCTGCGCAAAAGTGAGATTAATTGACTTAATTTCGGCGTCTAACTTCAATTTCATCGAAAATAGATGTGCAACTGTCGTCAATAACCCTTTTGATTGCCCCATTTCTTGGGGGGCTAATAGTGCGGGGGATATAGATAGAATGGTAAACAAGGACGCATTTTCACTGGATACTTTCAGATAATCATCAGCCTTCGTGACGGGGCCCACTAGAATCTGAGAAACGAGTCCTACGCCCTCTTCTCTCTGGTGCATTAGGGGGGAGGCCCCCAAGATCCAAAGTTGGCCTTCATTAGAGTTATGATCCGATTAGAAGGCGAACTTCGTAGGATAGCGCTTTCTTACGGATTTCGAAGAACTAGTCATTTCGTACGTTAGTTCTCATCCTCTCTAGATGAAAAACTGGAGGTGTCCAACGCATGATTGCTCGACAATTAATCCCTGAATCGGGCGATATTAGCAACCTGAATTACTACGCTTGAGAGGTTGGTGGAGGAATTTGAACCGCCCAATTTTCGTGTGTGTGCGCGCACCATTAGACCCACACACACCAGAACGAACGACTAGTCACGCCACTCCAGCTGATTCTACGAGTCTTCCATAAACGATAACTAGTTGAAAACCCGGCAGGCTAGTCAATGTCAAACGAAATGATCATCGAACGTTCTTCTTTAGACTATTCTCTAGGAACGATACTTCTCATTCATGGCAGCGCTCCCTTCAATGTGGACGGCGTGATTCCCGGCGCCTCACGCGATGTTCGTTATGCGAGCGAACCTTTCTTCAGAGATCTTTCGATTCGACTGTGCGCCAAAGGTTGGACTGTAGCTCGATATTCAAAGCCAGGTGTAAGTGACACTCGCATTAACTTCAATGATTACAGGAGAACGAGCTACATGCGTCTCTGTCAACAGTTACAACAGATTTGGACGAATCTCCCTAATGGCAAACGGATTGTTTTCGCTTGGAGTGAGGGAACGCTCTATGTTAGAGCTTTGCCGTTGAGTCAGATGTCGGGGGTGATTCTTCTAGGCGGGATTGCGACGAACATTGGGGATGTCATTGCAGCTCAGGGGGGACCAGCCTCTTCGCAGATGAAACAGATGTTGATGAGTAGAGATCCATCGGATATGCTTGGAATGGACCGTCCTGTGGGGCGGCTTCTTGAGGAGTTAGCATTGGAAGACAATTGGAAGGTGTTCCTTCCTTATCCCAATCTTCCACTGCTTATTCTCCACGGGGGAAAGGATGAAGAGGTGAATGTCCAACAGGCTCGAACTTGGAGAGAACATCTTCCTAACCATAAGCTGATGGTCCGAATAGGTGACGCTCTTGACCATCGCTATATGCCGAGTAATCAGTACAGGCCGGACCTACCTAGCGACGAAATCATCACTTGGTTGAACGAGACTATCGTACCGAGTAGATAGTGATGCGACCATAGTAGTTCTCCGTTTTCCTGTGAGTGTGGGTATGGTGGTGCGCCGCCCCCGCCGCTCATTACTAGATTAACTTTGTGACGGTAGGAACGACGAACGCTAATACGAACGACGGTAGGAACGCTAATGGGAACGACGACGACACGCCGAAGAATTATAAAATATAGAACTTGAAATGCGTGAAGACCACAGCACGGCGGCAGAACGTAGAGCGGCGTAGAAAATGAGAACCCTACGCCGCACCGCAGAATAGAAAAGCTCTATGCATTAATTTCGCCCAACTAAATCTGCACGCCCAGCAAACCCGCAACACCACGGCAAATCTCCGCTGTCCTTCTCCGATTCATTTCAACTCGGGTTCTTCTGGGAATTTCTTGATAGGCTTAAATTCGTGAGGAGCAAGGAGGATGAAGTGATGGTTTCTTGAAGTTTGGTTCGTTCTTGTTTTCTGAGCCTTGGGGCTCTGTCAAATACGTCTATGTTGTCATTCGGTTGGTTATTGCCTCGTTCTGGCTAATCAGCGATACTCCACGTTGGATTGCGCTAGCCGCAGGCCATCCAGTATCAAACGGCCTCGTTCGGACATTGTTTGGATCAGGCTCCGTAGTGCCAATGACTTACCTATTCACGCTCTTCGAGACTCTAGGGGCGATCGCCCTCATCTTGGGTTTGGCGACAAGGCTTGCAGCCATCTGGCCAGTCGTTGAGTTTGCCATAACAGGCACCACTGGCGTGCTCACAGGGAACATTGGATTAGCCCATGACTACGCCCTTTTCGCCGGAGGATTAGTGCTGCTCTTCACGGGCAGCCCCGCGCTAAGTATTGATAACTTACTCGCGAAAAAGCACAAATGACTGCGCAGGGATTAGTGCTGCTTCTTAGAGTACCATTGTCCCTCTTTTGCCGGTTCAATTCCCCAACTTATCGTAACTTGCGGACTGATACGTAGGTAACTTCCTTTTCCGAACATTCCTTCATGTTCTACAACCTCGGCTGTTCCGCGGACTTTGATCCCACGCGGCCTCCAGGGGTCAACCGACTGCAGGTCATCTATTACAAGAGAAACTCGCGCATTTCCGTTCTTGATGTTCTTGTACCTTCGAGTCTTGAAGAAGATTGACTGGTCGTGGCTTCCGACGTAGAAATATTTGCCATCATACTCGAAGGCCACTGGGGAAACTTCAGGTTCGCCTTGTGGGGACGCAGTCGCAATCCTCGCGAGGCGTTGATTCTTCAGGTACTCAACTTCCGGGGCTGATAACACAGTCTCACCAGAAACGAGCTTCTTGTCGCCGACTATTACGTTCTCCAGTTCGCAGGGGGAGGATTCTCTAGATAGTTATCCTAGTCAAGTACTTGATTGCTGTCCCAAGCAAGTATAGGGCAATCGTCGCACCAAACATTATGCTTGTGATCTCTATGAAGTCCTTCTTGAATGCAGCTCCGGAAATGACGGCGCCGTAGAAGCTTATGAAAGCTATTAGCAGCACAGCAAAGAACAGCGAGGCACCTAACGCGTCAAACATAACCTTCGTCAGGAAGTACGGCGTCGCCAAGATCACCGCTGTAACGAAGTAAGACACTCCAGTGTAGACGGCTGAAAGCGCCGCGGATCCCTTGAAACCTGTCTTTGCCTGCGCGTACGCGGCCGACGCCATGGCTACCGACGCAGCTGCTCCAGCAATTATCCCGGCCAACCCTGCCAGCTCTGTTGAATTGTAAATCCCCAGCGAGCCAGCGTGGATGCCCGCGATTTCAACCAGCGCGTCCGCCAAGCCTAGCACTATGAAGGAAATATATTTGATCTGGGGTTCATTGAAATCTGAGAGCTTCATCTCATGTTCTTCTTCGTCCGCGATCATTTCGTTGTATTGCTTCTTATCCTTCGACGGAATCATGTACGCTAGATCACGGTACTTCTTGATAGTATTCTTCTCATTCCGTTCGAGGTACCTTACTGCGAAGGTTACGCCTAAGATGAATCTGAGGAAAACGATCATGTAAACAGTGAGCTTGTTAATTGTGGGCTTTCTTCCCGGGCAATACTTTTTCCAGAGAATGTAATGGCGGTATTCCATACCGGCAAGTCGGCGAAGTGTTCTGCTAAATTCACGGGTCTTGAACCTAAGTTCCGACAACCTCTTGTACACAGCAAAATCTGTATACTCGTCTTTCGCGCTCTCAAAAGCAATCTCAGTAAACGCCGCTTGATCCAACTTTCCGCCACCCAACCCCATGCAGACCATAGAAGAAAACGTCTGGGCAGATAAACCTGAAGCACATGCCACTGAAATGAAGCGTCTCTAAGGGTGAACCTTGGTCTTCCCCGGCCTGGCCATCATCTGTTCCAGTATGCCAAAGGCGCGGTCAGTTTTGCTAGCTGTCGTTCCAGGTTCTCCGCTTCAAGGTGCACTCTGCTCAAGCGGGATTTTATTCTGAAACTCAGGTTATGCAAAACAAACTTTTCATCTTACTAGAAACACTCTTTACAGATTCAAGAATTAAGGAGTGGCTTCGTTGGTTCTAACAATCAGTTATCTGCAAAAAACCGTGTATCTCTGCGAAACTTGCGGTTTCGGGTATGCCGACGAGGCTACAGCGAAAAGCTGCGAGAGTTACTGCAAGACTCATGAAAGCCCCTCCCCGCAAACAACGAGGAGAGCGGTTCTCCGGCCCGAATAACTTGGGCTAGGGAGGGTAGTTGGCTAGCCACCATTTCGCAATGTCATCCCTGCGGGCTATCCAAACCTTAGGCTTCGCTTTCACGTACTTGAGAAATCTGTCCACAGCAACCGTCCGCCCAGGCCGGCCGGATATTCTTACGTGCAGGCCTACATTCATCATCTTCGGGCTCTCACGCCCCTCAGCGTACATTTGATCGAATGAATCCTTCAGGTATTGGTAGAACTCCTCAGAATTACTGAACCTGTTGGAAAAGTAGTGAAAGTCGTTTACGTCCGGCGTGTAGGGGATCAGAAGGAAATTCTTGCCGCCAACGTTTACGTAATAGGGTAGGTCGTCGTTGTAGACGTCCGAATCATATAGGAATCCTCCTTCTTCGGCGAGAAGCTCGATTGTGTTCTCGCTGGGTTCCCTACAATACCAGCCAACAGGCCTATGTCCAGTCACCTTCTCAATTAAGGCTACGGCCTTGCGAATGGCCTCCCGCTCTTCTTCCCGTGTCAGTGTAAAGTGTTCGGTCCACCGGTAACCATGGCTGCAAATCTCATGCCCATTCTCGACTATCTTCTTCCCTGCTCCCGGATTTGTTTCCAAGGTTTTTGCTGTAGCGAAGAAAGTCACTTTTGCGTTGTATTTCTTGAAGGTTCTCAGAACCCTCCATATTGCGACTCGTGTCTCGTATTCGAAGATGGATTCAATCGCCAAGTCACGCTTGGGTGGGGTTCCGTACGATGGAAACTCTCCGAAGGTTTCAGGTCCCTGGTCGCCGAAGACGACTGAGTGTTCGCCTCCCGCCTCATAGTTGATTGCGAATGTCAACGCGAGCCTTGCTCCCTTGGGCCATCGAACCTTCGGTACCGCCTCGCCGTAACCGATGAAATCTCGCGCTAATGGGCTCATGTTTGGTCAACCTTGTGTGAGCAAGAAATTCTTCACGACACCATCATCCAAATCGACTAGGGCGCCTCGCAGAATCCCCTCGCTATACTCGCTTCCAGGGTTAAGGCAAAGAGTCCTGCCCACCTTCAAGAAGCCCTTGGATTCATGGATGTGGCCATGCAATCCTAACAGCGGCTGGTAGGTTTCAATAGCCTTTCGAACCGAAGTGCTCCCACCGCCGGTCATTACGATTTCTCCTCCGGCGATTACAGGCTTGAGGTTTTCATCAAGTTTGGGACAGGTGTCGAGGCCAGAGTCAATGGGCGGCACATGCAGGTTGAATATACTATTCTTCATATCCTTGACCTGCCCCGCCATCTTTTCTATCTTAGCCCAAAGCTGTTCTTCAGAGCATTCGCGCGCAGTCTTCCAAGGTGTTGGGTTACTCCAGCCTGTGCTAACCATTTCAAACTTACCGTCGACATTTACAACTTTGTCCTCGGGGTCGATTACGTAACTTGAACTCCCGATTATGCCTTCGATTTCAGCTATGTCGTCGTTCCCGCCGGTAATGTAGACCTTCACGCCGGACTCCTGCAATCGCTCCTCCGCGAGCTGAACCCATCTCTTAACCGTGTTCAGCATGAGTTCTTTGAAAATGCCTTGCACTCTCGAGTCGTCAGTCTGAAGCTGCTCCATCTCCTGTGGGTTCGTCATGTATGGGTAGTAACCGGCAAACCGTATGGCTCTCTGCAAATCCTGAAGCTCCTCTTCGTTCCCCGCTGAACGCTTGTTTCCCAAGAATGTCGAATGATATTTGCCGTTGGGTTCCTTAATGATTGGTATAATCATCTTGCCGGTAATATCGCCGCCCATGATGAGCGTATTGGCTTTGTAGAACTTGGCGGCGTTAACGAATTTCAGAAAGCACTTCTCCGACCCATGCAGGTCGGTTGCAAAAAAAATCTTAGTTGTCATCGAAGCATCATCCTAAGTGGCTAAGTCGCGATTCGATTTTCAACATCCTCGGCGTCGTCATACCATTTTACTCTAGTGCCAGCCTTCGCGCGCATCTTCCACTTCATCGACTTGCCTTCTCGCTCGATTTTGTCCAAGAGCGCATCTATCCTGCTCTCTATCATTTTCCGGTCTTCTGGATTAAGGAGTGTGAGGCTGTTCGCGTAATCTCTCGTTTTCTTTAGGTTGGTTGTAACAGTATGGTAGAATCCCCAATCATCCGCCAACAGTTTCGCGATATAGTTTACGTTTATTCTTCCTTTGTCTTGATCGCCCGGTTCGTGTTCCCAAAGGAGTATTGTGGTGTCCTTCACGTCTTTCTCTCCAATCTTCACGATCTGCATCTTCTCGAGGAAGAGATCGGCCAACGTGAGGGTGACAGGGTCTATCTCCAATCTGCGGGTTAGGTCAACTTCGTGGCAGAAGGTAAGTTTGTCGACGAACACGTCGATGTGTCTTCCATTTCTTGGATCAGCGTAGATTTGCCGCCTCAGGCCGTATAGGGCATTTACCCTCTCATTCCCTTCGAAGCCGAGGCTTGCGAACAAATCAGGAATATGCCTCACATACTTGGACAAAGTCATGAAATCCAAATCGGTAAGTACCCTACTCAGTGCATCGGCCAAATTTCTTGAATTTGGGCAACGATAGTAAATCGCTGTTGCACCCATCAACCTCAACTCGATTTGTTTTCGTTCCGCAGCCTCAATTATCGCCAAGGCATCATTGAAGAAGTCTGGGAGGCCGTTTTGCTTTTCCAAGACCAGGCACTGGCAACGGTTTGGCCGTGTACCAGTTATTCTTTGCTACCGATTGCACCCTTTCCCAAGAATGGTTCTTGCTTGGAATATTTTATATCCTGACCGATTCACGTGATTCACTGAAAATCTGCAAACAAGATGTGATCATGTAATGGCTCAAAAGACCTTTTTCGCAAGAACATCAAGTGGTTTAGTCAGAGAATTCGGAACACTCGACACCCTATTAATCGCATCAGCCGCCGTTTTCGCCCTCACCTACACGATCCTTCAGTTCCCGTGGTATTACGGCTTCAACCCTGGCGCGAACCTTCCATTGGCCCTAGTCCTAACCGGCATCCCATTCGTTCTGTTGATGTTGATTTACTGGGCTATGGGCGTCATAATGCCTAGGTCCGGCAACGACTACGTCTGGGTTGCAAGGATTATGCATCCGGCCATAGGGTTCGCCTGGTCCTTTCTCTACATGTTCTCAGTATTCGCCACAGCGTACGTCGGCGGGACAGCCGCCTACGCATCTGGGATATCAACGGCGTTGACGATCTGGGGGTTCCTCTACAATTCGCAGGGCCTGATTGCCTTAGGTACGTATCTCAGTAGTCCGGTGGGAGGGTTCGGGCTTTCAGTTCTAATCACTGTGTGCTTCGCAATTCTTGCCATCGTCGGGGCAAAAGCTGTGAAAGGCTTCCTCTATGTAGCATGGGCCCTAGCCGTCATAGGAATTATTGTGATGTGGGGCTTCGTAGGTTCAACGAACCCAGTAGCCTTCGCCGCTAAATGGGACAGCGTCCTAGGCCAGTTCTCAACTTATGGGGGATTGACAAAACTGGCAACCCAATCGGGATGGTCCCCTTCAAACATCACCTTGGCCGCCTCTATTGCTAGCGCTCCGTTCGCTGCCCTGTTCCTCCTCGGGGGGAACTTCGCTAACGTAGTAGCGGGTGAGGTGAAAAATGTGAAGCGCGCGATTCCAATTGCATTGCTACTTTCGCTCATCCTAGGGATAGTGATTTGGTCCGTTACAGCGATGCTGACGTTGAATAACCTCGGTGAGAACTGGATGTACTCGGTGGGCTACCTCTGGGCCAATGCCCCCGCCGCCTACTCGAGTGTATTGCCATACGCACCGACCTATCCCATGATGGTCTCCCTTATCGCCTACCCGAACCAGTTTCTAGTCTTCCTAGTGCTATTCACAATGCTAGCGGGCTCCCTCACAGCCCCGTTCGTCTACTTCTGGATTCCAAGTAGGTACTTCTTCGCATGGTCCTTCGACCGGATCATTCCAACCAAGATGGCTGATGTGAGCAAACGGTTCAGAACACCGCACATTTCCATAATCACCATAACGCTGATGTCAGTACTCATCTTCGCACTCTACTGGTTCACCTCCTGGCCTACCGCGGAAACTATAGGCACATTCCTCTGGGCGTTCTGCTTCGTAGTGCCAGGAATAGCGACAACAATCTTCCCCTACACAAAGAAGGACCTGTTAGATTCAGCTCCAGGGTGGATGAGGAAGAAAATCGCCAGCGTACCCGTCATTAGCATACTAGGGTTACTGACGACCATCGCTTTCTTCTACATAGGTTACTTGGCTTTGATCAACCCATTGATCGTTGTTCCAACTTTGACGGGAGCAGGAATCGCCTTAGGAATCGTCATCGGCTGCTTCATAGTCTACTACGCGAGCGTCTACTACCACAAGAAACACGGCCTCGACATTGAACTAGCATTCCACGAAATCCCACCAGTATAACCCCAACTCGACTAAGCAAAACAACGCCGGCTAAACCTCCCCGCTTCTTTCTTTTTCCCTTCGTCCCGAAGCAACCACTACGCGAGACTCTACGGAATGAAGAGCGTTAGAAGTGTTTCAAAAGGAAGTTCTTGGCTCCAGGCCACTTCTCTAATTCCTCCAGTATTTTTTCAACCAAACTTCTAATCTGCTTATCGAACACTCGGGTGATGAACATTACAATGAAGAAGCTCCCGGCCGATATGGAAAGTACATAGGGCAACTGGGAAGTGTTCAGCAGCGATATAATCACTGAGAATATTGACGCGCCCAGTAAACCCATCAACATTGACCGGACTATGAAGTAAAGATAAAACTCGTCATCCTTACGCTTGCGCATGAGCCGTATTCAGAATACGGCCTTTACTTTCTTTACGGCGCCTCCAGAATCAATCTCAAATTGGTGAGGCAAATCTTCGCGGGAACATCGCTAGCCATACATAGCCTACGGCAAATTGGTTCACGAATGTATTGGCCAGCATACACATTCAATGATTGAGTGTAATGCACCCGAACTCTATGAGACAACGAGACAGAAGGTGGGCGGGTATCCCCACCCCCCCCCCCCCACCAGGGGGGGTGTCTCCAAATGACCCCACCCGCCGAGAGGTGGTAAGGTCGGCCAAGGCAGGGCCTTGAGAGTATTCGGAAAGCGTCCGCAGGCGCCTGAATGTATGTAAAGGTGCGACATGTTTGCCAACACCGACATGTCTCTACAATTCCTTTGAACGTAAGATCTTGTTCTGAGACTGTCGTTCGCGTAGGGTGCGCTCTATGAATTCATGAAAAGTTGTAGGTGAGCGCCCGATCAGGTTACGTAGAATTCGTGAGTTGGCCCAAAGACCATAGCGATCGTAGTAGTGGAACATCTTGGCTAGGGTTTCAATTCTGTATCTACCTAACCCGGAGCCCTCAGCTTGGCGCCTCCAGTTTTCTATAGAAGTCTGTTCCGCGCGCACATCTCTTCCCAAACGATTCCCAATGGCCGCCGCTATTTCACGTGGCGTCAAGACCTCCGGCCCCGCTAGCTCGTAAATGCTCCCTACGTGGCCGGGTTCGCAGAGGACGGTAGCGGCTGCTTGTGCAACATCGTCAAGATCCACCAAACTCATGGGCGCTTCAGGAGAGTATGGGACGGAGTATATGCCGCGCTCCACCATTTCCTCCAATTGAGACAATACGTTCTGCATGTACGCCGCGGGTTGCAGGACTGTGAATGGAAGGTTCGACTCTAACAGTGCTTCCTCAACGCGGAGCTTCAACCAATGGTGCGGCATCAATTCCACTTGTGGATGCAGAACAGAATGGAAGACGAAATGCCTTATGCCACTAGCGCGAGCGTTGGATATGATCGTGCGTCCAATTGAAAGTTCGTCGGGATCAACATTGGGGCAGATATGATAAATCGCTTCGACTCCCCGGACAGCGTCTCTGATTGTAGCGTCAGAACGCATGTCTCCAACCTTTACTTGATCAACACCGACCGATTTGAGAGGTTGGGCCTGTTCCTCTCGATAAACCAGGGCTCGAACAGACCGGTTTCTTGCAAGCAGTGCTGTGATGATTGCTCGTCCAGTCTTGCCAGCTGCCCCCGTAACCAGGATGATGCCCGCCAACCTAGTTTTCCATCTCTAATGTCAGGTTTAGCGCATCATGTTCATAAGTGGTCTGAAGCCTAGTTTGCTGGGTTGAGTGAACGGTGCAGGGCACACGACCCAGGGCTGCCAACTCAACGAGGGTTCCTGCGCGATTTCTTCTCATCTTGGAACGTTTCTCGGCTAGAGGTGCTGTTACGAAGGGAGTATACTCGATTGCAGTTATTTTCTTCATCTTAATCGTAATAACCCCCGCGATCGCAGGCATAGTTGTTCAACTATTTTCACTTCCCAGTTTGGCTTTGAGCCCTGTTGTTTTGAAAAGGATGGAAGGGGCCGTATTATGGTCCTTCGTGATTGGACTGGTCGTTTCAATTCTAGATGTTTTATGCGGTATCCCGTTGGCTTGGCTTATTGTTAGAAGCCATGGGCATTGGACAACAATTCTCGATAGCCTTGCTGATATTCCATTCATAGTTCCCACTGTAGCTTTGGGTTTCTCAATCTTGGAGTTCTGGAGTAGCCCGGGGGGTCTCGCACAACTATTCGGATCTACGAGCTTTGTGAGTTCTGGTGTCATACTGATTGTGCTCCTCCACTTCGCATTCTCATTTCCAGTAATTGTCCGCGTAATGGTTGGCGAATTTCTGAACTACCGTGAGACCTACGAGGTCGCCGCGCGAACGCTCGGCGCTTCAGCTTTCACTGCAGTACGAACTGTGACGATGCCTATTCTTAGACCCGGTATATTGGCCGCTTTCCTGTTGGCATTAGCGCGTTCACTCTCAGAAACAGGGGCAACTATAGTTGTGGCCGGAGCATTCGAGAACGGAACGGTGTTCATTAACAACGTGCGTGGATCAGGCTTAACGGCAGCCGTTGTTATCGCGAGCTCGATCATGATAGTCTCGTCGCTCACAGTTTTCGGACTGATTAAAATCATCACGCCGAGAATCAGAGTTGCACCGCTCAAGGTTTGGCCTAACCTTGAAAGAAAACTAAGCAAGTCACCTGTTGTAGCAACGAGGAATGCGATTAGCCTAATCGTGTTTCTAGTATTCGTCCTTCTTCCATGCCTTTTCATCGCCTTACCAGCAGTAGAGGCTGTTGCCGCAGGAACGGCGACTGAGGCCTTTGCCGGAGTCGGGCCCTGGAAGGCTTTCTGGTCGAGTATGTTCCTCTCTTATGTGATAGCTGTCTTAGCGACCATCGTTAACATCGTATCTGGTTTGCCAGTAGCTATCCTGATTGCGAGGAACAGGTTCGGGACAAGGATGGCAAGGGTTGTTGATGCTCTCGTCGACCTCCCCATAATTGTGCCTTCTCTTGCGCTAGGGGTTTCGTTGAACTTCTTTTGGCGCAGCATGGGCACTTTGCCAGAATTCTGGGTAATCGTGTTAGCCCACACCACCATAACTTACAGCTACTTCGTTCGTACAATGGCGGCCTCGATTCAGGGAATAGCGCCCGAACTCGAGGACGCTGCGAAAACATTAGGGGCCCAGCCTCTCCGAGTCTTTCGAAAAATAACGCTGCCCCTCACAAAGTATTCTTTGCTATCCGGAGCCATCTTAGTCTTCACCAGGAGTGTGGACGAAACGGGTGCTACGTCCGCAGTTGCTGTAACACTCAAAACCGCACCCATACTACTAGTTAGCTGGATTAGGGGAACAGTGGCAGTGACTCCGGCGGAACGCGCACTGGGAGTCGGTTTTCTGGTAGCAACTTCATTCCTCGCATTGGTCATGCTTAGGCTGATCGCTACCCGCATTTCAGCTAGGAAGATTGCATAGAGCATGCCCCGAGTGAGCTTTGCCAACGTCACGAAGAACTTCGGTAAAGTTGTGGCCTTGGACGGGGTTTCATTTGATGTCAGTGACGGCCAATACCTGTGCGTTCTCGGGCCGACGGGAAGCGGCAAAACAACACTGCTCAAGCTTTTGGCCGGTCTCCTAAAACCTGACGAAGGCACGATCTACTTTGATGGAAAACCTGTCAACAATGTAAATGCGCAGGATCGAAACGCCGTCTACGTTCCACAGCAGTACGCACTCTTTCCCCATCTCACCGTGCTACAGAACGTAGCCTTCGGTCCATTAGCTAGAGGCAAACCTGCTTCCATCGCACTAGAGACTGCCTCTAAGGCATTGGATTTAGTGAGACTGTCGTGGCGAGCCCAAGCGTTACCGAACGAACTTAGCGGTGGCATGCAGCAACGGGTCGCTTTGGCAAGGGGGTTAGCATCAGGGGCAGGCTTACTGCTTCTCGACGAACCGCTCGGTGCACTGGACGCGCGACTAAGATTGGACCTTCGCCACAAGCTTCGAGACCTCGTGAAACAGTCAGGTTTCACAGCCATACACGTGACCCATGACCAAGATGAGGCCATGAGCGTTGGTGACGAAATCATGGTTCTGAGAAACGGAAGAATCCAAGATTACGGGCCACAGCGCAGAGTCTACAGGAGACCTGCGAGCATCTTCGTGGCCAACATGATCGGAGGGGCAAGCTTCCTGGAAGGAATGGTAGACACCACGGTGGGAGAGACCGCGTTGATTAGCGTAAGGGGTGGTCTCACGGTCCAAGCACCGTCAACAACCCTGACACTCACCGCGCCAGTTATCCTAGCTTTGAGAAAGGAACGCATTCGAATATCTCGCGACCGACTTGAAATGGAAAACGTCTTCAAAGGCGAGATTCGCGGCGTCAGATTCCTTGGAAATTCCAAAGAGTACTTGATTCGCATTCCGAACGGTGACATCATTGCCTCACGGCAGTTCGCTGAAAGCGAGGACGACGCGTTCAAGGTAGGCGAAGAAGTGCAGGTAGGTTTCCTTGAAGGCGATGCCATGGTCTTCGAGTATCCAGCGAAGGGCTTGAGGAACGAGTTGGAGGTAGGATAATCTGCCAAAGCTGGACTTGGTTGGAGTGTCAAAAATCTACGGCAACATTCATGCGTTAGCCGACGTATCACTTCACGTTGAAGACAAAGAGTACGTGTGCATACTCGGCCCGAGCGGCTGCGGCAAAAGTACACTGATCCGGTGCATCGCAGGCATCAACAAACCAGACAGCGGCCAAATTCTCATCGAAGGTAAATCCGTTGAACAAACCCCAATCGAAGATAGGCGGATTGGCTACGTGTTCCAGGATGTAGCTCTCTTTCCACACATGTCAGTTAGGGATAACCTATCCTACGGGCTCGCGGTTAGGCATGCGGAATCAACTGAAATAACAACCGTCACAAACGAAATGTTAGACCTCATGAACATACGAGACCGCTCGAAAGCCTATCCAAGGGAGCTGAGCGGCGGAGCGCAACAGAAAGTAGCAGTAGGTCGAGCCATAGCGACCGGATCGCACCTCTTCCTCCTAGATGAGCCACTCGGAGCCTTAGACGCCCTGGTCAGAGCAGACTTACGGTACGAGCTGCGGAAACTGGCCTCGGACCTCGGCCTGACAGTAATCCATGTGACCCACGACCAAGAAGAAGCACTGTCCATTGCGGATCGCGTGGTAGTAATGAAAAGTGGCCGAATTGTTGAGGTCGGTAAGCCCTCCGACATTTACATTGCACCGCAGAACCTGTTTACAGAGAATTTCGTTGGCGAAACCAATCTTCTAGAAGGAAAAGTTTTGGAGACGAACGGCTCGCAGTGCGTAGTGGATATCAAAGGGCACAGGATCAGAGTTTCCGGGTTTGGGAAAAAAGTTGGTCAAAGGGTTATCGTATCGATTCGGCCTGAATTTGTCCCATTGACGACGCCCTCGGAGGTAGGATGGAAGGGGGTAATCAAGCAGGTGACCTTCTTGGGTAACCTCAATCGTTACGTTGTTGAGGTTGACGGGGGAATTGAATTAATTACTGAAGAGTCCACCGCTGAATATAGCACTGGGTTTAGGGTGGGTGAGAGCGTTAGCGTACTCCTTGCCAACGATGCGCATATGCTATTATTCGACTATCCAAAAGAAGGGTTGGAGAAGGAGATCAGCCTAGAGTAATTCATTGAGTCATGATTATTGAGGTGTAATGAGATGGCATTAGAGAATTGGTTGTTGGCACGTCGAACCGTGAAGGCAATCGGCCTAGTTCTTGAGCACTCGAGAATGACCACAGTCACCGTCGAGTTGCTCGGAAAATGTATCCAAGACGCTATCAATGGTAGGCAGGAGGAGTTAGGGAAGAACTTCCACCTGCTTGAGCAGAAGGAGCATGAAGCGGACCTCCTGCGAAGGCGGATCATAGAGGAACTCGCACGTGGAGAATTACCGTCCGAGGACCGCGTCAACCTGATGCGGCTAGGCCGGCAGCTTGACTGGATAACCGACTGGGCACACGAAGCAAGCCGCATCCTCGTCATGTTCGACCTCTCCAAAATGCCAAAGCAGATTCAAGACGTTCTACAGGAAATGTGCTCCACAACTACCGAAGCCACAGTGCACGTCACAGACACTGTGCAAAAACTTATGGACGGGAAGACCGACGAATCCCTGAAAGCGGCCGACCAAGTTGAAAGGTTGGAGGAGAAAGTTGACGGCCTACACCAGAAATCACGGGGCATCCTCAAAGATATCGAAACGGACGGGATACATGTGGGGTCGATTATTCTGCTCAGCCAATTCTTGGAAGCTGTAGAGCATACTGCGGACCGATGCGAAGATGCGTGCGACCAAGCTCGCGTCATGGCAGTTATGCTATCGAAAAGAAAAGAATAGAATAAATCCCGAACACACACATGTGAAAACGGCAGATTCCTTCGAAGATGCTCCAAGAAGGAAAACTCTTCAAGCGGAAAAAATAGATGCGATGAAGTGGTAAGAATTGGAAAAACAGTTTGTGAAAACTTCCAACGCTCCCCAACCTGCGGGACCCTACTCACAAGGCATCAAAGTGGGAAACCTGCTGTTTGTGGCCGGCCAAGGACCAACCGATCCGAAAACGGGACAGTCCGCTGGATCCGACATTGAAACTCAAACCCGCCAAGTTCTGAACAATGTCAAATCAATTCTTGAAGCAGGCGGATTCTCAATTCGTGACGTCGTTAAGGTCTCGGTTTTCTTGAAGGATGCGAACGACTTCAAGAAGATGAATGAAGTGTACAAGGCATTTTTCCCAGAAAACCCTCCAACGAGAACTACAATCGAAGCAAAATTCGTCGCCCCCGGTATGCTGATTGAGATAGACGCGCTGCAAAGGGATAAGCTCGAAGCTAGGCAAATGAGGACAAACCGGTTCGATGACTAGAGACCCATCTTTCCTAGCCCCGCCTCTCAGAGTGTTGTCGCTATTGACGTGCGAAGGGCCAGCGTTTTCTTGAGTGCAAATAATAGAGCTCCAAAATACCGACCAGATTTACGAAAACAAAGATTACAAACCATACTTTCTCGTTGCTTTTCGCAGAGAACCAGAGACCCACGATCTTCCAGAAGTAGCTCCATATCGCTAGAGGAACGAAAAAGAAAAGCAACAGGGATACGCTGTATGGAAACAAACTAGCTCATCATTGGCAACGTGTCATTGTAATTTAATGTGTCGATACAGTTGCTGACCTATGATCGGCTTCTTTTGTGTGTGTTCCCTCACCAGCCTACGACACGTGAAAATTGAGTTACTTCGTTTCAGGCGGAACCTTCAGGATCAGGCCCCATCCAACTTAAGAGAGAATGATCGAAGCCTAGGACGAATAGGACGGCAGGCGAGACTCCCAATGGTACTGACAGCTGAAGCGAGTTGGCGCCGGGGGTGGGATTTGAACCCACGAGGCCCAGAGGACCAACAGCTATCTTGGCCCATTCTAATTGCAGATCTCGAGGTTCAACGTCCCGGTTATCCGGGGGCTCTGTCGCCTTACCTAGCTAGGCTACCCCGGCGCCCGCGTAATCCGATGTTGAAGAACGTATTAAGCCTAAGACCAATTTCAGATCGCCCATATTAGTCTCGGATAGTGTGCTAGATTTTCAGCAGGAATTTGACTCTAAAACTTTCCGAAGTTCAGCCGTTTACAGAACGATTAGATTCTCGGGTAGATGTGTCCTAGGAATCTGCGTCTGTATGGGTTGACTTTACTCCTGAGAAGGTCTTGCAGAACGTAGTAGCTTGTTTCAAATTCAGTAAGCGAATTGTTCCTAAATTTCATAACAGGTATTGATGGTGAAGGGTTTTCCCAAACCTTATTCCAAGCGTCAAGTACACCCTTCATGCCGCGTTCCTGATTTCTGCCTTCTAGCTCGTTCTTTTCTACTAGCATGAGTACTACGAGCGTTACGACTCCTTCAACTCTCGTGTTCAGAAGAAAATCTCGTGTGCTGTTCTTTGGCGCTGTGGAATCCAAAACCACGCTCCGCCCGTTTCTCAATGTTAAGTCGCGCAATGCGGCAAGAGCGTTGTAAACGAACTCCTCTTCCTTCGGGGGTTCCAATGGGCTGAAGAACATGTTCCGCAAGTCGTCAACGCTAAGTCGTACGAAGTTACGGTTTTCGGAGGTCAGCCGCCGCGCTAGCACCGTCTTTCCAGAACCCGGATAACCACTCAGAACTAGGTTCCAAAGCGGCATGGCGACTCAGGCTTATAGTTTCTAAAGCCTCTAAGATAACTTCTAGGAACACGGACCCTAAAGAGAAGCGGAAAAGCTTAATCGCACTATGCTCGCCCTCGCCCCCGAGGGTTTCGTAGAATGAACGAACGGGACCTACTGATGATTCCGGGGCCTACAAACGTGGACCCCATCGTACTTCGGTCTATGGCTCGCCCCACGGCCTCGCATACTAGTACATCATTTGCCAACATCGCCAAGGAAACTATCTTGGACCTTGGCCGCATCTTCAAAACTAAGGGTCTGATTCTTCCCTTGGCTGGGTCAGGAACTCTTGGCGCTGAAGTCGCCCTCGCGAACATACTTGAGCCAGGCGACAAAGTTCTCGCTATATCCGGTGGATACTTCGGGGATAGGCTTGCAGAAGTGGCCACCACCCTAGGGGCAAGAGTGGATAGGCTTGAACTTTCATGGGGTTCCGCCGTCAGGAAGGAAGATGTTGAACGTAAACTTTCGAGCAGTTCATACAAGGCTCTGCTCGCGGTTCATGTGGATACGTCCACGGGCGTCGCAAACCCCGCAGAAGAACTTGGTGGGCTCGCAAAACTCCGGGGTGTACTCTTCGTTCTCGATGCGGTCTGTTCGATGGGTGGAATGGATGTTCAAGTCGACAATTGGGGAGTCGACGTGTGTTTTACGGGCTCTCAGAAGGCTCTCGCCATCCCGCCTGGAATGACGGTTATTTCTTTCAGTTCGAAGGCATTAGAGGCCAGGGAGAAACGGAAGACTCTTCCAACTTTCTATTATGGCGATATCAAGCGATGGATGCCTGTTCTCCAAGACCCGACGAAATATTTCGCAACGCCCGCGGTTAACATGATGTACGCGCTTCATCAAAGCTGTAAGATGATACTTTCAGAAGGATTGGAACAGAGGTTCGCGCGCCACGCGAAGTTGGCATCGGCGTTTCGCGCAGGGCTGAGGGCAATTGGCTTAAGGTTGCTCTGCGAAGATTCTGCGGCATCAAACACTCTCACTGTCGCACATTATCCTAATGGGGTGCGGGATGCTGAATTTCGCAAGCTGATGGCGGAGGAGTATGGTGTTGTGATAGCAGGCGGTTTAGGCCAATTGAAGGATAAGGCCTTCAGGGTTGGGCATATGGGTAATGTGAACAAGAACGATATTCTGTCCACCCTTTCCGCGATTGAAGGTTCACTCACGAAACAAGGCTACGCTTTTCAAACTGGGTCAGGCGTTTCGGCGGCCAATGAAGCGCTCGCTAAGGTCTAGCCGTCAAATGAAGCCTAGGGTTTTCGTAACAAGAGTCCTCCCTAAGGAGGCTATGGATCGAATCAACGTTTCTTGTGACGCGAAGGTTTGGGGAGAGGAACGCCCACCTCCAAGAGAGGTCTTGCTTGAGAACATTCGAGACATTGAGGGTTTGCTTTGCCTTCTCACCGACAAAATCGACGCGGAACTGTTGGGTCGGGCATTGAGGTTGCGAGTGATCAGCAACTATGCGGTTGGCTATGACAATATTGATGTTGTCGCCGCTACTCAACGCGGCATAGTTATCGGCAACACGCCAGGCGTCCTGACAGAAACTGTCGCCGACTTCACCATAGCCCTCATGACCACCGCAGCGAGACGCATCGTGGAAGGAGACAAACAGGTCAGAACAGGAAGATGGAAAACCTGGGGCCCAATGATTCTTCTCGGGCAGGACATACATAACGCCACACTCGGAATCATCGGTCTAGGCAGAATTGGAATCGCAGTGGCACGGCGCGCTAAAGGTTTCGGCATGAAGGTTCTGTACTATGACCTAACACGCAGGAATGAAATCGAGAACACGCAAGGAATCGAATATACGGAATTCGACCGAATCCTCGCCGAATCTGACTTCATATCCCTCCATGCAAACCTAACTCCCGAAACCTACCACTTCATAGCCAAAGAACAACTGGGAAAGATGAAGCGGACTTGTGTTCTAGTCAATACGGCCAGGGGGCAGTTGGTCGATAGCATGGCATTGTATGAGGCGCTTCGCAACAACAAGATTGCTTTTGCAGCCCTCGATGTTACTGAACCTGAACCCCTCCCAACGAACCATCCCCTACTGACATTGGACAATGTGATTGTCACGCCTCACATCGCAAGTGCCTCAGTAGCGACTAGAACTAAGATGGCGTTGATGGCAGTGGACAACCTAATTGCTGGCTTGAATGGTGAAATGCCGCCAAACCCCGTTAACCCAGAAGTTCTCCGAAAAGCATAGCACGTTTCAGTTACCATTTCGAACGCAGTTGAAATTTAAGTACTCTGAGATACCTGAAATTGCTGCGGGTCCCGTTGCAGGTCACCATAAGTATTCCACACGCCCTGCGCCAGTATACCCAAGACAAGTCAGAGGTGGGGTTGAATGCTTCCACCGTTGATGAGCTACTCCTGAAGCTCGACGGTCTCTTTCCAGGCCTGAGGGCTTTCATCGTCGACGAGGGAAAGGGTGTGAGAAGGTACGTTAACATATTCGTGAATGAGCATGACATTCGCTCAGGCGAAGGTTTGACGACAAAGCTCAAAGATGGAGATCGGGTGCATATCATACCAGCCGTAGCTGGGGGTTGACGGATTACAATGGCACGCAAGAAAAGTAGAACAGCTGTACATGTTCTGCTCGGAACTAGGAAAGGAGGATTCATTCTTCAGTCTGATTCACGCAGACGAGCATGGAAGATGAAGGGACCATTCTTTGAGAGCTCCCCAGTCTTCCACATGGCCTTCGACAAGCGTGATGGAAGGACAATCTACGCCGCGGTCAACAGCGGCCACTTCGGCCCGACCGTGCAGAGGAGCAGGGACATGGGTAAGACCTGGGAGAACGCAACGACGCCCCCAAGGTTCGCTGAAGGCTCTGAAATGAAAGTTGAAAATGTTTGGCATGTGGAGCCGGGCCTCGCTGACGAACCTAACGTAGTCTACGCGGGCACTGCACCCGCCGCTCTGTTCCGCAGCGATGACGGAGGCGATAATTGGAAACTCAACGAGAACCTAAACAGCCATCCTACTCGCCCGAAATGGCAACCCGGCGCAGGTGGCCTCTGCCTCCACTCAATCGTCCTCGACCCGTCCCATAACAAGCGAATGTACGTTGGGATTTCATCGGTTGGCGTCTTCAAATCAGAAGATGCAGGCCAAACTTGGGATGTGAAGAACAGGAATGTGCGCGCAGACTTTCACCCCGAAAAGTACCCAGAGTTCGGCCAGTGTGTACATAAGCTCGTCATGGACCCAAACAAACCCAGCAATCTCTACCAGCAGAACCATTGCGGCGTCTACCGGTCGGAGGACGCTGCTGAAAATTGGGTTGAAATCTCAGAGGGGTTGCCAAGCGGGTTCGGTTTCCCGATGGCGGTTCACCCGCACGATTCGGAAAGGTTCTATGTTGTTCCAGAGCAGGGGGATTTCTTCCGCGTCGCCGCTAACAAGGAATTCGCAGTATACGAAACTGGGAACGCCGGCAGATCATGGAAGAAACGGATCAAGGGGTTGCCGAACCAAAACGCGTACATAGGCTGCTACCGAGAGGGCATGGCCACCGATCAGCTGGACCCGGCAGGCGTGTATGTCGGCACCCGCATGGGGCACCTGTTCCACAGCACCGATGAGGGCAAGGCTTGGCGGTTGATGGCACAATGGTTGCCGCCAATCTACTCCGTATCGACAGCAACAATCCTTTGACTACTTCGAACCAAGCGTCAGGAAATCTTCACGCTTGATGCACGGTTCTGGTTAGCTCTTCTATTGCGCTGTCATCCTCGATCGTCGAAAAGTCACCCAGTGGCTTGTCCATTAGAATCGACCTGATGAGCCTACGCATTATTTTGCCACTTCTCGTTTTGGGTAGTTTGCTCACAAAGTGTATGTCACTTATGATTACGATTGGGCCCATTGTCTTCCTCACGGATTCTCTCAACGCCTGCTTCAAGTCGTCGCTCGGTTCGACTCCACTTTTCAAAACAACAAATGCGCACGCAGTCTCCCCCCTCAGTTGATCTGGTCGGCCGACAACTGCTGTTTCCGCGACGGTTGGATGTTGAAGTAAAGCGCTCTCAATCTCGATGGTCCCAATTCTGTGTGCTGAGATCTTGATTACTTCATCTACCCTGCCGAGGAACCAGATGTATCCGTCCTCGTCCTTCAGGGCTGCGTCCCCGCTTGTATAGACGCCTGGAAACTTGTTCCAATAGTTCTCAACGTACCGCTCATGATCGCGCCAGAGTGTCGGTGTCAAACCCGGAAACGGCCTCTTGATGACAAAGGTTCCTTCAACGCCCACTGCCACAGGTTTCCCTCCCTCATCTACGATGTCCGCGTCGATTCCAGGAAGAGGAATTGTTGCTGAACCCGGTTTTATTGGCAAAGGCGAGATTCCGATCGGGTTACCAACTATGGGCCCGCTTGTTTCAGTTTGCCACATATGGTCGACGACGGGAATCCTGTCATGGAGAACTTTCTTTTGGAGCCATTCCCACGCGGGTGGGTTCAAAACTTCACCTGCACAGACTACCAGCCCTAGCGAGTTCAGGTCGTGCTTCTTGGGGTACTCGTCGCCGTATTTCATTAGGGCACGTACGCCGGTGGGGGAAATCCAAAGCTTACTTACTTTATTCCTCTCGAGGAGTTGCCACCATATATCTGGGGTAGGATGGTCCGGAAGCCCTTCGTACATTATCGTAGTGCAGCCGAAGAGGAGGGGGCCGTAGACGACGTAGCTGTGGCCCACAATCCAACCTACGTCCGACGTGGACCACCAGACATCGTGCTCCCGCATATCATAGACCCATTTGCCCATCGCGTAAATGTAGACTTGGTAGCTACCATGCGGTTGAACGGTGCCCTTGGGTTTGGCCATGGTTCCCGATGTGTGAAGTATAAATGCGGGTTCATCCGCCCGCATCCTTTCAACCTCAGCGTTAGCATCTCGGCCTTTCTCTAGCGCTTCGTCCCAGAACAGGTCTCTTCCAGGCGTCATCGGTGGTGATTTTTCGCCGCGCTTCAACACGACGACTTTTCCGACTTTGCTTTGGCGTGACTTGAGAGCTTCATCTACAACTTCCTTGAGTTTGACAACGCTCCCTCTCCTGTAGCTCACATCCGCAGTAACCACGAGTCTTGATTCCGCATCCTCGATCCTGTCCGCTAACGCTCCAAATCCAAATCCTCCGAAAACGACGGAGTGAATGGCCCCGATTCGGGTGCATGCAAGCATTGCTATTGCTGCTTCGGGGACCATGGGCATGTAGATGGTGACTCGGTCGCCGTGCTTGACGCCGAGTGATTTCAGGGCTGCTGCAAACCTCTTCACTTCGGCCAGAAGTTCACTGTACGTGAAGGTTCGTCTTGGAAGGCCTTCTCCGTTCTCCCAAATTATGGCAAGTTTGTTCCCTCTGCCTAGCTCAATGTTTCTTTCTAGGCAGTTGTAGGCTAGGTTCGTGACTCCGCCGTTGAACCATGAAAAATTCGGGAAATCCCATTTGAAGACATTATCCCAACGTTGGAACCAGTGAAGCTCGGAAGCAATTTCCCCCCAAAACCCTTCCGGGTCGTCTAAAGCTCGGGTGAGCATCCGCTTCAATTTAGGGGGGTACACAATCCTAGAACTCTCAGTCTTCGACAAAACACAGCCTCAGAACATTGCACAGGCCAATGAACTAACCGTTGCTTAAACAGGCATTCATCATTTCGATGGAGCAATGGGCACAGGCTTGGTAGGGTAGAGCTCCGCACATTGTGCACTGTGGGCAGCGGTCTCCGGAACATTCACGATCTTGTAGGTCCATCTAAACCACGGGAAGTTCATGCTTTGGAAACTAAAACCTGTGTTTGCATAGATTACCTACGAAACATTACTGAATATAGCTACTTCCAGGGAGAGATGAAGGGGAAATGCTGCTTCAGGCATGAACCTTCAATCCGAGACTTCTACAACCGACCTGTCAGCGTCAACCTTGAGCCTCCTCCCGCTCTGAAAGAGAGTCAACGGGTCTCTCTCCAACCTGTCGACGGTGGGAATTTCGGATATGATTGCGCCAACTGCGACGATAGGTTCGCATTCCACGTTTATGATGGCCCGAGGGGCAACACCATTTCTCTTCATTCTGTACAAGGTGTAGGATCCAACCGTGGACCCCTTTCCGTTGGGGAAGACGAGCACTCGGTCCTTCATCGTTGTCCCTTCAAGTTCATGCCCCTTCTCCGTAATTACCCCCGTATCCGGGTTGACTCCTCCGAAGAACGAAATGGCTTCATGCGAGACGAGTGCTAGGCCTTCCGCCGTTCCGCCTGATATTTTTCTGCCCCGCACTAACTCCATTTTCCCGTCACCGCCGCATTAACACACTCCTCGACGCTTCCGATGTGGGTTTTGAAATCGTTCGTACCACGCCCATAGTAGCATGCCTTCGCGGAGTCGGTGGCTAGAACGCTGAAACGCCCTTTGAGTGGTGCTACGGCCATGCATGTGTCGCATGCAAATTTCGCTCCGGCCGCGCGAACTTTCTGCGCATAACCAATCTTCTCCGCTTCCTTCATGGTCTGCCTGGCTGTGCAAATCCAAAACTCCCTTGTCACCTTCCTACCCTCTAGGAGGCCTGCGATTGTTTTGATCTCATCTAATGTGCAGTGGGGGCATCCGAGCGCGACGAAGTCAACCTCCGCTGTTTCATCATTCAGTGCACGAAGCGCTCCTTCGATGTCGGCCCGCGTGATTGTGAGGACTTCCGTGGGTGCTTCCTCTTGGTGGTAGGTTGCGTCGTGGGTGTGGAAGAGGGCTGTCCCACCGTAGGTCGCTATAGAGGCGCACAAACTCTTGAGTTGCTCAACATGCGCGCCTTCGATTCCTTCGAACAATGGAATCTTCGGTCCAATCTTCTTCCCGACGACGTAGCCGAGGGCTCCAAAATCTGGGACGGCGGCCAACTTGGCGTCGACTTTGACGTGGACTTGGGGCTTGCGGTTTTCTTCAATGTGCATGCCGTAGCAAGGCGTCCGCCCAGTAATCGCCGCGGCTAGCGCGCTCGGTCCCCCTTCGCGATTCGTCAATGCGCCGAGGATTGAGTTGGCGTAGGTGACAGCGGAAGATTCACTCCACGCAATGTGGTCCCCGCGGCCAGGCTCGTTACCAACGAGGTATGGGGTGCAAGTGCAAGAAGGGGTTACCCCCATTTTCATAAAAGCCCGGATCACTCGTTCTTGCTTCCCCGCGAACTCCTCGTCGATTCCGAGTTCACGCCAATTCTCCAAATCCATGCCAGCAGGGTTCAACGTCGTCTTCACCCTAGCCTTCGCGCCTTTACCGGCTAAATTTTCTAAGTATTCTAGGCCTGCGTCGCCGAGGTTGTAGTATGACACGCCAGCGACTTGCACCGAGGAAATCGGAATCATCTTGTCGGCGCCAAATATTTCGCCCAACGCCGTAAGGATCTGCATGCTCTTCTGTACCGCGAACCCTGCCTCTCCCGCAAGCATCTTCTCCTCTTGGTTGGTTAGGTGCATCGTGTTTCCGGCTCGCTAGGTGAATTTTCTCCAATCCACTTCAGGAAACTTAGCTTTCTCGAAATTCTTGCCCTTCACTTCAAGCGGTTTCGTCGCATCGAAACCAACCTTTGTTGTCCTCCTAGTTTCTGGGTCCGCTGAGGGGTCTAGGGACGACCCTGTTTCTCCAGCCTTGATTACGAGTCCGCGGTCGCCCTGGAAACGTGTTGCAAAGGCCCATTCTAAATCCATCGGGTCGGTGGGGTCGATGTCTTCATCAACGATCAGCACGTGCTTCAGGGAGGCGTGGCCTCGAAAGGCTGCCTCAATCGCCATCCGCCCATCATCCTCCCGCCTCTTCCGTATCTTCACAATCGCGTGGAGCCACGACGCGCCCCCGGGCGTGATGAACACATCGGCGCAGTCACATACTTTGGAAACCTCCCGGTAGATTGTGGGTTCGCGTGGCGTGCCCATCAGCATCTTATGTTCTAGGCCGCCGGGGACTAGTGCGTGGTAAATTGGCCGTTCACGGTGGTATAGGCGGTCTACTTTCACGACGTGTTGTGAGCGAACTAGGTCGTAGGTTTCGGTTAGGTCGATGAAGGGGCCTTCCTCATGCACCTTGTCAGTAATCCTCCCAACGAGCACGAATTCAGCTTCCGCTGGGACGTAACAGTTTGCTTCAGCGCACTTGACGACCCGTAACGGTTCGAGGCTATTTGCGATCTCAAGTTCATCCCTCCCCAATTCGACGGAGCAGGCTCCTGCCAAGAGAACGTTCGGCGCGTTTCCAATGCAGATTGCAATCGGGAGGTCGCCTTTGCTTTTCTCTAGAAAAGTGTGCAGGTGCCGCGGAACGATCCTTATCGCCAATTCATCTTTGCCAATCTGCATGAGGCGGTGGAAGCTGACGTTCTGGCCGAGTTCAGGGTGGCGGGCGATAATAACTGCCGAGCTGATGTACTTGCCCCCATCCTTCTCCGCGTGTAGGAGAAGCGGTAACCGGTTCAAGTCCACCTGCTTTTCAGAAACTTCGAAACAAGAGGGGTTGTCGATCCGTTGCGGCTTAGTTGGATGTTCAATGGCTGCGAGCAGCTTTGCAACAATTTGGCTGGGTTGAATGTTCAGGTATTCGGCTATGAGGCTGCGGGAGGCGCAAATGTTCGCGGCAACAGGAATTTCACAGTCCTGCACGTGGAGTAGGGTTGGTTTCGGTTCTAGGGCTTTGATGAAGGCTGCGGCTTCGAGGTGGCTTGAGAGGGGTTTCTTGGCTTCGGTCAGTTTCCCGTTGGCCCTAAGCTTTTCAACCCATTTTCTGAAGCTCAACCCGCCCATCTCTTGTAAAGCTCCGACTCGACGCCCAGCACATCCAACACCTTCCCTACCACATGGCCCACCATGTCGTTCACTGTTTTGGGTTCATGGTAGAAACCGGGGCTGGCGGGTAGAATCACTGCGCCCAACCTCGCAAGCTTCAGCATATTCTCCAAGTGAATCGCACTGAGCGGCATCTCCCGCACAACAAGAACCAACCTACGCTGTTCCTTAATCGCCACGTCCGCCGTTCGGCAAATCAAGTTGTACGCGTACCCGTTGGCGATGGCGGCAAGGGTCTTCATGGAGCAGGGGCAGACGACGACCGCATCTGTCTTCGCTGACCCTGAGGAGATATCAGCGTCGATGTCATGTTCCGTTAGCAGCCTACCGTGGCCCTCCAACCGTTTCAACCCGTCCCGTGTCTCAGCTGCTAGAACCTGTTTCGCGGCGTCCGATACGATGATGGTTAACTCAGCTCCAGCCTTAGCTAATTCTGATGCGAGGCTTACGCCATAAACAACGCCTGACGCACCAGTAACACCAAGAACAACTTTCAACCATGAACCCCGAACCGCGAAGAAAATCAAACTCGACCGGCTTTAAGCAGTGGGCCTGTTCTCCAACCATGAAACCGAAGAAACAAAGACGGCGACGCGAAATGACGTAACCCATAATAACGTGAGCCGTAGATTCGCCGCCTAGATGCGCCATGAAATTCCTACTTCGATTGCATATGCCAACGGAATACGGAAACAAACTGCTGCAAGACCCTAGCTTTCCGAAGAAACTCGAAGGCGTTCTGAACCAAATCAAACCGGATGCAGTCTACTTCTCTTCCATAGATGGGGAGAGGGGGATCTACATGATAGTGAACCTGCAAAGCGCGGATATGATAGCAACCATCGCCGAACCTCTCTGGATGATGTTCAACTGCAAGCTCGACTTCGAACCAGTCATGGAATTAGCGGACCTCCAGAAAGGACTGCAAAACATTAAGAAGTAACCACCAAGAGCAGTGGCACCCTCCTCACGTTTCTAACGCCAAGTACATATCGCCGCACACGCATCACTACACTACATCGAACCTTTACGAGAACATGGAGGTTTAGATGCGTTGAGTGGATGGCTCCTCTTGCCGTACACTGGTTGGCTCGCATTATTGTTGAGGATTTGGGTGGGGGCCAATTTTATTGCACACGGTTATCCTAAGATCGGTAAGGGTAGGCAGCAGACCCTGCAATGGACTAAGAGCCTCGGCGTCCCAGCGGTCTTAACCTACTTAGCCATCATTCTGGAGTTCTTCGGTGGCCTATCCTTAATCATAGGTTTCCTTGTACCGATTGTCGGGTTCTTCATCGCGTTGGAGATGGCGGGCGCAATTATCCTGAAGAGAAAGAAGATAAAGGCCCCTTACATGGGACAGAACTCCTACGAGATTGACATAACATACCTAATGCTCGGACTCGCCCTCCTAATACTAGGGGCCGGCCCACTCTCCATAGACTCCCTCCTAATTCACTAAGAGGCTGACGAATTTGTCTGCTTTTAAGGTGTGAAAACTTAACTGACCGTGGCTCATTGGATAGATTAACTACCGACTCAATCACTTCTCCGATTTACAACTCGAATGAGCAAACCAACGAGTCCACAAACATTCTTCCATGAAGGGAATGGAACAACCCTGGTACTCAGAATCTAGGAAAAATCAAAGCTAATATGATGAAAGAATATTGAAAACAAATTTCTGTACGGGCTAACTTATATGACGCCACTGCCTCAAGAGCTCTGTGAAAAGGCTCAGCTTGTGATTGGTTTGAGAAGTTTCCTCCTAGTGAAAACGAAACCGGGCAAGGAGAAAGACGTCCGGAACCGCTTCAAGGACCTGCCCGAAGTCGTAGAGATCCACCTCATCACAGGCAAATTCGACCTCCTCGTTGCCTTAGAATCCACAGAAACCGAACTGGACCCCCGTCGAAAAGTCGTGGAACTCGTTACCGAAAAGATCAGGAAGGCCGGAGACGTTATCGACACGAGAACAATCATACCAATCGAATCAGAACTCCGCCCAACGCAGGCCATCGAACGCCCCACCGCCAAAGGCTTCATCTTCGTCTCCAGCGACGCAGGCAAATCCCAAGAACTGATGCGCAAACTACTCGAAGTCCCAGAAGTGCGCGGCGTCTACTTGCTCTTTGGGAAAGCGGACGTACTCGCCGAGCTCGAAGTCGAAAAGAGCATGATCAACCCGCCCCCACAACGTATAGCAAGCATCGTCGAAAACCGAATCGCCAAAATGCCAGCCGTCCATGACACGGACACGTACGTCCCGTTGGAATCAATAGTCAAATGACGGGTAGAAACGACCGAATTCGAATCATCATCCAAAAACTTACGGAAGCAATTTGGGACCTAGACCAACTCCAACCCCTCGA
The DNA here is from genome assembly GCA_050013255.1 of Bathyarchaeia archaeon. Taxonomy (GTDB): domain Archaea; phylum Thermoproteota; class Bathyarchaeia; order 40CM-2-53-6; family 40CM-2-53-6; genus FEN-987. The sequence continues at coordinate 743,958 of JBEKFP010000001.1, read as the reverse complement.
CAATGGGCTGGAGGAAGAGTACGTGCGTATCCAGCTGGCTCGAGAGCATTTGATGAAACAGGTAAAGAAAGACGGTTTTGCCTAATCCTTCAGTGTAGCGGTCGAGCCATACGTCTGACTGCGAAGGCCTTGGCATGTAGGTTTACGACTGGGAATTGAGCTGAAGTCAAAGCTAGGGCACCGAGAAAACTTCCAACGCTGAGCATTGATAGCGTCAGACTGGCCGTTCCTAGACCCATCAACAATGCGGACCCGGACACGTATGCGAAGCCAATCATTAAGGCGCTAGCAGCGACCCATCCGTAGGCTGGGAGTAAGTGTGCCTTCGCGAGCGTCAGGAATTTTGTTCGGCGCCGAACCAGCCGTAGACTCACGTACGCAACCGGAGCTATGTAGACTAGGCCTATCAGCGAGGCCGCAACCACGCCCGCCGCTAGGACACCCGCCTCGGCGCTTATGGGCGATACGACGGCGTAGGAGAAGTAGGCTGCGTATAGGATTCCGATGAGTGGGTAAACGCCCACCCGCAACACATCAAGGAATAAACTGTTCTTAGCTGCGGCATAAGTGACTGAAGGCGCCCAACTGTAATACCAACCATTGAAGGTTTGCATGAACATGCGCCCCGCTGTTGTGTTCTGGATTTGATTGTTACGGAAGCCCCTAAGGAAATTCGCATAAGGCTCCAAGGGAGTACCAGACGTAGCGAAAGCCACGGGGCAACCAACAGAAGGAAGAGCCGTGCTCGTGATGAATGATGTTGCCGTCGTAGTGAAGGGTTGAATAGCTGTCGTAGTGGTCGTTGTGGGGGTTGTAACAGTATTCGTGTAGACCGATGATGAACTGTAAGAAGTACTCGTCAATGTTTGCGTGGAAGTGAACGAGGAGCTGGACGAGACGAACGTGCTTGTAGACGTTACCGATGTGAAAGAAGTGGATGTCACAGGAGTCGATGTCGACGTTGTGAAAAACGTACTAGTAGTAGTCGTACTCGTGGAAAACGTTGTCGTGGGAGGCGGCGTAGTAAGACTGAAGGGCCCCAAAACTCCAGTCGCGGGTGAAGTGACAAGCGCGGATAGAGCCAATACGGATACGATCACTACGGCCAGCTGCAGGACTACGGAGTGCAGATGCCTTCCCTGCTTCGCCTTACTCAAAAGACTAACCTCCTAAGAACCATCGACCCGAGCAGCATAAACACCGCAATCAAACCCACGACGTCATAAGCCGTTTGGTTTGACCCAAACACAGGCCGAATCACCTGACCCAGCGTGCTAGTCGTCGTTGCTACCGTTGTTACGGTGGCTTGAACAGATGTGAATATCGACGTGGTCGTCGAAATCATCGCGGCCGTGGACTCACCCGTAAAGGTCTGTGTAGTTAGGGCGTAGCTGACCGCCGTCGAGATACCTGTGAAAGTGAAAGTTGTGAATGTAAGCGATTGAGAAGTGGAGGTTGTCATGGTTGTGTAAGTTGTGCTTGTAATGCTTGTTGTGGATGTTGTCGTTATCGAAGTGAGAGTCCCAGTCAGAAGGATGACCACCAAATAGTTCGAAGCAAAATCCCCAAGATTTCCAGTAACCGTGATGAGGTATGTACCTGCAGGCGCCGTCGGGGAAAGGGTCACGGACCCCCCTGCTGTTCCTCCAGAGATATTACATGGCGCACTCGCTATGACGCCGGCTATCGGGGAAATCGTGCAGCTCGCATCATTTCCATTAAACCCGAAACCGGAGACCCCAACGGTAGTACCCGGCAGAGCAACATTCGGTGAAATCGTAACCTGCGCAATTGGCGTACCAAGGGTGAAACTTGCCGACGCTGCAAAAGCAAAAATGGAATTATCAGTTACAGTGATAACATAAGTACCTGCAGGCGCCCCTGGGGCAATCGTGAAAGTGCCAGTGACCTGGCCGTTCCCGTTAGGAGGCGGGACAACAAAATTGCAACCGGGGCCGGGGGCTGTAAAAGCGACTACTGGCAGGATTGACACAGTGCAAGCCGTTGCAGTCGAGCTGTCGAATCCGGATCCGGTAAATGATACGGGCGTGCTGACGACGCCATTTGTAGGTGTGATGGTTATCGTTGGGACAACTGTGAAACCTGTGGGGACTAAGTCACCCCCCGGGTTGCCCGTCACAGTTACCGTCCATGTACTATCAGCAGTAGCGGTTGGACCCACGATGAACGTTCCCGTTCCGGTTCCAGCGCTGATGGAACATGCGGGAGAGGTTATTAGAGGAGCACCATTAGCGCCATTGTTTGATGTTATGCTGCAGGACGTGTCGGTCACAAGCAGACCCCTGGCTACAATCGAAATCTTGTCTCCCGGAGAACCGTACGAGGGAGTCAGTGTAAGTGATAATCCAACGGTGACGGAAAAGGTCCCTGTTGCGGTGTCACCTAAATTGCCTGTAACAACAACCGTGTAGCTGCTCCCACTGGGAACGCTGGCTACAATGAAGAAGGTACCCGTCAAATCAGTTCCCGCCGATCCTATACGGCAAGCCGAACTGGCGAACAAACCGGAAGACAGAGAGCTGATCGAGCAGGAGGTGTCCCCACTGCTGAATTGCGCAGGAGGATTCGCAATGGATACTTGAACAGTTGTGCCAGGAGTGGCGGGTGGCCCAACCGAAAACGCTAGAGTTGGAGTTGAGTCGACGGTGAAAGGTGTAAAGGACGCGAGGTCGCCGCTACTGCCAGTTACAGTGATAGTATATGGGTTTCCTGTCAGGTCCGCGCCGGAGAGGACTATGAATGAGCCGCTGACTACGCCGGTGGTTGTTGATACGCTGCAACTTTGCGAGGTGATAATATTGGGCGTCGATCCCGCAGAAGTTGAAGATATGATGCAACTCGTGTCTATACTTAAGAAGCCAGTTCCTTGAACGGTGATCTTCGCCCCCCTTGGGCCATCTGATGGCGTAACAACCAATATTGGCCCAGTCGTAGACGTCACGGTGAAACTGGCACTTGAACCACTGTCACCCAATGAACCCTTAACTGTAATGATATAGGTGCTGCCCGTTGCGACGTTGGCGACAACAAAGAAAGTACCCGCCAAACTTTGCGGTGGGCCCTGCGATAGGAAGCAAGCGGACGACTTGAAAAGACCACCAGGACTTGAGGAAATTGTGCAGGAAGAAGAGTCACCGCTGCTAAATGCAGGGGGGTTACCAAGGCTAACCAGCACCGTGGAACCCGGGGACGTAGGACCTGTAAGCAATAATATCGGAGTCGGGTCAACTATGAAACTTTGTGAGGCAGCCGCCCCGCTGCTGCTGGTGACCGTAACCGTAAATGGATTATTCAATGGAGTGGCGCCGGTGGCAACCTTGAATGAAGCAGTGATCTTACCTGAGCTAATGCTGCAGGTAGGCGTCGGTGAAGAAGAGAAGAGGAGAGCGGAAGATGTTAGAGTGCAGGTTGGATCTTGACTTGGAAACCCTGTACCCGTAACTGTCACCGCGGTACCTACAGGGCCGTCTGAGGGGTTGAGGTATATCGCGGCCCCAGATGGAGGAGGAGCAACGGTGAAAGTCGCTGATGCGAAATCGCCTAGGGTACCCTTCACCGTTACGGTATATGTGCTGCCCGACGCGACATTAGCGACAACGAAGAATGTGCCACTCAATACGGTGCCCCCTGACCCTATGGCACATGCAGAAGAACTGAAGAGCCCGCCCGGGCTGGCGCTTATTGTGCACGTAGGTGTAGTAATTGTGTCACCGCTACTGAATTGACCCCCGGTTATGCCTACCACGACTGTCGTGCCAGTAGGCGCTGGAGATGGCGGTGTAAAGCCGATTACCGGGCTTCCGTCGACAGTGAAAGCCACACTAGCAGAGTCGCCACCAGGCGTCCCGGTAACTGTGATCACGGCACCAGTGTTAGCGACTACAGCGACACCAACGTAGAATGTTCCGGTCATTTTTCCAGAACCCATGCTGCAAGTTGGTGCAGGGCTCGCCGCGATGAGATTTGCAAGTGATGCGGTGATTTGGCAACTCGTGTCAATAGAAGTAAAACCACTTCCTTGTAGTTTTACCTGCGTGTGGATTGGGCCGTCCGTCGGAGTGACGGAGATTACAGTTGCCCCTGACGTGACCGTAAAGATAGCTGAAGCGATAGCGCCGCTAGACGTTCCCGTAACGTCGACTTCGTAGGATCCCGGCGTTGCGGCGCCATTCACTTGAAATTGCCCAGTTACAGTTCCGCTTGAAACCGAACAAGCTGACGGCGGAGGATTCGTCAAACTCGCCGGTAGGCTGGTAATAGAACAACCCGTTTCCCCTACGCTGAACTTAACGCCCCCCGACTTTACGTTTACAACTGTACCGGTCGGACCCGACTGAGGCGTTAAGGTAATTGTCGGTTGAAGCACAGTGAAGGTTGAGGACGCAGAATCCTTCTGGACGCCGGAGGCGAAGCCAGTCACAGTAACCGTGTAACCCCCAGGCCCGATGCCTGGACCCACCGAGAATGTGCCGCTTACGGTTCCCGATCCTAGCGTTATGGAGCATCCATAACCTGGAGCTATCAGCCCGGACGTACCGCTTGTTATAGTACAGCTATTATCAAGAGCTGAGAATGCGCTACCACTTACTGTGACAGGAGTCGCAATAGGGCCGTTCGGGGGCGACAGCGAAATCTGTACTGCGCTTACGGGAATTTGTACCGTTGAGAAGACCAGAATAAACGCCGTAGCGAGCAGGAGTAGTAGGAATAGCGGGTTGACCTTACGATTCCTAGATGATTTGGCCTTACGCTTTGTCAACGATCCAAATTTCCCCTAGTAAACCTCAATGAAATAGCGTACCCAAACAAACTCAGGCAAGGAAGTAATGGGTTACTTTGCCTTGCTGACACCATCTTGTATAATTTCCCTTCCCTAAGAGTGCAATGTTGATGAAAAGAGGATGAAACAGCAGAGCTAGTAATCAGAATCGACCCGAAACCAATCCCCTGGCCGAAAATTCGTCCGAATTCGCTCATTCCTGATCTCCGCGTTGGATTGCCCCTTCCTTCCTCCTCGAATGGAGTCAGGCTTTCTATTTAACTGTTGTTTTGTGCAACACAACTACTACTAACCTTAGGGATTCAGTGCCACCGAGCGTTTACAGGGACCAGCTAATGGTTTCCTTTGGGAATATTCGTATGCAGACTGCGCTTCGACTGGAGCGCGACCGAGAGGATTCGAGCGTACCGAATGATGAGAGTAAACCTTCTGGCTATGCGGCGCGTAGAATTCGGGGATATTCAGCCTTTGCTTATGTCGTGACGTAAGTGATAGTTCCGGTTACAGTAGTGGTAGTGTACGTGATCGTAGCCACAATTTGAGTTCTGACATTTGTGACTGTCGTATAGGTCACGGTTGCGGCTGTTTGAGTTTGAGTTTGAGTAGCCGTGGTGAGTGTGAAGGTTATTGCGACTTGTGTTTGGGTTTGCGTAGTTGTGGCAATTGTTATGGTGGCTACATTCACAGTGCGAGTGGCAGATTGAGTCATAGTTGAAGTGCTGGTTACAGTCACAGGTTTAGTTGCGGCCGTTGTCGTAAACACCACCTGCTGAGTTGCAACTGTTCTTAGGACTGTCACGGATTGAGTTGAAACCGTGACAACTGCAGTGCGAGGCAAGGTAGTAGTAATAGTCGTAGACTGAGTTACCCTAACCGTGACAGTCGTAGCACTCATACTCGTTGACACAGAGATCGTGCGTTGAACCGCGGTTGCTGTAAGTGTCGTCGTAGTTGTTGTAAACACGGTTGCGGTTGGCGTAACGGTAGTTGTCGGAGCCGTTGTAGTTGGCGTAAAAGTCGTCTCTGGCGTTGTCTGCGTAGTTGTGGTCGTCGTCGTTGCTACCGTGGTCGGCTGAGTCGTAGTTGTGGTAGCTGGGGTTACCGTTATTATGGTGCTCAGAGTGACGGGCTGCGATACGACGATCTGCACAGTAACAGGCTGAGAAACCACGATGGAAACAATAGTGGGCTGAGAAACTACTGTTATAATCGTTGTAACTGTGGTGCCTAGGGTCACCGGAATAGTTAGCGTCGTTACCGGCGTATTAACCGTAGAAACTACGGTAGTGGCCGGAGTCGTGCTAATAGTCACAGTGGTTACTGCCGTGGTTGCTTGCGTCACGGTCGTTACAACAGCGTTGACCCCTAACCCTTGTGAGAAGCCTGGCGTGGCAAGAAATCCGATAATGAAAGCTGTGATCGCTACCGCCAAAACTGCGTACGCGACGTACCGTGCGGCATTACCTCTAGCCGGAACGCTTTGTTGCGATTCGACAGTGTTTTCTGGCACGGTTACTCAGCCTGAACTGGCGTAAATGAACGCTAGTATGCGTCCTTGCATTTAGTCATTATCTGAGTTCCATGTAAGAAGGCATCTAGCCTAGGCGCGCATCCTTCCCCCAATATACAGCAACGCAGCAACGGATCCACGACCGCATATTAGAGGTAGATTGAGAAAAACGGGGGGATAATGAGCGTTCAAACCAGGGCGGGCTTCTTCCGATACTTGAGGGTTAACCTAAGCTTGAATCAGGCTCGAAAATTCTTCTATCCCAGACCTACGCAGCGCCTCAAAGGAGGGCGATACAGGAACTTAGCAGTTAAGTGCTCGTGATTTTCACTATAACGGTTTCAGTGGTAGTATGAGTCTCCCTGCTCATCATCGTCGCAGCCGCTGTTACAGTTGTAGTCGTAGTGACTATGGACGCAGTCTCGGTCGGAGTGATCATCATAGTACGTCACATTCATTCACCATGCCACAAACGCAGTTCAAGAAATCACGCTATGCTGAGAGGAAGATTCCGAATTCGATTTGCCATCCGCAACCTGAAGACCACGCGGGAAGACACAGCGTTAGCCTGGAAGATTATTCAAGAGAAAGTCACAGAGCTAGCATGACTTTTTCTCTAAGCCTGTCCCACCAAGCACGTAGAGCCTTTGAGGATTTCTGGATAGCTCGAGCCCTATCTTCAAAGAGGAAACGGAGAGGCGCGCATCCGCCGCTTCAAGCGGTTGTTGTTTAGCTAGTTGTCACCGTGGTGGTTTCTGTAACTGTTACAGTGGAACCCGGAGTCGTAGTAACAGTCTCCGAAGCGGTCGTAGTCAATGTGACGGATTCGGTAGACGCCGTTGTGGTCAGCGTCGCGGTATTCGTGACCGTTGCCGAAGCAGTCTGGGTAATCGTAGAACCTATGACTAACACTGTAACCGTTGCAGATGTAGTCTTAGTGTTCGTTACGGTTGCAGATAGAGTGCTAGTGACAGTTGCAGATTGAGTCTTAGTATTGGTCACAGTTGCGGTAGGGGCGGTCGTTATGGGTGTTGTGGTCACGGTAGCCGCAGTATGAGTTGGAGTCACCGTAACCGTAGAAGCCGCGACAACTATCGTAACCGATTGAGTACTGGTCACGGTTGCAGGTTGAGTTGTAGTCTTAGTTGCGGTCGCAGTCGCGGTTGTGGTACTTGTAGTCGTAGCGGATCGGGTTGAAGTTTTAGTGTTAGTAATTGTCGCCGTAGCGGTCTTAGTATTGGTAACGCTAACAGTGTTTGTGATTGTCGCAGACTTAGTTTGAGTAGGCGTCGTCGTCACAGTTGGAGCTGTGGTAGTGGAAATCACAGTCTCAGTAGACGCCGTAGTAGTCGAAGCCACCGTAGCCGTGGACCCAGTCGTAGTCGACGTCGCAGACTGAGTCACGGTGTTAGTTACAGTTGCAGACTGAGTTACAGTGTTAGTTGCGGTCAAAGACCGAGTTGTTGCTATCGTAGTAAATACGACTTGTTGAGTTGCAATTGTTTTTGTCGCGGTCACGGACTGGGTAGAAACCGTCGTAGTGGTAACAACCACACTGCGAGTTGCCGTATTAGTAATAGTAGTAATAGTCACAGACTGTGTTACTAGTGTCGTAACAGTCGTGGAGCTTGTACTTGTTGACACAACAATTGTGCGCACAAGTGCTGTCACCGTCGTTGTAGCTATGGTTGTCACCGTCGTTGTAGCTATGGTTGTCGCGGTGACTGTCCGAGTGGAACCAGTGGTAGTAGCCGTCAGAGTCTGAGTAGAAGCAGTCGTAGTTGGAGTCGTCGTCACAGTCGAAGCGGTTTCAGTTGGAGTCGTAGTTACAGTAGACGCAGTCTGAGTTGGCGTCGTCGTGACAGTAGCCGCAGTCGTAGTCGGAGTCGTAGTAGACGTAACCGTCTGAGTGGAACCAGTCTCAGTAGCGGTTACCGTTTGAGTAGAGCCGGTCTCTGTTGCAGTCACCGTTGCTGTTGAAGCAGTCTCAGTAGCTGTAACTGTTGCGGTGGAAGCTGTCTCCGTCGCGGTCACAGTTGCAGTAGACGCAGTCGCAGTAGCCGTAACCGTCTCAGTGGAAGCAGTCGTAGTTGCGGTTTCACCAGTTGTCTGAGTTGTGGTTTCAGTAGTTGTCTGAGTTGTGGTTTCGCAAGGATTCACAGTGAAAGTGAACACGTAGGTGTTGCTTACAGTATCCGTCGTAGTGGCAGCAATTATTGCCGTGCAATCTTGAGAGTATGCCGCAGGAACAGGGTTCAGGTACACCGCGACCAGAATAACTGCGACAACTATCGCAGCGTACATAGCATACCGTGCAGCATTGTTGTTAACAGTACGCTCTTGTTTCTCGTTAGAGCTGGTCTGCACGGTTACTCAGCTTGAACTGGCCGGAGTGGATGGTTGTGTGTGTCCCTGCAATTAGGCCTTTTCCTCTCCTAGACTTGATAATAACCAAGTTTCCGGAGATATCGACACGAATCCGAAACTTCTCCTACCGCCAGGTGTAACGACAACAATTCCTTTGCTGGCAGTTTTCATAGGTAGGCCGTCAAACAGGGACCTGAGGCTTGAGGTGCCACCCTTATCGTAGTCATTCTTTCGTGCGGCAATCGAAGAAATAATCATAAACAAGATTATGGGATGGGCAAAAGAATAGCTGCTTTCATATGAGGAAGGCTGACCACTTTCTCCCGCTAGTGCACCAGACCTAATCGTTTCTCTCTCTAGTTGTTCCGACTGTTTCTGGAGCTTCATGCAAGATGCCATTACACCCGAATGTCATAAATAGAGTGTAAACCGTGATTCGAGACATTACTTAGTTTGACAAAAGAAAATGCGGATCAATTATGGAAACTTCGCAAGAAACCACCGGGACAGAGAAATCAAAGACAAAAGGAAAGTTCTTCGACTTGAGCTTGGGGTACAAATGGGACAGATACTTTCTCGTTTTGCTACTTGTCTCAGTCGCCTTGAGAGTCGTGTGGCTTGACATTCCAGGTGGGTATGGCACTGGTGGGACACTGATCTTTGACGAGTACTATTATGTGAACGTGGCAAGGAACCTGTTGGGATGGCCTCAAGGACCGGACCCATCGAGGATACCGTACCCTAACGCACTCCCCGGTACAGATCCGAACCAGGAACATCCGCCGCTAGCTAAGTTGATTATCGCAGCCTCGATGCGAATACTCGGCGACAACGCTTGGGGTTGGCGCCTCCCGAGCGTAATTATGGGGTCACTTTCGATTCTTCTATTCTACCTCCTGATGAAGAGGATTTCGAAGAATGGCAAATACTCTTTCCTGGCTACTTTTCTGTTCAGCTTCGATAACCTAATTTTCGTTGATAGTAGAGTTGCCATCCTCGACATTTTCACCTTGGCATTCATGCTGCTGGGTTTCTATCTGTACTTCTGGGATCGCACTAAACTCTCTGCGGTAGCCCTCGCGCTAAGCACCCTTACTAAAATAGGGGGATTCTACGGTTTTCTTGCGATCGCAATCTTTCACTTGCTTAGGGATGTGCGGCCGAGTGAATTAGTGAAGAAGTGGAGGTCTGTACTTGTCCCGAAGCTGAAATGGTTGCTGCCCTTTGGTTTCTATTATGCCGCAACAGGATTTGTACTCCTGTTTGCTCTAGATCGTTTCGTGAGTGGGAGTAACCCCTTTGAACACATTCGCTTCATTTACACGTATACGCTTGCGCTAGTTCGACCAGTGCCGACGGGTATTGAGAGTCAGCCGCTTGATTGGCTCCTCAACCAGGTCCCGATTCAATACCTCGGAGTAAGCGTGACCTCGGGGGGCGTCACCTACCAAACCATATCTTTCTGGGGGGCCATGAACCCATTCATCATCTACCTGACCATTCCAGCCATGGCATATGCGCTCTACCGCTACGACCAACGAAACAGCCAGCTCGCGCTCTTCCTGCTCTGCTGGTTCGCGGCCACATACTTCCCCTTCTTCCCGCTTTCATACATCGGCCACAGAATCTCGTACATCTTCTATTTCCAGAATACAGTGCCTGCTGTGGCGGGCGGCATCGCTCTAATGTTTAGCAACAAGCATATTCCAAGAGCTGTCGTAGTCGTTTACGTTCTACTCGTGTTAGTTGGTTTCGCTTGGTATTTTCCCTTCAAACAGATCCCGTCGTAACTCGGCCATCAACTTTCTTACTCCTGAAGAGGACAGATCTCCCAATCTTGTTAGATATGACCTACGATGGCCAGCTCATGTATGATAACGATGGCTTCCTTGAAGATATTACGCGAAGGCTCAAGGAACTCGACGGAAGCAAGGTAATGTCATCGAGGTCACGACTGGATTCTCAAGCCTGACGCTAAACCAAACGAGGTAGTAGAAATCTGAGGAGCAGTCGAATGGCATGCGATTATTTAGAGCCTGCGTTGATCGAGAGTAAAGCGTTTTCTTGAGGGAAGTCGAGTCGTGTAGTTTACCAAGAGGCCTGAAGTGTGAGCATCAAAGTCGTTTAGGGGGTCCTATCCTGTTCTGTTAGACTCCAAGAACAATTTCTCGCATTTCGTTACCATCGCAGTGGTCACAACATCCCAAGAGAATTTGTCCGTTACGAGTTCCCTTCCTCTCAGTCCTATCCTTTTCCTTTCACTTCTTGGGAGATTAATGATTTCAAGAATTCGATCAGCAAAGGTTTTCAAGTCTTCACCGATTTTCAGAAATTCATATCCGCCGAAAACCTCTTTCACACTAGCCAGGTTTGAACAGACTACGGGTCGTGCCATAGATAGAGTCTCAAGGAGTTTCAGTGTGAGGACTAAATCGAGTGAGTAGTTTTTGGGATAAGGAATTATTCCCAAATCAGATGAAGCGATGTAGCTTGGAAGGCTCCCGTACGGGACAAAATTGGTCATTAGAACATAAGGTTGACCTTTTAGTTTCCTCGCGAGGTACGGATACGCGGGTCCGCCGCCGACGATCATGAATTGAACGTCTTGACGCTTCTGTACCTCCTTGACAATATCAATCAGCAAATGCGCACCGTGATGCCAATCAAGCGAACCAAACGAAATCACGGTTGGCTTATCAAAGACGACCGCCGGTTCAATGTTAGGGTCAAACCTGTTGACATCTACTCCGTCAAAAGTTACCTCAATGACTTGAGCAGGAACACCTGCTCGCGTCAACTCTCTCTTCATCAAGGGGCTTACAACAAAAACAAGCGGAAAAGACTTCGGAATCTGCTTCTCGGCGAGGAGCAAAATATCGCTTAAGAACTTCGGGTAGAAAGGGTCCTCTTTTAGGAACCCCGCAAGCAAATCCGAGAGGCTGATCGCCATGCAGCCCGACCTTCGGATAATACTAGCGAAACTTCCCGACAACCCCACTAGACAATTTCTTATCAGAATGAAGTCGAAGAATGGAGCGAGCTTAAGGAAATGGGGAATGAAACTGAAAGCATATGCGAGATACCGTGGTCCCCTAATTGGAACAAATTTCGAGACCTGGAAAGGTAGATTAAACGGGATCACCTTGAAACCAAGCTCTCTTTCGGCTTTGCTTCTCTCAGAGTGGAGGGGACCCGTCAGAGTGACTTCATGTCCTCTTTCAGAGAATTTTCGTCCAATGTAAAGCGTTCCCACTGCGCCACCGGTAATAGGATAAAGCTCGTTAGACGCGATAAGGACCCTCATCATTATCAGGCCCTAATCAACGTAGCCACCCTTTTAGATCGATTAATGGTTGCACTTGATCCTAAGTAGTCCCTTTAGATTTTCAGTCACATTCATGTCAGTCACAGATGCATTGAATCGCGAAAGGCGAAAGGATAGGAACAAAGTCCTGGGGTTCCGCAATACATTATCCGCTGGACTCCGCCAACACTCTTATACCGTATGGACTATTTATGGCAGCGAACAAGGCACACGCTAGGAAAATCCCATGCGAGTAATGTTAGCGAATCCGCCTGCTTACATGGATGATCCCAAAAGGCACTTCATTCAGTCCGGAAGCAGATGGAGCTTTAGCCTCTTCATTCCAAAGCACGTAAAAGAACATTATCAGCCCTACCCCTTCGGTCTAGGTTACGCAACCTCGCTCCTCAAGCAAGATCCGACCAATGAGGTCGTCGGACTTGACGCGTGCGCCATGGATCTAGATGCCTCAGAATTCATCCAGTCGGTTTCTGCTTTTTCTCCTGACATCCTTCTGGTAGATGTCCCGACCGTGAGTTTTCCGCCAACAATGAAGTTGCTATCCGAAATCAAAACTCGCATAGGCTGCAAAATAGTCCTAGCAGGTGGACACGTGACGGCGCTGGCAAACGACGTGCTGATGGAATATCCTTACATCGACTACTGCATGCTCGGGGAGTATGAGCAAAGTTTCCGGGATTTCGTCCGATTCGAGCAGCAGAACGGCAAAGGAACAGTTTTGGTTGATTCAATTGCATATCGCAGAGAGGCTCAAGTGATCACGAACCGCTCGAACGCACATAATTCCACTTTGGCTGATCTTGATCAGTTACCTTACCCTGACAGGGATGACTTCAAGGTGCAGTGGTATCATGATTTTGAAGTCGCAGGGAAGCCATGTGTTCAGATGCTGACTTCTCGTGGTTGCCCCTACAAATGTTCGTTCTGTATGCCTATCAGGGTAATGTATGGCGATACGTCCTATTACAGTAAGAGGCATCCTACCTCCATTGTTGATGAAATGGTAGCCGTGTCGGAAAAGTATGGTGCTAGACAGGTCTACTTTGATGATGACACCTTCGCAGTAGATAGACAGCGCCTGAGGCTATTCTGCGATGAGATTCGAAAGAGAGGTCTTGATTTGCCTTGGGCAGGCATGGGAGACATAACGTTGGATCAAGAAACATTGAAACAAATGTCAACTGCAGGTTGCGTAGGCTTGAAGTTCGGCGTCGAGTCAGCTAACGCAACGACACTTAACGCTATACGGAAGCATTTTGTCAATGCTCAGAGAACCAAGACCTTCGCTGAATGGTGTAAGAAATTAGGTATATGGACCCACGCGACATATATAATTGGGCTGCCGGGCGAGACTAGAGAGGATATACTCAGGACAATAAAATTCGCGAAGAGTTTGGATACAGACAGCGTGCAGTTCTCGATAGCCACGCCATTCCCAGGAACACCATTCTATATGCAAGCCAAGGAAAACGGATGGCTAACCACAACAGACTGGACCATGTATGATGGCGGGAACTTCTCGGTTCTCAATTACCCCCAACTCTCGACAGGTGAAATTGAGGAACTTCATAAAACCGCTCTCAAGAAATGGTATACAAGCGTACTGCTTCGAGAACTGCTTCACCCTAGGCGCATTCGTAAAATCATCGCAGCTGGGAGCCTAGCATATGCTACCCGAAAGATAACCAGTCATCTCGCCGGCAGACTCTGATTAGGACTTAGGCTAAAGTGTTATCATCAATCATTTACTGGAACAAATATTTCACAGGTTTGCTGACTAGCGTGAAATTACAGAGGCTGGCACTCACTATCCCGAGCCGTTTCCATCCCGAGAGGGGCCCTGCATGATCGCTTCAGCCGTATTCCGGTTCGGAATTAAGAAGCTTAGTGATTGTACGTTTTCCTCTGGAAATGAGCATCTTGCAGGAGACACCGTTCCATGGACTGCAGCGCATAATCATCGATGGACCATACATCATACCAATTTGCGTGGAAATGGGATTCTTCTCCCTTCACCCAGTCCCATGTAACAGGCCAATTAAGTCACTAGGTCCCTACAATTCACCAACATAATTCAGGACCGATGTAATCGTCACGAATGGAAACGCGGCCAAGAATTACCTTCTGACGTTTCCGCTGCGGTTTTGAGTACATCCAAGCCCAGGCTAGGTCGCCCTCACGAAACCTTCCGGGAGTTGAGGTTCAGAATTATCAATTGTATCTCAATCTTCCGTTTTAAATTCTGCTCGGCTCCATCCGAAGTAGGCGTGATCGATTACACGAAGCGTTCGCTGTGGTGAACCCTTGCATACCGCTATCACAACAGAGGCAAGTGTCTGTGCTGCCTTTTGGCTTCCTGCAGAAATTCGCATCTCTCAGTTCAATCGCGTTATTAGAGACTTATCAAACACTAGTAACCTATTGCGGCATTGGTGATGAAAATGCTGAGTGAAATTCCAGCACGAATACGGAACGGAACTGCAGTAGTGAGCGTAATAGGCGCAGGCCGTGTGGGGCTCCCGCTTTGCATCGTCCTTGCTCGTTCAGGGATTAGAGTAATCGCAGTAGATGTTGACGAGCAAAGAACTGCATCAATTGCGGAAGGGAAAATGCCGTTTTATTACCCAGCAATGGCAGGTTGGCTTGATCTTATCGTAAGAAACAAGATGCTTACGGCTTCAACATCAACTAGCGATAGCTTCAAGCAATCAGACATCATAATAGTAACAGTTGGAACACCTACTGGAAATCAATACCAGCTCGACTATTCGCAACTCTATTCGGCTATCCGTGAACTCTTGCTTGTCGATCTGCGACATAAAGCAATCTTGCTCAGATCAACTTCTGTGCCGGGCACAATGAAGTCAATAGTGCTTCCAATGCTGACGAAGGAGACTGGTCTTCAGCTTGGGCGCGATTTCGCCCTCGCCGTTTGCCCGGAACGAATTCTTGAGGGACAAGCGCACCGCGAGCTCTATGAACTGCCTGAGATTGTGGGAGCAGAAGATGATGCCAGCGCAGAAATAGCGGCAGAGCTATTTCGCAAGATCAACCCGACAAAGAAGATTCTTGTAACAACTCCAACTGGTGCGGAGTTGGCGAAGTTGTTCACGAATGTTTTCCGCTACGTAAATTTTGCACTGGCGAACGAGTTTGCAATATGGGCCGAGAAGTATGGGGAAGACGCGCATGAAATTGTGAGAATTGCAAACGAGGGATATGGGCGAGCTAAAATACCTAAACCTGGACTTGCGGGGGGTCCGTGTCTTGGGAAAGACGGGTTCCTACTCGACAACGGTACGACTTTCAGCAGCATAGTTTCTACCGCGTGGAAGTTAAACGAGGCCGTGCCACAGCATATTGTTCAATCTTTGTCCGGTCCATTAGGACCACTTTACAAACTCAAAATCTCGGTCCTAGGTTTGGCGTTTAAAGCGGGCAGCGATGACATAAGATTATCGCCTTCGGCTAAACTCGTCGACATATTGCGAGCTTATGGAGCAGAGGTCGTTATTCATGATCCTCACGTGAAGGGCACTCAAACGTTGGGAGCGGCCTTGGCAAGGCCTGACGCAGTAATATTGGCGACAAATCATCCAGAGTTTGAGTGTCTGGCCCCTACGATAGATGAATCAGGAGCTAGAATAATCTATGACGTTTGGGGCATGTTTCGTCAGTCAGATTTCAAGAAGACGACTTACATGAAGTTTGGTAAGGCATGAAGTGGACCGATAAACGAATCCTAGTTACCGGAGGTGCGGGGTTCATTGGACATAGAATGGTGAGAAAACTCGTGAGTCTGGGAGCAAACGTATTTGTTGTTGACGACATGTCCAAAGGATTCGCTAGAAACTTGGAAGAGGTTTCCAAGAAAATAGTGTTCTCGAAGGGAAACGTTTTGAACTTTGAGACAGCGAAGACTTCTATGGAGGATGTGGATATTTGTTTCCACTTTGCTGCAAGAATAGGCGGAATAGGGTACTTTCACAAGATGCCAGCAGAGAGCCTACGTGATAACGCTATAATGAATTTCAATATTTGGGATGCGGCCAGAAATACTGACACGAAGGTTGTGTGCCTATCATCATCCATGGTTTTTGAAAGGACCACAATGTTTCCAACTCCAGAGTCAGCCTTAGAGAACACAGCACCACCATTGAGCGGGTATGGTTTCTCCAAACTCGTCGCAGAGTACATCGCACGAACTTACCATGAGCAATATGGCATCATTTACCTTATAATCAGACCATTCAACGCGTATGGTCCTGGTGAAATGGCTGGAGATTACGTGGGCTACGCTCACGTGATTCCTGATCTGATTCGGAAGATTATGTCAGAACAACATCCGCTTGAAATTCTGGGATCCGGTACACAAACCAGAAGCTATACGTACGTGGACGACATCGCTGACGCAATTATATACCTCACTGAGAGATTCAACAATACGGATTTCAACATCGGAAGCGGAATCGAGACGTCTGTTCTGGAACTGGCCAGGATAATATGGAGACTTTGCGAAAGGAAGGAAAAATTTGCGATCAAACAACTCCCCAGTTTCGCCCAAGACGTACAGAGGAGGGTGCCTGACGTTTCAAAGATTCTGGCAACCGGTTGGCGACCGATCGTTGATCTTGAAACCGGCCTCGCGCGAACTGTAGCATGGACGAAAACTTTAGGCAACCAATGAATTTGAATCTTCAACGTTACGCTTACGGCACATAGCTTGCAACCGAGTCAATTGCAGATCTTCCCGATTCCGTTGATAACGTAAGAAGAAACAAATGTCTGAACAAAAGAAGTCAAATTGATAATCGACCGAGTTCTTCGCTCATTCTACGTGGGGAGGAGGTTCTCGTGACATGAGATTGTGTAATGAGAACGGTTGATCCTTGATTGATCTTCGAGCAGCCCATATTAACAAGAGTACCAAAATGACTATTCTTGCCAAGAACATGTCCCAGACCGGGCCCCATGCCTGGGATGGATCAACAGTGAACCAAGAGAGAATGATCGCTGTGTTAAGAAAATCAAACGCTAAGAACGGGATGAGGGGAAAGACAGGGTTTAGAGCAAACAGAGGGATCAGCCAAACATTGAACTGGGGGGGATACGACGGGAAAATGAGAATGGTTGCTGCCTCGATGAGCCACAATTTCATTATGAGAGAGTACCTAGAGTAAGTAACGTGGAGAATTGCCAATAGAATGAGAGACCATGTCGCTGCTGCGATTAACCAGCCTGGGACCGTCTGGTAGTAACTGACCACGAGCCAAATACTGTTCTCGAGATAGACACCCCATCTCGTTCCGCCTGATGGATAGAGCGCTGTAAAGAACCACCCATGAAAGTCTATGATCATGAATGGCAGACTGGGCAATATCACACCCAAGGCAGCTGTAGATAACATTTCGAAACGATCGGACCACGTTCGTGCCTCTTTCAAGAATACTGGTAAGAGGAGTAAAGGAAAAGCCTTCGCTGCAAATCCTAAACCCAACCAGAATCCGGTAAGCCGTGCCTTCTTTTTGAGGGCATAGTATAGCGCCGCAACTACGCAACACGCTGCGGTAATATCCCAACTGTAGAAGGACAATACCAGGAATGATGGTGTAACAGCGAAGAATGCGATGATTCTCCCACGATCAATCTGAAACTCAGCACAGATCCTGTAAAGAAAGTATACGATGCCGATGACGAAGAAGTATGTCAGAAAAGCCATTGTGGCTAGGAAGGATTCAACGTTTGGAGCGTGCCCGCTTACCCAAATTAGTATTGATGGTATTGCAGAATACACATACCCTGCGGATGCGGTGAACACCGAATAGTCGTGATATGGAATACCATTATTGGTCGGAACAACGAAAGCGTAGTATACGAACAAGATGTCGGTGTAGGATTGCGGGTAAAGGATCTTGGCTGATACGCAGAGAAGGTAGGTAACAGTCGTTAAAGCAAGGGCGTCTCTTAGTCTGAGGTGCATCCTTGACCCTTCGCCTTGTGTCGCAACTTCTTCGGCAAGTACCATCCAACAAGGGTGATGAGTGCGACGGCGGAATAAATGCGGCCGTCAGAGGGATCGAAGCTAAATGAATATGATGTTGTTCGGCCAAACACGACCACATCAAGTACGTACGCGATTGATTCAGGCCCGGCCCATTGGGCAGTCTGGAATATTTGGTATTGCAGGAGCGTATCCATCGAGTACCTTCCCGTCAACACGTCGACGGGAATTTGAAAGGGAATCGTGTACCTAACTTCTTGACCTGAGGGAAGATCCACGAGGGTTTGGGGGCTTCCTGTTGAAAGATAGGTATCAGCGTTCATCCACGGGAATCTGATGCCCACTGATAACACTCGAACTGGGGCAAGCGCTGTGTTGAGGATGCGTAGGTGAAGCGAATTGGCGACCCCGGAGACAAGCGGGCTGTAATCGAATGTCCAACTCAAATCTAATTGTTGTTGTTCTTGTCCTATGACAGGGTGCAGGGTTAGACCGAGGGACGAGAGTAGCAACAACGCAGCGAACGAAAGTAACAGTGTTTTTGTTTTGTTCAATCCTAGAATTCCCTTCATTGCGAGGAAGCCCTCGGGTCCTTTGTTCGGGGTTCTAGAGATCTTCCTCTTTCTTCTCGACTACAGGGGGGTTTTCAGTTACGGGAGGTTTCTCGCCGACAGGGGGTTCGCCCTCAGGTTGCGCTGGGGCGGGGCTTGTCGCTCGGAATTTCCCAATGAGACGTTTGATTCGGCCACGTTCCAGGAACAGCCCTATTGCAACCACAGCCACTAATACCCCAATGGTTTCAGCGTTGAAACTTTGTTGCGGTCCAGTCACAGTTGCAGTTTGGCTTTGCTGAGTTTGAGAGTAGGCAAATTGTATGTCCGCCACCCACCACCCAGCTTCGACGCCTGTCGAATTCTTCTGGTTCAGCATACGGTAAGTGACGTAGGTACTGAGCTTGTGGGTGCCGGGCGTAACGTTGGCAGGAACTACAACAGATATCGAATACGTGATTTGCTCCCCAGCCGCAAGAACTGCCCCCTTCTCGCTGTTCCCTCCAATGAAGAAATTGTTTGGGAGATCCCATTCAAACCGAAGCCCAACGAAAGTTAACTGTACTGTGCTGTTCACGATGTCCTCAACCGTGACCGCGACAGTGTTGGTCTGGCCAATTGGCATAGGAAGCGCAGTACCGAGATTCACAGATATTGGGAACCCTTGGGCCGCAGCCGAGGCAAGAACTGATGAAAGAAGGAAGAAACTGGCTAAAGTGTATAATGTCCTTCTCAACCTATGCACATTCCGAACTGAGTTTGATGTCTCAGTAGAATAAAACCTCTTGCGCACGCGAATCTACGGCTTGAATTTCAGTGGCGGAAGAATATCGAGAACCAGTTAGGGTTAACAGAGCTGCTTGTCACACATGGGGGGCACATGTCCAAGAAGTGTCATGACAACCGATACGGAAACGGTCACCAACACCGTTGCGAGCGAAAGTGTTGTTGTGGTATCAGTGGTGCGCACACACACACTCTAGGCGCGCCTCGCTATTCTGACTTCTCACGTCTTCTTTTGACTACCAAGGCCGTAACAAAACCCACCAGAGCCAGAAGTGCCACAATCGCAAGGGGAATTGCGTAATTCTGATGCCAGTGAAGTTGCAAAGTGTGCGGTCTATCCATAACAATGGAACTGCTGGTTGAACTCGTTAAATAGACTCCGTCCTCGTACCATCCGTCAAATGTCCACTGACCACCTAGGATTCCGAGGTCAGCATGAATCAGGATTGAAGTCGGTTTCGAGAAAGATACGGTTGATTCTTCGTCATACCACGCTGAACCGTTCATGGGCACAACTGAATTGATAGTTAGCCAGTGTTGCGTAACATAGATTGCCTTGAGTGTTGTGTCAGAGTTTAACGTAAACGTCCGATTCAAAGAAACTGACCCATCACTCCAATGGTCGAACCTAAGCCTGTTATTCGAATCGATGGCGGAATCTTGAGGTACCTCGATCGTATGCGGTCCTCGTGAAAGAGACAGCTGAGAATAACCAGATCGCATAAACTGGTCATCTATTCTGACAGTAACATTATTCGGCAGATCAAGAGTCAACGTCACGCCACCAACAACCCCAGTCCATAACAAATCGAGGTCGCTCGGTCGCTGAATCCCGCTCCCTGCGATCACAATACCTGCGCCCTCCGACATTACGCCGTAGGGGATATTGATGTTGCAATTTGTGTTTACAGCGCACCCTACCAGCGCAGACAGCGTTGTTGCATAGTGCCAGCCATCGTCTTTGAGGTACGCTAGGTTTCTAAATTCGACTGGCCCTAATCGGCCAAGCGTTGCGTACGTATTGCTGCCCTTCTCCGCCACAAAATACGCTGCGTCCTTGGATCGGGTCCACACATTTGTAACGTACGAGACCTCTCGACCATCAAGTACGAAACTCCAACCTCCTCTAGTGTTCGGCTCAATTGAATACTTGTGCCATGTCCCATCAAGTCCGGCCGAGTTTGCTGGTCCTTTTCCATAAGAGAAGTCATTAACATTACTATTGGGCCAATACTGCCATTCCCAACGCGCATCCGACCCTCCAATGTGATCGGAATCACCTAGACATGTGAACTTCCCGCCAACCGTCTGGCCATTCAAGCAATAATATCCCGGCTCGTAAATGTAGCCGAACTGAATGAACGCACCATTGTTCAGGTTATCACCAACCCAGAAATACTGGAAGTCCCCCGGATTCGTAGGGTAGATATGGGTTCGAATCTCGACAGACACTCCCATATTTCCTCTTGAGGAATCGTCCCCCCAAACGCCTACTTGAGGCTCGAAAGTGAAAGCGCGTACATTAGGCACAAGGATGAGAAAGAAAACAGCAATCAGTATCAGTAACTCAAGTCGCGGCTCAATTCTCACGAGAACACCTCAACGCGGCTGTCTATCTTGAAACCTGGGCATATTTAGTGCTACAGTTTCGTCGTGTGTGTGCACACCAGCCTACCCACAACAACACGCTTTCTAACGACACAAACGACTCTACCTGCTACGAGGGTTTTGCCGAATACTTGGAATCTATATGAAAGGGCAGAGCGAATCGCAGTTAGGCGGAGGGGTAGCTCATGAAGAATTGGCGCACTGAGATTCCCGCAACGTTGACACTACTGATTCTGGCAGCGACGGCCTTGGCGTGTTGGCTCACCTATTGGAACCTCAATTGGTTTTTGCAGATTCCGAGGCCATTTACGCCTACAAATTCAAATCTCCCATTACTTGAGCTATCTCCTTTGGGAATAACCCTGTTCGCCGCCTCTGCAGGTCTCCTCGGCGCTTTGGCAGGGCTAACCAGAGTACAACAAAAGGCCGAGAAGTTGGGGTTGGGAGTTGCGCTCATGTTCCTAGCCTCCGGATTTCTTCTCACATTCCTCAAGTACGGGATCGTCGCGCCATTACAGCTCCTCGATGCTGTGTTCACATTACTGTATGTCGGAGCTTTTGTCGGAGAAGTGTTTGTGGCCGCCGTAATCATTTCAAGAGTATTTGGTTAATCGAAAGTAATGTCACCAATGCGAATCTTTCCCGAAACCAACACAAGTCCGACAAGTACCATGAACGCACCTACGCCAATTGCCGCGGCTCGTGTAAGGTCTATAACGCTACTGCTGTGAAGCTAGTCCGCATGTCGTCTTTGGAGGTCTAAGATTGTCGACCGAGGACATCATGACGGATACAGACGATGAAACCATCGATCCAAAAGTGCGAGCGCTAACTGGACAGAAAGTGAAGGAAGACATCAAAAGGTACATCAAGCTTTTGGACTCGAATGCAAGCGAGCAAAGTATTCACTCATTCTTGGCTTCTCATAGCTACTTCTTCAACGGATTCATTCGCTTAGGCGGCGCTTCTCCGCTCTATTCGAAAGTGAGACTTGGGAGCGATTACGAGATTGATTTTGTTTGGTTTGACGCAGGCAGCCTTGGTCTTGAATGGTCGTTGGCAGAGATTGAACCTCCGCATTTCCACCTTTTCAATAGGGAAGGCGATCCGTCCGCTCGTTTGACACATGCTATCGGTCAAATAAGAAACTGGCATACTTGGGTTGACGACCACAGGGAGTATGCAGAAGAGCTGATGCCTGGTATAGAGCACCCGTTCGGATTGTTGTTCATGGGGCGCCGAAATGAATTATCATCAATGGCACAAAAGAAGCTGCGGCAATTGGCCTATCAGTATAGGACGTTTCTTAGAATCCACACCTTAGATTGGTTTGCCAGCGCAGCCGAAAGTGTTGTGGATGGTTTGGTTGGGAGAAGTGGAGCAAGTTGGTGGTTGCCGATGAATGCCCTTAGCCACAGGGAGTTGGCAGCTGGACTCCCCAAAGCCTCGCGCAGATGGATTGACAAGTCGTATGTCAAGTGGCGCTCGCGGCACAGACTGAAGGAACGACTTGACGAGAGACGTGCCGGTTACAGAGATTACGAAAGCGAATTGGACAATGGTTCGTAGGCCTTTGTGTGCTATTTCCTGAGTGTGTGATTTCATGATTTTGTCTACGTGTGGGAGGGAGAGGGGTTGGGAGCGAGTGGTAGAGCGTAGCAAGGGCGAGCGAAGCGAGGAGATGGGTATGGTGGTGCAGGGGATATTACATAGGGCTCATTTTCTGATGGCCACGTGGAAAAGGCTTAGGGGACGTGGAAATCCACGTGTAAGGATCGACCCGCACCCGGAGTGAGAGAGATCAAATGTGGAAATTCTTTCTCAGAGGAATACATTCTGGTATCTCAAAGAGAGAGTTCGAAATGGAAGGTCTCTGGAAATCTACAGCAACGCTAGATCCCGACTATGACCACGTGGTTGGCAAGTTTAGTTAATGGGTACGTCCTGCCCTCTCGCTAAGAACTCGGAATACTGTTGTGCTTTTACGATAGAGAATCCTTTGTCTTGGTATTTCTCGTTTAGAAGGGTTGAGCACATGTCTGTCATAAATGGTAGGAATTTGGTAACCTCTTCGGTATCTTTGCCCCTTAGCTGAGTAACGCCAATAATGCCCTTTCCAGTCTTGAAGTGAGCACATTTGTCTCGCAAGCGATGCACATAATTCCCCAGCATGCATTTCTCGTCGTGAAGTTTGTGGAACTCCTTCTCAAATCTAGACAAGAATTCGTTGAGAGCCATTCGATTCCATTTGCCACCTACCTTGAACTCGAGTTCGAGTATCTTGTAAAGTGACAGGTATCGATACTGTAGTGGGACTCTCCTATCCTGCGAATCCGATATGAGCGTAATCTGATATCTCAGCGGAAAGGTACTCACGAAAACGTTCCGTATGTTTCTCGCATTGATGCGGAATGTTTCCTGTATTTGCTCCCGTATCGAAATGCTCGCTCTGTATTCCTTTCCTTCCTCAGCGAAGCTCCACCAATGGATTGGAAACATACTGACACCATGGTCGTACGTTATGCGTAACACTGAGAGAGCATGTTCCTTTAGGGTCTGAACAACCTTTGCGTCATCTTCTGAAATCCTATCCTCGACCAGGTCCGGAACTGCAACCCTAAGCATGTGCAGTTGGTTGCCCAAGGCAAAGAATGAGACTTCGAATGTTTTCGACCTCGTCTTAACAGGTACTGAGATCAGCGGTTTTACTTCTGGCACATCTTCATATTTTTCAACCAGCGGTTCTATCGCGAAATAGTAATAACCTGTCTTCATAGGCTTCAGCTAGTCTTGTTTATCAAGTCCCGGAACTCCAAATGTCCAAGCGCAGTTAGTCGATTGATCAGAATTACAGCGTTCTCACGTGCTTTGGGATTTTCACTATTGGCGCCAGCGCCAAGAATTAAACGCACCTGCTCACGCCAAGCAAGAACGAGCAAGGATCCCTTGCTCTCTGTGATCATTAGGGAAAGACATTGGATCACCTGCTCTGGAAACTTTGGAACGAGATATGCCAAGCGCTTGATGACCTGATGTTCAGCTTCCACTTGATCTACACGCATTAGAATTGCCGATAACTGGGTCAGTGCCCATTTGTTATCGAACTTGTTCGAGGCGAACCACCAACCGAAAGCCGCCAGTTCCCTTACTTTGATTGATCCTGTTTTCGACAACTCAGAGGTTTCAAGTCTGTGTTCCCATAACATCATCAGCCTTTCGAGTGTTGAAGTTTGAATTTCCTCTTTGACGTTGGATAGCTCTCGTCCAACGAAGGACAAGGCATGACCGCGCGTGTTATCGGAGGCTCTTTCAAAGAAGCGTCGTAGAATGACGTCTGTCAGGTTTAACTTTCCGCGCCAGTATAGTATCATTAGGTGTTCTGCTAACCGTTCCCTCGGGTCGGCACCGATGTAGCGCCATTTGGATACAGCCTCGCCAAGCCGCTCTACGGCTTCCGCATATTCTTCATGAAGCACATCCACGACGTTGTTGTATGGAGGACAATAGACAAGGTACGCCTCCCACGCAACATCATGGAAATCTCGGAGATTGGCCTCATGTGTAAAAATCGAGGAAACCTTGGAAAAGGCCCACCGTTTATCGAGTAGAAGCAACCATGGGAACCATTGCCCATAAATGGCCCTTATTGCTAAAGCAGATTCGCGCGCGGGATCGAGATGCGCGTCTAGAACTGCTCGTGCTTCAGGCATTTCATCAAATCCGTGTGCAACACGTTGCTCGCTATCTGTTTCCTTTTCCAGATGTAGTCTCACCCAAAGTGCGTAGCGTACAACCGCATGAATTGCTTCTCCGCGAACTGAGTTTATGGATAGTTCAGAAGGATTCATATTCGGAGTATCATAGTTCGCCTTTTCTTGTTCCGGAGTGGGATCAGGGTCTTCAGTAATCCGCTCAAGCACGTTCCACGCTTTGTTCCGAAGATCATATGGTAGCTCGCCGGGACCAGTTTCAAAACCTGCGGAGAGCAGATCGGCGATAGTCTTCCTCGTCCATACCCAACCCATGTCGGACTCGAAATTATCCTTTCGATCCGTAATGGTGCGAGGTTGTTCCATTACCCATTGGCAAAGCTCAAGAATTGTAGCCCAAGCAAAGG
The DNA here is from genome assembly GCA_050013255.1 of Bathyarchaeia archaeon. GTDB lineage: Archaea > Thermoproteota > Bathyarchaeia > 40CM-2-53-6 > 40CM-2-53-6 > FEN-987. The sequence continues at coordinate 718,892 of JBEKFP010000001.1, read as the reverse complement.
AATGCTTCTGCTTAACCGCTTCACGGAGACCTGTGAGTAAAGCCCGAACGTAGGTTGGTTCAATCTCTCGGAATAGGTTAGTTACCTCCGCGAAACGGGCTGGATTTGAAGACACAATTCCAGACAATACACGTCCAAGGCCCTCTGGAGAAGATGCAAGAAATCCGCCATTAGGATGCCAAGTCTTCAAAAAACTCACGATTTCCGCGGCACTCATCAACTGCAATTCTTGGGCGTTCTTTGGACTTGTAGGGCCGAAACCCCCACCACTGTATATCAAGAATTCCGGATGTTCTGGTTCGCCTAGCTCCTTCTTCAATTCATCGTAACGAGTTATCCACTTTTCTGGCAATGAACTATGAATGGATGCTAAATATGTCAACCGCCAACGCTTCACATAATGCTCGATCTCTTCTTTAGATGGAGCCTTGCCTGTGCGGTTTCCTTCCATAGCATTGAATTTCTTGACATCAGGGCCATCGCCAATCCATTTGAGGATCTTGTCTTGGTCCTCAAGGGACAGGTCACCAAAATGATCTTGGGCAAGTAGCGAGTATTCATGCCAAAGGCCAAGGTTACCGAACTTGAGTTGATCTGCGAGCCACTCTGCGATCAGAGTATCATAGCCAGATGGAAATGTCCGCAATAGGTGAAGAGCTATGCGTTGGAAAATCAGCCATTTTCGTTTCTCTAATTGACCTACAATCGCCGGCAGGCGTATCAAGTCCATTTTGATAATCTGAAATGCTGAATCGCGAACAGCGGACACCAACAATTCCTTCGGATCTGAGAGAAGGTTCTGTTCACTGTCTTCGACCGCTGGCCTCCACAGATAGGAGTAATCCTCAGGACCGCTACTTTTTACATACGTCTGAATTGCCGATTCGAGGAGCTCGCAGAACAGGACGAGCGCTTTTTCTCCCGCTGCTGCTATAAGGTCCAAAACTGCCGTCTGGAGGATTTGCGCGTAATGCCATGTATCAAGTCGAGCTTGTGGCTCCAACGGAGAAATACCTTTTCTCTCATCCTCCGAGGAGAATGTGCCTAGCAAAGATCTGGTTAGCTCAAGGGCTGCATCGGCTTGTTTGCCTCTTGCCAGATGTCCGATCAACTCGCCTAGCTTCTGTGGTAACAGGAAGTTGATCCTATCGCGCTTCTCGATCCAGTCTATTTCCTTCTTTGCCCATTCTGCTGCGAGGACCGGTGGCATCGCTAGAGCTGCGTCAACAAGGTCAGAATGAACAAAGAGATTCTCTGTTTCTGGTATATCGAGGATAATTTTAACAACCTCAACTGGGCTCTCTGATGCTATCCTGGCCAAATATTGTGACTGAGGCCATAGTATCATCCTGATCGTTTTCTTTTCGTCATCAAGTTGAGGATCAGGCGGAGCATCAAAGAATCCTGCCAGTTTCAGCTGACTCAGCCATTTTGTGCTTTGAAGTCTGCCGAAAAAGTAGCTCCATGTGACCATGTTATTGGGTACATGCGCTCGGAGTTGTTTTATGTCAGCAATACTCGGACTACTCGTAACGAGTGTCTTGTCTAGGATGTCAAATACGGACGCATAATGCGTCTCAAATTTGTCGAGTACAATTTTTAGGATCATCTGAGTATCATCCCAAAAGCGAACAAAGTCCTGATCAATCGGACGCGGTGCTGAGAGATCTCTGCGATGGGCTCGCGCGTGAAGAGCATAGTCTGATCCTCTACCGGCTAGCTTCATCCACGCAACTGCGATGGGATCAGAGTCCGGTATGTCCAAGTAGCTAAGAATTGCGAGTATCTCGGCCTTGTGTTTGGCAGATTCGTCTTTATCGTGCGCAGGAGTGATATGTACCACTATCGGCTCCAACACATCCCGGAGCGCACTCTCGATCTCGCGAAGGAGATGCCCCACTAAGTGGGTTGTTGATTGAAGAGCAATAGACTCTGCCATGATGGAACAAGCATCTTGATAGAATAAGGCTGGACCAGGGCCTACTAGAAGTAGCAGTTTCTTGTAGATCCATTCTTGAGTTGGATCTGTGAAATGATATGACTTGGGAACTATTTCTTTGCTCTCCATATCGCTTTCTCCTTTATCGTTGTGGAATGCTTCAGACGCGTGAAATTTCCCGCGGCCTAGTATTAAGTAGCTGGCTCTCTAACAAGACGAGATGAACGGATTCGACACAACTCGTTTCTCAGGTAAACCCTAGCCAGGCGGAGTCCAACATCAAGGGCCTCAAGCTTGGTCCATCAATTGATGTCGTTGTAGATGAACTCTGGGACCAGGTGACTCAGGCTTACTTTAGTGGAATGTTTGCTTCCGCGGCCATCGTCAGTGGAACTTGTGCGGAACCTGCACATAGATTCTATTGCCTAGATCATGGAATGGGCAAGAATAAAGCGAAAGGAATGAAGTGGGAGGAGTCAATCAGCTACTCAGGTTCTAAGAATGTGATCACTTCGCAGATAGCGTGTGTGTTGAACAAGATCAGAACTGACTACCGTAACATGTGGGTTCACGTCGATCTTGATAAGATAACGAAAAGCGACCCTGCTGTGCAAGCCGGGATGGGTAAGTCAATAACTGCGTTAGTTCTTTCTCAGCAGCATTCGCTAAACTGTCTCTGGTTGACCGCAGTTGCCATTTCTGGACTCTATGGTACTATGCCCCCCTTGCTCGAACCCTCGTGCATCTGATTGGTTTCTCAAACTTGACAACGTGGTTACATGTGGATTTCCACGTCCCCTAAGCCTTTTCCACGTGGCCATCAGAAAATGAGCCCTATGTAATATCCCCGGTATGGTGGTGCGGGCAGCCAAATTTGAACCAGGCAATCTCTTGTATTCGCAAGATCGGGTTCGCGTACTTGAATTACGAGCCTACAATTGCGCTGTGCAGGGCGGGGTAGTCTCGTGGCTTGGTGCGTACTGTGTGGATGGCTAGTCGTCATGTCGGCTCCTCTCCTCAGACTTCCGAAGAGTAAGTTTCCCGTCTCATATAGCGCAAGAAGTTTGCTGAGCACTTTCACTCATCTCACTGACTATTCAGACTCCGGTGATATTCTCGACTGTGCTTGAGTGTTCGCCGAGGAATTTGGCGGTCGATTTGAGGAAGCTCGTTCCTGTGGATAGAATTCGATACTGGGCTAGTCAGCTTGCCGGTGAAACTCGCGATCCAGATTCTCTTCGTTATTCCTACGTTGTTCCCGACGTTCTGGAGAGCATGGCTCGTGAATTCGCTTCGGGTAGACGTGGGTTGTTTGGTCTCGTTGGGCAGCAAGGGGTGGGGAAGAGTACCGCCCTTAAGGCGCTTTTTGCAGGCATACCATTTTCATTGGACTCGTCGAGGGTCATCTTCAAGTGGCGTAATGAGAAGGAACTTTTTTCGAGTCTTCTGAACTTCACTCATGAAGCGACCGACGAATTTCTTCCCCGATACTTATCGGCTTTGTTGGGGGAGCTTCAAAGTTGTTCCGACACGATGAACGGGGCAGATTTCTATAGGTTCCTCGAGTTCCAGGAAGGCGTTCAACGATACGTTGTCGACAGACTGATGCAGATTGAAAAGGGGATTTCTGGCATACTATGGGCGGAGAGGATGATTGGGAAGGCTGCCACTGAGAAGCTACGACGTGACACTTGGTTGAAGACGCTTCTAAGCTCGCACGTCATTCTTATCGACACGTCGGATTATTCGAAAACAGACAAACGGCGGATGGATAGCGATTTCGAGGGCATTTACTGGTTTTGGAACAACCTCGTTGGCGCAGGAAGCACAGCAACAATCGTTGTAGCTATCCAAAAGGAGATGTTTCGAGACCACTATTTTCTGGACAAGATGAGGCAGTTTGAACTCAGACCCATGAATCCTGAAAAAATGGTTGACGCCTATCGGCTCGAATTCGAGACAACTTACCCGTTCTCCGAGGACGCGCTTCTCACGCTTGCGCGCATGAGTCGAGGGATCTTCAGAAGATTTCTCAGATATATTCAGCTAACCTTGGATTTCTGGGAAAGGCCAGACCGATCTCAGGAAATTGATACGGAGACTGTCAAGAAGTCAGTTCCGTTAGATAGATTGGCTGAAGACATGGAATTGGAGTTCCATGGGCTCTTTCCAAAACATAGTGAACTCAGGACGTTAGCCGTCCAAGTAATAATGTATTTGCAGGAAAACGGTCCACAAAAACAAAGTGAGCTCATTAGCCAATTTGATGTCGATGGATGGGCCATGAGCAGATTGTTGGGTAAGTTGGAATCAAGGAAGCACGTTGTGCGCCGTCGCGATGGTACCGACAAGATCGTATTTCTCACAACGCATTCAGGTACAGCAAAGCTTACGTCATCTACTGATGCACGGATTGCATCAGAGGCTACGACTTAGTAGAGTATTCTACTCTTACAACAGTGATGACCGAAGGATCCTTTTCGGGCCCGTGTAACTCGAAAAAAATTTCGATCTGTATTTTTTTGAATTAGATCTGCAATATTGCAATAACAAAGGCGGTATGTACAGTTGAGATTGGTTGCTCGGCTTCGAAGGGCGTGTGCTGGTTAGTTTTCATATTCGGTCTTTCTCTACGCGTACTTCGCTGTCAAGGAACGTTCGTCCCCCAAGCTTTCTGACTTGGATTAGTTTTGGTCGCCCTTGGACCGCGGCCTCGTACAGGTCGATGTGGCCGTCGAATGTTTCCAGAATGGCTTGTAATTCCTGTGTGGAGTGCATTGCCGGATTAAGCGTCGCCAAGCAGGTCATTTGAATTCCCTTGCCCCTCCCCAGAATGTCCATGAGCCATCTCCTCGTTGCCGCGTGGTGCTCAAGAAGCACGTCATCCAAGATCTCCAAGCAAAGAATTGCTGATTTTCCTGAACTCAAACCACCCGCCGCGACGTCATATTCCAAATTGATCTGAATCAGGCTGTCCACGGTTTTGATTTTGACGACTTCCGGATAGGGAGCAGCGATGGTTTCAGCTTGCGGGTTGCAGAGGATTACATGGAGGTTCTTGTGTTTCGAAAGCATTTCGCGAACGCGGTCAAGTGAGGTTGAAATGAAAATGCATTCGCGGCCGGATATCAGATTCGTTTCCAAGAAACGGCTGAGAATCAGGTTTTTTTCATCGCAGGGTGGGCCCGTCAGAACTATGCTAAGCCCGAGCGGAAGGCCTCCGGCCAACATGGTATCTAGTTCGGGATAGCCTGTGGAGATATTCTGTCCCGCCGGGCCCGGTTTCGGCTGCGGGCTTTCAGGCCTAACTTCTTTCTTTACAGTCTCCTGTTTCAGGACCACTTTCTGCCCTGTCTGTGACTTTCCTCGCTTCATGAACACCATGACTGAAGCTATCAGACCCACCGCAACAACCAATCCGATCAGTCCGAACGTTCCGAAAGATGGGCCGGTGGACGCAACCGTCGCGCTTTCAGTTGTGCTTTGAGTTGTCCTTACGATTATGCTAGATGAGCTTATCGTGTAAGAGGCTTCGGTCGTGATGAAAATTGTGGAAGCTGGGAAGCTCACTTCAACAGTTGCAAAACCACTGGCGAGCTCAGCCTGGCTGCTGTTTAGGAGGACGAAAACGATGTAATAAGTTCCGTTGGACGGGAAGACTAGGGTGCGGTATGGATTATCATGGCCGACTGAGTTCGTTTGGCTGTAAAGTGGTCTTGCGCTTGATGGAAGACTGCAATTTGGATTTCTGATGGCATCAAAATCTGCCGGGGATAGAATGTAGAAACTGATTGATGCATCCGACGAAAATGTTCCCGCTAATTCCTGGCCTGCTCGCGCTGAGAAAGCAAGCGAAATTTCGGCACACTGACCCGAGGGAGGCTGCTCAATAGTAGTCGTGGTCGTTACCGCGGCTGATTGACTGTTCGCGTTTGGTATAGACAATAATGAAATGCATATTGCTAGAAGCAAAAGAAACGAAACAAATGCTCTAGGTTTTAACTTATCCATTCTGCCTGCGCCGATAGTGTTCGAAACGTGTTTCGGAATTTGCAGGTATAAAGTAATGTGTCTTTCGAACGCCCTAAGGCCTAGTAGAATCAAGCGAACTCCTCGCCCTTTTCTACCCACTTTCTTGCCAAGCTACTCGCAGCAGCGAATCGTCAAACCACCTGAAGAACGAGATACGGACAAACGCCATCTTCCCCGCGTCAGTTGTGAAGCTGCCGTCGGTACAGGCCCAATATTGCGGTTAAGGCTAGGAGGAGTACGACCGATTGGTCTGCGTGAAATTCAGTGTGTGCGCGCTAGAAAAATACGGGAGGTTACGTTGCGCTCTCGACTACTTCGTTTTGGTTTGATTCAACTGAATGTTAGCGTCGGGATCTTAGGCGAATTGACCTTGAGTGCTAGAGGTCTTTGATTACTCTTCCCTTAATGTGTAGATTACCCTTGGAGTCCAATCGCGCGATCTTTGTTCCTTTCGCATTGGTGAAGGCAAGTCCGTTTCCGTCCTCGGTGGCTTTTACACCGTTATCGAATACGAGGTCGCCGGACGTTATGGTTTTCGCGTGAAGGTGTCTCCAACGCCTCTTCGAATCACCTAGATTGAACTTGTTGTCAGTGGTCGGCATCGCGTGACCTTCGCAGTGCAGAGCGTCTCCTTTCTTCATGTGCTCTGCCAAAACGCCAGCCCCTTTCTTTGACAGGGCTGCACCATGAACGCCGAAATTCGCGCCAGTTTTTCCGCTTGCAACCCCACGGACCGCTATGCCTCGGTGGAAAATGCCTCACCCCGTACGCCAAAACTCAGGCCGCTTGCTGAGATCGCAATTCCAAGAATTCCTGTTCCACCGGTCGAGTCGGACTGCCCATACACACCAGTGTTGTCTCCGCTTTTTGCTGTGGATAATCCCAGGATGGCCTGACCACTCTTGGGGCTCGGGTTATCTACCTCCAGGGCAGGATATCCAGCGATGCTTGAAGTCAGCTGCGTCACAGAACTTCCGAAGTTCGATTGTCCTATCCTCAAAGGATTAGGTGCCATTTCATCATCTTCGAGTAACTATCGTGAATCTTCTCTAAAGAAATTTTCGTTTGTGTTAGGATAGTGTGTGCGGGGCTAATGGTGCGCACAGATGTTTTCTGCCAGTTCGTTTAGGTAAGAAAACGAGCTGATCGAATTTGGGATTCGGCCTTATTCTTCCTCAGGAAGGCAGGGCATGTGAGGAAGCGATTCAAGGCGCACAGTCCGCGGAAAAGTTGGCCCCCCGCGTTATTTGGGAAGTTTCCGTCGGTTCAGGCTTAATGTTGCGGCTAATGCTAGTAGGAGTACGATCGGTTGGGCGGCCTGGAATTCAGGTATGGGCGTGCTGCCAACTTGAATCCTGCCTGTTGTTGAATTCAAATGGGATTCCTGCGCGTCTATAATCAGGTAACTATCGATTTCTATTAGCCACGTCAGATTGCCTGTTGGCGTTGTCACTGAATTCTGTACGTTCACTGAGAAATTGGTGGTACTGTAGCCTATCGGACCGCTGTTCGATGAGAGTAGAGCCTTGGAAACACGATCCGTAACATCCACTCTCACCGAGAAGTAGTCTTCGGGGCCCGAGGTACATGAGCCGGCTATGGTCGTAGTCACTTGTACCTGTTCTTTCGGAGCGGCCTGCTCAGGATAATTGGATGAAACGGTCACCTTTTGGCAGCTTTGCGCCGCGACATTGGAACTTGAAATCATCATGAGCAGTACTCCTGCAATCAAACAGATGCAGAGCAAGATGCGGGAACCCAAGGGAACCGCTCCCACCAAGACTGGCACATCTATATGAAGAACACAGCTGGAAGGCGCCCCCATACGAAACCTAACGGACAATGCGCCATGGAAGAATGGAGACTCTGCGGGCAGGTGTTCAGACTTGCGAACCATGAACAGTAGGTTCTTCAAGTTCAGTTGGGTGGGTTGGAGGCGGTTCGCCTGGGACTTCTTCGTTATTCAAATTGGTTTTCTGCTCTTCGGGTTGGCGATTGATGTGATGGTTCAGGCGAGCCTAGGCTTGGACCCCTGGGACGTTCTCCAAATGGCGTTAACGTACCATTTACCGATCACGCTTGGCGAATCCAACATTGGCGTCGCGTTCATCATAATTCTCGTCGACGTAGCCCTCAAAGAGCCGTTGGGTTGGGGGACGGTCGCGAACATGATCTTCATCGGCGTATGGGTCGACGTCCTGAGGCCCTACGTTCCGCTTGTTCCCGGTTCCGTCCTCGTTCAGTTGGGATACCTGCTCCTCGGCGTTTTGATCATGGGATTTGCGACCGCGATCTACATTGGAGTGAACGCTGGGGCTGGGCCGAGGGACACTTTGATGCTCGCGCTGTCACGCCTCGGGAAAACTAGCGTGCGAATCGCGCGCACAATAATCGAGATAAGCGTGGTCGTGGTCGGTTGGTTGCTAGGGGGGCCCGCATGGCTCGGAACGCTAGTATCCGCCCTCGCCATAGGCCCAGCAGTCCAATTAGGATTCAAAATCCTGAAGGTCCGAATGCCCAACTCGGAAAGAACCAAGAACATGCCATGAGTTATAGCCTGACGTCTCGTCTGTCCCAAGAATTAAATGCGAATCGATAGCAAGGCGTCTTCATGCACTGGTGCCGCATCGCTTTCGCTCTTCTGCTGATTCTAGCTCTGCTTCCAGCACTCAGTGCTATGCCGCCAAAGGTGTCGGGCCAGGGTTACGTAACCTCTACAACCCAAGCCACGACCACGGTACTGTACACCTACGCTGCTACAACCAGTTACGTTACAGAGACCACGTCTGGCTATCTCGGTAGTCAAGGTTCCAGACCGATTGAGTTCGACCTCAGTACCTGCGGATCTGGAGCCCTATCAAAACCCTATCAAAAAATCGAGTTTAATGCAATCGCGGCGCAGAGTTTTCATGTAAATTGGACTAATTTTGGCACTCTTCCGTCTGATTTCTACATCACAACCGCTTTTGCTAAGGCCGATAATGCCGGCTGTAACAGTGAAGGCACAGCGCCCACCTTCCAATTCCAAGCGCTGTACCACCAAAAAGGTGTCGCCGGTCAGGGAGACTGGGTTGCCCCTGAGGCCGGACAATTCATTGCATGGATGTTCAATTTTAGTCCTGGATTCGTTGCGGGCGCCTGGTCAATACGGACAGCCGTCACAACGTTGGTTGCGTCATACGGTAATGCTACTGAATCCACGACCAAGTTATTGATTTTGACATCAACGATTCCCCAAGTTGGCCAGGTCGGTCTTCCGTTTGGGAGCTTAGGTTTGCTCGTAGCTGCTGCGGTCGCGATAGTCGCCGGTGTCTTGGTTGTCGCGAGAAGAAGAAAGCCATCTCTTGCCGCCAAATTGAAAGAGGAACACCCACGAGCCACCTTGAAAGAGGAAAGGAGGATAGAGGAGCATCCACCACGCCCAGCAGTGATTCAAGTACCTAGGAAAGACACCGTTTCACCGCAACCCATCGTTCCCGCAAAGACCATCGTCCCGCCAAAGGTCGTTCAAGCACCAACAATCGTCTCGACGGGTTACGCGGACTTGGACAAGGCGTTGGGTGGGGGCATCCCTGAAAAATTCGGTGTCGTCATCGTCTCTCCATCTTATGATGAGAGGGACCTGCTCCTGAGGAGAGTCGTTAACTCAGCCTTATCATCTGGAAAGTTAGCGATTTTTCTCTCGAATGATATCGGCAGGACCGAGGACCTGACGTCTAGGTACCCGAACGGGTTCTACGCCTTATCCCCGCAGGCGGACAGAATCATCCATGGCCCGAACCTGTTGAAGATACCGAGCTTTGAGAACTTTAACGACGCCAACATATCATTGGCTCTAGCCCTCAAGGATGTTATCGCAAAGGAAAAGGCCACCAAGCGGATTATGATCATAGATATTTTATCTGATTTGTTGCTTCGCCATAAGTCCGTCCTAACCCGGAGGTGGTTAACGGATTTTGTCGGAAAACGCAAGGCTGAGGGTTTCACGATCATAGCGACCCTCAACCCCTTGACCACAACAAAGGAGGAAACGCAAAGTATCATCGACTTCTTCGACGGAGTAATTGAAATATTCGAAAAACCACTAGCGGAGAGGACCAGGCGTTTTCTCATCATCAGGAAAATGTACGGCCAGAGATACTCAGACGGCGAAGTGCTCATGGACAAAGACAAACTGTTCTAGACGTAAATTAATAGTCAAATCTGCTTTCAGGTTTCGATGGCGAACCGGATCAGGTCAATGTATTTTCCGTGTTGGTTGATGGCTTTAGGTATCTTCCCGACCTCTACGAATCCGGCCTTTTCGTATAGGCGCCTTGCCACCTTGTTAGTGGCGAACATGTCCAGGATTATTATTTTCAAACCTGCTTTTTTGCTGAGTTTAAGGAGTGAATCCATTAACACTTTTCCGAGCCCAAGCCCCCTGGCGGTCTTGAGGATGGCGATGCCAAGGACTCCAACATGATTGTGTTGCGGGTTTTCCGGAGTCCTCTGGGCGACGTCCGAGCTTGCAACAACCCTCCCGTTCACTTCCGCAACTAACGCGATGAGGCTGCCCTTCTCTATCGCGGTCAACCGGTCCGCTAACCATTCAACCTCCTCACCCCGCGTAGAGTGTGTGCTTCTTAGAATGTCGGCGTGTTCGTCAACTAACCCGTTTATCAAACCTAGGAAGTCGTCCAGGTCACCCCACTCAGGAACCCTAAGAACCGCCTTCCTACCATCCCTCAAAACAACCTCCTTGTACACTTCCCCTGGGCGTAGAACCGGCATCGAAACCACACAACAATCTAGAGCCGTCTAAGTTGATAGACTATCTTTGGCCCATTCGTTCTTCGAATGCGCCTACGTCTTGATAGTATCGCACCGTAAGATCTCTGAGGCCTGGGTTGGTGTAGAGTTCCGCGACTGGATGCTCTATGAGGGATGCGATCTGCTCGGCGACCTCTTCAGCGGATTGAACCACCGCTTCGCCGACGCGGGTTCCCGCCTTTACGGGGAAAGGGGTGGCTGCGACTTTGTGAAAATCGGTATCAACGAACCCCGCCAAAACTAATGAAACATGTATCCGTGGATATTTCGTCCTCAGGTCCATGCGCAGATTTGCGGTTAGCATATTCGCCCCCGCCTTAGCCGCATTGTAGGCGGACCGGTAGGTTGCCAAAGGAACCCTTCCCAGGAAGGAGGATACGTTGATGAGGTGTCCCTCGCCCCTCTGCTGAAAATGCGGAACGATGGCCTGCATCCCATAGTAAACGGATTTCAGGTTAACAGCAATCATCTCATCCAATTCCGCCTCCGTCAACTCCATCACAATCTTCCCAGAGCCGCGGCCCGCATTGTTCACCCAAACATCAACGTGACCGAATTTCTCAATTGCAACATCGCGTAAATGTTCGACGTCCCGCCGGCGAGTAACATCCGTGACGACTGGGATTGCTTCAGTTCCAGCATGTGCTGCGACATTTTTCAGTTCCTTTTCTCGGCGGGCTCCGAGAACTAGCCGGTGGCCCCCGGCCCCCAGCTCTTTCGCTAGTGCGGCACCTATGCCGCTACTCGCTCCAGTTATGACGGTGACCTTAGGATTCGTAATTATCCTCGAACCACCAATTACCGTACTTTGATGTATTCGTAGGCTTTCTTTGCGCTCTCGAAGCAGTAGTGAACCTTCTGGAAATCTTTCCTAAACTCTAGCACATCGGCCTTCACTTTCTTAGGGTCCTGCTTGTCGATGACGATTCTCTTGATTAGCTCAGCCACTTCGACCATTTGGTTCTCCTTCATCCCGATCCTGGTGATTTCCGAGGTGCCGATGCGGATGCCGCCTGGGTTTTGGTAGTGCCTTCCCGCTTGAATGTCCCCGGGTAATAGTTGGCGGTTGACGATTATGTTGGCGCTTTCAAGTGCTCTCTCCATGTCTCCCCCCAAGCCATACTTGGATACGTCGACTGCGATTTGATGCGACTCAGTGAAACCCTTGTGCTCGCCCAGAAGGTTAAGGCCTCGTTCATGCAACGCTTGACCCAGGGCTTTGGCATTAGCCACAACTTGCTTAGCGTACTGTTTTCCGAACTCTAACATTTCCGCGAAAGCAACCGCTTTCCCAGCTAGGTGATGCAGGTGGTGGTTGCTCGTGTTTGACGGAAACGTTGCCTTCTTGATTTGCTCCGCGTATTTCTCGAAGGAGAGTACCGCCCCTCCCTGCGGGCCGAAGAGCGTTTTGTGGGTGCTCAGGCATACTACGTCGGCACCTTCCCTCAGTGGGTCTTGGAAGATTCCTCCCGCAATGAGCCCCGCAACATGTGCCGCGTCGTAGGCGACGGTCGCACCAACATTATGTAATGACTCAGCTAGCTCCTTCAGGGGTTGGGGGAAGAGGAAGAGGCTTGCACCAAACATCCCAAGTTTGGGCGGCTTATTCTCCTCCTTGACCATCTTCTCGATTTTCTGCTTCGCCTTGTCGACGTCGATGTTCATTTCATGACGGTCGAAGGGAAAGTATTCTACTTCCAAGCCGTGGACCGAGCCTGCAGTTCCCGAGAAATCTTTGCGCCCACTCGAGATGTGGCCGCCGTTTGGTATAGCTAAAGCGAGCATGCGGTCGCCGGGGTTTGTGAAAGTGGTGTAAACCACGAGGTTTGCGCAAACCCCAGAGACTGGCCTAACGTCCGCGAATTCGGCCCGGAATAGGTCCTTTGCTAGGTCTATGCAGAGCCTCTCAACTTGGTCTATGTATACGCAGCCCGCGTATACGCGTTCCCCAACCCATCCCTACGGAGGCCTAAGCCTGATCGGCTTAAGCCTATTCCGCGTAGCGATTCCCGAAGTCTGAAACTATAGCTTCGCGAACCGCGGGGCTGGGAACGTTCTCCGATGCAATCAGCGGAATTGATTCTGAAAACCACTTAGTATGCTGCTCCAGAAGCTGGAGCACTTTATCGTGGCTTTCCCTAGGCGATGCTAATTCAAACACCCCACCCAAACTCACCCGCTTGCCTCTAAATTGTTTTGCCCTGAGTATCTTTCGGTGCACCGCTAAGTCGGTTTTCGAAACATTCGTAGGACTCGGCCGGTTTCATTCCGCAACGGCCGCCGCATCAACTCAATGAGATCCCTTGGCGTGTCAACGTCGAAACCAATGCCATTGAACAGCAACACTCTGCTGCGGGCTTTTCTCCTCCTGGCCAGCGACAGGTGTTTGCGGAAGCTGTCTTTGCCAAAGACTGGGCGGATCACCTGTGGGGGACTCATGAGCAGGGCGTTAGTTCCATCACGGTCTTTGGATGGTGTAAGCGCCACTGAACATCCCTCGGACCGCTTGAGGAACGTGTCAATTTCCAGTGGTTTGAGAAGCGGGAGATCCGAATGAATCACAAGGACGGAGGAAGCACCTCTCCGCTGAGCATGTCTAACAGCTAACTTGACCCCCCTGTTGAGGCCACGCCTTCTCCCCTCCCAGAGAAAACTAGCCCCGAGACGCTTGCAGATTCTACGCACGCCCTTATCGGCGCTAACAACTGTTACCGAATGAATCCGCTTCGCCATCCGCAAGGCGGAGAGAACGTCTTTCAACATTGCAACACTTAATTGCTCTCTCTCAGCCGGCCTAAGGATGGGTGAAAGTCGTGCTTTCGATTTTCTGAGAACGTTCAAGGGGACTATAGCATCTACACGCCCCACTTGACGTGAACGAGTTTTCAACGACTGAATTCACTTATTGCAACTTTCGCCAAACGAACTTTGTCAGCCATTGTTTTCATGAGCGTGTTCGTTACAATCGGTTTAACTCCGGTGGCTTTGATGTCTGGTGCAAGTTCCCTGTCGAGGCGGTCGATTATGAGCGTGTCCAAGAAACCGTTGTAACATTCGGCTACTCCAAGTGCACTCGCCTCGATCCCCACTGCCTTCATCAATTTGTCAGCTGGCCCTTTCACTGTCTTACCGCCAATGATTGGGCTGATTCCAACAACCTTCCCCGTAGTTTTCCTGAGCGCGGACTTGATGCCACGAACGGCGAGGATTGCGCCGATGCTAACAATCGGGTTGCTTGGGCAGACAATGATGCCCCTTGCTCTCGCAATCGATTCGACAACATGTTTTGCTGGCTTGGCGGATTCAGTGCCGCGAAAAACTACTCCTTGAACCTTTGGCTTCGTCTTTCGTCTTACCATATATTCTTGGAAGTGCATTTGTCGACCTCCAGAAAGTACGTATGTTTGGAGCAGATCGTCGCTTGCAGGAAGCAGCTTCACTCGAAGCCCCAAACGCGAAACTAGGTCTGCAGTAACCTCCGACAGCCGCCTGCCTCGGTGAAGTTCTTCCGTACGATAGATGTGGGTTGCTAGGTCGCGGTCGCCCAGGTTGAACCAGGTTTCGAAACCGTACTTTCGAAGCAACGCTTGACAATGAAATGTGTCGCCTCGAAAGCCCCAGCCTTTTCTCTTGTCGAAAAGGCCGGCGAGTGTGTAAGTGACTATGTCCAAGTCTGGGGAGACGTGGAGGCCGTAGACGTTGATGTCATCGCCGACGTTTCCTATGATCGTGATTTCTTTCTGGGGAATTACTCGAATTAGGCCTTCGAGGAATCTTGCTGCTCCAACTCCTCCTGCTAAGGCAACGATCAAGGAAAGGACCGTGCAGTTTCAGTGGGGAACGTTTCGCTAGTGGGATGTGAACTTGCTAATCCAAGGATGGCCTGAGGCGATTTCAGGAACCTTCAAACTCAAGGGCGTGAAAATCAAGCATGGGATTACCACGGAGAAGGCGGCGTGCAAGCCGTTGAAGATGCTCGTGAAGAGGAGCATCGCCCAAAGCACCTGCGAAGAGTTCGCGAACTGCATTCCCACCGCGGCTAGCGATTTTTGGCTGAAGCCGAGGTAATTGATTCCAAAAATAACTGGCCCAATGTACGTGAAAATGAAATAGTTCACGACAAGCATCAACCCGACACGAGCTAAAGCTGCGAAACCCAGCATCGTGCCTAGAGCCAGAGAAGTGCGAGTGCTTTTTTGTGCTATGCGCCGATATGCCATGCTTCCTAACCATAGCCCTAACAGCGTCGACAAGACTGCGGCGAACTTCCCCGTCGGGCCCAAGATACCATTAGTTCCAGTTTCTGCAAGGATTGCCCAGTGAACGGTGGCGGTTATCAGCGCGGGTATAGGCCCGAAGATTAGGAAGGCTAGGACATCGAACAATTCAGCCGGATCAAAACGTAGGAAGCTCAATAATGGGAATGCGGGCTGAATGTTGGCGGGAAGCACAATTGTTGTTAGAGCCGCCAAGCTCCCAAAAACGGCCGCACCAGTTAACGCCACGCTTCGCCTGGCAAACAGTCCGTCGGCCAACGAAACCACAAATTGTGCGCACAATAAGTCACAACTACTTAACCCTTACATTATAACAATACCCTTACATTATGACAATTTCACTAAATAATCATAAAGTCATGTCAATTATAGGCTTAGATCATCGCTTTTTGCTGAAGCTTTTCGCTTTCGAAACGAGGTCGCGCAGAAGATCCACGTTGAGAGGTGAGAGAACCCTCGACCTACCCACCTCATAGACCTGTATGAGACCTGCCTCCGTTAGAACTTCGACGTGTCTGTAAATCCCGCCGTAATCCATTTTCAGGTTGCTCGCGACAGCAGTAATGTGCAAGGGTTTCTTGCTATCCATCAGCATCAGTAGAATGCGAAGCCGCACAACGTTACCTAACGCAGCGAAAGTTGTGGAGGCTGACTTCAAATCTTCGGAGGCTGACATCCAATAATCCTGCCCTTACGGCAGCCAGTATGGGGTTGCGCGGGCAGTTAATCCTTGCCTAATGGAAACCCTTTCTTTCGGGCAAATTCCATCATGTGGCCATCTGTGCAGAAATGGTATGTTTTCAGTTGTCCGGATTCTTCCAATGCGAAGGATGTCGCCCCCATAAGATCTAGCACCTTTCCGCATTGGTTGCACATGACCTTCATCGCGAACACTGGGCGAGTTAGCTTACGTACGAGAGTTCTCTCTCGCCGCCCTTCTTAGCCTCGGGTGGGAAGGTTCCTCGGGATAGATCCTTCGCGCGTTTCACTGCTTCCACGTTCTCTTTGGCCTGCTTTTCCAACGCTGCCACGTCGAACGGGATGTTTAGTAGCTTGGATGCGAGCTGCAAAGCTGCTTTTGCAGCGTTTGCGTCTAGGGTTAGGTAACCGGGAGTTTCGGCCAGAAGGCAGATAGCAGGCATTTTTCTTGGTTTTGCCAACCCAAAAATTAGGCCGTTTGTTCCTGTTATCGCGCCCCCTGCAAGCTTTACGGCACCAAAGCCCTCCAATTCCTTCACCTGCTCAACATCCGTACCGCCGACATACACTTTCGGTTGTTCGGTGAACCTCTCCGTAGCCATCCCCCCCATCGTGATGACCCTTCTCACGCCAAACTTCTCCCCCATTTCCAGAACAACCTCAGCCAGCTCATACTGTCCCTCAGGCGAATATGGCTGCTCATTTGCCGAGAAGAGCAACAGGTCGGTTCCGCCAGCGTTGTTCTTCCAAAAATGAAACTCCCCCTTCATCAGTTGCACTACCCCCTCATCCGTAAGCCAAACCTTCGGCGAAAACATGGGAGAAAAAACCTCAGCGAAAAGTTCTGCTTTCAACTCCTTCTGGAGGTGGCTGACAGCAAGCCAAGCCACTGACCCGATCCCTGGAAGCCCGCAAATCATTACGGGGTTGTTTAGTTCTGGTTTTTGATGGTACTTGACTTCTGTTTGCATTACGTTTCGCCGGCATTAATTTTCTGAGATGGAGGAAGTATGGGTAGGCTCGTATTTAGTGTGTTCATGAAATGCCATCGGGTTCGCCATCCTTCGCCCTGAATGCATGCAGCCTCTAAGGCGTCGCGTTACGTGGGCAGCTTCTGTTGCCCAAATGGGGTGAGCCCCCAGGTGAATGGCTTCGTCTTGGTCAACTTGTCTACTAACCGTTCTTTTTTCAACGCCTTCAGATGGTATGTGACGCATTCGTACGATAGGGAAGCTTCTTTCGCTATGGCACTCGCGCTTTTCAGCTCCCTCTCAAGAACGACCAGGATTTTCGAACGGGAAAGTAATCCCGCCTTGACGTTCCTTTTTGATGTTAGGTAGGCTTTGGGATGGAACGCAGGGGCCTTTGGCATGCTATCATCTCACACAAACTGCGCGAGCGTAGGTTGTTTCTTCTTTTCCTCCTGTTCGTTGAAGAGTGAATTAATTTCCTCATGGAGGAGGAGTAGGCGTTGTTCATGGTATTTGCCTAGATTGTATCGCTTGACCAGATCCTGCGCTACGGTCAAGTATTTTTCCACGCTGCCCCTGTAGACAGTCAGGGATAGTTTGCCGCCGCAACGGGGGCAGACCCCCTTCAACGGTATCCTTCGATACTTCGCATTACATTTAGTGCACCGGAACCGCTGACTGGCAAAAGCCTTCAGGTTTCCGGTCAAGTCCCGCATGAAATGTGTTGAGAGAACTCGTTTCGCAACCTCCCCCGCTGCCACCGCCTTAACTGACTCGGCGAGCTTGAGTTGCAGAGTCAACTTGTCGAGCATCGACCCCAGCTTCTTGTACACGCTTTCCAGGTTTCCGCTGTTAAAGTCATGAGTGTCATGCGTGAACCCAAGCGATCCCAAGACGGCGTCGGAGCCAAGCTTCTTCTGCACCGTCTCGATTAACCCCGTCAACGCCTTCGGATCCGTACGTATCTGCGTCTCCTCGAAAAATTTCAGTGGTAGGCGCTGCACGGTTTCAAGGTTGAAGGCCTGACGTGCAATCTCGCTGGGCTTGATGGCCGCCGACAACAAGAGCGGCGCATCCATAATACCCCCAATCCTTGAAGGCAGATACTGCCTCGAGAAATTCAGCAAAATATCCAAAGCTAAGCTAACAGAATCCTCATCACCGTCACAATCCCTGCGCTTGGTAGCGTGCCAGAAGGGGTGTGCGAAGCAGACGGCGGCGCGGGTGAAGCCGATTATGCGGCCTATGACTCCGACTGAGGTGTGGGGTGAGAGGCCGACGACCAGTTGGCCGACTATGTCCTGCCTCGTTCTTGCTTGGTAGAATGGGGGTAGACCGTAGAAGGTTTGTAGTAGTTCATCGAGGAACTTTGCAACCCTGACAAAATAGTCGCCGCACTGTTCGGTCACTATGATATCGTGCACTTTGAGAGCGCAGCACTGCTCGGCCGACTTGAGGGGTTCGCCGTTCATGTCCACGTTGTAGCCTAGCGCTTGAAGTTTCTCAACCTCAACGCCGACCTCGGCCGGTTTGAAGTGTGTGAGGGGCGCGTTGGTTGCGTCAAAGCGAACCGTCCCATCTTTGAAGACGGATACGTCATGTTTCGCGCGTAGTAGGCCTTTCTCGAGGGGTTCTGGGGCTTTAGCATCGTTAGTCAACCCCCGCACTCCTTTCACAGCCTCAGGGATCACCGTCAGGGAGAGTTTTCTTTCCGCTGAATTCAACAAGTCTCTAAGCGGCACACTTCTCTCCGTGTACGCTCGCGAAATGCTCCGGCAGTTGGGGCAGGTCTTGTTGGCGCCCTCAGCGCCACATTTCGGGCAGACAAAAACTTTCGCGGTTTTCTCGCCGCATCTTTCACAGAAGTTGAGGTGGGTTATGTTGCCGCAGCCGCCGCATTTACGATACGCTATTTCGACGGAAATAACAGAATGCTCCGTGGCCGCCTCCACGATACTTCTCCTTGGGCCCCCAGCTAACCCCACTGGGAAGAGGCAGTGGACTAATGGCCGCATTTCCCGCCGTTTTGCCTTTTCCGGCCGCCCCATCCTAGCGCCCACGTAAACCGGGGCCTTCCTCATCACTTGTATGGCCGATGCTTGGGCGATCTTTTGGAAGACGTCTCCACCCTCAAGTGGTTTCGCAGGGGAAGACAGGCCGAGGCATTCGTACAGTATGGGCGCCTCCGCCTCGATTACAATGGATTCGCCGTCGACATTGTGTGGGATGCAGAGGTTCTCCAGAATAGCCTTGGTTAGGGGTTCTTTCCTAGTCACGATTCGCCTAGGGGAGGCTTCTGTTTGGCCCTTGTCCATCAGCCTAGAGCGTAACTGGTCGAAGTCTTGGGGGGCAATATTCTCCCAGAAGTACGTGTACCTCGGGTGTAACGGTATTTTGGAGTGTCTCGCGATGCGCAGTGCGTCCTCGGTGGTTGGGAAGGTTCCACCTGAGTCTGCAACCCAATCGATCAGTTCGGTTCCATTCACACCGACATGTTTCGCGAAAGCCTCAAGGCCGCCGTAGTTCGCAGCCTCAAGCCTAACGAGTTCACGCCACCATTCTTCAACAAAACCCGACGGTAGCAGGGGGCGGTTGTTCTCAAGGAATTCCCCGAACCCCACAAGAATGTCACCGAGGAAGAGGATTTTGCTGATTGAATTAAGCAGCCTTTCCGCTTCCTTAGGGTCGAAGAGCCTTACGACGGATCCGTCGTTCAGTTTCACGATTGGGGGTTCGATGGAGTCGACCGTCGCAGCAATTCCCGCTTTTCCAGGCTTCTCAAGCCTCAATTGCGTCCCAACTGCAATGAACTTTCCAAGGACCAGCATAGTTGATGGATGGAGCCCGATGGCCGCAAGCCCCGTGTTTCGAGCCCGTCCATATCTAAGCCTAAAGCCTCCTGTGAACTGTGGGAAGGAGAATATCGGCCGGCCTGCGAGAACGTCCTCCATGAACATGAACTCACGCGCCTCCTCCGCCTCAGCGACGGGGGGCTTAATCTCCCTCAGCCAACTCCACCCTTCGATACCGAGACTGTCGACAATCTTCAGTACCTTGTGGCTTCTCCCAATCAAACCATCGTGAACGACCCTGAGCGCCCCACCCCTGACTCTGTTGGTATCTACCCTCGGAACATTTCGGTACGCGCTCACCTCGACCGGGTCGGTTTCAACCCCGTTAACCTCCACCGGCAGCCGCATGATGGCGTTGAACAACTCCTCATCCGAGACTTTGAATTGAAATCTGGCGACTTCTCTCTCATAGATGCGGAGCTCTTCCACGAATCGTTTCGCTTCAAGTTCCGTAGCCTTGTACTTACCCAAGCCGAGTTGATGGCGAACGTAATCGGCGATAACGAGAATAAGAGCCATATCGGTGCCGCCTGCGGACCTTATGGGGCCGGCAAAGTAGACCGCAAGATACCTGCTCCCATCCTGATTTGTTCTAATGCGGACGCTGGAGATTCCCTCTATCGGCGCCGCGGTCACCCCTTCATCTAGTATGGCTGAAGCGGTCCGCACAGCCTGCTCCGCTGCCCCTTCCTCTATACCTCCATACTTGCCGAGGGCAATTTCCTCAGCAATCTTGAGCGCGACAAGCTCGCGCTGCATGACATCCGAGAGCTCACGGATTCGGGACGCTACTCCAACTGGGCCAACAGCCTTCTCGACACGCTCTGCGACATCATGGGTCAGTAGGGATTCAGGTTCTGGTGAGGGGTCGAACCCTTTCGCCCTCGCCTGCCTAGCAAGATCGTAAATTCTATCCAACTGCTCTTTGAGGCGTTGGAAATACGCATCGTGCTCGCTGAGAACAGTTGCTGCCATTAGGCTAGCCCAGTTTACAGAAGGGCTAACCGTAATTTAACACTGAGAGGCTGGATGATCCAACTGATTATACGAGTACGTTGGAGGTTACGATGTTTGCTGAGGGGTTTCGGGCGGTTTCTCTTTTGAGTAATAGGAGTCCGTGAACATGCAGTATATGTCGACAATCTGGCTGGATGGTGTGGCTTCGAATTCACGTTTGAGTCCACATGCGCCGCATTGAACGATAGCAGGGCCGGGCCCCTGGGGCAATTTGACGCGTATTGATTCCTCGCCACATGAGGGGCAAGTGAAAACGGATGGAAGTTTCTTCTTGACTACCTTGACGACTCTTCTCCTACGCCTACCCAACTAGAATCCCCTTCTTTGTCAGGAGGCGACATGAATCCCGCCGTATTTCAAGATTGCAGATTCCATGACTTTCAACATCACCATTGCAGAATGGGGAGGCATCATGGAACGGAACAATTTCTCGGCGGCAACTTTGTAGGTTAAGTCCAAGTTGTCGAAAAAGCCTTAAGCGAATACAAAACCGTATCCATGAGGCTGTTCATACGTCTGACCGTCCCGATATGGTGTCAGAGGCTCGTGCCTCAATTCGTGATACGCTCAGCGATCCCGTTACCAAGCTGCTTCTCCGAAGCAGCCAACTGACTCTGCCCCAGTTAGAGACAATTCTCGCCGATTCTCTCTCAAGCGAAAAAGGGGCATTGAAGGCGCATAGGCGCCTGTTTAGGCCCTCCGGGAGACGTGTCAGCCGTGGCGCTTATAATCGGACCTTAATTCAAGCCCAAAACAATGTGATTCGCTCGATTTACACCATTCTTCTCCTTGGGTACGTAGGGCTTTTCGATACGCCCTCTCTTCAACCGTTCACGGAGCTCTCTGACACAATCCAAGGCTACATCCAACAAGCTAGACAAATTGGCCAAACAGACCATGAAGCTATCGAACAACTGAATCAAAGGCTTCGCGACAGCATTTCCGCCCTAGCCAAACGTCAAAGCTTCAAGGACACTCTCGAAGGCTAAGAGTTCTAGCTCTAACGTGACATCACGTGATATCCATCGAGCTTCAGGCGTCCACCCAACATCACGATAATGAAGTCAAACATTGCGAAAGGCTAAAAATGAGACTTTCTCAGCTCCATCTAGCCATAGCGAACCTGGTTTCGTGAGGTTGTGATATGAGAGGGCATCATACTTTCATCACCGCGTCATCATTGTGACGTCAAACGACCAGTGTGACATCACACGTGTAAATGACTTTGAAATACCTAATCGGTAAGGTCTCATCCACCTTGGACCCATTCACAATCGCTGTGGACGCAGTTTCTGCCGCCGTCCTCGTAATCCTCGTCCTCTTAGCAGCCAAGGCTGTCCACGCCTTCAAACAAAGTAAGCAGGCCCTTATGGAATCAGCCTCAATCATCAACGTAATTGTGGACGCCCTTACGTCCCGCATTGAGCAATCCGAGTCCGTCGTCAGCCAAGCGCAGAGTGAGGTGGATGACTTGAAAACGCGCATTGGTGGGGTGGAATGGGAGCAGGTGGCGCTTCGCTCGTCCAACCTTCAGCTGCTCAAGCGCCTCGAAGAAGTCCTAAGCAATGACAAACGTTTCGTAGCCGACCTTGAGAATTTGAAAGCTAGGTTCGCCTCCCTGCCACACATAGGTGCAGTAGTCCAACCCCCGACTAAACGCACGAACTTGGGTGGCGTCGTCAGTGAAGGAGACATCCTGTCCTCGTTGACACCCACGGAGCGTGAGACACTCATGATTTTGAACGCTGAAGGCTTGAAGGCGGCGCCCGAACTAGGGCAACGGCTAAGGAAGTCGAGGGAGCACACCTCGCGGCTGATGAAGAAATTGTACTTGGAAGGGTATGTGGACCGCGAATCAAACCGAGCCCCATTCAGGTATAAGTTGAGCGAGACGGCCCGTTCTGCCCTGCAGCCCGCCGGCACGGAGGTTACGGAGAAAGAGTCGGAGAAGGCTTAAGCTTATAGAACCAGTGGGACGCCGAACCAGTCCTCTCCAACGTTCCCCGATCAACCAAACGGGACAAGTAGGTCGATACGGCCCCGAGCGTAAAATCATCCCCCCAAGCTTCCCTGTAAGCCTGCAAAATTTCACGTGAATCAAAGCTACGGTCCACTAGCCGCGTGTTGATTACATCCAACAATCTACTTATCTTACTATCCTGGGTTCCGGGCAGTAATGGGGCTCTCTGATTTGAACCGGCCACGATCTCAGCGTACTCTAGCAAGTGGTTGACTTTGTCGGCTGTAACTTCGCCTTCAATTGCAATGCTATGTTTCATACCCTGTCGATCAAAGAATTCTAGTTTGATACGCTTCTTCATAACACATACACAGTTAGCGATTCACATGTAATAAGTTGAACTTAATTGTGGATGGGATAACGCATAGATTTCCAGTAGCAATTTTGTGCTTACAGTGGAAATAGAGGGGTTATTGTGACATTCCACAGATGACAACATGTTAAGACTGCCAATAATATTCAGAAAAGGCCTCCCTAACCCCTTCATTTCGACTGGACAAACCTTGAAGCATGCCTCAATCCTCAATTCAGCTATTTATGAAAATTAGAGCATATTATACAATTGAGTAAACGCATTACGCTATACCAGTGAAAGGCATTAACACCACAGAGTTCTTCTAATCAATCTCTCAAACACCCCGAGTTATTCTTACATTTGGAGTGGAAATGTAGGGGTGAGGGGGTTATTTACTAGTTACATTTGAGATTTTACAACAATTTTTGCGAGTCCATGGTTCATTTACGGTTGAAGTTCCAGTTGCTCTTGTTGGTTTTCTTGTACAAGAATGGTTAGCTAGTTTTCAACATGTAATAGCACCTTTGCCATTGGAGGTTTCAATACGCCAACCGTAGATGTTATGGAGACTTTATTCGACAAATATCTGTCGACCGCCAACATTTTCGAAGACCGTGATGTCTTACGCCATGACTACATGCCCAGCCACCTACCCCACAGGGACGAACATATCCAGCGCTTGGCCGGCATGCTAGCTCCCGCGCTTCAGCAGTCTAAGATCTCGAATCTGTTCGTTTACGGTAAAACGGGGACCGGTAAAACAATTGTCACGAAATTTGTGCTTGACAAACTTGAGAAGAAAGCGAGAGAGATTGGAGCACCGGTTAGGATTGCTTACATAAACTGCCGTTTGGCGGGAACGAATTACCGGGTGCTTGCTGAGATCTGTAGGGCCGTGGGCGTGGAAGTGCCCTTCACGGGGATTGCAGTCGGTGAGTTGCTCGACCGGTTCTGTAGCGGGATAAATGCGGACCGGACTGCGTTGCTGGTTACTTTGGACGAGATTGATGCCCTCATAAAGCATAGCGCGGACGACTCGCTACTCTACGAGTTGACGAGGATCAATGAGAACTTGAACTCCTCTTGGATTAGCATCGTGGGAATTTCAAACGATCTTCATTTCAAGGAATTTCTGGATCCGCGGGTGCTCAGTTCTCTAAGTGAAGAGGAGGTGGTCTTTCGGCCATACCTGGCGAATGAACTCTTCGATATTTTGATGGACCGCGCTAAGCTGGCTTTCATTAACGGCCGCCTTGATGAGAACGCCCTGAGGCTTTGTTCAGCTCTCGCGGCTGGGGAGCATGGTGATGCCCGGCGCGCTTTGGACATGCTTAGAGTGGCTGGAGAATTGGCGGAACGTGAAGGTGCCACACACATCGTGGAACAACATGTTCGTCTGGCGCAACAGAAAATTGAACACGACCGCGTGTCAGAGGTATTGAAGTCCCTTCCAGCGCATTCTAAGATACTCTTAGTCAGCGCCTTCCTGCTCAGCAACAACCTTCCCGCAGGCGCGATTACGGGCGACGTGTACGAAGTCTACCATGAACTCTGTTCACACAGCGACCTGGAACCCCTAACGCAGCGTAGGGTTAGCGGGCTGATTAACGAATTGGACGTGCTGGGGATACTGAATGCGCGGGTGGTGAGTTTCGGCCGGTATGGCCGAACCAAGAAAATAAGAATAGGCATCTCACCGCGAGTGATCACAGACACGTACGCCGAGGACAACCTTGCAGGCAGACTCTTCGGATATGTCCCAAAGTCCCTCCAGAAACACCAATCCTAGCTTAAGAATTGTTGGAATCGACGACGGGGCAATTCCAGCAATTAGGAGAGTGAAGCAATACGCCCTCCTAGTCGCAGTACTCTTCCAGGGCTCAACTATTTCCGATGTCAGACTCGGACGCATAGAAGTTGATGGGAGGGACGCCAACCGCGTCCTAAACTCCCTTCTCAAGAACTTGCGGTTTGACGTTGTGATGCTTTCCGGCATTTCTTTCGGAGGATTTAACCTCGTCGACATCCATCAACTCACCCGATCCACGCGGAAGCCGGTTATCGCTATCAGTAGAGAGAAGCCGGACAACCCAGCCGTCCTGCGGGCTTTGCGAAAACATTTTAGCGATTGGAAAGAGCGCTGGCGCATAGTTCGGAATGCTGGACGCCTCTACGCCTTCAAACCACTTCCGCAAGAACCTAAACTATACTTCGAAGTGAATGGTGCCCCCCTTTCATTCGCCAAGAAAGCCATTGCATCTGCAGCGATGATTTCCAGATTACCCGAACCGATCCGAGTCGCCGGCATCCTCGCTAGAGGCCTCAGCGTCTTGACCACGCAAACACGCGGAAACAAGTCCAAATTCCGACGCTCGCACCATTAGACTCACACACATGAAACCTTAACCGCCAAACAACACTTGATTCAGTGGATTTACGAAATGAACGAAGGTTAGAATCTTGAACGCCGAAGTTGACCGCCCTAGGGTTGTTCCTGCGCCGGTGATTTTCTTTGGGATCCTCATCTTAGGGTTCTTATTGAACTGGGTTCTTCCACTAGCCTTCTTCCCTGGCCGTTCAGTTCAGATAGCAGGGGTCATAATACTCGTCCCGGGGTTTCTGATCGGCGGTTCTGGGATAATTGAAATGCGTCGGGCGCATACTAGTCCTGATCCACGGGAACCAACAACGGCCTTGGTCGAGAAGGGTGTCTTTCGTTATACCCGAAACCCACTTTACCTCTCGATGTTTGTTTTCTTTCTCGGAATTGCAGTTTTCCTGGATGTTCTTTGGTTGATTCTGCTCTTCCCACTGTTGCTCTTTGTTGTGGAACGTGGGACAGTGAAACCCGAAGAATTATATCTCGAGCGGAAATTCGGCGAGGCATACTTGCAGTATAGGAAACATGTACCCCGCTGGATGTGTTAGGCGAATCAGGACGGGTGGCATGCATTTTGGTTTTGCGAATATCCGGGATAGGCTTCTGTAACGGATCCTAAACACCCCCTGAGTTTAGTCTCATAAAACCTGCGAAGTTTTATTTCCTTCATATTGAGCAATGTTCGCCCATGGCAAGACGAACAAGAAGGCGTGTTAGCAGGAAACGAAGACCTAGGAAAAGAAGGGCTCATACTGGAAGAAAAACGAAGCGGGCCATCCGGAAACATACGAGGGGCGCGCGTCTCACAATCGGCAAACGGTTACGCAGATTAGGAAGAAGACTGACGAGATAGGCGAATGGGCGCTCGCTGACATTAGAAAAGGTGTTCAGCCTAATCGCTCCGCTCTGTGACGAGTCTTACTGTTCCAAGAATTCGTGGGCCGCATTCGACGCCTACTGGAAACATCAGAAACACTGAGTTTCTTCTTGTCCCCTGCGTAAGCTATTTGATCCGCTCCTCCGATATGATGTTATTACAGATGATTCCTATTTTTCCTAACCTATGGTGAAGTTTCCATGAAGTTCATCAATCGTACTTGTAGCGTATGTAGGTTGACCGCGGTTAGTATGCCAGGTGTCGGAACCAAGCCGACTCGGCGTTGGTAATCGGTTTGGGCTTGCCAGGCTCCGGAATTGATGATTTGCGTGCCTCGGTAGTTTTCATATTTGACGACGTGTATGTGCCCTGATTGGAAAATGTCAGGTATGTTTTCTATGATTAGGTGGTCGACTTTCTCGGGGGCTATGGCTGTCCTGTTCCCGTACTCCGAGGCTAGGTGCCGGCATTGCAGTTGAAGTTTCATCGCCTTCTCGGGCTGCGTGAAGTCAATGTTGGGAACGCTTGTGATGATGTCGTCGAGACTGCGGCCGTGGTGAAGTAGAAGCCTGACTCCATGCATCGAAACCTCGGCAGGGTTGCCTAAGGAAATAAGTTTGCGTGACTCGTAGAGTGATTCCCCGAAATCTTTCGGTATGGGAGGTTGCGGGAGTGCCTGTCTCACTGGGTCGTGGTTTCCTGGAAGCACAACCGTTTCAATGTGTTCAGGTATCCTGCCCACGTACTTTGCGGCTTCACGATACTGTTCATAGAGGTCTACGATTGCCAATTCCTGTTCCTGACGTGGGTATATTCCGATTCCGTCGACGATGTCCCCGCAGATGACTAGGTACTTGGTTCGTTCAGCAATAGCCCGTTGGTCCGGGCCGCCGATCTTCAGGTTCAACCAATCGAAAACCCTAGCGAGCTCAGCCCCGAGGAACTTCTTGCTACCGGCATGCAGGTCTGAGAGCAACACTGCCCAAACCTCCTCGTCGGCGAGGTGTGGCTTGTGGTCAGGGATGTCAGGAAGTAAGATCTCCTTTGCAACGATTAGGTCTCCCTTCGCCCGTACGCCGGAAACGCAGATCACTTGATCGAGAGGGGTCTTCTGCGCCACTTCGTAAGCAGCTCGAGCGTCGGCCGAGACGAGCACTGTGGCTGAGTCCTCTAAGTCGTCGATTTGTAAGAAGAGTTTCCCTTGTCTTTCGCGTTTCTCCATAACCATAGCAATGAATTTCACTTTCTGATTTTGTTCGGCGGTTAGGGCATTGGCGATGTTTGTTGCGTCCCTTGCATCGTATCGTTCACGAAAGGCTGATGACAACTTGTGGAATCTATCTCGGAAGTAGTGTGAGAAGTCATCGATGCTGCCACCTGTCCCGATCTCTTTGGAAGGGTCCCTTACGATTTCTAACCTCGAGGACATTTGCTTTGCCGGAATGGTTGCTGAGACTGGGACGGGGATTTGGAGCGCCTGCGGTGGCTCAGTGAGTTCCAACAATTCTTGCTTGGTAAGAATTCGTCCTGCTTCAGGGGTCTCACCTATCGTTATCAGGAGGTTCTTAGCGAACCTTGTTGCGTCAAGTTCGTTCATCGACCTAAGATAATCATACGCTGAACGGTCGAGCTGGTATCCTGCTAACGCAAGTTCCTGAACCAGGCGTCGCAGTTGCTCCAACGTCTCGAACCTCAGTTTTCTTTCGTGAAACTTGACTGACTGAACTGAAGAACTTACCGATAGCCCTATTTGGCCAACTGGAACTTAATGGCAAATGCATTACTCGCCGTTGAGAGGAGTCTTCCATTATGAGTGAGAGAGTTAAGACCGGAATTAAGGGATTGGATGAACTTATCGAAGGTGGCCTACCGCGGGGTTACGGCTTCCTGTTGCTCGGAGGACCAGGGACAGGTAAGACGACCTTTGGCGTGCAATACCTGTACAAGGGACTTAGCGATTACGGGGAGAATGGGATGTACGTTACGTTTGATGAACCTCCCTACTCCATCACTTTCAATAGTGAACGGTATGGGTGGAAAATTTCCGACGCGGAGAAGCAGGGCAAACTCGCTTTCGTTGATGTTTCACCAATCAAGCGTGCAATTAAAACCACCACTTTCGTTCCTCCTTCGCTTGGGCAGAATTTCTTGGGTGCTGAGAAATTCAAGCTAGATGAAGTTATAGCGGCAATAAAGGAAGTCAAGAAGAAGGTGGACGCGAAGCGTTGCGTCATAGACTCAATTTCAGCGCTCACGTTGCAGTACAAAGACGACTTCGAGATACGCCAACAGACACTGCACCTAATCAAAGACCTAACGGAAATGGACCTCACAACGATAATGCTTGCGGAGAACCCAGAGGACAGGCAGGATATGACAAGGTTCGGTGCCGAGGCCTTCCTCGCGCAGGGAGTTATCGTTCTTCACATGTACAGAGTGGAAGAGTCGAACGTGAAAGCCTTGGAGGTTAGGAAGATGCGTGGGGCTAAACACACCGATAGGTTGTGCCCGTACAGGATAACCGCCGAGGGCATCGAAGTTTACCCTGAGGAAACCGTCTTCCGCTCCGTCTAAGCCTAGAAGATCAACCGCCTATGTCTGAGTTCGACCTGACCGAGGAAGAAGAACGGAAGCTAATCAACAACATCGCCAAACTCGTCGTGGATAAGGGGCTTGAATCACCCGCAATCATGTTCCTGGAGGCCACGCGGCCGCTCTCCTTCATCGCGTCCCAGCTTGCAATCGTAGCGCTGGGACCCCTGGAATGGTTATTCGAGCTGCAGGGACCAAAGTACACAGGTCTGTTCATGAAGAAAGAGAATGTCGGTAGAATAATAGAACGAATCGAGGAGCTATCGAAATCTAAGCCTTAACCCGTCTGGGCTTCGCTTCACCGTTTGCATTGCTCCTTCGTTCCCTGAAAAGGTAGAAACCGAAAACCACCAGGAACACCAAGATTGCAAAGGGCGCAAAGGTTCCCGCTTCCGCAGTTCCCATTTTTAGTGCGAGCCAAGGAAAGGCTGGGTCACCCGTTAGGAACTGAATGCGTTGAATTATGATCTGCATTCTTCCCAGGACCGTGCTACCGAAAACGGCGCCAAGCGTAATTAGTATGAAGTATTTTCCAATCCTCGTTATGGTCCCCCAACTTCCCGTCTGCTCGCGTGATAAGATGAAGTAGGATAGTGACAGGATGGTGCCCACGACCAGAACCAAGTTATCTACTGTAGTCAACAAGTTTCCGGTGAAGAGCGGAAGCATCGTGGCCTCGATCTGCCTGACGAAATAGGCCTGCATTACACTCCAGATGGTTACGCCCAAACCGTAACCGATCGCCAAACTCAACGGAAGGCGGTAAAGTAGCGAATACTTCTTCGTGAATTGTGCGTAGAAGAATGAGCCCAAAACGACTGGGACTATGAAGTCCAGGCTGCCGCTTACGATGGGGTTTATGGCTTGGTTGAGGAAGAGGCGCAACGCCGCGGCGAACCCATACCCGCTACTCAAACCGATGAAAACGTATTCTGTTAATCGGAAAAATGGGTTCTCTTTGTACAGAAAGCTAAGGACCATCAACGTCACAAAGACGGCCACCCAAATGCTAAGGACGTCTATTATGTTCACCATTTACTTGGCAACCCCCTTCTTTCTGCCTCTCTCAACGAAATAGGCAACATTGCCGAACACTACCATGACAACTATCAGAAGGTGGGACGTTGACTGGGCGACCATGGCTGAGGTCGCGCCGCTTATTCCCATTCTGTGAATTAGAATTTCATACTCCGCCGCCCCACGAATGCTGATTAGGATCCCAACGAGCTGGCCGGAATTATAGAAGGGCAGGTAACCCGGAGCGTTGGAAGCTGTGGCGCCGACCGCTACTGGAATGTTGAAACTACTCTGCCAATATTGCAAGTAATCCAACAAACCTGGTTCACCTGCGGAAAAAGTGATGACTAGCGCGGCTTGCTTGCCGGCCGGGAACTCCTTGACAATTGGAAGAGTGTTCACTGGGTTGCCATGCGTGTCAACAGGGAAGAATTGGGGGATGTTAGTAATCATTCCAATGAACGTGGCTGTATTCGGAATGAAACCAAGCGTTGCGTAATCTACACCATATGTTTTGTTTCCTTTATCGATTGCATCGAGAACCGCATCGGCTAATGCCGGCCCGTCTTGATACTGCGCCACAAAAAGAACTTTCAGCGGTCGCATGAAAAGATGCTGCGTAACAACTATGGCTTGGGGATGCAGCTCGGGAACGACGCTGGTCGGATAATCAAAACTGACTACCACGAGGCTATTAGCAGGCAGCTTCTCGATGAAATCGTATAGAGCTTGCGTGGTTGAGCTTACAGGAACAGGCAGGACAGAATGCGTGAGTATTGGAACGGTAATGACCAAAATCAGTAGCAAGTAGATCAGCCTGGGGTCGGACCGTAAGTTTGATGGGTTCATCTATCTTCCCCACGGGTAACGAATCAATCTTCGAACACTGAACGCGAGTATGCCAAGGGCAGCTCCAATCAATATCCCCCTCTGACCCCCGGTGTTTGGAAACAACAAAATCCAGGAACGTATCGCGCTGAAACCCGGCCAAACTAGGTCCATTATTGGCGCCTGGCCCAACACGACGAGCAAGCCCGCTGCCAAGAGTATGGTTGACTCCAAGGTTCTCGCTTTGAAAGCCCTGTAGGCGGCTGAGGCGATGAAGAAGGCTAATAGTGAAAAGATGCTGGAGTTTATGGTAACTAAGATCTTGTAGTATAAGAATTCCCAGATTGGGGTCACGGCGTCAATGAGCCCGGCAGGTATGACGGCCCCTGTAGGGTCTATTGCGAAGGGAGAGGAAATCATGCTAATGATCGCCATGCCGTAGAGGCTTATGATCAGGACGATGCTGTACCTCCAGACGGGGCGTTTCAGCTTGACGTTATTCACGTGGACCCGCGTTAGGTTGATGATTCCTATAGCGAATGCTGCAGTTAGCATCGCAGTCAAGTATGCAAAGAGCTGGTCTGAAACGGCCTGCAAGTCAACCGGTGTGGAGACATTCACGTAATAGACGAACGCGTAGAAGAATCCCAACGAGAAAATAAGTATCTGGAGAATCAATTCTCCCCGAGTCATTTTCCGTTTCTTTGCGCTCATTTCATTTCCTCAGAGTTGCAATAGGTCGACTAGGATGGAATTACCAAAGGTGAGGAGGAATGCTCCTAAGAGTATGAGGAGTATGGCTAGTACTTTACCTGCGTCGGGCCCAACTAAAGTTGATGTTGCCTCTGGGTCAGCAGAAAGGAAACCTTGAGCCGTATACAATTCTGCGCCGATCAGAGTTTGGTCACAAGTCGCCATGAAGTAAGGTAACTGGTCAACATTGGAGGTCCCACCGAACTGGTATATTGCTTCGCTTCGGCCAGCCTCAGCAATTTCCAGTGCCTCCGCTGAGAAATCGCCAACGAAGAAGTTGACTGCTGGTTTTTCCCGCCGAAGAATGCCCATCACGCCGGCAGCATAGGCGAACTGCCTACCAGATATATATCGGACGGTCTCAGCCGTGAACTCTTTTCCTTTGCCCGCCGCAGTATAGGCGCTTTTCACGATATCTTCTGAAACTTGCTGTACGTTCACGTCGGCGGTTGCAACGATCAGCGGAGTGCCATGTTCAACACAATGTTTCGCCACGTAGTCCAACAGAGCCAATCCTGCCAAGGTGTCTGACGAGGTGACGCCTCCTGTTCCAGGCGTGTAGAAGACGCTACGGCCCAGTTTTCCAGCTTCCTTTATCCATTCGTCGATTCTTTCGAGGCCGGGGATCCCGCGAGTCTTCATTTGCCTTTTTTGGGCAATTCTTGATAGTCCGTAAATCGCGGCAAGCACAATGATTAGGAGGGCTAATTGTGCTATACGGCCTTCAACTAATTCCAGCATGAGGCGAACACAACGCGTGTTCCCCCACGTACGCCCGATTTTGCTTAAGACATTATCCATTCAGCCAAACAGCACGGCCTCGTGTCGTTTGAGTTAACACAAGAATAGCCCATAGATTAAGAAAATACAAAAAGGAGAACAGGCCAGTTCCAGTGGAACCGGCTAGCAGAACCCGCTTTAGCGGATTTATGCTACGTATTCTGTAGTATCCCGTGCCTCACGGCCCTCTAGCTTCATCTTAACCTTGCGTTTCTTTGCCAACTTCTATTCACCTCCGCGAATCATAGTCTCCACAATAATCCAGTAAACCTCCCTTACCCCCTTTCTTGTATATAACGGGGCTTGGAGGAAAAATCATAAATGCCGAATGTTCCACATTTCTACTAGGGAGAACTAGTGTCAAGAATCTTCGAACCTGGTAAGAAAAGGCGCTTGAGCCGCAGCATAAAGATTAGCTCCGACATGTACGAGCGATTGGTAAGCCTTCAAGGCTTTCTCCAGTTGAAAGAGAGGCGTAAGCGCAGCATGGATGAACTAATCGAGTTCGTCCTGTCTTTCGTGCCCGATCTGGAAATTGATGTGGACGAAAACTACTACATCGTTCAACCGAAGAAACCCCGCGCGCCTAGCTAGCAATCAAGCCAGTTCTAGGAACCGTTCATGTTTGAGGGTCAAATGGCCCTCTTTCAACCGTAGGGTTTCCAGAGCATGGCAATTGAGCGCCTAAGAACATACAATTGAGCATCCTGTTAGGGAAGTATGCGGGTCTCTGGACGGCAGGTGACGGCTATTCGATGGGTTAGCCGGGCCTATGACCGAGGGGTATTTACTGGGCTCTAGCTGGATTCTAGGCAGCGCAGGGCGGCAAGTGGCTAAGGTAGGAGTTAGGGGTTCTGTCAAGTCTTCATCGACTGATGACTCCTCTCTCTGTGGTTGCGGCCGCATATTAGGCGAATAGGCGCATGAAAGTAATTAGCAGACGACAACTTGACAGTTCCGAGTTAGGCAAAACAGGTGCACCGGTAAGGGAGGTTAAGATTGGGGGATGCCGCTCAGAGTGTATAATTCATTGTCCCGCCGTAAGGAGCTTTTCACAGCTTCCATGGACAGGGATGTGAAGTTCTTTGTCTGTGGGCCAACCGTCTATGATTACCTTCACCTAGGCCACGCTAGGACGTATTTGGCCTTTGACACAATCGTCCGTTACCTGAAGTATTCGGGGTATCGGGTGCGTTATTTGATGAATGTCACGGACGTGGCGGAGCGTGTTGTGCAGCGAGCGGAGGAACTCAAAAGGGACCCGCTCGACTTGGCGCGTCAATATCAAGCAGCTTTTCTAGAAGACATGCAAAGCCTAGGCATAACTAGCGTGGACCAGTACGAGAGAGCCTCCGACTACATTCCACAAATGATCGCCCAAGTGGCGGGATTGGTCAAGAAGGGGGTGGCGTACGAGACTGAGACCGGCGTATACTTCCAAGTGACCAAGTTTCCAAGGTTCGGCGAACTCTCCGGACAGAGCCATGAAGAGCTCGGTTTGAGGCGCCTTGAATTGTGCTCCTCGAAGCGCAGCCCCGAAGACTTCTCGTTATGGAGGAAATACGAGAAGGGCCTAGGTTGGGACTCCCCGTGGGGTTATGGGAGGCCGGGCTGGCACATTGAGGATACGGCGGTTTCGATGGCGCATTTCGGGGAAACCTACGACATGCATGGCGGCGCCTCAGAACTCATTTTCCCCCACCACGAAGCCGAGATAGCGCAAGCCGAAGCCTTGACCGGCAAGGCCCCCTTCGTGCGGTACTGGTTTCATACGGGTTTGTTGAGTGTGGAAGGGCGCAAGATGAGCAAATCATTAGGCAACGTGGTACGCATACGCGACGCCACCAAAGAATACGGTGTCCCCACACTGAGGTTTTACTTTGCCTCATTCCATTACAGGCAACCCATGGTCCTCTCCGTAACCAGACTCAGGAAGGCCACGGCCGAACTGACTGCCATAAACAAAAACCTTCAAGCTTTCACGACAGCCCCACCACCCACCAACCCGAAACAGGAGAGAAAACTCCAGGTCCTACTCGAAAAATCTGAATCGGCGTTCAAACGCAACATGGACAACGACTTCGACACGCCCAAAGCCCTCAGCGTCCTGAAGGCGCTCGCAAAGAACTTGTCAAGTTTGCGAGTGAACCAGGAAGCAAAACTGGCCGCGGAAGCTACCTTTCAAAGAATGGCAAACGTATTCGGCATACTACCCCAGTATTCACCAGCAAAATGAAGTGAAAGCTATGTCGAAGAAGGTCAAGGTTCATTGTGTAGGTTGTGGGGCGATTATTCGCGGTCGGTCGAAGTCGTTGAGGCTGAAGATTACCCATGGCCAGCAGAAGCTGTTGGATTCAGCTAGAGCATTGGGCTTCACTTCGTCAAGCTGGCGCATTGGCGATGTCATGGAAGCTCCAATGCATCGGAAATGCTTCACCTTTGCCACCCGCGTGTGGAAGCTTGCCTTCATCACTCGGGCTCTTAGCCCGCGCCGACACCCTGGCGAACCAACTCATCCCTCCCTCTAAATTACTTAGTGCGATCTCATGAGTAGCATTCGTATTCGGAAGGGATGAGTGAGAAAAATGAAAGAGATCCGATCTGAAATAGAGATTGGTTCTTCGCCTGATAAGGTGTGGCAGCTTCTAATCGGCTCCCCAGGCTTTGTCCCAGGTGAAATACGGGAGGCAGTCAAAGATCGCCGCTTAGGGTCGAAGTTGAAGGTTTACATGGGAACTGAAAGCGGTAAGGGAGCCTCATTCACGGTGAGATTACTTGTAGCGGAACCGGGCCATGAACTTCGTTGGAAGGGGCAATTGTGGATTCCCGGACTGTTCGATGGCGAACATGTCTTTGAAATAAAACCCATTTCAGACAATCAGGGTGGCGAGAGAGTGCTCTTTGTACAAAGCGAGAAATTCAGCGGCCTTTTCCTACCATTTCTGTCAAAGACAATAAAGAACACAAAAGATGAATTTGACAAGATGAGTGTAGCTCTCAGACAACGAGCGGCACAATTACAAACAATGCGTCAGGCGTGACGAGCCGCTAGAATCATGCGTCCACATACACTTTTACTAACGACGACGGACGACGGTTCAAGTTGCGACGGCCGACTAAATCATGATATTCTTTTCCAGCCGGTAGATCTGATCCTTCACTTCTTTCCATCCATCACAATGATCTTACCCGCGTGAATGAGCTCCTCGATTTCAAAGTCCTCTTGGTTCCATGGCTGTGAGCTTCCATTAATTGGAATCGGAGCAGCTCTTTCTTATGCTCCATCTGTATTAGATGATAGTGCCATCAACTTTGTTTTCCCCTATAGCTCCAATTGCCGCTTCGGTTGTCGAATTCACACAAGTCGAAGAATGCCTAACCACACTAAGATGGTTCCTCTTTCCTTCCAAACGATTTTTGTGGCTATCAGGCAACTCACGCTTCTATCTAAGCTAAAGTTAGCTTTCTGAGGCTTTCAAGATATCTCAGGTAATTTGTCTTGAGGGTTTGCAAAATCTGGTCGATGTCTATTCCTTTCGGTTCGAAGGCACTTGTCCAGAGTACCTCGCAAGAATCCGGACCCGTGCTCCTGACTTTGATGCTTGAGCGATAGGTAGTGAACGGTAGGTCCGACTGCACGATATGATATTCAATTGTCTTGGTGGATTCGTCCAGCAAGTCGAGACGCTCAAGAACTCGAGCCCCGTCCCTTTGAATGAGATGCCTTAGCATTCCAACGCCTTCACCTTCAGGTACCGATGACGCCAGATCAATGACCCAACGGTTCACATGCTCAAAATCTCTTACGATGGCCCATACTTTGTCAGCTGTGGCCCTGATGCCAAGGGATTCTGAGACTGTTATCATTCATCTGTAACCGGTGACGTCCCAGTACTCCATACGATGGATCGCATTTCTGTCTTTTCGTGTGGTGTGCCTCTAATGGTGCGCACACACATGAAAATGGCAGTTCAAATTATGAACACCACTAGAACTACATACTCTTAACGAGCCGCTACGTTTCTAACGTAATTCGCGTTGGACATTGAACGGACGACCTTCCGGAGCGCAGGCCGCGAGATCTGTGATCACACGATGCTAGAAGCCGTACGCCGGGAGGGAACACTTAGCTTGACGCTAGGGGCGCCCACTGAAGCTTCGGGTTCTTACTTTGGGTTGTAGGCGGGTGTGAAGATGGCGTGGGTTGGGTAGATTTCTACCTGAGGTTCGCCTTTAAACCCGAGCTGTTTCACGCCTGGCATAAGCCTGCTCTTGACGAAGTCGTTGAAGTTATCGGCGGTGTCCCAGATATCGGTGACGTGTGCCCCGTTCGCGTCGAACGCCGCTACGTGGAATCGCAGCCCTTTGGGTACGTTTCCTTCCCAGTTGATGGGTTTCCTCATGGCCTCATACTGTTCGCGGGTGAGGCCTTTCCAATTCATTATCATAACAACAGGCATAATGCATCCCGCCCTAATCAAACTCAACACTATATATGACTAACACTTTTGGGGTCTGTTAAGTTGATGGGTGTTCGGTATCCTTGCTAACCCTCGGGCGATAATGAACTTGCAGACCCATAATCGAATGTAACCTCTTCGTTCTGTTCAATATCACGTATTGCAACAAGAATCGCTATATCACCGTTCCAAACGATTTTGCTATTCGGATTGCAGGAATGATTGATGAAAGATTCGGGGTAATCCCCACCGAAGCCTACGAGATATACATGCGGTCTAACATACAAGTAGTATTTCGCAGAAGCATCATTCGGCAGTTCGTGGGCATAAGGTCCATCCCAAACCGCAATTTGAGATTCTTTCTCTATTCGCCGTGAGGCAAACGCTCCGAACCCTTCGATTTTTGACAGAGCCTTATACAACGGAACTTGAGACATGATACCCTCAACACCCCGATGCTTAACGGTCAACCAACACGCTAGTTCTTAACAGAACCCACTTTTGCATCGTGCAGTTTTCATCTGTGTGGGTCTAATGGTGCGCACACACCATGTCCCATCACGACATAACACAGCACAAATGGGCCCGCTATAAGCGGACTGTTAGAGTCGCGAGAGTCATCAATGCCCCCGCGACGATTGGCATTGTGAGGTTGTCATCTGGCACATCGAGAAGTTCCATAATCATAGCTCCGACTGCACCTAGTAGAGCTATGAAAGGAGAGACGAAAAAGGAAGCCAGAAGGAAAGCAGCGGTCAAGCCTGCAGCAAAGCCCTCTACCGTCTTCCGCCTAACAATTCGCCTGTGACCGAATCTCTCTCCCACAATGGCAGCGGCAGAATCACCGATCGCCCCGATGCATATTGACGCATAAGCGATCGTGCTGGGATAGAAGACCAACGCCAGAATGATACCAATTGCGAGATATGCCGGTCGTATGATGAAGCTTCTTCTCTCTTCGGGCCGGCTCATCTTCAGTGTGAATGGCGTGATAATCGGCAAGTGGTGGCCTTTGAGGCGCAGTACTTCCCCAAGAACATATGCAATTGTGATTATGGAAAGCGCAGCCAGAACTAAAGGTTTCGAGGTTAGTTCAGAGACGGGTGGGACGAGTAAAGCTAAGAGATGCACGGCCTTGCGCGTGTTTTCGGTCAAAGCGAATACCTCTTAGTGTTAACCACTCAGAGAATTGAGAAGTAGATTTTCAGCTGTAGCCATGTCGCGATTGCGGTCACTAATGCTCCCGCGAATATCTGCCATGGAGTGTGCACCTTTAGTTGCACTCTTGCCCACCCAACAGGGATGAGCAGGATAAAGAAAACTGCAGCCCACGTACCTATACTGTAGACTAGAGCGGTCGTAGGACCTGCGATGCCTGACGCATGAATACTGATCTTCCATCGAAGCGTTATGAGCAGCATTATGACCGTGTTGCAAGCGTAGCAGAGCATCAATGTGATGATTATGGTTGGGGCTTTCAACAACAATAAAGCGCCACTGCCGGCGAGATAGCTGACTGCTGCTCCAACGAACGGTTTTGTCCGTTCTTGCCTCTCTGAAACATTGAAATCCGAAATGAGGCCGCGTTTTGTAAGTTGATACATCATCACAAGCGGGACCATGGTTCCAAATGTGATACAGGTTGCCATCAGCAAGAGAAATGTTTGCATGCTTCGCATAGGGTACAACAGAATCAGGAATGTGAACGCCGCTGTTACGGCCGGGTTGAAGACGAGCGAGATTACTGAGGCTGATTTCTCAGGGGTCATCAGATTCTTGGACGCAATAGGAGAACCCTCTTAGAAAGACCTTGGTACGGTTAACCGGCCAGGACTCAGCTCTGGGTGCGCACCACTAAGATCACACCCGGCGGGTTACTCAATTTACAGGAAAGCCCAATCTAGGAAAAAATCATCTCTATTGCATGTGTGTGAGTATAGTTGTGCGCACACACACAAAACAAGAAAAACCGTCGAGAAAAGAAGAGGTTTAGCTGGACGAATATGTTGATTCGACTTCTACTTCAGGAATTTCGATACGAATGGTGACGTGTCGCCTTGCCGCATGAAGTGTCCGGATGGGCCTTCTCCTAGGAATTCGCTGAACCATGATTCATGCTCCACTTCCTCGTTCAGAATTGCTAGGGATAGGTCGTATGTGCGATGGTCTTTGCCTGCGGTAATGTTGCAAACGTGTGAGTATCCGGCTACTGCGCATCTTTCCGCATTTACCAGCACCGTCAACATTGCTTTGATATCCGTTGGATCTTTGGGCAGTCTAGCGGGTGGGCATGCGGTCAAGTCATGGAATGTTTTCATGTCGTCTGGGAGTTTGCCGCCGAGTTCGTATATGCGTGGGACGAGGGCTTCGAAGTGATTGCGATCCTCAATTCGAGCTGTCTCAGCGAGTTGCTTGATTCCTTCGCCTTCCAGGCCGATTAGGTTGCATCGGAGGATTGTGTAGTAGTAGAATGTTGTTAGTTCAGCGGCCGCGTTTCTGACCAGTAGGTCGAGGAGTTGGTCGACGTTTACGCCAGCCTTCACTACCATTTCGCGTGCTACTCTAGCCATGATTTCACCTCCTTCGCATTGCTTTGTATGATGTCTTCGGTCAGAAGGAATCTTGATGCAGAGATGGCTTTAGCGTTCTTTCTCAAGATAGTAGAGGACGAATCTTTCTGAAGACGGTGCGGGATTTACGAGTCCCGTGGGTTCGGTTACTTGTTCCAGTTTTACTGGGACAGCATTGTCGGGGAGGTCTATCGTCTTATCCTTCCGAACTTCGACGACCCTCAATTTGCTCTTCATAATTGCTCGGGTGTTATTGGTTAAAAGTCGGATGGATTGCTTTCGGCCGATTGCTACATCTGATAATCATGTCTTTGGCTGGTTCCTCATACGCAACCGGCCAGTTTCGCGTGTTTGCCTCTAATGGTGCGGGCATCGTAATTTGAACCGTCGTCCGTCGTTAGTAAAAGTGTGTGTGCGCACCATTAGACCCACCACCACTACACCGCTGCGCGGTTTGCTACTTAGTCCTTTCAAGAACCTCGTTCGCAAAGACTGTCCATTTGCCCTTGTCATCTTTCTGCTCGATGACGACTGACCATGCGTCTTTGTCTGCATTCCTGCTAAAGGTGTTATGAAGAGGGCCAGATGGATACTCGAACGCAAACTTGATCGATTCGTTATTTTCTCTTTCGCCAAACCCCAAAGTTTCGGAAAAGCGGCCGCCAAAGATATCGAGCCAGTGAACTACGTAACGCTCACTCATGTTATCATAGCCAACAAAGACGATTGCTTCGTACGGAGCGTGCTGATGCTCCTTGTTGTCTCGTTGATCTTGAAGGCTTCTGGATTCCACATCGATGAAGTGGACTCTCAAGAATTGATGATTGAGGACCCAGTCAGCTTCGCAGAAATGTGTGATTGATTGGCCCGCGATTGTTCCGGTTACATTCCACCTCCCAACGAGGCCGTCTAGGAGATTGTCCTTGAAGAGATGATTCGGACCGTCAATTTCTACTATCTCATCTGGCAAAAGGATCTTAGTGCCGCCCGGTTTCTTTGGCATATATTAGTTTTGGAAGGCAAGCCTAAGTTTCACGTCAACTCCTAAGCCCTCGAACAGTTTCGAGCAAAAACTAGCTCCCTGCCGATTAGATGATTAGGGGGAAGCTGAGAGTGAGCTTGTATGTTGCGCGTTCGTAGAATTCTCCCGGTTATTGCGTTGTTAATGTTCCTGCTTTTTCTGCCACAGGCAACGGCGCAGGCGGCCTATAGTATTCAGGTTGGGGCTTTTGCTGATAGTGCTTCTCGGGGGAACATGGGGGTTGGCGTTGAAATTCGCACCCATGTCTCCACCCTTGGTGATCAAGATTTTGGCGCTGCGTTCTGGGTCGGAAGCAATCTACAAAACGGATCTTTCATACAGTTCGGTTACGACCTAGCAACTAGCGGAAACTATTGCATGTACGGGTATAGTTCTGGAGGAAATTCGACCTGCTCGGGATCTTTCGACTTGGTTGAGAATGGTGATGCACGATGGTTTTGGGAGTACTGGCCGGATGCGAAGGTCCCTAACTACTACTTTGCTATCGGCCCAAGAAATTCAGTCGGCCAGGAAGGGGCGTGGCACCTCTACCAGATCATGGCCAATGTTACAAATGGGTGGGCCTTTCTACTTGATGGGCAAACCGTTTCGAAACTGAACTACCCGTGGACGGTTTCAAGGGACCCCGTTTCCGTTGTAGCGGAGGAAGGAGGTAACTCAGCTACGGCGAGTGGAAGCTTGGGGCCTGTTGAATTTAGAACTCCCTCATATTATGCGCGGAACGAGTGGCACCTGGTGAAATTTCTTTACGCAATTTCAGGTTGCGGTGTAGAGAAACCCGAATGCGACGTAGCGATTCCTTACGGTGTTACAGTCTTGGGGCCTACTGACATAATCGCCGGCACGGGTCAGCAGCTGAGGAAGGACGGCGAGCTGCTTTCAACTCTACCTCTCAACAATTCTGGTGCCTCATTGACCTCGACCCTAATCAAGGCAATCTCCCAGACCGTATTGGGGGGTTTAGGAGCAGCTGCGCTCATCCTCGTGGCCGTGTTCGCCTTCAACGCTCGTAACAAGAGAAAGAAACAGCAGCAGACAGGCATCATGAGGGCGAAGGAAAGGAATTATTGCATGAATTGCGGGTCCCCCTTGCCAACTGTGGCCAACTTCTGCACTGAATGTGGCAGCAAGATAGGTGGCTAGAACAACTTCGTCTTTAACGGGAGTTAATCGTGAGGGATGCGAAGAAAGGTGCGGAGATTCGTCACATAGACGGTCTTCAACGGCAAGAGTCCTATCACCCGGTCAGTAACGGCGAAGATATTTGGTGGGTCCGTTCTAGTATTGCCGATCGTAAGATGATAGTTGCAGAGGTTAGTGTTTCAGTTCTCGGTGAAGGGTCAAGCATCAGCCGGTTCGTCAGGGTCGCAGTGGCGAGTCTGAAGAAGTCAGGGCTCAAAACGGTTTCAGGGCCTAATGGGACTTCGCTTGAAGCTGCTAGCATTGATGAGATTCTTGACGCAGTGAAGGCAGCTCACCTAGCGGTCGTCGAGACGGGTGCCAAGAGGGTTGTCACCACTTTGAAAATTGATGATAGGCGCGACAAACCTGCAACGATGCAAACAAAGCTGAAAGCCGTCAACTAACACGCCCTATCATGTTCACGCCGACCCATGCCGCGGTCGCTGAGACTGCTTGGTGAAATCAACGTCAACACAACCCGATAATCAAGATACGAAACATTCCACACGTCTACGATTCCCTGAAGCTCTCTTGGCCATTGTTGGACTGGCATTGATTGCATTCTCGGTACTTCTCCCGATCTTGATGGGAGCAGTCACCGAAAATGGTGGAGCAGGCGCAGCTTTCAGATCGGGTTATCTTAGGGCGTTGACACCATTCGTAACTAATGCTTCAATGGCTTCATCCTTTGTTGTAGCTGCTGTAGTTTTATCGTTTGAGAAATCAAAAGCTAATGCAGCAGCAGTTTTGTTTGGGATTCTAACACTTTCGGTGTTCACTGCAGAAATTTCACTTTCATTCTACCTTTCGCTGTTTCGACCGCTAACGAGGACCGCGCCAAACTTATCAGCAATTTTCTTGTTGATTGGGTTGGTTCCTCTTGGGTTGGGGTGCACAATGTTCACCCTAGCCTCAATCATGTCCGGCCGATAAGCTCAATCCATCGTTAAGTGCACGCCATTAGACCGACACAAACCAAGAGGCCGAAGGAGCTTAATCGTGTGCTTACGCGAAAACGAAGTAAATTGGCACATTCAACTTGGAGGAATATGCTTGAAATGGGGTGCGCTGCTTGTCTCTGATGTTCACGTGGGTATGCGGGGCTCAATGTGTAAATCAGGCGTTTCATAGAATGAAGTCAGGGTCCTCTTTGAGGACGGCCGTTTCCTCACTATCCCTGATCTGTGGAATTCTAGTCGCCAACATGCTGTTAACGGCGTTTCCAGTGCCCGCGGCCGCGCAGGAGAATCTTGTGGAAAATGGAGATTTTTCTCAAGGCCTTGAGCACTGGATTGTGGACGGTCCAACTAACCCGTGCCAAGTAGGTAACCCTTCAGACATTGGGGGGTATTACGGTTGCGTGATGGTTTCGGATGAGGAGACGCCGGGAAATCCGCACCTAGAGCTCTGGACAGGGAATGGTGGTGCGTATGGGATGGAACGGTTCGAGCAGGATGTTTACAAGGACTCACTTCGCCTTCCCAAAGACGCAGCTAGAATAACCCTCTCCCTCAGAGCTTGGGCTTTGGGTAACTATAGTTACGTGCGCGTCGCCTTGGATAGAGGCCTCGGAGGCAATTTGACTACTCAGCTGATGAGGGAGGCGACGAGCGCTGCTGAGTTTGATAACTATGAATTGTTCCAAGTCCCAAGACGTGAGTTCACTACAATAACCCGTGACATTACGATCTTCAATCTTGGTGACCCCTTAATCTTCCGTGTTGCCGGGGACCAAGTCGCAGTCGATGACATATCCATAATTGCGGCCCCGTCGTCACCCGAACCAATGTTCACGCAACAAACAAACTTGGTCCAGAATGGAGATTTTTCTCAGGGTACTCAGCATTGGAAATATTGGAGCGAATATCAGCAAAACACTTCGTCTTGTTGCATGACGGCCTCTGAAAAAGGGTCTCCCGGAAACCCTCACCTGAAACTGCAGGGGGTCCCAGATTTTCCGCTAGGTCAGGCTTTTCAAGAAGTTCACTTGCCTCATGATGCGACGAGGATCTCGCTGTCGATCAAGGCTTGGGCGGATAATCCCACCAGTATCGGAGGGGATGTACCTTGGGTTCTTCTCGGCATTACTCCAGCTGGGATTATGTTCAACGGAACCTTGGATGAACCGGAAACCTACGCATTCGGCAAAAACACGTTAGGAACGGAACCAGCCAGCGTGATTACGCGTGACTTGACCGGTTTCGCAGGAAAGAACATAACCCTCTCGATAACAATGGGAATTGCAACTGCCGTCGATGATGTGACTATCTTGGCCACGCGGTCATACTTCGAACCCTCGCCAACGTTACCCGGTCTCGCCATTGTCGCAGCCATCTTCCTAGCAGCGTTCGTTGTATGGTTCCTCCGGCCGCGTCAAGGTCGCAGGACAAGGGGCTACATAAACAAGGTCCGCTTTTCAGTGCTTAGCCTGAATGGAATCGCTGCGTGGATTAGCTTGGTTTCTTGAGCAATTCAATAACGCGGTTTTCTATTTCGCTTCGTATCTTGCGGACATCCT
Organism: Bathyarchaeia archaeon; assembly: GCA_050013255.1. Classification (GTDB taxonomy): domain Archaea; phylum Thermoproteota; class Bathyarchaeia; order 40CM-2-53-6; family 40CM-2-53-6; genus FEN-987. The sequence goes on along the minus strand of JBEKFP010000001.1, from coordinate 674,979 downwards.
CCACCGGTTTTCCTTTAGGGTCGTCGATGTGCCAATCAACAAGCTTCTTCTCCATCTTGACGATCAGGGGTCTTGGGCAAACGTCTTCGACACGGCAGCCCATTGTAACAACGTAGTCGGCCGCTTCAATCATCTGGGGGGTCAGAAGCTTCGGCTTGGTGGAAGACAGATTGAACCCCCTCTCTTTCATGGCTTCAACGACGGTTGGGTTGACTGCTGCCGCCGGGATCGTGCCTGCGCTAGTAGCCTCGATCCCGTATGAGCGTGCAATGGCCTCAGCCATCTGGCTTCTGCCCGCGTTCTCTACGCAGACAAAGAGCACTCGCTTCATCACTCCGCCCCCTCAATGAGTTTGAATCCTTTAGTGATCAGGTTCTTGACTTTCGGGTTCGCTATCTTGTAGAATACCCATTTCCCGTTGCGCCGTGAACTGAGGAGCCCAGCCCTTTCGAGTATTCCTAGGTGGTGCGAAGTGGTCGGCTGTGTCAGCTCAAGGGTGGCCATGACTTCGCAAGAGCATAACTCCTCATCACCAATCAGCCTAAGCATCCTCAGCCGAGTAGAATCACCAAGCGCGGAGAAGAATGTCTTCAGTTCTCGAAAGGTGACGTCATCCTCGCTTATTCTCGATTTCAGTTGCGTAATTCGTTCGTTGGGGGTGCAATTAGAGTTGACTAACCCGAGGTTTACGAGGCGTTTGACTCTTGCTTGGGCGATTGTTGCGCTCATGCTGACCAAAACAGAATACATATCAACATTCTTAAATATGTTGTTCTGATGTCTTGTGGACGAGCGAACATGAGTGAAGAACAAATCAAGGAAGCTGTAAGAAAACACTACAGCAAACTGGCTGTGTTGAATGAACCATGCTGCGGAGGAGGGGCCGAGAACTCGTGCTGCGCCACGGGAGTAATGGAGGAAGGTGATCTTCCCAGTGAGGCTTTGAATGTCGTTGCAAGTTGTGGTTTGCCCCTAGCGCATGCCGAGGTTCGGGAGGGGGAAACCATACTGGACCTTGGTAGTGGCGGAGGCGTCGATGTCTTCCGTGCATCGAAACTCGTAGGCAAATCGGGCAAGATAATCGGGCTTGATGCCACTCCCGAAATGATTTTCCGCGCACGTGAAACAGCCAAGAAACATGATTATGAAAATGTGGAGTTTCGACTCGGGGAGATAGAGCACATGCCCATTGAGAGTGACTCTGTGGACCTAGTCATAAGCAACTGCGTGCTGAACTTGGTCCCAAACAAGGAATTAGCGTTCAAAGAAATCTACCGTGTCCTCAAACCCGGAGGTAGAATTTCAGTGTCAGACATGGTTGCTACTCAAGAAGGCCGAAAGCCAATCAAGCCAGAAGAATGGGCAGCTTGCATATCAGGGGCCGTTACGCCCAACGAGTACCGAGGTATCCTCGAAAAGGCGGGTTTCATAGAAGTGCAAGGATCGGATGAATCCCACCCAATAAACGAGGAAACGGCGTCGCAGCAACTTCACGTGAAGAGCATGGCCTGGAAGGCCTCGAAACCTAGCTGATCATTTCCTTTGTACCATCAGCGCATAGAATCACGAGTCTGGGAAAAATGACGCAGCGACTGTCGCTGCTCGACAGGTTTCTTACGCTCTAGATTTTCTTAGCAATGGCCATAGGAGTGGGAGATCGTCAACATGAATGAGAAAACAAGTAGGCTTGGTTGGATCGACAAACTCTTGGCGGTGTGGATAGGGGCCTGCATAATCATCGGCCTTGGACTCGGCAAGTACCTGCCTGAGCTCGGCAAGTACCTTCAGATTGGCATTCCAATCGGGCTGTTCCTGATGATCTACCCGGCCATGACGAAGATCGAGTTGAACGAGTTGAAGGTTGCGCTACGAAGTAAGAGGCAGGTTGGCGTAATCGCCTTCTTCAATTACGCCGTAAACCCCTTCTTGCTCTATGCGCTCGGGTTCGTATTCTTCGAGCAGGTTCTACCTTACTTCGGCCTAATCACAGCTGAGACGGCACGTTATCTCTGGACAGGCTTGATTCTGCTTGGCGTAGCGCCTTGCATTGCAATGGTCCTAGTCTGGACTGATCTGGCGAACGGTAATGGTCCACTCGGAATTGTTCTCATGGCGTGGAACTCCATTATCCAAGTTATCACAACGCCTCTGTACATTGCTCTGCTCGTAGGAACATACATCTCCATTGATATCGGTTTGATCGGAGAGAGCGTTCTTCTCTATCTTGGATTACCGTTACTCTTCGGTGTAATAACTCGAAGGGAGGTCATCAAACGGAAATCTGAGGACTGGTTGAATAGGAAGTTGATTCCCTACTTCAACACGATGCAGCTTCTGGCACTACTATTCACGATGGTCGTAATGTTCTCTCTTAGAGGAGGCGTAATACTTGATAATCCTAACCTAATCTGGCAGATGGCCATTCCTGTAGTGCTGTTCTTCTTCTTGCTTTTCAACCTCGTATACTACACTACCAAGCGCATGGGTTACAACTATGAAGATGCATGTACTATGGGCTTTCACTGCACCGGAAGGAACTTTGAACTCGCAATAGCCATAGCGCTAACAGCTTTTGCATCGATGCCGATGGTGGCGGTTTCGACCGTGGTTGGTCCTCTCATAGAAATTCCAGTGATGCTTACCATTGTCTGGATGGCGCGTCGAAGGCGAAACCACCTCCAAGCAATCAGCGTAGAAACCAAATCCGCTCAAAAAGTCGGAATGGGCGGAGTCTGCTAGCGGAGGTTGCGCCGTGTTGCAGGATGAGGAGAACCCGGGGACTTGTGCATGCGCTGCCAGGCATTCTGACCTGATGCGTGCTCCCCCTGCTAAGAAAGACTGGCTCAGAAAAACAACCTGCCCTCGATGTGGTAAGGTCTACTGGACGAACAAGGAAACCGATTACTGCATGGACTGTGAGCCTGTCGCCCTTGCGCCATCATCTAGGAACGGTTCGACTTGAGCGAATATTTCACAACCACCTACGACAAGTTCGAGCTGCGGGTGCGCAAAGGGTTCTACTACACAAAAGATGACCTCTGGGTCAGTGTCGAGAATGGCAAAGCGAAGGTTGGAGTGAGCGACTACCTTCAGAAGACATCGGGCGATGTAGCATTTGTTGAAGTAGCAAAACCAGGTTCGACAGTTGAGAAAGGCCAAGAGCTTGGGACCATGGAGAGCGCAAAAACGACTGTAGCATTACTCTCCCCAATGTCAGGAGAACTTGAGGATACGAACAGCAAGCTCATTGGAAAGCCTGAGCTGGTTAATTCCGATCCTTATGGAGAGGGCTGGCTGGTTGTCATCGCCCCACGCAACCTCGATGATGACCGTACATCACTGTTGAGTGCCGACGATTATTACAAGTTGATGCTCGAAAAGCTGCAAAGCGGACATGACAAACTGGAGTCCAGATGAAAATGGACAGTCCAAATCAGAAGAAAGTGATTGTAATACCATGCAGCGGAATCGGTAAGGCATTCGGAAGCATAGCCCGAGACGCAACTTACGAGGTCACTGAAAACCTTCGCAGAGACGGCACGCAGACCCTATGTCTCGCATTGCTTGTGAGTGGGGACGAGGAATCTCTGCAGCTTGTGCGTAACCACAAGTGCATTACGGTTGACGGATGCCCACTTCAGTGCGCTGAGAAAAACGTCAAGCTCGCTGGCGGTGATCTAGCCGGAAGTGTCCGAGTGGTTGACGTTTACAAGGAAAACAGGCATCTGAAACCGAGAGGTGTTACCTTCCTCGATCCCGACGGTCAGCAGATGGCGTTGGCGCTTGCTGAGAAAATTGCCAAACAGGTGGACAACTTGGTGGTGGGACAATAATGGTTGAAGTGCAAGAGAAGAAAGTTGGCATCATATCCTGCAGCGGAGAAGAGTGCGTTGAAGGTACAATGTCACGAGTAGCTACACGCTTAGTCTTAGGAAAGCTGAAACCAAATGAAACTGTGACGATCTGTCTTCCATTGTTCCTCGCAGGAGGTAGAGAAGAGAGAGACTTCGCACGAGACTACCCAACAATTACGGTTGACGGATGCGACAGGATGTGCGCCAAGACCGCTACGGAGCGCTACAGTGGAAAACCGGCGTCATCAATCGTCGTCACTGACATATTGAAGAACTGGCAGTGTCCAAGGCTCGGTACTCGTCGCAAACTGAACGATGAGACCCTAACGGTTACACGAAAAGTTGCTGACAGGATCGCTGAAGAAGTCGACGAAGTTCTAAGACACTGGGTGTAGATGGTTGCCAGTATACAAAACGAAGGTAGTCTGGACAGGAGGCCACGACGGAGAGCTAGCTTGCGGCAATGGCACAAACATGAGCTTCTCTGCACCTCCAGCCCTTCAAGGTCGTTATGGAGTCATGACGCCCGAAGATGCTTACGTCGCGGCATTGAACACATGCTTTCACATGATGTTCATCTGGGCTGCTGAACGGTTGAAGATTCAACTCGTTTCTTATGAATGCGAAGCTGAAGGCCACGTAGTGGATCTGCTAGACCGGACTTCCACATTCACCCAGACCATTCTCAAACCCAAAATTAAAGTCAAGACAGAATCCGTTGAGCGAGTGGGAAAGGCGCTTGATTGGGCTCGCAAGTACAGCTTGATTGCAAATTCGATAAAGCCACCAGTCCTAATCGAACCAACCATTGAGAGCGAACCATGACTGAAGTTGATGGGTCAAAGTGCCTGATATTTTCGAAGAGATTGCACGGATAAGGCGAGAACGTTCCAAAGCTTCTCTTGCAACAGTGGTGGGTGGTGAAAGAGGGGCTCCGGGGAAGACCGGGTTCCGTATGCTCGTCTATGCTGACGGCACGATCCTGGGCACGGTTGGAGGGGGATTGCTTGAAGCGAAGATTCGAGAAGAAGGTTTGCGGTGCCTACATGATAGGACGCCAAGGTTGCTGGAGTTAACGCTTGATGATCAAAGCGCTGATGGCATTGGTGTACTTTGCGGTGGGAAGGTGAAGGTCTTTGTGGAACCAATCTTGGGTACCTCGACAATGTATGTTTTCGGCGGAGGACATATTGCTGTTCCTCTTGTCGAGTTCGCTAAGGCACTTGATTTCGCTGTAATCGTTGTTGACGATCGAGAGGATTTCGCCGACAGGAAGCGTTTTCCTCTAGCTGATGAGGTGAAGTTGGGCGATTTCGTTGGAGCGGCCAAGTCAATGGATTTTCATGCGGAAGACTGCGTTGTCATGGTCACTCGTGGGCATCAGCATGACGAGGTTGTCTTGAAGGAATGCCTCTCAAAGAAATTGCTTCCGGGATATATTGGCATGATAGGAAGCAAAGAAAAGGTCGCAGCGACCTTCTCTCACCTGAAACAGCAGGGCGTATCAAACGAGCTACTGGCAAGAGTCAAGGCGCCCATAGGTCTGGACATAGGAGCCCGAACGCCTGCCGAAATAGCCCTCAGCATAATGGCAGAGATCACTGCCCACAGATACGGGAAGACCTCAGAGCAAGGAAGCAGCATTAAGGTGAAGGAAACATGAAATCCGACGTCAAAAACAAGAAAATATTGTTCGTTTGCGTTGAGAATGCTGGGCGAAGCCTAATGGCCGATGCCTTTGCAGCAAGCCATTGTATGTCCGCCATGAGCGCGGGAACTCTTCCCGCACTAGTATAGCCAAGCTCGTAGGGGCCTTTTTGCTTCTTTCAAGACGAAGCGGAATGCTTCTTTGCCCTTGTCGAAGTAGTACCACTCATCTCTTCCGCCGGGTACGTACTGTCTCAGCTTTGGGGCCCACACCTTGTCGCATATGTTGACGCAGTAGCTGCCCCTGTAGGTTCCGACGAATACGAAGCCGCCGTTTTCATGGTTCTTGATGTTTCCTTCGATTCTAACCCCTTCATCCTCGTCCAGCGCTTCTATGAAGTCTAGGAGGTCCCGTTCATTGTTGATGTGCCGTTCAGAATACAATTGAACGGTTCGTGAACTCCGAGTTTTGATCCTGGGCATGTTGCGGGGCACTTGTCCCATTCTTAATATTGCTTTGGTTCTGTTAACTCTTCGGCTCTTGGCTTCCGAGTCAACTCATCTGCATCGACTTTCAGGATTGCGCTCAGTCAGCGGTTCCTGTACCATCGCTTCAGTTGCAGACGCGACGGCCGCGAACCTCACGGCTCTCGCTTCGCATTCACGAAGCCAGCTAGACCCTTCGCAAGTCAGGGTTTTACGCTTGGTCGGAGCAACCTTTACCCAACATCGGACCGCTCAGCTTTCGGGTTTAGAACCCACATATCACCTAATGAGCAGTCTTCATCAACTGATGACAAGGCTCCTTACCGGCACCTCTAACCTTTAGGGATGAGAGATTGGTGAAACCAATGGGCCGGCAAGTTAACAGAACTATTGCTTTCAAATCTACTCTTGGGCTGAGCGAGAGAAGCAGCGCACCTTGGTTGTGATTTGTTGGCCTCGAAGCTGCTCTATTACGACGGGAAAGACCTGCATACCGTAAACCTGCAGGGCCATCTTCGAGGGCTCGCTTGGGACCGACAGGACCGGTTTCCGATCATTGTGGGCAACGGTGGCCGAGTTCTAAAGGTTCAGGGCGACAGGCCTATTTCTATTGATTCTGGGACGCGGCATAACCTCAGGGCTGTATCCGTGAATCCCACGGATGGAACGGCGTTAATTGTTGGTAACGCTGGGACAGTTTTGCTTCTCGACGGAGAACGGTTTACGAAGATAACGGTGCCCACCTTCGAAAACCTCCGCACGGTGGCGTGGAACCATGATGGCTCCGTGGCCCTTCTTGCCGGTAATAACGGGACCTTGTTCAAGTTCACAAACGGACAGGTTGTGATGGTGGACGCGGGAAGGGCGAATCTGCGGGATATTTCGTGGCGGCCAAAATCCGGCAGCGCATTAATTTCATCCAACTGCTTTGCCGAGGAATTCATCCCATCACCTAACCTCTTCAGTTACGAGGCTGAAACGGGCATCGTAAGACCATTGAACGAGGGACGCCTGGACCTTATCGGCGTAGATTGGATGCGGACTGGAGAGTCGGCGTTGGTTGTGGGGTATGATGTTGTTTGGCATACTGGGTTTATTGGCGATTTCAACGGGACGACCGTTTCACCCGTCCCGTTCGAGAATAAGCACGTCTACCCAGTCGCCGTCGCTTGGAAGCCCTCGGCCGACATCGCGGCAATTGTGACGGCAACCGCGCAGGTTGGAATGGCTAAGGGAATGGTCTTCTTCTGGAACGGCAAATCTCTGAACTCGATCTTCAGTGCTCCAGATTTTTTCTTTAGCGATGTGGCATGGGCGTGGAAGAGCGACAGTTTGGCGGCGATAGCGTCAACGGAAACTAAAACGTTCAATGCGTGAAAGGGCAGTCAAGATCGTGGGCAGGTTCGTATTCCGGATCTGCGAAGGAATCAATCAATGGAAGGAGGTCGGCTCAGAAGCCGCGTAGGTTGCTTGGTATGATTCGGATCTGAACGCTGTAGGCGGCAGCAAGGCTCTCCGCTGTATGTTCGATTTTGGGGATTGCTTCACGGTACTTCTCTATGAATCTTGAATCATGCTTGGGGTTCTCGTCTATGGACGCAACGCCTGTTAGGACGATGATGTTGCCTCCTTCTTCGTCCGCGTTGAAGTTTAATGACACCTTTGGGTTACGGCGAATGTTCCCTAACTTGAAAGAGGCAGGTTGGCTGTATATCAGAATACTTTCTCCGTCCCAGTAGAACCAGACGGGGTTGGGTTGAGGCGTTCCATTTGATGATGTGGTTGTTAGCCAAATGAGATGTTCGGTCTGGAGACGTTTAGCTGCACTGACACCGAGCTTCGTGGTGAAATCTATCATTCCTCTTCACCCGCAGGCATTGCCCTTCCGCACGTAATAGTTTTCCCAGTATTGCTCGCCTTCAACTTATGTGGTGTGTGCTGGTAAGTTTTCAATGTGCACTGGTTCCACTCGTTCTGCTAGCTCGAAACCCAATACCTTTGAGTAGAAGTAGAGTTCAGCCTCAAGCGCGCGTTTGATAGTTTCGCCTTTACGGAAGCCATGCTGTTCCCCTTCGAATGGAACGTATGCGGTCGGCAGGCCTTTCGAGCGGAGGGCCTCGAACATCTTCACAGACTGCGCTGGGGGAACAACCTTGTCCTCAAGTCCTTGAAAGAATATGATTGGACATGATATTCGATCAGTGAAATGAATGGGCGAACGTTCCATGTAGAGGTCGCGCCTTTCCGGATATGGGCCAACGAGGCTGTCGCTGTAACGCGATTCGAATTTGTGAGTATCCTTTTCCAATGCTTCCAAGTCGCTGACACCAAAGTAGCTGGCGCCGGCTTTGAAGACACTCCGGAACGTGAGCGCGGCAAGCGTGGTGTAACCGCCGGCGCTTCCTCCACGAATGATGAGCCGATTCCCATCTGCTTCGCCCTGCCGTACGAGATAGAGTGCTCCGTTCACGCAGTCGTCGACGTCCACAACTCCCCACTTGCCCTTCAACCGCTCCCGATATGCTCGACCATAACCGGTACTGCCACCATAATTCACGTCAAGTACCGCAAATCCTCGACTGGTCCAATATTGGATCCCCTCTAAGTCCAGACCAGTCCAAACGGCACTCGTTGGTCCCCCGTGGCTTTCGACGAGCAGGGGGGGCTTGGTGTCTGGCGCGGTGTAGTCGCGATTCTTAGGCGGGTAGAAGAGTCCAAATGCCGTTAGTCCATTCTCAGTTGGGAATTCGACCTCCTGTGGAGCCGAAAGGTAACCTGGATCAATGGAAATATCGCTTGACCGGCGCAAGACCTCCAGCCTACCTCCGTCAAGATCTAACTGAACTATTGCTGTTGGTTCGGTGGGCGAGTCAGCCACAAATGTCGCACGCCCAGGTGAAACCAGAAGATTTCGTATTCCCCAATAGGGCGTTTCAATCGTATCCAGTTTTCCAGTGACAGCGTTCAGACTGGCTAGGTGGGAAGTCGCTTGCTTGATGTACGTGCAAATAATGCGGTCCGCTGATTCGAATCCGTAGGTGGACCTTCCAAAGACCCATTGAGGAACTCCAAACTCGGCAGCCATCTCGCAGAGTTGCTCAATTCGTGAGGGCGGAGGGTCCTCGCGCCAGCGGTATATGTTCCACCATCCAGTTCGGTCCGAAACAAAGTGAAGGACGCCGGCTGGTGACCATTCTGGCTGGAAGATAGATTCACTGACACCGCCTGCCACTCGTTCTGTATTGCCCAAAGTTCCGTTATCCTTGAGTTCACCTACCCAAAGTTCCGTTGCGTCCCAAGGCATGTTCGGATGGTTCCACGTGAGCCAAGCGAGCCGCGTCCGATCCGGGCTGATGCGAGGTGACGAATAGAAGTCGTTGCCTGAGATCAGCACTCGCCCGCCATCATGTCGAGCGGGGTCGAGGCTCACCAACGTGTTGACAGCCTGGCCAGCAGCAGTGTGATCTTCGCGCACACAAACTAACAATCCGCGATGCCGGTCAAAGGCAAAATCCGCGTATCGATAATGAACCTCGGGTGTAATTGGTGTAGGATTGGTGTTAGGTTCTTGTTTGTACACGCGTTGATCCTCGAAATTCGTAAAGTAGACCACACCATTTGCGACGGTGTAAGAACCGCCGCCATATTCGTGGACTGTGGTGCGTGCGTTGAATGTTTTCGGTGTGATGTCAGTGGTTTTCCCCTTCGCAGAATGTCTGACGATGACGTATCTTCCAGCATCGGCTGGCCGAGACTCTGTCCAGTATACATCATCCCTGTCAAGTATGATTGGCGGGATTCCAAGCGAGATAGTTTCTGCAACTATCAGGTCTGGTGTGATGGGTGATTTCCAAGAGCCATAAGGCGCAACTATTTGTTGGGGCATAAATCGATCTTCTTCATTCAGGGAGAGCTATGCTTCCCTTGGATCTGATAACTGTCTTGGTCTTGGGGTCATTTTGAAGTCCGTTCCGTGGACGGTTCCACTTTTTGAGTAGAGAGTAGGGGAAAACGTCTCGCTTTGACCTTTTGAATTAGCGAATCCATTTGCTTCCTTGCTTGGTCTGCGATGTTCTTGGGCAGGTGTCCATGCTCTAAGGCCTCTTCGAATTCGTCTTCATCGAGGACAACGTAGTCCTCTTCCGGCGTTATCCAGAGGTCGAGGAAGAGGTCGGTGATCCTGCTAGTCTTCTCCGGCGTTCGTAGAAGTTTGTTTAGTGGTTTGATGATGTCGCAGTAGTATCCAACTAGGTTGCGCTGCCGGTCGTAGAATTTGCCCACATCATACCACGTATTCCTGTAAAGGAACCAGATCGCCAAGAACCCTGAATCTGCTATGACGCGGCCCAATACTCGCTGCGGCCGTTCAACTACTATCGGGCTTTCAATCACCAACCTTGCGGCAGAAACTTGCCGGAGAACCCCTGGCAACTGCCGTATACCGTTGGGAAGCCGCCGGTACACTATGATCACTGGACGGGGAAGATTCTTGTGTGGCACATTGAACGCCTTGCGTTGTCCCTTCGAATGATTTTCATTCCAGTGAAGAGAACAAACGCCTGACTTAGCCATGTTGGCCGACGTCCGCATTAGGCATGCCATGAAGGGCGACCTGGCAGAAATTTCCCGTTTCCTTGAGGAGAACGGGTTGCCGACATCTGGGGTCGACAAATGTGTTGAGAATTTCGTCATCGCTCAAGACAAGAACGGTTCTTGGGTTGGCATTGCTGGGCTTGAGGTTTACGGTAAGGGCGGGCTATTGAGGTCCGTTGCAGTTGATGGGCGGTTTAGGGGCATGGGCCAGGGCCGAGCCTTAGTAAACGCGGTGCTCAGGAATGCCAAGTCGAAAGGCGTCGAAACGGTCTACTTGCTAACCGATAACGCTGAGTCTTATTTTGGCGGCTTCGGTTTCGAAGTCGTTGACCGAAAAGACGTTGACGAGGGTGTTAAGGCCTCGGTTGAGTTTGGAGAGATGTGTGCGTCTGCGGTTGCAATGCGGAGAACCTTGAAGTAGAGACTTGAGTCGGGGACAGAAAGTTCCAAATGCGTTGAGCCCAGCTTGTAGGCAGGGAGACAGCTTGGCAGTTTACATTCTGCTCTCGAAGTTGACAGCCGAAGGCCGGAAGACAGTACGCGAGAACCCAGGGCGCATCCAAGAAGTCAACAAAGAAATCGAAAAATTCGGAGCAAAAGTTCTCTCACAATACGCTACGCTCGGTGCCTACGATTTCGTTAACATCGTTGACGCACCAGACAACAAAACGGTGGTCAAGGTTTCAGTGGAACTTGGCTCAAGGGGAACCGTAGAGATTACTACGCTTCCAGCAATGACGTTGAACGAATTCGCCGCCACAGTGAAAGGTTAGCACGGGATTCCAACACGTCGAGGCCGGAATAAAGCCGCTCAGTTACGGGACGTACCGGAAATTGTTCAAGCGTTTCTGTTTGAAGGCAAGCGTGGCGCCGTCGGTCTAAGGTTATATTTCGCATTCTCGAACTGTTGCGCCACTCAAAATGCATCTAGTTTCAGGCGACGCTAATGCCTTCAAAGGACAAAGATGTCTTCTACCTGAAGTTGCAGTGGATGTCTTCGAAGGACGAAGCTGAACGGAAGAAGCTTGCTGAACAGATAAGGCAGCTTTTGTCCCTGCAAGGCAAAACAGGCAAATAGGCTAGTTCGCATTGCCACACACAACCCGCCCATTTGGCATCACACTCTTAGCCGTTCTGCAAATTATCCTAGGAATTCTTGAACTCCTAGGTGCAGTTGCCGTGGCCTTCGTTAGTTTCGTTCTCCCGGAAATGTTTCCGCATGTGAGGTTCTTTGCACCAAGGTCAATGGGTTCCGGGTTGGCGTTGTTTGTTTTCGCTTTCGTTGAGTTCATTCTTGCTTATGGGTTGTGGAAGGGGAAGGGTTGGGCGTGGATTGGATCCCTGATCTTCGCTGTGATTGGCCTTGTTTTTTCAGCCTTTACACTATTCATGAGGCCTCGTGTGGGCGAGGCTATAGCGCTGGTTCTGAACTTGGTGATAATGTATTACCTTATGCAGCCCCGCGTTCAAAGCTACTTAGGTAAGGGGAAACTCTCGGTCGCCGCGTCCACGAGCAGCACAAGGTCCGCGGGGCCATGAACAACCCACCAGTTACTCTCAAAGAAATTCAAGAAGCAAAAGCCCGCATCGTAAACGTCGCATACCGCACGCCACTATACCTCTCGCCCCGGCTGAGCGCGCTGACAAACGCGAACGTTTACCTGAAACTCGAATCCTACCAACCCATCCGAGTCTTCAAAATCCGCGGCGCAGCCAACAAAATCCTCAAACTCAACCCCGAGGAGCTCAAACGCGGCTTAATCGCCGCATCCTCAGGCAACCACGGCTTAGCCGTATCATACCTCGCGAAATTGACCGGCACCCACGCGACCATTGTGGTTCCAACGAACGCGGTGGTGGAGAAGGTTAAGGCGATCGAGGAATACGGGGCTACGGTCGTCAAGCACGGGCTCTTCCACGATGAACGCTTCGAGAAGGCGTTGGAAATTCAGAAGGCCACCGGAGCCATCCTAATTCCGCCCTTCGACGACCCAGACATTATCGCTGGGCAAGGAACGGCCGGCCTGGAAATTTGCGAAGACTTACCCGACGTCAACATGGTGATCGTACCCATCGGTGGGGGTGGCCTCATCTCAGGAATTGCCACTGCAGTCAAAAGCCTCAAACCGAGTGTGAAGGTGCTGGGCGTTGAACCGGAGAAGGCATCCTCCATGTATCAATCCATTAGAAGCGGCAAAATCACACGCCTCTCCGACACAACTTCGATCGCCGACGGGCTTGCCACACGCGAGCCCGGTTCGCTAACTTACGAAATAGTCAAACGATACGTCGACGACATAATCTTAGTAAGCGAAGAACAGATAGAGAAAGCAGTTTTCACCGCGCTGAATGATTGTCACTTGGCAATTGAACCTTCAGCGGCCGCGGTTATAGCGGCACTACTCGAGAAAGTCCATCCTAAGGCCGGGGAGAACGTTGTTTTGGTTGTGAGTGGGGGGAACGTTTCACTGAAAACTCTGGCCTCAGTCCTAGCGAAGTACGGTTAGCCTTTGAATCCTATCTGGAACATGTGGTCTAGGTCGTAGTTGCTGTAGCAGCGGAAGGCTATGAGCGTCATCGTCCGTGTTATGCCGCGGACTTTCACGAACCCTTCGGTTACCACCTTAGCTAAGTCTTCAGCTTCCTTGACGCGAACTATGGCTACGAGGTCATAGTCGCCCGCAACGGAGTAAACCTCTGTGACTCCACTGATTTTTAGAAGTTCGTCGGGGACTACTGCTATGCGGTCCCGTTCAGCGTTCATCATAACGAAAGCGGTAATCAAACTGTGGCCTCGACTCGGCTAGGTCGGCTGGGCCATCTTCTTAAATGCTCCGAGCTATCGCCCAACCCGCACAGTAAACTCGCGCAGCAAGGCTGCCTGGTCATGTGATGGTTAGTAAGCCTAGAACCCACAATCCAACGCCAACCGACACCCAACCCCACAATTGGTAGTAGGCAAGCGCGGCGACTGGAATCAGGAGAGCGATTGCTAGTACAGCTTTCGCGGCGTTCGGCAAGGGCGTTTTGGTTGGCTGTTTGTGTAGGGGCGACCCGCATTTCGTGCAGAACCTATCTTCAGGGTAGGGGGTGGCGCCGCAGTTGCCACACGATTCGCCCGTTTGGGGCATGTCTATCGGGGTTCCGCATTTTTCGCAGTAGTTGTATTCTTGCCTGATACGGGATCCACATTCCCGGCAAATCTGAAACCCAAAGGCCTGGTCCGACTCTCGCGCCATCTCTTACCGCCGGCAAAAACTATGTTTCTACACATGCTCTTAAGAGAGCTAGTCGGGAAGAGGACTAAACTGGCGCATGGTAAGCAGGTGGGCTTGATTTGCTCATTATCCAAATTTCCGACATACACGTTGGTCCCGAGTTTCGGGACGACGTCTTCCACCGTGCGGTTGATGAGATCAATGAACTCGACCCCGACCTTCTTTTGGTGACTGGCGACCTCACCGAGAACGGTTTACTGTCACAGTACGAGGGCGCCGCTGAGTTGATGAAGCAGTTCACTTGCAGACGTCGGCTTTACACGAGCGGCAACCACGACTACCGCAGCACGGGATACTTGCTATTTCGGCGATTCTTCCCTTCAAAACCAGTGTTAAAAACAAGGGATCTCTTGGTCGCGACCTTAGGTACAGCCCGACCAGAACGAAATGATGGTGAAGCGGGGCACAGGCAAATCGTTTGGCTTGAAAACCTTCTACGGCGGGAGAGAAGAAGATTCAAGCTCGTGATGATGCACCACCACTTAGTCCCCGTCCCGGATACGGGGCCGAACACGATTCCGATCTTGGACGCGGGGGATGTTCTTCGCGCCTTGGACCGGTCTGGGATAGGCTTGGTTCTCTGCGGCCACAGGCACAGGCCGTGGAAATGGGCTCTAAACCGCATCCCCATAATTCACGCCGGCAGCCTATCATCCGAACGCCTCCGCGGCTTTTTCTCCAACTCATACAACATGGTCGAAATCAACAAGGGACAGTATCGCGCGTGGCTGAAGATCGTGAACGGCCCAAAGCTAGACTTCAAGAGAATAATCGCAGGCGAATCCGGGCTAGCCACGATCCCATTCCTAAACCGTTACGCTTGACGGCGGGTCGCTACGATCCTTTGCCGCGCGCATTATCTTATTCCACTCGCTCCAAGAAGACCTCTGAGATTCTCGGTTTCGATTTGTTACTGGAGATTAGCTCAATCCTATCCCCTACCCCTACGTCTCCTTCTTGCCTAACGGAAAGGTAGAAGCCGCTCCGGCCGCTTCCCTGAAACCATTTTACCATCTCCATCGTTCCGAATTTGATGCCGAGTTTATAGCATGGGAAGCGTGGGCGCGTCACCACAACAGTCGCAGAACCGACACGATACTCATCCCCCAGGCGGGCTGTGTCTTCGAGGAGTCCTTGCGTCGTCAAGTTCTCACCAAACATCCCCCACATCATTGATGTTCGGCCCAATTCTTTCTTCCAGAACTCATAGTGCTCTGATGGGTATGCGTACACAGCTTTCTCGGGCCCCCCGTGAACCGTGAGGTCAGCCTGCCGGTCGCCCTCCAACCCTAACGTACGAACTCTCACCCGTCCCGCTACCGGCTCTTTGAATATCCCAGTACTCACGCTGTGGTCGTTCCAAACCACATCCCTGGCTAACCCAACGTTAACGGATACAACTCGCCCAATGAACATAGACGATTCCTAACTTTCGCCCTGTTCTATGGATTGCTCATCAGTTCCGCGACCAGTGTTAGAAGCTTCTGGGCTGAGGCTTGGTTTTGGTCTAATGTTGGGTTGTAGGCTGTGAGGTTGAAGACTTTCAATTTACCAGTTCCCCGCAGTGCCCTTACAACCGTTTTGACTTCTTCGAGGCTTAGGCCGCCCGGTTCGGGGTAGTTTACTGCGGGGATGATTGTGGGGTCGATTGAATCCACGTCTAGGTGGCAGGTTATCCAGTCGGAGTGATCCGCGAGGTAAGCTGCTGCCTCCGCGGCTACTTTCGGTACACCTTCCTTGTGTGCGGTTGAGTCGGAGTAGACTTTCATTGGTGAGGATGACATGGCTTCGAATTCGAGAGGGTCAACGGACCTGCTCGCCAAGTGCACAACGTTCTCCTCTTCAAGCAACGGCCGTGCGTGTTCCACGCTCTGGGTAAGTTTGGGGCCGCGGCCGCAGGCGAACGCGAGAGGCATCCCACCGAGGAACCCTGAGCTAGTTGTTTCGGGTGTGTTGAAGTCGCCGTGGGCGTCCACCCAGAGCATTCCAGGTTTCCCTTTGAACCTATTCTTGAACCCCGCTAACGTGCCAGTAATGAGAGTGCATTCCCCGCCGAGGCAGAAGACGAAATCATTGCCGCCAACCCTGCCCGCGATTTCTTGCACAACTTCCGTATCGTGTAGGAACTGCGGAAAGTTTCTGAGGTTGGGTGGGCCTGAATCCTCGGTGATCTCGGATAGATGGCAGTCGCCCATATCGGTAAAGTGCTTAGTAGATTTCCTCAGCGTTTCGGCAATTCCAGCTGAGCGGAGGGCCGTTACGGCCTTGGCCATGCCACGGTATTTCGAGAGGCTATAGAGTGGAAGGCCGATTAGGGAGACGTTGTCCATGTTGGGCGCCTTCATTTGGAGTGGTTAAAAACGCATTTTTGAACCGAAAAATGGATAGGCCTGCCTCTGGCCGGTACCCATAACCCTAGACTGATTTCTGTTAGTTTCACTAATCTGTCAGGTCTATATGGATGCATGTGTGTATATTGCATGGTTAGGAATGGATAAAACCGAAGGCGGCACTTGCCCAAGATGCGGGCAGAAAACCCTCGATGTGTACTATGAAGAGGGCTCGGACCTGCAGCTTGGAGCGCTCTGCGGAGTGTGCGGCCTTAAGGGGTTCTTCATGAACGGAAAACTCGTCCAGTTAGCTGCAACCTAAACCCCATACTGTTTTTCACAACTCAAATTCCGTTGAATGATGGATGCATAATCCTGAAAAGTGCGCCTTACGGGCTCTAGGCGACTGTGTTGAAGGCTGATGCTTGCTCCTCTCTGGTTCTTCGGCTTTGACTCGTTAATGGAGTTCATCGGCTTTGCAATCGCGAGCGCAGTCGCATACCAGGCGTTGAAAGGTTACAGGCTTTCGAAGGAACGAACTCTTCTCTACCTGAACCTGAGCTTCGGCTTGCTGGGGGCAGGGTTGCTCATCGACGGCCTTGCGAACTTGGTCGTTCTCCTAGTTCGCTTCCACAGAGCCTTTCTCTTTCTCTCCGCGTTTGGCTATACGATTGATTTCGTTGCGCAGTTCTTGGCTTATGGCCTCCTGGTTTTCGCGTACATGCAGCAAACGAGGAATGTCGGCGCACAGGTTCCGATCGCGGCGGCCGCGGTACCCGTCCTCTTCTTCGAACACAACCTCGTAACCGAACTCATCTTGATCTTCCTGCTCGTTTACATTGCAACTCATACCGCAATGAATTACAGCATGAATAAGTCTGCGAGTGCGCTGCTCGTTTTCGGCGCCTTCGCTTCGCTCTCAGTCGCACACCTATTCTTCCTACTCTTCACGCTCGCCCCCGTCTTCTTCCCGTTCGCTCACATCGCACAACTGTTCGGTTTCCTGCTACTGCTAGCGATGCTGCTGAGGGTGAACCATTCCACATGATCCCCAGCGAACAGGGCCAAGCAGCCAAGCCCGTCTCGAAATATCGTTCCCAGTTTCGAATCTACGTCGACATAATGCACGTCATCCAACGCGAAAACAACGAAGCTAAACCCACGCGGATATTGTACGGTGCAAACCTGTCCCACGACAGATTAACCAAATATTTGGACGAACTCAAGAACTTAGGTGTAATTCAGGAGAACGGGATCGACGACAAGACTTACAGCTTAACCCAGAAGGGCGTCGAGTTCCTCAACAATTTCAGGAAAGTCGAATCCTTCGCATCCGCATTCGGCTTCAGAATGTAGCTGCACCAATTTTATGTTGTGAGCTATTGAAAACAAGGCGGAGTGTTTTTCGATTAGCGTGCGCATCGTAACCAAACCCCGTGCAAGTGGTTATTGCGATTGCATCCTTTCGGAGAAGTCCCAAGGAACACGGCTAACGTGGTTCTCGGCGCTAGCCCCTTAGCTTTAGGCCTAGGCTTCTACGAAGTGGCAATAACCGTCTTTCTTCCCCTCGAAGGCATATCCGTTACAAACGTAGGAGCCCTCCTCACAATTTTCGGGCTGACCACCGTAATCTTCAGCATTCCATTCGCGGTGCTATCGGACCGCTATGGCCGCAAACACATAATGCTAGTAGGTGCGCTTATCGCAAGCTTCATCATTTTCATTCCGGGCGTTACAGCTGACATTTTTCTGATAGAACTGTCAGCGGTAGCCGGTGGCATAGGTGAGGCCATGTATTTGTCCACTTGGAACGCATACCTAGCAGACACAACGACCTCTGGCGCTAGGGCAGCTACTTTCAGCATGTCCTTCATGACTTTCACGATCGCCTTCGGCATAGGCACATTCATCCCCGGCCTATTTCCTCTGCTACCCATGGATTTGTTAGCAGCCCACCGACTTACTTTCATCATCCTTGGTCTCGCATGCCTGGCAACCCCATTCTCAGTTTCACGCTGGGCGGTCAACATCAAGCCGAAAAACTCACGCGAAGGAATTCTCCCACGCAAATCACTCGGAATAATTGCGAAGTTCTCAACGGCGAACCTTATGATCGGCTTGGGGGCGGGCCTTATCATTCCGCTCATACCGACCTGGTTTTACTTACGCTTCAATGTGACCGACGTGTTCAGCGGCCCCCTCGTCGCCGCATCGAACATAATAATGGGGCTAACAGCCCTCGTCGCACCCAGCATCGCGAAACGAGTGGGCTTGGTGAGGGGAATAGTCATGACCCAAGCGCTTTCAACCATCTTCCTACTATCGATTCCCTTCAGCCCAAGTCCGATCGTGGCGGGACCACTTTACGTGGTTCGGGCGGTCCTGATGAACATGTCTAGCCCGCTAGGTGATACGTTTCTGATGAACAAGATCGCGGAAGACGAACGGGCAACCGCTTCCTCTTTTAACGTCGTAATCTGGCGGCTCCCTAACGCCGCGAGCACTGTTGTCGGCGCCTCCCTACTGAACTCGGGGAACCTCAGCTTGCCGTTCTATCTTTGCACAATCCTATACGTTGCATCCATAACTCTCTTCTACGCGTTGTTTCGCAAAACAGAACAGAACACCCCTACGAATACAACCTAAGATTACGAACAAGCTACGAGATTTCGTTTACTTAACCCCTGGCTTGTTTGGTAACGTAATCAATCTCTGGCAACGGTTTTTCATTTGAGTTGGGATCTTTCCATGGAAACCGCGCCCCGCTACCAGACGCCGGCTGTTCATGTTTCGTTATATGCTTAACAGAGTAGCTTATGTTCTTGATAGTTGTCCGTTATTGAGTACGTCAGTTCGGGTAAGGGAAATGGCGACTACTACTATCCCTGTTGAGAGGGAAACTAGGGACCGTCTTCGCTCGTTGGGAAAGAAAGGAGAGACTTACGATGAGATCCTTAAACGATTGATGTCACTCGCCGTTTACGAAGAGTTCATGGGTAGGCAGTACGAGCGTCTGAAGGACAAAAAAGCGTTTGTCTCCTTGGACGAGCTTTGATGGCGCTACGAAATCCGGCTTCATAGAGAAGTTGCAAAGGCTCTACAAAGAATGGAATCTAAAGTGAGAGCACGAATCATACATGGGGTGCGTGCATTAGAAGAAAACCCATGCGAACCGAGACCGAGCGCCGACATAGCCAGATTGAGGGGAACTAGGGAACGACATGATCTCTTTCGCCTAAGGATAGGCGACTTTCGTGCGATACACGCGGTCGAACGCAACGTAGTGTATGTAACAGATCTCTTCCACAGAGGAAGAGGGTACGAGTGACGCCACCGGAACGACTTGGAAGCTACCCGACAGAGTTACGGTTAGCAATGTGTATATAGTTATACACGTGTATAAGTATATTGACGGTGTGAGAGTTGCAGGCGTTTTCCCAAAGATCGGCGACAGAGACCATTCTGTCCAGAGGCCACAGCCCAACGCTGACCACACAGATAATGGTCGAACGTTGTATTCGAAATAAAGCAAGTTTTCCCTCACGCCGCGCTTTGATGCGGGAATTACCTCATAAGATTGAATACAGAACATTGGTAAGGATTTTACAATACTTAGAAGCGTCTCAGAAGATTGTTTTCGCCGAGGACGGGTCTATCGTTTGGGTGTTCACGGACAATCCAAAGCTCCTCAGGCTATTGGAGGAAAGTCCCGTCTTGTCAAAGGGCACCCCGACTTCGCGCAATACCTCAACGGATTAAGAAACTCAACACGTAGTCAAGACAAGTACCTAGTTAAGCTAATTGATGATGCCATAGACCTACTCAGTCAAGGTCGAACATTAGGCGACTCAGTGTCTCGCGATCGATGGCCCAAGAAATACCTGAAATTTCATGAGCCGATCCCCTGTCTTTTCAGAATCGATTTGGACGACAACTACAGGATGGCATATTCTCTAATCAAGACTCCCACGGAGCCCTTGTTTGTGTGGATCATAGAAGTAATGACGCATAAGGTTTACAATCAAAGGTTCGGTTACAAGTAAGTTCGTAACAGACGATTTGTTACAAGGCAACTCAGCAGTCGAGAACTTGACGTTACCCTCAAACCAGGCTTGCATCAAAAAGCAGATACCCGTCGCTGCGCGATTACGTTTCGTACGTGTGGTTGTGCTATGCGATGGGAGGATTAGAATTAGGAATGAGCGGTGAAGTGAGCCGCGTTGTCACTGATCAAGATATGGCCGCGAGGCTGGGCAGTGGCCTTGTAGAGGCTTACTCGACGCCTTCGATGGTTGCCCTGATGGAGAATGCGAGTGTTGCTGCGATTCAAGCGCACCTGCTCGATGGACAAACCTCCGTGGGAATTGAGGTTGCCGTAAAGCATCTTGCCCCGACGCCTGTTGGCATGCGCGTGAGGGCTCGCGCCTCGCTGCTCGAGATTAATGGGGATCGGCTTAAGTTCCAGGTGGAGGCTTGGGACGACAAAGAGAAGATTGGCGAAGGGTTACACGTTCGAGCGGTCTTAGATGCGGCCCGATTTGATCAGCGACTCAGACAGAAAACGCAGAACGACACTTGAGGCTTGGGAATTAAAGTTTAATTGCCCGTATCAAGCTCAGTCGCGTCTAGAAGGCTTGTAGATTGTCTAGCGCGCGTGAGAAGAGGCGGAAACGTGAGGCTCCGATGCCTGCGGCAAGCGCCGGGTTGCTCCGATTCTTCGAGGAAGAGACTCCGGGGATTAAGATTAGGCCGGAGGTTGTGGTAATGTTCTCAATCGGCCTCGTCGCGGTAAGCCTCTTCATGTACATCACCTTCAAGTAACGACTTCTTTAAAGTCCAAGAGTTTCGTTTGAGCTACGACGGGGAGTGGGCTCGCTTTGATGCCCAGCTTACGCTCTATTACGGTTGGTAGCAGGTCCGTGTACCCGGTGAAAACGTACACCCTCTTCGGGTTCACGCTGCTCACGAACTGCAATAGTTGGCTGTAATCCGCGTGGCTGCTCAGTGGGAAGGCGGCGTAATGGCGGAACGCCATGCGCAGCGCCCAACCGGTGGCTACAGCGCGAGAAGCATTACGCGGCATATGCTCCGACCCCGTGGTAACATAAATGCAGCCACCAGCTTTCAACGCCTGTTTGCCTTCGCCCGTAGACGAGTCCAAGAAGTCTAATGGGACGCCGTTCTCGGCATGAGCGTTGTTGGCGCGGGCTATACCTGGGCTGCAGACGACGGGAACCTTCGTGTACACGTTGAACAACCGAACTAAGTCTTGGGGTTTCCCGGAGGAATATACTTGGAATGTTGGAATTTTTCCCTCCTTCAGCTCGGTCGTAGTCCATCTGATGATGTCGGCGTAGATTGTGCTCCGTTGTGGGAAGACATAGGAGGGGTGGCCGTATGTTGCTTCGATGATTAGGTAATCGCATTGCTTAACCTGCGCCGCCTGTGTGGTCAGCGTCTCCACGCAATTGATGTCCCCCGTGTATACACCCGTAAATTCGGGAGTCACAACTTCGAATTGGCAGGAGCCCAACATGTGGCCGGCGTCAATGACCCTGACTTCAACATCATCGATTCGAATCGCGTCGCCCAACTTGAGGGTGTGGCTGTTCTTGACTTGGCGGTTTTGGAGTGATTCGTAGATTCGAAGTGTCTCAGGCGTAGAATGTTTCTTCGCGTGCGTGGTAAAGCCGTAGGTATGGTCGGAGTGTGCGTGGGTTACGAAAACGTTCCAAGTTTCGCCTAATGGCCTGCCGCTGGTGGGGTCGAAGATTAAACGTGAGGTTCCAGTATCAAAGGATATTCCGTTGGCCCATCCGATTGTTTCTTGCCGCAAGGAACCGCTCGCTCTTAACTCAACGATGTCTTGGTGCCTGTGCTAATGCAAATTGTCCATACTTAACGGTTAGAAGTTCCCGTTTTGTGAGGCGCCGTTTGTTCACTTTCCGGGGACTTGGTGAGACGATTGCGCTGTTGCCGAAGGGGTCCTTAAGGGTGAGGGTGAAACGGGGCTTAGACTCCTTAGCGGACCGGAATTGTTTGAGCATCTTCTCGCCCTTCGCGAGCCGTTTCCCATCCGCCGTGGAGAGCATGAAGATTAGCGCATCCCGAATTCTGTCCAGGATGCCTTCAACGTTCGAAATGTAACCCTCACTATACGGGCCGGGAGTGATAGTTGCCCCGAATTCCGGTATGCTCACCGTAGCCGTTCCAGACTTTATGACCCGCATGTTCAGGTCCTCGAGGGAACTGATCTTGGCGGTTAGGGCCATGGGTTCACGTTCCCTCAACGTCATAACGTCAGTATGCCGGTAACCACACTTCCAGCAGGTGACGACACTCAACAGGACAGAACCAAAATGCTCAACCTCATACTCCGTCTGACTCGTTAGCATAGATTCAGTGTCACAGCTAGGACACCGCAGGTTGGCGGTGCCTGCATCGATGGGGGCGGTCAAGGCCAACTTCCCCTTCCCTGCACACCAGTTCCATAAGAAGCTTGAAGGAGGTTCAACCATCTGTGTTGACTTGCGTCGTTTCTTTGCAAGGTAGGGACAGTTTGGCGAGGAAGGGGCGTCCCTGGTCCTAGTTTGGCGCTAGGAATGGGAAAAAAAGGGAAGGGAAAGATGGGTTTGGCAAGTTCGGGGGCTAACCTAGTTTGGCGGTAGCAACTTGTTGTGCTGCGGACATCTGCATGTTAGGAAGGTAAAGAAGCACCACTTCTTCGTAACTCACGCGTGGGTCGCTCATCAGTATATGCCAGTATACGCCGGTACCGTGCATGTCTGGCACAAATTCTGAGTCCGCGGCATTGCCTGTGATGGGAACGGTATTCATGCTTCCGCCCCTCGTGACGCCTTCGATTAGGTAGGAACCGTTCTGTTCAAGCCCTTGCGCGTTCAGAACTATTGCGAAGTCCCCGCCCCCGGTGGGTGCTACGATGAACCATACGTCATGTGGGGGCATTGGCCCGCTGGTTGGAGTTAACGAGACCGCGGCTGTCATTGAATGCATCTCTTGCTGTATCATCGTGTTTTCGTTCATCAACGATGATACCTCGCCTGCTCTTGCAAAGTATCCGACCGCGCCGCCAACGATTAAGGCTACGAGAACTGCGGCGATTAGAACTGTTTTACTTTTCGTGTTTGTTGACATTTTAAATCGGTGGGACTGGAGGTCGGAGTCAATTTATGAGTACGCCAGGTTAACGCCCTAGACTTGCCATAGTCTCACCCAAATGTTCTGGCCAATTCACAACTTATGTATCGAAAAACAGAAAGCCTTACTGAGGCCAAATACGGAATGTCAAGCGCCGTCCGCCGGATCCTCTGGTGGGTGATCACAGGGAACCGAGGCGGAGCGAACCGCGCACGAATCATACTGACTATCAAGAACCAGCCACTAAATGCGAATCAACTTGCTCAGAGGTTAGGAATGGATTACAAGACCGTGCGGCACCATCTGAGCGTGTTGTTGAAGAATAGGCTAATCCTTGAGGTGGGCGAGGGTTATGGTTCATTGTATTTTCTCTCCCCTGAACTAGAGCAGAATTATGAAGAGTTCGTCAAGATTTGGGAGAGAATTGGGCCAAAGTAGATAATGTTTTGAGCGTTGAAAGGGGAGGTGGTTGAGCATGGCGGAGATGATGCTTCAGGCGGCGGCAGTGTTTTCCTTAGTCAATATCTTACTTCTAATCGGCCTGATTGCTGTGTACGCTAATGGCTTCAGAAAAATTAAAGCCGCCTTTACGGCAGGGTTACTCTTTTTCGCTGGGATCTTTCTGCTCCAGAACTTGTTAGCCTTCTATTCGTACGTTGCAATGTTCATGTACTATGCGGCGGATGTGGAGATGCTTGTGATGGTGATTACGGTTGTGCAGACTGCGGGGTTGGCGGTTCTTCTATGGTTGAGCCTTCGCTAGCGTGCGCAGCCTTATGATCGAGTCTACTGGGTTGAGATAGATGGCGCAGAAGGTTGTTAGGAGCGAGGAGGAGTGGAAGCGGCAGCTAACCCCAGAACAATTTCACGTAGCTAGAAAAAAGGGGACCGAGCGAGCCTACACGGGCGCGTACTGGGACAACCATGAGCCCGGAGTCTACAAATGCGTCTGTTGCGGCAACAACGTGTTCAGCTCCGAGGCTAAGTTTGATTCTGGAACTGGGTGGCCAAGCTTCAGCGTACCCATAGACCAGAACAACATCAATACCGAGGCTGACAACAGCTTATTCATGAGGCGGACCGAAGTCCAATGCAGCCAATGCGAAGCCCACCTCGGTCACGTCTTCAACGACGGCCCCGCACCAACCGGCCTCCGCTACTGCATAAACTCCGCCTCCCTCAAATTCGCCAGGAAATGAAACTCTACCCCGACTGATACCAACCGACTTTACCTTACAAGCATAAGCGGCGATTACAATACGAATTCGGTTTGGATTTACGATAACCCAACGGGCGCCTGGATTCGAGCTAGCGGTTCAACTCTAATTCCTGTTGGGGAGGCGCTCTGGGTTTACGTGACGACCCCCGCCACCATCAGACCATGAAGTTCCCCGAGCCGAAATGAAACTCTACTCCAACTGATACCAGCTCGTTTTATTCGAATCACACTTTAAGTTCTCACAAAACGTTTACGCCATGTGTTCTGTAGCGGATGAAGTGTGCAAGATAATTTCTGTTGGAGCAATTATGTGACTGTGACTTGGCTGTTGAGTCTTACGACCTCAGTGTGGCGGGGTGTGTGCACCGTGTCGCTACCATATTCTCTTTAGCCCCTCGACCCGGTCGAATGCTCGGTCGGTGGATACGACGGTTCCATCAAGTTGAAGGGCTTCGGCAGCAACGCCCGCGTCAAAATACTCCAATTCCGCTTCCCCCTCGAGCCTAGAAGCAAGGTAAAGGGTGGCGGGGCTCACGCCAACCATCTTTTCGCTCAACTCAGGGTAGTCTCTCAGAAGCGAGACATGCTTCTCCATTCTCTCCTGAAAGGAGAGTCCCCTGCTCTTCATTACGATGTCGAACTCTAAAAGTGCGAAAGTCCCCAGATAGACTTCAGAGTTGGCGATGCGTTGAAGGTGCCGCTTGGCGCGATCATGATGCCTATCGTTGGAATCCGCTGCACCAAAAATGACTACAGTGTCCAATACGGGCAATTACTTTTTCCTACGAAATATGAAACGTGATGCTTCATGCCGTTCCTCTGCGAAACCAAACCCTGTCAGGCTACCAGCAAATTTGCGGTCGCCAGCCGCCACCAAGATAACTCCTCCTTTGAAGGGAATCGCAACGAGCCGGTCGCCTTTTTTTATCCCCGCGACTTCCCTTATCCTTCGATCAAGCGCGACTCTGTACTTGTCGTCTAACGCAACTTCACCCAATGCCGATCTGCCCTAGAAATCGTTTTTCCCACGTATTAAGAGTATTTCCCACAATCGTCGAACGTGCACTCACAGTAGACGTTTCAGCTGGGGAAACAAACCGGCGCCGATGGTTGTTCGCTTTCATTCATAGGGTCAGGCTGACAATGAGCGTGGCTAAGGTTACGGCTCGCTGATGGTGTTATGGCCTCAGTGTTGCGGGTGTGGTGATTAGGATCCACATGGCTTCGCCTGGCGTGAGGCTCGTTGAACCCGTAGCCCTCACCCATGAACCGGTGTACACCCAAACGTTGCTAGCGTCGTAGTTACCAGCGATCTTTATTTTGCTGGACGATTCAGCCTCCTTTAACGGCAGCGTTCCTTGGTACGGGATATTCGCGAATTTTCTCCTTGAAGTTCTGACTGCGAGGGAGTGGGCCCGGGCGCGTGCTGGTTGAAGAATCATGCAACCGTGACTTGGACGGACGAGTATCCTGAGGCTCCGTCGGGGAAGGATTGTGTGACGGTTGGGTCTTGTAGTTGGCCTTTCCCATCGGTGGCTCTCACAATGATGTTAGCGGTGCCAGTTGCCGTAGGTTTCCACGCATAAGCCCATAGCACCCAGGAGTAGGGTGAGCGCGGGGGCTTCAAAGTGGCCTCATTCCAAGTGTTCCCGCCATCAACGCTGGCCTCAACTTTGCTGATGCCGCGGTCGCCGGCGAAGGCGACGCCTGCGATCGGCGTGGAGCCATTCATTTGCACGTTGCCTGTGGGG
Source organism: Bathyarchaeia archaeon (assembly GCA_050013255.1). Classification (GTDB taxonomy): domain Archaea; phylum Thermoproteota; class Bathyarchaeia; order 40CM-2-53-6; family 40CM-2-53-6; genus FEN-987. The sequence continues at coordinate 648,663 of JBEKFP010000001.1, read as the reverse complement.
TAGTAGATGATGGAGGTTGTTTTGATACGGGCGTCGTTGGACCAGCCGCGTTCCTGCCAGTACCCCAAGTACACTTGGTCTGTGACTTCGATTTCCGTAATCCACTTCGCATTCATCATCCCATAAATCCCTGGAACGATCGCACGTAGAGGGAACCCATGCTCGTTGGGAAGCATGGTATCATTCATCTTGTACGCCAAGAGAGCCCCTGGCTCTAATGCACGTGCGATTGGTATGCCGACCGTGTAACCGTCTGCGCACCGAAACACGACATAATTTGAATTTGCGAGTAGCCCCGCTTGTTTGAGTAGCGTGGCGAGCGGGACGCCGGTCCACTTGGCGTTACTGATAAGGCCACCCGGCGGATAGGTCGAGTTGCTAACGCATTCAAGCGTAGCGTACTGGTCAACGGTGGCCAGTTGCAGCAACGAGTTCTTGTCGAGCGTCTGGGCGTTGTTCATTTTCCCGTGAACATTCAGCATCCATTTGTCGAAGTCCAGTTGCGGGGGAATCGGGTTAATGTCTACCCGGTAGAACACCCGGTTATCGGTTACCTCGGAGGCTACTAAGTTGCTGATTCTTGGGTCACTGAAAATATCCGGGGCACCGCTAGGAAGTGTGGGTATTATTGGCCCGCTAGGGTTGATTGGCACAGCTGACCCGCTTGTCACGACTGGTTGGTTTGAGAGTATGGACAGTCCAATCTTAGCTGCAACACCAGCGAACACAAGAACGGCCGCCGCGACCACAGCCTTCTTCAAGAAACCACGCCGCACGGATGGAATGGCCGTCATAGGCGTTTGCTTCGCGGTTACGGCGGCTGGGACAGTTGTCGTGTAGTTGATGACCGTTTTAGCGTAGATGAGGTTCACTGCGATGACGAGGATGCCGGCAAGAACCCAACCGTACAAGGACGATATGGCTGGGAATGCGTTCGCTAACTCTAACTGAAGGCCGAGGCCAATCACCGTTGGCACGCCGACGCCAACAAGCGTTGCTTCCTTCACTTTACCGTGCAAGTCTCCCTTGAACACAAACGCTAAGCCAACAGCGATGAGGCCGTATATTATGGCGTAGATGGCGGAGGAGGCTACGAAGGCCGAATACTTGGCATATTCACGAAACGTGTCAACCATGACCGATTGAATCGACCCCGGAACCGGAGCGATTAGCGCTTGAAAGATTGCTAAGGGCGGGAAGGGGAACCCAAGAAACTCAGTACCAACAAACAATATGACTGTGGCAAGAATACCGCCAAACAATCCTCCAACAAAGAACCTTCTCAACCTCAATTTCTCAAAATCCTTGCCCATTAGCAATTCATCCAACTCAGGTCTGCGGGGCTTCGCTGGATTAATGGTTATATGAAATTATGCCAGATTTCCACCAACATTTACCATTGCGGACTTGAAATTATGTCGAATTCGCGTTATGCGGGATTTTCAGCGCCCAGTTGTTCGAGCACTTGAATCAGGTCTCTGCCTTTCCCTGTGACCTCGTAGAAGGTTGCGGTTCCACTGGTTGACGTCGCGTGGATTAGGCCGTTCTTCTCGAGGACGTGTACATGTTTGTCTACGGCTTTCCAGTCTATGCCTAGGGCTGTTGCGATCTGTAGCTTGTTCTTGGGTGCGTTAAGGGAATGCATGAGCTTGAGGCGTGTTTGTGCCCCGCGCATTTTCACAAGAAGCCTGAAGGTGTCGTAGCTGAAGCGGCTTTGACCCCAGACGGAACGCACGTGGCCGCGCCAGATTAGAGCCGCCCCAAAAACTGTCCAAGAGAGTAGCGCGGTTAAGCCGTAATAGCTGACTAGGCCTAGCGTGGTCGGTCCTGCGACGCCATACCCTCCAGGAGTCGAAGAGGCACTCGTAAGCAGCGTCGTAGCTGTCGTGCTTGCGAAGGTTGTTGTGCTCGCGAACGTTGTCTGAGCAACCGGAACAGGCACTGTAGGCCCATATCCTGCAGGTTGGAAGAATGCGGGGGCGACGATGAGGGCCGTAGTTCCTACGGCGATTACGAAGCTTAGACTCAGGATTAACCTTAGCGTGTAGAGTTGTTTGAGTAATCTTCTAATCTCGTCGCTTTCGGATGGCAATCATTGAGCCTCAATGGGCTTCTGTTTTTTCCGGGAAAAATGGCGGTAGGGAACGTAGGCTATCCCACCGATCATGGCTATTGGAACAAGCGACGCCCCAAGTATCAGCATGCCTTTCGCAACGGTGTAGAATGCCAGGAGAGCTGAGTTCAATGCATCACCGAAATCCAATGTTGGATTCGTCGCAGGCTGTATGAGTTGAATGTTGATGGTTCCGAAAGTTACTAGGCGTTGCATTACTTGCAGTTGGCCTTCGAGGTCATTAATCTGAGCTTGCGTGTTCTGGATCGCGTCCTCCGTGCTCAACGCATCAGTAACAGTTTTTGATGAATTCAATATCCGAAGCAATGCCGCGTCTTCGGTTGTGTACGAATCAAGCTGGGCTTGAAGGTTTACGTATTGTTCCGTGATGTCGTTGCTTGAGACAGTTTGGGCTTTCACTATGCCGAGGCTAGAGAGGCTGCGCATTGCTGAGGAGAAATTGGCTTCGGGTATACGCAGGACGATACTTGCACCCGACCCGCTGTCGTCAAAGGATGAAGATGCGACATAACCATTGAGCAACGCGGCCAAGCGGGCAGTTTGATCAGAAGCTGCCTTCACATCGCTTACTTGAATCGTCAGGCCGCCGTCCAGTTCAACCATGCGTCCGCCGAACGATGTTGAATAAGCGCCTGGAGAGCCGGTTCTAGTTGCAGCCGTCGTAGTCAAGTAAGTAACCTGCTGATTAACTCCAGGAACAGCGGGCCCATTCACTACAGCGTAGCCGCCTAGAATCGGCATAGATGAGTTTTGAGGCTGTGATGCGTAACCTACAAGGGCGCCTGCCAACACGAACACGACGATGATAATGCTCACGAATCGTTTCCGGTTCAAGAAAAACGGTACCAGGGTTTTCATGGTCATCAGATTGCGGTTCCGAGATGGTCTTCATTTATAGTTTAGTCCAAACGGTAGCGTTCAGTTCTGTTCTATTCTGTGGTCTTTTATCACGGCTCTCTCTTACGACCTAACAGGAGATTCCCCTATTATGAGTGAAAGTGAAGCAAACCGTCGTGAGTTTCTACTCTATTGGGTCGGCCTGTTCGTTGTAGCCCTCGCAGTAGTCTCAATCTTCATTTCAATAACTAGCCTGGTAGCCAACGTGCTAAGTTACAACTGTTACATTCCAGTCGTCTCAGGAATGCTAGGCATACCATCACCTCCACCCACTCCCGTCACGAACCCAGTAACCGTCACAAGCAGTACAACGTTCACAAACGTTACAATGCCGAACAATGGCGTTACTCAACAGCTGCCACCATACGAATACTACTGCACGAATCCAATCATCCCAGTCGCTGTCCTGACGTTCGTGTTCAATCTACTCTCCTCGCTCGTCTTCATCGGCGTCGGGGCGTACATGATGCTGAACGGAAAGAAACGATAGTAATCTTGCTCGAAAACTCGATGAAAAGGGGAGGATTAGTTATCCAAGGTAAAGGTCAAAAGGACGAATTAGCCTAGGCTTCATTGTCTGGGTCTCGCATGCCCCGTTATTCACACGTCCTGCAAATTCAAGAAACTCAGGGTGCCGAGAAGCCTGAGTGGCTACGTGTGAAGTATCCCACTGGCCAGAATTATGAGAGAATTAAAGACGTCCTTCGAAACCACAACCTTCACACGGTTTGCGAGGAAGCGCACTGCCCCAATGTGGCGGAGTGCTGGGGTGGTGGGACAGCCACCTTCATGCTAATGGGCGACACTTGTACGCGGGGCTGCCGGTTTTGCATGGTTAAGAGCGGAAACCCGCACGGGTTACTGGACATTTTTGAGCCCGTGAACGTCGCTAAGACGATTGCCCATTTGGGCTTGAAGTACGTGGTGATAACGTCCGTAGACCGCGACGACCTTCCCGACGGCGGCGCAGGCCACTTCGCGTCAACGATCAAGGCCATCAAACAGCAAGACCCGAACGTGATTACGGAAGTGTTGATTCCTGATTTCCAGGGAAATCTTGATGACGTGAAGAAAGTTGTTGACGCAGCTCCCGAAGTCGTAGCCCACAACATAGAAACCACGGAACCGCTGTCGCCAAAGGTTCGCGACCCGAGGGCAACATACAAGCAATCCCTCTGGGTTCTGAAGGGAATCAAGGAATTGGATCCGACGGTTTATTCGAAATCGTCTATTATGCTTGGCCTAGGCGAGACTGAGGGCGATCTCGTCAAAGCGATGAAGGACCTACGGGATGTTGATGTGGATATCCTGACCTTAGGCCAGTACCTTCGACCCTCCAGGGGCCATATCCCTGTCACCGAGTACGTTAGCCCGGAAACGTTTGAACACTACAAGACTTTGGCTGAAGAACTCGGATTCTTGTACGTGGCTTCAGGCCCGTTCGTTCGCAGCTCGTATAGAGCTGGTGAATTCTTCGTTGAAGCACTGATACGTAAGAAGAGACTACACGCTCTAGCTTGATTCTTGACAGCGCTGACGCAACATGTCTTCTCAATGTCACCGCCAAAAGGGCAAAGATTTACTAGTGCTAGTCCAGCTTTCGAGTTCGTTTCCGGCAACCTCACGAGAGGGTTAGAGTTTGAGCCTTGAGTTACTGCAGGTCATAAAACCAACAGGCGAGTACGTTGAGAAGATGGAGCCGGAAATTTCGAAAGACGAGCTGCGCCGGCTCTACCGGACTATGGTTCTCGCCAGGTGTTTAGACATACGTGGTCTTCAGTTGCAGCGGTCGGGTAGAATCGGCTTCTTCATAGGCGGCTTGGGTCAGGAGGCGGCGCATATTGGAAGCGCCTATGCGTTAAACCCTGAGGACTGGATTTTCCCCGCTTACAGGGAAATTGGCTCAATGCTTGTTCGGGGGATTACGCTCAAGCAGCTTCTGAACCAGTACTTTGCTAACGCGGAGGATGTTCAGAAAGGGCGCCAGATCACGAACTTGTTCGGCCTCAAATCCGTCAATTACGTTTCCGGCTCAGCGCCCATCGCCACGCAGATCCCGCACGCTGTTGGTACGGCGCTCGCTGCGAAGCTTAGAGGCGACCCGATTGTCACGATGGCTTACTTCGGCGACGGTGCCACCTCCGCAAACGATTTCCACACCGGTATGAACTTTGCAGGCGTTTACAAAACGCCGACGGTATTCTTCTGCCAGAACAACCATTGGGCAATCTCCGTCCCAGTAGAAAAACAGACTGCCTCTGAAACCATAGCCATCAAAGCTCAAGCGTACGGCTTCGAAGGCATGCGTGTCGACGGAAATGATATTCTAGCTGTTTACAGGACAACGAAGGAGGCTGTGGACAAGGCGCGTAAGGGTGATGGGCCAACGTTGATTGAGGCTGTTACTTACCGTATGGGGCCGCACTCGTCATCCGACGACCCGAAACGGTACCGGGCTGAGGCGGAATTGGCGGAATGGCAAAACCGCGACCCCCTCGTCAGGTTCCGAAGGTACCTAGAGAAAAAAAGACTCTGGAACGAGGCAGACGAGAAGAAGGCGCAGGAACAAGCTACCCTGGAATTGGATGAAGCCGTCGCTTACTGCGAGAAATTGCCGCGGCCGGCATTGGAGACTCTCTTCACGGACGTTTACGAGGAAATGCCGTGGCACCTTGAGGAACAGCTTCGTGAACTTCGCGAAGAGAAAGGGGAGAGCACGTAACCCATGGCGCTTCTCAACATTGTTCAGGCTGTCAATCATACGCTTCGGGATGAGATGAAGCGAAACGACAAGATTGTGATCCTAGGTGAGGATGTCGGAATCAACGGGGGCGTCTTCCGCGCCACGGAAGGGCTATTCCAAGAATTCGGGCCGAACCGCGTCATAGACACACCGCTCGCAGAATCAGGGATTATCGGCGTTTCAATCGGGATGGCGCTCTACGGGCTTAAGCCGGTCCCAGAAATTCAATTCTTGGACTTCATCTACCCGGCCTTCGACCAAATTCAAAGCGAATTGTCCAAGTTCAGGTACCGGTCCGGAGGCCATTTCACAACACCCCTCGTGATTCGAACGCCTTACGGAGGCGGCATAAAGGGCAGCCACTACCATTCTCAAAGCACTGAAGCTTTCTTCATCCACACACCAGGCCTCAAGGTCGTTATACCAGCCACACCGTACGACACGAAAGGACTTCTCACCTCAGCCCTGCGCGACCCCGACCCCGTCATGTTCCTCGAGCCGAAGAAAATCTACCGAACAGTCCGCGGCGAAGTTCCCGACGACGAATACACAATACCCATCGGCAAAGCGAACGTCACCCGCGAGGGAGACGACGTTGTAATCTTCGCCTACGGCGCGATGCTCCACGTTGCTATGGAAGCGGCTGAATTAGCTGCGGCGAAGGGAATCGGCGTTGAAGTGGTCGATATCAGAACCCTGCTGCCCTTCGATATTGAAACGATCATGAGTTCCGTTAAGAAAACTGGCCGGGTAGTTATTTTGCACGAGGCTTGCAAGACCTGTGGGTTCGGCGCGGAGATTGCAGCGCAGATTGCTGAGCGATGCCTCCTACATTTGGAGGCGCCTATCGTTCGCGTAGCGGGTTTCGATGTCCCCTTCCCGTACGCTTTGGAAGAAGAATACATGCCTAACGCTAACCGCGTGCTGAACGCGATTGAGAAAGTTCACAATTTCTGAATGAGTTCCGGGTTGATGTAAGATGGCGTTCGAATTCCGGCTTCCAGACATCGGCGAAGGAGTCGCTGAGGGGGAAGTTGTGAAATGGCTCGTGAAGGAAGGCGCCGACGTTAAGGAGAACCAACCGCTCGTCGAAATAATGACCGATAAGGTCAATGTGGAAATCCCTTCGCCGAGGAAAGGAACGATTCTAAAGCTCATGGCGAAGGAGGGTGGCACGGTCAAGGTGGGCCAAGTTCTTCTCGTAATTGGCGAAAAAGGGGAACAAGGTTCAGCGCCTCCGGCGGTTTCACCAACCATCACAACCGCGAAGACACCCGCAGTTGTCCCTGCTAAGGCCACCGCTCCTACTCCATCACCCGCTCCCCTTGCAGTGGCCCCGAAGAAGCCGCAAGAAATCCTTGCAACACCGGCAACACGCAAACTCGCTAGGGACATGGGAGTTGACCTTGCAACGGTTCAAGGGACCGGACCAGGGGGGAGAATCATAGACGACGATGTGAGGCGGTTCAAGGATGTGGGAAGAAGCGCTGCAGCAGTAGCCATCACGGTGACTGGGCCGCGTGGCGTCGAGGAGCGTGTGCCGATGCGGGGGATACGGCGGAAGGTTGCGGAACACATGGTGAAGTCGAGGGACAGCACCGCCCAAGTCACGCACGTGGACGAGGTCGATATGACTGAGGTTGTCCACTTGCGGGAGAAGGCTAAGGCTTCAGCTGAGAAACAGGGAATAAAACTCACCTACCTGCCATTCATCATCAAAGCCCTCGTATTGGCCCTGAAGAAGTACCCGTACCTCAACGCCAGCCTAGACGACGAGAAACAGGAGATTGTGCTCAAGAAGTACTACAACATTGGAATCGCCACCGACACCGAGCAAGGCCTAGTCGTCCCAGTCGTGAAAGCAGCCGAACACAAATCGATTACACACTTAGCAGAAGAAATCTCCAAGCTCAGCGAGAAAACTCGTGCTGGACAGTTGACGTTAGATGAGATTCAGGGCAGCACGTTTACGGTAACGAATGTTGGTGGAATCGGAGGAGTTTTCGCGACACCGATAATCAACTACCCCGAAGTTGCAATTCTAGGCGTCCACAAAATCACAAAACGCGCCGTCGTAAAGGACAATCAAATTGTCATCCGAGACATGACATACCTATCCGTCTCATTCGACCACCGGGTCCTAGACGGCGCCATGGCCGCCCAATTCATGAACGCCATCAAACAGTACTTGGAAGACCCGAAACTGCTTCTTATCGAGACAGACTAAAGTCACAATACCACTACCTCTGGACCATGGCCGGGGAATACGCTGCCGCCGCACGCCTCTGCAAGGCTTTAATGAGTGATTTTTCTCTTCGCTCATTGTTTGAATATGCAAAATTCGGGTAAGGGCCTGCGGAAGGCGATCACGCTCCGCTACGCAGTCGCATTGTACGTAAGCTCGGTCCTCGGCTCTGGCGTTCTCGTCCTTCCGGGCCTTGCAGCCAAAATCGCGGGGCCAGGTTCACTTGTTGCCTGGATTCTCCTCTCCATAGCTAGCTACGCGTTTGCTTACACCTTCGCATCCCTCTCAGCTCGCAGGCCCGAGTCGGGCGGAGTTTATGCATTCGCAAAAGAAAGCCTAGGTCACAACGTCGCGTCCATGACCGGGTGGCTTTTTGTAGTGTGGTACATTACTGGCGCCCCAGCTGTGACATTGATCGCCGCATCTTACCTTGCGTTCGCGTTTCCAATGAGTAGGCCGGAGGTTTTCGTAGTCGCGGGCGCTATAATATTCGCCGCGTTCGCGATTAATTACAAGGGAATAGTGGTAAGCAATAAAGTACAGCTGGCTGTGGTGGTCGCGATAGTAGCGTTGCTGCTCGCCACAATAGTTGCATCATTCCACAATGTGGCCCTGAAAAACTTCTCCCCATTTCTTCCCAACGGCATCATCCCGATTGGAGTGTCTGCCGCACTAATTTTCTGGTCGTACCTCGGTTACGAAAATGTGTCCAATGTGGCGGAAGAGTTTGAGAATCCTAAGCGCGACTTCCACCGGAGCATAATGCTTAGCGTAATCATAATCAGCGCACTATACGTTTCAGTCGCTCTCATGACCGTTGGGACGCTCGCCTACAAAGCAGGGGGAAGCGTCGCCCCATTCGCGGCTATCCTTTCAAACGTCCTAGGGATTTATGGAGCACCGGGAACAGCAATCCTTGCAGTCTTCATCATTTTCAGCACCGTAAACGCCTACATGACTGGGATGTCGAGAGTAATCTATTCCGTTGCAAGGGACGGTGGGTTCCCGAAATACCTCGCAAACGTGGACGGTAGAACCGGAGCACCCACCCGCTCGCTCACTCTCCTCTCGGGGCTCGCACTCTCGGTCATAGGCATCTTCTATTTCCTAAATGTTGACCTAGAGACTGCTCTTCTGATTCCAAGCGGAGCTGCGATTATAGTCTACGTCATTGGTTCAGTCGCGGGCATAAAGCTCCTCAAAGGCAGAAGAGGAGGCAGAATTCTGCCCTGGATCTCCCTAGCCATCTCGCTCGCCATCCTCCCGTTCGTCGGAGTGCTCCTATCGGTCACGCTCGTGTTCGCTGTGCTTGGACTAACCTACAGTAAAATCTTCCAGCGTTGACGTGAGGAAAGCGAGCTAAATACCAGCCTTCAATACGATAACGAACTCGACAAAGTAAACACGGAATCGTGGTTTAGAATGGCGCAGAAAACAGAAGTTGTCGTTCTCGGAGCAGGACCGGGCGGGTACGTAGCCGCCATCAGGCTAGGCCAGCTTGGGAAAGAAACAACTCTAATCGAAAAGGATCAACTCGGCGGAGTTTGTTTGAATATAGGATGCATCCCCTCCAAAGCGCTCATCCGCGTAGCTAAACTGAAGAAGAGGATCGAAGCCGCCAAACAGATCGGCCTCGAAGTGACCGGCCTTAAGGTCGATTTTCCTAAGGTGCAGGCGTGGAAGCAGAGCGTAGTCGACCGGCTAACGCAAGGCGTCGAATACCTGTGCAAGGGGAATAATGTCAAAATCATCAAGGGAGTAGGCACCTTCACAGGCCCAAAGCAACTTGAAGTGAAGACCACCGCTGGGATCGAAAGCATAGAGACAAAGGATGTTGTGATAGCTACTGGCTCACGCTACTTCGACCTTCCCACCTTCAGGTTTGATGGGACACGCATAATCAGCTCAACCGAAGCCCTCGCGCTTCAAGAGATCCCAAAGAACCTCGTCATAATCGGCGGAGGCGTCACGGGGTTAGAAATGGGAACCATGTACACCCAACTCGGAAGCAAGGTCACGATTATCGAAATGTTGGAGCAACTTCTCCCAGGAACGGACATAGAACTAGTGAGAGTCGTAGAACGTTCCCTCCGCAAACTTGGCGTGGATTACCACGTAAAATCGAAGGCTAAAGAATTTCGCGGCGGGAAAGTTTACGCTGAATTGGAAGACGGCAAGGAAGCGGCGTTCGATGCTGACAAAGTCTTGGTTACGGTGGGAAGGCGCCCGAACAGCGACCAGATTGGACTGCAAGCGACCGGCGTGAAGACAGATGCCCACGGTTTCATTCAGGTCGATAAGAAAATGCAAACCAACGTGCCCGGCATCTACGCCATAGGCGACATAGTCGGCCCACCAATGCTAGCCCACAAAGCCTCGAAGCAAGGCATCGTAGCAGCCGAAGCCATCGCAGGCATGAACAGTGAAGCAGACTTCCGCGCGATCGCCGGCGTAATATTCTCGGACCCCGAAATTGCAACGGTTGGCCTCACTGAAGCTCAAGCAAAAGAGAAGGGCTATGATCCAATTGTTGGAAAGTTTCCTTTCACAGCTCTGGGCCGCGCAATGCTCGCCGGAGAAACCGAGGGCTTCGCGAAAATAGTTGCGGACAAAAGTTCAGACATTGTTCTGGGCGTTCACATTGTTGGCGCCGAAGCGTCGGATATGATCAGCGAGGCTGCGCTGGCGATTGAAATGGGCGCGACCTTGGAGGACATTGGATTGACAGTACACCCACACCCAACCTTGCCGGAAAGCATCATGGAAGCCGCGGAAGCCGCAAAAGGAAAAGCAATTCATATTCTACAAAAGTAATAACTGAAGGAATTCAGATGCGACCTGTAAGTGTGCGATGGGCGCGAATAGGCCCTCGAACTCCGTCTTGGATGACCCACACGCCTCCAGCTGGTTTATGCCTATCAGCTTTCATAGTTGCCCGCAAAGGCGATTCAATACTCCTCGGCCGTCCGAAGGCACATGACGCATGGCCTGAGAAAGGCGGCTTTCCAAAACGCCATGCGGGCGAGATTGGGAAAGAAGGCGCATGGTTGCTTCCTGCTACTCATCTTCTGATGGAAGAGCCGCCCGACCACGCCGCCCGCCGAATCGCCCACCAGTGGGCCGGCCTTACGGGAACCCCTAGCTTCGTCATGGTGCAATCTCATGTTAGACCGCAGACACCTGGGCATCCCGGGTACAAGCGGTCGGGGAGACAATTCCGGCACTGGGACATTTGCTTCGTATACGAGATGCGAATCCGGCAGCTACCCAAGATTAGGCCGTGGTGGTCCGAAATGCGCTTCCTTCCAACCGCGAAGGTTCGTAAGATGAAGCTTGCGCGGGGGCATCGCGACATACTGGAAAGGGCAGGGTACCTCTAATTGATTCGACACCACGCGCTTCCAAATGCACTGTGAGATGCCTCGATGCCTACAACAATCGAAGGAAATCTCCTAGACCTAGGCTCGCGGGATTACGCGGAAGTCTGGAACCTGCAGCGCAAGCTGCTCGAGCTTCGAGTTAAGAAAGCCATACCGGACACGTTAGTGTTGGTGGAGCACCCGCATGTTTTCACAGTGGGGAAGGGCATTGCAGGCGAAGTCCCAGCAACCGTGGAGGGTGTCCCGGTCTTCAGGATAGAGCGAGGCGGCCAATGGACTTACCATGGCCCGGGCCAGTTGGTCGGGTACCCGATCCTAGACCTAAATGCACGCCAGCGGGACATCCATGGGTTTCTCCGGAACATCGAGGAGACGCTAATCCGGGCCCTCGCCAAGTTCGGAATTGCCGGAGAGCGCGGAGAGCAGACGGGCGTTTGGGTTGGCAGAAAGAAGATAGCTTCAATCGGAGCGGCAGTTCGAAACTGGGTTACCTTCCATGGAGCCGCACTCAATGTAAACACCGACCTGAATTATTTCCAGATGATAACCCCTTGTGGATTCCCAGGCTCAACGATGACCTCAATGAAAGCTCTACTTAGTAGGGAGATGGACTTCGGCCTTGTCAAGAATGAAGTGCACAGGAATTTCGAAGAAGTCTTTGATATGCGCCTAAGGAGGAATTCAGAACTGGAAGTCCTAGAACTGGCTCCCCCTTCCTAACTGAGTGCAGAGTTACACGTTCGAATTCCGTGGTTCGAACCATTGGAGATAGATATGGGAAAAGCAGCTCGATCTAAGTTGTGCCTCATCTCAAGTTCAAAAGCGTCAGGGAAAGAGGCCAACCTCAACTTGACGGTCTTCAACGTGTCAGGCTAAGGGCGCTAATGCCCTGAGTACAAGATTTTCAAGTTACTTCTTTGCAATTAGAGGCAGACGGTTATTGCATATGAAAAAAAGGTTACTGGGGGTGGCGCTCTTTTTCATCTTCGTCCTTCTACTGCCAAATGCTTTTGGTGATGCACAATGGGTGAAATCCCCAAGTAACCCTGTGCTTGGCCCTACGTCGAATCAGTGGGATGCCGACTATACAACTACTCCCAGGGTAATCTATGACGGCAAGATCTACCGAATGTGGTTTAATGGCGGTCGGTCCGGGAGCAGTGGGGTCGGATATGCGACTTCAAAGGATGGGATTTCATGGAGCCAGCTCGCTGGCCCTGTTTTGGAACCCGGTCTACCCGGTGCCTGGGACAGGTCTTCGGTTGCCTTGGGCTCTGTTCTCTGGAACGGGACCTTCTTCATGATGTGGTACAGAGGAAGCAACCCCACCGCCTTCGCAAGTGGTGCTGTGGGTCTGGCAACCTCTAAGGACGGAGTCTCATGGACCAAGAATTCCCGCAACCCAGTCTTGACTGCAACCGCGATTGACCAAGGATACATAGCAAGCCCCTACGTGATCAGATTAGGGCTCACGTACAACATGTGGTACACAGGAAAAAACGCGAATTCGACCCAGTTCACAAGTATTCTCTACGCAACATCATTCGACGGACTCAAATGGAGCAAATGGCCTCACCCTGTTTTCTTCCCCTCATCGGATCCTACCGCTTGGGACTCTGGTTCAGTCTATTCACCGTCAGTGTACTTTAACGGAACCACCTTTTGGCTGTGGTATTCAGGCTTGGGACCGAACAATGGACTCCCCCAGATTGGGTTAGCGACCTCACCCGACGGAGCAACATGGACGCGGTATTCTCCCAATCCGATTCTAAGCCCTGGAGCGCAAGGTACTTGGGATTTTGCAGGCGTGGAGCAAGCCAACCTAGCTGTCGGAGATGGCTTGATGGTCTACTATGACGGGATAGGTGCTGGTACGGGTCCACAGATAGGATTGGCCCAAGCTCCACAGGGTTTCGCAATTCCTGAGTTTCCACTTCCTTCGTTTCTTGTCCTACTCACAGTTGCGGTCTGTGCTGCAAGTCTTTTGCGAAAACGGAAGCAGGCTAAGGCTTCGTGAGACTAGCTAGAACACAGAGAGAATCTCTCGCGAACAGGGCAATTCGATTAAGAAAGAGTCATTTCATGTGCAATCGGACCGTCCTACCCATCGACAGAAACTTGCTAGATGCAAATGCTAATTATGCGTGGTCGCATACCTATGTAGACGTCAATTTGTGATGCATATGCAGAAAATGGAACTAAAGAGTCTGAACTCTCCTGACGAAACCAGGAATTTCGAAAAGGGCAAGCTTGAATTGGTGAAAATTGGTGGGGCTGTCGTTGGGCGTGGAGTTTTCCAGCCCGGATGGCGTTGGTCAACCTCCGTCAAGCCAATAGCGAAAACGAAAAGTTGTGAAGCACCACACTTCCAGTACCATGTTTCCGGCGTTCTTCATGTAGTAATGGACGACGGCACCGAGAAGGACTGTAAGGCAGGAGACATCTCGCTTCTCCCGTCTGGCCACGACGCATGGGTCGTGGGCAATGAACCTGCGGTTGTAGTTGACTTTCAAGGCATGATTGACTACGCCAAGCAAACAAAGCAGTGATGTACGAAGAGTGAGAACGAATTGATAATTCTCGTCAGATTAGACTACGAAGGAGAGGACCTTCAGAAAGACTTAGCGAAGATGAACGAGATCCATTCCAAAATTGAGAAGGCGGTCGGAGGAAAAATAGACGGCCCATACTTTCCCCAGTCAGGCACGCTTCTCTACATATTCCATGTTGACAAATATGAGAGACTTAACGAAGCCGGCAGAATTTTCTACGCTGAAGTGTCGAAGCTGAAGCTACCGTTCGTTCCAAATACATACGAAGTCGCGGTGACCCCAAAGGAATTCTTCGGCTGATTACAACTCTTCGTTGTCGCCGTTGTCATAGTGGCCGGTGTTCTTGTTGTTGCGAGAAGAAGAAAATCTCCTCCCGCGGTAGCAAGCTTGAAACATGAAGGCATCATTTCAACGGGCTACACGGACTTGGATGGCCTGCTCGGCGGCGGTATCCCCGAACGGTACGGAGTAGTGGTCGTTTCTCCGGCCTATGACGAGCGGGACTTCCTACTTAGAAAAATCATCGGCACAGCACTTTCAACGTCAACCCCCGTCTTCTATCTTTCATCCGACACCGAAAGAACGGGGGACTACTTGCGCAGTTACGGGAAAGATTTCTACGCATTTTCTCCACAGGCCGACAAAATAGAACATTCAGGCAAGAATCTTTACAAGATTCCCGGCGTCGAGAACCTAAGCGAACTCAACATCTCCTTCTCATTAACAAGCCCGATGGTCGAATATCAGGCAAGGAAGGATGTCAGCAAAATCATAATCCTCGATTTACTCTCTGACATACTTCTTAGACACAAGGCGTTAACCACTCGGAAATGGCTATCGGATTTCATAGCCAAACGGAAGACCGAGGGATTCACAACTATAGCCAGCTTAAACCCCCTTATAGCAAAAGAAGAGGCACAGACTATACTCGACCTCTTTGACGGCGTCATCGAGATCTATGAAAGAGAACTAAGAGCGAGGCCGCGACGTTTCTTGCTCGTAAGGAAATTGTACGCCAAGAAATACTCCGAAAACGAACTCTTGCTCGATAGAGACAAATTGTTCTCCACCTAGGCCCCCAGAACCTGAGCTACCGAGTGGAACGCTGTTGATATGAACCATCGACGTCCGTCGTCGTCAAAAAGTGTGTGTGAAAGGATGAAAAGTCCTAAGTTCTAGCGTGTGAGTATTTCTCGTGGTTGGTAAGCCCGAGAACCACATGACCGAAATCGGTCGGGTGTGTGAATGGGCAGTCTTCGGAGCGGCCCCTTGAATGCGCCCTAGCGCGCGAATAGGTGATTGCCGCGTTCAGGCCAACCAAGAAAAAATGGAGGAAAAGATCGAAGAAAAGGATAAACTCCCGGACAGAATAGTTAGCGAGGCCTGAACGCCACGCAGAAGAACCACCTAAGAATCGCATGCTGGATTAGACTTTTCATAGGTGTGGGTCCAATGGTGCGGGCAATGGAAATTGAACTGACGTCTTTCGTCGCTATTTTCGTGTGTGTGCGCACGTCGGCACCTTCCGCGACAAAAACAGAATTGAATGGTAGCGGCTACAATACAACTCTCATATACGTGATGCAGAATCCGCGTACGATCTGAAATGCGTCCCACTGGCAAACGCATGTGGAAACCACCGCACTCTAGCTATTTCGAGCAGACCATAAGTAACGCAGAAGGCTATATGGGAACAATCCGTAGTCGACTTTTCAGGACGCGGGCACCATGTTAACTTCTTGCAGTACGCCGTCGTATTATGTAGGTCGGCACAATAGCGGCAATCGCTACTGCAAGGGCTAGAATAAGATATGTCTGAGTCGGGTTGGGTTCAGGGATTGCGGTTGTCTGCGTTGTTGTGGTTGTTTCTGGTGTTGGGCCTACAAAGTTTGCGGGCTCGATCAGTGTAGGTTGGGGGGCTTGCTTGAAGTCGAATGAATTCATCATATCGTTAGCTTTCACATCTCTCACACCGAGAGTTGGGAGGTTGAAGTTGTCTTCAGCCAGCCGCAGGAGGGATGCAAGTTCGTATTGCGTGTGGTCAGTGAACCCATGTTTCGCCCACGGTGAGATTACGAGAGTTGGCACTCTGAAGCCTTCGCCGTAGGCGTCGACTTGTGGCGGAGGAACATGGTCGTAGAAGC
Source organism: Bathyarchaeia archaeon (assembly GCA_050013255.1). Lineage (GTDB taxonomy): Archaea > Thermoproteota > Bathyarchaeia > 40CM-2-53-6 > 40CM-2-53-6 > FEN-987. The sequence continues at coordinate 632,568 of JBEKFP010000001.1, read as the reverse complement.
CACCATAATCATCCCAGGTAATGATTATCGCAGACGATTGCCAAAACTGGCTCTTCATCACTTGGTTCACTAAGTATGAGACGTAATCCATTCCGCAGTCACTCCTCGCTGGTGGATGTTCGCTTGTGGATTGACCTTTGCATGCAGCGGGGTAGGTTGGTGGAACCCAGCCACCAGGGAATATCCATGAGACTGCCGGGAGCTGGCCGTTCTGGGTATCGTTGACGAAGGCTTGAGTATTCTTAACGTGCTCAATTAGCTGATCAGGATGGTTCTGGAAGTAGGTGAAGAGGGGTAGGACATCCCAAATGTTTGGTTTCGTTGGTATAGCCTCTCCATCATACCATGTCCAAGGCACGTTCGCGCTACTAAGTTCCTGAGCAAGCGTTGACCAGTCCAGAGAGAGGCCTTGCCAATCATAGTCCGACGGAGGATCGTCGAGTATTCTGCCGTTCTCTATCCACTTGCAGTGAGTTTGGAGGCAGAGTGGAGGTAAGTTGTTCAGAGGCCCGTTTGTTCCCGAGGCAATGTAGAGATGGTTCGGAAAACTTGGACCCATCAGGGAAGAGAAGAAGTTGTCGTCCAACACGTATTGGTTCGCGTAATCCCAGTAGTAGGGTAGATCACTCCTATCATAGTACCCCATCGTCAGAATACTGCCTTCCGCAGCAATGAACCCATCCATCTTCCCATTATCGTAAGCTCTGTGCGCAACCAACCATACATGGGGCAAATCTCCACCAATTGATTCGCTGTTCAGGTGGAACGGCGCAGATGAATTAGCCGCAGGCTGAAGATCGTCTGGATCAGCCACACCAGGCGGAAGTTCATCTCCCCAAATCATAATCGGTTGTGTCACGTTCAAATGGAACGGGTGAACATATCCCAAGCTTGTCTGGTTTGGATCAAGTGGAATAGCTGCACCAAGCGAGAATCCATTGGCACCCGGATAAGTTCCGAAATAATTATCGAACGAATGATTCTCTTGGACGATGAAGATGAGGTGTTGAATTTTCGACCCTGACCCTCGAACGGTGGTCGGTGCCAGAGGTAAAAGAACCCCGCAGAGAAGCATCACAATTACCGCGAGTGAAGTGATCGCATAAGCTGGCTTCATGCGTTTACCCCAACTGCTGGTGTTCCACTACGTGCAATTAAATGCACATGTACGCTTCATCCAAGCAACGCTACAAGCAATTCCCGAAGAATGAATTGAAGGTTGATGTTGTGATAGACGATAACGGCTACAGGAACATTGCTCTGTAATAATCCTGGCAACTTCCAGTTTCTTTGGTTCAGCCATATGTGAATTGGTCTAGAAGATCTACGTTGAATTCATAAATAGATCGTCGACTAGACCCAAGACAGAACATTGCTGTCATCTTCAGTTAATGAATCGAAAGTTTACGACTGTTGTATGACGCTGAAACGCCAGAGGAGATACTAGCCAGCTCTCTTGTCATGTTTGTCCTGTTGAGAAAGCGCTTTGAGATGACGGACCCGAGCATGCGTGAATATGGAATTCAGGAGAGACAGCTAGAGCTCTACGAGGACAAGTTGACCATCCGTTGCGATTGTCCTCTACAGAAGAAAATCTACGAAAGCTCGACGCGGTGAAAATCCTTAGAGTACGGTGGCGATGCTGCGATGAAGAAGGTATCTAGATGGTCCTCATAGTCTGGTCAATTCGTTACCGTCGATCATGCGATACCAACAAACGAATTTTGAACCGTAGGTTCGTGCGTAGTTGTGTGTGTGGTACCGTTGGTGCGGGCACCGTAATTTGAACCGTCGTCGTTCGTCGTCAAAAAAGTGTGTGTGTGGCTTGAGTGGTGCGAACGGGGTAATTTGAACCGGCTAGTTCTTCCCGGTCGTCTTCTTGCGGATCACGTTATGCTAAGTGGCCGAGTCTGTAGCTTGCTATGGCTCTGCAGTTGCCGCAGGTCGCATACCCAAACTTATCCACCGTAAACCGAGCCCGGCTTCCGCAAGTTTGACAAATCATCGTGAAACCCTTCAGCTTCCCCGAATCTGGGTCCACTGGCCGCGGTTTTTTCGTTGCCTGTTCGGCTGCGATTTCCTTAGCTTTCTTCTGCTCCTCGTTCAACTTGCGCAGGTATGAGGATGGTATTTTTCGGGGCATTGGTTTACACCGCTACCGTATCCGTGTTCAATATATTGTTTGGGCGTCCCTCACGTAACTGAATTTGGTGTGTGTCGTTGAATTTCCTCAATCAGGTTGAGAATGCGGCGTTGTAGTTCATCCCGAATAGCACGCAGCTCTTGGGGACTCTTTCCAGTACTTCCGGGAATAGGCCAATCCTCGGACTTTTCTATCGCCCCTATGGGGCAGCGGTCCACGCAACCAAATGTGATGACCCGCCAAGCACGAGCGACCAACTCCCGTGAGACAAGCCTAGGTTTCTTAGGGCCAAGTCCGATTCCGACTTCGCTTAGAAGTTCTATGGCAATGGGGTTGATGGCTTCGGCGGGCTGTACGCCTGCGCTTTCAGCGTGCCATCCTTTGGGTGCGTGTGCGTTGAATATGGCTTCGCTTAGGACGCTGCGGAAGGTGTTTTCGACACAAACGAACAAGACCATACCTTCCCTCAGCTGATCCATGTTAGTTCACGTTTCTTTCGCGTCGTTTCAATATGTGGTGTAGTTTTCTGGCGACAACATGTTAGTCATCCCGAACGCTGGTGGAGAACGGTAAAGAGGATTAGGGCTACTACTGCGACCGCGGAGGTTGCGATGCTGAACTGGAACGCCGCCCCCGCGCCTAGGCTAGTCCATAGGGCTCCGAATACTGAGTTCGCAACGAGGGATCCTATGGCAATTATTGTGTAATAGAAGGCGTAGGCGGTGCCCTTCAGTTCCGGCCGGGTAAAGTCTGGGACCATGGCCCGCTGCACAGTATCCGAAATGGATAGGTAACCACCGTAGAAAATGGCGATTAGGAGTCCGTAGGCCCAATATCCAACAAGAACAACCCCAGCAAGCGAGGTGCCCATGAAGACTAGAAAGCTTAGGAGGAGGACGGGCAGCTTTCCAATCCTATCTGCAATGATACCGGCCGGAAAGGCGATTATGACTGTGGCAAAATTCAGCAAAGCGTAAACTAAGGGAATAAAGTTCCCTTGTACACCGAGAGACTGGGCCTCTAACAGAATGAACGAGAAATTGTAGGCACCTACCGCGAAGATTCCCAAGACCACCAGCAAAAGCACGAAATCCCTCGTCAGTACGGCCTTAGCGTTTTCGAACACGGTCCTTCGTCTCATCCGTCCTCGAGCATCGGCCACGAAGAACACAAGGATGATTAGAGAAATAGCCCCAGGGATGAAAGAAATCCAAAACAAGTTTCGAAGGCCGATCACAGGAAGCAGCACGAATGATAAGATGGGACCCAAGACTGCTCCCACCTGATCCATTGAACTATGCAGGCCGAAGCCTTTCCCAGCCTGCGACTTAGGAATCGAGTCGCTGATGAGTGCGTCTCTAGGGGTTGTTCTCGTCCCTTTCCCAGCCCTGTCAACAACTCGCACAGCAAACGCTTGACCCCACGAGTTGGCCACCGCGAAGAGCGGTTTGGCAAGAGTGGACAACCCATAGCCAATCACAACGATTGGCTTTCGCTTAGCAATCTTGTCCGTGAGGACGCCGGCGAATATTCGGAATATGTTGTTGGCAGCCTCAGCGGACCCCTCGATTAGGCCAAGTATGGCAGCGGTTGCGCCAAGTTGGTTGATGATGAAGTTAACCGGCAGAACGCCAAGTATCATTTCGGTAGAGATGTCGGTGAAGAGACTTACGTACCCAAGCCTGATGACGTTGCGAAGCCCGAGTTCCTTAGCCGACTTTCCTTTATCCAAAGTCCCCCACCCCACTGCGCTTCGGGAAGATAAAACTGCGTACAGGGAGAACGGTTTTATCGTAAACTATCGTAAACTAGATGGTCGAAAGTGCTCAACTTGGCAGCTTCACGGTACGCTCTGTTCCTACTCGGTCTATTGCTCTTGCTTGGGAACAATGCTGCCGTGCACGCTCAAGCCATAAACCTATGCGAGATTGCCTTCCTCACATTCAACTACCCCAACCCAGTCCCAGCCAACCAGCCAGTTACCGTCACTACCACCGTTACCCTGTATTCCTGCCCTGTCGGCCCACTACGCGCCCGCATCGACCTGTTCGACAGTCATCAGAATCTCATCTCGACTAGCTCTAACAACGTAAATTCTGCAAGAGTTGATGTGACAAACACATTCACGGCACCTCAAACAAGCGGCCAGTACCCTGTTTACGCCACCGCCTACATGATCTTATTCGGGTCCGTAGTAGGAAGTTACAGGTCATCGTTCCTACTATCCGTGGTACTCCCGAATGAAATGACGATAAGCACTACCTCTGTTGTCCAAAGTAGTTCGCAGACTACAACGACGCTATTCTTTATGGCGAGTAACCTGCCCTCAAACCTATCATCTACGGAGTCAACTTCGACAACGTTTGCACCGACGATTTCAAATCAAAACGTTTCTGCTTTCAGTGTATCCAGCGATGTACTTTACGAGTCAGTCATCTTTCTCGCCGTTCTATTCATAGTCGCCCTCGTCGTTCTTTCGATACGACGACGAAAGAAAGACTAGTGGTTCCAAGAAGCCATATGCACAACGGGTTGTGGCTCAAGAAAGTTAACCGTTTGAGCCGTGAACTGAACGGGGCTTCGAGATATCGCTTAAATGACTCCCTACGAGTATTCTGATCAAACGACGGCGTGGGTTACGTGGTTCCCCTAACAGACTCTTTTGGGCGCATTGCGCGCAAGCTTCGCATATCCGTTACGGACCGTTGCAACTTCCGCTGCCAGTTCTGCATGCCCAAAACCCCCGTGTGGCTGCCCAGGAATGAGATACTCAGCTACGAGGAAATCGAGCGAGTTGTATCACTCTTCGCAGAACTAGGAGTGGAAAAGGTCCGCCTAAGCGGCGGGGAGCCACTGATGCGTAGGGATATCGAAAAACTCGTTGAAATGCTAGCGCACGTCCCAGGAATCAGCTCGCTGAGCATGACCACTAACGGGTTCCTCCTAGCCGAAAAGGCCGAGGCCCTAAGAAAGGCTGGGTTGCAAAGCATAACCGTAAGCCTCCACAGCCTCAAACCCGAACGATTCAGCGAAATCACAGGGGGCGGAGTTTTCCACAAAGTCGTAGAAGGCATCAGGGCAGCGAAGGAGAACGGGTTCCAACCGCTCAAAATTAACGCCGTAATCATCCGAGGTTGCAATGAGGACGAGATAGGCGATCTAGCTGGGTTGGCAAGGGCCGGCGAGATTACGGTTCGCTTTATCGAATACATGCCCTTCGACGGGCAACGCCTTTGGGGAATGGAGAAGGTAGTGAGCGGAAAAGAGATTATCCAAACCATTCAGAAGCAGTACCAACTTGAACCCGTCACAAGGGAAACTGGGAGCACCGCGAAAATCTACCGGTTCAAAGACGGCCAGGGCGAGATTGGGGTGATTACCTCGATAACTGAGCCGTTTTGCTCAGACTGCGATAGGTTACGGCTCTCAGCGGACGGGAAAATTGTTCCATGCCTTTTCGACAAGACGGGCTTCGACCTTAGGCCTTTACTCAGAAACGGGGGCTCTGACGACGCAATTTTAGGTTTCATGCGCGACTCTGTCTCCCAGAAGGCGCCCGGCGTGGAAACGCTACTGAAAAAGTTCGATAAACTTGAACATGTTAGGCCCATGCACACAATAGGCGGGTAAATGCTCAGCGCGAATGAAGTACGGAAGTACGTTTAAATCTCGAATAACCGATGGAAGAACTTACCATTACAAAATCCCTGAACACCCAACTTCCTTACAGTTAGCCCAACAGAACAAAACCATGGTAAGAATATGAGTGAACAATCAAACCTTGTCCGAATCGGAAAGAAACCCATCATGAACTACGTAACCGCATGCGTTACCCTCTTCAATTCAGGAAATGGGGAAGTTATGGTTAGGGCGAGGGGGCAGGCGATAGAGAAAGCGATCGATACGGTGCAAATGCTGAAGCGAAGTTTCCTCAAGGACGCTCAAATTGTTAGCATAAACTTGGGTTCAGAGGATGTCACTCGCTTTGATGGTACTAGAGGAAACATTTCAATAATAGAGATAACTCTCACCCGCGAGAACGAAGAAGATTACGAAGAGGAAGAAACTGTCCAAGCGGAATGAGTAAGCTACCTGATTCAAATTCAGTTGCCCGCACCATAGACGCAGGCTTAGGAAAGTGCATACGATCTCCGCTTAGTCCTTTCATCGCTTCTGGGCACAGTCAATGGTCAGCTTTTCTTTCGATGCGTTTCTGAGTGGCGTTTTCGCAGGGTACGGTATCGCGATTCCAGTTGGCCCAATTGCTATTCTAATCCTTGAGCTAGGCCTCCGTCGAGGTTTCAGGGTTGCCTTAAGCGCGGGGGCTGGCGCTGCATCAGCGGACCTGATTTATGCAACGGTCGCAGCTCTCGCAGGTACACTACTGGTCTCATTTCTCGCACCCTTCGCGCCTATCCTACGCGTGGGAAGCGCAATAGGGTTAATCGCGCTGGGTGCATGGTTGCTGTATCACGGAAGAAATCGCTCAGGTCGAACACGCAAACCCAGGCTTAGAACTACGAATTGCCCACAGACCTACGGAATGGTTCTCGGGTTAACGCTTCTGAACCCTGTAACCGTAACATACTTCACAGCTCTAATCCTAGGAATGCAGGGTTTTTCCTCATCCTCCGTAAACGCAATCCTCTTCATCTCCGGGGCCTTCATTGCCTCGTTCTCTTGGCAGAGTTTCTTAGCATCGATCAGCGGTATAGCGCACAAGCATCTTTCCGCGAAGCTACAACTAGCAACATTCACGGTTGGAAATTTCGTGATAATTGGATTTGGAGTTGTCATATTACTAGGGCTCCGTATCTAAGGCCGTAGAACAATCATTGGTTTGCATGGTCGTAACTGTGAGGTTTGCGCACGTGAGTAAGCCCCATTAAGGAAGCGTCGCATATTCAAAGAAAATGAGGAAGAGCGCAATTGGATTTCCTGCGTGACCTTGAAACAGGGCCTAACTCGCCAGAGGTTGTGTACGCAGTTATTGAGAGCCCGAAAGGAACTGAAAACAAATACGAATACGATGTGAAGAAGAAAGCCATAGTTCTTGACCGCGTGCTTTTCTCAGCGGTGCATTTTCCCGGCGATTACGGTTTTCTCCCGCGGACTCTCGATGAAGATGGTGACCCGCTTGATATTCTCGTCCTGGTAACGAGCCCTACCTTTCCAGGATGCATAATGTCAGCGAGGCCTCTGGGACTGCTTCGGATGCTGGACGACAACAAAAGGGATGATAAGATCTTGGCTGTTCCTACTGGCGATCCCAGGTACGCTGAATATCACGACTTGGACAGTCTGCCAGAGCACATTCTCAAAGAAATCGCGTACCTATTCGAAACGTACAAGGTCTTGGAAGGGAAACAAGTCAAAGTGTTAGGTTGGGAAAAAGCAGAGGCCGCAAGAAAAGTCATCGAGCATTGCCAAGAACTCTACCTGAAGAGCCTGAAGCAGGTCTGAGTTTCAAGGAATAACGATGTCTATGCTCGAAGCCGTTTGAGATATGGATGAAGCCAGTTTCTACGCGGTCGTGGTTCGCTCGCCTGCGCGTTTTGTCCTCCCAATTACCATCATGATTGCTAGTAACGCAACTATTCCGAATCCGATTATTCCGTAGATCTCATATGCCGTCAGGACGATGCTGAATTCTCCATGTTCTTGGGATTCTTGGCCAATCGTTTCAGTCACAACATTCAGAGTACCATGCATCCAATTATGGTACGAGCAAGTGTACTGGTAAACACCCACCTTAGTGAAAGTGTAAACGTATGTGCCGCTAGGGTTAATGTTCCCTGAATCAAAACTTCCATCCGTCGCAGTAACCGTGTGTGGCATGATGTCGTTGTTGGTCCATTTCACCGTGTTGTTGACTCCGATGACAATCGTCAGGTCCGTAGGCGTATAGCCCGGCAAGTTGACGTTAGTACCCGACCCAGGGTCGATGCTTACCTGAATCACCGTTGAGCTTTGGGACACCGTTTGATTGGGGCTTGTGGGTTGGGTTATACTGGATGTATTTGGTGCGAGAACGACCATGTAACCAATCATGCCGACCTGAATGTGGTACGTGCACACATACTCAAAGATACCAGCATACTTTGCCATGAAGGTATACGTGGCTGAAACATTGCCCGGAGTACCTGAAACGACGACCCCGGGTGAGTTTCGTGTTGCGGCCGAGGTCATTAGTTGGCCCGTGATGTCATCGTGCAGGCCGGGGACTGAAGCATTCACCATAATATTGTATGGAGGGCCAATTACAAAATCATGAACGACCGTATCATTGTTGATGAATGTGAGGGCAACTGTGTCACCCTGGTTTACTATTATGAAATCCGGATAGAACCTATCCTGGTCACTCAGGTTTTTCGTCCATTCAATGATTACGTTTCTCGTAGTTGTCGTTTGGGCAGTTTTCGCCGAGGCGCTAACGTTCATGATGAAGGCTGCCAGAAGCAATATGATCACGAGGCCAGCGATGAAGAAAGCTTCTCGTGGTGGTAATCGCATCTTCGTAGTCAACGCTTACTCAGCTGCCCCTGCATAATTTCGGGATATGTAAACCATTTCAAGGTACCTAGCGAGTAATACAGTCAACGGAGGGGGGTTTATGGAGAAGGTAAACCTTGCTGAGAAATTTAAGCAGATCAAAGAATACTGGAAACCCTACATTGCCGCTGAGCTGAATGGGCAATGTGTGAAGTTTGACAAGCTTAAAGGTGAATTCGTTTGGCACCACCACGAAAAAGAGGATGAGATGTTTCTGGTCGTAAAGGGCAGGTTCCGAATGGAGTTCCGCGATAAACACGTGTGGCTTGAGGAAGGAGAGTTCATTGTTGTGCCGCGAGGAGTGGAGCACCGACCCGTCGCCGAAGAAGAAGCTCACATTCTCCTATTCGAACCAGCATCCACACTAAATACAGGAAACCTACGGGACGAGCGCACATTAGAAAAACTGGATAGAATCTGACCCGGTCAATACGCAGCTAACGTGACAGCCAGCGCGTCTAACCCCAGCCAGCACGAAGGTTGCTGCAGGTGCAAGAAATTCCTTCTCTCTTGGTTCCTTCACGATCAGGACATAGCTAGGTTTGTCGTTCCCTTGAAATCGCCTTCGCTGCAATCAGTTTATAGATTGGTTGAAAGCTTTGCGGGAAAGGATGTCAATGAAAACAGGATTCTTTCTTCCTCAGTTGGGACCTGTGGCGGACCCTCGCACGATTATCAAAGTTGCGAAGCGTGCAGAGGAATTGGGTTATGATGGGCTCTGGGTGACCGAGCGCCTCCTATGGCCTGTAAATCCTCAGACATCATACTATGGTGGGCCGATTCCAGACGTCTACAAACGCGTTTTCGACCCGATTGAAACTTTGACCTTTGCCGCTGCGCACACAAACCGAGTCTCCTTAGGCACGAGTGTCCTTGACATACCATTCTACAACCCAGTTCTACTCGCCCGACGGTTAACCACACTAGACCAACTCTCGAATGGGAGGCTGAAAGTCGGGTTCGGGCTAGGTTGGTCCAAGGACGAATACGATGCAATCGGCACGTCGCTGAAAGGGCGAGGCAAACGCGCAGACGAATTTCTAAAAGTCGTCAAAGCAATCTGGACAACGGACCCAGTTGAATTTCACGGAAAATACTTCCAACTTCCCAAATCCATTATCCAGCCCAAACCGGTGCAGAAGCCACACCCCCCTATCTACATGGCAGCGTTTGCACCTTTGGCAATGAAACGTGTAGCAACCTTCGCTGATGGTTGGATGCCAGTAGGCGTTTCTGTTGATCAACTGACGTCGATGTCGGTCCAAATCAAGGGTATGGTTAAGAGCGCTGGCCGCGACCCGGCCGCCTTCAAGATCGTGGCCCGATACAACATTGACGTTAGACCACAACCTCTCGGAAAAGAAAGAAACTTCTGTTCCGGTAACCTAGACCAGATCAAAGAAGACATCCGAGCGGTGAAGGACGCTAAGCCTGACGAGTTGATAATTGACCCAACGTTCTCAGCTGACAGCCAAACTGAGGAAGGCTTCCTGAGAAATCTTGAGCAAATCCGCAAAATGGTCTGATGCTCATACCCGCCCTCATTTTCCAATACACCTACGACTTGGAACTATGGTGGTTCCGGTAGGGGTGAGTTGCTCGTGAGCCTCGTCCCCCGCTTAGCGTTTGCTCTTGGTTGGTTGTCGTTCTTCTGCTGATAAGCATTAATAATCGAGTGGTAATCTGTGCAGTTTGTGATGGTACATGTTACTTGATATGCTAATGTTTTACACGCCTTACCTAACGTTACTACTCCGAGTGGTTGTAGGAGCAACATTCGTAATGCACGGGTACCCGAAGCTGAAGAATCCTCAAGCGACTCTCAAATGGACCGGGGGTCTCGGTGTTCCGGCAGCCGCTACGGTTGCTGTAATCGTGCTTGAATTCTTTGGAGGAATAGCACTCATCCTCGGGTTCCTAGTCCCAATAGTAGCCTTCTTCATCGCCCTAGAGATGATTGGAAACATCGCCTTGAAGAAGACTAAGATGAAAGCACCTTATCTTATCGGGGAGAATGCTTCAGCATACGAAACTGATGTGACATACATTCTGCTTGCAATGACCATGATCGTTCTCGGCGCAGGCGCCTTCTCGTTGAGTGCCGCATTAGGAATATGAGTAGTGAAGGACGCTAAGCCTGACGAGTTGATAATTGACCCAACGTTCTCAGCTGACAGCCAAACTGAGGATGCTCCGGGACTCGGGCTGAATCACAGCTCGTTCCCTCATTTCATTTCTTTCCAGTGATAATGCTCATTGCTCCCACCATGAACGGCAATTTTAGGGCCAATGGAATGAAAACCGAGTCTCGTGTCCGAACAAATTCCACCTTTCTTATGCCCCAACCACGAACGGTAGCGATCAGGTCGCCAATGTCGCCGTATACTCGCTTCATCAAAAACAGATCCTGAAAAGTGAATTTCCCGCCTTTCTTAAGCACGCGCAAAGCTTCTCGAATGACATCTCGCTTATCCGCAGCGTCACTCACTTCATGAAATACGAGATTGCTGATCACCGCATCGAAATATCCGTCGGCAAATGGCAAGCTTGAAGCACTGGCTTTCTGGAAGGCCACACGATCACGCACCCCTTCGATCTCAGCATTCCTCTCACACATCTCCTTCGAGAATTCCCATCTCTCGCCCCAATAATCAATCCCTATGACTCGAGCCTTGGGATACTTCTTAACGAGTTTGATTGTCAGGGCGGCACTTCCGCAGCCTATATCCAATGCCTGGCCCTCCCCATTCCAGTCCAGATTTGCAAGCACCAATTCAACGACCCGGTCTTGCATATTTCTTCCATCGCGCGCGAACAGGTATCGAGCGTATGCAAAGTAGGCCGCAACTATGAAGACCAGTCCAGCAATGATCAGCAAGGCGGGGAGAACAAGAGCGAACGCGGAAAACGTGAGGCCTACTAAACCCGGTGTATAGATGAATCTCTTTGAAACCCAGTTGCCGTATTCTGGGGTTGCTACCATCATTGATCACTGAATTTCATTTACGAGATCGTCGTTCCCAAGACACTAGCAGGTATCCGAACAGCAATCCTTGTACGGTTATCTCTGGGAGCGTTGCCAAAGTGAAAGTTACGAGAGTGGTAGTGAAGACGATGTGTTCGATAACACCTCCGCTTCCCGCTATTGTACCAATTAGGAGATAGAGCGAAGAAACGGACAGCCAACCCCAGCGTTTCATTTCAAGAATTCTGCCGAGAAACGGGTAAAGCGCTACCGCCAATATGAAACCTCTCAGAATCTGAGAAGGAATAACCCATGCGGCGTATTCGCTTGCGGGTTTCATGTACGTTTGCATCGCAGGCCCCCCATACACTCCACTCCACTGAATCCAGTAGGCCACCATGCCGGCAAGTAGGTAGGTGGCAATGTGAACGATAATTGTTCTAGAAGTGAAGAATGCGAATGCTTTTCCCTTCAACATGAATTCAGCTCGCTGAGATGGAAACTCTACTTTTCGCTACTTCGTACCTTAAGGGGTCTAATATTGTCGTGCGTGTTCACGCCAACTTATCAAGGCGAACCGAAAACCAGAACTTCCCGTGCTTAGTATGATCGGCGTGTGTTCTTGACGTGCCGCGCCTTGAATTGATCGAGGATTTGACTACGGGGCCGGTCTCTCCAGGAACCAATATTCTCGTCGAATTTGACCCTGCATCACAATGGTACAACGCGTCGCTCACAATTGCAGCAGTATGGCTGAGGACCGGTGGTAGTGTTAGCTACATTGCACATTCCCAATCACCTAATGATGTCCGCTTTCAACTTCGGGGGTTAGGGCTTCCAGTTGAGGATATGGAACAGAAGGACAGACTATGGATTACTGACTTCTACACACTCTCGCTGGGTCAGAAATCCAAGGAAAAGTTCGCCCCCGAATCGTTGAAAGTCGCCGACCTTAGCATTTGGATAGCAAGGGAGGCGATGGTCGAATCACCCGCACCTGAATTTCTCGTTATAGCGGACAACAGTTCAGTTCTTGATAGATTCAACGATGAGAAGAACTGGGTTGAATTGTACTTAACCCGACCCATTCCAATGGCCAAACCGAGGCAAATGACCCAGATAATCGGCTTCATGGCTGGAATTCATAGCAACTGGGCTTACAAGCAACTCGAAGCGGCGGTTGATGGAATCGTCGATTTCAAGGTTGAGGATGTTGGCGAGGAAACGCGTGACTTCATGCGAATCAGAACTATGAGAAATATGCAATTTGACCGAAGATGGCATGAACTAACGATGTCTGATAACTCTAGAGTCTTGCTTCAGAAATAACTCGTCTGGACGGAAGGCGCTGAGCATTATACCATTGTAAAACAAACCGTGACTTTGGCGTGTTGTGTTGCCTCACTTGCATCTGCGGCATGTGAACGGAAGGCTTTTACAATTCTCAGGCCAAGCGTCTTCAAGTTCGAGGCACTAAACTTGGCAGCTAAACTCGAAAAACCGAAAATCCTTGTGACGCCGCCTGGCCCGAAGGCACGTGAACTTCTTGAGAAGGACACGAACATTCTGTCGCATTCGGTTGTTAGGTGGTATCCTCTCGTCGCAGAATCAGGGGCCGGATGCTATGTTAAGGATGTGGACGGTAATGAATTTGTGGACTTCAATTCCGGTTTAGTGGTCCTCAATGTCGGCCATTGCCACCCGCGCGTCGTCAAGGCGATCAAAGACCAGGCTGAGAAGCTAATCCATTATTCGTGGACCGATTTCTACTACAAACCAATCGTTGACCTCGGGGAACAGCTTACCAAAATTACGCCGGGGATGTTCCGGAAGAAAGTTTTCTTCTCTAATAGCGGGGCCGAAGCGAACGAAGCCGCGATGAAGATGACGCGGTGGCATACTCGGAAACCACTCTTCTTGGCGTACACGGGGTCATTCCATGGCAGGTCCTTCGGAACAATGAGTCTGACTTCGAGCAAGCCAGTGCAGAGGCGACACTTCTTCCCGCTGGGGCAGGAAGTTACCCATGTTCCGTACCCGTACTGCTACCGGTGTCCCTTCGGGCTCACTTATCCCGAATGTGATATGTGGTGTGTCGACTTCATTGAAGAGGAAGTGCTGAAGAAGTTTCATCCCCCCGAAGACACAGCCGCTATGTTCATCGAATCTATCCAAGGCGAAGGAGGATACGTGGTCCCTCCAGACAACTATTTCCAGCGCCTCAAGAAAATCCTCGACAAATACGACATTCTTCTCGTGGATGATGAAATCCAGTCAGGAATGGGACGGACAGGAAAATGGTTCGCCATCGAACATTGGGGAGTCACGCCCGATGTGGTGACAGCAGCTAAGGCGCTCGCATCAGGCATGCCAATCGGGGCAACCATAGCCAAAGAGGAAATAATGGACTGGGAAGGAGGCTCGCACGCCAACACCTTTGGCGGCAACCCCATAGCCTGCGCGGCCGGGCTCCAAGTAATTGAAATCATAAAGGATGAGAAACTCCTCGAAAATGCAACCCGCCAAGGCGCTTATCTGATGAAACGCCTGAAAGAGATGCAACAAAAATACTCGATCATAGGCGACATCCGGGGCAAAGGGCTCATGGTCGGTGTAGAATTCGTTAAGGACAGGGAAACAAAGGAACCCGCCGCTCAAGAAATTCTGGACATCATGAACAAATGCTTCAAACGTGGCCTAGCAATCATCACCGCCGGTAGGTCAACGATGCGATTCGCTCCCCCCCTCATCATAACACATGAAACAATTGACGCTGGCCTAGAAGTATTCGAGGGCGCTGTGAAAGAGGTAGCTGCGCAACTCAAGTAGCCCGCTGTTCTGGGTCGACAAGAAAGGCAACTGGCTTGCGCTTAAGCCTTAACTGTTATGCGATGAGTTTTTCCAGATAACCGACTGGTGGTGCGCCCCAGGAGAGGAGCGAGTCATGGAAACTCTTCAGTGTTAGCGTCGGGTGTGCCAAATGATAACTGCGATAGGTTTTCTTGATGAAGAGTTTGCCCAGCGTATACGAATAGTATCCTGGGTCGATGGTGCCGCGTTGAGCTTCGCGCTCTGCGGGTAGTTGATCCAAGAAGGCATTATCGATGAAAAATTGAGTTGCCTCTTTCAGAGTGAATTGCCCCGAGTGCATCTTTATTGAGCATATGTAGCGGCAGTCTCGAAGTAACGCTGCCTGGAGGACGGCTAATTTGACTTTAAGGTCGCCTTCTCCAAATCCTTGCTCTATCATCATCTCCTCGCAGTAATGGGCCCAACCCTCAGTGAAGGCGTAGGAGATGAAAGCCTTCGATGTTTTGGTTTTGAGATTCTTAAGGTGTAGGAAATGCAAGTAATGTCCGGGATAGGCTTCATGAATTGAGATCTCTTTCAGGGAGGCCGTGTTTAAGTGGCGAAGCCACTCCTCCTTACGTTCTTCACTCCAACGGCTGTCAACAGGAGTTACGTAGTAGATGGCACGGGTTGAGCCTTCCTCGAATGGTCCAGGTGGATCCATCGCGGCCGTGTACAGTTCACGCGCGAATCCTGGCGTTTCAGCAACTACACATCGCTCTTCTGAGGGATACGTCACGATGTCTTTCTGAACAGTGAATGAACGGATTTCCTCCAGCAGGTTCTGCGTATCCTTAATCAGCGAATCGGCCTTTGAATGGTCGAACCCAACTTGCTTCATAACGTCTCGCGGCGACTTCGAAGGGTCTATCCTTCTGGCTGTTTCAATGAAGGCTTCTTTGTTCTGCGCGAGGTCATCTAATCCCGTCTTAAGGAGTTCTTTCAGGGGCTGATCTAAACGATCTAGGACCCACATGAGTCTGGCGAGTTTTACTTCACCGAGAGCGAACTCTTCCTTTGCCTTCGGAAGGTAATCTTCCTGCAAAGCCCTTGCGAACGCCTGTATAGCTTTAAGGGCCCCTCTCTTGGCCATGCTATAGTCGCTTCGAAGTTGCTCCGGCGCATCTTTCAGGAGCTTATCGGCCTCATTGAAGTGCGAAGGTAAACCGCTCGTGATGTCTTGTGCAAACTTTACCGAAGGCTTGGGCAGAACAGGCTCCAAGTTGTCGCGCGCAGTCCGCAGGAATTCAGGTATAGATCTGAAATGCTTAATGATGACTTTGGTTCGGGCCTCGACTGGTGCATATTCTCGAATAATATAGGGCTGAATGTTCAACGGTCTCACGTAGGTAAGGGGCTCCTCCTTCCAGACGCGAAGATCCTTCAAGTCGAATAGCGCTCCTTCGAGCAGCATTCTCAGGAGCTCCATGTCAAGAGGCCTCCGACTAACTGGTTTCGAAAGGTCTATCGAAGGCAACCTCCCGACTAATTCGTTCGCTTTCTCAAGCCATCCATTGACAAAGTCTTCCGAAAGTCGCGGTAAGAGTCCGTCGTATTCGTGAAGCCCAAGAGCTACAGCGAACTGCGGGTAAAGCGCAAAAACATGCTTGAGCACTTTATCCTCAAGAGGAGAAAAGTTGTCTTTAGACATGACAGGATCCCGAAAGTAAGAATGCTGATTTGTTATTTAAGCCGCGAATCAGTCAGACTCTGTTGGCGATAGGCCTTCATGACAATCACAGGCATCGACACAGTCGCAGTCGTAGTGTCCGATAAGCAGAAGGCACTTCAATGGTATCGTGATATTCTCGGCCTCCGGGTGGCCTACGTTGGACCGTTCGAGCCTAACACGGATGCTAGTGTCCAAGGTTCACCCGATAGACCGGGTCATTGGATCGAACTCGGTCCAGGTCGACCACTAACAAGGATTCACATCTGCGAGTTGTTGGACAACAGTATAGAGCCCGGCCCAACAGGGATCACATTTCTCACCGACAATATACGAACCGACTACGACCGGTTACGGTCAAAGGGCGTACGATTTCTGTATCCTCCCAGGAGGATGGAGTGGGGAGAATGGCTTTGCGAGTTCGCGGACGCCTACGGAAACCAATTCGACCTCAAGCAGCCAGTTCCTCCAGCTAAATCGAAAACCAAATTGACTTGAGAAATCCTACGGCGTCAGTAGTCCAGAAACGTAACTAAGGTGGATGCGTGCCGCAAGCTCGCTCTCAACGCCAAGCAAACTGTTTTTAGGGTAAACAATGAAAGTTCGGTTCAATGTGTGTTTCTTGAAGGTACGATACGCAATCGCCATCATGATCGTATGTATTCCATCATTGCTGGCAATTGTCGGTAGTGCGAATTACGTCACGTTCGCAACCCAAGTAAATCAAGTAAAAACGATCACAGTAGGTAGCAGCGTTACTACATCTCTGGCACAACAGCAACAACTGATCAACAGTCCCTTCAAGGTAATCTCGACAGCGGGGACGAATTTGCACTGCGAGTTGTGGAATTTTACTTTCACGGGCAATCAAGGCCAATATGTCGCTGGCAATTTCACATCAGACATCCCACTTGACTTCTATGTCATACAAGACACAAGCTACCAAAGTTGGTTGAAGGTAGGAAGTTGTGGGAATGGGGCAAATGCAATCACAAGTCAACTAAGCACGATGGCGTATAGTTTCGATGCGGCTCTCCCCAGCTCTGGGAGGTGGGACCTTGTCCTCGTTAACTTTTCCAATGCTCGAGATGCGGACGGATTCATGGTGGCTTACGTAGCAGCTGGCAGTTATACGTCGACCCAACAATTGCTCAGTACAATTACCCCAACAAGCACATTCACGAGCGCAACCACGCCGTCAACAAGCATTCCAGGCTTCCCAGTTGAATCGATAATAGTCGGCATGGTTACTGGAATAGTGGCGTTAATGATTCTAAGATGCCGAAGCAAAAAAGACAGAGTCCAAACTAGTTAGTATGATCCTAAATCAATCTGCAGTGTTGTCGTTAGTGGGCTAATCTGAAATTTCGCACCTTAGGGATGGGATACATACTGATGCATTTGCCATCGTTGTTGTTTGACCAGCAGGCTGAACCCTATGTAGAATGTCCAGGCTTCGCATATGGGAAAACATATCTTGGTTCTTGTTCGGATTATTAGCTGTGATTGGAATGGAAGTAAAGCGTGTAGGAGTGTTAGGCGCTGGCCTGATGGGACACGGTATCGCACAAGTTTGTGCACAGACCGGCAAATTTGACGTTAGCATGAGAGATATTGAGCAACGATTTGTCGACAACGGAATGAAAATGGTTCGAGACAGCCTCCAACGGTTCGTCAAAAAGGGTACAATGAGCGAGAATGAATCCAAAGAAATCCTCAATCGAATTCACCCAACGCTCGACCTGAAAGAAACTGTACAGAACGCGGACCTAGTCATTGAGGCCGTAACCGAGAACCCTGCCCTCAAGAAACAGGTCTTAGCTGAAGCTGACAAATATGCGCCAGCTCACGCAATAATCGCCTCAAACACGTCTTCAATCAGCATTACTGAGATCGGGGCCGCGACGAAGAGGCCTGAGAAAGTTTGCGGTATGCATTTCTTCAACCCACCACAACTCATGAAGCTCATTGAGATCGTCCGCGGTTTGAAGACATCAAACGAGACCGTGGAGACTATCAAACAAGTCACCGCAAAGCTGGGTAAGGAACCAGTTGTTGTTAAGAAGGACACGCCAGGGTTCATTGTAAACCGCATCCTCGTCCCAGCCCTCAACGAAGCGGCTTTCCTCGTAGCTGAAGGCGTAGCCGAGCCGGAGGACATTGACAAGGCATGCGTACTCGGACTGAACTGGCCCATGGGCCCATTGAAATTGCTTGACTACGTCGGCATCGACACAACGCTCTTCATTGCGGATGTTATGGTAAACGAAACGGGCGACCCGAAGTTCCGCCCCAGCAACCTACTCAAACAGATGGTGCGAGCAAACCTGCTCGGAAGGAAGACCGGGCGGGGGTTCTACGACTGGACCGAGAAGAAATAGAAAGTTCACGCCTCAAAACTGGGGCTTGAAACCATCCGTCATTGCGCCAATCCCGGCTAATCCCACTGCAAATCCTCTCCCGGCTTTGAATTCGGCGTGATCCATCGCAATAGCGTAAGCTATGATGACGTACGGGGTGAGTTCTTCGCTTAGAATTTCGATGCCGTATGAATCTCGAACGCTAACCCACTTCTTGTTGATTTGGGCGATTTCTGTTCCAGAGGGGGATTGAATTGAGAAATTATGTTCAGTTATGTTCCCCTTAATTCGCGCAATCTCTGTACCCGAACCATCCTCAAGCCACCACTCTGAGCCTAACAGTTTGAGAATTTTCTTCTTCACGGCCGCGACGAGTCTTTGGGCGGCATAAATTTCAAACGTCGGCCGTACAGTCAGCACCTTTCCTCGCATCTCACCTAACCTGTTACCGTCGGGCGTTTCAAAGTAGAACTGGGGTCCCCAGCTCACAATTTTCTTTTTCACGTAAGCGAGAAGGTTACCGTTTCTATCTTTGATGCCGAAGGTATCTCTTAGTGCCACAATCTTCTGTTCAATTATGTACTCCTTACCGGAAAAAACTGAACTAGACCCAACACTTCCGGGCGCAGGTGTTTTGGCGGTGTCCAATTTCTTACCACAGCTGGGACAGAACTTCACATTATCTGGCACCGAATTCCCGCAGGATGGGCACTGCATACTTCGAACAACTCGCAGACGTGAGCATTGGTTTGAATGTAATATGCCTACCGAGTCAGGCGGCTCCCTACTGAGCTTATATTTCTAGAACTGAATGTTCGGAAAAGCCGAGGTTAGCTGATGCCTAAGAAGACACCCAAGAAACGAGTTTCGAAATCGAGCAAATTTCACCCAGTTCCGAAGGAGTTTCATACAGTTACACCTTACCTTGCGATCAATGGGGCTGCGGAGGCGATTGAATGGTACACGAAGGCTTTCGGCGCGAAGGAGTTGCAGCGGGAGCAGGGGCCGGGCGGAAAATTGATCCATGGGCGCATTCAAATCGGCGATTCAATCGTCATGCTATCCGATATTTTCCCAGGCGCAGTGCACAAGGACCCACGCGAGCTTGGAGCTTCATCGGTGACGCTTCACATCTACTCGAAGGCCGTAGACGCTCTTTGGAAGAAGACTGTGGAGGCTGGAGCTCGAGTCGATATGCAACTTGATGACATGTTCTGGGGCGAACGCTATGGCCAACTGACAGACCCGTTCGGCAACGCTTGGTCGCTCTCAATGCAAATTCAAATGTCCCCCGAGGAAATTGAACGAAAACGCCAGGAAGCAATGAAGATGTTCGAGCAGGGACAACACCCCAGCCACGATGACCCATCACAATCAATGTGGCATCTAAGATAGTAACCCCACAACACACGTTGGGGTTGGGTTAGCCAATTTCCAATACTTTATCGTGGAATTGAACTGTACTGGCGACCGCGCCCTTGGTGATATCTTCATGCAATGAAAAAAATACTCCCCTAATGTTGTGGGTTCTCACCTTGCCGGAAATGGCATGAAGAAATTTGGCTACCATATTGGCGTCATTGTAGATCAAGAACGTTGATACGGAGTCGAGGAAGAGTACCGTCTTGTCTTCGTAGCCCTTCACTTTCTCGGAGGAAAGCAAATCCGACAGTGTTATGCTGAGTTCAGTCAGGTTCGATGGGCCGCTGAGGGTGAAGGTGTTGCCGATCACCTGAGGTGGCCGATATAACGTCCTTGATCGGCTGCTCCCATTGAACGTGGTAAAAGACCAAAAAGGGAAGGAATTACGTCTTACTGCTGACGGACAGGAATTGAGCGGAACCCCTGAAGCTTTCGGAGAAAAGTGGCATGCTGTAGAGGCGGCGGACGCTTTGGAGACCTTGGGCTCCAGTCTGCAGCAGGGGCTCACGGACGATGAAGCCAGGTTCCGCATTAATCTCTACGGTATGAACGAGATAGCAGAAGCGAAGAATACATCTTCGTGGAAGCTACTTTTGTCTCAGTTCAAGGAAACTCTCATTCTCATCTTGATAGTCGCAGCCGTAATCTCCTTTGCAGTAGGAGAAGCACTGGATTCGGCAGTAATCTTAGCAATTGTTCTTGCCTAAGCTGGGCTGGGTTTCTACCAGGAGTACAGGGCGGAACAGTCCCTAGCGTTTCTCAAGAAGTTGGCTGCGCCGACAGCGACCGTGGTAAGGGATGGTCAGGCGAATGTTATTCCCGCGAGGGAGCTCGTTCCTGGAGATCTCATAATTCTCCGCTCGGGCGATAAGGTCCCGGTGGATGCGAGAATAGTAGACGCGATGAATCTGCAGGTTAACGAGGCGGTTCTTACAGGCGAATCCGTGCCGGTCAGCAAGTTGACTAAAGCTCTCCATGCCGACGCTCCTCTACCTGAAAGGCAGAACATAGTCTTCTCAGGGACTGTCGTGACCTATGGTCGCGGAAAGGCAGTCGTTTTCGCCACGGGCATGGGAACTGAATTTGGAAAAATAGCCCGCTTAATCGAAACCGACAAGCAAGAACAAACTCCGCTCGAGAAGCGAATGGACGAGCTCGGCAACTGGATGGTTAAGGTGCTTCTCGTTACCGTTGCACTAGTCTCACTACTCGGCGTACTTCACGGCCGCGCGCTTCTTGACATGTTTCTATGGGGCGTGAGCCTAGCGGTGGCAGCCGTCCCGGAAGCGCTTCCCGCCGTTGTAACAGGAGCCTTAGCGATAGGAGTCTATCGAATGGCGCGCAGGAACTCTATAGTCAGGCATCTGCCAGCCACCGAAACGCTCGGTTCGACTACAGTCATCTGCACAGACAAAACCGGGACATTAACTAAAGGGGAAATGACCGTAAAGAAAGTCTACGCTCAGGGCAACTCATACGAAGTCACGGGAGTAGGGTATGAGCCGCGGGGCGAATTCAAGCCCGCTCTCACACAGACGAAAGAAGATACCGTTAGATTCGCCTGCCTATGCGGGGTCCTCTGCAACGATGCAAACCTGACAAAACAAAACGGCGCATGGAAGATAATTGGTGACCCGACCGAAGGGGCGTTGGTCGTAGCCGCCGCAAAGACGGGAATAGACGTAGAAGCTGCGCGAAATGAATCTCCACGTGTAGCCGAGGTACCCTTCACTTCCGAAAGAAAAGTGATGACCACCGCCCACACAACTAAGCATGGCAATTACCTAGTCACGAGCAAAGGCGCTCCAGAAATCATCCTACAGAAATGCAGCAAAGTTGCGCATTCAGCGTCGAGTGTAGTTCTAGACCAAGATTCAAGACAAAAGATACTTCAAACTAACAATGGCTTCGCCGCGGAGGGATTTCGAGTCCTCTCAGTTGCATACAAATTCTTGGAAGCGCTGCCCGAGATCATAGATGAAAGAATTGAACGCGACATGACATTCCTCGGACTGATGGCCATGATTGACCCCCCGAGGGACGAGGCAGCAGAGGCAGTGAAACTCTGTGAGAAGGCGGGCATACGCGTGGTAATGATAACGGGGGATCAAAAATTGACCGCAACATGGGTCGCCAAAGAACTGAAGATCTTGAAAGAAGGCGACCTAGCTTTGACCGGAGCAGAGCTGGACAAAATGGGCGAAGAAGAGTTCTCTTCGATTGTTGAAAACGTGAGAGCCTATTCCCGCACCTCGCCCGAACATAAAAGTCGCATCGTTGAGGCACTCAAGAGGAGGGGGAACGTGGTGGCGATGACAGGAGATGGAATTAACGATGCTCCGGCTCTCAAGAAAGCAGACATTGGTGTGGCTATGGGAATTACAGGGACGGACGTGACAAAAGAAGCGTCCGATATGATTCTCACCGATGACAATTTTGCTTCAATAGTTTCCGCAGTCTATGAGGGCCGAGGCATATACGAGAACATCAGGAAATATTTGACCTACTTGCTCTCCGCCAACATCGGCGAGATCCTAGTCATGGCCGCAGCAGGGCTATTGGCCCTCCCGCTTCCACTCTTAGCGAAACACCTCCTGTTCGTCAACTTGGCGACGGACGGCCTCCCTGCACTGGCATTGGGCACGGACCCACCCGATCCCCTTCTCATGGAGAAGCCTCCTCGAAACCCTAAGGAGAGTATCTTCGCAACAGTCCACGGCTGGTTGGCGGGCATAGCCATACTACTACTAATACTTGTAGGGATAGCTTTCGCGTATGGGCTGTTCAGCTACGGTTGGACCTTTGCTCACCCTGTTGCTTTCGCCGAACTCAAGGCACGAAGCATGGTTTTCGCAACAATAGTGTTTTTTGAAATCTTCTTCGCTTTGAGCTGCAGATCCTTCAACCGGACATTTTTCTCCGCTGGTCCTCTAGGGAACAAGCCACTAGTCGCAATCGTCCTGGGAGAAGCAATTATCATGCCATTCATCTTCCAGACTCAAGTGTTAGCAGGCATCTTCAGCGTTACAGGTCTCAACCTTGTGGAATGGCTAATCGTGCTCGCTCTTAGCTCGTCGGGTTTCGTTGCGAGTGAACTGTCAAAGGTTCTGGGCAACAGGATGCCATAGAACGTTGTCTTGATCTGCCCACGAATTCAGAGTCTCTTTAAATCTTCTGGCGTGTCGACATCTCCCAGAACATTGGAAGAGCCGGCCTCAACGAATCGCACTGCCTCTTCATGTTTCTTAACTACTGCTTTCAACCCGAATGACTGCTCGTCGATCTGTTCGACTTCGTTGAAGAGCTGCCTATCAAACAGAATCGGATGTCCGGGCTTGCTTTTGTAGGCCGTCACGATTATTGAGCCCTTTCGACGAGCATATTCGTCGATGACCAGATTTATTGAGCTTGCATCTATCCTGGCTACATCGCCCGGTAGAATGAGTATGGCCTGCGTCGTTTCGCCAACTTCCTTCAGTCCCGCTTTCACGGAGCTACTCTGTCCCTTCTCGTAGTCTTTGTTCACAACGAATCGGCAGGGGAGGTCCTCGAGGGCTTTCTTGATTTTTTCGGCTTCCCAGCCGAGAATTACGATCACTTCATCCGCCTTGGACTTGAGTCCTGCTTCAACCACTCCGCGGATCATGGGCTGGCCTTCAACCTTGATGAGTAGCTTGTTTCTGCCATGCATCCGAGTGGATTTGCCCGCTGCCAGAACAATGAGTGAGAGCATTGAGGTTCGACCAGTTTATAGTGACATGGGCAGGAAATCTGCGGCCCCGGGTTCACCTACCACTTGTTCGTCCTCGTATAATATTTCTCCTCGACGCACAGTCAGGATAGGCCACCCTTTCAAGGTCCAGCCTTCATACGGAGTCCATCCAACCTTGTAATGCAAAGCTTCAGCCCGAACTGTCCGTTTTGCCTTAAGGTCAACGATAACTAGGTCCGCGTCAGCGTCCTTCTGAATTACACCCTTTCTAGGGTAGAGGCCAAATACCTTTGCCGGGTTCTCGCAGCATATTTTCTGAAGAGTCGTTAGGCCGATTCGGCCTTTGTTTACTCCTTCACTCAGCAGGACAGGCAGCATGGTTTCGATCGCTGGGACGCCGCCCCACGCCCTCCAGATATCGGTCCATCCCACTTCCTTCTCCACGCGTTCCCCGGGCGCATGTTCCGAAGTAACCATGTCAATGGTTCCATCGCGAAGGCCCTCCCAGAGCGCCTGCACATCTTTCGGCCCCTTCAGTGAAGGGTTCATCTTCAAGTACGGTCCCTGTTTCTTCATATCTCCACGCGTGAAGGTTAGGTAATGGGGACAGGTTTCTGCAGTCAATCTGACCCGCAGGCGCTTATTTTGCCGAACAATTTCGACGCCCTCTTGAGTGGACATGTGAGAAATGTGGAGTCGGGCCTTCAGCGTCCGCGAGAATTCAACAACCTTCCTAACCGCTCGCTCCTCGGCCACATTTGGCTTCCACTCAGTATGCGCCTTTGGGTCCTTCCTACCCTCCGCAGTAAGCCTGTCAAGGTTTTCGTTAGCCGTTTGCTCGTCTTCAGCGTGCACGTTCAGAATCGAATTTTGCATTGAGGTCTCGCGCATCAGAGACATGAGGGTGTGGTCGTCGGAGTAGTAAGGTTTGCATGTGAAGGTCTTGAATGATCGAACACCCAAAGCCGCGATTGTTGCTATGTTAGAAAGGTTGCTGAGGTTCATCATCCCAGCGTGGAGGGAGAAATCGATCAATGAATTTCGTTTTCCCTGCTCGATCTTAGCCTTGACACGATCAGGGGTGTCGACAGGGGTCGAAAGAACCATCTCGACTACTGCCGTCACGCCCCCTGCTGCAGCCGCAGAAGTACCAGTTGTGAAGTCCTCGCGATTCGTGAAGGCAGGGTCATGCAGATGAGCATGGCCGTCCACTAAGCCTGGGAGGATGAGCCTACCTTTCGCATCGATTCGCTTGTCAACCTGCTTGGGTTCTGCGATACCAACGGATTTTATTCTTCCATTTTCGATAACAATATTCGCCTTGGCGAGGCGACCCGACCGCAGAACCTTACCGTTTTCAATTAGAATAGTTTGCAATACCTTCCCCTTATTCTACCGAGATTTGGAATCCGTGGCACTAGCCTGGCACACCACCATGGTACAAGAGGAGGTGGCTTTGACAGTTTCGTGTGTGGGCTTAGGGGGGTCCGGTGGCCAAATTATTCGATTTTGGCTTTACGAGCAATTGTCTCAGCTAAAGCTTGGCCCATTTTACGGTAACCAGAGACATCGGGGTGGAGTCCATCCGGTGTACTGAGCAGGCGGTCTTTGTTGCGTGGATCCCTGACTGTCAGATTAGTATTGCAGAACAGAATTCCAAGTCGATTCGCGGTATTGGCTATCCAATTGTTTAGGTCACGGATCGCTTCTGTTTCACGAGTCGACGCCGTGTTGTAGGGAAGTACTGTGGCTGCAACCGCAGTAATCTTTGCAGCGATGGCTTTCTCATACATTGTGAGCAGGTGTTTCTTTGTAAATTCTAAGGGTGCGCCTTGGTAAACGTCATTGACTCCTGCCAGGATCACAACGCAATTCGCTGACTCCGACAGAACATCGCGTTCGAATCTGGCCAGAATCTCATCTGACCTCTGGCCGTTGACGCCACGATTTAACACCGTCCACTCGGGATGGGTTTTCTTCATCCAGTAGGCGTATTGGCTTTCGGGATTGCCTCGGCCGTTAGGTGGGGCTTCAAGTGGGGAAAGGAAACCTGGAGTGCCAGCCGTCGTGGAATCCCCCAAGCCAATTATTCGCAACTTCGAAGTAGCCAGAGTGACTCAGCCCTTTTCATTTCAAATAGGATGGTAACACAACCTATTTTATCGAATGGTGTTGCTCCTCAGGTTGGTCCTCATTATTGGTTGACCTCCTCGTAAGAAATGGTGTTTTAGTCACGATGGATAGTCACCGACGGATATTGGAAGATCATACCGTCGCGATAGAGCGAGGCAAGGTTGTGGAAATCGGGAAGACTGTCGACCTTCAGAAGAAGCACGGTACAGCTGAGGTCTTAGACGCGTCCGGACGTATCGTAATGCCCGGGATCGTCTGCAGCCACTCGCACCTGTACGGCATGCTGCTGAGGGGAGCAGCACTGAAGATAACGCCGCCCTCAGATTTTACGCAAATTCTTCAACGTGTTTGGTGGCCCGTGGACGAGGCGATGAATTTCGAGGATGCCTACGCAAGCGCTTTGGTTGCTTCGGTTGAGTTCGCCAAGTCAGGTGTGACGGCTTTCGCGGACACCTATTCAGGGCCCAACTCAATCTCAGGTGTATTGGACCATATTGCACGCGCCGTCGAGGAGGTCGGGATTAGGGGTTTTGTAGCATTCGAAGCGACCGAGCGACACTCAAAGGATGAAGGATCGAGGGGGGTACAGGAGAACGTACGGTTCGCAGAGAAAATGCATTCCAAACCTGAAAGCAAAGCCAAACCTCTCTTCAGTATCCACGCCTCCTTCACTGTCTCCGACGACCTCATCAAACGAGTAAAGGCGCTGGCGGCAAAGTACCACGTGCCAATTACCATACATGCCTCTGAAGGGCTGGGGGATCTTCACCACAACTTGGAGAATTATGGTAAGCGTACCGTGGAAAGGTTACGTGACGTTGGACTGCTTGGGCCTGACGTGGTCTTAGCCCACTGCGTGAACCTCGATGACAATGAAATCAACATCATTGCCCAAACAAATACCGGTATCGCACACAACCCCATGAGCAACATGTTGAACGCTGTTGGAGTTGCGCCAGTTCTTAGAATGCTAGAGAAGAGAATCAACGTGGGCTTGGGAAATGACGGATACATATTCGACATGTTCGAGAACATGCGTGCAGCCTACTTATTGCACCGAGTATACCATAAGAACCCGAACGCAATCGACCCTTACACCGTCTTAGAGATGGCGACGGTAAACGGAGCAAAGTTGTACGGCATGGAGAAGGAATTTGGGTCCATAGAGCCCGGGAAGAAGGCGGACCTTATAGTAATCAAACCGAACGTACTCCCAACACCGCTCAACGCCAACAGCGTCGTAGGCCACCTGGTCAATACCGTAGATGGGGACGATGTTGAAACCGTACTCGTCAACGGTAAGTTCATCGTCAAGAATAAACAACTTCTCACCTTCGACGAAGAGAAAGCTCAATCCATCTCACAAAGCGCCGCAGCGAAACTGTGGAACCGATTGGAAACTGCGCAGCCCCAGCTGGATTCCCTGAAGAATTGAGCAAAGAGAGTTTTCAGTGTGGCTAATTGGAATACAAAAACGTCGTAACCGCGTTTCTGATTGCCGATAAAAAAATCCTTCTACTAAGAAGAAGCGAGAAGGTTGGGACACACAAGGGCAAATGGGCAGCGGTAAGTGGCTATCTGGAAGGAAGCGAAGATCCGCTACAACGCGCGCAAATCGAAATACAAGAAGAGCTCGGCTTGTCCCCAGAGTATATCGACTTGGTAAGGGCGGGTGAAGTCCTTCGCGCATATGACGAGCAAACGAAGACTGTCTGGATTGTTCACCCATTCCTGTTTGAAACACGGTCAAATACAATTATGCTCGATTGGGAAAATGCAGAATGCAGATGGATTCACCCTAATGAGCTAAGGTCGTATGAAACGGTCCCGAAACTCGAAGAAACCTTTGACCGCGTCCGCTGCAACTTCCATTCCGCTCCAGAAGAGCTCACCAAGGTTATGGCAGGAGTCGACTCTCTTGCGAAGGATAAGGTTCACGGGGCAAGCACAATCGGCCGGAGCGCAATTCAACTACTAGCTGCCACCACTGAAATTTCAGGGACCACAACTACTGAGGAGGTGTTCTGCAACCTCCTATTTGCGGCGCTAAAGTTGCGCAAAGTGCAACCAGCTATGGCGAATGTAAGAAATCTAGTTGGCATGTTCTTATTCTCGGCCGCCCGGAAGGAGGGCTCAGTTTCCGCTGCCGATTACGGGATGTTAATCCGCTCGCTATCTGAGGGGATGGCTCAACGGTCAAGCGGCGCCTCGGAGGACGCCTCGAGAAACGCCGTTGCTATATTGCCAGAAGCTGACCATGTCCTCACCCACAGCTACAGTAGCACTGTCCTAAGGGCGTTGGAGCTAGGCATGAAGGGTAGGAAACAATTCGAGGTTTATGCCACAGAGTCATACCCGGGAATGGAAGGAAGGAAGCTCGCTAAAGCCCTAGCGGGTCTGGGTGTGCCTGTGAAACTCGTCGCCGATTCAGCGGCTAGTTCAGTTATTTCAGGTGTTGACATCGTGTTGGTTGGGGCTGACAGCGTCCTGACGGATGGTTCCCTACTTCACAAGGTCGGAACCAAGAGCATTGCTGCCGCAGCAAAAGAACGGGGAATCCCCTTCTACAGTGTCTGCGAGTCGATGAAGTTCAGTACGGCCGATTTTCTAGGTGAACCTGTTCAGGCTTCAAACGACCTTTTCGACATCACGCCAAGCCACGACGTTTCGGAATACATTACGGAAACTGGCGCGGTAGAACCGAGCGAAGTAGAAAACCGAATAAAACTCATGCTCAAGGAAATCTATCCATAATAGGGAGCTAAGGTTGTAGACTCGTTGGATCGATGATCTTTGAGCGGCATTCCAGAAGTAGATATGAGAATTAGAAAACTTGTGCAGGCAGTCTTTCGCTCCCAGGGAATGTTACGCGAATATTTCACTGACCTTTTCCCGTATATGCGTGAAGCTGTGCGGCATTTCAACCTGGAGAAAGCTTGGGAAAATGTCTATGCCGATGTCCTCACGGGAGATTACGAGCTTGACCGCTTGTCGTTATTCCTAAACCGGCTGTACATCGAGGATAAGCAACTCTTCGCCTCATTCCTCGGGTATGTCATGAAAGAGCTCTTCGACAGGTTTCATGAACCGAAAGAAAACCTAAGGTGGTTCTTGGAAGAGCTGAAGGAGTTAGGTTTCAACTGGGAGGGCAAGAAACTAGTCCCTGTTAAGGCTTGAGATTCAGCCCCTCGTCTACATGACCTCATGACCGATGTTTGATAGGGGGAGTACCTCCTCTGCTGGCGGGATTCCGCGAAAGAGTATGTAAAAGCCTACAGCACCCGCCAAATATGCTGCTCCGCCGATTAGTAGAGGCGCGGAGAGCGAGAGCGGTGAAGCCTGGCTTAGGAAATAGCCTGCTAGAATCGGACTAACGGAATTTCCTACCCCCCAGATTGTGTAAGTTATCGCTGATGCGGAGGCCCGTTCGTCGGGCGTTACGGTTCCCATCAAGTAAGATTGTTGCACTGGCCATGCCAAGTTCATGAAGAAGTTACGCGCAATAAAGATGGATGCAGCGAACTGGTATGTTGGCGCAAGAACCATTGACGCCAGCAGACTGGCTGATAATCCCTGCGTCATGAGAACACTCTTGGGGGTGCCCAAGCTTTTCGTTAATCTCGGAACTATTGGTACAACGATCAGTGATGTTATTTCGGCTACCGCGAACCATGGGCCGAGAGTCGTTTCACTTGTCCCATACACCTTATTGAACCAGAGAGAAAGCAGCTGGAGGCCAATTCCGGATCCAAACCCGACCAAACCTAAGGTCGCTGAGAACTTGGCGATTTGAGGACGCGATTTCTTGGGAAGGAAGTTCCATCGGTGGCCGTCGTTGAGGCCTGTCGGAATCACTTTCGACTCAGAAATTGGTAAGAGAACCAAACCCGATAAAATCGAGAGGCCCACAAAAATCAGAAACGGATACTCGTAAGATGCTAGGAACGTCGAACTGAACTGTGCGCGGAAGAAGGCTGGAAGAACACTCGCAGCTGACCCAGCGGTTAGTGCAATCGTCCAGATACCTTGCGACAACGCGAAAACTCTGGTTCGCTCTTCCGCTCCCGCCTTTTCGGAAATGAGTGCCGTCCACGCAGGCGTCCAGACTGCGGTACTGAAACCACCCGCTAACCCAATTCCACCAATTGCGCCAGCTATTAACAACGAGTTCAAGTCGCGGGTAAATGCAAAGACTATGTAGGCCAAGGTCGCCGATAGGAAGCCCCAAACAACGAAAGGCTTCCTACCATAACGGTCGGCAGCAATCGCGAAAGGTATCAGCCCAATCGTGCTTGCAAAAGACGAAGCAGCTGTTATTGCACCTATTACCTCGCCTGAGAAACCTAGGTTGCTCAAATAGATCGGCAAAACGACGAGCGTGTAACCAAGAGGTAACGCGTTAATGCCCATTGCAACAAGCAGAAGCTTAACGTCACGTGCGTTGTGTGACTCGTGGCCACTCATTTTGAAATGGACCCCAATGAGACTCTAGGACCCAACAATCGGCGGCCGGTCTAGAGCTTACGCTGCTATTCACATTGCGGCCTCATAGACGCGAAGGAAGAGTTGTTGCTCTACTGACAGATCATTAGGCAGTTGCCGACGCGGTGTTCACCGCGCGGGTAACCAAAGGCAAATGGTTCGCTGTAAACGTAGCCTAACGGCAGGCCGTAGGATGGATAGTAGCCGTACGATGGGTACGCCATGTAAGGTGAATAGCCATAGTACTGGTACGGCGAGTACTGGTACGGTGAGTACTGGTACGACGAATAGCTGTACGGGTAACCACAACCACAATAGCTCATAATCAAATACCTAAACCTCCCACCGCAAGGCGCTAAATTAAGCCTACGCAAATTTCAACAAGACCTTGTAAATTCTCAGGCAAATGGCCGCTAAGACTATTCTAAGATTTGCACCCATCACAGCAATGCATAGTCTTACTGTTTCGGTCCCCAACTCACCTTCCGTATTGGTTCAATCCTGACGAAAGGTGCCTCACCTTCCTTCCAAGGCATTTCACGAACCCAATCGAATTTCCTGTGAAAAACGTCATAAATCTCACGGAACTCCGGCCCTCTATCGAAGGTCTTAGCCCGTCCCTGGACGAGTATGCCGCAATTAGACGCGCTACCAGCATCGACAAGTAAGGCGACTTTATCGTTCCTCTGGAGATTGCGGTATTTTCTTGTCCCGTAATCAGTTGCCACCCAGAACGCGTCCGAACTATGGACGTAACAGACCGGAACCACATGCGGGATCCCATCCGGGTCCACTGTAGCGAATCTTGCCACATCATTATCATCGATGAACCGCTTCTCAGCCCTAGTGAATTCCAAAGCGACTCGTTCAAGCAAACCAACTCGCCAACAATTAAAACTGCCACCTATTGACATAAGAAACCGTTTTCAACGAGGTCGGCACCAAAGTTTGGCCAGTGGATAGGATGAATCGTAGCGCCGCTGCCTACGTGACCAGCAATCGAGACAGGATACTAGAGGACTTTCGAACATTGCTCAGGCAACCGAGCGTTTCGGCGCAGGCACACGGAATCCGTGAATGCGCCAATCTTCTGGAACGGTTCATGCGAAAAGCAGGAATAGAAACTGAACTTGTGGACGAGCCCGACGGGAACCCAGTCCTGTTGGGTAGTGTCCTGAACAAGAAGTCGAAGCAGACGTTATTGTTCTATGGTCATTATGATGTACAACCCCCTGAGCCTCTAGAAGAATGGAAGTCGGATCCCTTTGAGGCGGAGTTGAAAAATGGGAAAATCTTTGCGCGCGGTGCTTCCGATTCGAAGAACAACGTAATGGCGTTGGTCAAAATGGTGGAAGCCTATCGGAATACCAATAGCGAATTGCCTGTCAACTTGAAATTCTTCTTCGAAGGTGAGGAGGAAATCGGCAGTCCTCATCTTCCGCACTTTGTGGAGGAAAATAGATTGAAGTTGAAAGCTGACGCTGACGTGTGCTTTGACGGAGGAATAGATGAAACGGGCAGGCCTGAGGTCGTTTTGGGTGTGAAAGGCATACTCTACGTCGAGCTCCATGCGTCTGGGCCGAAGGTCGATCTTCACTCTTCCCTAGCCCCACTGGCTCCGAATCCCGCGTGGCGCATAATCTGGGCACTCGGCTCGATTAAGCAAGGTGATGAAAAGATCAGGATTGATGGTTGGTACGATCGAGTACACAAACCGACTCCGGCCGAACTTGAACTCCTGAGGAAAATGCCGTTCGACGAAGAGAGGAATAAGTCAGAGATGGGCCTATCCTCTTTCTTGCTTGAAAGAAGAGGATTCGAGGCACTGAGAGTTCTCCTCTACGAACCAACCTGCAATGTCTGCGGCTTTATCACCGGATATACAGCGAAAGGCTCCAAAACAGTTCTCCCCAGCAAGGCCATGGCCAAACTTGACTTCAGGTTGGTCTATGACCAAAACCCTGAAGACCTCCTCAAGAAATTGGAAGTACACCTGAGAAAGCACAATTTCCGAGACATTGAAGTTGTAAAGCTAAACAGCGTAGAACCTTCGAAGACCCCTATCGATGCACCTATCGCTCGAGCAGTCATCTCGGCTGCAAAACAGGTGTTCAAGAATGAGGCGTCTGTGTCTCCGACCGCCGCAGGTTCTGGCCCGGATTATCTCTTCACGAAGAGGTTGGGTCTAAATTCTGTTTGGGCGGGATGTGCCTCGGCATTTTCGCATGCGCATGCACCGAACGAGTTTGAAGTGGTGGAGGATTTCTTCAGGGGAATCGAGTATGCAGGGACGATTGTGGAGAACTTCGCTCGAACCTAGTGTCTGAGAGGGACTTCCACGGACTTCCCACGCACTGATCTGAAGACCCAGCTCTTTTCCTTACCATTCACTGTCCCAACGTAGAGAAGGGGGGTGTATCTTGAGAGGTTCCAGTAGTCGACAAAGTCGCTATTCGCCATTGCGTCTACTGCTTCGCCGACCACGAGTTCATGTGTCCCGGTTCGGTGCGTTTCGTTGAGGCGGCATTCCAGGGCCGCGGAGGCTTCTTGGATTAGGGGTTGGGACGTTCTCTTGCCTTTGATTGTTTTGAAACCGGCCGCCGAGAGTTTGTTAATGTAGGTTTTGGCTGAGGTCTCACCAAGCTCACCAATCTGTCCAGCATGAGAGAAACCTAGCCAATTGATACCGAACGCCCGTGCGCCCATAATCATTCTGTAGGTCTCATGTTCCGGTGCGATGGCGACTCCGACCAAGGGAGGGTTGAACGAGAGGGGCATGCACCAGATAGCAGGCATTCCCCCAACTCTTCCATCAAACTCGCAGGTGATGACGACTGGAACTTGCGGATAGAACAATCTGTGGACCCTAGCTAGGTCAACCTCTTTCCAGGGCATGGGTAATCATCATCAACCTTTAATGAATTCCACTATTAGTCGTTGCCAGACAATGCTTCTGGAAGACAAGTGCTTGACGATCAAAGGCATCGTAATGGACATGGATGGAACGATAACGAAGTTCAACCTCGACTACATGGCTGCCCGACGCAAAGCACTGCGGGAAGTTGACAAACTAAACCTGCGCACGCCGGAAATGAGTGAACAACTCAGCCTCTATCTTATCCTCAAGAAACTGAAGGATGAACTGGATACTGATAGGTTCACAAGCCTCCGGCGAAGATTCTACGACCTCCTTGAAGACATGGAAGTCAAAGCCGCGAACGAGGTTACCTTGTACCCCGGTGCTGTTGAGACGCTCCAAGTGCTCCGTGCTCGCGGCCTGAGAATTGGACTAGTAACGAACAACGGGCATGCTGGCACAGAAATAACTCTCAGGCGATGCCAACTGACAACCTTCTTCGACGCTATCGTTACGAGAGATGACTGCGAAGAGATGAAACCGGACGGCGCCCCGGTTCGAAAACTTCTGACCGAAATGAATGTCACACCCGAAGAGGCCATTCTTGTAGGCGATGGTGTCATCGACATCATGGCGGCGCGGGCGGCAGGGTTACGTTCTGCTGCTGTTGCTACAGGGCCGTTCCGGAGCGATAGATTGATTCAAGCTGAACCAGACTACCTTCTAGGATCAGTAAACGATCTGCCGTTACTCATCGAGCAGTTGGACATCACAAGTCGAGGTCAATGTTGGGCTAAGTAGGAGCTGGAACGGTCCCAGTTAACGCTGGGTCGTTTGGGGGCTCGTATTTGATTTTTTATTTTCTCGTATGGAAAACATATACTTGGCTCTTAAATGGGGTTAGATGATACTTACCGCATCACAACTTTGAGGGAGGGATAAAATTGCAAACAAAAGGAGCCCAAAGCAAAATGGCCAGTCTATTTCTATACGCAGCAATGATCCAAGGTGCAGCCGCAGCAGTCATTACATTTCTAGGTGGCTTCGGCGATCAAATCCGCTTGTTGCCGGTTGCAGTCTCCAGAGTAATCGCAAGTGGGGAAGCAGGAACTTGGTTCACCGTGGGATACCTCACCTACTTGATAGTCGGCGTGGTCGGGATCGCGGTGACTTCACTGTTTTACTTCTTCATTGAGACCGTGCAAGGCAGGACCTACAAGGGCGCGTCGAAAATATTGGCTTGGATACATCTAGTTCTCGGCAACATCGGCGTAGCGGGCGCGGCATTCCTAGCCATGGCAGGTGGATACCTTGGTGGTGCCGCCATGCAACCTACTACGTTCGGAGGTATGGGATGGAACACAGGGCAAGTACATGTGAACATCCTACAATACTACAGTGAACCAATAGCGATCTTTCTAATTCTCGGCCTAATCGGATTCTTCGCCGGAGGATTAGGATATCTGATTGCAATGCGCTCCAAACACTAAGCTAAGACTCAGCACCCAACTCTCCTCCACCTTTTCTTTCTATAATTCATTGTTTGAGCCAAGAAGTCACCCGGCCCGCGCGCCATTAGGTACGGGCCGTTCCGGCACTGCAAGCACAGGGACAATTCCATCAGCATACCCTATGTCTAAGAGCATCCCTTCAGAAAGTTCTCCAAACATTCTCTTGGGTTCGAGGTTGACGATGAATAGAGCCTGTTTTCCTTCAACCTCCTTCGGATTTGGGCGTTCTTTTCTGATTCCGGTCAGTATGCTTCTTTTATGGTTTCCGAAGTTCACAGTCAGCTTCATCAATTTGTCCGATCCTTTCACTTCCTCAACAAGGTCAATTGTCCCAACTCGAATGTCAATCTCGTTTAGTACGTCAATGGGTACGAATGGTTTGACGGGAGCAGGATTGGTTGCAGTCATAGTAAACCGGGATGATTCCGACTCCCAGCAATAAAAGCGAACAATGCCGGGAAAGGACTCTACGCGCTAACCGCATCCAGAACGGAGGTCCATGGTAGATTAGAGCAGGCTCCCTCTACTTCCCGTCAATCCGGATTATGTTCATACTTACTCAGCATGCGAACACCTTAAGTAATTACCGAGTAAACCCGTGCGGGATCTTGTTGAAGGCTGTTCAAGAAGTAGGGGCAGTTACCTATACCCACAACTACATGTTGTCGCTCAAATCGCTCATGTGGGCGACGACCCTAGTCATCGTGGTCACGGCAGGCCTATACGCCTTCCTCGGTTTACCTCCAGGGTTGGATACGTACTATGGCATATTATTTTTCCATTCAATAGGTATAGGAATTGCCGCCTTAGCCACCTATTTGGTGATTTCAATTTTCAATCTTCAGAAATACGAGCCTCCAATTGATTTTCCCATATCCTACAGAGCTTTTGCCGCTGTTGTCTTTGCAGCAGCCGGCGGCGTTTTTTACTTGAGCCCGACCCTTGACGCGAGTTTTCCTGACATACCTTTGGGTTTGTATGTCGTAGCGTTCATCTTGATCGGTGACGTGGGTGGCGCCCTCTTCGTTCAACTCCTACTCATGCCAAGAAAGCAGGCCGGAACTTACGCGCCGAAAATGAAGGCATTCCCACCTCGTATGTGGCCACAATACGTGCTCAGAATGTTTCCGGGCAGGAAGGATTTCTCAGTGTACTCAAAGGCTGGGGCGGGCTACTGGCTAGCATTGTTCTCCGTAGGTTCGGCTTTTATCGCAGGAATGATTGGATTCCTAAATCTTTGGATGATGATTTTTGGTGTGGGTATTTTTTCTGTTTTCATCCCATTTTTCGGGGACGCGGGGACCTTTGTGGCCGCTCTGGCTGGTCCTCACTCGCATGATATGGGGATCGCCATTATGACGGGAGTTGTTGCTTTAGTCGCGACACGTTTCAAGTTTTCAGATTTGAAAGGGTCAAGGAGAAATGTGGCCAGCCTTGGTTTGTGGATAACTTCAATCGGCTTGGTCGCGGTCACGGTCATTTTCATTTTTGAGGCCGCACTCAATTTTGCTCCTCCCACTCTCTTCCAAAGTGGGCCTGACGGTGTGAATGGTATGGCAGGGGACGATACAGTAATGACGATCACTGCTCTCGGAGCTATGATCGCGCTGATTCCTCTGGCGTTGACCAAGCTAAACGGAAAGAGTTCATGGAAGGACAGCGTCAGGTTGACTTTGCTTGGTATCTGGGTTGCTGCGGTTGTGAACAGCGTAATTGAGGGGTTTTACATAGAGTTCCATGAAGATCTTTTTGGTTCGACCTTGGCTGCGAACCACGACGTGTTCGCAAATGTCAACCCAATGTTCGGTATTATGACACTAGCGGCCATGGCTTTGGTGCTTCTGGGTGTTGACTACTATGGTGTCGGTGGGACGATGAAGCGTGCCACTGGTTGGTTGGCCGGTGTTGGTGTCTTAGTAGCAACCTTAGGGACGTCTTTATGGACTTTTGTCGATCCTTCGATCGGTGGATTGTCTTACTGGCTTTACATTCTAGGTGTACTGATCATGGGAGCTTCAGGTCTAAGTGCAATTGGTATCATTTACAAGGCGAAGATTGCGAGAATATCGAGGTCTGAAACCTAGATTCTTTCTTGCAGAAAACTAGTGACCTCTCACGGAATCGTTCCGTGTTCACACCTTGGCGGCCTCTATTACGAAAGTTGCACCGTAGTAGGTGAGGATTAACCCAAAGGCGATGAGGACGAGCTTGTAGTATCTTGAACCAACAATCCCCTTACCCTTCTTGCCTAGATGGGCTATCGCCGTCAGAAATGCGTAGTCCATCCAGACATGTGAGGCATACATCACCAGTACGCCGACGATAGCTGCGAAAGCTAAAG
The DNA here is from genome assembly GCA_050013255.1 of Bathyarchaeia archaeon. GTDB lineage: Archaea > Thermoproteota > Bathyarchaeia > 40CM-2-53-6 > 40CM-2-53-6 > FEN-987. Next base: position 595,571 of record JBEKFP010000001.1, on the reverse strand, counting down.
CTTGGACGATTAGAATTGAACCTATCGTTAGCCACCAGAGAATAAAGTAGGGATTAAGCCCGGTCAGCACCAAGCCAAGAACGAGAGAACTTGCGGGCAAGCTTTTCGTCGTGTGAATTTCATCCGGTCGGGGTTTGCTCCTGAGCGTTCCATAGATTTGCATCACACCGAAACCAATTAACCCCGCGCCCCCAACCACGCCGATCACTCCTTTGATCATCGGTTGACTCGCGGCCGCGAGCAAGCCCATGGCGAGAGCAAGGACTAGCGGAAACTCCACGAGCGTATGTCCGATAGCCGCGAAAAAACCGGCCCGAGCCCCTTCCTTAGAACTGTGCATGAGTAAACCGAAGAACAACGGACCAGGAGCAAGCGCGCCTGAAGCTGTTACTACAACTACGGTGGCGACGAAGCGGAATAGGTCCATGATGAGCATGACTCTTTGAGTTAAATGAATCTGATATCTTCAGTTATTTGAGCCTGGTAGTTGACATCTCAAACCGCATAGTTTTCTTGCGTTTCGAATTCCAGTTTAACTCTAACGCACCCAATCAGTACCGGGAGTTGGTGAACTAGCTTAAACCGCGGTCCGCACCGCCATCCTAGCTACGTCAACTAGGAAGCTTGGTAGTTGTCAAACTTGACCAACTCAGATCATTGGGTGTTATCATTTGACTAACCCCACAAATCATCGGCTCAAGTCCAGAAGTAAACGACCTCCGCACCCCACCTCAGGAGAGGAACTACGGATTAGAGCCCTCAGCGAAAAGGGAAGGATCTCTCGCCTCTCACGCGTGCGGGAACTTGTTCTCGGATTCCAAGACGGCTTACTTGTACCCTTAGCCGTTGTTACAGGTTTAGCAGCTGCGGCCTTCAGCCCAGTCACAGTCATAGTTGGTGGCCTAGCAGAGGCCGCTGCCGGGGCGCTCGCGATGGGTACTGCTAGCTTCTTAGCCAGTCAGGCCGAGAACCAATTGTTCCGATCAGAAATCGAGGATGAAACATCTCAAATCAGAGACCATCCAGAAGTGGAGCGTCTGGAACTCGAAATGCTATTGAGAGAAGAGGAACTCAGCACGGAAGACGCAAAACTGGCAAGCGAAATCATCGCTCGGTCAACTACTTCTCTAAACAAGACAATGATAGAGAAGGAATTAGGCCTACCACACGGAGAAACGAATACGGCGCCCAAGGACGCAATCGTTGTAGGTTCATCCTATGCTAGCGCCGCCCTCATACCGCTATGGCCGTATCTTCTGTGGCCCTTGGTTCTCGCACTACCAGTCTCGCTCGTAACGACTGCGTTCGCTCTGTTTGTATTGGGCGTGGTAAAGGGGCGTTTAGCTAGGATGGCGCTGCTCCGTAGCGGGATTCAAGTGCTATTTATCGGAGGCGGTTCCGCCGCAATCGGATATCTCGTCGGGTCCCTTATCCCGCGACTATTCGGAGCATAATCGCCAATGGTTGAACGGTAAGAATCTTAGCGAAACTGGTGTGCGTGCTCCTAGTAATCAGTCATGATTAATTCAGGCCTATGCAATCAGGTTTCTGCCGATTGTGCCGAGTGCTTTGACAATGTCATGTTTGGTGAGAAGGCCTACTACATTCGGTTCCTTGTCTGTTACCGGGAGGCTTCCTATTCCCTTGGTGATGATTATCTGCGCTGCCTGTGCCAAGTCTGTATCTTCGTAGGTTGTAATTGGGTTTGGCGTCATCAGCTCTTTCGTGGTAATCAGCGCAACATCCTTCTCTTGCGTTCCGGTCAACCTTCCATTCGATGGTTTGGGTGTCTTCTCTCTGATTGATAGGATGTTCGATAGAGTTAGGATGCCCACTAGCTCCTCATCTATGACGGGGACGCTTGGCTGACGGAAAACTATTGCGTGAGCTACATGTACCGCAGGGTAGTTGCTTTTCGCGAAGATGAAATCTCTGGTCATGAAATCAGCGACCTTGAATTTGTGAGGCCACTTCTGCGAATAGTAGTGACAGAGGTCTGTTTCCGTCATAATTCCTGCAAGGGGATCATCGTTGCTGATTACAGCGTAGGCGATGTTTTCCGTGTCAAAAAGACGTGCGGCATTGAAAACCGGGAAGTCCAGCCTAAGGGTCGGAATTGAATCGGTGGTGGCTTCTGAAACTGGGATGTCTTCTAGGCCGCGTGTTGTCGAATCCTCTAGGAGAAATCGAGCGATTGCACGTTTGGATATGAAGCCGACAGGCCGGTTACGCTGATCTACGACTACAAGTTGAGACACTTGGTTTCGGGTCATCAGGTCTCGGGCAGTCAACAATGAATCCGTGGGGCCAACCGTAACTACCCATCCCGTCATGACGTCGCCGACGGTATCGATTCGAGTTGTTCTGTCGAGACCTACCATTGTTTGCACCCAGCTCTCGTACTTCTTTCGTTGTCCATGCCTTGAGATTTGATATAAGACAAATCAACGGTTACCAGAACCGGTTTTCGAAATCCATTAAAAATAGAAACTCTCTCGGCGAATCATGGAAGAGGACTAGACGAGTTCTTACGGCCGCATGGTTCTAGAACTGATTTTCATTCCTCTCAGGTGCAAGTATCTGAGGAACGTCGCGCGCAGTTCTCCTCTAAAGGCTGTTTCTGGGGGGACAAGCCCTTTCTCAGTAATTTTGCCTGTACCTAGCATTTGGGCCGCGATTGAGCATGGGAAGGCTGTGGTTCGTGCCATGGAGGTCATTCTCTGTCTGTCATCGTAGTGATCTATCATTTCATACCGATGGTGCACTCTCTCATTCTTCCTCGTTCCTGTTAGGTCGACTCTGAGCAAGGTGAGATCCTTCTCGTTGCCAAGGTTGATTCGATCGGACAACATCTTGGCCACAAACTTGCGAGGGACAACAAGGTTTCCTTCGAAGTATGCAGGTTCGTTTTCGAGTAGTCCACACTCGATCAGCGTCTTGATTTGGGCAACATGGCCTGGCCAACGAATTGTTTTTTCATCCATCTCACGAACTCCCTTCATTGTTTGTACAAGGGTGGATAGCCCATCGGTGTAGAAACACTCGCAATACCCCACCGGCGGGCGAAATCTCACCATCTCAAGACCGCTTAGAGCTGGGACGTCTGTGGTTCTTCCGTTCTTGACGATTCTTGCTTTCCGAAGGTACTCCTCAAGAACTGCTTCAAAGGAGAAGACGATTCGATAGTTCAGCGGAGGCTTTGGCTGTTCTGGGATGCCACCGACTTTTATGTGAACTTCGTGAACTTTACTCATTTGCTCTGCTGCAGCCATCGAGAGGATGTTGGTTAAGCCGGGGGCCAACCCGCACGCAGGTATTATCGTCATCCCTTTTCTCCGAGCTGCTCTATGGACTTCCTTCTGTCCGAAGCGCCATCCAAAGATCAGGTCAACGAAATTGACTCCTGCCCGAATCGTTGATTCGATAGCATACTCACTCAACCCGTGAGGTAGAGCTCCTACGCCAACATCAAATCGCTTCAGAAGCCTGACGGTGTTTGAACGACGGCGCACATCATGAACCTTGACCGACAGCTTGCTTGAGTTCACTCCCCGCGCCAATGCGTTCAAGCGTTTTCGATCAACATCGTAAACCGAGACCTCGTCAACAACTTTCGATCTAACCAGGTCCCGCGCTATTGCCGAACCCATCAAACCAGAACCGAATATTGCGACCTTCAGCGCTCTGGTCCTCCGTGTAATTCCCCAAAGCCCAGAGGCAACAGATAGTTGGGAATTGAGGCCGCTTAGTGTATTTCCAAGATCGCTTTGACGTGTTTTGGTATATTGGGCTCATATGAAACGCGGAGAACCCAACGCATGATATCTTGTGTCGTGACTATTCCTCGCATTTCTTTGCCTTCAAGAACAGGTAGACGGCGGACCTTGTTCGTGAGCATCAACTCCAAGGCATCTTGAACAGACATGCTAGGCGTTGTTGTAACAAGTGGTTTAGACATTACCTGTTTGATTGGCATCTTGAGTACATTACTTGCCTTGATCGCTTGTTTCGTTACGTCTCGTTCAGTAACAATCCCGGCAGGGTTCTTTCCATCGACCACAATAACCGATCCTATATCGTGTTGAACCATTAATTTCGCGGCAAGGTCAAGCGTACCGTTTGAGTCCATCGTTGTGACCGGGCTGCTCATCACTTGGCCGATTGTATCTTTCTCAGGTACCTCAACTGGCAAAACAAATCCTCCAACACAGATGTTTTCGATCCTTAGTTTAAAAGACCTTTGACTTCTCAGTCCTGAATAACTGAACCAAAGCCTTCTCCTTGGAACCATCGACTGCGCAGTTAACTAACCCTTTGTCGGTCTTTCAAACTTGGGAAGACACACGCTAATCCATTCTTAGCGTCGCCTTTGACACTTTTGTGGGTGATGAGCCTCTTCTTCGGGTGAGCGCGTTTAAGGTTCCTGAAAGTTTACAGAGAGGAAAAGTTAGCTTGTTTTTGTCGAAAGGTACAGGTAGGAATAAATGATAACCATTAATATTCCGTGGCGGCGCGGCAGAGCAATGAGTAAGCAAGCAATGAGCAGGCAGGTTAAGGTTCTGGGCAAGTTTGTGGAGGTCTCAGAGAACGTTATGAGACGTGGCGGGAAGCTCTACGTCTTCTTTATGGGCGCTGAATACTGCCCATATTGCGCCGCGGAACGTTGGGCCATAGTTAGGGCTCTGCAGAAATTCGGGCAGTGGGATGGCCTCAAACAGACAATGAGCGCAGCTAGGGATGAGCCATTCCTCAACCTGCCGACCTATGATTTCACGAAGGCCTCCTATAACAGCCCACACATCGAGTTCGCCTCTCGGGAGACCAAGGATCGTGAGTTCAAGCCTCTTCAGAAACTATTGAAGACTGATGAGAAACTGGTGCGCAAATTCAATTCGGACAAAGAGATTCCCTTCTTGCTGATTGGGGGCAGGTTCATGCAGATTGGTGCCGGGTTTACACCCAAAATCTTCATAGGTCATACATTCAGGCAGACGGAGACTGAACTGAAAAAGATTGAATCAGAGATCAGAAAAACTATCGACGATGAAGCGAACATAATTTCGGCACTGTTATGTTTATGCGGCCTACCTCCAGAGCTTTGCAAGGAAACTAGCTTAAGCGAACTAGTGGCACAAGCAAACTCTAAACTAGCCTAGCATCATAACCGCTCGGTTCAGATTTGCGCCGTAACAGTTGTGTGTAATCTTTGACTATGCAAACTGAGACTTCGAAGTTCTTTGTGAACGGAAAATGGACAGCGGGTAGCTCAACAGAAACGTTCGAATTGAGAAATCCTGCAACGGGGGATGTGATAGGGCGTGTCCCAAGGGCCACGAAGGACGATATCCGCGAAGCCGTAGAAGTGGGGCGTAGAGCTCTCGAGGCCGCTAGCTGGCGTGACATGGAACAAACGAAACGCGGTAAGTTGCTGATGCAAATAGCGGCGTTGATGCGCCAAAACTTTGACGAGCTCGCGAAACTTGAAACCCTCAATCAAGGAAAACCAATTCGAGAGTCGAAGGGAGACGTGGCTTGGGCGGTCCGCGCTTTCGAGTACTGGGCCGGCGCTGCGGACAAAATCGAGGGCGAAACGATTCCCGTTACGCCTAACAGGTTAACATACACCCTCCGCGAACCCGTCGGCGTGACAGCGCACATCATACCATGGAATTATCCACTAGCCCTCGCCGCAAGGAGCATCGCTCCAGCGCTCGCCGCGGGAAATACCATTGTGGCGAAACCTGCGGAATTGACACCGCTGACACTTCTCAAAATTGCAGAATACGCTCAGAAATCAGGCATCCCTGACGGCGTTCTGAACGTCATAACTGGCTCCGGATCTGTGGCTGGTAGGGAATTGATTTCCAACCATGGTATAGACGGTATCACATTTACCGGTTCTACAGAAACTGGTCAGCAGATCATGGAAACAGCTTCGAAGAATGTTACGCCAGTTCTATTGGAATTGGGTGGGAAGAATCCGAACATAGTTTTCCCTGACGCGGATTTTCAAAAGGCTGTGCAAATGGCAAAGTACGCAATCTTCACAAACGCAGGGCAAATGTGTTGGGCCGGTTCTCGACTGTTTCTTCACTATGAGATATACGAAAAATTTCTCACCGAATTGAAGAAGCAGACCGAACTCATTAAGATTGGACCTGGCCAAGACGAGAAAACCGAATTAGGCCCGTTAGTTTCCAAAGACCAGAAAGAACGTGTACTGAACTACATCAAGTCCGGGAGTGAGGACGGAGCACGCCTAATTACTGGAGGCACTGTACCACAAGAACAAACCTTGCGTAAAGGCTACTTCCTCAAACCAACGATCTTCACAGACGTCACCGCCACCATGCAGATTGGATGTGAAGAGATCTTCGGTCCAGTGTTAACTGTGTTCAAATTCAAGTCGGTTGAGGAGGTTGTTCAGATGGCGAACGATACCAAGTTTGGGTTATACGCGGGTCTGTGGACTAATGATCTGAAACTCTCTCAACGGCTCGTTAACCAACTTCAAGCTGGCGTGGTAGCAGTAAACGATTACCTAGTCGCGTACCCTCAGACTCCGTTTGGCGGCTACAAGGATAGCGGGATAGGTTACGAAAGCGGCCTACAAGCAATCAACCATTACACGCGAATAAAGAGCGTAACAGTCAACGCGTCGTAAGTTACCTATCTAAACCTAAGAAATGGGAGGGCAACCGGCGCTAAGTTTTGCCTCTATAGTTTCGCTTCTATAGATTGATTCGGTCTACTGCGAGATCGAGCTAACGGTGATGTAGTTGCCGGGACATGCTGCGCCGTTGGAGCTTGTGTTGCTGCCCTGGTATAGTTGTCCATTCACAGTTACCCATGTCCAATTGGGATAGGTTGTGGACAGATTTTGCAACGTATAGTATTGGTAGACGTAGCTCTCCTGAATGGCTGGATTCCTTACCGGAATTACCAGCACTGTGCATCCGTTTGAGGCTTGGTAGAAGAATCCTTGGCATGAAACGGCGTTACTACTTGCGCTGCTTGCTTGACACGGAGGCTGATAATAGTAGTAGTTGCTGTACGCTGGATTGTAATTCTGGGGTGGGTAGGCGCATCCGTAGTACGGACAGTTCTGATAATATCCATTACCATACCCAGTAGTTGTTGTTTGCGTGACCACTTGGACGCTGGTTACCGTGCTAAGGCTTGTCGCCGTCTGGGTTTGCGTATTGTAGAAGCTCTGCGTGTTTGTCAGCAATTGCTGTTGAGTAACAGTCGACATGTGAGGGTTAAGAGCAGTGTAACCTGCAAAAGCTAAGCTGAGAACAGCAACAAGAGCGAGGCCGGCGATGGTCAATTTGCTACCGGAACTGCGACTCGGTTGATTCGGTTCCTTTGTTTCCTTTGTTTGGCTCATGATTCGATCCGCAAGGCAGAGTCTCAAAGAAACCTGATAAACCTATTTCCACTTGGTAGAACTCAAACCTACTTGGTGGAAAATTTCCGACCCATTTCAAGCGTTGGGTGGTTTGGCATGGTTCATGTTTCAATGAACTCTTTCTATGCTCGGTAGGTAGTAGGTTGGGAGTTCATTGGGCTGTCGGGACAGGGGTAATTTGGAGGAGTTCATGTTTTCTTTGCTCAAGGAACCCTTCGCGTAACCCCCGCCTCAGGTAGTATGCGTTGCGTTCCCGTTTCTTCTTGTTAGAGAGCTTAACAAGGAATGGTAGTCCGGTGGGTTTGACCATTTCTATAGGAGCAGCTTCGATGACCTTGGACCTGACCGCGCTATCGAATAATTTCTGTCCCATTTCCGAACGCACGATAACGGTTGTCCAGCCGTCAGCTGAACCGACTGCGCCAACCGAAATATCCGCCAATTCGGCAACGTAGTCGATGCAGTAATGGCACGGTTGGCTCATGTATGGCTCAAGTTCTTTGATGTTAACGTCGAGGACGGGGTCGGCTCCGACGTAGACTTTGAACCGGTTCCTCTTGACAACCGTCCTAGTAATCTTTGCAGGGTCTATCCCATGTTTCTTTTGGATAAATTCGGTGACGAGCTGGTCGTGTGTGTACACTTTCGAGCAGAACAACCCAACTGTTAGAACTGGTCTTCCACCTCTGATCCAAGAGCCACCAAATTTCACCGTGGCCTGCAGCGATGTGTACATTCGCCATAGTCCCTGTAGTTCGCACGGAAGGGCAACTAAACCAACTCGCCCATCGGGGTATGATGCGGCGGCGTCGGACAAGACGCCGAGAACGCCGCCATGAGTGTACTTCGAACCGGCTGTTCGAATTAGGTCGGCTGCAGTATCCCCTACTACGGGCACTGTCTTGAGGGTCATTCCGTTGCCAAGAACGAAGACCGAGTTAGATTTCGTGAAGTCTGATGTGGCGAAGGAGTTAATCAGTCCTATTTGGAGGGCGTGGGTCATTAGCGCTATTACGGTTCCGCCATCTTGGCCTGCATGCCAAATCTCCTCGTCCAACGCTCTCGCGGAGTAAATATTCCTGTAAATCCCCAGTGACTCTTCTTCGGGTTTCCGAGTCCTACCGAACAAGTAGTACTCAATTTCATCCAAAGGAAACTCCAGCCTGGGGCAGCTGTAATAGCAAACCTGGCAGGCGGCACATGGTCCTTTGATGACTGGTTCTTCATTTACATTCACGTTGAGAACATTAATCGGGCATGAGGCGACGCAGGCGCCGCACATCATGCAGTGCTTTGCACGGACCACTTCGTTGAACAAATGGCCCCAAATTTTCGCATTTTTGGGAGGGGACCAACCATCAACCATGCTCAACACACGGCCTGAAATATACGCCGTTAGAATCAACACACCGTATTTGAATACTTTCTTCTGTTCGAAGGCAGACCAACAAGACCCTTGCCCGTACCAATGGCTACCTCTTGCCTCGACACCAAAATTCCGTTAAGACGAAAAGCCCGAAAAACGCCATCGCGATGAACCCAAGCACGTAACAAGCAACTAACAGACAAGCAACCACAATAAATGCGGTCAAACCGTCGGGTTCGCCGAGTTGTGAGAGCAATAAGAAGTGGAAAATCGTGAATAGTGAGAATGCGATTGCAACGAGAGCCGCTAGAAGAATTAAGAATGATTTATCGAGCATACTCCGAAACAGTCGTGACACGGCACTTACCTGCCTGTTTGTTCGCAACTGTTTGGTTATTGTTTCGAGGCGGCAACATCTCGGGCGAGTTTTTCACCCGGCGAGCCCTTCCAACCTCGCATTGTCCGCCACAGGTTGTATGCGTGTAGGTACAAAGCTAGGACGAGAACGACGAGGGAGCTGACCACGAGGTATGTTATGTTGGGATTGTACGGGATCAAACCTGAAAATGATACGGTCATTCCGATTATTCCGAGGTTCATCAGCCAGAATTGCATTTTCGCCAAGCGTAGGCTGTGCAGGAAGGCATGGGAAAATGAAGGAACGAAGAGGTACGATAAGCCGAAAATCATCATTGCAACGAAGCCATACAGTTGCATGAAGTAGAAAGCCGTCATTTCAAACGGCAAGATGTGAGCGAATGTCAGGAGAAGTAATGTTCCTCCCACAGCCAGGTAGATCAAGCTAGCCTTAACATATCTCAAACTCAACTGCATAACCACCGCTGCAATTGGACCTTGAGCCAAACCTGTATCCGCCTATGGCACGGTCAAGTATTCATGCTGTATTAATCTGACGCCGAACCCTTGAGATGTAGCGGATTAGAATCAATAACAAATGACAGATCTTCCTTGGTTAGGCTTACTCGTTACATTTTGTCAGGGCGGCTAAGCAAGGAAGATGGCGAGGTGCCATGTAATAATGCTCGGAATATTAGTTATGCCACCTCTGAACATGTCGCCGAATCGGTTGCTGGGGCCCGTCGTGCTGAAAAGTTCCCTATTCTCTATCTGCGGGCGTGAGCAGTAATTGTATGGCATTCGGATTCTCGTAGAGCCACTTGTTACGCTATCTCTGAAGTTCGAAAACGAACTCTTGGGCTCCTGCGAGAACAATCAGCGTGTGCATGGAGCCAGGCGTAGGCGATGAGACGCCTAGGAAAAGCGTAACGAACCCGTTAGGCTGAATGATGGGTATGTTGCCGCCCCCGGTGAACATGTTCCACCGGGAGCTAGCTGGGAACACAATATCGTTTGAAGTAATCGAAAGGTTTCCTTCAGGCGTAGACCCGATAATTGTGGGATCTGTTGGGGATCCAACTGTTCCTTTGATGAGTTTCACGTTGTCGAAGTAAATTGCAGTTATGTTCAGAGGGCTGGTACCTCTGTTCCATAGCGTGACTGAGACTTGCACGAGATCTCTGTTGAAATTGTAGCCCACTAATTGCAGGCCCGAGACATCGGGCAGCGAGGATTCGAGTGATGAGCGGTGGTCGGTGAGCCATATGGGCACTATCTGAGTCTGTGTGAAGGCCACCATTATGGCGAGGAGTATGAGCGGTGTAATTACAGCTAGGTGCTTATCGTTCATTTGTCTTCCTCCATTGTTTTGCCAGCCTTCCAAACCCCCACTACTTCCTTCAAGACGAGTGCGTATACGCACCATACCGATAGGACAACAATCAAACCCACTGTTACGATGATCAATGAATGGACGGGTAGGATACCCGCGAGTCGAATATCGACGCTTGGTGCCTGTCCGTTGACATAAGGCGACTCGAGGGTTGGCTCGGTTTGCTGAGGCGGAGGAATGAACGAGATTGCCGTCTGGCTTTGCAAGTATTGACCGCTGCCTGCAAAATGTACTGTCACAAAAATTGCTCTGGGGGTACTCAACGGAAAAGAAAGTTGGGCCGTTCCATCGGAGCCAGTCGTATTCTGGCCCATCTTCACTTGACCAAAGTCGCTGCTTACAGAGAATTCTACGATTGCACCAGATATAGGGGCTCCGTTCTTATTGGCAAGAAGTACCGATACGGTGATGACATTTCCACGTGCTGCGACATTCAATTGGCTAAGGTTAGTTGAGACGGGCGCTGTCCGCGTTGAAGCACTCACAACGAGGAAGCCTCCCTGCAGGTTCTCCATGCCGAAGCATGGAATAATGCAATAAAATGCAAAACTCCCAACTTGACTTGCAGTAAAATTCACTTCCTGTACTGGTATCTGTCTATCAACATTGCCCGTCACAATGTTGTATCCACCAATGAGCATCTTGTGAGGGTTATCGAAAGAGAGGTCTTGGTCGGCATAGATGAACCGGATATCGACTCGATCGCCCTGAATTACCTGAAGGTAGAATGGGTTAGGCGAGCCGTTGAATCCTGAGGCGCTCACGAGGACTGTGAAATACCTAACTCCTGTTTCATTGCTGCTTGGCGTGAGGTTGAAGACCGTGAGGTTTCCAGAAATGTCCGTCAATTGACTCGACGCTGCTGTTGCATTTGCGAATTGAAGGATTAAGAAGAATGTGAACAGTACAATTAGGGCAGGCGCACTTCGCACCTTAAAGCGCCTCCATGGATTCGGCCGTCTTCGTCATCTCGTTAATCGTGCTGTCAGCGAATATTGCGTAACGGACACCGTTTATCCACCATTGAAGTTGGCCAGGCTCAGTTACACCACCCGAAACTTGGCTTGGTTCTCTTGCGAAGCCAATGTTTCCCGCGACATTAACTCGTATAAATTCAGACGGCAAATAAGCTGGAGAAGTGACATTAAACGAGTCCTGCGCTTGAATGATGACGAGTGCAACATCTTCATTGTACAAGGAAAGTGGCTTGGTCAACGGATTCTCGTAAATTAACGACACGATATGATTGCCTCCCAAAACCCTCACATCCTTCAGCTTGCTTCCTAGCGGAAGTTTAGTTGGCTTTGAAATTGAGAACCCAATAGCTTTCTTTGCTTCGGCAAGCGAGACACTTACCCCGAGGTTCGACAAAGGCACCACAGGGACGGAAGAACGATTTCCGCTTGAGTTCAATGGTCTGATTGGAACTTGTATTGGAGCAAATCCCAATGCGAAACCTACGATTGCAAACGTTCCGTATTTCAGGAAGCTTCTCTTGGACGCCGCCATTGACGATGTAGACTTAGTTTGCAGTGTCAACCTCATAGACGGTGGCGAGAAGACCGTTGGATTTGCCTCACTCGGCTCTTCCGTTTCCCAGATTGAGATGACCGGAAACAGGCGGCTGAAAACGAAGTAGATGAGAGTAAAACCCGCGAAGGTGCCGGCGACAATTGAGAGTTCCACCCAAGTCGGTACGTACGATCCCCATGAGTAACTTAGCTGTGGAAGGGCTAGGGTTGGCACAATAATATTGAAGCGTTCAATCCACATCCCAACGTCGACAAGCAATGACGCGACGAGATATCCGGTTATAGTTCTTGTGCGAGGTAGCCCTATCAGAAATGCTGGAATCACGAGTCCGCCAATGAGTTGAACCCAGAAGAATGTCGAGTACTGACCCCAGAGTAGGGACGCCATCCATTGCCCTTCAGGGCTTGATGAATCGAAGAACTTGTAGCCGGGGACAAGATTCTCGTTTATAGTGAAGTAGATGACGATGATGTCAAGGGCTATCAGGAGTTTTCCGAGATTATCAAAGTGCCGTTTCGTGATATAGCCTTCCAAATGATAGTACTTGGTGAGAAAAGCCATTACCAAAATTACGGTTGCAACACCGGACAACAATGCGCCCGCTACGAAGTACGGGCCGAAGATTGTGCTGTTCCAACCCGTTCTGAACAGCATGGCAAAATCCCAAGATACGACCGTGTGTACCGAGATGGCGATGGGTATGATTATGATTGACATCATCTTAATCGCCTTCTCAAGGTGTCTCCATTGATCGGATGAACCGTTCCAACCTAAGGAGAGCTTCCCGTAAAGCCACCTGCGAAACTTAGACGCGTCTTCCAATTTGTCCCTGCATGATGCGATATCTGGAATCATCGGAAGATACAAGAAGATGGTGCTCCCGATCATGTAAGTTCCGATTGCCATAAAGTCCCAGGTTAACGGGGACTGAAATCTAGCAAAAATAATCGTGTATAACAGCCTATCTGGCCTCCCGAGATCGATCAATGGCATCATGACCGCCATCATTAATGACGAGAAAGTAACCACCTCGGCAATCCTAGTGATTGGTTTCCTCCATTCTGCATTTGTGAGTCTAAGTATTGCAGACATCAAAGCGCCGACATGGCTTATGCCTATGAAGAAGACGAAATTGATTATGTAGAAGGCCCATGACACGACGGACCTCATTCCTGTGACTCCCAGTCCAGTCGTCACTTGAACATAGTATGCGTAAACGCCCCACAGAGCAATTGCGAGAAGAGTGCTTCCTAGGGCATAGGAAGATGAAGAGTGACTCTTGATTGGTCCGAAAAGTGCGGCGCTTTTCGATGTCGAACTTGAGCTCACGTAATTGTACCTCCTCTGGGCGGAAGGTATAGGACACTTGGGCTCGTCCCCAACTCATCCTTGAACCGGTAAGCGCCTCTCCCTTGAATCATAGTACTCAACCTAGCCGTATCTACACCATTGGACACCACATCCTGAGCCGCATCGCCGAACCAAAGTGCCTTCATACCTGCTCTTGTGCAGGCTTCGACGCAGGCAGGCACCATACCCATCTTAGTTCTGTGTCTGCACCAGACGCATTTTTCGGCAACACCTCTCCTATGAGGGATGTTGTAGTCAGGCGAATACGGTATCTTCTTCTCCTCTTCGGTGACTGGAGGGTCGTACCAGTTGAAGAATCTGCGCTCATAGGGACATGATGCTAGGCATATTCTGCAGCCTATGCATCTATTCTGGTCTATCAGCACGATGTTGTCTTCGCTGTAGTAAGTCGCCCCGACGGGGCAGACTTTCGTGCAGGGTGAATTCTGACAGTTCTGACAAGGAACAGGCATATGGGTCCCATCAGCGAAATCGAAGACTTGTATCCAAGGCTGCTTGCCCTCATAATTCGGATCTCCCCAGGCAGGTGGTACATGCATCTCCGCGTGACAACCCTCAGTACATTTCCTGCATCCGTCACATTTGTCTAGGTCGATAACGAAGACGTATCGTCTTGCTGAGCCTTTCATTGCAGAAGCATTTTCTAACGTTTGTGAACTTACGGGCTCCAACCCTTTCACGAGGGAAGAAAATACCAGGCCAGCTGTAGCGACCGCCGTGCCCTTCAGGAGTTGTCTACGTTCAATTCGTGGTCGTCTTGACATCAAGTTCCCTCAAAGCAATTTGAGAGCATTATCATAATTCAATGGGTTCATTCCAGTCAAGTGACAATTAGATATCCAATCATGTATCCTGCAAGGTCCATCCCCGGTCCACAAGGGGTTTCGCAGAAGTATTTGTAGACACCCGGTGTGACGAACGTGTAGGTGAAGGTGACAACTGTGTCCGGAGGAATCGGGATGTTGACGTTAAGGCTCTGGATTGTGAATGTGTGGCTTATTGGAAGGCTGGAGACCGACTGCCCGGCACTATAGTGCGACGCTACTTGACCGTTCTCAGTATCATTGTAAACAGTGAAGTCTGTTGATGCGGGGCCCGTGAAGTTCAGGAGGACTGCGGTGTCTATGTTGGTTATTACAAAAGTGACTGAGACGCCCGCGTGGATGGTTATGTTATTGTCGTTAGGTCCTGGGCCACTCGCATTCGTCGCGAGTTCGGGAGCTGTGCCATTGACGGACGTGGAAACCACAAACGCGTCATAGCCTGTTCCTCCCCAATCCGGAATGACAACAAGATTGACAACTTTAGTAGTGTCAAGCGTTGCGGGTGGAGTTACGGAGGCAGTCTGACTTTGGTTGGAGTACAGGTTCTTGCCTACCAGGCCTATGCTCCCGCCAAGCCAACCCGCAGCGAGCCCTATCAACAGTATTAGGACAAGCAGGATCGCGACAAATCCATTCTTCAATCCGATGCCTCTCAGAGCGGATGAGTGGGATGGGGGTGGAGCGCGCACACTTAAATCAGGAAGACGCCTATCAAATCTGATTCCAAAGTTTGGGAATCGTCTACCTTGCTTATTCAGGATACGGCCCTTAAGAAAACAATCTTGCAGGCGATGGCGGATGATTGTGCATTGGCAATCCTAAGAAGTACTACCGAGAAGCCTTGCTCAGCAATGGAGATCATCCATCAATGTGCCTTGCCTCCGAGCAGCGTGTATCGGCGAATAAATGAGCTCGTCGACGCCCGTCTTCTTACTGTTGAACGAACAGTCATCACGAATGACGGCAAAAAATTCGGTCTCTATAGGAACACAGTGACGGACATGCGCGCCGAGTACAAATCAGGAGAGGTTGAGCTAACCGTTTCATTTAACGAAGATGTCGTGAACAAGTTAACTAGGCTGTGGAGTTCCATGAGGGCGGAGAAATGATCGGTTTCGACGATCTGGTACTTCTATCTAGTGAGGCCGCTATTGTCGCTCTCGGGGGTGTGCTGGTTTACGTTAGCATGAGAGCTTACCGCAGGAACAAGAGCAAATCTATGCTCGCTATGTCGATCGGGTTCATGGTCATTCTCGTGGGCTCTCTAATCGAGGAATTTATTGTGGAGGTGCTTGGTTACCAGCTAATTCTGGCTCACGCCTTAGAAAATTCAGTTGTTGCTGTAGGTCTATTGATCTTGGTATATTCCATCTACGGAGTTAAGGAATAGATTTCCCGTGGCTATCAAATGGCAGGCTCTTGAGGTATTCCTGCCAGCTCTCTGGCTTTCTTCACCACGTTCTCATACAATTTTCCGAACCTGCCATCCTTCAGGGAGTTCTCCAAGTCCTTGAAGTTGGTCAGGTCGATTCCATAAACATCCCTATACTCCTCGTGTATGAGGCCGCTATCTAGTGGATGCCGTTCAAGCATCGCGTATGATGTGGCTTTGTGAAGGATCGTAGCAAAAACCCCGGCCAAGGTACCTCTCTTAAGCAAGTCTTGGCGTTGTCCCATGAAGGGACAATTAGTGAAAATTTTCACGCTGCAGGATTGCTCGGTGCCAAAGAGTTTCGCGTAGACCTGCGCTATGGTGTTCGCAAATTGAGAATCCAGGAAAAGCGGACTGTAGGTCTTCTCAGTCCTTGTAGACTTTGTGAGGGGGTCTTTGATCTGTTGCAATGTTATCTGGGTCTTCTGGGCCTTGGCAGCCCAGTAGTCCTTGGACCAGAGGATGCAGGACCACTCACATCTCTGCTCTACTTCATCGTCAAGGTGAAGTTGCTTCACAAAGTCTTCAGCGTACCATTCTGGACTTAGTGATCCGTTAATGGGTGGCAACGATGATCATCGTGGGGAGGGACATACCGTCTTAAGTAAGGCTTTGCGAATGATTTCTTTCTTTGAGTTTCAGCGTAAGCCGGATCCTGTTACTTCGCTGAGCGAATTCAGCTTCGAGCTCTCAAGCATTCGGAGTATGTCTCGATTGATTCTTGAGACGACGCCAGGCCCCTCATAGATCAGCCCTGTGTACAGTTGGACTGAAGATGCACCTGCTTTCAAGGCCCGCCAGGCGTCAAGGCCTGAGGATATGCCACCGCAGGCGCTGATGGGGACCTTTCCGCCAGTGTGATTGTAAACGTCCGTGACTATTCTGAGCATGTCTTGGAAGATTAATGGGCCACTAAGCCCACCTGTCCCAATGCTGGCCCGAGGCTCGTCGATGAGTTTCGAGTTAGTTGCGGTGAGCCCGTCGATAGAAGCCTTCACACACGCGTCCACGAGGTTGTGAACGTTCTCCCGTTGTCTAACATCGAAGTAGGGTGGAATCTTGACCCAAACCTGTTTCCCAACATTTCTCACCTTACTAACCGCACTGAGCAGTTTCGTGAGTACATCAGGTTCTTGGAAGATCCTTACGCCAACCGTATTTGGAGTACTAATGTTCAACTCAACGGCATCTGCCCGAGGTTCCAGTTCACGATAACATTCGACAAACTCGTCGATGCTAAGCCCGGAGATACTAACAATTATCGGCCCCGGGCTGCGTTTGCACTTGGACAGGGTGACCGCTATCTTGTGCGCTCCTTCGTTCGGTAACCCCATTGAGTTTACGAGCGACCGCTGAGGGTATCGCCACATTCTAGGTTTCGGGTTACCTTCTCGAGGATTCAGGGTAACAGTACCCAATGTGAGAAATCCGAACCCCATGTTAAACAGTGCCGCGGACATCTCGCAGTTCTTGTCGAAACCCGCGGCGAGTCCCACGGGGTTAGGGAGGTCGAGTTTTCCAACTCTTACGTGCAGCCGATCATCTTGAATGCGTAAGTGCCAACTCAACGTATTCCAGAGCAGTGGCCGTTTGAAGAACCATTTAGCAATACCGTGAGCCGTTTCGGGGGGCGTCAGAAATAGGGCCGGCTTGACGACCGTTTTATAGAGGCTTAGGTCCAAGGAAAACTACCTGGGGTCCTAACGAGTTTGCTTGGGAATCGTGAAGAATGCATTGGCAAAACAGCTATTCAAACCGACCTCAGTTCTCATAGTTGGAAATTGTTGACTCGTCTATTATACGGCCACCTAAGAAATTTCTCTTGATTTCAATGAGCAAGCCAGAACATGCGTTTCTTTCTGAAATCATGACGACCAAGGTCGTCACGGTGGATATCAGCGAGCGCGTAGAAGAAGCGCTGCGGCTCATGGTCAAATTCGATATTGGAAGCATAATCGTTGTGGACAAACAGAAACCCGTTGGAATCATCACTGAACGCGACATAACTAGAGCCGCACTACGGGGAGACAGCCTGCTCAGGCTTCCAGCGCGCAGCCTCATGTCTAGACCGCTGCAAACAACTACACCGAACATGGAAATTTGGCGTACTTTCGAACTCATGCTCAAGCTAGGGGTGAGGCGACTTCCGGTGGTAGACAATGACAAACTGGTTGGCATTGTCACCGAAAAGGACCTTACCCGTTGGGTTCTTCGAATCTTCTACGAACCTAATCTACCGGAAGAAGTCCAAGGGCTCATCAACAACCCACGCATTGAAGCATTGACTGGTAGACCGCGATGTCCGAATTGTGGACGCTACCAAGACGAGTGTATCTGCGTTAGAACCCAGATAGCAAGCGAAGAGTAAGTCTCGCCCGGTTTCCGATCATAGAAGGGATCGCTTGTCACAACTTCTCCCTTCCTGTTTCATGCTCACGATAGTGACTATGACGTTTTCATTATCTAACGTACGATATCTTCAACTTCACGATACCACAGCTTCTTTGTGCCGGTCTTTGCCCGTTTCTCCCAATGCTTTGTCTTGGGGCTGTTCGTGACCATGCCGAGAAGTTTGTTTGTTCTTTGTGCAATCGTCTGACTTTGTTCGGTTGTTAGTTTGTTATTCGCGGTTAGCTCTTCCATTAGCATCTTCATTTTGCCGAAGTTTGTGGTTGCATCTTGCCAGAATCCCCAATCGTCCGAGAGTATCTTCGTTATGTATGATCCGTCTATAGTGTTCTTGTCAAACCTTTCGTGAACGTCGTGAGCCATGAGAAGCGTGATTAAATCAATCAGATCCTTTCGGTTAATCTGGTGAATTTGCAGTTTCTCCAATACGATGTCAGTGGCAGTGATCGTGGGCCAATCGAGCTCTAATCTTCCCGAGCCAGGCTTTTCGCCGAATTCAACATCGTGGCTGAATTCTAGTTTGTTCAAGAACACGTCGACATGGTACTTGTTCTGGGGATGGTAGTGTATTAACCTCTTATGTCCGAACATGCCATTGACCATAGTATCTGGCCTGAAACTCAACTCGTGGAAAAACTTGTTAATCGCACCACTCTGTTTGCTATACCCTGCAAGATCTAAGTCTGTAAAGAGCGGTTTTCCCTCTCCAAACCTTTCAAGGGATTTGAACAAGTTGGCGTAGCCATTGTTCAGCGAGCAGATGTAAGTTGCAAGTGAACCCAGAATCCTAAGATAGACTCCATGCGACTGAGCTTTTTCCACAATCCCAACCGCCTCCTTGACGAACTCTTCCTCATTCATTTTAACGAATTGGGTGCCGGACATTAAGTCACCAAGGAGGTAGCTTTACCATTGTTAAACCACTTTCCATGTTCATATCTCTACCGACCAGAATCTACCTCACAAAGGAGCGCGGCTTGAGCAAGCCTTCCAAGAGTTCATTCGTAATTGAACTTTCTCACCATTGCCAAGTTTTATTCTGTCCGTTCGCAAAAATCGAGTATACCATGCAATTGCAGAAGGTGATGTGGCGTTCCCTAGCAGAACCTGACAGGTTGTTGAGGGAAGAGATCGCCGGAAGCCCTATGCTGATTCAACGATGAGATGGTTCAATTGGAGTTCGAGATAAAGAATACATCACAGCCGTTTTCGAACAGGTCTTGAATAAGATTCATATCGAGCGAGCAAACGAACGGGCGGGAGTTGCCTGTGTTCACTGAAGGTGCTGCAACCACGAAGAGTTCGAGCCTTCTAGATGTCTACGAGCTTCTGAAAACGAAGCGATGGGTTGACCTGACACATTCTTTTGCCCCTGGGATTCCTCACTGGCATGGTTTTCCGGATGAGGAACGTGAGACTCTTTACTATTACGATGAAGGTGTCGGTAGCGTTGGTTCCGGAATCTGGATCCATCGCTACTCACATGTGGGACAGTGGGGTACTCATGCTGATGCGCCTGCTCACTTCGTGAGAGGTACCAGAACATTGGATCAAATTGACGTAAAGGAAATGGTTCTGCCTTTAGTCGTTATTGACATTCATGAGAAGGCCGCAAAGAAGGCGGACTACGCAGTCGCCATGGATGACATCAGAGTTTGGGAGAGTAAGCACGGCAAGGTTCCTGAGGGTTGTTTCGTTGCGCTACGAACAGACTGGTCCAAGCGGTGGCCTGATCCCCACGCGATGTTGAACCAAGACTCAACTGGCGAACATTTTCCAGGCTGGAGCATGCCGGTACTGAAATACCTTTTCGAGGAGCGAAAGATCACAGCTTGCGGTCACGAAACGTCAGACAACGCTCCGGGGGTTCTCGATCCTGATATGGCTATGGAGCGATACGTTCTTAGTACAAACCACTATCAAATTGAGCTACTAGCTAGTCTAGATCAAGTCCCCGAGTTCGGCGCCCTAATTGTCGCCGCTTTTCCCAAGCCAAAGAATGGCAGCGGCTTCCCGGCGCGAGTATTTGCGATTCTACCGTAGCCTTTGTTCAAAGATGATGTGGGCCGCTGCAACATTCCATTCAACTAAGGGACATTATGACAGCCGCGGACTCGCAGAACAAGAAAAGATGGAAGGGAATGGGAAGGGGAGAACCGGTCTAGATTGGTGGGAGTTCTTTAATCGCCAATTCCACGGGGATGTTCCGGGATTTCTGGTAGAAGTATGAGATCGTGTAAATGGCCAATGCTGCTATCATGACGAAAACCATGCTAACGACGTAGAGGGGATTGATGGGAAAGCCGTTGTACGACGGTAGGATTGTTGAGTAGGATATGAATAGCGATGCGAAAATGCCGGCAACGCCAACTATTGTGATCACAGGAATCGAACCTACTTTGGCGGTGACGATCTTCGGTGAGCTTGAGAAGATGTCCTTCCGTCTGAATGGAAAGATTGCTGCGGCGAACATCACTATCGCGACTGCAATCCACCAACCGAAGTTCGCGTAGTACAAGTAGTTGAACCAACTTGTGTACACCGTGACGTAGACCGAGAAGAAGGCGATAAGTGCGTACACGATGACTGCGTAGATGGGAACTCCTCGTTTATCCACTGTTGCAAACTTGGTCGGGATGACTCGGTCGAAGGCCCATGCGAAAATGTTTCTTGTGGGAACGAAGAAGTAGACCATGGCGAATCCGAAGTTGTTGAGAACCAGTGCCAGCGGAATTAACATTGCAAGTATTGGGTTGCCAGTAATGTAGCTTATGAGAAAAGCAGGAGATGGAATTGACGGCAAGGGTGACTTGCCATTCACCCATAGAACGGAGGCTGCAACTAAGAAGTCATGTCCGAAGACGTTGTATAAGGAGGCATAGAGCGCGTAGATTAGTACTGAGAAGATGATAGGCGTCGCAAATATGGCTATTCCTTGTGATTTTCTCGGGTCGCCCTTCATCTCCCCTGCGAAGTATGCGCTGTTTGCATATCCAATGTAGCTCGTCATTGTATAGACCAGGCCGATCGCCGTCTGCCCAGCTGTAAAAGTAATCGGCGAGCCGAGAATGCCTGTTCCTCCCTTCACTATTGCGTCTACGGTCGTTCCCGATTTGGCGTTGAATCCAGCGACGAAAGCAGCATGACTGGTTGTGACCATCATTCCCATGAAGATTACGTAAATGACTGCTTGAAGGGCGAATAATGCGATGACTATTCGAAAGATGGTCTTTGTGGAGAAAAGCATAGTCAAAACTACAAGTGCTACTGTTGCCATAGAAACAATGAAAATAGTACTTTGGTCAGTGAGGCCTGTGGCGATACTCGCAAAGGCGGGGTTTCCAGTTGTAAGGCTGAGGTTCGTAAAGAGAATTTGCAGATTATATGCCGAATTGAAAAATGGAAATACGCCGGCCCATGTCACCATTAAGACGACGAATAGAGCGTTGACCATGAATGCTATCGAGGGGTGAATGATTCTACCGACCCAGACGTAATCTCCCCCGGTCCTTGGCATCGATGTTGAAAGCATCCAGTACACATAAGCGACCAAAACGTTGACTGCAAGTCCAGTAAATACGGTTGCCGTTAAATCCGCACCGGGGTAGGCTGCTGAGGCAAACACAACCCAGAATATGTTGATGAGTATGCCCATTCCAACGAGGTTTGCAATGAATGCGTGTGACGTCGAGACTGTCCTGACTAGCCCTGAACTTTTTCTTGTATATAGTTCGGAACTCATTTTTATCAGCGGAACCGTCTAGCCTACAGGATTTATGTGAAGCCTCTATACAATATCAGGCGTATATACAATAGGTAAACGCAAGCATATATTCTGACACTTGTTAAACCCCACGAAAAGTTGAGAGCACGTTGACAAACACTAGAGTTTTTTTCGTAACTGATATTCACGGGTCCGAAAGACTCCTTCTCAAGTTCCTGAACGCAGCTAAGGTGTACAAGGCAAATGTGCTAATCTGTGGTGGCGACATAACAGGCAAAACGATAACGCCGGTCATGGCAGAAAATGGGTCTTGGAAAGCGGAGTACGTCGGGAGTGTCAGGACCGCAGCGACAGAGCAAGAGCTGGATAGTCTCGAGCGAGAAATTCGAGCATTGGGCAGTTACCCTTTCCGTACAACAAAGAGTGAATGGGAGGGGCTTCGGGGGAGTGAAGCAAAAATGGAAGGCGTCTTCGTTCAAGTCATGACAGACAGCGTTCGACGTTGGATGGAATTGGCAGAAGAACGACTGAAACCAATCGGAGTAAAGGCCATTTTCAATGCGGGTAACGATGACCTACAAGCCGCAAGAGACGTGCTTGGCGAGTCTGACTACGTGATCTATCCAGAGGGGAAGATCATATCGATCGACGATAAGCATGAGATGCCAAGCGTTGGGTACACCAATATGACCCCTTGGAATTGCCCCGGCGACGTTTCTGAAGAGGAATTGGCTGAAAAACTTGAGAAAGCAACCTTGGGTTTGTCAGATCCCGGTACTAGCCTTTTCAACTTCCATTGTCCGCCCCATGATACCCAAATTGATGTAGCGCCCAAGCTTGACAAGGATCTAAGGCCAGTGCTCACTCCTGGAGGCGAGCCAGATATGGCCCATGTTGGGTCAACTGCTGTAAGACAAATGATTGAGAAACTTCAACCGCTGGCCGGTCTGCACGGTCACATCCACGAGTCGAGGGGTCTGTCGAAGGTCGGCCGGAGTGTCTGCTTCAACCCAGGAAGTGAATATGTGACAGGGATTCTTCGAGGACTTATACTGAATCTATCAGACAAGAAGGTCGACAATTACGTTTTCACGGAGGGTTAGAAGATCTAACGAGGTCTTTGAAGGAAAAGAAAGTCAGACTGTCGGCAATTAGGTTCGTCACCGTAGTATGCGAAAGATCATTGGATGCCTTGGAGCGATGGCAGCAAACGTCCCGGAGGATGTCTTTGTTTCTCATAT
This sequence comes from Bathyarchaeia archaeon, assembly GCA_050013255.1. Classification (GTDB taxonomy): domain Archaea; phylum Thermoproteota; class Bathyarchaeia; order 40CM-2-53-6; family 40CM-2-53-6; genus FEN-987. Next base: position 572,510 of record JBEKFP010000001.1, on the reverse strand, counting down.
CAGTTATCGAACTGAGATGACTTACTTCAGGAAAGAGAAGAAAAAAAGAGAAAAATAGAAGTGGAGAAGCGTCAATCTCAGAGCTTTCTAAGTTCCTTCTCCACTCGAGCTGTCATTGCCTGCAGGCCTTGGCGGAAAATAACCATGTCCACGCTCAGAGCGATCATTAGAGCGCCTCTCTTAATTGATTCTGCGGCCGACTCGATGTCCCAACACAGATTCGCCACGGGAATGCCTTTGGGTTTGCACAGCTTAACGGCGTCATCAAGTCCCTTCCAAATAGTGGGGTGAACCATGTTTCCCTCCAGCCCCATTGTTACGGACATGTCGAATGGCCCATAGAAGAGTACATCGATGCCCTTGACCTCTATGATACTTTTCAGTTCCTGCAATGCTTCTTTCTCCTCGATGAGCGGGATAACCAAATTATCTTTGTTTTGTTGTTTCAGAAACTGTGGGAACGGTGTAAATCCGTATTTCGCTGCTCGGACAGGCGGAGCGGCAGATCGTCTTCCCTCGGGAGCGAACCTTGACGACCGAACTAACCTTTCCGCGTCTTCCTTTGTATTAACGTGCGGTGCTATGACTCCTTTTGCTCCAAAGTTGAATGCTTTTAACACCATTCCTTTGTCGTTTTCAGTGACTCTAACGAGAGGGGTTATGTCAGCAGCATATGCTGCTCGTACGCATTCTTCCAGATCCGCTCCCCAGGAACTCAGTGCTGCATGCTCGCAGTCTATGATCACGAAATCGAATCCGCTATAGCCTATCGCTTCAACCATGGCTGGGCTCGCAGTTACGGCAAAGAGGCCTATGCATGCCTTGCCAGAATTCATCATCGAACGTAGATCTTTCATGACCCTTTCACCTCTCTCCCGCAGAAGCGGGCGCAATTTCTCGGACCAATTTCATATAGTTCATGCTCGCCTTCAGAAGTATTGCAGCATCTACATCTAATGAGACATAGAGAACTCCTTGTTTGACCCATTCCATCGCTGCTTCCGGTGTCTCTACGAAAAGACCTACCGCAATGCCGGCTTTCTTCGACATGGTGGCGATTTCTCGGACTTTTTCGATCACCTTCTGGTGCGTGACCCGACCCGGGACGCCCAATGATTGTGAGAGGTCGTACGGACCGACGAAGACAACATCAATTCCTTTTACTTTGAGAATTTTCCCTAGATTCTCGATGCCTTCAGTGCCCTCGATTGCGACGATTACCATCGTTTCCGTGTTGGCTTTGTTGTAGTAAATCGTCTTGTCTGCCGAATATCTTGCCGCTCGAACGAAAGGGCAGACTCCGCGCCCGCCAAGAGGAAAGAACTTGCTCGCGAAGACGGCTTGCTCAGCTTCCTCAAGGGTCGAAATATGGGGTATGTGCACGCCACTTGCCCCGATATTTAGTGCCTGGCCGATCAATTCGGGTCTGTTGAACGCTACTCGGACTATAGGGACTATTCCCGCTGCGATTGAAGCTCTGACCATGTTTTCTGCGGTGTCGACATGTATGACGCCGTGTTCCAAATCTATGATGCAATAATCGAACCCGGCGTGGCCCAGAATCTCGCAGATCCCGGGCGAGTTCAGCTGTACGAATGGACCAAATGCTGGCGTTCCCTGTCTCCACATTGCTCTGAGATCCTTCAAAACTGTCACTGGCGGGGAGGTTCTTCGTTGGCGTTAAGAGTTTCATGTTTATAGATACCGGAGCCGAGTGGCAAGTATATACAAAGTGAAACTTACACCACCTTTGATTTGCCCACTGCGATGGTCTCGGTATCTTGGTATTCGTCAGAGGATTCCGTTGGTGTGTGGTCGGACAAATCTGCGGAATCTAACGTTCTTTGAAGAAAGTCCTCACTTTATCCATGCCTTCTTCGATGGTTTCCGGGGCCATTGAGAATGAGAACCTCAAGTGGTATTCGCCAGCGTCGCCAAAGCTTGCGCCCGCCAAGACCGCGACACCATACCTATCCAGGAGCACTTTGACGAGTTCGCGAGAGGGCATTTTCACGGTGTATCTAGGGAATGCGTAGAATGCCCCCTCGCCCACGGAGGGTTCCAATGCCTCAATTTCGGCAATTTTCCTTTCCAAAAGTCTCTTTCTACTTCCCAGCTCTGTTCGGAATTCCGAGATGTACTTGTCGCCGTAGTCCAGTGCGTATGCCGAGGCCTTTTGGATGAATGGCGGAAAACACGTAACTGTATTCTCGAGGAATTTGTTGATCAAGTAGATAATGCGTTCGTTCGCCACAACATAGCCCGCCCGCCAACCGGTCATCGAATAGCTCTTCGACAGACTGAACAGTGATATCACGGTTTCGGGTTTTGGTTCAAGCGAACCAACGCAGAAATGTTGTCCTTCGTAGATGAGATCTTCATAGGCTTCATCGCTGATGATGAAGATCTTTCGATCATTACAAAACTCGTAAAGTTCCTCGAGCTCATCTCGTTTTAGCACTTTGCCGGTTGGGTTTGATGGCGAGTTAACGAGTATAACCTTAGTTCTTGGCGTGGCTTTTTTCTTGATCTCGTCAATGTCGAGTGAGAAATCTTTCTTCAGCGTGTAGAATATCGGCCGCCCGCCAGAGAGCACTACAGGTTCCCAATAGAAATATCCAGGGTTAGGTAGCAATGCGTCATATGCCTTATTGGAGGCGGCTGCAAGAGTCGCGAAAACTGAATACTTGGTTGTGCAGAATATCGTATTAGGGATGTCAGCGTGAATTCCATTCTTCTTAGCAACTTTTCTCTTGATCGCCTCTCTGACTTCCATGGTGCCATAAGAAGAAGTATAGTGAATGTCTCCGGACCGAATGGCCTGGCAAGCCACTTCGACTATCTCGGCCGGAGTGTTGAATGAAGGTTCTCCTATTGCAAGGCTAACGACCTTTTCGCCTTTCGCGATTCTTGCCAGCACTAGGTTAACCATCTCGAGAGATGGTGAGTTTTCAACTTCCTCAAGATGCATGACCATCGTCATCTCGCAAAATGCAGTTAAGCACATGTGATTTGTAACTTGCATACATGACCTGGTTTTAGGTATACGAAATTAGATTATAGACCGACAATTAGACTATACACTTCCAACTCGACATCTTAATCGACCAATATGTCTCATCGGCTCTCTATACGAGCGATCGCAGTATCTTGACTCAACATTGATCATGAGTTACCAGAACCTCCAGTATCCTGTTCAAGCTAGTTTAGGGCTGGGACCAACATCCCATACCCTTTCAATATAAGTAGCGGCTCAAAGAGCCGTAAGGAATCACGGTTGTGTTATCAGCGGGTTCTTTCACAACTCAAAACGTGAAAATCGTTGATAAGAACATCCCGCAGGTCATCTCAGGACATGAGAGAGCTGCGCGTGTCTTGGACCTATTTCATAATGAGAGTAAGAACACTATAGTAGAAGAACTTAACTGCGCAACGTTCGGAAAGCAGATTTGATTTCCGAATGATCAAAGTATTAGAAGTATTAGACCTTTCATGCCCCATGGAGAGTCTCTCTACCCCTGTGTTCCCAGGATACCCGCAGCCACTTCGATCCGCATTTACAACAATTCAAGAGAACGGATATCGCTCGTATGTTTGGTCATTTGTTGAACACACGAGCACACATGTGGATTCACCAGCCCATTTCTTACTGGACGGGCTGACTATTGACAAGGTCCCTATTTCCCGCTACGTGAGCAATGGGGTCGTCTTGGACTTCTCCAAAAAGGAGGCGAATTACGTAATCACCGCGGCAGATCTTGTCAATGCGCTTCGGTCCGTGGGGAAGAAGGACGTAGGGCCTGGTTGGGCGATGCTGTTTTACACGGGATATACGGCCAAGGCAGGTTCGCCCGAATGGCTGAAGCATCCAGAGCTTGACGAAGGGGCGGCCAAGTTCATCGCAGAGAAGAATGTGAATGCGATTGGCTTCGATGCCCCCAGCCCAGATCACGGAGAAATATCCGCAACTGGACAACTGTCCGGTTTTCCAGCTCACAGAATTCTGCTGCCTAAAGAAATAGCCGTCTATGAAAACCTGAACAACCTCGACAAGTTACTGAACAGAGACTTCCTCTTCGTTGGCGCGCCGCTCCGATTGGTCGGCGGTTCGGCTAGTCCAGTCAGAGCGTTAGCTGTGATATTCTCCTAGCCGTCTTCAATCTGGACAGCTCCGACCCGCCATTACTACGGAAAAGTCTAACGCGAGCGCACTATCTGTTTGTGCACGAGTAAGAAACAGCAAACCTCTAGTTTTGACACGTGGCACCCAAACAGATGGGCCTCCCCCTTGTCAGTCTCCGCGGCAATCTATTTGAAGCAACGGAATTCTCTAAAATCGGAAGAGCGACCCGCTTGAGGCAGGAAGCGAATGCAGAACCGATATCATAGCGAACAGGCCTACTGGAGCAAGAGGCCGGTTTGACCTACTGCGCCGTGGATATCACTGTGGTTTCAGCATTTTCAGTAACCTGTCGTACTCTTGGTCTTGGATGGTAAAGTAATTCTCGGGTTGCGGGAAAGTGCGGGTAGTGACTTCTTGCACATATTGCTTTAGCCCCTTCAAAATGACTTCTCCAGCATTGCCATAGACTTTGGCCATGCGCGGCTTGAACTTCGGGTAGAGGCCGAACAAGTCGTGGTAGATGAGGAGCTGACCATGGGCATGCGGACCGGATCCTAGGCTCATGATTATGCAGTTCTCAGCTCGCTTAGTGATCAATTCACATACTCGGTCGGGAACCATTTCGAGCAGGATCGTGAAGGCGCCAGCTTTCTCCAGCGCTTTGGCGCTGTCTATGATGCGCTTAGCCTGTTCTGCTCCTTTCCCTTGTACTCGGAAGCCGCCTAACGCGCTCGCGCTCTGCGGAGTCAATCCCAGATGGCCCATAGCAGGGATACCAGCGTCAACAATGCCGCGAATTCGATCACACATTTCGACGCCTCCCTCCAACTTGATAGCATCGCAGCCAGCCTCGGCCATGAAGCGACCAGCGTTTCGGATAGCAGTTTCGACGCTGGGTTGATAACTCATGTAAGGCATATCGCCCACGACAAAAGTGTTCGGCGCCCCGCGGCGTACGGCCTGCGTGTGGCGGATCATATCGTCCATCGTGGCTGGCAGGGTGCTGTCGTATCCTAGCATGGTCATTGCCAAACTATCTCCCACTAGGATCATGTCCACGCCGGCCTGTTCCTGGAAGTAGGCGGTAGGGTAGTCGTAACAGGTCAGCCAAGTGATGGGTACGCCATCTGCAACTTTCTTGAATAGGCTGGGCAGGGTTGGCTTCTTGCGTTCGGTCGATTTTGCTTCGGTCATTATGGTTTCTGGGCTAGCAGAGTGGGCCGGCTATATCTATTGCACGGACGAACTCCGTTAGCGCAACTGAGGCCGATCCGCGTCGTTGGACGGTCTCAAAAGATCTGAAGATTCAACGTCTTGCGAAGTCCAAAATCATCCAGTGCAATTTTGCTGCCGCTTCTTGTCCTGTAGCCGTAGAGTTTTCAGGCGTAAAAGATGGAGAGTGGGTACACCTTCAACGGTTGGCTAGGACGAACCTGCGGAACCTTTCAAGAGCTTCTTTCAGTTTTTCCTCTCCGGTTGAGAACGCTATTCGCACATGCCCTTTACCTAGTTCTCCGAAAAGAGGCCCTGGGAGTAACCCGACCTTCTCTTTTTCGATTAGTTTCGCGGAGAAGTTCTCGCTGGACATGCCGGTTCCGGTGATGTCAATCCATGTGTAGAACGCTCCTTGTGGGGGATACGCCTTGATTCCTGGGAGGCCTTCGAGTGCCTCTAGCACCATTTCTCTTCTCTTTGCGAAACGGTCGACCATCGTTTTGATGGCGGCGTTTATTCTTGGGTCTGTCAGACCTATCAACGCGGCACGTTGTGATACTGAGCTGGGGCCGAGTAAGATGTATCCGTTCAATGCGGCTACTTTTTCCATGATTTCGGGAGGACCGGCCATGAAGCCAATCCGCCATCCTGTCATTGAGTAGGCCTTCGAGAATCCATTGCTGGTGAGAGTGCGTTCCTTCAACCCCGGGAGAGACGCCGGACTTACATGCGTGTTGCCAGCGTACACGATCTTCTCATAGACTTCATCCGATATGACCCAAAGGTTGTGCTCCTCTGCAAACTCGCTAACCTCTTTGAGCACTTGCTCTGACAGCATTAGGCCCGTCGGATTACTCGGGCTGTTCAAGATCAGAATCTTGGTTTTGCTAGTTACGCGTCGTTTGGTTTCTTCCAAGTCCAGTGATGAAGTGTGATCCTCGAACTTGACCGGCATACTTACAGGCTTTGCTCCGCAGAGGCTGGTGAGCGTCCTATAGTGGAACCATGCCGGATCCGGAACTAAAACCTCGTCTCCGGGATCAAGCAAGGTAAGCATTGCGAGGAATATTCCTGATGATGAGCCAGGTGTAATGACGATTTCTCTTTCGTAATCGTAAGTGATGCGATTCTCTCGGCGAAGTTTCTCAGCAACTGCTTTTCTCAAGTCTTCGTAACCTGAAGCAGGACCATAGTGGGTGAACCCTTCGTCGATAGATCTCTTGGCTGCAACTCGAATGAAATCGGGCGTATCGAAATCTGGCTCCCCAACACTCAGGCGAATGACATCCTTAGGAAGAGCTAGGGCCAGCCTAAAGGGCTCCAATGAGACATCTATGGCGCGTCTCGAGATCGGCTTCATGGCTTGCATAACAAATCCAGCACGAGGAGTTCCGTAGAGCTGTTTTTTGTTCCTCCGGACGTAGAATATAGACGGGCAAGTAGACTATAGGTTCTGCGTGGTTTCAATCCAGCCCTACGTGAACGTATAGTTGTGAACTGGGCTTGACATTAAGCTTCAGAGTATTTCTCGGCAGACTAGAGGACGCGTCCTCTTTCATTTCACAGCGTAGATCGAGTATATGATCGCTACGAATCCCATGACCGTCAAAACGCCTTCAATTGCAATTGCGGCAAGAATGTCAGAGCCCAGTATTACAAACATCAGCCCTTCAAGAAGGGTACCTGCAGTGATGAGTGCAAAACCTAACGCTACGTATAACAAGGGTTTGCTGGCATTTCTTTTGTAGCCCCTGTAAGCGAGATAGACAATGAACGCCCCGAGGAAGAGAGCGACTAGTCGCATTATTGATGCGGTCCAAAATAGTTGAGTATGCTCGATCAAGCGGTCAGGCCCCGGTTAGATTGTTGGGATTGAACTCCACATGCGGGTGAATCTGTCCGATACATGTTCGTTTACTATTACGTCTATCCGGACATCACCTTTCTCGAAACTTACGTCTATTCGTTTTAGGAGGCTTCTATAGAGGTCATACCACTTGCCATCAGTCGTACGGCCTGATTTAACCGCGGCCAGAAGCCCAGCTTCGACTAACTCTTCAATGCGGCGGTAGACTGTTGTTATGGGTATCTCATACTTCTTGCTCAGCTCAAGGGCGCTCATCGGATCCTCGATGGTCGCGGTGAGAATTTTCCTTGAATACTCATCAGCTAAAGCTCCAAGGATTCTCTGTTTTGCTGGTTCTTCCGTGACTATCAAAGGTGCCCTATTCCAAGTTTTCCAGTAACCTACTCCAAGTTAGGCTATGTAGATGTTGTTAGCCTTTTTGAGATTAACTCAGGATAACTCAATAAGTTACCTACTTAGGCCTGACTAAAGCAGCTTTGTAAAGGCGAAGTTGATGAGAGTAGGCATTGTTGGCGTCGGGCAGACTAAATTCGGCAAGCTATCCGATTCATCAAGTCGGGAACTTGTGGCCGACGCATTCAAGGAAGCCCTTTCCGACGCTGGGATAGCTAGAAACGATATCTCAACCATCATCGTCTGTTCGGGATCGCATTACGATAAACAACGTTCTCCCAGCGGAATAATGGCTGAGTATGTTGGTCTCAACCCGAAGCCAACGTTCCACATTGAGGCCGCTTGTGCATCCTCCGGCGTGGGAGTAAGAGTCGGTTGGTCTATGATTCAAGCTGGTTTGCACGATGTAGTAGCAGTTGTTGGTTTTCAGAAGATGACTGAACTCGATACTGACGAGGTGCAGGACGTGATGAGCAGGTCGGGTGATGTCATGTGGGAGTCCCCCTTTGGTCCGACGATGCCAGCCTACTACGCGATGCACGCTCGGGCTCACATGAACAGGTATGGGACAACGGAAGAACAATTCGCCTTAGTCTCAGTTAAGAACCACAAATATGGTGCGAAGAATCCGTACGCCATGTTCCAAAAAGAACTCACGGTTGAAGACGTCTTGAAATCTCGCGTCGTTGCAAGCCCACTTAAGCTCTATGACTGCTGCGCCAACGCAGACGGTGCCGCATGCATTATTCTAGCAGGCGTGGAGAAGGCGCGGAAGATTACGGATGCCCCTGTCTGGATAACTGGATTGGGTCTAGCGTCGAGTCCAATGTCGCTCACAAGCCGGAATGAGTTTGCCAGTTTCGAATGCAGCGTTCATGCTGTCAGGCAAGCATACAAAATGGCAAAAGTAAATGCTGGAGACATCGATGTCGCCGAAGTGCATGATAGTTTCACCTCAGCCGAAGTGATCAACTACGAGGATCTGGGATTCTGCAGAAAAGGTGAAGGCGGGAAATTCATCGCAGACGGTCAAACTTACGTGGGAGGAAAAATCCCCGTGAATGTGGACGGAGGATTACTAGCAAAAGGCCATCCCGTGGGAGCAACGGGGGCCTCACACATAATTTCAATAGTTAAACAACTACGCAACGAAGGTGGCTCCAACCAAGTCCCGAAAGCAAAGTTAGGTTTGGCTCACAACATTGGCGGCATCGGAATGTACTCTGTCTGCACGATCCTCAGCGCTAAGTAATTTCAAGTCCAGAGGCTACAGAAAATTGGGTTTCGAAAGGTTCGGTTGGGTATCATACACCAGTCAAACTAGGATATCAAAAATCATTGACTACTTACAGGAAGGAAAAATCTCTGGGACCCAGTGCAAAGAATGTGGTTGTGTTCAGTTTCCACCACGAGCACACTGCGTCAGGTGCCTCTCGAGCAACTTCGAATGGAAAGAACTTACTGGGAACTGCGTGCTCATTACTTACACCAAGGTCGACGCAACACCATCCATGTTCAAAGATCAGGCGCCCTATTTCCTCGGCCTTGCAGAACTCTCTGATGGCCCGAAAGTCTTCGCTTGGATCGACAAAACGATTCCCGATGATCAGATAAGCATTGGAATGAAACTAAAGTTACAGGCTACAAACCTGGCGAACGGTAATTTGTGTTACACCCTAATTAAACCAGATACGGTCTAAGGTTGATCGAGAGCGTCAGGTCTAATGCAAACAACCAGTTCGGCGTAGAACGCTTATACAGGGTGACTGTGCCCTTTACCGTTGCGGCAGCAAGCTGGCAAATACTCGTCGTCTATTTCGTCGTTGCTTGCTTCCGGTTTTTCTTCTACCACGAAACCCTCTCGAACCTACCCGCTAATCGCTTAAAGCGTTTGGCTTTAACGGGCGAAGGCTAAACCTTGACAGTTGCAAATGGAGCGGAGACAGAACACGAGACCGTGTTCGCCGCAAGAAAAGACGTCTAGAATATTCTATACACTACTGTGAGGTTACCGATAGAATTCCCTTGTGACGAAGACCAAAAGTTGGCCTTTCTTCTGATGCCAATCCACGATCTGATATAGGCAATCATCCAATTTCGCACTGGCCAAGATGTTCAGGAGGCCGTCGATGACCTTAGAACCGTACTTCGTGCCTGAGACGTATATGTAGCCGGTGAATCCGACAAGCAGGATTCCGAGCACCTCCAATCTCCCAGCGAAAACTAGTCTTTTCCTATACCGCTTGATGAAATGCAAATACTGGGCGATTCTTTCGCGCTCGTAAACGAGGACGGGTATTCGTATATGGGAGCGAGTTAGCTGTTCAATGGTCGGCGAGGTTTCTGCCTCTCTCAACTTGATTTTCCTCGCCCTGGCCACATAAGTCTGTTGCTAGGGCCGCCAAGTTCACCCAGCCGCTTTTTTGGACGCAAGGTGAATGTGCTCCCCGAGAACGAGGGACATTTAGCTCTCTTATGGTGCTCATGCAGGGTTAGGAGCGTTGGTTATGTCGCGGTTGTCTGGCAAGGTTGCCATCATCACGGGAGCAAGCGGAGGAATCGGACGTGCGGCGGCGATTGAGTTCGCAAGTGAAGGTGCAGACGTTGTTTTGCAATACATGTCTAGGATAGCTGAAGCTGAAACGGTTGCTGACAAGCTTGCAGCTTTGGGAAAGAAGACAATCCTTGCTCATGTGAACTTCACTGATTTGTTGGAGGCACAAGGTCAAGTCCAAGAGATGGTGGACGGAGCTGTCCGAGAGTTTGGTAAGGTAGATGTGCTGCTGAACCTAGCCGGTTATCCTGCAAGAGGAGAATGGAACAAATCGTTCATGGAGTTGACGCCTGAAGACTTCTATAAGCCACTTAATGTGGACCTTTTCGGCTCTTTCCTCTGCGCCCGCGCCGTTGCGCCGCATTTTCTACGACAGAAAAGCGGTGTCATAGTGAACGTGAGTTCAACACCAGCATTGAGCGGCCATAACAAAGGGTTTGCCTTCACAGTTGCCAAGGCTGGCATCATAGGCTTGACAAAAGCCTTGGCGTTCGAACTTGCGCCCTACGTTCGAGTGAACACGGTCGCCCTAGGAAATATCGAAACAGAATGGGTGAGCGAATTAAGCAGGGAAGAATTGGCAAAGGAACGGAGTGGTAACCTAATCAAACGCTTCGGAACGCCTGACGAGATAGCAAAGTCCCTCGCGTTCCTTTGCTCAGATGATTCTTCGTTCCTAAACGGGCAAACCATAGTCCTAGACGGCGGTAGCACCCTTCACTGAAGCAAGCAAATCATTCGCGGCAAGCTGGCAAGCCTAGTTTTCTTTCACAGCTGCCGCGTATATTTCGAGCCCCTTTTCGAGTAGCTGTTCGCTGATAATCAATGGGGCCATAAAGCGAAGTACGTTTCCGAAGTGGCCGCACGTGTGCATGAGAAGTCCTCTCTCAAACATGGTTTTTCGCAGCTTTACGGCTAGCTCCTTAGATGGTTTCTTTGTTTCCTTTGAATCCACGAACTCATTACCGATCATAAAGCCTGCGCCTCTCACGTCTCCGATCCTGCTGCTCGTGTTTGCAATCTGGTCGAACCGTGAAATGGTTTTCTTTCCCAGTTGTTGGACTCTGTTGAGCAGATTTGTTTTCTTAATGAAATCGATGCTTGCAGAGCCGGCGGCTAAGGCAATTGGGTTCCCTCTGTATGTTCCGAGGTGAAATGCTTCAGGAAGCTTAGCATCGTATTCGTCACGGTGCGCTATGAACGAGAGGGGAATGCCAGCCCCAACTGACTTGGATACGCACATAATGTCCGGTGATGTGTCTGTCAACTCACATCCCCAAAAGCGTCCAGTTCTTCCGAACCCTGTTTGGACTTCGTCGATTATCAGGGGAATTTGGAACTTATCGGCAATTTCTCGTAACCCAGGTAGGAAGTCGTTTGGTGGAACAATATATCCTCCTTCACCTTGAATCGGTTCAACTAAAATTCCGCAGGCATCGTCGAGGCCCGAATGAGTGTCAGTCAGCAGATGTTCAAGATATCTCAGAACAACCTTAGCTTCATCGCCCTTCTGTTCAACGGGGAGGGGGAACCGGTATGGGTAGGGGAATGGAATGTGAAACACACCATACCTCATAGCCCCTGAGGTCGAGAGGTATTGCCGGCTTGCAGTTGCGCCCACAATCCCCTGATGGACGCCGTGGTAAGCGCCCTCGAAGGCGATTATCGTTCTCTTCCCAGTCGCGTACTTGGCGAGGCTGACCGCTGCTTCACATGCATCTCCACCTGTAACAGTGAACAGGATTTTCGCGTGCCCTCGCAGATTTCCTGGGAGAAGGGAGTGCATTTTTTCAAGGAAATCAATTCTGGTTTCAGTGGGGATCTCAAGGGAGTGCCATATGCGATCCATCTGCGATTTTGCAGCTGCACTGATCTCGGGATTGTTATGGCCGAGGTTAAGGACGCTGATACCGCTGACCCAATCTATGTACACGTTCCCATCGACGTCCTTTATCGTGGCACCTTTAGCGGAGTCTATTGCGAAAGGAAATGCTTTGGTGTAAATCACAGCTCTAGTCTCGAGGGCAGATTGTTTTGCGAGGAGTTCCTTCGACTTCGGCCCTGGCGGTTTGACCCGGATTTGAGGGGCATCTTCGTAGCTTAACGATTGAAGAGAAGTCAGTTAAGCACACCTGGACAAACGCTCGTCTTCCAGCGTAATTAGGATTATCGGAGGAGAGATTGCGAACTTGTGGGCACAAATAAGTTTGCGAAGGCCTATAGTTCTGTTTCGCTGTTTGTCATTCGAATTTTTCTCTTCTCAAGTTCAGCCCGCAGTAAACGTGTAATTCTTTATCTTTCGGTCTTCGAGGTCGATTACTAGGCCGCGCAGAATTCCTTCGGTATACTCGCTTCCCGGGTTGAAACAGCTTGTTTTGCCTATCTTTGTTACGCCTTTACTTTCGTGGATATGGCCATGTATTCCGACTAGGGGCTGATACTTTTCAAGGACCTTCCTAGTGGCTGAGCTCCCTGCCGCCGTCATCTGGAGTTGGCCACCTCTTACGATGGGCTTTAGGGTTGAATCTAATGCCGGTGCTTGGTCGATTATTGTTTGAATCGGCGGGCAGTGTATGTTGAAAATCGAGTTCTTCATGTCATGAATTTGTCCACACATTTCTTCCAGCATTACTTCCAACTGATCCTCGTCAACCTCCCTTGGGCTATTCCAAGGAGTGTGATTAGTGTACCCGAGTGTAATCATTTCATGAGTCTCGTCGATTTGCACAACTTTTCTCTCGGGGTTGAAGACGACGCCTGTGTTTGTTAGGTGTGAGTCGATGGCGAGGATGTCATCGTTGCCGGGCGAGATGTAACATTTGACGTCTGTGCCTGATAGTCGCTCGTGGGCAAGCTTGACCCAACTGTCGACGGATTCTACCATAAGCCGTTCAAAGAGCGCGTCGAGTTTTGCCTTGTTAGCTTGGAGTTCTACAACTTCTTGTTGGTTTGACATGTAGGGATAGAAGCCTGCGTCGCGGATGTTCTTCACCGTGGTATCGAGATCTTCTTTCGACTTGATTACTAATTCGTTTCCTAAGAATCTACAGTTGTAAGTACCGTTGCTCTGGTCGACAATTGGGATGACCATTTTGCCAGTTATGTCTCCACCTAAGATTAGTACTTGCGCCTCGTAGAATTTGGCAGCGTTCACGAATTTCCGGAAACATTTCTCGGAGCCGTGGACGTCTGTTACAAAGAAGAGCCGTATTCTCTTGCTCATGAGCTGGTCCGTTGACTAGTCTGGGGCTATTTGCTTTAACGCCTTTTCGCTCACGGTGGTTATGAAGCTCGGTCCCACACTGTGGAAAGAGTAGGCGAGGAAAATCCTAGAGATGAGTATCATGCATTGCGGTGTTATTAGAACGAAACCTGCGATTACCCATAGCCCGATGGTCCACACGAGTAGGGCATTATTCGATAAGAGCGCGGCAAACAAGGTCAGGTTTGGAATGACGGATAGTGTGTTTGGAGAACTCAAAACCTCCTTAGAACGGAGCTCGATCGTGCATCGCCTCGAAAAGCTCTGCGAAAAGAAAATCTTCGTTGAAGACGATTGAGCTACAGAATTGAACGGGATCCCTCCTCACTTTTCTACGGAATGCTTAAAGGCGCACTCGTTTTCCCCTAACATGGTCTGCATGTCAACATCTTCTGGTGAACCGAACATATTCCCTGGCAACTGGACAGTGAAGACGCAGCAATTACTTCGCACGTATGAGCAATCTTTCGTACAAGATTGGAACCCTGTCACATTAGCTTGGGATTCATTGGACCCGTCCGGGTTGGACTCGAAAGAGCGCGTCGCGCAGGCGTATTGGATGGCAAAACTGGCGCTTTTCGAAAAGTCAGGGATTGGGGCATTTGGAACTGCAATGCTAAAGGCGGCTATGTCCGATATGGAGGACCCTACGAAGAAGTTCTTGGCCGCGGTGACTTTTGACGAGTGCAGGCATGACGAGGTCTGCAGGCGAGCTTGCAACAAGCTCTGTCCAAACTTTCCATACAAGTACAATGCCACGACAGACTTCGAGAAGAGGGCTCTAAAGAATATCCTGGCGTTGTATGATAATGGACGACGGTATTGGGACGGGTTCATGAAAGCATGGGACAAATATCCCTTGGAGTTGATCTTCTCAAGTTTCTTCTTCGCCGAAATAGGCGCCCAATTAATCTTCAAGACCGTAAGCGAACTCTCGAATATCAAACTCTACAAGGAAGCCTTCCAGAACGTTACGGTCGACGAGTCGCGTCATCTTGCAGGAACATTGTCTCTCTTAGACAATCTCGCAAGGGATTTCGAACAGGACCAGAAGCTCATGATTACTAGACAGATGAAACATGGTTTCATATTCCTGTCTCCCTTACTATACAGGCCCATATCCATCTTTTGGCACCTACCCAAAGATTTCGATGAAATTGATTTGGAAATGGAGGGGGTTGCGAGAGATTCTGGTTTAGGTGTGCCAACATTGGATGAGAAATCGAAGGGTTGGTTGAAGGCTATTGAAAGGCGTAGAGAGCAAGTAGAGAAATTAGGAATCCCTATTCCCGCTATCCATGAGATAGATCTCGAAGGAGTGGAGGTCGACGTGCGTAAGGACGAACCCATTGCTACTCCGTTTTAGTGCCCTACTTATTTCCCCTTGAACAGCGGCTTTCTTTTCTCAAAGAAAGCCCTAACCGCTTCGATATGGTCGGCCGTTGCTCCAGCTATCTCTTGCAGATAACTTTCGTATTCCAATACTGTTTCCAAGTCACTCGATATTGACTTGTTGAGGGCCCGCTTGGTAAGGCCAATCGCCCTCGACGGCCCCTGTGCCAATTTAGTCGCTAGCTCTCGCGCCGTCCCAATCAGTTGTTCTGCGGGGACGACTTTGGATACTAATCCGAGGCGTTCTGCATCCTTGCTCGTGAGTTCATCGCCGGTTAGAGATAGTTCCAAAGCTTTTGAGAATCCCGCGAGCCTTGAGAGGAAGAAGCTGGTTCCTGAATCCGGTGCAAGTCCAACTTTGATGAAGGCTTGCAGGAATCTGGCATTGTCGGAAGCGATGCGAATGTCGCATGAGTAGGCTATTCCCGCTCCTGCCCCTGCCGCGACGCCGTTCACTGCTGCGATTACCGGTTTCTGCATGCGGCGAATTTGCCGGATGATTGGATTGTACTTGAGCAGAAGCCTCTCTCCGAGTTTCGGATTCTCCCCCCTTTCGTATTGCCCGCGCAAATCTTGAATGTCTTCTCCTGCGCAGAAGGCACGCCCGTTTCCCGTTATGATGAGGCAATGAACTTCATCATCCCTTTCAGCGCTGCGGAGCGCATCAAGTAGCTCCTTGCCCATCGTTTCGTTCACCGCGTTAAGCACGTCAGGTCGATTCAGGGTTATGGTAGCGATGGTGTCCGACTTTTCATAGCGCAATGTTTGATAGGCTTGAGTCGTCGTTTTCTATTCCTCAGCCAAGAATTAATCTGAGCGTTTTGAGCGCTTAATGTGTCCAGACCGTCGAAGAACAGCTAGAATCGGACCGAAAAGCAATGCTAGAAAGAGCACAAACACGGCTGTCGCGCCTATCTTCACGCGAAAATCAGCAGACGTGAGGCCATAATCACATTCGAGAATTCCAAATAATTTCATCCCCGCCGAACCTTGCAAACAATTTAAACCGACCAGCAAGACCACTAAGGCAATGCCTGTCGAGATAAAAGCGGCTTCTAGGATACTAGTCGATTTCATTCATCTTCCCTTGAAAGCGGGCTTTCTTTTTTCCAAGAACGCTCTCATGCCTTCTTTGCCGTCTTCAGTTGCAAACAACATATAGAAGGTCCTGCGTTCAAATTCCAATCCTATTTCTAGTGTCGTGTCTTGCGCTTTCGATATCGCTTCCTTTGCTGCTCTAACTGATATTGTGGGCTTGGAGGCGATCTCACTGGCAATTTTCTTTGCTTCATCCATCAGACTCTCTTTCGGTACCACGCGATTAACGAGGCCTGCCCGGCATGCTTCTTCAGCTGAAATCGGTTTGCCTGTTAGTATCATTTCCATAGCTTTGTACTTCCCAACAGCACGCGTTAACCTTTGTGTCCCGCCGGCGCCCGGCATGATCCCTACGTTGACTTCCGGTTGACCGAAGGTTGCAGTTTCCGATGCTATGATAATGTCGCAGTTCATTGCCAGCTCATTTCCTCCACCTAAGCAGTAACCGCTTACTGCAGCTATGATTGGCTTTGAGATCTTTCTGATGCGATCCCAAAGTTCAAAGCGCCGGCCAAGCACGAGGTCAACCGGTGTGGCCTCAACCATCTCACGCAGGTCTGCTCCAGCCGCAAAGACATTTTCGCCTCCGGTCAAAATCATGGAATGAATGCTTTGGTCCTTGTCCAGTTCTTCGAGGGCACTTACTAGCTCGACCATGAGCTCGGAGTTGAGTGCGTTGAGAACCTTGGGACGGTTCAGGTGAAGTATGCCCACATTGCCCTCTTTGCTCAGTAAGATATTCTGGTAAGTCAAGCTCTTTCCCAAACCATCCACCACGTAACACTCACGGAACTTAAGCTTCACCCAAGGTTGCCAAGATTAGGGCAAATGGAAAATCAAGGGTTGAAGGTGCAGTAGAATTCAAGTTTACTTTTGACATTATATAACGAACGTTAAATATACTGAATCCTAGTTGGCCTTGTATTCAGAGCTGCCGAAAATGACGAGACCTCCTTGGACTCTGCGGGGCGACCTATCTGAGGCTCCAATCTTTGTTTGCTGGGAAACTACGAAGGCCTGCCTACTTGCTTGCAAGCATTGCAGAGCCAAAGCCATGAGGAAACCCAAGGCTGGGCAGCTCGATCGCGAGCAAGGCTTGAAACTTATAGATCAGCTCACAGGGTTCGGAGAACCCTATCCCGCGCTTCTCTTGACCGGGGGAGACCCTATAATGCGAGAGGACTTTTTCGACTTAATCGAACGCGCAAAGGGCCTAGGGATCTATGTGGCAGTCGCCGCGAGCGTGACACCGAAGCTAAATGCCTCAACAATCTCGCGTATGACGGAACTCGGCGTTGACATAATGTCTGTAAGCCTCGACGGGGCTTCCCCAGAAACTCATGACCGCCTACGCGGGATTCGAGGCACATGGAGCGAAACGATTCAATCGCTTCGTCTGGCGAAACAGTTAGGATTGAGGGCGCAAATAAACACGACAGTTATGAGAAGCAACCTCGAGGAGCTAGCGGACATCTTTCATATCGTCAAGGAAACCGGAGCAGTCGCGTGGGAGGTCTTCTTTCTAATTCGAACAGGTCGAGGCGCGGCGCTTGAGATCCTCGACCCTGAAGAATGCGAGGAAGTCATGCACTTTCTCTATGACGCTGCACACTATGGTATCCCCGTGCGGACAGCCGAAGGTCCGAATTTCAGAAGGGTACGAATAGAACGGCAGAAGGGTCTGGCCCCGCCCAATGGTGAACTTCACCGTCGCCTCGGTGCGAGGTTACAAGGTCTGGAAGGACCGCCTACAAGCCCCCCAGCAATGAAGTCAACACACACACGGGACGGGAAGGGTATTGTTTTCGTCGCACATGATGGAGAAGTATACCCAAGCGGTTTTCTGCCGGTCAGCGCGGGTAAAGTGCCCGAAGAGGATCTCCGAACGATATACCGGTCGAGTCCGCTGTTTATCGCGTTGAGAGATTCTTCCAACTTGAAGGGCCGTTGTGGCAAATGCGAGTACAAAGAAATTTGCGGAGGTTCTAGATCTAGAGCTTTCGCAGAATACGGAGACCCATTCGAGGAAGACCCTGCTTGTCCGTACATTCCAGATGGAAGCCGAACTGAGCTATTTCCTTTGACACCATCTCTCTGAGCTGAATAAATGAAATGTCGAAGACTAACCAAGAACACAGAATATTGGAAGTTGCCAAAGAGCTCTTCACTAGACGTGGGTTCTCCAACGTCGCTATCCGCGACATATGTAAGGCTGCTAGCGTCACAGCTCCCACAATCTACTACTATTTCAGAAACAAGGAGGCACTGTTCGATACAGTTGTACGCGAAAGCGTGAGCATGACAGGGTTCATCACACAATTAGATAATGAATATAAGAAGGCCAAGAAACCGGCATCGCAAGTCCGAGCATTCGTTCACACGTACCTCACTAGCTTCCCGAAGGAACGATTGAATGTCGGCCTCTACGTAAGGCACTCGACAGAGCTCGATTCGCTGGGACGGAACACCTTATTGGCTGAGCTTGGCCGAATTCAATCTCTTCTAACGCGTATAATTCGAAAGGGAATCGCTGCCGGAGAATTCCGCGAAACAGACCCGAAAATGGCTGCTGAATGTTTACTTGGTATGATGCATCGCCTCGTCTTCCAGCAAATTCACTTCAAACGAAGCTACAAACCATCGGAGGCAGCAAATTATCTCTCTGACTTCTTCCTTCGGGCAATGAGACCAACTTCCGAATGCACCGGAATGTGAGCAAAACAATGGCAAATATTCCACAGCATTTCACTCTGGTGGGAACTAACAAACAATGAAACAACACTTGCGCATTGGAACCAGGGGCAGTTCGCTCGCATTGGCGCAAACTAACGAAATGGTTGATTCGCTGAAGAAGATTGCACCACATATTCGATGCGAAGTTGTCCCGATTAGGACACAAGGCGACAAGATGCACGACACCGGAACGGTTAGGGTTGAAGGAAAGAGCCTCTTCACGAAGGAAATAGAGGATTCACTAATTCAAGGTGAAGTCGACCTAGCTGTTCACAGTATGAAGGACCTTACAACCGACATACCGCCAGGCCTTCTGATAGCCGCTGTCCCAGAGCGAGTGAACCCACGTGACGTTCTTATTTCCCGAAACAAGAAATTTCAACAGCTTGACGGCGGAGCACGAATTGGAACGAGTAGCGTGAGGAGGAAAGCGCAACTCCTCGCGGCGCGGGGTGATCTGGAAATCGTTGAGATGAACGGGAATATTGACACTCGCTTGCGGAAACTTCAGAAGGGTGACTGTGACGCGCTTGTGCTTGCCGCTGCTGGCCTCATAAGGCTTGGACTTGATGGGAAAGTAACTGAATTTTTTTCGCCAAATGTAATGCTGCCTGCGGTTGGACAGGGAGCCCTAGCGGTTCAGAGCCGGGAAGATGATGCTGAAATCAGAACGCTATTGTCAAAGCTAGATCACGGGCCAACCCGCAGAGCAATTGAGGCTGAGCGCGGGTTTGCAAAGAGGCTAGGAGCTAACTGTCAGACCCCGATCGCTGCATATGCAAAGCTTGAGAATGGAAAGCTAGCAATCGACGGAATGGTCGCCGCTGCCAGCGGAAGGCTGATTCTGAGAGGTCGACTTGTTTCAGATAATCCCAGCGCGGAGAAAGCTGGGGAGGAATTGGCGGAGTCGTTGTTGAAGAAGGGTGCAGAAATCGTATTGGAGACTAAGTGATGCAGGCAGCGTCACTAAAACCGCTATCTGGGGTGACGATTCTGGTAACTCGACCCATTGAACAGGTCCAAAACCTTTCGGAGAAACTGCGTGAACTCGGAGCAAGAACGATCGAATTGCCTACTATCGAGATAATCCCTGCCGAGAACAATGACACTTTGGATGAGGCCCTAGGGAGACTTAACGAGTACGATTGGATCGTATTCACAAGCGTTCATGGCGTCCGGTTCTTCATGAAACGCATGGCAGACCTCAAGATTGCACCTTCGGCCTTGAAGCAAGTCATGTTAGCCGCCATCGGACCCGCGACAGCGTCGGCTTTGGAGCGTACCGTCAAGAAGCCTGAACTAGTTCCTACCGAATTCCTCTCCTGGAAAATAGCTGACGGCCTAGGAGATGTGAAAGGGAGGCGGATTCTTCTACCTCGCGCGGACATCGCGTCGAAGAAACTCCCAGACCTATTGCGAAAACGCGGAGCCTTGGTTGAGGAGGTTGTAGCATATCGAACCATCATCCCACCCGACTTGACGCCAGATCGTTTGACCTGCATATTTGCTGGAGGAGTAGACCTGATAACCTTCACTAGTCCATCTACCGTGCGTAACTTAGCGCGGGTTCTGGGGTTCAATAAGCTAGAGCAATTTTTGAGCACGGTCAAGGTTGCTTGTATTGGACCGGTAACGGTTGAGGCGACGAAGGAATTAGGCATAGACGTTGACATTGTTGCGGAGATACACACAATTGATGCTTTAGTTGAGGCGATAGTTGATGAAATCGGAACTATATGAGGCTTCGAAAGAATTCAAGGCAGCTGAAAGACCGCGCCGTCTTAGGCGACTACGTTCCATGCGTCTATTGATGCAGGAAACACGTTTGTCAAGTTCAGATATGATGTATCCTATCTTCGTGGACCGCAGAATTTCGAAGCACGAGGAAGTTGAATCGATGCCTGGAATCTACAGGCTTCCTCTTTCGGGTCTTGAGGACGAGATTTCGACGGTCACAGACCTGAAGATACCCGCCATCCTCCTCTTTGGTTTGCCAGAACACAAAGATGCGACAGGTAGCGAGGCATACCAAACCGACGGAATAGTTCAGCAGGCGGTTCGTGCCGTTAAGAAATTGGCGCCGGAGCTGGTCGTTGCTACAGATGTTTGTCTCTGCCAGTACACCGATCACGGACACTGTGGGATTATCCATGGAGGAACTGTGGCTAACGATGAAACCTTAGGAATCCTTTCCCGCGTGGCGGTATCACACGCGGAGGCCGGTGCGGACATCGTAGGCCCCAGTGCGATGATGGATGGACAAGTGAAAGCGATTCGTGCAGCACTCGACGAACGTGACTTCGCAGATACTTCCATCATGGCTTACTCGGCCAAATACGCATCCGCCTTCTATGGGCCTTTCAGAGAAGCGGCTGAATCCACGCCGCTTTGGGGAGATCGTAGAACCTACCAGATGGACCCTCCTAACCGTAGAGAGGCTCTAAAGGAAATCGCAATCGACATCAAAGAAGGAGCTGACATCGTAATGGTAAAGCCTGCACTGAGCTACTTGGATATTATCGGCAGCGCACGTGCGGAATTCAATGTTCCTCTAGCCGCATACAATGTGAGTGGCGAGTACGCTATGATTAAGGCCGCAGGCCAAAAGGGATGGCTTAACGATAAACTCGTGGCTCTGGAAGTACTGACAGCAATCAAACGCGCCGGGGCTAATATCATAATCACATACTTCGCAAAAGAAGCTGCAAACTGGTTGCGGGAAGACTGATCATGAAAACTCAAACTTCCACGGAGGCGAACTCAATCCAGGATACTGAAAGAGAGTATCTGAAGTACACATTCTTCAAAGTTGACTCACAATGGAGGCGGCTCGACAACGCGAATAAGTCAACGGCGAAGCAAGAGTTCGCATCTATCACCAACCGCTTCGGGAAACAAAACATACTCAGCAGTTACTCCCTCGTCGGAATTAGAGGGGACGCTGACTTCATGCTTTGGACAATTAGCAGAAGGCTAGAAGATTTCCAGGAACTAACTTCAAACCTGCTCTCGTCAATGCTGGGGAAATACTTGGAGATTCCGTACTCATATCTGGCGATAACGCGGCAATCTGAATACCTAGGCACCCACCAGCATGAAGGCCAGGAAGGCGCATCATTAAACGGGCACCCCGGGAACTCAAAATACCTATTCGTGTACCCCTTTGTCAAGAAACGTGAATGGTATTTCTTACCTCATGAGGAGCGGAGGCTCGCGATGGCGCAACATTTCAAGATCGGACACAAGTATCCCTCAGTCCAAATCCACACTGGTTACTCCTTCGGCCTAGACGATCAGGAATTCGTATTGGCGTTTGAGACAGACGAGCCCGCTGATTTCTCTGAACTGGTAATGGAGCTCAGGAGTAGTGAAGCCAGCCGCTACACAGCGATTGAGACGCCTATTTTCACATGCATCACCATGCCAATCAACGAAATCCTCAACCTTCTCGGATGACTTGCAGCTCCGTTTATTCTTCGTGATTCCTTTGAAGCATCAAGAATCTATAGCTCTCTAGACGCATGCAGGGGAGGTAGCGCGGTTATGGATTTAGTTTCGTCATTGGGCACAGTGTACCAGGGAAAACTTGCCTTCCGGGAAACCCAAACAATGCTTAGGTTGTTTGCAGTCAAAAATGAATGACCGTCTCGTCAAGGCGTGTCGGCTACAACCCGTCGACGCTACCCCTGTCTGGTTCATGCGTCAGGCTGGAAGGTTTCTCCCAGAATATAGGAAGATCAGGGAGAAGCATGACTTGATTTCGATCTGCAAGAATCCTGACTTGTGCGCGGAGGTTACCTCATTACCTGTGGAAATTCTAGGCGTAGATGCAGCGATCATGTTCGCTGACATTATGCTGCCGCTGGAAGGCATGGGCGTAAAGTTCGAAATTAAGGAAGGACTCGGCCCCTTGATTCATGAACCAATCCAAAGTCTAGACTCCGTCAGTTCCTTAACTACTCTCAACCCAAAAGAAGATGTCCCATATGTTCTTGAAGCCATAGCGCAGGTGAAGAAAATTCTTAACGTTCCGTTAATTGGTTTTTGCGGAGCCCCATTCACATTAGCAAGTTACCTTATCGAAGGCAGGCCAACGAGGGACTTCCTGAACACTAAGATGCTGATGTACCGTGATCCGAAGACGTGGCATGCCTTGATGAACGAGTTGGCGACAGCCATGGCGAGTTATCTGCGAGCGCAGGTCAAAGCGGGGGTGGACGTGGTTCAACTTTTCGATAGTTGGGTTGGGTGCCTTAGCCCGCACGATTACCATCAATATGTGCTTCCACATTCGCGCCGAATCTTCAAAGAGTTGGAGGGGACTGGCGTGCCGCGCATTCACTTCGGCACAGGAACATCAAACTTACTTGAGGAAATGAAGCAGGCGGGGGGAGATGTGTTCGGAGTTGATTGGCGAATTCCCATAGACGTAGCATGGGGGAGGCTGGGTAGCGATGTAGGAATCCAAGGCAACTTAGACCCCGCTGTCTTACTGGGGACTTCCGAGCTAATCAAATCTCAGGCAGGGGAGGTTCTAATGAAAACTAAGGGAAGAGTAGGCCATATCTTCAACTTGGGGCATGGAATGTTACCGGAGACATCGCCGCAGAAAGTTATTGAACTGGTAAATTTCGTTCACGACTCCACTCAGAGTTCCTCGTAGGCGCGAGACTTGGCAGACTTCGGCGTTCTTCTGATGGCTTATGGGACTCCAAATTCAGAGGAGGACATGGAGCCATACCTGACGGATATCAGGAGGGGCCATAGGCCAACTGAAAATGTTCTAGAACATCTGGCGGAGCGATACAGGAAGATTGGTGGTCGTTCCCCGTTACTTGATATCTCGAATGCGCAAGCCTCAGCCCTAGAAAGGACCCTGAACGCACGAGGGGTAAAGGCCCGAGTCTATGTAGGCATGAAACATTGGCATCCATACATAGGTGAAGTTATTCCGAGAGTCGCGAATGATGGGATTAGTAGAATTATTGCATTAGCACTGACCCCACACTATTCTCAGGTCAGTATTGGCGGGTACAAACAAGCCCTTGACCAAGCTCTGGCCGCAGCTGGCAACTTGAGCGTGGATTTCGTCGATAGCTGGTACGACCATCCCCTATTCCAGCGTGCGGTCGCCGAGAAAGTTAGTCTCGCTATGGAACAGTTTCCCAAATCATGTGACGTCGACATTTTGTTTACAGCACATAGTCTACCAGAACGCATCCTTGACCACAACGACCCATATCCATCGCAACTGCGTAGCTCATGCCAAGCCGTAGCAAACATGCTGAAACTTGACCGCTGGTCCTTCGCTTATCAGAGCGCTGGTCAAACAGGCGAGAAATGGCTTGGCCCAGACATTCTGGAATCGCTTAAGGAAATCAGCGAACGCGGCAAAACTTTCAATGTTCTAGTTGTTCCAATAGGCTTCGTCGCCGACCACCTTGAGATATTGTACGATATTGATGTGGAAGCCCAAGAATTTGCTAGGGCACACGGTTTGGATCTGAGGCGGACTGAGTCCCTGAACACGAGCCAAACTTTCATTTCGGCACTTGCCGATATCGCTTTGACACGAGCCGCCAAGAACAAGTGGGCTTAGAAAATGTCAATCACGTGCAAGCGTTATTTTGTCATTATAATGTAAGTTACAAGTCCTTTCGCAATTAGCCTTCGCTTCTGGTCTTTGACTTCAGCTTCGCCGACGGCGATGCGCTTACCCTTGTGAATGATGTGGCCTGAAGCTTTCAGCAGGCCTAGTTGGGCAGGTGCTGTAAAGTTCACTTTCAGTTCGACCGTGGTGATGAATTCCTCTGCGTCGAGCATAGTGCATAAGGCTAAGCCCACAGCTGAGTCGATTAAAGTTGCGGCTACTCCGCCGTGTGCCACGCCAGCGTCTTGTGTTAACCGTTTTGTTACCTTGATTCGAATCTCAGCTCTTCCTGCCCCAAGTCTTGTCAGATGCATGCCTAGGTGCTTGTAGAACGGCATCTCTCTTGCTAGCTGCCGTATCCAAATCATCCGGCGTGATGATGGTTTTGTCATTCGTGATGTGTCCTGAACGTTAACCTATCCGTCGAGACGGCTTATGCGCGCAGTAACTTGCTCTAGACGATCGTATGTTCGTCTATGTATAATGTGGTCAATTTGTTAGTGAAGCTCTCCGTATCTTTCTGGGTTGCTTGGCCTTCTGTTGAAGTGAATGCTTTCTTCATGCTGTCACTATCATCAAACCACAATTCCACGACCCCGTCGTAATCTGGTTCCCTGTTAGGCGGGCGCCGGACAACATTAACAACATACTTCCTCAGCCCTGGCATTTTCTGCGCTAGTGGAGCATGTTTTTCTAACAAATATTTGGCAAATTCCTGATCAGTCAGAGAGTCCTTCTTTTTCAGTAGGATAATCATTTTGAACGTAAGCTATCACCCAACGGCCATGGAAACTATAGTCTAGGATTAGATTAAGAAGATATTGTGTGCGAACCGAAGGAAGGCGAAGTTCACTTCGTGTTACTTACGTTCGGCTGATTGAAATTAGTATGATGCTGCTTATTATTAACGCAAAACCGACGAACGAAATGTAGCTAAACATTTCATGCAGGAACCAGAATCCAAGAATCGCTGCAGTGACCGGTTCTACTATTGCAAAGACGCTGGCTTTAGTGGCTTCAATCAACTTTAGGCCCCCAAGGTATAGAACGTACGCAGTCGCGGTGGGTAGGAGTCCTATGGTTCCCACTAACTGCCACGCAAGAATGCTATTTGGAATGCGGACTCCTTCGAGACCGACCATAATCGGGAAGAGGAAAACGGCGCCGAAACACAAAGCCAACAAAGATGTGACAGCCGGGTCCCTATTCTTACCTAGAATCTTTCCGAAGATGTACCAAGTAGAGTACCCTAAGCCAGAGCCGATGGCCAACCAGTCACCGATCTGAGTGTTTGACCCAAAAAGAGGTTCACCAACGACTAGGCCGAGAATCAGAAAAGCGCCTAGAATCGAAAGCGCGACAGCAATAACTTTGGCCTTGGTGAAACGCTCCTTAAGGATCAACCATGACAATATGGCAACAAATGCTGGAGCAGTGTAGAGAAGTGCAGCGGCATGTTGCACGGTAGTATAGAAGAATGAGGTGAAAAATAGCGTTTCGAAAATCGTGAGGCTGATGAAGCCGAAACACGCAAACAGCACTATCTCGCGACGGGTCAGCGAGATTTCGTACCGCTTGATTCTAACGAGAAACGCAAGGACTGGGATTGCGAAGATCAGTCGATACCATGCGAGTGAAATTGGGCCAACATTTGTTTCTGCGTAGGTAATTTTGCTTATTATTCCGGTTGTTCCCCAGAGAAAGCCGGCTCCCATTACTAGCAGTGCTCCTCTGGTTTGGTTGTTCAATAGTTCTATCGCCAGGAGTCTTAGGGCAGCGCGCTAAATTCCGAACTCTAAATATCACTCACATAGTTAAATGACAGCGCTCGATGAAGCCGGTCATAGGCTGAGCTTCCAAAATCCGCGAGTGGTTCTTTCTTGTTTGCATCAAGGGGTATGGCGGCTCTCTTTGTTGCCTCTTTCTTCTTTGCCACAAGCGCGATCTTCATCAGATTTGCAACCGAGGCTTCTGCAATGTCGCTCGCATTCTTTCGTCTTTTCATAGCGGCCTTGGCGATGATTCTATTTGCGTGGGCGAGGCGAAGCTTACGGTTTCTGGGGAGACGCGACTTAACTCTAGTTGCGGTTTCCGGTGTATTTCTTAGTCTACACTTTGCAACTTTCATTTTCGCCGTTAAGGAGACCACTATCGCGAACGCAACGTTCTTGGTAAACACGAGCCCAGTTATGCTCGCAGTTCTTTCCCCGCTCGTGATAAAGGAGCGGACAACCTCAAGGGAAGCAATGAGTGTACTGGTTGCAACGGTCGGGGTAATACTTGTTGCGCACGCGGGGAATGGCTTTCGTGCTTTCGGCCTTGCCGACTTTTCTGGATTACTTGCCGCATTCTTCGTAACCCAATACTCATTGGTTGGAAGATATCTCAGAAGGAGCGGTGTCAGCACAGCTTGCTACACCTCTTACGTATACGCCGCTGCCGCATTAGTTGCATTACTGCTGGTTGGAGTGCTTGGGGAACACACCTTCAGATTTTATGATGCACAGAATGTCGTCGCCATTTTTGGTTTGGCGCTCTTGCCTACTGCGGTTGGCCACTCACTTTACAACTATTCCCTCGGTTCTGTAAAGGCGGTCACAGCGAATCTTTTCCCGTTAATGGAGCCAGTCCTGGCGTCCATCTTCGCTGTTTCCCTCTTCAGTGAAGTTCCCAATCCAATACAGATTGCGGGATACGCTCTAATCTTACTAGCCGTGGGGATCGTCGCGACGAGTCTCAGATGAGCCTTTAATTAGGCGGCCCAAAACAGGTGGCCAAGCTATTGCTCAACAATTCAAAACTGTCTCTCAGAGAACCAAAGGTTAGGTGAGAAGAATGCTTGACATGAAGTTCGTTCGAGAAAATCCTCAAGTTGTCAAACAGAACCTAGAACGAAGAGGTGATGAGGCAAAGATTCCGTGGGTAGACGAACTGCTAGAGAATGACCGCAGGTGGCGTAGCCTCCGGACCGAAGCGGACACACTGCGAAGCAAGAGAAACAAACTCACGGAACAAATAGCTCAAGCTCGCAGGCAAGGCCAGAACACCACGCAGTTGGTCAAAGAGGCTGAACAGATTCCTGACAAAGTCAAAACGCTCGAGAAAGAAAGTGCAGACTTGGATAGCAAGATTGCAAACACCCTCATGCAGTTGCCTAACCTGATCCACGAGAGTGTGCCTGTTGGAAAAGATGAGAATGATAACGTTGAAGTGAGGAAATGGGGTAAGCCGCCAGAGTTCAATTTCAAGCCGAAGGACCACATAGACTTAACCACGCAGCTTGGCCTTGTTGACCTGGAAAGAGCCGCGAAGGTTGCTGGGGCCAGATTCTACTACTTGCGGGGGGACCTTGTGAAAATGAATCATGCTCTAATTAGACTCGCTTTGGACTTCTGCGAGATGAAGGGCTACAAGCTAGCTCAACCACCCTACCTTCTGAGGCGTGAAGCCGTGGGGGGTGCAGTTGCACTCTCAGATTTTGAGGATGTGATTTACAAGGTTGAAGGCGAAGATCTTTACCTTCTCGCCACATCGGAACACGCCCTGCTCGCCCAACACATGGACGAAATATTGGAAGGAAAGAACCTACCGCTAAGGTACGGCGGAGTAAGTCCATGCTTCAGAAAGGAGGCTGGTGCACATGGCAAAGACACCAAAGGAATCTTCAGAGTGCACCAATTCGAGAAAGTAGAGCAATTTGTGTTCTGCAAACCGGAACAGTCTTGGGATGAACACGAGAAACTCATCGCTAACGCTGAAGAATTCTTCCAGATGCTGAAAATTCCATACCGAGTGGTAAACGTTTGCACGGGAGATCTGGGAACAGTCGCCGCAAAGAAATATGATTTGGACGCTTGGCTTCCCGGGCAGGGCAATTACAGGGAGGTAGTTTCCTGCAGCAATTGCACGACGTATCAGGCCGTGCGCTCTAAAGTTAGGTTCAGGGACAGGCCTTACGAGCCGACCAAATGGGTTCACACACTCAACAGCACATTGGTCGCCACAGAGAGGACCCTCGTAGCAATCTTGGAGAACTACCAAACCAAAGACGGTTCAATCACGATCCCAGAAACTTTGCAAGTGTACATGGGTGGAGCCACTAAAATCAAGCCTGCAACTTAGGGCATAAACGGTATAAGCGGTTCAAGCTGCACGACAGAACGTGCAGTCGATGAGAAACCTGTCTCAGCGGATGGAAAAAATTCACGTTTCACCAATCCGCAAGGTGGCGGCTTTACTAGATGAGGCACGTAAACGGGCCGAGATAATATCATTCGGTGGAGGGGCGCCCAGCGTTCCTCCCCCGCAAGATTTTCTCGACGAATTCAGCCGCCTGCTCGCTTCGGATCCGTTGAAGAGCTGCGGCTATACTGGAACGAGAGGCATCCCGGAGCTACGGGCAGCGATCGCGGAGGACACAAGAAAGTATGGAAAAGTGAACTACGATCCTTACTCTGAGATAATTTTGAGCACAGGTGCGACTGAAGCAATATTCAGTCTGCTCATGTCCCTCATGAACCCAGGCGACGAAGTAATCGTAACTGATCCAACGTACCTTGGATACCGGGAAATGATCGAACTGGCTCAGGGCAAACCAAAGTGGTTGCCAGCCAACGTTGAGGATGGATACCAGCCTAACATTGAAGCCTTCAAGAAAGCGGTCTCAAAGAAAACAAAGGCAGTGATGATTCTATCCCCAGACAACCCAACGGGAAGAATTCTCAATGAAGCATTTGTGAAAGCCCTAGTGGACTTGGCGCAGGAATATGATTTCTGGATAATAAGCGACGATATCTACAAACACATAATCTACGAAGGAGAACATGTTTGGATCAGCCGTTTTCCGGACGCACAAGAGCGTACTATAACCGTTTGCAGTTTCTCAAAAGAAGCCAGCATACCAGGCTTACGCATAGGCTACACACTTGCCCCTAAGGAAATAATTGACTCGATGGAGAAGATGCAACAGTATAGCACACTAGCCCCTGATAGTCTCGCCCAATTTGCCCTGGTGAAATTTCTCAAAGAAAACATGAAGGAACCATACCTGAAGAACACTGTTCTCCCATACTACGTTAAGAAACGAAATTTCATGGGCAAGATGTTGGACTCACAGCTTCCAATGGCCAGAACGGTCACGCCCCCCGGCGCCTTCTACTACTTCGTAGACATGCGCCCGTACCTCTCGAAGCTGAAACTAGACGAGGAAGAATTTGCGGGGAAGTTATTGAAAGAGAGAGGTGTTGCGGTGATACCAGGCCGATTCTTCGGTGACAACGGACGCGGCCATATTCGCCTGACGTTCGTCAGTGAATCTGAAGAAAGGATTGAATTAGGTTTCAAGAAAGTCGCAGATTTCATTTCAAGAGGCGGGAGCTAACCGCGAGACTCGTGCAAGGATAATTATGATGCCGCCGAGTGAGACTTCCCAGATTTTCACTTCACCAAACCGCTTCCTTAGCGATTGGACCAGTTCCCGATTAGTTACAAGTAACCGGTAAGTTGGAACAATCATTCGCCATGGATTGCCGCGGATACGATTAGACTTCGAAAAACGAGCGATCAAGGGCATGAGGAATTCAATGTATAATGTGACGAAGGTTCTTTTGAGAATCTCGTTTGGTTTTCCTAAATCTATTATGGCGAAGGATCCGTCTTCTCCTAAAACCCTACGGAATTCATCAATAGCCACCCCTCGGTCCCTAGCATCTCTGAAAGCGTATGCGCTTACAATTCGGTTAACCCCGCCGTCTCTGACCGGAACTGCTTCAAAGGTAGCACGAACAAGGTGAACTTGCCGTTCCTTTGACGACCTGAACCTTTCACGGGCAGCCCCCAAGAGCGTCGTGGATGCGTCTAACCCCACAATCGTTAGGCCCTTAGATTTTGAAAGGAGAACTTCGCTCATAGTCCCTGGGCCGATTCCCGCATCAAGAATTGTCATTCCTTCGCTGATGGAGATTTGATCTACGGCGTATTCGCGGGCCTTTAGGGCCCGGCCGAGTGACACTTTCTCGTTGACTTTGTCGTATTCAGGGATTGAGGTCTCTATCGCGCGAATTACTGCCTTCCATACATCGCTCTTCATTGAAAGGACGCCCCGTAGCTTTCTCCGTGAATCACTAACTGTTGTATCCGCTTTGTGACAGGTAGTCTCTGACGCCGTCCCAGCCCTTGTCAGTCTTTGCTTTTACAATGGCGAAAGCATCCTTTCCATTCAGTGCGCTAGGTTCCACCCCGGTAACCTCTCGGATCATGAATCGTGCCGCGCTCAAAACTTCTCCATTAAGGTCAGCTTCAGCAGAATCTCCGAGGTGGCATATCAAGGCCTCAATAGTCATTGGCCCTATGGGCCCGTACTGCCGGCCGTGACTCGCGGCCACAACGTGCACGGCGTCAATAGGAAATCCTCGACGAATTAGCTCCGCGCTAGCCAGGGTTAAATGGTCGACTCGTTCGGCTAAGGCAGAGGGTCGATACCTTCCGTCCTCAGTTCGTGAATAAGTAGCGGGTTTGAAAATGTCGTGAAGCAAAACTCCACAAATCACTAGGTCATTGTTTACTTTGCAGCCGTAGACTACCTGTGTCACTCGTGACAAGCTCATGCAGAGTTCGTAAAGCGCCAACGTATGTTCGATGAAGCCCCCGGGATAATTGTGATGATGCCGAATGCTTGCTGGGGCTTTCTCAATGGGCAATCCAGAGAAAGTTTTGCCCCCTATCTTTATGGTCGGATTGTCAAGAAGGGCATAAACCTTCTTTCGAAGATTTCTATTCCGAATCTTGTTGACGAGTGTGATTAGGCGTTTGTCCAAGGGAATCAGCTTTTCACTTGGTGCCTGGGGAAATAAAGTTGGGCTATCTGCGTTTGGAACCCTTCGAGAAAAGGGTCCACTAGGTGACGTTGGATGGGCTTGAGTGCTCTGAATGAGTTGGCGAGCGAGGTGACCTAGTATTGTCTATGTGTGGTTTAGGAGCAGGCGCCCCAGCCGCATTCGGGGCATATGTAGCAGCCTTCTTGGTACACGACTTGGCTTTGGCATTGGGGGCAAAGTTTGATCTGTTCGCTTATGCCTTGGGAGGCGCCGACCAAAGGCGCGGCCAAGAGTTTGGGTGCGCGTAGCGCTTGTTCTTCGTCTTTGTTCTCTTCCTCTTTGGTTCCTTCAGTCTTCTTGCGGGGCACAACCAATACTTGGCCTTTAATCGATGTATCCCTGAAGACGGTAACATCTTTGCAGCCGAGCTTGTAGGCGAGCAGGTATGATTCACGCATGTCTTCGACCGTCGCATTGGCGGGGAAATTGTTTGTTTTTGAAATCGAGGAGTCCGTCCATCTTTGAAATGCCGCCAAAGCTCGGATGTGGTCCTCTGGGCGAATGTCCATGGCGGTTATGTAGGCGCGTTTCAGGTCTTCGGGGATGTAACTTATTCTCTGAATTGAGCCGCCGTGGTCGTTCACATCTCTAAGTAGGTCATCGCCGAACAGGCCTTCTTCAGTCATGACGCGTTCGAACACCGAGTCGATGTAGTAGAAGCTTCCAACCTTCACATGTTTCTCGTAAACGAGTGAGTAGACGGGTTCAATTCCGCTGCTGCATCCGGCGATCATGGAGATGCTACCGGTGGGTGCGATTACAGTTGTGTACCCGTTCCTGACGCCGTGTTGCCTGACCATCTCAGCTACTTTGTCCCAATCGAAATGCCATAATTTTCGGTTCGCGAACCCCGCGATGGGCAGTTTTCCTTCAGGGTAGAAGCTCTTGTTGTAGTATGGCACGGGGCCTCGTTCTTTTGCTAGGTCTATTGATGCTAGCTTTGAGTGGTAGTTGATGAACTCCATTAGCTCTTCCATAAACTTGCGGCCTTCGTCACTATTGTAGGCTGCACGAAGTTCGAAGAGTAAGTCAGCCAGCCCCATAACTCCTAGCCCTATCTTTCGTGTTGCAAGTGTCATTTCCTCAATTGCTTTGAGCGGGAAATTGTTTACGTCGATTACGTTGTCGAGGAATCTGGAACCTAGGTTGACCGCTTCCTTCAACCCGTCCCAATCGAAGTTAATTTTTCCATTATCGTCACGTTTTGCGAAGGCCCATACATTGATGCTGCCCAGATTACAGGACTCGTTTGGGTAGAGCAATACTTCGCCGCACGGGTTTGTTGTGACTATTGGGCCGAGGTGTTTGAAGAAGGGATTGTACTCGTTGACGTGGTCGAAGAAAATTACGCCTGGTTCGGCGCTCTCCCACGCCTGGTAGACTATCATATCGAACAATAGGCGAGGGTTGACTTCACGCACAACCTGCCCGGTTCTAGGGTTGATGAGCGGGTACGGCTTATTCTTGTTGTAGCACTCCCAAAAGTCGGGCATCAAAAGAACTGAGATGTTGAAGTTTCTCAGTGCCTTGTTCCCTTTCTTTGCCGTTATGAATTTCTCGACGTCTGGATGATTGCTGTTGAGTATTCCCATGTTGGCGCCGCGGCGGATTCCGCCTTGCTTTATCACGTCGGTCATAGTATCGAACAGCATCATGAAACTGATCGGGCCCGACGCCACGCCCGAGGTTGAGCTTACGTAATCTCCTTCGGGCCTCAGTTTTGAAAAGTTGTAACCCATGCCTCCGCCGGCCTTGAAGACTACTGCGGTCTGCTTCAACGTCTCCATAATACTCTCGATGGAATCATCCACACCTAAAACGAAGCAAGCGGAGCCCATTCCGAGAACGTTTCCGAAATTGGCTATTGCGGGTGTGTTGGGCATGAACTTTCTGGAAACCATCAGCCCATAAAACGCGCTAATGGATTTCTCGTACTTGTTGAAGAGCCCTGACTTGAGCATTTCGAAGAAACGTGACCAAGAGACCTTCGCAACGCCTTCGCGGTCAAAGCGGTCATACATTCGCTTCAACGCTTCGAGATGGTATCGGTTGAGTGCGTATTTTCCGATACTCACCTTCTCGTGGAATTGAAGTGGGTCAAAGTCTTCCTGCGGATGGGCCTTCTGTTTGTTGGTTATGTCGTACACTTCAAGGTCGTAGAACAAGTCCGGTAGCGTTGCGTGGACTGCAATCCGCGTGAAGAGTTGCTTCGGTGTTTCTACGAGCTTACCCGCTTCGTCCTTTTTCAGGTACCTGGCCTTGAGAACTCTAAGGGCGTTTAGGTCGAACACCTTGTCTACTTCATCGATACTTTCTTTCTCTAGAATTCGTTGCTTCTCCCGCCTGATCTCAGCCCTTTTCTGCCTGTAAATTATGTACGCCTTAGCAACTTTCGCTTGCCCATTTTCAACTAGGGCCCTTTCTACAACATCCTGAACATCCTCAACCGCCGGAATCGCTTCGCCGCCATACTTTTCATCTAGAATCTCAACCACACGAGATGATAGGGAGTCGGCGAGTGCGCGGTCTCGACTGCCTGATTCGAGTATGGCTTTGTAAATTGCGTTTGTGATTTTCTCTTTGTTGAAGGGAACAATGCGCCCATCGCGCTTTCTGATCTGGATGATTCTTGATTTCGGAGGAACTTCATTTGTCGAAGCTTCAGCGTGGGATGTCAAACTTGCCTTTGCCTCTTAGAAATTGAAAGCTCTTGCTATTCCCCTGGATGCGCTTTAATAGTTTTCGACAGAATTGTATAAAATATTGTACCGGCCGACGGCAGAAATGCATTACCGTACTCAACTGCCTTTGGGAACTTCGACTGGAAAACGAGGAGCACACCATCCTCGAACTTGGTTGGCCGTCGAAAAGGCTTTTATTGATTACGAGTCACGCGGCTCGTGTCTGGTAAGCGAAAATATTCGCCGCAGGTTACTTCGGCTGGGACGATGCGTTCAATGGGTCGAGTATGCCGACCTCTCCGAACGCCTTTTCCCTTGTGCGGCAACCGCGGCATTTTCCGCATGGAACGGGCAAGTCCTCATAGCAACTCCAGGTCAGTTCGAGCGGAACCTTGAGCTTCAGCGCGAGCCTGAGCACCTCAACCTTGGTGTAGTGGATTAACGGGTTGACGATTTTCATTTCAGTACCCTCCCGGCCGGACCTTGTCCCGGTTCGGATTAACTCATTCATGAGTTGAATGAATTCGGGCCTGGCGTCAGGTAGCTCCATGGCGTCATCAGCATTTGACCCAAACACTATCTCGTGGGCGCCGATGGCTTCGGCGTAAGCAGCGGCAACGCCGTAAAAGACGATGTTTCGCGCGGGAACGTAAGCGGACGAGACTTCAGAGGAAGGAGTAGGCCTGTAGCGCGTTTCAATGTCCTTGAAGAATGGAAGGTAAACGCTGAGATGTTCTTTCACCTGGGCGGCTGCTGCTAGTTTCTTAGACGCTTCCGCTTCGCTATCGTAAGTTTGCGTGTAGATCATGTTCATGGAATAAACGTCGTCGGTCTCTTGCTTGGTCAAGTAGAGTGCGATTGCGGAATCTATCCCTCCGGAAAGAAGGATTAGCGCTCTCACCAAACGGTTACCCTTCAGGCTTAGTTTCCTTTGCGCACGGACGCAGGCTTGGGTGTGCGTATCAATATATGGTGCTGTTTTCTGGGATAGTGGGAAGAGAAGAGTGCGCGCACGCTTGGAGGGACCCCCAGGGGGGTGGTGCATTTTTTGGGGTCAAGAGAGGTTGAATTTGCGGTGGAATAAGGCTTAAGGGAGGCCCGCAAAACCCCTTCGGGTTCGCCGGCCTAGTGTGCTTTCATGAAGGTGTCGATGGATTCCTTTCTGCACTGGGGGCAGATCTTCAGGTGATAGCGATCGTTGGGGAGCGGTTCGCGGCACCACTCGCACCGTTTGATTCTCGGGGTCTCCATCTCAGGGATTTCTTCGAACAGTAACTTTTCGAGGTCTTCAACCAATTTCTTTTCCTCCTTTCATTCTGGCCCTTGTTTGCCTTGTTTGCGGTTGCAAACGAGGCAAGCATGTATACTAGTTAAGGAGTGTTAAAAGAATTAACAAGATTTATAAGAAACCTATGTAATCAATGTTAGCAGGATATCAAAGTAAGCACAGTAACTTTGTGAGCTGGCTATCATGACAAACAATGCGGTCCTGATTCGCGGGTTGGATCGGGATATCTACAATGGCGTGATAGCCAAAGCTAAACAACAAGGAAAGAACGTGGCCGAACTCGTAAACGAGGCCCTACAGCAGTATATGCGGGAATCTCCATCTGAAAGCCACGACGTCTTTGATACGAAGAAGCTAATCATCGCCGGCACCGTCCTCCTCTCCAAATCCGACATCCTAGGCTTGCACAAGGAGCTTGGCAACTTCCACCTCGAGAACAGCGGCGTACTAACCTTCGACAAGGACGTTGACCGCGAAGCCTTCCAGAAGATTGAGCACATCCACAACACAGGGAAGCTTCGGGTCCCTACAGACGTGCACCAC
The DNA here is from genome assembly GCA_050013255.1 of Bathyarchaeia archaeon. Classification (GTDB taxonomy): domain Archaea; phylum Thermoproteota; class Bathyarchaeia; order 40CM-2-53-6; family 40CM-2-53-6; genus FEN-987. The sequence continues at coordinate 536,836 of JBEKFP010000001.1, read as the reverse complement.
TTCGCCCTACTGAAGGCAGGGCACATACGCGGAGAAGTCGAAAAGTACTAGGCTTGGGTCCGATAAATTGCCGAGTTTGTAGTCGTTTTTCACACGGTCTCGACGCCGAACTTTCCAGTCTCCCACAGCTCAATTTTGACGGTGGTCTTGAAGAAGATCCTGAGCTGTTCTTGTAACTGCCTTGCCAGCCTCTCACAAGACATGTTCCCTATGTCATGGTGGTCATACTTCTCGTCGATGAATTGGTCCACTTTTTTCTTGATATCCTCGAAATCTAACCATTCCTCACTCTTCCCATAGACCTTTGCGAGCAGTTGGTAGTTGTGACCATGCAACCGACCGCAGCGTGGGTGGCCAGCAATAATGTGGGCTGATGCGAACTCACGCCGGTAAAGGCGTGCAATATCCGGCTCCATAGAGGACATGCCTAGACCTCCCTCCGTAACATTTGGAAGAATTCGCTTCGTGATTCAAACTTCTCGAATTGGCCTCGGATTTCCGAGGTAACTATGTCAGCGCCGCTCTTAACGCCCCTCATCTCCATACACAGATGCCTAGCTTGCACTACGACTACAACCCCATGCGGGTGCAAATTCTCGTTCATGGCATCAGCGATCTGTTTTGTCATTCGTTCTTGGAGCTGAAGGCGCTTGCTGAAGCAGTCAACTAACCTAACCAGCTTTGACAGGCCAACTACTGCCCTTGAAGGAATGTATCCAATGTGCACTTTCCCATAGAAGGGCAAAATGTGATGCTCGCAGAGGCTAAAAAATCCAATATCCTTCGCCACTACCATCCCACTGACCTCACTCCATTCCCTGGAAAGAATCTGCTTGGGGTTCATGGAATATCCTTCAGTCAGCTCAGCGTACATTTCCGTGACACGCCTCGGGGTGTCCTGAAGGCCTTCACGCTTGGGGTTCTCACCAATCTCTTCAAGAAGCGTTCTCGTCAGCGCCTGCATCTTATTCTTGTCCATAATCCCGCAAACCAAAGACTAATTTCATTCTAGCCAGGCGACAAGCGCTATCGAAAGTTCACAATTAAGTCTTCCTTTGAATAAGGGCTCAGAGAGCGTAATCGAGGCTTTGAATGATGAGTCTAAACCTTGTGCCCAGGGGATGGGCATGAAACCTCACATACTTCTCCGCGACTTCTACGCACGCGATACGGTCAAGGTTGCAAAGGATCTTCTTGGCAAACGTTTGGTTCGAGTAAAAGGCAAGAATAGAATGGAAGGAAGAATCGTAGAAGTTGAAGCCTATCGCGGCTTAGAAGACCCCGCAAGTCATGCGTTTCGCGGTCCAACGCCTAGAAACGCCCCAATGTTCGGCGGACCGGGTCATGCGTACATTTACTTCACTTACGGGAATCACTACTGCCTCAACATTACAACGCAAGAAGTGGGAACGCCCGGCGCTGTTTTGATCCGAGCAATGCAACCACTCGAGGGATTACGTGAGATGAGACGCCTGCGACCGAAGGTTCTGGACTCAAACTTGACCAATGGGCCAGGCAAATTGACGAAAGCACTAGGAATCGACAAGTCACTAAATGAGGTCGACATGACAAAACGGGGGGAACTCTTCGTTACCGACTCCGATGAGGCAACTTTTGACGTAGCCAAGTCTGCGCGCGTCGGAATAAGTCAAGGTAGGGATCGGTTATGGAGATTCTATGTTGCAGGCAATTCTTACGTTTCGAAAGGCTAGAACTTACGCAATACGTCAATCCACGATTGCTGGGTCCAACCCGGAAAGTTCGGGTTGTGCCTTAGACATGGTGTATGTCCCTAATTTTGTTTAATGAAAACCGTCGCTATACGTAAATTCCACTGTTCGATTTTGAGGCCTTTCGAACGACATTCAAAGTGTTTCGCCTTTGGCTCTTGTACGCATAGTGGGACTTACCAAGAAGTACGGGTCGACGCTCGCAGTGGACCATCTGAACTTGGAGGTCCAGGAAGGCGAGATCCTCGGATTGCTCGGCCCGAACGGCGCAGGCAAGAGTTCAGTGCTAATGATGTTATCAACGATAATCAAACCGACCGAAGGCACGGCGGAAGTGGGCGGGTACGATATCCGCAAGAACCCATACGAAGTACGAGAACTAATCGGAATTGCCTTTCAGGAAGCGAAACTCCTCTGGATGAATACGCCTTGGGAAATCTTGAACTGGCACGCAAAGGTTTGCGGCGTAAAGAACCCGAAGCAGGCGGCGGAGGCAATTCTCAAGGAACTTAACCTCTGGGACGCCAGAAAGAAACTCACCCATGAACTCTCAGGCGGAATGAAGAAACGAGTCGAAGTCGCCAAAGTTCTCATTCAGAGACCCAAGGTCGCCATAGTGGATGAACCTACAGCTCAAATCGACATCGCAGGGAAGTACCAGATATGGGAGAAGATTCGTTCCCTGCGAGATGAAGGTTCAACGATTATTCTCGCCACGAACGAGTTGGGCGAAGCAGACCGTCTTTCCGACCGAGTAGCGATAATGTACCATGGCCGACTCAGAATCTGCGACACGCCTCGAAACCTCAAGGACAGCATACCCGGTGGTGATGTTATCGACATCAGGCTTGAAGCGCCTGTTGAAAATAGTGCAGTATCTCAGCTGAAGAGCATAGCCGGGGTCGTAGACATCGCGTTCACAAAACCCACCCACATGCGAATTTACCTCAACCGAGTCGAAAAAATGCTGCCCCAGATAATGCAGCTTCTATCAACTCTTGGCGTCGCAATCAGCTCGATCAACATGAAGGAGCCATCCCTGGACGATGTTTTCTTTCATTACACCGGAGCCATCTTAGACGAATCCCAAGCAACTCCTGGTGTGTCTTCATCGTGAGTAAGATACTCCTCGTGGTTGAGCGCGACCTGCGCTCGCTGATTCGACACAAGAGCATTTTGGTGATGCGATGGTTTTTCGTCATCGTTCAAATAGGGATTTTTGGCCTTGCGGTGTCGCGGCTAATTGTCGTAATGCCGAACTATTACAATTATTACGCGATGGGCGTCATCGTGATGACAATGTATTCTGTAGCCATCTTTACAGGTTACGAAATCTACGACGAAGCCGACGACGGTTTCGTGGAATACCTCCTGAGCCTACCAATAACGCGCCGTGAGCTAGTACTCGGGCGTTCTCTTGCCGGCGGTCTTAGGAGTCTGATCTTCATGTCGCCGATTATTGCAGGCTTCCTGTATTTTATCGGCGCCTTAGATCCGCTCAAAGTCTTGACCGCACTGGCGGCCCTGTACGGGTTTGCCTTCGGGGTTTCTGGTTTGAGCATCACATTGGCTGTTGGGTTGAAGTCCGGAGACAGGTTCGACATCATAATGGGGGCACTCGACGCATTCATCGTACGACTCAGTACGGCCTTCTACCCACAGGCCTTCATGCCAGGACCCATAGCAACATTGTCAACGTTCAACCCTCTCACCTATGCCTCGGACCTCTTCCGCTGGTCACTGAACTTCGACATTAGATTCCTAGCCAATCCGGTAGTGGCATTGGTTGTTCTACTGATTTTCCTCATGACTTTCAACTTCGCCGGCGTGATGATTTACGAGCGAAATCTTGAAGGTGGAACCTGGAGATGATTCTGTGCTAACCGGCCTGAAGGCGATAATGGAGCATGACTTTCGAACGTTCTTCAAGTACAGGTTTTTCATGGCTGGGCTCATCAGCATGAATCTTGCAGATTTGCTCATCATGGCGGTTGTTTACACGCAGATGGTCTCATTCAATTATTTCAAGTTCGTAGCGCCTGGAATTGTTGCCGTGGGCCTCTTTGCAGCGGCCTTTGTGATTGGTAGAGAAGTAAACAATGAGACTAGACGAGGATACAACCAGTACCTTCTCAGCTTGCCGGTCAGACGTTATGAACTCATTGTCGGACGCATGATAGCGGGAGGGCTCAGGGGGCTAATCTATGCAATCCCACTACTTGTGTTGGCGATGTTTGTCCTAACGTTTCCGTCGATTCCACAACTAGGGCTGATCATATTTGCAATGTTCCTGCTCGGCATGGGGATTTCAGGCTTGGCAATCAGTTTGGCAGTCATGTTGAGGAGTTTCGAACGGTTTACAACGGCTCGAAGCCTGATCTACCTGCTGCTGATTTTCTGCAGCACAGTCTTCTACCCGATAACGGTACTTCAACAACTTTTCAAAGGTGCTTTAATCGTCTTCGCGGAGGCTAACCCGTTAAGCACAGTCTCCGACCTTCTGAGAGGTTACCTGATGGGAACTCCGCCGGTAACTTTGTTCAGCTGGACGGAACTCTTGGTATTCTCCGCCGTTTTCATCTTAGCTGGAGCGGGGCTTTATGCTGTAGCCATCGAACGCTCCGTCTAATCCGCATATCATGAAGCAAGGAACTTGAATGCGTAGTATAAGTTTCTCAGGCGCATTATGAAACTGAATTTGGTTGTTCCTTTGCGCAGCCGAAATCCAACTGGGATCTCTCGCACCCGCAGGCCTTCTTTGAAGAGTGTGACAAAGAGTTCCAATTCTATCTCGAACCCTGTTGAGTGAATTTCGGGGTAGATTTGCTGAACTGAGTTTCTGGTGAATACCCAGTACCCGGTTTGGACGTCCGTAAACAGGCGCCGGAACTTGGCGCCGAGCAAAAATGAGATGGTGACGTTGGAAGCCAAGCTTATCAAAGGCATCGCGTGTGCTTCCCTTGGCCCCCGGGTTCTTGAACCTAGAACCACATCAGCTTCACCCCTCTCGACGATTGTCATCATCTTTGGCAGCCACGACGGGTCGTTCGTACCATCCCCGTCTATGATGCAGAGTACGTTTGCGTCTTCTTGGAGGAAATCTCTCATAGCCGTTCTGATGCCGCACCCTTTGCCTTTCCCGAAATCTTGTACGACAACTTTGACACCTGCTTTTTCCGCAATCTCTTTAGTCCGATCAGTGCTCTTACCATCGACCACTATTATTCTCTCAAAGCCAGATGCGCGTGCTTCGGAAAGTAATCCTTCGATGGCGTCTTCTTCGTTAAGAGTTGGGATCACAAGGAGCGCTTCGGTGAATGGGCTTGGGTTAGCTTTTTGAGCCATGGGTTGTGGGATTGTCCCAGTGGGTTTGCCAGCCATGCGTGCCACAAACATTCTCATTCTGATTTGCATTCTGGTAACTCTTTATGCTTGGACCTTAACTCCCGCGGATGTTGATCGTTACCTTGCTTTCAGCCTTAATAATTTGCAAGAGGGAAGAGTTTGGACACTTGTTACAGCCATCTTCGTCCACGCCAGCATACTTCACATACTAGGAAACATGATTTTCCTGTACGTTTTCGGAAATACTTTGGAGAGTGTGACAAACTCTCACAGAAAGATGCTCACTGCTTTCTTCCTAGGAGGCATACTTAGTTTTCCGCTGAGTTTGCCCTTCTTTCCGCCTGGCACGAGCTTTGTCGGTGCTTCTGCCGCAATCTTCACGCTGACCGCCGTAGTGATGTTGATGAAACCTTTGAGGTGGTCGTGGCTCTTGCTGATGCCTGTAGGGCTAGTTGCCATACTGTACTTCCTTTACAATGGGTTGGCGGTCTATTACCAACAGCAGAGTGATGTTGCCTACGTCTCGCACATCATAGGGTTCTCACTCGGGCTACCGTTAGGCATAGCTTGGAGCACGCAGTGGAAGAGGAACTTGCTGATTTCGATTGGGTTACTCGTCGTATACTTCCTGTTACTCTACTTCGTCACGCATTACATTCTTCCGTCGCTTTAGGAAGTTATAGGCCGAACGGCGTTACGGTTGGGCGAAATTCTGCGCGAGAGAGGTTACGGTATTCACAGTCAAAGGTTTCCGAAGAAACTTCGCCCTTATCCTGATGCTGTCGAGATGAGTTGGGTTTAGAAGATTAAAGAAAAAAGATTGAAGGGGTTTTTCCGCAGCGGTCTGCTGCAAATTCGAACTCTAGTACCGGTCGCGTCCGCGGCCTCTGCCGCCGTAGCCGCCTCTGCCCCGGTCTCTACCATACCCGCCGCCGCCACCGCCGCCACCGCCGCCGCGCCCGTAGCCTCCGCCGCCTCCGCCATAGCGTCTTCCGCCGCCGAAGGAGCGGTAAGGTCTTTCTTCTTCAACGAGCTTGTCGGACAGGTTGTTCTGTGTGTTCACGTCGCTGAGGGCAGTTTCTGCTGGCTCTAGGGTACCGTAACGGCCTATGTTAAGGCGCATCGAACCCTTGAAGGGTCTCACGTACCCGTTCTTGACGTTCACTGTGTCGCCCTCATTCACTTTGTCAATGTTGTCGTCCCAAAGGGTCATGTAGATCGCACCGGTATCGTCTCCAACAAGCGCGTCCAACACGCGATGTGTTGTCCCGTCTTGTCGGGAAACGGTTTCCCGTGCTTCGCCCTTCTGGACAACCTTGACGGTTGTATTGACTTGCTTCGAGTAGGGGCCAAGTCCGCTAACCTTTACAGGTGGTGCCGAAACGCCGGCTGCTTGTCCTTGTTCATCTGACATTTTCAAGTCGACTTCTGTTCAAACGGTGAAACACCAACAAGGGCGCGGTAGTCTTAAGCGTTATGATTAGAAGAGGCTTTCAAGGCCGTCTACTGTTTCGATCACCGCGTCGGGTTTGATTTTGGAAAGTCTGATAGTGTCTCGTGTTTCTACCCCGGTTAGGACTAGGACTGTATGAACGCCGGCCTTTCGGGCTCCCAGCAGGTCCGTTTCTATTTGGTCTCCAATCATAACAGCGTGCGAAGGTTTTTCGCGTGCTCGTTGAAGTGCCAGCCGGAACATTCGCGGCGACGGTTTACCGATCATAATCGCCTTCTTGTTCGACCCATACTCCAAAGCCCTGATAATTGGCCCTGCTGAAAGTGCAGGCCCATGGTCACTCATGTAGACAGCCCCGCCATAGCTGCCGACCAACCTAGCCCCTTCCCGGAGGAATCTCAAAGCATTGTCCAACTTTTCATATGTCAATTTTCTGTCTAAACCGACTACCACAACCTGAGGCTTGGTCTCAGATACTTGGTGACCTGCTGTTTCAAGTTCGCGTTTCAATCCGTCCTCGCCAATTAGGAAAAATGACGCTTTCCCAAACTTTTGGCTGAGGTAATTCGCCGTGAGGAAACTTGATGTTAGTATATCATCGAACGCAAATAGGAAGCCTAGGCTCGCTAGGTTTTGTTGAATCTCTTGCCGCGTGTGCGTCGAGTCGTTTGTCAGAATGAGAGCCTTCTTCCCTAGAGACCTGATCTTCTCCACAACTTCACGGCCACCCAAGTAGCGCAGGTTTTCCTTTCCCGTTGAGAGCACACCGTCAAGGTCAAAGAAGAAAATCTTCATCGAACTTAGCTTCATTCTACTTCCCTATTCTCCAGCCTATTCGACGCGCAGCAATACTTTACCCAATCCCAAGAAGACCGTAGCAACAGCGGGCAACTGCGAATGCGGAGTCCACTTGGGGCAGCGCAGCCTTTTCCACGGCACCATTAAGGAGAACCTGGGCCGCTTTCAGCAAGGGATTTTCATTACGAAAAATTACTGAAGAAAAATAATCGGGGAAAAAACGTGGAAAAACGCTGCTCAGCTACATTTAGCGTCTTATTTCTTCATTTTCTTCTTTTTGTGGCCTTTTGCCACCTTACGCTTCACCTCGAAACGTTTCGAGCTAGCTAGCCTTGAATCATAACGTATACATGGAATACACTTAAAAGATAATCGATTTACTCAACAATTGGAACTAGTCAATATAAGGCGGTTTACGGACTAGCGTCATTCAACCTTGTTAGCACCTAGTATCGATTTGAATCCGGACTTTGAGGAATTTGACCTCGACGAACGGGAGCGCGAGGTCTTGAAGCTACTGTCAAGTGAGCAGAACGCGCACTTCTCGTTCCAAGGCTTGAGGAGAAGGCTAGGGTTACACCAGGAAACCCTCACGCGCACCCTGAAACGCCTTGAAGAAGCTCACGTGATTGAAAGATCTCCGGAAGGGTATAAGCTCAAAGGAACGGGAAGCATTTACTCATTTGCAGTTCAAACGAACCAGTCACTCGCCAAACCAATAATCGACGCGTATTTGCCAAGTCAGGTTGACGTGACTGTGCTCTTCCAGAAGCTTAGGGGCAGATGGTTCAGTAACTTCCGTTGGCTGGGATACTCCCACGACGGTAGCCAACTTTCCATGAGCTGGATCAGCGAAGACGGCCGAATGCAACTTCAAGCCCGCATCGGCGGCGGCAAAATAACCATAGGCGCTGATTCATACACAAATCAAACTGAGTCAGAACAAATCGCCGCGGCCTACCAACTCTTCGACCACATCACGAAAGTTGCGGAAGAAATGGTGCAAGTGGCGAGCCCGGCACCGGTCGCCAACTAACATCTGACTAGGATCACAGTTCACCAGTCAATATGGGGTGGATCTCACAAACCCTACCGTAGGTACTGAAAGAATGAAAGCAACATTTGCATACGCCTCGATGAAGTACGAGTCTTCCATAACTATTCCGTGGCATCCAATCGAACGTGAACCTAGGCCGCTCGAACGCCCACCAGACCGCGGTCATCTGTAAGGCTCACAGTTCCGCTCAGATGGCTTCCACTCGGCTTGCCAAGTGTGGGTCGAGTGGTTCATTGAATAGTTCTGGATGAATAATGTGGGCTAGGGTCCTTATACCGTCGAAGAGCCTTGGCCCAGAACGGCTAAAGTAGTTGTGCCCGTCCGTAGCATAAACTCGGCCATTTCGTACAGCATTCAGGCGTTCTGCGCCTGGTTGCTCGAAGAAGTATCTGGCCTGTTCCATTGTTTTGCTTGTTGTGAACCCGCAGGGCATTAGGATGATGACCTCGGGGTCGTACTTCAACACTGAATCCCACTTGATATATCTGGACGGCTGTCCACGTTCGGCGAGCTTATCGCCTCCCCCTGCGTATTCTACCATCTCTGGAACCCAATGGCCAGCATTCATGATAGGTTTCAACCACTCGACACAAAAGACTCGTGGCCTCTGAACATTTTCGGCTAATCTTCTGACGGCCTCCACCTTATCGTTCAATTTAGCGATCAGCTGCTCAGCTTTCTCAGGGCGGCCAGCCGCTTCCCCTACGCTTCTAATGTCGCTTTCAATATCGTTCAGTGAGTGGGGGTTGAGTGAGACAACTTTCACCGGTTTCCCTAGTTGGTTAACGGCGGCTAGGACATCTTCCGCTCCAATAGCGCACACATCGCACAATTCCTGTGTGACCACTAGGTCCGGGTTTGCTTTCCTGAATTCGTCTAATTTTATTCTGTATAATCGCTCTCCGCGCTTTGTGTAATCGATTACCAGTTGGTCGATTCTTTCGCTTTCCAGTTTTCTTGTATCAAATGCAGGTTCAATCATCTTGGGCTTTCCCTTAGCGTCGGATGGAAAATCGCATTCATGGGACACGCCAACCAGTTCGCTTCCAAGCTCGAGCGCATAAATGATTTCTGTCGCGCTTGGTAGAAATGAGACGATTCGCAAACCTGCTGCACCTACCGCATCATCTGAGCTCTCGTATCAGATAGGGCTACTTGAAATATTGCACATTAACCCTCTTAACGTGAGCCCCATGCCTCGAACTATCCAGTGTGAAATTTGCGGGTCAACTTTCTCATGCGGTGTGGGTAGCAGCGGGTGTTGGTGCACGGATATGTCCTTGAGCGATGAAGCGTTGGCGAGGCTACGGAATCAGGCGAAAGATTGCGTTTGTCCAAGTTGTCTGTCCAAGTTCGATGGCGTTTGAAGGCAGAACGGCTGGATTCCATAGACCTCGCTTAGGGTTAACCGCCCATGGCAAGCGCGTAGTAAACCGAGAAGAGGGGTGTAGCACACCCCTATGTGTTGGCGGGACAACCAACCCTCCTGAGGGATGGCTGTTTGTGCCCAGGCGGACAGATCGAATATTTTCCTGGGGCTATTGTCAGGTTCGGTTGTGACACGCAAATCTTCTTAATACATCCCAACCTTCCCGCAACCCGATTGGTGTAATCGATGACTGAAAGACGGATAATTGATGATGCTTCCTTCCCAAACGAATGGCCCAAGAAAGAAGATCACGAAGGCCATGAGGTACGCTGGAAAGACGGCGTTAGCAAAGAGTACGGCGTGCATGGTGTCGCTGTCGCGGTTGACTTCGACATTTGCATCGCAGACGGCATCTGCATCTCAGTCTGCCCAGTAAACGTATTCGACAAAATGGACATAGCCGCTGAGCAGGAGAAGATTGACAAGCAGATTCCGAACGACAGCGGCAAAACGCTGCTAGACCGTTGGAAGGCCGACCCGACCCGAGAACGGGACTGCATCTTCTGCCGGGCATGCGAAATCCAATGCCCAGTGCAAGCGATTAAGATCACCGAAGGCGTAGGGCCCTTCGCGTAATCAACCCCACATTCTTTTCCCAGGGTCGGGATGAGTAACACAGTTTCCACACAAAATCGGACCACCCACCGTACGCCGACGTCGTTTTCCGTTACCCGTACTAGCAGTTTTGATAAAACGCTATATGCGTGCTCTGCACCCCTTCTGTAGGGATTAGAATTGCCAATTTTCCTTCTCGCAGCCGGAGCATTGCTCGGGGCTGCGGCAGGCGGAGCGTTAGGTTACACTGCGGCCGGTTTAACGGGCGCGGGAGTGGGCATAGGCGCAGGTGCCCTCGCAGGCTTAGGGTTCGGTGCCGCTGCGTGGTATGCCACAAGGCCGAGGTACTGGTACCCGTATCCAGCCTACCCGGGCTACTTCCAAGATTACAATCCGGGCTACTCCCCAGGCTACTACTACCAAGGCTACACCCCAGTCTACTACCCTGCACGCCGCGTTTTCTACACCTGGGCCTAGGACAGGAACAACGCTCTACGCTGATTCCGTAGCGGAGCTTGGAATTTGACTTACCTTAACGGAACCCTTCGGCCACCGCAAGAATTGTGAGAAGTTTCTCGGGAGAGCGCTGCCATGAACCCTAAGATAACTCTCCGTCCCGGAGAGAGAAGAGGTAGCAGACTCTCCCAAGAGCGGTGTCTCCAGTTCCTTCGATATTAATCATTTACGGGATGCCATAACGCATCACCTTAGTAAAACAAGAGTATCACTCGGCCTGTTGCTAACGGATTGTTTTTTGGGCGCTCGCAATTTGGTTGCGTGGCCGTCAAGCTTAAAGATGCAGACGCCGCGCTCGAACCGGGTTGGGTATTTGTTTTGAAACTTATTCCAGTTTTGGGGACAGTTGTTTTGCTCGGCGCAGTAGTTCAACTCATCTTGGGTTTTGTCGTGACCGGCGGCATGGACTCCCTTGTTGGAGTTCACATTCTGTTCGGAATTGTTGGGTTGGCTTTGGTAGTTGCGCTAGCTGCCATTGCTTTCAGGGCCAAGACTGCTACCATCTATTCGAAGCTCACGATCATCATTCTCACAATCGTAGTTCTAGCTCAAGTAGGTCTCGGTTTTCAATTGCTCAGCGGAGCAGAAAGTCTGACTCTTCTGCATGAGGCGAACGGGTTTGTGGTCATCATCCTCTCGTTGCTTGTGGGCGGTATAACTTTCTGGAGCGCGAAGAGGAAAGTCAAAGCCTGATTGACTCAGCGGTAGTTTCTGGCATTAGCTTTATGTCGCTATATGGCTACGGAGGGTTCTGTGCGGGGTAGGACCTTTGGCTTATGCGGGGGTAGGCCACGCCTAAAGCGTGCGTTAGTCCTCCACTGCCAAACTCTCGGATGCCGAGGGGGCGATGCCAGGTCAAAGGCGCGAGACGTATCCAAACCATACGTACGTGAAGCTCAGGAACATCAAACCTGGATGTTAAGAGACCTCGTCCCGTAGGGGTTCAGGGGTTCGAATCCCCTCCCCCGCACCAACCACACCCGCGTATAACATATGCTAGACGAGAAGGACCATGGAGCGTTCGGGTAATTCGTTTAGGAACCGTTTTCAATTCAGGCCTTGTCAGCCTTTCAAAGCCGATCTTGGGTTGTTTCGCCAGCACTTTTGGCACCGTTTGGCACCACCCCTCAATGGGTGGATCCACCCGTGCGGGGAGGGGGGATGGTGTAATTTTGTGGGGAACCCATGTTACTCTGAGGCAAACACACTAGACAATTAATGTCCCCAAAACCGATGTAGTGCGGCCTCAATTTCGCAATGATGAATGGCCGTAGTTTCACCGGCTGGGTTCCGACCGTGTGTCTTCTCGATAACTTCATCGTCTTTGAACAGGTATTCACCGTTGCATGAATCACATCGAAAAGTGAACTGGTGGGCTTCTCTTTCCTTCGTCCAGATTTTCTCAGTAGTCGCAAGTTCCACAGAGGTAGTAGGTTGATTGATGACAGCTAGGGCATACTCTGTCTTCGAGCTTTTTCGCAACCCGCGGCATAGTCTACTCTTCTTGCCTAACTTTCGGCTTCCTATATGATTACATCTACTTGGGACTTAACGTTTTCAGTCGATCCCAGAGTTTCACGGCGGCGACCCTGAACTACTCTTTCTCAACATAGACTCGATGGCTAGCGTCAGCATGGATCAAGTAGAGCAACTGTTGTTACTGAACACACTAGGCGTGCCAAGACCAATGGCAATCTTGAAGAACGTCCAGGAAACATTGTTGATCGTATCCTAGATGAACGTCAACGTTCCGGAGAAGATATTCCTCACAAAGGGCGTCGGTACCCACAAAGAAAGACTGACAAGTTTCGAATTGGCTCTTCGTGATGCAGGCATAGCCTCCTATAACCTAGTCTACGTGTCAAGCATCGTACCTCCCAACTGCAACGTATTGCCGAAGAACGAGGGCTTGCAACTTCTGAAACCCGGTCAAATACTATTCTGCGTAATGAGCCGGATTGACACGAATGAGCCGAACAGGCTGATGGCTGCAGCCATAGGTATGGCACTGCCGTACGACAGAACAGTGTACGGTTACCTGTCTGAACACAAGTCATATGGTCAGACGCAGGAGAAAGCTGGTGACTACGCCGAAGATCTGGCTGCTTCAATGCTCGCGTCGACACATGGCGTGCCGTTTGATGTTGACAATGCTTGGGACATCAAGCAAGAGATATGGAACATATCAGGCATGAGGGTCACCACCAGAAGCATTTGCCAATCAGCAGAAGGCAACAAGGACGGGCTGTGGACGACAGCAATCGCTGCCGCCATAATGCTCTAGTCCAAGTATGTGGCGTCTAATGGTGCACAGCCCTATCAGGAATCCCTATCCCTCTGGGAGAAGGCTGGTTGGCGTCCGCCTCCTTACTCCTCACCTAGCGGAGATCAAGGGTTCTTAGCACTTCAGGAACAGTCATCTTGAGTGCATATGTCCGCGTTTCTATTGGTCCGACGCTCCTTCCCCACCCCATTTTCGAAACTCCTGCAACAACGACGTGACAAGTAATCTACTGTTCTAATCTCTGGGTTTATCGGTGCAGCACGCTCCATCTGGTCGCGATAACTTTGAATAAGCTAGCCATCGTGGTTTCAGTTCTCGTCTTGGCTAGCGTTGTGGCCGGTTGGTCTTTTGTTGGGCCCATTTTCGACCATCGTTCGAACCAAATAACAGTCACGGGAAGCTTGAAGCCAGGGGTTGAAGCTGGTTGCGTGATCCTTCAAGCCGACGATGGGACACAGTACCTCTTAGCTGGCTCAACCAATTATCCTGGCTTCGGCACTAGGGTTTCTGTGACAGGTTACTTTGAGAAGGACGTAGCGAGCTACTGTATGCAGGGTAAGGAAGTAATCCATGTTCTCTCGATTTCCATAGCGCCAACAACCGCGTTCTCCATCAGTTATGGCACAGCAACGGCGTCAAGTGCAACCGTGATTAGCGGTTCCATGGAACAGTCGACCACCATCAGCGGCGTACCAATCACAGCCAGTGGATATGTCTACACAGTCGTGGAAAGCCCCCAATGCTACCCGCAATGCGGCGCCCCCTCATTCCTTCTCACTTACCTCTACATTCCACCCGCCACCGAATGCACAGGCACAATGGACTGTTACCCTCCCCCGCAATACTACAGGCTCCTAAACAGTGACGGTAGCTCATTCCTGCCAACTGCCCCAAACGGCACCCACGTAAGCCGATTAACGGGCCTACTAGTCGCGCCGTCTTCTTGGACCTGCGAATCATTCTACGTTCCCAAAATCTGCATGCTCGGCGACATCTACGTGCAGAGCGTGAACTACTGATAACCTCTGTAACCACTCATTACTACAAATCTGACCGCACCACTAGACCCACACACCACACAGTACTGTTGGTGGACAGACACACGAAAGCCCGCCCCGATCATCGATTATAGTATCGGATAAACAACATCAATCATCTTAGAACTCGTGGGCCTATATGTACCGGTAAATCGAAGTCAGAATACCCTCCCCCGCGCCAAATCCCACTAGATGCATATTTTCCCACAAACCTGATTAAGTGGGATTTCATACGGACATCGCTATGAAAACGGTTGAGATCGACGCCAAGGGACGTCTGGTAATCCCCAAAGAAATCAGGGAGCAGAGTGGAATATCCGCACCAGGCGAATTGTTAGTCACGGTTGAGGGAGTTGGAAAGATCGGCCTGCAATCCGCAGAAGCCAAGCTGAGGAAAGCGCAACAGATTGGTCGTAAGAAACTGAATTCATGGAGAGAACGGAGGCACGAGGAAGACAAGCTAGCCCAGAGACTAGCCCGCGAGGAAAATCTTTCGTGAAACTCCTCGATACGATCGTTCTTGTTAGTGCAATGAATCCCGCTAACAAATATCACAAAACGGGAATGTCCTACCTGACAACGCTTCAATCAGCGGAAGAGACCTATGTGCCCACTTCGACTCTGACCGAATTTGATCTGGTTATGCGAAACAGTGAGTACAAGGAAAGCGAGATTGCGGAAACTTGGACCGCGCTTGCACCGTTGCTAGGTCGTAGAGTTGCGGCCACAACTCCATCCGCCCACTTGACGGCTGCGGAAATGAGAGCAAAAGGACTAACCTACTTCGACTCCTTAATCGTCGCTCTCGCTAAGGAGATGAGGGCAGCCGTAATTACGAGAGACGCTGAAATATCTAGACACGTAGAGACAGAATGGGGATCAATCCAAAGAACTAGCTAGGCCCGTAAGCGACTCAAGTTTGTTTCTTCGCTGCCACGATTCTAATGACGTTTTCGCGGTTAGATTCAAGAATTTCAAAGCCGCTGTTAATGTCCGCGAGCGAAACCTTGTGGGTGACTGAATGCGAAAGGTGTATTCTTCCATTTCGTACAAGTTTGACCAGTTGTATCAGTTCCGTTTTCAGGTGGTCATCTACTCCCACGATCTCCATCTCTTTACCAATTATGGTTTCGTAGGGAGAGAGTTGGATTGATTTGGCTCCTATGCCTACCAATACCATTCTGCCGCCCTTCCCAACAGAGGAGATCGCCTGTTCAACTGTGGTTTCATGGCCGACAAAGTCCACCACAACATCGGCAAATTTCCCGTCCGTTGCCTTCTTGATTGCCTCATTGACATCCTGGTTCGCGGCGTTTACGGTTTCCTTTGCCCCAAAGCTTCTCGCCTGCTTCAGCTTCCAATCTTGAATGTCCACGGCGATAATCAGTCCAGCCCTGAAGGCCTTAGCAGCTAGTTGAACAGCATGTAAGCCAAGGCCGCCAACCCCGAAAAGTACCACCGTATCGCCCTGTTTCACCCTCCCTCGCCTGAGGGCGTGGTAGGCGGTTGGGACGGCACAACCCATTATCGCAGCTTGCTCAAACGGAAACCCTCTAGGAATTTTCAGAATGCTTCTAGCTGGAACTTTCACGTACTCGGCGAAACCGCCATCAACGTCCTTCCCAATCATTCGATAGCCTGCGCAGTAATTCTCACGCCCAGTCTTACAGTAAACGCATCTTCCACAACTAACGATGTAATGCACCAAAACTCTGTCCCCAGGGCGGAACTCCTTCACCTTCGCCCCCGTCCTCTCTATGATACCCGAAATCTCATGCCCAAGGGTTATCGGCAGCTTGCCTACGGGGGCAATCCCGTTTCGGTAGTTAATGTCAGAGTGGCAGATTCCGCTTGCCCTAACATCGACTAGAACCTCATCGGGGGCTATGTCAGGTACGCTTACGCGGTCTATACTCAGCCTTTCACCGATTGTATGTAGCCTAGCGGCAACCATCGATTGAGTCATTGTAACCTAAGGCTGCACCGTTCGGTTTATTGCTTATTCGGCTATGCCCTCGGGTTTGGAGCAGACTATCTTGGGAGTGCCAGAGAAAATTCGCGCAATAGAAGAAGAGATGAAAAGAACACAGGTTCACAAGCACACTGAACACCATATTGGTCTGCTCAAAGCGAAGCTCGCGAAGCTCAAAGTCGAACAAGAACGTGCTCAGGGGTCCAGGCAGGGAGGAGTGGGTTTCGAGTTAAGAAAAGGCGGCGACTTCACCGTCGTTCTCATCGGTCTACCGAGTGTTGGAAAGTCCACCATCCTCAACAGGCTCACGAACGCCAAATCAAAAGTCGCCCCGTACGCCTTCACTACCCTAACCGTTGTCCCTGGCCTGCTAGAATACCAAGGCGCCAAGATACAAATCCTCGATCTGCCAGGTATCATCTCGGGTGCTGCATCTGGAACTGGTAGGGGCAAGAGGGTGCTATCCGTTGCAAAAAACGCCGACCTAATCCTCTTAGTTTTGGATGTATTCCAACCCGACCAGATCAGCGTTCTAAGAAAGGAGCTGTATGAGATGGGAATCCGGCTCAACACTCAACCTCCAAATGTGACCATCAACAAATCCTCTCAAGGCGGGCTCGGCATAACGACGGCCTGCAATCTAACCCACTTAACTGAGTCAACTGCGCGAGCAATACTGAACATATACAAAATCAACCAGGCCAACGTCATCATCAGGGAAGACATAACCGATGACCAACTCATCGACGTAGTGACTGGAAATCGTCGATATCTTCCGTCGGTGAGTGTATTGAACAAGATCGACTTGGTCAGCCCCAAATACGTGGTTGAAGCCAAAAAACGGATAGGCGAAGACCTGGTCCCAATATCTGCAGATCAAAACATAAACATCGAAAAACTCAAGGCAGCTATCTTTGACCGGATGAGATTAATCAAAATCTACCTTAAACCGCGAAACAGTTCACCGGATTTTGAGCAGCCCCTGATAATGACCGCCGGTTCCACCGTTTCCGATGTCTGTCAGAAAATTCACAGGAAATTTGAAGGGGAAGCAAAGTATGCTCTGGTTTCAGGGGCAAGTGTAAGGTTCAGTCCTCAACGGGTTGGCATGGATCATGTTGTCCAGGATCGCGATATAGTCACGATAGTGAAGTAACCGCGAGCAACACTAGGCCACACATCGCGACGGCTCTCGCACGGAATCAGAATCCCATGAACAAAAGGCTCTGAACGGAAGATGGAAAAGCTACGCAGTCTAGGGCCCAATTGGCAAGTGAAAATAGATCCCTGATGCTACGATTCCGCCGCTGCATCTTGGGGACGCGCCATAGTATGGGAAGGCGTAGGCATTCCCAGGGTACGCGTGAAGTGGCCCGTAGAATCGCCAATAGTAGTACGGGTGGTAGCATTGCCCGCATTGACACATATTACATCGCCAAACAGGACGGGCTGCCCTCCCGGAACTTAAGCATAATCAAGCGGGAAGGGGCGCATGTCAGTCAACGTGCCGAATATTCAACACTCTTGACTCACTACTTGCATGCATCATGCAGGCCCGTGAACCGAGAATGCTCAGAGAAGAAAACGCATCAATCTTGGCGAACCCGATTTTGGTAAAGAATGGAACTTGCTGCGAATATCAATGAGGGTTAGGTTGCTACCAGTAATCTACCAGTAGTTTCTTCACTTTGTATGCTGGAATATGGACTACGCCGATCACGGAAATGGTGACGGCCGTTACGTAACCGTTGGCTATGCCGTGATCTACAGCGTATTTTCAACCAAACACACCCAACGTAAGAGATGCCACCGCACCCGCGGAAGATGCCAAAACCGCGATCACGTAACGGATTGAAGGTCTCAACACGATGCCAGCCTTATTCCACATGTGTTTTCCAAATACTTTAATCAGTTCTCTCAAACAGTTCTAAAGTGAATTGAAGTGGACATGAAGGTTACCACATTAAGGCAGACGAAATTCATCCCCGCTAAGCCGGCTGAAGTCTATGGCGCGTTCATGAAAGCGAAGATACACACAGCGTTTACGGGTTCGAAGGCAACGTCCAACCCTAGGGTTGGCGGAAGGTTCACTGCATGGGACGGATACATTACTGGAAAGAATCTCAAATTGAAAAAGGCCAAACTGATTGTTCAACAATGGAAGACCACGGAATGGCCGGAAGGCTATTCACCATCAATCCTCAATCTATCACTCAAACAAAAGAAAGGCGGGACACAGGTGACCATGGTCCAATCAAACGTACCGGCCAGCCAAGCCAGAAACTACCGGCAAGGCTGGGTTGAAGCATACTGGGACCCATTAAGGCGATACTTCCAGAAGAGGAAGGCACGCTAGAGAGGTCATGTGATATGACGGATACACCATCCGGTCGAGCACTCGTTGAGAAAGCATTCGTCTACATGACCACGCTGAGCCGAGAGTGCAGAAAAGCACTTACCGACAAATTCGCAAAAGAACACAAGGGGATGCCATTCGACGCTATCGAACCCACTATGCGCAAGGAAATTGAGTCCTGGTTTGCCGGACGGGACAGAAACATAACCATCCGGCATGAAGGCAGCAAACTAGGTCGGCCCGGCGAAATCTCATTGTCTTACGCGGCCGAGAACAAAGGTGCGCACTTCAAGTTCCAAGTGGATAGTCAATTCACCCTTGCCGGAACAGGGTCGAACGCCCCGTCCTACATAAAGACCGTAAACGTTTATGTCGACAAAAGAGACTTCACAAAGTAAGCGCAAATTAGGCCCCCTTTCATCGAGCAGGGGCCATTGAAAGCGCCAAATTCAGGTCTCTTTTTCGGGCGATTTATAACCTATGCCGCCATACTGTCTACGAGTTGAACAATCATAATCGTGCTAAGGAACCTACCAAAGACGCGTGGCCTAGATAGAGACCTAGTCTACTTACTGCAACTGGCAAGGAAACATAACCTCACGACCCCCGTACTGTACACAGCCATGGTATCCGCACGTGAACGTGGAAACTCACGCTGTGGGAAGTTTTCCATCGAGCTCAGGAACCGAGAGGAGCAATCTTCAACTTACATGTTCTCCGTTGAGGGTAAGCCGCTAGCACAAGCAAAGATTCCAAATGATTCCATCAGCAAGCTCAAGCGTTTGCCCGAAGAATTATCTGGCTTTGATCAGGAAAACCATGACGATTCCCACCAAGTCAACTCGCGTGGCGAAAGGCAGATCAGCGGCCTAAAGTTTGGAACACGAGGGGTCTCCTTCAGAGCACAAGTTGTCAAGAAATCGGAGGTCAGAGCGGTGACCTCCAAGGACGGAAACCCTCTCTTAGTGTGCTCCGTCACGCTCTCTGACGGCACAGGGGAAATTCCCCTAGCCGTATGGAACAACCAAATCCCAACGATTTCCGAGGGAGATTTAGTCGAAGTCCAAGACGCAAGGGTTGGCAGCTTCAGGGGTGAGAAACAGCTCTCCCTGAACAGGAAGACGGGTGCCCTACGAGTTCTTCAAAGCGCAGCCAAGTCGCCTGCGGTTCTGCGAACTAAGATTTCTACCTAGCAATCCTTCTAAACTCCTCTCCGAAAGGGCGATAGCTCTGACTCCTCTCGAGGAATTGACGCAGTTAGCGAGCGAAAAGAGCAGGCGGATCTTTGTTGCCGAATCAAACATTGACCTACGCGAGAATCAAGGAAGGAACTGCGTCTACGTTCTCCAGTTACCAACCAGTGCTCCGGGCGCGGCGGGCGGTCGGATAGGAGGAATCGGGGAGAGAAAGGTCGAGAAGCTCTATTGCTTTCGTCAAGAAGACGGAAAGTGGATAAAGGTTTACGAAACAGATGATGCGGGCAAGTTAGAGAGGTTCGAATTACCCTACCATGCAGCCGGCTTAAGCGTCGTTCTACCAGATGGGGCCGAAAAAGTGGTCTCAGGAGTAGTCGACACAGAGTTCATTCGTATGTATAACGCAACGGCTTGAAGCGGTATCTCTCTTACTGGCGTGTTACCGCCTTAATGAGGGGCATCAGGACTTCAACGTCTTTTTTCGTTGCAAGTTGAACTCTAAGAAGGCGGCTCATCCCACCAAGCTGCGCTTTGTCAACCCATGTCCTAAGAGCCTCGGGGACAGAAGTATCGGCTTTGATTCCGGCCACAGATTTTTCCGGTATGAAGAGGAAGAGCTCAAGTTTCTCGCCGAAGAAGGCTCGCAGCCTCGGGGTGTCTCTAACATTGTAGCTTGGCGCCTCGGCATCCTTGAGCGGTTCGTATTCGACGCTCTCAGTAATGTTTTGATCCGATTTCATTTGCTCTCTAAGGTATGCAAATGCTTCTTGGCACGCAGCTGAACCTTTGCCCGAAAGTTCATCAACCGACAAGTTGACTACTCCGTTTGAATGTGGGACGTACACAAACCATATAGCGATTGCTCTCGCTCACAGATAGAAGAATACGGGAAGTGTTGTTGTGCCACACAGGTTGGGGAAAACTGGTTTCAGAATACGCCAGCGACAGAAGAGAAAGCAACGATTCAGAAAACGAGTGAAATCGAGCAGAAAGCCAAGCTGAATCATCCCTCTCGAAAGCTGTGGCCCGAGCGGCTTGCTGCTATACCTTGTTTAAGAAGCGGTGGCAGGCGCAAATATATTCCATTTTTCCATCAGGGTAGAGCCACCTGTAGTGGGCCTTGCCTTTATCGTCGGTAAAGGTTTCACAGACATTATCAGTATAAACGCTCACATGCGATAATCGCCACTTTCCCTTTTCAGAATCATTAGCGGCCGACATAGCTGGTCTCTCAGATTGTAGCTATTCGAGAGAGCAACCTGATTCCTAGTAAGCCTTCCCTTCGTCCATCAGCTCCATACGAGTTAGGTGCACAAACCTAAATACAAACTGACAACACGCGCGAGAAGGGATTTGCCAAATGGGCGAAATCAGAATGGTTCAAGAAACCTCCACAAAACAGAACATTTTCATCGTGAACGCCTCGGCTGTCCCGGTTGAGGACTTAGCGAAAAACGGCGCGGAGAAAGTAACAGTAAGGTACTTGATCGACGAACGGCATGGGTCGGATCGCTTCGCACTTAGATTGTATACACTCGAAAAAGGCGGTCACACGCCGCTAGATGAACACGCATACGAACATCACGTATACGTCTTAAGCGGCAGGGGCCTGCTGAGACATTCGAAAGAGACTCACACGTTAAAGGCACTGAAGCCAGGCGATACAATTTTCATTCCGTCAAGAGCGGTTCACCAGTTCAGTAATGAATCGGACGAACCGTTCGTATTCCTATGCGTAAAAGGTAACCCAACACTGTACTCATCGAATTTGCAAGCGAAGATTCAGGATGATTCGGAGCGGAACTACTGCTAGGGCGAACTAGTTTCTCCTCGACAACATCTCGTAGAGTACTCGGCTAAATTCCCCCAGTCTCCGCACATTGACGTATTCGTCAGCGATGTGGGCCGTTTCACCGGGTCCAAGAATTACTGTCTTTATGCCCGCAATTTGGTCAAGATATGTGGAGTCAGTTCTTCCCGATTCAACCCGGAACTTCGGCGAGTATCCTAGGACCTTTGCAACGCTTTCCTTGGCAAGGGTGACCACAGGGTGTGTTCGGTCTATGATGTAGGATCGTTGAGGCTTTTTGTATTCGATTTTGAATTTGACATCGCCCACCCCCGATAGGGTCTGGTCGACTTGTTTCTTGACCGTGTCCCAATCCTCGTTGGGGAGCACGCGGCGTTCACACGTTATCTCACATTCTCCCGGGACGATGTTTACCGCTATTCCGCCTTTGATCATGCTGACGTTAAGCTCAGTGTACGCTTCGTGGCCATCCACGGTCATTCTGGCCGATGGCATTTTGCGGAGTGCTTCAATTACTTTCATCATATCATAGATCGCGTTGCGTCCCTGCCTTGGGTCTGATGAGTGAGCCTCCTTTCCAAGGCTGGTTACATTGAATCCTACTCGGCCACCGCATCCTACAGAGACCATGAACCTCCCGTTCTCAACAGTTCCCTCAACGTTAATGCCGCTGGTGGATTCCAAATGGTTGTGGGTTAGGAAGTACTGGGTGCCGAGCCAAGTCTCACCATCCAAAATCGTGCTGTTATCTTCATAATTGGAGAACAGCAGCTCAAGTTTCTTGAATCGGCAATTCTCAGTTCTACCAAGCGCATAAAGAATCGAGGCGACACTAGCTTTGTCGTCTGAGGTTCCAAGGCCATAGAGCCGGTCGCCCTCCAACAAAGCACGGAGCGGGTTTCTTATCCATCTGGGGTTAGGTGGCACAGTGTCGAAGTGGCTGTTGATGAGGAATACGCCCTCGCCGTGATCAAATGTTTTTTCAGCGTAGACATTGTTCAACTTATCGACGTTGACCTTGCAACCGAGCCTGTCCAGTTGGTCTGAAATGAATTCAGAGCATGCTTTCATCCCAGATTCTTCATATGTTGGAAACTCCGTTAGCCTTTGAAGAATCTCGACGGAAGATTGTGAAACAGCAGATGCAGACAAGGTTGCATCTTCATGCTGACTGGTTTCTTATGGTCTTAGCTGACTCAGAGAATTCGCAATGGCTCGATTTTGATGATGATGCGTTTTTCGGTCGGTGAAGCCTTCTGATATTTGTTCGCGCCTGTGTATTTCTTTGCTAGCTTGTCGATGTGTGCGTCTGCTCCCTGCTCGGCTTGGCTTACTACGCGACCATGGATGACGATTCGGTCGTATGGGTTGTTCGAATCTACAATGGTTATTGATACTCGGGGATCTCTGGTGATGTTCCTCTGTTTAATGCGACCTATTGCCGTGTTCATGAGGAGCATATCACCTTCGTGGTCAACCCACATCGGTGTAACGTGAGGGGATCCATCTGGCAGGAGAGTTGCGAGGTAAGCAAAATTCTTTCCATCGATGAGTTTGATGACTCTCTCCGCCAGTTTCTTTGCCAATTTAACCACGTGCTTCAGACGCTAGGTTAGGGCTAGTGTCAGGTTTGCTTGTGTTGATGGAGACTACTGCTGTGATTCCTGCAGTTCTGGAATCGTCTACATCATGCCTGGTGGCATTCCGCCAGGCATACCGCCCGGCATACCCCCTGGCATTCCGCCAGGCGGTCCGCCTTCCTTCGAGCCTTTCGAAGAGACGACATCATCGATGCGGAGGAGCATGCTGGCAGCCTCGGTTGCGGATTTGATAACCTGTTGCTTTACTCTGAGTGGTTCGATCACATTATCCGCCAGCATGTCGGCGATTTTTCCCGTCTTTACTTGGACGCCGTACCATTTGTTGCCAGGTTCGGCGTGCTTCGACCTGAGCTCGACCATTATGTCGATGGGGTCAAGCCCGGCGTTTTCGGCTATTGTAAGTGGAATTGCTTCTAGGGCTTCGGCATAGGCTTCAATGGCGAGTTGTTCTCGGCCTCCGACTTTGACGGCGAATTCCCGTAGCTGTTTCGCTGTCTCAGCTTCCGGTGCGCCGCCGCCAGCAACGATCTTGTGATCTTCTACTGCGTTCCTGACCACGCAAAGGGCGTCGTGGAACGAGCGTTCGGCCTCGTCAACGACATGCTCCGAGCCGCCTCTAATAACGACAGTTACGGCTCGCGGGTCTTTGCAGTCGCGAACGTATACGAGTTTATCGTCTCCAATCTTAACTTCCTCCACAAGCTTCGCCTCACCGAGCGTGTCAGCGGCCACGTCCTTAGTGCTCGCAAGGATTGTTCCACCAGTAGCCTTTGCCAGCTTCTCCAAATCATTACTGCTAATGTTCTTCACAGCTATGATATTCTTCTTTGCGAGAAAATGAAGGGCCAGGTCGTCAATTCCCTTCTCACAGAATATCACGTTAGCACCGCTTGCTCCAATCTTATCAGTCATCCCACGGAGCATTGATTCTTCTTCGTCGAGGAAGCGCTTCATCTGGTCGGGCGAGTTAATGTTAATCTTGGCATCGAACTCAGTCTTCTCAATCTCAAGCTTCGCGTTGAGGAGCGCTATCCTTGCGTTTTTCACCTGTTTGGGCATCTGGGGATGTGAAACCTCCTTGTCTACCACGATACCCCTAATGAGTTCGCTTTGCTCCATGCTCTCACCCTTCTTCTTCAAGACCTTGATTCTGTCTATGTCAGCCGTTGTTTTTCCGTCCCGTACCTCGGTGATTTGGCTTACGGCCTGCGTGGCCAATGTTGCTAGATGTTCGCTCGTGCCAGCTGTGGCTTTGGTGCTTATCGAGGTCATCGCAACGAGCTTAAGCATCTTCTCGTCGTTGGGTTGAATGTCGATAGAAAGGTCCCGGAGAATTTCCAAAGCCTTCTCTGAGGCTTTCTTGTACCCTTCGACGATCACAGTGGGGTGAACCTCTTGGTCCAGAAGCTTCTCCGCCTTCGTCAACAATTCGCCTGCAAGGACAACGGCTGTAGTCGTACCGTCGCCAACCTCGTTATCTTGGCTTTTCGCGACTTCAACTAGCATCTTGGCGGCTGGATGTTGAATATCCAGTTCCTTCATGATTGTGGCCCCGTCGTTTGTAATCACGACATCACCCATGCCGGATACGAGCATCTTATCCATACCTTGGGGGCCGAGTGTGGTGCGGATGGTTTCAGTAATAATCTTCGCCGCTAGAATGTTGTTGCGCTGCGCGTCCCTACCGCGGGTTTGGGTTGCGCCTTCTCTCAAAATTAGGACAGGAACCGTGGCTTCAGACAATATTGCAAACTCCGCCAGAGCATTCGGCTCGCTATAGATAAATTTGTGCACACAACGAGCGGCCATTTGCTCCGTGCCGCCTGAGCGCCGGAAAGACTTTAACTCTGATTGGGGCGTTTGCAGGCGATTTTCAAATCCGCCGATGTGTACTGCGATGGCTAGCAATGATGAAGCGGAACTTAGAAGAAAACGCCCTAGTGTCAAGGGCATAGTCGCTCTGCTCATTCTTGTGATTCTGGTTTCTATGTCAGCGTGGGCCCTCGTGACGATTAGCAACATAAGCCAGATTCCACCCTCCACCTTCGTCAATTTACCCACAACGCCCTTGTCCAATCATGGGCAGACCGTCTTGCTTGTCTCAATCAGCACGATCAGCCAGAAAGGAGTGGCCGTGGGTGTGAAGGGTTATCTTGACACGACATCCGGACAACCCGTGGCGGGGTCGAAAATCTACGTGCAATATTATCTGAATGGAGCATACCAAACCCAAGTCTCAACAACTGGCCAGGATGGTTATTTCGAAATTCATTTCCCAATGAATTGGACTGGGTCGCTGCCGGTTACCTTCACGTATTTTGGCGACGACCAATATCAAGGACTAAGGCTTAACTCCAGCCTGCCCGGAGAGGGCCTCTGAACCGGTTACTACAGGTCAGCCAATGGTCAGTCGCTTTGCCTGAACGCCCGGTATCATTCAAGTCACTTAATCGCCTAAACTCAGCTGCAATCTCATGCGAAATCTGCCCAAGGCTAAGGCGATACTGTAAACTGGTTGCAAAGAAGAAACGCCGACAATTCATTGACTGGAACTACTGGGGTAAGCCACTGCCAGGTTTTGGAGACACACATGCTGAACTCCTGATCCTCGGTTTAGCTCCTGCTGCACATGGCGGAAATCGTACTGGGAGGATGTTCACGGGGGACGGTTCGGCCCAATTCTTGATGGCTGCTTTGCACCGACACGGCTTCGCTAATCAGGCAACATCGAACAGGCGGGACGACGGCCTCGAGCTTCGTGGCGCATACATGACGGCGATTGTAAGGTGCGCTCCACCTAAGAACAAACCAGCCCTCACAGAGATTCGGAACTGCAAGCGTTACTGGACGGAGGAGCTGCGGCTCCTAAGCGATGTTAAGGTCATATTAGCGCTGGGAAGGGTCGCATTCGATACCTACGTCAGGCTCCTCAAGGAGAAGGGGTTAGATACGAAAGGTCTGCGTTTTCACCACGCAGCGTTCTACCAGCTTCCAGATCCCTATCCGGCACTTTCTGCGTCTTACCATCCAAGCCGGCAGAACACACAGACGGGGAAGCTGACGGAAGAAATGTTCGACACGGTTTTTCTCAAAATTCGTAGCTTCCTAAGTTCACATTCGGCAATTGCCCTATGACGCGTACCTCATTTGGTCTTTATTGTTGCTTTCTTCATGGCCCTGACGAGGCCTTCCAATTTCTTGAGGGAGCGAGGCATGTTCCGCGAATTTTCGCCAATTATTTTCACGAATGCGCTTCCCACTATTGCTCCATCTGCTCCCGCGTGGATCATTTCTTTTACGTGGTCAGGTTTGGAAATTCCGAATCCTACGGCGAGGGGTATGGCCCCTCCTACAATGGCCCGGTATTCCTTGATTAGAGCCAGCGCCGACTCAGAGACTGCTGACCGGACACCTGTGACGCCGTATAATGAAATCAGGTAGAGGTAACCAGAAGTTTGCGCCAGAATTTGTTTAAGCCTGTCCGGATGAGTTGAAGGCGAAGCCAAGAAGATGGTGTCGATGTTGGTTGCAACGCATTCCTTCTTGTAATCTTTCGATTCTTCTACAGGAAGGTCAGGGACGACTATTCCAGAGATCCCGGAATTCTTGGCGAGGCTTAGGAATTTCCGTAATCCTACCCTGTAGATAGGATTGAAGTAAGTCATTAGAACTAGAGGCGTGTCATGTTTCTCATGAACTGCTTGAGCTATCTCGAGAGCATCGAGTGGCTTAGTTCCGCTCGCCAAGGAACGCATGACAGCGTTTTGAATCGTAGGCCCATCCGCAATCGGGTCCGAAAACGGGATGCCGAGTTCGATAATGTCCGCTCCGCCTTCGATCATGGCTCCTATTAGGCGCGGAGTCTGTTTCGGGGTCGGGTAACCCACTGTCAGGTACGCAATGAGCGCACCTTCGCCCTTCTTCTTCAGTTGAGCGAATGATTCTGAGATTCTCATTGTATCTTTACGCCCAAACTCTTGGCGACGACATTGACGTCCTTGTCCCCGCGTCCTGACAGGTTAATCACCACGAGTTGATCTCGGCGCATCTTAGAGGCTAGAATGACTGCATAATGTACTGCGTGTGCAGATTCGAGGGCCGGTATAATGCCCTCAAGTCTGCTTAACTCCATGAAGGCTTCTAGGGCCTGTTGATCCGTTGCCGAAGTGTACTGAGCCCGGCCAGTAGCCTTAAGGTACGCGTGTTCTGGGCCAACTCCAGGATAGTCGAGGCCGGCGGAGATGCTGTGGGTTGATTCTATTTGGCCGTCTTCATCTTGGAGTATGTAAGTGAGCATTCCATGAAAGACGCCTTCTTGTCCAGCGCACAATGTCGCTGCATGTTTTCCAGACGCTAAGCCTAGGCCGCCTGCTTCCACACCATACAAGCCTACTTGCGCGTCAGCGATGAATGGGTAGAACGCTCCCATCGAGTTGCTTCCTCCTCCTACGCATGCAACTATCGCATCTGGGAGGCGTCCTTCTTTCCGCAGGATCTGCTCTTTAATTTCGAGTCCGATGACGCTTTGAAAATCCCTAACCAAAGTCGGGTACGGGTGGGGGCCTACGACTGAGCCCAGTAAATAGTAGGTGTTCCCAACGTTTGTTACCCAGTCTCGAAAGGCCTCATTTATCGCATCCTTGAGCGTCTTCGACCCTGAATGTACAGTATGAACCTTTGTTCCTAGAAGGTTCATGCGGAAAACGTTCAGCTTCTGCCTTTCCACATCCTCTGAGCCCATGTAAACTTCGCACTTCAGGCCTAGCGCGGCACAAGCGATTGCGCTTGCGACTCCATGTTGACCCGCCCCAGTTTCGGCTATGACTCGCTCCTTGCCCATTCCTTTCGCGAGGAGCGCCTGCCCAATCGTATTGTTGATCTTGTGTGCTCCACCATGTGCCAAGTCTTCACGTTTTATGTAGATCTTCGCGCCTCCCGCCTTTCGTGTTAAGTTCGCAGCATAGTACAGGGGCGTTGGTCGGCCTGCGAATTCTCTTAGAAGATAGTCAAGCTGGGACTTGAATTCAGGGTCATTCTTTAGCCGTGTGTATTCTTCTTCCAGTTCGATAAGAGCACTCATCAGAGTTTCCGGGACGAAACGGCCACCATATTTCCCGAATTTGCCATCCGCAGGTTTGGAATGTTGATGGATCAATATACGCTCTCCTTTGCTTTCTTGATGAAGTCACGAATCTTCTTGCGGTCTTTCACTCCGATCGTCTTTTCGACGCCGCTTGAGACATCGACGGCGAACGGCCTGACTTTCCTGATGGCCTGTTGAACGTTGATTGGTGTTAGTCCTCCAGCTAGGATTAGTGGGTGTGGGTATATTCTATCTCGAAGCGCGGCTGTAAGGTACCAGTCATGAGTTCGGCCTGTACCGCCCATCCCGCTAGGGCTTGGTGAATCGGCCAAAACCGCGTCCGATTCTCTTGATGTCCAACTTGCTAGTCCCAGAGATGAACGGTCACTGATAGCCTTGGCTAGGATAAGCTTAGTTTCAGGATGTTTGCGCCTGATCAATCTTACTAGTTGTTGTCGGTATCGATGAAGTTGCAGTGTATCGGGCTTTAGCTTGGAACAGATCTTGGCGACAGTTCTCGGGTCATTCGCGGAGGTAACCGTCACTTTCGTTGCGAAGACTGGAACGTTTTTCATTAATTTATGTGCGGCGTTGAGCGACAGGTTTCTTGGCGAAGAGGGGCTTGATACTACGAAACCAAGAGCATCTGCGCCGCTGTCAAAGGCAGTCCGCACATCCTCCGGTCGCATTAAACCACAAATTTTGACTCGCATAGCAAATTTCCTTATGCGAGCACGAACTCACGAACTTTAGTTTCCAGATTTTCTGAGAGCATAATTGAAGAACCTATAAGGAATCCATCCACTGTTGCAGTTTTCAATTTGCGAATGTCATTCGCGTTCTCGAAACCGCTCTCGCTTATGAGAACCTTTCCAGCCCTTTGATTTATCCTGCCTACTAATCGTGCGGTTGTGTTGATGTCGGTTTCTAATGTGGCGAGGTTTCGGTTATTTACACCGATAATGTCCGCTTCGCTTGCCAGAGCTTTTTGCAATTCGTCTTCGCTGTGGACTTCGAGGACTACCTCAAGTTGTTCTTGGTGTGCTTCATGAATCAGGCCTTCAAGGGAGGGTGTGGGATGTGCTGAGAAAACTGATTCGATGAGGAGGATGCAGTCGGCTCCAGATTTCTTGCCCGCATCAATCTGTGACCTATGAATGATTATGTCCTTCATGAGCAGCGGTAGGTTTACGTTTCGTCTAATTCGTCGAAGGTTCTCTATCTTTCCGCCGAAGTTGTCTGGTTCCGTCAGGACGGATAAAGCAACTGCGCCACCCTTGGCGAGCTTGATTGCCGCATCAACTGGATCCATGCTTGGACGGAGTGGACCGAGGGCGGGGGAAATCGGTTTAATCTCAGCTATTATGGCGTTCCCGTGAGATGATTTGAGTGCGTGTCTGAGGCTGACGGGTTCGTGCTCGACGGTTTCTCTGATATCGTAGTAACCTGTGTGAACCCTTCTTTCGGCATCTTCGATCAACTTGGTTAACAGATTAGGCATTTTGTGATTCTATCCTCTCAAGTCTTGACGCATCGCCGTTTGTGCATTCAATTAGTCGCTTGAGCTTGCCGTAGGCCCTTCCACTTGCTATGGCTTCACGTCCGACCTCTACACCCGACGCCAAGTCGTCGACCTTTCCGCCAATAACTATGGCAGCTGCGGCGTTTGCAAGAACCATTTCAAGCCGTGTAGATTGCTTGCCCTCCGTCCCGTTGAGCATGTTCACCAGGAGCCTCGCGCTCTGGTCGACATCAAAACCGGAGATTTCGTTTGGCCGCGCTTGTTTGAGGTGCAGATCTTTCGGGGTAATCTCCTTGGTTGTGATCTCTCCATCTTTCAACCACGCGAGTTTCGTTTTGCCTATAGTTGATATTTCATCTAAGCCGTCCACGCCGTGTGCTACTATGGCTTCTTCGGTACCGAGTTTGTGCAGCACTTTCGCCATGGGTTCGACGAGACTTGAATCGTAAACTCCTAGCACTTGGGCGTTTGCGTTGGCTGGGTTTGTGAGTGGTCCGAGGATGTTGAAGACTGTTCGGATTCCTATTTCCCTACGTGGCGCGATTGCGTTTTTCATTGCTGGGTGGAATGCAGGCGCAAACATGAACCCGATTCCTACTTGCTCTATCGATTTCTGGACCACTGATGGTGGTACGTTTAGGTTGACTCCAACCGCTTCCAGAACGTCCGCGCTCCCGCATTTGCTTGTGACCGAACGGTTGCCGTGCTTCGCGATGGGCACTCCTGCGCCGGCCGCGACGAGCGCCGCACCAGTGCTCACATTGAATGTTTTCAGTCGGTCCCCTCCAGTCCCGCATGTATCAACAGTCCTTCCATTGACCTGGGGGTTGATTCGAACTGCATTTTCCCGCATTACCATTGCTAGGGCGGTTATCTCGTCGATAGTTTCTCCCTTCATCCTAAGCGATGTTAGAAAAGCCCCAATTTGTGATGGTGTTGCTTCGCCTGCCATGATCTCTCGCATGGATTGCTGCGCGAGTTCGAAGGGCAGGTCGTTTCGGTCCACTAACAGTTGAATAGCTTCCCTGATCATTCTCAGGATCCATCCAGGAAATTTCTGATAATCTTTAGGCCCTCAGAAGTGAGGATGGATTCGGGGTGGAACTGGACGCCATATATCGGATACTTTCGATGCTGAAATCCCATGATCTCACCATCGTCGATTGATGTTGCGGTCTCTTCCAAGCACTCTGGAAGGCTCTTTCTTTCGCAAACTAAGGAATGGTACCTAGTTGCCCGGAGCGGGTTCTCAACAGCTTTGAACAACCCGCCGCCTTCATGTTCAATCAAACTAGTTTTTCCATGCATCAACCGTTTCGCGGGTACTATTGAACCGCCGAATGCGTACGCTATACCTTGATGCCCTAGACACACGCCGAGCGTGGGGACGCCGGGGCTTAGTTTCTTTATTATGTCCAAGCAGATGCCGAAATATCTGCGGTCATCAGGTCTGCCTGGGCCAGGCGATAGGATGATTCGGTCGGGTCCTAGTTCTTCTGCTTGCCGCAAGGTGATCTGATTATTTCTGCAGACGATAGGTTCGGCTCCTAGTTGGCCTACGTACTGCGCGAGGTTGTATACGAACGAATCGAAATTATCTACTATCAAGACCTTCATTTCATATCCCACCGACTTTCAGGGCGTGCATGAGGCCTTCGGCCTTATGTTCTGTTTCAAACCATTCTCGTGTGGGTTGAGAGTCCGCGACTATGCCTGCTCCGGCTTGTATGTAGGCCATATTTCCATTGGCGATTAACGTTCGGATGGTTATTGCGAAATCAGCGTTGCCGTTGTACGAGAAGTAGCCTGCTGCACCAGCATATGGCCCTCTCCGGTTCGGTTCCAGCTCTTCAATGATTTCCATCGCCCTTTTTTTCGGCGCTCCAGACACTGTTCCTGCAGGGAAAATTCCTTTGAATGTGTCAAGCGAGTCGCAACCCGGCTTCAGTTGACCTGAAACCCGCGAAACTATGTGCTGAACGTGGCTGTACCTTTGGACCACCATAAACTCTGGAACTTCAACCGTCCCGAACTGGCAAACTTTTCCAAGGTCGTTCCTGGCAAGATCTATCAGCATAATATGCTCAGCTCGTTCCTTTGGGTCACTCAATAGCTCGTCCGCCAAGCGACGGTCTTCTTCGCTGTTTGTTCCCACGGGGCGCGTTCCCGCTATCGGAAATGTTTCCGCGCGGCCTTTGTCAACTCTTCCAAGCATCTCGGGGCTTGAGCCAACCAAAGCCCGGTCTCTCATTTTGAGGAAGTACATGTAAGGGGAAGGATTGATCTCCCGTAATGCTTTGTAGAAATTGAGGAGGTCGCCTTTGAAAGCGAATTCAAGGCGTTTTGAAAGTACGACCTGGAATATGTCTCCAGCTCTAATGTACTTCTTCGCGTCGTCCACCTTTGTTTCGAATTCTTCTTGCCTCAGGTTTACTCTCGGTTGGTCAACGGCCAGGCTTGTTGGCGTTATCCTTTGTGCGAGAAGTCGTTCAATCTCTTTGTACCTGTTATTCTTGTACCAGTAATAGTAAGCCTGGCCGTTCAGGTGGTCGAATACGATCCCATCATCGTAAACTCCGAACTCGAAATCTGGAAGTTTCAAATCATCTAGAGCTTGCGTCGGTATCGATTCGAGGTAGCGAATTGCATCGTAGGAAAAGTAACCTACCAAGCCGCCTACGAACCGGAACCCATGATACGTTGTGAAGTTTTCGGCTAGCGTCTTCCGGAGCGCGAGATAAGGATCGTTTGTCTGAATGGTGGTGGATGCGTTTCCGGGGATCGTTTCGGTGTAGCGGCCATCTTTCACTTCAACGATTTTTTCAGGAGAGAAGCCAATGAACGAATATTGCGCAAGTTTTCTTGGGCCTTCAGCAGATTCGAGGAGGTAACAGTATTCGCTCTGATGACTGAGTGCAAGAAATGTCTGTACGGGGTTTGTCGAGTACCGGAATTTCTGAAGCTTTAGCCTATGTTCTGTTTGCGTCGTTAGTTGCTGGGCAGGCCGCCCAAAGGCTATACCCCATTTTTTCTTCCTCGAATAATGCGGTGCCACGCAATTGACATCAGTACTTTATTTAAAGCTACAGCGTACAAAAATGTACGTCGAAAGGCTCGGCGCCTGTAGTTTCATACAATCTTCCGCCACCGGTTTAGAAGTTCTATCATTTCCGTACATTCACGCTCTTTGAAAAAGCCCGCCACTTGTTCTTCTCGAACCAATTCCTGTTGCAGGCTTCTTGCGATCTTAGCTTCATAGGTTGAAAGGACGATACAGTCGGCGTATCCCGAGGCCACAGCTAAGGCAGACATAAGATGCTTCGTGGGAGTTCTCGGATGTCCCGCGTAGAGTTCGATGAAATACGGTTTCGATATTTTCCGGCGGAAACAATTCGCAATTATGTCCAGCCAATAGACAATCGAGTAATCCATGTAGAGTGGTGTCGAAATGAAATCAACATACTCTGCTATTCTATCTAAGTCCAAACCGAATCTTTCTTTTCCGTAGCAAGGGTCGGGTTCCAATGTTAGGCCCAATCCGCACGTTATGCTCTCGCGCACCATACGAACAAAGGATTCGATTTGACTAGCGCGCCATTCAAAGAAATCCATTCCACTTTTCGCGCTTAAGTCCCTGCAAATCGAGCAATCACAGTAGCCTTCTCGTGGAAAACAGACGCTATCCAAACGAATCCCTGCAACATCGTTGTGCCGCGCAACATCTTGAATGACCTTCAAGCAATAGTCGCGGTATTCAGTCCGGCTAGGGCAAATCCAATCCCATAGGAAACGCCTAGGCGTCCCCCTCATTGCTCGTTCTCCTTTCGAAGTTGCGACAAGCTCAGGTTTGGTTTGGGTAATCGTGTTGTCGGCGAAACAATTTACGACATTCCACGCTTGCGGAAGCGGCTGGTTGATTCTCCCGCTTGATGGTTTCACTTCGTAGAATGTGTAGTCAAATCCTGGTATGACCATCGGCTCGTCTAGGAGTACCCCGATCCTCAATCCCTTCGCCACAGTCAGTACCTACCAACGCCTCTAAATTGCTGTCTCGCTTCATTAACTGCGAGTATTCGGAATTGGCGAGGATATACACTCGAACAGGAGACAAAGGCGAGACAGGCCTCGTAGGAGGGGGGCGGGTTCCGAAGGACTCGCTCCGCGTAGAAGCATATGGTAACGTCGATGAGCTCAATTCCGTGCTCGGTTTGGTTCGATCCTTCTTGAATGATACGGCGCTTGATATGATCTTAGACGGCCTTCAACAAGATCTGTTTGTGGCAGGTGCTGACCTTGCCTCAAAAGAGAGCCACGAAAGGGTTCCGCGAATCACGAAGGAAAGAATAGCTGAACTCGAGGGAATAATCGACAAATTACAAGAAGAACTTCCCCCATTGAAAGCCTTCATTCTTCCAGGCGGTGGTCCGACTGGCTCAATCCTACACTTCTCAAGAACTGTTGCAAGACGTGCCGAAAGAAGTATAGTCACATTGAGCAAGGCTGAGAAGGTCAGCGACCTAATGGTACCTTATATCAACCGAGTATCCGACCTGCTATTTGTACTCGCCCGTGCGGTCAACTATCGAGAGAGGAAGCCGGAAGTGGAATGGCACTCGTCAACCTAACGCGCATTCATTTCTTTCCTTGCATTAGCCAACAGTTTTCCGCGTAAACCTCTTTAGTGGCTCAGAGGATAGAACCCTCATAAATTCAAGCTATCCTAGGAATGATTTGTCATGCCTGAGGAAGCCATTGTTACAAAGAACCTGACGAAAGCGTTCGGTCATTCTACCGCGGTCGACGGTCTAAACGTAGGCGTCAGTAAAGGAGAGCTATTTGGCCTGCTTGGGCCCAACGGCGCCGGAAAAACCACCACGGTCAGGATGCTTTGCACACTGATCGAACCGACACGAGGTACGGCCAGTGTTGTGGGATATGATATTCACAAGCAGGCAGCCGAGGTCAGGCGACGGATTGGGGTGGTTTCTGAAGGGGTCTCCTTGTACAAGGACTTGACGATTGAGGAGAACTTGAAGCTGCTCAGCACGCTCTACGAGATCCCCCGTCACAAAGCTGAGGTTAGGATACGGGAGCTGATGGATATGTTTGCTTTCAGGGAAAAAGCGAGCCGACTGGTGGGGGCTCTGTCGACTGGGTGGGCGAAGAAGGCGATGATATGCGCAGCTTTGCTTCACAGTCCACAGGTTCTATTCCTGGATGAAGTTACTTCTGGCCTCGACCCTCAATCTGCCATCGCCCTTCAAGATTTCACGAAGAAACAGTGTGATCAGGGAGTGACCGTGATTTGGACGACCCACTACATGGGTGAACCCGAGAAGATCTGTGACCGGGTTGGTATAATGTTCGCGGGTAGGTTAGTTCAGGTTGGCACGCCGAACGAATTGAAGCATAGCGTGAGCGAACTCTCCGTTGTGGAAGTTGAGACTCCCGACTTGACTAAGGCTCAACTCGACAAGGTGAAACTCAAACTCAAAGTGATGAGTCACGTTTGTAACGTGAAGTATGTGAATTCGAAACTTCAAGTTAGCTGTGAACGCACTGAGACGCTCGCAGAAGAAGTCGCAGCCACTCTGCTTGAAGTAGGGGCGAAGATTAGAACGATTAACACGAAGGATCCGACGCTTGAAGACGCTTTCATCGCATTGACCGGCGGCGAAGAAGAAATCGACCGATTCCTTGAGGGGGCAGGCCGAAAGGCATAGAGTGCAGTCGGGGTTGCGAATGTCGGTCGCAACATTTCTCAGTGATTCTCTTGCCATTGCTGAGAACGAGTTTCGTCAATTCCGCAGGAATAGAAGCGCCATACTGATCTCACTCGTCGTCTTACCTCTGTTCTTCACGGTCTCCTTCGGTGCCGGTCAAGGTGGCGCGGGAACGTCGTTCTCCCCTACGGCGAACATTCCAATCGGTTTCGTAGATAATGACAATACAATCGCCTCACTCCGCCTCTGGCAAACGTTGACCAGGTCACCTGACTTCCATAACCTGATACAAAGCTACAATGAGCAAGCCGCCATAGCTGAGCTCGGGACTAAACGCATCTATGCTGTGATTGTCGTTCCCAAGGGGTTCCAAGATGCTTTAGAAAACGGGAATCAGGCGAGGCTGGTACTCTATACGGATGACAGTGAACCCGGCGTATCCGACCAAATTCAGAGCACCCTGACGGGATACGCGCAGAATTTCGACCCCAACGTGGAGGTCCAACCCGCCCTGAGTCAGCTGCAGAAGCAGTCAGTTGCGGGAGTTGGGGTTGTTCGGAAGGGAGCCATATTCGCCAGCTTCAATGTTGGATTAACCACTATACTAGCGATCGTGCAAATCTTTTCAGTATTCTATGAGATTGCAGGAGGAATGGCTCGGGAACGGGATGAGGGAACGTATGCCCGTCTTCTCGCCTCGCCAATTCCAATCGGCTCAATCATGTTGGGGAAAACACTCTTTGACATTCTCTTGAGCGTTTTGAGAACTTTCATTGTTCTTGGGATGGGCATCTACGGGTACGGAGCCAAGCCGAGTACGGACTTCGGCACGATTCTCGCGTTGTCTCTGATCGTTGCGATCGTAACGATGGGGATTGGCTTCGTGGCGGCTGCCTTGAAGTTAGGGCAGAGAGCTGTGGTGATCATAACGTTCTTTCTGATCCTATTCCTCTTCGCGTTCAGCGGCTTGGTTATTGACAACAATTTGCTGGTTGGTATCTCGAAGACCATAAGCAGCGCTCTACCCTTTACCTATGCATTCGACGCGTTGAGGCGTACAATACTGCTCGGTAGGCCATTGCTCTCTCTGACCTTTGAT
The DNA here is from genome assembly GCA_050013255.1 of Bathyarchaeia archaeon. Lineage (GTDB taxonomy): Archaea > Thermoproteota > Bathyarchaeia > 40CM-2-53-6 > 40CM-2-53-6 > FEN-987. The sequence continues at coordinate 500,270 of JBEKFP010000001.1, read as the reverse complement.
CTTGAATATATGATTGGATTCATAATCGTCTCGTTCGCACTCGCCTTCGTGCTGCTTCACAGCTTCCGGGAGAGGTTGATTGCTTGAGCTATTTCGTTCGCGACACGGCTGCTATTACGATGAAGGAACTGAAGCAGCTCCGCCGCGACCCTGTCTCCCTCATTTTGACGGTTATGTTCCCAATTATCCTGATTGGTATCTTCATAGTGATCGTTGCGGCGTTCAGCGCCACCACCCATAATGTGCCCGTGGTCGTTGCTGATCTAGATGGAACGCCGGCCTCGGACGCGATGCTCAACGAGTTAACGCGATCACGCTTCATCCACGTAACTCAACTCGTGCAAACCGAAGATCAAGCCTATCAAGCGGTTAATAATGCGCAAGCCGTTGGAGCCATAATTATACCTCAAGGATTCGGAAAGGCACTTTTGGCGGGAGACGCCTTCGTTATCGTCTCTACGGATAATTCCAAGTTGACCTCTTCGCAGTTCGTGGTTGGCGCGGTGAACCAGGGCGCTCAGGATCTCGTCAACCAGGTAACCTCCGGTGAGGGCGGCATTAATTTCGGACTGAAGATCGCCCCAATCGAGGTGATCACAAGGACCATGACTGGGCGTCCGCCAAGCGGCGACCCGATCCTGCCAGGCTTCTTGGGCCTAATCGCCATCCTTGGCGGTTTTGATGATATTGTAAACGCGATCAACAGGGAACGAGAACGAGGCACTTTCCCGCGATTGACTCTGTCCCCAGTGAGCCTTTTCGCAGTCTATTCCGGTAAAATGTCCGCCACGATAGTTCTTACGATTCTGCGCACTGCATTGATGCTGGTTATCTTCAGTCTTTACGGTTTGGTGATTCATGGAAACCTTATACTCATCTTCCTGACAACCGTTTTGATCGCCATCTTCACATTCTCCCTAGGCTTAACGATATCAACGAGAATCCGAAGTACAGCCACTCTTACGGTTCTGGAGATAGCGATGACCTTCCCACTCTTCTCCCTAGCCGGAACAGTAAACTCCCCTCTCCTCCTTGCGCCTGGCGGCCAGGCGATTGCGGACAGCCTGCCTTGGACGTATGGTAATGATGCGCTTAGACGCCTGATCTATTTGGGCGCTGGGCCCAACGCTATCGTAGGCGACCTGCTCATCCTGTTCGTTAGCAGTCTGATACTAATGCCCATCGCGATACTTTTGTCCAAACGTACAATTTAGCGCGAATTCGAAGCACGGATTATGCAGGAAATCTTAGCAGATGTTCGTAGAGGTTTCAGGACGAGAACGAACTTAGCCCATCGCGATACAGCTATCGAAACCCGGGACGTAGAGTTACCTGCGTTTTCTCCTCTTTAACAGGAATACTGCTGCGACGCATACTGTCAAGGTGCTTAGGGGAATCGATGTGAGTTCTGGTATGGGGATTTGGCTTTCTTCCAGAATGTAGTTGAGCGCTATCGTTTTGTTCTCCTTGATTCACACTGAGCGTGAACATGATTTGATGGTGACCTCCGTTATGGATCCATTCAGTAACAGTTACCTGGTAGGTACCTGAGTCTAGGTAGCAACCAAACCATCCGTCCCATGTATACCAGTAGGGCGATTCGCCCTGAAGGAGAGCTGGGGCTGGTGGGTACGCGGCTGTGGCCCGATCGCGATCATGCTGTCCAAACGCACTATGTAAGCGGCTTCAACTACTTCCTGCTTCTCCGTCTACGACCGAAGTATAATGCACCCAAAGATAGAGTGAGTGTAGTCAGTAGAAGAGCGGAGTAGCCGGGTGTTTCCGGGATTGGGATTCCGCTCTCGTCAAGTACCACATTCGTTACGCTATTCGCTTGACCTAAGGACACGGACAAATCTAGTGAGCGTGACATATGCCCTTGGTTCGCGCTCGTCCACTCGGTGATCAATGCATGATAATTGCTAGGATCGAGGTAGCCATCGAAAAACCCGTCCCAAGTGTACCAGTAAAGACTCGTGCCACTGCTGGTGAACGCAATGCTTGCCCAGCTTACTGTCCGCACATTGTTGTCCCAGTCCATTCCAAGAATGAGCCCACTAACGTAACCTCTCAAGTCGAGTTCAAATTCGGCTGAGGCCTCGCCTCCCTGTGGCGCATTCGAAATCTTGGTGTAGGTCACCTGTCTGAACGGCCCGAGGTGATTGTAGGGGTAGAAGTATGGGGACTCGCCCTGTAAGAGGCCTGGCACGGGCGGGTAGTTGCTGGTCAACGTTGACCAATTCACAAAGTCGACCATAACAGTCCATCCGCCGCCGTACGCGCCGGGATGATCAGAGTAGCCCCAGATTCCATGGTCTGGAGAGAAAAGTGTGGCACTGCGCACTCCGGCGGATATCCCCAAATTGGTTGGGCCTGAGCTTGGTTCGACGTAACTGAAGAGTCCTGCTAGGTTTGTGTATTGCAGCGTCTTCGTCCCCGCTGGGACTGGTCGCTGAAGCAACTTGACTCCATCTGCGAAGAACCCAGCGTTGGAAGTGGGAGCGAGCGTGCCCGCGTCGGAGAATACTGTCGCGGCGGCGATGAGAGTGTCTCCATCGTCAAAAACTCGAATTCGCACTGAGGAATTGAAGGGAACTTCCGAGAAAATGTTTTCTGTCTTGAAGATCATAGTAATGGTCAAGTTGAGGCCAACAATCAATTGGACTTGGGTGTCAGCTAGGGAGCCTAACCAGGAGACGGAAACGAGTACGTTACCCAAATCGCCGAGGCTGGCCACGTTGTCTTGGACGTAGCCGTAGGTCCAAGAATTCAACGCGTAGACTCCTGGATAAATGGCCAGAGCGGAGCGAAACGCGTTTGTTCGGTAGGAACTGGAGCTGTACAAGAAGCCCGTACGGAAATTCTCTTCAAGAAATATGGTTGTTGCTTTATCTTGAGCTGGGTCCAATGACTTTAGGCTCGGTAAGTCCGGTCCGAATCTATCGACTAACGTGGAGCCGTTAGTTACTAGCAGGCTTGCGCCTGCGCCAAATATTGTTTGCCAACCTGGCCAGGGTAGGTTTTGGAACTTTGAATTCTGTGTGGGTAAGACCCATTGGTTTAGCTTAGAATTCCAAAAGTAGATCACGTCAATGAAATTCTTTGAAGAAACGTCGTAGATTAGTGTGCTAACGGGTGCGCTGTTCCACACCCAGTTTCTCGTGACTGCTGGTCTTTCCCAGTCGACGGAGAAGACAGTCGCGTTGATTTCGCCACCTCTATACATGTGCGTGCTTACGATTGCTACCCCCAACCCAATTGAAACAGTCGTAGTCACCGGCTGGTCCAAGTCCTCGAAAGAGGTGGCCGGGGGCAACGCTTGGATGTATCCCCTCATGTAAACTCGAATGGTGTAGGTGTCGGTTGGCAGGCCGTAGTCGAATAGGCCTTGATATCTAGCGAGTGAATATTTGATGGAGGCGCGGGGGTCAGGAGGAAGAATCGGGCCAGCCATCCCCAAACCATCCAAACTCAGAGTGGCTTGGGCGCTCTTGGATGAGACTTGGGTGAAATTCAAAGCTGCGAGTGTTCCGTCCCTCGCATAGGCTTCCGCGATCAGAAATCTATTCGGGTCTGGGCCTCCAATAGGCGCGTCTATGATCGTTTCGGCCAGGTCGTGGAAGTGAATCATGAGGTTGATTGCTGGTGATTTCTCCAAGTCGATGGGGAGGAACACGTTGGTTGAAAAACCGTTCTGGGGGACGTCGAAAGCGTAGTCGATTGGTTGTGTTCCATCGGGTGTGGTCTGAACGTACCCGTTCACGTAGACACGAACATAATACTTGCCTGGGGTGAGGCTGTCGGTCCATGTTGCGAATACTTGTGGTACCATACCGGAGAATTGAGCGGGTGCACCATATGCTCCCGTGGCACCGAATTGGAAAGCAAAATCGCTACTCGATGAACCAAGCGAAGTCAGCGGGTTTGCATTGCCTACTGGATCTACCCACCAGGGTTGCGCGGGTCCGACCCCGTTGAAAATTCCGAAGGGGTCCTTGAATGCCGGGGCGGTTGTCAGGGCGTAATAACTAATTGGCCCTTCCCATGGAAAGGCTACTGACCTAGGCTTGTTCGTCCCCGCCAAACGGCTGCCGGCGAACATAGTGTTCCCGGTAACATATGATACAAAGGGGGCGTCTGTGAGGTTCGCGGGCGAATATGTGACGATACTATCAGTATCGTACGTGTTGCTGTTATAGATCACTACGGTGATTGGTAGTTGGCCAGGCCAGGGGAATGACCCAAACAATGCTTTTGAGTAGGCTCTTCCTGCAATTTGTGGCCCGGCCTTCAGGTATGCGTCAAACGTTAAGGATTGACCTCGACTTACTCTGACATCTGTTGCAATTTGTTGTTCAGGAAAGCCGGCAGCAGAAGCATAGAGGTCATAGATCCCCGGAGCGACGCCTTCAATCTCAAAGTGGCCTTGCGAGGTAGCGTTGAAGTAACCGCGAGCCTCTACTCCCCGTCCAGTCGATATTCCAGTTGTGGGGTCTGTTGCGGTTCCAACTGCTCTAATTCTTCCAGGGAGGTTTAGCGGAAGTCCATAGAAGTTTGGGTTGGATTGGTCGCCGAACTTTACCGTTCCTGTGATGATTGCAGGGTCAACTTCTCCTTTGACTAGGAGTACTGGCCAGTTCTCCATGGGCATCGTGCTGTTTACCAATTTCGGTAGGGCTCCTTGTCTGTGGAGCGGGAAATGGTTGTCGAGAAACATTTTGAAGAAATATCTGCCGGCAATTAGGGGTGCTTTCATTTGGTTGATGCGAAGGTAGTACCACTCGGACCAGCCTCTCGCGGATGTGAAGGTTATGTTGTTTGGTGCGGTGATGAATATGATCCACGAGCCGGGTTCGAATGGGTCGTTGCTGTCTGCCCTCGTGACGAATATATCGGCGTAGCTATCGGTGATCGTTGTAACGATGTTAGTGTTCTCGCCGTTATCCCAATTAATGCCGGCGGCGGGTTCAAAGCCATCTTGGATTAATTTCCCGGTCTTGTCGAAGACTGGGGCTGGTATGTACAAGGCCAGTGTGCTATATTTGAAGTTGCCCGGGTGAGGAAATGCATGCGGTTGCGAGAAGTTTACGGCGAAGATCAGGTCGCCAACACTATCGTGGTCGGCAGTCGAGGTAAGAATAGCGCCTTCAGGTGCGTACGCGTTGGCGCCTTCTTGTATAGGCCCTTCAAAGTCTTCGAAGGGAGATTGATAGCCCGGCGGGTTAGAGGGGTTGCCAGTGTACGTGTTCAACCCGCCCCCAGGCCAGACATAGCCAAGTGGCCCGGGAACGTGTGCTGTTCCGAACGTGTTGGTTGGGTTCAGCTCGTGGTCATTATACCGGAAGTACGTGTTTGAACCGGTTAGGTTTCCAAGGGTGGTGTGTGCGTAGACGGGGGTGAGCATGCTTGCGGTCAATGCTAAAACGAGTACTGCCTGAACCCATCGTGGAGCCAAACAATTCTCTGCTCCGAATCAGGTTCTCCTTCCACACTCATTTCTTGTTGGATTCCGCAGATTTCATCCTACGCTTTCGGAGGAAGAAGAATCCACCAGCGCCGGCGATTACAACCACGGCCACGACGATAAGTGAAGCTGGCACCGCTGGTGAGCTAACGGTTAAGGTGATGCTTTGCGTATTGTCAAGTGAGTTGTTGTCCTGGGTCCAATCGAACCTAAGGTCTAAGTTATACTGCCCTTGTTGAGCCTTGCTATCAATGTCTACCGTGAAAAAAGCAACCTTAGTTTCCCCTGCGAGCATCGTACCGAGAAAGTCAGTTAAGGTACCGGTGAAGAAATTACCCGTGCGCAACTCTACTCTAACGGAGTCCGCCTTCACTGTGCCTGCATTCTTTATCTCGACACTGATGACATCGCCAGAGTCTCCAGCGTGCACCACAGTCGGTGTGACGTTTACAATATCAAAGTTCACTTTCTCTGCCACATAGAGTGGGACCTGCCCGATAGGAATAATCTCTCCACTATTCTGTACACCCAATATGACTTCGTACTGGCCGAATTGCGCATTGCTCGCGACGTCAATAACAAAGTCCGCTTCTGAAGCTTGCCCCGACGGTATTATTCCCACATAGAAGCTGTCTGAACCGCTTGATGATGCGTTAAAGGGCGCGTTCAGGACCAATTGCAGTTGCAGGTCTTTGGCTTCTCCCTTCCCAGAATTCACAATCGAAACTTTGAGTGCGACTTGTTTGCTGTCGGGGTAAATCTTCGTGGGAACGGTGGCGATGCTTTGAACATGAAGTTCGCCATTCCACAGTGGAACGTCCACCATGATGTCATTATCGATTTGTTGAAGTTCACGCGCAGACTTGTATGAGAGGTGGAGGTCGTAACGATATATTCCCTCCTTCGCATTAGGATCGACACTGACTGTGTAAGCGAGCGTGAAACTACCACCTGCTTGCATATCGCCAGCCGTCTTCGATGTTACGGTCGAGTTGTATTGGACTCCACCTAAAGTGTAAGTATAGACTAATGGTGGGCCAAGAAACAGAGTAGCATTCACACCACGCGCTACATCATCACCCACGTTAGTTATTACGATGGACAATTGAGCGTTAATGTCACCGGGATGAGCAGTGCTGGGATCCATTGGGTTGCTACCCCAGTAGACACTCGTTACAGCAAGATTAGCTATTCCAATTGCATTACTGGGAGGCACAACGTACCTTGCAGAAGCACTAATGGCGAGGAGTAAAGCGACGGTGACTATTATGACATTCCGAGCCTTCAAATCGGCTTCCTCTTCTAATCCTTTTGTGACTTCCGAGTACACGGGATTTAAGGTTGCGCTTCGAGAATTAATCCATATTCCTTTCTTTCTTAACCTGGCAGTTGGGCTTTAAAGTCGCGCTCGAAAAATCGGTCGTTCCCTATTCGGATTTACACGTTCTTTCGTGTAGTGCGCGTTTGAAGGCTGCAGCCTCTAGTCCAACCATTAGTTGATGATTACAGCGATGGGCTATCGCGATTTGACTACAATCCGCGTCTAAACGCGAGTAGCGATAATATCACCATCAAGCCAGTGAACACCCCCAAGAAGGCAAAGTCGCCTGCGACCGCCACAAATCCCGCCCCATTGTACATCAAGAGTCGTAGGGCATGAATCGCGTAGGTTTCTGGGTTGATTACCGATATCTCCTTCATCCAAGTGGGAAACCCGTCCAGTGGGTATATCGCGCCGCTTGTATAATACAGCGTCAAGTTGATGGGAAATGATGAAACCCTGTAAATGTCGGCTGTCGAAAACCTCACCGCGTAGGCGGTCATCATAGCGATAAGTCCCAGTGAGGTGAGCACCAGTGTGAACATTGTGAGTGTTATTCCTATCAGGTCTGGTGTTGGGAAAACGCTCAGGGGGCGAACGCCTACCACTAAGATGGCTAAGAAGAATAGTGCGATCGCTGAGATGAGCGATTTAATAACTCCTGCAAGTAGGACGCCGACGATGATCTCATATTTTTTCAGAGGTGTGACTAAGTATCCCTCAATTATTCCTCTTTCTTTATCGTTTACGACTTGAACGCCGCCCGCGATGATTGAAACGAACATGATTGATTGAACAAATGTTCCGGGCGCCATGAATTCAATGTACAAGAAGGTTCTGTAAGCATTCTCTAAATCCACATCTATCGTTGCGCCGGCTGCGGTTGATGTTTGTATTAGAGATGAGAGCTGTTGACTTGCTTGGGCAATTTCAGGCCCAATGGCGGCAGCACTCAATGGGTCAGTATTATCTAACGTTACTGTAAGGATGACTTTAGAGTTGTCACTTAATGACGTGTCAAAACCTTCGGGAATGTGAATTATCGCTTTGACTAGGCCTTCTCGGAGCATTTGCTGTGCCGTATCCATATCGGGAACGTATGTTATCTGAAAGGAATTCTGGCAATTTATTACGCCCAATTCACAGCTTTGGTGGTTCTGCAAAATGTCTATGAAATTTGATGAAAATGGGCCATAGCTTTCTTGTACGATTGCGATTGGTGCATGCGTTATTGCTCCACCAAAGGCGCTCCCGAGCAAGACCAAAGTCAGAAATGGTCCAACAACCGTGGAGAGGACGAGGAATGGTTGCCTAAAGAATTTTCGAACATCCCGCTCGCATACGGCTAGGCTGCCTTTCAATCTCCCAGACTCCGACCTGTAAAGTTCAGGAAAACGTCATCTAAGGTAAGCTCGCGCAGAGTGATTGTCCGAAGTTTTCCTCCATTGGAGTCAATGAGTCCAACTATCTTCGGAACTGCTTCCGCACCATTCTTCACTAGAATCGTTAGGCCGCTGTCCCGCCTTTTGACTTCCAGAACGAATTCTGCTCTTTCCAATGCCTTGAGAGCAGCATCAGGGAGGTTTGAGAAGTTGGCTTCAACTACGTCGCCTCCTGAAACCTTCCGCTTTAGTTCCGTTGGTGTTCCTAAGGCGACTACTTTGCCGTGATCTACGATTGCGAGCCTATCACAAAGTTTCTCCGCTTCATCTAGGTAATGGGTTGTGATCAAAAGCGCGATGCCGCGATCTTCATGAATTCGCTCAACATATTCCAAAACTGCGGCACGCGCTTGAGGATCGAGACCTGTGGTAGGTTCATCAAGCAATAGGACTTCAGGTTCATGGACAAGGGCCCTTACAATTTCTAGACGCCGTTTCATGCCTCCTGAATAACTTCGGACGGGAATTCTGGCTCGATCCTGTAACTCTACCACTTTGAGGAGTTCTGGTATTCTTTCTTGGCGTTGCTTGCGAGACATGCCGTAGTATTTCCCGTATAGATTCATGTTTTCAAGCGCCGATAACTCATTGTCTAAGGTTGACGCCTGTGTAACAACCCCTATGCGCTCACGTACCTTGTTTGCTTCGTGTATAATATCCGCACCTGCGACCGTAGCCGTGCCCTCGGTAGGCAACAGAATTGTTGTTAACATGCGTGTTAAGGTTGTTTTTCCTGCTCCATTAGGACCTAAGAGACCAAAAACTTCCTGCTTAATTTCAAGACTAATATGATCAACCGCTGTGAAGTCGCCGAATTTTTTCGTAATCCCAAACGTCTGCACAGCTAAATCCATTGGTGGGAACCGTCTGAAATGACTGCCTTAAGAATTGCGCACCGACCGTTAGATGCGATAATTAAGATTATCCTGTAATCTCAATCCTTGATGGCTTCGAGTAGGCTTACGGAGTTCCAAATCTTCACTCGCGTGTAAGGCGGCATGTTTGGGTCTTGGCTTATGTCATCTAAAATGGAGATTGCGTTTGCGGCGCGGACGCCTATACTTAGATCCCCAACTTGGAGTGTGTCCATTGCACTCTTGGCCGCGCGGCGTATATTGCGAGGCGTCGTTGTGTCGTTAGAAACCTCGTTGAGAACGCCCAGTGCCTGCTTGATTCGGCCTTCGTATTCTTCTTTGCGTTTGACCTTAGTTGACATAGCGGACCACCCCGCATGACAGGCGACCTTTCACTCAGCTTCATTCAAGGGCAATATCTAAAGTCTTTCTCAATTCGCATACGGAACGGTTCCCCTCAGCCGCCAACAAGGTGTAATAGTCGTTTGCCATACTCTGCATGGTCGATGTCTTTGGCCCTTGAAGTCAAGAAAATGGCTGAACTTCTCAAATCCGGGGCAACGATGTTATCTCAGACCTGCCCTGAGTGCGGAACCCCCCTCTTCCGAAAAGGCAAGGAAACCTTCTGCCCAAAATGCAACAAACCGGTAGTGATCATTCAATCCGCTGAGCAAGAGACACGGTTCATGGCCGATAAGGTGCTCGAGGACTCCGAAATGATATTGTTCTCCAAAATCCGGGAAATCAATTTAGCGATGAAGAACGAGACGGACCCCGAGAAATTGCTCGTCTACGGCAACTCCTTGGCCAGTTGGCTGAGTACGCTAGAAAAGCTGAAACGCCTCAGAAGCCAGAGTTCCGAGTAACAGCTGAGCAGCAAGCATGGTGTGCTGATGGAGTACATCCTAACTTATGATCTTCGTACCATTTTATATGCTATGAGCACGTTGGCTCTGCGCTAACGCCCACTAATAGATATTAGAGATAACTTATACTAATTCACTAGAAGGCAGCCAAGTTGAACCTTAGCGAAAACCTCAGCAACAGTTTCGAATTTGCGAAGAGATTGCTCAGCGATGGCGGGAGGCTAATAATTCTCATAGTGCTCGATATTATCCCCATCGTCAACTGGATTGTGATTGGATACGCCGCTCGCGTGCTGAGGGAATCTCCAGGCACCGAAACACCGCCGAAACTTGAGAAGTACGGCGAGATGTTCGTCGACGGCGCGAAAGTCACCTTTGCATCGCTAATCTACATGCTGGTTCCGACAATCCTGATCGCGACGGGTGCATCCTCGTTATTTGCAGGCATGCTGTCTTTGCAGGGTGGATTCGCCGCCCCGAGTGTGATGCTTGGGGGAAGTGGTGTGGTTTTGTTGCTTGTTGGAATTCTCCTAGGAATCATTCTTTTGCTCCTGCTCGCTGCTGGCATGGCTCACATGTTGAAGACCGGGAAATTCGGGAAAGCTTTCGCGTTCGGCGAAATACTCAGGATTATTCGCGGAATAGGTTGGGGCAAATACATCGCCTGGATAGTAGTACTCGTCATAATCAGCATGATAATAGGCGGTGTGGCTGGGTTGATACCATACGTAGGTTGGGTAATTTCCGCAATAATCTCGCCCATCTTAAGCGTCTTCATCTTCAGGTCACTTGGTTTGCTGTATAATGAGGGAGCCCCGCCCGAGCTACGGGTCCAACCAAGCGCAGTAAGCAGTCTAGTTTGCTCTTCGTGCGGAACTCCACTTCAACCGCACCATAAGTTTTGCCCGACCTGTGGCGCAGCTGCACCAACCCCGCCGCCTCCAACTCCCGTTGCGGAGAGCCAAAAGTTCTGTGTGAGCTGTGGGGCGAAACTTCCCGCGTCTGCGAAGTTCTGCGGTACATGCGGCGCAAACCAGCCATAGGCCGCATTCACTCTTTTCGCTCGCAGTCCATCCCAAGGAACTCGGCAGTTGGACACGGGTTCAACCCCCGTGACTTATACGCCCCTGGATGGTTTTCATACCAATCCAACTAAGAGGGCCGCACTATGCCTGAAGAGCCCAGCTCCAATTCACTTCTGAGGTTCGAATCTATTGAGCGCCGCTCCTACCAAGAAGTCATAGCTCGCACCGCAGTGCGGACTAACACTCTGGTTTGCTTACCAACGGGTTTGGGGAAGTCAGTTGTGGCAGCCTACGTGGCCGCTGAGAGGCTCAAGGTTTTCCCAAGCAAAGGCGTCGTAATGCTTGCCCCAACAAAACCTCTCGTGTTGCAACATTTCCGGACCTTTCAGAAACTAATGAGAGTGGACCAGGATTCGATAGTGTGGCTCACGGGGGAAGTTGCGCCCGAGGAAAGGGCGGGCTCTTGGAAGAAGCGTTTGATATTCTCAACGCCACAGGTTTTCATGAATGACCTTCTTACAGGGAAGGTTGCGCTTGACAATTTCTCCCTGATAATTTTCGACGAGGCACACAGAGGAGTCGGCGACTACCCATACGCATTCATCGCGGAAAAGTATGCAGCCACCGACAACAGCCTCATACTTGGTTTAACTGCGTCGCCAGGTTCTAGCGAAGCTGATGTTCGTGAAATCTGTAAGAATCTTCACATAGAGTGGGTGGAAGCGCGAACGATCCAAAGCGATGATGTGAGACCATACGTTGGCGGAATAGAGGTAAAGTGGGTTACCGTTGACCTTCCGAAGATATTCTACGATGTTAAACGAGAACTGGAGGCTTTCTTGCGCGAGAAATTGCGCGTAGTGCGCGATCATGGTTATTTGGAAACGGCGGCAATGGACAGGATTCGCTTGCGAGACATACTTGCTGCTAGGGAAAGGATACTAGGAGATGCTGCCGGTGGCAACAGGGACGCCAGAACATATCTGGGCTATGTGTACGCGTCGGTGCATGGAATTCGCGCAATTGAATTTCTTGAGACCCAAGGTTTCCCAGCGCTGAAGGAACATCTTGACAGCCTTCAAGAAAAGGCCAAGAAGCGCTCATCTCCGGGCCTAAAGATGATTCTTGACGACCCCAGAATGAAGCGGGTAACGTCAATTGTGAATGACTTAGTAGCGAAGGAAGCAGACCATCCTAAAGTTACCGAGCTAATCAAAGCAATACGCGTCGCTCTCAGCAGGGGCGCACGGCGTGTTATGGTTTTCACCAACTACCGAACAACCGCAGCGAGGCTCACAGAAGTACTCAACAAAGTCGAAGGCGTATCCGCCGTACGCTTGGTCGGGCAGGCTTCACGCACAAGAGATCGTGGCTTGACTCAAAGGAAACAAGTTGCGATATTGGACGATTTCAGGTCAGGCACATTCAACGTCCTAGTTGCAACGCAGATTGGTGAAGAGGGTCTCGACATAGTGGAGTGTGATGAAGTCATTTTCTACGACACTGTCCCGAGCGCAGTGCGCTATATTCAGCGTCGGGGGAGAACTGGCCGGAAAGGACCTGGTGAAGCAATTATCCTGATGGCGAAAGGTACGCGTGATGAAGCCTACTATTGGATTTCCCAACGAAGAGAACGTGAAATGGCTTCTGCAATCAAGCAGTTCCTGAAAACGCAGAAACCGAACGCCCCCGACCAGATCAGAATGGAGAAATACATTTCATCAAATGTGAAGGAAAAGAAATTGGAAGAACAAATAGAAGTGGTGGCCGATTCGAGAGAGCTGGGCGCTTTAGTGACGAGAGAGTTAGCGAAACTAGGGGCACTCCTAACGTCCCAGACCCTGGAAGTAGGCGACTTTGTCCTATCAGATAGGATTGTGGTAGAACGAAAGGATGTCGAGGATTTCGCGTCCTCCATAATTGACGGAAGATTATTCCAACAGGCAGTAAAGCTCAAGGAAACTTACGCTAAACCGGTTTTCGTTGTTGAAGGCGAGACTTTGTTGGGATCAGGCCGCGTGCGGCCTGAAGCCATGATGGGTGCCTATGCGAGCATCTTGATTGACTATGGAATTCCAATAGTTTGGGCAAAGAAACCTTCTGAAGCAGCCCAGTTGATGTTTGCCATAGCGAGGCGCGAGCAGATTCAAGATAAGCGGAAACCAAGAATAATGACAGCTGCAAAGCCGTCAACCATTGAAGATCAACAGGAATTCATTGTAGCCAGCTTACCAAACATTGACAACACCCGAGCAAAGAAACTGCTCAGTTCCTTTCAGACCGTCGAGCGCATATTCCAAGCTTCGAAAGAGGAGCTAATGTCAGTCACAGGAATTGGGGAGAAAATCTCAGAGGAAATTAGACGAGTGCTAACTTCAAAGTACAGGCCACACTTTGAAGCTTAGACCGCACTTCAAAGCAAAATTGCTTCGGTAAGCGAGCGTAAAGTAGTCGCCGATGACTTGAAGAACCACATTCCATACTCAACCTGAGCATGAAACCGGCCCTCGAAATTCTCGGCCAGTACAAGGCCGACATTGACGTTGAACTGGAAAAACACTTGCCGCGGGATGGCGAACCCTTTGAGTTTTACGCTTCAGTGTGGGATCTCATTGATAGAGGCGGGAAACGATTCCGGCCAGCGCTGACATTCTTGGCCTGTGAATGTGTCGGCGGCAAAAAAGAAGATGCAGTCGGTGCAGCTGCGGCAATCGAGCTTCTTCACAACATGACCTTGGTTCACGATGATATCGAGGACCAAAGCGAACTCCGGCGCGGAAAACCATGCATTCACAAAATCTACGGTGTCCCCAGCGCGATCAATTCTGGAGACGCGATGCTTATCAAAGTATTCGAAATCGCAAACTCGAGCAAGATTCCCGCAGAACGCTGCCAAAGGCTTGTTGCGAAAATCGCGGACCGTGCATACGGAATCACTTGGGGGCAAGCTTTCGAATTCAGTATGTGGGAAAGGAAGAATTTCACTGAAGAGGATGTGATCCGACTTCTGAGGTTCAAGACAGGGGCACTCACGGGATTATCAACTGAAGGTGGTGCGATTGCAGGAGGAGGTTCGCAGGAGCAACTCGAAATACTTGGCAAGTTTGGGGAAACCGTTGGCATAGCCTTCCAAATAGTTGACGATTTACTCAATGTTAAGGGCGACGTGAAAGAGTACGGAAAAGAGATCGGCGGCGATATTCGTGAAGGAAAGAAAACCGTCTTGGCAGCTCATTTGCTGAAGGCTGCAACTCCTCAGGACAAAAAGGTCTTTGGCCGACTACTGGGGAAGAAGAATGTCAAGAAGAACGAGATACGACAGGTAATCGGCTTATACGAGAAATATGGTTCAACCGAGTACGCTAAAACGCAGGCTGATACTTTCTTGGAAAACGCCATGAAGACGTTGAACAGGCTCCCCCCGTCAGAGGCCAGGAACAGCTTATCATCGATTGCCGACTTTCTTGTTTCAAGGTCGTTCTGAGGAAGTTTGACGTGAAACTTAGATTCAGTTACACTGGCATCCGAGTTCGTGATCTCGATGGGGCTATTGAGTTCTTCAGGAATTATCTTGGGATGAAATTGCGATCCCATGTCAGGGCTGAAGAAAACAAGGGTGAGTTCGCAAGCATGAGCAGTAAGGGGGAGAAGCATTGGCTTGAACTTAACTAGTACGCGGATGATAGCCCCGTGGCCGGCCCATTTCGGGAAGGAGAGGAATTGGGCCATCTTGGCTTTGAGGTAGATGATTTTGAGAGATTGCTCAAGAAGTTGAATGCCGCAGGCTATCCAACAAGAATTGGACCAGTAAAATATGGAGTCTGGGAAGTAGCGTTTGTGCAAGGCTTCGAAAACATCTGGCTGGAAATCTACAGGATCCACAGGAAGGCGAAGAAACGCCGAAAGTAGGCCCCTGTTAGCTCACACTTATTTCGCTTGAATCATGAAGGGTATTGGACGCAGAACCATTGCAAAGAACCCGTGGCCTGCTAATTGCACTTGAGGGAATAGACCAGTCTGGTAAGAGAACGCAGTCAAATCTCCTAGCCAGAGAAATGGCCACTCGAGGGTATCGGGCATCAGTTTGTGACTTCCCTGACTATACAACACCAATCGGAAAACAGTTGAGGGCTTACCTGGCTGGAAAAAATCAGCTTGATTACCATGCCGTTCACCTCCTATATGCAGCAAATAAATGGGAACGATTCCTAGAACTCAATCATGAGATTGCGAATGGTCATTACGTAATTGTAAACCGTTACAGCCCATCAAATCTAGCCTATGGAATAGCTCACGGCCTACCCCTCGATTGGCTAAAATCGTTGGAGAAAGGCTTACCAAAACCGGGCGTTGTGGTTGTTCTCGATATCGCCCCTCAAGCATCATTCTGGCGGAAGAGAAATCGGAGGGACGTTCATGAGGCCGATCGCGAGTATTTGAGAAAAGTGAGAGGCGCATATCTCCGACTTGCCAGACGATACGCCTGGAAAGTAATTGACGCCGAACAAGATCCTAAAGCTGTCCACGCGGAATTGTGGACTCACATCTCTCGCTTACTTAGGATCCGATCATCGCGATGATAGAGGAATGATTCTTTGCAACTCAAAAGATAAGAGGAAATGATCCATTGTCCAAAATGAATCGAAACCGAGATTCTCCGCATCAGATGCAAGCGTCTTGAGACTATCTACAAGTTGAGTTTTTTGTCCGTCATAGGTGAAATTAGGATGCTGAAGGAGAAACTTCATGGCATTAACCCCAAGCCTTCGACGCCTTCTGGCCATAATGTTGGCTCGTTTTACGCTTCCCTTTAATCTGTATCCGACCATCAGAATTGACGGCGATAGAGCGAGACATGGTCCACAGGAATAGCATCGCACTGGTCGGCGTGTTATTCGTTATACTCATGATGACGGGATTTGTTGTCGGAAGAACTCCCCACGCGTCCGCTCTAGGAGTCATGGCTCCCTTCATCCTGCCAGCGATCCTAACGCTTTACTTCTTGGTAGTGTTGGCCTATGGAAAAAGAATCATTGAGATGCTTGCCGCATTATTCCTCTATCGTCCAAAACAAGAACGCAGCAAGGTCAGCCTATTAGCAGGAATCCTAGGGTATATCGTGGTCTTTGTTGCCCTGATTCTACTGGCTCGCATCGGGTCACTTCAATCCTTTTTCAGTCTATTACAAGAAGCTTTCACGGTTATCGTATCATCCGGAGCACAGATAGCGCATTTGAATCAGGGAATAAAGTCGGCGCCATCCGCGACGATGGTAGCGCTCTCATATTACACGGTTCTTATCTTTGCCGGAATCGCATTTCTTTCAGTCACCCTCTTTTTTGGCGCACTTTGGCTGGCCTTCAAGGAAGGTCGCGAAGGGTCTTCCTCCGGGGAAGAAGTAAAGCTTGAGGCGTTACAGGTTGTGCAACAAGCGGTAAACAGCCTCAGAAACAATACCGACTACGAAGAGACAATTGTGAAGTGTTACAGGCAAATGTGCGAAGTCCTTTCCGGTCGAGGGTTCATCATTGGCGCGGACCAAACGGCGCGTGAATTTGGATCTACCCTCTCGAAGAAACTAAGCCTGGGCAATGATGCAGTCAAGACCCTAACATTTCTGTTCGAGGAAGCAAGGTACAGTGCTCACATAATCAACGATGACCAACGTAGGTTGGCAGTGAATAAGCTGGGCTCGTTGGAGAATGTTCTTTCCCAAGGTGCCGGTTGAGACCCTTGAGGAGACTTGCCAAAACCGTTGTCGAGTTAGGAATAGCCTACGTATTTGTAGTAATAATTCTAGAGTTCTTTCTAGTCCACTACGAAATCTTGACATTGCCCACCTTGGGTGTTGTGTTCATTTTCTTTTCACTTCTCATCTTCAACTCGCTCCTACCACTTACTATCAAGAACAAAACAGGCCGTGCACAGATTAGGGAAAAAAGCGAGGATGAACTTCAAAGGCTTGAAAGACTCGTTCGGAGAGCGATGCAGGAACGCGACGGTGAAGCGGCTGCTGCTCTGGGTAAGCGATTAAGCTCTCTTGCACTGCAAATTGCCTCATACCGCACAGACGTCTCCCGAAGTCAATTGGACGAACAGTCGGGAAACCGTACTTCCCTTTTCTCACAAATCATACAAGATGAACAATTGGTAAGACTGCTGACTAGTGGCCCAAATGCATCTGCTCCAGATGGTGCGCGGGAAATTGAAGCTGTTCTATCCACGCTTGAAGGTTGGGTAGCTTGAAAATCGAAGACATTTCGGAAAACTGCAAGAAAATACAGCAGGAATTGAACACCGTCATCGTAGGCAAGGAGGTAGCTCTACAGAAAATTCTACTCGGTGTGCTTGCGAACTCGCATATGTTGATAGAGGATTTCCCTGGATTAGCCAAAACGCTAATCTCTAAATCTTTAGCTGCTGCCGTAGGTTGCAAGTTCACTCGGGTACAATTCACGCCGGACCTATTGCCAGCAGATATCACTGGAACTTATGTCTATAACCAGAGAAGAGGAGACTTCGAACTTAAGCAAGGCCCGATATTCACCAACATTCTCCTTGCCGATGAAATTAACCGTAGCCCCCCCAAAACTCAGGCGGCGCTTCTTGAGGCTATGCAGGAACGACAAACAACTCTTGACGGCAATACTCACCGCCTAGAGAACCCGTTCATAGTGCTAGCCACGCAGAACCCAATCGAATTCGAGGGAGTCTACCAACTGCCCGAGGCACAACTCGACCGGTTTATCATGAAGTTAAGAATCGGTTACCCCGACAAGAGCGGCGAACTTGAAATCCTTAGGAGGCGAATCGCTCGTAGAAGCGATGATTTCGTAGTTAGCGCGATTGTCAACCCAAAGACCCTAGTAGATATGCAAGATTCGATCGAAGGGGTGCACGCGGATGATGATGTACTCGCGTACATTACCGACATTGTTCGAGAGACTAGGGTTCACGGCCAATTGGCAATAGGCGCTAGCCCCCGTGGCTCCCTTGCCTTACTCAAACTTGCGCGGGCCAACGCTGCTTTTGAGGGTAGAGACTACATCATACCTGATGATGTGAAAGCAATCGCGGTGGAGGCACTGTCGCACAGAATAATCCCTAAGGCTGCGTCCTGGATCCGTGGGTTCGATGCCACGGTCATCATCAACGAAGTGTTGAGAAAAGTTCCGGTGCCTAGGGTAGACTGATGGTGCTCTCGAGAAAAGCTCTCCTTTACTTGGGGATAGCTTACGCATTCATTGGCTACGCGCTCTTTTTTGGAGAACCCTACGTCAGTGCGCTTGTCGTTCCAATCGCGTTTCTTTTCTTCATCTCACATAGACCCGGTTCGAATCTCAGGGTCAGTATGAGACCCTCAAGAGTACTCCATCCCGACCGGTCGCTAGGCGATGAGGATGTCGAGATTACGCTGGGGGTTCAAAACAACTCGCTTCAAAGCTTCGATAACGTCTGCTTGGACGAAATTATCGCGGAACCTCTCACAATCAAGACGGGTACGAAGGCTCTCACAGTGTCGGTGAGATCAGGTGAGACCATTGAAAATCATTACACGATTTCAGCGCCGAAAAGAGGCATCTACGTACTAGGACCCCTGTCGGTCAGCGTATCAGACATAATGGGTTTTCGGGAAGTGAGCGAGCAAATCGGCAATACGGATGAGCTAATTGTTCTCCCAAGAATGGAGGAAGTCGGGATGCTTAACCTAAAAGCAACACGGATAAGCCCATGGCCAGGTCAGATTCCATCCCGTAAGATCGGGAGTGGGTCGGAATTTTTCGAGTTATCCCCTTACGTTCCGGGCGATGAACTCAGGCGGGTAAACTGGAAAGCCTCAGCGAAAATGGGAGAACTGGTTACAAATGAATTCGAGGGCGAACAAGCCACTGATGTGTTGGTTCTACTGGACTGTTCCCAGGAGATACAGCCCGAACTCTTAGATTTCGACGCTGTTGAGTTCGAGGTCAATGTGGCGGCATCACTCTGCTCACAACTTATCCGCCAGGGAAACCGGGTTGGTTTATCCGTCTATGGCGCTGTTCGAACATGGGTCAACCTTGGGTTTGGAAGAAGGCAGCTGCTAAGAATTCTGGACAACCTGGCTATTGCAAAACCGGGACGAGCCACTATTCCGATGGATTACGCTGTCCAGTCTGTAATAGTTTCGACAGTACCCGCAAGGTCAGTGATCGTAGTCATCTCCCCTCTCGACAGCGACGACATTGTGAAGGTGATCGTAGACGTAGCAACCAAAGGTTACAATGTTGTATGCTTCACACCGACCACACAGTCCAAGGGAACAAAAGGGTCCTTGAACATTGCAAGAAGAATCTTGACTATTGAGAGGAGAGCCAGAATGATGCAAACTGCCAAAGTAGCCACGGTGATTGAGATTTCGCCAAACGTTCCTATCAAATCAGCGCTACGGGGAAGAAAAACGGGGAGACCATTATGAATCAATATCGGTCTGGTTGGATTCTTCTGCGGGGGCTTTCCTCATTCTGGCTTGTGCTCACCGCGTTCGCAATTGTGTCATCTTATCCACCGAGGTTAATTTCGATAACCGTACTCGGTCCGATTATAGTGGCGGTCTTCTCGCTGTTGGCAATCTCAAAAGGAAATCCGGCTTGGGGTAGAGCTTCACTCCTCGCTCAAGCCATTCTATTCTCGATCTCACTCATCTCGGACACACTGCTGAAAGTTGTTTCAGCGAATCTAGCCGTCCTTCTCCTCACGTTCGTCATGCTTTTGTTCGGTGTTGAATTCCTCACTCTCGTTTTGAACTATCATAAGCAAGTATCGAATTGGCTAGGGGACACAGAGTTTGAACCCAACGCCCGTATGGTGAATAAATCGCTTAGGGATATCAATCGGAAATTGGCCCGTTTCGGGATTATCTTTGCGGGGTGCTACGTGCTAACCATAGGAGTGCTGTTTGTTTCTGAGGTAGTGGCATCACTTACTCCCGTTCTATCCGACATAGCAGTCTACGTGGTTTTGACATCTGTCTCTCTTGCTCTGCTTATTATCCTCAGGGAAGACTGAACGATTAGCGACCAAATCGTTCGTTCTGGTGTTGCAATCTTCTTAGCAGTGCTCAATCAAACATAGACTGTTTGGGCCTTGTAGGAAGGCTCCTACACAGTTCAATTCAATTCCCCTATTTTCCCCAGCCAGTCCTGAGGCAACATTATACCAATCGTATGAACACAAATCAGGCCAGGCACGAGATTGGTTGAATCTCAGACGGAAAGTCATTTTGGCATGGAGGGGTTAAGGTTTGGCAGTCGATGGTAACCAAGAGAAATATTGGGGTTTCATCAAGGATCCCGTTTACGGTTACATTCGCTTAACCGAGATTGAACGTAACGTCATCGATACCCTCGCTGTTCAGAGGCTACGAAGGATTAGGCAACTCGCGGGGGCAGAGTATGTCTACCCAGCTGCAAACCACACTCGGTTCGAACACGTTCTAGGGGCTATGTACCTTGCAGGTGTAGTCGCTGAGAATATTCCGACGGAGCTTTCAGCCGACGAAAAACAGAAAGTGCGTCTGGCTGCTTTATTGCACGACGTTGGGCACGCTCCCTTTTCACACCTCTTCGAACCCTTCCTCCTCAAATATCTTGGGCGGAACCACGAGGACATGTCGACTTGGATCATCGCCAACTCAAGCTTGAGTGAAGTGATCGAGGAACAAGGATTTGATGCTAAGGAATTAAGCAACCTTGCTGTCGGCAAACATTCCAAGCCCGGGAAGCGATTCCTTGGCCAAATAATCAGCAGTTCATTCGACGTCGACAAGATGGATTTTGTCGTTAGAGACTCCTACCATACTGGGGCAGGTTATGGATCGGTCGATGTTTTTCGGCTGATATACACGATGGACATCTTGGACGGCAACTTAGCAGTTGACATAACCGCACTCCCTACCCTTGAGAGCCTCATCTTGGCTCGGCTCGAGTCATTCAGGGCTATCTACTTCCACCGTGCCTGCAGAGCAGTTCAAATGATGATGCTCAAAGCCTTGGACGCGGCTAAAGAAGATCTTGAAATTCTCAAGGTGAAAACTCCAGACGAGTACATGGAATGGGATGATTACACAGTTTGGTCGAAACTGTTATTGAATCCAAGATCCCGACAAATCATACGGGAGCTATCCGAAAGGAGACTTCTGAAATGCGCTTACGAGAGAACCTTCTTTGCTAAGGATGAACTCGTCTCAAGCGTATTCACCAACGAAAACGTGCGGCTGAAACTCGAGGAGGATATCGCCGCCAAAGCAAAGGTCCCCTTGTCAGATGTCGGAATTGACGTTCCCTCCCTTCCGTCCGTACCATATCATTACGCTATGGACATCGGCCCAATCGACATACCAATTTTCTCAAGGAACCGTTTGGGTGAAAAGGTACCACAGAAGATAACCGAGCTCTCGAAGGTCGTGGATGACCTTCGAGTGTTCATGAACATAATTCGCGTATACACTAAAGAAGAATACAGGGAACGAGTAACTGAGGCCGCGATTAAGGTTCTGGGAGAATCGCCACTATCCAATGTTTTGTCGTATTGATCTGTTAGGCCGCAAAGACTTCTCTGCGCTTTGAGTTCCCAATTGTACCTTTTCAAGAAGTTTTGCGTATATCCGAAACGCTTCCGCCTCATCAAGCTCCGTGAATAGTGATACGAGCGCGATCCTTCCACTCTTTCCGGCGAGCCTCTCCGCCAAGGCTCGACTCGTCATGAGATATTTTCCACCGACAAGGACAGAAGAGCGGCCAACAGCGACCTCATCCATCCCAGGCATAGCGATGGCGAGTGTTCCTAAGCGCATCCGATCTTCAAAGAAGAAGGCTATAACAGCGTTCTCAAGCCCCGAATAGTTCACTCTGAAAGTTCTGGAGTTTACCTCCATTGTCGCCTCATTCATTTCCATAGCAATCTACCACCAACTAGGCAAGTTGAACATACTTAACTCAACTTGGTGATGGCGTGTGAAATTGCATTGTCTGGGTCGTTTTCTTTCCTATATTTACCAGGTTTTTTTGTACTGTAGTGCAATACATCTTATCATCAAAAGGCGCTCAACGGTTCGCTGTTACATGAGGCTCCATCATTTGGGAACGCTACCAGTACCGGAGGACATGAAACACCTCATCAACTATGATGAGAAAGTCATCTGGGTCCTACGCGGCAGCGAGACGGTGGTCGTCAGCGACCAGCGTATCATAATTCGCAAAACAGGCGGATTGGGGCTGAAGAAAAGCTTCGTTGATTATCCTTATTCTAACATGGTCAACATCAAACTTGACCGAGGAGTCCGCAGGGCCAGCATCGAAATTCTAATGCGGTCAGGAGTACAAAGCATCAAGGTTGGTAACCTGGCAAAACCTGACGCATTCCAACTTCACCGTATTCTTCGTGAAAATATCGTTCGAGACTCGAGTTCCGGTTCCGGACAGCCCTTACCAGTCATCATTCAAGGTCCGGAGCACCCAACACATGTTGCAGATAGTAGCGGTGAACAACTGTGTAAGAAATGCGGGCGCAGAGTTGCAGCTGACTTTGCACTCTGTCCCTTCTGCAGGTACCCATTCAAGGTCGAATGTCCTGAATGCGGGAAGAAAGTTGATAGAACGTTCAAACTCTGTCCATACTGTGGCGAGGATCTCTCCTACGTCGAGCAGATTGACTTGGAACTTTAACAGAACAAACCGCTAACCATTTCTCAGGCGAGGTCGCTCATTCCACGGCGCTTCCGTTGAAAATCGTTGTCATTTCTGACATTCACTCGAACCTCGACGCCTTTGAAGCAGTCATCGCCAAGTTACCTAACTATGATGAACTATTCTGCTTGGGAGACTTGGTGGGTTACGGGCCCCAACCAAACGAAGTAGTGGAAAGACTTAGACAGCTTAGGCCAAGCGCAGTGCTAATGGGAAACCATGATTACGCGGTTGTAACGGGCGACACTGGAGGGTTCTCATTCCATGCAGCTGAAGCTGTAGAATGGACTAGGAAGAAAATCGCACATCAGTACCATGAATACCTGGCCACCTTACAGCCCTCAGCAAGTTTGGAAAAGGGTGGTAAACTCTTAGGCCTCTTTCACGGCAGCCCAAGTAATCCGCTGACAGAATACGTTTTGCCAAGCTTAACTGATTCGGCCGCACGGAAATTGGTCGCACGAAGTGGGGCAGAGATAGTGCTGCTCGGGCATACGCACGTGCCTATGGCGTATTCGTTTGGAGGAAGCATAGTAGGTAATCCAGGCAGTGTGGGCCAGCCGCGAGATAGCGACCCTCGAGCAAGCTTCGCAACCCTTACGATCTCCGAAGGGCAAGCATCCTTCGATGTCATACGAGTCGAATATGACGTTGACCCCGTCGCAGACAAAATTGTTCAAGCCGGACTACCGAAATTCTTGGCTGAGCGCCTGTACATAGGAATGTGAATTGTCTTTCGACGCAAGATTATGTTGATTGGCTGAGGAATTCTTTTAAGTCACATTCAAGTGGTGCGTTCAGCTACCGAGGGGCGTAGTATGAAACAAATGGCTGGTACAATGCACGGTGATTACATTTACGGTGAGGGCTACTGGCTCTACCACGCCCCAAACTCTGTCAAGTAAGATTTCTGCGCCGAGAACACTTCAAACGGTAATCACAGCAAGTCCCGGTACTTCATCTAAACAAAAGACACGCAGAATTGTTGTCAAGTTCGGCGGTTCAAGCCTAGCGGACAAAGACCGCATTGCGAAAGCTGCCCGGCTAGTATCCAGAGAGACGGCGAAGGGCACTCGACTCGTTGTAGTAGTTTCAGCCATGGGGAAGATGACTGACCAGCTTATCGGCCTTGTCAATCATGACTCTACTAAGGCGCCGGATAAGACGGATCTAGATGACGTTCTAGCGATGGGCGAAAGAACCAGCGTACGTATCTTTGCCACCGCGCTTAAAGCCGAAGGTCTCGAAGCGAGATACTTCGATCCGACCGACGCCGATTGGCCGATCATTACTGATGATGACTTCTCCAACGCGAACCCAATACTTGAGTTGTGCTTGCAGAAAGTCCGTGAGCACGTCGTCCCACTACTCGACTGGGGGACGGTGCCAGTAATCGCTGGATTCGTAGGCCGCTCAACTGGGGGCAAGATAAGCACCATAGGGCGAGGCGGAAGCGACACAACCGCTTTCATCATAGCAAAAGCTATCGGAGCTGACGAGGTCGTCTTGGTAACTGACGCTGATGGAATCCTCACAGCTGACCCCAAAATCATTCCAAACGCACGTAAACTCGCGCAGATAGAAGTTGGAACCCTCGTGGGGTTAGCAGGTTCAGGAACCAAATTCATCCACAGGAAGGCTCTGAAATACAAAGATCCCGATATACCAGTCAAAGTGATTAATCACAATAAAGACGACCTAGAAGCTGACGGAACAATCATCACAGGCGGAATATCAGGCGAAATCGAGGTTACTTTTGCCAGCAGGACCCCCGCGATGGCGATCACAATAACCGGCAAAGCCATTTCCGAAAACCCGGAGATACTAGCTAACGTAGTGCGTGAGATAAGACAACATTCGGCGCTCGATGGTCTCTCAGCCAACTTCGACTCCGTCATATTCTATGTCCCCCAGACTCCTGAGACTTTTCCACTCACAAGCGTCCATGACTTGGTCACTAGTTGCAGCGAAACCCTCGCGATGGCAGTCCAAGCAAACTTGGCTTTCCTGAAAGTCAAAGGGGTTGGCCTGGAGGACACTCCCGGGATCATAGGTAGAATATCGCAGCGCCTGCGCGAAAAGGGAATCAACATTTTCGGAATGCTGACGTTGGCCTCGAGCATTCTTGTTTTCGTCTCATGGGACGAGAGGGAGACGGCTCTGAATCTCATGAGGCAAGTTGTGAGGGGTGAGTTGTAGGGTGAAAGCGGCAATCCTAGGGGCAACCGGCCTTGTCGGCCAACGGTTCGTACAGCTATTGAACGATCACCCATGGTTCGAGATTACAACTCTAACGGGGTCTGAAAGGAGCGCTGGACTACGGTATGGCGAAGCGGCTAATTGGAAAATGGAAACTCGACTGAAGGAAAGAATCGCTGAACTGACCATCCAGCCTTCTAATCCCAAGGAAGTTGATGCGGAGGTTGTCTTCTCGGCCCTCCCGGCTGATCAAGCGGTTGGAACTGAGGAGGCTTTCGCAAGGGCTGGCTATGCTGTAGTAAGTAACGCTTCAGCATACAGGATGGAGGCCGATGTCCCGCTGTTGAACCCCGAAGCGAACTTCAATCATCTGAAACTTATCGACGAGCAAAGGCACAAACGGAGATGGGACGGTGCGCTAGTAACCAACCCTAACTGTACGACGGCTGTCCTCAGCCTTTCATTGAAACCTATTTTTGACAAATTCGGCCTGAAGAATGTCGTCATGTCTTCAATGCAAGCAGTATCCGGCGCTGGCTACCCAGGCGTTGCGTCGCTGGACATAATCGACAATGTGATCCCATTCATAAAGGATGAAGAGGAAAAAGTTCAACGGGAAACTCAGAAAATTCTGGGCAATGTTGGGCATTCAGCGGAGTTCAATTTATCGGCTAGCTGCCACCGCGTGCCAGTAATCGACGGGCACACAGAAGCCGTCTTCGTCCAAACCGTGAAGCCATCGACGCCCGAACAGGTCGTCGATTGCATGGCTGCGTTTGCCGCAGAACCACAAGAGCTGAAACTACCTTCGGCCCCAGAACGACCGATCATTGTGCGGTCAGAACAGGACCGGCCGCAACCGCGTTTCGATAGAAATGAAGGGCGTGGTATGTCTGTTGTTGTGGGGCGGGTGAGGAAGGATCCTGTGTTTGATGGCGTGAAGTATGTTGCCCTCGGCCATAACACAGTTCGTGGTGCTGCGGGTTGTGCTGTTCTCATAGCCGAGTCGATGAAATCTCAAGGCTACATTTGACGGTGATATTGAAATGGAATCGGGAAAGACGAGGAGGATGCGGCGGATCATGCGGGATGATTCGAAGACCTTCATGATCGCGATGGATCATGGCGTCACACTCGGCCCTGTACGAGGGTTGGAGAATATGCAAGCAATCATAAGGGCTGTTTTCAATGGTGGAGCAGACGCGGTCTTAGTACACAAGGGCATTGCAAAACACGTGGACACTCACAACCACGGGCTCATTATCCATGTCTCCGCCTCAACCACTCTTGGAAGTAAACCAAACCTCAAAGTCGGCGTATGCACGGTTGAGGAAGCGGTCAGGCTTGGCGCAGATGCGGTTTCGGCCCACATAAACATCGGGGCTGATGAAGAGCATGAGATGCTTGAGTTTCTAGGGAACCTATCTGAGCAGTGTGATTCTTTCGGGATACCGCTCCTTGCAATGATGTATCCGAGGGGGCCGAACATAAAGAGCGAAAATGAATTCGAAGTTGTTTCCCACGCAGCTAGAATTGGAGCAGAACTCGGAGCAGACATTGTTAAGACAGTCTACACCGGTGACCAGGAAAGCTTCAGAAAAGTTGTCAACGGTTGTCCGGTTCCAGTGGTAGTGGCTGGCGGCCCTAGGACGAAAACCGATTTGGAAGTTCTCGAACTCGCGGAAAACTCCATCAAATCTGGCGCCGCAGGCCTCTCCTTTGGTCGAAACGTGTTCCAACACGAAAAACCAGAGGCTATGTGCAAGGCCTTGTCCGCGATTGTTCATGGAGGTGCTAGCGCACAAAGCTCCATGAAGTTGCTGGGGTCATCTTAGTGAAGCAGCTCTGGATTAGAATCGATCCTAACACCACTTCAACCCACAAAGCGGAGCTACTCAAAACCGCTGAAGGTCGTTGCGACGTTGCATTGCTACAACCCGCTGACCTGTCACTTGCCAGTGGCTTGAAACTAAAGACGGCTTCAACTGATGAACGTTCCGAAATCAAACTTCTGTCAGGCCATCACGACGTGGGCGAGAGCGTTTCAGGTAACTCAGCCCTTGAGGTTATAGTAAAAGACAATTCAGATGAGCAGAAAGTTGTTCGGCTGGCTGCGTTAGGCATTCGCTACATCCTAGTCCGATGCCCCAACTGGAAAATTATCCCTCTTGAAAACCTCATCGCTCGCACAAGGAACAAGGCCGTCCTCTTAGCCGATGTTGCAAACGTCAGTGATGCTAAGGTTGCGTTGCAAACCTTAGAACTTGGGGTTGATGGAGTAGTCATTACACCAAATTCCCCGAACGACATCGAAGAAATGGAACGATTTCTGAAGCAGATGCAACAAAAGGTCGCTTTACTTAGAGGGAGCGTTACGTTGGTCAGGCCAATAGGAATGGGTGCTCGTGTCTGCGTCGACACGTGCGAACTGATGGATCCAGGGGAAGGTATGCTAGTAGGGTCCCAGTCATCGGGTTTGTTCTTGGTGGAAGCTGAGGTCCACAAGAATCCACATGTTGAACCGCGACCTTTCAGGGTCAACGCAGGACCCGTTTCATCCTATGTCCTAACCCCGGACCACAAGACCCGTTACCTTTCAGAACTGAAAACAGGGGACGAGGTCCTAATCGTGAACAGGTCGGGTCGTGCGAGAACGGGGCACATTGGGCGAGTGAAAATCGAAAGGCGACCGATGGTTCTGGTTGAAACAGAAGTTAATGGACGTTTGTTCGCATTCATAGTCCAGAACGCAGAAACAGTGCGCCTAGTCTCCGACGGGGCTTCGAAGTCAGTTTCGGAACTCAAATCGGGCGATGAAGTCTTAGTCAGGATTGAAGATGGCGGACGGCATTTCGGAACGCTCGTGGCCGATGAAATGGCGATAGAGCGTTGACCTGCCGAATCTGCCTCTCGGTCATGGTAGACGGCAGCGAAAACCTCGACCAACTGATGGGCCTGCTATCACAAAAGAAACCAGATTTAGTGGAGTTTCGACTCGACAACCTGAGTAATTTTGCAGCGCTTGAGGATATTGCTCACAAGAAAACATTCCCGGCGATAGCTGCCGACAAGTCCAATCGAGACGCAGCCACGACAAGAAAGCGCCTCATGACAGCCGCATCCTCAGGTTTTGAATTCATCGATTTAGATCTTGCTTCTCCACATGTACGGTCTGATGTCCGTCAGGTGAAGTCCATGGGATCGGGAGTGATTGTGTCGTTCCACGACTTTTCAAAAACTCCTTCACGAAATGAATTGGGTGAGGTCTTGGACTCCGAAATCAAGGCAGGGAGCGATGTCTGCAAGGTCGTTACAACCGCACTCTGTCCACGCGACAACCTGAGCATATTACGCTTCCTCGAAGAGGAATCATCGAAAACTAGGCTAGTGTCATTTGCGATGGGACATCACGGTATCGCCTCAAGAATTCTCTCGCCCCTTTTCGGCGCGGAATTTACTTTTGCCTCACTCACTGAGGCCTCCAAGACGGCAGACGGCCAATTGACCATTGATAACCTTCGAAGTGCGTGGCAACTACTTGGAGTTTAGTAGCGGAAGAATTTCTGGAAGCACAGCGGTCTATGCTTTGATAGGGGACCCCATTGACCACTCCTTGAGCCCCAAAATCCAAAACGTTGCCTTTCGCTCAACCGAAATAAATGCCGTCTACGTGCCTCTCCATGTAACGCGGCGGAATCTGAGGGACGCTGTCAAAGGCTTGCGAGCCTCGGGTGTGAAGGGTTTCAATGTTACTGCGCCTCACAAGGTGACTGTCCAGCCCTATCTTGACATGATTGAACCCTCAGCTGACGCGATCGGCTCCGTCAACACTGTAATCAATGAAAATGGAAAACTCCGAGGTTACAACACCGATGGGGTAGGTGCTCTCAGGGCGTTAAAGGAGGTTGGCGTATCGCCTGACGGAAAGTCGGTTCTTATTTTCGGGGCTGGTGGCGCAAGCCGAGCTATTGCATACACGCTGGCTCAACGTGCTTCCTCAATTCGACTCGTGAACAGAACCGTTGCAAAGTCTAAGCAGCTCGTACTAAGGATAAGAAGGAAGCTCCACATTGAGGTCGAATATGCCTCTATCTCGGATAGGATGCTCAAGGATTTCGTCCAGCAGGCGAACATTGTGGTTAACGCGTCCTCCATGGGGATGGATGGCGTGTCCATTCCTCCGATCGCAGCAGAATGGTTGAGCCACGATCAGTGCGTTTTCGATATTGTTTACAAGCCGCCTCATACTAAACTGCTCGAACTTGCCAACTTGGCAGGTGCAAAGAGCGTCAACGGCCTAGACATGTTAGTCAACCAAGGCGCATGCGCGTTCGAGCTGTGGACAGGAAGGCGCGCTCCAATTATCGAGATGCGTCGTGCAATGAGCCAGACCATACTGGCGATGGAGCATGCGAAAAGTAGCTGAGGCAGTGAGCCATGGAGCCGTAACCATAGTGAACGCCATGGCCACCGGCAGAGGCGCAGCACTCGGCGTTAGGCTTTGGACGCGAGCGAAAGTGACGCTTACAAACCGACCACACCAGTTTGTTGGGCGTAATTTGACTGACCCGAAGGAAGACCCGAACCTAATTGAAACAACAGCTCGCCATGTGTTTCAACGATTCAGAAAAGACAAACGTTTCGGGGCGCTCATTGAAACGAATTCCAATATTCCTATTGCAGTCGGCTTGAAAAGCAGCAGCGCTGCAAGCAACGCCGTTGCAATCGCCAGCCTGAAAGTTCTGGGTAGGAAAGTAAACGATATTCAGACCGTGAAACTGGGTGTTGAGGCCAGCTTCCGGGCAGGAGTGACGCTGACCGGAGCCTATGACGACGCGTGCGCGTGCTACTTCGGCGGGCTCGTAGTAACGGACAATGTGCACAGGCGGATTCTGAAACGTTTCAAGCCGAAGGATCATTTTCGGGTGTTCATTCATGTTCCAAACCGCAAAAAGTACACCAGCGAAGTTGATCGAGCATCTTTGAGAAAATTCAGGCCATTCGTCCAAGTTGCACACCGAGAGGCCTTGAGCGGAAACTATTGGAACTCGATGACGTTGAATGGTTTGGTTTATTGCAAAGCCTTTGGGTACGATACAAAATCGATTAGAGAGGCTCTTCACGAAGGGGCTATCGCTGCCGGCCTGACAGGAAAGGGGCCTGCGGTTGCTGCTATCGTCCCAAGGACTAAGGTGAAGGGTGTTCTTTCCGCATGGAACTTGCTCCCGGGCAGAATCATCGAAACATCATTCAACTTCCAGAAAGCTCAATCCTCGAGGGTGAAAAGTTGAACGTTACCGTAACCCCGAAAAGCGTTCTAATCGGCGAGATATGGGCACCACCTTCCAAAGCCCACACCCATAGGGCGCTCTTTGCAGGACTTTTGTCCCGGGGTGTTACGAAGATTATGAATCCGCTCTCGTGCGATGACACGGAGGCAACTACGGCTGCTATTTCGTCCCTCGGAGCAAAACTCGAACGTGGGCCAAACGCTTGGGCCATTCAAAGTAACGGACGCCCCACAGCGCCCAGAAAGGAAGTTCAATGCGGTCAATCCGGAGTTACCTTGCGT
Organism: Bathyarchaeia archaeon; assembly: GCA_050013255.1. Classification (GTDB taxonomy): domain Archaea; phylum Thermoproteota; class Bathyarchaeia; order 40CM-2-53-6; family 40CM-2-53-6; genus FEN-987. Next base: position 469,801 of record JBEKFP010000001.1, on the reverse strand, counting down.
TTCACCATACCCGTCGCTTCGCTGACAGGGGAGAAAATCAGGCTTGCGGGTCAAGAGGGTTTGATGGGGAGACCGATCGAACCACTAGTTGAAGCCATGAAGCAACTCGGAGTCGATGTGGAAGCAAGTCGGAACTGCGTTGTCGTCGAAGGAGGGCCACCAAAAGGTGGCAAGGTTAGCATTCCAGGAGATATTAGCTCCCAATTCATCTCAGGCCTACTTCTCGCTGCACCGCTGATGGAAGAAGAGTTGAAATTAGAGCTGACCTCACCGCTGGAATCACACCGTTACGTTTCGCTGACTATCGATGTCATGAAGAAACATGGGGTTGATGTTAGCTCAAACGGCAAGAAGTCAACGTTCACTGTACCACCAATGCAATCGTACAAGCCTGCTACCCACAGAGTCTCGGGCGATTTTTCCTCCGCTGCGTTTGCTATGTCCGCAGCGGCCATAACTGACTCAAAGTTACTGATTCGTGGTCTTTCGAGGGATAGCCTTGAGCCTGATTCAGTCATGGTTGAAATCCTCTCCAAGATGGGGGTTGAGGCGCGTTCTCTCCCCGAGGGCCTACTCGTGGAAGGTGCCAGACTAAAGGGCATCAACGTTGACCTGCGTGATTGCCCTGACCTAGGCCCTATAGTGGCTGTTCTCGGTTGCTACGCCAAAGGAAAGACGCAGATTACCGGAGCGGGCAGGTTGCGCTACAAAGAATCAAACAGGCTAGAGACAATTGCTACCGAGCTTGGGGCACTTGGAGCTGATATCGAAGAGACCGAAGACGGTCTGATTATGTTTGGGCCATGTTCTCTAGAGGCAGGTATTGTGGACTCACATGGTGATCATAGGATTGCAATGGCACTCTCTATAGCAGCGATAAGGGCAAGGGATCAAGTTGTCATTAAGCATGCCGAATGCGTAAGCAAATCATATCCCACATTCTTCAATGATCTGCGATCACTTGGAGTTGAAATAGTTGACCGATAGTTCCTTCGGAAAGCAGTTCTGCGTGACCGTATTTGGTGAGAGTCACGGTCCTGCAGTAGCGGTTGTTGTGGACGGATGCCCTGCTGGGCTTGAGCTAAGTGTGGACGATGTGCGGGCCGAACTTGACCGCAGAATGCCACCTGACCCCGGTCTGACTTCAGCTCGCCGTGAGAAGGATGACGTTCAGTTTCTCTCAGGAGTATACGAGGGTTACACCACTGGAGCCCCAGTTGCCATGCTCACTTGGAATAAGGATGTGAAGTCACAAGATTATGACAAGTTGAAGTTCATAGCTAGGCCAGGACACGCCGACTACCCCACGAGAATCAAATACGGAGGCTTCAACGACCTCCGAGGGGGCGGCCGCGCTAGCGGCAGGTTGACCGTCCCAATCACAATGGCAGGGACGATCGCGAAGAAACTATTGCACGCTGTCGGTATCGATGTCTTCGCACATGCTATCCAAATTCACACGATTAAGTTGGACCGACAATTGTCGTATGAAGCCATAAAACGGAACGCTTACTCGAACTCAGTACGATGCGCGGACCCAGAAACAGCCGACAACATGAAGGAAATAATAATGAAAACTCGAAGCGAGGGGGACAGCCTCGGCGGGATTGTGGAATGCATTGCCACAGGAGTGCCGCCCGGAGTTGGGGAACCTTTCTTTGACAGCCTGGACGCAGACCTTGCGAAAATTGCTTTCAGCATTCCAGCCGTTAAGGGGTTTGAGGTTGGTCTAGGGTTTCAATCGTCAGCTGTGAAGGGGTCCCAGAATAACGATTCCTATACAGTGCGGGAGGGCAAGGTTGAGACCCTTACCAATAATGCAGGCGGTATACTTGGCGGTTTATCGAATGGCATGCCCATTATTGTGCATGTTGCGTTCAAGCCGCCCTCGTCAATTCCTAAGGAACAAAAGACGGTCAATCTGAAGGAAATGCACGATACCATGGTGCAGGTAACTGGCCGCCACGACCCGTGCATAGTTCCGAAAGCGGTTCCAGTGGTCGAGGCGGCAGTTGCAATCGTTCTAGTTGACCATTGCCTTCGGGCGGGTGTGATATCTCGCGTTCTGGGCAGCAAGGACCACGATGAACCCATCAGTGGGCGCTCGAAGCTTCAACCGCCGCATTGAAGCGCCCATCCACGCCGGGAAATATCAAATCCTTTTGAAGGTAGCATTGTCCTTTCCTGAGGTCTTGAAGCAAATCGCCCCTCTTCTCACGGCCAAGCATCCAAAGTGTCCGATTGCTGTACCGCACGAAGGCCTTCAGCGTCTCCAGCAAGTTCTTGCTGTCCATCAAAATTGAAATTTCATTTCCAAAGCTTTCTCGGTAAACCATTTCGGCGATGATTAGCTGGAGTTTGAATGTTGTCCCGGCTACTGCCCTCAATTCGTTCGGGCTAAGCCCGGAGGTTTTCAGGACATTGACGAATGCGACATTCATGAAGTGTGGTAGGGCCAATGTGAAGGATGCGAACTTGTCATGCTGATCAAAGTCACTGCGAATAATTCTCGCCCCCTCTTTCCGGAAGAGTGAAAGAAATTCGGCGGCACTTCTGCCGCGAGGAAGCAAAGTTGTAATAATTGTTTTCCCTGTGAGATTCTTGATTCCTGGGCCGAACATTGGGTGAATGCTAAGGACAGTAATTCCACGCCTTTTCATGCTCTGAAGAATTGCTCTGACAGGTTCCTTGATTGATGATATCTCAACGAGGAGGCAGCTGCTAGAGAGATGAGGTTCGATTTTCAACAAAATGTGCTTAGTCGCCTCGGTGGGGGTAGCGAGAACGACTAACTGTGCGGGTTGAACCGCAAGCCTAGAGTCTTTGATGAAACGGAACCTTTTCTGTCGGGCGAGATTCTTCCCTTGACGATCGTTCTTGTCGGAGATGATAATTCGGTAACCTTTTTTCTTCAGGAAATCTGCAAACCAAGCACCCATTCTGCCTGCTCCGCCGATGACTGTTGCTACGGCCATGAATCAATCGCCCCTCCAATCGCTCTTATGGCGCTTGGGATCTGTCGCTCCGGCAGTGAGATGGCAAGCCTGAAGAACGCTGGATACTCTCCAAATGATTGGCCCGGGCTAATACTTACCTTGTGTTGCTCCAGAAGTTGCTTAGCGAATCTTAACGAGTCGAAATTAGGTTTGTTCGCTTTGGGGAATACGTAGAAGGCCCCCTCGGGCTTGTAGAAGGAAACATCTATTTTCTCTAGTTCGCGGCAGGTAAGGTCAACCTTCTTCATTATGGCTCCGATATTGCGCTTCGCATGATGGCGCCCTTTTTTGATCGCGACGAGTGCTGCCCGCTGGATGAATTCTGGGACACAGGTTACGGCAGTTTGGATCACGCGGCGGATCTGCATTGCCCTCTCTTTCGTAGTTACTAAGTAAGCAATTCTCCACCCGGTTAGACTGAACTGCTTGGAGAAGCTGTTGATGTAGACTACGTTGTCATATTGAGTCTCAAGTATGCTCGGGGGTGAAGCTCGGGCGTATCTGTCGTACACTTCGTCGGAAAGAATCATTGTCTCGTATTTGCGGGCCATGTCAACTATTTCTTCAAACTTCTTTCTGCCGATTATCTTACCCGTCGGGTTGTTTGGACTATTCAAAACTAGGATACGCACCCCTTTTCGTAGTTCCAACTCAAGCTGTTCAATGTCGATTTCCCATCCGTTATCCAGAGTCGTATTCACGGTGATTACTCGACCTCTAGCGAAGTTCACACACTCTTCGTACGCGGGCCAGGCGGGTTGGGGTATGATTGCGCGTTCGAGTGGGGAAAGAGAGCTGGTAATTGTGGCGAAAATTGCGAATCTGCCACCTGGTACGATTAATATCTGGTCAGGGTCAATCTTGGTGCGGTGTTGTTCACTCATCTCATCTGCTAAAGCATTTCTCAATTCGAGCAAGCCGGCTGCTGGCCCGTAGCCGATCACTTTCTTCTTTCGGAAGCTATCGCTTAAGCCGCGAATTACTTGCTGTGAAGGTGGGAAGTTTGGTTCTCCAATCTCGAATCTCGTTATTCGTTCGCCCTGAGCCATCAATTTCTGAGTGAGTTCAAAGATTTCCTTCAGAAGCTGATCCTTTGACTTCGAAGGTCGTGCTTGTTCTTGTACGCTGACGGTTTCCTCGATCAGTAATTCTCCTAACCTTCTGGCGAAGGATTTGCCGATCCCCAAGTTTCCAGCAAAATTCGCGAGGCTGACCATAGTGGCCTGTTCAGCATCTGCGTCTATGGTCGGCAGGCCTTTTCTCTCTTTGAGGTGGGCAACCCGGTCACCAAGCACTAATCGCTCTTTGATCACGGAGAGAAGTTGTTTATCTGTTTCTCGAATCTGTGCCCTATATTCTTCAAGGGTACTCAATGCATATGACACTCCGGATAGAATTTCGCTGTTTGTTGGTATTTGTTTCATTAAAGGATAGTCGTTTCAGAATGGTTCCCGTGGTTCAAAATATCCAAGTTCAGTGCCGTCCTTCGACAATTTAAGGTAGCCCACTTCGATCTTGTGAACACGCTCAACCGACCTGCAGTAAACTCTGACCGTATCATTTGCAAAACCCATGAGAACTCCTATCTCAAGCATGTACCCCTCATCGTCTAGGAGGCCAACAATTAAGCTGTTCAATTCCCATGCTTTTGGCCCATGAACCTTGGGGAATCCAACGGGGATTGAAAGATCGACCGCTCGTAAAGAGATAGTTCTTGTCCTTGCTCCTTCCAGGAATCTTCGGTAACCTGTGATTCGAGTCTCGCGTCTGTCGCTGCGGGAACGCGCTAACACATCCTTTGCAGTATCAACATTCAACGCGCGCGCCCGTGACCCAGATAGTACGGGCTGAAGTTCCGCCCCGGTAGCCAACCCTATTACAAGGTCAGGTTCAGTTGCAGCTATCATTCGGATTTTGTATGAAATTGCTTCAGGGTCGAGGACCCAGCCGTCGGTGTTTATGATTGTAAGAGAATCTTGGGCGCGATTAGAGAGGCGCCGTATCCCGTCGATGATTTTCGTTTCGACCTGACTTGCGCTTGTGTGGCCGATGAAAATGATAGATTCCGGTCTGAGTTCGACGAGCGAAGAGATGGAAGTTGTTGGGATGGAATATCCTATGGTTGTTGGAGGCCCAATGTCGGCTTGTCCTATGTCACCGTCAATTATGTGGAGACTCAACTGTTTCCCTAACAACTTGTTTGTCATGTAGGTAGAGAGAGTGCTTTTGCCGACGTCGGTCATTCCGATCAGGATGACCTTACCTTTTTCCATCTCAACTAAAGCATCTGCAGCCACGGTCCAAGAAGCGGGTATCGTGCTGCCTTCTACCTCGAATACCTCGGCAGACTTACCCATCAAAATTTCCAAGTGGACTTCAGTTTTAGCTTCAACTGGAAGTTGTTTGTCTCGGTTTATCGTCAATCTGCGTTGTCGGTCTAATGGGGCGCCCAGAACTTCAGCCTCCCCATTCAGCAGTCTACAAGATGCAGGACCTCGGATCATTAGTGTGTTGTTGGGTGCGAGGATGTATCGCATGGACAGAAGTCATCTTCGATAGGTTGAATCACTCACTTTGCATTCTGCAAGCCAAGAAGTCAGAGCATATTGCTAAATACACTATCGATTCATCCCGTGATTGCTCGGAGGGTTCACTAACGAGGGTTGCCAACTCTGAAGTGCCGGAAGGATTGTACTACACTAAAGAGCATGAGTGGATGAAGCTTGAGAATGGAAAATGCCGCATCGGAATAACAGATCATGCACAGAAGGCGCTTCACGAAGTCGTGTACGTGGATCTGCCTAACGTGGGTAAGGCCTTAACTCAAAACATTGCTTTCGGGACAGTTGAATCAGTCAAAGCCGTTTCCGAACTTTATTCACCAGTTTCTGGTGAAGTTGCAGAGCGCAATGAGAAATTGGTTGAGTCTCCAGAACTCGTGAACCAAGACCCATACGGTGCCGGTTGGATTGTCATAGTTAAGCCTTCGCGCCTGCCAACTGACCTGCAGGCCTTGTTGAAGGCAGAAGGCTACGGGAGTTTTCTCGAGGAACTTACCAAGAAGACCTAAAGACTCGACAGGAAGAGAGGACGGTTATTTCATCGTTCATGCATGAATTTAAAAATGCATCGCGTACGCATACTGGGAATGAATCCCGCATGAATTCATCCAATAATTCCACCCTCGAAGAGCGGCTGCAGCAGTCGCGGGTGTTTAAGCGACTGGCTCTACGTAAGTTACAGGCACGAAGATTGCAAGAAGGGCAAGTGCAGATGGGAGTGTACGAAACTATAGCTTCAGAATTCATGAGCCTACCTTCACTCGATAATGTCGACCGGCTATCAACGGTCTACGGCTACTCGAGGGTTCGCCGAGCCATGAGCTTGCTAGATAATCTGGTTTTCGAAGAATTTTTCTATGGAAGACTTCACCTCTATCCATTATGGATCAAACAGTTCACTCGACTACTTGATGCTGCTAGACCTCGCGCAATTGTAAAGGAATTAATGTCAAGTCAGGAATAGGATACTTCTCGCGGAACCCGGGAACTCCGGCGATGAAATCTTCCCGGAATCGGCTTCTCTGCGACCTGTGAGGATAATCTAGTTGCGAGCAGGCCAGGAAAGAATTCCAATTGGTTGCAGCGGTTTGGATAAACTGCTCAACGGAGGCCTCGCAAGAGGAGAGGTGGCACTAGTTTATGGTGAAGCTGCAACCGGCAAAACAACTACAGTGATTCAGGCGGCAATTGCCGCAGCCAAGTTAGGCCTCAAGACACTATACTTGGACTCCGACCATTCGTTCACCCAACAGAGGTTTCATCAGATAGCTGGAGTGAACTCTGAGGAGATCAGCCAATTAATACTGCTCTTCCTGCCCGAGACTTTTTCAGAGCAACGGAGTATCGTTGAATCGCTCGAAAACTATGTCACCCCAGCTCTTGGTTTGGTGATTATCGATTCTATGAGTTCCCTCTATCGTGCTGCATTTTCAGGTTCGGAGAGCATTTTTAGCCTCAACAGAGACCTCAGTAGACAGGTTGCGTACTTGGGAGAATTGTCCGCTTCTCGTAGAATTGCCTGTATGCTAACAAGCCAAGTTCACGCCCGCCTAACCACGCCCGCAGCTGAAATTGAACCAGTCGCACGTAGGGCGTTGTTCCATTTTCCGCAGACGATCCTCAGGCTTAGAAATACTCCCAAGACGAATGTCAAGGAGTTCGTTTTGGAGAGAAGCGGAGGTTCAGACGTCGCGAGAACTAGTTGCCTCATTGCACTCAGTGAAACCGGACTGTCGGATGTCTCAACCTAACTCTTATTTCTATAAACCGGATGCTAGCGTCTTTCTTTCAGCTGGTGAACAGTTTGTGGCCTTCGACACAGGATTTGGTTTCGGCCCTCTACATCATAATACCAGCGTACTGCACTAACGGCGCGCCAGTCATTTTTGGCGGAGGCCTTCCGATAGATTTAGGCAAATCTCTCTCCGATGGGAACCGGATTCTCGGGGACAACAAGACGGTCCGCGGAATTCTTAGTGGGCTGGTGGTTGGCGCAATAGTAGGGGCTTTTGGTTACTACTTGGTCTCAAGGAACCTGTTCCTAATCGCAGTCTTGGCGTCGGTCGGCGCGCTTTTGGGCGACTTGGGGGGGGCCTTTCTAAAGAGAAGACTAAGAATCAAACCGGGCGACGCATTACCCGGAATAGACCAACTGGATTTTGTATTAGGTGCATTACTGTTTGTTTCTTCGGTTTACAGGTTAAGTCTGGGAGCAATCGCAATATTACTTTTTGTGACTCCACCCATTCACTTTCTCACGAATGTTGCCGCGTACTGTCTCGGGCTTAAGAGGAACTATTGGTGAGTTAACCCTATCATCATCCGCCGATCTTTTGATTAATGAGCGCAGTCGAGTAGAATACGACAATGAGTACCGTAAGCGTGCCTAGTATGAGGAGGAGGTACGCGTTGCGTGGCCTGTAAGCAAACCTTGTGCTCCGAAGAAGCATGTACAGCCCCCCCAGACCGAGCATGTAGAGGAAAGCCGCAATCAGGCTCTCGTTCAGTGTCTGCTGCCCTAAGGTTCCCTTAATGACGACTGAGTATCCAGTAGGGGAGGGCAGTAGCGAGATTGGGCGTTCTAGTATATCGTATATTCCTCCAGCCAGTACGAAACCGACGAAGACAAGCACCGCCACAATCATTACAGTGGTCGAGGGTTTCATCCTTCTTGCAGTGGGCGACCTGAAAATTCTAAGGGAATAGCTGACGTTTGTGAAAGCTCGTTGTAGTCTCCATGGCAGCCTGCGAAGCTTGATTCGAAGCCCTTCGAACATATTTTACAACACTCGCACCTGGAATGACCACGAGGCTAAAATATGTTACCATGCTTGTCCCCGCTTGGCTAACGTGGTTAAGGCATGCCACAAAAGATCGTATGCGAAGCCTGCGGCTCGATTCTATATCATGGGCTTGAGCTAGAAACGCCAACCGAAATCATTCAACGACACAACGGTATCTGCCCACAATGCAAGAAAAAACTAGATTTCGCAACTGAGAAAGTCAAAATAGTTCCCTACGAAGAAACGACCTGACCTGGTAAAGACAGCTGCGCGGTAAGAGCGAAGTAGCTTGCCCAAAGATGTCCAGGTTCAAAGTTTTCATGAGGAAAACGGGCATCTGTCGGAATTCGCAGGTTTCAACCTCCCCCTCTGGTTTAAAGGAATCATACTCGAATCAATGGCTGTTCGAAACGCTGCAGGAATTTTCGACGTTAGCCACATGGGTCGCGCGATAATTCGGGGAAACAATTCACAGAAGTTACTGGATAATCTATCGACGAATAATGTTGCTTCCCTTGCGAACGGCGAAGGCCAGTACTCCCTTCTGTGCAACCCTGAAGGGGGCATCAAAGATGATGTGCTGGTCTTCCGGTTGCAAGAGGGTGAGCACTTAATCGTCTACAACGCTGCGAACCGATCTAAAGACTACGATTGGATTCTGAGCAACGCTAGAGGCCTGAATGTCGATATCCAAGACGTATCTGATGATGTCGCGATGTTCGCTGTGCAAGGCCCGAAAACAATCCCCATCATGCAACCACTGTTTAGTATTCAACTCGATGCAATGCCTAGGTTCGGGTGCTCTTGGGCACAGATTGCTGGGACCAGGGCCTTGGTTTCCAGGACTGGCTATACTGGGGAGGACGGGTTTGAATTGTTCGTTTGGGATTCTCCTGTAGCTAAACCTGAGAAGGCGCGAATGGTCTGGGATCGAGTCTTGCAGGCCGGTGAAGCTTATGGGCTTGAACCGTGCGGGTTGGGGGCTCGAGATGTTCTGCGCTTGGAAGCTGGACTTTGCCTATACGGGACGGACATGGATGAGAAAACAAACCCGTACGAGGCGAAGCTGGGGTTCGTGGTCAAACTAGACAAAGAGTTCATCGGCAAGAAGAGATTGCAAGAAATTAAGGAAAAAGGACCCCTGAGAACGCGCATCGGCCTTGTAACAACGAAACGTGTTATCCCAAGGCATGGGTTTAACATAATTCACTCTGCGAAAAATGTCGGAACAGTCACAAGCGGAACTCTATCACCGATTCTGAACAAAGGCATCGCAATGGGATACGTTGGACCTGACGTTGGACGGGAAGGCATTGGTATCGAAATCGAGGTAAGAGGTCGTCTAGAGGAGGGGAAGATTGTCAGACCGCCATTCTATGATCCGAGCAAGTATGGTTATTCAAGAAAGAGACAGGTACCCTCATCAGACGTTGCTAACGCCTAATTTTCTTATTACGTCGCGACGTTAAGTTCCCATATAGGGATTCGTCAGCGGTCCCTTCGGGCTTCCCACCCAAATCACTGATTTCCTCATTGGTCATCGCTGAAGTGGGCTTTAGAACATTGACGATGGGGCTCCATCGTATGCCCATTAGGGTCGGCAGTGGGTTTCCACATTCGAGACACTGCTCCAAGCCTTCGGGGTTAGCTGTTCCGCAAGAAGAACAATAGATAGGTTTCAGTATTGATCCGCAATCAATGCAATATCTGGCATCCAGCTTGTTCGCCCTCTTGCAAGAGGGGCACCTTACGATTGTACCTGACATTCTACCAGCCACGATTTATGGAAGTTCGCTACACCCCCAGACAAGTCTTTCGTAGTTGAACTTTGGTTTCTCGATCGGGATGAATTAGTTTGACACGTGACGGATCACGAGATGCTGAGGCACCCGAGGAGGTTCCAAATGTGGGCCTTATAGTAAATCCAATCGCAGGAATCGGTGGTGCCGTAGGACTCAAGGGAACGGATCGCCCCGAGATCTTAGAGGAAGCCTTGAGACGCGGAGGTCATCCAGTCGCGCCCGAGCGTTCTATTCGGGCGCTAAGGGCGGTGAAACGGAACCTTCCGGGAGTGAACGTAATCACTTGTCCTGGCGAAATGGGAGAGAACGAGGCGGCCGCGGCCGCCGTACACTGTGACGTAATACCAATTCAGCTGATGGAAAGAACTACTGCGGTTGACACTCTAAGGGCTGCGAAAGAGCTCGAACATAGGGTAAGCCTGCTATTATTTGCTGGTGGAGATGGTACCGCTCGTGATATTTCGGAAGCTGTTGACGCAAATATTCCCGTGCTCGGTATACCTTGCGGCGTAAAGAACTATTCCGGAGTTTTCGCGTCTTCACCCGAGGCCGTTGGAGGAGCAGTCGCGTTGTTCATGGAGAATAAGAATGCGACGGTTGACTCCGAGGTGTTGGATTTTGATGAAGATTCGATGCGCAATGGTAGAATTCAAACGAGAATCTGTGGAATACTGCGCGTGCCCTCTTCAAGGCGTTTCATGCAAAATGCAAAATCAGCTCCGTTCTCATTAGAGGGGGACATTGAGCAAGAAGCGTTAGCCAAGTTTGTAGTAGAAGATATGGACAAGGAATTTCAATACGTCCTAGGCCCTGGTTCAACTACCAGTAAGGTTGCCGAATTGCTGGATGTGCAAAAGACATTGCTCGGAGTTGACGTTATTTTTAGGGGTAGGTTGGTCGCGAGAGATGTAACTGGCAGGGAATTGGAAGAACTAGTCCGAATGCGTTCAACGAAGTTGGTTATCTCCCCGATCGGCGGGCAGGGCCACATCCTAGGCAGAGGAAATCAGCAAATTACCCCTATCGTGATCCGCGCAATTGGAAAAGAAAACATCATAGTGATTTGTACTAGAAGCAAATTGGCCAATCTTCCTGAACGGAAATTACATGTTGACACTGGCGATGTCCCATTGGACAACGAATTGGTTGGCTATTGGCGTATTGTGGTGGGATATCGTGAGTTTGCGGTAGTCAAAGTAGATTAACTTCGAGATGGTTTTGCGGACCGATCTAGGTCCAACCTGACACTGGATACTGAGTTATAACTCACCAACCTTTTATAACACACTGAAAGTGTAACCTGAAAAATCCCTAGGTGCAGAAATGTCAGCTACCCGGCAAGCCCTGAGGAAGGTGCGTGGCTTCTTAGGGAAGTACATAAACCGCGAAACACTTGCCGGTCGTGTTGAAGGAACTCGCAAAGTTCTTTCAGGAATCTCTCGAGGAACGGTCATAGAAGCAATTGTAGTTGGCTTGATTGTTCTCGTAGCACTAGCCGTCCGAATAATGCCTATCCGCTGGGGATTCTTCCTAAACGAATTCGATCCGTACTTGCAATGGCGCATGGCACAGTACGTTGTCGATCACGGTTTCTTGGCGTGGTTTAGCTGGCATGACACGATGAGTTGGTATCCATACGGCGCGGACATGCCCACATGGAACCTCTACGGTACGGCCTTCGTAATAGCGGCCATCACGATGATACTGCATTATGTTGGCGTAAATGTAACCGTGTTTGTGGTTGCAGTTGTCTTTCCAGTAGTCGCCGGAACCCTAACCGTTCTAGCAGCATACTTCCTTGGAAAGGATTTCTGGGGAAAAGGCGCAGGATTGTTTACCGCCCTGTTTTTGGCTTTGAATCCAAGCAGTATTGGTCGAACCCAACTTGGTTTTCTCCGCCATGAGCCGCTTGGCATTCTGCTGATGATACTGCTCTTCCTCTTCTTCAGAAGGTCGACTGTGCCAACCTCTTCAACCCGTAAGACGCTGATATACGCTGGCTTAACCGGGTTCTCGCTCTTCTACCTGGCCGCGTCTTGGGCAGCGGCCTACTACCCGCTTGACCTATTGGTTGTCTACGCAGTTATCTTAGGCATATTGGGTCGTTCTTCGAAGAAACTCTTCCTAAGCTATTCTGTCACTATGGGAATATTCTTGCTCTTTACTCCATTTTTGGTCCCGAAGCTTGGCTTTGGTGGACTTAGCGATTTCACTTGGCTGGTAATACCGGTTGGGGAGGTAGTCCTACTTGCTCGCGAAGCCTCCACGTATGTCACCAACCGGAAGCACCAGATTTACGCGCTAATGGCGACGGTACTTGGAACCATAGCAGTTGTTACCGTTCTTTCGTATTTCCACGCGGTTTCTCTCCCCTATGGCAAATTCTATGCCGTAATAGACCCGTTTGTCCGCGGTCAAGTTCCAATCATCCAAAGTGTTGCGGAACATCAACCCGCAACGTGGGGGTCGTTCTTCTACGAATTTGGAGCCCTTATTTTCCTGATTCTGTTCGGCTTCGTTTTCATTCTGCAAAGGGTTAGGAACGACGATATCTTCCTACTTCTATGGGGAGTCACTGCTGTCTATTTTGCGGCATCCTTCGTCCGTCTAACCTTGCTCCTTGCTCCGGCTTTCTGCCTGTTAGCTGCCATAGGGACTGTGGAACTAGGGAAACCTGCAGTCGACATTGTGCGCGAGGCGGTTATCTATCCAAAACATAAAACTCGAGTCATAAGTAGAATTGGCCGAGAGTTTGGTGTCGCCATCTTTCTAATCCTCCTCATAATTATAATTCCGACCTTCTGGACGGCGGTGCGTGGCTCATACCAACCTGCAACAATCGTCACTTCAAGTATTCCCACAGCTCCAGCAACTGGGCAGGAATTGAAGTATGCAGATTGGCTTGAGGCATTGTCGTGGATGCGACAGAACACGCCTACTGGTTCGGTTGTTTTCGCGTGGTGGGACTATGGGTATTGGATCACTGCTCTCGGCGATCGGAGAACGCTCGCGGATAACGGTACCCAAAACTCCACGCAGATAGCCGTGATAGCTCAAACCTTCCTCGATAACATCACTATGGCAATCCCTAATCTCGAAAAATATAACGTATCGTACGTGGCTATCTTTATCACGCCTTCAGGTGGCAGTCAAGGAGGATACCAAGGGTTCGGCGAGGACGGGAAATGGTATTGGATGGCACGCATCGGAAATAACACGATGTGGAACAACTATAAAGTGATCTACACGGAAACCGTTACCGCCACTCAAACTGGTAGCACCAGTTCGAGCTATACCCAATTGCTCCAAGACTCGAAAGGAAAATTCGTAAGTAACGATACGATTGCGAGCAATAACCAGCTCAACGACCACACGATGTTAGGCTACATGATGGCTTTGGCAACAAATGCGGCCAATGAGCAGCCTTCTCAATACTTCACACGTGTCTTCTCTTCATCGAACAACTTTGTATTCCTCTTTCAAGTGAGAATTCCAAAGGCAGTTCACTTATCAATCAATCCAATCAAACACCAAATCCCATACGGACAACAAGTGGTCCTTGCCGGGAATCTTGGTGATCCCGCTGGAAACGCGTTGAGCATCAGCAACCCATCGGTCACATTGGAAGCGTCTACTGACAGTGGCCAAACGTGGCAGCCAATACAGGGTGTGCCTGTCTCTCCAAACGGAACGTATAGCTACACCTGGACGCCTGACGCTGGCAATTACATTATTCGAGCCCACTACCTAGGTGCTGTGGGCCCGTACGCAGATACTTCGACTACGCCTCAAGTCCTCAATGTGCAAACCGGAAGAGTAAATTTGAGTATCACAACATCCTCCCATTCAGTGACGGTAGGCCAGAACGTTACGGTGACGGTTCAAATGTCCCCGTTCGTGAGCGGAGCCAACGTAACTGTGTCGTATACCTTTGACAACAAAACCTTTGTTCCGATCGAAAATGTAATCATGAGTTCCCCCAGTATGAGCTTCACTTGGTTCGTTAACATACCTGGGAGCTTTACATTGGCCGCGAGCTGGCCAGGAAACCAAAACTACGACCGAGCACTGGCGGAAATCACGCTCAACAAGTCATGATAATGCGTCTCTGTTCCACTACTATTGCCCTGAATCTTACTCCTCATTTGGCTGGCGCAGGCGAGCATATTTGTCATGCGGGGAAAACTTTGGTGGATGGGGTGTAACTGTAGGTTCTCCGCACTTGGGGCAGTTCTGTTTCAGTGTGTAGGTTTTGCAGTTAGGGCATTTTCTTAGGAGCCATTTCAACTTAGTTTGCGCCCTTCGCCGCCCAGGCTCTTAATCGAGTTTAGTGCCTCGTCAATCGCCAAGTTCAATGTCGCTTGGGCATCCGTTATCTCTTTGCTCCTAACTTCGAGCCTGTAACGTGGGGACCCTACCGTGTAAATCTTGATGGTTGTTCCGCGTGACTTCTTAACCTTCTTCGCTCCTCGGAGCGCTTGGCGTATCGCTTCCACCCCTTCTGTCCTGGCGCAAGTTAGTTCTACAGTTCCCGTGACCTTCGCCTTTTCTAACCTAATCTTGCTCCGCGCAACTTCCGTGAGTGTCTTGGCCCATTCTTCGCTAATGCCAAGTTTGCTAAAGATCTCTTCGCCCTCATCCGTAGCTTCTTCGAATGCGTCGAATGGGTTATCGAATTTTTCATAGATAATCGACTTGACCTTAGATACATCATCTTCGGTCGTCTTCAATTTCTCAGCTGCGCCCTTGATGATTGAGTCAGCTTTCTTCACTTTCTTCCATTCGAGCATTTTCTCGGATTTTTCTCGCCCCGTGACTCTGCGCAGCGAGAGGTCGACTTGAGCCCGTTGGGAGCTAACACGCAGAACTTTCAGGACCAGCTTCTGGCCCTCTCTGACGTGAACCCTGATGTTTTTCACGTATGTGCTTGCGATTTCTGAGATGTGGATTAGACCTTCCACACCTTCGTATTCATCAAGTTTGACGTATGCCCCGTAATCCACGACCCGCGTTACAGAGGCTACTACAAGGTCGCCGACCTCTGGGTAACGCGGCGCTACTGACATTCGCTTGGCCTATCCGAGAACCTGCACGACTTCTGACTTAATTCTTGCTTTTCCGCCGGTCGGTTCAGCTAAAATCTCTTCGCAGACTGAGCATCGCGGGGGAATTGATGGCCTGTCAAATATCACTTGCTCGTTACCGCACTTGGGACATTTGATTCTAACGAAGCTGCTTTCTGGCTTTGGAATAAGTTCGCCCTTAACCATAATGATTCACTGTTCTTGTGGAGGCCGAAGAAAGTGGGTGCAACTAACATAAGTGTTATGGCTTGTTTCTCCGCACTCGAAGGTAATTTAGGTGATTTCGAGTTTTCGGAGTCTAATTCCGAGTCGGTAGACCTCAGAGCTGCAGGTCTTGCAGCTGAGCCTCAGCAATTGTTTCTTTGTTGTCTTTGCTGTACGTTTCAGTTCCGGGAATTTCTGTCCGCCATATCCGTGCTTCCTTCGGTTTTGCCTTCTTGCTCCGTCGGACATCGCCCGTTCCTTGCTCTTCTTGTAGATTGATACCTGGTGATCAGTATGTGATTTGCATTTTGGACAGTAGGTTCGAATCTGTTTTGGGGCTTTCATACTGATCAGCCTGAGTTCGTTACCTAGCTTTGCGTGCGCTATTTATTGTTGATGGAGTTGTTTCGTCAATTCTTCAGGCAAAGCATGATGGACACGCTTAACATCAATTTCCTTAGCGAGGCCTTGTTTAATCAGTGCCTGGGCGTTTTGATTTGGAAGGGAACCTACGTCTTCTTTCTTGTACGGGCCGTATATTTTCAAGTCAACGCCAACAATTTCGGGAACATTATCAAGGAACCTTACGACTGAAAGTTCCGGTTGATCTTCGGGAAGGGAGCCACCCTGCTTAGGTGTGTCGTGTTCCTTGTAGTTTGAGAGGGATTCATTGAAGTGTTCCACGAGCCTTCTTTCTTCATCCGTTAAGTCACTCGTGCTAATTTCGCTGCCATCTCTTGCTGCGTTAACAATTTTATGCAGCCTTGTTTGCTTAATTTCGTCGAGCAGGCGTTTTGCTACATCCTTCTCTTCGACGAGTAGGCGGCCCTGGATTGTACGTGTGTCGTCAGCAACGGAGTCGTCTTCTAATCCCTTTAGGTAGCCAGTGGCCCGTTGGTAAAAGTCGCTCGATAGCGGCTGCGGTTTCTCGGAGGTTTTTTCGGCCTTCCAAGCCTTGTAGAGGTCGTTGTACATGTCTATTTCACCGGGTATGCGACGCCCTTGGCTATCAGCAGGATTGCGACGGCTAGCGGTAATTCAATTTTTTCGTTGGTGAACGGTCCATAGTTTTGGTCGCGCAGCATGATTTCAGGTGCTTCGCTTACTTGAACGACCTGGGCCCCTTCGAAGACTGCCGGTTCATAGAAGGGATCGAATTCTTCAAGGCGCTCCAATTCGACTGATGCGGCTTTGAGGCCTGTCTTCCCATTCAATGTTTCCGGCATCCGGATCAATCTGTGTATGTCCGTGGTCACGACGGTGTCGATCTGTGCAGGTAGAGCCACGAGACTCATTGCTTTATCAACGATGTTTCTCCAGATCTTCTCGTTTATGCGCCACTTGTCCTGGAAAGAACTCCAGAGCATCTTTCTCGACCATTCCTTCTTGATTGTTTCACGGTCGTTCAGAATCTGCTCGGCAGCTCCTCGTGTAAATCCGAGTTCAACCAACTGCTGTTGATTCAACTCCGTTAAGATTTGGTACACTCCGCGAGCAAGCCTGCCGCGCCAACCTGGCTCCGTCAGATCAGGCCCGACCACAACCGGATGCCTATTGTCTAGAATGTCCTGATAAAGTCCCTGCTCAGCTGGGTCCAGCCCGAGGGCGAGGACGTAATCTACGATCTCCTTCCTCTGCAGATCGTCCAGAGTCTTCAGTTTGTCGGAAATTATGTGGAGGTGGTATCCTCTGTGACCGGAAAAAAATAGGTGCATCTGATTAGATTCAATTCCGAAGTCTTCTGAGAGAAACTCAATTAGTTTTAGGACTTCTTCCTTCGCAGCTATAAGACACCGAACGCAAAGCCAAGGTTTCTCATCTATTTTCTCGGTTCCGCATTTGGGACATTTTGCAGGTTTCCTGCCTCTTCGCGTCTCCTTGCATTTGGTGCATGCCCACATGTCGTGTGTTTCCTTGCAGGGGGTGTCAATGTGATCAGCGTCAACATCGAAGACAACATCTGAGCCCTTCCAGCCTTTTTGGTCCATTTCAAGAGTGGGGTGTGCATAGTACGCGGTAGAATAGTAAACATCTGAAGGTGCCAGCGATAAGAGCGAATCAGTGAAGGTTTCGAGATTCTGGAAGGCCTTGTGCCTTACCATTATCTTCTGAGGGAAAAGCAGAAACCCGAATTCGCGTTCCGTCATTGCGGGAGGGGGTTTGAGGGAAGGACTTGCTGCTTTATAGTACTCTTGGAATTTCTGTTTTAGGAATTCGAAGCGTTGCGTTTGGGTGTTGGGTGGCAGGTTGCTCTTCCTCATGTTCATGTCAGAGTAACTTCAGATATTTTCATTGTTGAGTACTTGGCGCGAATACATCCTTCCATATGCACTCAGTTCATAAACCTAGCCGAATATAGTCCCAGGCGGTTTTACGGGATGAGCGAAGGGTATGTCAAGGTCGGCCAAGCGGTCGAATTCCCCGTTGGTTCTTTGAAGAAGGTTGTATTTGGCGGCGAAGGTGTTCTCGTTGCAAATGTTGGCGGAAAGCTCTATGCGATAGCGAACACCTGTACGCACAGAGGAGGTCCGCTTGATGAAGGTGAAATTGAAGGAAATAATGTCATCTGCCCATGGCATGGGGGACAGTTTGATGTTACAACGGGGAAGGTGGTTGGGCCTCCACCCACTAAGGACGAAATTCTATTTGATGTTCGCGTCGAAGGCTCCGATGTAATGATGAAGCGGAAATAAGCTGGCCAGGTTAACTCATCCGTTTCCTCGCAATAATAACGAATGACACGAGAATTGCTACTAGGACTACTATAGCGACCACAAACGTCTCTACGGGAAACCTCAGAGCATAAACAGCGGTTACGTTCCTTGGCGTATTCATAACAACAGGGTTTGTCATAACTCTACCATTCTCTCCTACCCAGTAAGCCAAAGTGTATGCTACACCTAGGTAACCTAATGCTCCTCCAGCAGGTACGCGGTCTGGAGCACCAACTTTCACAGTTGCATTGGCATTGTACCACCCTCCTCCCAACGTAGGTCCGAAGCGCGAGTTTGCAACGAGTAGATATTGAACCGTGTAATCCAGCATCTTTAGTGAATTCGCCGACACCGCAAAACCGCCATCTTCGAGTTCGTACCGGGTGCCGAGTTTACCTTGAATCTGAGTATCCAACGAAACCGTATGCGTTCCTCCTTTGAGGAAGTATAGGTCAACCCAGGAACCGCCTGAAGACTCAAGATTGTCCTTGCCGTCCACCTGAACTGGAACAGTGATGGAGCTTGGAATACCACTGGTTACCAGTATCAACCGGAAGAACCCGGTAGCGGTGCGTGCGTCTAATTTCCCGAAGCCCCAAACCGGAGAGCCGTTCGTAAACACGCCAGTGTCTGCGTCGAAACGTGCGGTTCGTGTGAGTATTCCAGGGATATCGATCGCTTGTAGGTGCGGGTCGTATTGGAGCATTAGAGCAATTGCCCCAGCGACGTGTGGTGTCGCCATGCTTGTGCCCGATAGGACTCTGTGAAACGCGTCAGGGTCACCTCCTTGCTCGCGTATCGTATTCGATCTTGCGGAAGTGATGCTGGTCCCAGGTGCTACTACATCCGGCTTGATTCTTCCATCCCTTGTAGGTCCCCAGGAGCTGAATGGTGCAATTCCACCGGGCGCTATGTCAGTACGGCCGTAGACCTGACCATTTATTCCCGTCCATGATGCGTTTGTTACGTAAGCGCCCACCGTCACAACATGTCTCGCTGTACCCGGTATGCCCACAGTGTCGTGGCTGTCGATCTCGTATCCAATACCGGGTGTAAAGAAGGGTCCAGGATTGGAGCAAGTTACCGCATCGGTCCACGCGTCCCAGAAGCCTTGAGACTGAATTTGGGTCGCCTTTAGAGTTATGCTCCATCCATTGGGTGGCAGGTTTGTAGTCGAGTTGACTTCAAGGTACAATTCGTCACCGTTGTTCGAGGAACTTGTTGTGGTTGTTACGTTGCCGAAGTTGCTTACAACTCCTCCAGGAATTGTCGGAGCACGGTAATGCTGCCCATCTGGTGTTGTGAGCGTCGCGTCGATCTGATCCTGAGGTGAATACCAGACATCGATCTGAAGGTCCACAGTTGTTTGTTGAACCTGCACCTGGAAAGTCGCGTTGCTTCCCTGTGAAAGTTGGCCTCGAATGTGGGCGTTGTCTCGTGCCTGATTTCCGGCGGCAACGACGACCGGTGTTCCCGCCTCCACAATTGCGTCCAGGGCGAGTTCGAACGGGTCAGTTCCATCGTGGGCTCCAATGTTTCCACCTAAGCTGAGGCTTATCACAGCGTGCATTCCAAGCTTGGCCGCTTTTTTCACAATGTAACTTACGCCATCTAAAATGTGAGTTGTATCGAAATTCCAGCTAGCACCGTTGCATACGCCATACCCGCTCTTCACGAAGATTATGCTCGCCCCCGGAGCTACTCCTGTAAAGTTTCCTGTAGCCAATCCGGAACCTGCCGCTATTCCGGCTACGTGTGTCCCGTGGCCGAATGTATCGGTTTCAGGACAGCTCTTCGCTTGGACGTCAGCTGACGTGCACTCGTAGCCATAGTCGAAACCAGTAGGTGGGCGGCCGGGGGTTGTTTGGTCCCAGACGTAGAGAATCTTGGTGGTTCCATTGGGGAAGGTGAAATCTGGGTGTGTCGTATCAATCCCAGTATCGACGAACCCAATGATTACTCCTGCGCCAGTTACATTGTTGCCATTTGGATCCTTTACTTGATTCCATACTTGTGGCGCCCCGGTATCGGGTACGCCGCTCTCAAGATCAATGCTGAGGGAATGTGAATTCTCAATCCGTGTGACAAATGGCAAACCTCCAATCTCGGGGAGGTTGGCTACTGGGGTGTGAACGGCAGCAATGGGGCCTGCGGTCGTCGTGACTGTGCCGTACTCATTCAGCAACTGAACCTCGCCGGGGACAAAATCATGGTCACTCTCAACGAAAATCGAGACTTGACCACTGGGATTCTGCGACCCACGAAAAACAATAGCAGCGTGAGCTGTTTGAGTAGGAGGTACTAAACTGGAGAGAATCGTTAAGATTGCAAGTATGCAGAGAGCTGCCAATCTTTTCTTCAAGGGCGAATTACATCTCTAGCTGCGCGCTTTCACACGGGGGGCTTTTCCTCTTTCTTGTCTGAGAAGGCTTCTTGCTTTTCTCCTATAGTAGGACAATGGATGTTTTATGGAGCCGCATAGTTCATCAGGATTGACGCAAAGGCCGTGGGTCCGCATAGTACTGCAGTTTGGCGCAGTGTATTGTCTTCTTGATCCGCGTCTACCAGCAATGTGTTCCACTTGATAACGTGCGATCCTTTCATCGAAATCGGTGAAAGACTTGAACATTTTAAGCAGGTCCTCTTCGTTCGTTCCAATGTTCAGTAGGAAGGCAGCCATCGCGAATCTTCCCATGTGAGAGATGTGTTTACTCGTTTGCAGGAGGCCGAGCAAATTCCTCATGCATGGCGGCATTGCGGATGACATCACTGCTCGAGGCATTTCGTCAGTGGCTAAATATTGTGACCTAGCCTTTAGCGTAGAACGCAACGGTTCGACGCGCTTGTCCAATTCCGCGGGGAGCGCTACCGTTGTGTCGGCGGTTTTCTCGAGTACTCTAGATTGAACTTCCTCCTCCAGCAGTCTCGCGAAATCTTCACGCGGAAGCAAGACATAGCCTTCAGCGAGGACCCTATTGACTAATTTCCATTTCAGGTCGTGTATTCGGGCTGAATTGCTCACATAGAATGTGAAATAAAGCGCGAATTCAAAGTGGGTGTCGCCAACATCTCGATCTACAAGCTTCGCGTCCCAAGCGAACGTGCCAGTCGCTATCTGCAAGAGCTTGTCTGGGCTTTCCTCTCTCAGCAGCTGGTAGGCTCGCTTTGACTCAGCGAGAGCATATCGGCGCCGTGTCCTGTCGTCGCCGATGGAGCTGATCAGCATCAGCGCTGTGGGGTAGGCGAGTATGTCCACATCTTCTTGGGTCAGGTCAGCTGAGATTCTCCCGGTAAAGACGCCTTGCCTGATTCGTTCTATAGCGCGTTCGAGTATGGGAATTAGTTCAGGCCTCACAAGTTCTAGGGGATCAATGTTTCTTGACTTTACGTAGTTAGACGCTTCTATAGTGAACGGGAATTTTGCCAAGTCCAACTTGGTAAGAAGCGCCTGCATGCTGACCGCCTCTAAATGGTTAGGGAGAGGCGAAGCTGGTTATGCCGTCTTAGCGTTAATAGTTCTACTCCGCCTCAATTCTCGGGGCCAGGAAATAGAGCAACTTTCCTTGTTGAGGCATTTCGTACTCTAGTTTTACGGGCATGTTAGACGAGAATTCCAGTGTAACGAGCTCCGCAGCCATCGAGCCAGCCTTGGAGATTTCCGCTAAGTAGTTCAGGTTGAAGGTTGCTTTGCATGGTTCCTTGACCTCAAGCTCCAGCAAAACGTCGCTGCCCTTCTCTAACTCAATCTTTGCTCCACTGAGTTCCGTAACTGCTTCCGCGGTGAATTTCTCTGGGGTAGTCTCGAACCTCACGTTATCGCTGACTGTTTGAATTTGATCAATTATGTCTTTGAAGCTTGAGCTGATCATTTTAATTTTCGTGTTGAAAGTAATTTTCGGCGTCGGCACTTCTTCATTTCCGGGGTCCAGCGTGGGGAGAGTAAACGTGGTCTTCCATTTTCCTTTGATGACCATGCTGAACTTTCGAGTATTTTCATCGTATGACATTTCGAGGGGTTCTTGCCCAGCGCCGCGTAGTTTCTTGACAATGTCGGCTACATTCAATCGAATCTTGGTTGGTTGTAGGCAGGTATATTCTTCAAATGCTGATTTGTTCCATTCAAAGTCAACCATGGCCACATGGGATGGATCCATCGATCTTAGTTTGATTCCTTCAGGGGCGGCGTTGAAGTCGGCTTCCTCAATGAGTGTAGATATCCCCGCGAGAAGGTTCTTCCAAAGCCTCGCATCACTGATCGTAGCTTTGAACATTCATCAGTCACCGGATATCGAATGGTGTCTTAGAGAGAGAACCTTACGCATTTTAATTGAGCGGTGCGAGTCGAGACATGGACCCTAGGAATTTTCACGCCAAGTTGCCCCACAACTTGTGCACCGGAAGAACTGTGTTGAGGACTCATCTGCTCCGCGCGTTTGCACAAGCCAATAGAACGCCTCTTTGTGTCCACACTTGGGGCAATCAACTTTCGTCTTCGGCAGTGTACGAATCTTCTGTTCTTCTTTACCGATGACGACCACATTCTCTTTTTGTTGCTCTAACTTTTGCACCGTGCGGTCTGACCGCTTCGTCTCGTAGCCACATTTCGGGCAACTCAAGACGACGGATTTCTGTTTCTTTGTAGGCAGAAGAGCTAAACCGCACTTTGGACAAAATTGCACTTTTGGTAACGACCGGCTACGCCAATCTCAGAGAGTTCCATTTAAGCGTTACTTGCTTTGTCATCAGATCCGCAACTCTCACAGCTTCAGGAATGTAAGAATCCGGAGCGCAGCCAACGGTGAACAATTCTTGAAGCTTCGTGAAGCTTATCCCTTTGGCGGAGACATGAAGTCGTTCACCGTTAATGTCGAGATCATACTGCTTCACTCCCGGCGGTTGTATACGTTTCTTTACCGACGCGCGTTTGAGTAGTAATATAACTGGCAATTTGAGTCTGTGCGCTAACTCTGTGATGTGATTATCTCGTCGGAGGACATTTTGATCTTTCGAAATGATGATGGCGTGCAATTGCGAATACTGTCTAGACTTCATTATCGCTCTTGACAGCCTCAACGTTTCGAGACCCCTCTTGGGCCTTACGGTGCATGTCAGGATCCCGTCCAGCCAAAAGCTACCCCTGAAAATGACGCCGACGAAAAAAGTCCCACCTTTTAGACGTGGTGTTGCGCTTAGACCTAAAATTCTAGTTTCCTTCTTGAGCAACAGAAAGTCGCCAGCTAGCTGCGAGCTATTCGCTCTGCAGTTAGTTTCATCAGTTGTGAGAGCCCTACTTGTAGGCCATTAGGGTCTTCACTGAGGATTCTCACGCTTTCTTCGATTGTGATGAGTTTTTTCTGGTATGCATCAACCAAAAGAGACTCTGAGGCATTTGCAAGGTCTTTCTTTGAGATCCGAGTTCCGAGATACTTACGTAGGCCTGAAAGCTTGAAAGCATTTGCAAGAATTCTATCGCTAACCTTCACGGATTGAGGTTTTCCGTTAGCCTGAGTTAGCGCCAAAGAATAGACGAAATTTACGAACGCATCCCCCAAACTGGCCAGTTGCTTGCTCCGCATGACTTGGCGAAGGGTCTCTTCGTTATTCATTAGGAAGGTCCGACGGCCTTGGCGAATTTCTCGTTAAACTCCTTGTTAAGTTCCTGAATGCCAGCCAGGGCGTTCAGAAGCACCTTTTCGGGTGAAGCTTCACGTTTTGTTCTCAGGTAGACGATGCTTGATCTGATTAGCGGGTGGGGTTGGTCGTAACCCGCAATCTCTACGTTCTTGTCCTCAAGTAAGAGGCTCTGAAGTAGGTTGCAGAAGGTATGGTCCTCGCCAACTATTTCGAGCCTAAGGTCGTTCTTCGACTTTGATAGAACCTTGACTTCCATCATTCGCACCTTTACGCAGCTTGCTCGTAATCTTCTGCGAGCCTCCTATTCTCAAGGTTTCCGCATGACGGACACTGGAGTCTTCTGTCCTTAAACTCCAATACGGCTCCACACTTGGAACAGAAGGCCTTAACGACTCCCAGACCGCGACCCGCTGTTGTCAGTTGTGGAATTCTGTTAGTCATATCGATGACTCTTGCGCGGAGTATATCACCTGACTTGCATACATCAGACATATTTCTCTCATATCGGGGGCTCGATGAGGAGATGTGAAGGATTGCAGTGAATGGGTTGTGCAGCAACTTGTCATCTATCTTCCAGATATTCACAGTCGCCATCTTCTCCTGTGCATGTATCACCGATGCAAGAACTGTGGCTCCTTCCTTGGGAAGTTTGGGTACCCTCGTGGTTGGAACCACGGTCACGCGCTTGTTCTTCAGGTCAATATTAGCGTTCCCGGTAAAATTTGCGTAAATCGCCCCTTCCTTTTCGTAGGTGCCAACGCCAGGAAGGAATTGTTCCACAACTCCTAATTTGTCTCCGGGAAGGACGGATTGAACCATTTCACGTGGTGCCTTACTCAATTCTTACCACCAGAGTTGTAATCAAGCCTTGGATTTCTTCGCCGATTCGGTGACTCTCGAAGATATTTCTCCAACAGTTGCGCAGATTTGTGGGCGTTAGATTGCAGCCCTGTATATAAGGGCAGGCACAAATCGAACTAACTCGACTGAATTCTGAATACGTCGACTTCGACTTTGCGGCTTCGCTTTGTGTGGAAGGAGAACTGATGTGGAATTTCCATTCTTGTACTCAGAATTCTTTCGGTCTTGTTTGCTCGTCCCTGTAACCAGCGAGTGAGAAATTCGCGAGTGGAAGACTTGTGGATACTGTAGACTGTTGTCCCCAAGGCTAGGGCGATTTGAAGAAAGTGAATATCGGCGTGTGGTTGCCTGGTGCCAAATGGCGGGTTCATTAGAACTGTATCAACCTTTCCCCTTAGGCCTTCTACGACACCGCATACCCAATCTGGATGTACCTCCAGCAGTTTGGCGTTCCTCGAGGCGACAAAAAGGCTGGTGGAGTCTAGGTCGATTCCGACTACGTATCCCGCACCGAGCATTGAAGCGCCTAGGGCGAGTCTCCCCGTTCCTGTGCCGAGGTCTGCCACCGATTTATTTTCGATGTCATCGTATACGTAGCATGCTTCGAAGAGGATGTCTGCCGCTAGGTCGGCTGAGATAGTGTACTGCTCGAGGGCAACTTGGGGTTCAGGGTGAGACATTACTTGCTGCAGTTTGATCGTTAGATCGCGCTTGCGAATCAGGACCGGTCGGGAGTGCAAGATAATAGCCTTCAACTCTGGGTCGAGTCTAATGCCATTCTTCCAACGTCATTCCTTTGGTGTAATCTTCCCAGCTCTTCTTACCTAATGCTATCATGACCTCTTCCGGATTAAGGATGGGTTTGCGATAACGTTCTTGGTCGTCGGTGCTTATTCGTGGGCATGAGATTTCGACGTAGGCGTCTAAGTCTGTGAAGGAGCCTAGGGTCTCAGGAATCACCTCGGTTGCGCAAATTAAGATACTCGAATACTCCCTCTCTTCCAAGAGCTCCTTGAGCCGACGCGCAAGAGAAATATTCATTTGACTACTCTTCAGGCCAACGATGATTCCGATCCTTTTGGCTTGTTTGAATTTTTCAATATTCATCCACCTCTTACGGAGGAGTTTTCGACAGACTTCGGTCATGTCTTTCGCTGTTTGTTGAAATGGGTCGACGACGATGGTCCGTTTGCCTGTTGCCAGCGGAATTCCGAGGGCGTGGAAATCTCCTCCGCTCAAGATGATGACGGCGTCAACTTTTTCTGCAATTGCTCTTACGCTACCGTAGTCACATCCGAGAACCTGCCCCGGATACTTTAGCCAGCCCGATGGCCGACCAATGAGTACCTTCTTTCCGTGTCCTTCCAGAATTTCTTTGGCTTTATCGATCTGGTGAATATGCTGGATGTTTGAAGCGAGTCCGATCACTTGCTCCCTCTCTAACATTTTCAAGGCCTGAACCATTGGTTCTAGTATTGGCACATCCGCCCGTGCTTCAACATACAAAACGTTCTCGTCGGCGAATTCGCCCGGAATCTCCGCGTGCCCAAGGTGAACGAGTAAGTCCGCGTCGATGTGCTTCTTCGGGTAGAGCGCAAGGTCGCAGGCACCGTAGCAAGGGTCACCTGAGACGAATACTTCGGCTTTCGTTTCCTTCTCAAGTAGTTTTGCCAGTCGAAATCCGGTTGGTTTCAGGCCTTCAGGCATTTGGAGGAGAATTCTCTTCGAACCGCGCCTTCTTATCTCATCTATTATGCTATCTTCTTCTAGTTGGTACATGGTCAGACATCGGTGTAGCAGGCTTACTGCAGAACTTAACCGTTCCTTTGCGTGAGAGGCACTCAAGCATATGACTCAGATGGAAATCCCAACAAGATTCCTTGACAAAGCAAGATTCGTTAGGACCATCTTCACAGATGTTGAGAGAGAGTACGACGTCCTGCTGCACCTGATGACTCTTTCATTCGACTGGGTTTGGAGGAGGCGCATGTTCGCAAAAATGGATTTCTCTGGAGAGGTTATGGTGTTGGATTTGGCCTGCGGGACAGGGCTTGTCACTTTCGAGCTAAGTCGTGCGATTAGGGATGGTGGTTTGATTGTTGGTCTAGATCTGAGCCCTGCGATGCTGAGCATAGCCAACCGAAAAAAGCAAATATTTCAGGGTGAATGTAAGGTCGATTTTGTAAGGGCCGTAGGAGAATATCTTCCATTTCGCGACGCAACTTTCAGGTATGTAACGATTGGTTTGGCGTTGCGCAATTTTGCTGATAAATTGGCCATGTTGCGGGACTCGCTGAGGGTTTTACTTCGCTCTGGTTGGTTTCTCTCAGTCGACTTCGTTAGGCCAGAAGAGGTTACCGTGTGGCGGCTCTACAACTTCCACATATTTCACGTCCTTCCAGCTATTGGTGGACTTGTTTCTGGCTATTGGAAGCGTACCCTAGTCTATCTTGCAAATACGATATTGAAATCCTCAACGGCGAATGAAACCTCGGATGCACTTCTCGATGCTGGGTTTCAGCGTACACTTTCTGAAAAGATGACCTTAGGTGTGGTCGCGTTAGTTTGTGGTCAAAAGTAAGGATCGCTAAGGAACCTTATTTTGCCAAGACAGAGACGGCAGGCGGTGCCAAGGTTTCTTGGGTCACAATGCAAGCGACCGCAAGTTTTGTAGACCCGACCCGCATTGCCTTCTTCGCAGCGTCGACCGCATTTCTGTTAACGTAAATGTCGAGGATTGACTGTCCTGTCTTAACCCTAGCGGCTCTTCCGCTCGGTTTACCGAAGGCCCTTCGCATTCCCTCTTGTAGCCTGTCGGCGCCTGCGGTTGCGATCATTCGATTCTCTCGAAGGATAATGTGGGGATAAACTCGAAGATGAATCTTGTAGCCTGTTTCGCCCAACGCGTCGAACAACACCTTGTTTGCTGCAACGCGTGCTGCTTCGAGTGCATTATGTCTGATCTGCTCTGGGCTTTGTGCTACCAAAGATATTCGATATTCGAAATGTGCCTTCGTGTCTCCCATCATGAACTTTGATATTTTCGGCGGCGGAGTACCGTGAATATATTTTCCCCTAGTGTAGGGCTGGCCTTTGATTTGCCTGTAGTTTCTACCCTTCATGTCTAATCCACCAGGGATTTTAGCGAGATTGCATCGAGTGTTACTTAAGCTTACATGCCTTCGTTTCGAAGCTCTTGACTGCGGTCCCTGATGTCCCGCCCTCCATGATTGATGCTTTCTCGCACACAATCTTGTCGGAGCAGGCAGGTCTACGTTCTCCGTCTTCTATGCGTCAGGATAGTTGCGGCCATTAGGGTAGCAAGGAGCAGTAGAATGATGTGGTAATTGAACTCAGGGACGACAGATGCGAAGTTCGAGGCCCATGAGCCATAAATGGGAATTGTTTGACCTAGTGGAATCTGCGGATACTGAGAGTTCGTGATAGTTATTGTTCCGGTGTAGTTTCCACTTCCAGATGAGGCGGTTTGAAGTTGCCCCGTCCAAGTCCCGTGGCCGCTAAAGTCGACGTCGTTGCATGAGGAAATTACGCAGACGTGGATTTTTCCTTGAACGTTATCGATTGTACCCGATAGCGTTGAATTGTTCAGAGCTCCGTTCCAGTCGCCGGTCGCCTGGAGGGGGAAAGAGCCCTGAGGGGTCTGGAGTTGATCGTTCACCACCATTGACATCGTGACGTTATTGTTTGACTGTATGAGTGCGTTCTGTAATTGGCCGTGAACTGTTCCATATCCTTGAATTTGGACTATTACCGACCCAGTTCCAGATCCTGTGGCTGCAGTTGGTGACACGCAGACAAGAATTATCAAAAGAATAGCGAGAGCTAGAATTCTCATGGTCTATCACTGCCTGCTCTCCACAATGGCTCACGTCAGCTCTGCTTGTAGCTTCCTAAATAGTCCAAGGAGGAGCGACGCTTCGCGCTTTGAAACAAAAGCGCGTGAGATCAGGTTGCGAAAGGCTCGATGGGCGAGTTTACGCCTATGTGGCGCCATGTGACTTCGTTTCAGTAGGCCGTCAAATTGCCGGAGGAGCCTTCCCATGGCAGGTCTTGAGGCCAACTCAAAGTTTCGTCTTCTTATTCTTTGGTGGAAGATTTCGTAGAAGATGATTGAGGCGGCGGTGGCTATGTTAAGTACGTTGTATTCGCGGCTTGCAGGTATTGTAACCATGAAGTCGCATCCTTCTACCTCTCGGTTGCTTAATCCGGAGCTCTCTCTTCCGAAGACGATTGCAGTAGTCCCTTTGACTGCCTGAACTTTCTTAGCGAGTTCGACTGGTTTGATTGATATTCTGGAAAGGTTGGATGTGCTTGTTGCGGCCACAGAACTGGTTCCTACAACCAAGTCCACTCCCTTTAGCGCTTTTCTGAAGGTGCTAACGACCTTAGCCAATTTGAGAACATCGAGGCCGCCCATTGCAAATGCCCTTGCCTCGTCATTGATGGGTGTCTGCGGGTTGACTAACCAGAGATCGTTGAGCTGGAAGTTCTTCATCGATCGAGCTACGGAGCCAATGTTTCCCCCTGTCTCTGGTTCTAGGAGAATTACTCTAATCGGCGATTCATTCACGCCCAGATTCCGTGGTTGCCTCAGCGATCTGGTTTGACAATACGACTAACTCGTTTGGGTTGAGTTCGTAGATTCGTTTTTCAATTAGCGGTATTTGTTGAATTATCGTGTCACTTAGCGTTGGGTATTGGGCTTTCAGGTATCTCGCCAAGACTCCTCTCAGCTTTCGGCGGCGTTGGGTGAACAGCGCTCGTACCATGTCGATGAATAACTGCTCATTCTGTACCTGAAGCTTTTCGATGCTGGGCCTAATTGTAACGAGGGCGGAGTCAACTCTCGGTTTCGGGTAGAATGCCTCACGCGGGACTTTCATGTCAAGTTTGGCTGTGGCCTTGGATTGTAGCATCACGCTGAGCCGTCCGTAGTCGCGAGACCCACTGGAGGCTGTTAACCTTCGGACAAATTCCTCTTGCATCAATAGTGCCGCCAGTCGAAATCGACTGTTCATGATTAGAAGTATGAGCTTTGACGAAATGTTGTAGGGGGGACTGGAAACGACCTTCGAGCCTTCTGGGATCTGGATGGTTAGCGCGTCAGCTTGAACAACTGTCAAGTTCTGTTGGTTTGAGAATTTTTCTTTCAGATATGCAGCGAGTGTCCGATCTTTCTCGATCGCTATTGTCCGTCCTGCTCTGCTTATCAACGCTGCCGTCAAGAAACCGAGACCAGGGCCCACCTCGAGGACTGTATCATTGGTTGTTAGTTCAGCCAGCTCGACTAGGCGCTCGCGTACCCCCTTGTCGATTAGAAAATGTTGTCCGAACCTCTTGAGTGGAGGTATGCCTATCGAGTCAAGTTCACGTCGAACCCAGGCCACGGCAGATTCCTCAACGGTGCGATGACTGGTGGACTTTCCTTGGAGCTACGCCTTCAGGAAATTGGAGATATCTGTCTGCCCGGTTGGCTTCGACAATGTGGAGACTTTGACTCCTGTCCTTCGGACCGTAGCACTGGGCATTGATTCCAAGAATTCTTTCATCAGTTCCTGTGCAGTGCTCACAATGATTTTTTCATCTGCGGTTGGTTGTTCCAATGTTTTCGATTTGGTGTGAATAGAGAGGTCGTTCAGTATAGCTATGATTGCTACCGACTTGCACGTCATACTTCTTTCTTTCAATTTGGCGGTTGTTGAATTTGCAAGTTCGCTTAGCAGGGGCAGCATTTCTGGTAGGTCTCGAGTATTTCGTTTCAAGGTAGCGATCCGGCTTAGCTGTGTTGGTTGTTCCCTTTCCTTTACCGGTTCGTCATCCTCTCCTCGGGCGGCCTGAAAAAGATAACCTCCTAAGTTTTTTCCGAAGGTTTCAACCAGGATCGGGGGACTAATCGTAGAAAGTTGAGCTATCGTCTTGACCTGCATTTGGCCCAGTTTGTCCTCTACTTTCTTCCCGACACCAGGTATCCTCGAGGCTGGCAATTCCGACAAGAAACTGTGGACTTCTTCCGGCTTCACCATGGTGAGTCCATCGGGTTTTCTCTCGTCGGATGCAATCTTGGCCACGAGTTTGTTGGGTGCGATTCCAATTGAGCAAGTTATCTGTTCTTCAGTGATTATCTGTCGCTTAATTTCATTCGCTATGTTTTCGGCCTGATCGAATTTGCCATTCGTTCTAGTTGAAACTTCTAGATAAGCCTCATCAATTCCCACTTTTTCAAATGCGTCACCGCGCTCCCGCAGGATTTTCATTACCCCCTCGGATACTTGTTCGTATAGAGGACGGTTCATTGGAAAGAAAATCGCGCCCGAGGATTCAAGAAGCTTCTTCGCTCGGGCGATGGGTATGC
The DNA here is from genome assembly GCA_050013255.1 of Bathyarchaeia archaeon. Lineage (GTDB taxonomy): Archaea > Thermoproteota > Bathyarchaeia > 40CM-2-53-6 > 40CM-2-53-6 > FEN-987. The sequence goes on along the minus strand of JBEKFP010000001.1, from coordinate 438,789 downwards.
CGGCCTTTACCCCATATTTCCGGGCAAGGTAATTGGAGGTGCTGACTACTCCACTATCCTCGGTCCTGCCGGAGTAAACGCAAACCACCACGGGGGTTCCCCGCACATGCGGGTTCTTGTTCTCTTCACACTGGGCGTAGAAGTAGTCGAGGTCTACGTGCATGATTACCCTGTTGGGCAAACCAGTTCTCTCGCAGTATTCATACGTCGTGTCTATAGCGCTCTCGAAAAAACCCGGTACTTTTCTTCCCCGGCCAATTCGTCCAAGATCCGTTTAGCAACGACCTTGACGGGGTCCCCTACATTCGTTCGCTCGTGAACGTCCTTGAAGCTGATGAAGGGTTTTTTCTCCCTGGCGTTTATTATTTGCCACATCGATTTTTTCCCGATTCCCGGAAGCAGCTCCAGTGCATGCATACGGGGTGTTATGGCTTGGGAATTATTGAAAAAGGAAACAAACCTCTGCTCTTGGTTAGCGATCAGGTCTTCTAGCACCGGAAGCAACTCTGCCTTCGCATTCGCAGTGAGGTCGTTGTAGCTGATTCTTCCGATGATACGGTTAATTTTCTCTCGCCGCTCTTTTCCAATGTAAACGCGCTCGTGAAGGTTTGCCTGTGTTCCTACGCGTATTTCGGCCTCAAGGAGTGTGAAGTATGTTTCACCGATAACCTGCACCGTTGGAAGGGCAAGGTGCCTAGGCTTGTCCGTTCCAGGTCGGCCGAATTGCAAGAAATCCAGCACGTATGCGTACTCCTCGTAAAGTCGCGGTGGAACGCCACCCTCCCCACCGCCTCCAGTAGTTGGCCTAAACCCTGAGTAAGCTGAACTGGTGCCCCGATTCTCATCTGAACTCTTTGTATTCATACTCATCTTTGTTCCACCAGAAGTAGGTGCAGATTTCGCGTTAAAGGAAGTAGGTGCTTGGCCTCTGTGCCTTTTCAATCACGGTAAATGTGGAATCGCCGGAATCAGGCAAAGTTCAGCATATCCAGTAGGAGGTGTGGGTTCGGAGGGAAAAAAGGTTTTCCTGCCTTATGCCCAGGAATCAAGAGAGAGAATTACTTGTGGGCTAATCTTCTCGATAGTTGTTGAGAAGTTTCAGAATATCTTCCAATTGAGTACCCGAGATTATTCGCCCTTTGACCGTAAGAATGGTTCGTAATTCTTCGATATACCGTGGCATTGTGTTGGCAATCTGAATTGCATCCTTCCGCTCGAGTTGATGCTTCTCCCCCAATTCCCGTACAAGCTTCTCAGCTTTAGCGGGTGAGATCCTGGCGAACTTGGATGCGTAGTCAAGTGTGCGCCTCTGAAATTCTCCTAGCTCATCTTCCTTCGCGCGTTCCAAAGTTCTTTTTGCTTCGGAGGTAGTGGCGGGCTTAGAATCGATGATTTTCCTAGGCAAGTGGTTCACTCAACGTACGGGGGTGATGTGTTCAGGTCGGGCGATAATTTGTTTCGTCTGACTACCCATCGTGATATGAACCACGTATGACTTTCCGCGTCTGGCATGAATTACTCCAACCCTTCCATGATAGCGTCTGTGGGGCATGCCCTTGTGTACGGAGGGTTCTATCATGATGGTGACTTTCTCGCCTGGGCGATAGGTTCGGAGGATGCGGCTGAGGCCGATTTTTCCTCGCTCGCGAGGTCTCTTCCGGAGTAGGCTTCGCGTCCTCGAGCGGTAGCCCTTTGAGCGCCTTACCATGAGACATGACCTGAAATTTGCTAGCAGACTAAAGGGACGCTAATTAACTTTCTTGGAATATTTTCCGCGTCCTTCAAGGCCGTGTTGGGAAGGGCATTTTTCCCCTTCCGAAAGCGGCGCCGCGCCGTTTCATGCTCTTCATCATCTTCTTCATCATGAAGTATTGATTCACCATTTCTTTCACGTCCTTGTCGGATGTACCTGAGCCATGTGCGATTCTCCTCGCCCGTGAGGAATCGACGAGTTTCGGGTCCTCAATCTCATCCCGCGTCATAGATTGGATGATAACCCGCCAAGCGTCCAGTTTCTTCTCAGCGTTCTCCATAGCGTCGTCGGGTATGTTCATTCCGCCAGGCATCATACCAACCAGTTTCTTCAGGGGGCCCATTTTTCGAACGGCGACCATTTGCTCGTACATGTCCTTCAACGTGAACTTACCCTCCAGGAAGGCCCTTGCTTTCTTCTGCGGTACGACGATTTCTGCGTCACGAACCCTGTCGACCAATGCTTTGATGTCGCCCATTCCGAGGAGGCGTCCCACAAAACTCGAGGGGATGAACTGCTCAATGTCATCGATCTTCTCTCCCGTCCCTACAAATTTGATCTTGGCGTGGGTTGCGGCAACGGCTGAGAGTGCGCCTCCTCCCTTGGCCGTTCCGTCAAGTTTTGTTACTAGAATTGAACCGATCTTTGTGCTCTCATTGAACGCGGCCGCCTGGGACATTGCTGCTTGGCCGATTGAGGCGTCGATCGCGAGGATTATTTCGTTGGGCTGAACCTGCTTGGCTAGGTCACGCATCTCGGACATCAGTTCTGTTTCATCCTTGTGACGCCCTGCCGTGTCCACGATGATCAGGTTGTACTTTTGGTTTGAGAATTGCTCCATGCCCTTTTTCACTATTTTCAATGTATCCCTAGAATTCGGTTCACCGTAAACGGGTACGCTAATTTTGTCAGCAAGTTGCTTCAACTGGTCGAAGGCGCCTGGCCGGTAGGTGTCGGCGCAGATTATCGCAGGCCGCAGACCGCGCTTTTGATAGAAGCGTGAAAGTTTCACTGCGGCTGTTGTTTTCCCCGTGCCCTGAATTCCAACGAGCATGATAACTTGTGTTGTGCCAGGTTCGACAGTGAGTTTGCTCGGTTCCTCACCGAGGAATCGGGTCAGTTCCTCATAGAGAACTTTAACGACGTGTTCGCGGCGGGAGATTCCAGGCGGCAGCTTTTCTTCGAGTGACCGCTTCTCGACTGCCTGAGAAATCTGCATAACTAGGTTAACGTTAACGTCGGATTGAAGGAGGGCCCGTTGAAGGTCGCGGACAAGTTCCTTGACTGCTTTTTCATCAACAACCGCCATTCGCAGCAGCTTTTTCATTGCGTCGCTAAGCGACTTGCCTAGGCCTTCGAGTGCACTCATGCATTTTCACGATACGCTTGATGCGTTGGTTGAGGCATCCTAAAAGTTCTTGTAACTTCTGCGAACCGTTTAATTACTCGGTAATCTTGCTCTGGCTTCAGCTCACAGTTTTCGTAGAAGGGTGTTGATATGTCCAATAGCCTGTCTGGGAAAGATGGGTTGCGCATTTTGGAATCCGCTTCGATTCCTAAGGGGGCGGTTATTGTGAACGGCCTTCCCGATGTAGGGCTTGTCGGGTTGCTGGCGGCTTCTCATATCATTAGCGAATTGAAATTGAAGGAGGTGGGCGCTATCGAGTCTGACCTTCTTCCACCAATGATCGTTCTGCACGGCGGCCTTCCGAAAGCACCTATCCGCATATTCGCAGGCAACTCTTTGGTTGTCCTAATCTCTGAGACAACGATCCCAGTCCCACTCATCAGGCCACTTGCGGCGGATATCGTTGACTGGGCTCGAACAAAGAATACTAAGCTGATGCTCTCCTTGGGTGGGATGGCTGTTGCGAACCGCCAGGACATAGATGCCCCAAAAGTGTTTGCCGCGCTTTCAAGTAAGGAATTGGAGTCGAGGCTTCGCGGGGCGGCTGAAGTCTTGGAGGAAGGTTACATAGTTGGCGTTTACGGGCTAATCCTCCAGAAATGTGCTGAAGCATCCGTTCCCGCAATCACGTTGCTTACCCAATCCTACTACAACTACCCCGACCCTGTAGCAGCCGCGGTTGCGATAAGCGCGGTCAACAAGATACTCGATCTGAATGTTGACGTTTCCGACCTTCTGAAGAGAGGGGAAGAAATACGCTTGAAAAGTAAGGATATGATGCACCGTACCCACGAAGAGATGCTCAAGATGGACAAGTCTCATGAATACGATCTCCCGCCTATGTACGGGTGAACCATGGTGAGTCCTGAACCGAAAGGCGAATTCTCCACCCATGGGTCAGGATGGAACGCTGCCGCTGCATGCATCCAACCTCTATACAATCTGTACGTGGCGGCCAACGAGGTCGTTCTAACCGTCGATTTACCATACGTGGACCACAAACAGGTTAAGCTGCGCTGCCCGACGGATGATTCCTTGGAAGTTTATGCAGAGACCAACAAGAAGATCACGTTCAGGGACCTCGGCGCCAAGCACAGGCATGGGGAATTCACATGTTACCGTGCCAGAATCCGCATGCCCGTCTCCGTTGACGAGAAAAGAATTAGCACGAAGTTCAAACGGGGCGTCCTTGAAGTCCACATTCCACGGCTGTGATGAGCCTACTTACCTGCCCTCTCTAGGGCCGCTAGAGTAAGCAAAGGGAATATCACCGTAGCGTCTCCAACAATCGTGACTAGTCTGTTGGGAGTCTTGATTTTGCCCCAGCTAATCGCCTCTTCCAGAGGTGCACCGCTTGCACCGCCACCTTCGGGGCGGTCGAGTGTTATTTGAATCGCCGCATCCACGCCGCCCCTGTATGAGTTTGCGATTAGGACATGGTGTTTCGGCATCCCGCCACCAAGGATTATCGCCCCAACTCTCTTTCTCTCGTAAGTCAAGTCAACAAGCCTTGAGAAATCCTTGAACGGGTTAATGAAGAGCGGTTTGAGTCGGCTGTAGGTCCATAGGTTCAACCCGAGCATTGAGTCAAAAATGCCGGGGCAGAAGATGGGGACTTTGCGTTTCTGTGCGATGTGAAGAATCGAGCGTCTGTCCCTGATCTGCTTGCCGAATTCCCATAGTAACTCGTAGCTGGCTATGTTGCGGCGTCTTGTTTCTGGGATGCGGTTGAGCATGCGGTGAGTTGCTTTCTCTAGGTGTTCGATTGCTTTCTGGGTGACTAGGAGGTCGTAGATTCTGGATAGCCCTTGGCGTTTCAGTTTGCTATCATCCGCCAGTTCCGTTCCCGCAATGTGCCGATGTCCTAGGCCTTCGAGTATGTCATGCGTTACGTTTGCGCCAGTTGTGACGACCCCATTTAGCAAACCATCATCAATCAGGTCTGCGATGATTGTTCTAAGGCCTCCGGGGACAATTGGGCCAGCAAGAGAAATCAGCTTGACGCACTCGCCGTCTCTAAACAGGCCTCCGAGGATAGTTACTGCCTTCCCGAACCGTCCTGGCCCAAGGACTTTAACCGCTTCCATCTGCCTTGCAATGTCGGAAAGTGACATGCGTTTCGTCAGTTTGATGTGCGAGACGAAGGGCATCGGGTGAGCCTTCCAAGGCGCGTGTGGGAAACGGGAGAATTAGCCCTTCGTTCGCATTATCTTATTCTGTCCCAGCATTTGCCAGTACTCGACCTCGACGCCTGGAGCCATTTTCGCTTTAATCTCCTCTTCTTCCGGCATAGGAGTTTCGAAGGTCTCGTAGGACTGCATGTCCATGATCTGAACGTTGTTGCCCATGAAAGCGAGTACTTGTCCCGTTTTCTTCTCTATCATGGGAACTTCAATGCGTGCGTCCACAGGGCTGATTACGTTCTTTTTTGTTCCAGTTGTAACACTGATGGCTACAATTCTAGCCTTCGCGGCACCGTGTTTGCCTGGTTTTGATTTTTCGTATTCAACAATCTTGCAAGGCTCCCCATCCACAATTACGTAGTGGCCGATCTTTAGAGTCCCAACGTCTACAGGTTTACTCAGTGTTCTTCGCCCTTAAGCTAAGCTCGAAAGCAATTAACGCCCCCTCTTCGTCTAAAAAGCTTGTCTGGTCATTCAGCCTTTCGCGGAAGGTTTCGCGAAACCAAATCTAGTCATGGCCTGAGTGGATTACTTAATTATCCTCACGACAGGTAGTGTCTCCCCTCGGAGAAGCGAAATTGGCTTTGAAGGTCGGCCTCGTATCTAGGCTCGATGAACCGCAGGCCCTTGAAGTGGCGGCAACCCTCGCTAAGCAGCTGAGGAAGAAGGGTATAGCGGTCACAGCTGAACTGGAATTGGCAAAACGAGGCCGACTAGGCGGCGGTAAGGACTTGTCCGATCTCAAAGCAGACCTCATAGTAACCGTGGGAGGAGACGGAACAGTCCTCAAAACAACAATGTCCATCCCCGAACCGGAAACACCAATTCTAGCGGTGAACATGGGAAGGCGCGGCTACCTCACTGAAGTTGAACCAGCTAAAGCTCAACGAGCCATCGAACTCTTCGCGAAGGGCAAATGCAGGCTGGAAAAGCGCGCGAAACTCGCCGTCGACCTAAACGGAACACACGTGGTCGACGCGCTCAACGAGCTCGTGGTATCATCGGGAAGCCCCTCGAAGATGCTTGATCTGCGCCTTGCTGTTGATTCTGTGCCTTTTCTGCAGTTCAGGGGGGACGGGCTCATCGTCTCAACCGCTACGGGATCCACAGCTTACGCTCTTTCAGCGGGTGGGCCTGTGGTTGATTCAGCGGTGGATGCGTTCGTGGTCACTTTCATCTGCCCTCTTGAATTCTTGAGGCCGACGGTTCTGTCGATGGAACGGTCCCTTTCGATTCAAATGGCGAATCCAAAATTACGGGCTCTCGTCGTCGCTGATGGGCGGTTTCAGAGGGAGCTTTCCCAGGATGTCAAGTTGGCGGTTCGCAAGGCTAAGCATTACTCCGTGTTCGTGCGGTTACGCCCTGCCCCACCCTTAGGAAGCCTAACTCGCCTTCACGAGATGGAGCGAGCAGGTTTCTGAAAGTTCTAGTTCTAGACACTTCAGCCCTAATCATGGGCCTCGACCCTCTCGGGCTTGATATTGAGAGCTATTCGGTGCCCGAGGTTACGGATGAACTGCGAGAACAAACCGGCCCGTCATACAGGCTGGCGATTTCCAAGTCTTCTGGGAAGCTTAGGATTCGGAGTCCAACTTCAGCTTCATTGGAAGCGGTCGCTGAGAAGGCCAGGGTACTCGGGGATAGAGTGGTGCTTTCGAAAGCGGATACGGGCGTCTTGGCCTTGGCACTTGAACTTCGCACTGAGGGGAAGACGCCTGTCATTGTAAGCGACGATTACGCTGTGCAGAATGTTGCGGAAGGGATTGGCATAGCCTACCAGCCCTTGGCCACGTTAGGAATCCGAGAGAAGTTCAGTTGGACTTACTACTGCCCCGCTTGCTATAGGCGGTACCCTCAAGCAGACTCTCAGGTCTGCATAGTCTGCGGAACAAAATTGAAACGAAAACCTGTAAAGAAACAGGCAGCAAAGGGGCGCCACGCCTAGAGACAGCCATCCCCTACTTGCTGGCTTTAGTTGCCTTACCGATGCCGCCGCGGCGTGCGAAGTCGAAGAGGTACAATTGCGCGTACCCAGCCCATTCCCCGAAGCGGTCGCGCAGAAACCGTGCGGTCTTGAGCCTGCTGACCCTTCTCCCCCTAAAGTACAGCTTTCTGACAACTCTGTGAATCCAGACGTCGACGGGGGCGGTTTCGAGGCGACCTGCGCCGTATAGTAGGAAGCAATCCGCAACCTTAGGGCCTACACCGGGAAGGTCAATGAGTGCCTCCATAGCCTCGTCGTAAGGCCGCGTAAGGAAGTTATCGAGCTGTAATTTTCCGGCGGCAACCAAACGGGAAACTTGAACGACGGGCTTCGCCCTGTACCCCATGGAAGTCTTCGAGCGAAGTTCTCTTGGTTTCAGGGCAGCCATAGCTTGTGGCCTTGGAAATAGGAACGATGTGGTCCCGTCGGGGAAATTAACTCTGGGTCCATAGAGGCGCATGAGAAGCCTCGCGGTTCTGTTCCAGAGTAGTGCTGAGTTATTCTGTGACAGGATGGAGCAGATCAGGCTTTCATAGAGGTTGGTTCCGCGCATGAGGCGAAGGCCCCTGAGGTGCGCGAAAGTTGACTGCAGCGGCTCGGCTTCATGGGTAAATTTACCGTAGAATGATTCCAAGTCGTCGCTCAAACCGAGAACACGGTTCAAATGCGACCCGAGGCCAGCGCCTATTCGCTCATTGTGCGTTTGCGAAATTGCGTTCACTGTGAGTTTGAAATCATCTACGCCTCCCACCTGGCTTAGGGTGTACTTGACAGGAGTGCCATCCAACTCTTCGACGTCAACAAAGGACGCGCCTTCCCTTACCCATTCAGGTTCTGAAGTTTGGGCGCTCAGAACCGTTTCCTGTAAATTCATTGGCCCGCGGACTTCTTGATGTGAAATTTCGAAGGAATCCTTCTGAGTTGTGTTAGCTGTGGGGGAAGTTTCGGCCAACGAGATCTTTTCCTTCGGTGACTGCGCGGGGTTTCGAGGAGTGAAGTTGAGAGGCTCATTACCTCTTATAAGACCTCGGTCAATGATAGCGTGTTGCGGGTTCGACTGAATGGCCTCGCGTGAATTGGTCAAACGGACGCAGGAACTAAAATCCAAAGGGCTGTCAACGTATGAGATAGCCGACGAGTTGAAGGTTCAGCCAGACACAGTCGTTTGGTTACTTTTGAAAGGTAAGGAGCGAGCTGCGAGACCTCCGCCCCATGACGTTTTCGTTGACTGGAGCACTATAGGCGCGCATGGAAAGCGAATGACTGCTGTTGCTTCAGCGTTAGCGGATTTGATTCGGGAATCGGTTCGTGCAAGGGAGTTTGGTGAACCTGACGTGATTGTTGCGGTTGAAGGGAGCGGGATGGTTCTCAGCGTGGCTATAGCCAAAGAACTCGACAAGCCATTCGCGGCTGTTCGGCCCCCACGTGTAGCATATAAGAAACTGCCAGGTTTGGTCAACCCCTCATTTCACAAAGTTGCCGGAAAGAAGGTGTTGATTGTAGACGCGGTTCTACGTGCCGGTGAGACGCATAGGGCAGCGATTCAGACGTTGCGAAAGGCGAAGGCCAAGCCTGTAGGCGTTCTTGTCTTGGTCAATAAGAGTGGGAAGACGAAGATCGATGGCGTCCCATTGAAGTCGTTGATTCAAATCTTGCCCGTCGCGCCCTAGGCGGATTGTGTTACCAGATATCTTCGGCTTTTCCTTGGCTTTCGTTCCAGACTTGGCGTTCTTTCTCCTCAGACCCTGCGGTTAGGAGTAGCGCGCGCTTGGGGTCCTTTATCGGGATGATGAGGTATTCGAGCACATTCCCATTCTGATCCTTGAGCATGAGCTTGCGCTTCTTATCGGTAGGTTTCAGCGTCTTCGCGTCGAGATACTTGCACATCACATAACTTCCGCGTGAGTCGAGGGCCCTAACCTCAAGTTTTCCAGCCTTCCCTTTGGTCAGAACGTTCTCGGGTAAATCCAACCATTCTCCCTGCCCATTATTCGGGCAGGTTGGGCGTTAAAGCTTCGTGCTTAGCGTTGGAGTTTTGCGATGAAGTATCCGATTTCATCAACGGTTGGATTGAATCTTTGACAACGGCTGGCGGATGGCGTGAGCGCCACGAGGCCTTTTGAACCGAGGAACAGCTTCTGTTCCACTACGCTGAGCCCGCATTCGTGCTCGGCGAATTCGACTGCCCGTTCGCATTCCTGTGTTGTGTAAGTGCAGACGCTGTAGACGATAATTCCCCCCGGTTTTGTTACCTTGCTTCCAGCCTTGATGAATTGCTTCTGATAATCTGCTAAGTTATTCACGCGGTCTAGGGTCGAGAAGTCGTATATTTTCGGCCTGAGGCCGAGAGCGCTGCATGGCGGGTCGATCAAGGTGCGGTCGGACTGCAAATTAGCCAAGTCTAGGTGCAAATATCTGGTATCACGAATCGTAAGTGTAACATTTGTGCAGCCCAAACGGGTCAGCGTCTGGCGAGCCTGCCCTACCTTCTCCACGTTTCTATCGAAGCCGAAAATTTTTCCAGAATTGTGCATCAACTGACTGATGTGGGACAGTTTTCCGCCGGGCGAGCAGTTCATGTCAACGACGGTCTCACCCTCTTGAGGGTCGAGTGCGTGGGCTGTTACCATGGCCGCGAGCGACTGCGGGTAGAGCAGGCCTTCCGAGAATTCCGGTAAATCCCTCACCTGGGGGGCCTTGAAGCGCCTGTGTTTTACTTGCACCGCCAGTCCCTTCCTGAAGGTTAGGATGTCGTTCGCGCCCATGTTCGCCGTCCCAGTTGCAAGCTCATCCCCCCGCTCAGAGACGACGGCAACATCCTCCCCGACCCTAAGGCCCTCGCAGTTTAGAATCCCGGGGGCGTAAACGTTCGCGCCCTGTAGCACCGATTCAGCAGTATGCTTATCCACAACAACCCTTCGATCGGCGGTTGGAATCTCGAAGGGGCCTTCTACTTGTATGCCTAGGGCTTCGGGGACTAGTGGATGTTGGGAGACCTTGAGCCCCCGCCCTTGAAGCCTGTTCAGAAGTTCTTCTGCTGAGAGCTTGGAGGTGTTGCAGCGGACGTAATATGTTCCGACGGGTTTCGTTAGTGACTCTAGGACGGCGGGGGTTTCGCTGCCGTACACTTCCGCCGTGAGTTTGACTACGTCCGCGGAGAACCTGCTCAGGATAGAGCTCAAAGGAGGTGTTGGCGTAGCTTAGCCCCCAACAATCTTCATCCTCTTTGGTCAGCGCGTAAGTTGAGCGTAATATGTTTCCATGTCGTACTCAAGGTGAACAGCGCCGCCTTCTTGGTAGGAATCGAAAAGTTTGCGCAAGCCATCCAGCATCGAACTGTACCCAGATTCGCCGGGGAGTGGTACATAGGAGGATGAGAGCAACCGGCCTGATAGGCCTTCAAAATCTAAGACCTGACTGTTGCTGAATGTTTTCGTCTTGTACTTTCCGAGGAAATTGGTTAGGCCCTGCTCACCAACCTTGTCTTTCGCAGTCCGACGAAAGCGCGGCCGGACCGCATATTCGCTGACTAGTTGCTCATACGCTTCCATGAAGCCGCGTGAATTCTTCCTGGTATTCCAAATCAATAGAACCCAGCCTTGGGGTTTCATGATCCTCAAGAATTCTTCGCGGGCTTTGGTGGGGTCGAACCAGTGAAATGATTGCGCGGCGGTGATGAAGTCTACGCTGGCGGCTGGGAGAGTCGTGGCTTCGGCGGTGCCATTTTTGCTTTTGAAATTTCGATATGCGGCGAGGATTTCTTCCGCGGTCTTTCGCATCTCCCTGTTCGGCTCAATACCAAAGACTGAATTGCCATGCTTGAGGAAGAGCCCCGAGAGAATACCGGTTCCCGAGCCAATATCTGCAACAACCGACGCCTTTGTGAGGCTTAGTTCGTTTTCCATGAAGTTGAGGAGGGCTTCGGGGTAGCGGGGGCGAGAGTTGGCGTAGTAGGTTGCCCGATTTGAGAACCGGTTCTTAGAGTCTTCTTCCACGACCTTGCCACTCAAAGCTTGCTAAGTGCGGTTTGCGGGATTATTAGATTCCCTTGGAAGAATAGAAATATAGATGGCTATGGGGAGCTTTTGATTGATTGCCAGGTTGGTGCGTGGGTTTGAGGCCGCAAACAAGAGTAGCCATGGTCAACGTCACAGGCCTAACGGCACTGGTCGTCTTCACGGGCCTAGTCTACCTAAGAACACAGGAGCCCCTCATACTGGTCATTGGCGGCCTGATCTCGGTCGTTGGAGTTATCGGTACGATGATGGGCAGGAGCTAGAGCCCCGCAACTCGAGTGACCCAGGCCGTTTCCTTCCGAGAAAGTGTTACTTTGACTCAAACTTACCCTGAAGCCACAGTCGGCGCCCTCGTCGTGAACGAGAAGGGCGAGGTTCTCATTGTTCGCTCGCACAAGTGGGGCAGCAAGTACACGGTCCCAGGCGGCCACATCGAGCTTGGAGAACGGGCGGAGGACGCGATTAGGCGAGAGGTGAAGGAGGAGACAGGCTTGGAGGCTGAACCGGTTGAGCTGCTGATTGTTCAGCAGGCAATTTACCCGAAGGACTTTCACAAACACGAACACTACATCTTCATGGACTATGTTCTGAAGGCGAAGAGTTCTAAGGTGAAGTTGGATGGGCGGGAGCTGCAGGATTATGTCTGGGTTAAACCTGAAGAAGCTTTGAAGTTGGATTTAGAGGGGTATACGAGGAACTTCGTTCTCAAGTACTTGGAGAAGAAGTAGTTCTACGGCGGGGTAGCGAGTATCCCCAGCGTTTTCAGGAGCCTTGTATGTTCCGTTCGTGTGATCCATTCTACGTAGAGGTATTCGGCGATGGCGTCGTCGGCCATGCCGATTTTTCTTGCTTCTTTGACTGTGCATTGGTATGCTTCGATTTCTGTTGGGCGGTCTACGTAGCTGTAGTTTTCGTCGAACAATTCCCGGCCGTCTAAGTATTGTTTTACGTGGGCTAGTTCGTGGATGACGTCTAGGTAGAGGTAGTGGGCGTCGGCTGTTTGCAGGTACCCTAAGCTCACGACGAGGCTGCCGTCACCGTCGTTCACATACATGTAACCGGAATCCTGCGTGATGGTGACCTCGGTTTGCTCAAGGATCCGCCGGAGCCGCGTTCTGCTACCAATGTATACGCTGAGAGCTTCCACTTCTTCCAAGCCGGAGAACACTTCCCGAAGCCGGTACCTTCCTTCAGGCAAGTCTCGGTTGACCCTGAATGATTGCATAAGCACATCCCAGCGGTTGGATTGTTCGGTTTGGGGTTGGGATTATTACGTTGTTGTGTGCGCGCACGCTTTTGGCGAGAGGGGGGTGGGTGGTGTAGTTTTGTGGGGAGAACATGTTACTTTGCTGCGTTTGCGATTAGGAGCAAACTATGTTACTCATCCCTAATCGGGGTGGGGAATTATGGAATCATGTTGGGGTATGGAGGGCCCAAATCTTGCACATTATCGTTCAGCCAGGTCCATCGAGCGTCCAGGTCCTTACGGGGATTCCATTAAGCTGGCAACCTTTTCTTCGTCAAATTGTTGGTCTGCGATGCGAACAATTGGCATGGTGAGCGAGACGTCTCGCTCACCGACGAATTTCCATTTGACATCGCCCGCCGCCAAATTCCTCTGACGCAACAAGGTGCGAACGGTGAGCGTGAAAGGACACGAGACCAAGGTGATGCCCTCGCTGAGGAGTCTCCTGAGTACGCGTGCATACCTATAATTCGTGAAGGAGATTTTTGCTTCAGATGGCGAGATCTGGGATCTGATCTCATCAGCCAATTGGTTCTTTGTGAAGAATAAAGCAAGATTCTCAACTGCTTTCGAAGGTTCATTGGGTAGGGAGATTTGCAACTCTTCCTGGAGGAACTCAATTACTCCGGCCCCAACCTTATCGAGGAGGAGCTGTGCTTGCGCCCCGAGGTAGTCGAACGCGCGCGCTAACCCGTATGCAACTGCTTCAAAGGCAGGTAATCCTAGGCTCTCGTTCATTTGGCTGGCCAGTGGAGTATTGCTAAGGTCAGCGGGCTTGAGTGGAATGACAGTTTGCCTTGTGTTTCGAATGCCCGGGACCATTTTAATCGTCATCGTGTACATTCCGTCCGGGGTAACTTGTTCCGAAATTCGTTCTCCCATCACTCCCGCTGATTTCGTGATCGCGTTATTCGCTATGCACATCGGACAGGTGAGCAGGTAGGAGTTGCGGTTGCGTAATTTCTTCATGATGGGTAGAAACCGCCAATTCCACATCGTGATATTCATAGTCTCGCCGGTTTGGTCAATCTTCACGTTATTCACGTAGCCGTTTTGAGCAAAGAACTTCACAATGTTGCCGACAAATTCATGTGGGTTGCTTGATTGTTCAAAGTAGCCTTCGGTGAGGCCGTATTCGATGATTCCTTCACCAACCTTGTCGAGCATATCCTGCCCGCGGACCCCAAGATAATCAAAAACCCTCGCGGCCCCGTACAATGTAGGGTCGAGTACCCCAAACCGGACCCCACTCTCCTTTGACATACTACTCAAATCCTCACAACCTTATCGCAGAACGGAGCAAGCTGCGACACCACGTCCTTTTCGGCGTTCATTTCAACTGTGAGCAGGGATCCTGATGTATTCCAACGCCTCATTTTCTCGGTTAGCAAATGTGCGAATTTTGCTACGGCCTTCGACTCGTTGTATATGAGAAGTGTAGAGAGGCTATCAAGAACGAGGAACTTGTCCTCCGCAAAACGATTAACGGCTTTTGAGGTCGCTATGCAGAGGCTGCTCAAGTCAACAGTCGACCCGAGGCATGAGTGATCTGTTTCCTCTTGAAGGGCTGGAACGTTGGTGATTGCGTCTACAAAGAACAAAGAGTCCACTGATATTCCAGACTTCTCAAAGGTCTTTGCAAGAACCGCGTAGGGTTTATTCAAACTCACATAGATTCCGCGGGGCACCTTACCCATAAAGTAGCGCAGCAGCCCTATGACCGCTTCTTGATAGCGGATCGGATCTATCAGTGCCAATACAACCGGCTTCTCCAATGACTCAAGGCTGTCGGAGATGACCGTCAACGCGTCAGGCTGTGAATCGATCTTGGAGTTATGAGAGCTCATGATCTAGTTCACAGTTACAACTTTTCGGCGTCGCAACGGACGTTCCTGCTCCCGCAATTCCTTTAAGCTCTCCGGTTCCCGAACCTGGAACAATTGTCAATGTGGATACTAAAGTCGACTGTTTGGGAATCGCCATCATTTCCTGATCTTCTGGACCGCATTCATGACTTCGTGCATGAAGGCCGGAAGATCTGGTGGCCATCGTGAGGTGATCAGATTGCCATCAACGACAACCTCTTTGTCCTCGTAAACTCCTCCTGCCGCTTTGATCTCTTCTGGCACTCCATCGTGCCAGTATGATGTTAGACGCCTTCCCTTTATGACGTGGGCAGAAACAAGAGTGTAGGGGCCATGGCAAATTGATGCCACACTTTTGTTCTTGGTGAAGAACGATTTTGTAATTGAAAGGGCTTTTGGATGGTTGCGCACGGAAGTCGGAGCCCCGTCAGGGGACCCGCCGGGAATTATGAGAAGGTCATAATCGTCAGGATCTACTTCGTCCAGAGTCTTGTCAGGATTCAATGCGTAACCATGTTCCCCGTGAATTGTTTCTTTACTGGGCGCTGCCACGTGCACTTTCACGCCTTCCTCGAGCAATCGGAAATACGGGAAGAATACCTCCATGTCCTCGAACTGATCAGCCGTTAGGATAATGGCGGAACAGCTTTTCATATCCTTTCATCTGGAAAGGTTGTCCTAATATGAATTCTTCTCTTCCCTATCGCTGTCGTTTGAGTGTGTGCGCGCACCATGAATGCATCTACTTGAGGTCAGGCTGCCATAATAGTGCCTCTCATACGTTGGCTGTCAGTTCAAGCCAAGTGAACTAAGTTTGCTTCGTGTTCTTCAGGTTCGCATTGTCTTCATCGAACGACACTTGTAATTGAGCCATAGCCGCGTCTCTCGTTCCCTTCTCATCTACTCCGCTGATAACAAACTCTCCCACTACAGTTATTCCTGTTTTGTTTCCTTTTGGTATGTAGTACACGAAAGCCCTTGAGCCTGCGGTGGGCCCTTCAAGGTGTTCCTGCACAAATCCGAACGGAGGATACAAAGTGTTCTTTATCTTAGTCCTCACCGTTTTCCCCATAAAGTTCCTTTCAGCTGTGATAACGACAGCATTGCTGCTCGCCATTTCCCTGCTTATGAGTTTCATGCTGTTGTGCCGATGCTCATCTGACGGAAGATACTTCCAAACCTTATCGATCGGTGCGTCGAAGAAGCTGCCCTCGTCGAGAATGTATACCATACCATCGCCGAGTTGAGTAAACTATCTCTTTCTTCTTTTCAGAGGAACTTAAACTTCTAGATGAAGTGAAGGATCAGCCCCAACAAGCCGCCCAACAGCACCAAAAGACCTCCAATGCCTCCGCCGAGAAAACCAACGACGATCAGAACAATGGCCCACAGGAGTTCAGTGACACGTTTGGCTCCGATAATTGCTACAACTCCCAGAATCAAGGGGAGGAAAGCGAAGCCAAATGTCATTCCTCGCAATGGGACGTTGAAGGGCAGTGAAATGGCATATCCGACTAGTGCCAGGAGGCCGAAGACTAACAATAGAATGCCGCCAATGAGGGCGAGGTAATAGGCAGCCTTAGCCAACCCGTGTTGTTTAACCAAGTTTCTCAATCGAGATTGTCATACGAGCTACTAGATAGTCTTATCTACACTTTTTCTACGCGGCGATGTTGATCTACACCAAGTGTACACACAGCTAATTGGTGTCGGTCCTCAAGCAAGGAAGTAGAGGTTAGCAAATGCGAAGAAAACGATTAAGGTTCCAATGCCCACTAGCGCTGCCGAAATCAGGGGTAGAAGCAAACAAATCAAAGGTAAACTTCGGGAACAGATAGGTAAGTTGAGGAACAACAAAACTGCACAGCTCAAAGGTAAGGTAGAGCAAGCTGAAGGAAAAGCCAGAGTGAAAATAGGAAGACTCGTAAGAAAGATTAAGATGAGATTGTGAACCTGGAATTCGATCTACAGTCAATCAGGTAAATTGTTTCTATCTTCTTTTCAGAGGAACTTGAACTTCCGCGTTCGCCCAAGCACGAGGGTTGCGCCATGGGTTTCCGATGTATAATTCTCGGCCAAGGACCGTGTCCTTGAACCCTCCATATTTCAACCATCCATAGATTCCCGAGTAGACTAGGCGGGGTGAGACTTTTTCTGGGTTGAATGTGACACTGGCAACTTTTTGTGCGGGGAGCTCCTTGACCTTGATCTTCCCCTCACTCTTCGCCTTACCCTTGATTTGGAGGCAGGCTTCTGACCGAAGCTTGTTCGCTGGCCTACGGCCACCAGGCTCATCTATGAAGTACATCATCCATTTCCCTGTTCGAAGTTTTCTCTTGTTTGCCCATTTTAGAAGTTGGCTGAATTCAGACCGGAGCATGTTCCTATCGTACGATCCGACTCGGATCATAGAGGCGACTTTGTATGCGGGAGCCCGTTTAAGCCGAATATCAACTGCCAACAACTATCAGTGAAGTATCTACCTGCAGGCGTTGCTAATGTGGGTTCTGTTAACGAACGAAACGGCGAGAAAACGCTTAGAGCAAGCCGTTTAGGGAGATATCCCAGTATTTTCACCCGCTAGGTGTGTATAACATATGCTAGACATCATTCGGACCCAGTGGTGTTTCTTGAACTTACTTCGCGAATTTTCTCGGCAGGGAGAGTGCATTTAACTCGTCAAAGGTAATCGCGCCGGTTAGGAGGGTTTCGTATGTTCCTTTCTCCTTCAACTCCTGCGCGATTTTTCTCAAGAGACCCATTGTTGCATACATTGGCCCTGGGCCAAGGCTTAGTCGTTTGACACCCATCTCTTGCAGCTCAGTGATTGTGGGTGTGCCTTTGCGTGCCATTATATTCATGGGCTTGTTCACGGCCTTGACGAATGTCAGGATCGATTCCCTGTCCGTCAAGCCTATGGGGTAGAGGCAATCTGCCCCTGCGGCTTCATACGCCCTCTCCCTTCTAATAGCCGCATCAAGCCTAGCCCTCTCATCCCCCGTCCCAAAACGGTAAGCGTCGGTGCGCGCGTTCATCAGGAGAGGGATGCCTAGGGAATCTGAAGCCGTTCTTACCGCCCGAATTCTCTCAACCTGTTTCTCGACGGGGAGAAGCGTTTTCTTTTCGAAGTCTGAAATGTCTTCAATGTTTATTCCCACAGCCCCGGCCTCAATGACGCGGCGGATAGTATCCGTTAACGAATCTATGCTGGCTCCGAAACCCGATTCTATGTCCACGCTGAGTGGGACACTGAGGACGCCTGCGATTTTCTTCACAACCGAGAAAAGTTCCTCTTTGCGGATCTTCTCACCGTCAGGATAACCGACCGATATCGCTAGGGCTGCGCTGGACGTGGCGATCGCAGGAAAACCAGCATCCTCGAAGACCCTCGCGCTTGGTACGTCCCAGGCATTTGGAAGAACGAGTATCTTTTTCGCATAGTGAAGTGAACGAAACTCCTCCGCCTTCTCCCTTTGATATTGGCTGGCCTTCAAAGCCCTACCTCGATACCGTCCTTCCAGTAATCTACCTTGAAACCGTGCGGCGTATTCTTGAGCGCTTTTTGAAATTCGTCGTAATCCTCGCCCGGCAGAGTGAAGTCGACATCTACCGTAGAAGCCTTTACGCGAAGGAGGGTCATCGCTGTCCCTCCGACCGCTATGAGCGTAATGGTTCTATTGAGCTCCTTGTCTACTTCCTCAAGAAATTCGATTAGCGCACTGCTATCTAATTGCATTGTATAGCCTCATCTTCTGTTCAATGCTCTTCTCATCAGCCTTGATTTCTTTCGTGCCCAACTTTTCGAGAATATCAATCCCTGTCGCATTTTCACTCAGGGGCTTGATCCTGCTCAAAGCTTTGAGTAACCCCAACAGTCTCGCCGAAAACCTATACTTCTGCGACAGGAAGATCAGCAGACTATAGTTCGCCTTGTTCTTAGCCAGAAGTATCGGTATAGCGTTAATGCGTCTTGCCTCTTCCGTCATCAGCATTGATGCTATAATGTACTCGATGCAGATCTTCTCTCCTTCCCGTATCTCAAACCCAATCTCCTTGTAGCCGTACCTTGCGAGATTGAATATGAGATCCTTCTCAGATATCTTCGAAGGATTCGTATCTGTTTTCAGTAGTTTAATCCTGTATCCTCTGGTCAACGCAGCGGCGGTATGTGTCCAGAAATCCTGCGGCGAATGGAAAGTTATCTTGTTGGACAGCATCTCTCTTAGTGGATTAATCTCATCCGATGTCAAGAAGTCGAGAAACGCGCCGGTGGTCAATATGATAGTGTCGATCTTGGTGTTATGATGTGCCTGTAAATCCCGCGTAATCGCATGTATTTTGATTATCTCGCGGTGGAGATTGTTGTCTCTTGAATCATGCAGTAGGATCAGGAGCTCCGCTCTGTTCAGTTTCAGGTTCCGCTCTGCGCTTATCGCTGATATCGATTCTATGGAACGGATGTCCTCATAACGTTCTTCGACGTCCTTGAAGAGCATCTGCAGTTCTTTCGATTTCATCAGCAGGTTGTGTTTTCTCTTCAGCTCCAGCTCTGTGAGGAGATCGATCAGCAGATAGTTGGTGAAATTGAGGTCGACAATCGAAGACCTTCCAGCCTTCGTGAGAGTTATCGTTCCCTCCCTTGTTAGCGCGCGCACTTTCTGGTAGATGTTAGCATAGTAGGCGGTGCCGTGGGACTCCCTTATCTTGGAAGTCAATTCACGTATAGAAACAGGTCTACCAGTCTCTTTCCAAAGCGTGTCCAATATCCTGAATGCGGTCTCATCCATCGCTACTGCCTGTAGTTTTCTATTGTAGCATATATGCTATGATATTATAGTATGACTGATATATAAAAGCATGAAGGATAACCGCAAGCGGTCTTGACGTCGGTTGATCCTCGAAGAGACCTAGCAGTGGTTCGATCGCGTTCTTGTGCAGTTTCTTACTTAGCGGAAAGTTTAGCTTCGCCCATCTCCAGGTCGCGCTTTGCTCCAAGCTTCTTGAAGATTTCAACAGCCTCTCCGAGGCGTTTCCGAGATTCCTCAGCAGCTGTCTTCGCGATCGCTTCCGCGTATTCGACTAGGGCTTTAGCTTGATAGTTGGGCCAACCGGCCTTCTCCCATAGGGATAGGGATTCCTGATAGGCTTCCTGAGCGGCTTTCGACTCTCCCGACGCCTGTAGAAGGTTTGCTTGGGCCTGTCGGGCCATAGCCAGCCCTGCGTTGCTCTTCAACGTCTCTGCTAATCGTTTAGCCCAATCAGCATTCATACGAGCTTTCTCGGGTTCAGCCACCTTAATGTAAATGCCCGTTAAATGAAGGAGAGCCTCGATATGCCATAGGGGCTCTGTGGTGAATTCATGGCCCTTGAAGGCATTCACGCACGCCTCGAAGTGAGCCTTCGCCTCCTCAACACGACCCTGCTCGAACCGAAGCTTACCCACAGCCAAATTTGTTGCAACTATGTGGGAAATCTGCTCGTCATGCCTCTCTAAAGCTAAGCGGCAATATTCTTCCGTTCTCTCTAATTCTCCGACACTGAGAAAGAATTCGGCTCTCTGAGCCTCAGCGTTAATGCCCGTGAATTTGAATCCGAGTCGATTCTTAATCTCGAAGGCTTCACCAAACTCTTCCGAGGCTTCGGCCCAGTTTCCCTGCAACCAATCGAAAACAGCGAGGTAAGCCAAAGCGGTCGCTTGGTGGGACAACCTGTTTTCTTGTTTGGCAAGCACAAGCAATTGAGAAGCCAAGTCACGTGCCGCCGATAGGTCCCTTGGATACGTATAGCCTGCTAAGTTTAGATAGGCAATTCCGGTCTGAAAATACATATCATGCTGCTTGGCAACCTGCAAACTCTTCTCTAGTTTGGGCAGTCCCTCATCTATCCTACCAGCGTCAAGTAGGATGTAAGCCGTACAGGCCAGTGCTTCTGAGACGGCTGCGTAGTTTCCGCTCTTCTCCCCCGCCTCAAGAGCACGCTCATTCCAACTATTAGCGTCATCATACCGGTCCAATATTCCTAGGTAATCAGATAGCCTTACGTACAGGCTGGCTGCTTCTGAGCTTTCGGGGCTTTCCTGAACATACTTCATCGCATCCTTCAAGAAGCGAACGGTCTCTTCAGGGCCCCTAACTGCGTGTAGCCCCCCCGTCAGTTGAGCTGATACTCGCGCGCAGCCCGTGTTATCTTGCGATTTCTCGAGTAGGTTGAGTGCTTCCTGGTAGCGTTGAACACTGTTCGCAAATTGTCCGGCCGACATAAAGCAGTCGCCCAGCTTCTCTAGCAGTGATGCTCTTTGCTTGGTTTCGCTTACGTCGACCTTATCCAACGCACGCTTGTAGCTGTCCGCCGCCTGACCGTAGGCATGAATGGACTGAGCATATTTCCCAGCCATGATTGAGTATTTGATGGTTCTTTCCTTGTCTCCACAAAGCTCAAAGTGGGTGGCGATCATCTCAGAATTGCTATCCAGGTTCTGCGCGTAGACTTTCTCCAATGCTTCAGCGATCTTCAGATGGTACCTTCGCTGTTTGAGTTGCATTGTGTCCTCAATAATCAGGTCCCTGATTCTTTCATCAACGAACCCCAGCCTACCATGTTCATTTGGGATTTCGAGGATCAGGCCTTGGTTGTTTGTGGTCTCAAGTTTCTGGAGGAGCACCTCCTCGCTAATCTCTGAGGCTTCTTTCAAGACTTCGAAGTCGAACTTGGAGCCTATGAGGGCGGCCCATTGGAGCATGGATATGGCTTCAGGGTCAAGTTTCTCTAGACGGACCCTAAGCGCCGTCTTAACGGTTTTCGGTATGGTGATGTCTTGGATGGGCTTACGGTCCCATCCCTTCTCGGTTCTGAAGATTGTGCCGTCGGCGACGAGTGAGCGGAGCACTTCTTCAACGAAGAATGGGTTACCGGCTGTGTGCTGATAGATCAGGTCAGCAAACTCAGGGGAAATCGTTTCTTCACTAAAAGTCTGTCTGACGAGTGTGGTCGTCTCGTCCTTACCTAAGCCTCTGAGTGGAATGGTTTCGAGAAGCCTTTCCTTGTTGAATTTCATCAAGACCTGTTCAAGTTGACTTTTTGATTCGATTTCGGCCTCCGGCGGAGTAGAGCATACGGTGAGAATTTGGAGGTTGCTGGTGCGTCTGACGAGGTATTCCCACAGTTCGGCTGATGGTTGGTCGACGTATTCCATGTCGTCGAAGAGTAGAAGTAACGGGGCTTCTCGGGAGATCGCGATGAAGAATTGCGTTACTGCTTCGTAAAACTGAGTTTTATCCTGCTGCCCGCCCGTCCGGGGTGGAGGAACAGTCCCTAGCTTTACGGCAACGTCGGGAACCAGCTTCACAACCTGAGACGCATTGGCGCCAAGCATCCTTCGGAGGAGTTCCCCCGGCGACTGAGCAACATACTGCCTCGCAATCTCAATCCAAGGCCCATAGGGTGGTCCATCCTGCGAGGCGCGTCCTGATAATGCGACTGCGTTCTGAGAGTTTGCGTAAGCTGCGAGTTCCTGCATGAGGCGGCTCTTACCGATACCAGCCTCGCCTTGAAGCGCAATAACCGACGACTTACTATGCAGGGCATCCTCGAAGGCGGTTTTCAGCTTATCCATTTCTGTTGTTCTACTGATTAGTGGGGTTAGCCATCGTGGCTCCTTAAGGGGAGGAGGCGCGACCGGGACCTGTTCGGTTCGGATTTGCGGTTCGGAGGTTAACCCTTCTAGTGGAAACTCTTTCTCGGCAGTTTCGATCCCATGCATCCATTTGATTATGAGGGCTTTCCTCAACTGGCCTTCGACTTGTTTCTCGATGAGTTCGATGTTGCCGTTGAATAAGTCAACGATAGCTTGAACCTCTTCACTTGAATGCATGAACGGGTTGAGGACGACTAGCGCGGTGATGTTCTTGGCCCTGAACTTGTCGAGAAGCTCTGAGAGCCATTTCCTAGTCTGAAGCGCCTTATGCCGCAACAGAACGTCGGATAGAAACTGAACGACAAGCCGACTCGGCTGGAGAGAGTTGATGGTTTCCGTGATTGTGAGGCTTAATTCCGTTAGGTTTTCGATGCCCTTGCCGGGCAGCGTGTTCTGGGCTGGGGGAAAGGGTTTGTCGCTGCAAACCAAACACTTCAGGCCATCTGGTTTGTTGCCGAGAATCGGCTCCGCAGAAGACAAGCTTCGAGAGATCAGTAAACTCGTAGGGTCAGCTTCAAGGAATCTGCGTAGAAGTACTGGGACTTCGTCGCTTACGGGTGCACTCAGAACGATGGCTGAACCGGCTAGGAAGCCTCCTTGAAGCGCCTCATCAAGCCTAGCGTACCCAGTAGAAACCCTACTCCTCAAAGCGGAACTGGGCGTAGCTGGCCTCTCAGTCAAGTTGCGATTCACCTGGACTCGCAACACTACTCTTACGGAAAAATGGCTTACGGTTTCTTGTTTTCGCTGTTTGACCATGCGTACTATCGCTGTCGGAGCGTGAAGTGTGACGATGGCTCGAGTAGTCAATAAATACAAGCCACAGCACCTCGCCTTTCAGCGGCAGAATATGAAATTCGGAATTCAACATCCAAACTTCACTTACGACGGCCAAGGCTCACAGGTCGTTGATTCCCTCAGGGCACTTGCAACTGAAGCTGAGAGAATCGGATTCGACTCTTTTTGGGTTATGGACCATTTTCACCAAATTCAATACGTCGGCCAGCCTAACGAACCAATGCTAGAATCTTGGACCACCCTTTCCGCGCTTGCGGGAATGACCTCGAAGATCAAGCTGGGACCCCTAGTCACGGGGAATGTGTACAGGCACCCCTCAGTTCTGGCCAAGATCGGGGCGACGCTCGACGTTCTTAGCAAGGGACGATTATTCATGGGAATCGGCGCCGCTTGGAATGAAGAAGAATCGAAGGCATATGGGATCCCATTCCCAACAACAAAGGAACGTTTTCGGCGCTTGGAGGAAGCCGCCCAGATTATTCGGAAGATGTGGACCGAAGAGACCGTTGACTTTGACGGCCAGTTCTACAAGATTAAGGGCGCGTACT
The DNA here is from genome assembly GCA_050013255.1 of Bathyarchaeia archaeon. Classification (GTDB taxonomy): domain Archaea; phylum Thermoproteota; class Bathyarchaeia; order 40CM-2-53-6; family 40CM-2-53-6; genus FEN-987. The sequence continues at coordinate 415,295 of JBEKFP010000001.1, read as the reverse complement.
GCAACCCAAAGCCAATCCAGAAACCCCACCCTCCCATAATGATTGGGGGCAGTGGAGAGAAGGAAACGCTCAAACTAGTCGCCAAGTACGCCGACGCCTGCAACGTCTTCGGTTCCCCCGACACATTTCGCAAGAAAATGAACATCCTCCAAACCCACTGCAAAACAGTGGGGAGAGATTACGATTCAATTCTCAAAACGAAACTTGGCGTCGTAATGGTCGATAAGGACCGGACAGCGTTGGAAAAGCGAATTGCCACAAGGTACAAGGGGGTTCCGGAGAATATGCTGCGAGAGATGGTCATCTATGGTGGTCCCGAGGATGTTCGACGACAGTTAGAATTGTTCCGTGACGCTGGAGTTCAGTTATTCATAATGAGTTTCGAACCCGACCGACAATTGGATGAACTGAAACTTTTCGGGAGTGAAGTTGCGAAACACTTCTGACCATCATGTGTCGTCTATAATTCAGTTACTCTTCTGAATATTGAAACTTGCAGTGTCGTAGTGCACCACTAGCCCCGCACACAAGTCGAATCGTGGGGCTAATCCACCCCATTATCTCACTGGGGGTCCGCCAAAAGGCGGTCTCGATTAGGGATTAGTATTCCTGTCCTTTATTTGGAACGATATTCGGAATTTGGGTTGCATGTTTCGTTGGTTGGCCGATGACCTACCATGTAAAAGTATAAGGGCCGCTAGTTCCAGAGAGAGCGAGGTTCAACCCGAGAAGTGGAGTTTGGATGAAGTTCAGGGTATCCCTTGAGGTAGATGAGGACGGTATGTTCGTTGCCCAATGTGATAGTCTGCCTGGATGTATTTCTGAGGGAAAGAACAGAGAAGAAGCGCTGACGAATATCAAAGATGCGATTCAGGGTTATCTCACAAGCTTGAAGAAACACGATGAACCGATTCCACCGCCTATTGAAGAGGAAACGGTTGAAGTGAGTGCCTAAGCTACCGGTCGTTTCCGGCATCGATGTGGTCAAAGCCCTGGCAAAGATTGGTTACAAACTTGACCACCGACTGGAAGTCACATGATATTAAGACATACAGACGCTCCGCACAGAAGAATCACTGTACCCAAGCACAAGGAAGTGGCCAAAGGTACGCTGAGAGCCATAATTAGAGATGCAGGATTAACGGTCGAAGAATTTCTGAAGCTCCTGTGATCCCCTGTAACCAGGGCGTCGCTCTAGCGGTAATTTGCATGGCTTACGTCCATTGAACCCACGATATTGGTGGGTTCATATCCCAATGGTCCCACATGGGAGCGTGCGAGCCCGAATGTCCGACGAGAATTCCACGTCGAGTGATTTTGCAACAGCAGAGGCGACGCCTTCATTGTCAACCATCGTTCACTCATAGGGAAGGCTTTTACCCGTACTTTGTAGGTGTTTGATGAGGTTCTGTTATGCCTGTTTCCTTTGTTTTGGTCAACGTTGAGCCGGGTTCGGAAGAGGAGGTGCTCAAAGAAGTTCGAAAGCTTCCGAATGTGAAGGACTGCCACCGAACTTATGGTATCTACGACATGATCGCAAAAGTTGAAGCTGATTCGATGGATGGGTTGAAAGAGATCATCACATGGAAGATACGGCGACTTCCCGGCGTTCGTTCCACCGTTACAACAATTGTCATAGAATAATCCTGTTCGCCCGGTGGGAAAACGCTTAGAGCAGGGCGTTTAAGGAGATATCCCACTATTTTCACCCGCTAGGGATGTATAACATATGCTAGACATCTTTTTTCCGGGATAGTTTGAGGGTGAAGTATTAGAGTAAGAATAATCTTACTTGCCGTAAGCTGTTTTTCTGTGTTCTACTCTGAGAAAGTATAGGGTGTCGCCCACAGCAGCGTAGATTAAGCGATAGGGTGGGATTCTGATTGAACGTTCACCTTTCAACTCAAATCTCAGTGGTTTGCCAATTTCTGGATTCTCGAGTATCTCTTGGGCTTTTTTCCTTATGCGATTCTTGACTGCTTTGTCCCTTAGTTTCCTAACTTGGCGTTCGAATGTCTCAGTCCAGACGACTTTCTTTATCTCTACCAAGTTTGGAGCTCTTCAAGAAAGCGTTTTCTGCTTGCTTTCCTGGCTTTTCCTTGTGCGATCTCCTTCCAAGCCTTCTCCACTTCCCGCAAGAGCTCCAGGTCAACTTGCAGGGACTTATCATCGACTTTCTTGAGTACCACTATGTTCGATTCGGGCCGGGTCAAGATTGCGAAGAGGCTTCCAGGCTTGATCCCGAGCCTGCTCCTAACCCTTGCTGGGATAACGACTTGGCCTTTTGAGCTGATACGGGTCAACTCAGGAACCCTTTCTGATGCCATGGTAGGTAAGACTGTCTTACGTACGTATAAGGTTGCGCAAAACCTCACCTTGAAATTGGGGGAAGGTTTGAGTGTAAAGTATTAAGGTAAGAATAATCTTACTTATGATTTATGATCACGGGTACGACGCGGCTTTCATCCCGGGGCCAGGTTGTGATTCCGGAGCCTGTTCGGATGACTGTGAAGCTGCGTGAGGGAGATGAGTTGCTTGTGGTCGTCATAGGTGACGCCATAGTCATGAAGAAACTGGCCTCGGTGACCTTCGAAGAGGTAGCGAGACCGATCTGGCGAGCCGTCAAAGAAATGGGCCTCTCGAGAAGAGAAGTAGACGAACTCATCGAGGAAGCGAAGATTGTGGACAAGATTAACAAACTATTCAGCGCGGTAAGTACAGAACATCTAACTAATTACTAACTTTACCAAAGCGCTTTCAGTCGCCGCGTTGAAGACCGACTGACCACCATGATGATCAATCATAGGGACTTGGTGACCAACTGCGCGTACGACGTTCGGATTCCGATGCGCGATGGAATCAGTCTCGCCGCGAACATCTACTTCCCTAAGGGAGAAGAGGGGCCTTTCCCAGCCATCGTGAACGTAACTCCGTACGGAAAGGATAGCAGTCGCAGAACCGAAGTACGGTCAATATTCCGAGACTTCGCCAAAGCAGGGTACGCAGTCATCCACGTGGACGTTAGAGGCAGAGGAAATTCGGAGGGTGAGTTCACTCCGTACTTCCAAGAAATAAACGATGGACACGATACACTCGAGTGGGTCGGCAATCAAGAGTGGTGTACTGGAAGGGTCGGAACGATTGGCCGTTCGTACGGCGGGTGTGTCCAATTATATCCCATGCGTCACGGTTCAAGGTATCATAAGGCAGCATTTGTAATGTGTTCGCCTTCGATTCATCCATTTCATGATTGCACCGTGTACACTTCTGGAACATTCACGCCCATTATGATAACTTGGGCAATGCTCTTGACGGGCCGGACTCTGAAACAAGAGATTTACGACAAAGAAATTGATTGGGACCCAATCCTCAAAATCCGACCCCTCAAGGATATCGCAAGCCGGCTGGGCCTGCCTAACGATCTCTACGCCCCTCTCTATTCGCATGAAACATACGACGACTTTCTCAAGAATGTTTGGAATGATGACATGATTGCTAGAATGAAGGTACCATGCTACTTCGTTTCAGGATGGTACGATGACAGCCTCAAAGGCGCCTTGGACCATTTCCCCGCGCTGACGAAAGAACACCCGGACAAGAGGACCCGAGGCAATCACAAATTGCTGATTGGCCCCTGGCCCCACGCCCTATCAGCTCCATTCAACAGCTCAGAGAAACTCGGAGACTTCGATTATGGACCGCATTCCGTGGTGCCATTAGACAAAGAGGCCGTACGATGGTTCGACTTCTGGCTCAAAGGAATCGATAATGGCGTCATGAAAGAACCGAAAGTCAGACTATTCCTAATGGGCAAGAATCGATGGATCGACTCAAACGCATTTCCGCTCACGTCGACACGACATCAACGCCTCTTTCTCACGGCTGATGGCCCCTCTAACAGCCTCTCAGGAAATGGCAAACTCATCAGCAGAAAAGCTGCTCCGTCCAAATTTGTCAAATCCACGTTTACTTACGACCCAACCAATCCCGCTCCCAGCCCCTATTCGAAGGAATACTTCCAGAACGGCATGAATGAAGACTTGAGACCCATCCAACGCCGCGACGACATTCTCGTCTTCACATCCGCTCCATTGAAGATCCCACTAAACATCATTGGAACAGTCAAAGCCGAACTCTTCGTTAGCACCTCAGCGGTCGACACAGACTTCATCACGCGACTTTCAGACGTACACCCTAATGGGTATGCGCAACGCCTCTGTCAAGGAATCTCAAGATTACGATTCCGCGACGGATACGAACAAATCAAACTCGTGAAACCCGGCGAAATAGTCAGAACCACTGTGGACATGTGGGGAACTGGCCAACAATTCCAAAAGGGGCATCGAATTCGCCTAGAAGTGACATCGAGCGCGTTCCCTTCAGTGGCACCGAACTACAACACAGGAGCCGGCCTCTGGGAAGAGAAGAATCCAATTATTGCGAACCAGACCGTATATCACTCGAAACGATACCCCTCCCACCTGGTTCTCCCAGAAATCGCAAACCCGAGATTCGTTGAAGCTTGGACAGAAAAGAGATGGCAAACCAATTCCGCCCCAGAATAATCAAATTCTATCTGTCAAATTGCTCAAACGGAAAAAGACACTTAAAGAACTGAACAAGCAACGAGGAACTGCCTTTGAGAGAACGTTGAACTAGAGAAGCAGGGACATGATTGAACTCAGATTTTGAACGTGCCAGAAAACCCCAGTCGAGTAACTTTGTGATCGATGCTCACTCGGATATCCCTCTGATGGACGTGTACCCGAGGAGAATGCGAGGCGAGAAGAATGTCATGACCCGAATTCACCTTCCGCGGTTTTCGGCCGGGGTAGTGCACGGCGCGATTATGACCGTGCAGTGCGACTGCTTTCGTCTCGCCACAGAGTATGCAGGGGCATTGAGAATGACTCTTGAAGTAATCGACGCAGTCTATGCCGAAGAAGCCGAATCGAACGGGAGCTTTGTCATAGCCAAATCTGGAACCGATATGGAAGCCGCTCATAGGAATGGCAAATTCTCGATTCTCATGGGACTCGAAGGGGGCAAAGCAATCGAAGGCAGTATCGAAGCCCTTCGCTGCCTATACAGACTCGGCGTACGTTCAATGTCATTGACCCACAACGTTACGAATCAACTAGGGCATGGAGCGGGTGTGAAAGAGAACTATGGCCTAACTAAGTTTGGAAAGATCGTCGTTGAGGAAGTTGACCGATTGCACATCCTCCTGGACCTTGCACATCTCTCTGAGAGGAGTTTCTATGACGCACTCGATTCAACTACGTCAGTGCCAATGATATCACACACGGGATGCAGCTCCATCTGCCCGTTTGAGTCCGGGAAGGTTCCTTGGCGAAATGTGACCGACAAGCAAATCCAAGCACTCGCTGACAAAGGGGGCATCGTTGGCCTCGCGTTTCTGAGGCCCTTTGTTACCACAGCAACTCGGTCAACCATCGATGATGTGGTCAAGCACCTTGAACACATTATCGAACTGGTCGGAATAGACCACGTTGGAATCGGGGCAGACTATGTTGACTACTCACGCCCAGAGGATCAGACATACCTGGGGGACTTGGTTCCTTTAGGCGAGGAAATGTTTGTCGAGAATCTGGAAAACGTAACCAAGATCCCCAACTTCACCGTATCCCTTGCTCAAAGAGGCTATTCCGATGGGGAAATCTCAAAGATCCTCGGAGGGAACTTCCTCCGAGTTTTCAAGAAGGTACTGGGTTGAAAGCGTGAGGATGAAACTGCGGAACCTCCTCGCGCTGGGCAGGAAGTAGGCTGATAAGCAGGTTGACAACTCAAATCTACCGCGTTATTGATACCCACACATGTGGTGAACCCACTAGAATAATGCCCCACTTCTCAAAGGTCAAAAGCAGAACGATGACTGCCGCCCTAGAGGAAATGCGATCGCGCCATGACTGGTTTCGTAAATTCCTTCTGAACGAGCCACGCGGTCACAGCGACATGTTTGGCGCTGTTCTTTTCCCACCCAAGTCGAAGCGATGTGATTTGGGAGTCATTTTCATGGACAACGGCGGGTATCTGACCATGTGCGGCCACGGAATCATCGGTGTCGTAACCTGCGCGGTGGAAACAAAAATCGTGCCAAGGAAGACAACGATCAATATAGAAACCCCAGCCGGAATAGTGGTCACCCATCCACACTACGCCAAGGGGCACGTAGCTTCAGTAAGCTTCGAGAACGTTCCGGCTTTCGTCCTAACAACCGCCAGCATCAACCTCTGTGGAAAAACGATTCAAGTACACGTAGTATTCGGAGGCAATTTCTTCGCACTTGTCGAGGCCAGCGAAGCAGAACTCGACATCAATACTTATGAGAAATCAAAAATCATCGAAACCGGACTGCGCATCAGAGAAGCCGTGAACAATTCCGTACCGATTGTCCATCCGAATTTGCCGAGCATTAACAGAGTTGAATTTGTAGAGTTCTCAGGCCCAGCACTAAACCCGCACGCAGATGCCAGAAACGTGGTCGTTTTCGGCCAGGGGCAGATAGACAGATCACCATGTGGCACAGGAACCTGTGCAAAATTAGCTCTACTACATTCCCAAGGTAAACTCAAAATTGGAGAAAGTTTCGTTCATGAAGGTATCTTAGGAACTACATTCAAGGGGCGTATTATCAGCCAGACACGAGTGGGCAATTATGACGCCATCGTTCCAGAAATTACTGGTTCAGCTCACATTACCGGCTTCAACACTCTACGTTACGATGAGACTGATCCTCTTGCCCGCGGATTTTCTATCTGAATAGCAGTTATGAAGAATAGAGATGGCACGACACGTAATGGTTTGGCTTGACCTCGATTAGCTTCGGCTCGACACTCGAGCACACCTCTATCCGGGACGGACATCGAGTGTGGAAACGACATCCTGACGGCAAAGCCAGTGGGCTCGGGATTGTACCCGAGAGCGGTTCATGAATTCGGCGATTGTTAGGGTCCGGCACTGGGACGGCAGCGAGCAAGGCTTTGGTGTACGGATGAAGCGGGTTCTCGAATAGCTCGCTGGTTCCGCAGACCTCAACAATCTGCCCCAAGTACATCACAGAGACAATATCGCAAAGATATCTGACCACGCTAAGATCATGTGCCACGAATAAGTAGGTTAACTCAAATTCCGATTGCAAATCCTTCAGAAGATTGAGAATCTGCGCACGGACAGACATGTCCAACGCTGACACTGGTTCGTCTAATATGACGAGTTTAGGGTGAATCGCAAGAGCCCTGGCAATAGCAACACGCTGTTGTTGACCTCCGCTCAATTCATGCGGGTATCTCCGAAATTGCTCCTGAGTCAAACCAACTGCCTCGACCATCTTTCTCGCAACATTGTCTCTTGTCTGCTCGTCCCCCTCGCGGTTGATGTCTAGCGGTTCTCTGACTATTTGGCCGACGGTCATCCGCGGGTCGAGTGATCCTGCTGGGTCCTGAAAGACAGCTTGGATTTCCCGGTGGTAGAGCCTTGTGTTCTCCTTCGAAGGGCGCCCGGACACGTTGATTCCGCGGAAGAGAACCTTCCCGCGAGTGGGTTTGTAGAGACCGAGGATGACCTTGCTTATGGTTGTCTTTCCACACCCGCTCTCTCCAACCAAACCGAAGGTCATGCCTTTCTCGATAGTGAATGTAACATCGTCAACCGCTTTCACCATCTTCTGGGCTGGGCGAAACATCTCTGAAAGAGACCGTCTCGCCGGGAAATGTTTGCTTAGATGCTCAACCGTGAGTAGGTTCTCGGTCACTTCGTCTTCCCCCCAGGTGTTGCAAGCCAACACTTTGAGAACCTGTTAGGCCCTAATTCGAAATCTGGCGGCACTTCGCTCATGCATTTTTCGAAAACCATTGGACAACGTGTGTGGAAACGACAACCCTTGGGTGGGTTGATAAGGTCTGGAATTGATCCTGGAATCGAGTTTAGCCGCTTTATGTCTCTGTCGACGCGCGTGATTGACTCAAGCAGACCTCTAGTGTATGGGTTCTGGGGATCTGAGTATAACTCCTTCGAGCTGGCGCGCTCCATTGCATGCCCCGCATACATGACCAGAACATCATCGCAAAGTTCCGCAACTATCCCCAGATCATGCGTTATGAGGATGACTGTCATGCCGTACTCGGATTGTAGGCGCTTTAGGAGTGCAAGTATCTGGGCCTGAGTGATCACGTCAAGCGCCGTTGTTGGTTCATCGGCAATCAGCACATCTGGTTTGGTCGCAAGTGCCATCGCTATCATGATTCTCTGCCGCATGCCACCGCTAAACTGATGAGGATAGTCTTGTGCGCGCTTCTCAGAGTCCGGGATACCCGTCGAAGACATTAGCTCGACCGCCTTCGACATCGCCTCAGAATAGCTCAAGCCCTTATGGACCATGAGTGATTCGGCAATTTGGAAGCCAACTCGCAAAACCGGATTTAGAGAGGTCATAGGGTCTTGGTAGATCATAGTAATTCTGTTGCCCCGAATCTTCCGCATTTCGTTAGGCGTTTTCGAAAGAATTTCATCGCCGTTAAACAGGACCGTCCCAGAGTCAACTTTCCCAGGAGGGATGGGGAGGAGGCCCATTATCGTGAGCGCGGTAACGGTCTTACCGGATCCTGATTCGCCGACTATTCCGAAGCTTGATCCTTTGCGGACGTCAAAGGAAACATGATTTACTGCGCTGACGATACCGGATTCGAGGTAGAAGTTCACGGTAAGGTTTCCGACTGAGAGTACTATGTCATTTCCTTTCTGCAAGTTGAACAACCAGCGATTCTTGTCTCCGCCTCTGTTTGGGATTGAGAGCGGCTTTGAGTCCTTCACTAACAAAGTAGAATGCCAGTGCCGTCGAGAAAATTGCTAGGCCTGGGAAAAAGGAAAGCCACCAAGCGCCGATAATCCAGTAACTTATGGATGTATTGAGCATAAACCCCCAACTGACCGAAATGGGGGCAAGGCCCAGGAATTCCAAGCCAGCCTCCGTGAGGATTACTACGGGGATGCTAAGGGACGTGTAAACAAGGATGGAGTTGAGTTGGTTGGGCAGAAGATGCTTGAAAAGAATTCGTCGAATTCCAGCACCCATGACTCTCTCGATTTCGATAAAATCTCGTTTCATGAGTGAGAGCGTATCCGAACGAACGATTCTAGTCATTACTGGCCAACCCGTTAAGCCGATGACCAACATGACGTTGATGAGGTTGGGTCCAAGAACCGCGACGACAAGCAGAACGAGGGGCAGAGTTGGTATTGTTAGGAATATGTCCGCGGTTCTCATTATTGCGCCGTCAACTTTTCCCCCGAAATAGCCGGCGGCTAGGCCTGTCAACGTACCCAACAAGGACAAGATGGCTCCTGCCGCGAACGCGATTATCAGTGAAGGCCTTGCGCCATAGATGATGAGCATAAGCTGATCTCTTCCAATGTAATCCGTGCCGAGCGGATGTACGACGCTGGGCGGAAACAGCGTGGAGGCAAGCTCTGGCTTCTCTGGATCGACAGGGTACAGGACAAACGCGAATGACGCAGCCAAGATCAAAGTCGCCAAAAAAATTAGGCCGAAGATCGCCGATCTATCGCGTGAGTACAATTTGAGGAACTTGGCCGCGCGCGAGAAGACGGTCTGTTTGGTTTCCTTTCTTTCATCCATAGGTGATTCGCGGGTCCAACAGGCCATAGATTATGTCCGTGATTAGGTTCGAGAAAATGATCATAACGGAAAACATGAAGAATAGCCCAAGGATGATCGGGTAATCTCGCCGAAATATCGAATCGAACGTCAGCAGCCCGAGTCCAGGCCATGAGAATACGGTTTCGGTTAGTATGGCGCCGGTTAGGATGAAACCGACGAAGAGACCGACCATGGTCACGGTGGGGAGCAGAGCGTTTCGGAGGGCGTGTCTATAGAAGATGAGGTGCTCGGTCAAGCCTTTGCCGCGTGCTGTTGTAATGTAATTCTGTTCCAACACTTCTATGAGACTCGACCGCATTAGGAGTGAGAAATTTGCTAGGTTAACGAGTGTTAACGTGGTCATCGGAAGTATCAAATGGTGTAAGTAATCGGCAAGTTGGAATTTCGTGGACGTGACCGAAGCCATTCCTGAAGCAGGTAGAACGCCCAAGAATAAAGAGAAGAATGTTAAGAGAACAAATCCCAACCAAAATGCGGGCATGGCGTAGAAGAAAAATGAAAAGGACGAGAGAAATCTGTCGGCGAATGAAAATGGTTTTCGTGATGCAAGTACCCCAATTCCTATGCCAATAACTATCGTAAGGGTTAGGCTGGGAATCATGAGGGCGAGCGTGGCAGGGATTCGTTGAGCGATTACCATGTATGATGGCGTCAGAAAAAAGTACGACGTTCCCCAATTTCCTGTAATCAGGCCAATAACGTAGAGGGCGTACTGTTCATAGAGCGGCTTGTCCAGTCCGAACGATTTCAGAATCGATGCTCTGGCTTCTGGACTCATGCGCGGATTGTTAAGAAGAACGGCATCCGGTCCGCCAGGCGCTAAGTGCACGATAGCGAAGTTGAGCGTTGCCGCAACGAAAATTAGGAGTACGGCGACGACTAGCCGCTTTGCGATGTATGTGGCGAATCCCAATTCGACCTAGTCTTCGCACCTAATTACGCTTGAAAAGAGAGAGGGGAGGCCTCAGGTCTTCTTTGACCTGCGGCCAACAAAGTAGGCTAATAGTCCTACGACTACTGCAATCACGGCTACAATGGCCCCAATGCTCGTGTAGTCGGTTGTCGTAGATGCAGTGGTTGTTTCCATTGTTGTCGTTTCTTGGACTATGGTGACTTGTGCAAGAGATTGATGCTTCAGGGCGCCCCAGTAGTCGTGCATGGGGTTTCCGAGGCCTAGGATGAAGCCTTGGAACATTTTGTTCCACGCCAGAACTTCGGTCTGGTAGTACAGTTCCAGAACCGCTAGTTCATCGTGTGCGATTCCGCTCATTCGCTGGTATATGGCAACCCGTTGGTCCAGATCTGTCGTATTCTCTCCAAGGATAGCCAGCTGATCTACGAGCGGGTTGTAATATCCGCCAACGTTCCAGCCCCCTGCATCACCGTTGCCGCCAAGGGTACTCACCATGTAGTATGCGTTAACGTCGGGGTCTGGGGATGATGAGATTCCCCAAAGTGCCATGTTCCAATCTTTGGGCGGTGCTGCTCTTCTTATTCGCTGAGTTGCGCTTGCCGAATCAAGAATGATCAGCGCCATCGTGATGCCGACCGCTTTGAGGCTGCTTTGAATTAGCTGCATCAACTTGATTGACGCGGCGGTGCCAGTTCGGCCACCTGAAGCCATGACTAGTGTCATTGTCATCCTGTTTCCGCTAGAGTCAGCGTGGTAACCGGCTTGGTCTAGAAGAGTCATCGCTCCTTGAGGATCGTAGGGGTATTCGGGGTTTGGTATGGAGGTGTTGGTTACACTCTTGCCGAGATAGTACATGTTGGGTACTTGAATCTGGTTTGCTTCTTTGTAGTAGCCTGCAAGGGACGCGTTCAGTATGGTGGGCATGTCGATTGCCATGGCAATGGCCTTTCGAACCCTGAGGTCTGCAACGGGGTTCACGGATCCGTCGGCAAGCTTGGGATGAAAGTTGAAGGTTAGGTAGACATTGATCTGGTCTTGTTCAGTTCCAATCTGAATGTCCGGATCCTTGCTAAGGGCAGCAACGTCAGATCCTGGAACGTTTATGAGGAAGCTGGCTTCGCCGCTTTCAAGTCCTATTTCCGCCGCAGTCGAGTCTCTGTAGACTTTGAAGATCACTTGATCTAGATGAGGTGCCCCGCCGTAGTAATTCGGATTCGCAACGTAGATGATCTTGTCGCCCGGCAGGTCTTGGTTAGGTATGAAGGGTCCTGACGCGACGTAAGTTGAAAGGTCAGGGTTTTGAGTCGTTAAGTCCATTCCCTGATAGTAGTGTTTCGGTAGTACACTCCACCCTGCAGCATAGATGAAGAATGTCGCCGACGGCACCAAAAGGTGGAAAATGACGGTTTTGCTGTCCGGCGTTTCGATTGCACCGGGTCTAAGCGTGTATCCTGTGGTCGTTCCGCTTGCAGGAACTTGGATGGGGGTCCATTGGTAATACCAAAACTCAGACTGTTCACTGAGATACTTGAATGTGAATGCAACATCGTCCGATGTGATTGGTTGGCCGTCGCTCCACTTCAAACCGTCTCTCAATACGAACGTGTAGGTCAATCCGTCCGGTGATATCGTCCAACTCTGAGCCAGGTCAGGTACGACTTTTCCGTCGCTGTCCCAGCCAACCAGATTGGGGTACGCTTCTGCTGTGTAGTAGGTGGTAGTCATCCTCACAGGATTGAGCTCTGTTATTTCCGGTTCGCTGGTTATTCCGACAACGAGCACTTTAGGTTGTTGCGCGAAAGCGAGCTGTGACGCTTGAAGAAGACACAGCGCTATCACGAAAACAGTTAGGAACTTAGAAAGTTTCATTGACAACTCAAAAAAGCCGTAACGGCCCCGTTGCATTTAATAGCTTTTCTATTTAGTCTATAATCGGTAGCTGCACATTACTCCCGTAATTAGCGCTGTGGAGAACTTCTTGGTGAGCCACCTTTCCTGTCAAGTCAGCTCCGTAGGGCCTCCCTGTGTTCATGTTCCTCGCATACCGCGGGAAATCCGAACTTGAGACTTCGACGCGCATTCGGTGCCCTTTCAGGAATACGTTGCTCGTGTGCCACAAATCGATTCGGTACCGGTAGGTTTTTCCGGGAACTATGTTCTCAGGGGTTTCAATCGATTTGTTGTAACGTGCGGTTATGATTCCGTCCGCGATAGGGTGTGCATATCCGTTGTCGTATACGTCGACGAGGTGTGCCGCAAAATCAGTGTCAGGTGCCGAGGAGGTAGCGAACAATTCCACAAACACGTTCCCAGTCACTTCAACGGGCTCGATGAGTATTTCCGAATCATAGACTAATACGTCGTCGCGGCGTTCAGCAGGGCGTCGATCGTCGGGTTCGTTCACGTTAACTGGGCTCGGACACGGATTATCCGGATCGTAATCGAAAGAGTCTGCGGGCTCTCGGTTGGGAGCTTTAGTGGTGAGGCAGCCGTCTCCCAGAAAGCTGTTCGCATGTCCTTTGCTGTGAAAATAGAATTTCCTGACTTTCGCGCTGCGTGGTGGCCAATCTTGCTCCTCGCGCCATTGGTTGCGCCCCATTACGAAAATTGAGGCGTGCTTTTCCTTTGTGATTCCATTCTGTATTCCTTTCAGCCAGTAGTCAAACCAGCGCTTCTGCAACCCGTCTAGGTCGACCAATGAGGATGGGCCGAAATCGATTTCACCGTATTTTCTCGAATCATTAATGCGGTGTGCCCATGGGCCCATGACGAGATATTGGTTATTTCGAGCTTCCACCGTTCGGCCCCTTTTCTTCATTGATAGGTAGTTGCGGATGTTTCCGTCCGCACAGTCATCGTACCAACCTGAGATGTGCAGAACTGGGACACCTACCAAATGGTAACGGTGGTGGTAGCTTGTCGCTTTCCAGTATGAATCGTAAGACTGGTGCCGTATCCAGTCGCGCCAGAATTGTACATGCCTACCTAATGCTTCGTCAGCGGTCTTGAACGGAACGTGCCAGTACACGTCTCTCATATTGTAAGCAAGCAGGTTCTGGTTTACCCTGGCGTCGACGTGGACAAGCCACCTGAGCGTGTCCCCCCAGCCCAACGTGCCCTCCCTGTACCAGCAATTAACGAAGAGGTCTGATGGGCATACCATTGAAACCATTGCTTTGAGGTTCGGCGGTCTCAACACGGCAACGTCCCATTGCACCATCGCGTTGTAGGAACCTCCGGTCATCCCGACTTTTCCATTACACCATTTCTGATGACTAAGCCACTTCAGCGTATCATATCCGTCTCTTCCCTCATTCTTGGACGGGTACCATTCTCCTTCAGAGTCATACCTACCTCGAACATCCTGAGTTGCTACAGCGTAGCCCCGCGCTGCGAATTTCTTTCCAAATTCCACCCACCTCGTATCATTATTGTCATATGGTGTACGAACCAATATGGTGGGCCATTTTCCTCTCTCCCGCGGATGGTACACATCCGTTGAAAGTCTGACTCCGTCACGCATCTTTGTAGCCAAATTGAATTCAGTCGCCACTTCGCGCGACTCGTAGGTTTTATTGTCATAATCTAATTTCAAAAAGAACGCCACCAAGATCTACTTGCATTCTTAGAGTCACGGTAATCTGTGAGTTGCATATTTATGCAACTCATGTTAAACAGGCTCGACATTACGATCCCAGCTAATCTTCCGGCAATCAATGGTGCCGCGAAACTGGTGCCTCCTTCGTCTAAGGATTGGCGACTATCGGGCGATATACGCGGTCGAAGGCAACGTAGTGTGCATAACCGATCTCTTCCACAGAAGGAGAGAATACGAATAACGCCTACTCAATTCAAGTCCAACGTGGCCAGGAAACTTAGCTTCGGTAGCATTGGGACCCTCGAGTTGTCAATGGTTCGATTTTCCGGTTCAGTACGGGTTTTGAGTGCTGTTTTGCGTTAGAGCAAGGGCCGTCGGGTGTGTGTCGCAGCTTTGTCCGGGAGACAAGCTGTTTTCGCGGCGTGCTGGATGAGCGTTGACGAGCTGATTAATACGGATGGCTCAGCGTCTCGGCTATGTCACCGAAACGTCATGGTTTCGGCCGATATGAACCACGCATGGAAAACAGAAAGACAAGGAAAAGCTACCAGAGCAAGCCCACACGACGCGTCAGATTATTCCTATTTCTAACAGATTCGGAAGCAGACGAGTTAGAGCGAGCCGCGCGGGAGAGCGGAGCATGCTCAAGAGGTTTAGTGATCACCGAAGCAGTGACGACTAACCTCTCAGCCCCCAAACTGAAACTTAGCCAGGAAAGGAGACATAAGAAAATCGGTGTCTGGATCCCACGCCGGACTGCCGTCGACCTCAAGCAACTCGCCCACGAATACAACCTAACACGGACACGTCTCCTGAGGTACTTCCTATTCCAATACTTGGCAAACGCCCCATGGAGAGACAACCACGAGCCGAAGACACAGGAGGCCGCGGCCCCATGAAAATAAAGCACGTTGGAGGCCCACCGGCGAAAGTAGTGAAGCAGGAGTTGCTCACAAAGAAAGACGTCCCCGAGTATGAACGAACTAGGTACAAGTTAGTGAAAGTGCTGGAGAAGGCGGGAGGATACGAACCAGCCATAGATGACATACTCATCGACCAGATTGCGCGAACCGCAATACAAGCGAAAAACCTGGAAGTATTCCTCGACTCGAAGCAGTCGACCGTTGACACGTACTCGGTCGTGGCCGACAGCAAACTGAAACTGATGAAGATCATCGAGAACGCAACCCGAGAACTAGCGCTCAGCCGCCGCGACAGATTAGGCAAGCAAACCCAATCCGACATCATGGAGCAAATCAGGCAAGCCCTTGAGGAGGCCCAGAAGCATGGAGGACAGTGAACGCCTCAAACGATACGCGCAACTCTACCACAAGGCCCTACGCGACCCAGTCGAATTCGCGAGAACATTCCTACACTTCCAACCCTACCCATACCAGGAGAAATTCCTACGGGACAATTCCACGCTTATTGCCGCCTGCTGCGGCCGACAGGTAGGAAAAACAACCCTAGCCGCGATTATAGCCCTACACTTCGCCCTCGCAAAGAACCAAGTGCGAATCCTAATCGTCAGCGCAGGCCTACGCCAGAGCATAATACTCTTCAACAAAATCCTCCGCCTAACCGAAACCTCCATCCCCGCCAAGGCCCTGATGACCTACCAATCGAGAACTATCATCCGTTTCACAAATGGCTCAGAGATCGTCGCGTTGCCATGTGGAAGGGAAGGGTCGACCCTACGGGGGCAGACGGCGGATATGGCCATTCTGGACGAGGCGAATTTCATTCCGAGAATTGTCATTGACTCGGTGGTTAGGCCGACGATGATTACGCGGCCAGGAGCCAGGCTGATAATGACTTCCACGCCGTGGATGAGGGACCACCCATTCTATGAAGCCCTTAGCAAGCCTGAATTGGGATTCAAAACCTACACTTGGCCGAGTGCCATGAACCCTACGGTTACCAAAGAAAAGTTGGAACTGGAGAGGAGAACCATCGGTGACTTTGCTTTTAACCGTGAATACAACGCCGTATTCATGGACGACAAATTCAGCTTCCTGCCCAGCGAGTTGGTGTTGAGCTGCACGGACGACGAATATGCGCTGAACAGGGATCCACTCCAAGCCGAAAAGTACAAGGGCCAATTCGTAGTGGGGATAGATTTCGGGAAACACGCCGACCATTCAGCAATCGCCATCCTAGAGAAGGTTGACGACAACCTTCGCCTCGTCTACCTCAAGGAACTGCCGCTGGAGACCCCCTACACCGCGGTAATAGGCACTGTGAGGCGGCTGAACGAGACGTACGCCTTCGCGGCGGGATGCCTCGACAAAACGGGAGTAGGTGAAGGACCCTACGAAGAGATCAAACAATTCATGCAAGGAATAGAAGGCGTCACCCTAACCGCCCAAATGAAGGAAGACATCATGGGCAAACTGAAACTCGCCCTGGAACACGGCAAACTCACCCTCCCAAGAGACAACCCAAAACTCCTAATCCAGATGACCGAGCAACAATGCGAAACCACAAAGTCCGGGACGCAAAAGTTCAGCCACCCAGCCGGCACGCATGACGATCAATTGTGGAGCCTCGCACTGGCCATCTACGCATCAACACAACAGCAGACTCGACCGAACTTCAAGCCAATCACTCGATACTTCTGACATCAACCGAGAACGCCTTGCGCCTAAACGGCTTCATCAAGGAGAATCATCGAAGACTCGACATCCGACAGGTACGATTGATTCTAACAGAATGGGGAATAGTGAACTGGGTCGAGAGAAACCTAACAGAACTCTACCGACGAAATAGGATAAGGATTCAAGACGACCGGAAAATAATCCCTGAGATTGAACAGAAGCTTAAACACTTACTCTCTTCCATCTAGAGGACCTGCCACTTTGTCAATCCTGACATCATGTCATGGAATACAAGCATTCCCGAGCACGTTTGCTCCTCTGCACGAGACGCTTGGTCGTTAGCAAGGCGAGCTGCTTGCGCGTCCAGGAGTCCTTGTAGCCGTATTTCTCATCGATGCCGCGTGCGATTTCCTTGAACTTCATCTGCTGATTTCCAAGAACATTGCGGAAGGCGTACACTAGTAAGTCCATGTTTGCATGAGCCATCAGGGTCTTGATTATGGGTGAAACAATGCCGTGCTTTTGGCGAAGTTCCATCAACTTTGTCCCTAGCATGTAGGCCCAGCGTCCGCTAGGCGTTTGGGATAGGCATTCCGTCTCGATAGTCTTCCACTCCAATCCGACCTCGGCAAGTATACGCATATCGTCTAGGTCGGCCTCGCGCTCAGTAATGCCCTTGAAGAGAAAGATGTCCTCGGGTGCCATGAGATGCACTTCGAGATTCCCAAAAGCTCGATAGAGGCGCGCTCTCGACTTCATCCCGCTGCTTAGCACCAGCGCCCTACAGACTTGGCGGTCGAATATGTCGAACCTCATGCCCCCGTTGTCTTCCACAATGTCGAACGCGCCCATCCTAGTGTAAGGACTCGTAAGATGTCGAACACTGGCGAACCCGACCTGCCCCAAGGCTATTGTGAATTCTTTCGCGTCCCCGGATGATCCTAACACGATGTCGATGTCTTTTGTCGCGACCTTTCTTCCCATGAAAGTCATCGCGCATCCGCCGATGAGATATGCTGTTACTTTCCGCGAGACATGTCTCCCACTGCCCTCTAGGGCTTTAGTTAGGTCCGCCTCACCAAACATGCGCGGCGAGGTCATTGAATTCCATACTCCTTCGCTCTCGCGAGAAACTCATTCCACGGAGGGAAGCGGTCTGGTCTTTCTGCGCCGTGGCTCTCGAAATAGCGAGTTATCTCTGCTACGGACGTGGCTACATCGTATTTCTCCGCGGAGTCCCTCAAATATCGAGAATCCAGTTTTGCCTCGTTCTTTCTCCATGTTAGAAGTGTTGGGAGCAGGCTGAAGTTGGGTATTAGGAGCGAATGGATAAGCACTTCTTCCAGCCTCAGCCTCATTGCAAAGGGTGAATGGAAGAAGTGCGACTTGGATGCCATCAGTGATACGCCGAACCTCGCGAACGCTGAGACTCCCGTCAGGAGGAAGCCATCGGATTCTTCAGATCTTGAGCTCTCTACGATGAATTCCACATTGCGCTCCCAGACTATCGCGGCGTCGGGGGCGAATTCGAGAGCCACCTTTCGGTTGATGTACCGCCTGAATTCGGCCGTGAATTCGCCCAGAATCTGGAACCTAGGTGAAATGCGGTAGGCGCCTTTCTTCTGAACCACGCCCAGCTGCCCCAGCCGTTCGAGAACCCGTGCGGCGGTTGCCTCCGAAATCAATGAGCTTTCTGCGATGGTTCTCCTATTTGTTAGCTGCTGTGAGCCTATCGCCGAGAGCACTTCAAGGCTTCCCCCTGATAGCAGCTTGTGCAAAGGCATGTGACCGAACTCCAAACTCAGACTTCTCCAGAGCGCTGCATGTTTGGTTTCGGAGAGTGAAACATTCTTTGAGAGGCCTTGCTTCTTTGTGGTGATGAAGCCTTTGTCCACGAGACCGGAAATGACCCTTGACAGTTGGACTTTCGATATGTTGAGGGCTGAGGCTATGTCCGAGACGCGCGAGGTTCTGCGGCTTGCTATGAAGCGCAGGCACTTCAGCTCATCCGGACTTAGCTTAATTCGTTTCATTGCGTCTCACCATGTTTTCGTGTATGATTTCTGTTAACTAGCATTTAAGTAGTTAACATTTTTGATACAGCATGTCAGATCATGTGGCGGAGCTGTTTCGCGAGTAGGCGTGCTAGTGGACAATACGCCGATTCATTCCGCGGAGAATCCAAGTCTCAGTATGTTTCGAGTTCACGACATTGGATAGTTGACTGTATATCCGATCCGATTCCCAGACATGCTGCTGCAGCGACTCCAAGAACGATCGCCGCTACAGGAGCGGCAGCGGGTACGGAAGCGATGGCCGAGACGGCGACGAAGGCGACGATTACGATGATCACGACGATGATTACGCTGATGATAAGAAAAACATGGAGAAAGAGGGTGAGAAAGAAGAGAAGATGACGGACAAGGAGAAAGATGAGAAGACCGACAAAGATGAAGACGACAATAACGAGAACGATGTGATGGCTCGTAAGAAAAGTTCGCAAGTTGAGCGGTGAACAGGCACGCCCAGAGTTCTCCACTAATGATCAGACAGTGAGTTTAGGAGGCGTTGTCAGTCTGCGGGACATGAAGGAATTTGCCAAGAAACTGCCTATGACGAACAAAGCCCGAGAGTTGAATGTAATCATCCTTTAGCGAAAGAGTTTCAAACCAAACGCCTTCATTGGCCCGAAATGTTTCGAGTCGAGCGTGAAGAAATCCGCCTCGTTGGTGATGGTTGTGGCAGCTATCATTGCGTCGGTTCTGCGTACTGGTGTTCCCGCTTTCTCCGCAGCGAGTTCAAGCTTGACGGAGAGACGTGAGTCTTCCTTAGTGTAATTCAGGATGGGTAGTTGGAACATCAGTATCGAGGAGAATCATATCCTACGCTCTGCCTAGAAGCCTCGAGTTCCCTCAACATCTTCTTCTTCTCCGCGAACTCCACGCTCCCCCTCAGCTTTTTCAAAGATTCCAAGGAACCGGCCCCATCAACAAGCCGATCAAACAGTTCGCTAAAGCTCTCATTTTTCCCTTTGACAGCTGCAAGTTTCTCGTAAGTTTCATCGCGTATGGTTAGCGTCTTTGTCAAAACCATTACCCGACGAGAAAAATGTTTGAACATATATATGAACACAGGAACCGTCAAGTTCAATGTTAGGCGTCTTTTTTCTGGGCTGCCTTGGCTTGAGATGCGGCTTGGGGTAGTTGTTTGTTGATTATGGATTGTAGTTGTTGTTGCCTGATGAGTTGGGGTGTGCGGTAGTGTATGTTCACGTATTGTGCGAGGCCCAGGTTGAGGAGTTCACGCATTAGGGCGCTGCTGCTGCGGCCTTCTAGCTTGGCTAACATGATGACTATGTTCAGCCATTTTCTGCTAACCCTGAAGTTAACTTGAACGCTTCGATAGCGCTTTAGTTTGAGGCGCTTCGGTTGGTTTCTTGGGGATTCGGCGCTGGGCATGTCAGAAGGTGCCTGTGCGATAACGTTCCCTCTCCTATGCTTTCTCTTCACGCCGCTTTTTCTCTAGTTTTCCCAGTTCCTCCTTGAACTGTTCATTTGTCTCCTCTACTTCGGCTAGGAGGGTGCCTAACTCGTCGTTTTCGGCGTCGCGGATTACGGCGGCGTTGAATGTGCCGATGCGGGCCATCACGGCGAATGCTTGGAGGCGGGACTTCGATCTTTTAGAAGCCTGCTCCGATGCTGCGATCTTCTTCAGTTCGTCGTAGGCTTCTAGGCCTAGTTCGATTAGGTGTTCCCGTCTCTTAGTTCGTTCCTCTAAAGAGTGGACATGCGTCTTGGCGTCCTTCTCTTCCTGCATGGGCGTCTTCTTCACTGTTACCTGCATTTTCTTGACGAGTTCGTCGAGCCGCTGAAGCCGGAGCGTTAGGGGCATGGCTTCTTCCTCTATGCTTGTGATTATCAGTTCCCGCAGAAACTGCTCGGGCGTTTTCTCCTTCCTAACCGCAGCCTTCCCCACCCAGTCAGTTACGTTAGCTGGAAGCTGAACCGAAAAACTACGTACATTACCGGAATTTTCGTTCTCGACCTTACCGCCGAAAGAACCCTTCAACGCTCTCCGCCCACCTCCAGGTTTCAAGGGTAGAGGGTAGCGGGAGCCTATTCGATTGTGAGGTTACGAACGTTTACCGAGTGCTGAGTGAAAATGACCCTGCACCTGAAGAGTCGGTGAAGCTTCGTCGGCTGAATGTGCAGGCTTTGATGAGTCGTCTATAATTTAGACTCGCTTCCATGTGGCTATGTGTCTAGGGGTGTCACACTTTCAATTATGATTCGTAGGTTCCTAGTAAGGCCCAACCTTTCCATCACTCGTTATGCGGCGGAAGACGAGTCTTGCACCGGGCCTCGCTTTGAATGACTCAAAGATTACGTCGCGGAGATTGGGTGAGTGGAAGGCAAGGATTTCTCGGGCGTCGATATCAACAGCTATAATATGTCCGCGATCGATTTTTTCGACCTCAGCTTCGTGTTCGAGTGCAACTTTCCCTGCTTCGTTCACAAGAGTTGCTCTTGTTTCTGATAAGGTAGGGAAGAAGAGCATGCCCAACCCTTTGTCAAGGTCGCTTCCGTGACCGAATACCGGGGCGGAGACCGAAATCGAGCCTTTTTTGGTTACCTGAATTCGAATACTATGCCATTGCAAGAATGCTCCTAAGATCTTTCCTAATTGGACCCCTAGCGTGTAAACCTCTTCGACCGACTCGGGGGGAAAATTCACGGCTTTGATGTTTGCATCAGCGTCGACATAGGCAATTGCAATTGATTCTATGCCTTTTTCGCTCAAGCTTCCGAAGAAGACCCTCATGCCATGTTTGTATGCGTTATGAAGTTCACGTAGACTCATGTAAGCCTGGGCAACTGTTCCCATGTACCCTGCTAACTGCTTGCAGGAGCGAAATAGGATCATACGTGAGTTATCTTCTTGAAGTTGAAGAGGTGGATATCCATGCAGGTTCGCGAAGTAATCTGCTCCTCTCAATGTAATGTCTCTATAGAAATTGACAATGTCTCCCGTCTCGTATTCCGCAACTCTTTTCCAGACCTCATCCGGGCCAAGTGCGTCCATGTACAGTTCCGTCGCAAATGCAATGCCAAACGCTGCGAGGTCTTCGGAGCTTTCACAGAATTTCGCCACAAGCTCTAGGACCAGAATGCCTCGTAGTTTGTCGCGCAGTTCTTTAGACAACCCATTGAACGTTGCAGGATTGTCTAAGATCCGCTTGATTTGCTCTACAGCGAATATGCGGGCGTCCCACGAATAGAACTCATACATCACCGCAGGAAAGGATAGAAGTCTTCCTTGGTCATCTTTCAACACTTTCTCCATCGGTCCCGTCGTCGCAATAATTCGAAAACTATCCGACATTTCTCAACACTCCGATTTCTCGCTGCCTAACTTCCCATATCGTTGTCGAGATGTCGATTAGCATAATCGTTAAGGTTAGATAACTGGGAAAGTACCGTGCTGAAGAACATAGGGAGCAAAAAGGCCCTAGTCAAGATAAGTGTAATCCCGTGTATTGTGTGACCAACTTCTTATTGGCTAGTACCCATGACATCTCAAATCTAGACGAAAATCGACGATAATACTCTTCGCTGAATCAGTCCAGGAGTGTTCGAAAACCAGAACTAGCCCGAGATTCTTATCGGAGTTAGCCACGCGAATCTGCCCTTCATTTGGAGTCGATTTCGGGTAGACTCAGTCCCTTCCCATTCAAACCGCACAATATGGTTCGGGAACAATAGATCTCGCTGGATGCCGTTTGGAGGCCTACCTTTGGGGATCATCTCGTTCGGTTGGTATGCAGTTCCATTGTAGGTCTTATACTGAATGTTGCTTGTTTTCCGACCTTCCGTAAGATATGCACCTTCGTTAGTAGCGCAGAGGAAGTATCCTAAACGTATCGAATTCAACTGCTTTCTTACCAGATAGTTGAGTCTCGAAATGTCTCTGCAAATCTTTGCTCGCGTTTGTGTGGAGTTGGTCATGTGAAAGTCCGATGACTTGGGAAGCTTGAATTCTAAAGCAACTTTGAACGTTGGATCTGTGTAGACGAGCAAATCCAAGAATGTGTCCTCGCTATCAAGGCTGGAATATGCGTTCCATTCAAAATCGAAACGATAGTCGGGAGAAAATTCATTTGCTCTACCTAATTCCCATGCGAAGAGAAACCTGAACGTGCTCTCGCTCGACAGCGGCGAGATGCCCGATTCCACATTCTGTCGTATCTTCAGGGTCACGCCTCGGATCAATTCGTCCGCAGTTTCAGAATTAATATTGACTCCCAAATGCTTCCGCCCAAAAGTTGAAGAAAATGTTTCGAAGCCACCAAATCGCGCGATATGCGTAGATAGCATTTGTGGCGTGTCTAGTCAGCGGTCAGCGTCTGTTGCTCATATTTGAAGACATTAAGGTCGGAGAACTCGTCCGGCTCCAATCGCTTGAAGTCTTGCTGCGGCACCTTCAGATACTGCCACTTAACTTGGGTCAAGCCAGTTGCGTAGTCACACCAGAGTTTGGCAGCCCTATCCTTATGCGGCACATCAGGGTCTTCACGCCCTTTAGTCTCAATTAGATAATGCTCACCATTTTCCAGCACCGCAACGAAATCGGGTTCGTAGTATCGCAAGTTGGCGACGGAATCGGTGTATTCGATTGAAAACTCGAATCGTGATGGTAGTTTGGAGAAGCTGATGACCTCATCGGATGATTGGAGGAGTTTCGAGAACTCTACCTCGAACTCGTTGTCGCATGGTACCCGATTGAAGATGCATTTTGATGCTTGATATGTTGGTCTCGAGTAGGCGAAGGGTTCTGTCTGGGAGAGTCTTCGTGGTGGTGCAGCAATTTCTGGGATGCGTTCCTCGACGATTATCGCTCTGAGCGCTTTGACGAATGTCTGAACTACGACGTACTGACTGACGTTGCTGCTCATTGCCTTGAGAATTACGGGGTCGTTGAGGTTGACCTTCTCTCCGAACGCTCGTTCTTCGAGGAACTGTCGAATCTTGGGGACGAGGTATGCGAATTGGGAAGGCAGTTTGACGTCTTGTGCAATCTCCTTGGCGTAATAGGAAATTACTTCCTGAGCGGTTTGAGCTTGAGGGATCTTATACCGGCGTTCTATTTCTTTCTTGAGCGTGAGAAAATCGTAGCCTTCATATCGAAATGTCTCTGTCTCGGGATCAGTTTCCTTTTTTGGCAACTTTGGGCATTTCAGTGTGCGAATGTTTAAGGACGATATTTCCTCAGAGAGAGACTTTTTCCGGACTAGTATTGGGCTGAGGACTGGAATTTCAATATCCTTATCCGCTTTCTTGGGATCGACCATGATTGTGACGATCTCAAGTTTTTCCTTACCCAGTTGGAAGGTGTCGAACTTGGTTCCCTCGTCCTTCTCCAGATCCTCCACGAAATTGATGAATGCCTTGTTGCCAATCACGTCAACTCTTTCACGGTATTCACCGGCTAGGTCACGAAACATTAACCGAAGTCCTCTTCCGATCGTTTGTTCTGGTAGAATGTTCGCCTTCGATGTGTACGGTCTAAGACCAATGACGACGGTAACGTTCTGAACGTCCCACCCTTCACGAAGCATCAGCACGCTTACTATTGCATTCACAGAACTGGTCTCAGAGTCAACTTCTCGCGCGACTCGCCTGGCTACTTCCAAATCACGTTTCGAAACTTCGCCCTTTTTATCAGTATGTATAACCAGAAGTTTATCAGCTCCGAATTCTTCCTGATAATGTGTTCTGAGATAGTCTCCAACCTCGTCTGCGTCGTCCGTATTGTTCATCATTACAAAAAGTATCGGCTTCTTCTTGAGTGGTTTGAGCTGTTCTCGATATTCCCTCCATCTTTCTACTCCGGCAGTCAAATAGGCTCTGTACTTTGTACTTGCAGTATTGGATCGAGCTTCATGTATCCCCGAGGCTACTCCTTTGAGTGGTCGTTTGACGATTCCATCTTCAATGGCTCGTTTTAGAGGATAATCGTAAATCGTCCATGAGAACAACGCACCATGACTGAATCGGGGCGTTGCCGAAAAATCGAGCTGGGCTCCTACTCCTCTCGTGACCTTGCTGTTCAAGTCACGAATGATATCGTTCCATTTCAGTTCTTCATCCCATGTGTGATGGGCTTCATCGTTCACTACAAGGATTGGTCCAACTCGCCTGATCAAACGCGACATGAAATCCTCGATTTCGCTTCCCTCGTAAGGCGGTTTACGGCCTAGAACATCTGACATCTCCTTAGGTTCATCATCTTCGGTTGGCCTGTCGTACAGTTGTTGAACGTTGGTAAGGTAGAGCGCCCCCTCAGAACGCGCACGGTCGGCTTCTCCTCGCATATAACATTCAAAATCCCAAGTATTCACAAACTCCGGAGGAATGACTGGGTCTGCACGGAATATTCTGCCGCCGGCGAAGTCTAATCGCAGTCTCTCGAATACGATTACGTTTGGAGCAATCAGGAGCGACGTTTTTGAATAGCCTGGAATGTTCCCCATGATGGCGTTAAAGTATTGCCAGGCAACTGCAAGAGCCATTACCTTTGTTTTGCCACTGCCTGTCGCCATTTTGAAACAGTACCTGGCGAAGTCGTCGTGTTGCAGTAGTTGCAGATGCTTTGATTCCACGGCGTATTGTTCAAGCATAGTTCGTTGGCGTCGTATCTTAGCCACCTCATACAGGTAGACGAGAGTTTCCATTGCCTCATGTTGGGCTGTATTGTATGCGAAAACTCGACCATTCGCCAGTCGATGATCAGAATGAAACCAGTAATTCAGCAAAGCTTTGCTTGTTTCAGTGCATCCTTCGGGAGTGGTGTAACCGCTCTTGATCCATGAGTTCACTGAGGTCTTGATGGCAGGAACACAGGGTGCAGTTCCGATCGCGGGAGCTAGGAGCTTCAACTCACCTTCTGAGGCAACGAGTCTAGCCTGCGAACTTCTGCGGTTTTTCACTCTCACTAGACCTTCACCCGAAGCAATTTCGTAGTGTCGTTTCCGAGAATATCGATGACTTTCACAACAACACGATATTCTCCGTGCTCGTCATACGTTTTGGAGGTTTCCGTTACGAGCTTAGGCTTCTCCCGTGTACGATACTCTTGCCATTCATTGTGGAAAGTGTCATTCTTGTTGTTCCAGTCGACCGCCCAATAATCGATCCATTGTGACCAATGATTGATTTCTTTCTGGATATCAGAAGGCACGTCATCTGCTGGAATCACAAAGTCTTTGATAGTGACTGTAGCTTTCTTTCCGGAAGTCTTTACTCCGACATCCAATGAGGCTAGTTCGAAGAAACGAACGTCTCCTTGTTCAACGGCCTTCTTGTCAAGCACTTCACGTGGAATGCGCAAGAATCGCAAGTCAACGTTAGCCTGAGCAACTTGCTGCTTTGCCAGCTCATTCAACTCAAAGGCGAAATCCCATCCTAACACGTCGACGCCATTCGTTCTAGGGGCTTCCTTGCCCGTCCCGATTGAACGCTTGAATTCGGCAACGATTTGTCCGACGTCTAAAGGCGAAATGGGTGAATCCACTGAGCCTACGTGAACAAGACGGGCTCCTTTCTTCCCATGAAGCCAAATGTATCCGTTCAAAGGTTGAGCATTATACAATTTGAGAATAAAGCTGGTGTATGATCGAACTTTTGTTCCAGCTTCATCTCCGAATTCAGCGGTCTGCCAAGCTTGACGCTCGTACTTACCCAAATTTTGTATAACAAATGGTTTGAGGTTCTCCACGCTGAGAAGACGTTTGCGAGTCGTGTGGATCGCAAATCGGCTAAGGTCACACACGATCCAGCGCCGCCCCAACTTCTCCGCCACAGCAGCCGTGGTACCGCTGCCCACGAAACAATCCAGCACCAGGTCACCCTCATTCGAGGAAGTTTTGAGTATGCGCTCAAGAAGGGCTTCGGGTTTCTGTGTCGGGTAGTGCAAGAGTTCTGGAGACTGATTATGGATTTTGTTAATGTCGGTCCAGATGTCTTGAAGGACTGTGCCTTCATATTCGCTCTCGTACCGTTTGAGTCTGGGAATCCCTTTCTTCGGATAATGGATTCTACCAGCCCTATCGTACTCCTCCATTTTTTCTCTCTGGACGGCCCATGTTCGGTTCTTTGCTGGCCACACGCCTTTCCATTCGTAAAGAAGATTTCCCCCGGCGCCGTGTCGGGGAGCGTCTAGAGGAAGTCGCTCATATCGTTCCTTCCGGGTCTCATCATACTGGTCAAAGAATTGTTCGACATATTCCCGGCTCGGTTTCTGTAAGACATCATTCCATGTGCGGCTTTCGGTCTTTGAATAGAAGAGGAGGACGTCATGAATCATTCCGCAACGAGCTGGGTCATTATGTGCGAACGCTCTACGCCAGACGATTTCGTTGACAAACTGCTCCGCACCAAATACCTCGTCAAGAATCAACTTGGCGTAATGACTCACGCCAGAGTCGAGATGTACGTAAATGCTTCCCCTATCATTGAGCAGTTCATGGAGAAGCGCCGCCGTTTCGTAGAACCAATGGAGATAGGTATCCAACCCATGGCCCCAGGTATCACGGTAAGCCTTCTGTTCTATGATGCTCGGTTCCTTGGTGAAGACCAACGAGTCGCCCTCCGTCGCGTCGGGGTCATCCGGCACAGTGGCAATGAACGAGAAGTCCGCACCGGTGCCGAATGGCGGGTCGATGTAGATTAGGTCTACTGAATTTGCGAATTCAGGTAGGAGGCTAGGAAGAACGTATTTCTTGTCGCCCCATATGAGCCGGTTTCGCCATTCTGTTTCGCCTCTTCCCGTGAGAAACGATTCGATTGACTTCTGACGTTGCTGTGTAGATTCGTTTAGGGTTTCAATTGTCTGGAAGGGCAGAGCTACAGAAACCGGGGCAGTCTTGGTTCCTGATTTATCGTACTTCCGATCCCAGACTAGTTCCACCAAGATTAGTACCCAACTAAGTCTTGACTGGCTGCCGATAAAACATTATCACCGGCTAAATCTCAGAGACTATATTCTAGGAAACAGAGAGCGATAGGTGTCGTCGCGGAAAAAACCTCCAAAGGAGCTGGCGCGGGTCAACTGCAGGCAATATTAGGCGCGTCGGTTCACTCAAGGATTTTCTTGATCAGAGTTTCCGTAATATGGAATCCTACTTTACTTAGTGCCTTGCAATAGTAGCTCATTTCGTCATGATTTATGATATGCGAAATGTACATCAACCGAAGCAATCCCAGCGTCCCGATATATTTCACGCCCAAAGTCTGGGCGACATTACGGGCCGTATGATCATCCAACCCCGCTAAAGCCGCTCCCGATTGTCTTCTCAAAAGATAGGAAACCACAGCTAGCTCGCCGTCCCCAAGTGACAAGTAGCGGGCTCTCAATCGCTTGATGTTCGCGGCGTGCGTTCTCTGAACCGTGAACTTCAGACGCTTCCTTAGCTGCCGTCGCGAAATCTTGCCACTCATTTCGTCAAGGACAAGATCTGGAATCGCTAGCTTCCACTTTTTGACAATCAAAAGTTGATTGAGCTTCGAGAGGCACCCTATGTCTACGAACGCGCTGATCACTGAACAATCAGTAACGATTAGGATCGGCACCAAGCAATTCTTCCTTCAGCTCGGCGTCGCTTGGCTCATAAGCAGAGATGCCACGTGCCTTCAGAAACTTCACGAAATGCATAACAGGCATGCGGGCGATCCTAGCGGCGCGTTCCAAGCTCACTTTCTGTTTTCGAAATAGACTGATGGCTACATCACTCCTCTTTCTTTCGACCTCAGCTTTGATATCGGAGTTGACGGTTGACTCTTCGAAACTAGAATAGATTAGCACGAGAAGCTCGTCTCGCGACAGATCGTTGAGGAGTTGCTTCACGTAGATAATCAAGCGTCGTTCCTTTTCATCTGCGGATTCCCAAATCTCTTTGGCAATGCTCTGGCCTTTCTCGGTGAGTCGTATTCCGGATGCCGCGACATCGATGAATTGGGAAACACGTAGTTGCGATTCATATTCTTCGACGGCTTCGCTAAATGGGCCTAGCCTGTAAGCCTCGAATTCCTCGCGCAATGGCTCGACGTTTTGTGAGACTAGGAACAGTTCTTTTTGGAGCCAAAGGTCCCCTTTTATCGGTTCGCCAGCAGAGCCGCGAGGGCCAGGAGAATACAATAGCAAAAACAAATAACGTTCTACCGGGTCTAAGTCATCGGCTGACAACCTGATTCCCCATGTGCTTAACATGATGGTATTCTGCATTTAAGGAATGAAGGATGAAGTACTCTAAACTCGAGAGAACCGATAAGGGTTTTCTCTCGCGAGTCCTCACACTTCGAGTCCGAAGTAAGACCATCCAGACGCCGGTTCGAGCGGTTCACTTAACCCAAAGCGCTGAATGTGAATCGCGTAATGTCAGAACCGCATCCATTAACGAGTTATTCAGGTCGGTGACGCCAAAGATTCTTCATCAGATAGATGGTGACCTTCAGAAGCAACAACAGTTCACTTCAAGTTTGGTGAACGCTATTCAGAGAAACCCCCATCCTGATGCATTGAATGTAGTGTTTTTCTCATATGTCTCTCCCCAGGGAATCACACCGTCTCGGAGAGAAACTGAATACCTCTTCGACTTGATGAATATCGCAGGAGCAGATATCCTGGTACCACCGATCCTACAAGGTTCGACTGGAGTGAGCTATCTCCAGTTTCTAGACCAGTTCTTTACGGTATACGAAACTATCAATCATCGCCCAATTATGGGCCTTATACCCTACGTGTCTCATAGAGAGCTTGATGGCATCCTAAAGTTCTACGAACAACGTGGCGTGAGCCTGTTCTCGATGGATTTTCATGGACGACACCCGTTGCGCCTGCAGCCCAACATAACTCGCGTGCTAAGATATCTAAGAAAACTAGATGCCGACTTTGGGGAGCCGTCCTACCTACACGGATTGAATGTGGGACAAGGTCGAGCACTAGCAAGTCAGCCCGTCAAGCCGGCGAAGGACATGTTGACATTTGAAATGGGATTTGATAGCTTTGGGAGAGCTCACGTGCCTCCCAAGCTTACCCCCGACCTGTACGGAAAATTGGAACGAGCTGAGAAACCTCCAATCCGACTGTTCAACCGATCGGACTACGGCTATTACGTAGCTAGCGGTAGTTCGCTGCGGAATCTGCCGATAGAGAAGGATGCTATCATCTCAACCGGTCACTTCCGAAAACCGGCCGACTATGAGACACTGCGGAAGCTTGAGAAAGCGTTCAACGCAGAGCGCCAAGTCTACGAGACAGAGATCCTACGTGATCGGATCGGGCGTGAACGTACCTTGGAACACTATCTCACGACTAAGACCCACGTCAGACCGATGCTAAAGCTGCTTTCCAAGCTAGCAAGTGTGGTCAAGCAGACGACCCTATGAAAGACATCATGTTTTACCTCCAAAGAGGTGTAACGTTTCAGTCTGTCAAAGGAGCGAAGAGTGGGCTGACGCGGCAGTCAACAGGTAATAGGGTCTCCCAACAGACGGGAAGGTACCGTTACCCTTGATTGCCTTGCTTAAGATTGCCCGTTACGAAGAGTAAACCAAGAGGATGCCCCACATCTCATCGCGGCTGACACTCATAAGATAACAGGTTCGAGTCGTTGAGGTAGTGAATCATGAGTCGCGTGCAGCGTGGGCAAACTGGTTGACCTATGCCTCGCTCGCGGGGAGGGTGCGCCAGGCCTAGGAATTGTGTCATACGTGATTGGCTGTTGCCAGGCCAGCGATTCTCAACGAACTGTTCAATCCAGGGGAGAATGATCTTGCCGACGCCCACTCTTTCACCGTGTATCATTTGGAGGAACTGCTGCCAAACACTCCTCTTTTCCTCTGGAATATGGAAGGTTGCAGTTGGCATTCCAAGTCTGCTTTGTTAGACTGTTCTGTTAGGTCACAAACCAGAATGACCATGATTCCAATGGAACTCATCCTAGTCGAGAGAGGCTTCGCATCTTTGGCCTACGATGGGGATTTCGTTTCCGCAGTTAGTGGCGTATAGTAACCATTCGAAACGAGGATGGGCCACGCTAAAGTACCCGATCCGAAGGAGGAGTTCTTGGGAAGGTTGCTCAGACACTATATCACCGACGCTTGGCGTGACCAGGCGGTGAGGGAAAGGCTGTCTTGGTACTATAGCGTACTACGGGATCTGAGGCCATCAAAGTTCCTAATCTGCAAGGAGGTCGCCTGCGAAGATGACCCCGGCCTCATGACAGAGGCGCAATTATGGCGGGAGCACGGCAGGCTGCGGCTGGAATTTCTGAACAGGTTGAGAGAGTTCAGGGAGGGCGAAATTCCATCCGAGCGATCTCAGAACCCGCAGTTCAGTTTCTTAGATGTGAAAGTTGAACTTCTGAATCGTATTCTTCGAAAGTGTGTGTTCTGCGAGTGGCGGTGTAAGGTCGACCGCGTCGAAGGCGAGAGGGAAGGCGCTTGCCACCTAGGTAGCACGGCCAGGGTTGCAACGTTCTTCCGGCATTTCGGAGAGGAACCGCCGTTAGTGGATCGGCATGGCTCAGGAACAATCTTCTTCACGTCATGCACATTTCGATGCGTGATGTGTCAGAACTGGGATATCTCCCAAGACCCGGACGCAGGGGCGCCCGTCTCACCTGGAAACCTCTCCCTGATAATCAGGTCGTTGAGGGGTGAGGGGGCGGCGAATATCAATTTCGTTGGGGGCGAACCCACGCCGAACCTTCACATAATCCTAGAAGCCCTGAACCTCACTTCCGTAAATGTGCCAATCCTATGGAACAGCAACATGTACCTGACCCGGGAAGCCATGCAAATCTTGGCGGATGTGGTGGATATTTGGCTGCCCGACTTCAAGTGGGGCAACGACCGTTGCGCCCTCAAATACTCGCGAATCGTCAGATACTTCGAGGTAGTTTCTCGAAACCACGCCATAGCCCACGAAAATGGCGATATGATAGTCAGGCACCTTGTTATGCCCGGCCATGTAGAATGCTGCACCAAACCCATTCTCGGCTGGGTAGCAGAAAATTGCCCACGCGCATTAGTCAACGTAATGAGTCAATACAGGCCCGAACACTTCGTTCTCAGGGAACCCGAGAAATACCGAGAGATCGCTCGCTGCCCCAGCACGCAGGAAATAGGAGAAGCGTACGCCTACGCTGACCAGCTCGGTCTCGTCTGGAAGCCAGTGTCCTGAGAAGAATAATCGTGACCACGAGCTTCGAACTTGGACAAACTGGAAAGTCATGTCAAGTTGATAGCGGCGTTCGTCCGATCCCGCCGGGATGTTAACCCCCTTTATGGCGGGGTTCAACTCATTTTCATCGATTCAGGCGTGCTATCGCTACAATTTCTGTGATTCGCGGGCTGGTGGGGCCGGTAGATCTTTCCGCCATAGCGACTCTTTACTACTCGTCGTTGCTGGGTCAAATATGCTGTGATCTGGTCTTTGGTTTCTTCGGACAACTCCATTCCTCGTCTTTCTCGTGATCATCGTTATCTTACTCATCATCGTCGGCTTGGTCTTCTTCACTGTATTCGGCTTCTCTATCGCCTTCGCTGCCGGGGTAATCCTAGGAACCGCTTTCGCTATCACACCGGCACTTCGGTGGTTATGTATCTATCTGCATAATGTTATGCACTAGGACTTCAGTATCTTGCTTATCTCAAACACGAATTCCTTGGCTCTGTCGAGGGAAGTTTGCGCGTAACCCCTCTTCGCCTGAACGCCGATATCGTACTGGAACTTGCTTCTCTTCTTCCTCTCAGTCTCGTACGCCACGATGAGCTCGTTGGCTTTCTTCTGCATGCTCTTCATCAGCTCCTCCCTCCCTATCAGCTGCAGACCGACGTCCTTTGCCTCCTCGTATTGTTCGAGCAGTCTGCCCAGTTTCTCATTCGAGACAAAGAAGTGTATGAGCGCGTCTCCCGTAACCTTGTGGACAATCTGCCCTGTCAGCCTGATGCCCTGGCTGGCAAGGAGGGCTGTCGCTGCATAGAACATCGAATAGTAGGAGGAGACAATAACCCACAGGTAGGACTCGAAATCACTGCCCACTCTGAGCGTGTTCTTGAGAGCCTCTTCATCAGAAATCTCTTGCAGAATCGACGCCGTCTGTAACGATGATTCCGCGTTCTTCATGAAGAAGCTGACGAACTTCTGCGCGTCTTGGTCCTTGATCTTCAGCAAACCCTCATCGATATACTGCTTCACGTTCCGCTTCGCTTCGTCGATTCTTTCTTTTTCTATCACATGACATCCTCCAGAATCTTGAAAAGCGGCTCCGCTCCATATGGCACTATCCTGTTGTCTACCGCTTCCCACGCCACGTTCGGCTTCTTCTCCCTCAACAGCTGGGCAAACTCCCCGCTCGTCAGAATCACATCATGTATGCCGATTGGGCTGGTCCGTGCGACTGAGCCGACTGCGGACGAAACTTCCTTTTCCATCTCCTTGTTCTGAATTACAGATAAAACATCCAAGTCAGACCTCTTGGACGTAGTCCCCTTTACGTTGGAGCCGAAAAGTATCATGGTAAAGAACGGCGAAGCAATCTTTTCACACAGACCTTTTGCAATTACTTCGATATCGCGGTGTTTTGCAAGAAACCGGTCCGCACGAATAGCTTCGATGTAGGCCAGCAGCGCGGAGTTGCCCTTAAGGTTCAGCCTGCAGTGTGTGACAGGCCTGCGCTTCTCAGCAATGATGTATTTCTGCTGGGCAAGGCGCATTGTCATTACGTATGTTATCCTGTAGTCCCGACCTATCCCGCCTGCAATCTGCCGCACCGTGAAGCTCTCTCGAAGTTTCGAGCTAAGATAAGCCAGTATTTCCACTGATGTCTTCGATAATGGTTCTAGGTGCATAATACTATGTACTTAGGTGCATAATCATAAATAGTTAACGTTTTGCCAGCAGGAAGGCGTGTCTAAGCAGGCTGAGGAAGCTTCCAACATTTCCATCCATCCCGCAACACCCTTTCGATCTCTCTCGCTTCAGATTCCGACATGTCCCAGCTCCCGGCTAGGTCACTTATCCTGCCCTCCTCCTTCACACCATTCAGCAGGTACCAAATCGCCTCGTCGAGAGAAACTGGTCTCCCGAGCATCACCTGTAGTCGGCCGGAAGCCTGAGAGAGCCTTCGGTACGTTCTTTCTTCCACTCTAACTGACTTTGCCAAACCGGAATCCCACCAACATACCCTTACATGATTATGGGCACGAAGCGTTCTTCATTTATTGACTTGCTCAATTGGCCCACGATGGGGATTTCGTTTCCACAGTTTGAGCAGCGGTTTTGCTTGTCGAGGTGCCAGCCTGTTATGTCGAAACCGAGGCGTTCCACAACTATGGCCTTGCACTCTGGGCAGTAGGTGTGTTCTAGCGGGTGCCCCGGCACGTTCCCTAAGTACACGTAATTCAGCCCAACCCCATTGGCGATTGCGTGGTGCTTCTCTAATGTTTTGACTGGTGTTGGTGGGAGGTTCATCATTTTGTAGTCTGGGTGGAAGCGTAGGAAGTGAATTGGCGTATCAGGTCCCAGGTTATCATACACCCAAGAAGACAGCCTCTTCGCAGCCCCCAATTCGTCCCCAACCTCTGGGGCGATTAGGTCCGTGATTTCAATGTGAACCTTTACGGGGTTATGACTCGTGATGTTTCATGTGCTCGTTGAACCAGTTTAGGTGTCGTTGGAAGGAATCGATCATGTGGACCCTCTCTTGATATCCATGCCCCTCTCGCGGATAAACAATCAGCTCGGTCTGTATGCCTAGCTCTTTGAGAGCTCGAAAGAATTCGTGCCCTTGTTCTACTGGGACACATGGGTCTTCTTTTCCATGTATTATCAAAGTCGGAGTTTTTACATTTCGTGCGTAATAGATTGGAGATTTCTTGTTGAACAAGTCTGATTGGTTGTAGGGATCAATGTCGAATTGAAATACTTCCCAATACGTGTTCCATTCGCCTCCGTGGCAGCTTAGTAAATTACATATTCCGAAGTCCATTACAGCGGCATTGAACCTCTGAGTTTGTGAAACCGTCCAAGCTACGAGGTAGCCACCGTAGCTTCCTCCATAAACAAAGAGGTTCTTTGGATCGGCCCATTGCTGTTCTATGCAATAATCCACTCCTGCCATGATATCTTTGAAGTCCTTGCCTTCTATGTTGCCTCTGTTCATCTCTAGGAACTTGACTCCTCTTCCCATACTCCCTCGCGGATTAGGCAAGAGAACAGCATATCCATGAGAAGCATAATATCGCGCTTCCATTTCGAATCTGCAACCGTAACCGAACGATGGTCCTCCATGCTCATGAACAACAAGTGGAAGAGGTTC
Source organism: Bathyarchaeia archaeon (assembly GCA_050013255.1). Classification (GTDB taxonomy): domain Archaea; phylum Thermoproteota; class Bathyarchaeia; order 40CM-2-53-6; family 40CM-2-53-6; genus FEN-987. The sequence continues at coordinate 380,108 of JBEKFP010000001.1, read as the reverse complement.
ATTTTGTTGCCTGGGAGGATAGTAGAGAAATCCCTGAATATTCAGACCATCAAAAGACTTCCATTCGACCATTTCCGCGCAAATGTTCGAGTACTTCTTCAACGGCTTGTTGAAATCCGTAAGCTGTTTCCAAAAAATGCTTGCCTCCGACATTTTGCCATACCAGATTTCCTGCGGCGAGTACAGATCTTCCCTAACTATTGCGATTAATCCGTTGTCCGCACAAGAGAACATTGGCTGTGAAGTGAACAACAATCCGCCAATTACCCCTACTTCTCCCTCGTACAATGTAGTAAACTCTACTTGCTTTGGCCCTGAAAGGTTCACTAACGTGAATATCGTCTTCGCATTGTTTACGCTAAGAACAATTAGTCTGTCCGTTGCATTCCATTTCGCATAGTGAACTGAACCCAGATTGTCATTCGTAAGATTTGTCGGTTTCCTTTCACTACCAGACGCAGATATCCTGAATAAGTCACCGCCTACGAGCGGCCTGTCACTCAATGTAGCTGACAAGAAATAGATCGACCGCCCGTCTTGTGACCACAACAGCCCCCCCAGCTGCTTCGGTTTCGCATCATACAGAACGCGGGGTTCGCCTGTATTGATGGGTATTACAGCCAAGCGTGCTATATGCCACGACCATTCGTAGGGTTCATCTGCCACAATGGCAGCAAAGCAACTGCCATCCGGACACCAGCAAAATTCCCAGACCTGATGATCTTCCGTGACCTTCCTAAGAGACTTATTTTGGATGTGTACCGTCCAGATTCTGCAGAATTTGTGAAACTTCTCGAATTCAATTGCGCCTCCAGACTTTTCCATCCTCACCCTATCTTCCTCCGTCTCTGGGTCATACATCAGAAACGCTATCTCCTTGCCTGAAGGAGACCATGCAAAGTCAGTTATCTCACCTCTAATGTCAGTCAGCTGCAGCGCTTCACCTCCTTCTCGGTCTATCAGGTAGACCTGAACCAGGCGGTTCTCGGACCTATCTGACAGAAAAGCAAGCTTCGTCCCGTCGGGTGACCATCTTGGAAAGTTGTCGGTCCCAGCCCCTCTAGTGAATTGACGCAAGGTCCCCGAACCGACATCAGCTAACCAAATGTTCGATTTTGCTTTCCCAATTTTTTCCTTGAAACAATCTCCCACAACAAAAGCGATGGAGTTCCCATTGGATGAAATCTGTGCGTCAGTAATGACCTTCTTCGTTAGGATATCTTCCGGAGTAATAGCCACAGGCAGACCATCAGTAGGCAGTCTAGCCATAACTCAGATTATTTTTGGTGTCTGTATAAAGCTGCCGAACGACGAGGCAACGAACTCGTTTCCAGAATGTCTACGGATGAACCTTTCACAGTTGTCTAGATCTTTCGGAGTTTGAAGATTACATGTATTGTTCTGTTGATACAACACACGGCAGTGCTATTCAATGATAATTCGGATCGCTTCTCAAAGAACCGTCGCCTAGAGAATTCTCGCTGATAAGAAACAACCCTAGTGTCATGGTCTATGTAGGGTAGTATTACGGTTTCAAGGTCACATTGGATGAATCCTCCTTGGTCGGAATGTTAACGGCCTTCGAAATGGCCGAGTAGTATTGGTAGATTTCCTCAAATCCCGGCTTACTGTAAAATGGCGGGACAATGAGTAATCCGTCCGTAGGAAACTAACAACAAAAAGACCACGCGAATTGGTAGCTTACTTCTCAGTTACAGAGAAACAGTGTTCTGGTCTATCAATTGCCTATCTGGAGTCATACCCAGGCCTGGGCTTGTCGGAACCTTCAGGGTACCATTTTGGAGCTGCAGAGATTCCTTTATGGCCATTCTCTGAAAAGCCAATTCCGTAAATTCACAGGCATAAGGCAGGTTTTCCAATGAAGCCGCGAGCTGCAGTTTCGCCGCGACTGCGACGCATGATTCGAGTTCGGTTCCAACGATGCACGGGATGCCCACCGCTTCTGCGGTCGTGTAGATAGCCAGAGAGTTCTTCAAGCCGCCAGCCTTAGTGATCTTAATGTTGATTATGTCCGCGGCTTCTGCTCTTGCGATCTTAATCACGTCCTGTGGAGTCCAGACGCTCTCGTCAACCATTACGGGGACACCCGTTGCTTTCCGTAGCCATGCAAGGCCTTCCAGATCCCAGCCCGGAAGCGGTTGTTCAATGTAACTGATTTCCTCACGCGCAAGGACCTTGAGGGCTCGGAGAGTGTCGAGGCGTGACCACCCTCCGTTTGGGTCGACTCTCAGTTCGATGTCTGAGCCTGCCGCGTTCCGAATCGCTTTGATCCCCTTGACCTCATCATCGACATTTCTGCCGGCCTTGACTTTGATGACTTTGAAACCCAACTCAATGAGGCGGCGGGCTTCTCGAACCATTTCTTCGGGATTAACTATCGCTATCTCAGACGCAGCCTCTATGCTGTTTCTTTGTCTGCCACCTAGCAAGGTACTTGCAGGAACTTCGAGGGCTTTGCCCGCTAAATCATAGAGCGCTGTATCGATGCCCGTCTTAGCGATGAATGCAGCTCCATGGATGGAATTCATGAGTGAAGTAGCCTTGCGTATGTTGAGCGGATCCTCCCCCAACAACCTTGGTCCAAGGTAATTCCGAATCGCTGCAGTTACCGTCTCCAATGTTTCTCCGTAGAACCCCACAGTGACTGTGCAGGGAGCCTCACCGAAGCCAACCGTCCCTTGGTCAGTCTCGATTTCGACGAGCACAAATTGTCCCATCGGATAATCGGAATATGCGTCACTGAACTGTCGCATCGGCACGCGGACAGGATATGCTTGAACTTTCGTAATTTGCATAGGCTAATGCTTGTGCTGTGAATGTAAATTGCCTTTCGTTAAAACGAAAACGCGTCGTCTTGCACAGCCTCTGTTCGGTGGGTATGCACGAGGCTTGTTCAGAGCCACACATCAACTGAGAGGCTTCAGCCCTTAAGCGGTGGTTTTACCGGTTGCTACTTTCTTGGATGTTGCCAGTAGCTCGTCTATGTTAATTCCAGCCAATAGTTCATCAATTTCTTTGAAACTTTCTTGGTCCAGTTTAGTTGCTGGTTCACGCATTATTGAGTCTTTGATTGAGCCGCGTCTTCTGAAGATCTCCTTTCTGATTGCAAGGCTAACCATTGGTTGAGCTTCGTACCTAATCAACGGGAGAGCGCGGTAGAATAAGTCGCGTGCAACTTCGCGTTTTCCTCTCGAAAAGGCTTCGCAGACGCTCGCGAGGACTTCGGGGTAGGCGAAACCAGTCATAACGCCAACGGCCCCTCTCGAAAGCTCTTCAAACGCGTATAGTCCACCAAGGCCTCCGAAAATTCCTAAACGGTCATCGGTTAAGCTTCGAATTTGAGATATTTTGATTGGCGTTGGCGGGTCTTCCAATTTGATGTAGTCAACTCCCCCAATCTCGGAGAAACGAGCGATCAGCTTGGGTGACATGTGAACAGCGTATGTCATTGGTTCGTCTTGGACAACTATTGGGATGTTGATTTCTTTTGCAATCTCATTGTAATAATTGACGAGTGCATCATCATTCTGTTTGGCTAACCTAGGTGGGGCAATCATAACGGCGTCGACGCCAAGTTTTTCCGCTTCTTTGCTGTACATTATTGCGAGATCCGTACCCGACGCGCCTGTTCCGGACACCACGGGGACACGTCCGCGAACTTCATCTAGTACTATCCTTGTGATTTCACTTCTCTCAACATCAGACAATCGTAACACTTCCCCCAGAAGGCCCAGGATGGTAACGCCATGGACGCCTGCCTTTAGTTCAAAATCAATTAACGACCTGAGGCTTTTCTCATCAATCTTCTTTTGAGAATCGAATGGCGTCGCCAAGATGGCGCACATACCGTGCAGTTTCGCGACCATGCATGGTACCCTTCAGGTTTTTCGCCTTAACGGCGTCAGCTAATAATTGCTTCCGTTGATTTCGAGAGCCCAAAGCGTTAAAGGACGGAGCCCTTGGCTAAGCGTCCGGTTTAGGGATCCAGGTTGGTCCTAATACTAGACGAGAAGGCCGTATCAAAACTCGCCAGTTTAGACTCGATAATTGCTGATGTTGAGATGGCGCTCAAACAATACAGTGAAAAGACGACATTAATGCCGCCGAGATACCAGATGGACCGTCCCGGAACACCCGGTACGCTTCGCGTCATGCTCGCTGCGTTACCAGAATTGAATACGGCTGGCTTGAAGGTACTCACAGGAAGCGCAGGTAAGAGAACGCCTGAAGGAACCTATTTTGTCGTAATGCTATTCGACCAAGATGGATCTCTGTTATGCGTGATGAGTGCTAACCGGCTTACTCAACTTAGAACTGGTGCAGCATCTGCGGTGGCCACGAAGTACTTGGCTCGTAAAGACTCAAGGAACTTAGGATTGCTGGGGGCCGGTGTGCAGGGACTCGGACAGCTTGAGGCAATCAGCCATGTTCTCAGAATTCAGAGCGGGTACGTATACGATGTGAAGAGCGAGCAAGCGGAGAAGGCGCGCAGAATAGCTCTCGACCGATTCAAGGTGGCCCTTGAGGTTGCCTCATCCCCCGATGAGGTTGTGCAGAATGTTGATGTTCTAATAACTGCTACAACCTCAAATCAGGCTCTCTTCGATGCCTCTGCGGTAAACCCGGGGACGCACATTAATGCAATCGGGTCCAACATGCCCTCTCGACGAGAACTTGACGTAGCATTGTTTCGAAGGTCTAAGGTCTTCGTGGATTCGATTGAACAAGCGACTAAAGAGTCCGGCGACCTGATTGAAGCTATGTCGAGAGGCAGTTACAAGGTAGATGAAATTAGCGGGGAAATCGGAGAGGTAATTGCTGGTAAGAAAGCTGGACGAACAAATGCTCAACAGATAACGTTGTTCAAGTCTGTCGGCATCGCCGTGGAAGATGTGGCCGCTGCTAATACGATTTACAAATCCGCTCTACGCGAAAGTGCCGGGATTGAAATCAAACTGTAGGCGCGGTGAGGCGGAGCGGTATTCAAGTTCAAGTCGAACGGTGTCCCAGTTTGTGTGTTCAAGCCGGTGCCAAAACTCGGATTGGCAACGCCTCTCGGTCATAATTCTGATAGAAAATCAGCCCGGCAGAATATATTCGGAAAGTTCTTAGCTCATCTGAATGAGGGGCGCGTAGGTAGGCTATGAGCTTAGACTTCAACAGAAGAGTAACTGGCCTTCAGAAAAAGATGGCAGAAGAAGGCCTTGACATCGTTGTCTACGGCTCGTGTCAAAACTTTCAATATCTGACGGGGCTCTTGATTGATTGGCGTAGCGGAATTGATTTCGAAAGTCCAGCCAACAACGTATTCGTAGCGAGAGAAGGCTCACCGATCTTAACCTTGGATGAAGTATTTTCAGAGCAATCTCAGAAAACTACCATCAAAGACGTCAGAGTGTTGAAGAGGGAGGGGGATTATGGCAAGTTGGTTGCCGCCGTACTCTCCGACTTGGATATCAAAACAAATCGAGTGGGATTGGGTGACCATGTTTGGGGGTCTACAGTAGCAGAACTCTCGAAGTACGCAAAAGGCGCCAGCTTTCACAGAGCAGAATCCTTGATGGACAATCTTAGAATGATCAAAGACCCTGGAGAGATTGATCGACTCCGAAAAGTTGCTAATCTCACTGATAAGGTAATGGAGAACCTCCTTCCCAAAGTTAAGCGCGGAGTCACTCAGGGAGAACTCCAACTAGAAACAGAATTCCTAGGTCGACAGTTAGGGGCTACTCACGTTTCCTTTCCGTTCTTAGCAGGTTTCGTGAAGTCTGGTTCTGAGAAATTGCCGCCCGGCTACTATACGAATGCTTGCACATACCCAAAGGAGAAGGGATTGGAACCAGGTACTTCGGTCGCCTTTGATTTCGGTTTCGTAATGGATGGGTACTGCTCTGATTATGGGAGGAGTTTCTACTTTGGCTCCGCAAATGAGGATGCGGAGAAAGGATACGGAGCGTTGCACCAGGGGCTAATTGAGACAGTGGAGAAAATGCATGATGGGAGCATGAGAGTGTGCGATGTGTATCCAACCTATGAGAAAACTATGGATAGGCTTGGGTACGGGGACACTTTGCGTGCACGTCTCACGACGCAGGAGGTCGGTCACAATATTGGTGTCGAATGTCATGAGCTTCCTTGGCTAAACCCCTCATACAAAGAATCCCTCCACGCGAACATGGTCTTAGCCTTGGAACCCAAGATCTGGCGCGCCGGTGAATACTATCTACGTGTAGAGGACATGGTCCTGGTAGGGTCTCGAAAAACTGAGTTCTTGACCAATTTTGATAGAAAACTGTTTCAGTTGTAAGACAGCTCAGCGAAGATTACGTCCTCAGTAGCATCTTCATTGAATGAATGCGCTAATTTCGGCTAGCGGACGGCACTATTCGTGGAGCTGGTCGGCTAATCGAACTACTAGTTGGCTAGCAAGTACTAGTAGTGGGGTAGCACGCACGCTAAGTGTTGTATGTAGTGTACAATGCAAAATTACAATAGCTGGTTCTTCGTTGCAACCCTAGGAGAATTTCTAAATGAACACGAAAGCTATTTCAAAAACCACATCTGCACTAGCTCTGATAGTAATCGTTCTCTTTGCAGGGCTGATCGGGGCGGTCTACTATTATAACACACGTGCACCTGTTCCGACTGGTCCAACTGGTCCGAGTGTTCAAGTTCCGGACTTTGTGAAATCCAACACATATGTTTTCGAATCAGGAAACTCGTTTCAGTGGCTTGACCCGGCCGTTTCATACTACATCACTGACGCAGACATCCTGAGCAACGTCTATGAGAAATTGCTCTGGTACAATGCGAACAGCACCACAGAAATAATCCCATGGCTGGCTGACAGTTATCAGAAGCTTGGGCCTACCCAGTACCAGTTCAAGCTAAGACAGGGCATAACCTTCCAAGACGGCACGCCCTTCAACGCCAAGGCTGTTTGGTTCACCTTCAATAGGCTTCTGATCATGGATGGTACTTCAGGCACAGGAAGTCACGGAACCCAAGCAGCGTGGATTATTGAGCAGCTGCTTGACAGTTCACTATTCAGTGGTACAGGTGGCAGTCCGTCCTACGACCCCACTTGGGTGCAGACGGTTCTTAACCAGAACTTCATTCAAGTCATCGACCCTTATACTTTCAATGTGAACATCAAGAATCCAACGACCCAATTCGAATTGTTGATTTCGTTTGAATCGGCTGCAGACATAGTGTCGCCTTCGTTCGTTGTTTCACATGACTTCGCCTCTGCATGTAAGACGACTGCCTGCGGTCCCGACGACATCGACTACACGGCTTACTTCAATCACATAGCAGGGCATGGAGAGGTAGCGATGAACTACCTCAATCTGCCGGACAAAGGGGCAAAGGCGGGCACGGGACCTTACTATATCGATAGCGTGAATCCAACAACCTACGAGGTAGTTCTGAAGGCGAACCCGACCTACTGGGGTGGACCAAAGAACTGGAAAGGCCCATCAATATCAATGTCGTTACAGACTGTTGACTACCTCTACGTTCCTGACCTATCGACGCGAATCCTTGATCTAAAGGCCGGCAAGGCGACTGGTATACAAGTGACCTCATCAGACATTTACTCGATAGCCGACAGAGACCAATGGTTGAACAACGGAGTTCTTGTCTCAGCGGTCCCAGGCGTCACGGTCTATGGGCCCTTCCTGCCAACTGCGACTACTTGGTTCAATTTCGAAACGAACGTAACCGACACGGCAGGCCAGATTCGGAAGTTTCAGCCATTCGCGGACATCAGGTTCCGACTCGCTTTATCAGATGCTGTCAACCTCACAGACGCCAACATTAACATTAACAACAAACTGGGACAAGTCGCTAACGAGGCAATCTCTCCCGGAAACTTCCCAGCAGGTTCGTGGGATCCATCGGTCCAACCAATCTACAGCTACGATCTAGCTAAGGTAGAGCAGTTGCTTCTCGACGCTCAGAAGACTCCCCTGACGAACTTCGTAGACTTTAACGGTCACCCATATCCCGTTGGAACAATCGACAATTCATTCGGCTCCAATAACCCGCAAACCATCGAAATGTACATTTCCGCTGCTGACGTACTTGACCAAAGGATATTGTCCACAATTGCAGGGAACATAAACCGTATCTCCATAAGAGATAAGCTCGGCCTGACACTCACGGTCGTTCCCGTCCCTCATGGCACAGAATACACCCTGGCTGGGAAGCATCAGATCTATCTGTACTGGGGTGGGTGGATTGCAGACTACAACCATGTGATAGATTGGCTAGCCCCAGCGTTTCCGGCGACTGGTTGGTATACAACCAATGCTCAAAACAACTACACGACCCTAAACCAACTCTACAAAGAAGCTGTTGATGCCGACCATCGCGGCGACACGCAAGCACTTGTCAAAATCAACAATCAGATGGAAACCTTCGCCAACGAACAGGTAATGTATCTCCTGCTCTTCTATCCCCTGCGATTTGCTGTCAGGTCATCCTTCCTGCAAGGGTACTACTACAACCCGGCGCTCGACACATACTATATCGCCTGCTACTCCTACAAGACCTCGTAAACTCGAAAACATTTCTCCTTTCCCCCTTTTTTCAGTCAAGACTAGTATGCGCCTTGTTCTCAAACTGAGTATGACGATTGCTTGAATCGTTAATGAATGACTGAGATAGAAAAAAGGTGACCGCATTAGACACGTTCCATTAGCTTCGCTTTCTCCAAGAGCCTGAAAATGCTCACGAGTTCTTCCAAGGCGTGCTTGCCGGTCTCAAAGTAAACCAAGTCTGATATCTCCTTTAGGGTTCTTCTCCCATCGACCAAGTAGACAGCGAGGGCAGGCAGAACTTCAGTTTGGTGTGCTCTCAACCTCTTCTTGAGAGCCCAAAGATCCTCCCAATACTTTTTCGGAAGTCTGGTCATCAGAAATCTGAATGACCAGAATTCGATTGGTCCAGGGAAAAGCCGTTTAGGAACGGTCTTCATCGCGCTCTTTTCATAGAGTGAAATTCTAGGTCTCCCGGTTGATGATTTCCGCGAGCTCCCAGGTTTCGGAATCAGGTGTCGAAGCGCGACAATTGTTTCTTGTTTTTCTTTCTCTGCAAAAGCATGTGTCTCCGATTCCAGATGGGCTAAATCGCGTGAGAATTCCTTGCTATGCCTTTTCTCAACAAGTCCCATTATCGCTTTGGTTGACTCCGCATGTGTCGAAGCCATGTAGTTCGAGTATTTGCCCAAATAATTGATGAACTCTTCTACTTGGCCTTCAACGTTTTCCATGGTCGAGGTTGTGTGATTGTCCAAGAACTTGGTGAGTTTCGCTTGGAGGGAAAGGGTTAGTGTTCTCTTGAAGCGTGCGAATGATTCATGTGCTAACCAAATTGCTTCCTGCAGGCTTGAGTTTGCGATGAAATATGCGTATGTTGCTGTAAGGATGGCGGCCCGCTCTAGCATCTTTGGATCCACTTTATCGATTGTGTCGTCAGATGTGTGATAGTATTTGTCAGGCCACTGTGTGAGCATTGGGCATGGGATTCCAATTGTGGGGTCGGAGAGAATTTCGTGGTCGCTTCCCCCGGAGAATGAGACTACTGCATGTCTGAAGAGAGCGAAACGCGATGTTCCGTACAGGTTTCCTGCTTCGGCGGACATGTGTTCAAGGATGTTTTCCAGTAAGTCAACACCGTATGTGGGTGTTGATTTCGGAGGAGACTCTATGAGCATTGAGCTCTTGCAAATGTCTTGGTCTTCGCCTACCATATCCAAGTTGATAGCGGCCACGATTCTAGACGACGGCTTGCTGGCCAAGAAGGTGCGGGTCCCGGTCATTTCTGGGCCTAACAAAAATCTTATTCTCCGCCTAGGTTTTGGCAGGCGCTTTTCTTTGATTAGCTTCCTCAGAGTTCGTGCAACTTCAATGGCCGTTCCGCAGCCTGAGGCATTATCGTTTGCAGAGGGCTGTGGGTGACACAGGTGGGCGACAAGAAGTACCTCCTCAGTTGTCTTGCCGTCGATCACGGCAGTTACGTTCTCCGTTCTTCCGTTTTGGAAGTGTGCATTGACTTTGGCGAAAAGCTTGACTGGGTTCTTCATTCGTTGACTGCTGACCAGTTTTCTTAATTCGTCTCCTTGTCTAGGGGTGATAACGAAACCGAAGCATCGCCTTTGGTGCTCATACCACCAGAAGCTCGCATATTGCCGTGTCTCAGAAAGATCAGTTCTCTTTCTGATCGGTGGGATCGGGGTAATTCGGTCCGTTACGATTCCTATCGCTCCGTGCTCTTGAACTGCAAGGGAGTGAACTCTCTCAATGTCTCCAGAGGCCAGAACGATTTTTTCCCGAAGATCCAGACCCCTGTATTCACGGGCCTCCTCTCCGCTCTCAAGAGCGACGAGCTCACACGCGACTCCGTCTTGAGGTGTTGAGCAGCTTCTTTGTACTATCGACAGCTTATTTTCATTGAAACTGCAAAGTGTCTTTGAGAACGCCTTGGGTTCGATGATTCTGAGCTCAGCATCGAATATCGACCATTCCTTCTGCGCAGGTACCGTTCCGTAGGGAGTCTTTCCGTCTGCCGGGTAGCTCAGGATTCTTCCATCGAGATCATGCATGCGAAAGATATCCAAGCAGCATTTTGCCGCATCGTGAATACCTGGGCTGGACTGTATCCTATGGTATTTGCATATTTGCTCGACACTTTGCTTCGCATTCGCTCCTGAGGCTTCTAGCGAAACTTCCGCTAGGACCTGGTCGAGCATTCTTCCTCGTTTTGACAATAGTCTTCCACGTAACTACTATGGCTTAGAAGTTGAGTTGGGAAAGAGACAATGGAAGTACGGTAAGCAAGATATCCGGCTGATGAATTTCACAATTTATTGACGTAGGCTTCCCCAGCTTTCATAACAAGTTTCAGCCGGGCCTTATCCTGTAAGACCGCAATGTCCTCAAGGGGATTTCCATCTACTACCAGAATGTCTGCCAGTTTTCCAGGCTCTAGCACGCCGACCTTATCGCTCACACGGCACACCTCGGCAGAATTTTTCGTCGCAGCAACGATAGCCTGCATCGGCGTAAAGCCATAACGGACCATAAGTTCTAGCTCTCGGGCATTCGTGCCATGTAATGAATCGTGGATGATATCGGTGCCCGTTGCGATTTTGACGCCTGCTTTGGCAGCCTTGCGGAAATTCTCAAAGTGCACTCTACTGATCGCTTCGACCTTCGCCATAGCAATGTCATTAAGGCCAAAGGTTCTTCCTTCGTTAGCGAGTCTATCCATGATTAGAAGAGTAGGAACGAGGTAAGTTCCGGTGTCGACGAGCATCTTGATCGCTTCGGCGTCCATCATACTACCATGCTCAACGGACCACACACCGGCAAGAATAGCGTTCTTTATCCCTTGAGTGCCTTCAGCGTGAGCCATAACCGCCTTTTCACGGGCAGATGCTTCGTACACAATTGCCTTCAGCTCCTCGATAGTCCATTCGGTATACTGCGGTAAGTCAGTAGGTGAAGCAATTCCTCCACTCGTGCATACCTTGATGAAATCGAATCCTTTACGCAGAATTCGACGCGCCGCAGCCTGAACTCCAGGCACTCCGTCTGCCATCTCCGGTCCTACCACGTACCCCGCGGAGAATGGCAGCTCGATGCCTCGAGGGAAGTATCCATCCAGGTGTCCGCCCGTCTGGGCAATCGCACCAGAGAGAACGAGCCTCGGCCCCTCTACGATGCCCGTCTCCACTGCTTGACGAAAACCAACATCATCATGACCGCCAGCGTCTCGCACCGTAGTAATTCCGGCATGAAGTGTGCGTTTCAGTATATCCGCAGCTTTCAGAATATCCATCGTCTTGGTGGTGAATATCCTTTTCATGAGATCTAGAGTGCTCACGGTCGTATGGCAGTGGCAGTCAAACATCCCAGGCATGACAACTTTGTCCGAACCATCTAACAACTCCGCTTGTGCAGGAATATTCACTTTAGACGAGGGACCCACTTCAGTGATCTTCTGTCCATCAATTAGCACTACGCCGTTCTTGATTGGTTCCCTTCCACTTCCATCTATGAGAAGCCCGGCCTTGACCGCCTTCAATGTGAATTTCACTTTTCACGCAACTCACTCTTAGCTTCAATAAGAGTGTTCTAAGATAACCAAAAGTAGGAATCAGATAGGAATCTCCAATCAGTATATCTTCTCTGAGTGCTCTCTAATTTGAATTGAGGCCGCCGTTCAGCTCCGACAACTAACTGCCTAATCTATTTCATTGACACAAGGTGTGTAGAGGAACGCGCAGGGCGCGACTCTCTAAGTGAAGAATGATTCTAGATGATCATCGATGTTTGAGAAATTGGACGAAGAGATGGGGAAGCGGGACATAGAAGCTGTGTTGGTTTATGGGGACAGTACACTAGGAAATCCAGATCTGACATACGTTATAGGGGGCGCTGTGCCTAGAGGAGGCTACTTTTTCAAACGCCGTTCCAAAGAACCCTTTTTGATTGTGAAGGATTTCGACATCGAGCTTGCTAGGAATTATGGCAGATTGAGGAATTACTATACCTATACCGATTTTGGCATGGAAGAACTTACCATGAAGTATGGTCCTGCTCAGGCCATCCCGCAGTTGCTGGCTAAGATTCTCTCGGACAACGAAATCAAGGGCAGCGTCGTTCTTGCCGGGCGTAACGATCTGACCGCAGGAATTGGCATAGCAGATCAATTGAGGAGTATGGGCTTCAAGGTTACGGGCGACATTTCACAAAGCCTAATCGAGTCCCTACGCGAGACAAAGAGCGACGAAGAGATTCAGGAATTGCGTCGCGTCGCCAGAAGCACATGTAGAGTCGTCGAGTTCATACTCGATGTCATGAGAAACATGAAGCGGAAACGCGGCGGTCTCAACCTTGGCGGCAAACCTGCGACGATAGGAGCAGTTAAGTCGTTAATCTCCCAGAGGCTTCTCGCGGAACATCTCAGCGATCCGGAGGGCACTATCTTTGCTCAAGGCGCCTCGGCAATTCCGGTTCATAATATGGGCATTCCAACACAGAAACTGAAGGAAGGTAAGCTAATAATCTTCGACATTTTCCCGCAAGCCGGAACTTCCTATTGGTGTGACATGACAAGGTCCTTCGTCATAGGCCGCGCCGACGCCAAAGCTAGGCGCATCTATGAGGCGGTCCATGAAGCTCAGACGGAGACTTCAGATTATCTTCGCGAAGGAATAACCGGGGAACAAGCAATGAACAAGGCGTGTGATATCATTGAGCGCCATGGTTACCGGACTGTGCGTGACCTCTACGGAGGCAAAGCGACGAATTTGCCCTCAGGCATGACTCACACGCTTGGACACGGGGTAGGCCTCACGATCGGTGAACGTCCGTACCTAACATTCGGTAACCACAAAGGATTCGAGAACCGAAATGTGGTGACCGTGGAGCCGGGAGTTTACCTCCCAGGCTACGGCGGAGTAAGATTCGAAGACACAGTCTTGATCACGCCGAAGGGCGCGGAAAACTTGACCAAGACCGAGAAGGAACTGGAACTGGTTTAGTCTCCGGGAGCCTCGGCCAGCTCGTTGTCAACATTTGTGGCACAGAAAGAACCGATTCTAGCGCTCTCCCTATCGTCTCAGAAGAAGTGCAAGGAGAATCAGCACAGCGATTACAACAAGAATGGGTAGAAGTGTCGTCTCAAAAGACGCGATTATGATCGCGACGTAGTCACGCCAGTCTAAATGAACACTCTCTTTTGTATCGTATTCCTCACGTGACATAAGCCACTGCAACTCCTTTATCATTGGATGCCGGCATCCGTCTGACCCAGAGATATCGTTCTCACCGTTTGCGTTCCCTTTTCGAAATCAATCTCATAATGGCAAGCCACCCTACGATAACTGCCTGACCCAGCGTAAAATGGCACCTCTCCGGCACGGCATTTATCAGTTGCATAGGGGCAACGCGGATTGAACCGACAGCCCGGGGGAATATTGACTGGGCTTGGTACGTCACCGCTCAGGAGTTTCGGAACTCTCTTGAATTCTGGGTCGGGTATGGGAATAGCTGCCATCAGATAGTAACTGTAGGGATGTTCGGGCGACTTGTAGATGAGGTCGCGTTCCCCATCCTCTACGAGGCCACCGAGATACATTACCCCAACTCGATTGCTCATGTACTGGACGACGCTTAGATTGTGTGAGATGAACACGTAGCTGAGGTTCAGTTCATTCTGCAGGTCCTTAAGCAAATCAAGAACCTGAGCCTGTACCGAGACGTCCAAAAATGAGGTGGGTTCGTCGAGCACTATAAAATCTGGATCAACGGCCAATGCTCGTGCAACAGCTATTCTCTGTCTTTGGCCGCCACTAAACTCGTGGGGAAAACGGAACATGTGTTCTTCGTTCATTCCAACTCGGCGTAGAAGCTCCTTGGCACGCGTGATTGCATCGCTCCTGGATCGAACCAATCCGTGCGTTCGCATGGCCTCGCTCAGTGTAGAACCTACTGTTTGCCGGGGGTCGAGTGACGCGTATGGGTCTTGAAAGATCATTTGCATGCGGCTTCGAAGTTTCTTGAGTTCTTTTTTCTTAGCCTTCGTCACGTCGAAGCCATCAAAGAGAACCGTTCCTCCTGTCGGCTCGATAAGACGTAGGATGCTTTTGCCGAGAGTTGTTTTTCCTGAGCCGGATTCACCTACTAGACCGTATGTTTCGCCCCTACGCATCTGGAGGCTGACACCATCGACAGCTTTTACGTGTCCTACGGTCTTTTGAAGAAAGCCTGCTCTGATTGGAAACCACTTCCTGAGGTCGTCGACGACTAGAATTTCTTCTGCCAAGTTTCTTCCTCAATAAAGGTGGCAGTGAACGAGGTGCCCGTCACCCATGCTTTTGAGGGCAGGTTTTTCTTTCCGGCAGATCTCCATAGCAAAGGGGCAACGTGGATGGAACCTGCACCCAGTGGGAGGATCGATTAAGTCGGGAACGTTACCTTGAATTGATTCCAGTCGAACGACCAGTTTTCTGATATCGGGAATGCACTTCATCAAGAGTTGTGTGTAGGGGTGTAGCGGGTTTCTGAAGAGTTGCTTCGTAGTCGCCACTTCTGCAACATTCCCGGCATACATAACAGCGACCCTATCAGCGGTCTCAGCGGCTACCGACAGGTCGTGAGTAATGAGCAGGGTTGACGCGTCAATCGAGTCGCGAAGTTCTTTGAGCAAAGCAAGGATTTGTGCCTGGACTGTAACGTCAAGGGCAGTTGTGATCTCGTCTGCAATGAATATCGACGGGCGCCGCGCCAAGGCCATGGCTATCATGCATCTTTGCCGCATCCCGCCTGAAAGCTCATGAGGGTACTGTGTCAGGATGCGTTCCGGGTCTGGGAGGCGAACTAAGTCAAGAATCTTTGAGGAAAGCTCTTTGGCAATCTTCTCCTTCTCTCTTCCAGATATTCCTTCACGTTGCGCCTCTGTTCCGGGGCTGTCCCTTCTCATGAGAAACTCTCTGATTTCACCCCCGGGTGACTTGTTTTCTTCCCCAGTTTGCAAGTTGGCGTACCCTAGGTGCTTCTGCACTAGGAACGATTCCTTTAGCTGAACACCAATAGTTAACACAGGGTTCAGGAACGTCACGGGATCTTGGAATATGGCAGCGATTCCTTCAGCGCGTACCTCTCTTTTCTGTTCAATGGATTCCTTGAGGAGATCCGTTCCTTTGAAGAATACTTGACCGAACAGGATGAAAGCGTTCCGGGGGAGGAGTCCGAGTATTGCGAGAGCGGTAACTGATTTGCCGCATCCCGACTCGCCGACCAGAGCGAGAACCTCGTGCCTATAGAGAGCTAAGCCTACTCTGTCAAGAGCTTTAACCTCTCCGCGGTATGTCTTGAAGTTCACCGTAAGGTCTTTGATTTCAAGTATGGGCCCGCGATCTTCGTGTGCCATTCCTTTACCTTCTCAACCGCGGATCAAGAATGTCCCTCAATCCATCTCCCATTAGGTTAAACGCGAGTGCAATGAGCAGGATCGTGAGTCCCGGGAAGACTATTAACCAGGGTGCTGTAAACACGTGATTGATCCCGTCAGCGGCAAGATTTCCTAATTCTGGCAACGCCGGGCTGGGGGAAAAGCCCAAGAAGATTAGTGCAGAAAAAGTGAGGATCACGCCGCCGATGTCCAAGGTCATCTGAACAATTATGGGATATATCGCGTTTGGTATAATGTGAAAGAGAACTATTCTTGCTGGACTTACTCCAATGGATTTGAGTGCTTCAGCATAGGTTTTTTCTTTCTCAACGAGCACTTGCCCCCGCGTCAATCGAACATATGTTGGCCACCATACGAGAAGAACGGCCAGAGTCAAAGTTTGAACTGTTCGACCGAACAAAGCGGCGAACACTAAGGCAAGAACAAGTCCTGGAAATGCGAAGAAAACATCAGTTATCCTCAGAATTGCCTCATCGAATTTTCCGCCGATCCATGCGGCAATTGCACCTAAGGCCACTCCGAACGCAGACGCCGCTGCGACTATCAGGAATGCGATCTTGAGATCCAGGGGGATTGAGAGTATGATCATTCTGAGGAGGTCTCTTCCGAAACCGTCAGTCCCTAGTATGAAATTCGTCCCCGGGGGACACGTCGCTTCTAGTTGTGTCCAAGAGAAGACAGCGTTACTCCAACAATAGCTCTGTCCGAAGTCGAACATGAAGGCTTCATCGTTACTGACCAATAACGTCGCGACTGCAGCCACGGCGGTGAAGAAGACGACGAGTATTAATCCAGCGAGGACTAGTGGATTCTGCCGCATCTGATGGAGAGAGTACTTTAGCTCAGCGATCCGTGCCTGCGTTTCGCTCTCCGTGCCGTGAGCCCGGTCAGCTTTCTCGTTCATGCTGTCTACCTAGTACTTTATTCTAGGGTCGATGAAGAGGTACAAGACGTCAACGACAAGATTTGTAACGACGATTATCAAAGCAGTTACTAGACAGTATAGAAGCAGAAAGTTGCTATCACCAAGAAACACTGCGCGTAGGGAAACGTTCCCAACGCCCGGCCATGAGAAGACCGTTTCCGTAATTATCGCGCCGCCCAATAACCCTGCAACGAAGATTCCCGTCAAAGTCATGGCGGGGATAAGCGCATTCCTGAGCGCATGCCTGTAGATGACTATGCGTTCGGGTAGGCCTTTGGACCTAGCCATAGTAATGTAGTCTTGTCTGAGAACGTCAAGCATACTTGCCCTAACTATTCGAGCGAGATAACCGAGGCTGATGAAGCTGAGGTTGAAAGCTGGCAATATCACATGTGCGAGCGCATCCACAGTATACGTGAGGTTACCCGCAAGTAAACCATCTAAGATTGGGAGTCCTGTTATCGTAGGCACTGTTCCTGCAAGACCTTGACTAATGACGCCGCCACTCGGAAGGTTCGGTAACCCCCATGTGTAGAAGTAGTAGAAGAATACCAGTTGCAAAATGTAAGCGAACCAGTAGGAGGGAACTGAATAACCAGTGAGAGCGATTATTCGTGCTACGTGGTCAATCGCTGTGTTGTTCTTCACCGCGGAGAGTATTCCAAGCGGTATCCCGAGGGCCACGGTAAAGATTGTAGCCGCTATGGTCAATTCGACCGTGAACGGAAAGCGCGAGACAAAGACATAGTACGTCGGGAGTCCGTTCGCCCAGTTCGAATATCCCCAGTCTCCATGAAACACATCCTGGAGCCAATACCAGTACTGAATGTAGAGTGGTTGGTCGAACCCATGCGCCTTTATTATCGCTTCAAGCTGACCTGGTTTCAATTTCTCAGATACATACTGGGCCCATGGAGCGAAAGCTGAAGGGAAACCTCGGGCCATGTAGAAGACTATGGCGCTCACTCCGAACAAGACGAATATCATTAAGGCTAGACGTCGAAGGACGTATTCGTATATTCTCAACCTATTTCTCCGTCTGGTCCGTCTCTAGGCCGACAACCGATGTGAAAAACGCTTCCGAGAATGCATTTGAATAAATCCGTTTAGGTCGCCTCGTAAATCTCTCTGTCCATTCTAGTCAACATGTCGCACCCGTTCTTTGTTACGACAGCAATATCCTCTACAAGGAAGTTCCCTATGGTTCCCGTATAGACAAGCGGGTATAGCGACGGCTCTATTGTTATTACCATACCCGGCTCCAGAAGAGTCTCGTCGACAGCCGTCAAGCGCGGCATCTCGTGCACCTCAAGGCCTAAACCATGGCCGATGCCGCTCAACATCCACTTCTCGTATCCAGCTTTTCGTATTATTCCATTAGCCGCCTCAACAACATCCTTGACCCGGGCACCGCCCTTTATTTCTGCGAACGCCGACTTCTGTGCCTCTAACAAGACATTGTACACTTTCCTCGCGTCCTCGCTGACGGGGCCAATGGACGCGCTTCGAGTCATATCGGACCAGTAGTCCCTATAGATGGCTCCGAGGTCTAGGATCATTATGTCGCCCCTCTGCAATTTGTAGTCTGAGAAGGGAGGGTTTACCATGTTCATTCGCGCGAACCCCGACCTAGTGACGATGAACGCTAGTTTGTCGGCATCCTCTTCGATCATTGTTCTCTGGATGGCTCTCGCTACTTCTCTCTCGGAAATGCCCTCCCTCAGAGTTTTCCAACCGGCCACGATCCCTTTCTCCGTTATCTCGGTAGCCCGCCGAATTCTATCGATCTCTTCGGGTGACTTTACGCTCCTCACTTTCCATAAACTTTCAGAGGCATCTATGATTCTTGATCTAGGAATGTTCTGCTTCAGCCGTTCGAAGTCGTTGACAGACATGCCTATCCTTTGAGCCACTCCTAGCTCCATGCCTAGGGTCCCTTTGTCCAGCTTCAGTTCCTTGAGAGTTTTTGTGATTAGAGAGATGGCATCTGGAGCGTGAGGGTTGAAGTACATTCCCCAGTGACGCACATCCGGAATCCAACTTGTCTGCTCCATGGCGAATCTCTCCATAGCGGGCGATAGCATTACGGGAGGCTGGTCGCGTGAAAGGATGCAGATGAACGAGTTGAACTTGCTACCGTCATAGAGGACAGTCCGATAGCCTGTGAAGTAAATGAGGTTCTCTTTCGCTGTAAGCAGGATGGCATCGATCTGTCTCTCAGTCATAATCTCTCTGATTCGTTCATATCTCCGCCGATATTCGGCTTCGGGAAAATCGAGAAACTTCGGAGGCGGCATCTCAAGAACACGGCTTCGGGTTCGTGAGATAACAAGATAAAGATGGCTACTTATTCGCAGTTCGAGCGATTCTCTCGGTCCGATAAGAAAGCGTCTTCTCACCTGTTCTTGTGAGCGGTGAGAAGGACTATGAAACTATGTTCGCGGAAGTTTCACAATAACCGATTCAACAACCTTTGCAATGTGACGCCCATTTTGTGTACATGCTATGAGGCTGCAACTGGGAACAGCCATTCGAACGTATGTTCCCTTTGGCCCCGCCATCTTTCACGTAAGCGCGGGTCCGTCTACCTCGTAAGGACTGCGACAGGTTGAGAGTATCATAATATGATGCGAGAGAACTTGCTCTTGGTTATGTGGTCCCCATTATTATGGGGATGAATCGTTCTTCGTTTACTGATTTACTTAAGCGGCCTACGATTGGAATTTCGTTTCCGCAGTTAGTGCAACGGTTTTGATTATCGAGATGCCAGCCTGTGATGTCGAAACCGAGGCGTTCCACAACTACGGCCTTGCACTCTGGGCAGTATGTGTGTTCTAGCGGGTGGCCTGGCACGTTGCCAAGGTAGGCGTAGTTCAATCCCACCTCCTTGGCGACTGCGTGATGCTTCTCTAATGTTTTGACCGGCGTCGGTGGTAGGTTCATCATCTTGTAGTCGGGGTGGAATCGGAGGAAGTGAATCGGCGTATCAGGGCCCAGGTTATCATACACCCAAGAAGAAAGTTTCTTCGCTGCCCCCAGGTCGTCTCCAACCTCTGGGACGATTAGATCCGTGATCTCAATGTGAACCTTAGTCCTATCACGAATCTCTAGCAGAGTCTGAAAGATTGGGTCCGCGTTCGCGATGGCGATATACTTGCGCACGAACGCTGTCTCGCCGCTCCCCTTGAAATCCACCGTGATACAATCCAAGAAATCCCGCATCAAACCTACCGTGTCAGGAGTATCGTACCCGTTTGAGACGAATATGTTAATCAGCCCCGCCTTCCGCGCTTGGACACCAATATCATGGGCGAACTCGATGAAGATGGACGGCTCATTGTAAGTATACGCCAACCCTTCACAACGGTAACGCTTCGTCATCTCCACAACCGTTTCCGGAGACGCGTCCAATCCCTCGATTTTGCGTCGTTGACTAATGTCACTGTTCTGGCAGTAAGAACAATTGTGGCAGACAATGCCGTCTGCGACGTAATTGTGCTTGGGAATGCATTCGAAACTGTAGACCTGCTCGAACTTTGATGTGGGTGCGACCTCTTTGACAGTCACCCATTCGCGTTTATTTGTAAGAACTGGTTGCTGCAGGTTTTCTGCTATGAGTGCCTTTACTTCTTGGGGATGATTGTACACGTAACTCCCTGAGATCCTCAGCACGGTCCAGCCATTAGCCCGAAGTGTCTTGTCCCTGATTCTGTCTCGCTCTTGAACCTGTTCGTTGTGGTAGTGCCACCATCCGTCGACTTCCACGTCAAGGTTGATATCAGGAAATGCCGCATCTGCCAGATAGTGGGTCTGTGATCCAGGTATCCCCTTCTCCGGATGAATCTTGTATTCTTTCTCGTACTTGACGCCCAGCTCCTCCAATAATTCATACAATCGCAGCTGACTAACAGAGGGATGGCGATGCAACCAGATCCGAAGCCTCTCCCTATTCTTGTGCCAATAATGGTTGGGATCTGTTCGAAACTTTTCCCGGCTAGTCTGCACAACACGTGCTGCGATCTTGGGGTCCTTCATCGGGTTGTTGAGTTTCATTCTATCGCTACATCGCGCTCGAACTTCGGGGCTGATCTCAAGTTCGCGAGTATAACATTCGCCACGATGGCGGTTCCATTCGTCGAGCCCCTTCACTTCGGTTCCACATTTTCCGCAAGTAAACTCGGCGGTGCCGATCGATGCCGCCCTATGGCGTTTCCATGCTTGAGTATTTTGATACCAAACTTTCAGAATCTTGTCTCCGGAGCGAAGTTCTTCAACGGTCTTCCACCCCCTCTTTGTGAGAATGGGGTGTTCTTTTGTAATTACCAGCCTGCCGTGTCCATGCGAGCCATAGCGCACTTCCCACAGGCGAGCCCGGCGGCGCCCAAGATGTGTGACTACATCAGGAGTAATCTTCATTCCATCCTCAATGTCATAGGACCATAGGCTGTCACCAGGCAACAAGTCCTCAACGTTCCTCTTCCTCCCGTTTGCCAACAGGATTTGTGTGCCCGCGGGATGGCAGAGCCAATTGCATCCGGTTGTTGCGATTGAGAAGATCTTGCTTCCTGGCATGTAGTGGGTTACGGGTTTCTTTTCGATTGGGTCGATGTGGCCGGCGATTATTTTGCCGTAGACGTAGAGCCAGAGTTTTCCGTTGGTGTTTCCGCGGATTCCGCAGAGGCCTATCTTTCCTTCAGGGATGTTGCAGTATCTGGCGCAGGCCGTGCACCTAACCCTGCCGCCAGGGAGCTGCTGGTAGAGTGTTGCCTCCTTGCCTACAGTCAAGGTTCCCGCCCCATCCTACCCGAACGCCTGCGTGAATCGAAATTCATCTGAATTATTTCTCACTAAGATTTGGCGGCGGCCTCGGAATAAACCTGCCTGCTCGAAATCTACGGCGGAGGATGAGAATCAGCTTCGCATCTGAAATACGGGGCTTCTCTTCTCTAATGTTGTCAATACAAATCTGCGTAACCAAATCCACCATCCCAACTGCCACACTCACCTTCTCCTCAGGCTTCAAATGGTTCGAAGGCAAACTCGTTCGCTTACCATCAAGACTATGTCCAATGAATTAAAGTCAAGCTGGAGTTCTTGGGCAAAGACTTCAAGAACTCAAGAAAGACCGTTCGGTTACGCGCGTAACCAAGGTAGGCCCCTAGACCGTCTGGATTCGAAGCAGGTCTGTAGTTCCCCCTGGCGTGGATGGGTCTCCGCAAACAACAACAATCTTGCCGTTCTCGTTAACTGTTCCGCTATGCTTTGCTGCGACCTTTGCTGCGGAGAATATCTCGGCCGTGGTCGAGAGTTTCTTCACGCGGTAGGGGTACACGCCCCAAAGCAGCGAAAGCCTGTTCATTACTGGGACGTTGTAGGTCAGCGCAATGATGGGGACCGGTGACCGAAACTTTGACACTCTGTGCGCCGTGAGGCCGGTTCTTGTGTGGGCCACTATGCAACCTGCACCCACTCGGTATGCAACTACGCAAGCCGAGTAACTGATCAAATCTTGAACGATCGGTCTCAGGTGCTCGCGCCTACTGTCGAGAAGGGTACTGTAGGGCAGGTTTTTTTCCGTGGCGGAAGCAACTCGTTTCATCACGTTCACGGCCTCAACGGGATAGTTTCCGACCGCAGTTTCCTCTGAAAGCATAATCGCGTCTGTTCCGTCGATTATTGCGTTCGCGATGTCAGTTACTTCCGCGCGTGTTGGTACGGGGTTATTGACCATGGATTCCAGCATTTGGGTGGCTGTAACCACAGGTTTTCCCGCTGCGTTAGCTTTCGTAATTATTTCCTTTTGAAGAGTAGGGATCTCCTCAATCTCCATCTCGACGCCAAGGTCTCCCCGAGCGACCATTACCCCATGTGCCTTCTTCACAATTTCATCAAAATTCTCGACCGCTTGCCGCTTTTCGATTTTCGCTATGATCCACGCCTTGGATCCAGCATCTTTGACAAGTCGTCTGGCTTTGGCAACTTCAGCAGCAGTTGTTACGAATGATAAGGCGACGAAATCCACCCCATTTTCAACGGCGAATCTGAGGAGGGATATGTCCTGCTTTGTCAGGGCGCCAAGCCTCAACTTTTTCCCCGGTAAATTGACGCCCTTTCCTGAGGAGATGTGACCCCCCCTCACAATGCGGCAGGTGGCTTGATCCTTGCCTGCCTGAATGACGGTGAGTTCGACTATGCCGTCTTCAAGGAAAACTCGGTCGCCTTTCCTAAGCTGCTTCAGGATTGATGGATAGCTAATCGATACTATCTTTTGATTGCCGATGATCCTCCTCGACGTGAGGGTGAGTTGTCCACCTTCCCGTAGCTCCACGGGCTCCGGGAATATCTTGCCAACCCTAATCTTTGGCCCCGGCAGGTCAAGTAATATTCCGAGCGAAGTCTTCAACTCCCTCGAAACCGTGCGAATCGATCGAATTCGGGCAGCGTGCTCGTCTAACGTCCCATGTGATAGGTTCAGCCTAGCAACATTCATTCCCGCACGAGTTAATCGTCGCAGCATAGCCTTCGAAGACGTTGACGGGCCGATGGTGCAAACAATCTTGGTCTTCGTTTTCTCAGAATCCACTGGGAACACTTCGTCACGACATGCAGCTCCCAGCTCTAATATATTGAGGACGTAACGATACCGGCTAAGTGTCCCAGACTTGCGTAACACAATAATCTACGTCATCCTGGACGGTGTGGGTGACCTACCCTTCCCAGAACGCGGAAACAAAACACCCCTTGAAGTGGCGGCAACTCCTCACCTCGACAAGTTCACTGCGAAGGGAATGATGGGGACCGTTTACACGGTGAAACGGGGGATTGCGCCGGAGAGTGATGCGGGCGTTTTCTCATTACTCAGCTACGACCCCTCCAAACTCGACCTTTCAAGGGGCGTTGTCGAAGCGCTAGGCTCAGGGATGGAGTTCAAGGACGGAGACCTGGCCTTGCGGTGCAACTTCGCCACCGTACAAGACGGACAGATAACAGACAGACGCGCGGGAAGAAACGTCTCCACCGATGAGGCGCGGGAGCTTGTAGAAGCAGTCAACAAAGACTCGAAACTGAGGGCTCTAGCTGATTTCGAGCTTAAGGCAACCATTGGGCATCGCTGTGTCCTAGTCTTCCGCAGAGGTCGAATGGATTTTTCAGGTTCTATCTCTAACCTCGACCCAGCCTACACTCGCAAAGGTAACGTTACGATTGCACTATCCGGCATCACGCTTCCAACCCCCATTCCCAAATGTGTTCCGCTGAACAAAACGAAAACCGCCGCACAGACAGCACAACTCCTAAACCAATTCGCGGCTCAAGTACACGAAGCCCTAAGGGACCACCCAGTCAACCTTCGACGAAGGGATCGCGGAGACCGCCCAGCGAACTTTCTGTTAATGCGTGACGCTGGAACTAAGACGCCTGAAGTCAAGACGCTAAAAGAGAAATTCGGGTTGAGGTCGGTGATGGTTGCCGATATGCCCGTTGAACTTGGAATCGCGAAAGTGATTGGAATGGACGCGGAAGTATTCCTACCAGACCGGTCGCTTGAAGGTTACTCTCAACGAGCACAGAAGGCCTTAGAACTCGCCGCCAAATACGACCTAGTCTACGTACATCTCAAAGGCCCTGATGAACCTGGGCATGACGGCGACTTCGATGGAAAGACGAAGTCGATTGAAGATATTGACGCAGGTTTCTTCGCGGGACTTGAACTGGGCTCGAAATTGTTATGCGTCACAGCAGACCATTCTACCCCATGCATCAAAAAGGGGCATAGCGATGACCCAGTGCCAATCCTCGTAACAGGGTTGAATGTCAAATCAGACGGTTCAATGCGCTTCACAGAAATTTATGGAAAGAAAGGCAGCATGGGAACGATTAAGCACGGTCATGAAATCTTGAAGATGTTGAAGAGGCTAGCGCGCTAATACTCAAGCAGATGCGGTCGCCGGCGCAGTGAATGCCCAATGATCCTTGTCGACCAACACCTCCCTCAGCAAGTCCGTCGCCCTCTTTTCGTCCAATGTTAGTAGAAACTTGCCGAGGTGTTTGCACATGTTCTTTGAATCCAAATTCTTCCTCCAGTCCTCGCAGTTATGTAGAATCGTTTGTTTCTTGAGGTCTATCTCGACTATGTAGTCCTTGACCTTGCCTCCAACATGGTCGGGTGTCAAATCAGAAACTGAGACAAGCGAATCATCAATCTCCTTGGCACGCTGGAGCCGCGCTGCTCCCAAGAACAATCGAAGGAGTTGGTCTAGTGATAACTCTTCGGCCTTGCGGGAAGGTACTTTCGGTGGTGGGCATCTTTTGCTTGTTGATGAAGCTGATTTTCCGAATTTCTCCAAAGCTTGGTTGATCCGCGAATCGATGTAAGCCTGCTCTTCCTTGGCATACTTGCTCCGGTTTGAATAATCGTCAAAATAGCGGCGTGCCGCTTTCGCGTGCCAGGGGGTATGTAGGGGGTACCGCCAGTTCTCAGGGTCAGCGTAAACGGCTTGGTCCTTTGGATACCCTTTCGGCGGGCCATCCCTTCCGAAAGGCTTCCTGCTAGGCTTCTTACCGGCCATGGACTGTCCACCCATATGTTCGTACCGTATTTAGAGTCGGTTTATCCGCTTATACAGCACTTATACTAAATGCCAAGATTCTTTCTTCGAGGAACCTTATTTACGAATTCGAGGAACAAAAGTCAAGTTAGGTTTTGTCTTTGAGTCACGAATTCTCAGTTGCCCCAGAAATGTACCTGAAAACCATCTATAACCTGGAAGCGAAGACGGGAGCCGCACGAACCGGAGACATCGCCAAAATACTCAACATTACGCCTGGAAGCGTAACGAACACCCTGGAAGTTCTGGAAGGAAAAGGCCTCGTTGAACGAGAACCGTACAAGGGTGTCAAGTTAACGGGACACGGAAAAAGCATCGCCCTCTCAGTCTTCAGAAGGCACAGGCTCGCGGAGAGATTACTAACGGATGTCTTGCATTACGATTGGACTGAATCGCACGATGAAGCCTGCAAACTTGAACACGCCATAAGCGACAACCTAGCCACCTCCATTGAAAAAACGCTTGGTAATCCAGCAACCTGCCCGCACGGGAATCCAATCCCAGATGAGAAAGGGTACCTATCACCATCAAAAAGCGAAGCATTATCCAACCTTAGCGCAGGCCAACAGGGTGTCGTAAGCGGGATCCCCGACGAGAACACTGAACTGCTCCGCTACCTCGCCAACCTAGGAATGCTTCCGGGTGTTGAGGTAAAGGTTGAGGAGAAGGCCCCATTCAAGGGCCCGATGCTGGTTAAGGTAGGGTCAAACTCGTACCCCCTCAGCTTGGACGTCGCAGCTGGGATTTACGTAAACAAGGGAAAGTAGAAGCTCGTCAACCCGTGACGTCACCGAGCACAACTGAAGTAAGCCCCGCATACGTCGAGTTCCCGAGCATTGCTCCCGTGAGGCTACCCAGAACCACCGCGACTAGCGGGGGCTGCGGTGAAGACGACCAAGAAAACAAGTACAAAGTGAACGGAAGGTAAGTAACCCAAAAAAGCACTCCGATTACCACCGACGAGACAAGCCCAGCCCTTGTCATGCTCATCACTCGTTTCAAACCTAAGATCAGAACATCAAACAAGGCCAGAGAAAGCAAGCCCCACGGAACATAGACCGGAGCCTGCGCCACTACTACGACGAAGAAGTAAACCACCACATTGAACACGACACCGATCGAAATGGCGGCGCCAAATTTCGGTAACACCCTCTTGGCGGGGACCAGAACAAGCGGGGCAATAAGCGCGAGGAAGGTGGCGGCTAACAAGTTGACGAGTGTAGTTCGGAACGCCGTCGCCAAATAGAAGAAAAACCCAGCGGCCGTCAACCAGATTGAGGTGAACATCAAGATAATCGAAATGAGCGTCAGCCATCGCTTCAACGTCGAAGCGGCGATTATTTCGCGCCTGATCAACCCATACTCGATTGTCAGTCCAATGACCATCCCAAGCGTTGCGGTCAACAAGCCAACCGCCAAAAGCGAAAGCGCCAACGCAATGTACGATTCGCTGGAGGAAAGGCGATGAATAATCTCATACCCGACAAGAGCGACGATCTCAAGTACTGATCCTGCGCCCGCCAACTTTAGTCCGGCCACATTCACGAATCGAATCGGGACAGTGGTGGCGGGTTGCATACTGGGAACCCGGAGGCCTCGCCAAATTACCAGAACCGATATGGCAAACCCCGCATAGAGCGTGAGGTGAGCTATGTTCCACGAAGCTTCATTCGTTCCGACCTGAGTATTTGAGTACCTGCCCCACAGGCCGAGGACTTGGAGAAAGACTCCTATGGTGCCGACTAGGTAGCTCGACTGCCTCGACGCGTAAGCCAATTTCCTAGACGACCCGTCAACGCTACAGAAGCCGTAAATCTTCCTTAACCGTTGTCAAGACAACGTGGGTGTTGGTTCGATCCACGAAGGGCATGCCTAGAAGGTTCTTGGTGAACTTACTCAACTCTTCTCGAGTATGGAACTTCGCTATCACAAGAGCATCCGTAAGCCCCGTAACGTCGTAGACGGCGCAAGTATTGGGTAGCTTTCCAATC
Source organism: Bathyarchaeia archaeon (assembly GCA_050013255.1). GTDB lineage: Archaea > Thermoproteota > Bathyarchaeia > 40CM-2-53-6 > 40CM-2-53-6 > FEN-987. The sequence goes on along the minus strand of JBEKFP010000001.1, from coordinate 352,581 downwards.
GCTTCCTCCATCTCAAGCAACTTCCCCTTCAATACAGTGATTTCTGCCACGACGGTGAGCTGGTAACCAAGCTTCTCATGGTCGAGCAGGGCCGAATAGCCTCTAATGACCCCCGCTTTTTCCAGCTTACGGATGCGGCTGAGAACGGTCCCAACAGATACGCCCGCCCGACGAGCGAGCGACCTGTAAGACCGCCTGCAATCACGAAGAAGTTCACTCAGAATCTTTCGGTCAACATCATCGATGTGCAAACGTTCAGCAGAAGACAAATTTCACACCTATTTATTGCACGTTCATCTCCAAATACGTCCATTTGAGGTACATTTGTCTATTGATTTTCCCTGAACAGATATATTTGTTCAGCGCATTCCTTGCGGTTCTATAGTTCGTTGCAGCGATGGAGCGCGAGATTTGCAGGAGCAGGCGAGTAGCATAAACGTAGACTCGGCTTTGCAGGGAAAAAAACCGGGCATATACGTGCGCTACAAAATTGAGGCCAAACCTGCACTACCACGACGGAAACAGCCCCATCCCTTCTATCCGAGAGTGGGCAAAGTCGGCCTCGCTAGCTTGTTGCTTCGAGAGGTCTTCGACTACGGTTTCAAGTTGAGGCGAAAAGAGTACCGCGCCGCCCTAATGACTAGGCCATGCATTTACGGAGTATTCGGCAGCCGGTTCGGTGGCTTTCACCCCATCAGGGAAAAATGTACGGGGTGCATGCGGTGCGTTCAGGAGTACCCAAACTTCTGCACGGTCGACCGTAACCCGGAATTCTACAAATTCGCAGACTCCTACTGGGTTCCTGAGGACCCCGCTACCTCGAGCGGGTCACCAATAGCTACGGTCTCGTACGAGGCTGAGACGGGAAAGATTCCCATCAAGGGGATGGGGTACAAAGGAGCCTTCGCCGGCCCAGGCTGGGACTCGATGTGGACCGACATGTCAGAAATAGTCCGGCCCACACGCGACGGCGTCTACGGCAGGGAATACATCTCCACCATAGTCGACGTAGGAAGGAAACAGCGCTTTCTAGACTTCTTCAACCAGAAACCCAGCCACTCAACCAGCACCGTCGAAATCGCACTACCAATAATCTTCGACAACCTGCCACCAAACCTAAACGACCAATCAATACTGCAATCAATCGCCGGGGCCGCTGCAAAAACAGGAACTCTATTCATCGCACATCCAAGCCAGGTTCAGCAACTCCCAGGCCCACAGCCGCAACGATTAATCCCCATGATATCACCAGCAAACACCTACCAACACGGCTATTCGATACTTGCCGCGCAAGCCATCGAGCTAACGAAATACGAGCCCGAGGCGATTGATAGAATTAGGAAAACTAACCCTAAAGCGCCCGTTTCAGTTCGTGTCCCACTCTCAGACAATTCAGATGAAACAGCCCTAGACTTGGTTCAGGTCGGTGTGGACATAATTCATCTCTATGCAGATTACCACGGTCGAGGATGGGGCAAGGAGAACCCAAGGTATGTGGGGGATCTAATCCGTTCCGTCCATCGGAAGCTTGTGAAGGAATCTCTCCGGGACGACGTTACAATAATCGTGAGCGGAGGAATTACACTCGCTGAACACGTCCCCAAGGCAATAATTTGTGGTGCCGACCTCGTAGCCATCGATACAACCGCGCTCATCGCCCTTCAAGCCCAATTCTTGGGCGAGTGCAAGTCACCTGAAACTGGCCGCATCGCGCCGGAGAAATTCGACACGAGGTGGGGGGAGCAGCGTTTGGTCAACCTGCTCGTTTCGTGGCACGACCAGCTCATCGAGATCTTGAGCGCGATGGGAATGCGAGACGTTAGACGGTTGCGGGGTGACGTGGGCCGGGCGATGTTCAACGAGGATTTGGAAAAGGAGGCGTTTGCCGATATCACGCACGGAACATGAAATGATCGTTCAGAAGCACATTGAACTAATCCACCACGGGCTCAAAGTCCTGCCAACCCTTGAACACGGCATCCCAGGCGGGCTCGGAAACAAGCGCTGGACCTCGGACCTGATATTCGCAACCTACCACCAAGCCACGACAGGCAAGCCTCCCACCCAACTTGAGTACAAGGTAGGAAAATCAGGCGGAGGCTTCGACCGGCTGGATTTCAAGAACATCCAAGACAGCGCAAGCATGGAAGACGAAGACTACGACTTATCCATAGAATTGAACCGCCGCAGCTTCGGCCCCAAGATTACAATCCCAATCCCAATCTACGGCGCCGGCATGTCCTTCGGTTCGGTCAGCCTCAACTTCATGCTTGCCAGGGCCATTGCCGCAAGGCGGCTGAACACTTTCACCTCCACTGGTGAAGGGGGATACCCACCGCAACTCATGGAGTACAAGGATTCCGTGATCACGCAAGTCGCGACCGGAATGTTCGGGGTGCGCGAGGATACGATTCAAGCAGCGAGGATTGTGGAGTTGAAGTATGCGCAGGGGGCGAAACCCGGCCTGGGGGGCCACCTGCTCGCGGACAAGGTGACCTCAGAAGTCGCCAGCATGAGAGAATCACTACCCTTCACCTCACTCTATTCCCCATTTCCATTTCACAGCGTCTACTCGGTCGAAGACCACAAGAAACATGTCGACTGGATTCGCGCCGTCAATCCCCACTGCTTGGTATCCGTGAAGGTTTCGACTCCAGTCGACGTTGACATGGTCGCCATTGGCAGCTACTACGCAAACGCGAACATCCTGCACATCGACGGCGGCTACGGCGGGACGGGCGCAGCCCCAGAGATCGCCAAGAAGAACATTGCCATGCCGATAGAGTATGCGATTCCGAAGGTTCACCGCTACCTAACCGCAGAAGGAGTCAGGGACGAGGTGACAGTGATGGCGAGTGGCGGAATAAGAACCGCATACGATGTAGCCAAAGCCATCGCCCTCGGCGCTGACGGCTGCGTGATTGGGACGGCTGAAGCTGTTGCAGTTGGATGCACGCACTGCGGCAACTGCGAGCGCGGAAGGGGCTGCCAAGTCGGAATCACAACAACCGACCCTGAACTTACTTTACTCATTGACCCACAATGGGGCGCTCAAAGAATCATCAACCTCTACACTTCATGGGCCGAGCAGTGGAAAACCATCCTAGCAAGCCTCGGCCTCCGCTCGATTAAGGAACTCAAGGGAAGAACCGACCTGCTGGTGTACAGGTGAGCAGAATGCATTCAGCCGCGAGAATCATCCAATCCCGTGCAAGGCTAGTTGAGGGGATGAGCCTCAGCCGAAAGCTAGAGGCTGAAGGCGGGTGCGGCGTAGTTGGCGCTGCCTGCTCAGAACCAATCGCTGGCAAACACTTCCTCCAAGCGCTTCTCCAAATGAAGAACCGCGGAAACGGAAAGGGCGGAGGAATCGCAGCCCTAGGCCTCTCACCAGAACAGCTCGGAGTATCAGAAGAAATTCTTCGCGAAAACTACCTAATCCAAATCGCATACCTTGACCCTTCAGCTAGCAGCGCGGTCGAGAATGAATTCATCCTGCCGAATCTGAGGGTCGACTCAGCCAAATGGCTTGGGGCCGTACCCGACCACAAGAGTATACCAGGCTTACAGGTGAAACCTCCAGCCGTTCGCCGCTATTTCTGCCGGGTGAAGGAAGGTGTTCTCGGCCAATTCATGAATGAGAGCGGCATTGTGGACCGCCAACTCGCCGAGGACGAATTCATCTTCCAGAACAGTTACGCTCTGAATAAGAAATTCTACGCATCTCTCGGTGAGAAGAAGGCGTTCGTGCTTTCGCATGGAAAGGACATGATGGTCCTGAAGATTGTTGGGTGGGGAGACCAAGTCATACGGTACTATAGGTTGGAGGATTTCAAGGCACACGTCTGGATCGGGCACCACCGGTATCCCACAAAGGGGAAGGTTTGGCATCCCGGCGGCGCACATCCCTTCGTCGGCCTCCACGAGGCACTAGTGCACAACGGCGACTTCTCGAACTACCACTCAATCGCTGAATACCTTGCTCAACGAAAAATCTACCCGCTCTTCTTGACCGACACGGAGGTCGCAGTCTACCTCTTCGATCTTTGGAGGAGAGTGTACGGTTATCCGATTGAGGTTTTGATTGAGGCGATGGCGCCGACAACCGAACGTGACTTCTACATGCTTCCCGAAGACAAGAGGTCTCTCTATCGGGAGATTCAAACCGCACATATTCACGGTTCACCTGATGGGCCATGGTTCTTCATAGTCGGCCGAAGCGAAGAGAACAGCAGCAAGCTGCACCTATTGGGCATAACCGACACGTCAATGCTTCGACCCCAAGTATTCGCATTACAAGATGGTCCAGTCAAGATCGGCCTGATCGCTTCCGAACGCCAAGCAATCGACGCCTGCCTCAAGAGCCTCGCTGGCGAGGATTCTCGATACGCAGCCAAAGCCGACCTTTACTGGAATGCAAGAGGTGGAAGCTACACGGATGGGGGCGCTTTCATCTTCACCGTTGACAGATCCTCCGGAACACCTCAACTAAAATGCACTGACAAATTCGGGCGCGAAGTTTCCGTCCCAGCCAAGAGGCCAGCAAATGAAATTCTAGATGATGCTTTGAGATTGGTTCCAGGCAATTTCAGGGAACTGCTAGCTGATGCTCGAGCGGGCGCAAAATCCATCGAAGCCCTCTGCGTGAACCTAGAGAACGCGGCGAAGAACGGGTACAACGAGAAAGTGAAGAGTGTAGAAGTTCTGACCTGGCTGTTAGATTGTCTTCACCTGGTTCCATACGCCAAGGAGGGAAGAATCCGCGCAAAGGTGGAATCATCGCTCTTCAAAATACTTAGAGAATTTCCGCAACTCTCCGACACACACAATTCAGGTTGGGTCTTGGTCAATTCAGCAAACAGGAATTCGCTGCGGTCCCCCACCAAAAGTGAGGGGACACTGTTGCTTGACGTTTCAGGTTTCGATTCGGAAGGTGAAGGTTCGGCTTCAGCCATGATTGTAGCCGCCTATAAGCAAGGTTGGAAGCGTGTGATGTCTTTTGATTGGCGTGGGCAGCGGTTCTGCGGTGCGGGGTTGGGTGAGCATTCGGAAGGCTTTCGAATCGATGTCTTCGGGAACCCCGGCGATTATTTGGGTTCGGGGCTTGATGGCGCCGAAATCTACGTCCACACCTCAGCCCAAGACCAAGTTGCCCAGATCATGAAGTCCGGGAAACTGGTTATCTTCGGGGATGTTGGCCAGACCTTCATGTACGCTGCCAAAGGCGGCGACGTCTACGTCCTAGGCAACGCGGCCGGCCGGCCACTCATCAACGCCGTTGGCCGCCCGCGTGTCGTCATAAACGGCACTTGCCTCGACTACCTAGCCGAGTCTTTCATGGCTGGCGACCCCCTCAATGGGGGCGGCTTCATAGTCGTTAACGGAATAGGGTTAGGAGATGATGGCCGAATTCGTGAGCTTGAGACTCCATACCCCGGCGGCAACCTCTTCTCCCTCGCCTCAGGTGGGGCAATCTACGTAAGAGACCCATCCAGGAAGGTTGGGCTGGATCAATTGAACGGGGGCCAATTAACCTCCGTCGAGAGCGCTGACTGGAACTTGGTCTTGCCCTACCTTCAGGAGAACCAGAAACTATTCGGAGTTAAAGTGGAAGATTTGCTAAGAGTTGAGGGCCAGGTAGCGAAACCCTCGAAGGTTTACAGAAAGGTTGAGGCAATCCGGTTGAAAGCGCTCGCCACATTAAGCGAATGATCTGCCGGAAACCTAGCGAAACCATCGTCAACTAGATTGTTGGCTCTTGCGGCGCGAGCGCCGCCTACGAACCTTACCACGACTCGCAGTTCTGCGAATCCAGATTTCTAAACCAACGTAGACGATAATCGTAACGACGAGTGCGATTGCTGTTAAACCAAACAGTTGCCACTCGAAACCACGCAATACTGAAAAGTCTGGGTTGGAGAGGAAGAATATGGATAATCGGCCATTTCTATTGTCCTCCCAAGCTACGAAGGTTACGTCTCCCTGGCTCCATATTACGGGTGCTAGTGATAATCTTCCGAATTCGTGCGTTGTAAGAGAGAGTGGTTTTATCCAGCTCTTACCACCGTCTGAGCTGCTTACGTAATACACATCGGAGTCTACCTTAATGCGTGGAGGCGCCCCGACTGTGGAAATCGCTGCCGACACGATTTGGATATGAGAGTTGACAACGGAAATCCGTGGCGCGAGATACTGTCGGGTGGTGTTCGTGATGGGGATGGGATTAAACCATGTGATGCCTGAGTCCTCGCTTTGCGAATACTGTATGCCTTGGCTGTCCCATGCCACGTGCACTTGTGTGCCGTTCGAGCCGATGGCCGGAAATTCCTGGAATGATGGTGGCGCGTATTCTGAGACCTGAACGTCAGGTTTCCAGTTCGCGCCTGAATCAAAGCTCGCTTTGGCGTAAATGGCCTCATCGTATTGATAATATCTACACCATGCTACAAACACTCGATTATTCACCGCCGCGATTGCCGGATAGTGATCTTGTGCCTCAGGTGTGTTTGTTAATGCGACTTGATCTTGCCACGTCAAGCCTTTGTCGGAGCTCTTGGTGTAGAAGATGCGTTCGTCTCCATTGTTGAGCTGATCTTGGTAGACAAAATGAATCGTGGACCCAACGAGCGCTACGGCCGCATGGGATTGATCGCCTATGTCATTGGTTAATTGGGCTGGGGGCGAGAAATAGTTCCCCCCGTCGACGCTGGAGACATAGAATATGTGCTCACCGGTATGTGTCTTGTTCGAGAAGAATACGAGAACCGTATTCCCAACTGTTCCTATGCGTGGCTCAGGCTCGACGGTTCCAGCTGTCAAGTTGCTCAGTCTGATATCCGGACCCCAAGTTACTCCATCATCGACGCTGCGCTTGTAGTAAACTTGAGTACTATTATCGCGGGTGTCTTCCCATACCAAATGCAACGTATTACCAGAAGGGTCCGTTGTCAAATCGACAAGCCTCGAATCTCCCGAACCCTGTGTGATTTGATTCTCGTGGCTCCAACCGAGAGTGCGGTTCTGCCAGAAGATTCCTCCAATGAGTGCAATCAAAACCATTACGGCTGCAAACGTGATACGGACCGTGCGTTTGTTGACCAAATGAAAACCACACGCGAATTGATTGTCTACGCGCTAGCAAAATTCATTCCGAAATCGAGGAGGATCTTGTAGTGTGTTTGCGCGCCATTAGACTCACACAAACGAAAACAAAAGCTACAAACTCCTGTTGCATGATAACTCCACGTGGCCAATTTGCCCCGCATTCCAATAATCCAGGATCTACTCAGCGGAACGGTCCCTCCGGGATCAAATTTCTTGGTGGAGTTTGACTCGAAAAATAGCTACACAATCCAAACCGGTATCGGTTCGCCAAAGAAGAATACGCCATAACCAAGTCTCCCAAGCTCTTTCCTACTTCTCTAGGGTGACTTCGAAGTTCTCAGCAGTTTTCAAACGATGCCATCGTGCGTCAAAGCTTACGTTCCGCATATTCCTAACTCGAATGAGGTTCCTTGTCTCGTCTCCTATTTCCTCAAGTTTGAAGTCGAGTACGCCTTCAACGGCTGCTTCCAGCTGCTTGATGGCCCATTCGCTATGGACGCCTCTGATGATTCCTATGATTCCTACTTGTCCTCCCGGGAGAACGGCTGGAATGGCTCGGGTGAGCGCGAATTCGACCCAAGCTTTCTCATCGTTAAACCTTGCCAAAGTTGAATAGTTGTCCACGATATTCAACCAAGCGCCCTCGGGCGGGCCCTTCAGGAACTTTGAAAACCAGATGCTTAGATCCGCGACTTTCAGCGAATCATAAGCGAACTTTTCCTGAGATTTCTGACCTAGCGTGACCGTGTACCAGTCAATAATCCTGAGAAGGTCACCTTTTTCGAGAGCATCTGTGTTCACTCCTAACTGTCTTAGCCGTGAGCGAATCCTGTCAGGAGCCTGAGTATCCACATAGTACGCAAGCGGCCCTCCAGTTCTTAGCCATTCAGCTGCGATGGTTAGGGACGCATTGTACCATTGCGACGCGGCATCATATTCCACCACGAGAAAAGAACCGGCCGGAATAGGTCCAGCGGTCAAATCCTCGATTAACGGAATCCGTGGCACAGCGTTCACAGAATTGTCTATAGTGAACTTCCAGTTGTGGATTTCGGTCGTCGGTCAATTTCGTGTGTGTGGGTCCAATGGGGCGGGCATTAGAATTTGAAGCATGACTTACTTTCGTAGAACTCAGCCGACAATTCCCACGCCTCACAGCTTAATCCCGTCGATTGACCAAGGTGATAGTATGCCATCTGCTGAACTCTCAGTCAAGAAACCGGACGCTGACATATGCCTAAAATGTTTGGGTAGTTGCGGAACCTGGATAATCGGCAAGGACGACATTGGGCGCTTTCAGAAATGCCCGACCTGCAACGGGGCAGGCAAGCGCCCTAGAATGCCTTCAGATTCTTGACTTACGGGTCTCAGTGGAGGTTCCCTAGCAGAACTCGCCGCACCTCAGCATGAGTACGCACAATTAGACCCACACAAGAAGGATGCGTTCTAGGCCACCCTGTTCGTTGCGAACACTCAAAACCGTTAAATTGCCATGCTCAAGCAGTTTCCTCTGGGAAAAGGCTTATCGTAATGATTCAACGTCGACCGGTTAGATTCGTGTCGGAAAATAGTTTGAGAATATGTATCGGAGCCGCCCTGTTCATAGTAATCTTGCTTGGCTCCGTCATCCCCTTTGCAAATGCCAGTGCGCCAGCTCAAACTATTGTTGGGACGGTCGTACCGATCCAAGTTCCAGTACTAACCAAGAGTGTTACATTGAACGGGGCTGTTTACGGCGATGAATGGTCAGATGCTCCGGAAACTACTCTCACCCTCCAGTGTACTTCAGGCTGTGGCCAAGCACCGGTGAGCACGCTGAACTTAGCCGTCCGACTCAAACACGACGATACATGGCTCTATTTTCTGGTTCAGACACATTGGTCTTCGGCCTTGTCGAACCTGAATGATGTCAGTCCTGATTTCGAATATTATTGGAGTGCCAACGGCTATAGTCCGTACTTCTACGCAAATTACCTCTGGCCATGGGGCATAGGTTCCGGAGCTAGTGAAGCCTACCGCGACCCCACCACACAAAAGTTGGTCCGTGACCATGGAGCGACCCAATATCATGTCGTCGAGGCTGCCGGAGCGGCCGTTGGCGATTCACTGACCTATGAATTTAGGGCTCTCTTGAAATCCGGCTATCCAGACCATTGGAGTCTAACAGTCGGAGGAACATACGGCGTCTCTGGGGTTGATGGTTTGATGTTTATGGAGTTCTGCGCGGGACCAGGGAGCTTCAGTTCTGGTTGCCCTTGGGATTACTACCGTTCCGTCACCCTTACCCTGTTGACATTTCCGATGGCAATACCTTCCACAACCAGCACTAGCAGTGCATCAAGTAGTTCGTCTAATGCAAGCCGGAGCACGACCGTCGTGGGCCAGCCTGCGCTCTTGGCCCAAGTCCCATTTGGTATGTATGGATTAATCGGGGGGCTGGTCGCCATTGTCATGGTCGCGTCGATTGCTGTTGTCGCGAGAAAGAGAAAAACAACTTCGGCGACGGCGATAATGGAACCTCAAGTTAAATCTGGGATGACCAAGGATATTGTGCGTCCAAAGCCTTCTTCCGAGCCGAGCATCTCGACCGGACACAAGGCTCTTGACGGCATGTTGGCGGGTGGTCTCCCGGAAGGTCACGCTGTGTTGATCGTCTCCCAATCGTATGATGAGAGAGACTTGCTCATTCGGAAGATGATTGAGGCAAGCCTTACTGCTGGGAGGTCGACTTTCTACTTGTCAAATGACACGGCTAGAACGCGGGACTTTACCACAAGATTCGGACAGAACTTCTATGCCATGAACCCATTAGCAGACAGAATAGCGTCCGGCCATGGGAACCTCTTCAAGATACCTGATGTCGGTGACCTAAGTGGCCTCAGCATAACCTCAAATGAAATTATCGAATCTAAAATCAAGAACGAGCCAGGCAAGCTCATCGTCATCGATTTACTCTCAGACCTCCTTCTGCGTAACAAAGCGCTAACAACTCGAAAGTGGCTGTCCGATTTCGTATCCAAACGCAAGGCAAACGGTTTCACAGTCTTGGCCACGCTCGATCCGTCGATTGCTCCAAAGGAAGACGTTCAGACAATCATAGGCGTCTTTGATGGGGTTATTGAAATCTACGAACGGGCGCTCCAAGAGCGATCAAGAAGGTTCTTAATTGTCAAGAAAATGTACGGCCGCGACTACTCAGAGAGCGAACTCATGTTGGACAGACAGCAGCTCCTCTAAATCAGAGGCCAAAAAAAGAAACAAAAAAAGGAAAAAAAGGTATACTTGCGCTACTTTTCAGAGTTTACTGGATCGGTGCTGGTGTTACGTCCTTACCGCACTTGTCACAGAAGGTCGCGTAGCCTGGGATTGGAGCGTTGCAACTCGGGCAAGCTTTGAGCCTTAGTTGTTTCGTTCTGATGTACTGGTGCATCATCTTGGTAAGTTCGGTGTAACTCAAAAGAGCACCCCTTGGTTGGCCGGTAAGCATCGAGAGAGTATCGTCAGCAACGACCGACTTTTGTGTGAGCATACTCGTTCTAGCCATACAATCACCTCCAGATAGTTAGGCGACCCTTATCCTGAGCCAAGACGTGCGAATCGCGTTCTGGCTTCGTTTCTCTCTCAAGAACGAGACTCAATTTTTCAATTGGACACTACCACGTGCGTACCCCGAATGAGTTGAGGCGGTGAATTTCACATGTTCGAGCGTCTATTAGGCGGCTACAGAAGCGTATTTCCCCTTAAATTCGCACGAATACGGGGGGAAAGCCCTGGGCCTAATAAGACGGGTAAGGGGGGTTTAGCCCTACTCGAGGTCCTATTTTGAGACTGAACGGCTTATAGTTGAGGGACGCCAAAATGAGGCGTTTCAGTCTCAGACACTCCTAGCTAATTGAAGCCCCTGATTGAGTTGTCCTCTCTTCGTGGAACCATAAGAGAATGTTCCCCCCGTGACCTTGAGGTAATCTACAGAATCATCAATGAGGCGGCGAAGGCGTACGAACCTGTCTTGCCGCCTCACGTTTACCATGACCCGCAGATGACACTGGATGAGTTGCAACGGGAAATAGAGAGCGTCTCCTTCCTTGCATACGAGGAAAAAGGCCGCGTTCTCGGGGTAATGGGGTACGAATTCGTTGAAGACGTAGCGCTCATCAGGCATGCTTACACCCGTCCTGAATCGCAGGGGAGAGGCATCGGCACCCTCTTGCAAACTCGCATTGAAGACACCATAGCGAATTCGAACAGGGCCACTAGAATCATAATCGGGACTTACACCAAGGCGTCTTGGGCAATTTCCTTCTACAAGAAGCAGGGGTACAGAGAATCGAGTAACCCGCAGGAAATTCTGACCAAGTACTATGCCATTCCTGAAGTCCAGCGGCTGAACTCGCTTACGCTGGAGAAAAGCTTGAGGCACGTAGAAAGATAGAATACGCCAGACGATTCTTCCTAGACTTGAGGGACACTGTTGAAACCGGAAGTCCTCGATTTCCTACTAGCCATCAGGTCGCTAATGACGGTGGGAAGGTTCAGCGTTTACAAGTGCCATTTCCGCGAAGATGTGGCGCAACATTCCTACTTCACGGCCTTGTACGCTATGGTTCTAGCAGACCTCGAAAAGGAGAAGGGCACTAAAGTTGACGTGGAGCGGTTGCTTAGAATGGCGCTCTTGCACGATGCCGAGGAGGCCCGAACCGGCGACATTCACCACCCCTTCAAGCACCAGGATGCGCCTTTCGCGGAGAAATTGGATAACCGTGCCCTTGAATGGTTCGAGAACTTGATGGGAAGCCTGCCGCCGAGCCTTGCCCACGAGTACGTTCGTTTGCGCAGGGCGAGTCGAGAAACTTCCCTAACTGAGGTAAACATTGTGAAAGCCGCCGACAAAATTGAGGCACTTCTCTGGGCCTACGAAGAGTATTTGCTGGGAAACGTACATGTGCGAAAGGCGCTAATCGTAGAAGACATCCTCTCGAAACTCGACCAAATCCAACTTGCATCAGTGAAAACATTAGTGGCGGAGATACGGAGAAGGATCGAAGCGGAGCCAATACCGTAGCTCCAGAACTCGCCAAGTGGTCCGGATGCCCAGACGTGTACAAATCCTTGTCATCGGATTCGCAAAAGAGCATTGCACTGAGACAGCATACCAAGCGGCCTACCAAGTGGGGTTGGAGGTTGCAAGGCGCGGCGCGCTTCTAATCAGCGGCGGGCTGGGCGGGGTGATGGAGGCAGCTAGCCACGGCGCTAAGGACGGTGGGGGCTTCGTGATTGGCATTGTACCTCAAGATGATAAAGGGGCGGCGAACGAATTCTGCGACGCCGTAATTGCGACTGGGATAGGTTTCGCCAGGGATTTCGTGACCTCTTACTCTGCGGATGCAATCATAATCGTTGGCGGTGGGGCGGGAACTATGATCGAAGTGGCAGCGGCCTACCAGAAGGGGATACCGATCATCGCCTTGAAAGGTACTGGGGGAATGGCTGACCGGCTAGTGGACACTTACATCGATGATCGCAAGGTCGAACGGATACTCGGAGAGAATACTCCGCAGAAAGCGGTGGAAACGGCTCTCGCGCTGATTAAGTCAAAAACCTAAACGCTACTCGGCTATCATTTCAAAGAACTTGGCCAATCACATTTTAGATACGTGCACCCCTCGAGTGCCCATGCAATTTCGTTACGAACGTGCATCCGACGTCTCCGAGATGCTAGGGGGCATCATAGACAAGCTAGGTTTCGCGCATATTCCGAAGAACCGGGTTTACTGCTACCGAAGCTACGGGTCAAAGGCAGGCCATGTCATAGCTCGCGTCCACTCGTTGCCACGCATTTGGCAACAAGCCTTGAGCGAACCAGCTTACTATGCAGTTGAAGTCTTGTCTGAGCAATACGACTCATTACCCTACGAAGAAAAAGAGAAAACCTTGATCCACGAATTGTTGCATATCCCGAAAACTTTCGGGGGCGGCTTCCGGCATCACAAGGACTGGGTGACGAAGCGTCGGGTGGATCAGCTTCACAGAGCCTTAAAAGAAAACTAATGCATGAATCAGCGGTAGGGCTTCGTGCTCTTCGCCGTCAGCCTCCAGCCAACCCAAATCGCGAGAAGAATTAGGAGAACGTAAACGACGAGATTGATGTATCTGAAGGCTGCCACGACCTCTTCCCACGAGGACCCAAGCCACCATCCCAAGTAGACGAGCGTTATGTTCCAAGGCAGGCAGCCCGCGGTAGTGTAGAGTGCGAACTTCCACTTACTCATTCTGTATGCGCCTGCTGGAAACGAAATCAAGACTCGCGCCGCGGGGACCAACCGCAATAATACAACCGCTATAGGTCCGTACCTCTCGAACCAAACGCGGGTTCTCTGCAGGTGCCTTGCATCGATGTAGGGTAACCTTGCATGTCCGCTTAGAAACGGGCTGCCAAGTTTCCAGCCTAGGAAGTAGTCGATGAATGAGCCTATGATTGCAGCGGCTGTGCTGTACGCAACAACCAGCCAGAACTGCAATGTTCCTCGCGAAACCAGGTACCCAGCTAGTGGGAGAATTATTTCGCTGGGGACCGGGAAAGCGGCGGCTTCCAGCAACATGAGGGAGAAGATGCCCGCGTAGCCCCCCGCCGTAGCTAGGTTAATCACAAGTTGTGGAAGGTTCAACATCGAAGAGATGATTCCCCCGACTGGACCTTCCGAACCGGTCTCGGTAAGATCTTCGAGGTAAGTCAGTGCGATGAAGATGACTGGGAATACGAGCAGGGCTGAAATCAGTAATTTTCGTATCCAACGTCTCATCGATTAATCCCTGACCCATCCCAACTGGGACGTTTCCTTAAGAGAAAATTGTGTGTGAATTATCGGGGGCGTAGTTAGTGTCATTTGGGTCTTCGGCGCCTGATTGGGCTTATGAGCAGCGCCATTCCGATTATTGCTGCAAGTATGAGTTGTGGGTTAAGTAGTTCCGGCACTGGGCTCAGTGCTGAAAGCCGCAGGATGGTTCCTTGGCTGCCTGGGGCTTGGGGTGCGCCCACGATTAGGCCGAAACCATTCGACGAGATGAAGATGGAATTCAAGTTGGGGTTGCCGGAGATTGGAGGGGAAGGCGAAACTTGGTACCAGCTTATTCCATTCCAATGCAGGATTGTCGCAGAATCTCCCACGGCCCAAGCTTCCTGCGGGTTCACCTGTGCTACGGAGTTCAGCTTTGCTGAAACTCCCGCGGCAACGGGGCTCCACACTACACCATTGTAGTAGAGGATCGTGCCCCCGGATCCCACCGCCCATCCGTGGCTAGAGTCCAGGAAAAAGACCGAATTCAAAGACGCGCTTGTTGGGCTGGCGTAAAGGACCCATTGGCCGTTCTGGGATCGAATTATCGTCCCTCCGTCACCCACAGCCCACCCATCACCAGCGCTAACCATGAAGATACTCCGCAACGTGTTCGTTGTGGGAGCGGAGACTGATCCCCATGAACCTGAATACCGGAGGATTGCGCCGTTATCTCCAACCGCCCAACCGTTACTCCCGTCAACCATGAACACTGAGCGTAGGATCCCGTTAACGGGCGGCGCGGGGGTTTGCATCCATGTTCCGCCATTGTAATGTAGTATCTCGGGGCTGCTGCCCGAGCCGCCAACAGCCCACCCCTCGGAGGGGCTCACCATGGAGACTGAGTAAAGGTCCGTCGGGGTCGCGGACGCACTGCCTCGAGTGTATGAGTTGCCGTTCCAATGGAGCAGCGTGAGGTCGCCGGCACTAAATCCGCAACCTGCAGTGGAGCACCCGACTATCCACCCGTCGCCACCGTTCGAAAGGTAGACGGACTGAAAAGTCGACCCAGGAATGCCTTGGGGAAGCCCTTGAGCGCTCAAAGGCACGATTGTTCCAAAGTCACCTACTGCCCAACCATTTCCCGCGAAGAAGGAGATTGCATTCAAATTTTGGCTTGTCCCAAACTGGTTCGAGGCCAGCAACCAAGCCCCGTTCAAGTAATGCAATACGGTTCCGGAAGCACCCACTGCCCAGCCTTCGGTTTGACTCACCATGAAAACTGCTTTGAGGTTCTGGTTCGTGGGCGAGGGTGAGAAGGGGCCTGACCATGTTCCCGACGAGTAGTGGACAATTGTGCCGCTATTGCCAACGGCCCATCCTTCGTTTTGGTTAACCATGAAAACGGAGTTCAGCGTTGTTCCAACAGTGGAGGATGACATCCATCCCCCACCTGAATAGTGGTATATGATTCCGCCAACGCCTACCGCCCAGCCTTCTGATGCGCTGACCATATAGATGGAATTGAGGCCGGACGACGCTGAGGAGACTTCGTTCCATCCACCCCCCAACCCCACCGTCCCAGACCAATGCCAGAAGGCACCTGAGAGAGAATCAACGGTCCACGCGTCAGTCGAACTGGTCGAGAAGACCGCCCCAAGTTTCCGCGCGTCCGGCCCCGAGAGCCCAGCCATTGCTAATTGCCATGAGACTGGACTCCTGTAAAGGGCGACAGCCGTCACGCCGTCTCCACCTACAGCGAAACCTGAATCCGAGTTGGGAGCCCACGGGGGCCCAAATGAGACTCCGAGAAGGTCTAAGCCAGTACCTGAAGCAACCAGAGTCCAAGACGAGCCATCGAAGTGTTCAGTTGTCCCCGCGTTCCCAACAGCCCAACCATTATTCGACGCCAAAATAACTACGCCGTTCAGGTTGTCTGTCGTCGAAGCCGACGGGTTTGTCCGGGCAGCTGATAATGGAACGGACACCAAGAGCAAGAGTACAAACAAAAACAAGCAAATTATCGGGCGCAAGTCCTACGGGTACACCTCTTCACAATCACTCATGGGTATTGCTTCTGTGCGTATTATTGCTTCGCAAAGATTGTTATGTCACGCACGTTTTTCCATGCCTTGATGTTCGCAATTGCCCAGCCAGTTCAAAATAACGAAAGTGAGCGGCCGGGAAATCCTAGACTCAAGGGGAAACCCAACCGTTGAAGCAGCCGCCTATTCTGATGACATTTGCGAGAGGGCTGCAGTGCCATCGGGCGCTTCGACGGGAACGCACGAGGCCCTGGAGCTCCGGGACGGGGATCAGAAGCGTTACTCAGGATTGGGCGTGCTCAAAGCGGTAAGGAACATTGAGGAAGTGATTGCCCCGAAGCTCAAAGGCCTCGACCCACGGCAACAATTCAACATTGACCATGTAATGATTGACCTAGACGGAACTCCGAACAAGTCTCGGCTAGGCGCGAATGCCATCTTAGCCGTCTCGTTGGCTGTGGCGAAGCTTGCCTCTCGGCTTGAGGGAAAACCACTCTACGGCTATCTCAGTGATGGAAACGGTAGAACCCTACCCGTACCGGCCATGAATGTAATCAATGGTGGCAAGCATGCTGGGACGGAACTGAAAGTCCAAGAATTCATGGTCCTACCCGCGGGGGCTAAGAGCTTCACAGAAGCCCTACGCTTTGGCACAGAAATCTACCACAAACTCAAACACGTCATCGAATCCAAATATGGAAAACTAGCAATCAACGTTGGCGATGAAGGCGGATTCGCGCCGCCACTGAACAGAACCCTCGAGGCGCTAGAGATCCTATCGCAAGCCATCTCCGAAGCCGGCTACGCCGCTGGAAAGGATGTTTTCTTAGGGTTTGACGCTGCCTCCTCGGAATTCTACCGGAACGGAACATACCAGATCGATGGAAAGGAGTTGTCCCCGGAACAACTGGGAGATTTCTATGAACAGTTGATAGATCGTTTCCCAATCCGCTACATCGAAGACCCCTTCGAGCAGGAGGATTTCGACCATACGGCGCAGTTCACTCGGAAGGTGGGCAGTCGGGTTCAGATTGTGGGCGACGACATCTTCGTCACTAACGTTTCGCGATTTCAAAATGGGATCGATGAGGGTGCCGCGAATGCGCTCTTGTTGAAGGTCAACCAGATTGGCACGTTGACCGAGGCCTTGGATGCCGCGAAGCTGGCGTTTGCTAATCATTACAGGGTTGTCGTAAGCCACAGGTCAGGGGAAACGTGGGATACAACAATCTCAGACCTCGCCGTGGCCTTGAACTCGGGGCAAATCAAGACGGGGGCCCCTTGCCGAGGTGAACGAGTTAACAAATACAACAGGCTCCTTAGCATCGAGAGAGAGCTTGGCAGCAAGGCACACTTTGCAGGCTTGAATGCCCTTCAACCTGGCTAACGCATTCTATGTTTATCTCTCGATTTGTCCCAATAGGGGAGAGATGAGTTAGATGGATGCGTATGAATGCGTTGCAACCAAACTGGAAGTGCGTGAATTCGAACCTAGAAACGTTCCCGCCGACGTGAAGCTGAAGGTGCTGGAAGCTGCCCGCCTCACCGGTAGCGGCATGAACAATCAACACTGGCGCTTCATCCTAGTTCAAGGGCGTGATAATCTCAAACGCCTGGCCGAAGACAGCACCACGGGCGGTTGGGTTGCTCAAGCCAACTTCGCGGTTATCGTCCTAACGAACCCGAAATTTGGGTTCCACATGCTCGACGCGGGCAGGGCGGCTCAGGATATGCAAATCGCTGCGTGGAATTCTGGCGTTGGCTCCTGCCTGTTCACCGGGTTGAACCTCGAAACCCTGCGGAAGGACTTTGGGATTCCGAATGACTTGAGTCCTAGCGTCGTTGTAGGGTTTGGGTACCCAGCCAAGAAACTCACCGGAAAACGGAAGAACCGCAAACCGTTAAGCGAGCTTGCCTCCCTAAGCAATTACGACAGCCGCCTCGAACCAGGTAAACTTCAAGACTAGCCAGAGGGAAGAGAGTTTCCATTATCCAAGGCCGAACTCGAAAAGTTCCTGCAAGCACCACGAATGGCACATCTGGCGACGGCCTCAAAGAAAGGAAAGCCGCGTGTGAATCCAATCTGGTACGCGTACCAGAATGGAATATTCTACTTCACAACACGCCTCGGCCGCCTGAAGGGGCAACATATCACGCGTAACCCCGCTGTCGCTTTGAGTATCGCAACGGACATGCGTCCCTATGTGGCGGTATGCGCGTTCGGCAACGCTCAAGCCCTCAAGGAGAATCGAGACGAGTGGTTGAAGAAAATCTCCTTCCGTTACGGGAAAGAGGATGCAAAAGAATGGTTAGCCGAAGCCGCTAAGCAGCCTGACCGTGTCGTTATGATGCTAAAGCCCGACCGTGTGCTATCATGGGATTACGGGAGTGATGATTCATCACGGCAGGAAGAGGGCGAGTCAATGGCGACGCCCACGTGAGAATGCGTAGCTATCCTCTCCGACTGAACTTTCGCTTTCTTTTCGCGGCGATTCTCTTTCTGAGTTGGCCAAAGTATTGTTCACGTTCTTTCATTTTGGCCTCAAAGAAATCAATAGCTTCCTTACACGCTACAGGGTCAACGCAGGCGTTGGCAGCGAGAAATGGGATGAGTGACCTGTAGGCTTGTTCCCTTAGCTGCGGCTCAGTTATCTCACCAGCCACCGCACCTGCAACCGAGGCGGCCAAAGTTTCTTTCAACCCAACAAGACTCCGCCCTGAATCGGCAACGTGACGGGTCTTCTCTTTGACGAAGGTGAAGATGAAATCTCCGACGAAGGCGCCGATTTGCATGGCGTGAAAGGTTGTCGTGTAAGATCGAATGGGGTCCTGGTAAAGTAGCCCGTCAGGGTGAAGCGTGAAACCAGCCTTCGCGGCTCCGGTTACGAAGCTTGCCACAACTCGTATGTCTCTACTGTTGAAAGTGGAGACGAGGCAACGGCCTGGTTTGAGAACCCTGTAGCACTCTTTCAACACGGCGGAAAGAAGCGATTCATACTCTTCAACTCCCTTCCCCTGAGTTTTGTTGATTATCACCTCGCTGCTCTTGTCAACGATTTTTCCTTCGCTCAGCCAGATATGCCAGTAATCCGAGAGTTCAGCATAGTTCACGTTACCACCGTAAGGTGGATCTGTAACGATGGTATCGACGGAGTTCTCGGGGAATGGAAGTTTGGTGGAGTTCTGGTTGAGGACGAGGCAAGAAGCGTTTCCGGTGACCAATTCGTTGAAGTTTCCTGCAGGTGCGAAGAATTTTCCTATTTGTTCATTGCTATACTTCTTCCCACGAAGGACTGCCTGTGCTCGTCTTCGAAAAGTGTTCCAGACGTTGATTTCGAGGCTTTTCGGATATATCCAGTAGGCGTGCATGGCCCAGCCCTCAACTATTTCCCCTCTAAGGTGGGATTGCTTGCTTGCCCACTTCAATGAACTGCTGAACGCAAACTTCAGAAAATCCCTGCACTCTCTGTCCTCCACCCGATTAATCTCAGCTAAAAGAATGGAGAGCCCAAGCAGATTTCTCTTCGTGAATAGTTCGTGGAAGAAATTGATGTTCTTACTCAGGAGAGAGTTAGTTTTGTCACCGCTTGGTATTCGAGTCTTAGGGTACCACAGCTTCCTCTGTCTAACGTTTTGGGCAAAGTTTTCGTTGATTTGTTTTGCAAGCTTGAGATCATGCGGTTTAGGTGTTCTCTTGCCGCTTGTCCCGCATTTCTGGCAATTGTATTTTAGCCGAAGTATTCGTCCTGTTGCCTCATCCCATTCAATCCAATCGGCAACCGCTTCACACCCGCATCTAGCACATTTGGTTCGATAAAGCTGCGAGATTTCCAATTCGACCTTTTGACTTAGGTCGAGGAGCGCTTGTTGGAAGAAATGCAGGTTTAGGGGTTTACATTCCATTTCCGTTACGTACGTGGCCAGCGGGTTAGCGTCAACTCCGACCGTCTTCCTGCCAAGTTTGAGGGACTCAACGACTGTGACCCCGCCGCCACAAAATGGGTCTAGAACAATATCACCCGCCGTGGAATAGTGTGAGATGAGTTCGTTGAAGACGTTCCAAGGCCTTCGCGCGAAATATTTGTGCATCGTGTAAACTGAGGTGTGGGGTTTTGCTTCCACGACTAGCGAGAATGCGGAGGTCAAGGTTCCAGTCTTGGAGGTTTGCGTTCAATTCTTATATTGTGAGCGGGTCGTAGCCTTGCGCCGTTGCTCATAATGATCAAGAAAGCGCTGTTCATGGAAGGGCATGTGCCGAAGGGTGGTGCGTGCATTTCTGTCTTCCTCGTTCTGAGGGGAAAGGGTGGTATCCTTGTTGGGAAGATGGCTAAACCTGAAGTGTGGGTCGAAAGGTTCTACGTCGGCGAAATGTTCGCGCCAAAATACGCCTCCTCCAACAAGTGGACCCTGCCTGCGTCCCATTTGGAGTACGGAGAAAAGCCTGAAGACGCCGCCATGCGAGTTCTTACACAGGAAGTTGGAGTGGCGCACGGTAAGCTAACGTTTCGGGAGGTCCAGTCCCATCTCTCTCAGGATCCGAAGGACCCCGAAGCCGCCCATTGGGACCTTTGCTTCGTATACGAGGGGACATTGAAGGATAAGGTGGAGCGGCCAGACTGGTTCTCTGACCTAAAATTCGTAAACCCCAAGGAACTAAGTAGCGAGGATTTCACGCGTGGGCACGGAGACGTTCTGAAGGAATCCCGCATAATAGCACGATAACCACGTCTCGGCGATTATCGATTTCAAGCACGTGCTGTTCCCTAGAACGTCTTCTCTCTGTCCAAGACGGCTTCGGTATCTAGAAAACTCCATTGGAACATTTTGCGAATGTGTAGAACTCTCTTCATGTTTCCTTCAATTTCTCTCTCGCTGAGTTCAACGTGACCGTCAAACATTTCGAGGATGGCTTGAATGTCCGAAGGCGTGTGAATTTGCGGGTTCAGGGTGGCTAAGACTGTAAAGCCGAGAGCCTTGACCCTGCGGAGGGTTTCCGTCAGCCACTTTCGTGTGACCAGGCTCTTGTGAATAAGCAGCATATCGTCAAGAACATCGATGCATAGCCGCTTGGAATCGGCAGCTGCCTCTGACGAAGAGCCTTGTAGGAGGGTCATTAGGTCGATATTGATGGCCGTGAGGTTTTCCAATTTTGTGCTGAAGCGGACGTTTGGAAGCTTTTGCGCTAGGTCCTCGCTCCTTGTAACTACAGCCGAAAGGCTCGAGGGGTAAGAGGTCAGTAGGTCGGTGGCCTTTGAGAAATCCCTCGTCAAGTAGACGTTCCGCCCTCCCATCTTGGCTCCAGCCTCTAGGAATCTGCGGATTATGTTTTCCCGTTCGTCACTGGCCGGAGAGGTGAGTAGTGTCGCGCTTGCTATTGGTAATCCGCCTTTCAGCAGATAGTCCAGGACCGGAAGGCCGGTAGGTACTGTTTCGCGGGGCGCTTGCGCAGCAAGCTCTTTCGCTTTACTTTCCAGCACTACCTCTGGTTCGACGCGGCGTTTCTTGGAAGTTTGGAATCTTCTGAATCCATACACTCCAAGGCTGGCGAATGCTGCGACCGCGCCAACGTATGGCAATAGGCTTGCCGGGTTGTATACCGAAGGAGTAGATTCCGCGTTGAATCCCAGTGCGAGCCCAACAGATGGTATCCCTGACAGGTTTGTTCCGGTCCAGGTTACGGAGTTCCTACCGTCCTGTCCCTGAGTTACCGCAGCTGAAGTTGGTTGCGCACCCGTCGTGCGGTAACCGATGGGGAGTTTGATTGTCACGGTTAGTGATTGGATGAGGATTTGAGACGAGTCGAGGGTTTCGCTCCAGGTGAATGAATCTTGGTCCGAGCTAACATCATAGGCGTAGGTGAAATTGTAAACTTCGCCGCTCGTGAAAGTCTTGGGGAAGAGAATTCGCAGGACAGGCTGGTCAGATGGCGAGGCTGGCGTAGGATAAACAAAACCCAAGTTTCCTGCGTTGTCAAATACCTTGCTCATCGTCACTGTTTTTCCTTGGTACCATAGCCCCCAATCGAGGTAGGTCCAATTTCCCGATTGGAAAAGTATCGACACCTCCCTGGTTACATGCGCGAGCCTTGGAGAGGCAACGTCCACGGTGACCTTAATTGAGTTGAACTGAAAGGTTGCGCCTGATTGTGCACGTGCGGGCGAGCATAAAACAGCGAGACTAAGCAGAACGAAAAATAAGGTCACAAAACATAAGCGCCTTCCTAGTGGCATAGCTACATCTACCTTAGCCGTATTCCGCAGTCGGGACATTTCTTAGATCCGCGTGTAATGCTCGAGCCGCAGTGGATGCAAAACTCAGACGCTCGTGGCCCTTGCAGCGGGCCTAGTTGAATTTGCCTCTGTCCAAGCTGAGTGCTCTTGGACAGGCCGGGGCCGATGCTCGGCTGACCCCCTGGGCCGATTTTGGAAACAACTTGCTCAGAACCTGGCACGACAGAAGGTTGTGAACCTGTTCCAGGCCCGAGGGAGGGCGCCTTCGATGAGGGCTTTTGGAGCTTTCCCCTTAACGACAAAGCTGCGCCAACGGCTGCACCTGAGGCAACTGCAACCGTCACCGCGGGGAGGTTTAGCTTTGGTATCACCTTGAACTCTTGCGTTGCATTCTGTGATGCCCTGAATCCGCGGCGGGTGGCATTAGCTACGATGTCATACGAACCGGGTTTGATGGATGGGTCTGTCCCAATCGCATTCGTTTTGAAGTAGCCCTTATCGTCTGTGGTGGCATTGAATTGTTTGCCCATGAAGAGGATTGTTACATTAGCTCCAGCAACACCTTTCCCCGTTTCGGTTGCTGTTACATTTCCCGAAGCGGCAAAATCGTCGCCCTGCGCGATGGGGGCTAAGTTGCTTAGGGTTATGATGAGTTGGTGGTACCTAATCGAAAAGCTCTGCGCCATCACAAGGTTGGCTTGCGTTACCGTGATGTTGTGCATGCCTTCTTGGTATGGTTGTTCTAATGGAACGGGAATTGTTAGGGCAAAGTGGCCCGTTGAATCTGAGGCGGTTGTGAAATTATCATCCACGTAAACAGTAACCTGCATGTTTGGAATCCATCCGTTGCCTACGAGGATAATGCCTTCTCCCGGAAATGCCGCTAGGGCTGACGTCGCGTAGGTGATGCTTAGAACTGGTTGGTATGCTTCAACTCGGAAGGAGGCTGATGCGCTATCGGTTGCAGTTCCAAATGTTGCCGTTGCAATGGCAGTGTAGTCAGCCGATGGTTCGGTAAATGGGATTGAATAAGTTCCACTAAAAGAACCGTCTGACGAGGGCGTTAGCGCGAACTTTCCGCCAAGAAGCTGAACTTGCACCTTTGATTGGCTAGGCGAGACCTCTTGATTCCCCATGTAGCTTTGCCCATAGCAATTCACGTATTGTATGTCCTCGCTAACCTGCACGTGTCCGGAGTATGCCAATGATTCGCCCGGGCGATAAATTGCCTTGTCCACTGTGAATCCTGTGATCTTGACCTTATCATAAACCTCCTGTACGACATAGACGAGTGGGTCACAGGTCGCGATTGTCGTTGGGCTCGGAATTTCTGTGTAGGGTTGAAGCTTACACTGCAGCCCGGTGCACGGCGCCAAGCTTGCATTAGATTCGGCAGGCAGTATCAATAGTACCGGAGCTAAGAGCATTAGCATGAATACGATGCGCGAGAAGGCACCTGTGGTGAAACGCATCGGTCGTTCGGTAATACGCGCACGTAGACTGCTATCTGCTTTGCGTTCCCCCACGTCGAATGCAAAAGCAATAATTCAACGTGGGGAAAGTGGATTATGACATCCTTGAAGTTGTTTCTCTCCATAGGTTTGTCGCTCGCAGTCCTCATCCTAGGCCTGGTCACCCTCTACCAGCTACTCACTTCATGGGTTCCAAGTGGTGGGTGGGTGGTCGAGAACCTGGTCAGCCTAGCTTTCGGCTCCGCAATGATTGCTGGAAGCGTCATTGAGCTAGGGAAACATTTTCTCCCCGGGGCCCAATCCGGGGGACGCACAAAACGATGCCCGTCGTGTCGAGCGTCCGTCCCAAGCATTGCTAGTTTTTGTCGAGAATGTGGGAAGCCCATTCAAACCTCGAAATAGACCACTGAAATGTGTTCCGAGCGGTCGACCCTGTATGACCGAAAACGGCTGAGCTTAGTCGCTAAATCTGCCCCGCACTAGTCATGAGAGTTGACGTATCAAGGAGGTGTTGAAGTAATGTGTGGTGGACGCAGGTTCTTTACGAAGGAAGAGAAGCTAGAATGGCTTGAAGAATACAAGAGCAACCTAGAGAGTGAGTTGAAAGGCGTAACTGAGAGAATCGATGAACTGAAGCATTAGAAGCATTCTCGCCCTCCTTCCTCTCTATTTTTCTTCAACTTCATATGGGGGCGATCATCTGTCCAAGTTCATCGCAGAAACGACGGTGCCCCCATGCCCTCCATTACGCGTTCGATCAACCTCCTCATTTTCCTCTCAGTCGCCCTAGGCGTTCTTCTACTTCCCCAACTATACGGCCTCGTACCGGCTTGGCTTTTCTACTCGGTATTGGGCGGATGGTTAGCCTACGTCCTTGTGGCCGCCCTTGCCGCGACTGGGCATAGGATAGCGTACCCACTCGCTTTCGTTCTCTCGATTCTCACGCTTGCGGTCTCGGTTCCTCAGCCAGAGCACCAATCATTCGTGATGGCGGGTTTCTCACTTGCATCCTTGACATTTCTAGCTGGTTCGGCCCTCCAATTGGCCCTCGTAATTCTCATTCCTGTCTACTACTTGCGCAAACGGTCAGGTGGCAAACCAAGTTAGCGCTTCAACAATACATCCGCAAACTGGAACCCATCTCGCAAAACCGATTGACCGATTTCTACGGGGATCGATTCCCGGAAGATTGGTCCATCATAAACAAATGTGTGGAATTCACCGTTCTCGCCACAAGGGTCGACCATCGGTGGCAGGTCTTCCAGTAGGGAACTGTCGAATTGGCGGCCGGCAAATTTGCCATCGAGCTTCTTAGGGTCAACGCAAGTTAGGACCGCTCGGAAACCAACTTCCAACATTTCACGCGCAAGACTTGTTGTGTCCGTTCCCCAGATTGGAAAGACTGGTGTCAGGTCGAGCTGCGACAGGTTCGCCTCCCGGTACCTGCGAATGTCTTCAAGGAACAAGTCGCCGAATATGACATGTGTAACTCCTCTCTCCTTCCACAGAGATAGGGTGTTCCGCATTTTTTCTTCGTAGACTGCGTTCGGGCAGGGGTAGGGGATCAGCACCTTCTCCAGGTGTATCCCTAGGGACCCTGCCTGCCTATCGAGAAGTTCCTCCCTGACGCCATGCATGGAAACCCGGCGAAATGGTTGGCTGAGCGTGGTTAGGAGGCAGACCACTTCGAATTGTTTCGAGGCGAGTGTTCGGTATAACGCCATTGCGCTGTCCTTGCCGGAAGACCAAGAGAGTATTGCCTTAGGTTGGTGCATTGGGCGGTCACGCTATTCGTAGCATTCGTAACCTTTTATCGTTGGCTAGGACAAAATACTGGTCAAGGTGAAGACAATTGCCGAGAGTCGGTTATTTTGAAGGAACTGATCCACTCCTCTTATCGAAACTTGCGGCTGAAGGCGTTGAGACATTACCAGTGGCCAACACATGGGACGGGCACGGCAAATACGTCAACCACCTTAGCAAGGGCGAGGTTAACGTGGTGGTCGGCTACTTGCACAAGGTCGTGCCTGCTGAACAGGAACGCATGGGGCCGGCAGACTTGCTTTTCGCATGCAAGACTATGGACATACCAGTCGTACTCATCGTCCCAGCGCCAGCTCGCGATAAAGCCAAGAAACTCCTAGCTGAAGCTGGGCCGAAAATACACGTCGTGGCACCAGAGGAAGTCGAAGCCGAAATCAGAAAATACCTTTAGTAAAGGTCGCGTGGAAGCCTCGCAGACAGCTTCTGAACCAAAGCTCTGCACTCAGCCTTAGAATTGTTTATTTTTGTGACTTGCCGCCGAGTGCGTGTGGCTTGCCTAACCTAGGCTTAGGGAGAATTCCTAGTCAATGTCGGAAGCGTACAAGCGAACTGTAGAACTATACTGGATGGCTAAGAACACCGCTGACAACAATACCCAATTCAACGTTGATTCTCAGAGAGTGTCGGTCCAAGAAGATTATTTGAGTTGTTTGAGGCTTCTAGCTGCCTACGCGAGAACGCATGATGATTCGGTTGTGGCATGGGCGATTTGGGGAAGAAGGAAAAGGCTAGGAGTGAAATTTCAAGGAAGGAATGTTACCGTTGGAGTTGTGAAGGCAGGGGACATAGAGGTGGGGATGACACATGAATTGAAGAGCCCATTTGAAATCCAGAAATTCCTGGAAAACACTATGAGGTTTACTGTGGGGAATCTGAATGAGGAATTGTTTGAGAGAGCATATGACCAGTTGAAGAAAATTGAGTCTCAGAAGAACGTTCTACTCGAACCTGAAGAAACCAAGAAATGGTGACTTGATGCTCGCTGCACACCAATCTCTATCAATGGCCTTCCGTTTTCTCTCAGCCACCAAATCGCCCTTAGGATGTTGACCTGATTGCCTCTGCCAGAATGCAATGGTGTTATCATGCTTACGAAAAGAACTGAGGTTGAACATGCTAGCTCATGAGGTCGCGGCATGAAGATTAAGAAAATATCAGCTTGGAAAGTGGACCTTCCCTTGAAGGAGGGCAGCTACAAGTGGTCTGGCGGCAAATCCGTTTCGGTGTTCGATAGTACGATTGTCGGGGTTGAGACGGATACCGGTGTCGTAGGGTACGGTGAGATGTGCCCGCTTGGGCCGTACTACCTGCCTGCGTACGCGAGCGGCGTACGCGCCGGCGTCGCCGAATTGGGGCCGCACCTACTGGGCGAAAACCCACTCGAACTCGCCCGCCTAAATCGTCGAATGGACGCTGCACTCAAAGGGCATCCCTACGTGAAGTCTGCCATCGACATCGCCTGCTGGGATATCCTCGGCCAAGTCACCGGTCAACCAGTGTGCACCTTACTGGGCGGGCGCTACGGCGAAGATTTTGGGCTCTACCGAGCCATCTCCCAAGAGTCACCTGAAACGATGGCTAGTCGGGTGGCACAATATCGCAAGGAAGGTTATCGCCGCTTCCAACTCAAGGTCGGTGGCGACCCAGACGTAGACATCAAGCGTATCCAAGCCGTATCCGCGCAACTTCAGCCGGGCGACCGTCTTGTGGCGGACGCGAACACGGGATGGTTGATGCACGACGCCATGCGAGTTATTCGCGCAATTCAAGATGCGGATGTCTACATCGAGCAACCATGCTTGACCTATGAAGAATGTCTTTCCATTCGCCGCCACACGAACCATCCGTTTGTACTGGATGAGGTGATTGATGGCGTCGACATGTTATTGCGCGGCAAGGCTGACTTGGCGATGGACGTGGTGAATATCAAAATCAGCAAATTCGGCGGCCTTACGAAAACGCGTCAAGCGCGTGATCTCTGCGTCTCGCTGGGCATAGCTATGACTATTGAAGATAGTTGGGGAGGAGACATTACGACCGCGGCAATCGCGCACCTAGCTCACAGTACGCCCCCGGAGTTTTTCTTCAGTACAACCGACTTTAACAGCTACGTCACCGTGGGGACCGCTGACGGCGCACCCCAACGCGTGAACGGCCGCATGGCCGCGAGCAACCAACCGGGGCTCGGAATCAAGCCGAAGACGGACGTGTTAGGCAAGCCGTTGCTCATAATCCAATGATTGTGCCGGAATCGAGACGAGGCTGTACCCTTCGGAAAAAGGGGAACAGCTCCAGCCCGCTATTCGGCAAGAAAATCCTTCTGAAATTTACTAGCCATCAAAATCCAGAACATATACTTCACAAATACTACGTACACATATCTTAAACGCTGAATCGCCTCCGATTTTCCTTTTGAGGAGGATATGAAAAACGGCTAGTGCATTTCTAAAGCCACCCATCATTGCTTTGATGCTAGTAATGCTTGTGATTGGCGGCGGACTTGGCTACGCGTTACATCCAACCCCACCGCCGCTGACGTCCACGTTGCCATCGGTGATTCCAATCGGCGTTCTGCTAAGTCTAACTGGAGACTTTTCGAGTTACGGCGTGAGAGCTCAAGCGACCGTCAAAATTGCCGAAAGTGAGATCAACACCTATGTGACTTCTTTGGGTATTCCGACAACTTTCAAGTTCTTCTATGAAGACTTCGAGACCAAGCCCGACGTAGCTCTACAGCGAATACAGGACCTGTATGCCCAAGGTTGCAAAGTTGTCATAGGAGGAATGACCAGCGGGGCTATGAAATCGATCGACTCATTCGCCGACACCAATAAGATAATCGTGATCGATGGTACTTCAACTGCTGCCAGAGAGTCCGTAGCTCCACCTGGAGATTACGAGATTCGGGTCGTACCCGCGGCTGAAGCTGAAGGCGCCGCGCTCGCGGCTGCCCTTCAAAGTAAAGGATTCATGAACGTTGCCATGGTTTCGGCCGAGGACACTTACAGCCTCTCTATTCATGACGCGTTCAAGGCCGCATGGACAGCAGCCGGAGGAAACTTAGTCGCGGACGTAACCTACGCCTATCCAACTACGACAGATTTCACCGTCACAATCAACGCACTTGAACAGCAAGTGGCCCCTCTCCTGAGCGCCAAGAAGCCTGTTGCAATCTTCGCCAACATGTGGGAAGACGTTGCTACCATGCTGAGCCAAGCCAACACCAGGAATAGTCCGCTGCTCACACTAACATGGTTTGGCCCTGATACTTTGTCGCAGGACACGGTCATCATCCAAAACGCTGGCGCTATAGCGACAAAGGTGAACCTAATATCCGTACAGCTCATGGCGCCACTGACTTCTAAGCATCTGGCCCTGAACAAAGAAGTTCAATCTGCGATCGGGCAGGAACCGGACATATACGCGCTGGCCACCTACGACGCAGCTTGGATAGCGGCCCTCTCAATTCTCAACGCTGGCAAATACGACAGTGACGCAATCAAAGCGGCAGTTCCGACGGTAGCAGCAGCATACTGGGGTGCCACAGGCAACTCTGAACTCAACGCGGCTGGAGACAGAGTGACCATGGACATGGAGTTCTGGGCCGTGGTTCAAAGCAATTGGCAAAGGGTTGCCACCTATTCATCAGTAAACCAACAGGTTACATGGCTGATGCAACTTTAACCTCACAACTCCCCACTTTTTTTCTAATCTTTTTCTTACGGATGTGCCTCTGATCGGGATAATCATGCGTTATGTCGGCACGAACTCCCGAGGGGCACTGCAAATTACACGTGTACCCTGAGTCATCTTAATTGCAGGAAAGGTGTTAATGCGTGACCCCTAAGAGGTGGCCTTAGGAAAAGGCATGAAGCTCGGGTTAGGCATGGGGTGACTGAGCAAATGGACCTGTTTCCGACTATTGTGAGCTGGCTCACGTACTCAGCGCTTCTGTCGCTTATGGCACTGGGAGTTACTCTGCTATACAGGACGACGAAGGTTGCAAACTTCGCACACGCATCCTTCGTGACGGTCGGTGCCTACGTCACATACACGCTAACTATCATACTAAGTCCGAACCCGTATGTTGGCGTTCCAGTTGCTTTCGTTGTGGTAGGCCTTGTGGGTTTGTTACTGTTCTATGCGGTTCTGGAACCGATGAGGAGGAGGAACTCATCGGCCGTCATGTTGATGATTGCAACGCTAGCATTTGATATCATAATGCTAGGTGTCACGAACATACACGCTGACTACCTGAACACCGCTTACAAGGTTCCTTCCCGCAATGTTCTGTTAAGCGGATTAGACTTCAAGTTCTTGGGCGAACCGGGGATACTCTTTGTAGCGCTTGGAACGCTAGCCCTCTGCTCGGCAGCCATGTACCTACTTCTGAACTTTACTACGTTGGGCATAGCGTTGAGGGCGTCGATGGAGAACCCCTCTCTATCAGAAGCAATTGGAATCAACGTTAGCATGATGTTAGCCGTGTCCTGGTTCATCGCTGGAGGACTCGCAGGAATTGCGGGATCCCTAATCCCGCTATGGACTGAGATCAACCCAGGCATCGGAACAATCCTACTGGCCAGCATTTTCTGCGCCAGCATAGTTGGAGGCCTCGAGCAGATATACGGCGCCGTATTGGGAGGCTTCCTGCTGGGTTTGGTCGACGTGGTCGGCACCTCGGTGCTAGCCTCAATTGTTGGCCCTTGGGTTTCATTCTACGAACCCATTATCCCACTCATAGTGCTCTCAGCCACCTTGATAGTTGCGCCTCGAGGGCTCGCAGGCCTGCTCGTTCGGAGGGGTAACTAGTGTCAGCGCTGGACCAACTAATCCTATTCACAGCAGACCTTTTGGCATTGCTGGCGGTCTATCTAATCATTAACATAGGCCTGAACTTGCAAGAGGGCATAACCGGGATACCTAATTTCGGCATTCTCTTCGCAGTCGCAGGTGGGGCTTACTTCACAGGTGGCCTCTCAACAAGACTCGCTTTGAGTCTGCTCGGTATACGAACGGACTTGAGTCCCATTTTCAACAATGTTTCAGTGTTAGCGCTTATCAATCCTATTCTGATATCGCAGCCTCTCTTAGCCATCGCATTTCTGGTTTTGTTCCTTATAGTCGGAGGCGTAGCGGGCGCGGCAATGGGTCTGATTTCCTCAGCGCCTGCCGTTAGACTCAGGGAGGATTACTTGGCAATCACGCTTCTGGCTTTCGGAGAGATACTCAACGTCATAGGAATAGGGTACAAGCCTCTCATAGGTGGGCCGCCTGGAGTTAGCGTACCAGACGTCCTAGGGTGGGCAGGGCAGTACAGGTTCTACGCGGGAACCTTCGTGCTCCTTCTGGTTGCAATTGCAATCTTTGCCTACGCCGGTTATCTCATCAGAACGCCTCTTGGACGGACTCTGAGAGCCATTCGGGACAATGAGGTCGTGGCGAGGTCGCTGGGTAAAGACATCACTCGATACAGAACAGTCGCGATATTGATTGGCTCGACGTTGTGCGGCATTGCTGGAAGCCTGTGGGTTATGTACAGCGGCGCCGTAACGCCCACTTATGCGAGATTTGACTGGACGTTTCTGCCTTGGCTTATGATCTTGCTCGGTGGAATCGGAAGCAACAGAGGGGCCCTGGTGGGGACCTTCATATTTGTCGCTCTGGACAAGCTAATCCTCTACTACAAGTATGCCTTTGCTGGAATTCTGCCGTTCAACATAATCTGGCTGAATTATCTCCTACTTGGCCTCATAACGATCCTCATTCTCATCTATAGGCCAGAAGGCATCGTCAGAACATGGCAGAGGGAACCTTCAGTCGTCCAGGCAAAAAGGTGAGTTGAGAATGGGCAGCCTGCTGCAAGTCAAGGATGTAAAGAGATCATTCGGTAATCTTCACGCCTTAGACGGAGTGACACTCAACGTAGACGAGAAGACAGTGACCATCCTCATTGGGCCAAACGGTTCGGGAAAAACTACGTTGATCAATGTTATCACGGGCTTCCAGAAACCAGACGAAGGGCAGATTTACTATGGCTCAACCGAGATAACGGGTTGGTCGCCTCAGCAGGTTTACGGAACGGGCATCGCAAGGACCTTTCAGATACCCTCGATGTTCGGCAAGCTAACTGTGCTTGAGAACTTACTTGTCGCTGAGAAGAATCACCCCGGAGAATCATTCGCGAAGTCAATGGTCAAACGGCTTTGGGCAAAACACGAGACAGACGCTATTGAGAAGGCGACGAAAATACTGGAATTGCTTGGGATGTCCGAGCAATTGAACACGCCGGCTTCGCTCCTGAGCGGTGGACAAATGAAGCTAGTGGAAATTGGGAGAGCCCTGATGAGTGACGCCAACCTGTACCTGCTCGACGAGCCGGTGTCAGGAGTAAACCCAACCTTAGCTCATGAAATATTCGCAAGAATCATTCGGCTGAGGGAACAATATGGAATAACATTCTTCATTGTCGAGCATAGGCTCGACATCGCTCTCAAATACGTCGATTACGTGAACGCGATGGCTTCCGGTAAGCTTCTTGCAGCCGGCCCGCCCCAACAAGTCATCAACGATCCCAAAGTAATCGAAGCATACTTGGGCGCGTGAAAATTGCTAAATGTCGAAAACATCTTCGCTGGCTACGGGAAACTGCAAATTCTGAACGGCGTCACACTCACCGCCAAACCCAGAGAGGTCACAGTCATCGTCGGCCCGAACGGCTCAGGAAAGAGCACACTCCTGAAAACGATCACGGGCCTCACGACCGTTTATGAGGGAACGATAAAGCATAACGGGCAGGAGATCACAGGCCTGGCCTCCCATAAAATAGCTAGGAGTGGTATCGCCTTCCTCCCCCAGACTGACAACGTATTCACGAACCTTACCATAACGGAGAACCTGAGACTCGCGGGGTACACGATTAACCAAGATGACTACCGGACGAGGCTAAAGAGGATCTTCCAGCTCTTTCCACAGCTTTCAGCTTACACGAACACTAAGGCGCTTAGCCTTAGTGGCGGAGAGCGGCAGATGCTCGCAATGGCCTTAGCACTCATAAGGGAACCAAACGTAATGATGTTCGATGAACCGACCGCAAATTTGGCGCCCATAATTGCAACACAAGTCCTCAACCTCATTTCGTCACTTGCCAAAGACATCGGCCTAACCATACTCCTTGCAGAACAAAACGCAAGGCGCGCCTTGGAGATAGGTGACGTTGCTTATCTACTCGTTGGCGGAAAAAATGCTTTCGAAGGAACTGCTCGTGAACTCCTCGAACACAAGGAACTTGGCAGGCTTTACCTGGGCGTGCAGGCTTCGTGATCAACTATGCTTAGAACTGGCAATAGTTTGCGGAGAATGAAGTTCACGCCGACCAAGCGCTACCACCCTCATCTCACAGTAATGTAAAAGAGGCCCGTTAAGTAATCAGAACTGAACTGGTTGTGAGGGAATTATGAATGGGACGTAAGAAAACGAAGAGTAAGACGAAAAGTAAGGCGTCGGCGAAAGTACCTCGAATTACGTACGCAACGCTTAAGGTCACACCTGAGGACGACAAGGCGTACGACGAGGCAGTTGAACAAGCAAGAGCCAAGCTTGGCAACCACTACCAGATGTTCATCAACGGGGAGAAGCGGGCAGCGACCGGTGAAGAGATGGTCCATGTTTGCCCCATAGATACCCGCATTATCGTGAGCTACTTTCCGAAGGGAACCAGCGACGATGTAAAAGCTGCAATTGCAGCAGCTAGAGAAGCGTATCCAAAATGGGCCGCGACTCCATACAAGGACCGCATTGGGATCCTACGCAAAGCCGCTGACTTGATGATTGAAAGGCGATTCGAGCTCTCAGCTTGGATGGCCTTCGAAGTCGGGAAGAACCGCGCCGAATCGTTAGCGGAGGTTCACGAAGCCGCTGAGCTGGTTCGATACTACTGCGAGCAGATGGAAATTAACAAAGCCTTCTTGCGGCCACTTGAATCGCCGGGACCAGGACAGGAGACAGAGAGCATGCTTCGACCGTTTGGAGTCTGGGCTGTTATCGGCCCCTGGAACTTCCCCCTCGCATTGACCACTGGCATGTCTACGGGCGTCCTCGCCGCCGGTAACACAGCCGTTTTCAAACCCTCAAGCGACTCTCCACTTCTAGGATATGAGCTCTGCAGAGCCTTCGTTGACGCCGGCGTCCCACGAGGCGTATACAATTTTGTAACTGGACCGGGTGCGACCGTGGGGGCCGAGTTGCAGGACAACCCTGGGGTTGATGGGCTCGTCTTCACGGGCTCAAAGGATGTGGGAATGCAAGTGTACCACCACTTCGCAAAGGACTACCCCAAGCCCGTCATAGCCGAGATGGGGGGCAAGAACCCAGCCATAGTCACCGCTAACGCAGATCTAGGCCAAGCTGCGGAAGGGGTCATGCGTGCAGCCTTCGGTTTCGGAGGGCAGAAATGCAGCGCCTGTTCCCGCGTATACGTCGACCAACGTGTCAAGAGCAAGTTCTTAGAACTTCTGAGAGACTACACCCAGAAATACGTGAAGGTAGGCGACCCCACGCGCAAAGAGACATTCCTGGGGCCAATAATCAACAAAGCCGCCGTCGAAACATACCAGCGGGCGGCAGAGGAGGCAAAGCGAGATGGCGCGAAATTCATCAGCGGGGGCAGCACACCACAGGCTGCCGAGTACGGAAACGGCTACTTCGTCGAACCAGCGATCGTTGACGGCCTACCGACAACTCACCGCCTCTTCAAGGAAGAATTGTTCGTACCGTTCGTGGTGGTCGCAGGCGTAGAATCTTTCGATGAAGCCCTGAGACTTGCGAACGAGAGCGAGTTCGGACTCTGCGCCGGAATCTACACGAAGGACAAGAAGGAAATGCAAACATTCTTCGACCAAATTCAGGCTGGAGTAACTTACGCGAATAGGCGCGCAGGCGCGACGACTGGTGCATGGCCCGGGGTCAACTCCTTCGGGGGATGGAAAGGCAGCGGGTCTACCGGCAAAAGCGGGTTAGGTCCGAATTACGTGCAGCAATTCATGCGCGAACAATCACGGTGGATCGTGAACTAGGCCTACATGACTGAGGTAGAAGAAAAAATCCTGTCTGCGCTCAAGGCGCATGGAATAGAATACGAGGTCTTCGAACACGACTCCGTATACACCTGCCCCCAGATGGCGAATTTCCTGAAGACCGATGAAGCCCACATAGCCAAGTCAATGATAGTGAAGAAGAGCGACGGGACCTACTTGCTCGCCGTTCTCCCAGGGAACAGGAAGATTGACTTCCACAGGTTAGGCCTGGTCACCAAGGGAGCACCTGTCATCTTGGCCCCGAAGATGGAAGCAGAAGAGATTGCGCAATGCTCAGTGGGCTGCGTCTACCCGCTGGGAAACATCATTAACCTCGAAACGTTGTTTGATAGTGCGATCTTGCGCCAGGAATATGTGTACTTCAACCCTGGCTCGCACACGAAGAGCGTGAAGATTAGTACGCAAGCCCTCACCAAGCTAGCCAATCCAACCGTGGCCGAATTTACATAAGCGAAACGCTACTTCAATTTGGAATCAATCATCAATACGCTTCGAAATAATCGAGAGTAAGCACAAAACTTCTTCATGTCCTTGAAGGAGCGTTTGGCCGCGCATCAACGAGGAATCTTGTTATACTGACATAACGTCCGCTGCGACCTTCATCAAGTCCCGCGAGCTTATTATGCCTGCAACTTCACCAGCTTTGTTTAGCACAATCAAATGCCTAACATGATTCTCACGCATGAGCTTGATGACGTCCGCCACCGAGGCGTCCGATTGCACGGTAAGAACGGGCTTGGACATGTGGTGTATAGCTAGATTTTTCTCAAGCAAAGCCCCTACGTGTTCGACTATTCGAACAAAATCCCTCTCTGTCAATATGCCAAGTATCTTTCCCTTCTCCGCGATCACGACCGACCCAATATTGTGACGTTGCATCTCATTAGCGATTCTCCAGAGGCCGTCGTGTGGCCCACCGGTCACGACACGTTCAGTCATAATGTCCGCAGCTGTTAGCCCTTTGCGAGGCGGCATTCAACTCACCTTACAAGATGAAGGTTCATGCGCTATTAGCTATACGGCTTTCGAGTTCTCCCAATTTGCTTAGGCAATACGTTTACTTTAATCGCTGAGATTCGGGAAGCGGGTTCCTCCGATGGCCTTTCATGCGGAGAAGACGCCAGCATTGAGCTACTCTGAGAAACTTGAACTCGTCCTCAGCTCCAAGAACGTGTGGCACCGCTTCATCGAGTTCAGCGAGCCCGTGAAGACGGTTGAACAGGCCGGCAGAAAGGTTCAGGTGGAGAAAATAGCCAAATCCATCGTGATGGTTGACTCAGCAGGCGATTCATTACTTGCAATTGTGCCGGCGAAGAGCAAAGTCAGCCACAAGAAACTCAAGCGCATGCTCGCTGTCAGGGATGTGCGGCTCGCTACCCCCGAAGAAGTGCTAAGGCATTCGGGGTACCCTGCCGGAGGTGTGCCACCCTTCAGCAACATCATTCGTATTCTGCTGGACCCTCAAGTTCTCGAGAAGGAAACAGCAATAGTTGGTGGGGGAGACGTTAACAAGCTACTGGAGGTCAGGACCAGAGACATGGTTGCCATTCTGAGCCCAAAGATTGCTGACATAAGCGAGAGCTAGGGTCAAGTGCCGGTTGGGTGTTTCAAAATCATTTTGTGCTGAGGTCTGTATGTGTTTTCGTTTCAGGTCCGCGTAGGCTGGATGCGAACATTCCTACGAAGGTGATTACAGCGGCTACAAGAAACGCACGCCCGATACCGCTCACAAACCCTAACGCCTCTCCAGACGTAAGGGTCGTGTAGCCGCCAGTAATTATGCCGGAGACAACTTGGTACGGTATAGCCGTCGTGATTATGTACGCTACGAGGCCGATGCTTACGACACTACCCGTATTGAAGACCGTTGCTCTGATTCCTGAAGCAACCCCACGCCGTTGAGGGGGAACAGAGCCCATCACTGCGCTAATGTTTGGAGATGAGAAGAGCCCCAGACCGAGGCCGACCAAAATGAGAATGAGCTCTATCTGTACTAGCGGGGTTGTTGTGTTGAGAAGAAATGCGAGGGCAACGTAACCAACGGTTCCCACGGCCATACCTAGAGTGGCTAGCCAGCGTGTTCCGTACCGATCAGAAAGTTTCCCGCTTATTGGGGCGATGGTGACGAAAGCCACATCTAATGGGAGAAAGAGAAGCCCGGCCGTGAGGGCATCAAATCCGCGGATCAGTTCAAAGTACAGAATTATGATAAGGCTTAGAGAGCCAAAACCGAGAGAATACAAGAATTGACTAACGTTCCCTGCCGAAAAGAGCCGAATCTTGAACAGCCGCATATCCAGAATCGGTTCAGCCATGCGCGGTTCGACGTAGAGAAAGAGTGCAAATGTAACTATGCTGATGAGATAAAGGACCGCGGCTTCGATGTTATCTATTGCGGCCATAGTCTGTAAGCTGATGACCACCAGAAGCAATGTCAAGGAAGTCGTGAATAGGAAGAGGCCCGAATAGTCAAAGCCAGCATGCTTTTCGGTCTGGGCAGTTTCCTTCAGGCGGAGGTGAGCCCAGAGAGTGGCGAAGATTCCGATGGGAACGTTTAGTGTGAATATGCTTCTCCACCCTACCGTGTCGATCAAGACACCGCCCACCGTCAACCCAAGGACAGCACCAAGCGTGAACGCAATTTGGTTAACTCCAAGGAAAAACCCAAGCTCCGCCGCCGGCGAGGCATCGGTGATTAGGGCGGCGCTATTAGTGATCAACATGGCCGCCCCCACGCCTTGGATAATGCGGAAAATTATGAGCTGGTTCCCCGTTTGAGCAAAAACGCAAAGCCCCGAACCGACGGTGAAAATCGCAAAACCCAGATTGTAAACCTTCACCCGCCCAAAGATGTCAGTGAACCGACCGAGAAAGAGCAGGCCAATAGTTATCGCGATTTGATAGCCCTGCGTCACCCATAGCAACGTCTCAAGGTCTGTTCGGAGCGATTCAGCTATCGTGGGAAGGCCGATCAGTACTATTCGCGTATCAAGGCCGGCCATGAAGATGCCGACTGTCGTTACTGAAAGGACAACCCACCGATACTGCACGGTCTCGACACGAACCTACGCCAAACTCATCCTCTCAAAAAAACTCTTCACAACCTCAAATATTCACCATAACAGAGATGGACTCTGCGGTTGAGGGTGTCCGGAATGGCCTTGCCTTGACTGGTTTAGTGCAGGGGACGAGGGCAGAGCGATTGTTGGATTCCCTTAAGGAGCGCCTTCTTTCGGCTGGTCAATGCCAGCTGGAACTTTGAAGGCAAGGGCGAGGCCTGCTATCGCTATCAGAATCGAAATGGTGGCGATTCCAAACGCAACTGGGTCGTAATCGGATTGTTCTATGACAAGAGAAATAACGATTCCCAATATACCCACAGCGGTCAACACGTAGGCAAGAGCCGACACGCGCCTCTTCTGACTCAAGATACCGTCTCATCTCTTTGATGGACACTGAGGATGATTTATCCAGCCTTGTTATATATTCCTTCGAAGACAATATCAACTACGGGGCGTAGTTCATTAACCAGCAGTCGCCATAAGTTTGGCAACATAGTGGAGTGGGTAGCTACTAACGCGAGGTCGTTCAGTTACTTGTTACCTGACACATTGGAGCTTGCGCTTTACCTTGGCCTCCTGGCATACTTCGCAGTCCAACTTGCACAACAGCAAGCGTAATCAAGTCTCGAAGCAACTGTTAGGACAGGTTCCCCTTGCAATGATTAGCCTCGTTCGATTCGAGAAGTCTGTTGCGGACAGCCTTCTCAGCTATGCAATAGACGCGTACCCGAAGGAGGCAATCCTTCTACTTCGCGGTAAAGCGGGCAAAGACGGGATGTTGATCAACGAAGTTTTGATTCCGCCTCTCGCGACGCATGGGCGTGGTTTTTCCAGCTTCTCGAGCACAATGCTACCAATGGACCTAAGCATAATGGGCGTTTCGCATTCGCACCCTTCCGGTTCTAATCAGCCTTCAATGCATGACATAAACCACTTCTACGGAAGAATTATGGTAATCATAGCTTACCCCTTCCAAACGTACAGTGACATCGGAGTTTTCAACAGCCACGGAGACCGACTTCTGCATGAGATAGTGCCTGACAGCGTCCATGAAGATTCTCAGTGAGCGCTACACTTTTTCATTCATTCTTCGCGCAACTTTTGTTACCCAGTCCCTTGGAGCTAATCTCACGTCCAGGGCGCGCAGCCTGTTTATGAACCCCGGAATAATCACTGTCTCCTTGTTCTTGAAACCCTCATATCCGGCTCTCGCCACCGTCTCGGCACCCAAAATCCCCCTGCTTCTGAAAAGCCTCGATTGCTCTGTACCAGACTTGCTTTGAAAGTCAGTTCTCGTGGGTCCTGGGCAAAGGGCTGTTACGACAACTCCGGACTCCCGGATTTCTTCAGCAAGAGCTTCAGAGAAGGATAAGACGTAAGCTTTCGTTGCGTAATAGACCGCCATAAAAGGGCCTGGTTGGAAGGCGGCTGTGGATGCAACATTCAAAACTCCTCCCTGCCGCTTCAGCAGCATGTCCTTCAGGAAAAGTTTGGTCAGTTTCGTCAACGCCACGATGTTAACTTCTATCATGTTAATTTCCGTGGGGAGATCCATGTCTGAGAAGGGACCTAATGATCCGAAGCCTGCGCAGTTGACGAGAACGTCAACCTTCACCGATAACTTTTGGAGTTCATCATAGATCTCCTGTGGAGCCGAAGGGGAGGAAAGATCCTTCGCAATGGCCTTCACGGAAACCCCGTTTTTCTCTTCCAAGTCATTTCCAAGTTGGGTTAGAGCCTCGTGATTTCTCGCTACAACCACTAGGTTGTACCCGTCCCGGGCGAAGAGCTTGGTGAGTTCCAAGCCGATCCCGCTAGACGCGCCCGTAATTAGAGCGGTTCTTCTTTCATTCGTCCTACTTGTTGTCAAATTGATCTCGAGAGAAATGAATTCGGACGACGGGCATTTTAACGTCTAGTTCCTAGTTACCGAGAGCCTGTTGGAAATCCTCGATTATGTCTTCGGTTGCTTCTATTCCAACTGACATGCGGATGAGCCCGTCTGAGATGCCAAGTGCCTTTCGGTCTTCTGCGGACATTCCGGAGTGTGATGTAGTGGCTGGTAGGGTGAGTAAGGTTTCTACGCCTCCAAGGCTGGGCGCTATTACGGGTAGCGTCGTGTGACCCATGAAGCGGCGCGCTGCCGCAACCCCGCCCTTGAGTTCGAAGCTTAACATACCTCCGAAACCGTCAAAGAGTTCTCTTGCTCTCGAGTACTGCGGGTGTGTTTCGAGGCCTGGGTAGTTGACTTTCTCGACAGCCGGATGTTCATACAGGAATTTTGCGATCTTGATTGCGCTCTCGTTCTGGTACCTGACCCTAACTCCAAGCGTTTTGATTCCTCTATGGAGTAGAAAGCAGGCGTGAGGGTCGAGCGAACCGCCTAGATGATCGAGCTTATGCTTGACCTTCTCAACCAATTCTGCGCGGCCTATGACCGCGCCGGCAACGATGTCGGAATGGCCGTTCAGATACTTTGTACA
The DNA here is from genome assembly GCA_050013255.1 of Bathyarchaeia archaeon. Lineage (GTDB taxonomy): Archaea > Thermoproteota > Bathyarchaeia > 40CM-2-53-6 > 40CM-2-53-6 > FEN-987. The sequence goes on along the minus strand of JBEKFP010000001.1, from coordinate 312,496 downwards.
ACTGTGCAGGGATAGGTCGAAGCCCCATTCTGTTGGACGGAAGTTGATCGGGCTCGCGAAGGTGTTGTCGATTAGCGTTACCAGCCCGTTAGCTTTTGCAAATTTGACGATCGCCTTGTGGTCGGCAACCTGCATCGTAGGGTTTGTTATCGTTTCTACGTAAATTGCCTTGGTATTTGGCCGCAGCTTTTTCTTCCACGACTCTGGGTCGTTAGCGTCAATGAAATCGTAAGATATGCCGAATGTGCGGAAATCCTTCGTTACAAAATCGTGTGTTCCTCCGTATAGGCAGTTTTGGGAAAGCAAATGGTCGCCTGTGGAGAGAATCGACAGTAAGGTCGTTGAGATGGCTGCCATCCCGCTGGCTGTGACCAATGCGGTTTCAGCGTTTTCGAGGGCTGCCAACTTTTCGTGGAGCGCCGTATGGTTTGGGGTGTTGTTCAAGCGAATGTATTTGAGGTCGTGGTAGCTTGTCTCGCCAGAATATTCAAACATTGCCGACTGAAATATCGGCATGCTAACCGCGCCCATAATGCGTGGTTCGGGTTCGCCAGCATGGATGAGTTTGGTGTCAATCCGTTTGAACTTCTTCGCCAACAGATTTTCACTTCCGTGCAGTAGGGAAGGCTTTGGATGGTCGTATAATAAGCCAACAGTCTATTGAAAAATGTCAGGGCCTACGCCGGTTCCTTACACCTAAGGGCGTGCGAAGCCTGAGGGGAGAACCCGCGGTGTGTTCGGAAGCTTCAACGTGACGCAATGGGAACTGGGATATAATCCTAGACAGCTAGAATTATCCCTCTTCCCATTAGGTGGTTCCATTAGGTTGCAGTTTATTCTGTCGCACTTTCCGAGATAAGGTAGCTAGTTATTATCAATTTGATTACGGGTGGGTTTTGAGATTTGATACGTTTAGTCAAGAGTTCCTTTAGGTTTCCCAGCTTTGCACCATGGTAGATGTCACTCTAGCGGCTGGTTGATGTGAAAAATCGAAAGCACGTAAAGTCCGCCATATCGTTAGTCGCGGTTGCTTTCCTGGTAATGGCTGCCGTTTACTCTTACAATTCTGTAGTTCCCAACAATTCGATGGTTAAACCTCACATCTTGGCCGCACCCCCACCATCTGTCGGAGTGGGAGGTGGAATCCAACCAATTCACGAGAACGTGACCGTGCTAGGGACGCTAAAGGTTTTGACTTTGGCACCAACATGCAGTCTGGCAGTCAATCCTTGTTCAAACCCGGAGACGCAAATTTTCTACGTTATAGTTAACGGGCGCAACTATCGGATGATACTCTCAGACAAAGTGCGAGTTCCAGCGAGCTTAGCTGGGTCAAGCGTAGTAGTCTCCGGGTTATTCGTAACCCCATCAGCATTCCAGGCTGATCAATGGGTACCGCCACTATTTTTCTTCGGCGACATCTACGTTCGAGTCATATGGTACTACAACGTTTACTAGCTCAGACAGACATCGGCAATACCATCAACCTAACTTTCACACCTAACATTTCTCATAATATTCACCGAGACCTTGGGGCTTACAAACCCATCCTCCGCACCTTTCTTCGCGACATCATCGTGCAGTGCAAGATTGCCCTGCGGATTCGCTGATTGAACTACGGCCCCGATTACCTTGTATTCAAGAATCAATTAAGTCTAGGTCGGACTGATACTGAATATTGGCTTTGGATTGGTTGAATGCGGACTCTAATTCTTCCATTTCTCTTGGTGGTTTTTTCCTTTCCGCGGATGAACCTTACCTCACAACCCGCTATTTTGTAGAGGCGGCCTGAATGAGTTTGCTCAGTCTTCTCGTAGACCTGTTTGTGTTACTTGTGGTTGTGGGTTTGGTTGCTTCAGTCGTCAAGTTAAGAAACGTTGGGGGAGTCAGGTTCAACCTCGTTCTTCTCTTAATCGTAGGGGTCTTGGTGTTGACGGTCTTGTCATTGGGGAAGTTGGTTGCGATAATGTTAGGAGTCATACTGCTGCTTTCCATTTCATTCAGCCTACTGCTTACCCGAAAAATCAGGTAACCATTACACGACTCACATACGTTATACTTGTAGGTGGGTGGTGCGGGGAAGGGGATTCGAACCCCTGAAGGCTTACGCGCCCATCCGCTGGCTCTACGCCACAGGATGTCTTCTCGTCACCCAAGGCAAGTTCTGATCTTAAGTGTGGCCCCACCACGCCGGGTGGTCCTGCCCCTTTGACCTGGCTCGGGTATCCCCGCACAGAGACAAAGGAAATCCGGTTGGTTCTTTAAACTTCTTCGAATTGCTGCGCCTTAATCCTTTTACTTTACCCGCCCCGTTCCCCCCTTGGGCCCGTAGCTCAGGTTGGATAGAGCGGCAGGCTCCGCTGAGAAAGCGGAATTTGTTGCCGAACCCCCTAAGGAACACCCGGAAAAAGCTGTAGAACCAGCCCAGCACTGGTACAGAAGTCCGGGGTTCAAATCCCCGCGGGCCCGCCATGCATCTTACCATAATTAGTAAAGGTACTAAGAATTATTCTTCCACACCAAGCCCCAATCGGCACGCGAACGCAAATGAAGGAAAAAGGGCCCGACCCAAGCTACGAACAAGGCCCAACAGAGAAATCTCTAATCGAAAAGACAGTTGGGGGGTTCTTCGACGGGGTCGTTTCGAGGCATGGGGATGCAGAAGCGCTCGTTTCTAGGCATCAGGGCCTGAGAATGACCTACGCCCAACTGAAGGAGCGGGTGGATGAGTTCGCCGTAGCGCTTCTTGGTTTCGGCGTACGGAAGGGAGACCGTGTGGGTATCTGGTCGCCAAATAATGCGGAATGGATCCTAACCCAATTCGCTACTGCAAAGGTTGGGGCGATCCTAGTCAACGTCAACCCCGCATACCGAGTTCAAGAGTTGGAGTATGCGCTGAACCAATCCGGGATAAGTCTCCTCATAACGGCCAAGCAATTCAAAACCTCGGATTACCATTGGATGATAACAGAACTGGCACCTGAAATTAGAAAACTCCCGAAGATAGGGGCTGGCCAAGAAATCAAGGCGGCTCGTGTCCCGGCACTACGTCGAATCGTAACACTCAGCAATGGGGGTGAGCCTTCTCCATCTTCAATGCTTCCCTGGGAACGTTTTCTAGAAATCGGAACAATGAACTCCTCCCCAATGGAACTCAAGGAAAGAGAAAGGATGCTTGAGTGCTATGATGCCATCAACATTCAATATACTTCGGGAACTACCGGTTTTCCGAAAGGTGCGACCCTAACTCATCACGGCATTTTGAATAACGGTTTCTTCGTTGGCGAAGAAATGAAATTCACCCACCACGACAGACTATGCATCCCAGTCCCCTTCTACCATTGTTTCGGCATGGTGTTAGGAAACCTCGCGTGCGTAACCCATGGTGCCACCATGGTTCTTCCGTCTGATGCTTTCAGCTCGGAAGCCGTGCTCCGAACCGTGGAGGAAGAAAGGTGTACGGCGCTTCATGGCGTACCAACAATGTTTGTCGCCGAACTGAACGATCCCAACTTCAACCAATTCGACTTGTCAAGCCTGAGAACAGGTGTCATGGCGGGTTCCCCATGCCCGGTCGAGGTCATGAAGAAAGTCATCTCGAACATGGGCATACGTGAGATCACAATTTGTTATGGAATGACGGAAACCTCCCCCGTCTCATTTCAAACCCGACTCGACGATTCCTTAGAGCTTCGAGTATCAACCGTCGGCCGTCCACTTCCACATGTGGAAGCAAAGATCATCGAACCACTAACCAACCGCACCCTCCCATGTGGGACAGCTGGTGAGCTTTGCGTACGCGGTTACCTTGTGATGCTCAAGTACTGGAGCAACCCGGAAGCTACGCGGGAAGCCATTGACCAGGAAGGGTGGATGCATACAGGGGATCTCGCGGTCATGCAGCCGAATGGTTATGTGAACATAGTTGGGCGCACGAAGGACATGATCAGCCGGGGTGGAGAGAAGGTTTTCCCAAGGGAGGTGGAAGATTTCCTCTACACACATCCTAAGATTTCTGACGTGCAGGTTATCGGTGTTCCCAGCCGAAAGTACGGAGAAGAGGTTATGGCTTGGGTTAAACTGAGACCGGGCGAGACAGCCACCGCTGAGGAATTACAGGAATTCTGCAAAACTAGAATTGCCTACTTCAAGGTTCCAGCCTACTTCAAGTTCACAGAAACGTTTCCAATGACGATTACCGGGAAGGTCCAAAAATTCAAGATGCGAGAGATTTCGACTAAGGAACTAGGGTTGGAAGAAGCAGCCTCGATAAGAACCGCGTGACTGGCCAAATGGCTTTCCTGAAGCTTCGCATTCAAGCCGGGATGGGCTCTCGGAGGAGGTTTGGTTGGCGCCCGATCTTAGGGAGCTGGTTGCTTGGAAAAGGTTGGTTTTCATATTCTGAATCCGGGCTTTCGCTGCTGTCCCATATGCTGTAATGGTTTTGTGCGTGGTCGAGGATTCGAGCCTCAAGCCGGTAGTTGGCGATTTCTTGTATTGCCCGGTACTCTATGACAACGTCAGCGAATCTTTTGAGTATCGCAGTTTTCTTTGAGTCGTGCATGTCTTCTGTCGCTAGGAAGAACGCGGTCTGCCCGTTTGTTCGAATTCTCGTGAAGAGTTTGCAAAGGAAGGAGTAGAGTCCTGCTGGAGCGGATGAAACGGAAAGCACGTTGTCGAGGAAGTCCCCGATGATTAGTGGTATGCGGCCGGTTCTTGTCTTTGAGAGTTTTTCAAGGTTCAGGCTTAGGTCTGTTAGGTGGTTTGGTGGCACTATTGTGAGTCGGGGGCCGTTGAGGAGGTTTTGGCCGTCCGTGAAGGTTGCCCAAAGTATCCTTGATCCTGGGGGTGGTTGGAGGGATAGAGGTGTAGTGGGTCCTAATGCGAGGAGGAGGTTGTCGATGTGCAGGTCTTTTGAAATGCTCATCGCGTCTTTGAGTATGTTAACTGCCCCGACGTCTCCCTTGATGATGGCAATGATGATGCTGTAGTCCAGCAGTGGCTGGGGAAGTTGGATGAGTGCTGGGAAAGTCGCCGACCTAGTCTCGATGTCCGCGGTAGGGGGTTGCGGTCTGAAAGCGTGGGACATGTCGGGCGCCGAAACACTAGTGTACCATTTTATGTATATTAATGTTTCAGTTCAATGGATGGAAACCCATTAACCATAATCCAAAGCGCCATGTCTCCCTAGTATGGCGATGGTGTTGGTCTCGAAATTCATGAAATATCTCGGCGGTTTGATTTGCACTTTTGGCGGAGTCTACTTAGGCAACGCTTACGGGGCAGCTTACTGGCGTTTTGGCCCATTCAACCTCGCATGGGACACGATTTTCCGCGGAAGCATCCTAGTAGTAATCGGACTCTTGCTTATTCGCTTCAGTAAGTGAATCTCACATTTATCTCAAGAGACGATAACAGCAGGAAACCATTCTTGCCGCGCTGACGGCCTTGCAATGAGAAATGACTGGAAAGCGCATGGCAAACTGAACACATTGTCGTACTCGCGTCCATGGCCTTGTTGCATCCTAGAAGTAACTCCGGATAGAATTGTGGTGAGTCTTTTACTTGCATTTGTCAGTTGGCTAAGACACCCTTTATCTCACAGAATCCTTCGTGGCCGCGTAGGTGTACGAATTTGCAACGAAAGTTACTTGCTGCGTTCATATTAGCCCTAGTTTCATTGGCGTTGGTGGCGATTGCGCCGGTTCAGGCCCAACCGCAGCGCAAGGCTGTGATCCTTTCTTCGCTCGAGGCACTAGCCCCAATGGGCTACTATGCCACGACACTCAAATACGATTTAGCTCACGCCGGGTTTCAAGTGAGTTTCCTTTCCAACTCTGCTGTGACACTTGACTTCATCACGACTCAACTGAACAACTACGATGTGATCGTCTGGCGCACGAATACGTATTCATTCGCACACACAACTTACTGGTACGTCGGACAGACCGTCAATCTAGCTGCCGAACGGAAATACGCGGATGACTTCGACTTGGGGCGAGTTAATGGGAATGCTGGAGTCCTCGGCATTAGTATCCAATTCCTGAGCGAGCACTTGCAGGCGGACTCTCTCAAGAACGTCAAATTGGTAGTGTTGATTTCATCAAATTCTGTCCTCATTGCCAGCTATTTCATCAAAGCAGGCGTTAAGGCTGTAATCTCTTGCAATGGAAGCATCACCCTCGCTTTCGGACAAATCGACGATCTGACCGGCGCTATGTTCTACTACCTGGCAAGGGGCAATACCGTATTCACTTCCGTATACAATACTGTCGCGCCCTTCAGCAGTTTGGAATCGAGGGACCCCCTTGATTCTGTTTACAGTCCGCCGTTTTGGTTCACTGGAGACGGCACAATAAGAATCACCTAACCATTGACCCACTCCAGAGGCCCCGCAAGGCTCCCTTGTCTGTACTGGACAATTTGTATAAACAACCACGTGGGAGCCCATTCAGGTCAGCTTGTCTCCCGTAAGAGAACCCGTTGTCATCCACAAAGGGCTCGACAACGTGTACGTGAAGGAGAGTAAGATCTGCTTCATTGATGGTGAAGCCAGCAAACTCTTCTACAGAGGCTACAGCATCGAAGACTTGGCTGAGCGTGCCACCTTCGAGGAAACTGCCTATCTTCTAATTTACGGCTGGCTTCCAACAAAATCCCAGTTGGCAGAATTCAACGGGCGAATCGAGTCTGATCGGTCCCTTGAACCTGAAGTATTACGATTAATCCGGTCACTTCCCATCAAGAGCGATCCGATGGACGTTTTGCGAACAACAGTTTCAGCCCTCGGCTTGTACGACCCCCAACCAACGACCGATAGCATCGAGGGACGAATCGACAAGGCGCTCAGAATCTTAGCGAAAACGCCGGCGATCATTACAGCATTTGACCGAATCAGAAACCGAAAGGAACCTGTTTTGCCCAAGCAGGGCTTGAGCCATGCTGCGGATTTCCTATACATGCTGACCGGGAAAGAGCCTGATCCATATGATGCCCATGTCATGGACGTCGCTCTGATCCTCCACGCGGAACACGAAATGAACGCATCAACCTTCTCATGCACGGTAACGGCTTCAACTTTAGCTGATATGTACTCCATAATGACCTCCGGTATCGCAACATTGAGGGGCCCTCTTCACGGCGGCGCAAATGAGGTTGCTCTCCAAACGGTTATGGAGGTCGGTGACCCGTCCAGAGCTGAAGGCTACGTTGTTGAAGCCCTGGCTCAAAAGAAAAAGATCATGGGCTTCGGCCACCGAGTGTACAAGACTTGGGATCCCAGGTACGTTATTCTCAAGAAACTCGGTGGGGAACTTGCAGCAAAGCGGAATCAGACAAAGTTATTCGAGACTGCCGTCGCCATTGAGGCCAGCGCCCTTAAACACCTTGCAGGTTTACCCATTTTTCCGAACGTTGACTCATACTCGGGTATCGTTTTCCACATCTTGGGAATCCCGACCGACCTGTTCACGCCAATCTTCGCGATGAGCAGAATTGCAGGTTGGACGGCGCACTCAATTGAATACTTGAAAGCTAACAGGCTGATTCGACCTAAAGCTCTCTACGTAGGGAAAACAGGTTTACCTTATACTCCGATGGATTCCAGGCTTGGTAGGGAGGAGGATTAGCAAGCATGAACATTGGAGATATTCTGCAACGGCCCTTAGTCATGATTCCCTCGGGCACGACAATGCTCGATGCAGCAAAACTCATGGTTGACAACAACATGGGCCTCCTAGTCATATGCGACCCAAAAGAAAGAACAAACCTCGCCGGCGTAATCTCAGAAAGGGACATTATGAAAGCCATAGCATCGGGCAAAAAGCTGAACGCAGCAGTGGACGAAGTGAGTACGAAACATGTTATCACCGCAAAAGCCAGCTCGGACGTGGCTGAGGCCGCCAAAGCGATGAACAAGAATAAGATAAGGCACGTCGTAGTGGTCGATGAGCAGGGGAAACCGGTTGGAGTTGTTTCGATGCGAGATTTAGTCGGTGAGCGCGCAACTCTAACTGCAATCTTGCAGTCCCATGAGAAAGAAATCTTCATCGGCGGCGACTAATTCAAAGACTGGAGCTTTTCCACAAGAGCGTCGAGAGGTACGGGCATCTCGTTTCGAGTGGCCATTTCCTTAACTTTGACGGTTTGGGTTTGAAGTTCTTGTGGGCCAAGCACTATCAAGAACGGGATTTTAGCTGCGTTCGCGTATTCTAACTGCTTCCCCAACGGGCGTGTTTTCAAGTCAACCTCAGTTGCGATTCCGTTATCTCGAAGCTTCTGTGCCAGCTTCGTTGCTTCTTGCTTGAGGCCTTCTTGAACCGTTGCGATGAAAACTTTGGCACCCATAGGGCTCTTCGGGAACAGGTTGTCTCGTTCCAGGGAAATCATTAGGCGCTCAATTCCACCTGCCACGCCAGTTGCCGGTATGTCCCGCTTTCCGTATATTCTGCATAACCGGTCGTATCTTCCGCCACCGAAGATTGAGCCAACATCTTCCCCACCCTTATCGAAAGCTTCGAAGACAATTCCGTCGTAGTATCCAATTCCGCGCACTATGCTTAGGTCATATACGCAGATCCCTAAACGCCCTAGTGATGCTAGGGCGTCTGCTAGAATCTTCAACTCCTCCAAGCCTTTCTTAGCATTCTCTTCACTGAAGGTGAAACTGTCTAGCTTCCCAAGGACACTCGCTGGGCGTCCGTTCAGGGAGATGAACGAGAAAATTCCCTTTACTGCTTCTTTCCCGATCTTGGCAGCTTGGAATTCCTTTTCCAGTTGCTCGCGGTTGGCCTTTCTCAGCTTATCGATGATTCTAAGGCACTGATCAAGTCTCTTGCCCGACCTGATGCCCAATTGCTTGAGGTAAGCTTCTGTGAGTTTCCTGTTGCTTATTCTGATAATGCAGTCTTTCAACCCGACGCTGCTTAGGATGTCTGCCCCGACACAGATCACCTCTGCGTCTGCCAAAGGGCTTTCTGAGCCGAAGATTTCTACGTCCCATTGGGTAAAGTAGCGATATCTCCCGTATTGTGGCTCGTCATAGCGCCAGTTCCCGCCAATTGTGGCGAATTTTATAGGCTCGGGTAGGTCGGATCGGTTCGCGATCATCCTTGCTATGCCGACGGTGAGGTCGAAGCGAAGGCCAAGGCTTCTCCCGCCCTTGTCCTTGAACCAGTAGATTTCCTTCCGTATGGCTGGCCCACTCTTGGCTTCAAGCGTATTGAGGTTCTCAATCGTTGCAGGTTCAACCATTTGGAACCCGTATCTGCGGACCACATCGCGTATCTTACCATAGAGCCAAAGCCTTCGATTCATCTCAACTGAATCTGTATCTCTAATCCCTCGCGGGAGCGTGAACGCTTTTGCGACCAAGTTTCCACACGCTAATCTTCGCAGTAAAGAGAGCCTCTCCTATAATGTTGAGTCGAATTCGGGACATCGAAGGTACAATGCTTTATAGCGAGGCGGGAATTCTGGCAATTGGAGCTGCTATGTTCACTAAAAGCAAAGACCTTTGGGCTGCAACGTTGAGCGGTCTGATTGTAGGCGGCCTATTATCAGCTGTTTTAAGCATCGGTGATTTGCAATTCTCGACAGTGATAGGAGCAGTGGTTGGAGGAGTTGTCGCTGCATACGTTCTTTACGGTAAGGTTGGTCAGGCAGCTGCGGTTGGTGCCCTTGCAGGAATTCTCAATGTACCATTCTTCCTTGGAGTCTCCCAAATCTTCCTGATCTTCGAAGTAATACCTATCCCAAACACGCCGACCCCCCCGTTATCGCAGTTGCAGGAGGCAGTCATTTTCATATTGCTGACAAGTCTGGTTGCAGGTGCCTTCGGCGGAGCCATCGGAGGTGCGATTCGTCATCGTGGCGCCGGGACTGCCATACCACAATCAATTCCCCAGCCCGGAACAGGTGTAGCTCAGGTCAAGTATTGCGTCCAGTGCGGTGCTCAGCTACAGGGTGGGGAACTTATTTGTCCTCACTGCAACGCGCGGCAGCCCCAATAGGCTATAGTAACCGTTGCTAGACATTCAACGAACTCAACGTATAGTACACTATGTCGGTCCGCCTGTCAACAACGGCTAGTATCAATTCCTTCTTCTCCTTGTCAGAATATTGAAGCAGTTTACTTAATTTCTGAAGGCTCGCTTCGCCACCTTCGTAAACGATTGAGATTAAACGCCTCAGCGGCCCTTTTCCGTAAATGTCAAAGTCGAAGGCTTTAGTGGACTCGCGGACTATGTACCCACGGTCCCGTAGGTCACGGTAGACCAAGTACTTGATCCAGATCTCGGGTTTGCCAACTGAATACTTCTGGACTAAGTCTCGAAGCTCCAACTCCCGGCTTGCATCCTTGGCAAACACTCGAATCTTCTGTTTCTCTAGAAGGTAGAATGATTCGTACGGAGAAAGGACAAGCCTGTCGTTCCGGAGGTCGCCGAATCCTCGGTCCCTAAGCTCCATGAGTTCAGATTTGTAGGGTAGGTATACCAAACCCGGGCCGGACACCGCGATCCAAGGGGTAAACGGTGGTTTTTCTTGGACTTGCGCGGGAGTTTGAGGTGCTGCGCTGGGGTTGTTCTCCATGATAGGGCACTCGACTCACCGCTGATACGTTCATCCCTTAATGCTTTTGTGACCAAGTGCACTGGAGAGCGATAATTCACTCCTAAGTATCCTCAAACGGAACTTCTTCGACATTGAATCTTGCAGAGAGTCATGGTATTGATTCGCATGGGAAAGCTAATCCAACGCGCGCGACCATTCTCGTCAACAGGCGATTTACTTGCGGCCGATGTCCGAACTGAGAACTGTCGAGTGGGTTGGCGGCCGAGTGAGAATGATAGACCAAACAAGATTACCGTACAAGTTTGCCTACGTATCCCTCAGAGATTACCCGCAGGTTGCCAAGGCCATAAAAGAAATGACCGTTCGTGGCGCACCAGCAATAGGCGTCGCCGCGGCCATGGGGCTAGCCCTCGCCGCCAACGCGAGCAGAACGAAAAATAAAGAGCATTTCATGCAGGACCTTGAAACAGCGGCGGAAGCACTTCGAAAGAGTCGCCCAACAGCATGGAACCTGTTCTGGGCTATTGACAGGATCCTTCGAAAAGCTCGACAAACAGCGGGGGGACCGAATGAAATAGCATCCCATATCGTCGCCGAGGCTCAGAAAATGGCTGAGGAGGATATTCAGGCAAACCGAAAAATTGGCGAATATGGCGCCAGACTGATTAACGACGGCGATCAGGTCCTAACCCACTGCAACGCTGGAACGCTCGCGACTGTCAGTTACGGCACAGCCATCGCTCCGGTTCGCACAGCGATCGGGCAGGGCAAAAGGGTTCGCGTGATCGCTACTGAGACGCGGCCTAGGCTCCAAGGAGCCAAATTAACCACCTACGAACTTCTCCGGGACGGAATCCCAGTGACATTAATTGTTGACGGGGCTGCTGGATACGTGATGAGTAAGGGCATGGTACAAAGCGTCTTCGTAGGTGCGGACAGAATCACAAAGCGGTTCGTCGCCAATAAGGTTGGTACTTATCTTATTTCGCTGGCAGCGAAAGCAAACCAGATTCCATTCTACGTTGCTGCACCCGCATCAACCTTCGACCTTAGGACCGAGCAGTCTGAAGTAAGAATCGAGGAAAGGAGCCCGCAAGAAGTCACTCACATGGGAGGAAAACGAATTGTACCGAAAGGTGTTCCGGTCTTCAACCCCGCATTTGACCTCACACCGGTTGAGCTTGTAACAGGTTTCATCACAGAAAAGGGCCTGCTAACCCAGGATACGCTAGAAGCTAAGTTGTCCGTACATGAAAGCTAGCGGGTTGACACGTCAGCTGGATATTGTAATATGCCCCGCCTTGCGGACGTGCAGAGCGAGCCGTAACTGGGCTGGTTGCCGAACGAAGTCCGAACTTGATTCAGACTTCTTGTAGTGGTTTCTTGCCTACTTGCAAAACGATTTCTACTGGGCAATGAGTGACTGCTTCGATCCTGCTCTTCCACTCTGAACCCGTACTGATGAGAGCGTACATGCCTGTGACTTCTGCTTTGGCTTTCTGAACGATTCGGGTTAATGCAATCTGTGTTTCGCCGCTATCGATAACATCGTCCACTATGAGTACGCAATCCCCTTTTCTTAGCGCGTCTCGTGGGACGTATAGACTGACCATTATTGCAGTCCTGTTGGGGATGTAGATTTCCTCGATGAACTCTCGTACTCCTACTTCCCTTGTCTTCTTTGCAATTATGAGGCCAACACCAAGCCTGTGTGCTAGAAGCGCCGCCAAAGGTACACCGTCAACGGCTGCCGCAAGGATCTTTGTAATGCGCATACCAGCAAATGCGTTTACGGCATGTTGAACTGCGCGTTCGAGGAGTAGTGTGTCTGAGATGAGTTTAGTGTTGTCGAAGTACCCTGATTCGTCGAAACGGATTCTTTGCTGAATCTCCCCTTCGAGACGCATTATTTTCTGGAGGGTTCTGTTGATGTTCTGCGCTCGATCTATCGTCGGTAGCACGTGACCCTTTACGTATCTGCTTAGAACGGTCTCAGGGAGTCCGATGATTTGTGCGAGTTCTCTGTATGTGTAGTAGTTTTTCGCTAGGTTGAGGAGCTCAATGGTCATGAGCTTGTACTTTAGGTCGGATATACGTGAACCTGTTTTCAAGATGCCGCCTTCTGTAGTCGAGTTGACAAGTAAGGATATTCACATGCCCATGCCCACTAGTAATAATACTTTCGACATGTATTGACACAAAGAGTAGCGTGCCTAGACGTGGCTATCTACAATTCCTTGGCTATCTTGGTACTTCCCACCGTACACGTAATGCGTCTTGCTGCTAAGCTCATGTAGCACCATCTGCACGAACCTGTCATTCCTACTCATTTTGAATGGTTCGGCTCCGGCGTTGAAGAGAGAAATCGTTAGTTGCCCGCGAAAGCCCGGGTCTACCAATGCTAGGCTGGCGATTATTCCCTTGCGTGCAAGTGAGGAGCGAAGATGCAATGTCCCAGCTATATCATCTTCCAACTCAACTCTCTCAAGAGTTGCTACCAAGCGATGTTCTCCGGGTGGAATGACCACCTCCATTGCCAGGCGCAGGTCGTAACCGCCTCCATTCAGGCACCCCCGTTCGAAAGGCGTGAGGGCCAGTGAGCCGTTTCGCACGCGCCTTTCAATTTCCTCACCGGATAAGATCGGCAGTTGTTTTCACCACATGTTCGACGCAAAGAGTAGACGTATGGTACCTAACACTATTCCCTTTCCCCCTCCAGGAATATCAGAGGAGTATCATCCTCGGTGTGACGTCAATGGGGCGTGGATGACCGTCACCTAAGCTTCCGGAGGTCGGGCCACGGGTGCTTCGCTAACCATATACACCAATCTTCGCCTATGGCTGCCGACAACACGGGCCCGTAGTCGAGCCAGGATTAAGACACAGAGATGCGTCAGATTCGTGTAAGCCTTCGGAGCGGATGCGGTGAAAGCCTGGGATCCGGGGTTCGAATCCCCGCGGGCCCGCCACCTTTTCTAGAAGCTATCGAGCAATTAAACTAAACTGAATAACGGTGACCACGATGCGAAGGAAAATTTTGACAATCGGCCTGCTCCTGTTCCTAGCGGGAGTGTTTACGCTTGAGCAGGGCCCACTGTTTCTCAGCCCAATTGCACAGACCTTGGGTTTAGCATCGCACTATCAGACTGAGATCCCAGTCCTACCCACCACACTCATAGCAGTGCCAGCCACAAACTACACCGCCCTCTCGGCCGACCTAAGAGGGGGCACCCAAGTGGAAGGGGCGTTGGAAGTTGCGGATGGGCATGAAGTAGCATTCTACGTGATGGACCAGGGAAACTTCTCACAATGGCGAGCAGGAGAGCCCAGCGCAATCATCCTAGCGCGGCCAACGGTCATCTCCTCCAACTTCACCTTCACACCCACAACTAGCAGCACCTATTACTTCGTCTTCGACAACCAGGACACAGCTCGCCGAGTCGTAATCTTCAGCTTAAACACCGTCGAGAACGCAACCCTCCTGAATCCAATTATCGAGTTCGCCGGCTACGAGATCTTGCTAGTAGGAATCATCCTATGCCTACTCGGAATCAAGAGTGGACAAAAGCATGACGCAATTTCAGGTCAAACTGATCGCTGGAAATGCAAATTCTGCAGCGCGAAGAATACCAGGGACCTAACGTTCTGCGAGAAGTGTGGACGGTCGCAGCGATAGCTTCTAACTTTTACATTGTATAGTTTCAACCACAGTCCAACCTCTACACTATGCTGTTACGAACCGTTCTTGCGACTTCAGCGGGTAAGGGTACAGCTTTCCATTCTGAATTTACAGCAATGCATTTCACGAAACCTTCCGCCGCCAGTTTTCCATCTGATTGACGGATTATCTGGAAATCGTAGATAATGGTCTTCTCCTGGACCTCGCGAACCTTCAACGTAATATCGATCAGCTCATCGAGTCTGCATGCAGCTTTGTATTGACAGTGGACCTCGACGCGCGGTAACAATACGCCTAACCTATCGCGAATCTCAGTCAGGGGCAGAGAAAGGGAACGATAGAATTCTTCTTCGCAAGCTTCGAAGTAACGAAAGAAATTGCTGAAGTGCATGACACCCGCGGTGTCTGTGTCAACCCAGTGAACACGAAATGAACGCTTGAATGCCATCGCAACTAACCCAAGGCCGAGAATAATTGTTCCTGGAATTTAACTCGGGTGCATATTTTCAGACGAAAGCCGGAAAGCTCGGCGTATGGTTCATGAAACCTTATAGGCTACAGAGCGAAGGCTTTGAATCGGTCCCGCGGTAGCTCAGCCTGGTAGAGCTTCCGAGTCTCTCTTATTCGGAGCGACGGAGACGCTGTAGGTGTGCGCCCAAGGCGTACCCATGTCAGCCTACTAGGCTAACAACGGAAACCGGAGCGTCGCTGGTTCAAATCCGGCCCGCGGGACCAGCATTAGACCTTTTGGACCACTGGCGTGAGTTGAGTTAGTTTCGCCAGCTCTGACAGGCAGTTATCCAAATCGAAAGTCCATCCCTTCTCGCGGTCGAAGAGTTCGTACGATATTGATTGTGTCTCTCTGCCGCTGAAATCTTGCCTAACAGAAGAATATGACTCAAGCATTCCTTCCTTTGCCATTTGAGAGAAGAAAGAGAACATGCTCCACACCTGGCTCTGTAGCATGTAGGTTCGTACCATCAGCGAGTTATGATGTAGGACCTTCGAGACACCGAGTACAAAGAACAACTCATCGACTAAGCTGAAGAACCGGTTCATCTCTACGCTGCTAGTAAACTTAAGCAAGACCTCATGATAAGCCGACACTTCTTCGGGATACGGCCAGACATCGAAACCAAAATACTTCACAATTTCAGATGGCACCAGTTTCTTGTCGTAATGGTACTTGACGCCTTGCAAAGATATTCCCAACAACGGCGCAATCTCTGCGAAGCTCTTTCGGGCATTCTTCTCAAGTTCCTTGATAATCATTAGGTCTTTCTCATCCGCAAGCATAGCATAGCTTTCCGGGTCTTCGATCGTCTTAGTGGGGTCCCGCTTAAGCGCGTTCAACCAGCGCCCCCAGTCAAATGTCCATTGATTAGAGGCAGGGTCGTAGTACTTGAAGGCCGGGAAGTTAGGGATGTATTCTCCTGCAAGGAACACTTTCGATTGTTTAATCAAATCTAATTCGGAAAGTCGTTTCAGGTATGTCCTGAAATGTTTCATGAATTGTATGGGGACGACGTGAACTGACAGGTGTGTGAAGGCGCCTTCGCATCGGTTCACGGAACGCCAAAGGTTTGGTATTTTCAACGCCGCAGTTACGCTCTCTTCGAAGCCCGGATTCGCAGTGGTGAGAAGAACCATCCTCACCATTCCAAGTTTGGAAACCTGCGGAATTACAGCGGCGAGGCGTTTCGACTTTGTCTCTATTTTGCCCACACGGTGATACACAGAGGTAAATGGTATTCCCGTTTTCCGAGAAACTTCGAGAAGGTTCCGTGGGCCAGTTTCCCACAAGGCGGAAAGAATCTTGATATTCGTACTGTCGAGTTGCTTAATGATCTCCGTAACAATTTTGTGTCTTTGGAGGAACCCAACCTTCTCGGTCGCAAGCATCCTTGTTCGCCGTTTCAGCGGGGATGGCTCAGCGAGTATAATAGCTTTATATTTTGCACAAAAACGGGAGGAGGATGAACTGGAAGTTCCCCTCTCTAGAATAGAGCATTAGCGAGACCGTGACCGCCGCCTCCAGTACCATCACCCAAGAGTGCCTTAGCAATGCCGTGTCCGCCTCCGCCAGTTCCATCACCCAAGAGAGCCTTGGATAACCAGGCGGGCGAAAAGTAACTTGCGTTGCTTGAGGTCAGAATTAGGACTACTAAGACGACCAGGACTATAGCAGGAAGGAGGAGCTTGAACTTAGACAACAACTCACCTCCCCTATGCTAACCTGCTACCTGCGTAGCATGCTTCTTTATTTACAAGTTTCGACCGGCATCTGGGTAACTTATGTAGATGCCACTTTCCTATGGCACGTGCGTGACTCATTCGACCCTATAGAGGTATATTTTGCGCGAAATACCACCGCTTTTGACCGTCAGCTCCTTCTCTAGTGCCCAGCCTGGGAGTGTATAATCCAAGGAAACGACCCGCGCCCCAGCTTTGAGCTCGTTCTTCAGCTTTGATGCCAGCTTAGCGTTGACAGAGTCAGAAAGGTAGATGGCGACAACATCGGCCGAAGAGACGTTGACCTCCATAAAGTCTCCTTGGATCACCGCGGCCTCTGTGCCAGTCGCGGTTAGTCGTTCTTTGATCCGAACCAGGCGTTCCGGGTCCACCTCCACGCCTATGGCTTTAGCCCCAAACCTTCTCACCGCCTCAATCAGGATGCGCCCGTCTCCCGCTCCAAGGTCGAAAACGGTTTCACCGCGACGTACGCTTGCCAGCCTCAGCATTCTTCGAACGATGTCCTTGGGGGTTGGGACATACGCGACATCCAAGTTTACCATGGGATTTACACTGCTAAGGACAGTTGCCCTAATGGTCATCCCAAGTCCTTGAGAATTTGGTCCAAGTGTCCATCCACCTTCACACGCCTGTATTCCTTCACCACCTTACCCTTCTCGTTGATGATGAAAGTGGAGCGAATTACCCCAAAGAAGGTTCTGCCATACATGTTCTTCTTACCCCAAACGCCGAACCTCTTTGCGAACTCCGCCTTCGCGTCAACAAGCAAAGGATACGGAAGATCGTATTTGTCCGCGAAACTTTTGTGCGATTCTATCGGGTCTGGGCTGATGCCTAGCAACACAACACCCCTGGCTTTCAAGGGTCCATAGCCGTCACGGAAGCTGCACGCTTCCTTCGTACACCCTGGCGTATCATCGCGAACATAGAAGAAGAGAACAACCTTTTTCCCGCGAAAATCACGAAGCCTTACCAACTTACCCGCATGGTCCACGAGGGCGAAATCGGGGGCCTCTTTGCTCTCGCTGATCGAAGTTTTCCTCGGCAATCTACCCTCAACCAATTTGTTTGTCTTTGTCGGCTGCGATATTTAGCAACTTAAGGTTAGAGACAATGAATGATTTCTCAAGCTTCTTGCTAATGCAAGGAATTAGAAACAACCCTTAGAAGAAACTCTATTCGACTCGGGCACGATAAGTTTGGCAGGCCTAAGAGAATTCACGGCAGCTCGAGATTTCCTTCTCAACGCACACAACTACCAGGAAGCGAAGGCCGGATTCGACTGGCCACAGCGGAATCAGTTCAATTGGGCATTGGATTACTTCGACACTCTGGCGGGGAAATGTTCCAACCCTGCTCTAATGTACGTAGACGACAAAGGGTTAGAGACGAAGGTCACTTTTCAAGCGATGAAAGAGCGGTCCAACAAGGCAGCCAATTTCCTGATGACCCTAGGACTCAAGAAGAAGGACCGAATCATGCTTATGATGCCTAGCTCCGTTGAATTGTTCGAAGTTTTTCTCGGAGCGATGAAGGCTGGATGCGTAATCATACCTGCTTCCACCCTACTGACGGTTGACGACATTCGAGACAGAATTGGGAGGGGGAAAGCTAAGTGCGTCTTCACCGGCGCACAGCTAACTAGTAGAATTGATTCAGCCTCGATACCTGACTCCGTGTCTAAGGTTAGTGTTGGAGGAGGAAGGAATGGCTGGACAGATTATGCGGAGATAGACGATCAGTCTGCAAACTTTAGAACCGAGGATACATTTAGCTCTGAAGACGAACTCCTCATCTACTTCACATCGGGAACGACTGCGAAACCTAAACTTGTTCTTCAAACCCACGGAAGCTATCCGGTTGGGCACCTAAGCACCATGTACTGGATTGGGGCTAGGAAGGGTGATGTACATTACAACATCAGTGCGCCTGGTTGGGCTAAGTACGCGTATAGCAGCATCTTCGGGGCCTGGAACGCAGAAGCCACAAGTTTCCTCTACAATTATTCTGGAAAATTCGACCCCAAACGCGTTCTAAGCGTGATTGAGAGCCACGACGTGAGAACCCTCTGCGCCCCTCCAACAGTATGGAGATTCCTACTCTTGGAGAACTTGAAGGACTACCACTTCTCTCTCAGAGAACTCATTAGCGCCGGCGAACCATTGAACCCCGAAATAAACCAGAAAGTGCACGATGCAACGGGGCTCACCATACGAGAAGGCTTCGGGCAGTCTGAAACAACCATAACAGTTGGTTTCTTCCCAGGGATGGAAATCAAATTGGGGTCGATGGGTATTGTGGCTCCGGGGTTCAACGTAGAAATCTTGGACGATGAATATAATCCCGTTCCACCAAAAACTGATGGCATTCTTGCTATTCGAGTCAAGCCGCGAAGGCCGGTTGGCGTGATGGAAGGCTATATCGACCCGCGCGAAAAGAATCGGGAAGTCTTCGTCGGCGATTGGTACCTTACTGGCGACCTGGCATCACGCGACGCCAACGGCTACTTCTGGTTCATAGGAAGAGCCGACGACGTATTCAAGAGCTCAGACTACAGGATCAGTGCCTTCGAAGTAGAGAGCGAACTTCTGGTCCACCCTTCCATAACGGAGGTTGCTGTCGTTGCAAGCCCAGATCCGTTGAGAGGGTTCGTTCCAAAAGCGTATGTGATGCTAAAGCCAAAATTGATTGCTTCCAGAGAATTGGCCTTGGAGATATTCAGCTTCACTAGGCAACGGATGGCGTCTTACAAACGGCCGCGGATCATACAATTCGTAAACGAATTGCCTAAGACTGTGAGCGGAAAGATCAAGAGGACAGACCTGCGGAAACTCGAAACCAACCAGAGAAGTTCCCTAACAAGGGATAAGGATGAATATTTCGAGAGCGATTTCGCAGAGGTTCTTACAACCCGCCGATGAAATTATTCTTAAAGATTCTTTCAAGCAGGCGTTGACGAACATGTGCGTAGGCTACGATGACTGGTACAAGAATCAGCGCCGCGACA
This sequence comes from Bathyarchaeia archaeon, assembly GCA_050013255.1. Taxonomy (GTDB): domain Archaea; phylum Thermoproteota; class Bathyarchaeia; order 40CM-2-53-6; family 40CM-2-53-6; genus FEN-987. The sequence goes on along the minus strand of JBEKFP010000001.1, from coordinate 292,985 downwards.
ATGATTAGCAACATAATCGAATATGAGTCCGTATCTCGTCACATCCTTGCGAAGAAGCGTAAGGTAGGCGTCTTCTCTGTTCCGGGAGTGTATATTGTAGCAATGCTTTAAGCTGGCACAGCGATTTCTGGGATGCCGATGCCCTGGTCGTTCAGTGGTCTAGGATGACGGCCTGTCACGTCGTCGACGCGGGTTCGAATCCCGCCCAAAGGAGCAGCCTAGGCTTCTCCTGGCGAAGGGCGCCAACCCGCGTTCGGCACTCCTCTACAATAAAGACTGGCCAAGACGCTAGTGCAGTGACGTCTGTCTAATCATCGAAGCCCGACAAGGCTTTCGTGTCTTTCTCTTCGAGCGTTTGGCTCTTGCATTTAGGGCATGGTGAGTTCAACGTTTCGGAAAGGGATTCGTAACCACATTTTCCGCACCTAAGGAACTTCTTCAGCCATCTCGTTAGCCCTCTTGTCTGATTTTGTCATCAGTTAGTCATTAAATAGAGCGCGGTTGTTTTCATTTTGCTCCGAGGTATCATTGGAATTGATTCCTGTTAACGAGAAGGATGTAACTGCTGCGATCCAGACAGTCAGCCCCGCCGTAGTGACTGTGGCGACTCTACGTGTGATTCGCGAGAATTTCTTCGACACAATACCATTACGCGGTTTAGGGTCAGGCATAATATTTGATTCTAATGGCGGAATCTTAACCAACCACCACATAGTTGAAGATGCGTCGCGCGTCGAAGTCGTAACCCCTGAAGGCAAGAAATTCAAAGGCGAAGTTCTAGGCTCGGACGCCATGTCCGACATTGCCGTCGTTCGCGTGGACGGCGAAGACCTGCCTAAAGTGAAGTTGGGGGATTCGGACAACCTAGTCGTTGGACAAATTGCCATAGCGATTGGTAACCCATACGGGTTCTTGCTTCCAGGGCCGACTGCAACCGTTGGCGTAGTAAGTGCGCTGAGGAGGCACATACACATCGAAGATCACATGTATGAGGATTTGATTCAGACCGACGCAGCAATCAACCCGGGAAACAGCGGCGGCCCATTGGTTGACAGCACGGGGTCGGTTATCGGTGTTAACACGGCGAACATACCGTTTGCGCAGGGCATTGGGTTCGCCATCCCAATCAATACGGCCAGGAGAATTGCGAAGGAAATCTTACAGAACGGACGAGTTGTCCGACCGTACCTAGGAATCTCAGGTATGACATTGAACAGGGATATAGCTGAATCATACGATATCCCAAGCGAGAACGGCGTATTGGTTGTCAAAGTGGGGAGGGGTAGCCCTGCTAACCAGGGCGGCGTATCCGCCGGCGACGTAATCCTAGAAGCCGACAAGAAGCCGCTGAAGAGCTGGGAGGATTTGCAGCATTCTGTCCAGAACAAGAAGGTCGGCGAGAACCTCGAACTCTCGATCGGGCGCAACAACGGACAAGGCACGGTAACTGTGGTTCTTGGAGAAGCACCATCATAGAACTTCATACGTGCGAAACGCTTTTGATAGTGGTCCGTGCTGTGAGCCTTCGGGGCCCGTAGCTCAGTCAGATCCTTTCGAAATTGGATCCTGAAAAGGTAGAGCATCGGAGACGCCGAGCGGGTGTCGGTGATGCTTTTACCTCTGGGCTTTTAGAACCCATGGGAAGCCACCCGAAAAGAAACCGGCCGAGAAGCCTTCTTGGGGAAGGGTCCCGGGTTCAAATCCCGGCGGGCCCGCCAGAATTTTCTCTACTAAGCCTTTTACTTTGCGTGTCGAAGACCGAAAGTGAGTGAGCGAGTCTGCGAATGGAGGAGGAAATGAACTGACTCATTCCAGTCGTAAAGTTCATTCCTTATCTAACTATGAACACTGAGCAATGGGCGTGGGCAATCACTCCTGATGATACGCTTCCGACTAGCAGTTTTCTGAAACCAGTCAATCCACGCGTTCCAATTACGATTACATCAGTGTTCCTGTCTTCTGCAAGGTTCACTATGGCCTCCACGACCGAGAACACGTTATCGCGTATCACACCGATGGCTTTCACATCGTCCGCTTCTGCAAGCTTGACAACTCCATCCACCAGTTTCTTCGCGTCTTTGTGAGCGCTCTCAAAGTAATCGAGCAATAGTCCGCCTGCGCCTAACACGTCTGCTTGGGCGAGCGAATAAGTTGGCGTTGGAATGACATGGCATACAATCAGTTCCGCTCCGAACTTTTTGGCTAAAGCCACAGCAACTTTAGCTGCACGGGCAGCGTTGTCTGAACCGTCAACGGCCACCAGCAGTCTCCTAAGTTCTTCAATAGTTGCTATCACGCCTTGACCGCCTAAAGTTAGTTTAGAAAAGGGCCGGTTAAGGTGCGTCGGCTCATTTTCCAAGACAGAGATCACCCATTAACTGTAAATACTTAGGTCTCCAAACAGTTCAGTTTGCGAACGAAAATGCAAGCGAGCACGATACGGTCTTCTGTAGGAGAGTGTGCACACGAAGTCCTAGACGTTGTGCCAATGGTCTTCCGAGTGATTCGAGCCGAGTTGCGAAAGCACGGTGCCAAGGAAATGTCTGTGCCGCAGTATCGAACGTTGGCTTTTGTATACAGAAACGAGGGCGCTTCGCTATCCGAAGTAGGCGACCACATTGGATTAACCCTCCCAACCATGTCATTGCTCGTCGATGGATTGGTTGCTCGTGGATTGGTCAGTCGTCGAACAGACCCTGAGGATCGACGGCGTATGACGCTGACGCTTACGGAGGCTGGGCGCGCCAGACTTGAATCTGCGCGTGCGGCGACCATGGCTAACTTGGAAGAGAGGCTCCGCCAGCTTTCCGCATCTGACCGCGCCACTATTACGACAGCCATGCGAATGCTCAGCGAACTCTTTACCGGAGGGAAAGACTCTGCAAAGAATTGAGTCGGTAACACAACAAGAGAGCAAAGCTGGCGCGATACTTCAAACACAGTCGCTCACTAAACGTTTCGGTGATTTTACTGCTGTTGCCGAGTTGACAATTTCGATTGAACCTGGGGAAATATTTGGCCTAGTTGGACCAAATGGAGCAGGTAAGACTACTGTAATCAAAATGCTTACAACTTTACTGCCTCCAACCGCTGGAAATGCTTCTGTGGACGGCCACAGTATTACCCATGAAGCGGTGGGAGTGAGGAGAGTAATCGGATATGTTCCACAGCTTCTCTCAGCCGACGGCGGCCTAACGGGCTACGAGAATCTATTGATCTTCGCTAAACTCTACGATATCCCACGCAAAGTACGCCAGCAACGGATTAGCGATGTTCTCGACTTCATGGGAATATCAGACTTCGCAGACAAGCTTGTGCGGACATATTCCGGCGGTATGATTAGGCGGCTGGAAATCGCACAAGCCATGCTACATAGACCCAAGGTTCTATTCTTGGACGAACCTACCGTAGGCTTGGACCCGGTGGCTCGCAAGGCAGTGTGGCAACACATTCAGCAACTGCGAGCAGATTACGGGACGACCCTCCTTCTAACCACGCATTACATGGACGAAGCTGAGCAACTGTGTGCTCGCCTTGCAATAATGCACCTTGGCAAAGTCGCTGCGATCGGTAGCCCGTCCGAACTGAAGTCGTCTGTCGGAGATGGTGCCACACTGGATGATGTGTTTGCGTACTACTCCGGTGCTGAGGTTGACTCAGCTGGAGGTTTTCGTGAGACATCGAGAGTAAGGCGAGTAGCGAGAAGGGTGGGTTAATGCAAAGGCTCGGAATCATTGACTATTTCGGCGTCATAGCTAATTTCACAGGGAAAACCCTGACAATCGCTGAACTGGAAGCTCGCAAACTCCACCACGACTCGACCGAACTCATAACACGTGCGGTTCAGCCGGCCCTCTGGCTGTTAATTTTCGGCGAGGTATTGGCTCAGATCAGGGCCATCCCAACCGGCAACCTGCCGTACATTGATTTCATGGCTCCTGGAATCTTAGCACAAAGCGTCCTCTTCATCGCCATCTTCTACGGCATAGCGATCATTTGGGAGCGTGATCTCGGTATCGTTCACAAATTCTTGGCCACACCGACTCCTCGATCAGCGTTAGTTCTCGGAAAAGCGCTTTCCGCGGGAGAACGAGGCCTAGCTCAAGCAGTTATCGTCTACGCCCTCGCTCTTGCCCTCGGTGTACGCTTGAGTTGGAACATTATTTCGCTCCTGGCGGTTGTGGTGGTCATAATTCTGGGGTCTGCCTTATTCTCCACGTTCTCTTTGATCATAGCATGCTTGGTGAAAACACGCGAGCGATTCATGGGAATAGGCCAAATTCTTACCATGCCACTCTTCTTTGCAAGCAATGCAATTTACCCGATCTCGATAATGCCAAGTTGGTTGCAGGTTATCTCGCAGATTAATCCGTTAACTTATGAGGTTGATGCGCTGCGAGCTTTGATGCTCAGCAACGGACCCACCGTGTACGGAGTGCCCTTCGACCTACTATTCCTGCTTGTTGCCACCGCGATAAACGTTGCCATCGCTGCCAAACTGTACCCACGGGTCGTTATCTAACCGGCAGACTTCATCCTTCATGGAGCTCGAAAACAATCCGGATGGCGACTCCCACTGGATCTAGCTGTGCAGACTTTTGGCATTACGAAAAAATTCGGGCGACTTCACAGCAGTCGATCATTTGGATCTTGAAATCAAGCATGAAGTGTTCGGACTCATAGGGCCTAACGGTGCCGGTAAGACAACTCTCCAACGTATGTTGGTAACTGTCCTGTCGCCTACAGAGGATACCTTCACTGGGATGATGGTATTATTGGCCATAATCGCGTTTCGGCGCATATTGTGATCTAAACTCCGAGATGGTTAACGCTGATAACAGATTAAGATTTCAAATTGTGAGCGCATACTTGGTCATTGGTGCTATTTGGGCGCTGACATGGTATGCATACTCTAACGTTCCATTGCGCTCGTTGTATCCTTCAGGCGTGCTCTTCGTGTCCCATCATGTGGCCTAGTTGGTGGTGGTACTGTTCAGGCGTCATTAGTGATCCGAACGCTCGCTGGATTACCTCGCTCAGCGCGGGGTGAATGTGCATCGCAGCCATCAGGGGCCGCGCGCTCTGGTCCGGCGTGTACATGAGGTTGATGATTTCCTGGATTAGGACGGACGCCTCTGGACCGATAAGGTGAGCGCCCAGTATGCGGAGGCTATCCCTTTCCAAGATTACCTTAACGAAGAAGTTCTTCACAGCCATGGCTTCTCCTTTGGCCGTGTCCTCATATCGTTCAAAACCGATCAGAATCCTGCCCGGGCCGAGTCGTTCTACCGCTTCTTCCTCCCCCAGCCCGACGCTCGCAATTTCAGGATCTGTGAAGACGGCGTGTGGGACGGCGTGGTAGTCGAAGGGAGTCTTCCTCCCCAGGACAGCGTTGTAATAGACTATTTCAGCATCGTAGTTGGCTTTGTGTTTGAAGAGGTACTTGCCGTTCGCGTCGCCGAACGCCCAGACGTTTGGGGACGTTGTTTGCAAATACTCGTCGACTACAATCCACCCGTGCGCGTCAGTCTGAATTCCAGCGCGGTCCGGGTGAAGAATGTCGGTGCCAGGTCCTCGCCCTGTGGCAATCATTACTTCATCAGCGGTAATCGGTGTTTTCTGCCCAGTTTCTCTATCCACAGCAACGAGTTTCTTCTTGCCGCCGGGCGTCTTACCCACTTGCATGACCTCATAATTTGTCAGGATAGTCATGTGTTTCCCTAGCTCCTCTTTGGCGAGTGCAGAGACCTCAGGCTCTTCTTGTGGGAGGAACTGCGGGTTTCTGCCAATTATCGTAACCTTCGAACCCATCGCCGATAGGAAATGGCCGTATTCGGCCGCTATGTAGCCGCCCCCGACGATTGCAATGCTTCTGGGTAGTTTCGTTTCGTAAAGAATGGTGTCGCTGGTGTAGTATCCTGCTTCCTTCAAGCCATCAATGGGGGGTATGGCCGTCTGTGAGCCCGTGGAGAGGAGAATCATGTTCGACCTGATCGTCTCACCTTGAACCTTGAGCGTGTACGGGCCGGTAAATTCAGCGGTGGCGTGGTAGTAGTCGATGTTTGGGGAACTGGATAGGCCTTGCCTTATTGATTCTATATCTTTGTCTATTATCGTTCTCATCCGTTTCACTACCTTCGCAAAATTCACGGTCTTCAAGTCGACCTCAATCCCGAAGACTTTCGCCCGTTGAATTGTGCGGATGACTTCTGCTGGGTATAGTAGAATCTTAGAGGGGATGCATCCTCGAGTCAGGCATATTCCGCCAGGCTCATCCTTGTCTATGACAGCGATTTTGATGTTCGGATTCCGTTGCATCAAACCTTCGAGAACATACATCGCTGAACCAGTACCGATTGCGATAACGTCGTACTCCTTCATGGTAGGCCATCGAAGCGAAAATCGGTTAAGGAGCGATAACAGACTTTTGGTGTTCTAGCAAGGGAACTGGGCAATTCTCTTAATAGCTGGGCGACTCCGAAATTTCACGAAATTCGGGGAGTTCTGAAATGTCAGAATTATGGAATCCGTGGGAGATTTCCGAGCGAATCTTTCCGAAAAAGGGAAAGCCCTCAGACAAGCTGCGTTACCTCTTGAACTATGCAGCCCTGGCACCATCAGGACACAATTCCCAACCTTGGCTGTTCAAGATCGTGGGAGAAGAGGTCGAGCTATATGCTGACCGAACTCGGGCTCTCGCCGTTTGTGACCCTGAAGACCGAGAACTAGTGATGGCGTGTGGTGCGGCCCTCCTCAACTTGCGCGTGGCCCTCCGACATTTTGGTTATGAGGGCAAAGTGAAGACTTTCCCAGATAAGAATGAACCCGACCTTCTGGCACGCGTGGGTTTTGGCGAAAAACGAAAGCCTACCGCAGAGGATGATTCACTCTTCCATGCAATCCCCCAACGCCACACAAACCGTATGCCGTTCGAACCTCGTGAGGTTCCAGAGAAAGTCCTCTCAAAGCTGAAGGCGGCGGCAAGCAAAGAAGATGCGTGGCTTCATTTCATCCTCGGCGAAAGTGACCGCAACAAAGTTGCCGACCTGGTCGCTGAAGGTGACAACATTCAAATGGCTAACGCGTCTTTTCGCCGTGAACTCGCCGCTTGGATGCATCGCAATCGGGACGTTAGCCACGATGGCATGCCCGGCTTCGCTCTTGGTTTGGGAGGCCTCACTTCCACCCTTGCGCCTATTATCGTACGAACCTTCGACTTTGGGAAAGGGCAAGCTGCTAAAGACCGTCAACTTGCCACTGGGTCCCCGGTTTTGGCGGTGCTTGGGTCAGACGCCAATGCCCCAGAGAACTGGTTGTCAACGGGCCAAGCCTTGGAAAGAGTATTGTTAAGCGGCCGCGCTGAACAGGTCTGGGCATCTTTCTTGAACCAACCGATCGAAGTCCCTGAGCTGCTCCCCAGGCTTCGGGAGATTTTGGGCGTGAGGGGCTTTCCGCAGCTTCTCCTACGCCTAGGCTATGGTCCAGGTGTCAAGCCGACTCCTCGAAGGACGGCCGGCGAGGTTCTAATGAGACCCTTGCGGTAACCTACTGTTCCATCGTCGAATTACGATCGCGGCTATGATTGCCGCGGTAACCACTACCGCTGTCGCAACGATGTAGAAGAAACCCATCGCCGAGAGTATCGCTGACTCAGTACTTGTGGTTCCAATCGTTTGGGTTGAGAGCTGCGTTGTCGTCGATGACTGGGCAGGCCCCACAAAATTAGCTGGCTCATTTAGTCCTGATTGTGGAGCTTGATTGAAATCAAACGAATTCATCATGTCGTTCGCTTTTACATCCCTCGTCCCGAGTGATGGCAAGTTGAATGTTTCTTCTGCCAGTTTCAAGAACGAACCGAATTCGTATTGGGTGTTGTCGATGAAATGGTGTTTTGCCCAAGGCGAGATTACGAGGGTTGGGACCCGGAACCCCTCACCGTATTGATCTACTTGCGGCGGGGGGACGTGGTCGTAGAACCCTCCATAATCATCCCACGTCAGCACGATAGCGGTGGACTCCCAGTATTGGCTCTGCATCACTTGGTTGATCAAGTAGGCAACGTAATCCATTCCGCAATCAATTCTGGAGGGTGGATGCTCGCTCGTTGATCGTCCAATACACACAGTCGGCCAACCGGGCGGATGCCATCCTCCAGGGATTATCCAAGAAACAGCAGGCAATTGTCCGCTTTGAACGTCTGAGATGAAGTGTTGTGTGTTCTTCACATGCTCCTTCAACTGGTCAGGATGGTTCTGGAAGTAGGTGAAGAGGGGGAGGACGTTCCAGATTGAAGGATCTAGAGGTTTCAGGTCGCCGTCGTACCAAGTCCAGGGGGCATTCGCGTCGCTCATTTCTTCTGCGAGCGTGGCCCACGAGAGGCTGACTCCCTGCCAACCAAACCCATTGCCTGGGTTATCGATTACGCCGTTGTGCAATACCCAACGATAAGTCAGTCCATTCGTTGGGCCGTTGGTCCCAGAGACGATGTACAGATGGTTCGTAAAGCTCGGACCCATCTGAGAAGAAAAGAAATTATCGTCCAATACATAATTGTCAGCGTAATCCCAATAGTAAGGTATGTCACTTCTATCGTAGTACCCCATCGTTAGTGTGCTCCCCTCGCCGGCAACGAACCCATCCATCTTACCTCCATCATAGTCTACGTGTGCAACCCTCCATGCGTGGTTAAGATCACCGTTGATCGATTCATTATCAAATGGGAAAGGCGCCATCGAACCGTTTCCTTCATCTCCTAACTGCGAAGGGTCGGAAACACCTGGGGGCAACTCATCCCCCACAATCAGGACTGGCTGGGTTACATTCAGATGAAAGGGTTGAACACCCCCTAGGTTCGTTTGATTGGGATCGACTGGAATCGTGATTCCAAGTGGAAAGCCATTCGCGCCTGGATAGGTTCCGAAATAGTTGTCGAAGGAGTGGTTTTCTTGGATTATGAAAATGATGTGCTGAATCTTGGAAGGCGTGTCCTTCACATTGAAAGCTAGAATTGGAATCGTCGCCCCACCGACCATGAGCAGGACAATTGCAAGACAGATCGCGCTTCTTGTTTTAGACAACTTTCTCAGTCTTCTCCTACAGACAATAGATTCGAGCTTGGAATTCGTGCCTAGATTTAAGTTTCATAGACGATCCGTCCAATCATTCAGCCAGCAAAATGCTCGATGCTGCCGGCAGAGTTCCCAAGGTTGCGCGAGTGGTGGTAGTGTTTCATTCCGGAAATCCGTCTCGTGCCTTGGGAAGGATTTACATGTGGTGGCCTGGATAATCCATCCAGGTAGCATCGTGCTTGCCAAGCAAGACAAGGCTCTTGGCCCTCGTAGCCTCACTCTCCGCGGCGAACGTCGCCTTCAGGTTCGCTCTCGCTTGGGGCCCACCTAACGTCAAGCCAATTGCCTTTCTTGTCATCGTTGGCGGAGTGATCGGCGGCCCCCTGGCCGGGTTTGCCGTGGGTTGGCTTTCCATGACGCTTAGCGATTTGGTCAGCCCATACGGGGCTGGTATATGGACCCTGGAGACTTCAAGCTGTATGGCCATAGTTGGATTATTCGCGGGTCTTCTATGGTATCATGCCAGCTCGCTTAATCGGTGGAAAATGGCGGGGGTAGGTTACTTGCTGACCATGATCTTCGATATTGGGACCTCTATCATCGATGCCTTACTTTTCAGCTATCCTTGGGTGAGCGCGGTCCTTGCCCTCTACGTTCCATTCATCACGGGTGGTACAAGCGTTTATCCTTTCGGCCTAGCGCACGAGTTAACCACAGCAATATTGCTTGCCGCGATTGGCCCGTCCCTAATCTCGCGAATCAGAAAGGTCTACCGATAAGGTCTCGAGACACATTCTACCCGACGTTTTTTCCGCTCGTATGCTCTTTCCTCCAACCGTCAGCCAATTGCACGCGTTTGGAGGGCGAAGGATGAGAGTAGAAGACGAGTTCCACCAGCCGGTTCGGCTTGTCGACTGCAAGGCTCAGGTCGGCCAGCCTCCTCTCGGCTGACGACTGCGCCTCTGAATCATCCGCGGCTCGGAGAGCAAACTCATCTGCTTTACTCTCCATTGTTCGTGAGATTCCATTGGAGATGGGTTGAAGGACGAAGCTCACGCCTATTAGGATGGCGAAGATTACGGGAACACCTGCAGGGTCAGCTGCTCCAGTCAGCCCCAAGTTGCCCGCGCCCAACCTCAGAACGTAGTCAGCAATGAAGAAGGGCGGTACAGTCAAGAAACCTGATAGAATCGCCTCCTTCCAAATATCCTTATTCACGTAATGGCCAAGCTCGTGAGCAACCACGGTAATCACTTCTCTCCGTGTGAAATTGCTTAACAACGTATCGAATAGTACGATCGCTTTACTCTTACCGATTCCAGAGAAGAATGCGTTCGCTCTGACGGATTTTCTGCTTTCATCTGCCACTATGACACGGTCAACGCTCTTAGCTCCGACTTTTCTGGACATTTCAAGAAGAGTATCCTTCAATGATGAATCGGTGAGCGGTATCACTTTGTAAAATATGGGCATGAGGACGTAGGGCAGGATTATTGAAAGCAAGATTGAGAAAATCGCAAATAGGACTGCTGCCGCGAGCCACCACAAACTCACCGACCTTATCAGATAATAGAGGATTGTTACCGCAAGAACGCCAAACGCTACCTCGATTCCTAGGCTCTTTAACTCGTCCACGGCCCAGCCCTTCAGATTCTGTGTCGAAAGATGAAATCTGTGGTCAACTACGAACCCGGAATAGAATGAGATTGGGGCCTCTACAAGCTGAAGGAGGCTCACGAAGATGACAAGGTACACACCCAATGTCACCCAATAGGAATCGGTCGTTGAAGCGAGATAGTGTACGAGCCACACTGAAGTGCCTGAGAATAGTAGAAGGAGAGAAAATGCGACTGGAACGATGGTTCCAGTTATGGGCTCTAGAATTAGTTTCACATTTTCGTAACGCGCAGCAAGGGCCCTTTTGTCGGGGTCGTATTGGTAGAATTCTTTGGGGTCTGTTTGCTGCATTTGGTCAGGTCCGCCGAAGTTGTGAATCGCTGTGGCCCAATAGAGACTTACGTACATAAAGTCGAGTTCTTTGACGCAGGCGATTCGGAACTAGCTAGGGGGCGGTTAATGTCCTGAGGACGGCGTCTGACCCGTAGATGCGGGTTTAGCCTGTTCTTTCTTTTTCTTACGAACCATCTTAGGGTTACCCAATGTTCATCTAGGTAAGTTAAGGTCCAACCGGGATAAAAGCGACGTTGTCATCCATGCGGTGGCTCAAGTTCTTCAATCTGAAGCCTGCGGCGGAGTGTAGACGTACTTTTGCTCGGGTTCGGTTCCGTTCGCAATCTTGTATGTTATGTTAATTTTGACATTATTCGTTACCATGGCCCGTACTGAACAGTATTTTTCCTGTGAGAGTCTAATTGCCTTTTCAACGGCATCCTTTCTGATGCTCGGGCCTGCGAGCGTGTATTCTAGGTCTATGGTTTCATAATACCTCGGATCTTCATCGCGCCGTGTTCCCCGGGCTGAAATCTCTAGCCGGTCAACCTGCTGCCTCTGCTTATCCATAATCCATTGCACATCCATCGCAGTGCAACCTGCCAAACCGATCAAGAAGAGCTCCATGGGAGTGAAGGCCTGTCCCATCTCGTCCGCTGAGTTCAGTTCGATTCTGCGGCCGTCCTGTAGGTTGACGTTGAACTTAAGATCCTTAACCCGCTCTAATTTCAATGAAACTTGTGCAGCCATCTCACTTGCACCCGTTATGTCGTGTCGATGGTGTACGTTCTCCCGAAATATGCTTTCAGCAACCAATCCCAACTTCCGGACAACGTTCGCCAGTAAAATCGGGCAAATGCTTTCTTCATCATATAACGAATTCGTGAGGGCTGAATTTGTTTCACCGGCATGTCGTAGGATCCGACGACAAACGAAGCTTGCCCCGAACCCATCTCGAACGGGCAGTTAATTCGCCCGTTGTACTTGAAGAGCTTACCGCTCTTCCGAATAGAGGATATGATGTTGTCTACGGCAACGATTGATTCCAGGTGTGCGGTGACGCCAGTCTTCGAGACAGGGATGTTCGTAGCATCCCCAATCGCGTACGTGTTCTCATAGTCTACAATTCGAAGTGTGCCCTTGTCGGTGGGAATCCATCCATCCGCGTCTCCGATTCCCGACTTCATCACAACGTCAGCGCCACGATGCGGTGGAACCATTATGAGTAAATCGTATTGTAATGATTCGCCTTCGAGGGAATAGACCTCACGCTTTGTTGGGTCCACGGACTCAACATTGAAGAATGTCACGACTTCAATCCCGCGCTTCTGAAAACGCGGTTCGATAACCTTGGACATGGGCTCGGCAGGGTAAGGCCGTGGGTATGGAGTAACGAAAGTTATCTTCACCTTATCACGTGTACCCTGCTCCCTGAAATAATCGTCGACTAGGAAGGCCGCTTCATTTGGCGACGGGGGGCACTTGTGTGGTACACCGGCGATTCCGACGACGACGTGGCCTCCATCAAAGTTCTGGATTGCATTCCAGATTTTTCTTGATTCCTCAGGGCTGGTGTGAAAGTTTAGAGAAGCTTTACTTAAGCCGGGAATCGCTGATGGGTCCGGAACGCTTCCCGTTGCTACTACCAAATAGTCATAGCTAATCTTCTCTCCGGATACGAGCGTCACTGTCTTCGCTGCCAATTCGATTCGTTGCGCATCTTGAGCTATGAGCTTCACGCCCGAATTGACGAGCTCTTCTTCGGAGCGGATGATATCGCTCGGGTTCAGGCCCTTGAAGGCGACGTGTAGGTAACCAGGTTGAAAAATGTGGGTCTTTTGGCCGCAGATGAGCTGCACCCCCACCTGTTCTGCTCTTATTTCCCGGTGAAGGTGGCTCGCCAACAGATTAACGGCTAACGTTCCTCCCGTTCCACCCCCAACAATGACAATGTTGATCCGGTGTTGGGCCATCATAGATACTTCTTGCTACCGGCCTTTCTTGACGATGTGTACTTTGATTCGAACGTAGTCTTTCTCGTCAACGATTTCCAGAATTTCGTTTCCGCTTCGTTTTGCCCAAGCCTGAGTGTCGCTTTTTGCCGCAGGGTCGGTGGCGAGGAGTTCGATTACGTCGCCGATGTTTGCGTGGCGGTAGGCTTTGAATAGGTCCGTAATGGGGCCGGGGCACATTGTGCCCCGTGAGTCAACTACGATGGGGGTTTTGATTGCAGTTTCAGGTGTTGACATGGGGGTTCCTCAGTTTACACGAAGAGTGTTATGGCGTCTTCTGATGCTAGGTCGAGGTATGTTGTTGCGCCGATGATGTCGTCCACTTCCGGAATCAAGTCTTCCTTCTTCAGGCCCATCATGTTCATTGATGGGGAGCACGCGTGGAATTTGACGCCGCTCTCCTTGGCAGTAGCTATCATTTCTCTGATGCTGGGCATCTTCATTTTCTGCATTTTCTTTGTCATCATTGAGGTCACCATGCTGCTCATTCCAGGAATCATTCCAAGAATGTTCGGCATTGGGAGGGCTGGGTTTCCGACGGGGGAGATTTTTAGTGAGTCAATTGTCTTCTTCGTAATCATGTTCATTCCCCAGAAGGTGAAGTAGAGGTGTACGTCCATGCCCATCGCCGCGCCTGTCGTTGCCAACATTAACGGCGGATAAGCCATATCCAAGCTGCCTTTCGAGCAAATTATGACGAGCCTATTTCGTTTCAACGGCGGAGCAGTTTTCTGTTCTAAGGTTTGCATTTTTTTCATCTCCTTTTTTAGCGACTGGACGTGACCGCCAACCTAACCAACTTCGAGTCCTCGCCAGCCTGCGTGAGTAGGACTTGTTGCATGATGTCACAAGCCTCGTTGATGCGCCGGTCTGAAATTCGATAGAACACTGTGTTGCCAACACGCCTTTCAACCACAATCATTCGGTGTCGCATAAGCGCTAGATGCTGCGAAACGTTTGCTTGTTTCAAGGCGGTGCTGGATGCCAATTCACCCACGGTCTTTTCGCCACCACGGAGTTCGTGAAGGATTTGGAGGCGTTTCGGATTGGAGAGTATCTTACAGATTTCAGATTGTAGCTGCAGGATTCGTTGCTTAGTCGGCGAGAGCATTCCATTCGCCGAATATTCGAAGATTAGAATACAGTATATCCATGCCGTCTGTAGTCTCTATACTAGCCGGTAGACTAACGATAATCCTAACCTGCGCACGCAAGCTCTGATATACGGCAGATTTACTGCTTCGTCTATAGGTAGGTGTTGCAGACGCTGACGAATGAGATTGTTCTAATCACGGGCGCGAGTAGCGGGATCGGCGCAGCTTGCGCACGGGTATGCAGCAAGAACGGTGCCAGAGTCATTTTGAACGCACGTAGAGAGGAGCGCCTTAATGCCTTAGCTGCAGAATTGAAGGAGCGCTACGGCACTTCAAGCCTCGTTCTGCCATTCGACGTCCGCAACTCTGACCAGGTCAAGACCGCTCTCGAAACGCTCCCTAATGAGTGGCAGTCTATCGGTGTGTTGATTAACAATGCGGGTCTCGCTCGTGGTTTCGACAAGTTGCATGAGGGGCATATCGAAGACTGGGAAGAGATGATTGATAGCAACGTCAAAGGCCTGCTCTACGTCACCCGTCTGGTTGTTCCAGGGATGGTGAAACGAGGGAAGGGGCATGTGGTTAACATTGCTTCCATTGCTGGCATCCAGACATATCCTCGTGGGAACGTCTACTGTGCATCCAAAGCTGCAGTTAGGGTCCTGTCGGATGGGTTAAGGCAAGACCTGTTGGGCACACCAATCCGTGTTACAACAATTAGCCCGGGGCTTGTGGAAACTGAATTTGCGCAGGTCAGGTTTCGTGGCAACCGGGAGCGCGCCACCCAGACCTATAAGGGTATGACTCCGTTAACAGCTGATGATGTTGCCGACACGGTATTTTACGCAATAACCAGGCCCTCACACGTTAACGTTAGCGAAATCGTCTTGCTGCCTACCGACCAGGCAAGCTCAACCCTGGTTTATCGACGTGAGTGAAGGGATTGGATTAGTTTGGGGTGCCTCAAACATAATTAATGAGCTCCCACATAGAATGTGATCGTCGAGTCGTCGTCTGCTCCGAAATTTCGCTTCGGAAGCAGCTTCTTCGTCTAGCGGAGCGCTTTGATGTGGACGAAACTTTATTAGCGTGGGTCCCGGTGCATGTACGGAAAGTTTCGGAAGGGCTTCAAACGAGGGCCGGATGAACCTTTTCTCCGTGGAGAGAATGCCTAGATTGAAAGATACCGAAAAGGAGAGGTCATACAATATTTTCGGACATTCCTTTGTCCCTAAACATGAACTTCTTTCCAAGAAAGAAGCAGAAGAACTGATGCGGGAATTTCATATCAGGCCATATCAGCTCCCATACATCAAGAGTAGTGATCCTACTGCTGAAGTCCTGGGAGCAAAGATGGGTGACATCTTGCGTATTACCCGTAAGAGCGCGACCGCTGGCGAAGTTGTCGTTTATCGTTATGTTGTTGATAGTTAGGGTGGATTTATGACTGTAACAGCAAGTGGAATGGTTAGCCCTCAAATCTGGGATCTAATCAAACATTTCCTGGACGAGAAAGGGCTGGTTAGGCAGCACATCGACTCGTATAACGAATTCATCGAAACTGGGCTGCAAGCTATTGTCGACGAGACAGGAGAAATACCGATTGAAATTGAAGACTACCCGCTGAAGATCAAGCTGGGGAAGATCGAGATTGGAACGCCGCGTGTTACTGAAGTAGACGGATCGGAACGGCAGATTTTTCCCACTGAAGCCAGAATTCGCAATCTCACCTACGCGGCTCCCTTACATCTGGAAATGACGCCAGTTATTGGCGAAAGAGAAGGGCAGACCGAGATTGTCTACATCGGGGACTTCCCCGTAATGCTCCGCTCGAAAATCTGCCCACTTTCCCGCATGGCGCCTGAAGAACTCATCAGCATTGGTGAGGACCCGATTGACCCCGGTGGTTACTTCATAGTAAATGGCGCGGAACGCGTCGTAGTCGCGCTAGAAGATTTGGCAGCGAACAAGATTCTCGTGGACAAAGAGCAAACAGGTGTTCACCCGACCTATAAGGCCAAGATTTTCTCGACTACCGTCGGCTTCAGGGCTAGAACAGAAGTCACTCTGAAAACTGACGGCGCTATGTACATCACAATGCCTGGAGTCCCATCGGACATTCCAATAGTAGTGATGATAAAGTCGCTCGGCTACGAAGAAGATTCGAAAATCGCCGAAATGATATCCACTGACGAGACGCTTCAAAATCAACTTGCACCAACCTTCGAGAAGTCCGTCGGAGTCGTCACGCAGAGGGACGCACTCCTCTACATTGGCAACAGGTTGGCTCCCGGCCAGGTCGAAGATTACCGGTTAAAGAAGGCCGAAGCTTCCGTTGACAGAAACTTTCTCCCACATATTGGACGGAACCCTGAGGACAGGAAGGAGAAGGCGGCATGCATCGCGGAAGTCGGATGCAGAGTAATTGAACTGAAACTTGGAATGAGGGGGCCCGACGACAAGGACCATTACGCGAACAAACGGTTGAAGCTCGCGGGGTCTCTACTAGCCGAACTTTTCCGAATATCCTTCCGGAACCTCATCCGTGACCTCAAGTATCAGCTTGAAAGAATCACGATTCGCAGGCACGCTGAACTTTCAATAAGTAACGCAATTCGTCCAGGAATTATCACTGAACGAATCCAGCACGCGATAGCCACCGGCAATTGGGTTCGCGGTCGAGTCGGCGTAACCCAACTCCTAGATCGAACAAATTACGCATCAACACTAAGTCACCTTCGAAGGCTCCAATCTCCGCTGAGCAGGAGCCAACCAAACCTAGAAGCCAGAGACCTACACCCAACACATTGGGGGAGGCTCTGTCCCAGCGAAACCCCTGAAGGCTCGAACTGCGGTCTCGTCAAGAACCTCGCCCTCAGCGCCGTCATATCCATCGGTGTTGATTCGCGAGAATTCGTTTCCAAACTCCGAAGGATGGGTGTAATCACAGTAGATGAAGCCGACAGCAAGCTTCGTGAAGTGGGCGCGAAGGTTTTCGTTGACGGCCTGATTGCAGGGTACGTTAGCGAAGCAGACAAGCTTTCGGCGGAACTCATTCAGATGCGAAGAAGTGCTGAAATAAGTTCCGAAGTGAATGTCGCCTATTCCCCGCCACAATTTGAAGGAGGAAGACAGGATCTTTACGTTAACTGCGACCAAGGTCGAGTGAGAAGGCCGCTAATTATCGTTGAGAATTCTAAGCCACGCTTAACGCGTGAACACGTAGAAGCAGTTCAGCGGGGCGAGATGCGTTGGGAAGATTTGGTGGACAGAGGCGTCATTGAGTACTTGGACGCCGACGAGGAAGAAAGCACTCTAATCGCACCATCACCAAACCGAATCAACGAAAAAACCACACACCTCGAAATTGCCCCATACACAATACTCGGGATCTGTGCATCCCTGATTCCCTATCCAGAACACAACCAATCACCACGCAACGCCTACGAATCAGCGATGGCGAAGCAAGCGCTTGGCGTTTTCTGCGTTAACTACGCAAACCGCACTGACTCCCGTGCCCATATCCTACACTACCCACAGGTTCCTGTCGTCAGAACGAAACCCATGGACATCATCAAGTATGACAGCAGGCCGGCCGGACAGAATTGCGTGGTAGCACTTCTCTGCTACCAAGGCTACAACATGGAAGACGCTATCATCATCAACAAGTCATCCGTCGACCGCGGACTCTTCCGTTCAACCTTCTACAGAGTCTACGAAGGAGAGTGCAGGCAATACCTCGGTGGCCTACGCGATAAGTTCGAAGTACCTGAAGCGGGAATTCGAGGCTACAGGGGTGACAGGTACTACAGGCTCTTGGAAGAAGACGGTGTCATTTCGGTTGAATCAGAAGTCACCGGAAACTCCGTGCTAATCGGTAGAACGAGCCCACCAAGGTTCCTTGAAGAATACCGGGAATTCGAGGTCAAGGGGCCAACAAAACGGGATTCATCGGTCGGCATGCGCCCATCAGAACAAGGCATAGTGGACGCAGTTTTCCTCAGCGAATCGATTGAGGGCAACCGGCTAGTGAAAGCCCGCGTTCGAGACACGCGGATACCAGAACTCGGTGACAAATTCGCATCAAGGCACGGACAAAAAGGTGTCATCGGAACGCTGATCCCACAAGAGAACATGCCCTTCACCGAACAGGGAATCGTGCCCGACGTTATCATTAATCCGCATGCGATCCCATCGCGCATGACTATCGGCCAGTTTGTTGAAGCAGTCGGAGGGAAGGTTGCAAGCCTTCGAGGCGAACCCGTCGATGGAACCGCTTTCAGTAACGAAGGCCCCGCTGCTTTGCGGGATGAGCTTCTCGAGTTAGGTTTCCAACACAGCGGAAGAGAAGTCCTCTACAACGGAATAGACGGCAAGAAACTTGTCGCCGATGTCTTCATCGGAGTCGTCTACTACCAGAAACTACACCACATGGTCGCCGACAAAATGCATGCACGCGCTCGCGGGCAAGTACAGATGCTCACACGACAACCAACAGAAGGTCGCGCTAGGGGCGGGGGCCTCAGATTCGGCGAAATGGAACGGGATTGCTTAATTGGCCACGGCGCGTCGGCGCTCTTGCGAGACCGGCTCCTTGAGGAATCCGATAAGTACACGGTTATGGTTTGCGAAGTGTGCGGCTTATTGGCCTACCACGACGTGAAACAGAACAAGTACGTTTGTCGGATCGACGGCGACAAAGCCGTCATATCCGGCGTGCAGCTGTCCTACGCATTCAAACTGTTACTGCAGGAACTGATGGCGCTCGGCATAGCGCCGCGCCTAGAAGTATCGGAGCGTGCTTAGAATGTCAGTAGCTGAAGAACCAACTAAGGTAATCGGCAGTATACATTTCACTCTCACTTCCCCGAGCGAAATACGCAAACTCTCCGCGGTAGAGATCCAAACGGCCGACACGTACGACGAGGATGGTCTCCCAATCGTTTCGGGCTTGATGGACGGCCGACTAGGCACCTTAGAACCACGACAGAAATGCAAGACGTGCGGCAACACTGCCTCTGCATGCCCCGGACACTTCGGACATATCGAGCTAGCGGAACCAGTGGTTCACGTAGCTTTTGCGAAGCTGCTTCACAAACTGCTCCAAGTGACGTGCCGAAACTGTGGACGCATATTACTCTCAGCCGACAAAATCAAGTCATATAATGAACTGATGCAAAGACAGCAGAAGCAACTCAACGAAATTCCATCTACATTCTACGAAACTGTCATGAAGGATGCGAAGAAGAGCCAGGAATGCCCACACTGCGGAGCTCGTCAAAACCCAATTGAACATGCGAAACCAACAACCTTCCATGAAATGGTGGAAGGCGGCGCCGCTAGGTTAAACCCAAGCCAGATTCGCGAGCGGCTAGAAAGGATCCCAGACGACGACCTTCGATTATTAGGTATGGAGCCCACCGCTGCACGGCCTGAGTGGATGATCCTGCAAGTTCTACCCGTCCCGGCTGTAACGGTCCGCCCCTCCATCACACTCGAGTCAGGAATACGCTCAGAGGACGACCTTACGCACAAGCTTGTCGACATTATCAGGATAAATCAGAAACTGAAGGAAGCCCTAGAGTCAGGTGTTCCCGTCAACATCATCCAGGAACTTCACGAACTACTCCAATATCACGTCACTACCTACTTTGACAACGAGGTTTCCGGCCTACCACCTGCACGACATAGGTCTGGGCGTGCCCTGAAAACGCTCAGCCAAAGGCTCAAAGGCAAAGAAGGAAGATTCAGGGGTAACCTTTCTGGAAAGCGTGTTGACTTCTCGGCTAGGACCGTAATCTCACCCGATCCAAATATCGACATCAACGAAGTCGGCGTACCACTCGACGTCGCCCAGCGACTCACTATTCCCGAGAGGGTCACACCTTGGAATGTTGATGAGTTGAAACGACTCATCAGAAACGGCCCAGACCAATACCCTGGCGCCCTCTACATTGTAAGGCCCGATGGGCGCAGAGTCAGATTGGAATTCGTCACTGAACGTGAAAGCCTAGCTGACGCAATTCAGCCAGGGTTCATTGTGGAACGCCACATTAGGGATGGAGACATTGTCCTCTTCAACCGACAACCTTCGCTTCACCGAATGTCGATAATGGCGCACACTGTGAAAGTACTCCCCTACAAGACCTTCAGGCTCAACCCATGCGTATGCCCGCCGTACAATGCGGACTTTGATGGCGACGAAATGAACCTTCATGTCCCCCAAGGCGAGGAGGCAAGAACGGAAGCAAAACTCCTCATGCAAGTACAAGACCAGATTCTCTCACCACGCTATGGAGGCCCAATAATTGGCGCAAAAACCGACTTGCTCACGTCAGCATATCTCCTCACAAGAAAGTCAACCTACTTGACCAAAGAAGAGGTTGGAAGGCTCCTGGTTGCGGCAGGGTACAACGGGGAACTCCCGGCACCCGAGATAAAGCGCCCGGATGAGCTCTGGAGCGGAAAGCAAATCTTCAGCTTATTCCTTCCGGCGGGTTTCAACTTCGTGGCCAAATCGAGCATGGTCACGCAGGAAGACGGTAGCTCTGTCGTAGTAAAAGACGGGATGTTAATCGAAGGAGTCATCGACAAGAACACAATCGGTGCTGAACGTTCCGAAACCCTCTTCCACCGGATAGTGAAAGACAGCGGTTCTGAACCAGGCCGCATCTTCCTAAACGGCTTGATCAAACTCCTTGACCGTTTCATAACGCTGCGAGGATTTAGCTACGGAATTGATGAACTCGATATTTCAGCCTCGGTCAGAGACAAGATTTCTAAGGCGGTTAAGAAGGCCGAAGAACATGTTCAAGAGCTTATTGAGCAATACAAAAAGAAAACGCTTGAAAGGCTACCTGGCCGTACGGTTCAAGAATCCCTTGAACTTCGAATCATGGATGAACTTTCCAAGGCACGCGACCAAGCCGGCGAGCTGGCAGAACAGTACCTCAAGACTGAGACCGACAATTCGGGAGTCATAATGACCAAGACCGGAGCTCGCGGCTCAATGCTAAACATTGCGCAAATGGTGGCCACTGTAGGCCAACAATCAATCCGAGGCCAGCGAATCAGGCGGGGTTACAGGGACAGGGCACTTCCATTCTTTGAAAGGGGCGACGTAGGTGCAGAAGCACGCGGGTTCGTCTACGCCTCCTACCAGGAGGGCTTAACCCCGGTGGAATTCTTCTTCCACTCAATGGGCGGCAGAGAAGGACTTGTGGACACGGCGGTGAGGACGCAACAAAGCGGCTACATGCAACGCAGGCTGATCAATGCACTCGAACACATTCGGGTTGAATATGATGGGACAGTTCGCGATTCAAGGGGCGACATAATACAATTCAGGTATGGCGAAGACGGAGTTGACACCGCCAAAAGCGACCACGGCAAAGCAGTGAATACGGAACGCCTTGTGGAACGGGTCCAACTCACAATCGAGAAGGGTGCAAAGGCTAGCAAGGCCTACATTGAGAGGAAAGTTGCAGATGTCAAGAAAGACCTCACCCCAAGCCTCGTGGGGCAACTGAAAGAGAGCCTGCTCCGCGCGAAACTCACACGGAAGGGAGTTGACGCAGCAATAAAGGAAGCCGTCAAAAACTACCGTAAATCGATGATCGAACCTGGAGAAGCTGCAGGAATAGTCTCAGCCCAATCAATAGGTGAGCCCGGAACTCAGATGACGCTTAGAACATTCCACTTTGCAGGTGTCAGAGAACAGAACGTGACCCTAGGCCTTCCAAGACTAATCGAAATCGTTGACGCACGGAAGATTCCATCCACGCCAAGCATGATAGTCTACCTCGACAAGAAACTGCGCGCGAGCCGCGAGAAGGCGCAGGAAGTTGCTACAAGCATCACTCACACAACATTAGGCGACATCGCTTCAAGCCTCGAATCGGACATCACAAAGATGCGAATTATCGTCACCCTGAACAATGAAGCCATGAGGGAAAGAGTAGTATCCCTCAAAGACGTGAAAGCGGCTGTGACCCCGGGCGGATGCAAAGTAGAAGTGGAAAGGAACACCGTCCACATCGCACCGCAAGATATGGACATAGCACAATTCAACAGGCTCGTGTTGCGGCTGCCGTTGATGCACGTGAAAGGAATCCCACAAGTGAAACGTGCACTAGTCATGGAAGAGAAAACCGGCGAGAAAAGCGAGTGGGTCATTCGAACTGAGGGTTCCAACCTCGAATTAACTCTTGAAACCGAAGGCGTAGATACGACCCGAACAATTTCGAACAATATGCACGAGGTAGCTGAAGTGCTGGGAATTGAAGCCGGACGCAACGTAATCATAAAAGAGGCGGCATCGGTTCTCGAAGAGCAAGGCCTCGATGTCGACATACGGCACGTTATGCTCGTCGCCGACGCTATGACTTCGTCAGGTGATGTCCTCCAAGTCGGCAGGCATGGTGTGAGTGGAGAGAAGGCCAGCACGCTAGCCAAGGCAGCATTTGAAATAACCATACCCACAATCGTAGATGCGGCAATCAAAGGCACACGGGACATGTTACGCGGAGTTGCAGAAAACGTAATCGTCGGCCAACAGGTTCCTATGGGTACAGGACTCATCGAAGTTTACATGACCATGCCTGAGAAGGTTAAGAAGTAATGCAAACCACAAAAGTAGACGTAACCAAGCAGATTCAAATCGCTGTGAAAACTGGCAAAGTTGCCTTGGGCGTTAAGGAAGCCGTTGACGCTGCAAGGTTCGCTAAAGCCAAGCTCCTAATAGTTTCCTCCAACTGCCCCGCGCGATACAGGACAGATATTGTTCAATATGCCAAGCAATCTTCTGTACCCATTTTCGACTTTCCAGGTAACAGCATAGACCTTGGGGCAGCATGCCTGAAACCTTTCGTAGTAGCCGTACTAACGATCAAGGAACCGGGCGATTCAGAGATTCTAAAGTTAACAGAGCGTTAAGACATGGCCAGTTCAGGAATAAAACTCACCGGAGAAACGATGCGACTCATTGCACTCTTTGAAAACATTACCGGAGCTACAGCAAACGATTGCGTAATTGACACCGAAGACGACAGAATAATCTTCGTCGCCAAAGCCGGAGAGATGGGGTTGGCGATTGGTAAGGGTGGCAAGAACATCAACGCCCTCCGTAAGATGACCGGCAGACCTATCGAAGTCGTTGAATTTTCCGACACGGCGGAAGGCCTCATTAGAAACTGTCTATCCCCCGCGAAGATTAAGGAAGTTCGAATAACTGAAAGACCCGACCGCAAAATTGTGGTGGTAGAAGTTGACCCTAAGGACAAAGCTCTAGCCATTGGTAAGAACGGCCGAACAATAGACAAGACTCGCATGCTAGCCAAACGTTACTACCAAATAGACCACGTTCAGATCACTTAGAGCACTTGACCACGATAAAGGACCCGATTTTTCGTAGTGCATCATTATTAGTTATTTGACTAAGCCATCTGGTGCGGAGGCCTTCGCTGTTGGATAAGCTCAGTAAGATCTGGCTCAACGGTAGCTTGGTAGACTGGGACAACGCCAAGATACACGTCCTGACCCATGCTCTACACTATGCGACGGCAGTTTTCGAAGGACTCAGGTGCTACAAAACTACTCGAGGCCCAGCCATTTTCAGGCTCTATGACCATGTCTGGCGCCTGGTTAACAGCGCGAAGATATACCTAATGGAACTGCCATACAACCCAGATGAAATGGCCGGAGCAATCAAATCCGTCGTCAAAGCTAACGGACTTGACGAGTGTTACATAAGGCCGATCGCTTTCTACGGTTACGGAGAAATGGGAGTTAACCCCCTACCAAACAAGGTAGAATTCGCCGTAGCAGCATGGCGCTGGGGAGCCTACCTAGGCAAAGATGCGTTGAAAAACGGGGTCCGTTGCCTCGTTTCATCGTGGCGGCGAATAAGCCCACTCACATTGCCACCCCAAGCAAAATCCTCCGCAAACTACGCAAACGCAGCACTCGCAAAGATTGAGGCAATAAAGGCCGGATATGATGAAGCCATCCTGTTAAATGCAAATGGAATGGTTTCTGAGGGAACAGGTGAGAACATCTTTCGCGTAAAGCGTGGCGCGCTCTCGACGCCGCCAGCTGCAGCAGGTATACTTCGAGGAATTACCCGCGATAGTGTGATTCAACTGGCAGGCGACATCGGCGTCCATTGCAGCCGCATCGACATGTCCAGGGAAGAACTGTACACGTCAGATGAGTTGTTCCTTTGCGGGACGGCCGCTGAGATAACTCCAATCAGGGAAGTTGACGGAAGAAAAATCGGAAACGGAGAGTATCCAATTACTAGAAAACTGCAAGCCGCTTTCGATGATGCGGTGCGGGGACGGAGTAAGAAGTATTCCGAATGGCTGGATTATGTCACGTAAGATACGCACTGAATACTTCTGCTTACTCTATCCTATTCTTCACCGAATTTAATGCCCTGTGCTAAAGGCAGTTGGTCGCCCCAGTTAATCGTCGTCGTCTGGCGGCGCATGTACTGTTTCCAAGAATCCGAACCTGCCTCCCTACCCCCACCCGTCTCCTTCTCTCCACCGAATGCTCCACCAATCTCGGCTCCAGACGTGCCAATGTTCACGTTCGCTATGCCACAATCACTGCCCACGGAGGAGAGAAACTTCTCCGCTTTCTTGACGGATTCGGTGAAAATTGCCGACGACAGTCCCTGCGGGACTTCGTTATGCAGGCTAACGGCGTCTTCAATGGTATCGTAGGGCATTATGTAGAGTATCGGTGCAAACGTTTCTTCACAGACCAATTGCGTATTGCCTGGAACCCTGACTATTGCTGGTGTCACATAGAACCCAGGTCGTTCGAGTCTTTTCCCACCGGTAACAATCTTCCCGCCCTGGTTCGGTAAGGTTCCCAACGCCTTCATCATATTGGCAACTGCCTCCTCGTCAACCAATGGGCCCATCACCGTGTTGGGATCCAAGGGGTCGCCGATGCGAACTTGTCCGTAGGCTTTTACAAGCCTCGAAGTCAATTCATCCATGATCTTCTTCTGCGCGATTATCCTCCTAGTCGTTGTGCAACGTTGTCCCGCTGTTCCAACTGCTCCAAAAAGGATCGCGCGCACGGCGAGGTCTAAGTTCGCGTCCTCAGCTACAATTATGCCATTGTTGCCACCCAGTTCCAGTATGGTTCGTGCCAGTCGTTTCGCCGCTGCCTCGGCAACGCGCATTCCCATCGTGGTTGACCCAGTGGAGGATATTAGCGGAATTCTCTTGTCATTGATCAGGCGTTCCCCAATCGTTGAGCCCCGACCTATTACGAGTGTAAAGATTCCCGTTAGCTGGTGGCGTTCCAATACTCGGTTTACGATGTGTTGAACTGCAATTGCGCTAAGTGGGACTTTCGAGGATGGTTTCCATAACATTGTGTCACCGCAGACAGTTGCGATCATTGAGTTCCATGACCAGACCGCGACTGGGAAATTGAAGGCCGTAATTATGCCCACGACGCCTAAGGGATGCCATTGCTCGTACATTCGGTGAAGCGGGCGTTCAGATTGCATCGTGAGGCCGTAGAGCTGGCGTGAGAGTCCCACAGCGAAATCGGCGATATCAATGGCTTCCTGAACTTCTCCCGTGCCTTCCGCGACAATTTTGCCCATTTCTAGCGTTATTAACTTGCCAAGTTGTTCCTTGTGCTTGCGAAGTTCGTCGCCAACTTCCCGGACGATTTGGCCTCGAACCGGTGCGGGTGTTGAACGCCATTTGAGGAAAGCTCCCTCAGCGGTTTTGACGACGTGCTCGTAGTCGTCTACTGATGCGAGTGCCACCTTGGCGATTACCGAGCCGTCAATCGGAGTCGCAACTTCCAGAAGCTCGTGCCCTTGGATGCTGCTCCAATCCTTAGGGCCAGCACATGAGCCGGGGTTAGTGTCCTGAATGGACAGCTCTCGAAGGAATGGGAATTTCTCTTGACTTGAGATGAGCGTCGTCTTCATTGCGAAGCAGACTCCTGTATCGGAAAGCCGGGCGAGGCTTTATCCTTGCCTCCCAAATTGCAGGCCCATTCGAGCCTGACGAGACGGTTGGTCTGGTTCTGTTTGGCGATAGCTAATTCAGATCGATTCGTCTATTTCGCTTTCTTTGCCGCCTGTTCCGCCGCATGCCTCACAGACGAGTTTGCCGCCGCCGAAGCATTCGTTGCACTTGATTGAAACTAGGCCGGTACCGTTGCAAATATCGCAATCAAGTACCCCCTTTTCAGTGGTCAGTTTGCCGGTTGCTTTGCATTCGTCGCATTTCGATGGTATTGAGCCTGTGCCTTTGCATTTGGCACAAGCAACTTCTCCATCTCCTTTACAAATATCACATACCAAATAAAAAACACCCTGTGACTATTGCCGTCAGCAGGCTGTAACAGCCTACGTACCTAGTACTTTTTGAACCTTATGCCGAGTTACCGTACCTCATGCGCTTATGAGAAAATGGGAAGCACCCAAGCGGCAGAAGCTGGGCATACTAGACTTCTGGAAAGAATTTCTTCATGATCACGATTATGGCCTCGTTCTGGCGCGGATTGAGAGAAACTTGCAGGCCGTAGCCCGTGGGCTTGGGAACAATCAGGCCCTCACGAATTAGCTGTTTCGTCAGTTTCTCCACTCTTGCCAGACTGTGCTTGCCGAGATCTTGCGCCCTCCATCCTTTCTTCAGATTATCGAGCGCAGTGTGGCTTCCTCCCCAGTTTCCTCTTTTGTAAAGCTTGAACAGTATAGTGGCCTTGATTTGATCGTCGGAAAGCATGAGTTCACTTATGGTACTTTGAGAGTCTAGCTTTAAATACTTTCAAAACTAATCAAGTTCATATGTCATACAAGCCGAACGATACTTTGCTGCTTAAGTATCTGGGAGCCAGTCCCATATTGAGAATCATAGACTTCTTCCTAGACAACTCCCTCTCCGACTATTCCAAGAACGAGATAGTGAAGAACCTAGGAATGGGACGGGTGACTTTCTTCAAGTATTGGAAGGAACTCGAAAAATCGGGGGCTGTCAAGGTTACGAGATCAGTTGGCAGAGCCACTATGTATCAGCTCGCGAGGCAGAACGAAGTCGTAAAGCAGCTGGTTCGGTTGGACATGGCCCTTGCCAGAGGAGCGATGGACAAGGCGGTCAAAGAATATCCGAAACCTGTCCTCGTTAGGTCACGCTAAGTTTTGCCCTAGGAAGCCTTACAGCTTTCGTTCCCTTACGGTATGAAATGCTCTCCTGCCAGCGCCTGAGTATTTTGTTTTCTATGCACAAGCTCACTCATTCTTCTGACGCTGAAAGTAACATCGCTCGCCTAATGCGCTTATGAGAAAAATGGGTGGGTCTGATTCTATTCAGACCCGTAGAATGGTTAATTTCTGTCTAATGTTTTGCTTTGCCGAACCTCGAGTCTACGTCGCTCCAGTTAACAACCTTCCACCACTCGTCGACGTATTTCCCTCTGTCATTTTTGTAGGTTAGATAGTATGCATGTTCCCATACGTCGATGCCGAGGAGTATTGGGAGTTGGGCGAGGTGCATGTGGTTTTGTTTTTCGATTTGTGTTAGGACGAGTTGGTCGGTTGTGTTGTCGTAGAGTAGAAGTGCCCATCCTGAGCCCTCAACCGTCTTAGCTGCATCAGAGAATTGTTGTTTGAACTTGTCGAAGCTGCCGAAGTCAGCGTTAATCTTGTCTGAGATGGCTCCGCCTGGGGTTCCGCCTCCCTTGCCGGGAGCGGCCATGTTGGGCCAGAAGATGCTGTGGAGGATGTGGCCTCCATAGTGGAAGCTGTAATCCCTGAGAACCGCTTTGATGTCGACTTGGGCTTCGCCTTTACGGGCTTTGTCGAGTTTCTCGAGGGCCGCGTTTGCGCCGGTGACGTAGGCTGCGTGGTGTTTGTCGTGGTGCAGTGTCATTATTTCTTGGGAAATGACTGGTTCGAGTGCGTTGTATTTGTATGGCAATTCCGGAAGAACATATTTGTTTGGCATGGCTTCATAACGTTAACCGCATCTCACATAAACTTTTCATCCAACCAAAACAGGCGGGAAGGTCAGTTTCCGCAATCTGACTTACTATTGAATTGACTGCAAGGGTGCAGTTAGACTAGTTGCTTTACTTCATCGGTTACTGCTTGCCCGAGGTAGCCGTAAACACTGAGTTTCAGAACTTTCAAGCCTAGCAGGGCGCATTTGATTCGAGTTGGGCCTGGGTCTATGCCTAGGAGTTCCAGCACGTTAGGTTT
The DNA here is from genome assembly GCA_050013255.1 of Bathyarchaeia archaeon. Classification (GTDB taxonomy): domain Archaea; phylum Thermoproteota; class Bathyarchaeia; order 40CM-2-53-6; family 40CM-2-53-6; genus FEN-987. The sequence goes on along the minus strand of JBEKFP010000001.1, from coordinate 264,622 downwards.
GCCCATGGCTTTGATTTCATCAAGTGTCTTCCCTTTGACCGCCTCTGTGAGCATTGAAGCTGAGGCTTGGCTAATGGCGCAGCCTTTACCCTTGAACCGTATATCGTCCACCTTACCGTCCTTGATCTTCAGCTGCATCTCTATGATGTCGCCGCATAACGGGTTCGAGTCCTTCGCGCGGACATCCGGGTCCTGTAGGTCACCGAAGTTGCGCGGGTTCCGGTAATAGTCCAAAATAATGTCTTTGTAGATTTCAGAACTCATCGCGCGAATAGCTTCCTGGCCTTCTCAAGGGCGTTGATGAATACGTCAACTTCCTCTTTCGTGTTGTAAATGTAAAAGCTTGCTCTCGACATGGCGGGGACGTTTAGGAATTCCATCAAGGGTTGGGCGCAATGGTGCCCTGACCTTATGGCGATGCCTTCTTCATCCAAGATTGAAGCGAGGTCGTGGGCATGGATGTCTCCCAAATTGAAAGAGAGTACGCCGACCCTTTGTGCAATGTCTCTGGGCCCATATAGGGTGAGGTCCTTTACTTCGCTCATTCTTCCAATTGCGTACTTGGAGATTTCTCTCTCATGCTCATGGACGTTTTCCATTCCGATCTTGCTGAGATAATCCACTGCCGTCCCGAGGCCGATGGCGCCGACTATGTTTGGTGTCCCAGCCTCGTACTTGTATGGGATGTCCTTCCACGAGGCTCCGGTAGTGTGAACTTCCCTTATCATTTCTCCACCACCCAAGAATGGCGGCATTCTCCTGAGGTGTTCGCTCTTCCCGTGGAGGACTCCAATTCCGGTGGGGCCCAACATCTTGTGGCCTGAGAATGCGAAGAAGTCGCTGTCAGTATCCCTAACGTCAACACGCATGTGCGGAACGGACTGGGCTGCATCAACTAAGAACATTGCACCGTAGCGGTGGGCGACCTTGCCAATCTCCTTAACTGGGTTAATCGTTCCAAGCACGTTAGAGGCTTGAGTTACGCACACGATCTTCGTTCTCTCATCAATCAACTCGTGAACTTCATCCAGGCGGAGCAACCCTCCATTATCAATCTTTACGTACTCAACGTTGGCGCCCTTTTCTTGTGCAAGCAACTGCCACGGAACTATGTTGCTGTGATGCTCCATGATTGTTAAGACAATCTTGTCCCCTTTCCCAATGTTCGCCCTGCCCCAGGTGTAGGCGACTAGGTTTATCGCTTCAGTTGCGTTTCGTGTGAAAATTATTTCTTCGGTGTGCTTTGCGTTGATGAATTTGGCGATTTTTTCTCTTGCTTCTTCATGCGCGAGTGTTGCTTCCTCAGCTAGTTTGTGGATTCCGCGATGAATGTTCGCATTGTACTCTCTGTAGTACCGGTCTGTGGTTTCTATGACGGATTCGGGTTTTTGTGATGTGGCGGCGTTATCGAAGTAGATGAGTGGTTTTCCGTTGACTTGGCGTTTTAGAACCGGAAAGTCTTCTCGGAGCTTAGAAACGTTTATCGTTGTAACTTTTTCGACCATTACCTAGACCGGCGAACATTGGTTGAAGTAACGTGTATGACGTGATATAAGTTCTCCAACTCATTCTCTCTGCTGAGCCTACACTCGGACGTATACACTTGTCCCTTCAATCTTCAAAGCATATGTGGCAAGGGGCACTGTGGCTGGAAGGTTCTCTACTTCGCCAGTTTTCACATTGAACCTCGACAGGTGTAGCGGGCAAGTTACCACGGAACCCACGAGGAAACCGGTCGATAGGTCTGCGGTTTCATGGGAGCATATTCTGTTCAATGCGTACAGAAAGCCATCTACGTTGACGATCATCAGCTTATTCTGGCCTACGTCAACTGGGTGCATGGTTCCGGATGGGACGTCGGTTGTTTCGCAGACTTTCACGTACGCGTTCAATATTCACTGACCCTGCGCAACGAAGATGCTTCTTTGCCTGAATAGTTACCCTTTGCTCAAGCGGCTCGGGTGAGTTCTCAGAGAGTATTTTAGGCATCAACGGGTGAAGCCATCGGTATAGTAAGTATTGTTCGTATCCAACAGATATTTGCCGGTACTTACGCTACCCCTGATGGGGGTTCGTATGGAGTTTGCATTAAGGGTTCTGTCAAGTCTTCGTCTCCTTGACTCATCTGCATCGACTGAGGGATTACCGTCAGTCTCGGATTCCCATACCATCGCTTCACCTGCAGACGCGACGGCCCCGAACCTCAGGGCTCTCGTTTCGCATTCACGAAACCAGCTAGACCATTCGCACAGTCAGGGTTTCACGCTCGGTCAAAAGCAACCAGATACCCAACATCGGCCCAGTCGGCTAATTCGGGCGAAAGCCCACATCCCGCCGTTGACTCGGCTTCATCAACTGATGACTGAACACTGGATGGCTGGAATGCACAATTAAAACAAACAGGCGAGTGAAACTGATTAGCAGACGACAACTTGACAGAACTGCATTAAGTAAGCGCCAGGAAGATGTGCTGCGAAGAGCCCGTAGCTTCGCGGAGAAATTCGTCTTACCGAAGGCTGATGGTTGGGACAAGAGCAAGAGATTCCCGACAGAAACTTGGCGCGCAATGGCTAAGGCCGGCCTGATTGGCCTGCCGATCCCAAGAAAGTATGGAGGAGGCGGCCAAGACGTACTGAGCTATATTCTTGCCGTAGAGGAAATCTCCCGCGGTTCCGCTGCCCTCGGGGTTACCTTAGCTGTGCACGTATCACTTGTCAGCCAACCACTGCTATCGTACGGAACCGAGCCGCAAAAGATGCTCTACTTGACACCATTGGCCCAAGGTTCGAAGTTCGGGTCATTCTGCTTAACTGAACCTGGAGCCGGAAGCGATGTTGCGTCGATGGAGTCGAAGGCGACGCTGAGCGGCGATGAGTACGTGATTCGTGGCCGCAAGTACTTCATCGTGAACGCTCCGATGGCGAGCACCTACCTCGTCTTCGCGATGACAGACAAATCACTCGCGCACCGAGGCATATCATGTTTCATCGTTGACCGGAACATGCCTGGCGTCAAGATTGGGAAGATATTTGATAAGATGGGAATACGTTCATCGATGGTTTCTGAAGTAATTTTCGATAACGTGCGAGTTCCGGCAAGGAACATGCTTGGTCGGCCAGGGGAGGGATTCAAGATTGCAATGGACACGCTGGATTGTGGGCGGATTAGCATTGCAGCACAAGCCGTAGGCATAGCCCAAGCGTCCCTGGACGCTGCGATCGAGCATGCAAGGACGAGGGTTCAATTCGGGAAACCCATCAGCGACCAACAAGCGATTCGTTGGATGATCGCGGACATGGCGACCGAAATTGAAGCCGCGAGACTGCTCACGTACCATGCTGCTACCCTTACAGACCAAGGTAGAAAACACACGAAGGAGGCTAGCATGGCTAAGCTCTTCGCCGCATCAACCGCAGTCGAAGCCGCTCGAAAGGCATTACAAATCCACGGAGGATACGGCTACATGACAGACCTACCCCTCGAAAGATACTACCGGGACGCGAAGATCACAGAAATCTACGAGGGCACATCAGAGATTCAACGACTCGTGATTTCCAACGAACTCCTCTGAGGGTTCTACATGGTCCTAAAGTCTAAACAACAATACATCCAGAGCATGAAGCGGCTAAAGTCTGAGGCCTACATGCGCGGCGACCGCATTCAAGACGTAACAAAAAACACGTTCACACGCCTGGCGTTAGAAGGGATTGGTGAAATCTACAACCTTTCCAAACAGCCCAGGTACGACAGCCTCCTAACGAGAACAGGTGAAGCCGGGTCGAAAATCAGCGCATACTGCTCAATCCATAGGTCCAGGGAGGATCTGGTAAACCGCGTTAAGGCGGCGCGACTTGTTTGTCAATGGACGGGAGTCTGTACAGCGAGCCGTTGCTGTGGTTGGGACGCCCTCAACGCGCTTTGGCACTCAACATATGAAATGGACGCCCAACTCGGCACGGACTACCACAAGCGGCTGAAACGATACGCCGAGATGGTGCAAGGCAAAGACCTAACCTGCGCAGGCGCGTTGACAGACCCGAAAGGCAACCGGTCCCTGAAACCGAAACACCAACCTGACAAGGATGTTTACCTCAGAGTAGTGGACGAGAATAAGAAAGGAATCGTAGTGCGGGGCGCCAAGAGTATGATTGGCGGCGCAATAGGCTCGCACGAGATCATCGTTCAACCAGGCACGGGGTTCGCTGAAGCTGAGAAGGAGCACGCCGTCGCCTTCGCTGTGCCAATGAACGCGGAGGGTGTGATGCAAGTTGTTGACATGCAGCCGGGCGGGGAAAGGAAATTGGAGGGAGGGTTCGATAAGGGGAACGTTAACTTCGGCTCATCCGAATCGCTCGTGGTTTTCGATGATGTCTTCGTTCCCAAAGAACGCGTTTTCATGAACGGGGAGTGCGACTTCGCTGTGGATGTCGTGACCAAGTTCGTTTTGCTCCATAGAATGGTGTTGGGCGGTTGTTTGGCGGGTTGTGGTGACGTGTTAACTGGGGCTGGCGCACTTCTGGCTGAATACAATGGGTTGTCTAGGCAACTCTCCGACCGGTTGGCTGAAATGACGTACCTATCCGAGGCCTTATACTCACAAGCCTTAGGTGCTGCTTACGAGGGTCAGCCAACGCCATCTGGCGTATGGTTCCCCGACCCCCTCCTAGCCAACGTCACCAAGATCAGTGTGACAAGGCTCCCGTACGAGATTCAGAAGATAGCTGAAGACATCGGCGGCGGAATGATATCCTCCATGCCATCCGAACTCGATTTGAAAAACCCGAAGATAGGCCCGCTGGTGGAAAAGTACTATCGTGGCTCGCATGGAGTTACGGCGGAAAAGAGGTTGAGGGTGGCTAGGCTCATCGAGAGCATGGTTGCCGGCCCGGGGAGACTAGGCGCGCTCTGCATGCACGGCGGCGGCTCCCCTGCAGCCGCGCAAATGACGATAAAACAACTAGCTGACCTGGAAAGAAAGAAAGACCTAGCCCGAACACTCGCCGGCCTCCCGGCCGCTTCTTAAATCGTGGTACGATCCATTCGTCTACATGGCCCGAAACGACTAGGCTCACACACGCTTTTGCTAACGACGAAGGACGACAATTCAAATTCCCTTGCCCGCACCAGCTGACCCACACACAACAACTAACAACAATCCACAGACGATCGTTCGTTCATTATTTTGGGGGGCGCGCACCAAGGGTACCACACGTGTCTGACCGCACGTGCTCGCTTCCTAGGTCACCGCTGGAGTTGGTTCTTTGATTTTGAACCAGATTATGAAACCGATTATGATGGCTAGGACTAGGTTGAGTATGAAGGGGGATTGTGGTGATATGTTGTCCCACATCCACCCACCCAGGATTGGGGACACGGCTGATGCCATGCCGGCAACGAGCGCCAGTATCCCAAACGTCTGACCGTATCTCTCTCGCCCGTAATGTAGAACAATGTGAGCGTTTAGGGCGGGCATCCATAAGCTGTAGACGAAACCAGCGAATACGGCGGATATGTACGCGAACTCAGGTCTCCAACCCAACAAAAGCGGCAGAAAACAACCAATGGCGGACCATTCACTAGCCGCCAGAAAAGGCCTCCCGCCGAGCTTGTCGAGCTTGGAACCCAACGTGAAACCCGTCAGCGCTGGAATTCCAGCGGAGATTGCCAATGCTATCCCTAACTGTTCTTGGGTAGATTTCATCTCTTTGAAAATATACAACGCCCAGAAGGGGAAGCTGATTCTCCATGCGACTGAATCGAGCGCCACTACCACCAGCAAAGGTATGAGGCTTTTGTCGGGGCGTAGGAACCCCCACCAAGACCCGGCTGCGGCTTCGGTTCGCTGGATTCGCTCTGGTTTGTAGCCCAGAACCACGATCCCGAGAGCAGTTGCAACGAGAGCGGCGGAAGTTGTGAAAATTATTTGTCTTGGGAGACCCATCGCGGTCGCTAAGAAACCCCCAAGGAGTGGTGCCAGTGTGGCGGCCGTTTCAGTTACGCCAAGGTCAATGCTGAAAATCTTTCCAAGTCCCTGCGTTGTGGTTGCGTGGCCGAGCGCCGCGTACGAAGCTGTCCCGCGAATAGCCTGGTCCAAACTCACTAGCACGATGCCCGCGCCCAACAGAACCCAGTATGTGGCGAAAGAGTACGAAAAGAAACCAACCAGCGTCACGAGTCCCCCTATGAGAATGAAGGGTTTTCGCCCAATTCGATCAATCAAGACACCAATGGGCAAGCGAAGAAATGTGGCGCCCAGGCCTCCGATGGTTTGTGCTTGACCCACGAATGTTATGCTAACCCCGATGGCGACGATTAACGGCGCGACGGAGGGAGAGCTGAAGCCAACCGCGAACCCGAAAAGCCCGTCCACTATTATCAGGAGTAAGATCTCCCCCCTGAACAAACTAGGCCGAGCAATTGGGCTCGTCGGATACACCCCGAACCAAACTCGAACACGAAGAGACTATTTCTGGATGTCCACTCAATGCCGGCAGCGATTTCGAACGCAAAAGAACCGGGCAATGCGGGCTCTGTTCGGTTTATGACTGTTCGTGTCGGTTGTTCGGCATCGGCGGATGCCTATTCAGAGCACCCTGTATCGTGGACGCCAATACAGATAGTTGATTGAGTGCGAGTGCCGTTGTTCCGCTTAATCGGATTCAGCTGAACAAAAAGAGTGAGTGACTGTTCCGCATTCTACACCTCATACAGCCTGAATAGGCATTTCGTGTGTGTGCGCACCAGCTGACCCACACACAAAGGCCCAGCAAATGTATGTAGCCACCTACGCTAAGCTAGGTTTTCGCTTCAGCTCTCCTCGCTAGGATTTGTCTGATTTCGATTGGAACCTGAGGCTCGTAGCTCACTTGAAGCATCCATCGTAGCAAGTCACGTTCCGAAACGAGACCGACCAGTTCCTCTCTATCGATGACTGGGAGCCTTCGGATACCGTGCTTAGCCATAAGATAGACGGCTTTGTCGATAGGAGTACCCCGGGTTGCAGTAATAAGCGGACTTGACATGACTCGTCTCACTTGAGTTACCAGAAGCTTCGAACTCTTCGCAACTCTTCGAGACACATCACGTTCCGTGACAATTCCTACAGGCTTCTTACCTTCGACAACCACCACACACCCGATGTTCTTCTTGACGATCCTCTTCAGCGCGTATTGAAGAAGGTCGGTCGGTTTCACGGTTTCAACGGGGCTAACCATTACCGATTCTACGCAGTCAACAAAACTTCCAGGCTCTACCTTCCTCATCATGCGTATTCCAACTACGCCCCAACACTTTCATGTATTACTTCTAACAGTTGCCGTGTGTTACTTTCTCACTCGCAGCGGCGACGGAAATATGACTTTTCGTGTGTACGGGTCAGCTGGTGCGGGCAACGGAATTTGAACCGTCATCGTTAGGAAGTGCGCGACCAAAGTGGTCTCCGTCTTCTTATGACCCAAATCGACTCACGCCGTTCTACACCAGTCATAGCAGCCTGACTCATTCATTTCCCTAAAGTCCAAGGAAAGAGTCAACTGAAAGTAGGCCCGCCCCAAGCACCAAGAGAGCGATGGCGAGCATAAGGTACGTTATGTCAATCTCATACGAATTTTGACCCATGTAGGGCGCCTTCATCTTAGTTTTCTTCAGGAGTATAGCACCGACCATTTCCAGTGCGATGAAAAACGCAACAATTGGCACAATGAATCCAATGATCAAAGATAATCCACCAAAGAACTCCAGAATTATCGCCAGGTAGGTCGCTATTGTTGGAACTCCTAGGCTCTTAGTCCATTGAAGCGTCTGCGCCTTCGCCTTGCCCAGTTTAGGATAACCGTGAGCAACAAAGTTGGCTCCAACCCAAACTCGCAATAACAATGCAAGATAGGCAGTGTAAGGCAAAAGAACACTAAACAACCCAGCCATAGGAAGCACCTTCACTGAATATGCCATTCAACCAACCCTAGATATTGACTTGGTATCAAAGAACTGAGTCGCTTGGATCATAACGAGTTCAATTTGCGAGAGACCCCTTCCAGAATCGTATCGAGCTACCTTTTGAGATTCTAATCATTGATGTCAAAAGTTCGAGTTTATACGTCATGATTGCCCCAAAAGGAAAGCATGAGTGATGAAGTAGCTACTCTCGGGGGCGGCTGTTTCTGGTGTACGGAAGCAGTTTTCAGTGGCTTGAAGGGCGTCGTGAAGGTAGAGCCCGGATATTCTGGGGGGACGATTGCAAATCCAAGCTACGAACAGGTCTGCACGGGGAGAACTGGGCACGCTGAAGTAGCGCAAGTGACCTTTAATCCTGAGGTAATTTCATACAAGGAAATCCTCGAGGTCTTCTTCACCGTACACGACCCTACAACTCTAAACCGGCAGGGGGCTGACGTGGGCACTCAGTACCGTTCCGTCATTTTCTACCATAATAGCGAACAGAGGGTGGTCGCCGAACATGTGATCAAGGGAATCACGGCGGCCGGGATTTGGGATGCGCCGATCGTTACGCAAGTCGAACCGTTGAAAGCCTTCTACAAGGCCGAGGACTACCACCAGAAATACTTCGAGAATAACCCAAGGCAACAATACTGCCAAATTGTAATTGCGCCCAAAGTTAGGAAGTTTCGGGAACATTACCGAGAACGGTTGAAAGTAGGCAATTGATCAATCAACACGAGCGTCTCGTCCTTCGGGACCTTGTGAAGCTCGGGTCGAGCTTTAGGATTCTTCCTTTTGGCCTCTAACCACACTTGTTTCGCGTTGGTTCCGCTTGCAACGACTCTCTTTCCGACCACGGCAACGTATCTGCCCTTGTACCTCGAGAAATCGATTGCAACGAAGAACCGCTTCTTCTTCAACTCAACTCGCCTGGCCACATTTCACTTTCATGGGAAGTCGAGATTCGATACTGTTCTGGTGAGAGTTTCCGGTTGGGATTCGAACCCACGAACCATCTGAGCTCATCTTATCGCACTCCCGAACTTCCGAACAGATCAGAGGAGACGACTGAAGTCATCGTATACCCTGCCTCTGTGTCCAATGTGCAGGACAATTACTCTCTTGTCTTTTCTATCTATCTCATAGATCCCTCTGTAGTCGCCGACTCTGATTCGCCAGAACGCAGAGGGAGATAGGCGTTCACCCTTCGTTTCAGGAGAATCCCGCAATTCTCTCAACGCGTCTTTGATTCTCGTTCGCAAAGGTTCCGCCAATCCCGAGAGGAACTTGGCTGATTTGGGGTGAAGGAGGACCTGATAGGTCAAGAAATCTCTTCGAGGGGAATTAGTGAGTCAGGTTTCTTCTTCGCTTGCTCACTGCGCTTGAGGATGGTCTGGTAGAACTTTCTCGTGTTCTCTCTTTCCTCGTAAAGTGTTAGGACCGTCTTGATGGCCTCGCTTCTGTTAGCAAACCGACCTTCTGCTATCCACCTATCTATTTCTTGGACCACTTTCCTCGGCACCCTGACCTGAACCTGAACTGTTGTCATGACGCGTAAACGATCTTGTTTACGCCCTATAAGCGTTGCTCGTTCAGGATTATTGGTGTGGGGAGTTGAACACTCGCCGAGGCTACTCCGAAGCCATTGGGCCCGATTTCAATGCTCTAGAGCGTGTGGCTGAGGATTCGGGTTCGTCGGTAAGGAAGTTTCGGGAACATTATCGAGACCGGTTGAAAGGGGGCGCTTGATCAATCTAGCGGGCTAGGGCTCGACCACACGACCCACAGAAGTGGGCGTACTGGGGATTGATGGTACTGCAGTAGGAACAGGTTATGCTGAAAAGGGACTTACCGCAACCGTAACAGTACTTGTTCCCCGTCGGATTGTTCATTCCACAGTTGCTGCAAAACACAATGCCCGGCCTTTGCGGACCAGCTTGCATGACCATTCAATGATAGCGGTCGCTCCCCTTCCTTATAGAATCTCTGCCAACTGATTGAATTGATAGCGCCTACGTGGTTCCTATTTTTCTAGCACCGCCCCCCTACAAGGGGGGACGCATCGTTCTTGCGATGGGTGGGATTCGAACCCTCCATAGCTGTTGTGCTCGGCTCCGCGAACACAGGATGTTCGCCTTCTCGCGAGCTCCTCTAATCAGACAAATGGCTCATGAACTTACATAGCGCATATCTTAGACTAAACTTCTCCTGTCAGTAGGACTGATGGGCTAAGTTCAATTTCCATTGCCCGCACCAGCTGACTGGGGATATTACATAAGGCTCATTTTCTGATGGCCACGTGTAATCGATGGTTTAGACGTGGAAGTCCACGTGCAGGCATCATAGGTTCTGTCCAAGGAATATTTCGCGTATTCCTAGCAGAACCCAGTGTCCCTTGGAATTCAATCACGTCTTCTTGGGCGTGTAGCTCAAGACATGGAAAAATGGGGCATACTTCTCGATCGACCTTCCAAGTCCAATAGTATCTTTTTCTTCTGACCAAAGTCGTCTTTCGCCACTAATTACCCATACTAGTGACATACTCCATCCTCCCAGATATCCGTCCAGCAGATCTTGGCGCAAAAAGACTAGCTGGGAATCGTGATATTCCTTACCCCAACTGACGGTGATCGACGCTTTTTTTCCTTTTTTCTCATGCATATCGAAAGTTTGGGCCTGAGAACATACCTTAAAGATTTGAGAGATCTCCTTTGCAGGAACTAGTACGGAACGACTGGGATTGACTTCGCTGTGGTAAGATTCATAGCAATTGTATCTAACTGGAAGAAACACAGCAAATTTCCGAACTTCGCTTGGGACTTCAACTTCCTGTTCTTTGATTACAAATCCTGATTCTACACGCGACGCCATTGGGCGAACTTCTTTCTTTGTCTTGACCGTGAGTTCCATCTCATCTTGACCATTGTTGGGAAATGTGTCGCACCATGGAATTTCGCCTGCATATGTGTAGTAGTCTTTTGGTATGTCTGGAATCCAAGCTTGGGAGTTTCTCTTGAGCAGAGTCACAAATTCCTCTAAATCGGAATTCTGAATCAGAAAACATCGCGGGTGCAAAAAGCAGTCTCGATTTGCCTCCAAATCCTCTTGCACGATAAAACCGTCTAGCAAAACCCATGGACCATCATTTCCGAGAATCTTCGGGATTATGAGGGCGGAGCTTATGTTAGGCGCGGTTGTTTTCTCTATCCATTCCTGAGATGAAATGGACGTGATTTCCAAGAAGTCGTCTAGCGGAACTTGATATTGTTGGATATCTTTAGGAAAGCTCGGATCGATATCGCAACTAGAAATTCGTGGAAAACCATAATCGTCCGGTAGGAGTTTTCTGTCCTGCCTCAATCCGGCAAGTTCGAAAAATGCTATCCATGAGTATTTCTTTCCGTAGCGATCTATTTTCCCGCCGTTCTCGCCTCTACCGTATCCCCAATTCATTCGATTAATGAGTCTGTCGACTTCCCCAAATCTCTCAAGCGAGTATCCAAGATCGTAGATTCGCCAAAATATGTTTCCGCGTACGGTCTTGTACTCAGTATTGTCAAAGTCGTAGTTACTTCTGTCCTTGACCAGACGCCCCATCGTGTAATTGCCAAAATCCATATGAATTGGGGCATTTCCGTCTCTGTATTCTCGGTCATTCTTGTCTTCTCTTTCTCCCCACTTTCTGATCCCCTCTTCTGAGAACGGCGGTCTAATCCTTTGTTGCTGTTCTGAGCTTAGCAAGTCCGGATGATGAATCAACGCCAGCTCAATTGTGCGTCGAGCATAGTCTCGCATGAGAATGTGGGTTGTTCTATGAGGCGCCTTCTCTCCGAACATTACCTCATACAACTCTTTCCCATATCTGGGCAATGTTACCGTAGTGAAAGTATTGTCTGTAAACTCGATCTGTCGAGCCATAGCCACACCATAGGTTGCAGCGAGCATTCTCTCAGAGATGTACGGATCATTGACTTCTAGAGATGATAGCACCAGGTCAAAGAAACGGTCAGGCATCCATCGTCCATACCAGTACAGCGCTCGAGTCGTCTTATCCCGGAGCGTTCGCGCCGTTGAAGTTAACGTCCACATTAGCTGTTGGGCCATCAGATGACATCTTTCTTTAGCAACGGGGGAAGAGGCGTCTCTATCCATGCAAAGTCTTTCGAACCGGACCACAGTACTTTGGAGCTGTTCCTCGTTCTCTCGCACATATTCCGTCCAACAAGTGTCGCGTTCCGCCATCGGAAGTTCCAACAGTCGCTTGGACCAGAAAACCGCATTAAGTGGGTGTTGCGTCTGTGTCATCGTAGACGCCGCCAGACTGATTAGATATTTCCTGTTCCGTTCGTCATCGAACAACTTCGCGATGAGCTCAACACAACCATTCGAAACAACGCTTGGTGGAAGTTCGAAAATAGCCGCGATTGAGAAGTTGAATGGTTTCTCATCTTCCCTCACCTGATGCAGAAATCGACCGGTTGTTACTGGCAAGACTACAGCAAGAGATCGCGAAATGTCTTCATACAGGGGATGCAGATTTCTGTAGTCGTCCGAGAAGAGTTTGTTCGTCACCTCATTAGATTTCAGGAAACTGTCCAAGCTGTTTTTCTCTTTCTCGACAAGACTGTGTGCGATCACGTATCCGCCAAGTAAATCATACGTGAAGTATGCGACTTCCCCCTGGTCACGTAGATCACGACACACCAGTAACCCCTCGTCGAGGACTGCTTTTGTCCAGGACTGGTTCCACTGCAGCTCCTTCAGAGGTGTATTGTCTACGATCTCGGCTAATTCCGCAATGGGGAGTTCTCTAACATGCTTTTCCCAGATTCGAAGGGCGATCTTTCTGATGGAATCTTGAGCCACTGAGACGCTGGTGTGCAAGTTGAGCCTGTCACATATGCTTTGGCTGCACTGGTTCAACCAAACCTTGAAAACCTCAAAAAGCGTCTCTTCTCCGACATAGACCTCTTTCTCCTGTCGACGTTCAGCGTTGTTAGCCTCACAGAAGATCTTCAGGTATATGGGATTCTGAAACTGACGAAGAGATGAAGTTGTCAGGTCGCCACTTATTTTGTACCAATCGAAGTACTTGTGAATTGCTGCTTCGAGATTTTCTGGAGACCATCCGCGCAAGTAAAGCCTGTTTGGAAGAGCATCATCAGGCCATACGCCTTTCTCATAACTCGTTCGACAGGTTGTTATGAGCACGATATTCTTGAGTTGCTTGATTTGGTTGATCAGGACCGGTAATTCGCGTTTCCATATCTCTGACAGAGTCCCGCTAGCTATCGCCTCATTTAGACCGTCTATGACGAGTGGAACTCTGGTTCCGTATGCCTGAGCAGAGCAATCTAGAGCAGAAAGGAAATCGTCCCAACTGTAATTTGCCGGGATGTCGAGCATTTGAAGTAGTTGCTGCGAAATCGGTTGTTGACTCATGAACCTACTGCCGGGCACCAAGATAGCCGGCAGTTCTCTTCTTATTCTTTCATCGACAACGTGACTAACAAGGTGTGTTTTGCCAACTCCTGGACCTCCGAGTATGTTCAGGTTCGAACGGGTTACAGCTCTTAGAACACGAGTAAAATCAGAAAAACTGTCGGCGAGTACGGCTGCAAGTCTGATCGGTTGACGCACCATCTGAGATGCTTCGCCAAGAGCTCTGACTCTTTCTCTTTCCTCTCCTGTGTACGTAAGGGCATTTTCGTCAAACCCAGAACACGCCTTCTCACACGACTCGCTCGATTGAACAATCACCTTTAGAAAATCCTCAGTTTCATTTAGATTCCAGGACCTTATCTCGTCAATCAAACCCTGGTCCAAGAATTCACAGACCTTCTTGAGCCTAGCCAAGGCATCTTTGGCAACACTCGCATTTGGTTCGAGAGCAGCGATTAGGACACTCTTGACTGTTCCCCAGTCAATGTGCATAGGTAAGGGTTTTTTCAGATCGTCAACCGTCTTCACATACTCTTGGATTTTAGTGCGAATATATTCCACTATTTCATGCAATTCCTGTGTAAGAGTTAACTCACAGAGGGTATTCTGAATATGGCTATCGAAAATAGTCGGTGTGTGCAACGCTGGATTGAACTTATCTTTGTAGATCGGAGAGATCTCTTCGAAGCGTTTCTTGAACCAATCCATTGTGAACTCCAACTCGCCGAAGAAATAGTGCCTAATTCCGCCAAAATGCGGATGTCTTGTCCAGTCATTGAACTCGCCGTCACCCCAATGTTCGAGTTCGACCGTCATATTGGTCGGAATCTTCTTCTTGAGTTCTTGGCTGAACCACGTGCTCTCTTCAGGAGTCAGGTTTGTCGGCGTACACAAGATCCACTTCTTGAGACGTGGATGTTTCTTACACGAGGAAATTAGGGATTCTTCGATGGAAGCTTTGCGATTGCTCAGGTTTAGACGAGCTTGAGGATAGTAGAACTTTGCTTGCCATCCCCATTCATCACCTTCAGGTAGAACCCTGTAAAACTCTACACCGTCCCCTCCTCCGGTATCATCAATGCGAGTGAAATGATCCTGAAAAAGACATTTGGCTGTCTGATAACAGAGTTCCTCAAAGCTCAGATGCTTATTGTTGTGATATGGTTTCAGCTTCGACCAATCTAGCAACTTGTCTCACCATACAGTAACAGTCTTTTTTCAGAAAGCCAATCTTCATCTCGAATTTTGCGAGAGCAACAGTGCTTTCTACCGAAGCCGCTTAATGACCTCGCGTGATTTGCAATCTGGGCATCTCGTGCTTCTAGGAAAAACCTTCTTCGACTTTCATTCATGACCACAGTGCTGAAGATGAAAGCGAACATTAGCCAACCGCATCCCCTCCCTAGACCTAGGTTTCGTCTTTGGTTTGTTCTCCATGGTTGTATGTCGGGCCATACGGATCTGAGTCAAATCGCGATTCAACATCAGGATGGCCATAATCCTTCATTGGCCAAGGTTCTGCAGGCAGGCTTGAGAAGATTGTATCCAACCTATCAGCCAAATCGACTAACACTCTCCTAAGAGCAGGGTCGTTAATCTTGGGTAGCCCCCTTCTTAGATTGCCTACCCCGAGCCCAATCTCATAATTCGCGGTCTCTAAACGCTTGCTAGTTTGAAGTAGGAAATCAATAGCATCTCCGAGTTTCTCTATAGGGTAACCGATAACTTGGTTCGCTTCGCGGTTTCGATCCTCGAAGTAGAGTTGCTGTAGACGCAGGTACACGGCTTGAACATCAAGGATAGTTTTCACTCGATCTTTGGGAATAATCATTCGTGATGGGTAACGAAGTATTGTCTCGTGGAATTGTTTTGTCTTGTCACGAAATCTATCAATAACTTCCGCTAGAATGGGATTCTCGTAGAATGTTTTCAATGCGTCGATTGCTTGTGACTGCGAAGCATAGAATGCTTTGTCAACCTCAACTTTCGCCTCAATCCAGTTCTCCTCGCGCATATGAGACACAACGCTGCCGAGAGAGTTGGCCCATTCACGCAGGGCATCGTGCATTTCGGCCATCGCTGGCTTATCTGATTCAGTCACTTTATCTTTGTTTTCCATCTCCCGTTCCAGGCGATACATGTAATCCGCGACTGTGTTTTCCAATTCACGGATATCCAATGCTAGATCACGCCAATCGATAGGAGCTGGATTCGGAAGGTCGGTTTGCAGGGAGGCCTGAAGTATGAACGCTACAGTATGCTCATCAAAGTTATCCGAAGCAAGCAGTTCACTACTCGCCCGTTCCAATTCGGTTCTCTGAGGCTCTTCGAATAGGCGTTGAAGCATAGGAATACTCTTTTCAGCGCGGTCTAAGTTGTAGGCTCTTCCCACAGCCTGTCCAATCACAATCTTCACTTCACTTTCATCCATAGTGTTGACCCCAAGTGGAGTTAGCATCCTTTCAGCATCATCATTCATGATGAGCGTCTGCGTTTAAATTTCATTGTGTAGTCAGGAAGATCGCAGCTACAACGCCAGATTTCCAGAGCTGAGATCGGTTCAAGGCTAGTCCATGCCTCGCTTTATTGGTGAACAACAGACTCACACAGAAGAAAAAGCGTGTGGCTAAGGATTCGGGTTTGTTGGTTAGTCGTGCGGTTGTGGTATTGTTATGGTTCTATGGGGAGTTGAACGGTCTGGCGGAAAAGGCCCGTTTTCTAGCGGAAGTGCACCTGCGTTTCCGCACAACCACATAAATACCCGAAGCCTCGTCGAATGCTTGTTTCTGCCGCCCTCACGGGACCGGATTTCCTATTGCCTACTCTAACCCATAATCACAGTCAGTGCGATTGTTCTTTCTTCAACGGTATCGAACAATAATGCGCCCACCTCCCTTTGATGTCACCCGAGTTTCCTCTCAATACCCGGAATGATTTTGCTGTCCCCGATTATTCGCAACCTATTTCTACGGTACAGATCAATGAGATTCTTCTCTACCCAGTCCTCAATATTCCAGTTCTTGAGAATGGACCTTACCCGCTTAAATCGTATCGAACGTCGGTTCTCGTCAATGAAAGCGTTTAGGCGTGTTGCATTGAACCTACTTATTCCCTCGGGCTGTCTGAACGCCATACGAAGTGCGACGGTCGCTTCTCTGTCGGGAGCCCAGACCTCCAACTTCCAACGCTTTACGGGCTCAACATAGGGCTGCAGGGTAGAGGGCGCCCGTCCATCCAATATGCGATCGAACACCTCTACGAAGAAGGGCCTTTCCTTGATCCGAAGCTCAATCGCATATGTAGTCATCTTCCTTGGGCCAAACATTCTACTTTGAACTGAAATTGACCTCAATTCCACGTTCGTAAGATCCGAGAGTTTTGTTGACAACTGCTCCATTTGAAGAGGGCCGACTTGGGCAGAGAGCATGTCTAGATCTTTGCTTCGCAGCGGGTTCTTCATGTGAATGGATAGAGCTTGGGATCCGAAGATTACTAGATCGCCCGCCTTTTCATGAAGAAACGGATAAGCAACCTTGAGAATTTCGACCCACTCTATGGGTGCAACGCGTATGTCTTTAGGCCTTTTCATTAACCCACTACTCCAAGCTGTTTTGCCGCGGTGAGGATCAAGTCGCTTTCGCTCAAATCCTCTACGAGATTGAGTCCAATCACTCCAACCCCTTTCTCACCATCGACGAGCTTCCAAAACCCAGAGCGCGAATATTGTCTGGTGATGCCAAGAAATCGCTCGCGAACCGCTAAGAACGCAGGTGCATCGACGCTGGTGACATTCGAGGATGTTGTTTCTAGTATTCGGCTAAAGAGCAGCCGAAAGGCCCTTCCTAGGTGATTTTCGTCAGCCCGCTGTAAGAAATAAGGAAGGTCCAATTTCCTTGTAGAGATCATCGCAGCAACAAGAGAAAATGTTCCCGTCTGCTTTTTTGCATCCGCATAGGCTTCATTCACCAGGCAGTCCTCTAAGGACGCCATCAAACCATGTTCGAAAGGTTTGGAACGTGCTAGGCCGATGAAATCAGTGAGAATGGTGCGGATGTCCGTTTCGGGTACATCCCAGTTGAGGCCGTGCTTCTGCAGGATAACGAGGCCAACGCACACCTTTGGTTTTTCCGACTTGACAAAGTATGTCTCCTTTGAGTATACTGATCCTACGTCCTGTTTTCGCACACTCAGTACGTCGCTCTTCACCAACAGGTCTAGATACGTCCGCAACGTTGTGTTATGCGTCAAAATCCCTGCACGCGCAACTTCCTTCCATATGTTTCGAAATGAAGCGCTGCGGCCGAGTTTTTTGACCACACTTGCAACTTTTTCTGCCTTTACTGCATCAAGGGTTCTTGGCACAAGTAACGCCTGTATCATTAATGATACAGAGGTTACTCATTAACATAACCTCCTAAGGGGAATATGACAGAGAACCAATGAGACGCCATGCTTCTAGGTGAACGCTCTAAACAACCCTAACGGCGTGAGAGCTATTCTAGTCTGCGAATGATGTGGTATCCAAATGGTGTTTTCACGATGGGTGAGGTCTGTCCTTTCTGGAGCGCAAACGCGGTCTGCTCGAACTCCTTCACCATCTTTCCGCGCGTGAACCAGCCGAGGTCTCCTCCACGTTTGCCCGAACCCGGGTCGCGGGAGACCTCTTTCGCAATATTGGAGAACTTCTCTCCCTTACTCAGCCGACCCAGGACCATCTGTGCCTCCTTCTCCGTCTTCACGAGGATATGAGCGCAGTGAACCTGATTTGGCAAAGGTCAATCACTGATTTCAAACTCCAGCGGAGTCTTCAATTAAGCATGCCGCCGGATGTTCGTGTTTCCAAGAAGGAAACGTCAGAGGCAAGCAGTTGCTTAGGACAACCGCTCAATGAATACTGGTTGCGGTATTGTTAGTGTTCTATTGGGGGGGGTTAAACGGTCTGGCGGAAAAACCCTGTTTTCTCGCAGAAGTGCACCTGCGTTCGAACATAGCGGAAGGCAAAACTGGACGTGCTGCCGAAACATACTTTGGATACGGGATTAGAACCTAGTCTAGCCTGGTCTATGGCGCGGTTTTCGAGATGTTTTGGCTTGGTTCGTGGCCTAGCTGGCGCATTGCGCTCGCATCAGTCGTCGTCCTATCGGTGTCGAAGTCGTTTGACGGGAAGCTGTTCAGTCCAAACCAGCAGCTCATGCAGCTCGTTCTCCACATCGAATCTGTAGGTCTGGGCGTTTGCGATCTTTCTTGAGCGCTTCACCAATCCGATTTGATTCAGTCTCAGGACCGCTTTCTGGACAGTCTTAAATGTCAAGCCGGTTGACTGAGCCAGCATAGGAATCGTCTGCTCCATGTTGCCTACAATCCTAGCCTGGTCGAGAACCCGGGCCACAGGGCCACCAAACACTATTCCAAGAGGACCTTCACTAATTCTCTTCAATTGTGTACCTCCTGTACGTTATCGTCATCATGATGATAATCATCTTTCGTCACCCTTTATAATCGTTGCGGCTAATTCCAAAGATAGTGGAATAAATTCCAATGGTGTTCAAACTAGGGACGCTCAATCACGCAAAAGGGTACATCATAAACAAGCTCTTCGAAGACCATCGCATCGGGGGCAAGCACCTACCGATGGAACTACTCCCTCATGGCTACCCCCCAAAGCACCGATCCTTGATCCGAGAAGCGTATGAATTACTCAGGACCGAGAATCCTTCCTCGTTGCATGTTGAGGGCGAGAGAACGGGCCGGGACACTTCCGCGCACGTAAGCCTTGTTCCTCATATGATCCCAAAGATGAGAGCGTTAATGAATGGATACAGGAAATCCGCGGGTCTCCAGCCCTATGGAGAAGATCTCAAGACACTGTTGCCGCTTCGACGTTCAAGGGTCACTCGACGACCATAGATTCTTGACTCTTTCTTCGGCGTGCAGATAAATCAACTTAGTCACATCGAACGAAGATTAGAGGCCCCTCGCTCAATTCATAACTCTCTGTTGCCAGCTATGATGTCCTATTACATGTTCTAACCTGTAACGTTGCTACTACCGTTCGCAATTAAGAGGGTGGATCCACCCCTCGAGGGGTGGTGCCAAACGGTGCCAAACGAAGGTAACCCTCGCCTCATTTTGCGCCTCGATCCCCTCATACGAAGCGGTTTACAAGCCCGGGCCATGTCGAGGGGGGTTTCCCTCAACGAGTTGGCAAAGTTCGTGCTAGTCGAATACG
Organism: Bathyarchaeia archaeon; assembly: GCA_050013255.1. GTDB lineage: Archaea > Thermoproteota > Bathyarchaeia > 40CM-2-53-6 > 40CM-2-53-6 > FEN-987. Next base: position 245,013 of record JBEKFP010000001.1, on the reverse strand, counting down.
TGAAACAGTCCGTTGAAGCAAAGGAAGGCACCCCAGCCCTCCTCCGCCACCTAGACACCCTCGTCCGCACGTTGCAACTCCAAGCTATTGCCCTGACACTGCCAGCGGTCGAAGCGCCTGGTCCAACGAAACAACCGTTGAAGGCCAGCAAAGATACACAGCAGGGTCGGTTGGATCTTCACGACACTGTGGACGCCATTCTGAAGACGGTTATCAAGCTCTGCGAGAGTGAGGAGGCAGCTAGGAATGCGAAGGCGCGTATGGAAGCGATGCGCTTGGCTAACACTACTGTCCGAACCGACATGGCGCTTCTGCAGGGTTACGACCGCCGCGACATCCAAGTTCTCCTAGACGAGGTTCGTGAGACGAATGAGCAATTCAGAGCGGAGATTGCAGCAAGCCAGAGAGGAACAAAGGAAGCTCAGAAGCAAGCGGGAAGCTGAAGCGGGAAGCCTAGGCGCCTTCCAACGGCTCAAGGAATTCGCCGGGAAAGGCCCCGTAGCCTTCTGCAAAGAAGCCCTAGGCTTCGAACCGACCAACTACCAAGCCAAGTTCCTCAACGACCCGGCCCATTTCATTGCGCAGCTATGGTGTCGCCAGAGTGGAAAAGACCACTCGGCGTCTAGCAAATTGCTCTGGTACGCAGTCAAAAACGACGGCGTCCAACTAGGAGTTGTGGGTCCAAGCTTTCGCCAAAGCAAACTCGTAATCCGAAAGATCAACGCGTTCATTCAGCGTCTACCTAGGAGTGTCCCTTACCGCGAAATCCTAGTCGGTCGGAAACCGCTCAAAACGAAAGTGTCGCTAACTAACGGTTCTAACATTGAAGCCTATCCTTGCAACCCCGACACGATACGGGGCCCGACACTGCATGGCGTACTTGCGACCGAGTTCAACTTCGTGCGGGATGACGAGGAGCTCTACGATGCGATTCTTTTCACGTTGGGCACGACGAACGGGTTCTTCATAGCCAACTCGACACCCTGGTCCCGCGACCACGTTTTCTACAGGATCTGTAAGGATAAGGAGTTTGAAGATTTCAGCCGCGACCACGTCACGTGGGAACAGGCGCTTGAACCGAACGGCCCCCTGAAGAAGGGTATCCTGGAGAAGATACGGAAGCAGTTGGCGAACGATCCTTGGCGTTGGCGGCGTGAGATGGAGGCGGAGTGGAGCGAGGACGACGATTGCTGGCTCCCCACCTCGCTAATCACGGAATGCACCGACGCGGAGCTTGAAATCCGAGAGTTCGGCGGAGAATTGCGAAGCTTCTGGGCGACGGAACTTGCAGCAGACCTCCCGCGCTGACTACTGGGCCGGCCTCGACCTCGGCAAGAAACAGGACTACAGCGTCCTAGCCCTCGTCCGAAAAGACGGGGACACCTTCCGCCTAGTGGGCCTCAAGGTCTTCCCGCTAGGAACGGAGTACACTGGTGAGGCGGGCGTTGTCGGCTTCGTTCGAGTCCTCACGGCGAAGTTGCAAACGGTTCATAGAATTCTAATCGACCAAACGGGCGTCGGAGAGAGCGTCGTAGAAGAGGCGAGGAAGTCGCTCCATAACGCGGAAGGCATCGTCCTCTCCGCACCGGTCAAACAGGACGTGATGAACTACCTCAAGATGATGATGCAGCAGAACCGATTCCTGATCCCCTACCAACTTGAGTTAGCCAACGAGTTGAACATCGAACGATTCCAGCTCACCAAGGCCGGTCAAATTCAATTCAGCCACCCAGATGGGACGCATGATGACCGTGCTTGGGGCATCGCGTTGGCCATGTTCGCGACGAGGACGCGGCCGGTCCCCGCATTCAAGCCTATTACCCGAGTGTTCTGACCTTGTGAGGCCCTGTAAAGTTGATGTCGGACGGGTAGGGCTGTAAGAAACCGTCGAATGGGTTTTCCCCAGTAACAAATATCAGCAGTTGCTCCCCTCCTTATAGAATCTCTGCCAATTGATTGAATTGATAGCAAGCCAGAGTATGTACGTAAATAGTCCTGCTTTTAGTTCACCTTCAGTTTCCTAGCAAGAGTATGGGGTTAAGGATGGTCAGAGATCCTGGTGGAATGAGGAAATTCACCGAACGTGGCGCGGTTATCGATGCGGCCGGACCGCTGATCCTAGGATTCGTTGCGTATTCTGTCGCTGCGGTTTCAACGTTCTCAATCCCCCAGCTTACCCATGTTGGTCTCGATCCATTTGCAGTCGCAGTCTTTACGTCAATAGTAGGGCTTCTGGTCGTAGGCCTGGGTTATGGATCAATCATACTCCTCGGAGGCATGTGCTCGTTGAACATAGCTGGATTGATTGCGAGGCTCACTAAGACGAAGCAGGTGATCAGACCTAAGGATGAAAAATTCTTGCACCTCGGAAAGGCCCTCATCGCGAAATCTCACTTAGTCTACCTGCCATTAGTATTGTTCTTCACGTCGATTGCCATAGGATGGGACATCTACAGTGCTGACCCGTCAAGGACGGCAAGTACAAGGCCCGGTGTGCTACGGTTGGTACTGCATTCATTGAACTTCTTGGCTACTCCTCAGCGTGCGAGCGGTGTTCTATTTTCGCTTCGGCTGACACCGGGGTTGATTGTGATCACCATGATCTCGGGCCTGGTCCCTTCGATCGCCCTTCCATATTTCAGGCGATTCAAGATTATCGGCATCAATTCAGGACCATTTCACTCAACTCTTCTAACCGGTGTATTGGGATCGATTATCGGTCTCAACATACTGGTCAGTCTGCTAGGAATTTTCTACAACGTTCTCTGGGCAGGGGCACCTACTTCTTACCATTATGCTCTCATAGTCCTTGTCGGGTTTAGTCTGCATTACTCTGCCGGGACCTACATTGGTCGTGGCAAGGCTGAGTCAATTATTTTTAGGAGACTCGCGAATGGTCGCTACGACCGCAACCGAATAATAGTGTTGGATCGAACACTAAACCCAAATGCGAAGGCTATCGAACTGCGATCATTGCTGCGGGCACAGCTTGAAGATTGACTGTTAGAGACATGCACTTGGTATCTTGTTTGGCGATACGCTTCAGTGTATCACCATAGAAGCCCGATTCAACCAGAGGCCTCTCAATCATATTAGCGCTAACGGTACTTGTAGTGTCCTTCGAATATGTCGCGGGTCTTCTGTCCCTCTTCGTAGTACTCGTCGTCAAAGGCTGGGATCGTGAGGCTGGAGGCGAAGTCGTAGATGCCTGACCATTTCAGGTCTATGATTCTTCGAATGCGTCTTGCAACTTCGGGAACTGGAATGCGTTCCACGAGTGGTTCGAAGAATCCGACGATGATGAGTTTCTTCGCTTCATCTTTCGAGAGGCCTCTGGCCATTAGGTAGAAGATTTCTTCCTCATCGATTTGCGCGACCGACGCCGAATGCGTGGCCTTCACATCGTTCGTTTCGATCTCGAGGCCGGGGATTGCGTCGGCTAGGGCGTCTTTGCTGAGTATCATGGCGTGTTCTGCGAGGTAGGCCCGCGAGTTCTTAGCGTTCGCTTCGATTCTGATCATACCCTTGAAGATTGCCTTTGCCTTATCTTTGACTACTCCTTTTGAAATAGCGTGGCCGCTAGTATTTGGCCCGCTATGAGTAATGTTCGAGACAGTGTCGAAGCGTTGCGTCCCAGCCCCAAAAACAACCTCCACGTTCTCAGAAGACGCACCGGATTCCTTCATGACGCTCTCTAGCCGGGACCTTGTATAGGCGCCCCCGAGCAATCCTGTGGACCAAACGATCTTGCTATCCCGTTCCCCTATTGATTTCTTGTTCGAAAATATGTTCACGTTTTGGGATAGGTTGTTTATGCTTCCGTACGTAACTTCTGCGCCTTCGTGCAAGTAGACTTCAGATAGCCCACTGTACGTAGACTTCGACTGGCCTGTTGAGCGAGTCGAATACAACTCTTCAAGGATCGTAAACTTACTCCGATTGTCCGCCATTACAAGGTTCTGGGCGAAAACTCCGTGCCCCTCCGAGTCGAGTATGGTTACGACCCTGAATGGGACGATTACTTCAAGTCCCTTCGGGACATGTAAGTAGAACCCTGAAGTGAAGAGCGCGTTGTTCAATGCCGCGAACTTATCATCCTCAGGAAGAATTGCTTTCTCCAGGAAATAGCGACGGAATAATTCTGGTTCGCTTCGAATCGCAGTCCCGATATCCGCAAAGACTACGCCTTCCTTTCGGAGAGCTTCGGGCATCTCGGCTGGGAAAGTTTTCGATTCAATTTGAAAAATCGTGATCGCCTTGTCAGACTTCAGCTTAGCCATAACGTCCTCAATTTGAGACTCGGACGGCTCTGAAGGGGCTAAGCTGACTGATTCGAAGTCGACGCCTGCAAGGTCCACGTACTTCGTATACAAATTTGAGAGTTCGACGGGAAGCTTGCGAAACAGGTTGAGTGATTTGATGCGAAATTCCCGTAACCATTCGGGTTCATGCCTGGATTCCGCTAAGGATCGGATGTGCTGTTCGCTTGCTTTTGTTAATGTCAACTCTGACATTGCTGGAACACGTTCTCAGGTTACGGGTACCGGTACGGGTTACGTGGGTAAAAAAGAGGTGTCTAGCCGACGGAGCCGGCCATTTCCATTTGGATGAGCCTGTTCAATTCGATGGCATATTCCATCGGCAGTTCCTTGGTGAATGGTTCCATGAAGCCCATGACGATCATGCTGAGAGCCTCTTGCTCCGAAAGTCCGCGGGACATTAAATAGAAGAGCTGGTCGTCTCCGATCTTGCCAACCGTTGCCTCGTGGCTTGTCGTCGCGTCGTCTTCGTTGATCTCGTTGTATGGGTAAGTGTCGGTCCTTGAGTACTCGTCAAGTAGTAGGGCGTCGCATCGTACGGTCGACTTGACCCCCTTAGCTCCCTTAGCGACGTGTAGTAGGCCTCGGTAAGTTGTTCTTCCGCCATCTTTGGAAACGGACTTGGAAGTGATTCTGGAAGTCGTGTGTGGGGCGAGGTGTACAACTTTGCCGCCGGCGTCTTGGTGTTGGCCTTTGCCGGCGAAGGCTACTGATAGAATTTCGCCCTTCGCTCCTGGGCCGAGCAGGTAGATGGACGGGTACTTCATTGTGAGTTTGCTGCCGAGGTTTCCGTCAACCCATTCAACAGTTGCGTTAGCATATGCGTATGCTCGCTTCGTAACTAGGTTGTAGACGTCATTAGACCAATTCTGGATTGTCGTGTAGCGTACGTGCGCGCCTGGTCTTGCTATGATCTCGACCACGGCTGAGTGCAGTGAATCGGTAGAATAGATTGGGGCCGTACAGCCTTCTATGTAATGCAACCGGCTATTCTCATCGGCAATGATGAGTGTTCGCTCGAATTGCCCCATGTTTTGCGTGTTAATTCTAAAGTACGCCTGAAGGGGTACATCGACGTTAACGCCCGGCGGCACGTAGATAAAACTCCCACCACTCCACACCGCACTGTTCAACGCCGCGAACTTGTTATCTTCCGGCGGGATTACGGTTCCGAAATATTTCTTGAAAATTTCCGGGTACTCTCGGAGTGCGGTGTCGGTGTCTGTGAAAATGATGCCCTTCTTCGCCAGGTCTTCTCTAAGGCTGTGGTATACAACTTCGGATTCATACTGGGCGCCCACGCCGCCGAGGAATTTTCTCTCAGCTTCAGGAATGCCCAGCTTATCGAATGTATCCTTAATGTACGCAGGCACGTCTTCCCATGAACGGCTCTTCTTTTCAGTTGGGCTGGCGTAATACAACATATCATCGAATTTGAGAGTGGTCAAGTCGCCACCCCACATGGGCAACGGTCTCTTGACGAAATGGTCGTAAGCACGCAGCCTAAACTGGAGCATCCAGTCAGGTTCCTTCTTTATCGCAGAGATCTTCTCGACAACCTCTCGTGTGAGGCCCTTCGGAAACTTGTACTCGTAATCTTCGGTGGAGTCTCTGAAGTTATACTTGGTATAGTCGATGTCTAGGGTTTGCTTAGTTGCCAAAGCGAATCAACAACCTCTCTTATGACATACGTAATAAGTGTTCCTTTCAAGTAGCGGTAGCTGCAGCCTCTTGCTCCACCCACGAGTAACCCCGTTCTTCTAGCATTTTAGCTAATTCCGGTCCTCCGGAGCGGAATATGCGGCCATTCACCATAACGTGGACGAATTGGGGTTTTATGTAGTCCAGAATCCGCTGGTAATGCGTTATTAGAAGCACGCCCATTTCCGGCCCAGCCATGTGGGCAACAACCTCAGCCACCTTCCTGACTGCGTCAATATCCAACCCGGAATCAGTTTCATCCATAATCGCGATTGCCGGTTGAAGAATTGCCATCTGGAGGACTTCGGCACGCTTCTTCTCTCCGCCGGAGAATCCTTCGTTCAAGTAGCGTTTCGCGAAGGCAGGATCCATGTCAACCTCCTTCAACTTCTCCTCAAGCTTCTTCTTGAATGCGAGGGCGGAGATCATCTCGCCGCCGACACCTTTCGAGTCAGCGTTCTTTGGCGTCTCGCCCCTCAATGATCTGTAGGCGGCGCGTAGGAACTGCGCAAGTGGGACGCCTGAGATTTCAAGAGGGTACTGGAAAGCTAAGAAGAGCCCTTTCTTGGCTCGGGCGTCGGGGGGTAGGCCAAGGATGCTCTCTCCATTAACGAGGATGTCGCCGCTCTCCACCTTGTATTTGGGGTGGCCCATGAGCGTGTTCGCCAGTGTGCTCTTACCAGACCCGTTTGGCCCCATGACCGCGTGAATTTCACCTTGTGTGACTTTCAGGTTGACCCCTTTCAGAATCTGTTTGCCCTCGATGCTTACGTGGAGGTCTTTGATTTCAAGCGTAGTTGGCATTATGCGTCACATGTGATTTGTCTAATTCCGCTAGAACTTAGCTCTCGCTATTAAGTATGACGTACGTAATAAAATCAGAATGGAAGCGGCGACGACTTCCTGTAAGGACCACGCGTACGCTTGCGTGCCTTAGTTCTCTTCTCCCTCTTCCGCTCTATATCATCGGTGACGTCTGACATTGTTCTCTCACTACAGAACTGCGGACTAGAATTTCAGTCTTAGCACAGGCTCAGCCTGATTTCCGCTTGTTTACGAGCTCAAACGTGACGCCCATGCTGCCCTTGTTGCCATGCAAGACCGACTGGTACTCGCCAATGTTGGTTGCCGGCCTCGAGAGTCGTTCCGGGCTCCAGAGAAGTAACTCACGATCATACTCAGCCAACTCATAATCAGGCGTATAATCCAACGCCCCAGTCGGACAATAATCGGTACAATTGTGCGCTGTGACATTTCCTGCAACGTAAGATTCGTCCCCTTCAACCGAGAGGTTGACCACAGGCTGGTTCGTAACGTCGGTTGATGAGATTCTTAGAATTGGTGCATACACGTAGTTGTCATCTAGTTCAAATCTAGTAAATGTCTTTTCGCGAACATCTCTGAACTTGATGCCCATGAGCTCTGCCATCCGCGGGACGAACTTGCCACGAACTGCGAGGACATAGGAGCGCTTCCTGTTCTTGTGTTGAGGGCTTGCCAATTCCCCGACTAGATTCATTCTCATAAGCAGTTGCTGCAGCTGGAATGCTAGGGTTCGAGAGACGGTGACATATTCAAAGAACGTTGATTTATTGCCCTTAGTTGGTTCATGGAGATATCCATCGCCGCGCCATGCGCCTAGCACCAATTCTCTTTGTTTCTTAACCGGCGCGAACATCATCCAATCTGGTACTTTCTTTCCGTCTGAGCTGCGTCCAAATGTCTCGAAGAATTGGAGGGCTACAACGGAGTGCAGTAGAACATGCGTTGAGTGGTGAATGGTCTGCGTCTTCGGCTTACCATTGAACAGCTTCTTGAGCAGCCGGATCGTGTCGTTGATGTATTCGGTTTCATGTTCTCCGAAGGAGAAGCCAACTGTTCTTCTTACAGCATAGCCCTCAGCGAGATAGTAGCCAACTAACCTGAATAGCTCAGGACTTGCTGGAAGCTTTAGTTGCCGAGGTAGTCGTTTGCCGGTGCTCGGTTGTCCGACTGTAACCCGCTGCTCGAAGAAGTCGATGTCTCGAGTTTCCTTCATAATCGGGAGGGTCAAGTAATCTCCAGCTTTCAACTCCTTCGGTGTCTTCCAAGAAGGTTCTCGAACTTGTTTCTCAAGTCGTCCCTTCTTTACGACGTTTCTGGTTGAAACAAGAAGTGGGTGGTCTTCTGTTACCTTGAGCGGGAAGGGAGCGCCCAAAGGCCTTATCGTGTATAGTCTTCCCGAGTAGTCATGTTTGTAGACTTGGCGCACCTTACGATGCAAGCCAGTGTGCGTTAAGACGCGGTCGCCTACTTGGATTTCACTGATCGGCTTAACAGATGGGTTGGTGGTGACCAGTGTGTCCGGGGCCACGCAGAAATGGCAAAAACAGCAGCGGGCGTACCAGTACTGTGGGAATCTTTTCTCGGGGTTTTGTGGATATTCCTTTTGGTCAGTGACTGGGACCATGCTTATGCATCTCTCGGGGCAGATCCACGCGCAGATTCCGCAGCCTGTGCACTTCTCCATGTAAAGCTGGTGTCGGCCTCTGAACCCTTTCGGGAGCAAAACTTTCTGGTAGGGGTACTTCAAGGTGAATGTTCGTTTGAAGATGTGTTTGATTCCTTCGTACATTGCCTCGAATACCATGCCGATTGTGCCTCCAGTTACCTGTCCGCCTCGACGGGCCAGTAGTCTAAGCTTCCATAGATGATTGGCATATCAGCAACATGCACGTTGCGGATGAGGTAGGGTAGTGCGATTAAGTTTCGGAAGGAGGCGTTCATGATTTTGACTCGGTACGGCTTGTCGCTATTGTCGCCCATAACCATCACCGCATATTCTCCGCGGGAAGATTCAACGCGGCCAGTTGCTTCACCTTCAGGCGCGACAAGCGGAGCTTTTCGAGCGATGGGCCCTTTCGGAATTTTCTCGAGCGCTTGTCGAAGGATCTTGATACTCTGTTTCATCTCGTCAAATCTTACCATGAACCTAGCATAGGAGTCGCCTTCTTGGTAAGTCGGAATTTCAAAATCGAGATCCGCGTACGCTCCGTACGGTTCGACCTTTCGAACATCGTACTTAACGCCTGACCCTCGGAGCACTGGGCCTGCTACACCTAACTCTATTGCTTCCTGCCGCTTGAGGACACCAATTCCCTTAGCGCGGGCGACGACGAGTGGATTACTGAAGAAGATTCGGTCGTACTCGACAAGCCTCTTCTCAAAGTAATCGAGTAGTTTGGTGAGTTTGTCTTCAAATCCAAAGGGCAAATCTCGCCTGGGGCCGCCTGGCGGAAGAAACGAGTACGTTAAGCGTGCACCTGTCAGCATCTCTGCGAGTTCTATGAATAGGTCCCGGTCGCCGAAGGCCCACATGAAAATTGTTGTGTGCCCAGAGAAGACTCCGGCGTTGATTGCCAGCCAATAAAGGTGGCTCATTATGCGGTTCATTTCAGCCGCGATGGTTGAGATATATTGGCCACGAGGGGGGACTTCGACGCCTTGGAGTTCTTCAACGGGGAGCACGTAGCCCCAGTTTAGGTGGATGGCGTCTATGATGCATGGTCTCTCAAGATGCGGGATGTTACTCACGTAATTTCGATACTCGGCGATTTTCTCGCAGCCTCGGTGAACATAGCCTATGTCGAGGTCTACGGATACGATGTAGTCGCCGTCGACTCGGATGAGCATTCGTAAATGTCCGGATCCTGGGTGTTGGGGCCCAACGGATACGTCCAGGGTTGACGGTTCTGCAGTCTTAGTGATCGTGATGGGAGGGGCTGGAGGCTTTGTCTCAGCTGGGGGTGTTGTCATCGTTGGCCCATCTCAGGGAATTTAATATCCTTTAACATCGGGGGTGGTCCATCCCAATTGTCCAACGTGAGTAGTTTTCTTAGGTCAGGGTGCCCCTCGAATTTTACCCCGAACATTTCGAATGTTTCCCGTTCGTGGAAATGCGCGCTTTGCCACACAGAAACGACGGAGGCGATCGATGGGTTATCCCGGGGTAATTCTGTTTTCAGAATAACGACAAGATCTTGAATGTCTGGTTTCGAGAATGAGGCCGTGAAATATAGGACCTCTATCTTCTTGTGGGGTGGGTAGTCGATGCCTGCAATTCCTTTTACGTGGTCGAAGCCAGCTTGGTCGCGCATGAATGTTGCAATTTCCAGGAGATGGTCCTTGTCAAAGGTGATGGTTACGCGCCGCGCTCGGTCGACCTTGGTTTCTTTGATCGCTTCCGGAAATTGGCTTTTCAGTTGATTGATTATTTCTTCCTCTCGGGGAAGCGCGACTTGGGCCACTAGGCGAAGACCTCTTCTCTCCGTATTTTCTCCCGTAGTTTCACGATAGCGCTGAGGAGTGCTTCGGGCCTAGGTGGGCATCCCGGCACGTACACATCTACTGGGAATAGTTTGTGCACGTCATTTACGATGCTGTATGAATCATGAAAGAGGCCCCCAGAACAAGCGCAGTCCCCCATTGCAATTACATACCTTGGCTTGGCCATCTGCTCGTAAACAATTTTGAGGCGCTTGGCCATTTTCTTTGTAACGGTACCTTCCACAATGATCAGGTCGCATTGCCGAAGGCCTCCCGCAACCGCCTGTAAACCAAACCTTTCAGGGTCGAGCCGAGGGCCCATCATTGCGCCAAACTCTGCGCTGCAACAAGCTGTGGTAATGTGCACTGGCCACAGCGCATACATTCGGCTCCAGTTGATCAAGTACTTGATCGGGCCTGAACCAACTATCGTTCTAACGACTTCGCTGATCTTTCCAATCCAAATCCCAGCGAAGTCCTGCAGTGTTTCTTGACTCACCTGTTATTCCACTGCCCCTATCGAGTGATAATTACGCACGCGGGAGTCTGTAAGCATTGAAAAAGTTTGTCAGATTCTTGATGGGCGTGTCGCTTCAACGACAGACAGGAATTGGGCTTCAGGCTAGTTCCTTTAGGGCTGCTACGACTTCCTCGGTGTGTTTGGACACGTCAACTTTAGGGAAAACTTTTGCCACCACTCCATTCTTGTCAATGATGAAGGTTATTCGGTTCGCGGACAACCCGATATCCCTGAGGACACCGTAGGCCATAGCAACGCGCTTGTCTTTGTCGCTAATCAATGGGAACGGTAATTGGTATTTCTTTGCGAAGCTGTCGTGGGACTGAATGCTGTCAAGGCTGACGCCTACTATTTCTGCGCCCATGTCTCTAATTGGTTGTATATTGTCCCTGAAGCTGCAAGCTTCCCTCGTGCAGCCTGGCGCATCGTCCTTGGGGTAAAAGTAGAGCACGACGTTCTTCTTTCCAGCAAAATTCTTGAGTCCTAATCGGCTGCCGTCCGAGGTTGGCCCTTCGAAGTCGGGAGCTTTGTCTCCTGCTTTGACCTTAATTTCCATTCAATGATACACTTCCGAATCTTAGACTTGTTTGGGTTGAGACTATTGTTCACATACGTGGCAGGAATCTATGTCCATGCCTGGTTCCAACTTCTTGTGAAGGTCACACATGTATCTATTTCTGCGAACGTATTCGCACGCAGCCTCGATTCTGCTCATGACTTCGATCGGTTGTGCTTTCTGGGTGGAGACCAATTCGGCGATTTCCGTGGTTGCTTGGTCGATTTGCCTTATGCCAGTGAGCCTTATCGCGGCACCTCGTTTCTCATGGAGGTATTTACTCACTGCGGGTTGCGTAACTCCTAGAAGTTTAGCCGCTTGTTGTTGTGTCATCCCGTGATCTTCAACCAGCCTCTTGACGATGAGCGCTCTAATGGCTGGGATGACGGATTTCGAAGCTAACTCTTCGGGGAGTATCATAGGCATTTTGAAATTCACTACTCCGAGTATGACGGAGGTTATATAAACGTGCTATGGCCCTTTTCGTACTCAGACTCTTTCTTGCGTCTCGCTCGGTAGAAGAATATCGTGCGGCCGCGCCTCCTCAGCACCTGAGGGGCTGAGAGCTGCAAGTTTTGCTTTCGACCATAGTTCCTGTATGTTTTTTGCACCGGCGTACCCCATTGAGGCCTTCAATCCTGAAACGAGTTCGTCCAGGGCTATGCTCACTTCACCTTTGTATGGAACCCAACCTTCAACGCCTTCGGGAACGCCTTTGGATGGCATGCTGTAGCGGTCAAGCGAGTAACGTTTCGCGCGCGCAGTTGGGCTTCCCATCCCTCTGTATTGCTTGTAGTATCGTCCACCTATCGTAATCAATGTCCCAGGGGATTCCTGGCAGCGCGCGAAGAGGTTCCCAACCATAACTGCCGACGCGCCTGCAGTCAGTGCAAGGGCAACATCTCCAGGCGTACGAATTCCACCATCAGCGATGATGGGTATTCTTACGCCATATTTCGTGACGGCATCTGAAACTTGTGCAGTTGCGAACAAAGTCGGGGACCCTGCCTTGGTTACTTCGGTCGTTGTGCAGATTGAGCCAGAACCAATCCCCACTCTGAAGCCACCGACCTGTTCAAGCTCGGTAATCACGTCTTCAGCTGCTTCGTACGTCCCGATGTTGCCGACAACTACATCCGCGGAGACTTCGGACATCAGTTTCTTGGTTGCGGTGAAGACGTTTTCATTGTGAAAATGTGAAACGTCAGTGACTAGAATGTCGGCGTACTCGTCGAGCTTCTTCGCCCTATCTAGGTCGTACGGTGACACCGCCGCGGCACAAAGTAGTTGCCCATTCTCGTCCCGACCGGCGTCTGGGTATTTCCCCCTGAGTAGTATGTCCTTGAATGTTATGAGCCCTGTCAGTTCTCCGGTTTTTTTCACAATCGGGAGCTTCTCGATTTTGTGATCTCGAAGCAACCTTTGGGCTTCGTCGATGCTGATTCCTTCTTCAGCCTTCACAACTTCTTTCGTCATTACCTGTCTCACGGAGAGGCTCGGTTGGGCGAACCTAACGTCCCGCCCTGTCACAATGCCGACAAGCCTTGTTCCATCAACTACTGGTAGCCCCGAAATGTTGTGTTTTTCCATCAACGCTAAGGCTTCGCCAACACTATCTTCCGGCGTCACAGTTATGACATCTCGGATTATGAGTGCTTCAGCTCTCTTAACGCGCTTCACCATCTCAACTTGTTCTTCCACCGCGCAGTTCCGGTGAACGACGCCTAAGCCACCCTGTCTCGCAACAGCGATTGCCATGTCACTCTCCGTCACTGTGTCCATCGGTGACGAGACGAAGGGAACATTCAAGGCATGATTTTTCGTTACGCGTGTCCTTACATCAACCTCACTCGGTTCAACTTCTGCGCGCCCTGGAAGAATCATGACATCCCGGAAGGTAAGGGCAACCTGTATCCCTTCGAATTTCGCGCGAAATGAATGCCTCAATCCTTCCTCAGTTTTCAACAAAGGAACCTGCAATCAAAGGAGATAGCAGCGTTGAGAATTTAAGCTCTAGTTCGGGTGGGGTGAACTAGAATTCGATCGTGGCCAGGTCTGTTCCGATTTGAATTTCGCTACCGTAAGCGTCCTTGGCTTCGCTGTGGAATTCGTTTTCCCTGTGTTCGTTTGGAGGGGGGATATGGAACAGGGCCAAACGCTTCGCATGGGCTTCCTTCCCCGCACGCCCCGCCATACGTGCAGTAGAATGTTTCGTTAATTGTGCGATGTTCAACTGGTCTTCTAGGAATGTCGCTTCGTGGACTAGGAGGTCCACGTTTCTGGCGAGTTCAACGACCGATGGGCAATAAGTTGTGTCGGCGCTATAGCAAATCGACTTCCCTAATGATTCGATTCTGAAGGCTAGGGTAGGAACGGCATGAACCGTGCCACAAGTCTGAACTTTCTCCGCCCTTTGCCCGAAATCCAATTCGGAGATCGTTAGGGGAAACTTGAAAAAATCATTCGGGGTGCATGTACATTCCAGTAACTTCTGAAATATCCATCTGAAACCCTGGGGGCCATAAACCTGCAAGGGGTTCTTCCGGCCATCTATTTGAATTGCCCACAAGAACGGAACCAAGTCTGAGATATGGTCGGCGTGACAATGGGAGATGAAAACCGTGGACAAGCTTTCTGGGTTGAGACCAGAAATTCTTAGGTTTCTCAACGAACCGGGACCCAAGTCGAACAATAATTCGTCGTCCACCACGATCGAAGGACATGCTCGTTTTGCACTAACCGAGGAACCACCAGAGCCCAAGAATGTGAGCTTCAAGAAGCTGCCCGCCTTCGACTCTTGGCTTTGGGTCGCTTCGGACGCTTGCGTCTTGTGGGTGGCGGATAGATTGGAGTAACGACTTCATCGCTCAAAGCGTTCACCTTAACTGTGGAATGGCAGTATCCCTAGAGATTTCCAACGGACGTATTTCAGTATCGTCAGAGAACCAAGATCCTCGAAGGAACTGTGTGGATATATTGACCCAGAATTGTAGGTCAGGGTGTAATAGACTCGACTATGTTCCAACTGCTATGTTTCATCTGGCTAATCGGTTTTCTCGGGCGACGATAAGCACAAATAGAGCAAGCCAAAGGTTGACTATCGCTAACCTGAGAAGTGACACCTTGTGACCAATGGCGCCATGGGCTTGTTTGCCGCCCGAAAGACAACGAGGGACCGAAGCCGTTTCAGGTGGCACTATAGACCGTACAAGCGTCGTATGTTAGGGCTGGACTCTAAAGCCGACCCATTGCAGGGAGCGCCGCAGGGCCGCGGCATCGTTCTTGAGAAAGTGGGTGTTGAATCACGCCAACCCAACAGCGCGGTTCGCAAGGCAGTTCGAGTTCAATTGATCAAGAATGGGAAGGTCATCACTGCTTTCGTTCCGGGTGATGGAGCTCTAAATTTCATCGATGAACATGACGAGGTGTTGATTGAAGGGATCGGCGGCGCTGAAGGTAAAGCGATGGGCGATATTCCTGGCATACGCTACAAGGTCTATGGAATTAACTCAGTTTCTCTAGACGCTCTGATGAAGGGGAAGAAAGAGAAACCTAGGCGCTAAGCCTACCCTTTGCCAGTCTTAGAGGCTAAATTAGCTCTCTCCGACTTTCTTCTCGCTCACACTTACCAGCGATGCGAAAACTTGACCCGATAAAGCACCGAGCAACAGGAAGCTCAGCACAGTCGCGACTGTGGCTGAGGTAAGCAGCAACGGCGAGGAGATTTCTTCTCCCACAATGATTGCGAAGGTTGAGATTATGCAGCTGACTAGGTTCAGCTGTCTCACAGTTGACCATAGTGAACTAACTTTAGGTCTGCCAAGCCGGCTGCAAATGACGGCTATTGGCCCGATATAGACAACCCCAATTCCAAGAGCCGCAATGATTCCGGAGATCGTGATTGAGAGTTCCGCGTTGAACGATAAGACTTGAAAGATTTTGCTTGAAAAAAAGAGGATTCCGATCAACGGGTAGAGAATGACCTTCATGGATGACCTTACTATTCCATTAGCGGAGATGAAGGATGCGACTTGGGGGCTGAAGCTATAGTAGAAGGCGTTGAAGGCTTGCATGAAACTTCTACCCGCCGATGTCCGGAGCACCTGGGCGTCCCTGAAGTAGCGTAGTAGGGCAACTTCAGGCGCAATTTCGGACCCATAGGTTGCAGTTGCGATGAAGCATTGGCTCGGTGGGCCGCTCGGTTGAGAAGAAGACGACGATGAAGATGTCGACGAAGATGATGAAGAGGTTGGAGTTACGGTGGTTTGTGGCAGGATTGTGAATTGAGTTTGTCCTTGTGACGATGAGTAGCCGGCTTTGCCAACTGAAGCATAGACCGTGTATGGGCCTGGAGCTGCGCTTGTTGGTAGAATAAACGAATCTAGGTAGGCCCCTGAATTATCCGAGTAGACCAGATCTATGTGCATCGGCGGGTCGCCCACTTGTATGGAAACGGTTGCACCAGCGACCGGGTTGTTTTGTGAATCCAGAACCTTTCCCGAAATATTGACAGTTCCACCTTGTAGGTATTGAGGCCTATCTGTGGAAACGGTAACCGTCAAGGATCCTTGCGAAAAGACCAGAGGGACGGCCAGTAGAAGGGAGACGAGGAGAAGCAATGGAAGCAGCTTTTGCAAGGATGACAACTAGTTCACCTGTTCCCTTGAAGCTTTCAGAAGTGTCGGCTAAAGATTTAGTTTATGTTCTTCCAGCCCGTCGGGATTTAGTCTAATAGACCAAGAAGTTTCGCGTCTGCGATTTCTCCACTCGTCCCATTTACTATTACTTCTCTGGGGACGAGTCCTTTTTGCATTGGAACCCTTATTATTGGGACATAGATTCGCTTCAACTCTGTTATTTGCAGCTTGTTACTGAGGACTTGTTTGAAGCGTTCGGGCATACGAACCACGTTTTCTCTGAATCTAGTCAGGAGCGCTTCTTTTGAAATCGAGTCACGAACACTTACTTTCATGCCTCGAACCTTCAGGTCTTCTATGTCGAAGATACGTTTGGTTCGCCAGGAGGTTAGCTCAGTTTCTTCATCCTGGGATAGAGAACGACCTGTATTGGTTACGACCAGTTCAGACTCTGACCTCTTTGTAGCTAGTTCGAGAGCGTCGGCCACCACGAAGTACTTTGATTCGTTTGAAAGGAATGAGCCTAATTTCTGGAGTCGTTCTAGGATGGCTGCGGGGATCAGCCGGCTGTGCTTCCGTTCGAGTATCAAATCCCTGCTTTGGCCT
The DNA here is from genome assembly GCA_050013255.1 of Bathyarchaeia archaeon. Lineage (GTDB taxonomy): Archaea > Thermoproteota > Bathyarchaeia > 40CM-2-53-6 > 40CM-2-53-6 > FEN-987. The sequence goes on along the minus strand of JBEKFP010000001.1, from coordinate 228,369 downwards.
TCGACCTCGACGGCGACAACGTCCTCCTTGACGTTCACCCTGTAGGAATTGGTCCTAACGTAGTAGCACTCGTGGAAGCCTTTCACTTTCCAAATTGGGACATATTCAACGGTCGGCGTTCCAACTATTCTCACTTCATCTTTGGGGCGTTTGAAAAAGTTTGAAAGGCGTTCTTTCACTTTTCGATCCGAGGAGACAGCGATCTCCACTGCACGTCTAATCGATATGGGATCGATTTTGAAGACGAGTTCTACGACTTGGTTGGCATCCCAACCATTCCCTGTTTTCAAACCCTTGATTTCTTTCTTTTCTGCGGTAACTTCCCCAATTTGTTGTAAGCGACTGGCTAAGTATTCTTCGAGGGCAGGTGAGGATTGTTCTTCCTCAGGCCTCAAGTTTTCCTTTGAAGCGTCCACCCCATTTGGAGATGACGCTGTCACCGTCTCGCCCAGTTCCTCGCGTATGCTATTCAGGTTTGAAATGATGTCATCTAGATCGTAATGTTTCGGGTCCGACATTTTCTCAATCCGTCAAAGCAAATTGGGTTTGCGCGTCTGCCAGGAACGTGCCGCCTTGGGAGATCATTTTGTCAGAAACTAGGGCGTCGACACGGTAAACACCGTGGGCTGCGTTGCCCGGAAGAGTGAACCCTAGGCCATCTTTGATAGTTTCACCTGAATTAAGTGTTTCAATGTGAATTCCAATTTGAACCGGCACACCATTTGGATCATGAACTTGAACCCAGACCACTCCTTGGAAGGTGGCGCCATTGTTGTGGACGACGACCCAAATCCATACCGTTTGGCCAGCAGGGACTGTTGGCACTGGGTTGCCTGAGCTGTCTCCGGCGTAGACGGCGCTAATGCTGACGCTCGGGGTGGTTGAGGCGCCGACTACGAATGTCGCACGGCCGGCGATGCTCAAGTAACCTATTTGGCTCGCAGTGGCGAAGACAGTGTATGTGCCGAGCGCTGCGTTGGCCGTGAGCGTGACTTGTGCTTGGAATGTTCCCGCCGAGTCCGTCTGAATGTTGTTCTCGAAGAAGACCTCCGCCCCGGTTGGTGAATCAACTTGGGTTGATACAGCCGCGTTCGCTATCGCACTTCCCGTGGCATCGGTAACTTGACCTTGCACGGTCACCGTTGCGTTTGGCTGGTACTGAGTTTGGTCTGTGGTAACGGTCATGAATAAGTTCGCAGCAGTAGACACGGTCATAGTGGCGGTTGCACTTGTGGTCGCCGTTATCTCTAGGGCGACTTGCGTAGAGAATTCCTGCCCATCGACCCGAGCTACGACTGTGACCTCGTAATTGTCAGCGGGTGTGTTAGGCGAAGTTACAATAGTTAAGGTGGAGTCAAATTCAGGGTCTGCCACGCCTCCGTTAGGTGTGAAGATCGCGACGCTACGGGGTGGGACTCCCCTAGCCACCAGAAAAATCACGGCTGAAGCATCAGCGTTAGGTCCCCGTGCGATTCGGATGTTGAATTTCGCAAAGTCGCCTGCTGAAATGGAGTTAGAAACTGGTTCCACTCCAAGCACGAATTTCGCAGAGTTGCTGGTTGAGACATTGCTTTCAGATTCGGTTGACGTGCTTAGGGTTGTAGATTCAGATGAAACGGTCGTAGACGCGGAAACGGTCACCCCAAGATTGAATGAGGCGGTTGCCGTTGTGAATTGTATGAGGTCGGCTCGTAACACTTGGAAAATCCCGACATATGCTCCGGAACTCAACATTCCTTGAGCAATGCCCTCTCCACCTTGATCAGTTACAATTGTTGCAACCTGAACACTTGCTGAAGCTGAAGCGGAGACGAAGAGGACAGTGTAATTTGATTCAGGTGTCGCCTGATGAAGTTCTACGGCCACCTGGCCATTATCCAGGTTCAGCCGTACCCTTCCATTCGCCGCTAGTGGTTCCGTACTTGTAGGTGCTCGGAGAAGATCCATTGATAGGGTATTATCAGCTGAAACTACCACGGGTCCGATTCCACTTGCTTGGGCCGCTGCAAAAGCCGCCATAGTGCACAGGAAAATTGCAATGCTGCTGGCCCGAAATCGGAGGGACATCTAATTTCCTCTTGGACTTCGTATACCGCAAGGCTCCGTATTTAAGTGTTTTCACGTGCCACACAACTACACTTAGATATGCTGTCTACGTGTGGCGCTAACATACTTCATATATCCTGACAACTCACGGTTCGTGTGTGTGGGTTTCCGGTGAACTCTAGGGGTGCAGACTCCGTCCTAGTTGATTTGCTAAAGAAGATGAATAGAAATATGGAAGCGATTTCGAAGAAACTGGACAGGTTAATAGAACTTCAGCGGTCCAGTGGTGGACAAGGAGCACGCCCAAATGTCTCCCTCCCCGAAGACATGCCCCTTGACGTAACTACTCTGCTCTCTCTTCCAGATCACCTACGTAAGTCGGCCTTGGGTCTGGCTACGCTGAGGGAGGCTACGGCAACTGACCTTTCAAAGGAGACGGGCAGGGTTAGAGCCGTGGAAAGCGATTACCTAAACCAGCTTGTGTCCATGGGGCTAGTGAAGAAGAAACGTAAGGGTAGAGATGTGTACTTCTACGTGGAGGCTTAGGAAGCGGCGCGAATGGGCAAGAGTTTAGCTTTTCATTCCTACAAGGGTGGAACGGGAAAGACTTCCCTCGTGGTAAACCTCGGTGCACTATTTGCGAAGCAAGGGGCAAACGTGTGCCTGTTAGACTATGACTTTCGCGCTCCCAGCTTGAATGTTCTATTCAAAGCGAAGCCAAAATTCTGGTTAAACGATTACCTTGAGGACAAGTGCGGAATCATAGATACCCTTGTTGACGAGTCGGACCGGCTAAACTTACGAGGCAAACTTTGGGTTGGTTTCGCAAATCCCTCGCTCGAAGCTTTGACGGATATAATGAGCAAGGATAGAAAATGGGAAGTGAAAGCTCTAACCAAAACGCTCGCAAGTAAGAAAGAAATCTTCGAACAGAAGAAGGTCGACTACCTGCTATTCGACACGAGCCCAGGCGCACAATACTCATCCATAAACGCTCTAGCTGGAGCCGACTTGATTTCGCTAGTAATGAAGGCTGACGAATTTGACTTGGAGGGAACGAAAGAACTTTCGAAAGGTGTCTATGAAGCCCTCGGAAGAAAGTCCGGTATTGTCTTGAACAAGATTCCGATAGAGCAAATAGCTGCAGGTGGCGGCAGAGAGAAGTTCGGAAAACAGATCGAGTCGGATATGGGACTCCCATTGGTCGGAATGATACCTTGCATGTGCGAATTAATGGCGTACGGCGGCAAAATCATATACACGATAGAGAAGCCCGAACACACCTTCACAAAATCCCTAAGCGAGATTGGTGAAACGCTCAAGAAAATGACAGTCACTTAGATTTCTCGAGCCGCTTCTCATACTCCTTCCTCAGTCGTTGATACGTCGATTCGTCCACTTTTTCCATCGCGCGCAGTTCTTCAAGTCGAGCGATCGCTCTAGCAGTTGCGACATAGCCCTTGTCGGCGGATGATTGTTTGATCAACTCTTCTACCGCAGCTTCCCTGCGCTTCTGCTTACCACGGCGCCTCAGGAGAAGGAATAAAGCGAGTAGAAGAATCGCAATGAATGCAATGAACAGGTAAACTGCTTGAATAAGTCCGGGAGCAATCTTGAGCTGGAATGAAACTTTGTGGCTCACGGCCCCAGATACGCCAAGAATTGTTATGGTGTAGTTGCCGGTGGCAGCGAAAATGGACAGTGCCACGTTGACAGTTACGGTTCCGCCGGGAGCAATTGAAGTGGGACTGAATTGAAGGCTAACGCCTGCCGGGAGTTCAAGCGCAGTTAGGTTCACTGGGGCGTGAAAGCCACGAAGACCGAGGACTGTGACGCTCACCGTCCCCGTTCCGCCCTGACGGAGCGACAATGCGGAAACGGAGGTTTGGAGTGCGAAGTCGGGCGAAGAGTATGTGAAGATTAGTGTAACACGGGCTGCATCGTAACCTGGCTTATCCGCCACCAAGAAGGCTGTGTAATTCCCGCCAGGGGAATTAGTTCCGATAAAAAACGTATCTTGGAAGGAGCCACCAAGGTCGGTGTAGGCGATGGCGAGGTGAACACTTGTTCCTTGAGGGTTATTGACTTGAATTGAAATTACAGCGTTTGGGATTGAGGAGTTGACGGTGTCAAATACCCGGCCGGTGATTGCGACGGTGACCCCTTGGTCGATTTGGGTGGGGTTGAGGGTTGCCTGCATGAGCATTTTTCTCGCTGCGAAAACTGGAAGTGGAGATGCCGCGGCCATGAGCAAGAGAGTAATGAGCGCGAGGTGAAGATTGGTAGTGCGCAAAGCTCTTGGCCTCAGTTTCATATTCCAGTTATCTGCGCTTATTCTATATTGTTTCCAGCCTCAACCATGAGTACCGGAGCAGGTCGGGTTGACGCCTCTCTTCATTCACGGTGCCGGAGCAAGCCCTATGGTTTGGCGGCTCCAGCTACTGCATTTCAAAGGGGGCCTGGCGGTGGAACTGCCTGGACATCCATTGGGCCCAGGGTGCAACACGATCGAGGACTATGCCTCCTCAGTTGAGGCACATATCAGGGAGAAGGCGTTAAAGTACCCCGTTCTTGTCGGGCATTCGATGGGTGGAGCAATCGCAATCACAATCGCCCTGAAAAACTCCGATTTGGCGGGGCTCGTTTTGGTTGGCACTGGAGCGCGGCTTAGAGTTGATCCCAATATTCTAACTGGAATTAAGGAAAACTACGAGGATGTCAGCAAACTGGTAGGGAAATGGTCTGTGTCACCAAGCTCGGACCCCATAATTGCAGAAAGGATTGCGGAAGATTTGCTTAAGGTGAAACCTGAGGTCGCTTACGGTGATTTCATTGCATGTGACAGGTTTGACCGAATGAACGACGTGCAGAAGATAACTTGCAAAACTCTAATCGTGGTGGGGGCAGATGATCGGATGACACCGGTAAAATATTCGCAGTATCTTCATGAAAAAATAGTTAACTCAAGCCTCGTTGTAATCCCAGATGCCGGGCATAACGTCATGCTCGAGAAACATCGCGAGTTCAATGCTGCGGTTGAGGCTTTCCTGGATTCACTATGAGATTCTGCGCGCGTAACTTGGAACTAACGAGGCTTAAGACCTCATCCAAGTTCTGGCCAGTCTTGATGCTCGCCGGGACGATATCTTCGGTAATGAAATACCTTCGAATTATCGAAATAGATTTTTCAAGTTGCTCGCTAGAAACTAGATCCATTTTGTTCGCGCAAATTATTATTGGTAAAGTAATTTCGATTTCACGAAGGATTTGGCTGCACGCCCGAATTTTTCTTTCCAAGGGGAATTCCGTGTCGCTCGCGTCAACGAACAATAAGACGAGGTCTGCAGTCGCTAGTTCCCCAAGTGTAGCGTGAAATGCCTTCAAAATTATGGGATGCATATCTTCTATGAACCCGATTGAGTCAATGAGAATGAACTCCGGCGAGTCAGAGTCCCTTTTCATGTCGACCCTGCGTGCAAACGTGCCGAGTGTTGTGAACGGCCCCAAGCCAACGGTCTTATCTTCGTGTGTTACCAAATTGAAGAAACTTGTCTTGCCGGCTTGAGTGTAGCCGGCGAGCGCGACGATTGGGAACCCAAGTTCTCGCCTTCGGTCCCGTTTGAGCATCTTCTTCTTGTAGATGTCGTCAAGCTCGCTTTCGATTCTGCTGATTCTGTTCCTGGCCGCGCGGTAGTATTCTTGGTATGGGTAGTCCCCTGGCCCCATCCAACCTAACTGTTCGCCCATAATGCCACGGAGTTTGATGAATTCTCTGCCCCAGGATAGCGTGTACTTGAGCTTGGCTAGGCGAATCTGGAGCTTCGCCTCATTCGTGAATGCTCTTTTGTCGAATACCTCGAGTATGAGTAGGTTCCGGTCTATGACGCGCACTTCTCCGCCTAGGTATTGGGTTAGCTTAAAGACGTGGCTGCTTTTGAGGGGGTTTGCGAAGATGACCGTGTCCGCTTCCGTTTCCTCTACGAGCCGCTTAAGGTCGTTCAGCCTACCCGGCCCGATTGTGTATGAGTGGTGGACGCTCTTTCTCCTTTGAATGAGCGTCCCTCCGACCTCGTAGCCGATATTCTCAGCCATGGTCCTGGTTTCTTCCGCTAAAGGCGGAAAGGCTGGAAGCTTCAGCTCGACAATTACTGCTCGCAAACCCTCTTAATACACCGGGAAACTTTTCTTCTACGACCCACATTTCAAGCTGCGATTATTTAGACATGCATGGACGGGTGGACTGTGAAGGCAAGGGCACATGTTTACGTAGGCGGTAGGGTCCAAGGCGTATTCTTTCGCGCCGAGACGGCGAACTTCGCGCATCGCCTCGGCCTCGCGGGATGGGTACGCAACTTGCCCGATGGGCGGGTCGAAGCACTCTTTGAAGGAGATAGAGACAAGGTCGAGGAAGCGGTTGCCTTCAGTCAACGCGGTCCACCTGGTGCCCACGTTCAAGACTTTGATGTCAAATGGGAGGAGTGGAGAGGAGAGTTCAAAGAGTTCCGAGTAGTCCACTAACGCGAAAGAACTTAAAGACTCGAGTACTTGTTTTGCTGCGGCGCTCCGGTGGTGTAGCCCGGTTAACCGGCGAATAAAGCTGGACCGTGAGCATAGTGGCCTTTCGAGGCTCGGTGCCGGGGAAATCGTTCCCCTTAGTCACTGATCGCGGGTTCGAATCCCGCCCGGAGCACCAAACCTACTTCCGCGAAGCTTGCAGGGTGGTTGTTTGTGTTTTCAGATAGATGAGTAGGCCTTGCTGCAAGCATTTGGAGTAAGCTTCGTTGCGTGAAGTTTTCATCTCCCCGGCATAAGTGGCGACCAAGTCGCAGATTGCACGGGGAAGGCTCAGGGTTGTTAACGTGGATTTACGGCCGAAGCTCCTGAACTTGTACGGCCGTCGGCTGAAATGTAAACTAAAGCTTCTCATCACGGCTGGGCGCTGGGTGTCCTACGTGAAATGATGCGGCGAACTTGAACGCGACACCGCTAGAAGCCGGCGCCTAAGTTCTCTTCTCCTTAGATTTTGTTTTCAAGAGCTTTTTTCCAAGTGAGTGCTTTCTGAGCAACTTTGCTCCTAGTCTGGCCCACATCACGAAAGAGGCTGGTCTTCTTCGGATCTCTGCTAGGGTTTCCTTAAGGGATGCCCATTTGAAACCGTAGGCGACCTTCGGGTTCGCCTTCACTTTGCCATCATATTTCCCGACTATTAGCGCGCAGTGTTCATTCTCGCATTTCTTTCCTTGTGGGGCGAAATAGTTGAAGGCCCCTATCTTTCTAAGCGAGATTCCTCTGAGCCCGAACTCGTCTTTCATGCACCGGGCCGCGGCTTCTCCATATGACTCATTTTTTCCCCGCGACCGCAAGGGGTGGCTGGCTCCGGCAAGGTCCCACAGGTTGCTGAAGAGCGCATGCTTCCTTCGTTGGAGCAGAATCTCTCCCTTGCTGTTGTAGAGTGCGATCACGAAAGCCCTGTGGCGTTTTCCCTTGCCGGTGTGGCATATGCTTCTCGGCGCGTAACCCAGAATCTTATCATTGTTATCAACAAGTATCAAGGTCTGCTCCATCAACAATTCCTGCTCACCTTATCCACGAGGGCGGATTGAGCTTAAAGACTTGCACTTGCTTCTCAGGCGGTGGAAGATGGCAGCACCGCGAGTGCTGAAGACCCTGAAGAGTCTCTTGGGTTCTAAGTTCTGGAAGCCGCCAGCCTGAGATTTCGCGTTCAAGCTACTTGCTCTGGAGTTGGGACAACAGGCGGAACACTTTCTCTCGCTCGCAGCTTAGTCGGTTTGCGTTTTCTAACCAAATGAATCGCTTCCTATTTGGATGTAAGATGTTCACATTGCTACCTACTTAACTCTGCGTGGAGAAAAGGTCGCGGGGAGAGTCCTAGGCCAATTTCCACCGATTAGAAAGGGCATGCCTTAATTGTCGTGCCATCAGAGGAAGCGCACGCATGAGGCTAGGATGCCGGAAATGGAGAAAGAGATTCTTGGGGTTCACCATGTTACCGCCATAGCAGGTGACCCGCAACGGAACATGGACTTCTACGTTGGCGTTCTAGGCCTGCGATTGGTAAAGGTAACAGTGAACTTCGATGAGCCTACCACCTACCACCTATATTATGGGGACGAGCTAGGCCACCCAGGCACAATCCTAACTTTCTTCGCATGGCCGGGCGGCCCAAACGGTCGAATAGGAACTGGCCAGTTAACGGCAACTTCCTTCTCCATCCCAGAGACGGCGATTAGCTTCTGGATGGACCGTTTCAAGAATTATGATGTCCCATTCCAGGGCCCGGTTGCACGCTTCAATGAGCAGGTACTATCATTCTCTGATCCTGATGGCCTCCAGCTGGAGCTTGTAGCCGCTCAAGACGGCCAGTTGGATAGGGTATGGAAGGATGGTCCAGTCCCACCCGAGTATGGCTTGAGAGGCTTTCATAGCGTTGCGCTTTTGGAGGCAGGCCCTGAACGAACGTCGTCCCTCCTAACTGAAACGATGGGTTTTCGGCGAGTTGGGCAGATTGGGAACCGGTATCGGTTTGAGGTTGGGGAAGGTGGAGCAGGTGCCATCGTTGATGTCCTCACAGAGCTCGGCGCTCCCCGCGGGATTGTCAGCGTAGGAAGCGTACACCATGTTGCATGGCGCACGCCGGAGGATGAGCAGCAGAAAGCTTGGCGGGAACATCTGATCGAAGCCGGCATGAATGTGACACCTATCATCGACAGAAAATATTTCCATTCAATATATTACCGTGAACCTGGGGGTGTACTGTTCGAAATTGCCACCGACCCGCCTGGCTTCGCAGTCGATGAGCCTGTTCAAGATTTGGGCGGACGCCTCATGCTACCACCCTGGCTGGAACCACACCGGTCAGAGATCGAGGAGGCCTTACCGCCTCTGACTCTCCCGAGCGTCCTCAAAGCACGATGATCGAAACGGCGTCATCCGTTTCAGCTCTGGCAATCAGCCAACTCGTTATATTTGCGGAGTCATATTCACTTCGCGGAAGTGTGAGACCTGTGGCCATGAAATCGGTCGGAACCAAAGTCGCTGTAACCATATTCGTCAGCGTATTTTGGTTTGCTTTCATCGTGCTTTACCTCGCGTTCTTTGCTGGGGGCCTCAACCTTTGGCAGAAGGCTGCCGTGTTCTTGGCCTCAGGAGCAATAGCGAGCGGCATAATCGCAGTTTTCTGGGTTAAATGGGCGATGAAATGATAGGGAAGATTTCTCTAACCCGTTTTCTCTCAAGTTTCGCCGACAAATTAACACTAACGAACGAATGCTTATGACGCGGAGCCCCTGACCTCGGCCTGCCAACTGAGTGCCAATGAATTACAAATACGTGGTGTTAACCAACACCACCATCGGTTCTTTCATGTCCCAACTGGACTCCAACATTGTGCTCATCTCCCTCCCCACAATAATCCGAGAATTACCGGGCACAACGACCTTCGACGCGCTCTGGGTGCTCATGGGCTACATACTCGTCACGGCAACCCTATTGCTGACTTTCGGGCGCCTCGCAGACATCTACGGACGAGTTAGACTATACAACCTAGGCTTCGGCGTATTCACAATAGGCTCCGCGCTCTGCAGCCTCGCTACAAATGGCCTTAGCCTCGTCCTCTTTCGGCTTGTTCAGGGAGTTGGTGGTGCACTCATCTTTTCCAATAACGCAGCTATCTTGACTGATGCTTTCCCGCCAACCGAACGAGGAAAGGCCATCGGAATCAACCTTGTATTCGGCGTAAGCGGATCAATCATTGGGCTCGTGGCTGGCGGAGTCCTGACTGCAACCTTGGGTTGGAGGTCGATATTCTGGATCAACATACCAGTCGGAATCTTCGCCACTTCGTGGGCTTACGCTCGGTTGAAAGAATTAGCCTCGCTCCAACGCGACCGACTAGACCCCCTTGGCAATGCGTTGTTCGCAGTCGGCCTGTCAATGTTCCTTGTTGGTATGACGCTCGGGGCAATATCGGGTTTCACAGTAATCGACAATGCCATGATGCTTCTCGGAGTGATCATGGTTGTGGCCTTTGTTTACACCGAGACGAAGGTCCTGAGCCCAATGATGGATTTGAGCCTGTTCAAAATCAGAGCATTCGCGGCGGGGATGACGAGTAATCTGCTCGCGTCAATCTCTAGGGGCGCGGTACTGCTACTTCTCGTCTTCTACTTTCAGGGCGCCCTTCTCCTAGACGCACTCACGGCCGGCATCCTGCTAATACCGTTTTCAGTTGCGTTCGTAAGTATCGGGCCGTTGAGCGGTTTTCTCTCCGACAAGTATGGAGCCAGAGGTTTCAGCACGGGAGGCCTAATTGTTTCGGCTGCAGCACTTTTGTGGTTCGCATTGCTGCCTGCCACGGTCCCCTATACTATTCTCGTGCTCCCCATGATTCTCGCCGGCATCGGTGGAGGAATGTTCGTTGCGCCAAACATCAGTTCAATTATGAATTCTTCGCCTGTAGCCCGACGGGGGATAGCAGCAGGAATCTCAGCAACGATGATTACAACGGGCTTCCTTCTCAGCATGGGCGTCGCATTTGTGATTATGGCCACGAGCATGCCTCTTAGTACGCTCCAGGCCATCTTCGCTGGCCTCCCTGTCGCAGCGAACGAACTCAACGTCAGCTTGTTCATGGATGCTATGCACAAGACGTTTCTTCTCATGGCAGGAATGAGCCTATTCGCTGCCATACCATCCTCATTGAGGGGTAGGAAACACATCAAAGCCTGAAATCATTAATTATCCATCCTGAGATGCATTTACTATGGTACTTGTTGCGAAGGACATAGTGGAGAAGGGCTTCCTCTCAATGCAACGGGGCACAACAGCCCTCGAAGCCGCAAAACAAATGCAATCCAACCGTCACGGCTTCGTTGTCGTGACCACAGCCGACGGAAAACCTGAGGGTATTGTAACCGAATGGGATTACTTATCAAAACTCGTAGCGACGGAGAAGGATCCGGCGCGAGTGAAGTTAGAGGAAATTATGAGCGTGAACCTTGTCACCGTTAAAGCGGACCAAGGTTTGGATGAAGTGGCACAGTTAATGGCGGAGAAGGGAATACGCAGGGTCTTGGTAATTCAGGATGGGAAGATTTTGGGGACGATAACGGCGAGAACTATGCTGGCGAGTTTGAAGGACTATATTGACCGTATCTCAACCCAAATAGCCCGACTTCAGGTACCGAGAGCTTAGAGTTGATCCTAAAATGAAATTTGCAACCGTCAATCCTGCGACTGGCGAGAAACTTGCTGAGCATGAGATGGCCACGCCCGATCAGGTGAAGAGTGCAATCGAGCGGGCCAGGAAAGCTTTCCATGAATGGCGGCGGCTTACACCCGCTGAACGGGGCAAGTATGTTTCGAAAGCTGCTGCAATTCTAAAGGAGCGAAAGGAAGAATTCGCCCGTGATATGACGAACGAGATGGGGAAAATAATTCGTGAGTCCACCGCGGAGGTTGCTAAATGCGCTTTGGCATTTGATTACTACGCTGAGAACGCAGAGCGCTTTCTTACTCCCGAGCCTGCACAGACTGATGCGGCGAAGAGTTACGTGGCCTTCGAGCCCCTGGGTGTTGTTGCCGCCATCATGCCATGGAACTTTCCCATGTGGCAGCTGGCAAGGTTTGCCGCGCCTGCGCTCGCCGCAGGAAACACCACGATCTTCAAACCGGCAAGCGCAACCCCGCAGAGCGGAGTAAACCTGGAGGCGGCTTTCAACGACACTGGTTTGCCAACGGGATGCTTCAAAACGGTTTTAGGTGATTCGCGAATCGCCGACCAGATGATTGATGGCGATACAGACGCAATAACTTTCACCGGAAGCGTCAGCGTTGGAAGCAAGGTAGGGGAACGGGCCGGCAGGAACCTGAAGAAATTCGTGCTCGAACTCGGGGGAAGCGACCCATTCATCGTACTTGAAGACGCAGACCTGGATCTGACATCCAGCGGCGCCATCACAGGGCGCTTCATCAACTGCGGCCAGAGCTGTATCGCCGCGAAACGCTTTATCGTTGAAAAACCGATCGCCGAGAAATTTATCGATCAATTTGTGTCGAAAGTTGAGAAGCTCAAGATAGGTGACCCATTAAGCCCTGAAACAGACATAGGGCCCATGGTTAACGAAAGTGGTGTCAAGGAAATAGAAAGGCAGGTAAGGGATTCCGTGAAGATGGGCGGACGCGTGATGGTGGGTGGCCAACGCCCAGACCGTAAAGGCTTCTTCTACGCCCCAACCGTCATGACCAACATAACTCGCGACATGCCGGTGATGCGCGAGGAAGTCTTCGGACCCGTGGCCCCTGTCATTGTCGTGAAAGATGCCGCGGAAGCAGTTGAAGTGGCGAATTCCACCGAATTCGGCTTAGGCGCCTCCGTCTGGACGCAGGATCTTTCAAAGGGCGAGAAACTGTGCAGGGAGATCCAAAGCGGCGTGGTCACGGTAAACAATGTTGTTGCATCTGACCCACGCGTTCCATTTGGCGGAGTGAAGAAGAGCGGAATTGGGAGGGAATTAGGTAGGTACGGCCTTCTCGAATTCACCAACGTCAAGACGATTAGGCTGTACGAGCGACGCGCCGAGAAAGTGGCTGTGGAATAGACGCGCGTCTTCGAAACACCACGAATCGGGGGTTAGGGGGCAAGTACATTGAAACTTGCACACTACATCAAGAATGGGGAAACCAAAGTCGGTATCGCTAAAAATGGTTTACTTTTCGATGTTCGAGAAGCTAGCGAGAGACTAGCGTTACCGATTCGCAAGGACCTACTTACAATAGATCGGCTGCTTTCAGTCGGGGCGATTGGTTCGCTCCAACAGGTCGAAGAGAAGATTACTGGGGCCTCGTCTGGCGTTCCGGTTGAAAGCGTGAAACTCCTTAGCCCAATTCAGAACCCAGAGAAAATTCTGCTCATAGCCCTCAACTACCGTTCCCACAGTAGGGAGCGGAACGTGGAACCACCGACCGAGCCCTATGTTTTCGCAAAGTTCAGGAACGCCCTCATCGGGCCGGGCGACCCAATTTTGATTCCCAAAGTGTCCAAGAACGTTGACTGGGAGGTGGAGCTTGCAGTAATAATCGGCAAGGCTGGAAAGTATATCGCAAGGGGGGATTCGATGAACCACGTCGCAGGCTACGCCATATCCAATGATGTCAGCTTCAGAGATTTTCAGTACTCGACGAAGCTGCCAGACGGCAAGACCACCTTGGGACTAAACTGGATGAAAGGAAAGGGGCTCGACTCATCTTTTCCGCTTGGTCCTTGGCTGGTGACAAAGGATGAAATCCCTAACCCTCACGAGCTTGAGATTTCACTTTCAGTGAATGGCAGGAAGAAACAGCGATCCAACACTAGCGATATGATTTTCAAAATCGAATCCCTCATCGAGTACATTTCAGCTGGAATTACTCTGCAACCCGGGGACGTAATATCGACCGGGACACCGGAGGGCGTCGCAGCCGCCACTGGTGGGCCTTTCCTGAAAGATGGCGACATCGTTGAAGGGTCAATCGACCGGATTGGTACCCTGAGCAATCCGGTCAGGGCGGAATCGGACTAAGACCTTGTTGCTTTATTCGAATAGTTCCCTAGTACTTTCACTGTGGAAAAGGCCTTCTAGACTAGAAATTGCGCCCTACGGCCGCACGGTTATCCATTGACAGGACCACGGCAGTCCAAGGGTGCGTTGCGTTATGACTGTACCGGCAGCCAGTTGTAGGGTTGAGAGGGGTTTCAATGGCTGCGCAACGAAGTGGGCTGGTTCTGCTCTAGTGTTTAGCACTTTCACGCATGTCTCCTGAATATCGCTAACTGGGAAGAATAGGTGGGTTTGGCGAATACTTTGAAGGAATTCAACGTTGCCAAGGTATGTGGGCACTTGAGGAAAGTTCGTTTTCTTTTCAGGGATGACCAATTCGAATTCCTCAGGTGTGAGGGCTGCGGACGAATCGTCCGCTTACCCCTCTAACCGTCGCCTTGCTCGGTCAGGGTAAGGCGTATTAGCCGATCACTCTAGACTTTCTTTCGGCTGTCAAAGTTGATAGAGGTCGAGTTGGGAGACCTCAAGAAGGTCGGAAAAGATGTCGCCGATTTACTAGGCCAGAGATTAAGAGCAGAGGTTACCGTGAAAGGCAAGACGCTGCTCGTACCCGAGGCCGTCAATGGAAAGCAGATCGGAATGAAAGACCTCAAATTGCAAGTAAAGCATGTACTTCACCACATGCACCTCTCCGACGATTACAGAGTCTTGGCGGAGCACCAGAAGATCAGAATCGTTAGAGTGGAAGAGAGGACTAGGCATGCAGAAAGAGAAGGGAATGCACCGGCGCCAGCACAGAGCTTGCCGTACTTTTTCCCTGGCTAGAATGAGACAGCGGTCGGCCATTAATTACTTTGGAGTTCGCGGCGCGGTAACTTCGTTTGGAGTCAGGTCTTGGAGTCTAATTCTTTTCGCTCCCTTAGCAACCATTTCCTGCAAGGCGCGTTCCGAGTCGTCAGGGTTCACGTTCACACCTTTTGAGGCGTCGTCGAGGTGGAAGACTTCGAAACCGTACTTCAGTCCATCCGACACGGTTTCTTTCACGCAGTAGTCGGTGGCTAGGCCACCTACGAGTAGCCGCTTGATTCCGCGTTCCTTAAGCTTCTGGGCCAAGTCGGTACCTTTGAAGAACGAGTACGCCTCATCCTTCTTGTCCGCTTTCGAAAGAACCTCACCCTCAGGCGGGATGTGGAGGTCGGGGTGAAATTTTGCGCCCTCGCTGTTTTGGACGCAATGCGGAGGCCATGGCCCTCCCTGAGCCTTGAAGGAGCTGTGGTCTGGCGGGTGCCAGTCCCTAGTGAAAAGTATCGGTGCACCAGCCTTCCTAAACCTCTCAATGTACTTGTTCAAGACCGGGACCACCTTATCGCCATCCTTTACGGGCAAGGCTCCGCCTGGGCAGAAGTCATTTTGAATATCCACAACGACCAGCGCGGTTTGCTTGTCGATTTCTACTTCCAATGTTTCGATCGGAGTTTGTGGAAAAGGCCGTTGAAATTAAGGGTTCCTTCGAAGTTTTCTCATCGAATTCCAAGCTCGGCTCTGATTTTGTCAACTAAATGCTGTAACCGGAATCCTAATCTACTGTTAGACGAGAAACCGCCCGAACCCGAAGAATTGGGAATTGGTAATACCGTTTTGCTGAGGTGCACTGGGAATGGATTACCTGACCGCTATCATATTGGCTGTTGTTGAAGGGATTACAGAGTTCCTGCCAGTTTCCTCAACGGGTCACACGATCATGGCGGCCGTACTTCTCCACGTAGCGCAGACGCCGTTTGTGAAGAGTTTCGAGTTGGTACTGGAGTTCGGTTCAATTCTAGCGGTTGTCGCGTTGTACTGGAGATTATTCCTGAACATAGAGATTCTCAAACGTCTAGTAGTGGCTTTCATTCCGACGGGGATCGTTGGGCTCCTCATCTACCGATTCTTCAAGGACGTGTTGTTCGGAAATGTGCAGATTGTTTTGTGGGCTCTACTTTTTGGGGGAATATTCATCATCTTGTTCGAATGGCGTTACAAAGAGAGGACGCATATTGATGAGATTGCGAGGATGCCCTACAGGCATTGCCTACTGATTGGGCTCTTTCAGACGGTTTCAGTGATTCCCGGTGTCTCGAGGTCAACAGCAACGATTACTGGAGGGCTGGTCTTGGGCATGAAGCGGCAGACGATTGCTCTCTTCTCCTTCTTGCTTGCTGTTCCGACGATGATTGCAGCTTCAGGATTCGACCTCCTAAACTCATACAACGCCTTCTCGCCAGGAGAAGTCAATCTACTCGTGGTCGGATTTGTGACCTCCTTCCTTGTTGCCCTAGTCGTGATTAAGCTGTTCCTAAATTTCATAAGGAAACACAGCTTCACGCCGTTTGGAATCTACAGAATTATCATAGTGCTATTGTTTTTCTTCCTCGTGATCGCATAGGCGACCAGAACTTGTCCGCGAGGATTACTAACCTATATGAAGGCGATTCGCATGACGCGGGCCAGCGGAGTAGAATCTGACTGTGACCAAGCCTACTGTTCGAACGTATCATGTTTCCAAGGTGCTCAATGCGCCCCTTTCTTTTGCGTTCAAATGGTGCACGGACTACCGTGAGAACGATCCTAGAATCACTGGTTCGAAGAACAAGAGGTCGATCTTAGAGAAAACCAAGGAGAGGGTGATTTACACTATTCGTTACAAGAGCGGTGGCAAGACGATGAACGCGGTGAACATTGTCACCATGAAACCGCCGAAGGCTTGGTACCTTGACTCGAGAGGAGCCGAAGACGACACGATCGGTGAGTATCGCCTAACAAGCCTAGGGACTCGGAAAACCAGGTTGGACATGGCGTTTGTGGAGTATTGGAAGATTCGAAATTACCCGGGAAAATCAGAATACCTCAGTGACATCCACAGAATTTGGGACAAGTACGCTACCGCACTTGAAAGGGACTACAGAAGGCACAGGTGAACTTTGGGTTGCCCCGACTCATAGTTCAAACGTCCTGAGGTTAAGATACTCTAATCTATTTGCTTCCGTATTGATGCTTGCCTCGCGGGGGTTGCCAAACCTTCAGGCATACTGAAGGGGTGAGGCCAGGTCAAAGGCGCAGAGCATTCGCACATGCGCGGAGGGCTTAGGACCCTGTCCCGTAGGGGTTCAGGGGTTCGAATCCCCTCCCCCGCACCAAACATGCAACCTCCCCCCTTCTCTGCCAGCCATACCACTAGATTCGGAACACTGCCCAGAAGGAAAACCAGAAAAGCCACAAGCCATAATAGATTTCTCTTCGGTTTACGGCTAGAGCTTATTCGCATGTGAGGCGAAGATGACAATCGCGATTGTTGTTCACGGTGGCGCCATCAATCCGTTAAATTCGCAGTTCAACGATGGTGTAAAGGAGGCAGCTCTGACGGGATTCGGGATTTTGAAAATGGGTGGGTCGGCTTTAGATGGAGTGATTGAAGCAATCAGGGTAATGGAGGATAATCCTATCTTCAATGCAGGCACGGGATCTTGTCCGAATCTTGCCGGCGAGATCGAAATGGATGCAATAATAGTTGATGGAAGGGAAGTTTCGGTTGGAGCAGTAGCTTGCATATCGAGGGTAAAGAATCCTGTATTAGTGGCTAGGAAAGTGATGGAGGAGACGGACCATATCTTGTTGGCTGGACAAGGCGCCACGAAGTTTGCACGGTCTTTCGGATTCCCAGATTATGAACCTTTAACGAGAGAAAGACGCGAGGAATGGACTGGGCTTAGAGACAAACTGAGGAACAACGAGCATGTCAGCTTGACGAAGTACTGGTCGAAAATTTCCAAGTATGCGCTGGCGGACACTGTCGGCGCTGTTGCTCTAAGCGAGAACGGAGACATTGCTGCTGCCACATCAAGCGGCGGATTCCCTATGAAACTTCCAGGTAGAGTGGGAGATGTCCCAATCCTCAACTGTTCTACCTATGCCAACAATAAAGTCTGTGGAGTATCTTTGACGGGTCATGGAGAAGTAATCGTGAAACATGTGCTAGCGAGAAGAATCCACGACCGTGTTGAAAGAGGCGAGCATCCTCAAGTCGCGATTGAGCGTGCTATCGGAGATGTCCTCAACAGTCTCGAGTCGAGGGAAGATGTACTTTTAGCAGGTATCGTGTTAGACCGGCAAGGGAACGTCGGCATGGCCAGAAACACTTGTGCCACGCCACATGCTTTCATCAGCGACTCAACAGAGGGACAGGTGTCGTTAGGTTTTGGAAAAGTGATTTAGCGTCCGGCAGAGAAAGTGCCGCCTAAGAAGACATAGAACTACTGGAATTCATTAGAAGGTTGGGTAAGGCAACTTGAAACGTTATTGATTATCGAGGATTCCTGCACTTGTTACTTCGGTGAAACTCACCGCACTACTTTCAGCAATGACGAAGTCTACGATCCCTGTACCTATCACGATTTATATTGCTCGCGAACTTCAGTTAGTAGTGGTTTGCGTTCGCGGGCATCACGTAAGAATTTGTCGGAGATCGTCGCATAGACCGCATCCGCGATGAACCTCTCCGCAGTTATTATGGTTGTGCCATCAGGGCCGATAATTCGGCTTCCCCCGAAGTATGGTGCACGTATTTGCTCTCTCCAACCGACGAGATTTGTGAAGGCAACATAGAATTGGTTCTCAGCTGCTCGTGCAGGAAGGAAAATTGAGAACTCTTTTTCGCTTATGGCGGTTGCGGCATTGCAGAACACTATTTCGGCACCCTTTTCTCCAAGTTCCCTAGAGACTTCTGGGAAGAACGCGTCATAGCATGTCATTAAGCCAATCTTCCCAAAATCCGTATCAACAACGATTCTTTTTGTGCCTCTTTGGAAAAATGGCTTCTCAAGTTTGTCGAGAAAGCTCTTGCGATAAACGTGTAAAGCTCCATTTCTCTCGACGAATACGGTAGAGATATGTAGTATCCCATCCGCGTTCTCCAACAGACCAGTAACGATACTGCAACCAGTATCCTTGCTGATGGTCGTGAGTCTTTCGGTTGCATGCCCTGGGATGGGTTGAGCTAGACGTTTGGTTTGATCCGTGCAGACGAAGCCCTGAACAAAGCCTTCGCCGAAGCTAATTATGTCCACATCCTCCTTGCGTGCATCATCTGCGGCCTTGGCAATCTTTTGCAAGTTGACTTCGGTTTCGCCTATTCCTGCTTGATCTTGAATCAGGCCTATCTTGACATTGTCTCTCATACTGAACCCTCAGTAATTTGGAAATTCACTCAATTCTGAGGCTTTCCTCGGATGATATATCAAATTATGGTTCATCTTGAAAAGACGGAAATCATTTGCTAACTACGCTCCCATTCGTGCGCGGACCCTTGGATCAAGAATGTCTCTGAGGCCGTCGCCTAAAAGATTGTAACCCATGACAGCAATGAATATAGTAAGCCCCGGAAAAATCATAATCCACGGAGCTGCCTGCATATAGATACGTCCGTCGGTCACCATTCGACCCCATTCAGGGCTGCCTGGTGGTGCTCCTAACCCGACAAAACTCAAGGTTGCGACGGTCAATATGATGTTTCCGATGTCTAGCGTGCCGTTTACAATTATGGGCGATATTACGTTGGGCAGGATGTGGCGGAGCATTATTCTTCTTCCTTTTGCCCCTACCGATCGGGCAGCTTCAATGAATTGAGATTCCCTAATTGAGAGCGTCTGACCTCTAACGAACCTGGAATACGATGGCCAACGATTGAGTGCGATCGCAAATACGAGAACCTGCAGTGACCTTGTGCCAAAAGCCGCAGAAGCAGCCATCGCGAGAACTAGCCCTGGGATTGAAAGAAAAATGTCGGCGACCCGCATCATAAGTTCATCTGTCTTACCTCCTTTGTATCCGGCTAGCACGCCGACCATTGACCCGACCGTTGCTGCGACTGCAAAAACGATGACGCCAATGGACAGGTCATATAATCCGGCATAGAGTACTCTGCTATAGACGTCCAACCCAAGATCGTCAGTTCCAAACGGATGTTGCCAACTCGGTGGTCGAAAAGCCTGACTAAAGTCAACTTGCAAAGGATCGTAAGGAGCCAGCACTGGCGCAAACACCGAGATAAAGACAATCGCGACAATCATTGCAAGACCTAGCAAGGACAGAGGGCTTCGCTTAATCAAGTGGAAGCTGTATTTGATTTCCCTTACTTGCGATTCATGCTTTCTGTTCCAACTTCTGATCTCACTCCTCTTTTGCTGCGTCGTCACTGGTCACCCTTGTCTTATCCTCGGATCTAGAAAGCCGTAGACAACATCCACAATCACGTTGGCAACTCCATAAATTAATCCAGCCAACAGCACGAAACCAATGAGCCCAGGAAAATCGAAATTCTGAATCGAGTCAACTGCAAATCTGCCAATTCCAGGCCAGTAGAAAATCGTTTCGACAACCACAGAACCCGTCAAAAGCCACCCCACCGCCAGTCCGATAGCTGTCGTTGTTGGAATCAGGGCATTCTTTAGTGCCAGCTTGTAGATGACTACTCTTTCGGAAAGGCCAAATGCTCTAGCAGTCCGGATATAGTCCTGATTCATTGCTTCCATCATGCTTGCTCTCGATATTCGTGCTATCAAGGCTGTAGAATAGAAGGACATTACGAGGCCAGGCAGCACCAGGTGTTGCAGTGCACTAGCCAGCACGGCCCAGTTACCAGTCAGAAGGCTGTCGATCGTCATGAAACCGGTTATTCTAGTTAAGGGATGAGCGGACAGAACCGCATCACTGACAAATCCGCCAGGATCGGCAACCAGCCGAAGATTGTAGTAGAAGACAAGCTGGAATATCAGACCAATCCAGAAGGCAGGTAATGACACCTGCCCCAAAGCGAGTAGCCTACCCGCATGATCCCAGGCGGTATCCTTTCGAGTAGCGGAAATGATGCCTATTGGAAGTCCTATAGCAATGCTCAGGAGAAGTGCGAAGGTTCCCAACTCTACCGAAGGGGGAAGGTACGTCATTAACTCTGTTGCAACCGGAACTCTCCTTACCGGAGATGTTCCGAGATCTCCATGCAGAATTCTCCAAAGATACCACAAATACTGAACATACCATGGGTCTCTGAGATGATACTGCTCTCTAATCTGTTCTAGTTCCTGCTCATTAGGCACCTGCGAGCCTGACCAGAGATATGCAGGATCACTTGGAACCATGACCGCAAGTACGAAGACAAGTATCGAGACTCCAAGAAGTATGAAGAAAAGCAGTATAACTCGTCGTAGGACGTAGGTCCTGAACTCCACCTAGTTCACTCTCGAGTCTTTTTTCCGGCGCGTTGGCAGCATCCCAAACAAGAGCTTTTGTTGCTCTTACGCCCATAAAACCAGCCAATTCTTTTCGCCACTGAATGTTGTGAGAATGGTTTTTTATGGGCCAGGGGAAGATTGGCCCAGAGCTTTTCACTCTCGAGGAAACAACGGTGGATAGCTCTAGAATCTCTTCTAGAGCGAAATTCAGACAGGGAGAATTCAGAGGAAGATGTTCCAGCAGGAAATAGCGCAATTTTGCGGAACGAGATACTCGATTGCTTTGAGATTCATGTTATCGAGCCAGAGCGAGTTTAAAGAAAGTTGATAGACCAACTCCTCAGCGTCCGCAACCTACATACTAACTTCTACACGTATGACGGAGTGGTACACGCGGTGGACAACGTTAGCTTCGACATAGAAAAGAGGGAATCAATGGCACTGGTTGGGGAAACTGGATGCGGCAAATCTGTAACTGCGTACTCAATTCTGAGGTTGATTCAGCCCCCGGGGAAGATTGACAAAGGAGAGGTGATTTTCGAAGGAGAAAACCTACTTGATAAGAGCGAGGCAGAAATGAGACGCATTAGGGGTGCCAAGATATCGATGATCTTCCAAGAGCCCATGGCCGCGCTAAATCCCACCTTTACGGTCGGGGAACAACTCGAACTTGTGCTAATCCAGCATCAGAAGGTATCTCAGGAAGACGCTGCTTCGCAAACCGTGGAATGCTTCCGTAAGGTAAGGATCCCCGATCCACAAAAGATCATCAGTCAATACCCGCACCAACTCAGCGGAGGCATGGCACAACGTGTACTGATAGCGATGGCTCTATCCCTTAAGCCGGACCTGCTGATTTGTGACGAGCCCACGACGTACCTTGATGCGACCGTTCAGGCCGAGATACTAAGGTTGATCAAAGAACTCCAGCAGAACCTAGGTGCATCCATGTTGATGATAACACACAATCTTGGGGTGGTGGCGCACACATGCGATACGGTCGCCGTAATGTATGCGGGTCAAATCGTTGAAGTCGCAGGCGTACGTACCTTGTTCAAGAAACCAATGCATCCGTACACTATAGCTCTGATAAATGCAATACCTAAAGCCAGAAAGCAAGATGGCAAACTTAC
Source organism: Bathyarchaeia archaeon (assembly GCA_050013255.1). Classification (GTDB taxonomy): domain Archaea; phylum Thermoproteota; class Bathyarchaeia; order 40CM-2-53-6; family 40CM-2-53-6; genus FEN-987. The sequence goes on along the minus strand of JBEKFP010000001.1, from coordinate 206,367 downwards.
TCCGATTTTCGGATCGGTTCCAAACCTGATTGATCCTCCGTCAGGATGTAGATTTCACCCCAGATGCCCAATCGCTAGACCTGAGTGTAGCCAAAAGGAACCCGGACTCGAGGAAATTGAACCTAATCACCAAGTAAAATGCTTCGCAATGAAATGGGATCAGCCAAATGTGAGTGATGACACATAGAAACTCTAGTGGAATGCAAGAACCTCGTTAAGTACTTCCCTGTCAGAGCAGGGTTCATTCCGAAGACCATTGCATTTAACAAAGCGGTCGACAGAGTTGACCTCGCCATAAAGAAGGGAGAAACTTTTGGCCTCGTTGGAGAATCTGGTTGTGGCAAAACGACGCTTGGAAAAGCGCTTATCCGACTGATTGAACCAACGAGCGGTGAAATAATCTTTGACGGATTGAATCTACTTGCACTGGACGAAAAACAGATGCAGAATGCTCGGTCAAAAATGCAAATTGTGTTTCAAGACCCTTTTGGCTCGCTTGATCCTCACCAAAATGTGCTTGGGATAGTCGGTGAACCTCTCGAAATCTACAAAGTCGCGAAAGGAGACGATGTGACCAAGAGGGTATCAGAGCTTATCGAGAGAGTTGGCCTCAGCAAGCAACACCTGTATAGGCTCCCCCACGAGTTCAGTGGAGGACAACGACAAAGGATCGGAATTGCCCGCGCCCTCGCATTGCAACCACACTTTATTGTGCTCGACGAACCCACATCTGCACTGGACGTCTCAGTTCAGGCTCAGATCCTTGAACTGCTCAAAGCTTTGCAGACTGACATGAACCTTACGTATTTGTTCATCTCACATGACTTGAGCGTAGTCAGGCACATGAGCGACAGAATCGGTGTAATGTACTTGGGCAGAATTGTAGAGCATGGTCCAACAAGTGAAGTATTCAACAAGCCTCTTCATCCATACACACAAGCATTATTGTCCTCGATCTTGCTTCCTGATCCTGATATACGCCAGCAGGCTGCCGCCATCAAAGGAACCGATGTCCCAAGCCCAATTAACCCACCGTCGGGATGCAGATTCCGTACCAGATGCCCGGTCGTCCGTCCGGAGTGCCCCAAGCGAGAACCAAACTTCATAGAGACCAACCCAGATCATTTCGTAGATTGCATAATGTATGAGTAAGGTGTGCTGGCCCGCTTATCGACGAGCAGGTGATTTGTGGTAAATAATTACCTGCGGCGGCAAGTCAGTCGGCATTATCAATGACGTGGACTTGATACGCTCAAGACATTATCTACATAATCAGTACTGTGTTAGAAGCTGAGACCAAGACGCTCAATGAAGTAAGTCCATCTTTATTCAACATCGTAGCGAGAGCAACGTGAGAGTTATCAGGGCGAAAAAAAGGGGAAAACAAGACGCCGCGGCGTCTTGTTGACTGAAGGAATTTGCAGGAGTCCTTCTCTCACGATACTTGATGTCGCGCTCGTTGTTGGTAGTTCCTTCCATAGCTCGTAGAAGTAGGGCTTGTGGTCGTACATCGGGAAGTGCGTGTAGCCTTTTACCCAACTGCCTCTAACATTGTAATCGTCTCCGCCAACTAAGGAGGCTACCTTGACGTATGGGGCTGTGTCGTAGGCCCATTGTTCCACTTGTGCATACATCTGAAGGCGTTGATCCTGATTGGTTTCCAGTGCTGCTTTGTACAGCAGATCGACGATTGATTGGGGAGTAGTTCCGAAAGCTGGAGCGACATAAAAGTCGTATCCCAAGATGACGTAGTATGTTGCAGGGTCGGGGAAGTCCGGAGACCATTTTCGATCAAGAATGGGCACTCCGCCTCGCTGTACGACGGTGTCATACGCGGGGTACGATATTTCGTCGAGAACCAGGTTTACACCTATTTTCGCCAAGTCCGTCTTCCACATGAGATAGCCTTCCTTGCCAACCCCATATCCTGGCGTGTAGGTTACTTTGATCTGGTTCTTCACCATGGCTTGGTTTTCGGGCGCGGCCAAGTCAAGTTCTGCTTTAGCCTTTGTTAAGTCAAAGTCATAGTGAGGGACATTTGGTTGATAGCCCCATGTTCCTTGTGGCACGAAGCTGTAGAGACGATTGCCGAAGCCGTGTAGTACATTCGCTATGTACGAGTCGTAGTCGAAGGAATAGTCAAGCATCTTCCTGATGTGCACATCGTTTGTAGGAGCGTTCTTTTGGTCGAAGACTATGTTGACTTGCGTAAGACCGGGAGACTCATCGATGACTAACGGGAGGTTCTCACTCTGTATGCGATTCTTCAATTCGGGCAGATATTGAGTATCGATGAAGGCCATATCAGCATCCATTCGTCCTAACAGCAACATTCTTGTGGCCGGCTCCTGAATAACCCGTATTACAACTCTTTCCGGGCGGTTAGCAAGGGTCCCATTCCATCCCATCCAGTAGGTGGGGTTTCGCTTCAATGTCACATGATCACCTGGCTTAAACTCGTCAACAATGTACGCAGCCGTTGTGTCTTGATGGTCTATCAGATATGAATCGATAGTGGTTACCGAGGTCGGCCATCCGCCATGCGCCGCGATGAAATTCGGGTTTTGAATTGCGCTGACTGAGGCGTATGCCATTATTCGCATGAACCACGCGAGCGGTTGGTTCATGTATACTCTGACGGTATAATCGTCCATAATCTCAGTTCTATTGTATTGTACCAAATTCTTGCCTCCGAAATTATAGACCGATGTAACAGGACCCGTGAAGCCGTAGTCAAGGCTGGCCTTCACTGCTTGTGCATTGAAAGGGTCACCGCTCGGGTAGAACTTGACGCCTTGCCGTAGGTGGAACGTGTACACTCTGCCATCTGGTGACATCTCCCATGATGTTGCCAAGTCGGGTTTGAAATCAAGACTATCACCCTCGTATCTTACCAGGGTCTCGTATGTTTCTTTGATGACCATCCTATTGGCAGGTAGCGGCGCCAAAGCAAAGCCCAAGACGTTCGGGTCCCTAAACTGGACATAGGTGAGAGTCTTCTGGAACTCGAGTTGTTGACTATTCTCTGTAGACATTCCTCCTGTCGTTGATGGTGCTGGTCCTGACGCTATGTACAGGTATGAGCCCGCTAGTATTGCTAGCACTAGCACTGCAAGCGCGATATTTCTTTTATTTTTAAGGTAAGACATAGCTAATCTTCGTTTTCGTTCAGTTGACTGACTAGATATTTGAGATTTGTATATATACCACATATACTCTTGAGAACATACGTCCCAATCGGTTGAAACAGAATTCTCAATAGTAAGGACAACAACCATTTACGCACTGAGGATCCTTCGAGTTCCGAAGGATAATTCTGTAATTCCAGAGTTGTCACAAAATGGTTGATGTTGTCAAGATTGGTAATCTTGAAGCGCAAATGGGCGAGAAGAAGACCGGATATCTGAATGTGGGCGAGACGGCGGTTGGGATCGTGCAAATCCCAGTGGCCATAATCAATGGCGCGAAGCTTGGCCCAGTTCTATGCATTAGTGGCGGGGTGCATGGTTCCGAGTATTCGAGTATCGAGGCTGTGATTCGAGTAATCAGTCAGACAGATCCGTCTAGGCTAGCCGGAAAGTTGATTGTTATTCCTGTGTTGAACATGGCTGGTTTCGAAACGCGCGGTCCCCAAGGCGGCCACAGCACACCATTCCAAAACCCAATAGATTGCATAAACCTCAACCGCATATTTCCAGGAAACCCAGAGGGCACGATGAGTTACCAGATCGCGGCAGCCTTCACGAACATCGTGTCGAAAGCAGACTACTATGTTGATTGTCACGGCGGAGATCTCAATGAAGAACTCACGTCTCATGTTGTAGTGGCGCAATCTGGTGATGTTAGAAACGACAAACTCGCTCAAGAGTTGCTAGCGGCATCCTTCGATTGTGACTTCCAGTATGTGCATGCAACGTCAAATGGAGGCGGAAGCATCGACGCAGCCGCCAAGATAGGGATACCATCTATTGCTGTCGAGGCTGGTGGTTTTGGCAGAGTGAGTGAAGAAGCGGTGATGTTCATCAATAATGGCATCATCAACATCATGAAGAAACTGAATATGATTGAAGGTCCACCGTTACCCACCAGGAAACCGAGGACACGGCGAAGATGGCTTCTCTACGCGACACGAGGGGGCATCTGCTATGTTCCTCCGCTAGGGACGAAGATAAAGAAGGGAGACAAAGTCGCAGAAATCCGAAGTCTGTTCGGGGATGTCCTGGAGACCTTAGAATCACCCGTCGATGGATACGTATGCTTCAGAAGAAGCCCGCTTCCAATATCAACAAACGACAGAGTAGTTGGCATAATACCTGACGAAGATATTGCTCCACCGAAGCCACGTCCTTACCCCTAACATGGCAATTCTCTGCGTTCCAAGTCGGGAGGTACCAGCAAACTGTAGGCTAAAGTGTTGGATTGGATCTCGTTTTCGTTCTTAATACCGCTGCAGTCGTCTTAAATGAGCGGTTGCAAAACAAACGGTCAAGTAGATAATTTTCATGGATTCGCTCCGAGTTGGAAATATCGAAGTTCAGAAGGGGGAAAAGGCATACGGTTTTCTGGTCGCAGAAGATGATGATTCTGCTATAGTCAAGCTGCTCGTAGGGATAGTGAAGGGTTCCGAATTCGGTCCCGTGTTATGCGTGACCGGAGGTATGTTTGGTACCATCTATACGGGGATAGATGCCTGCATCAGAATCTACGATCAACTCGACCCGAATAAGCTCAGAGGAACTGTGGTAACAGTCCCGGTCATCGAAATGACGGGCTTCCAGAAGTGCATGGATGAATCTCCCATAGATAATCTGAACCCGAACCGAATATTCCCGGGGGATCCCGATGGCACGATAACGCATCGTATAGCTCACCTCATCTTCGACGAGGTTATTCGTAAGTCGCAATATCACCTTGACCTACGCGGAGGCGATCTTTGGGAACAGTTGATCACATTCGCGATATCTTGCCAGATGGGAAACACAGAACTTGATTCCAGAGCAGAGGAGCTTGCAAGGGCGCTAGGGACAGAATATTACCTAGGCATGCCCGAGCAGAAGGGCACCTTGATAAGCGAAGCAAGTAGGATCGGTGTGTGTTCAATAATACTCGAAGCCTCGAAGGGCCTCGCGACATATGATGAAGAAGACATACAATTCAACGTAACCGGAATTCAAAACATTCTCAAGCATTTGCGAATGGTCGACGGAAAGCCGACTCTACCTGCGAAACAGAGGAGGGAAGAATACAAGATACACATAGTAAGGGCCGAACGCGGCGGGCTTCTCTATCTGAATTGCAGATGCGGCGAGATGGCACGTAAAGGGCAAAAGCTTGGCGACGTGAAAAACCTCAAGGGACAGACACTGCAAGAAGTGGTCGCTCCGATCGACGGAATCATACATTATATGTTCCCCAAGCATATCAAGAACCCAGGAGAAAGAATTTTGGGAATACGCAGAATAATAGATTGAGTCCCACACCTTTTGATTCAATCAGGCAACTAAAAGGGCGCTCGGCCAAGTCACGCATGCACCGCAGATGATCTATAGTCCCAAAAGCACGCCAACGGATGCCTAAGAGGTTTGATTTGGCAGCTAAGCCCACCGCACTATTGGTTTAATGCCCCCACGTTCCGATAGCCGCGTTTGGCGCAGACGACAGGCAACTCAAAGGATAAATGGTTTCGTTTTCAACCGCCGCACAATCTCGCTCTGGTCGACCCGCCCACATGATAGGAACCACGTAAGCCCAAGTTTTGTCAATCCTACGAAAAAAAGCGAGGCGACAATAGAGATTTGGCTGGCGGGACCTAATACACCAGGACTCGCTAAGAGTGGCGCATTGAATCGTCTATAACGTCAATACTCCTGTCCACTAATGCTGTGGTGAAAGTTAGGGGTGGAGTAATCCGAAGCACATCTTCATTGATGCCGGTCGTTGAGAGTAGAAGGCCTCTCCTGAAACATCCGCGCGCTACTTTACGTGCCAGTTTCGCAGCTGGTTTTCCGTGGTGTCTCCTAAATTGCACTCCGATTAACAGACCTCGCCCTCGTACCTCTTCAATTCTCTCATGTTTTCCAGAGAGTTCGCGAAGCCGATTCATGAAGTATGTGCCTACTCGATCCGCGTTCACAACGAGATGTTCCTGGCAGATTATGTCGATATTTGTGATTGCACAGGCAAATGCGATTGCACTTCCGGAAAATGTTCCTCCTCCAGGATAGCACCGCATAATGTGCTTTCGTCCCAGCACAGCACCCAGTGGAAGTCCAGCCGCAAGGGGTTTAGCAAGGCACATTACGTCGGGAGTTACTCCCCAATGCTCTGAGGCAAACATCTTACCTGTCCTTCCAAAACCTGTGATTGCTTCATCATCCACCAACAGGATTTCATACTCATGACATAGTCGCGCCAACTTCTTGAAGTACTCGTCCGGTGGTACTATTACTCCTCCATGGACTTGGATAGGCTCCGTGTAGATTGCAGCCACTTGGCGGGGATCAACGGTAGTGGAAAGGATCATCCTCAGCTGGTCAAGGGAATCCAATCCACCATCATCAGAATTGTGAGTTGAAACTGAAGCTAGACTCTTTGGATAAGGAGCGAACACCACATTTGAAACGTGGGGTGGCAGATTCTTCCTCATACGGGATGAAACTGTAGTCAAGGAGAGAGCAGCAGCTGATGTTCCATGGAATGCTCCTGTGAAAGCTATGAAAAAGGGACGCCCAGAATACGCTCGGACTGTCTGCATGGAGAATTCTATGGAAGCAGACCCTGAATTGCAGAAACCCACGAGGCCAGCAGAAAGTCTTCCCGGCGCGATTTGTTTGAGTCTCTCAGCCAAGGCAAGGTGGACTTCCTGAGGGCGAGGATGTGGTCCCCACATTTTGGAAATCTGAGACCTTATCGCAGCGGCTATTCTGGGATGAGAATGCCCAACATTAGCTGTATATCCACCACTTGTTGCGTCAATGAAGACGCGTCTCTCAATATCGGTAAGATAGCTTCCTCTTGCCTTCACAAATACTGCATCCGAGTGTGAAAGGACAAAGCCAGGTGCGATACTGCGCTTTAGTCGTCGATTATAAGTCAGAGTGGCTCTACTTGGACCACGAATCAACGAATTCCACCTCGCATGAGCCTTGCGGCGTTCTCAATACTTATTACTTCAGTTTCTTATCTGTTATTGCGTAGGTTATTCCTAGGCCTGAACGGTGTTAACGCAACGTGACACCTATTCTTCTGTTGACTTGCGTGGCGCGTAGTATTTTTGTGATGCACCACGATCCTTCAGATCCAGCTCGTTTACAATATGCTCAAGTCTGTCAAGACCTTCTCTCAGGTTTTTTCATCGGCCTTGCGTAGGAGATCATCAGATGTCGTTCTTCTGCTCCTCCAATCGAGCCTCCGGGCACTCGATAGAACTCACGATAGCAGAAAGCATACTCGGCTAGTGTCTTGGGGGGCTCGACGAAAATCCATAGCCCTAATGCTGGGATTGTACAAGTTCCAGAAGAACTCAACGGGACGACCCGCATCCAAATAGGTTCAAATCCCTCATTGCACCGTGGCGGGTGCCGATTCCTCAATGCGCGATATTGGAAACGGCAAGTTCTTTCGTTTGACGGTTTTTGGCTCGAATATGGACGTCGAAAATTGCTGAGACAGCCCAAATCATGAAGTAAGTGAACGTTGCGATCTGCCAACCTAACACTATGGACTGTGATAGGTTCGCTGAGATTGCGATGAACAATATCGTTGCGAACGCTTGGATGACCCATTCCCACATATGGGCGAACCTTACAACATTGAGGGATCGAATCCAACGTCTTAAGAAAACATGTTCATAGATACCTTGATTCTGATCGGAATCCCTGAAGCCATCGAAAGGGTCCATAGCAGAATGAATTCCAGCTCCAAGGCTGGCGCAAGCAAGTCCCAGAAGCCACACAACATATTGAGATTCAAAGGCAGCCAGAACAATAAGGAGGACAGTAGCGATGAAATAGCCGAACAAGAAATGGGAGGTCTTCTTGTGCGTGAAGCCTAGAAACTCAAGTTGGTCGAAATCTGGAAACAATCCGCCAAAAAGACCCACTAGGGCAAAGATAGCGGTAATTGGCATTATGATCGGGTAGGCGTAACTCGCAACGTGTGTGGCGAAGAAGACAGCGAGAAGGAAGCTAAACACAAATCCGAAGGCCATGTGTGTTGAAGCCATCAACGAGTGTCATCACCCTTGAAACATGCAGGCACATAGCCTGCTTATATGTACCAATAAACTGGGGTCCGAATCCCCTCCCCCGCACCATTTTGAAGCTCCCAGAACTATTCCGCCAGCAATCGCAGCGAAGATAGCTGAACATGCTTATTTGATGAAACGTGAAGGATACAGGGAATTCGGCCAGGGTTTTTCGTGTGTGAAAGGATGAAAAGTCCTAAGTTCCAGGGTGTGAGTATTTCTCTTGGTTGGTAAGCCCGAGAACCACATGACCGATATCGGTCGGGTGTGTGAATGGGCAGTCTTCGGAGCGGCCCCTTGAATGCGCCTCTGCGCGCGAATAGGTGATTGCCGCGTTCAGGCCAACCAAAAGAGAATGGAGGAAAAGATCAAGGAAAAGCATAAGCTCCTGGACAGAATGGTTAGCACGGCCTGAACGCCACGCAGAAGAGCCACCCGAGAATCACATGCAGAACCAGACTTTTCATAGGTGTGAGTCTAATGGTGCGCGCACCTGAAATTGAACCGGGGTTTTTGTGTGTAGTTCGCATGGCCCAGGCGGAGGAAGCTAAACTCTGGGACAATTCTTCTTGTGTAAAGGGAAGATTTCTGAACTGTTCGTTTCGAAACCACACTTATCGCACACAAATCGTTGTCCTTCCTTCTCGAACCTAGACATCATGGCTAAACAACGCCATCAGTGATCAACGATCAATGCTTTATCGGTTCTCCTAGTGCGGTTCCTCCCGGCCCATTCGGCTCGAACCGCACCCAGTCAACCAATGGCTCGTACCCTTTACCCGGATGAATCAACAATACTACTACCTGGCGAATATGCCGTCATCCCATCCACCCATTGGATCACAAGTCACAGTAACCGGTCAACTTTCGCAAGGCTATCACGCGGCACCCAACGGCGGCGCTTGTCCAAGCAGCTACATCATTGCATCCTCAATAGCTTAACAAGCAACCGAGTAGGTCCTGCCGTACCCTCTCTTGCTTCTTCTTTGTGGGATCACAATCTTCGTGCGCTATATTCAAGTCAGGCTAGGCCATCTTTTCACAGGTCGCGCAAAGATGCGCCCAGAGGACCTAGTTCTGTCGGTTGTGCGATCCTAACTTATGGCCAACTCTTCGTCTGATCACGAGAAGGGCCAACATGCCAAGGAAAAAGCCGAGGAGAATTGATTCAAACGGAAACCCCGGTATCAGTACTACGACAACCTTCGTCGAGCTGGTTATGATGGTTTGTTGGGACGTGTCCAACGGTACTTGCAACTGCTGGTAGATTACGCTGCCTACAGCTAGAGCGGAGCCCAACGCTATGCTCCAGGCTGTCAGGAACCTTGCCCGCTTTGAGAAACGTTCAAGTTTCATGTGCATCATTCCAAATCCTGTCACGACAGACGTGTCGTGAATGAGCGAAGCCATTATTATTAGTGGTTCTACAAAGTGAAAGTATCCTCTCTACGCTTTCGAGAGAAAACCTTAATCATACTCCGCGAAATGCGTACTCTCACATAGGGGAAGAGAACTTGAGCCGTCGCCCAGAAAAGGAAAACCGAAAGAGTGACCGTGTGCACTTGAGTAAGGCTGAGAAAGTAGCCATACCCATCATACTAATTGTCGCCGTTTGGGTAGTCTATTCTGTCGTACAACCCTCCGTCCCGGCTCCTCAGCCCACTGTGACTTCTGCCACTGCCTCGTCAACTAGTTTAGCCCCAGATTTCACCCTACCCGTAGTTGGACCGAACGGCCTAACCGGGCAGAGTATCAGCCTATCATCATTCCGGGGCAAAGTTGTATTCCTCGAGTTCATGGAACCTTGGTGCACCCACTGCCAACATATGGCTCCGGCCCTGCAGGATTTATACACCAAGTATCAAAACAACCCAAATGTTGTTTTCATCTCCGTTGCCGGACCATGGAACGGCCCGGATGGGAACCCTGCGTCGGCCAATGATGCTGCAAAATTCATTAGCACCTATGGGACGGGGTGGACTTATGTCTACGATTCCTCGGGCACTGTTATGAATACTGAGTATGGAGTTAATTCGACCCCAACTTTCTTCATCATCGGCAAGAGCGGTGTAGTTTTCACAACCTTTCAGGGCGAACAGGCCGAAGACACAATAGCGGCCGCCATCACCAACGCTACCAACGCCAGCTGAGCCACTTAATACGACAAGAGTCTCAGTTGGCAAACCTGCAGTTATTCTAGTGAGAAAAATGTTGAAACACGCTGTGATTGGAGCCATTGTTGTAGGGATAATCGGTGCAGGTGTCAGTTTGTACCTGCTTCAATGGTACATATCCGCTAATGCTCTAACAGCATGCATCCTAGGTTCCCAGTGTCCAGCTGTATTTCAAACGTCCTTCTCCTATTTCTACAGCGTCCCGATTCACCTGCTTGCGGTTGGATGGTTTTCGTTGTTAACCTTGCTCGCTGGCATGAGGGCATACGGCTTTCGAAGGGCGTCAACGATCGGCTTCGCCGTGGGAGCGTTGTGCGTGCCCGCGATCATCTATTTGGACTACATTCAACTTGCCATAATACACGCCATATGTTCAGACTGTGAATTAGCCCATCTACTTGGCCTGATATTGTTCGTGTTGTTCATAATCATCTATAGGTCCGACAGAAGAAGCAAGAAACACTGAGCGCAAAGAAAACTTCGGCGTATGCCGCGGTTCTTCTAATCGTCAAGGAGCATGTGTGCAATGTTTCCGGCAGTCGACGAAAACTCGAGGAATCTAGGTTTCCTGCCTGCCGTCACTGTTGTAACGGCTGTACCATGTGACTGTGCCCTTGGTCCAATAGGCTGGCGGTTTTGGTTTAGGTTTCGATCGCATGTATGGCAATTGATAAAGCTCCATCATAGCTAAGGGGCTTGGTCCCTCTTAAGGAAAGAGCCCACGTTTACCTGCCGAATTTTGAGGGGACTTTCCCACTCTTAGGAGTGGGTGGTAGTGTCATCGTTACTTCGCCCCGGGACGTAACAGCAGCAGTAAAATCTTCTTTCTCGCCCTCTTCCGTAACGAAAGTTCCCTTCACAACCCATACACCTTTGTCATCTGGGCCTTTAGGTTCCTCTTCAATAGTTATGGAAGCAATTTTCCCGTGCCGCGACCTAGTTCCAATTATGTACTTCCTCACGACGCTTTTTGCGTCATCCACACTTCCGATTCGCAATCTAAATCAGCCCCCCATTATCAAGGAGGTTGTTATTAGAATTAAGCAGGGGTGGCAGGTGTGGATTTCAAGCAACTCGGGAAGAGCAGCGTCAAGATCCCAGTGTTAGGCTTGGGAACATGGGGTATGGGGGGTCTCAGCAGCAAACACCTCGGAGGGGAAGAGGAGGCGGTGCGGGCATTGCGTCTGGGTTTGGAACTGGAAATGCGATTCATTGATACCGCAGAGGTGTATGCCGCGGGGCATTCTGAAGAGGTTGTAGCCCAAGCCACTACGGGTGAACGAGAGAGCGTTTTCATTGCGACTAAAGTTTCAGCGGAGAACCTCTCGTATGAGCATGTGCTACGTTCATGCGAGTCCAGCCTAAAACGCCTCCAGACAAGTTACATAGACCTGTACCAAGTGCATTGGCCCAATCCCAGCGTCCCTATAGCGGAAACCATGAGGGGGATGGAGCGCCTCGTTGCAGAGGGCAAAGTGCGCCACGTTGGGGTCAGCAACTTCTCTGTGCAACAAACCCGTGAAGCCGAAGCAGCACTTTCGAAAACAGAGCTAGCTTCCAATCAAGTCGAATACAGTTTGCTGGATAGGTCGATCGAGGAAGATTTGCTTCCCTTCGCCGCAAAAGAGCGCATTACCATAATCGCCTACTCCCCAGTCGGACGCGGGGAAATTTCAAGAGGAGGACGTGGTGAACGCTGGCAGGTGCTCGAGAGGATTGCAGCAAAATATGGGAAGACGAGGTCACAGGTGGCATTGAACTGGCTCATAATGAAAGACCCTGTCGTAGCCATACCTAAGGCGGGTCGATTGGATCACGTCAAAGAGAACGCTGGAGCTGCGGGGTGGAAACTAAACCAAAAGGATCAGGTTACGCTCGATTCCTCGTTCGCATGAGCCAGTGTTCCGCGCAACCTAAGATGTGCGCCCGATTGTCCGTAACTAATTCCGAATACCTTGCCCGAGTAAGCTCACGAATAGTGCGAATGTTTGAAAGGTACATTCGTAATATCAACCCGGAAGAGGAGCGGTTCCAGGCCTTCCTTTCAAATTACATGATCGAAAAAGGCGTAAAGGACATACAGGTTCTTCCATACTCCGAGCTTTACAAGGTCATCAAGGAAGGAATTCGGGAATATTTACGTAAACAGGAGCCGAGGCCACGGTCAGAAAAATGAAAGTGCCTAGAAAGACAGCACGCCTAGCAATCATGGTCACTGGAACTCCAGGAACAGGCAAAACAACCTTCGCTAAGAAGCTCGCAAAAGAAATTGGCGCAGACTACGTCGCACTCACACAATTCGTCTCAGAACGCAAACTGTACACAGGCTTTGATCGGGAGAGAGAATCCAGAGTTGTCAACTTGGCTCGTGTACACGCAAGCCTGAACCGCCTCTTATTGCAGACAAGGCGCCCGACAATCGTCGATACGCACATACCTGAAGGAATCATCCCGAAGGATTTAGTGAAACTCGTCTTCGTGCTTCGTTGTCACCCGAGAATTCTCGAGGGGCGTCTAAGTAAGAAGAAGTGGAAGCAGAGTAAAATTCGAGAAAACGTGTTGGCAGAAATGCTGGACGTGTGCCTTATCAATGCAGTGAAGTGGTTTGGGTTGAGTCGAGTAGTTCAGGTGGATACGTCTCACATTAGTGTTAACAAGTGCGTGGCTACTGCAAAGCGAATTCTCATTCAGCCGGCGCGAAGAAGGGTAAAGATTGATTGGATTGCGACCTTGGACAAAGAACACTCGTTGGCTAGATACTTGGAGTGGTAGGCCTGTGTCCAAGCCGAAGAAAGATTACCTCGTAGTCGTCTGTACGCACTGCGGCCGCCTTCTGCTCGCGGTTTCAGATAAGAAAACTCGCTCCTGTCCATACTGTGGGCGACGAGTCAATCTAAAGGACGCGAGAGTCATCGCTCACTCCAAAAACCCCAAGGAAGCAAGACAAGTCCTACAGGAAATGAAGACACAGGAGCAACACCCGAAGGCTAACACTAACGCCGAACGCCGATAACGTTACTAACCTGACGCGCTATCAGTTGTGGCGAAATTCAATGTCATCTTTACCAGATCGCAGGTTTATGGAAGAAATTACAGCCCAGCTCCAAAAGATGATTACCGTCGTAATGTCGGACGGAAAGAACTACACAGGTGTTCTTTCAGGAGTTGACCCCCACTCCCTCAACATCTGCCTAAGTGGTGCCAGAGATGACTCGGGGCGAATTCTCAATAAACTCTTCGTCAACGGCAATTCTGTGATGCAGATTTTCAGCACCGAGAAGCCGTTCAACCTACCAGCCTTGGCGGATAGATTAGAACGAGTCTTTCCCAGAATGGTAAGAGTGAACGAAGGGGCTGGAATAATAGTCGTAATGGATCGAATCCGAGTCTCCGAAAAAGGAATAGTTGAGGGCACTGGACCCGCAGCCGAAAGGGTCCAAAAGGTCTACGATGAGTTCGTCAAAGCCCAAACCCAACCCTAAGCAGCCGAACCCCAAGAAAATAGATAGTCAACTGAATGAGCGAAGCTCGACTCTGAATGGCCTTCGAGATTCGTAGCAAGGACCTTCTAGGCCGAATCGGGCTACTGCGAACGAAAAGAGGTACGCTGCAGACACCGTTACTTCTGCCTGTTGTAAATCCAAATTCTCAGATAATTCCAGCAAAAGCCTTGCACGACACCTTCGGATATGACGCCCTAATCACAAACTCCTACCTTGTGTGGCGTAAATTTCGTGGAGAAAAGGACGTTCCGAAGATACATCAACTCCTGAACTTCGAAGGTGTGGTCGAGACAGATTCTGGTGCCTACCAGATTCTTCAGTACGGCGATGTGGAAGTTCAACCGAACGAGATCATCCACTTTCAGGAACGTTTGGACAGTGATATTGCGGTCATACTCGACGTGCCAACAGGGCAGGAGGCGTCCAAGGACCGAGCTAAGTGGACTGTTGAGGAGACCTTGCGCAGGGCAGACCAATCATTGAAGGTTGTCGAGCGTCGGGACATACTCTGGGTAGGGCCCATCCAGGGAGGCGTTTTTCCGGACCTTGTAGCCTACTCCGCCAAGGAAATGGCGAAACGGGATTTCCAGATCTACGCCCTCGGAAGCCCAACTCCCGTCATGCAACAATATCGGTACGACGTCTTGGTCGATATGATAATGGCCGCAAAACTGAATTTGCCCCCAGACAGACCCCTGCACTTGTTCGGGGCGGGCCATCCCATGATGTTCTCATTGGCGGTGGCGTTAGGTTGCGACATCTTCGATTCCGCCGCCTATGCGCTCTTCGCTCGAAACGGGCGTTACATGACCACTCAAGGTACAGCAAAGATTGAGGATTTGGAATATTTCCCCTGCAGCTGCCCCGCCTGCCACAAGAAAACTCCTGATGACGTCAAGAAGTTTCTCCTGATGGATCGGGACCGTTTCCTGGCATCCCATAACCTACACACGTGCATGGGCGAGCTGCAAACCATCAAGCAGGCCATAGTTGATGGAAGGCTCTGGGAACTTGTTGAAACAAGGTCGCGAGCTCACCCCGCCCTCCACACCGCATTCAAGAGACTGCTAACTTACGCTGAGAATCTGGAGGAAGGAACGCCCGTAAGAAAGAAGAAGGGTCCATTCATCTTCACTGAGACCTCCCTACGCCGCCCAGAAGTTCTTCGCTACCAAAAGCGGTTACTCGAGAGATACCGTCCACCGACCCGCGCCACGAAACTGATTCTTCTCCCCGAATCCCAACTGGAGCCATTCCGAGAGGATTCTAACCTCCAAACCCCGCTACGAAGGTTCGAGAGGCGAAGCGACGTTCACCTTTGCGCGTACGGCCTCACATTCGCAATAGTCCCTCAAGAACTACTCGACGTTTACCCTCTTTCCCAAACAGAGAGCGCCCTCTCACCAACCAACATGGCGATAAACAACGCCCTGAGACGGATCACGGAATACCTGAAAGCGGCAGCATACGCACGCTGCTTAATCTTCGTAGAGGAACCATGGCAAGGCAGAATTGCGCGAGCAATAAGGACCAAGTTTAGGAGAAAAATGAAAGTTACAATCATCGAAGCGAAGAGCTACGACAAACAACTGTTTTCGAAAGCCACGAAAGCGCTGAAATAACGAATCTTTCCACTATTAGAATAAGCTAAAATGCAAATCGCGAAGCATAAGGAGGTTCGGATGGAGAACCTATGAACTTGGAACAAGTGAAGCGTGAAGTCAAGGCGCTTGGGAAATCTCCGATAGCTGAGAAGATTTACCCGATAACTTCTGATTGGGTGCCCTTACCCGACGTGCTCGCAATAATAAACCGGTTCGAGAAGCATTGGAAGAAATACGGAGATAGCAAGAAAGGTGCGAGCGAGGCAAAACTGATTACTGAAATTATAGGAGAATCATAAATCGCACGCGAATTTCCTAATTCGTAGGCTTTAATTGAACTAAATATGGATTAGTTGGGCGGAAACATTGCAGCGAGAACAAGTTCTAAGGCATCCTACCCGACCTATCGAAGTTCAACCGGAGAAAACAATCAGTGAATTACTTGGCGATATGGCGCTCACAGGGTTTCAAGGTCGGAAACTTGGTGAAGCCGCGGACGCTTGGACGGCGGTGCTCAAGAAACGCGAGATCGTGATATGGTTAGGCCTTGCTGGTGCCATGGTTCCCGCAGGAATGCGTGAACTAATCACCTACCTAGTACGGCGGCGAATGGTCGACGTGCTGGTAACGACAGGTGCAACACTCTATCATGATGCTTACGAAACTATCGGTGGCAAACACTTCCAGGGAACAGATCAAATAGACAACGTAATGCTCAGGCGAAACAGAATCGACCGGATGTACGATGTCTATGCCGACGAGCGAAAATTCTACCACCTAGACGTAATGATAGAGAAAGAATTCTCTTCACACCTCCAATCCGGACGGCCGTATTCCTCGCGTGAGATTATGCATGAGTTTGGCAAATGGATTTCACGAATGGCAAAAGGCAGGGACGGAATCTGTGTAGCAGCATACGAAATGGGCGTCCCCATATTCGTCCCGGCATTTTGCGACAGCGGGTTAGGTTTCTCGCTCATGTTCGCAAACAGGAGGAGGAGACGCCGCATCATAGTCGACCACATGCGGGATGTTGACGAGAGTTCTAAGATTACAGAGAAGTCAAGCCACACGGCCGTGATTATTGTCGGTGGGGGTGTTCCGAAGAATTTCATACAACAAACGGCCGTGATAGCAAGCTACCAAACCCGTCACGACCGAACGCACGACTTTGCGATTCAGTTTACGACTGATGTCCCCCAATGGGGCGGGTTGAGCGGATCGACCTTCGAAGAGGCGCAAAGCTGGGGTAAGTACAACCGTCATTCTCGGATGGTTCAGTGTTTCACCGACGCGACGATTGCTCTCCCAATAGTTACCCACGCGCTTAGTCAACGGTTTAAGAGATTCAGGCGGCACGTGCCGAGGTTTCACTGGAGCAACCAAACCGAGATGCTACAGGTAACTTACGAATCGGTCAAGCTATAGCGGGACTGATTTCACCCGTACTTGTAAGAAATTCCAAACCCGCCCTTCGGGTTCTTCCAACCGACATCATAGCAAGCAATCCTGCAGGCCCCGCATTCTACGCAAGCATCGTAGGTAATCGTGATCTTGCTTTCTTCCCATTTGTATACGTCCGTGGGGCAGACCCTGATGCACGCAAAGTCGAAAGGGCATCGCAGGCACATTTTGGGATCTTTGATCCACAGGTGTGATTCTTCGTCGACCTTGTAGCGGTTCCGGTACAGCTTGTCCTCGATAGACAGAACACGCTGAGTCATCAGAATAGCCTCCAGAGATGGTAGAAATCTCGCATTAGGCTAATTCTTGAGCGCCGTTTGAAAAGCGTGGCCTTCATGCGCTTAATCCTGTCCCCCTTGAATTCATCGTCCACGACATGCCACATGTAAAAGAGCTCGTTAAGAGCTTCAGGGTAAACTGTGAAGAAGTCTGGGTTTGATGAGAAGAACTCCGGGATGCCCCTATACTTCTTCAAATCTTTCAGAACAAAGCTTTCTTCCAATCTCTCCCTGTACTTCTTTAGGGTTCTAGATGAGAAGTCATTCTTCTTCTTGGCCTCGATGACGGTTTCTCCTGCGATAATTCCTGAAGTCATAGCCAAGTTTGTGCCCTCCCAGTTCACAGCGTTGACCAACATCGCAGCATCCCCAACGACGAGCATCCCATCCGTGTAGATGTTGGCTACGTAATCGTACCCGCCTTCAGGGATTAAGTGGGCAGAATATTCTTTGAGTTCCCCATCCTTGATTAGCGGGGCTATTGACGGGTGGTTCTTGAATTGTTCAAACAAAACGTTCGGGCGTTGCTTGCTCTTGTCTAGGTCACGCATGCTGACGGCTATACCAATGGAGATCGTGTCTCGGTTAGTGTACATGAACCCAGCGTGCATTCCAGGTCCCCAACCAACCAGTAACGCGGCTACCCCCTCATCCGTGCCGAGGTTGAAGCGCTCTTCAATCCTTTGTTTTGGAATTGCAATGACCTCTTTCACGGCTAATACGACGGCGTCTTGTGGTAGCTCTTCCCTTATTCCCGCTTGTTTGGCAAGCATTGAGTTTACGCCGTCAGCTGCTATTACAACATCCGCCAGAATGTCGCCGCGTTCAGTCTTGACGCCGACAATTCTTCCATCCTGAACCAGAACATCATCCACAGTGGTTCTGTTGATGATAACTGCTCCCGCATCCTCCGCCAGTTTAGCGAACCAGGGGTCAAACTTTGCACGGTGGACTGTGAAGGCGTTGTACTGGCCGTTGAACTTTTGATTTCTATGACTTAACAGTAGGTGTGAGTCTTTTGAGAGAAACCAATATTGATATTCGATCACGTGCCGCTCGACCGGTGCTGTTTTCCAGAACTCGGGCGCAAGTTTCTCAGTGTGATGCCTGAAGATGATTCCGCCAAACATGTTCTTGGCGCCAGGTTTCTCCCCTTTTTCGAGAACGAGAACCTTCAGCCCAGCTTTAGCCATCGTATAGGCCGCTGCGATTCCAGCAGGGCCCGCGCCCACGACTACTGAGTCGAACTTCTCTGCCATGACGCCAACTCAGCTGTGTGAACATTCTTGAGCTCATCAATTAGGGCTGGGACGACTTTGAAGAGGTCGCCAACGATGCCGAAGTCGGCCATCTTGAAGATGGGCGCCTCGGGATCTCGGTTTATCGCAACAATATAGTCAACGTTCATGATACCGACAATGTGTTGAATCGCTCCGGAAATGCCAACGGCGACGTAGAGGCGCGGCCTGACCGTAAACCCTGTTTGGCCAACTTGGTGTTCGGGGCTTATCCATCCGGCTCGCACTGCCGCCCTAGAAGCACCTACTTGTGCTTGGAGAGTTTTCGCGAGTTCCTCGATTAGTTGGAAGTTCTTGGCTACTCCTAGCCCTCTTCCTCCGGAAACGATAACCTGAGCATCTTCCAGGCGAACGTCTACCTTCTCGATCGGGACGAAATCCACCAATTCAGTGTTTAGGTCGGTAGGTTTGAGCGAGAAGTCCACGTTGATTATCTCCCCGTCTCTTCCCTCCTCTGGGGGCAGGCTCTTCATAACGCGGGGGCGGACGCTGGCCATAGTCGGCCTGTCCTTGGGGCAGATTATAGTGGACATGAGGTTGCCGCCGTAATCGGGCCTCGTGCCCATGAAAGTGCCAGTCTCCATATCCACATCCAACCCAGTGCAATCCGCAATAAGCCCGGTCTCCAAGAAGGTGGCTGCTGAGCCCGCTAGGTCCCGGCCCCTAATCGTTCCACCGACCAAGAGAGCTTCGGGTTTGAATTTCCTAACGGCCTCCTCCATGGCAACGGCGTAAGGCTGCGTCCGGTAATTCTCGAGGCGCTCATCCTCGACCAAATATGCCTTGTCCGCGCCGTGAACAAACGACTCCTTCGCAAGGTGTCCAACATTGTGGCCGATGATTATTGCCCCGAGTTTGGTTCCGTAGATCTCTGCGAGCCGTTTTCCTTCGCCTAGAAGTTCCCATGAAACTTGGGAGGGTTTTCCATGAAGGTGTTCAACGTAGACCCAAACCTCGCCGTACTTCCCGGAATTCTCAACCTTTCCCCTCTCTTTTGGAAGCTCGGGCACGGTTTCGGCGGGTTTTGGTGGTGGGGGTCCGAGTGCGTGAACTCGGATGAAGTTTTGGACCAGCCATTTTGCGGCGGCTTTCGGGTCCGTGTTCCCGTCGAATACTTCCCCCTGTTTCCTTCCGGGGGGAGGAAATACTTTCTTGACGATTGTCGGGGAACCCTTGAGGCCTAGAAGATTTGAGTCGGCGTTTATCGCTTTCTTGTCCCAGACTTCGATGTTTGTTCTCTTTGCGTTTAGCATGCCTTCGACCGTGAATTTTCTCGGCTTGTTTGCTTCTTCAGTAATAGTCAGAACAGCTGGGAGGCTCGCCTTGACCATCTCAATGCCATCGTCGAACCTATGCTTTGCTACTATGGTTCGTGATTTCAGGTCGACTTCCTCTATCTTCGTGACGTTCGAAATGATGGGAATGCTAAATCTCACAGCGAGGCCGGGTGGAACTTGGCCTGTTTCACCATCGATTGCAACCTTTCCAGTTAGGATCAGGTCAAACGGGTCGGCCTGCGCTATCGTTGCAATACTCCTCCAAAGCGTGTAGGACGTCGCTAGGGTATCTGCTCCCGCCATTTCCCGATCCGAGACCATCACCGCCCGATCGGCGCCCATGGCGAGGGCTTCTCGCAAGCCCTCCTGAGCTTGCAGCGGACCCATTGCTACCGCAGTGATTTTGCCGCTAAACTTCTCCTTCAGCCGAATCGCTTCTTCGAGGGCGTTGAGGCAGAAGGGGTTGACTATCGAGGGGACGCCTTCACGGATCAGATTGAGCGTAATTGGGTCAAAACGAATGTCCGTGGCATCGGGAACATGCTTAACACAGACAACGATGTGCAATACGTCTCAACCTTATCCAGCGGAATTTGTTTCCTGCGCCCATTGCGGGGTAATTCGAATTTTCGTTCGGGAGAGCATAGACTGCCCTTTTAGTGTTTCCCGCAAGGAAATAGAATTGGGGATGAGGCTATTGCCTCATTCTTCGTCTGGTTCCGTTGCTTCGGGAGCCTCAGCGGCAACCTCAGTGGCGGCCGCGCGTTCCGCTTCGACAACCTTCAGCCTTGTCACGTACCCTGCTATCCTGTTACGCAAGCGTTTAGACTGCGTAGACACCAAGTCACTAACGGCCTGCTTGTCGGATTCCCAGTCTCCAGCGAAACGTTCGGGGAATCTTCTAAGTACCTCCCTAGAAACTCGCTTCACTGTATCAGTGCGAACTTTCCCCAAACCTAACAGCTCTGAATCGAACCAAGAGCAAAGCGCACTCAACATAAACTTTGCTGATGCGGGTTCTGTCAAACGAGCGGGAGATTTTTCTTGTGTCAAGTTCGGGAGATAGCAAACAACAAATATGCAATCGATGATTCCTTTTCCTGATTTCTCGATGGCCGCTGAGCTATGGTGGGTATCGCTTACACTGATGGCATTAAGTTTGGGACTCGGTTTTGATGTCCATCATAGGTATTCAGCAAATCTTAGGAAGATTAAGGAAAAACGAATCAGAACAGGTAGAGCGAAAGTTAGAAAACTGCTAAAACGAGCCAGTTCAAGACAAATTCGTACAATAGAGAACCAAATCTTCAGCATGTCCGACTATCGCGTAACCGCTTTAGAACCCGCCAAACGGCTAGATTTAGCATTTCAATTCTACCTCTTCGCAGGCTTGGTCTTTCTAGGTTCCATCCTCATTAGACTAAGCATAGACAACGGCATCATATCTCCGCAAAATACTTCGGGTTGGGAAGGGATATTATTCGCCGTGGCATTGTTCGGTTTTCTGATTGCAGTAGGCTACAATGCCCAGCTAATTCTATTAGTTGACCGTGAGGGGAACTAGGTGGCCAAAGGCGTACTTCAATCTATACCAGTAATGGTGTTGCTCGCTCTCTATGCATACCTGTTCTGGTTCTTCACCTTCGACGTAGGGTTCTTTCGATTGTCTGTAGAAGAGACAATTCTTGTTGTTCTGACAATCCCCCCATTTATTGCTGGTGCGTGGTTCATTCTAGGGGAAGGAGAGAGTTGGAAGCAGGTAGCACTTGTAGCGGTTTTGCTTATCCTTCCCTTGCTTTACTTGGGGTTACTAATCTTAGTCGTCGTTTTGCATTTAGGATAGTTTTTGTGCGAGTTTCCTTAGCAGTGCTATGTCTTTCTCACAACCTTCTATGATTGCTCTAAGACCGATAGTACGGATTCGCCATAGAAGTGTATTGTACCCTTTGAGTCGTTCGCCTTTCAGGTAAGCTTCGAGTATCCTACGTTCGGATTGACCGAGAATTTCTTTTCTTACCGTTCTTATCACCATTGCCACAATATAGTGGCAAGGCTTATATTTGGGTTACGCCACAATATTGTGGCAGGGATTGAGATGCCGTTCAGACGTGAAATAGATGAAGGCCGAGTAATGCGAGGTCAACAAATTTGTAAGCTAGAAGGCCAAATCGCACGGCTAGACGACGGAACCTATCAGGTCAAATCTCAAGCGGGACACGGCCTCTACACCGTCGTTAAGGATAATCATCTTCGTGCTTGGCGTTGCAGTTGCCCCGACCATATCTATCGTGAGGTTAAGTGTAAGCATATTTGGGCTGTCGAATTCTCGCAAGCATTACGAGCCGAAGTCAGCAACCAAGTAGTAATCAGACCTCTCGACATAACAAAATGCCTCTACTGCGATTCGCAAACATTAGTTCGAGATGGGTTACGACACAACAAGAACGGAGACATTCAACGCTTCACATGCAAAAATTGTGGAAAACGCTTCGTGAGGAACCTAGGTTTCGAGCGATTGAAAGCCACACCACAAATCGTGACAAGCGCACTTCAACTCTACTTCACAGGTGAGAGCCTACGGAACACGAAGAAGTTCTTGCGACTTCAAGGCGTGGAAGTATCTCACCAGACAATCTACAACTGGATTAAGCGATACACGGCTCTGATGGAGAAGTACCTAGACAAGATAACGCCACAAGTTTCGGATACTTGGCGGGCTGATGAGCTCTACATGAAGTTTCACGGGAACATGAAGTACGTTTTCGCTATGATGGACGACGAGACAAGATTCTGGATAGCACAAGAAGTAGCAGACACGAAAGATACACATGACGCACGGCACTTGTTCCAAATGGCAAAGGATAGAGCAGGAAAGAAACCGCAAATCCTAATCACAGACGGACTACGCTCTTACCACGATGCATGGCTCAAAGAGTTCCGAACCAACAAGCTATCCGACAGCACCGTACACATTCGACAAATCACTTTGGCAGGACAGCACAACAATAACAAGATGGAACGCATGAACGGAGAAATCCGCGACCGCGAGAGAGTAACTAGAAACCTCAAGAAACCAGACGGCCCAATCCTAACAGGGCTACAAATCTACCATAACTACATTCGTCCACACGAAGCCCTAGACGGGAAAACACCCTCAGAAGTTGCGGGAATCGAGGTCAAAGGGCAAGACAAATGGCTGACCATCATACAGAATGCCTCGAAGCAAAATGGACCAAAACGTTAGCACAGTAATCCCTATTCTTACCGCTCTAATAGTGGCCGTGTTCGCGCTCCTTGTCGGAGCGTTAAATCAAAGACATAGGACGATTGAGAAACGGCTAGACGGCCTGTATTCTCCGCTTCTTCGCTATGCGTGGTTTAGTGATAGAGAGCACTTTCCGAAACATGGGGAACAGGATTATCATGACTTACTCGAATTACTTCATCAGAAGAATTATCTCATGAGTCGTAACCTTCACCACTTCTATGTCGGATATATTTTGGCGACCAAACCATCAGAGGATGCCTTCGTGGGAAATCGGCAGGATGACTTCGTAAGAATCATAAGAGCTGACTATGACAAGATTCGCCATCAATACCTATCCTTCTGGAACCTTCTATCAGGCTTGTTCAAACCTGACATTCTGGGATACAAACCAACTCTCGAAAAGTAGCCTCAAAACCCCACCAAACGCTTTGCCGCGCCTTCCCATACCAAACAACAACGACGCGTTACCCCAGAACGCAAGTCATAAGAGGATAGGTTAGAGTTCTCCTTTTATGGAAATCGTTTTGGTAACGCATGACTTCAAATTAGCCTCAGAAATCTACAGCGAAATTAATGACAAGAAAATCTTTAGCGGAACAGTTAGTGCCCGATTTGGGCTAAGTTCAGGGGCGGACAGTGAAGAAGCACTACTGATAACGCAAGTCATCTTGACTATATCCAGCCAAGTGGCGATTGGTCTATTCACCAATTGGTTGTACGACAAATTGAAAACAGATAATCGAGCTAAAATCACCGTGGAAAGAACGGAAGTTCAACTCGATAAGGGAGAAATCGTTAGAATAATCACTGAAAAATTGCGGAAATCAAGTTAGGCATCTCCCGCGACTTTACAGGCGAATTTATCTCCCGTACTTTTGACAGAACCCTGATGCGGACGCTGTCAAGTTGGCGGCGGTTGGTTCCGACGCTTCCAATTTTTACCGTTGTCAAGAACCGTCGGTTACGTGGCGAACTGAGAGATGGTTCGCCTCTCTCAAATCAGGGCGCGTATAGTGAGCATAAGTGACGAAGACTGGGTGATATTCGGGTTTTTCGTGCCCTTAAGCGGTATTATCTGGACTCTTATCATAATGGGATTCCTTAGTATGAACGAGGAATTCCTTCAGTCTCATGTTTGGCTCGAACTGGCATGCGGTGGCTTATTCTTAGGGTTCTTCGGGTTCGCGTTCGCATCTATGATTCTCCTTTTCATCAGAACTGTAATCGTAAAATCTAAACCCAATATCAAGCGAGGCAAAGAAAATGATGAACCATGCTAAACTATTTCCTGTCGCTATCGCTCTTTCCGCACTTAGTTCGGCGGCATTAACTTCCGATGAATTAACGATAATTTTTGTTGAGTTGTGTATGGTTAGGTATCCACCATACCCTACATACTTACCCGTCCTACTCTCAAAGTCTCGCATTGGTGGACTAGGGTCAATGTACATCCCAATAGTGACACCAAAGACCCCAAAGGTTGTGAGTTCGAATGTCTCAGTTCCATTCCACATTTCGGTACCATATTCATCAGTGGTCCACCAGCGCAAGTTCAATTGCGTTGAAGGCATACCAGACGAAACTGGGCGTGCATTATCAGGAGTTACCATCGTCGGGCCAATTGTCCAATTTCCTTTTGCAAAGACCGAGATTGGAGCGTCTACAATCATCGTCAATGGCGCGTTGTCCACAATAGCCTCTCCTCTCAGTGTAACTTTCATGGTTACTGGCTCTATGGGAGTAGTGGGAACCGATGGAGGAAGCGTGAATTGTATCGATGAAGAGTACTCAACAAGTGGTATGAGTGGAGGTTTGCTCCAACCCACACGTACCAAGAACGAAGAGACTCCAGAGATGAGGTCAGGGTTCGTCCCTGCTCCCACTACTAAGGAGCCTATTGACGCTAGCCAAAAGATAATGGCAAGTGCTAAGAATCGGCTTCTTCTGACCGTCCTTAACCCCTCTTATTGCTTCGTCTTGAAGTATTCTCCAAGCACGGCTCTTACGGCTTCTGGTACTGTCTCTAACTTTCGTGCCTTGCGTTCTGCTTCTAGTGCTTTGAGCATGTCGTCGGATACGGATATCATCATTTTCTTCATAGCCATATTCAAAGTGCAATAACCGATGCAGACTTTACAGAGCCCTAATGCGGATTCTGCCAAGAATACGAGAGATAGTTTGGCAGATCCCTAATGCGGGAACTGTACAGTCCTATTGCGGAATGAGTTTTTGGAAATTGCTCCAGACCGCTTCTCGCACTGCGTCAATGTGGAGGCCCTTAATCTCAGCTAATTTCTGTACCACTTCTATTACGAAAGAAGGTTGCGTGAGCCGGCCTTCGAAAGGTCCGTGGTATTTTACGGGGCCATCGGTTTCGCTCGATATCATGTCCAATGCTACGTTAGCTGCAACTTGGCTTATTGCCCGAGAGTAGAATACTGCTGGCCCGATCGAGATCAGGTAACCTCTATCTCTAATCACCTCAAGTTTGTCTAACGGCCCATCATACCAATGTAACAAGACTTTGGGGAGACGGAAGTCTTGCAAGGTTCGTAGCACTTCATCAACTGCCATCCTCGAGTGGACTACGACTGGTAGCCCTCTACGCTCGGCCAGGCCAAGGAAGAACCTGAAAACTTCCAACTGGCGTTTTCTAACCTGCTCGTCTTGCGTATACTTTCCGTCAAGACCTACCTCTCCGATTGCGGCAACGTACCCTGCATTTTCCTCAACTAGCTTCTGAAACTCGTCCAGACGTTGGTCTTTTGTGTTCATGACCGTCGAAGGGTGAACTCCTATGGCCGCGAGAACCCTCGGGGAGTATCGTTTCGCTAAGGCTATGGTTTGGGTTGACGTCTCATAATCCACCGAGTTTGAGAGAAGGCGCATCACCTTGTTCTTGGTCGCATCATCAATGGCCTGTTCTGTGCGGCCGGCAAAGCCAGGGTCCGCCAAATGTAGGTGGGCGTCTGCGTAGCTCAAGGCGGCTCTCTGCCCTCCGGTTTCATACTTGTAATGTGTGAGTTTCGCATGTTGAAGCGAGGCGTTTTTTACAATAAAAGGGTTAGTTTCGCTCAATGTAAGCCAGAGAATCCAAAACGTGCATCTATCAAGCCGTGTTAGGCCCACGGGGCAAGTTTTAATAGCTCCGAACCGCACGCGTGAAGAATCGTGTTTCTTTCATGCCTCCTGAAGAGCTTTCCACGGCTGCAGTCCGCCGCCTCATAGAAATGGCCGGAGCTGATAGGGTCGGAGATGATGCCGTCGAGGAGCTGGGTAAGATGTTGGAGGATTATGCCGTCAAGGTTGGGACAGAAGCAACTGGCCTAGCTCGCCATGCGGGAAGGAAGACTGTGAAAGCTCAGGACATACAACTGGCCGTCAAGCGAGTGTCCTCGCCACAGGGCCCTTAGCCGAAGGGCATAAGGCAGTCTTGAAAAGCTGTCTAGCCTATGTTATACACGGTAAGGCGTCCTCTACGTTCAGTGGCACGGTTTAGTTTGCGCCATTTCGGTCTTCTGCGCTGTTTTGAATGATAGGCCGCAACCGCAACTTGCAATAGCATTCGGGTTGTTGAACTTGAACCCGGACGATTGAATGCTTTCGTAATAGTCGACCTGCATTCCCTTCAATAGTTCCATGCTCTTCGGGTCGACAACGATCTTGCAGCTATCGCTCTCGAGTACGTAATCGTCAGCCTTAACGAAACCAATAGCCATACCATAGTTGAGGCCCGCGCAACCGCCCCCGAAAACAAAAACCCTCAGGGCTTTCCCAACGTTCTCAGGCTTCTGCAGCACTGCCTTCGCCCTACCCAATGCCTTCTCCGTGAAATTGAGCTGTGGTTGCGAAACTGTTTCCATTTTTCGGACCCGTTTATGCCATATGGATTAACTAATGGGGAACGTGCAGGCTTGGCTAATAAAAATCCTTTGCTTCCAACGGAGCAGGCACATTCCGGTCTGCCTAGGCGGGGATCCAGTATGTCGTGATTCTTGTTCTGAGAACGATGGCAAGGATGAGTAGTGAGAACAGGGTGATCGTGGATACATAGTCTCTTGGCTTGAAAGAGACGGTTCGGTACCATGTGCGGCTCTTTTCGGCTCCGAAGGCCCGAAGCTCCATGGCGTCGGCCACATCGTAAATAGAGAGCATTGCGTTGATTGCAACCGGGACGAGCAGCGGAACTGTATTGAGGATACGGGCGAATAGCCCTCCTCTCGCTTTCACTTTGAAGCCTCGTGCCATCTGAGCGTTCATCGTAGTTTCCAATTCATCAACGTAAACTGGCAAGTATCGTAAGGCCAGGTCCACGACGAATGCACCTTTGTACGGCATCTTAAGTTTCGACAGAGCTGGAGCGTAAAGGCCTGGATCCGTCGTCATGATCACACAAAGCGAAATTATGGCCAAGGAGAGAAAACGCATGATTGACGCTAGGGCGAAGAAAATGCCCTCAACTGTGAACTTAAAGATCCAGAACGCCGCGATGATGTGGGGGTGTTGGACTGAGACTCCCAAGAATGTGAAGAAGGCGTTTACCGAGGAAATGATGACAATGATGGTAAGTAGAAACCTCCATGTTCCTTTCACTTCTTTGAAAGGAATTCTTGCTGATAGGTAGAGAAGGATGGAGGCGGTGAAGGGGAACAGCAAGATTCTGATGTCGAGGAAGGCGACTTCTGAGAAGATGAATAAAATAACAAGTAGGAATTTGGTTCTCGGGTCCAACCTGTGCAGAAATGTTGTCCCGGGAAAGTACTTGATCCGAATCATTTAGTTTCTGCTAGACCCGTCGCGCACGCCCAGCTGTAGCCGTTGCGTAGGCGTACAGGAGAATCGGCGTCAGGATGGCTCCGTTCACTGCGTCGGTTGCAGCAGCAGTGTAGAATTCGGTGAGCGCAGCGTCCATTGTGCTAAGGCCAATTTGAAAGGCGAAATCTGTCATCGCAGCAAATGCGATTCCTACTACCGCTCCGATAATTGCGAGCACTGAGGCGCTGGCTAGAGCTCGTGCCTTGGTCCAGTTAGTGCGTTTGACTATGAAGTACCCGATTCCAGGGATAGCGCCGAGTAAGCCGTTGCCGATGTCCCAGTTCCAGAAGAATCCACCGAAGGAGACTGCGTCGGACAGTATGTTGCCAAGAAATCCTGAAACGAACCCTGCTAAGGGTCCGAAGACAAACCCGAAGAGCATTGGAATTGCAACTGTGGGCCTAATGGCCACCAAGCCAACACCCGGAATTTGCAGCGTGTTGAAGGGAATTGTTAGTGCTGCGTAGAGCGCTGTGCCAACTGCCATCGCGACGATTTGTTTAGCTGAGAACATCGATTCTTTCATTTCTTTCATACCCAATTTTCTTCACAGGCGACGATTCTGTGCTCTATCTATTTAAGAGCTAGCTCTTCCGAGCGGCCTGTGCGAGCTCGGCCAAAGTCAACACCGATTTGCCGCCCGTGATTTTGCGGGAGATTTCGATTAAGGAAGTTTCCCGAATAGCCCCTGCCGCGAGGATGGACGGGTCAGCTAGAATATTGTGAGTTGGCCCGTCTGCTATGACGCAGCCAGCGTTCAGGACAATCGAACGGTCCGTATACTCAATCGCCAGGTCCGGGTCATGAGTGATTACTACGAAGGACTTGACCCGCTCGCTTAGCGAGCAGATAAAGTTCATGAAATTGGAATAACTCTTGAAATCTTGACCTGCGGTTGGTTCGTCTAATATAATGCACTTCGGCTCCATGGTTAGTACAGAACCTACGCAGATTCGCTTCTTTTCCCCGAAACTCGAGGCGAATGGAGAGTTTTCAAGCAAGTGGCTTATCGAGCATTGTTTTGCAGTTTCAGGGACGATCTTTGAAATTGCATCGGGTGGAACGCCTATGTTCTTTGGGCCAAAACTGAGTTCATCGCGGACGGTTTTTGCGAAGAGCATCGAGAAGGGGCTTTGAAAGACGAGGCATATTGCACGTGCGATCTCGGCAGTCGTTTGGTTGCGTGTATCTTGACCCATTACGAGAACCCGGCCTGATGTTGGTTTCAGTAACCCAACAAGGCTTAGGGCAAGTGTCGACTTTCCCGCGCCGTTGTTACCAAGCAGTGCTATTCTTTCGCCCTCGCGAATGGTCAGGTTTAGGTCCTTAAGCGCCAGAATTCCCCCGGGATACTCGAAGTTGAGGTTCTCAACTCGAACCAGCTCCTGGCCTAACTGTTGATTCTTTGGGGGAGTGGCTTCCGTCGTGGGGGCTGCGAGTTCGTTCTCGGTCTTAAGATTTCCACGCAGAACATACTCAGCAGGAATCTTGATGACGTCGCCGAATTCGATTAGGGCTTCGGGGTCTTTCTTGTCGGCCACAACGCGGCCTTTGTTGATTACCACAATCCGAGTTGGGTTGGCGCGTAGAACTTCTTCTGTTCGATGTTCAGCTACGATTATGGTTTTGCCCGAGTTGTGAAAATCTCGGAAGATGCCTTGCATGAGCTTAACGCCATTCGAATCGAGGTTGGCCAATGGCTCGTCGAACAACAAAATATCTGGCTCCATTGCCAGAACATCAGCGATAGCTAGCCTTTGCTTCTGGCCGCCTGAGATTTCAAAGATAGACCTTCTCTGTAGCTGAAGAATGTCCATCGATTCGAGGCTGTGCATAACGCGGCGCTCAACCTCCACCCTTGGTAGCGCCAAATTCCCAGGCCCAAAAGCCACGTCATCTTCGACAATTGATGATACGAGTTGCTTGTCGGCCTCTTGCAATACCGTACCCACCGTCAAGGAAAGTTTGAGGAAGGGGGATTTCGGTACGGGCTGGTCTCTTACTTTCACTTCGCCCGAGTATTGGCCGAGGTACCTGTGGGGAATCAGACCATTGATGCACTTTAGCAGGGTGGATTTCCCAGAGCCACTGGCGCCTGCAAGGAGAACAAAGTCGTGATTATCAATTGCGAGGTCGACTTTGTCTAGGGCTGGGTCAGTACGATTCTCGTAGGTGAATGACAGGTTATTGATTTCGACCTCGTGCAACTATCTTCAGACCCAGATGCTTTCTTAACTCACCTATTTCATTAGCCTTTTAACCAGACTCGGATAGCAGGGCAAATTGCATTGTCAACGAGTATTATGTTAAGCGGCAACGGAGAACTTTCGTCCTTGCGGATACCCGAGATTAGTAGAGAAGCTGAAGGGAAGGGCTTCGGCGGGATATGGTTTGGTGAGACAACCTTGCGCGATGCCTCAGTGCTCGCCACGATTGCGGCATGTTCAACCAAAAAGATCCCGCTTGGGACATCCATTGTGAACGTTTTCACTAGGTCGGCGAGTCAGTTGGCTCTCTTCGGGACCACTCTAAATGAGTTCAGCGGAGGAAGGTTCACACTCGGTCTGGGTGTGAGCACAGCGGCAATCGTGGAGAACTGGCACGGCCAACGCTTCAGGAACCCAATGCAGAGGCTGGAGGAAACCGTAAAACTAGTTGACCAATATTTCTCCGGGGAAAAATTCAGTCACCAGGGCCCATATTACTCACCCGTTAACGCGAGATTGAGAACTAGGCCACCGCCCAAGGTCGCCCTAGCCGCCTTGAATGACCAGATGATCAAGAGGGCGGCCAAGCTCGCAGACAGGGTGATATTGAATCTATACCCAACAGACCGAATCAAACACGCGCTTTCACTCATGAATGAAGGATGCCGAGAGGTGGGTGGAAAAGAGTGTCCGACATTGTCAGTGATGCTCTACTCCTACGTTCTAGGGGACGACAGCAAAGGCTTGGAGGCTGCTAAGGATTTGATTAGTTTCTATGCTAGCGCACCGGCCTACTCTGCGCTCTTCTCAAGCCTAGGGTTCGTTACCGAGGCAAATGCAATGATGGCTGCTTGGAAAGCGAAAGATCGAGACGCTGTTAAACGAAGCGTGAGCCGTCAGATGATTGACAAGCTAGCGGTTCTTGGCACCGTCCGTGAACTAAGAGAAAGGGTGAAGGAATATCACGAGAATGGTGTGGATGATGTTTTCGTTTCGCCGTCGCCCTTCGGGGACTATGAAGCCAATGTAAATGAGGTCCTTCACCACTACTTCTAGCATGTTCCTGTCCCACTTGGAGTGCACCCGGTGCGGGCGGAAGCATAGCACGGATTCAGTGCAAACTGTGTGCCGTGATTGTGCAGGCGTTCTCTTCTCTCTTCTTTCCCGACGTTGCAGGAATGAAGTTTAGTGCTGCCGAGCATTTTCTTGAAACTTGTGGGCGTGTCACTATTGGTTTTCGGTGCATACGATACCAAAGTCTACTGGTACGCATTAACCAAGGGAGAGGGGGTCTTCGACTTCTTCGGAAGGGAGTTACCAGCAAGGCATAGGGGCGTCAAGATAGGGTTCAGCTCAGTCCTCGTATTCTATTACGTGGTAGGAACCGTCTTGTTGATCTTTGGTTAGGCTTGGCAACTGTCGGGTCGTTTCTCTATGTAATCCCTGATGGCGCCAGCGAAGGCATCAGCCTCAATAGTAACCCATGTGGGATGATTCAGTGTTTATGCGTGGCGAGTGCTGTTCCTGCGAACAGAAAACATGCCCCTAAGACTGTGAAGGCGGAGAAGTTCTCACCGAGCAATAATACTCCGCCTGTTAGGCTTACCAAGGGAACCAAGTAGAGTTGCACTGAAAGTCTAGAGACAGCACGATTGCTGATGAGCGTGTAGAGTATCATGTTGGCAACCACTGTGCTCAGAACCGCGAGATAGAGCACAGAGAGCCATCCAACAACTGAGAGAGTGAAAACCTGAGCGAGGAAGCTCCAAGATACCAAGGGCAAAGTGAAAACCGTACCGATTGCTGCAACCCATATTGCAGTGGGCAAAGCACCGTACTCCTTCACAAGCGGCTTGGAACCCACCGAGAATATGCTGTACATGAATGCCGCTAATACGACCGCGAACGGGCCCGTAATCTGTAGAAAGCTTAGATCCGTATTAATCGAGAGTACCACCGCGCCAGCTACTGCTAACGCCAACGCGAGCATCAACCTGCTTCCAATCTTCTCCTTCAAGAAGAGAGCCGAAAGCAATACGACGAATATGGGGCCAAAGGAAATTAGAAGTCCTGCAAGGCCGGACGACACAATGGTCTCAGCGTAGTTCAGCGAAAAATGGTATCCGACTACACTCGCAAATGAAACCAAAAGTATCCTCGGAATGTGCCGTCTCTTAATGGGTTTCTTGGGCCTACCAAAAAGGGGAGCCAAGACCAAGAAGCCCCCAGACGCGATCAACCATCTGAGTATGGTCAAGTTGGCCGGGCTTAGCTCGAACTCCGCTCTTCTAATTGCGACAAAAGCCAACCCCCAGATTACGCTGAGAGTTATTACAAGGCTGTAATTGAAAATCCGTGCTCCGCCATTGGCTGTGGTTAGATTCTGCAGTGTCACCTTAGTAGGGAATTTCGTTTTCATGAAAGCCACAAATGCCTGCGCTAGACAACTTTGACAGCTTCGCGGTGAGCTCTCTGTTCGAGGGCAAGTAGAGCGTGTTTTCTCTTCTTGCCCCAGCGATATCCATGCAGCTCACCATCTTCACCAATGACTCGGTGGCATGGGATCACAAGCGACACTGGGTTCGTCGCGCATGCCCTAGCCACAGCACGGGCTGAGTCAGGTTCGCCCAAGGCGTTTGCAATCTTGCTGTAGGTCGTGGTTTTGCCATATGGGACAGATTGAATTTCCTTCCAGACCTTCCATTGAAATGCGGTGGCCCGAACGTCTAGAGGCAGGTTGAGATCGAATTCTTCACTACTGAAATATTTTGTAAGTGCACCAACCCAGCCCCGCATTGCCTCATCGTTTCTGTGGATATCTGCTGAAGGGTAGTCGTTGGTGAGCGCGGCCTCAACCACTGCATCCGAATCGCCCATGCAAACAGCACATATCCCACGCTCCGTGGTCCCCACGAGTAAACGACCTAGAGGGCAATCCACTATTGCGTATTCAATTCTGAGTCCAAGTCCGCCTCGGCGAAGCGTTCCCGGATTCACGCCAAATTGAGTGGGGGCCTTTTCATAGATTCGGCTTCTTGAGCTGAATCCAGCTCCGTAGAGTGCCTTCGCTACCGTTTGCCCATTCCTTAGCGAACTTTTCATCTTTGATAATCTACGGGCTTTGACATACTCGCGTGGGGAGATACCGACGATTCGCTTGAAGGTTCTTTGAAGATGATATGGACTAATTCCTGCTTGAGCGCTAAGGTTTGAAAGACTGAGTTTTCTGTCCAGGTTGGATTCAATGTATTTGCAGACGCGCGCAATCAATTCCGTTTTAGGTGAGGGTCCAACATCCCGAGGTTGACAACGTAGGCATGGTCGAAAACCAGAAAGTTCAGCCCTATCGGGCCCAGCAAAGAAGACTACTTGCTCTCTGCGGGGGCGTCTAGCAGCACACGATGGCTTACAATAGATTCCCGTTGACCGCACGGCAAACACAAACGCACCATCAAACTTCCCATCTCTAGCTAGCACCGCGTTCCATTTTTCATCCTCTGTCCGCAAATTCTTCGTAGACTCTCCCTTCTTTCTTTGCAACTCGGTGCTGCTCGGATCGATGGTAAACATGTGGGAATTTTGTTCGCAACAAAATAAGTAGTTTGACTCCGAATCTTGCGCCCAAACCTCAACTTTACGAAGTTCCTGAGGGCAACGGGAGTCGCGACAAGTCCTTAGATTTCTAGGAGTTGTTTGCGGGCCATTGAATTTACTTTGGAGATACTTGCTTCTAATTGGCGCTCTTGGTTTGATTCTCATGGTTTTCGATAAGCTAAGTGCGATGGGATTCATGCGCGCTAAGGCGTCGGGTTCAGACACGTAATCCGCTGCTATGCAAGCTGCGATGCGAGCTATGATGGGCGGAAATCCACTCCAAGCAGCAACGCCGGGTGGAGCTTCAGGAGGTCTTATTGCCCAGAGTAACATGAAATCGCTGATGGGTTAGTAGAAATAGGACCGCAACAACCAGAACAAACAAGATGATGATCGCGTTTGGAGGTGAGGTGTTATGGCAGGAAAGTTTGAGATCAAGAAAGACAAGGCGGGAAAATTCAGATTCAATCTGGTAGCTGCAAACGGTGAAGTAATTGCGTCAAGCGAGGCTTACGAATCGAAGGAAGCATGCATGAACGGAATTCAATCCGTTAAGACAAACGCCGCCTCCGCAGAGATAGTAGACAAGTCGATGTAATCCGTAGACTTCTCTACTCGACAACCCTTGTTCTTTTCTTGTTTCCCGTGCCGCTAGCGTGGAGACTGAAGCGATTTCTGGTGATCAGAAAAATGTACGGTTTAGACTATGCGGACTCAGAACTTCTCCTGGAACGAAGCAAACTCCTCTAGCACCAACTACGAAAATCCAATGACGCCGGGGGTGGGATTTGAACCCCCGCAGTTCCTGTGCTTGACGCCGCGAACACCGGATGATTGCCAGGAGGGGAACCTTTCTCGTAAGACACTAAACTCACGCTCTGCATAGAGCATATCTTACAGAAAATGTTTGGGTCAGCGTCGGACAATGTTGAGTTCAAATTGCTCTGCTCGCACCAGTACCCACACAGACAAAACGACTGTTCAATGAAGTGATGATATGAGAGTCAAGCTCGTCCGAAGCCCCAAGAATCCCATCATTGAACCAAGAGCCGACATAGCATGGGAAATCATGGCCACCTTCAATCCCGGAGCTGCAAAAAACGGTGAGGTTATTCACATACTGTATAGGGCGGTCAACGAACACAACATCTCGTCCCTTGGCCATGCAACAACGACAGACGGCGAAACGATCGTTGACCGATCTCTGGAACCTGCCCTCGCCCCGGTTGACACTTGGGAAGAACTGGGCTGTGAAGACCCGCGCATAACAGCCTTCGATGGAGGATTCTACGTTTTCTATACGGCGTATTCGCGACGAGGCCCACGAATTGCCTTGGCCTCGACAAATGACTTTAGGAGCTACGAACGCTACGGATTGGTAGGTCCGGACTACGACGACAAGGACGCCGCCCTCTTTCCTCAGCTCATCCGCGGAAAATTCGCCGTTGTACACAGAATAGAACCCAACATCGAATTGGCTTTCTATGATAGCATCAAGCAGATGGAGAGGGTTTCGCAAAACCCATACTCGAAGAACTACCTCAAACGCATCGAAGCAAACACTATCATGAAACCAAAGTGGAAGTGGGAAGAGAAGAAGGTTGGAATTGGCCCCCCGCCGATCCGAACCAACGCTGGATGGATAGTCATCTATCACGGCGTGGATTCTAACACTGTATACCGTGCAGGGGCAGCCCTCCTTGATCTTGAAAACCCATTCCGAGTGATCGCTCGAACTCCGGAACCCATCCTAGAACCGGAAGAAGACTTCGAAAGGGTCGGAGTGGTACCTAATGTTGTTTTCCCGGAAGGTGCAGTCGTGGTAAAGGATGACCTCAAAGTCTTCTACGGCGGAGCAGACAGAATCTGCTGTGTCGCGAGTGTCCCAATGAAATTGCTAATAGAAGCCTTAGAAAGCTACAGCTAGAATTCGTCCTATCAAAGCTTGTGAATTCCATATCGCATAAGAAAATCATCATCTTCGATCTTGACGGTACTCTAACCAAGAGCAAGTCAGACCTCGATCATGAAATGGCTTCGCTGATTTGCGAACTGCTTCGGCTAAGATACGTTGCAGTGACCTCAGGCTGTTCTTTTCAACAGTTTGAGAGCCAATTCCTGAGTGGACTGCCAGAGAGCAGCAACCTACGCAACTTGCTCCTGTTTCCGACCTGCTCGGCCAGCGGTTACTATTATGACAGAAAACGACTTCGTTTCTTTCAAGCTTACACTAATCCCCTGTCCGCGCAGGATGTCAAGAAAATACTCGGATCATTCCGGAGAGTCTTCGCGGAAACCGAATATGTTGACCCAACAAAGACTTACGGACCAGTTTTCGAGAACAGGGGCAGTCAGCTCACTTTCTCCGCCTTGGGTCAAAAGGCTCCGCTGCGATTCAAGCGTAAATGGGATCCCAATCAGCAGAAGCGTCTCAGGATTAGAAAGCTCCTGAGAACGCAGCTGCCCAACTTCGAGATATCTATTGGCGGAACCACCTCCATCGACGTCACGAGAAAAGGCGTTGACAAGACATTATGCGTAAAGAAGCTGAAAGAACACCTCGGTGTGGAACGAAAGGGTATGTTGTTTGTCGGGGATGCTTTGTTCAGAGGTGGGAACGACTACATCATGAAGAGCACGGGTATTAAGTGCATATCAGTCTCGGGCCCGAAGGAAACGAAGAAACTGATAAGAAGGATAATTCAGAATGTCAAAGTTGTACCTTTCCCCGATACATGACAACCGGACGCCGCAACCGAATAGATCGGGCTACGAATCCCCCAAACCTTGCTCGGTATTGTATCAAGACCTCCACGCGAAGATGTTGTTGTGTTTTTATGTTGCAAGTAAATTAGCCAGTCTAAGTAGGTTTGGATCCAACACTTTCTTCGTATTACATGATTTCTGAAGCTGCACACTTCCAATCTCGCCATCTTGCAATCCGACTACTCTGCTACCGTCTTTGTGTGACAATAGCTGGATCGCTTTGTTTGCGAATAGGCTGGCCAAGAGCCTGCTCCTCACCGTGGGATTGCCGCCTCTTTGGGCGTAGCCTATGATGCTCAATCTGACCTCTGCCTTTGTGTTTCGCTGGATCTGTCCTGCAAGAAGACGAGTGTCTCCGATTCCTTCAGCCGCCACGATCAGGCCTGACTTCTTTCCTTTGGCCATGTTTTCTCTTACGGTCTCGAAGAGGTTCTCGTTTTGATATTTCACTTCTGGAACTAGAATTATCTCCGCGCCAACGGTGAGGCCGATCTCCAACGCGAGAAAACCCCTCTCTCGCCCCATCACTTCAATCATGAAAACTCTCTCCTCGGAAACTGCCGTGTCTCGGATCTTATCGATTTCGGCGACTGCTGTGTTTGCAGCCGTGTCAAAACCTATGGTTTCCTCTGTTCCAAAGACATCGTTGTCGATTGACGCAGGAATTCCAACTATCATTGTATCTGTGTATTCGCTAAGCTCAAGAGCGCCCTTGAAAGAGCCGTTACCGCCGATGACAACGAGTCCATCAATATGATTCGATGCGAGAGTTTCCGCAGCTTTCCCGATTCCTTTTTTCTTCTCGAACTCCGGGCATCTTGATGTATGCAGAATTGTTCCACCTAATTGTAGAATGCCGCCTACGGATCGAGGCGTCAACTGGGTAAACATATTTGTAATCAAGCCTTCCCACCCTCTCCTGAAACCCAGAACTTGGAACTTCTTTGAACAGGCGATACGGACAACGCCTCTGATGGCAGCATTCATGCCAGGCGCATCACCACCAGTTGTAACCACGGCTATCTTCTTCATTCGTCCCATCTCAATTTGGAAAATCAGAAAACGATTTTCTCTCATGAACTAAGTTACTGACCAGTCGCGCCAGGTCAAGTATGTTGCAAGCACTTGTGCGACCAATGCCCTAGGAGCGTGAAAGCTAACATGCCCATCATGTATCGACTCAGCTTGAGACAAGAGTCCCGCAAAGATAAAACTGTTCGAATGATGCTTCCTAAGTAATCAAGCACGCGTTAAGGCCTCATATTTCTCGATCTAAGGGGACATATTCCGCGAAATGAGTAGAATCCTGAGATATCAAACAACAAACTCGAGGTGCAACCAATATAGTGACCATAAAAGCGGGCATAGTCATATCCTACGCCCGAACCACAGCCAACCCTTGAAGCGCTGAAACAAAACGGAATCCGCGTTAAGAAATGGGATGACAGCTACCTGGACATGGTAGGGGGACCGCACTGCTCAACGGCCCCACTCTCCAGAATTGTTCGAAGGATGATAAGGAAGTGAGGAGCAATCAGCGCTTGGATTGCAAACATCGTCCCGCCAGGCGCTCACGTAATGATGTTTGACGCCGAGGAGCAACCACGAATATTCGGCTTGTATAATCAGTAGAGGCTGGTCGACAAAACCAGAGTTATGATACGGTGGGTAACGTTGAAAGCGCCGGGGGTGGGATTTGAACCCCCCGCAGTTCCCGTGCTTGACTCCGCGAACACCGGATGATTTTCATTTGGAGGAGTTTCTTCGTCGGACAATTAGATTCGCGTACTTCTATAATGCGAAGTCCGCACTAAATCCTTGGGTGGTCTGAGCGCGTGTATAACACATGAATTTTTGGTGTTATACACCCGACAATTTGTATGATAATTTGCGGGAATCCTTATACAATTTCCCCTACAAGTTCGACATAAGACACAAACGCGGCCACCCGGTCACAATCAACTACGAACTACGTCGGCAGCACGGCAGCCCCTAACAAAATACAGATCAGCCTCACTGGCATATTTGTCCCATTTCTCCTACGATTTCAAGGTTCGATGCAGGGGGTGGAGCTGAAAGCGCCGGGGGTGGGATTTGAACCCCCGTGGTTTTCTGTGCTTGGCTGGATGAACCCCGGAAGTTTATCGTTCGCTGAGTTTTTCGATTCTGGCAAACTGACTATCGTTCATGAATAATGCTTACCTTACACTAAACTCTTAGGTCGACATCCAATCACGTCGAGTTCAATTTCAGCTGCCCGCACTACTATAAGCCCCCCCGAACTCACCATAGACCTTGACCAGCTGCTCTCTGAAGCAGACGACGATAAAATCGAAACCCACGACAGGGAAGAGGGGAAAGTGGAGGATGCAGAACGACCGCTATAGCACGAGAATAGATTTCGACCTCACAGGCGAACTGGCAAGAAGATTGGACGAAATAATCCAGAGAGGAGTTGTTGGCTCGAAGCCTGAAGCCATAAGGCAGGCGCTAACAGAATACTTCAACAAACTGGACGAGCAACAACTACGACGTGCAAGACTCAGGCTACTCGAGAAGGGATCGACGTGATGCGCTCTTTTGTTATCGAAATCGCTGCTGCAACCAGAGGAGCACAAAACACAAAGGTTGGGTTCTAGCGCGCGCTTACAGCATAATAGAACTCTGATTCTTCCTGCATGGCTCTAATGATGTGAGCGTCATAATTTGACTCTGTGTTCGCAGTTTATTCTTTTTTCTGGGTTTATCCGTTTTTTTGGGGGGAGGTGTGTGTGTCTCGTGGTGCGTATCCCACGCAGTCTTTCAGCCTGAGCTTACTCTTGCCTGACTATATCGACCGAGATCTCCACCGCCGGAATCGTTCCTCTGTTCTCAAGCCAGTGTATGGTATTCCTATCCTCGGGCCAGCCCACTCCCGGCCCAAAGTCCGTAGCGACTCCATTTCGATGGTCAGTGATCGTTCCTTGCAGTATGTAGACGGTGCCTGGTCTGTCTTTATGGTCGTGAAGCGGGCCAATGACGCCTCCAGGCTCGATGGTCACCATACGCATTCGAAGCTGGCGCCCTGCCATGCCCTCGATCTCAGGGCCAAGGTCAACCGTTGCAAGTAACTTCACCGTAACGCCTTTCGTCTCAGGTGCCACCTGTTCGTTGCTCATCTTGCTCTCCTCTCTGTACTTCCAGGGCCTAACGATGATTAAATGTGTCGTGGTGCGCACCCCCGCAAGAAAAAGGAAAAAGCACCTGAACCTAGAGAACTCTTGCGGCACCGCGCAAATCAGAACACTCTGCAATTCTATCTGGAACCCAGTCGACCGAATACGAATCCAACAATGGCCGAGAGCAGTATGACAAGAATATTCAAGGCTACGTTCCAAATCCGCTCAGTCCTAATCTCCAATCGCCGACGATTTTCACCATAGAATTCCCGAATGGCTCGCCGCACACCCACAATGTTTTTCTCCTCATTGCCGAAGCTAAGGAGGCGCGATTGCGATGACTTCGAGCGATGGAGCTTTGGCGACGCAGGCGGAGAGGGGACGGGTTTTTCGGGCACTTCATGAGCGTAGTGGCGCATTCATCATTCCCAATCCGTGGGATGTAGGTACCGCGCGCCTGCTGGCACACGTGGGGTTTGAGGCGCTTGCTACTCCTAGTATGGGTTACGCGTTTTCTCTCGGGAGGCGAGATAACACCCTTGACCGCGATGAGACGTTGGCGTACGCGTCTGCAATTGCGTCAGCCACCCAGCTGCCTGTAAGCGCCGATCTTGAGAATGGATTTGGAGATTCGCCTGAAGTCGTTGCCGAAACAATCAGACTTGCCGCCGCTGCAGGAGTTGTCGGGGGTTCAATCGAAGATGCAACCGGGCGCTCGGACCATCCGATCTATGAAATAGAGCCTGCGATTGAGCGAGTTCGGGCGGCGGTAGCGGCGGCGCGTGCCCTTCCGTTTCCTTTCACTTTGACCGCTCGTGCGGAGAACTATTGGCATGGTCGGTCAGACCTTGCAGATACTATCAAGCGGCTGCAAGCGTATGAAGAGGCGGGGGCGGATGTCCTGTATGCCCCGGGCCTAGCTACTAAGGCGGATATTGCAGCAGTTGTCAACTCTGTGAACCGCCCCGTGAACGTGGTGATGGGGCTGCAAGGCGTTCAACTAAGCTTAGCTGAACTCTCAGAGATCGGAGTCAAACGGGTAAGCGTTGGGAGCGCGCTCTGTCGCACCGCCCTTGGCGCCTTTCTTCGCGCTGCCCGCGAAATGAGGGAGCATGGTACTTTTTCCTTCGCAGCTGAGGCCGTGAACCCGAGAGAGATGAGTGCAATTTTCATGAATGACAAGTGAACCGTCCTCGTTTAAAATACAGCGGCGGAGAAAAGTCTCAGAGCAAGACATCAAGCATATCTGTGGTAACAATCTCCCTCTCTTCTCTCCTACGTCTAGGATAGACGGAAGGAGTTGGCGCCGGGGGTGGGATTTGAACCCACGAGACCTTGCGATCATCGGATTAGCAATCCGACGCCATACCAGGTTGCCCGACCGGATACCGGTCTCTTGGCTACCCCGGCAAACCGGCCGCTATGCTCAGTGGCCTACTTCTAGAATAGCATGTCGGAAGCAACGGAATGCTCCCGATAGGACTCTTGTAGCTCGCCTCTTCGTATCGCCGAAACTTCAAAGCCTCTGAATAGAAAATAGCGATGAGGATGCTTGCGACTCCGGCCCTGACCGCCGCTTTCGCAGCCATACTGGAGTTATCTATGCGATGGCTGTGAATAATTCGGTCTGGCCTCCCCAGTCTTATTTAGCTGGCAAATCTCAGTTCAGGTACGGTGAGTTTCTACGGATAGAATCGGCTTCGGCGTTTGGAGCAGTATGACAATCGGTGACACGTTAACCTCCGTGAAAGAGGCTGAAAAGCGAGGGTTCGAATCTGCTTGGGTAGTCGAGAGCAGTCTCACTCCGGGAAAGGATGCCATCTCCTACCTAGGCGCGCTCTCTGTTTC
This sequence comes from Bathyarchaeia archaeon, assembly GCA_050013255.1. Lineage (GTDB taxonomy): Archaea > Thermoproteota > Bathyarchaeia > 40CM-2-53-6 > 40CM-2-53-6 > FEN-987. The sequence continues at coordinate 164,868 of JBEKFP010000001.1, read as the reverse complement.
AACAGAACGCATTGGCCTAGCCACAGGGATAATCAACGTCTTCTCTAGATCCGTCACGTTGATCGCCTCAACTATGGCTACCCTGGATGAAATGTCCAAGGCCCGAATGATTCTAGGGATTGGGACGGGACACTGGGTCATAAGCCCATACCACTCAATGGATTTCAGCGACCCGATCAACCGAATGCGAGAGTACATCGACGTCTTCCGAAAACTTGTAGGCGGAAGTCAAGTTAACTATGAAGGCAAACATATTCAGATAAGGAACCTCAAACTGAATCTTCAACCCGTACGCCACCGGATTCCGATTTACGTGGCCACGGTAAGTGAGCGGCTGGCGAGTGTCGCTGGCGAGATTGCGGATGGTGTTATTTTCGTGCTCGTTTCGCCAAATCGAGCAAGGGAACTGGTCAAAGCTGTCCAAGAAGGGGCTGAGAAGGCAAATCGGCCATTCGGTGAGGTTGATGTCGCATGCTACCTGCCAACGTTTCTCATGGAGGACGGTGAGAGGGTGATGAAGGAGGCGCGTCAGACTGTTGCTGGTTATGGGCGGTCAATACATTACAGGCGGCTATACCGGAAGATGGGATACAGGCAGGAAGCGGACCTTCTCAAGGAAGCATGGGCGAAGGGCGGCATGGAAAACGCTCTATTACAGGTACCGGAACGAATGGCGCGAGACCTACTCATCGTCGGGTCTTCGCAGGATTGCTTGAAGAGAGTTAGCGAATACAGGCGCGCGGGAGTGAAGCTGCCCGTGATTCAGCCTTCCTATACGCCGGGTGATCTTGATTCCAATGTTCGACCGTGCATCGAAACGTTTGGAAGCTAACAACGTAGACCGGCCTGGTGTCATCTTGTTCTTCGCAAGAATTCCTTTCCGGTTGGAAACCTTACTAGGCCTGCCTGGGGGACTCTTGGGCTGGCGGCTTCTTTGAAGAAACGCTCTCGTGTAGACATATATGCCGACAGTCCTAGGTGAGGCCCTTTATTCAGACTCTCTCGATGTTGATGAAGACGTATCCTTCACTGTCGAACCGAAGAAGGTTGATTCGCTTCCACCAACCTAAATGGTCAGCTCGTGGGCTGTGTAGTCGGGTCTTTCTTAGGTTGGATTAATGCAGCGGTCGTAGGTTTAGCGGCGGCTCCGGGTGGCTGTGGGGGAGCAGGTTGCGCAGGTGTCGGCTGTGATGGTTGGCCAGCGGTTGGTGGCTTAACTGGGGCAGCGGGGGTGGCCGGCCTAGCGACAACGGGCGCTGATTTTCCGGTAGCAGGCATGGGCGGTTTGGCTGGGGTAACGGGTGGAGGCGGGGCTGGTGGGACATATTTCACTCCGAGATACTCGTACAATAATTCGACGCCTTCTTCAGTCGTAGCAATGAAGATCTGGTATTGGCCGTGTAGGTCGCATGCGATTTTTGCAATTCCTTCTGGTTCAAGGCCTAGGGATGAAGTGAACTTTGACCATCCACTCATCTTCCTAGCAATAACATGAGTGACCCCATTCCATAGCATCTCGGAGAGGCCGCGGGGCAGCTTCGACGGCAGTTTCGCGAATTCGACAATGAGGTAACCGTGCTTCTTGACCAAGTCCTTGAGGTGCGCGAAATCCAACGGGCGGTTGAAACGGACCCAGAACTGGTCACCCGTAGGGTAGGGTACGTGCTCAACTTTCTCGATGCCTTCAATAAACCTCAGCTCAACCAGTCTACGTTCAAGCTCTGCTACCACAAGGCATAGCCCCGAATTTGTCGGGGCTGAGCAGCCTAGCGCTTAAAAATCGAGCGTTTTCACGCCTACTAACTCATCAGCGTCCAGCAGAGTACATTCTGGCTGATAGTCGTTCCTTGTAAACGGCCTTTCGCAATCCACAGTAGACACAACTCATGATGCCCAAAGGCATAGCGTGATGAAATTCGTGTTGGTGTAAATGGTACAACCCAATCACTGAAGAAATCCTTGGTCGTTAGGCGATTTAAAGTGGCTTGGAACACTTAGAGCTACGTTAGAAAAAGGAATTTGTTCTACTTTTCTACCTAAGGCTTATCCCAAAACGGCCTTGTCGTTATGAACTTGAGTTTCGCTTCCAAGAGATCCTTGTAAAACGTCTTCTCGTCGTCATGCATCTTCGCGAGGATTCGGCCGGCTGTTTGCGGTCCGATGCCGTAAACGCACTGCGCTATTACGGCTCGTTGTCCGTATGAAAGGACGAGGTCGGCTGAGCGCCTGGCTCGGGCGAGCTTATCTCTTTCCGCGTCCTCCAGAGTCTTAACCTTAAGTTTCTTCTCCAATAAACGGGAGGGATAGTCCGTGGACCACGTAGATACAGCCAACAGGCCGGAGCTGCAGGATGAGCACTTAGGCTTGTTTGGGAGAGCCTTGACAACTTGGGCCTGCATCAATTCTCCACATTCGAAGCAGAGCAAATCAACAGTCATATTCCCCAAGCTGTACCGGAGCCTCGCAATCGTATCCCTCTCCACAGTCTCTGGAGCGATTAATTCCGGTACGTCGACATGCTTGTTGAGAAGGTGAAAACCTAACGGGGTCGGCTTTTCTCCCGCCCTGAAGAGTGCAACTTCCATCCCGCCTTCTCTTATCATTCGGTAGATTTCTCGCACGCGGGGGTAATCTACATGAAGCATCAGCGCTTCACGAATTGTTTCATCATAGATTGGCGTCATCCGGAAACGTAAGCCAAGTTCCCTGAGGTTGTCACCTGAGAACATAAGCCCGCGCCGCATGGCCCCGAAACGTTCGGCGATGAATTTCATGTAGTAACCAAACGGAAAGTGTCTGTGCAATACGCCTTTGAATACGCCTTCCAGAACGCCCGCATCAAGATCGAAGATGGTTGCGCGCATTTCCTCCAAGGAAAGGTCGTCGGTGGGGCTGGTTAATTCTAGTAGGATGCGGTAGCCATCAGCCCACCACTGCCCTACTAGGCCCTTTCTGGAGAGCAGTTCCTCGTAGACTTCTCCAAGGGTATTGTTCACGGTTTCGCCGAACGAGGCGTGGACTATCAGGAACCTATCAAATGCTTCCAGTACAATCCGTTTGTCGGTTGGAACCGGTGCACCCATTTTTCTATGGCCGTCAATCTCCTCGACGACCTTGCGTATGGCGAAACGCTCTGTCGGCCATGTACCGCTGAGGAGTGTGACCACGGATGTCGGTGCACTGGTTTCAAGTGATTGCGCGACTTCTGATCGTAGTTGGCCGACTCTCTGAGCTAGGTCAAAATGGATAGGCAGCATCTCTCCGTCCCATCCTGGAACGGCGGCAGTTGGGTCTTCAACCGGAGTCACGTAGACACGAGCATCATCAGAGATCTGCTCGATCTGCCAAACCCTCCCTTTTATGATGAAATGCAAGCCCAACCTTGCCTTGGTCATCATGAATTCCTCGCCTAGAATTCCCACAGACTGCTGAGTTGAAACATCGATGACTTGGTACCTTCGTTCGTCGGGGATCATAGAGAGATTTTCGAAGTAGTATTGACGGGTTCTGCTCCCGCGAAATAGCAAGCCTCCTTCTTCTCTGAGGTAACGCATCGTCTCCATGAAGGAGGCCACTCTGTCAAATTCTTCCCTAGACAACTCTCGATACGCGTAGGCTTGCCGTATCAGTCCGAATACTTCGTCAGCCTTGATCCCATTTTCCGATTCCAAGACGGTACCAGTGATTTGGTGCGCGAGCACATCGAGCGTCTTCTCATGAATCTGCACTGGTTCAATTGATTTCTCCTGTGCTTTTTGAACCGCGGCAACAGATTCTAAGATGTCTTCCGTTGACACAGCCAAAATTGAGCCTTGGGACACTCGATCCAGTCTGTGACCTGATCGTCCCACACGCTGGATAAGGCTTGAAACCTGGCGAGGTGACATGTATTGGATTGTCAAATCCACATTTCCAATATCTATTCCGAGTTCAAGCGTTGAAGTGCAGACTAAGGCTTTGATTCTGCCGTTCTTGAAATCATCCTCAACCCGCACTCTTTCTTCCTTGGGCAGGGAGCCGTGGTGAACGCCCACGTTTCGTTTAAGTTGATGGAACTTCGACCCCAAGGTTTCCGCGTTGGTGCGGCTGTTGACGAAGATTAAGGTCGATTCATGGTCCTCGACTAATTCCCATATCCTATTCAGTCGGGCGGCTGCCTCAGGAGCGGTGTACAGACTCTGTGCCACTATGTTGTCTTCGTCGGTTGGGTGCGGAAATTCAACGAAGTACTTTGCCGCTTTCGGAGGTAGAACCTGGATTACCTCATATGGTCTGTTTCCCGCTATGAATGCCCCGATTTGCTCCGGATTCCCAACAGTGGCTGATAGGCCGATCCTCTGGAATTCATGGCCCGTTAACTTTCTGAGTCTCTCAAGCCCAATCATCAACTGGACGCCACGTCTGTCGCCCGCAAGTTCATGAACTTCGTCGATGACAACCCACCGAACGTGCTGCAGGTGGGAACGCATCAGTCTGCCGGGAAGGATTGCTTGCAACGTTTCAGGTGTTGTAACCAGGAAATCTGGCGGTTTGATTGCCTGTCTGCGTCTCTCCTTCTGCGGCGTATCTCCGTGTCTCACCTCAACTGTGAATTCAAGTTTTGTTCGCCAGAAATCGAGGCGTTTCATGAGGTCCCGGTTCAATGCTCGCAATGGCGTTATGTATATTACCGAAATCCCTTGTCGGTTTTCCAGCTTCGTGAGCTGGTCTAGGATCGGGAGTAGAACTGCTTCAGTCTTCCCCGAACCGGTCGGGGCAATCAGCAGAACATTCGTACCACCCATGATCTTCGGAATAGCGACCAGTTGTGGGGGCGTAGGCTTCCTAATGCCGGACTCAGCTAGGGCTTCCTGAATCGCTTTTGACAGGTTCGAAAAAACTTGTTCAGTCAGCTTGCCAACCAGCCCTCACGCAGAGGCCTATTCCATAGAATCTGAAACAAAAAAACATTGAAGGGAGTCAGTAGGATCGGAACGTCTCGGCCACGGAACTGTGCCCTTTTTTAATGAAAGGAATGGCTACTATCTTGGCGGTTCCAGAGATGTACGAGTACCAAAATGTCAAACTCACCTGGTTAGGACACGACGGCTTCAGAATTCAGAACGGTCAAGTCCTATACATCGACCCGTACCAGATCGAAGGCGGGCCCAAAGCGGATCTCATTCTCGTCAGCCACGAGCATGGTGACCATTGCAGCGTCGATGACTTGAAGAAGATCACCACTCCCAACACAACGATCGTCGCGCACGCCCAATCCAAGAACGAATTATCTAAGCTGAAAGTGAAAGATATCAAGATCATAAAACCGGGCGACAAGGTTAAGTTCGGTGACATTGAGGTTGAAGCCGTCCCGGCGTATAATCTGAACAAGTTCCGTGAACCAGGAAAGGTCTTCCACCCGAAGGAGGATGGAAAATTAGGGTTCATCGTAACCGTGAAAGGGGTTCGCATTTACCACGCAGGCGACACGGATCATATCCCTGAAATGAAGAACATACGGGCTGACATCGCTCTCATCCCGGTCTCAGGCACCTATGTAATGACCGCGCAAGAAGCGGCTGAAGCTGTAGCATCATTTAATCCCAAAATCGTCATCCCGATGCATTACGGCGCAATAGTAGGCAGCAGAAATGACGCTGAAACTTTCCAAACGCTCGTTAAGTGTGATGTCAAGATATTGGAAAAGGAACGCTAACCTATCCGCGCCGGAAGAAAGCCGCTGGCTTCTCCAACGATTCCGCCACGCAGTTCGAACAAGAAGGGAAGTTGAAGCTTGGTTGAGAAATGCGCGAACTAGCTGCTGCCTGTCTGGCGAAGAGCCGTGGCAGCGCCAGCTGAATCGATTCAATAATTATTTTGGCGGTTGCCGCTCAGGTGGGCCTGTGTATACGATCTCATCCCATTGGGCAGACTTGTACGGTTTCTCACTGTACATCTGCTCATAAGCGTGGGCAATCAGACCTGGTGTTCGGCTTACAATGAAGAAAGCCTTTCCCAACCTCCAATCAAACCCCATATCCGATATTATGGCAGCGATGCAACCATCTACATTCAATATGAGGCGTTTGCCGAAGAACTTCTCAGTCAACGACTCGATGGCCTGAGCAAGTTCAACGTGTGACCCAAGTAGCTGAGCTTCTTTCGCAATCTCCAGAAGCCTAATGGTTCTAGGGTCTTTAGTGTGGGTGGGATGCCCAAACCCAGGAATCCGCTCTTTGCGGCTTGTAACATCTCGTAGAATCTTCTCAGCGCATTCTTTCGGTGAGAGCCTCGTGTCCTTCATGTCGGCGATCCCTTCCTGGAGTATTTTCGCTGCCTGCTCTATAGCGCCGCCGTGCCAATCTCCAATCGCGGCGACCCCAGCAGATACAGCAGATTGTAACGGGACGCCGCATGATGCCACGAAGCGTGTCGCGTCGACTGAAGGCGAGTTCAGGCTATGTTCGAGGCAGACTGTGAGCAAAGCGTCCATGATGCGGGAGTGGTTAGGTGATGGAAGTTCCCCTTGCCAGAGAAGATATGTCAAGTCAGAGTAGCTGTATTTTCCAACAAGGTCCATGAGGTTGTAGCCGCGGACCAAAATCTTGTTTGGTTCCACTCTTGATATTGAGGTTTTCCAAAAGGGTTCAGGCATATCTTCTGACCTGGTTGGCAGTGTAGGTCTCTACACCTTTGAAAACTTCGGCAGATACTGGAAGCTGTTGTCAGGAAGTTTCGTCTTTGAAAAGTCCGAGTAGAGGAGCGGGTAATCCCGCATGCAAATCTCAGCTACTTGGCCGAAAACCTTACGAATTTCAACCTCAGCGCTAGGGTCTGTTCGCATTTCTATTACCCACCTTAACGTTCTATGGTTCGCAGTCCAAATAATGTTGGTCGCAATGCCGTCTGGCAGGATACGGCGCAGGGCCGACGTTACTCGCTTCTTCTGTTCGAAGGTCATCTTGTCCCAGTCAAACCCCGATTCCAACTCGCGGTAATGCTTCTGAATATCCTCAACTGTTTCGACAAACCTCTTAGCCACCGGTTCAACATCCGGCGGAACCCAGACATTGACTTCTTTGGGGCGCACGTACCGCAAGCTCTCCTGACTCATTGCTGTCCCGACGCGATGCCTAACCAACTCATGGGTGAAAATCCTACTCACATTAAGAAAGGCAAAAGTTACTGTCGCATGTTCGAGGATGCTTCCATCACCCTTTTCCAAAACGTTTGCAATGTAATCTTTGGGATTATCGCGAATCTTAGTCACATTAGGGTTCAGACCGACACCAAAACTCTTGTAGCAAACACGGCCCGAGAGTTCAATGAGAAACTCGGATTCGTTTGGTTGAAGTTTCTTGGCTCTGTCCAACCACTCCGTGGCGGCGTAGTGCCGCGCTAATTGTTCGATACCCTTTGGGTCGAGCCGCGTTTCAGCGAGTTTAATGACTTTAGGCTCAATACGAGTCAAACGAAGATCACCATTTCGAGCCCTTTTCTAGGCGTGATGAATGGCTTCGCTCCTGAATTAGGTTTCGCAAGAACATGACGCGCTCGAGCGGTTCAGGCTACGGGAAATGCGAACATTAGTCATGCATGGGAGCGATAATTCGTGCTGAGCCCATTTCACATCGGGAATAAGGCTAAATTACGGTTGGGCGAGTGGACGTGGATTAGAAGGTGCCTCGAAGAGTTTGTCATGGACTGAAGAACGAACAAAGGCTCTCGACGACATTAAGAAGCTTGACCCTGCCGACCGGTTGGGACTCTACGCTTGTCTAATTCGGATGAATTCAGTGCTTTTTGAGAGCGTTCGCGGGTGGGACAGCTGGTTGAGAAACCCATCTTTCATTGACACGTTCACCGAGGAGGAATTGAAAGACATTTTCAAACAGTTCAAGGACGTTTGCCTTCGCTTTTTGGAAGAAGATGTAAAGTGGACTGGGAAGAAAGAGAAGAGCATGCCAATGGCCTTCAAGACAGCAAAGGTTGAACGTTCTGAAAGCGAGAGACGATACGCATAAATCACCCAGTAAAGGCGAAGTTCGGGAAGATTGAATTCATGAGCATCGCACCTTTTGTTCAGACTCCCCTCGAGGTTGCGAAGAAGATGTTGGACTTGTCGCAAATCAAACCGGGCGAAGTTCTTTACGACCTTGGTTGTGGTGACGGTCGACTGATCATTCTTGCTGCGAAAGATGTTGGGGCGAAATCCACTGGCATTGAGTTGAGGGAAGATCTCGTGGAACGAGCCAGAACGGAGATCAAGAGATTGAACCTGGAAGACAAAGTGAAAGTGATTCAGGGGAACTTCTTTGACGTGAACATATCGGATGCAAACGTGGTCACCCTGTACCTTACTTCAAGTGCGAACGAACGTCTTCGGCCGAAGTTAGAGGCGGAATTGAAGCCTGGCGTGCGCGTAGTGTCCCATGACTTCAAAGTCCCCGGTTGGAAACCTATTGGAATCTATGATGAGTTGCTCGGGCACACGATATACACGTACAGAATCGGCGAGCAGCTCTAACTCAGAGACTCCGCCGCGCTGCTAATTCCATTGGCGCCTTAAGTGTTTTATAGGAATGTGAAAGGCTAAGCAGACCCGCTGGTGTTAGGGATGAAGATGGGAAGGCAAGCGTACACAGCTGAATTCATCGGAACATTCGCGCTGGTATTCTTCGGCTCCGTTTCAGTAACCATCTTCCTTCCAATCATGGGGTTGGCATCGCCTGCCGCCTCGTTCATAGGAATCGCCCTTGCCCACGGCCTAATACTAATGGTGATGGTCTACGCGATCGGCTCCATCTCAGGTTGTCACATTAACCCAGCCGTCACGATTACAGCTGTCGCGCTTCGAAAATTGGACTTTGACGACGGCATCGGATATATTATGGCACAAGTTCTAGGCGCAACTTTCGCTGGCTTAGCCCATAAGCTAATCCTACCCGGGAATGGTGCCCTAACGGGCTTTGGTTCACCAGCCCCCTCTGCCTACATAGGGCAAAGCGATGCTATGGCGGTGGTCGTGGAGTTGATTATCACCTTCTTCCTAATGTTCTCCGTCTATGCAGTATTGTATACCAATAATGTCCCTGCCGGCGCGTCAGGCCTGTTGATCGGCATGACGTTGACTGCCGACATTCTGATTGCGGGGCCTTTGACGGGTGGTGCGGCGAACCCTGCCCGAGCTCTCGGGCCCGCAATAGCGTCTGGGTCATTCGGGAATCTGTGGGTGTACTGGGTTGGCCCCATTCTCGGAGCCTTACTCGCGGGCTTCGTCTACCAATACCTATTGACCGCCAAGAAGCGAAGATAGAGCGAACTTTGAGCCGTCGTGGCTACTTTCCATAGGCCTCATTGACGTCTAGGTTCCGATAGATTACATTGACTGTCATCCCTTCTCGTTCGAGGAGTTCCGGCAATCGTCCAGTGGCTGACCGTCGGATTTCGGTAAGCATTTTCATTATTGCAGATTTCGGTGGGATCACGTGCTCGGCGCCTGCGCGAATTAGGGCGGTTCCATAATCATTCAACGTGGCCTTGATGTTCTTAACCCAGTGGTTTTCCCTACCTTTCTGGGCTTTTTCACGCGGTATTTTTCCTTCCAATAGCAGCTTGTAGGGTTCGAAGCCTTCATCCAGAAAGACCGTGCGCTTGACGCTGGGTGGGCTTATGTCAGGGGGGCGAACGCCAACGAACCTGAAAGATTGTTGAAGTTCTATTGGTTCGAATGGTACGCCTTCTAGGAAGAGTATCTCAGGTGCGAGTGACTCTGCGTGGCGCTGTCCATTATATGCGTTGTACACTGCGTTCGCAATCACACGGAAGCTATCACTCATTGTGCGCACCATCTCCTCATCCCCTTCTGAGTAGACTTGAATTGTCCGCATTGCTTCGCGGTAATTTTTCTCGGAAGGTGAAAATTCGAATAGAAGCTCCAGTGCTTGCTTGATGACATCCAAGGCCGAGTACTTAGCGAGAGACTTCCCGGGGACCCTGAACCGCTTCAGGTTGAGTTGCATCAGGGAGTTAACGGCGCGTTTCATATCTCTGATGAGTAACGCGTCGAACGGGCAACTCTCAGCTATCGCATAAATGACCTTTGGCGGGTCCATCGGTTACGTATCCCCCCTCCCATCCCGTTGTCCAAAATCTGAATTCGGGTGACAATTTAAGTAGCCTGATTTTCCGGAGATGCAAAGTCAGATGGTTTGAGACTCGCAAAGGTCCGGTTCTCTTGCGAATGACGGAGTTACGCAGAAGGCATAAAGAACTGGCTTGCGAATAGCAAGCGCAGTTGAGTGCAGCTTGGCGACAATAACTCAGGTGAAAGAAATATCGCAGAATGACTATTCGAAGCATGGCTTGACGAAGGAAATGCTTCATGAGATGCTCCGCAAGATGCTTCTACTGAGGAAGTTCGAGGAGAAAGTTGAGGAACTCTTCATGGTAAAAGGCCTCTTGATCGGCCCATCACACCTCTATCTTGGCCAAGAAGCAATCGCGGTAGGCGCCATGTCGGCTCTGCAGCCAGACGACTTGACGATAACAACGTACCGTGGGCATGGACATGCCCTCGCGAAGGATGTTCCTGCAAAGCTCTGTATGGCCGAGTTGTTCGGAAAATCTACAGGCAACTGCAAAGGTCTAGGGGGCTCGATGCATGTAGCGATCTACCCCAAGACCGGTTCTTTGTATGCCACGGCGATTGTCGGGAGCGGAATACCAATAGCCGCGGGCGTCGGTCTCGGCCTGAAGCTGCAGAAGAGCGGGAAAATAGCAGCTACGTTCTTCGGGGATGGCGCTTGTAACACAGGCTCGTTTCATGAAGGTGTAAATCTAATCGCGCTTTGGCGTTTACCGGTCCTCCTCTTCTGTGAGAACAACAAGTACGCGATGTCAACGCCGGTGGAGAAAGCGGTTTCTAGCCCGAGCATAGCGGAGAGAGCCCATGCGTATGGATTGGAGACCACGGTCGTAAATGGAAACGATGTGGTGTCAGTGTATGTAGCCGCGAAAGAGGCTGCTGAAAGGGCGAGGAAACTCTCTGAACCCACTTTCATCGAATGTGTCACCTACAAAATGAAGGGCCACGGCGTATACGACAAAGGCGATTACCGCCCAAAGGAAGAAGTCGCCAAATGGTTAGACCGAGACCCAATTCTCACATTCAAGAATCGAATGCTCCAACAGGGCCTAGTAGCGGATAATGAAATTGGGAAAATGGAGAAGGCGGTGAAGCAGGAAATTGAGGAGGCCGTTGTCTTTGCAATCCAAAGTCCCGTTCTGCCGTTCGAGGAAATCAACCAATACGTATACGCGGAGAAGTGATTTGAGTTGCGAGAGCTAACCTACGCCGACGCTCTTCGAGAAGCATTGCGCGAAGAAATGATACGCGATCCGAACGTAATACTGTTGGGAGAAGAGATTGGCGTTTTCAACGGCGTCTATAAGGTCACGCGCGGTTTGCTTGACGAATTTGGCCCTGAACGTGTAAGAGACACCCCGATCTCTGAAGCAGCCATCGCTGGTGCAGCAGTCGGACTTGCATTGGCGGGCCTTAAGCCGGTCGCCGAAATCATGTATATGGACTTTCTTCCAATCTGCATGGATCAATTATCCACGCAAGCAGCCAAAATGCGATTCATGAGTGGAGGGCAACTCAACGTTCCAATGGTGCTGAGAACGCAGTACAGCTTGGGGCGACAACATGGCTCGCAGCACTCCCAATTTACACCTGCATGGTTCTTGCAGGTCCCAGGGTTGAAAGTAGTTCTTCCTTCAGACCCGAACGATGCCAAAGGCCTTCTGAAGTCAGCAATCCGTGATCCCAACCCAGTCCTCTTCGTGGAGGGTGGGCTACTCTACCGGACGAAAGGCCCAGTTCCCGAAGAGGAGTACACCACCCCACTCGGAAAAGCAGCCGTGAAGAAGAAGGGCGATGACATAACGATCGTTGCTGTCTCAAGGATGGTTGGTGAATCTCTAAGCGCAGCTAGGAAACTGCAAGACAGAGATATCTCAGCTGAAGTTATAGACGTGAGAACGCTTCAACCTCTCGACCTCGATGCGATCGTTGAGTCGGTAAAGCGAACTTCAAGGCTTGTTATCGCGTCTGACGATGTCAAGAGGGGCGGCGTGGGTGCTGAAATCTCCGCCTCTGTCACCGAGGCCGCCTTCGACTATCTAGATGCCCCAATAATGCGAGTCGCTTGCCCAGATACACCCATACCGTTCTCACGGCAACTTGAGCAACTGTACATGCCGAGCGCCGAAAGCGTGGTTAAAGCGGTTGATACGGTGCTTGGTCGGTGATCTGCCATGACTGATGTTGTGATGCCCCGTCTCGATCCCGGGATGCAGAGCGGAAAAATCGTTGAATGGCTGAAGAAAGAGGGCGATCAAGTACGCAAAGGCGAGGCGATACTAGTTGTCGAAGGGGAGAAGACAACCTTCGAGATAGAAGCACCCGATAGCGGAGTGCTAAGCAAGATTCTGGCACAGGTCGGAAACGACGTGCAGGTTGCCGAACCAGTTGCGATTATCGGCGAATCCGGCGGAACGTCGCAGTCAGAAGCGTCATCAAGAACGGTTCGACAGGAAGGCGCCAATCAAGGTAGCATGCCTTCCCCACAGAGCTACGTTCCCCCAGGACCTTCCACTGCAAAAGTTCCCGCGACTGCTTACCGAATAGTAGCTTCCCCAGCAGCCCGAAGGCTAGCACTGGAGCATCACGTTGACCTCGCAACTCTGAGCGGCACAGGGCCCGGCGGCCGCATATCACGGGAAGATGTTATCGCCGCAGTCGAGCAGGCTCCAAAGGTTGCGGCCGCGGTCTCTAAGATGGTTCAGCCGCCGGTTCTGAGAAGGGTGAAGCTTGAGGGAATCAGAAAAGCAGTTGCTGAAAGGCTGTCTTTCAGCGCAAGAACGTGCGTTCCCGTTACTATTACAATGGAGGCTGACGCAACAAAACTTGTCGCCATGAAGGAGAAGGAAAGCCACATCTCCTTCACAGCTTTCGCGGTGAAAGCAGCCGCAAAAGCACTCGAGAAACACACCGCAATCAACTCAACGATAGAGGGAGACGAGATCACAACTTACACTCAAGTGAACGTCGCTGTTGCCATCCACACTGAAGAAGGGCTCGTTGCTCCAATTGTTTCGAAAGCGAACGAGAAGCCCCTTAAAGAAATCAACTTAGTGATCGATGAGTTATCGCAGAAGGCTAAGGAAAAACGGTTAACAATAGAAGACTTGACTGGAGGGACTTTCACAATAACGAATCTCGGCGCTCATGACATTGAGTCCTTCGCACCCGTCATCAACCCACCACAATGTGCGATTCTCGGGCTAGGGCGAATCGTTTACAAACCATTTGCTCTGGGCGGCCGAGTGTCAGCAAGGCCTTCCACCATGCTGACCTTGGTCTTCGACCACCGCATCGTGGATGGCGTGCCAGCAGCGAGATTCCTGCAGGATTTGAAACGCAACCTAGAAGACCCCGAGTCTCTGCTCTAAGAAACGCTCTTTCAGCCAGGTGGGCGAAGCGCAACCTTCAACGCTTTCCCCTCCCCCATCAAACGCAAAGCCTCCTCCGCCTTCTCCAGAGGCATTTCATGAGAAATTAACGGTTCAATCGAAACCTGCCCAGAGACTATAAGGCGAAAGCCGCGTTCGACGGCAGCTGGCGTATGGTGGAATGCTCCCTGAATATGTATCTCACCGTAGTGGATTTTCTCAGCGTTGAAGGAGACCATCGTTCCCGAAGCGCAGCCGCCAAAAAGAAGAATCTTTCCGCCTTTTCTGACTAGGCCAATAGTTGATTCCCAAGTTTCACCACGCCCAACAGCCTCAACCACAATATCAGCGCCCCTACCATCCGTGAGCCTCAACACCCGCTCAACAAGGTTCTCGTTCGCAGAATTTATCGCATTGTCGACTCCGATTTTCTCGGCTTCCCGTAGTCTTTCCGGAACCACGTCGCACATTGCTACCTGCTTCGCACCGTTAAGACGTGCGAGTTGCGCATGAAGTAACCCGATGGGTCCACCGCCAATGATGACCGCTGTACCGCCCGGGACTTGCCCAACCAAGTCCCAACCATGAACGACGCACGCCAGCGGCTCCAAGCTTGCGACACTTTCCAACGGCACACCATCAGGAACTTGGAAAGTATTCTGCCGCACGATTCTTTCGGGAATCCTAACGTATTCCGCATACGAGCCTGGCCAAGTAAATCCTACAATGCTCTCATCCAAATGCTCACAGAGGTTCGGTTGATGCATTAAGCAGTAGAAACATTTGTTGCAAGGCGCAGAATTAGCCGCAACAACCCTCATGCCCACCCTAAAATTCCCCACACCCGATCCAACCTCCGATATGGTCCCCGCGAACTCATGCCCCATGATTTGAGGTGGCTTGGCCAACGGGTGGCCGCGTTTGAACATCTTCACGTCCGTTCCACATGTCAAGGCAACTTGGCTCTTGACAACCAGTTCCCCGAGGCCAGCTTTTGGGATGGGAACTTGCTCTGCTTTCAATTCCCCAGGTTTGTAGAAGCGGACTGCGAGCATCGAGTTTGGCATGAGGAAACAGAGCTTAGGTAGGGCTATTAAATTGGCTTCTAAGCCGGCTTGTCACATGCTCACTCGTTCTCGACAACAACCTTGACAACGTCCACGCCTCTCTGAGCTAGGCTGAAAGCCTCTAATGCTTTCGCTAGTGGCAACCGATGCGTGATAAGTTTCGACGGATTGATCCGTTTTTTCTCGATCAAGTCAATCGCCATTCTCATCTCGGTCTCGGAGGTTGAGTAACTTGATTCGACTTTTATTTCATGTAGAAACAGGCGGCTGATGTCCATGGAAAGTTGTGCACCTTTTGCTGGGGCTCCAAATAAAACAACTTTTCCGCCTTTGCGAATGGAGCTGAAAGCTTGTTCGGTAGCCTTCAAGCTCCCAGTTGCAACGATGGCGTAGTCGACACCAAGACTTTGAGTCATCGAAGAAACTGTCTTTGGAACATCGTCAGTTGTGGGATTGAGCGTTCTGTCCGCCCCAAGCCTAGCCGCGAGCTCTCTGCGGTTCTCAAGGACATCGATTGCGATAATCGGGGCTGCCCCATACAATTTTGTTAACTGCATATGCATTAGGCCGACGGGACCGACACCGAAAATGGCTACGCTGTTTCCGGCTTTGACTCCCATCTTGCTTAGCGCCCTGATGCAGCAAGCGGTTGGTTCCACTTGCGAACCTTCTTCGTAGCTCATCGATTCGGGCAGCCTGTATACCGTGCCCCCTGCGACTAGTGTTGAGGGTACGCGAAAATAATCTGCGAAACCGCATGGGTCGAGGTTACTCTTAGGGTAAGCCTCGCAGAGTGTCTCGAGCCCATTCTTACAGTAGAAACAACTTCTACACGACACGTGATGGTGAACTAGTACTCTGTCTCCTTTCTTGAATTCCTGCACGTGTTCCCCTGTTTGTTCAACCTCTCCAGCTACCTCATGTCCGAGGATAGGTGGTGTAATGTTTTCACCATGAATCTTCTCTAGGTCTGTTCCGCATACGCCACAGGCCCGCATGTGAACGAGAACTTCGCCAGGGCCAATCTTGGGTGTGGGTAATTCTTTGAGTTCGACGATCCCCCTGCCAGAAATTACCGCTGCCTTCATCCCAGACATCCCTGTTCGTTCAAAAACCTATAGCCCTGTCTTATCAACTAACGCCATCCGTTCAAAAGGAAGCTGCCTAGTCGTTGGCGTCGAGAGTCCGAGTCTACATTGAGAACACGCCGAAACTTCGCAAGCCGATAATGGTTTGCGGGCTTCCCGATAGTGGAAACGTAGCGAAGTTGGTCATCGAACAGCTGGTGAAGCAGCTGAAAGCGGAGAAATTCGCGGAGATTTATTCAAACTCGTTGCCACCGCGGGTTAGAATTCGCGAAGACGGAACTGTTGACGTCATGAAGCATTCAATGTTCTTCTGGAAAGATGGAGGCGGAAAGGAGGTTGTTTTCTATACGGGGGACGCTCAACCTTCTAATCCAGAAGCTGCCTATGCCCTAGCCGACAAGGCTCTTGAGATAGGCCAAAACCTTGGAGCAGACACTGTTCTCACAGTTGGAGCCTACATAACAGGTGAAGTCTCTAGGGAACCTAGAGTGTTCGGAACCGCAACCGACAAGGAATTGCTCAGAGAGCTTGAGGCAATCGGCGTATCTCAGATCAACGAGGGGAGTGTAACTTGGATGAATGGGTTGCTAGTGGGCCTGTCGAAACTGCGCAACATGAAAGCCATCTTCATTTCAGGCGAAACGTCAGGACACATTGTTGATGCTAGGGCAGCACGTGCCGTCCTGCAAGTGTTGAGCAAAAAACTCGGAATTCCTATAGACCTTACAGAACTTGATTTGAAGGCAGCGGAATCTGATCACCAGAAGTCAATGGGAGCAAAGAAAGAGCGCGCTGAGCGGGACAAAAGGGGTTACATAGGCTAGGTTGAATTTAGTACCCTTCGCAAACAAATTTAGGCAGCTAACCCGATGAGATGAAGCATCCCTTGGGCCCGTAGTCCAGCTGGTTAAGACGTCGCCCTCACATTATCGATGATATGGGAACGGCGGAGATCCCCGGTTCGAACCCGGGCGGGCCCACCACCCCAACTGTCATGATGGTCCCGTCTCAAATAGGAAAGAAGTCTCATTACCTGAGCTTGAGTTCTACGAGCACATCTTCGTGTTCTCTCTTTGTTGTGAATCCAAGTTTTTCGCAGAGGCGTATCATCTTCAAGTTCTCCCCCATGATTATTCCGTAGATGCTCTCCACCCCTTTCTCTTTGGCGACTTCAATTAGCATGTCAACTAGTTTGATCCCAAGGCCCTTCGCTTGATATTTATCCGACACGACAACGGCAAATTCCCCTTTCTTTTTGTTGGGCTCAAGAATCAGGCGGCTTACGCCGACCTCTACCTTGCGGTCTCCCTCTCGTGTCTCTGCTATGAACGCCATCTCTCTGTCGTAGTCGATGTTGCAGAAACGTACCAGTGCCTCGTGAGGGAGATCCTTGATGATTTGAAAGAACCTGAAGCGACTTGTCTCCGACGACAGGCCTCGAATGAACTCTAGTTCCATGGGTTCATCCTCGGGCCTAATAGGGCGAAGGGTCACCTCGGTCCCGTCCTTTGTCCTCCAAAGCGTAACCCACTTCGTTGGGTAAGGCATGATTACGAGGTGGGGATATGTCTCAGTACGATCAAGGGCGTTCTTATCCAGTATAATCCTCGCATCTAGAACGCACAGCCTGCCTTCCGAGACAACTAGCGGGTTAATGTCCATTTCCCCAATTTCGGGGAAGTCAACGATTAAGTTTGAGAAGCGTATCATTATTTCCTCTAGCAAGCGGAGGTCTATTGGCGGTTTATTTCTGAGGCCTCTTGAGAGCGCCTGGTAGATTTTTGTTTCCTCAAGGACTCGCCGGGCTAGGACTTGGTTTAATGGGGGAAGGCCGATTGAAACATCGTGTAGTAATTCCACGCCTATTCCTCCCATTCCGAATAAGATGACTGAACCGAAGTCTCGGTCTTTCTTTGCCCCAAGTATCAATTCGTAATCGAGGTTACTCATCATCTTCTGGACGTACACACCGTCTATCTTTGCATCGGGTTTGGCTTTCCGCGCCCGTTCTAAGAGCGTCTTGTACGCGTCCTTGAGTGCTTGCGATGAGTCAATGCCCGTAATCACGCCCCCGATGTCTGTCTTGTGCAAGATATCTTCGGACGAGATTTTCATAACAATGGGATAGCCGATGTCCGACGCAACCATTGCAGCCTGTTCCGCGCTTTTGGTTAGTGATCCTTTCGCTCGTGGGATATTGTAGGCGTCTAGGAATCTATCAACTTCGGGCTGGGTTAACGCTGTTCTATTCTTGGCGGCTTTGCGGATCAAGACTTTCAGGTGGCTCTTCGGCGGCGCAAAGTCGACTGGAAGTTCCTCCGGAGTCTCGTAGAGAAGGTCGAGGTTCCGTCTGTAGCGATACATGTACATGTAGCTCTTGACGGCCTCTTCTGGGGTTGCGTAAGTTGGTATGTTATTCCTGTAGAACACCTGTCTAGCTTCGAGGACGCTCTTCTCTCCCATCCAAACTGTGAGCATTGGTTTACGACGGTCGGCGGCTATCTTTGCCACTGCTTCTGCCACAAGAGTAGGTTGCGTCGTTCCTTGGGGAGTGTAGATGACTAGGAGGCCGTCCACGTTAGGGTCGGCAATGCATGTTCTCACGGCCTGCTCGTATCGCTTGATATCCGCGTCCCCTAGTATGTCCATGGGGTCTCCGTGGCTCCAATATGGTGGGAGGGCAGCGTCCATTGTGCGAATGGTACTGTCCGAAAACTGCGCCAGTTCGCCCCCATTTGTAATGATGGAATCTGCCGCGAGCACTGCTGGTCCACCAGCATTCGTAACTATTGCGAGCTTAGGGCCTTGGGGTAGGAATCTGGAGTCCAAGACGGTCGCACAATCGAAGAGGTCTCCTATTTCGTCGACCATCACGACGCCTGCTCGTTTGAATGCTGCGTCGTAAACGGCGTAGTCCCCCGCCAATGCGCCCGTGTGAGATGAAGCTGCTTTGGCACCTGCTGCATGCTTTCCCGCTTTGATGACGATAATTGGTTTGGTTCGGGCGAAACCACGAGCAGCGCTCATGAATTTCTTGGCGTTTCCGACGCCTTCCATGTAGATGATTATGCTTCTGGTGTGGGGGTCTTCACCTAAGTAGTCAATCATGTCTCCGTAGTCGATGTCCAAAGTCGAACCAAGGGAGGCGAACATGCTAAAGCCAATTCCAGCACTGACGGCCCAATTGAGCATCGCGGAGCCCAGAGCGCCGCTCTGAGAAACGAAAGCTATCTGACCCGGCTGTGGGTTATCCCTTAGGAAAGTCGCATTCAGTCCGACCTCCGGCCTTATGAGGCCGACGCAGTTAGGTCCCAGAACTCGTATGCCATGTTTTGCCTGAATGCTCTTGATCTCATCCTCTAGTTTAGCTCCCTCTGGGCCAACCTCCCGAAATCCAGCTGAGATTATCACCACTCCCTCAACGCCAGCCTTGGCGCAATCTTCCACCAAGGCGGGGACCGTCTTGGCTGGTGTAGCGATGATGGCTAGGTCAATGTGCTCTGGGACTTCAGCAATACTTACGTAACACTTCAGGCCCATAACGCTGCTTCGTCTATTGTTGACAGGATAGATCTTTCTTCGATCCTTCCCTAGGAGGAGATTCTTCATCAACGACTGACCCACGGACCCGTCCTCGTCAGAGGCACCAATTGCAGCTACAGCTCTCGGGTTGAGCATTCTCTCAATGTTCGCCAATTTTCATTCGACCTGTTCAAGCATGACGGTCAGATAAGCGAATTCGCTGGTTCTTGTGGGCGGCAATGGATGGAACTAAGCAAGCGCCTTCGTCGGTTCCCAGATAGGGATAAATTCGTTGACCGTCAGGAGGCATTGACCTCGCTTTGGACAGAATCGCCATAGGCTTCAACCCGACTATTTCCGGAAAAGAGGCCGCAGAGTACGCGCAAACCGCAGAGGCGCACGGTTACGAATCCTTTTGGGTTCATGAACATCCCTTCATAAAAGACGCAGTTTCCCTCCTCTCAAGCGCGATACCCGCAACGAGTAGGATCAAACTAGGTTCTGGGTGCGTAAGTGTGGTCACTCGTCATCCCCTACTCGCGACTACTACGTTCTTGTCCCTGAACGACATTTCTGAGGGAAGGGTAATCATGGGTATTGGCCTAGGGGGATTTCCTTGGCTTCCCAAACTTGGCGTTAACGTCTTTCCCGTGCAGGAAACTCAGCCTCTGAAGAGAATCAGAGAATTTCTGAGCATAACCAATGGACTACTCAACGGCGACACGGTCTCGCTAAACGGGGAATTCTTCAAGGTTCAAGATATCAAGCTTGAAACAAAACCTTCTAGAAAATTTCCAATTTACCTCGCAGCATTTGGACCACTGTCCCTCAAGATGGCCGCCAAGTTTGTCAGCGGAGTAATCATCTCCCCTGCCTTGATGACGCCCGAGGTCACTGGGGAGAAAATTAAGTTTGTCAGGCAGGGAGAGCGCGAAGGCAAGAGAGTTGATGTTGCCTCATACATTCTATCAGCAGTCTCAAGTGATGTTCAGCAGGCCCGCAAGCTGATGAAGTCATATTACTTTCTACAATACCAAGTCGCAGAGGTTCTCAAACCGGAGATATTCGAAATCTACGGGCTCAAAGAGAAGGATCTCGAACCCATAAAGGAGGCTTGGCGCAAGAGGGACCTTTCAGCGGCTGCTAAGGTCATGCCTGATGCTGCCGTCGATGCCCTGACGCTGGCTGGGAGTGCAGAGCATTGCGTTGAGCGGTTGAAGGACTACAGGAAAGCTGGAGTGGAACTGCCAATAATAATGCCCATCGGCGACATCAACGCAGCGGTACGAGCATTCGCCACAAAATAAGTCAGAACTTGGCAACTGGTTAATTGTGGGCCAAGCCTTGCGTGCTACCCCCTTCGAATGGGCCGTTCTCTCGCTTGCTTTAGCCGCCAGCTTGTGGGTTCTGGTATTCATTGTTCGGCCCCTCGAATTCTGGCTGATGTTAAGCCTCTCTACGATAGTTCTCCTACTTGTCGCGCTCGCTATCAATCGCCGCAAGAAGTCAGTTCGCATTAACAGCAGGCTGGTGCTTCTGGGCGTTGTAAGTGGAGTACTACTGTATTTTCTGTTCTACTTTGGTTTTCAAGCGACTAAGTCAAACCCGATCTTCAGTGAAGGCGTGGGCCGAGTCTACGAACTCCGAACTGTACCAACCTACCTCATCGCGTTAGCTTTAGTCTTCCCAATCGGACCTGGTGAGGAAATCTATTGGCGGGGTTTGATTCAGCGCAGATTCTCGGAGCGATTAGGACCCAGCACCGGACTCTTAGCCGCAAGTTGCGCTTATGCTTTGGTTCATCTTCCTACGCTGGACTTACCCCTGATCATGACCGCATTTATCGGAGGCCTTGTGTGGGGGTATATTTACAAAAGGACAGGAAGTTTGCTTCCGGTTATAGTTTCACATGTCTTGTTCGATTTGCTAATCTTCGTGATTGCCCCATTAGCCTAGCCGATCAGAAGGCCTAGGGTGAGTAGCAGGCCGAAGACTACCGAGAGCGCGAAGGTTGTCTGGGTGAGTTTCACGTAGTGCAAAGGGGACTTGGCGGGAGTTTGGTACAATCGGATTTGAATAAAGTAGAGGGGGAGGGTTAAGAGAACCAAGCCCGTAAAAGCGGGGAGGAACCGCCACAGAATAGCTCCTAGTACTGTTGCATATGAGATTAGAGTTAGCGCGAAGGCGGTGACAACGGCCTTCTTGCGCCCCACGGTAACCGTGTAACTTTTCTTGACGCTCTTCTTGTAAGCGTCGAAGAAGATTTGGTCATGGTTGATGAGGACCGTGGTGGTCAGGCACCCTAGCGGTAACCCTGCGAGCGCGGGCAGTGGAGATACGTATCCAGCCTGCACATAGAAGCATCCAATTACGGGCAGGACGCCGAACGATAGAAGGATTCCAAGTTCACTCAAACCTAACCCGCGGTACCCTAGCCTAAGAGGCGGGGCGACATGGAAGTATGCAAAGAAGATACCAATTGCACCAAGCAATAGGACAAGCGGACCTGTTAGGAGAGTCAAATAGAGGCCTACAATTGTGGTCAGAATGAAAAATAGGTAGGCGGTAAACTTCGCTTGGCCGAAGCTCATCAACCCTCGCGGCAAGACCTTCCACCCGCCAAAATCAGGTGGAAACATGCTGTTTGACACAACATCCACTTGGCTCTCAAAATCGTAAACATCATCAACCGTGTTTGCCGCCAGATGGATCGAAATGCTTCCTAAGACAACTAGCCCAAACAGGTACGGGTTGAAGATGCGGTCGGTCCACCATGCAAGGGCAGTGCCAACAAGAACTGGTGAGAGAATCACCGGCAGGAATTGGGCGCGGCTTAACCTGAGTATTATTGATGCTGTGGCCACGATCGATCCCAGTTCAAAGTCAAAAAGCTAGTGTGCTGTCGAGAGTTAAGTTATCCCTGAGAGGGTGTTATCTGACCGTTCCTCGGGAGTTTAAGTTGCAGGATCCCAGAGTAATTAACGGCCTGACCATTGTCAACCTTGACGTAATCGCCCTTCTGAACAGGCTTTACCAGGTTTCTGTAGCTGTATCTGACGAAGGTGCGGCCTGACTCGTCGTCAAGAACGAGCATAAATTGGTTCATGTCAACGATCTTGCCCTCGATGTGGATGTTCCTCATACCGTTGCGAATGTCTTCAATTCTCACGTAACCGAGCCCCCAGGGTAATGACGACTTGAGATCGCCATAAGCGGGCTAGCAACATTAAGCTCTAATCCTTCCGTTCTTTCCGGTCCTCCTTGGTTGGGTTGCCTTCCCGCCGCCAATACCAGTAACTGCTTTTCAAAATATTCACCACCGCGAGCCTGATTCAGTTGAACGCCATACAGGCTGATGGGAGATGTAATCTTCACGGTTTTTCCTTAGGAATTGCCCTGTTTAGAGGTCCCTTACAGCAGAAAACAGTCGTTTTCCGGGGGAAAAGGTCGATTTCGCTGAGGCAAGGGGGGTGCCGCATGTTTAGGAGCAAACTATGTTACTTTCTATCTTCATGTATCGGTCAACATGGGTTTGTGGTATAGCTTTAATTACGGTTGGGTGCTTCCTAGGGTTCGGTACGCTGCGGATTCTACTTTTGAGTATTATCTTGGGCGTAACTAACCTGTAAAGTGGTGTAAGTGGATTATGAGTCAAGAAGGATACGGCGGCCGAAGCATGTTCAAAGTTACATGTTCTGACTGCGGCGCTGAAACTGAAGTGCCGTTCAAGCCAACACAAGGCCGACCAGTATATTGTAGGGCATGCTACCAGAAACACAGACGATACTAGGTTCTAAACCTGCAGTTATCGTCTCCCCCTTTCCTTTCTAAATTTTCATTGCATTTTTGCAATAGTTCAAATCAGAACGTGAACAGTAAGTTACCGAATCGAAATGGAATTTGACAAGTTAGTTCGAAAACGCAGAATGGTGCGCAATTTTCGACCTGACCCAATCCGCGCTGGTCTGATCAACAGCCTACTTGAGTTGGCCCTTCATGCGCCAAGTGCCGGTTTTAGCCAAGGCTGGGCCTTTGTAGTAGTAACCGAACAGGAACTGAAGAAGAAGATTGGGGAGCTTCAGGGAGAGGTTGACTATTACGCTTCCAGTCGTTTTCATAAGTTCGTTTCAGAGGCTCCAGTGCTGGTCGTGGCCTGCACCAGCGAGAAGATCTATCACGACCGTTACCGAGAACCCGACAAGCTGAATGAAGATGGAACCGAGATTGAATGGCCAACTCCTTACTGGTTTTTCGACATAGGATGCGTGTGCATGTTGATCTTCCTCGCAGCTGTCAACAAAGGTTTGGCGGCAGCATTTACGGGTGTCTTTCGCGTCGACCAGATGAAACAGCTTCTCGGGATCCCAAATCACTTCCACCCAGTCGGGGTTCTGTCCTTAGGCTACGCCGCAAAGGATGTGAAATCCCCGTCCCTTAAGCGGGGTCGAAGGCCCATCAAAGAGGTCGTTCACTATGAACATTGGTGACGCGCACCTACAGCCTGATTAGAAGAGTTCAAAGACTGGTGAGCTGAGGCAAGTTACGCCACCATCGCCCTTCCGAAATTCTGAGACGTCGATTTCGATCGGTCGGTAACCCACATCCTTCAGTTTGGCAACAGTTTTGGGAAACCCGGATGGTATGAGAACCTTGTCTTCCCCGATGTATAATGCATCGGCAGCATAGGATTCGCGCTCAGGTATTCTGATGAACCTGAACCGCGGGAATGAATCTGGGTTAACCAGGTCAGGCGCTATTATCATCGTTCCATTGTTTAGGTACGAGCATCCGCATAAGAGGTGCATAAGCCCCGTTCTTACTGCCCTCACGTCCTGATTGTCGAGGATAGCGTTCAGCTGCTTAATGCCACTCGCGTTAGTTCGTTTGGAGTCGCCCACAAAGATGCCCCTGTCAGTAACAACCACGTCGCCCCCTTCCAAAGTGCCGGGAGGGTTCACGAAATTCAACACGCCAACTTGGGCTCTTTGACTTCTTAGCTCGTCGGTGAGAACTTTCGCCTCACCCCTGCGAGTCTCCTCTCCGAACCGGCCTATTATGGAGCGAGAGGCACCCAATAGAGCTGGGTCTTGCATGAAAACCGAATCTGGGTACGCTTCCAATGACTGAAGCCCGATTACTTCAACGCCCGCTTCTTTCAGGATTGAGGTATACGTTCGGTGTTGTTCCCTCGCTAGCGTTACGTCGATATCGCCTTTGCTTGGGTTCGAGGAGACGCAATTAATGTAACTGTCTGACGGCGGGCGAACGAATGCAACATGAAATAACCTATCAAACCCACTCATCGCGTTCCCCATCGCCCAATATTTCTCAGGCCACAATTCATGTAGGCTATTCTTGGATTCTAGGGAAGTTCGATAGATATTCAGTGCCCTTTTCCGTATCTAGTATGTCGTCCTCTATTCTGATTCCGCCAATCTTCGGGCCATAAATCCCAGGCTCAACACTATGTACCATGCCAGGCTTGAGGAGGTCACTTGACTCGACGTGCAATGCAGGAATAGGTTCGTGAACTCCCACACCAATCCCGTGCCCAAGCCGATGCACCAGATACTCTCCAAGTCCGTGGCGCCGTATGACATCTATCGATATTCGTGCAATCTTCGCTGCGCTGACCCCCGGTTTTATTGACGATATCGCGGTGCTTTCCGAATCGAGAACCGCTTCAAGAAGCGACATCTGTTCTTTGTTAGGTTTTCCGACAATGAAAGTTCTTGTGGTGTCAGAACTATAGCCGTCCGCTATCACGTCAAGTTCCAATAGCACGAGGTCACCGCGCTTCAACTTGCGCCGCGTATTACCGACAACGTACTTGTACGCTTCAGCGGTTGACGGCCCTGATACTACGAAAGCGCACGCGACGACACGATTAGCCCGGTGCTCCATCACACCTTGCGTGACTATGTCGTGCTCAATCTTGGTTGATAACTCAATTTCGGAAAGGCCGGGTTTCAGATTTCGTTCGAATGTTTCCAGTCCGATGCGTGCGATTCGATTCGCCTTCTTGAGGGCTTTCACTTCTTCCATAGTCTTTATTGCGCGTGCTTGAATCAGCAGCCTAGAAGCGTCCTTCAACTCATACCTTGTGAGTTTCTCCCTAAGAGTCGTCAGCGTCTTTTGGCCGATCACGTTCAGTTCATACCTTAACGTTGACGAGAGGATGAATTCCCAGGCCTCCTCAACTCCGATGGCGCCGGAACTTATTCCGATGTCCGATAGTGCCTTGAGAACTTGTTCCGAGCCCACGTTAAGGGCGCTGCCTAGATGTTCGAATGTCTCCCACTTGTACAACCTGACATCCGAAACCCAAGTAGGTGGCAGGGTCTCTCCTGCGGGGTGTATTAGGACTGGGTCTCTTTCGAGCGGGAAAACTAGGTAAGTTAGGCCTCTGCCGCTCCAAGCATCCGAAAGGTACGTGACGTTTTCGGGTAGGCGCAAAACTAAAGCCTCGAGGCCTTCCGTGCGCATCATTTCCCAGACACGTTTGAGTTTGACTTCGTCGCGAACCAAATCCGTACCACCCGAAACGGGTTGTGATTGTCATAGAGTTAAGAGGTTTCCCGTAAACGGAAAGGAAAAATCCACGGAACTCGAGGATAGCAGTGCTGGAATGATTTCTTGGAAGAGCGAAAAGTCGAGATGCCACAGGAATGGGGCGGCATTATCCCGACCCAGGTCTTTATCGATGAAGGCAAGCGGTTAGTCGACGAAGCTGCGAAACGAGAAATACCGATTAGACTTCTCGGAGGCGTAGCAATTCGTATCCACTGTTTAGAATTCCTAGATTTCGCTGAGAAACTCATGCGACTAGGAGAGGGCCAGCAGGAGTATACCGACCTGGACTTTATGTCATACATGAGATTCCGAAGAAGTAAGATGAGAGAATTCTTTGAAGAGATGGATTATGAGAAAAGGCCGACAACAATGTCGACCGCCGCTACCCAGAGGCAAATTTACTTCCACCCGAAAGGTTGGTTTTACGTCGACGTCTTTTACGACAAATTACTTGCCGCTAACCATCCGTTGGATTTCAGGGGACGATTGGAGCTAGATTCGCCGACCATAACGCCCGCTGATTTGTTACTTGAAAAGTTGCAGATCGTATTCCCCGGTGAGAAGGACATCAAGGATCTACTCTTAGTTCTCCGGGCGCATGACATTTCACAAGAAGAGGAGAAGAATAAGATAAACACGAAACTCGTCGCCGCCAAACTTGCCTCAGATTGGGGTTTCTGGTATACCGTAACATCAAACCTGAGCGGCCTGCGGCAGTACGTCGAAGACGCTCAGAGTCTCACAGTTGAGGATAAGCAGGACCTCACATCGAAGATAGACCGCCTTCTGCGAGCCATAGAGACCAAGCCCAAGAGCACAGGTTGGAAGATGCGCTCAATCGTCGGTACCAAGAAGATATGGTACAACCCTGTTGAAACCACTCAAACGGTCGGCGAATTCGGAATCTGGAAACTGCGGGAAAGGAAATGATCGCGCCAGTTTTCTTGACGATACTATATATTGCCGTCCAAAGGCGATAGCTGCTTCGAACCGGAAGCCTCACGACATGAATGACTTGTTGAAGTACTCAGTCGACCGAACACGTGACCTTGGCGCTCAATATGCCGACGCCCGCTTCCAAGACCTAAGGCAGACACTCATCATCGCGGAGAATGGTTCTCTCCGAAGCTACGAATCGGACCGTTCGACTGGGATAGGGATCAGGGTTCTCGCTGGAGGAGCCTGGGGCCTCGCATCATCAACCCTTCTAAAGAAAGGGAATCTGCGACAGATGGCGTCGGAAGCCGTCAGGATGGCGAAAGCCACTAGGAAGTTATCCACTCCCGTACAACTCGCCAAAATTAAGCCCATGGAATCAACAGTAAAGATTCCCGTTAGAAGTGACCCAGACAACGTACCACCTGATGCAAAAGTTAAACTCCTTTTGGAGGCAAACAAAGCAGCACTGACAATAGCTGGCATCAAGAACTCAACTTCGCGATTAGGATTTTTGCACGATGTCCGAGTTTTCGTTTCATCTGAGGGGACAAATGTAAAGACCGATGTTACGACATCTGGGTTCAGCCAGCTTAGCGTCGCCGGTGCCAACGGCTCTATGGAACGCGTACCCGAGCAACGGTCCCAATGTGTCGGATACGAATTCATTGAGAGTACGGATTGGAATACATTCGCCGCCGAAGTTTCTCAACTTGCAGCCAAGGTCGTCGGGGCACCTATGCCTCCACCTGGAACCTACCCTGCGATACTCGACCCTGAACTCATAGGGCTCTTCCTCCACGAAGCCCTGGGGCATGCGTCGGAGGGAGACCTCGTCGCCACGAAAGAGTCAGTCCTGGAAGGAAGGCTTGGCGCCTCAATTGCAAGTGAAGCCGTGACGGTTTATGATGACGGTGGAATCGCAGGCGGGTACATGGTTCCATTTGATGATGAAGGAGTACCGAAGGGCAAAACAACTGTGGTGGAGAAAGGTAAGCTGCAAGGTTTCCTTCTATCGAGAGACACAGCAACCGAATTAGGGCTTAAACCAACGGGAAACGCTAGAGCACAGAACTTTGAGCACAAACCCATAGTTCGCATGACGAACGTCTACATGGAGCCCGGTGACCTATCCTTCGAAGAACTTGTGAAAGGTATTGACCACGGATTCTACATTCGTGGAAGAGGCAGCCTCGGCGGCCAGGTTGATGTCGGCGGTGGGACGTTCACATTCCGATCCGGCCCATCATATCTAATCGAGAAAGGAGAAGTGAAGCACATGGTTCGAGCGGTGAACTTCGCGGGGAAAGTTCTGGAAACGCTGAAAACCATCAATGCAGTCGGAAAGGACTTCTCCATTTCAACCAGCGTATTCGGCGGGTGCGGGAAAGACGGCCAAATGGCGAAGGTCGGCGACGGCGGCCCACACGTACGCCTCGGGAAGATCACAATAGGCGGAAGGGCTGATTGACAGAAATTCTACCAGCCGCCGAGAGCGCAGTAAGGCTTGCAATGAAGAAAGGGTTCGACGAAGCAGAAGCCTTCGCGACCAAGATTACACGCCGTGATATCATCTTCCGCAATACTATCGAAGCGACAAGGCGCAGTACAGTTGCGGGGCTGAGCGTTAGAGGCATCGTTGGCCGGCGAACAGGGTTTTTCTCAATATCCTCACTCGAACACTCAGACATTGAAGCAGCGGTTGACGAATCTCTTAGGATCGCAAGAGCGAACACCGAGGACCCTGCATGGAGATCGCTCCCGCGAAAATACGGAAAAGCCAGCGTTCAGAAAATCAGAGACACGAACATTGAGCATGCCACGGCTAAGGACCTTGTTGACGAAGTGCGTCTTGCAATCAATACCGTTCGTGAGGTAGGTTCCGCGGACATTACGCGAGGTTTCCTCCTAACCAACGTCATGTCGAACGCTATCGCAAACTCCCATGGATGTAGACTGGAAAGAAAGGAGACCCTCGCCGTACTGTCACTTGCTGTAAAAGCGGGCACAGCCGACAAAAAGGGAGTTAGCAACGAATTCAGCGTGACACGCCTGTGGAAAGAACTCAAAACAAAACAGCTCGCACACGCAGTGGCCGAAAGGGCAGTCAAAATGGTGGACGCGGTTCAGATTCCGAATGGAAAAATGAACACTGTCTGGCGACACGACTCATTCTCAAGCATAATTGACGCTATGCTCACCCGCACAATCACAGCAGACGCTATTCAGAAGAACAGGTCGCCATGGGCTGGGAAAATTGGCCAACATGTGGCTAGCGATGGCGTCACAATTGTCGACGAGGGTAGAATGGAAGCTGGAAACGGAACACGACAGTTCGACGATGACGGAACCCCACAGACACGCACCCCAGTTATCGAGAAGGGGATACTGCGGGGATTCCTATACGATAACTATACAGCGAGCAAAGAGAGCCGCCTCTCCACGGGAAATGCCCACCGAGACGTTGGAACCTTCGGCTCCCAACCAAATTACATGAAAACTCCGACCCCGTACCCGAACAACCTAGTAGTCGAACCCGGAGACGCCACTGCCGAGGAACTAATCAAGGAAACTAAGAATGGCCTCTATGTTGTGGAAACGATAGGAGAATGGCTCTCGAACCCCATTAGCGGAGAACTCAGCGCGACGCTCAGCAGTGGTTTCCTAATAGAGAACGGGGAACTCACGAGGGCCGTCAAAGGCGTGATAATTGCGTCGAACTTCTTTGATATTCTCAAAGGAAAGATGGACCTCCGCGCAAATGACCTTCACAGCGCAGGAGCAGTGTACGCACCGACCACGCAAGTCAATAGCATGACTGTCGCTGGAGAATGAACACAACCGTGCCTGGCGCAGGTGTTCGGCGAGGGGGGGGTGGGTGGTGTAATTTTATGGGGAGAACGTGTTACTTTGCTGTGTTTGTGATTGTGGCTGTGCTTCAAGCATTTCGCGAAAGTTCACACTCTTTTAGAGCTCAAATGAGACCGTTCGGATGCAGTCAGGATTGCTGTGGGTTCTGCGGGTTCATGTGCGCGAGTTAAAATAACTAAACAAGCTGGCACAATGTGGGGAAGCCTTGATTTGGTGGAATGGGTCACCCTCTATTGTGAAAAGTGCAAGGCCGAGACTAAACACGATTTGGGTTGGGAAAGGAAAAAACCGATGGTGGGTAAACCTTACCGAGAGGCAGCGTGCACGCGTTGCCGGAATCGCACCAAGTACTACAAGAGATGGTGAGCCAAGGTTGGCACGTTGTTAGGTGTCACCTTTGACTATATCGAGGATTCCTATTGCGGTTGGTAACCTAGTTGAGATCGTTGGCATTCTCTTCGCCCTGTACCTAATTGTGATGGCTCCTGAGGTTACCCTCGTTCCCTTGAAGCTGATTCTATACTTGGTTGCGTGGGTTTGCTTACTCTTCTTTCCACACAGCCTAACACACTATGCTGTAGGCAGGTTGGTTGGGGTGAGGTTTCGGTACTACTCGTTCGGTAAGTCTTCCGTTTACAGACTCAGAATACCATTCCTTAGCGTGATCGCGTCGAGGTCACCCGTCTTGACATTGAAGGTCGATCGAGGGTCACTTCAATCGGTCGGTCGTGGCGGGCGTATTGCAATGTTTAGTTCAGGAGCTGTAGCGTCGATGGTGTTTCCATTTTTTGTTGCATTTGCCTCGTTTCGAGACTTGCCGATGGTGTTTAGCGTTTTTCTCCTCTTGCTCTCCGCCGCGAACCTACTGTTCGATTGTTACTTTAGTCCGAAAGCTGGCGACATATTCAGGGCGATTTCTGCGGCTAAATAACGTCGATTGCGAAGGTTGTAAGGCAGCTCAGATTGGTACCGCTTTAATATGGCCCTTTCAATCTGGGAGATGTGGACAAGTTATGAACTATAGGCGTCTCGGTAGCGCAGGCCTGAAGGTTAGCGAACTTTCTTTGGGAGCTTGGGTTACATATGGGGGCCAAGTCGGCGAAGATGCCGCGCTGAAATGCATGTCTGCCGCCTACGATGCTGGAGTGAATTTCTTCGACAACGCTGAAGCCTATGCGAAAGGAAACGCCGAGAAGGTCATGGGAAACGTACTCAAGAAGATGGGTTGGTCACGCGAGAGTTTCATTGTGTCCAGCAAAGTCTTCTGGGGTGGAGAAGGCCCTAACGATAGGGGGCTCTCCCGCAAACACATCTACGAAGCTTGCCGGAAGTCCCTGAAACGCCTTCAGCTCGATTACCTGGACCTATTCTTCTGCCACCGTCCCGACCCGACTACTCCAATTGAGGAAACAGTTTGGGCGATGGACGATTTGGTCCATCAGGGTTTGATCCTATACTGGGGTACCTCAGAGTGGAGTGCAGCTGACATAATGCGTGCCCACGCTATTGCAAGAGAACAGCACCTGAACACGCCGCAGATGGAACAGCCGCAATACAATATGTTGCATCGGGACCGAGTGGAGAAAGAATACCTTCCCTTATACCGTGAAATTGGTTTGGGCACAACGATCTGGAGCCCGTTGGCATCAGGGTTACTATCAGGCAAATACAACGAAGGCATCCCAGCAGGAACTCGGGGTTCGCTTCAAGGCTACGAGTGGTTACGCGAATACATTCTCACACCGCAGAACATTGGGAAAGTGAAACTGTTGCAACCCATTGCTTCTGAACTGGGTTGTACGATGGCGCAATTGGCTTTGGCATGGTGCCTGAAGAACCCGAATGTGAGCACGGTAATTACGGGCGCAACCCGACCGGAACAAGTCGTAGAGAACATGAAAGCCTCAGAAGTAGTTTCAAAGCTAGATTCGGAGGTTATGGACCGAATCGATAAAGTCCTAGGCAACAAACCTGTCTTCGAAGAAGACTAGTCTACTGTAGAGTCAAGAAGTGCACGCAACTTCCTGAAATCCTCCAGCATCACCTCCCTCAAACTGAAGGTGTAGAGGGCGGCAGCTGGGTGGTACATGGGAAAGTATGTCTTCCCACCGACCTCGAAGGGTATACCATGAACTTCCGTTACGGGATCATCCGAGTTGATTAGCGCATGTATCGCTGAGTTTCCCATCGGGCAGATTACGCTTGGTTGAATGAGGGCGATCTGCCGTTCAAGGTACGGCCTGCAAGCTGCCGCTTCATCCTTTCTGGGCGGCCTGTTGTTCGGGGGCCTACACTTCGCAATATTCGTGATGTAAACTTCTTCTCGCCCCAAATTTACCGACGCAAGGAGCTCGGTGAGAAGTTTACCAGCAGCTCCAACAAATGGACGACCCTGAATATCCTCTTGCTCTCCTGGGGCTTCCCCGACAAACATCACCCTCGCATTTGATGACCCCTCACCGGGAACTGCTTTCTTCCTCGTCTCACAAAGCCGGCACTTCCTGCAAGAAACCACTTCGTTTGAGATCTTCTCCAGCGAGTCTTCCGCTTGCGTCGAAATCACATCCGCATTTCCGGGTGAGTCAGATTGCGCTTTCCGGGATTTTGTTAACGCACGGTATATATGCCTCTTTTCGCTTGTAGCGAATTCGCTTCAAGGTAATCGTATATGCCCATCACCGATGTTGTGAAGAAACAGCTCGCGCAAAAGGTAAGGTTGCACTACAAGGTATGCCGCGACTGCGGCGCACGCAACCCGGGCCCGTCTAATCGGTGCAGGAAATGCCACGGCCACAACCTGCGCTGGAAGAAACGTGAGCTGGGCGCCAAGTAGAACCACTCACACTGATTCGCATAGTCAACCAGCAGACCGCTTCGTATGAGGGGATCGAGGCGTAAAATGAGCCGAGCGTTACCTTCGCTTGGCACCGTTTGGCACCACCCCTCAATGGGTGGATCCACCCGCTTCCACACGTGGTCAGCGCTCATTCTTGCATAGAACTGCCGGTCTGAATTTCAAAAGGGAAAAGAGAAGTAGAAGGTGGGTTGGCCCAGGCCGGTTAGGATATCCCCATCTGTGCTTTTGCTTCTTCACTCATCTTGTCTGGTGACCAGGGCGGTTCCCACACAAGATCAACCTTCGCATCCTTGACGCCGTTCATGGCTTTGATCTTTGATTTGACTTCCTCAGCAATCATTCCACCCATCATGCAGCCTGGAGCGGTGAGCGTCATCTTGATTCCCACGTTACCATCATCTAGAACGTTAATGTCATACACTAACCCTAGGTCCCAGATGTTGATTGGGATTTCTGGGTCGTAGCAATCCTTCAGCACGGTTATGATTTCATCTTTAGTAACCAATCTTCAATTCACCTCCACGTTCGGGAGCGAGCAAGTCTTCCGTGACAACTCGGCATTTGCCTTCCCTATTAATCTTAGTCTGTTCCCTTAAACCCGTGAGACAACCTACGCTTTCTGTTCAGACCAGGCTATTGGCATAGCGCCGGGAATCGGTTCGAGCAACCTGTTCGCGTTCAGCCTCACAGCCCTCGTAACGTCTTCGAATAATGGGTTGGCGTATTCCTCTATTTTTCCTTCGTCAGCTAACTTGGCAATTTCAGGGTCGATTGGGACGGTGCCCAGGAATGGTATCCCCGCCTTCTTGGCAGCCTCCGGTGCTTTGCTCCGGCCGAAGACTTCGATCCTCTCACCGCAGTGTGGGCAAACCATGTAGCTCATGTTTTCGATTAGGCCGAGAATCTTCACGGAAACGAGTTGCTCGCTGAGTGTCTTCGCCATATTGATCGCCTTACCTACGACCATCAGTGCAAGGTCCTGCGGCGTCGTAACCACAACGACCCCCTGCAATGGGAGCGATTGGAAGACGGTCAACGGGGCGTCCGAGGTCCCTGGAGGGAGGTCGACGAGTAGAAAGTGCAGGTCTCCCCATTCGATGTCCTGAAACATTTGGCGGATCACGCTGTTGATGATTGGGCCTCGTACGATGACAGGCATCTGTGGTTCTTCGAGGATGAGATTCATCGAGACGACTTTGATTCCCAAATGCGACGTTGCTGGCAGGACGTGTTTGTCGGGTGTTACGAAGAGGGGGCCTTTCAGCCCGAACATTTTCGCTATGCTTGGGCCTGTGATGTCTGCGTCGAGTATGCCTACCTTGTAGCCCAGCCTTGTTAGTTGAACAGCCAAGAAGCCTGTTACGAACGATTTTCCGACTCCGCCCTTGCCCGACATTATTGCGATGACGTTTCGAATTCCTTTCCTTTCCAATCGGTTAATTCCAGGGGGCATGCCTCCGGGCCCCGCCTTTTGCGTTTGGGCCGCAGCCATCTGGGACTGAATCTGCTTGCGCACGCCTTCAAGTTCTTGCTTCGTCATCACACTTGTTTCAACTTCAACAACCGTGACGCCCGGCAGCTTCGTTACTGCCTTTTCAATGTCGCTTGAAATTGTCTTGGACAGCGGGCAACCGCCGACTGTAAGCGCGACAAGAACCTTCACCCTGTCCCCTTCAATGTCAACTTTCTTGACCATTTGTAGGTTAACTATGGAAATGTGAAGTTCAGGATCCATGACGTCTTTAAGTGCCGCCATGACCTGATCCTTTGAAACCACTCTTCCATTCCCCAGAGCTTTGTCGCGGTATCACCGAACAGTGGCTGATAACCGTTGTTAATTTTTCAGGTTCCAAAACTCTGTCTGTTTGGTAAGAAACCTTACACACGGGCCAAGGAAGGTTGGGAGGGGTGATTATTGTGGGGACAAAAAGGGCGTAGTTACTTTGGGTGAGGAAACTGGGAGGATGACGTCTGCAATATTGGTTGATATCCATCCATGATCGGATTTGTCTTTGAAATCACATTAGTGCGTCGGAACTTTGAGCTTTATTTTGTCGCCGTCAACACGCAATTCGTAAGAGGTGAGGTCATACGTCTTGATCTTCCCCGTGATTCGGCTTGAATGCTCGATAAGCTTAAGGAAGCTCTCAGGGAGTTGCTCTACATTTGGTAGCGGGCCCATTTTGGGTTCCGCAATCTTTCGTCCAGAGGTGACGTCAAACTGGGCGCCATGTAATGGGCACGTGACAATGTTTTCCCTCAAGCCACCCATAGATAGTGGTGCATTAGTGTGCCCGCACCGATCACTAACAGCATAAAAGTTGCCGTTAACGTTAGCGACCATAATTTCCTCCCCCTCAACCTCTACGTGTTTCATCTTGCCCGGTGTGACCTCGTTGACGTTCGCGACTTCGACCCAAGGTTGCATTTCTTTCATCTCCCACTTAATCCATCTCAAGCTTTCAGGCAATAAGCAACGATTGCGATACCTACAATGAGAGTTAGTGCGCCCGCTATTTCCCAGAATTGCGAACCACTCATCACACTGCCAGGAAGCATGCCGGCTCCCTGTAGGAACCATACCAAACCAAACAGCGCGATTATTGCACCAACGATCGAGAAGGCTCGTCGTTTCATGCTTTCACCAGACCCCCTATCATGACGTTTTCGCCAAGAGCTTTCCACGTTCCAACAGGGCGTGAAGCGCTCTCCGTCCGAACACTTCTGCATGCATCGCCAGAATTCCAAGCAATTTCTCTTCCCATTCCTTCTGCGACTCCTTGATCCGTTTCAAAATCTTCGTTTGAGCCGTTCGACCCTTGGGCGTAAGCGCATAGTAAACTCTACTCGACCCCTCATCTCGAGTCGATTTGATTATTCCTCTGCGCTCCATGCGCCGAAGGAAAGGATAGATCGTACCAAAACTGACCTTAATGTGCCCTCTAGTCATCTTCCTAAACCGCGTAGCCAACTCATACCCATACGCCGGTCCATCCTTCAAAGCCAGAAAGAACATTACCTCGTACGGGCCAGTCTGAAATCCCTTCGCCATGAGCCATCCCCGCATCCATATCGCATCGATACATCAGGCGGCGTATTTTAATATTACCCATCACCAACTATCGATAAGATAGTATCGCACCGATATATGGAAGCGAACGAATAAGGAATGATATGATGTGACTGTCGCCATACCATTGTTTGACAAGGCAATGAGACGCTAGAAAATATGAAATGTGAAACCCTATGCGAGTAAATGATTTATTCAAATTAGCGGTTAAAGCTCTAGTTGACCGAAAAGCCCGAAGCACTATGACCGTTATTGGAATAATGATTGGTTCAGCCGTAATCATGGCTTTGATTGCAAGTTCAAGCGGATTAAGCGTTGGCATAAACGCTCAAGTGGAAAAGATTGGCGCCAACGTTCTCATAGTTCGTGCTGGAGGGTCAAACTTCCTTACAGGAAGTTCCTCGTCTTTTGCGCTTTCCATTCAAGATATTCCACGGTTAGGTAATCTTCCATACGTCACCCAGGTTTACCCATACTACAGTAGACCAGCAACCGTGAGCGTGGGAGGTCAATCAGTTTCAGGAACACTCATTGGAATTGATTCAAGGGCGCTCCCATTGATATTCAAAGGGTTAGCGCTTGAAGACGGGCAGTTCCCAGACTCATATGAGTCTACTTCTGCCACAATCGGGTACAACATCGCTTATCCCTCATCAGGTCAGGGATTGGTTGGGTTGAATCAAGTTGTTTCCATGAAAATAGGCTCAAGCAGCTCAAGCCTCAGTTTCCTAGTGAAAGGTATCCTCTCGCCATATGGCTCCGCTCTATTCAGTAATGTTGACAACAACATATTCGTGTCGCTACAAGCCGCACAAATATTGATGAAAATTCAAAATTTCAGCGCAATCTACGTGATCGTTGACTCAGCAGATAACGTTGCAACCGTTCAATCGGAAATTCAAGGTGTGTACGGCACCGATATTTCAGTAATAAGTGCGGGCTCAATTGCAAGCAGCATATCAGCAATCACCGGGCAATTAACGATATTTCTCGGAAGCATAGGAGCCGTTTCACTATTCGTTGCGGCAATAATGGTTGCTAACACAACTTACGTTGCAGTAATAGAGCGAACAAAAGAAATCGGAATCCTGAAAGCACTAGGTTTCAGACGAAACCAAATACTTGCCATGTTTCTTTCCGAAAACATCCTCATCGGATTAATCGGCGGCTTACTCGGTACGGCGGCTGGTTACCTGTTATCGTTCGTGATAGGAGGTGGCCTATTCGGCGGTGGCAGAGGCGGATTCGGAGCTGGAGGTGGCACGAGTTCAACGTCATTTGCTTCTAGCCCCGTCTTTAGCCCAGAACTAATTCTGTTCAGCTTGTTCTTCCCAATTGTTATCGCTATTGTGGCGGGTCTTTATCCTGCTTGGAAAGCATCAAAAATGAATGTGATAGACGCGTTGAAGTACGAGTGATGAAGAAATGTTGACTTGTCAGCAATGCGGTACAGTTGTTGTTTCTCAGAGCAAGCTGAGACGGCTCCAGGGATCGGACACGATAGGAATCGACTGAGGCATCATAATGACTCTCCAGAGAGCCGATTTGGCTCCGCTATCCGAGTACGCGATTGAGACTCATGGTCTGACGAAGAAATTTGGTAGCTTCACAGCCGTCGACCACGTCGACCTTGCCGTGCGGAGGGGAGAAATCTACGGCTTCCTCGGCCCGAACGGCGCAGGCAAAAGCACTGTAATACGGATGCTTTGCACGCTATTGATACCAACGGAGGGAACGGCCAGAGTGGATGGGTATGATGTTGTTTATCATGCAGGTGAGGTGCGTGAGCGGATAGGGCTGGTTTCCGAGAAGATGATTATGTACCCGCGGCTGACCGCGCTGGAGAACCTGATGTTCTTCGGAAGTCTTTACGGTATCGATCGGGCTGCTCTGCGGCGGAAGTCCGAGGAGCTCCTGGAGATGGTTAAGTTAACACCGTTCAAGGATAAACTGGTTGGGGGTTTCTCCAGCGGGATGAGACAGCGGGTAAACGTGATTCGTGCAGTTCTGCACGACCCCGACATCCTATTCCTTGATGAACCCACTACTGGCCTTGACCCGCAGAGTACCCGCTTCGTACGGGATCTAGTCAAGGACTTGAAGCAGCGCGGTCACACCATTGTCCTCACGACGCACATAATGGAAGAAGCAGACGAACTCTCAGACCGAATATGCATAATCGATCATGGCAAGGTCATGACAATTGACACGCCCCAAGCTCTGAAAGACAAGTACAAAACGAACAGCCTGCTCGACATCTTCCTTGAACTCACAGGCCGCGAGCTGCGTGATTCCGCTAATGCCCACATCTCCTTGCGATCTCCAATGGGGCGGACGTAGAATGGCGAAAGCAAGCGCATGGGCAGTGGCGGTCGGCATAGCGCGACGCGACCTCCTAGACCTCTGGCGAGCCAAAATGCTCCTGTTCTTCTTCATCCTGATGCCCCTCCTGTTAATGACTATGTTCGGATTTATTTATCCACCAGTGCCGAAGTCCAACCCCAGCACGGGCAACATAGGCACCGCCTTTTCAAACCTTCCTGTAGCGCTGGTGCAGATGGATGACGGCCAAACGGCAAACTCGGTTGCAGCCCAATTTATCCAAATCTCAGCACAGCAGGGCCTGTTCAAGATATCTGAAATCGCAAGCTACCCCGCAGCACGCGACCAGATCGTGGAAGGAAACATCAAAGGCATCATAATCATACCGCAGAGCTTCAGCGACGCCATCGCCG
This sequence comes from Bathyarchaeia archaeon, assembly GCA_050013255.1. GTDB lineage: Archaea > Thermoproteota > Bathyarchaeia > 40CM-2-53-6 > 40CM-2-53-6 > FEN-987. The sequence continues at coordinate 126,652 of JBEKFP010000001.1, read as the reverse complement.
CCGGCCAGCCCGCCACAATCCAAGTCACCGTTGACGAGACAAATCCGACAATCGCGTCCGTCGTCCAGTCCGAGATATCCGCCGTGTTCGGAATAATCGGTTCAGACATGTCAACTCAAAGCATCAATAACATAAGCGGCGGCAAAGTCAACCCCGCCTTCATCATACAACCCATCTCCATCACCAAGATCCCCCTCATCACCGGAGTTTCCTCCTCGTTCCAATTCCTTGCACCAGGCTTCATGGCATTGACCGTAATCACCGGATCTCTCCAAGGAGTCGCGTCCGCTATATCACGTGAAAGGGAGCAGGGCACTATGGACGGTCTCCTAGCTTCCCCAATTCCGCACGTGTCAATCATACTTGGCAAGGTGGCGGCGCAAACCGTACGCGGACTAATTCAAGGCTTCCTCATCCTCGGATTATCAATGCTGCTTTTCGGCGTCCAAATCTACGGCAGCCCAATCATCATGTTCATCGTCATGGTGCTCGGAACAGCAAGCTTTGTCGGCGTCGGCATAATAATGACGGCTGTCGCTCCCGACCAAGAAACCGCTCAAATGATGACTATGCTGCTACAATTCCCAATGATGTTCATCAGCGGCATCTTATTCCCAATCGACCAATTACCAGGATGGTTGCAGTACATTGGAAAAGCTTTGCCGCTCTACTATGCAGCAGATGCACTGCGCAAAGTGATAATTCTCAACGCCAGCCTAGCCGCCATCATGCCCGACGTGCTCATACTCATAGTCTACACGTTCCTAACCATGACTGTTGCCATACCGTTGTTTGACAAGGCTATGAGACGTTGAGCTAGGAGTGACAGAGCGTGGAAACGCCGCACATAACTGGAATTGGTCCAGAAAGTTATAGTCCAATTTTCGTTGATTTTGTTCGAGACTTCGATGCATTACTTTGCTATCATAAAGAGCTTGAAGCAGTTGAACGAACTTCAATGAGTGAACATCTCTTCAAGGTTGGAACTCAAGTAAAAGGAGGCAATAGGTTCTGGACCAAAACTGATGTGAATGCCATCATACAATGGAAGAAACTTCAACCGCTGCGAAGAAGGATTCAGCAGGGTTCAATTGAACTAGAGAAGCAACTAGGCGTCGCGCTGATGCAACGTGATGATGAAGATCGCGTCAGCGCATTGTGTAGAATACCGGGATTTGGACCTGTTCTTGCGTGTGCAGTGTTAACGTTGACCTGGCCCGAAACTTACGGAATCCTAGGCAACCCTTCATGGCATGCTCTAGAACTTCTCGGATTTGGTCTGCCCCCCAAGCCATACAGTGGAGGAGGTTTTACCGTAGCTGAGGCTCTGCAATATGAAGACCTCATCAGAAGACTTGGAAGAATCACTAGCGCATCACCTGTTCAAGTTGCTGACGCACTATATGTTTTCTACAAGACAAGAAGAATCATAGCGAGAACCTTACGCTCCTAACTTCGGGAACCCAAAAGGCAGAGCAAACTTACGCCATGAACAAAGACAAACCGGTTTCGCCTTAGGCATTCTCGAACGCTAGGTACTCCGTTTTCTCGCGTGAGGATGGGACGCGACTCTTCGTATCTAGACTGGTCTCTCGTGTCAGGTGCGTTCACGGAGAAAAGAGAGAAAAGGAAAGGAGCGATTCAGGGGCTAGTACGTGGGGTCGACCACGATCGACACTGTATCTCATGTTCAGATTCCGAGTAGGTGGTCGATTGATAGCGCACCACTGCCAAGTAGAGCGAGCACAAGTGATAGCAGGATGAGAGTAACGTCTAGCTCGTAACCCGCGACATAAGAGCGTCGAGCAACTTGAGAGTTTAAACCAAAGGAAGAAACCCCCACCCACGCAGAACCAAAACAACCCGAAAACAAACCCATTGCGCGCCAAACGCAAGCATATTGCTCTAAGATGGTTGGGAGCATGGTGGGGCCGGTGGGATTTGAACCTATCAATATCGTGGGTTCAATAGAGCCAATAGGCCTGTTCAGGCTTCCCATTCGGGGATGTGGGCCGCTCAGAAAATACGGCCTGATACCCGAGGACAGCGCATTACGGGCAGGTCGAATACTGCTTTGCCGATCTTGCTGAATGGCAAAGCAAAGAACTAAAGACTTAAGGCTTGGCTTGCCTATCAAAAATAGTAGCTTCTATACTAGTTAGGTTCATCTAAATTTGCAGATGCGGCGATTCGTTAGCAAGTATCGTGCACTTTTCATCTTCGCGGGTCCCGCATTAATCACCAGCATGGCATACATGGACCCGGGGAACTACGGCACAGACATACAGGCGGGGGCCGCATTCAACTACGGTTTGCTCTGGGTTGTCTGGATGGCGAATTTCATGGCGATGCTCCTCCAGTATCTCTCCGGAAAACTAGGAATAGCAACGGGCAAAGATTTAGCGGGACTCGTCAGAGAGTCTCTTAACAAGTCGAGCAGAAGAAGGTTTGACATTTTTCTGAACTGGATTGGGGCCGAAGCAGCAATCGCGGCCACCGACCTTGCCGAATACCTAGGCACTGTTCTCGCCCTGAACATACTATTCAACGTACCCCTCCTTTACGCGTCGATATTCGGCGCCGCTGATATCCTAATCCTGCTAGCTCTAACATCGCGAAGTTTCAGGTCGCTCGAATACTTCTTTATGGTGTTCATATCGATCATCGGTTTCGGTTTCCTCTACGAAGTCTTCGTGACGGGCCTGAACATAACTCAGCTTGCTCAATCCTTTGTCTCCCCCGCGCTTAACCCCGACAACATAGTCTTGATAGTTGGCATCATCGGCGCGACCGTGATGCCACACGCTTTGTACGTACATTCCACGCTGACCAGGGACAAAGTGATGGAGCACACCGGTGAGGAAAGGAAACGATTGTTGAAGCTCCATACCAGCGAAAGCATCTTTGCTTTCACGATCGCCGGGATGGTCAATGCTGCGATCCTGATCGTGAGCGCGCAGGTCTTCTACCCGAAGTTCACCAACGTGTCAGCAGTGGACCAAGCGTACCGCATAATGATACCAATCTACGGACCGGTCGCCGCCATTATGTTCGCTGTGACGCTGCTATGCTCCGGCCTTGCCTCCTCGACGACCGGAACGTTAGCTGGTCAAGCGGTCATGGACGGCTTGCTGGGGACAAAGGTGAACAAAACGGTCAGAAGGGTTATCACGAGAGGTTTCAACGTTTTTCCAACGACGGTAGCGGTGCTTCTAGGTCTAGACCCGCTGTCCCTGTTGGTCTACAGCCAAGTACTCCTGAGCCTGATGATCGCGTTACCCATGATACCTCTGCTAGTATACACCGCCAAGAAAGACCTCATGGGGCAGCTTGTCAACAAACGCTTAACCACATTCCTCGGTGTGTTAACTGGGACGGTAATTGTGGCGCTAAACACGTACCTGATATACTATATTATGGCTCCATTCAGCGTCTATCTGCAGGCTATGATTCTAGGGGCTTACGGCGCCTATCATCTGTATCTTGTTTACGCTACGCTGCGATAAACTGGCTTACTAAGAACAAACTGACAAGTGACAATGATGGTGAAAGAAGAAGGCTGTTGAGACATAAGGGAGCAGAAAATGATGAAAGAGTTCAACAGAAGAATCGCGCTAGTCCCAGCTTTGATCTCAGCCGACAGAATCATTCAGCCTAATGCCTACCTGTTTTTCTCATCAGTACGGGAAGTGCCAATGTGATGACTCAAGGCTCGCGACTGAACCCTGCTTTCGACCTCACACGAGTTGAAGATTACCTTGAAGTCGTCTACGAACTCATACAGAAGAAGGGCTACGCTAGATCAGCAGACATTGCAGAACTTCTTGCTGTCAAACCATCTAGCGTTACAGTCATGCTTCAGAGATTACATGCAAAGGGATTCATCGTCTATGTGCGTTACCGAGGCCTCACTCTGACAAGCAGTGGAGAACAGTTAGCGAAATCTGTGCAGCAGAGACATCGTACGATCCTCAAATTCCTTAGAATTCTCGGCGTCGAAGAGAAAATCGCCAAATCTGACGCGGAAGGTATCGAGCATCACGTCCACAAGGATACTGTAAAGCGTATGGAACGCTTTGTTGACTACGCCGAGCAGCACCCGTCTTGGCTTCAACAAGATGAACTTCCAACCAGGAAAGAGTACAATTCCAGGCCTAAGCGCAGTAAGTGAACAGCAGTTAAGGCTTCTACGTCGTGGACTGACGATCGAGTATGTCAGTCTCGCTTGGATGACAGCTGAGTGGAACAGGGTAAGAAACTGGCTATTAATCCCATGACGTGGTGGGGCCGGTCGGATTGGAACCCACCACTTTTCTAAGCTACGGCAAGAGGCGTTCGGGTGTGCGGGGGAAGAGGGTCGTTTCTTTCACGTTTTCCTTCTTGAGTAAGGCCATCGTGAACCTCTCAATGCCCAGGCAGAAGCCGCCGTGGGGTGGGACGCCGAACTTGAAGGGTTCGGTGAACCATTTCATTGCTTCAGGGTTAACATTCTTCTCCCGCAACTGGGCCATGATCTTCTCGTGTCGGTGTTCCCGCTGGCCACCCGACGATTGCTCGGTGTCCCTGTACACGAGGTCGACGCCTCGGGACCATTCAGGTTCCTCGTCGACGCGCATAACGTAGAAGGGTTTGACTTTGAACGGGTACCTATCAATGAAAAACATGTCGGACTTATGTTTCTCCTGAACGTGATTGCTCAGCAAGGTTTCGCTTTCTTTGTCCAGGTCGCTTCCGTGCGGTAACTTCTTGCCATACTCGCCAAGTATTTCGTAGACTTCGGGAAATCTCATTACAGGAAGTGGCGTCTTCGGAATCTCCACTTGAATTTGCAGGAGTTCAAGTTGTTTCGTGCAGTTCTCTCTAACCTTCTTCATTGCGGCTACAACCATTTCTTCTTCAACTCTCATCATGTCGGCCTCGTCGTTCATGAAACCAAATTCAACCGCCATCCCTCTATGCTCGCAAAGATGGCGAGGGGTGTGGGAGAGTTCAGCCCGCCAATTTGGTCCCAGGTCGTAGATTTTGTCGAACCCCGCTGCTATGCACAACTGCCTGTGGAGTTGTGGGTCCTGTCGCAGAAAGGCTTCTTTGCCGAAGTAATCTAGTTTGAAAACTTCCGCGCCGCCTTCGGATGTTCCACCAAGCAGGCAGGGTGTGAAGACTTGCAGGTAGCCTCTCTGTTGGAGGTATTCTACCATTCCCTCAACGAGTTTTGATTGGATCTGGAAGATTGCGAGGTTTTCCCGCCTCCGTAAGTCGATCACACGCCAATCAAGGCGCGCGTCCAAGTTAGACTCAATCTTTCCGGAAATGTCAAGTGGGGGGGCTGCCTCTGCTTTGACGACGATTTCAATCCTGGTTGGTGTAATCTCGGCTCCGACTTTAGCGATCCTTTCTTTGACGGGAGTACCTTCAACCGTGATGACATCTTCCTTACCCAGGCTTCCTGATAGCTTCAGTATCTCAGGCGTGGCGTTTGCTTTGATTATCGTGACCTGCGCTATACCTTGCCGATCCCTTAGCCAAATGAATCTCGCCCGAGCGAGATCCTTAATGTCGTGGACCCACCCAGCTAAGACGACTGATTGGCCTTTCGCGTTTTCTATTTCGTCCGTGTAATGTGTTCGTCTCAACAACGGAAACTACCATTCCCAGCTTTGTTTCAGTTGCAGCGCTATTAATTCGATGTTCAAGAAAACGTTAGGTTGACAGATGGGGTTGTTTAACGTCGTTTGAGGAGTTTCGCAATCTCGCCAGGTTTGAGAGCAATCTTCACTCCTGCGTGTTTGAGGGCTTCGATTTTCGTTTCGGCTGTTCCAGCCTTCCCGGTGATGATTGCACCCGCGTGTCCCATGCGTTTTCCTGGGGGGGCGGCACGTCCAGCAACATAAGCGGCGATTGGCTTCGGGTATTTGGTCTTCCTTACGTATTCAGCAGCCATTTCTTCGGCGTTACCTCCAATTTCGCCGATCATCGCAATAGCCCTTGTTGCAGTGTCTTTCCTGAACATTTCAAGGACGTCTACGAAGCTCAAACCTACAACTGGGTCACCCCCAACTCCGAGGCAGGTGGATTGTCCAAGGCCGGCGTTGGTGAGGCTGGCAGCGATTTCGTATGTCAACGTTCCACTCCTAGAAACTAACCCTACCTTGCCGGGTTTGAAGATGTGCCCAGGCATTATGCCCAGCTTGCATTGCCCCGGCGTTATGATACCAGGCGTATTTGGTCCGATGATGGTGGCTCCCTTCAGCTTGGCGACTTCCATCATCTGGATCTCATCCTTGACAGGAATTCCTTCTGTAATGACTATGACCGGGTTGAGGCCGGCGGCGATGGCTTCGAGAGCGGCGTCCTTGGCGCCTGGGGCTGGAACGAAGATGATAGACGCGGTGGCTTTGAACTTCTCAACAGCTTCCTGGACCGAGTCGAAAACCGGGACCCCATGCACCACGGTTCCGCCTTTACCGGGTGTGGTTCCTGCAACTATTTTGCTTCCATATTCAAGCATCAGCTTTGTGTGAAAGTCTCCTTGTGAACCAGTAATGCCTTGGACGATCGCCTTGGTTTTCCTTCCCACTAGGATTGGCATTCTACTTCGCCTTCGGAATTAACTCCACAGCTTTTGCCGCAGATTCTTCCATGCTGTTCAGTGAGGGTATGTTAGCCTCGGCGAGAATCTTCTGTCCCTCTTTCTCATTGGTTCCTACTAATCGGATGACCATAGGTTTGGTGATGCCCATTTTCTTCTGAATATCAAGAATTGCTCTCGCAACGTCATCGCACCGTGTAATTCCACCCATAATGTTGATCAGAAGCACCTTCACTTTCGGGTTGGCAAGCACGATCTCAAGGGCAGCGGCAATTCTTTCTTCGCTGGCACCACCGCCCACGTCGCAGAAGTTCGCAGGCTTACCCTTGTAATCCAGTATCATATCCAATGTAGCCATGACCAGGCCTGCGCCGTTTCCGATAATTCCAACCTCGCCATCGAGCTCAACATAGGCCAAACCTTTCTCCCGTGCCTTAATCTCAAGTTGTGTCATATCAGGTTCAAGCGTTTTCATGCGTTCGAGGAATTTCTGGTGCCTGAAGAGCGCGTTATCATCTAAGAGGATCCTTAGGTCAGCGGCAATTAGCTCTCCGGCCTCTGTTTCAATTAGCGGATTAGATTCGATTAGTTCAGCGTCGTAGTCGAGCATGATTTTGAAGAGCTTGTTGATGATGGAGGCTACCTGGTTCATCTGCTTACCAGAATACCCTATCCCCTTCGCGACGGCTCTGCTCTCAAAATCCTGCAGCCCAATTAGTGGTTCAAGCTTATGCCGGATGATTCTTTCAGGGTGCTCGTTAGCGACCTGTTCAATGTCTACGCCACCGTCCGTCGAGCACAGAATTGTGTAGCAACGCGACGCTCGGTCGACAACGATGCTGACGTACCGCTCATGTTTGCTGGCTAGTTTCTGTTCAACAAGAACCTTAGCAACTTTCTCACCCTTGACTGACATCGAAAGGATTAGCCTTGCAACCTCCTCTGCCTCCTCAGGGCTTGAGGCTGGTTTGATTCCTCCCGCCTTGCCCCGACCCGCAACCAGAACCTGAGCCTTAACCATCGAAGGCTGGCCGAGCTTCAAGTAAGCATCCTTCGCTTCTTGGGGGGTTGACGCGACTAACCCTTTTGGAACAGGAACGCCGTACTGTTGCGCGATTTCCTTCGCTTCATATTCGAAGAGCTTCAAATCGATCCTCGTCCGTGAATCCTGTAAACGTGTGCCCTAGACTGCTTGGATTCCGTAATAAAACAACGCTTGAACTATCAATCCCTGTGGAGCATATTGGATTATGGTTAGACCCGACAACATATAGATGCCCCAGTTGTCAATAGTTGGGTAAACTACAATGAGTTCCAGTAAATTGGAAACCGATAAGAAAACCGGTCTGTTGCATGGAAAGGTTTGCTTGGTAACGGGGTCAAGCTCTGGTATTGGAAAGGCAACTGCGAGCGGACTTGCTGCACTTGGAGCTACTGTCGTGCTTGCGTGCCGAGACTCTGGGCGAGGAGAAGCGGCTAGACAGGAGATCATCAGAGAATCCAATAATCAAGATTTGAGCGTAGGTTTGGTTGATCTTGCTCGCCTCGACTCTGTCCGCTCCTTTGCGGATGACTTCCGACAGAAGTTCTCCCGCCTCGACGTTCTCGTTAACAATGCGGGCATCTACGTGAGTAAGCGTGTTGTCACGGCCGATGGTTTCGAAGCAACATTCGCCATCAATCACCTGGCTCACTTCCTTCTTACTTATCTGCTGTTAGATTTGATGAAGGCGAGCGCACCGTCAAGAATCGTGAACGTCAGCTCTGAAGCGCAGAGTAGGGGACATATCAACTTCGATGATCTTCAGGGCGAGCGAAAGTATAGTGGGTGGAAATCATATCCCCAATCGAAGCTTGCAAACGTCCTCTTCACTTACGAATTAGCTAGGCGATTGGAGGGAACTGGAGTTACGGTCAATTGCGTTCACCCAGGATCTGTGAGGACGAACTTTGGCCGAAACAACGGGGGTTTCATGGGTTTAATTGTGAGAGTTTTCGCCCCATTGATGCTAAGCCCGGAGCAAGGCGCAAAGACAGTAGTATGGTTGGCATCATCTCCTGAAGTTGAGCACTCTACTGGTAAATACTTCGCAAAGCAATCCGAAATGAAGTCTTCGAAGGAATCCTATGATTTGGAAGTTGCAAAACATCTCTGGGAGGTCAGCCGTGAACTCACTGGACTCGGGCAGGTATAGAGTAACCACTTCAGATCTTAAGAATAATTCTCAGTTTTCAACTTCGAACTTGTTGAAAAGACAATATCTTCAAATAGTTTGCTCGACCTCGTGCACTGCGATGACGCTGGAAGCGCAAACGCGCAGCCAGCCGACGATCGTTGGGACCAAGATATAGTTGAAAGTGAATGGTAAAGACAATTCTGGACGCATTTTGCGTGAAGTCCGGCATTCTATGTCGGCGTTGTGAAGAGAAGGTTGAGAAGGGGCTGGTCACCGAGTTAGACCTTAAGGTAATCCAGCGGATAGTTGAACTCGAAAAGGATAATCCAGTTCTCCAAGACGTTACTTATCATAGGTCTGTTGAAGCTGACGGCGTCATGGCCGTACTTGTGGACAAGAAGGACATGCCCAAGCTACTCGGCGGCGGAGCGAAAATCGTTAAGGATCTTGGAGAGACCTTTGGCAAACGAGTAAAACTCATCAGCTACGGCGGGGACGACCGAGACTTCCTGGAGGACCTCTTCAGCCCACTCTCAATTCTTACCATAAACACGGTTTGGATTCCAGATGGAACCCAAGAAACCAAAGTCATACTAACCGGGAGAGAGCCGCGGCGAATGCCCGTCGACTTGGAAAAAGTCCGCAAGATCGCCCAAGAACTAAAGGGCATGACGCTAAGGGTTGAGTTCGAGCGCTTCTAACCCTCAAGCGCCGACTTCGTACCTCCGGCCCCTCAAAGGGCACTCTATTTTCGCTAAGTCGGCGACGTATTTAGCGTAAAGACCAGGATGATCTGTGTGAATAGGGAACAGTTTTCGTGGTTTGATTCGTTGAATGTTTGCTTTGAGTTCGCTGGGCATTATGTGCCCCGAGCAATGTATGTGGTACATTGGTAGGCCGAAATGGTCTAGCCAATTCTGTAACCTTTCGAACTCGAATTCCTGTTCCTCATTGAATGGTTCTGATGTTGAGAGTACGAACACACTCCCGGCCTTCGGCCTTATATCGACGAGTTCTTTGAAGTCTGGCATTGAGAAGGCTACTACGAACTTGTCCTGCTGTTCTCTCAGTTCCTCGCTGGCAATTATTTTTGCCTTGTCCATCACGGCCTCTTCCCAATCGTAGTACCGTTTCTTGGACCGTCTGAATACCGCTATATTCTCGCTAGCGTCGAGAACCTTAGGAAGTCCTAGCTTTGGGTCCGATGACAGTTGGTTGAGGAGATACGCCTGTTTCAGAGAGATCGCAAGCATTCTGTCGTTCTCCTTGGCGACCTCATAAAAGGTCCGTATCCGGTCAATGTCCACATTGGAGAAGTTGGCTAGGACGAGGTTTTTTGTCGTCGAGATTAGTTGGTTGACTTTAGACTTAACTTCGGGTTCACTCGTGACATGTCCGCCAAGAATGTTTGTTCCCTCAGCCAGCAGCACCTCCGGACTAGATTTGGCAGCGAGTTCGACGAAATCGTCTGTTAACTGTGGTTTGGTTCCGTGGACTCGAAAGTCAGCCGTGTAAGCTATGGAACCTTGCGACGTCCTTATGATGAAACCGTAGGCACCTGGGATGGAATGGTCGACGTGGCACGGCGTTACCTCTATGTTTCCCACTTTGATCGTATTCCCGGTTCTGAAGGTTTGAAACTGAAGCCCTCGAATATCTGATTCGAAATGCCTCACCTTTGTGGCTGATATTGCTTCAAGAATTCGGGCGCAAGTATCGCCGCAGTGGAGTGGTATCTCTCTTTTCAGGAATGAGATGTAGCCCCAGTGGTCTCCATGGGCGTGTGAGAGGAAAACTGCGTCGATAGACGGCTTCGAGTCCTCAAATTCGTAAATGCCTTTGATGTTCGGAAGAATTCCAAATTCAAGGAGGTCTCGCTCGTCGCCCGGTGAAAGCATCGGGTCAAAGAAGAACTTACGCCGGTCAGAGTAACTCATACCAAAGTCAAGTACCACCCGCGTCCCTTTGTCTTCAATGAGAATCTTGTTCCCTCCGATTTCACCCACGCCACCATGGAAGACGATACCAGTCGAATCGGAAGGCATGTCGCACACGATGATTCAATCATCGGTACGCTCTTTTATAACACGTGGATAGACGCGCCACTCTCAGCGCGGCTAACAAAGAGTTATGTGCTTCTCCAAGCTCCAGGAACGCGAATACGTGATTTCATTGCTCAACGCTGTGTTGCTCGACCTAGGGGATACACTTGTCCATATGAGCAGGCCTTGGGACGACGTATTCAACGACAACATAGAATCACTCCACGATTATCTCAAGAAATTAGGGTTTCGGCTAGACTATCAACAGTTCGCTGGGACATTCATCCGCATTTTCGAGGACGCCGCGTCCAGAGCCGACCTCTACAAGGTAGAAATCCCGATGGCGGACATAATCGCAAAAACACTTCGAAAATCTAGGTTAGAAGTTCTAGGCGTTGATTTGATTCGAAACGCGGAAATTGAATTCTTTGCGCCCGAGGTTGAAGCTTGGCAACTGTACCCAGACACCCTTGAGACATTAACGACCCTCAGAGATGAAGGGTTCAAGATGGGGCTAGTCTCAAACGCGAAGAGCGATTGGGCAGTTCGCGCAATTCTAGAGAAAAATGATATCACGGAATATTTCGGCAGCGTCGTCACCTCGGCCTCATTGCGAATTAGAAAACCCAGGCCAGAAATCTTCACACGCACACTTAGCGAGTTGGCGGTCAAATCTTCGGACACTGTCTTTGTTGGAGATTCGCTGGAGGCGGACATATGCGGGGCAAGGAGGGTTGGAATGCGTTCGATTCATGTGCTCCGGAAACCGGTAGAAGCTGCACACCAGGCTGAGCCGGAGGCGACGGTAGGTAGCCTCACCGAAGCAGCTAGCCAGATAACCGCGTGGAAGAACGGATCCCTCGAGCAGCCCCCAACTCTTCCAAGACATGGACCTCCCTGAGTTCACAACTTGCCGGCCGCAAGGGTGGTTGACGGACGAGCCAATCTGTTATGCGTGAGTCTGGGATTGTTTTCATATTGGGTAACGCCCACCTGAACTGTCGCTCCACCACAACCGCGGCTTTTCTGAGAACCCCTTGCCTCTTCGGGTTAAGTAACGGATAGAAGCCCTTCATTGTATGAGACCAGACGCCGAATCCATTGCGCTTGAACTGTCCGAAGTATGGGCTTGAAGTTGCTCGATGCCGATCAGCAACCAGCACAACATAGTTGAATGCTTTTGCGTAGGAGCAACATTGCTCTAGCCCTCGTTTTATGGAATCATTTCGTGATTTGTATTCGAAAGCCCAGTAATCTTGGCCTTTCAGAGCCGCTACGTCTACCCAACAATGCTCGGCGGGGCAGAATACCTCGTTCGGGTGCGGCTTGAATCCCTGGCTTTGCAAGAATGAGATTAGTTGTTGTCGGGCGACGGCGTAGTTTCGATGGTTGTTTGACATGCTTCAATATCCGATGTAGGTGCTTGGAGAAACTTTTCAATTCCTTTAGGTTCTTTCGCTCCCTCGGGACGCTTGATTTTTTCAATTTCCGTGACTAGTTCCAATAGGCGAATGTGGTGGTCTAGGAGGATAGACATGAACATGGCTTCGAGTACGACTGGTCGTACAGCCATGCCGCCTGCTGAAGCGTAGAGTTTCGAACGCAAGAGCATGTTCTCGCAAATGTCTTTCTCAGGTTTCCGCAACGCATCCCTGAAAGGCTTCCATTTCGCAATCTCCATGTCAATCGCCATCCGGTAGGAAGGAATCGTGCGTCCCATTATCACATCACAACGAAAGCTAGCGCACGTAGTGATTTAGCTCGATGAGAGAGGTGAAAGTGTGAGAGAGTTCGTCAACATAAATGAACCCAAGCTTCTCAAATCTTTCGGACGCACTTGTCGAAGCTTAAATAGAACGCGGACGTGTTTTCCCCACATTCTAAGAGTGATCCTCATGTCCCAAGGTTCAGCATACGGCCACACCTCCCAGCAAATCCCGATAAAACGCATTGACAAATACGTCTGGGAGATTCCAAAAGACGCACAACCCGGAATGCGCGTCCCAGGCAGAATCTACGCTGACGATGCGCTAATCGAAAAAATGCGGACCGACGCTACCCTGCAGCAATGCGCAAACGTCGCCACCCTACCCGGCCTCTACAACTGGTCAATAACCATGCCCGACGGCCACGAAGGATACGGCTTCCCAATAGGCGGAGTCGCAGCAAGCGACTACGACGAAGGCGTCGTAAGCCCCGGCGGTATAGGATATGATATAAACTGCCTGACCGGCGATGCTCTTGTTTTAACCGAACTTGGATACCGGGTGCCGATTCGCGAACTTGAGTCGTCTTGGTCACGTGTGGCTGTCCGAACATCTAAGCAGAGTGGGCTTGAGAAGGCAAAGATCATTGCGTTCCTCAAGCAACCTAACAACAAAGTTGCCTTTCGAATTCGAACGAAACTCGGCTACGCGATACTTGCGACCGGGGACCACCCAATCCTAACTCCGAGCGGAATGCGCGAAGTATCTCGGCTGCGCACGGAGGAGAAAGTCGCTGTTTACGGCTTCGAGGGCGTACCTTACGAAGAGCCGGAAGACTTTGCAATAGTCAGCGAACGGAAAATCAGGAGCCTAAAGATTCCAGCAAACAATACGGCGGTCGCAAATGAGCTTCGAGCCAGAGGGCTCTTGCCGCTACGATCCATGTCGCCGAAATTGCCTTACCTAATGAAAATCTTCGGCTACGTAATTGGAGATGGGTCGCTTATTTTCACGCCCGTGAGTGCTTTCATATGGTTCTGGGGGAAGCGCGAGGATCTGGAGGATATTCGCCGCGATGTTCGTGAACTTGGTTATTCACCCACGAAGGTCTACACGAGAAAAAGAATGGCCAAGATCACCTCAAGGTACGGGACGAAGCGGTTCGCGAGTGTTGAGCATGGATTCTACGTCCATTCACGAAGCTTAGCTGCACTATTGTTTGCCATGGGTGTTCCGAGAGGCGCAAAGGCTACACAGGGTTACGCTCTGCCAACTTGGTTATTCAGGTGCCCATTGTGGATTAAGCGCCTGTTCTTAGGAGCATTCTTCGGTGCTGAAATGTCAACACCCGCAACAGTAGCGGGCCATTCAAAGACTTTGGCGGCCCCGTTGTTGACTCAAAGCAAGCATATGCGCGCCCTTTCTGGTGGGATGATAATGATGCGCCAAATCAAGAAACTACTTGATCAGCTGGGAGTGAAGTGCAACCCAATCACGGTGGACTTTGACACAAATCGGACACGCACAGGAGTTGTTTCGACGCGTGTCCGCCTCCAGGTCTCAGAGTTACCTGAGAACTTAATCAGGTTCTGGGGAACCGTGGGCTTCGAGTACAATCGTAGAAAGAGCTACCTCGCAGCATTAGCTGTAAACTACATCAAGACCAAGCGAATGGCCCTGCTAGCCAGGATGCGAGTTGCTGTTTCCGCAGTGGCGATGCGGAACCTCGGAGCTGCACCGAAAGCAATCTACGATCACCTTGGTGGTTCGGGTGTCAATGAACGTTTCATTGAGCGTTCAATATATTCACCACGAGCAGGTGCGCCGCGAATTCCAGAAGATTTTCCATCGTTCGCGGCGTATGTTCAGGCAGCCACGGTGGGCCTTGGCAAGTCCGGAAGCGTTTGGGATGTAATAGCGACCATCGAGCCCATGGAACTCAATGAATCAGTGTTCGACTTCACAGTAGCCGATCGGAGTCACAATTTCATCGCCAACGGATTGGTTGTTTCGAACTGTGGAGTGCGGTTGATTCGCACAAATCTGACTGAGGCTGATGTTCGGCCGGTTCTTGGGAAGTTGCTGGATACGTTGTTTGTGAATATTCCCTCAGGGCTTGGGAGTCGGGGGAAGGTTGGGCGGCTTTCGCAGGGGGATTTGGAGAAGGTAACTGGTGAGGGCGTTGAGTGGGCTGTTGACCATGGGTATGGTTGGGCTGAGGACCAGAAACATTGCGAAGAAAATGGGTGCATGCAGACCGCTAACCCAGACAAGGTATCCGGGGTTGCTAAGCAACGCGGTGCACCGCAACTTGGCAGCCTAGGTAGCGGCAATCATTTCCTCGAGATTGAGAAAGTGGATAAGATCTTCGACGCTCCCGTTGCCGATAAATTAGGTATCCGGAAGGAAGGCCAAGTCCTCGTCTTAGTCCATACCGGGAGCAGGGGGTTCGGCTACCAAGTGTGCAGCGACTACCTGCGAGTAATGGAACGTGCCGTGCAGAAATATGGAATCAAGTTACCGGACCGGCAATTGGCCTGCGCCCCCGCAAAGAGTAACGAGGTTGAAGATTACATCGGCGCCATGTCATGTGCGGCCAACTTCGCATGGTCGAATAGGCAGATGATAACCCATTGGACGCGAGAGTCTTTCGAGAAGACCTTTGGGAAGTCGGCTGACCAGTTGGATATGGGTTTGATCTACGATGTCTGCCACAATATTGCGAAGATTGAGGAGCATGTAATCGATGGGGGGACCAAGAAGGTCTATGTTCACCGAAAGGGAGCAACCCGAGCCTTTCCGCCCGGTCATTCAGCCGTCCCAGCTAAATACAGGGAGATTGGCCAACCAGTCCTGATCCCTGGGAGTATGGGCACAGCGTCTTGGGTTCTCATCGGGGCACCCAAATCCATGGAACTCAGCTTCGGAACAACGGCGCACGGAGCTGGCCGGTTCATGAGCCGAGCAGCTGCAAGGAGGCGGAACCCAGCACGGACGGTCGAAGACCTTCTCTCAAAGAAGGGGATCATGATTCGAGCGGAGAACATGGGGACGGTAAGCGAAGAAGCTCCAGAAGCCTACAAGAACGTTGACAGCGTCGCAGAAGTAAGCCACCAACTAGGCATAGCAACCAAAGTGGCCAGACTCGTCCCGATCGGAGTAACCAAAGGTTAAACTAGCCAAGACGAAGCCCACCTCAGCGCACTCGCGTGGAGGATTGTGGATGCTCTCAGCCATAACATTCGACTGTTATGGGACGTTAGTGGATTGGGAGACGGGAATCACAGGCTTCCTCAATGAAATACTGCGAGAGAAAGGAGCCACAGCAAACATACCTGAAGTAGTTAGGGTTCGTGAGGACATTGATTTCGAAATGGTTCAGGGCCCTTACAAGCCCTACAAAGAAATCCTTCGCTTGAGTCTGAAGGAAACTTTCCACAGGTTCCAAGTCGCCTACAAAGATCAAGATGGTGATAGGCTAGTACAATCAGTCCCCACCTGGCCAATATTCAAGGAGACCAGCATGGCGCTTGAGAGGCTCGCGAGAAAACACAGGTTGGGCATAATCTCAAACATTGATAACGACATAATCGAGAAAACGAAAACTAACCTTGGCGTTCAGTTCGCCATTACCGTAACCGCCGAGGCAGCGGGTTCCTACAAGCCCGCATTAACGCCATTCCAGCTTGCTCTCAAGAAGCTGGGCACCAAACCGACTAGCATTCTGCATGTGTCGTCGGGGTTCAGGTATGATATTCCTCCAGCTCGTCGGCTGGGATTCAAAACAGCCTGGGTCAACCGAAAATCTGAACCGGCTCCGCCAACTGAACGAGCTGACCATGAATTCGAAAACCTCAGTCAACTAGCTGACTTTGTCGAGCGTCAGCCTGCGGACTAGCAGAAAGTGTTTCTCGTTCAGGATTTCTGAGCTTTCAGATGCTTGGGCACTTCGCCCTTCTCCATCATTTCTTTACCTCGTTTAATGATGGGGTTGCCCGGACTAATCCGCAGAGCCCTTGCTATTGATTCTGTTGATGCAACCGCATCTCCCGTCAAATACTGAGCCCAAGCAAGATTGTACCAAGAATATTCACTGTTCGGGTTAGCTCGAACAGCTTCCTGTAAGAAAGGAAGCGCTTCATTCGCTCTACCTAGGTCGATTAGAGCCCAACCCTTACTTGTCAGGGCAAGGTCATCGTTTGGGTTCAAAGCCAGGGCGCGATCTGCATATTCTAACGCCTGCTGCGAATACTTCCATTCACGGTGGATGTTTGCCAGTTTGTTTAGGGCGTAAGCTTTCAGGGCTATTGCTAGGCTGTTTTCAGGCGAGGTTTTGATAATGGCGTTCAAGTGTAGAATTGCTTCTTCGGTTTTGTTCTTCGAGTAGATTAAGTTGAATATTCTTTCACGAAGGTCAGAGGAGCTCATGCTGGATACCGGTATTGTTCTTGGCGGATGATTTCCTTCTAGTTTCAGTAGCCTGAGTATGGCCACGCTTCAGCTGAGGTGCCTTGGTATTGGGTCCAGTTAGTAGTGGAAGATGCTCCGTAAACGATTACAATAACCATGTGGCCTTGAAGAACCAATGAATCGTAAACCGTTGATTGTTCGCCGTTGACGTACATCCGTAATTCGTAGCCATTACCGACGGTGTAGTTGAAGAGTTGGTTCTGGTTGAATACGGCAGGAGTGGGGCCGCCAATGCCGGGGGTTGCTGCCCAGACTCTGAAGAAATCTCCGATTGTGTAGGTTCTTTCTTGAGGCGTTTCGATGTGAATTACCCCTGTATCGGGTGAGCTCGCGTGCACGTGCAGGGGTTGAATGCATGGCCCCGAGTCTCCCTCGCCAATGTTGGGCGGTAACTGGAGTTGCTGTCCATTGATGTAGATCAAGAGCAGCGCATGGTAGTGTTCAGCCAGGTCTTGGTTGGCGGTTGAAGGGAAAGGAAAGTTTGCGCAAGCAGGGTTCGTGCTCGTTTGGAATAGGCTTGGCAGGTAAATCATGCCCCCACCAACAACGACTAGGATTAGAATTAGCGCGAGGATCAGTTTCGTATGCGAGCCTCGAGTTGGGGTCGAGCTGGCCATATGGGTTTGAAGGCTTTTCTCGTCAACTAGCCTGCTCTCGAGCGCGTCCGGCCATTTTGCATTCGAGTGTTGGTCGCCGTAATGCTGTTTTAGCGCCGCATATGTTACGAATTTCCTATGGCAGCGGTCGCACTCTACCATGTGAAGCCAACCAAATCGTCTTTTTCATGCTTCATATTTCAGGTTTTTTGGGATTAGCGACCCATCGCCTGAGAGGGTGGTGCCGTGGGTGCCTGGAAATATTTGTACAGCCAAAACGGGACGAGGGTCAGATCCATCCCCAGCATCATAACCACCATAGCAAGGCCGCATTGCGTTTGTTGCCACTCTGGGTATACGGAATAAATGTAGCCGGAGGTAAACATTAGGAACGCTCCGAAGATACCCATCGCTTTGCTCGGTATGAGCAACAAAAAGGTGCGAACGCGCCAGGTTAGGAGCTTCGAGCCAGCAAAAATCAAACTTCCAACTACCATGAACGTCGTATGCATCAGAATGTGAATGCTCTCGTCCAATACAGCAGCGTCGAAGTTTACTGGCAAATGCCAATACCAAACAAGAAGGCCCGCGATGAAGAACGTCACTAAACCTCTCTTGTTATACGTGGCATTAATGCGCAACAAAGCCGAATATGCCCTAGACGCTGTACTTGAAACCCCCGACCAGGCTAGGACTAACATATCCGCGCCTGCCGTGATCAAGAAACCACCGATAAGGTAGAAGGCGTGTTGAACAATCATGTGCAAAGTTAGAGATGTGTCCAGGTAATGCCCGAAAGAAGTTAGCATCGCAAGCACAAGAAACAGGCCGAGCAGGATTCTGAGAAGACCACGCTTGACCCATGGCGTTTGGAGCATTTTCCATTCCTTTCCATTTGCCTGAAAACTTTGAATTGTGTCAATTCCTCTAGGGTAGTCGTGCGGTATTTTGGGAGCATAACTTCGCCGGCTTTAATGATTATGAAAACACTGATGGCCTGTCCAGGGAATCGCGCTAGGAGAGCGGGTTTAGCCGTGGCGAAGGAGTGGAGACTGTGCCTCAACACCAGAATGGTATATGTTCTCTATTGAAGAACATTATTTGGGATTAGGACTCCGGGGTTATGGTGCTGGCCTGTGAATGCCTCTATGTTTGGTTGCTCTCGTAGTCTTCTCAGTGATGAGCATATGGTCAGCGAAATATCGCAGGCTCGCAAAGGAAGCGTTCAAGTGCGTTACGAAAACCCTGATGTTGAGTCCCTGCGACATGGCTTTTGAGCAGAAGGTTAAGGCCAAAGTCACCGCAAAATTGCTCAATATATCCCCGACCTTGGCGAGAGGTTTCTACCAGAACTTTAGAATCTTCGCGTGGGCATTTACCGCCTCCTTCTTCGTATCACTATTCATTACAGCATATTCCTTCTACAATTACGCAGTCTACGGCTCATGCGATCCAGGCGAACCATGCTACATAACAGCACTCGGCGTGAGCATCGGCGTACTCGAGAAATACATCGTATACGCCGTCGTCGCCATACTAATCGCATCAGGACTCTACGTTCTCCTGAGTAAAATTAGACGACGATGATCCGTTACCAATTACACTGGTTCGCATAGTCAACCAGTGTATAACATATGCTAGACAAGAAGTGACGCGGGTTAATCGGGTAATTGGTTTAGGAGCCGGTTTCGATTCAAGCCTTGTCCGCCTTTCGAAGTGGATTTTAGGTTGTTCAACTGGGACTTTTGGCACCGTTTGGCACCACCCCTCAATGGGTGGACCCCCCGTGGGGGGGTGGTGGGTGGTGTAATGTTGTGGGGAACCAATGTTACTCGGAGGCAAACACACTAGATAATTAATGTCCCCAATACCGATCCACCCGCTTCCACAGGAGCGGTGGAAAGTGCAGATAAAGACGGTCGAGGTTTTTCATGCCTTAACCTTTAGAAAAAGGGGAGGGGATCATGAGCAACCGGCTAATGATCTACTAGGTGAACCTCGATAGCGATAGACGGGTAAATTCCAGCACTGTCGGCTCAGATACCTGAAAGAGTTCTACACGAAGCGCCTTGAAACAAGAACCGAGCACATCCAAGAAATCCGCATGTCTGGAAAAGTTTACAACAATAAGATGGAGCGCATGAACGGAGAACTACGGGACAGAGAAGGCGTTATGCGAACACTTGAGAAACCAGATACACCAATTCTAACTGGAATGCAAATCTACCACAATTACGTTAGGCCACACGAGGCACTGAAAGGCAAGACTCCAGCGGAACTAGCGGGAATCCAAATTACGGGCAAAAACAAGTGGCTTACGATAGTCCAAAACGCCAATCGGAAGGATTCTTAAGCTACAACGCTCACCTAAATCCAGACTTAAGTTGCCGATCTCTAGGAACGAATTTGAGAAACTAAAAGCAATTGGCCCAACTTTAGAAGAAGAAGTCCTCGACTTCCTCAGCAAGAATCGCCAATCGGCCTACACTTCTATTGAGATTGTTCAAAAACTTATTCAGACGGCCGTCGTTGAACCAATAAATGACCCTACTGCAGAGCGAGTAAATGTAGCATTAGAGAAATTGCTACAAAGAAAGGCGGTTGTGGGCAAAAAGCGAGAGACATCTACTGGCTCGGAATATTATTTCACGACCCCATAAAAGCAACACGATAGAGACACCTAACGGTTTGCCGCGCCTTCTCATACCAAACGACAACGACGCGTTACCTTACGTAACAATATTTATATAAAAGTGTTACTGAAGGTAACAAATTAAGCAAATGCGAGGTGAACTTTGAGAATGTCATCTGACGACGAATCCTTCCCCGATTGGTTTAGGTCACGTCGAGGACGCGCATCACCCTTCGGTTGGATGGACAGGTGGTTCAGCGATATCGACCAAATGTTCGAACGCATGTTCCAAGACATGGCGAAAGGCATGCCTAAAGACAGCATTACCGAAAGGAAATTGCCTGACGGTTCAACCATGCGACAATTCGGTCCCTTCGTTTACGGCTACTCAATGAGTATGGGCCCCGACGGCAAACCCGTCATACAAGAGTTCGGAAACGTCAAACCTTCCAAGAAGCCTGGAGCCTTCGGCCTCGAACAACCAGCACTAGAACCAAAGGACTCACGCGAGCCCTTGGTAGACGTAATCAACGAAACAGAACAGGTCCGCGTAGTTGCCGAACTGCCCGGAGTCGAAAAATCCGACATCAAGACTACTATATCTGAAAACAGACTAACGATCAGTGTCGATTCAGCGAAAATACGCAAATACTACAAGGAAATTGAACTCCCAACCAGCGTTGACCCAGACACTTCCAAGGCATCATACAACAACGGCGTTCTGGAAATCGTCCTCCGAAAAGTGAAGCCAAAACCGCGGGGCAGAGAGATCACAATCGACTAAGTCGTGATGGAACCGAGGCCCCTCTTTTTCCCCTACTCTATTTTAGAACTGAAGTGAATGTGAAGCTCTCGCAGATAGGGCTGAAGCGTAGTTTAGAGACTGGCTAACGTTTTCTTGACTTCGTCGTAGTTTGGTTCCTTCGTCGGATCTTCAGAAACCCACCTGTAGCGAACGATGCCTTTCTCGTCTAATATGAACACAGACCTTTTTGCTGCTGCATAGCCTTTCAGCCCAGCGAAGTCGTTCATTATGATGTTGAATTTCTTGATAGTCTCCCTTGAATAATCGCTGAGTATGGGAAATTGCAAATTGTGTGTTTCGGCGAAGCCTTTGTTTGTGAAAGGGTCATTGACGCTTACGGCAACAACTTGGCCGGGTAAGGATGGTAATGAGTCTCTGAAGGTGCACATCTCTTTCGTGCAAGGTCCTGTGAAAGCTCCTGGGAAGAACGCCAGAATGGTTTTCTTTCCTAGGAAGTCGCTCAAAGAACGTGGCTTACGATCCTGGTCGTGGAGTTGGAAATCCGGAAGTTTCTGTCCAATCTCGACTGACAATAGAAGTTACCTGTCTCGAAGAAAGTGGGCTCAGAATTAACCGTTACCCTGCAACTGTGAGCCTTGAGTCAGCGGGTTTGCGAAGACCGGACCTACCTATCCCGTCGATTCTACGGGGGTTGTGTTTGGCCGGGGGCCGGTATCCCTTTGAAGTTCTTGTCTAGTTTCGCCACCAAATGCCAAGGTAGCACCCATGGGTTTTGAATTGTCCCAGTGACTTGTATGTTCTTTGCGGCTAGATTTTCTATTAGGACGGCGAGTCCCCCACAGATTGGGTAAAGATAATCCTTGTGAGGGCCTGAGGCCAGCGCTTCAAGGTTCTGAAATCTGACCGTCTGAGGTTTTGCCTTATCAATCTCATCCATCAAGCCTTTCACGACTTTCTTCTCGATCGCATCGAAGACTTGGCCCGATAACATGTGGTGGAGTTCACTGGTGGGTTGGTATGCTTCAAGGTTGTAAGGTTCCAGTAGTTTGTTTACTTCGTTGCCGTCCACCACATACTCTTGTGACTCAGACATGGGAGCAACCTCACTCTTATCGGAGAATTGTTGACACTCAACCACTGTTATAGCTGTTTTCTGACATGCTCAAAGTGTGGTAATCCCGAATGAGGTTCCTGGTTCGACTTTCAAATGAGCGAAAATACGTCCCAGCTGACCGACACCCCTTAACCTCGCTTGCTTACGAAGCTGTGCGATCATTAGGCGGGGACATAGGAAATCTCCGGATCAGCAGTTCCGCTGTAGAACTCGACCTCTTAATCGACTCCATGGCTAACTTAGACAAGGCCGTTCAGGTTCTTGGTGATAAGGTTGGCTCGTTGTTGACGATTCGTGAACTAGACGTGGAAACCGCGATCATGGAAAACTCGGAGGCTGTCAAACTAGGCCTGGCCCTGTTCAATGAGGAGAGATATTGGGAGAGCCACGAAGCCCTAGAGGCAGCGTGGAGAAGGTCCAGCGGTTCCGAGAAAGAGATCCTACAGGGCATCATTCTCCTAGCCGCTGCTCTCGTTCACTTGCAAAAAAGCGAACAAGACATCACGCTCTCAGTTATGAAACGTGCTCATGAGAAACTGGAAAAATACCACAACGAACATTTCGGCATCAATTTATCCGCACTGAAAGAGGAAGTCATGGCGATGATCTCATCGGGCCAACCTGCTTTCTTCAAAATTGAGGCAAGACACTAAATCAGTTCAGCGGCCCGGTAAAGTGCGCAGATCGATTTTGCATCCTGGATCTCTCCCGACCGAACTTTTTCCAAGGCTCTATGGAAGGGCATTATTTCCAGTTCGATCTTCTCGTCATCTTCGGTATGCATCTTCGAGTCGATGAGCCCCTTAGCTAGGTAAACGTGAATCTTCTCTGTGCTGTAACCTGGAACGGGGAAAAATTCCAATATCTTCTCAATCTCCTTGCACCTGTATCCCGTCTCTTCTTCAAGTTCTCTCGAAGCGCATTGCTCAGGTGTTTCTCCTGGTTCCATAGTTCCGGCGGGGATTTCGAGTAGGTTTGTTGTTATTGCGTACCTGTATTGACGCACTAGAATGACATCGCGGTCTCGGGTTACCGGGACAATTGCAGCGGCACCGCGATGTTCAATGATTTCACGTTTCGTTGTCTTGCCGGTCCCCAACGTCACCTGGTCAACGCGAAAATTCAGGATTCGGCCATCGTAAACGCGCGAAGAAGACGTGCAGCGCTCCAACGCTATCCTCGGCTCTTAGTTTGCAAGCTCCAATATGAGAGGTTTGCCGCCTGAGCGGCTTTTCACTTGACTTCGCTGGTCGGTACTGTTTTTATTGACAGCGCTCTACTGGTAGCAGCGCAAGGATTGGGCATTGACTCAGAAACTCGTCCCCGATACATCGATAATCATAGACGGCAACGTGCCGTCGGTAATTGAGAAGGGTGGACTAACTGACGTTGAGATAATAATCCCATACGCAGTGTTAGATGAACTTCAGGCACAGGCTTCGAAAGGACGAGAGCCAGGTTTCGTTGGGCTTGAGGAAATCAAGAAGCTGCGGGTTTTTTGTGAGAGTAAAGGTATCAAGCTAACATTTCTCGGGCAGCGGCCTGGCTACAATGATATCATGCTGGCGAGGAGCGGTAGGCTCGATGCTCTCATCACTGATGTTGCTAGGTCTGAGAATGGAACTCTGCTGACGGCCGATTACGTGCAAGCCCTGGTAGCTGAAGCGTCGGGCGTACAGGTGAAACATGTCCCTGGCGAAGTGAGAACCACTGATCTTGCTTTTGAGAAGTTGTTCACACCCGACACGTCAAGCATCCATCTGAAAGAGGGGACGCGGGCACTCGCAAAGAGAGGAAAGCCCGGCAAATTTGAGCTGGTCGCCCTCTCCGAAACACCGAGCTCAACACAGGAAGTTGAGCAAATCATTCGAGAGATAACCGAGGCGGCAAGGGTCAGCAGGGAAGGCTTTGTCGAAATAAACAGAGCCGGAGCGATGGTAATCCAATTGGGACGCTACCGTGTTGCAATCACCAGACCCCCACTATCCGACGGCTTGGAAGTTACAATCGTTCGGCCCGTAGTTAGCCTCACGCTACAAGACTATCGCCTTTCCACAAAGCTGATGGAACGGCTCGCAACGGGAGCGGAAGGGATTCTAATAGCAGGCCCTCCCGGGTCAGGAAAAACTACCTTTGCCTCTTCCCTAGCCGAGTTCTACTGGAGGCAGAACAAGATCGTCAAGACGCTTGAGTCACCGCGAGACTTGCAGGTTGGCCCAGAAATCACACAATACGGTCCCCTGGAGGGAGATTTCGAGAAAACCGCTGAGATTCTTCTCCTAGTTAGGCCGGATTATACCGTGTTCGACGAGGTGAGACGAGGCAAGGACTTCATGATCTTCGCTGACATGCGCTTGGCAGGAGTCGGGATGATTGGCGTCGTGCACGCTAGTGAGGCAATCAACGCTATACAACGATTCATTGGCCGCGTCGAGCTGGGAATGATCCCGCATATCATAGACACGATAATCTTCATCCAATATGGAGAAGTCCGAAGCCTCTTCACTCTAAACCTCACGGTTAAGGTTCCGACGGGCATGATCGAGGCCGACCTCGCGAGGCCAGTTGTTGAAGTGCGCGACTTCGAGAACGGGTCCTTACAATTCGAGATCTACACCTTCGGCGAGGAGAACGTGATTATTCCAGTAAGCGATGCAAAACCCGCAATCAGCGCTACACAAAAGTTAGCTGAGGAAAGAATACTGCAAGAAATTAGGAAATTCGACCCCGGCGCTGAGGTCACATTGGTATCTGGCAACCGTGCCGTTGTTCGAGTCGACAACGAGATTGTTCCCATACTCATAGGAAAGAAGGGTGTCACAGTCACGAAACTTGAAGAAAAACTAGGCGTCAAAATCGACGTAGAACCTTTGGCACCTAGCTCCTCAGGGAAAGAGGTTCGCTACGAGATTAGAGAAGTAGGAAATCGAATTGACATAGTGTTTGAAGAAGATCTGACGGGCACAGCTGCGAACGTTTACGTTGGAGACCAATACCTGTTCTCTGCAACCATCGGCAAGAAGGGCCAGATCAGAGTCTCAAAGAAATCTGACTTGGGCCGAAACCTCTTACGTGCCTTAGTTTCTAAACAGAGAATTCGAGTTCTCATCTAGTAAGTAACCTCTACTATAGTTCTAGTTTCAAGTCGGCGCCAGATAGTTTGCGTGAGAAGGATTCGATTTCTGCTAACAGAGAACTAACCTGCTCGTCGAATCGCTTTTCATTCCCAATTGCACGTCGTAGGTCAACTTTGAGTTCATCATGGACAGCCCGGTTTGCTCGACCCTTCACACGAAGCTCCCTAAGCTGTTGCACCAGGGCAGCCGTTTCCTTATCGGCCAAGAACTCATCATAGGTGCGCTTGCGATCTCTCGACAATTCATGCACCTTTGCCAACGAATTACCGGAAACAACCTGGTCCGTTCGCTCAATCACTTTCTTAGCTTCCCGTTGCTTGAGGGCCAGTTTTCCGCTAGAAACGGCACCAGACAGAGCAGACATTACTGCCTTTAGCCGAGGATAACCGCTTTCTTCAGAGAGGAAAGTGGCGAATGGCTTCTTCGTGTACTCCTTCGCACTTTCCCGTACTTCAATTGGAAGCGCGTAATCCCCGCGTTCTGAAATCGATACGAGCTTCTTGAAGGGCCTACCAAGCCTGCTGAACCCGGTTCGTATCAATTCGCTTCTAAGTGCTCTTAGCTCAGTATTAATTTCCATGTACTTCTTGATCTTTGGGTTCTGACGAATTTCGCCAACTTCGTTTTTCAACGAGTTGTTGACACGTTCCGTTTCGCCAAGTTTCTCCTCCAATGACCGTCTCTGTTGAGTTGCTGAATCTCTAAAGGCCTGCAACTTTGCAAGGGACTCAAGTTTCTCGTTCAACTCCTCCAGCGATCGTAGTAAAGATCCGTGCCCTATCAGGAAATTGTGAAGCTCGTCGCCCAGCCTACGTAGCTTGTCAATGTTGCCTCCCAGCGTCATCATGTCGATAATGTAGTAAGGCCTAATCTGGCGAAGCCAAGTCTCCCTGGTTCGTGCCGCTTCGGATGCGAGCTTCGAGGTCTCGCGTTGCAGGTTTCTTAAGCTGGTAGAGTCGTTCTCTGTAGGGACGTTAAACTGCTTGCACATTTCCGGGATTATGGCCGTCAACCGTGCCACTGCTTTTGCCGCCCTATACTGTGCTCTATTGTCCCGCTTTGATTCCATGTCCTGTTGTGCCTTACGTGACAATTGGCTGCAGAATTCAGTAATTGAATCCAATCCACGTTTTATCTCACCCATCAGCTTGTCGCGCTCACGCTCTGCTTGGGTGAGGCTGGATGAGAGGGATTTCCGCAGCCATTCCTGCAATTTTGAGACTGGGATTTGATCGGCCATTAATCACACTAGGCTTCGCCTTCAAGCTGAAGCGGCTTAGAAGTTGTGGGCGGATTCTAATAGCTTCCGTGGTCTACCTTGCGTCTTCTCGCAAAGTGATCAGAATCGTCTCTACAGTCTCTTCTGCACGGTCGATACGTTTCATGATATCCTTCACCATGGCGTCGTAAGTTTCACGAGTTGTTTTGCCCGATCTGTACTGGGACCTTACTTGGCTAAGGCTGGCTCGTGAGACGTGTATCTCGGCTTCGGCTCTATCGATTCTACGTATCAACTCATCGTACCGTGGGGTAATGCCACGCAGCTCAGCTTTAACTTCCATAAGCGATTTGTTAATCTCGTCCAGCCTGAGTTCCATCACTTTCGTTCGTCTTCTAAACTCATGCTTCACGAGACCGCCTCTGGCCACTTCTTCTTCCATTACAACGAGTTCTCTTGACAATGCGAGCCTTTCGTCATATAGGCCGACGAATTCTCTAAGCTTCTCAACAGGAACCGGTACCGCGAGCTCTGGGCCTCGTCTGACCTTGACGGCTAGGGCAAATGCCGCGAGGGCAAGTTCGAGGCCAAAGATCCAGGGTAACGCCCCATACGCTGACCAGAAGGGCGCATAGTTCAGGATCAGTCCAACAGTTACGTTGTTCTGGTTGGTGATGCCTTGGAGTGCAAAAGCTCGATCTGTTGGGTCGTACTGAATTGGATT
This sequence comes from Bathyarchaeia archaeon, assembly GCA_050013255.1. GTDB lineage: Archaea > Thermoproteota > Bathyarchaeia > 40CM-2-53-6 > 40CM-2-53-6 > FEN-987. The sequence continues at coordinate 99,480 of JBEKFP010000001.1, read as the reverse complement.
TGTGAGGGATGGTTGAGTAGGAGTCTTAACGTTAGCAACGGTCACTCCGCTTGGAGTTATCAGTTTAACGGTTGCTGCATCGAAAAGGAAGTCGTCCGCATTGTTGAGAAGGCCGATGGTCAGGTTGTACGTTCCCCACCAATTGAGTTGTTTGAGGTACTGTGACTGTGGGATATTGTAGGTCAATGTGAATGCAAAGTTCTGATTGGTTCCAATGCCCGCTGTGTACCTTGGCGAGATTGTGATTTGGTATGGTGCGGCTGGGTTTTGTGGGCTGGTCCACATTGCACCCACAACATCGTAGGCCATAACGTTCGACGCGCCTTGTGGAAGCGAAATCGTCAATGATGTAATTTCTATGCCGATGTTGTGAAGGTTGTAGGTGTCCGTTATAGTGAGGTCGCCAGTGCTTCCCACGTTGATATCGCGCTCCACGGATGAGAGGTCGACGAGGTACTCTCCTACGGTTCTGTAGGGCGCGTAAAATGAATCAAGGGAGTTGGCTTTCCAAGGCTTGAAGTGCCTGAAGAGGGCAGGTTGGCCCTGATAAGTGAACGTTTGATATGGAGTCGGGTTGGGAAGGATGAATGTGGATCCTGGTGCACCAATGAAAGTCACATTGGCGTAACTAGCGTCTTGATTGAGGATGGGGGCTGCGGTGAAATTGTACTGGTAGCCTCCTGGGGCCTGAGTTAACACGCCGTTCAATACGGATTGCACTGTGAAAACGTAGGTTTGGTTAGGACCCAAGTCCTGGGCGAAGTGGGCACGCATCCAGTAGATTTCAGTGCCCTGGGCTACGTCTGCGTCCAGCAGTAAATCTCTTCCTTGGCTATCCTTTGCACTGGCGTAGTACACGTTGTTTCGGTATAAGCGTGAAAACCCGAAATCAAGAGATGATGCTGTCGCCGTTCCGTTGTTCTGAATTGTGAAGAAGTCGGTTACATGTGTGACTCCCCAGACTCCAACTGCCACTACTCTTACGACATGAATGGTTAGATTGGTCTGGTTGGTCTGCGCCTTCGTCGATTGGAGCGGTGTGGCCATTGCAAGAGCGAGAAGCAAGATTGTGATAACCAGTACGAACTTTATCTTCAACCTCAGCTTGACTCCGCTTTCATCGGGTTATGCTCATACATATGGCGCCCCGTGAATGCAAAGTTCAATATTTATTCGTTCTGTTGACCCGGATTGAATCAACTTTGCAAAAGTGACGACCGCCAATCGTCGGGTACATCCCTCAATTTCCTAGCTGGGAGGCCCACGAAAATTGTTCGGGCAGGAACATCGGAATTCACCATCGCCTGCGAACCCACAACAGCTCCTTCTCCCACTGTCACCCCAGGAAACAGTAGCGCGTTCGCGCCAATGCTTGCGCCTTTCTTCACGGTAGGCCCGATAAGTTTGAATGGTTTCTGGACGACGTATTTGTCGTTTGTGAAGACGCAACAGGGGCCGAGGAAGACTCCGTCCTCGACAACCGAATATGTGCAGATGTATACCCCAGTTTGTATCGAAACCTTCGCTCCTATGCGTGTGCTTCCATCAATCACAACATTGGTTCCAATTTTTGTTTGGGGGCCGATCGTCACATTTTCTCTCACGAGCACGTTGTGGCCGAATGCGACTTCGTCAGCGACTCGAACATCTGAGTAGAGAATTGTGCCCGCTCTTAATGTGCAGTTGTCGCCCAGCGTGGTCGTTTTCTTCCGCTTGATCTGGTGTGAACGCGTCAACTCTTTGAGCTCATTGGCAGCAGGGAACCCGATGACGCAGTTCGGTCCGATATACGTGCGTTTACCTACTGCGAGAGGGCCGTAAAGCGTCGCGTTCGCATCGATGAATGCTCCCCTAGAGGTCTTCACAGCTCCAATTATGCGAGCACCAGGACCAACATGTGTCTCAGGCGCAAGGAGGCGCTTCTCTTCCACAACAGCTGTGCGGTCAATACCACAGGGAAGATGCAACGTCTTGGCTCCATAGTTTTGCGTCTATTTTCCCTCAGCTCGCAAGCGAGAGGGAGGTTAATGCGACGTTTAAAGAAAACACTTACGGTTCAATCAGACAAAGCCGATCTCCACAACTAAGACAATCTACGAGTTTAAGCGTAGAATAGGAATCCCGGAAGAACTGAAGGTAGCCTCTAGCATGAATCTGAACGATGAATGATTTCCCATTCTCTCAGATGACCAAAACCGAATAATATGTACAACAGGTAAAGGCCGGCGCGAGGACGCGATAACTTGTCGAAACCTCATCCGTACATTCCGAATGCTGAGGAATCCATTACGCGCCAGATGCTCAAGGAGATTGGCGCTCGAACAATTGAGGACCTTTACAAAGACATCCCACTTGCCGTACGAACGAAGGGCTCCCTAGCGATTCCATCGAAGCTCTCGGAGATGGAGGCTAGACGTCATGTCGAAGGGCTTCTGAACAAGAACCTCTCAACCCGTGATGTGCTATCTTTTCTCGGAGGGGGTATCTGGCCGCACCATGTTCCAGCCGCGGTGGACGCGATTATCAGCAGAGGCGAATTCCTAACCTCTTACACGCCATACCAACCGGAAATCTCGCAAGGAATGCTACAAGCCTTGTTCGAATATCAAAGCATGATCTGCGAGCTAACCGCAATGGACTACTCCAACAGCTCGCTGTACGATTGGTCGACTGCGCTGGGAGAGGCAGCTAGGATGGCTTCGAGAGTGACTCACCGTTCCGAGTTCATTGTGCCACACTTCATTCACCCTGAACGTCTTTCAACTCTGAGAACTTTTTGCGAACCTGCAGACATCAAGATCGTTGAGGTTGAACAGGATAAACGGACAGGGGCCGTTGACCTTACCGATCTGAAGAGGAAGGTGTCCGACCGTACCGCCGGGGTTTACTTGGAATGTCCGTCGTTTCTTGGTTTCGTTGAACAGTCGTGCGAAGAGATAGCTCAACTGGCCCACAAGAGCGGGGCTCTATTTCTTGTTGGATGCGAACCTATCTCGCTAGGCGTTTTGAAAGCACCAGGAGAGGTGGGCGCGGACATAGTTGTTGGTGAAGGGCAGCCGCTTGGTAACCATATGAACTATGGCGGGCCCCTACTGGGCATTTTTGCATGCAAAGGCGATCCGCTCCTCAGGCAAATGCCAGGCCGAATCATCGGAAAAACAACAACACAAGATGGTAAGCAGGACGCCTACTGCATGGCGTTACAAACGCGTGAGCAACACATTCGTCGAGAGAAGGCCACATCGAACATTTGCACAAATGAGGCTCTCTTGGCGTTAGCTGCCGCAATGTACCTCGCTCTTCAAGGCCCGAAGGGTTTGAGGGAGCTTTGCGCGACAATCTTGGATAGGACCTCGTACGCAATTGAACAGTTACGGAAAATCCGAGGGGTGTCAGCCCCGGGTTTTGAGGCATTCCACTTCATGGAGTTCACGGTGAACTTCGATAAATGTGGGAAGAAAGTAGCCGAGGTAAATGAGGCCTTGTTGAAGGCAGGGATCCAAGGCGGATTAGACGTGAGCGCTTATTTTCCGGAATTAGGCCAGACAGCACTTTACTGCTTTACGGAAGTTCACGCGCACGGAGACATCGAGATGCTCGCCGATAAGCTTCGGCAAACCGTGGGGGCTTGAGACTAATGGGCTATGGTCAAGCGAAATGGGACGAACCCCCCATCATCGAATTGTCCCGACCAGGAAAAGTCGGCTTCCATACGCTCTCCTCCACTAAGGAGCGCGATGCAGCCCTAGAAAGTGTCCCACTGAAGCTTCGGCGCGTTGCACCATTATCGCTGCCTGAGGTCTCGGAGATTGAAGTAGTTCGTCACTTCACCCGACTCTCGCAAGAAAACTTCGGCGTCGACCTCGGCCTTTATCCGCTCGGAAGCTGCACAATGAAATACAACCCGAAACTTTGTGATCTCGTAGCTGCTTCACATAAAATCCAAGAGTTACACCCATACCAAGACCTGAGGACCGTACAGGGCATTCTTCAAATCCTCTATGAGGCTGCGAACTTTCTAGCGAACATTGTTGGGATGCAGAAGATAACGTTGCAACCCGCGGCCGGAGCACACGGGGAATACACTGGTGTCATGCTGATGCGAGCGTACCATCGCGACAAGGCTGACACAAAGCGTGATGAGATAATCGTTCCTGATTCAGCCCATGGGACGAACCCTGCCAGCGCAGCAATGGCTGGTTACAAAGTGGTTGAGGTTCCTTCAGATTCAGAGGGCTGCGTGGATACGGAGGCGCTAAAGAGCGCCGTCGGACCGAATACGGCCGGCCTAATGGTAACAAACCCAAACACACTTGGGATTTTCGAACGGAAGATCCTCGAAATCGCAGGCATAGTTCATGATTCTGGCGGGCTGCTCTACTACGACGGCGCAAACCTCAACGCGATCATGGGGAAGGCTAAACCAGGCGACATGGGCTTCGATATTGTTCACATCAACCTGCACAAAACCTTCGCAACACCGCACGGGGGAGGTGGGCCGGGCGCCGGCCCAGTTGGGGTCACGAGCCGTCTCGAGGACTACTTGCCCGTACCGACTGTCGAATTTGACGGAGAGAGGTACTACCTTGACTACAACAGGCCGAAAAGTATCGGGAAGGTCAGAGCGTTTCACGGCAGCGCCGCCGTAGTCCTTCGTGCTTACACCTACATTCTTCTTCATGGAAAGGAAGGCCTAGAAACAGCGTCGGAGATTGCTGTTCTCAACGCCAATTACATGGCAGAAAAACTTCGAAAAATCAAAGGTTTCTCGCTTCCGTACGGAGAAGGGATTCCTAGGAAACATGAATTCGTCCTGTCCGCGTCAGCACTCGCAAAGGAAACGGGCGTCACAGCACTTCAGGTAGCAAAGAGGTTGCTGGATTTTGGAGTACACCCGCCAACGGTCTACTTCCCCTTAATCATAGAGGAGGCCATGATGGCTGAGCCAACCGAAACCGTAGCCAAAGAGGAACTTGACGCAATGATCGACGGCTTCGCCAAGATTAGCGAGGAAGCTTACTCAAATTCCGACCAACCTGCAACAAGCCCACATGCAACGAGTGTGACAAGAATAGACGAAGCCAAGGCCAACAGGCCAAAGTCGATGCAATTGACATGGAAGAAGAACATATCCAAACGCAAGTAACTCCCGAACCAGGATTCGATTACGTGAGAACCTTTGAAAGTGAAAATCCAATACTTTGCTTCAGTTCGAGAATTAGTTAACCTACGTGAAGAGACGATCGACGTTCCAGCTGGGGCGAACGTGCGAAACCTCCTCGACCTTTTGACCGCAAAGCATGGAGACAAACTGAAGGAATACCTCCTCGATGACACTGGAAACCCGCGTGAATACCTCCAATTCCTTCTGAACGAGAAATCAATCTCCCAAACTGACGGATTCTTCACACTGTTAAGGGAGGGGAGCACCCTCGCAATCATACCCCCCGTCGGCGGAGGCTGAAGGTTATCCGTGAATATGGCCAATCTCCTGTAACCAAAACTAGGCACACACAGTGCAAACTCTGATGTTCGGACAGGGAATCTTTCCTGATTCATGGAGAAATATCGAGGGCCTAAACGTGATTTGGGCCCTTCGACCAACCTTCATGATGGCCAAAACGCCCACCGATGAGACCTCCTTCCAAATATAGTCCGACCGGTCTCCAGGAGAAATGTTTCAGCAACCTCAGGTGATAAGTTGACTCAAGTCTTTTCCCTCCGGGACATGCTCCGTTCCTTCGACTTGTTCGAAATGGAGCCGGAATCCGCGGATGAGGAACATCTTAACCTAAACCTAGGCCTCGACCAGATCGAACCTAAGCTCACTTGAACTTGTAACTTAGTTTACGTAACTTGTTTCTCACGGATGTGGGGCGTCCTTCCGCGCGAACCTTCCCAGACTTAATGGCATCAATGATATCCTTGAGGTCGCTGGAAGCAGCGTCGATGACGGTGTAGGCGTCGCCGATAGTCTGGGGGATATGAGAGTCGCTACCGCCGACCTCTGGAAGGTTGAACCTGCGCGCGTCTTTATGCGCCAACCACTTTGAAACGTAGAACGACAGGGCGTCAGCGTTTACAGTCTCCACAGCGTCCGGCCTGACCTTCAATCGGGCAAGCTTCACGCATTCACAGACGGGGTCGTACGGGTGGGGAATTATCGCCACTCCAGCTTGATCATGGATCCTGCGAATTGTTTCATCCGCAGGAAGCCCTGCAGGGATAAGTTCACGAACACCAAGACCTAACACATGCCCTTCCTCCGAAGAAACCTCGATTGCAGGCAAGAGCAATGCGTTCTGAAGTTTTGGCGGGTCGAAAACATCGTGCTCTGTGATCGCCACGCCATCCAGCCCTCTGCTCCTAATAATCTGGGGCAAGTCTTCGCGTTTTGTGTGGCCGTCGTACGAGCCGACCGTGTGGACATGCAAATCGAACTTGAGTGAAGGCATCTTTTAGGGCCACCATCACTGGGCTGGAGCTGAAACCTTGTGAAAGAGCGGTGTGGCTTTCCCTATGATGTGGCCGACTTCCAACTCAAGTTTTCCCGCGTCCGACCACTTCACATCATGTGTCAAGTTGAGTTGATCGCGTATGTGCTGGGCCGTTTCCGGAAGGACGGGGGAAATTAGGATGCTAATCGATCCGACGAGTTGCGTGGCGAAGTAAAGCGTTGTAGACGCTTTGTCTTTGTCCTTCTTTATGAGGTGCCAGGGTTCCCGTTCACTAAGGTATTGATTACCTGCCCGGGCAAGTTCAATGATTTCTCCAAGGGCACTCCTCAACTGGAATTGGTCGAACAGTGAGCCAACCTTCAACGGTGATGACTCTATTCGATTCTTCAAAGCCTCATCCTTCTCGTCCAGCTCGTGCGGCTCGGGGATTTTTGAATCGAACTGGTTGTTGACGAATGTGAGGGTGCGGTGAACGAAGTTTCCGAGTACATCGTTTAGTTCGCTGTTGATATGGGCTTCGAAGTCACGCCACGTGAAGTTTGCGTCTCGAGCTTCCGGTCGTATAGCGATGAGTATGTAGCGCCAATACTCGGCCGGGGCAACTTTCAACGCTTCATCAATCCAGACTCCTACCTTCTTGCTCTTCGAGAATTTCTGCCCCTCAAACAAGATGAATTCGGTTGAGGAGACTTGCCATGGCAGCACATAGTCCTCATGCGTGGCTAGGAGGAGGCTTGGAAAAATGATCACGTGGAAGGGTATGTTATCCTTCCCGATGAAATGCACGTTTTTGGTCTGCTTGTCGAACCAAAATTCCTTCCAAGCATCGGGCTTTCCTGATTTTTCCGCCCATTCTATCGATGCTGAAACGTAGCCTAGGACGGCTTCCAACCAGACGTAGATGGTTTTTCCTTCCGCTCCAGGAAACGGTGCTGGAATCCCCCACTTGTTGTCTCTAGTTAATGCTCGAGGTTTGAGTCCTTCTTCGAGCCATTTTAGTGAGAAGTTGCGGGCGTTCTCCGGGAGCTGTTTGTTTTCTTGGACTAGTCTTAGGAGCTTATCCCGGAACTTCGGGAGGTCAAAGAACCAGTGTGTTGACGACTTAACGGTAGGCGTTGAGCCGCAAAAAACGCATTTTGGGCGGATTAATTCAAGTGGGTCTAGTACGCGGCCGCATGATTCGCATTGGTCTCCCCTAGCTTGTTCGTACGCGCAGTGGGGGCACGTGCCTTCAACAAAGCGGTCGGGGAGGAATCTTTGGTCCCTTTCACAGTAAGGTAGGTTGACATTTTCCGTATACACATAACCATTCGCGTATACTTTTCGGTAGAGGTCTTGGGTATACCGGATGTGGACGGGGTTTTCGGTCCTTGTGTAATTGTCAAATCGTATATTGTACACATCTAACAAGTTGCAGATTTGCTTGTGAATTTCATCCGTCAACTGCTTCGGTGGGACACCTTTGCTTATCGCTTCTACCTCAATCGGTGTTCCATGCTCGTCCGAGCCAGTTACTGCTATAACTTCTTCGCCTTTGAGGCGGAGGTATCTGGTGTAGACGTCCGCGCTGAGGAGGTGGATGAATGTTCCAAGGTGGGGAACTGAATTTACGTAAGGCCAAGCAGAGTTGATAATCCATTTACCCATTCATGACCATCTCCAGCCGGCCCCGCATTCCAAAGAACTCGAAAGCAGTGAGTTCTTCTCGTGCCTTTTTGTGATGACCTTTAGATGCGGCCCCTCCGACAGCTTCCTCAAGCTAGCCTCCCCGTAACCACATTAACATATCTTTCCCAAAGGGGAACGAAGAAATATGGCTGTTCATAATCTACCGCTGGAAATCAACCTTGAGCGGAGATTACAACAAGCTACTTGAACGAGCCTATGCCAACCTGCCTAAGGCAGCTGGAACGGGGGAAAGGTTCGAGATACCGAGAGTCGTTGGTATACGGATGGGTAGGAGAACTATTATTCAGAATTTTGGTGATATAAGCAACAAGATCAACCGTGAGCCTCACCATTTGCTCAAGTTTCTATCCAGAGAACTCGCGACTGCTGCATCCCTGGATGGGGCGAGGGCGATATTCCAGGGCAGGTTCGATGTTGGAACCGTTACGCGGCTTCTCAACATTTACGCCCAGCGGTATGTAATCTGCCCCATATGCAATCGGCCTGACACGAAGATTGAGAAAGAGGGGCGGTACCTTTTCCTCCGCTGTGAAGCCTGCGGCGCGAAGTCTTCCATACTTCCCGTCTGAGAAAGTGTACCCCTACTTGAATCAGGTTTATCTCCGTGTTTTCAAGGACACAAAGTATACTCTCGTAGCCGCCTGCGATTCCGAACTACTCGGGGCAATCTTTCGCGAGGGAAAGTTGAAGCTAGAGGTAAAGGTAGATTTCTACAGGGGCGTTTCCACCAATATCCACGACGCTCTTCAGGCGATCGGTGCGGCTGACATAGCCAACCTAGTCGGCGAGGGCATAGTCGAAGCTGCAGTTCAGAAGGGATTCGTAAGTCCTTCCGCAATCGTCCATATCGGCGGCGTTCCGCACGTCCAAATAGTTCGCATGTGAATTACGCTGAAAGGGGAAACGCTGGCAAAAGTCTAATAGCCTTATTTAGGCTGGCCGAATTATTATCGCGCCGTAACCTCGGTGGAAGAGTGTGGGTAAAAAGAAGGTTCTGAGTGAAGGGGATCTCCGGGAAATGGTCATGCCTGACGAGGGGCAACTGCTCGGAATCGTAACCCAGATGCTGGGCTACGATCGGCTTATGGTCAAATGTGGAGATGGCCACGAAAGAGTGTGCCGTATCCGCGGCAAGATGAAGCGCCGAGTCTGGATCAAAGTCGGCGACACGGTCTTGGTCGCCCCATGGGATTTCCAAACCGACTCGAGGGGCGACATCCTCTGGCGGTACACGGAAAGCCAATCAAACTGGCTAAGAAACCAGGGCCGTCTGGTTGCTTAGCCATCATTAGATGAGCTTGTTTGGTGATATAGGTGGAGTCCTTAGCCGAGCAGAAGCTACGCCGTAAGGTTGCACGCTACGAGGAAAAACGGCTAATGAGGAATAAACGTAGCGAGGAAATGGAATCTCTCGAAGAAGTCTTCGACAAATCGACGCTGATGATAGTATATCGCCTCTTAAACCGTGGATATATCTCAAACATCAATGGGGTAGTGCGCTCGGGCAAAGAATCGCGCCTGTATTGGGGCGTAGGTCGAAGAAAAAAATTAGTGGCGATTAAGATTTTCTTGACAACATCAGCGGAATTCGTCGGCGGGAGGATGAAGTACATAAAAGGCGATGAAAGGTTCAAGAACACTAGAAAGGATACAAGGTCGCTCGTCAACCTTTGGGCCCTGAAGGAATTCAGGAACCTGCAACAGGCGCGAGACGCGGGCGTCCGAGTGCCGGTCGCATTGAAGGTTGAGGGAAACGTGCTGCTAATGGAATTTATCGGTAGAAACGGAACCCCCGCTCCGCTGTTAAGGGAAACCCCCCTCGACCACCCAGCCCTGGTCTACGACAAGATTGTTGGAGCCGTAAAAACGCTCTACCAAAAGGCGCGACTCGTACACGGCGACCTAAGTGAATATAACATAATGCTAGTTGACCTCGAACCGGTAATCTTTGACTTTGCCCAAGCCGTTCCTCCGGAACACCCAATGGCCCATAGCTTTCTTGAGAGGGACTTGGTTCGCATGAACACATATTTCTCACGAATCGGTGTGACCGTACCCCCCATCGAGAGATTGACGAAGTGGGTGACCGGTGAAGATGTCGACACGAATTAGCACAACAATCCCCTTCGAGCGCATGGGTGTGCTTATCGGAAAGGAAGGTTCCACCAAAAGAAAGATTGAACACGCGTTCAAAGCACGCCTGCTAATCCAAAGCCAAGGCGGCGTCGTAGAAATCGTTCCCAGAGGAGATTCGGACGACCCGACCACAATCCTTCGCGCCCGCGATGTGGTTCTCGCGATTGGCCGTGGCTTTTCGCCAGAACGAGCTATGGAACTTGTCGATGACGACATCGTTCTCGATATCATCGACCTAAGGGAAACGTTCGGAAGAAACGAAAACGATATTGCGAGGTTAAAGGGCCGGGTGATTGGGCGTGAGGGGAAGATTCGCAGGTTAATAGAGGAAATGACTGATGCGAAAGTTTCGGTCTACGGCCATACTATTTCTACGATCGGCGAATATGAGGACGTGACTGCTGCGAGGGAAGCAATTGAACTATTACTCAAAGGTAAACAGCATTCCACCGTGTACAAACTGCTTAGAAAGATAAAGAGCGAGAGCAAGAAAAGAGAAACCCTTGAGCTATGGGAGAAACCGCCTACGTGACGAGGAGCAACCATCATCAGCTTTATGCCCCACCTTCAACAAGATAGGCGAACCCTGATGGCCCTCCAAGAAGTATTCCAGGAAATATCGGCGGCAGATTTCTTCTACCGTAACCGGGACATCGCAGGATTCACGAACCCAACGAGGGCTATCTACTCTACTATCCGTGAGTTAGTCGAAAATTCACTCGACGCCTGCGAAACACGTGAAATTCCTCCTGACATCTATCTGCGAGTGTCGCACGAATCGGGTCCGACAGATGGGCCTGGTGTCTACAGGGTCCACATTGAAGACAACGGCATTGGGATACCTCACGATATCATACCCTCCGCCTTCGGCCAAGTTCTCTACGGATCCAAATACAAGCTTCGACAGACCCGAGGAACCTTCGGGTTGGGCGGCAAGATGGCCATACTTTACGGCCAGGTCACGACCCACGGCACAGCAACCATCATGTCCAGCACTGGTCGAACAAAGATACACCAATACGATCTGATGATTGACATCCAAAAGAACAAACCAGTCATTATCAAGCACAAGACGCACCCAAACGATAATCATTGGCACGGGGCCGTTGTCGAATTCTCCACCGAAGCAGACTACACCCGGGCGATGTCCAAGATTCTCGACTATCTAATGGCAACCGCGATTGTCGCTCCATACGCAACTATAACCTACGTAGACCCGAGGGGCAGGCTCTACAGGTTCGATCGTGGCACAGTCCAAATGCCGAAACCGCCGCAAGAAACCCTACCACACCCGTACGGCGTCGACGTCGAAACGATCACGCGCCTTATCGAATTAACTAAGGAACATACGCTCGTCGGTTTCATGAAAACTCACTTTCACAGAGTCGGCCGCACAATCGCCACCTCATTCCTGACACAAGTAGACCTCCCCGTCAAGAAAAACCCGAAGAAACTGACACCTGAAGAGATCGTCAAAATCGTAAACGCAATGAAAAACTACAAGTTCCTAGCCCCAGATGCAAGTTGCCTGTCACCGCTTGGGGAAGAATTGCTTGAAGCCGGAATCAAGAAAGAACTCGCTCCTGAATTCGTAGCCGTTTATCAAAGAAAACCATCGGCCTACTCCGGTTTTCCATTCATTGTTGAAGTGGGCGTCGCCTACGGCGGGCAAATTGAGGCCGGTGGAGGAATCAAGCTTTTCAGATTCGCCAATAAGATTCCGTTGCTCTTCGACGAGGCGAGTGACGTATCATGGAAAGTTGTAAACACGGAGGTTGACTGGCGGCACTACAAAGCCTCGCCTGAGATGCCGATAGCGGTTTTCGTTCACATTTGTTCCACGAAGGTCCCGTACAAAACTGTGGGCAAGGAATTCATCGCCGATCGCCCCGACGTAGAACGTGAAGTGCTTAACGCAGTTCGTGAGGTCGCACGTAGACTCTCGTTATTCCTTTCGAAAAAGATTCACTTGGCACATGACAAGCACAGGCTTGACGTGTTCCAGAAATACCTTCCAAAGATCGCTTCTTTCTCGGCCAAGCTTGCTAAGAAGGGTAAGCCCCCAGATGTTTCGCCCTTACTCAGGAGTGTTTTGAGGCATGAAAAAGAGGAAAGTGAAGACGACCAAGGAGAGCAGGTCTAGTCGAGTCGAGCAACGAAGAGGCTTGGTATTAGACAGCCTCAAAACTTTGGGTAACCAAATCTACTCGCAACTCTCCCAGAAGCAATGGCCCTCGGTCCGAATGCCCAGCCGGTCGATAAAGAACATACGCTACGATGAAAAAACCCGGCAATACGTGCTCGGCGAACATTACGTGAGGCGTAGCGCCCGAAACATAAGGCATATCAGGCCACTAACGCAGCTCGTCTGGACCGGGTCCTTCGTCGACGAACTGGCACGCGAAGGGAAGACCTCAACCTTGAGAGACGTATTCTACTCAGCGCAAGCTTACGAAATGAGCTTCGCAGATCAAGCGGAAAGTGACGATATAATCACTGACCTTGAAACAGTTCTTGGGTATTCTAGAGAGGACTTTAACGTATTTCCTGAGGAGCGTAGCGCAATCTTCGGCGATCTAACCATCCAGTATACCGTTCGCGGATATGAAGGTAAGGAGCTCAACCTATCGTCGCACCCAGACGGGATGATGATCGGCCCAGCGCTTACGAACGCAGAATTTGCTGAGTGTAAAGCTGACAAGATTATTGCTATCGAGAAAGGCGGGCTCTTCACACGTTTTATTGAGGAGAGGGTTCACGAGAAGTACAAGGCTTTATTGATTCACACTGCAGGCCAGGCACCGCGCGCAACACGAGCGCTCCTTCGAAGATTGAACAAAGAATTGGGGCTCCCAGTGTACATTTTCTGCGACGCAGACCCCTGGGGAATGCACATCGCCAATGTAATAATATCCGGCTCAGCAAACGCCGCCCACCTTCGGGAACTAAACACGCCAGACGCCAAATGGGCGGGGGTGTGGGCCTCTGATATCGTAGATTACAAACTTCCAAGCGACCCTCTAACAGACCTCGACATAAAGAGGCTCTATGAACTTGAGAAGGACCCTAGGTACAACGGAAAGCTATGGAAAGATGAAATTGCAACATTCCTGAAAGTTAAGAAAAAAGCAGAACAAGAAGCTTTCAGCCGATACGGGTTGGCCTACATCGTAGACAAATATTTGCCAGCCAAACTGAAAGAAATCGGCTGAACTCCAAGCTATCACCATTTTCGCTATGAGGCGAAGAAAGCTAGGGCATCCATTTCTTGATGGAACGCTGCACGGCAAGCGCCATGATCGTTGAAAGGATCACGGTGAGGAGTCGTTCGATTGGGTAAGCCAAGAAAATGATACGCCAAGTAAGAGCCAAATTTGATGGGCTAACTCCCCCAACCACTCCGACGGCTAATTCGTAAAGAAGTCCTCCTACAAGGTGTTGTCCCATTGTTCCCACAAAGGCCAACGTGCCTATGGCGACAATCTGCCGGTAACCATAGCCGCTCAACCAAGCAGGAACCTTGACCGCTATTGGTGATAGGAGAACGATTAGTGCAACAATATGAAGCCACGTGTAAGGCACATACCCATATTCAAACAACAGACTGTACGGGCTGAGTACAAACGCGAAAAAGATTGCGACATAAATGCCCCGCGCTGTTCTATAGCGGCCTTTGAGCAGAAGGGCAGCTATAGCTACGTTCGCGATAGCGGGTAGGAAATCGAGGCCGAAGAAAATAGGGGGCCTCAAGCCATAAGCCAAGATCGTCCCAATCACTACGGAAAGTACGCCGCCCCATAAGCCGCACAGCATGGCAATCGTGGTCAGCAGGAAATCGGCTGCACTGAATCGGCCGGATATGCCGACCATTTGAAAAGTGGGAATGGTTCGAAGCACGAAGTAGACTGCGGCGAAGGACGCGGCCAACGTAACTTGACGTGTCTTTATTCTATGATGATCGAGGGAGTGCATGGGTATTCTAATCCAAACTCTTCACGGCATCAGCAAAGGCTTGATAACTCTCTTGTTCGGCCCGCGAGTCAAAACATGCAATGAAATAACTCGTCTCCGGGTCAGTCTGGTCCCGCAAGTTCCTAGACATCTTTTCCACCAATTCTGAATAGTTCCTTGTTGGCTGAGCAAGTTGCCGATAGGTTCCAGACCATGATTTGACGATACTGCGTGGATTACGCCCGAATTCGGCGCACTTCTTAGCGAGATAACTGCTGCGTCGTTCCAACTCATCCTTACGGAGGCCCCAATGGTTCCATCCGTCAGCAAACTCTGCAACAATATCCAAAATCCTGAGATGCTTCCCTCCAATCCAGATTGGGGGATGGGGGCGTTGCTTTGGCTTAGGAACGTTTACGGCCTTTGTAATCCTGTAATACTTTCCTTGAAAAGTGACTTCATTCTTTGTCCACAGGGCTTTCAGAATGAGAATGCTTTCCTTTAGGCGTTCCATTCGTTCATCTAGACCTGGAAATCCATAGCCATAAGAGTTCAATTCTTTACGACTCAGTTTGTCTCCAGTTCCTAGGCCGAGTATGAGCCGGCCGCCGCTGATGTTGTCGACGGTGCTCGACATTTTGGCGAGCAAACTCGGATTGCGTAGGGCAATGTTCGTAACTAGGGTACCCACCTTTACGGTCTCCGTGCGTCCAGCAATTGCCGACAGAGTGGTCCAGCACTCTAACCCTCGGCCGGAGCGCGACCAGAAAGGTGAAAGGTGGTCATAGGTCCACAGGCTGTCATATCCAAGCCTCTCGCAATTTTTCGCCACGTCCACTAGGCGGTCAAAGTCATCAAGGTCTTGGGGAAGCTGGCATCCAAACCTCATTTTGGGCAAACGACAAGGCTCCAATTGTAGCTGCTGGGTTTCGCAGGAGTACAGGCTCATGGCCTAGCTGCGCAGCACGCGGCGCTTTGGCGTGTAAATCGCAAATACGCCTTTCCACAACGCATCGTAAGCTCTGCTCATAGTTTCTATGAAGCGGGTACTATTGGTCCAGAAACCCACGTCAGCGCCCACCTCGGCGTTATTGTCGTCGGGCAGTCTCTCGAACAGCATTAACTCTCTTTGGTCCGCAATCGCAATTCCCGCCGGGCCAAGAGCTTCAGAATAACGTAATTCGGAGACGGGCACGAGCTTGCGTGCACCTTCTGTATTCTCGCTTGTGATGGGTGCAATGATGCGTATCTTTGCTCCTCGAGCCTTTGCTTCCTTGAGCTGGCCGAAGTGGAAGTCCGCGAGAGCCTGGATTCCCCTCATCGTCGTCCATATCTCAACGCTCTGGTTGGCTGATGTGATCATCTCGTTGAGTTTGCCGCTTACTTCTGGTCTTCCTTTGAATATTCTAAGGTCGTCAGGGGGTATTCCTTTTCGCACTGCCTCTAAACGGCCTTCAGCTGGCGTGCCTGAATTCCACATCTCCTCAAAGTAGGCTTGGAGGTTTCTCACGAAGGCGCGGCTGTTGATCCATAGTGCAACCTCTTCCTCGGTTCTCGGGCTCTCGTCGACAGTTGTAATTTCGAAGAGGGCTTCACTATCATCGATTATAGAAACCCTAGGGATCGGTTTCGCCTTTAGGTCGAGATGCCTTATCTCGATCCTCTCGCGGAACTTCTCTACAATTTGTAAATTGCTTTGATTGATCGCTGTAATCACACGGACGCGAAGGCCATTCTTCGCTGCGTTTCCAAGCAAGTCAAACAGGTCTGACGTATCGGCCCGTATCACTTCCGATGGTGATAGAACAGTCATGATCGATTTCTGGGCTTGGGTGTACATACCGTGCAATCGTTGCTCAATTCGAAGCCTTCCTCCCACTACTTGAAATCGTTCAACTTCTTGACTGACAGGTTCGACGCGCACATCATCGAATTGGCGGCGCAAATCTTCGCCGCGTTGCTCGAGAATCCTCAACCTCGCCTTTCTCTCGTCGATTAGGATGCGCAGGCACCTGTCAAATGGAACGGATTGGAAGCGCACCGGCCTTTCGAGCGTGGCTTCCACCAGTCCACGGCGTTGAAGGTTCCGTATTGTCCTGTAAGTTTCCGTGCGGTTGATTTGCACTGCGCGAGCCACTTCACTGGCTTTTGAGGGCCCGGTCTTGGCGAGGAAGACTAGGACGCGAGCCTCATTGCGGGTTAATCCATAATCCTGTAGCTGCGCGACAATGTCGTTGACCGCTTGTACTTGGATTGAAGCCGTATGGCTCGTTGATTGTGCGCCTCGCCTGAATTGTCTGATACGGAAGCGACAAGGCTCATATAAACCCGTGCGCCAAGACTTCAAAAAGTTTGACCGACGACATGGAATCAGACTTTCGAAGCTAGTTCAATTTCAGAATAGCCTACTGTGCGCCTGTACGAACCTTCGTGTGAGCCCGCTCGGCGCCGTATGGTTTGAAGGCTGTCCCGTTGCCACCATAGAATTTCATGAACCACTCGACCCAGTGAAGTCGAAGCGACTGCATGAACACAAAAGCTGTTTCCAAAATCAGAATTAGTACGATCGTTAAGGCTGAGAAAAGCACGTACCCTAGAACTGTCCCAGCAACATTGCCCCAAGCCATGAAGAAGACGAGAACTCCGAGGAAGAGCCGGAGAAAGACGTCGTCGATCAACTTCATGGCTAAAATTCGAACATAGGAAATCGTGTGGGACAGGGACGACAAGAGATTTTCGAAGCCGTGCATAAGACCCATGGACCCTTCTGCCCAAAGCTTCAGCACCATCATGGCGATGAGCGGGAGTCCTATCCTAAGGAAGATGTCGACCGTGTTCTTGGAGTCGAAGAGGTAATTTGGAAATCGCAGCCCGTATTGAAGCAACGTAATCCCAAAAGCGCCGTAGAACCAGAGCCAAACGAGCGGGCCAGAAACTAGTTCGTGATATTCCCTAGCGTAGGCCTTGTTGAATATGTCCAAGCATAGGCCTGACATGATATGGATTACCCCGATAGTAATGGACAGCCTCAGCATCAGCCGAATATTCTCGAAAGGTTCGAACCATAGAGGTCCCGGGAGGCCCGTGACCATTCGGAACCATGCGACGCTGCCGAAAACCGTCCCGTAGAGGAATCCTACAACGAGCGCTGAGGCGCCACTGAGCACGAGTAATGGTGCTCCTTGAATTATCATGCTGAATACTCCTCCTAAACCGCCGTAAGCATTGTCCGAAATAACCAACCCCTGCCTCTTCTTGATCCAGAATATTGTTGAAACAACCATCACTACAAACCCGTTACCCACATCGCCAAACATGAATCCGAAAAAGAGTGGGTAGGTGACGAGCCACAATACCGTGGGGTCAACCTCATCACTGTTTGGGACGCCGAAGCCAAGGGTCAGCTTTTCGAAAATCTGAAGCACTGGGAGTTTCGGCTTCGAGACATTAGTCGGCGCATCTTTACTCACCCAATCCTTCATTATCACTTCCCCGCCGCACATCTCTTGAAGCGCGGATCTGATTGTGTTGATTTTTGAGGCGGGCATCCACCCCTCAATCATAGAAGTCGATTCTGTTTTGCCTGTGTACGCCTTGGCCTGCTCGAAGGCTCTCTCTGCGCCGATAATCTCCCTGTTGATTAGAAGGAAATCGCCATCGGTTCGGCTTATTTCAGTAAGCTTTTCTTTGAGTTCCCTGAGTCTCTGCTTCGACTCTTCAATTCTACTAGTGTCCTCATATGCTAACCGTTTGCCTCGACCCGCGGCCTTCAGTTTGAGGCCTAGCGTCTGCGTGATGGCGTCAGCAATCGCTTTTTCGTCACGCTTTTTGGCTAGGATCTTGGCCACATTATCTGAAATGTCCTTGACAACGGCGTCTTCCAATGCCTTAGCTTGGACTATTTCTTCAAGCTGCCCAGTGATCTTAATCTCTGAAGGTTTAAGCGTCTGGAAGATACCGGCGACGATTTCTTCGAGCCTATGTCTTCCTTCGGGTGAATTTACGTTCTCGATTTTCGTGATTTCCTCTATGCTGGCGTGCAGCTGTCGCTCTGCGTAGGAAATCAATGATTCGATGGCTTGGGATTCGTTTGTGAGTGTGGTTACTTGCTGTTCGATTTCGGCCACTCGCTTCTCGATTTCGGCGATTTGCTCATCAGAGATTCTTCGGTCCACTTGAACTTGTTTCGATTGCAGCGATGTGAGTTGGAGTGCTGCTATGATTGAATTGATTTTTGATTCAAGTGTCGTAAGTCGGTAGAGTCTATCCGAGACTGTTGTTGAGGTTACGCCGCCACCGTACCCCTTGATCATTTCCTTAACGTCAAGGAGTTCAATCGCGTTCTGTTCGCGGAGGTAGAGCATGACGTCATCGAACTTTCTTTGCGGGACAATGATCTCAACCCTCTTCATTCTGGTAGGCAGCAGCAAGTAGTAATTACTCCTGATAGTTCAAAGCGAACTAGACTGCTTCTTGTCGCTCCCTCTCGCGCGTTCTTCGGCGTTTTTGTTTCTGCGTTAGTAGGCGTTTAAGTCTGTCCGTTATCAGGTCGTATATGACTGGGAGTTCATAACCGCCTTCTGAGTAACTGTAAGCGTTCCTAGGCGTCTTGATATGAACCGTCACTTCATACCGACCTCGCTCCCTACCGGGCTTCGTGAATTTTGATTTTATGACAGACCTCGCTTCGAGAATGTCAGGAAAACTCCGGTGGAGCTGAGTAATGGTTCGTTTGAACTTCGCTTTCGTTGCCTCAGCCTCGAACGGATCCTCGGGAAGTCCAACCATAAAGACCGGGACTTCAGGTTCAGGCTCTGCCTCAGCAAGGAGGGCCATGAAATCTCTTTGGGTGGCTATTCCTTGGAGTTCCTCCCATTGTGTGACGAGAATGCAAGTTCTTTGGCTCTTTAGCATCATATCCAAAGCTTGTTCGGCGCTAGTTTCAGGGGAACAGGTCAAAGGGTCTCGCTCCATCGCATCGCCAACTAGATACTCGAGGTTGCGCCGGATTTCGGGTTTCGTCGATTTGCTTCCAACCCGTTCTGGTGGGGCCATGCTTGTGAGGATTTGAAAGGACGTTATGGTTCCAGCTATTCTGCCTCTTGTAGTCACTGGTAGATGGTCGATTCGCTTCCGAACCATGAGTTCTCTCGCTTTCCCAACCGGCGCCGTGTCGTCGACCGTTATAGGATCCTTTGTCGCAAGAGAAGCGATTCGTAGGTCACCACCGAGCTTACCTTTCAATTCCAGGAGGATGCGCCCGCAGTTTACTTGACCAATGATTTTGCGACCGTCAGAAATGGGCACGGCTCTTACTCTGTAGTCCGTCATCAGCCTAGCCGCTTCGCTGACTAACGCATCTCTCTCAAGCGAAGGGACGTATGACATAACGGCACTGGTTTTCGTAGTTTCAATGTTAGTTGTCTTCAAAACGTCCCTCGCGCATATCATTCCGCACCGAGTGCCTTCCGGAACGAAGACTTCGTAAACACCGCGTTCCCTCAGCAAGCCTACTATCTTGGCGAGGTTGCTGTCGGCTGAGGAGTCAACCAGGCTCGAAACGAGTGGATCTAAGGGGTGGCTTTTGAGCTCCTCAACATACTTGGGCAAACTTGTGACTAACAAAAGGAGTCTTATCCTAAGCTGCGATTTCCCCTGCGGCCCTTACAACACCATGGTCTTGCAAATAAGTTCCGTAGTATGACAATGCCCAGAGTGCACGAGCGGCCCTTTCGGGCACCGAGTAGGATGGTATGCCCCTCTTCTCAAACGCCATTCTCATTGTCTCCGCCATTTCCGTTCCGCCCATGTCGCATACTGTAACAGGTTTTCCGTATTTTGGTATAGTTTTCGCGATCTTATCCACAGCATCATCAAGTATCGTCGGAGCGTGGTGCAACGTAATCAAGACAAGCCCTCCTATTTCGGGATCGTCCAAGATCGTTGATATGGCGAGCGCAAACATCTCGCTCGTGGCCTCTGCCGAAAGGTCCATGGGATTGAACCCTGAAAGAACTGGCAGAAGCAGCTTCTTCGCCTTGAAGTCATCGAATTTCGACATGATTCGTTCAGAAAACTTGTGCACCTTCAACCCAGATTCTTCCAGTGCGTCAGCCGCAATAATTCCTGGTCCGCCAGCGTTCGTCAGAACGGCTACGCTTTGCGTATATGCTGGGGGTTGAAGGGCTAACGCACGCCCGAAGTCGAATAGCTCTTCAACGTTTCGCACCCTTATGATTCCTGCTTGCTTGAACGCTCCCTCGTAAATCTGCTCGATCCCGGCTAGGGCTGCGGTATGTGATGCGGCGGCTCTAGTTCCCGCCTCTGTCCTACCTGACTTGAGCGCAACGACCGGTTTCTTTCTTGTGGCCTCCTTTGCCCTTTCAAGGAATTCTCTTCCTTTGGCGAGGCCTTCAACGTACATCAGGATTACTTTGGTTTGGCCGTCGTTCGTGAAGTATTCAAGGAACTCATCCTCTGTCACGTCGCACCTATTCCCATAACTAACGAATCCACGTATGCCCATCCCATGGCCTGCCATGTAGTCTAACGCCGCTGCACCGAATGCCCCGCTCTGGGTTAGGAACGAGACTGAACCAGGTCTCGGCCGTGGGGTCGCGACGACTTCGCGCCCGTCCGAGAGGAATTTTGTTTCCGGTAGGAAAAGCGTGTCCATGCCGGTATAGGCGTCATAGATTCCCAGGCAGTTCGGCCCTACTACCCTGATTCCGTATCTTCTCGCTACGTCTACGAGTTTATCTTCTAATGCTCTGTTGCCGACCTCCGCGAATCCCGACGATATTACTATCGCTGCGTTAGCCCCGGCTTTTCCAGCTTCTTCGATCACATCTGGGACGCCTGCAGCGGGGATGGCCACCACGATTGTCTCAACATGCCTCTTGATCGCCGAGATGGAAGGGTAGCTCCTCTGGCCGAGGATTTCGTCGTGGTTCGGGTTTACTAGGTAAACTTCGCCTTTGAAAATTCCTCTCGCATGATTGGCCACCATGTTTTGGGCCATGACGTAGCCTATGCGGAGGGGTGTGGACGATGCACCAACAATGGCTAGGGATTTGGGGTCAAAGAATGAGTCTAGGCTACGACCTTCCTTAGGTATTGAACGTCTCCCCCGCTCTTCCGCTCTTTCCAGAATTGACACATGTCGCTATTGCTTTCAAGGTAGCGGTTGATTGCGATCTCAGCGACCATTTGAGCGGAGCGGGATACTTCCGCGAGGTTCCATACGATGCCCCTTAGTGCCAATGCTAGCTTGGGTTCTTGAACCGATGACACAACGAGTTCTATGACCTCTTTTTCCATTTCTTCAGCGTGTTTTGAGCGGGCCACGATTGCGTTTGCCATTTCGACATCCAGCATGCTAAGTGAATCCATTCCACTTTTCGATATAGCGATGGTTTCAGCTCCAAACTTGCACACTTCGTCTATTACTGAGGAGTATTCAAGGCAGTTCTCATCGGCCATGGAGAGAACTAGGTTGGCGATCGATTCACTACAGTCAGCCATCTCTTCGAGGTACTTTGACACAGCCCGATAGCCTACAGCGTGGGTTGCTGATTCTATTCCGACATGTCGCGAGAGCGGTATCTTCGAAATCGCCCTGAATATTTGCCGCAGGATCAGCCAGTATAGGCGGTCGGCTTCGTTCTCAAGTTCTAACACTTCTAGGGCTAGGGAAAACTTTCTGTCCTTCAAGGCCTGCATGGCCGTCTCGAGCATTGAGACAGCTACTTTGTGTAGGCGTGTGAGTAGGCCGGTGACCGTGAATTTGGAAGGGTCAAGAAAGCATTGAATCACGGTCTCCTTTGGTGTTTGCTCAACGATACCTAGACCGCTCAACCTTCGTGTTGAGTCCCGGATTTCAGCCAATTGTTCCGCCTTTAGTTCTGTGGTTGATGACACTATGATAGTGTCGCGGCCCAGGATGTAGTTGCCCGTAATCATTCTTGAAAGAAAGTCTCGGTCCCTGCAGGCATCAGCGTTTATTTTGCAGACCGTCATCTCTTCAGATTCCATCTCGCTGCCGGGGGTAACAATGAGTTCGCCGAATTCGGAAAGGCGAAGGGTGACTACGCCCCCCTGCTTTAGTCCAACTTGCCTAACCCAATCTCTGGGAAGGGAGACCGTTAAGGTCGAATGCCCGACTCTCTGGACCTTTCTTATCTCCAATTCTGCTTTCACTCTGGTCATTACTCTGATGTGGTGCGGAAATCGAAACTACTGTCAGCTGGAGAGGCCAGTTATATATTCCGCCGCTTTTCTATATAGAGAATAGGCGTCGCGTGGCTGCCAGCTTCCTCAATTCGAGGTCTCGGCTGCGGGCTCACTTTCTTTCATGGTTGTCGGTAGAAGCATCCGAACGCTTGTTATCGTGCATTCATCACCGCCTTCGATACTCAGACCGCTACCGCATTGCGGGCAGATGAGGGGCGGTATTCCAAAGTGAAAGGACAAATCACCTTCGGGGTCGAATTCTCCGTGATACTCGCAGTGAGTACACCTTAGGCTTCCGGCCGATTCCTCTACCGTCAACTTGGAGCCTTCGAGAATGGTGCCCTTGGCAAGTATGCCATACGAGAAGCTCAACTGCTCGGTCGATAGAGCTCTGAGTTTTCCAATTCTCATGTGAACCCCCAACACCTTACTCGCCCCCTGCTTATTTGCGAGGTCGAGAAGCGACTCTACAATTGATGTGGCAAAAGAGAACTCATGCATACTCTAAACCACTAACTCAACCCGAGTGCTTTGATGACTTCTTCGATGCCTTTTCCGTTCTTGCAACTTGTGGGAACAGTAACCGCCTTTGGGTTCAGTTTGGCAACATCGGCGCTTAGCTTCTCGGGTTCAACATCCATCGCCTTGGCCAAGTCTACTTTGTTTATGGCCACAACCTTGGCGCCGAGAAACATCATCGGGTGCTTGAGAACCATGTAGGGGCCCTCCGTCACGCTGATCACGACCAATCGTCTATCGGACCCAAGCGGAAACTCGGCTGGGCAAATCAGGTTTCCTACATTCTCAATGAAGATCAGGTCAAGCCGGTCCAATGGCATTCGGTCCAAGGCCTTCCTGATGAGGTTCGCATCCAGGTGGCATTCTTTGCCTGTGTTGACCTGAACGGTCGGGATTCCCTCAGAGGCGATGAGCTCAGAATCAATCGTTGTAGTTACGTCTCCCTCAATTACTGCGATCCGGTGTTTGTTCTTCAGTCTAGAAACGATAGCCTTGATGAGGGAGGTTTTTCCTGACCCCACCGAACCCATGACATCAATTGCGTGGATCTTGTTTGCATCTAGCTTTTTCTTGTTCTCGTCGGCGAGGCGTTGGTTCTCTCTTAGGATGTCAATCTCAAGTTCCACGTCGAATACCTCGCCCTCCGCAGAGGTTATGACTTCTGGAGGCCTAGTCAAGTGGAACGCACCTAAATCGGGCTGTGGTTCCTTGGGTTATGAAGGTGGTTGCTGGTTTCCTTATCAAATCTCTATCCCACTCTTGGGAACGGCATCACAAACATATAGCATTGGAAAACGAGTATCGATATGGGTGTGCCGCCGTGTGTCTCAGTTTCCCCGGCAAGGTCGTGGCGATTAGGGGAGGGTCTGCATCGGTGGATTATGGCGCAGACGGCATTAGAGACAATGTGAACCTCTCGCTCGTAAAAGCTCAGATAGGCAATTACGTTCTTGTTCAGGGTGGTTTCGCAATCAGAGTCCTATCCGACAGAGAGGCGGAGGAAGCGTTGGAAGCTTGGAGGGTTATTCGTGAACTCCAAGGAAGTTAAAGTGTGGATATGAGTTTGAGTTCACCAAGGATTGACGGAGCGATCCTAGCGGCGCGCCATAGTTTCATGCCTAACCGCTTGGGCTACTGTGGGCCAGATGAAAACGAAGTACTGCTCGATGCGTGTTTGAACAACAAACCAAGCCAGGAATTGATAAAAGCCTTAACTGGCTTTCAAGCTGCCTACCCCTACCTTCGGTTCATCGCTCAATCGGTTGGAGCAAGCGACCCATTCGATTACCGCGCCGTCGAAGCCTACTGGATTGGGAACGATTTCCTCGAAAAGATTTCACCCGGGGAATTCTATGACCACCTAAGGGACAGGCTGAAGACGAAATTCTCGAAAGAACAAGTAAAGAAACTTTTCGACGCGCAGCCATACGCGGCTTTTCCCCACCACGCGTTACATGTCTTCAACGCGTTCTCAATGATGGGTACGGTGCGGGATTCGCTTGCGAACGCAAGCGGACCTGACGATGTGGTCGGTGGAATGATGGACAAGTGCCGTATCTCTTGGGGAAAAATACTCGGAAGTGATGGTAGGGGAAATCTTAGCGTCGAGTATGAGCCCGTGTTGCGCCGGGAGGGCAAGTTGTTCTTAGGGGCTCCAACTAAGACAAGCGTCCTCGGTGAGGTGCAAGGCCGCAGTTTCGTGGCCGGCTCTAAGGTGGGGGATTGGATATCTTTCCACTGGGGTTTCGCTTGTACCGTTCTGACCCCAACACAGGTAGCCAACTTAAGGAAGTACACTCTTTCGGATATGGCGCTTGCGAACATGGTTCCTGTCCCGCAATAGACTCGCGTTTTGAGGGGACGAAATGCCACTACGCAACCGTTGGACCATGGCCATTCTCACAAGTGCAGGCATATTCGTAACATTCGTTCTCCGAGTGAACTTGTCGCCAGTCGCACCACTCCTTCAGCGCGATTTGCATCTCTCGGATTTCGAACTTGGACTGGTGCTCTCCGCATTCTTGTGGATCTACACGATGCTTCAACCGGTCGCTGGGCTTGTTACAGACAAGTTCGGCGCGAAACGAAGTCTATTTGTGGGTGGGTTAGCCACATCGGTAATCACCATACTCACAGGTTTTGCAAACTCATTCCTTGCCCTCTTCGCGCTAAGGGCAGCTCTCGGTGTTACTCAGGCACCCAATTTCGTGTCTGGGGCAAAAGTAACCTCCTCCGGATGGTACAAGAAGGAAGAGCGAGCGCGAGCAACATCAATTTGGATCGCAGGAGGCCGATTAGGTCCCGTGCTAGCTTTTCCGTTTGCAGCTTGGTTGGCCGTCAGTTACGGCTGGCCATGGGTATTCTTCGCTACGGGCCTCCTTGGACTCTTGTGGTGTGTCGTCTGGCTTTTCGTCTTTCAGGACAACCCTCTAAGCCGCGCACCAAGAAAAGAACCGAAACAGAAAATTAGCATTCGCAAAAGCCTCCCAGTAGTAATCAGCCCCCTGGGATTGGGACTTACCTTAGCTAGCTTCGGTCAAGGGTATGTGGCCTACTACTTGAACCTCTGGCTGCCGACGTATCTTGTTCGAGAACAAAAGTTCACAATTCTCAATGCAGGGTTTTTCTCAACTCTTCCGCTGATTTCCGCGGTTGTGACATTGATTCTAGTTGGCGGCGTGCTTTCGGATTTTCTTGTGAAGAGAGGCGGTTCTCCGGTTGGTCTTCGCAGCAAGCTCTTTGCAGTCGGGATGGTGGCAGCTTCAATCATGCTGTTTGCTACCGCATACGCCCCTGGGCCCTATCTCGCTTTGATTTCCTTGAGCCTGGCAGGAGCCGCACTCGGCTTTTCGACCCCGTCACTCTGGGTTGCGCTCGTTGAGGCGACTCCTAGACGCTTCACGGGGACAATGGGGGGTGTTCAGAATTTTGGAGGAAATGTTGCTGGAATCGTCGTCGCCGTTTTGACGGGTTACATCCTAGAGGTTACGAAGAGTTTCTTCTTTGCGCTTATGGCCGGGAGTGCGGCGGCGTTGTTTGGGGCGGTCTCGGCTGTGCTCCTAATCAGGCCCCAAAGAACAGACTGATTCCAACATGCGGGTCGATACAATACATAGAATATCAACAGAATCGCTAAGAGTAATTACCTGGCTTTTTCTTGCGACAGGCGTATGCGAAATCAGGAGCTCTTGACATTACTACGGGATCAGCTAGACCACGAGGAACATGAAACCGAAGTATATGCCAAGAAGGTCAGGGAAACCAAGCATAGCGTCGTTAAGATTCTCTACGCCAAACTCATGCGGGACACGATGCAACACGCCGATGTAATCAACTGCGCAATCAACTACCTCGCCACAAACCAGTGGGAACTACTTGCACCCGTCAATGAAAGCCGGGAAGAATTGCTGAGACTTATGGACATGGAAGAGAATGCCCTACGCCTATTTACTTCAGCAACGGAACAGGTCAGAGACCCGCACCTAAAGACCCTGCTCACGATGCTCGCATTAGACGAAGAGCAGCATTACGCGATGCTGCGCTACGTATTGGAGAATTTTGTTGAGAGAAAGGAGGTCGTAAAGGCTTGACCGAAACTACAACGGTCCTTCAACCTAGGGCTTCAGTTAAGATCTTGGATGAGCGGTGCAAAGCCTGTGAGCTCTGCGTCGTCGTTTGCCCACAGGGCAACCTCAAGCTCTCCACCAAACTGAATCATGCTGGCTTCCACCCAGCGGAATTCACGTATCGAGGAACGAAGGGAGAGTGCACGGGATGCGCCATATGTTACTGGGTCTGCCCAGACTTCGCCATAAGTGAGATCCTGGTGAAAGCATAGATGTCGAAACAACGAGTTTACCTAAAGGGTAACGAGGCTGTGGCATACGGCGCGCTCGAAGCAGGCCTCAATGCGTACTTCGCATACCCAATAACCCCATCAAGCGAAATCCCAGAAACCCTAGCAAAGGAGTTTGGCAACAAAAAATACCCAGAATACAAATACTTCTTGCAAGCCGCGAGCGAACTAGAGGCCATCAACATGGTCCTTGGAGCTGCATCCGGCGGGGTACGCGCGATGACTGCGACCTCTAGCCCAGGTTTCAGCCTGAAACAGGAGGGGTTGTCATATGCGGCTGGGATGGAACTTCCATTCCTAGTGGTTGATATTTGCCGAGCGGGGCCAGGCCTAGGCAACCTTGGCCCGGAACAGAGCGATTACTTCCAGGCGACCAAAGGAGGCGGGCACGGCAATTACCGGTTATTCGTTTTAGCTCCGGCCTCAGTTCAAGAAATGGCCCTCTTCCCAAGAATTGGATTCGACTTGGCGTTCAAGTACAGAAACCCAACACTGATTTTGGGAGATGCTTTCACAGGCCAATTGAAAGAGGACGTGGAGTTCCCGGAGTTCACGCCACCAAAGTACGATGTGTCCTCCTGGGCTGCTACAGGGGCTAAGGGCCGCGGGCCACACATACTCAACTCGCTAGAACTCGACTACCAGAAGCACTACAAACACGTGGGCAGAATTTTCGAGAAATACAAGCTGGCAGAAGCGAACGAGGTTAGGTTTGAGTCTTACTTAACTGAAGATGCTGAGAAAGTGATCGTTGCCTTCGGTATTGTGTCACGAATCGCAAAGGGCGCCATTAACAAACTTCGTTCGAAGGGTGTCAAGGTCGGCCTCTTCAGGCCAATTACGCTTTGGCCTTTTCCGAAACTCGCCCTGAGAAAACTCGCTTCGGAAGGAAAGCAGTTCTTGGATGTTGAGTTGAACACCGGTCAAATGTATGAGGATGTGAAGCTCGCAGTCGGCGATGGTGTAACTGTTGACTTTCTAGGCAAATGGGGCGGAATCGTCCCGACCGAAGCTGAAATAGAAAGTAAGCTGCGACATCTGGAGGTGTTAGCGGCATGAGTCAACTTTCTCTCAAAGTAAAGATAGGCAAACTGGAATCTTTGACCGATAACCCAACGCACTACTGCGCAGGATGCGAACATGGCACGCTCACCCGGTTGATCGCCGCCGCAATGGATGAACTACGAATTCGTGAAAAAACGGTTATGATCGACTCAGTAGGCTGCAGTGTCCTGGCTTACAATTACTTCAACTGCGACCACATCGTGGCGCCTCACGGAAGAGCTCCTGCGGTTGCCGCAGGCCTGAAGAGGGTTAAGCCTGAACTTACCGTCTTCACAGTTCAGGGCGACGGAGACGCCGCCTCCATCGGGCTCTTGGAATTGGTGTACGCAGCGAAGAGAAACACCCCGATCACAGTCTTCCTCGTGAACAACGCAATCTACGGTATGACCGGCGGCCAAATGGCCCCAACCACACTCGAAGGTCAGGTAACTACTACCACGCCATTCGGAAGAAATGCAGCAATGACAGGGACTGAGCTCGATGTTTCAAAACTCCTCTCAGGAATAGACGGTGCAGCCTACGTGAAACGTGCAAGCTTGGCAGTTCAAGAGCTCTCAAGCCAGAGGGGCAAGGTGTATACGATCAAGAATTTGCTTGACGCGAAGAAATCGGTGGAGAACGCGTTCAAAGTCCAAGCCCTGGGCGGTTTCGCCTTCGTCGAACTGCTAAGCACCTGCTCGATTAACTGGAAGATGCCCATCCTAGACGCCAAACGCTTCGTGTACGAGCACATGGCGAAGAAGTTCCCGCTAGGTGTCTACAAAGATACCTTCGGAGTTGAGAAGCAATGACAAAAACTAAGGTACTGATAGCTGGGCACGGTGGCCAGGGCGTCCTGCTGCTCAGTGATTACATAGCCTACACTGCCATGCTAGAAGGCAAACATGTTGCGTACACCCCATCGTACGGCCCCGAGACGCGGGGTGGCAAGGCAAAGTGCTACGTCGTGATATCAGACGATGAAGTTGACAACCCAATAGCAGAAGAACCCGACATTGAGATAATAATGAATCAACCCTCACTGGACTTCCTCAATTACCTTCGCCCGGACGGAGTAGTCCTCTACAACACGACGCTGATCGGGACCGAAATTGACCGTGATGATGTCAAAGCATTCGGGATTCCGGCAACCCAGATAGCAGATGAGTTGAAGAATGATTCTCCAACCGAGACGCAAGATACGAAAATGTTCGCCAATGCAGTAATGTTCGGCGCGTTTATCGAACTGTGCCACCCACAGGTCACTGACGATCGCATTAAGGAATCTCTGAAGCACTTTCTTGCTGGCAAGAAAGAAACCCTAATGCCATTGAATCACCTAGCACTGACGAAGGGTAGAGAATTCGTTCGTAACAACCCGACAACAGAATTCAAAGCCAAATCGCCGTTCCACTGTGTCCCAACGTGGGCAGCTCAATAGACCAGATTAACCGCACCAATAACCTAGAACACCCAGCCTCTCCTCGATACTTCTGCCTTCGCCAATGCAGTCGGGGCAGAAGTAGCCTTTTCCAGTTTCGAGAAGGCCAGGCTTGGATGTATGCTGAGTTATCCAAAACTGCCGACTACATTTCAAACATCTGCGTTCAGTTGTTAGTATGCATGTTCGGAGCTTATCCACTTTGTCCGACGCGATTTTTCTTGCTAGGGTTTCGTTGATGCCGAGCGCTAAACATTGTTTTGGTTCCTCGGATGGAAAACCCATATCTGTTATGAGAAGTTGGTTCTTCTGTGTGACCCAGACATCAAAATTCCCGTGGAACTCACAGTCGCAATTGCGATTCTCTGCTGAAGCTCCGCTCAGTCCGAGGAGGCATTTTCCGCCAGTCAGGTGACAGTCGCCGCCCTCAACAAAGTTTAGGCACAACGCTTCTTTTCCCCTCGTGTTTTCCTGTTGCTCTTCGTCCTATTATTTTTGGCATTTAGTGTAATTACATTAAGTTGGAAAGCTTATAGTGAGCCTAAGTCAAACCGCGCTTGTATGCAGGCATCGTGAGATGGTAACTCTCTCTGACCGTGTTACCGCCCTTCACATCTCACCCATCCGCCGCGTTACAGCTCTTTTGGCCGAGGCAAGCCAGAGAAAGGAGCTAGTCTCCTTCGGCGGCGGAGGGCCAAGCCTACCACCGCCAAAGGAAGTTTCTGAGGAAATTGTGAAGAGAATCACAGAGGATCCGCAGGCTACTTCGGCCTACACCGGAACCCGCGGATACTTAGACTTGAGGAAACTCATTGCTGCTGATTGGGAAAAACACCAAGGGACGAAATATACTCCGGAAAAGGAAGTTATTCTAGCCGATGGTGCCACTGAAGCCATATTCACCGCTTACTTGTCCATTTTCAACAAGAACGACGAGCTCATAGTAACCGACCCAACTTACCTCGGGTACTTAGAATCGGCTCAATTGGCAGGGGCACGCATGATAAAACTGCCTGTGAGCGTAGAAGACGGGTACCAACCCAACCTTGAGTTACTTAAATCGTTGGTGACCAAACGTACGAAGGCTATTGTCCTCCTGAGCCCGGACAATCCCACCGGCCGGATAGTCCGACCTGACTTTGTCAAGGGGCTAGTTGACTTGGCGGTCGACCACGACTTTTGGATCATCAACGACTCGACGTACCGCGATATCATCTACGGAAAGGACAATCAGCCTAGAATTACAACCCTGCCGGGTGCACGAGAGAGAGTCATCTCCGTCGGTAGCTTCTCAAAGGAAGCATCAGCGCCGGGCTTGCGGCTGGGGTATGCGCTCGGACCAGCGGACGTGATTGATGGCATGGAAAAGGTAAAGCAGTACACGACTCTCGCACCGAATACCCTGAGCCAAAATGCAATGATTCGCTTCTTGAGCGATGGGGTAAAGGAGCGATACTTGCAAAACATCGTAATTCCGACATACATGAAACGAAGAGACTGCATGGAGAAAGCGATCAGGGAGTCCTTGCCCGAAGCGAGAACTGTCAGGCCAGAAGGCGCCTTCTATTTCTTCGTCGACATGAGGCGATATCTGAAGTCAATGGAACGAAACGAAGAGGAGTTCTGCAACCGGCTCATGTCCAGGAAGGGAGTGGTCGTCATCCCAGGGTCTTTCTTCGGTGAAAAAGGCGCAGGACACGTTAGGATGACATTCGTCAGTGAGCCCGAGCAACGTATCGAGCAAGGTGTAAAACGCATCGGTGAATATGTTTTTTCATATGCCTTCTCGGTGGCAAGGTAGTAGTTACAATCAGCCTTCCGAATATGCACTGCGTACACGGCATGAATCTCTATAGTAGTAAGCGATAGTACAGGCTATGACAAACGATGCTGAAGTATATATTCTAGTGACCTAACGTTAATTCTGTGCAGAAATTTGGAAGCTCGCAAAGTTCAGAGAGTTGGATATTCCACCTTAACCGTTTCACTTCCGCGGGAATGGGTTGAAGACGTCAAACTGAAAGCGGGCGACATTGTCTCAATCAAACGCGAAGACGACGGAACACTGAAACTCATCCCGGGAACAGAGCACAAAAGAGAGGAGATTAAGGACTGTATTGTCAATGCAGACCTCTGCAATTCACGGAACATACTGACCAGAGTCATAACGGCGAATTATATTCTCGGCCATGATACGATACAAATCGTGGCTAAAGATGAGTTGAAGAAAGTTCACCTTGAGGAGATTCGGGCCACAACTCAGCGGCTGACAGGCCTCAGCATTGTTGAGCAGACCTTGAAGCAAGTCACGCTGCAGAGCTTCGTTGACCCTACCCGGTTTCCGATCTACGGCCTCATGCGGCGTTTGCATATCATAATTAACTCAATGATCGACGTGTCGATCAAGGCACTTGTCGAAAGAAGGCCTGAACTTGCGGCCGAGGTAACACACATGGAGGAGGAGTCCGATCGCATTTATTGGCTCATCGTTAGGCAACTACTACTCGCGATACGGGACAGAAGTGTGGGAACAAAGATAGGCATCGAGTCGCCGGTTCACATACCAGGCAACAGGGTGGTCGCCAAGACCCTCGAAGAGATGGCTGACTCAGCAGAAAATATCGCCAACGAAGTGCTAGTGCTGAAAGATCGAGCAATACCGACCGAAGCTATACTCAACGACATAGCGAAATTCAGCAACCAAATAATGAAGACTTCAGATCACACCATCAAAGCACTCCTGACGGGCGATATTTCGATGTCCAATGAAGCTGTTGAAATGGTGGAAACACTGGAGGCCGAAGAGAGAAAGTTGACACAGAAGGTTCTCGCGAACGTGAGAGATGTCGCTGCAGCGGCGAGCATAAGAATCATAATCTGGAACCTTAGCCAAATCGGCAAATATTGCCGCATCGTCGGCGAAGTCACAATAAACCGTATCCTTGAAAAGCCTTCAAGCATCTGCGATTATGTGCCCGTTCCTGAAGGAGCTGTAACGTAGCCGCAGGATAGGCATCTACCCTTTGAGTTGCTTCCCAATCATTACGAGGTCGGAATGAACCTCATAAGCACATGACTTGAAGAAATCGAATGATTTTGTGTTCGATCGATAGATTTGCGCGTTGACCTTCTTTGCCCCTTTTCTAAATAGGCGCTTCTCAAGCTCTTCGACGAGAGCGTGACCTATTCCTTTTCGTTGATGGTTGGGTGTGACTGCAAGATGATTGATCCAGCCACGCCTTCCATCCCAAGCGCCCATGACAACCCCAACGATCTCGCCACCATCTTCAGCGACTAAGAATAGATCAGGGTCTCTCCGTAACTTCGTCTTGATTCCGTCAAGTTCATCGCCTGGCCGCAGAATTAGGCCGGCCATCTTCCAAAGACCTAGTACATCTTCATAATCTGCGAGTTGAAATTCGCGGACATGCAACTGCCTGAAGGCAACTCCTCTCGTTCACACACGTTAGCCTAGAATTTATTGGCGCCGCCGGCAGGGCTCGAACCTGCGACCAACGGGTAGCTGCGTCTGCCCGCTTAACAGCTTCAGCCCCTTTCCAATAAGGGTCCGCTGCTCCACCACTGAGCTGTCGTCTGCGAGAATGCGCATACGGCGGCTAGTGTGATCCGTCGGCGGCGTTCGTGCCATTTCGCTGTGAGGCCTTTATTTGTTCTCCGGAATCGAGTGGGCGTTGCCAGGCGCCACAAAAAGCGCATTTCCGGGCACCCTCCGGAATTTGAGAACCGCAGGAATTGCATTTGACCAGCTTTTCAAGTTCGATTACAGGTATGCCGAGTTCGTTTCGGCGAGTCCTTTGAAACCAGAAAATTATGCCAACTAGTACGACCACTGCAAGAATGGCAATAGAAACGGTCAACGTATCAACCATGGCGGCCATCGTCAGCTTGTGTTAGATACCTCCGCAGATAATATCTTCCCGTCGAGTGAATGTTCAATCCATGGACCATCTACACACCGTGGGGTTTCAGAAACTAACTAAGGTGGACCCAGCGCTCGGGATTCTTCTTGATGCTTTAGGAGAGCGGGCTGTCAGACTAGAATTGCTGCCTGTGCAACGGGCTTTGGGACGGTGTCTTGGAAAAGATGTTGTTGCAGACCAATACTTGCCACCGGTTGACCGTTCGGTTATGGACGGATACGCAGTTCGCGTTGAAGACGTGAAGAGTGCTTCTCAAGAAAACCCAGTAACCCTCCGGGTCATTGGGGAAAGCAGGTTAGGCGTAATGCCTCGGATGCAGCTCGGTCAGGGTGACGCTGTTGCTGTCGCAACCGGGAGCCTTGTTCCCTCCGGTGCAGACACTGTCGTGATAGTCGAGAGAACTACCAGACTCTCTTCAAGCAGTATCGCGGTGCATGCCCCCGCAACGGCGGGGCAGAGCATAGCGAGGAAAGGTGAGGACGTCACCCCAGGTGCAGTAGTTCTCAGGAAAGGGGCGCACCTCCGGCCACAGGATATTGGCATGTTGAAGGCACTTGGATTGGCAAAGGTCTACGTTTCAAGAAAGCCGCGCGTGGCAGTTCTGTCAACTGGTAACGAGCTCGTGGATTCAATTAGTAGATGCAGCGTCGCCAGAGTGGTCGACATCAACAGGGCGATGTTATCTTGTATGCTTCAGGAATTGGGGGCAGATGCTGTAGATTTGGGTATCGTCAAGGATCGTGAAGCTAGCATTAAGACCGCTCTGAAGAAGGGGTTGAAAACGTGCGATGCGGTCATTGTCAGTGCAGGGTCCTCGGTCGGCAGGAGGGATCTCGTCCCTAGGTGTGTCAACAGCCTAGGCAAGCCGGGTATGTTGGTGCATGGAGTAGCTATGCGTCCCGCGATGCCAACTGGCTTGGCGGTGGTTAATGGCAAGCCTGTGTTTTCACTTCCAGGGTTCCCGGTCTCCGCATTTTTCGCCTTCCGAACCTTTGTACGCCCTATCATTGCCAAAATGTTGGGTGTCAAGGAATTGTTCGAACCTACTGCCAATGCAGTCTTGAGTGAAACGATTACAGGAGCACCAGGAAACCGAACCTATGTGAGGGTCATCATCAAAATGAATGAGCAGGGGTTGGTTGCCGAACCGCTCAAACTGCAGCGTTCTTCGGTCCTGATGAGCATGGTTAGGGCGAATGGGATCGTCGTTATCCCTGAGGAAGTAACAGCAATCGAGCGAGGGGAAACGGTAACAGTAATGCTAATCGGGAAAATATTGTCCTAAGCCTCTTACGTCTTTCTTTCCTGCCCGGTTTTCGCGGCCCTAGCCTTCTTGATTTCGCTGGCGAGGGAACGAAGAGAGTTGCTTTTCGGGCCGGTTTTTGGAAGTATTGCATATCCTCCCTTCTCCCGCCATGAACTCGGTCGTGATTTGCCGTGCACCACCTCAGCGTCCAAAGAAAGCCGTTTGATGGCATCGTTAATTTCCTCAAGTCTTGGCGTTTGCACTCCCGAAGCCTTTGCGAGTTTTCTACCAGCTTTGCGAGACTTTGAAGAATCGAGGTTAGCTGGCCAGACGACCATTTTTCCTTGAAGTTTCAAGGAGAGCGTCGCCTAGGGTTACCTGAAAACGGCAGGAGTTGTGGAGTTATTCTTGTCTGCCCTGTAGGAGAACAGCGTTCACGATGCCGTGCTGGCCTGGTCTGGAAGTCACAATCGCCTGTCCCAGTGGGGTTTCGACGACAGCGCCTTTGGTGATTACTCCTCTGCGCTGGTAATCAACGTTGGCAGGGTTCTTTACGACGCTTCGAATCTCCGTCTTCTGACTTTTTCCAGTTGAAGGGTCGGTCACATTGACTGAGTTAACAGCCAAAGCCGCGAACTTCAGGTTCCCGCCGCGGCCGCGCTTTATTGAAACTCTTCTTTCTCCCACAATGGTCTGTGCTGGGTCGCTTCCCATTTCAAAAGCACGTTTGCCACGGAACATATGTTTCTTCCCGCCTGTCTTCTTGCGCTTGTGAAGGTCTCCGTGCCATTGGGGCATCTCGTGTTCCAACTCCTAAGATGAATTTCACTGACAGGCAAGGGGCGGTTCTTTTAAGCGTTGTTATGAACAATTGGGGCTATTCAGGCAGTTGGTCGTTTTCTTTCAATACTTTCTGGAGCAATTGGTAGAGTTGCTTTGCCTTGTCGACAGTCATCGTTAATGTGATTGACGCACCCTCCGTAGTTCTTGGGATGAAGATATCGACAGTTTCTTTCAGCTTGTTAAATTCAACCATAACCATTCGCGGCGCCTCAAAACCAATATTGCATTACTATCTTATTTCTACTGGGGACTTAGAACTTTCTCTTTTTCGGGTGTCGGGCTGGACTTCTGCGGCGGTTTCTCCGTTTTGATGTTCTCAAAGAGTTTTTCCAGCTGTTTCTTCATGGCGGGCATGTCATGACTGAGGTTGAAGTAATCAGAGAAGTTTGGAGTCGTCCGGAGCATCTTCGTTCGCCCCAGTCTCTCTTCTGCAATGAGCCCCGTTTCTCGAAGCTGCTTAACGTGTGAGTAGGTTAGGCTCCCTCTGACCTTTGCAAGGTAGGATTGAGTGACAGGTTGCCTGAAGGCGATAAAGGATAGCGTCCTCATTGGGCCGGGAGTGAGAAGTTGCCGCGTCGCAAGCCGCTTAACATGCCGCACGTACTGCGGTTTCAGTTGCATTACAAAGCGGCCGTCGCTCAGCTCTAACACTTCTAGCGAACTTTCGTCTTTTCCGTACTTGTCCTTCAACGTTCGGGCGAGTTCTTTTACCTTGTCTTCCGATCGAAATCCAACAACTGAGCCGAGTGTCTTAAGGTCCAATGGTTTGCCCGTAACGTAGAGGGCGGCCTCTATCAAGGCTAGCTTTGCTTTTGCTCTCGGGACGGTCAGAGTGGGTTCAGGGGGTGTTTCAAGCAATTGATGGCGACACCTCCCCTAATCGGATGAATAGGTCCAAACCTTGTTCGTCCTGCGTGAGTAGTATCTTCTTCTCATTGGCTAAGAAAAGTAACATTATGAAAATTCGAACTGCTTCGATAAACGTTCGGTCCTTTACTAGATCTTTGAAGGAGAGCGGTAACCCCCTGATGCTGAGCTTGATGATCTCTGCAAAGAAGTTCTCGATGTTCTCCTCGATATTCGCCAGAAATACGTCCAATTGTTCAAAGACTGATGGGGGGCTCAGGATGAATGGTTTCTTCGCGAGTACTGCTTTCTCATTCTCCAAAACCTCCTGCAGCGTGCGGAGAATCTCAGCGACGGAAGTGGAGGTGTATTCAAACCGAAGCGGAAACGGCAGGGGTGGCGGAATTTCCACGTCGGGTCTAGCGACCGGTGGTTTTGGCGGCGCTTCCATTTTCAGTACCAGTTCAGATTTCATTCGGTGAACGACTGATGAGGAGAGTAGGGCCGTGCCTGATGCGGAGAAGTCGATATAGCCGTTTTTCTTCATTTCAGCTAGGAACGTGTTCAGCAGGTTGGTTATGTCGACATCCCAAGGTTTGACTCTGTGGAGCCTCAACAGGTCGAAGAGGATGAGGTAGGGGGGCCGTAGCCAGAACGGCTTAGTTAGCTCTTCCAATCGCCTTTACCTCCTGCATTGGCAGGCTAACTACTTGAGAGACCCCTTCCTGAATGAAGACCCCATAGACCGCATCTCCACGAGATATGGTCACATCCTTCAATGAGACGATGATGAATTGGGAACCCTTTGACTTTGATTTGAGCAATTCCGCAAGCCGCTGCGAATTAACCACGTCTAGGTGAGCGTCTATTTCATCCATCATGTAGAAGGGCATCGGATGGATGGCTTGCAGGGCCAATATGAAACAAACCGTACCGACAGATTTTTCGCCGCCGCTGGCACTTCCAATCGTCATCTCTGTTTTTCCAGGGAATTGCAGTCTTATGTCCGCGCCTGCCTCGAAGGGATTTTCGGGTTTCTCAAGAAAGAGCCTTCCAAACCCGCTTGTGACTGTTGAGAAAATTTGGTTGAACGATTCACTGACTTGGTTGAACGCTTTCATGAAGGCTTCAAGTTTCTGTTGGTCCACTTCGTTCATGAATTGGACTATGGACATTTTCTCTTTTTCGAGCTCATAAATTCTTGTGGCCAGGTGCTTGTAATTTTCTTTGACTTCGTCGTATTGTGAAGCGGCGAGTTCATTGACGCCCCCTATCTCAGCCAGTTCCTTCTTGAGGACGGGGAGTGTGCTCTCCACCTTTTGGATTTCACCGTCGGTGACTTCCACTGCTTCGGTGCATCCTAGTTCTTTCAGCTCGTTCATGTAGAAGTCGATTTGCATTTGCGTATGCTTGAGTGAAGCGGTTAGGTTTGCGCTCTTGGTGTTCAATGGGTCAAGCTTGTCGAGGAGTTCGTTTATTTCTGTATCCATTTCACGAAGTTGTGAATTATACTCTTCCCGTTTGACTCTGACCCCAGCGAGTTCTCCGGAGAGGTGATCCCTCGCTGTTTCAAGCTGCTTCAATCCTTCTTCATATTTCGTGAGCTCAGCTTGGGCGAATGTCAGTTCTGACTTGAGTTTTTCCAGTTGCCTGTCAATACCCGTGGATTGAATCTTCGTTTGTTCAGCGGTTGGCTCTATTGCCGTCACGGTTGATGTTAGGGACTCAATCCGACTCTCAGCTTCAATCTTCATTCGGACGAGTTCACTGAGTTCGCTAGCCAGTTTTGAGTGCTCGTTTTCCCTCTCAAGGAGGAAAGCAGACTGTGACCGGATCTTTAGAGAGTTGCGTGTCTGCTCATACTCCGCCAATTTGGCATGAATCTTCTCCTTCTGGGATACGCTGGCCTCGAGCACCGCCTGCTCGGTACCGATTTCGTGCGTTATCTGCTCAATGCGCAGGGAGGTATCTGCGACTACCTTGTGGGATCGTTCAAGGTTTTCTTTGAAGGTGGCGATTTCTCTCTCAGTTGACCGAATTAGGTTTTGGCTCTTTCCTTTGCTGTTGCGTTGGTCTAGAATTTCTTGGTCTATCCTTGCAATTTCCTCTTTGGCCTTTACCGCCAATTTCTCAAGTGACGAGAGCGTGATTCTTAACTGATCGATTGTCTTGCCCTTCAACAGTAGTTTTGATACGTCCAAAGGCTGCCTGAAGTACCCTGTTTCCATCGCGCCGCCTGGCTCATATAGGTCTCCTGTGGGTGTGACTGCTCGAACGCCCTTGAGCGACGCAAGGAATGCGGATTTCTGGTTCGAGGTTAGCAGAGTGTCACCGAAGACATAGTTCACAGCTGGCCTGACGCGTTCTGCAAATTCAAGGCTGTCTGTGATAGGGCCGATTATGCCCCGAATTTCTTTGGGAACACGTACGTTCTTTGGCTGGGTAAGGCCTTGGAGCGGAATGAGCTTGACCCGTCCCACTTTCGTTTTCTTCAGGACCTCGATGCAAGAGACAGCAGTCTCAATGTTTTTCATAACAAGAGCTTTCATCCAACCCGCGGCAGCGGCTTCGGCAGCTTTGCTGTAACCATCCTTCGCCTTGACAAGGTCGACCAGCCGTCCATAGACGCCTGAGATAGCGCCCGCCTCAGCCATCTGTTCGATTAAGGAGAGCGCTTTGTCGTCAGAAGCCCAGCTCTCTGTTATGTTCTTCTGTGTTTCTATCTCCGTGATTGCTAGAGCAGAACGTTTCGCGACATCGTTCGCTTTTTCCGTCTCTTCTCCGCGTTGACGTTTGATCTTCACATATTCAGAAATTTTCCTGTCCGCTTCATTTGTACTCTCGGTCTCTTGACTTTTTGCGGACTGTAGCTCGCCCACATGGGTTGTGGCGTTCTGAAGGGCGTTCTCATATTCTTCCTTGCGTGCGCGCAGTGTTTTCAAGTGATTATTCAATAAATCAATTTTTGTTGCACTCGCTTTGATCTGCGAGGTGAATCTGGCAACCCTGTTTGTCAGGCTATCTATCGTGCGTTCTAGGTCCTCGGCCTCTTTGTTGCGTGCGCCCAGTTTCTCTCTTAGTTCGGTAAGCGCTCTGAATGATTCGTTGACGTTGGCTTGTTTTGTCTCTATGGACTTGATGAGCGCATCGCGGGATGGCCTGAGTTCCGCGAGTTCATTCTTTGAGTTGCTAACTTTCTGGAGTATTTCGGTTGAGTTCCTTTCGAGTTCGCTCTTTTGTTCTTGGAGCGATTTGGTATTCGATTGTGCAGCATTTACCTGTGCCTCTAGGCCCGCCATAGTGGCCTTGATGTCGCCCATTTTGCGTTGAACTTCGAGGAGCCTGCTGCTGCCCTTATCTGCTATCGTTTCTTCGTACTCTCTCTTTTCGGATTCAAACTTCCTTTTTTCCTGAATAATCTGATCTCTTCTGGTTTTCAATTCCTGAAGTTGTTGTTGATGTTGGCGAAGGTCCAGTTCGAACTCGCTGGCTTCTTGTTGTCCTTTCCTAATCTTATGGGAGACCGCTTTGGCTTGAAGTTCCCTAATCTCGTTCTGAATCTGCTTGTACTTCAGGTAGTCGTTGCGTTCCTTTTCAAGAGATTCAACTCGGAGCCGGACTTCCTCAATCTTTGCCGATGCTACTTGGAGGTTTACATCGGCCTTTTGTAGTTCAACTTGTGCCGAGGCTTTCTTAGTGTCATAGACGGCGATACCAATCATATCTTCAATTATCGTCCGCCGCTCTTCAGGGGTAACCTCAGCAAGACGGGTAATCGCGTGCTGTGGAACGATGTTATAGCCCGACACCTGGATGTCTGCTGAGGAAAGAATGTCCGTCAGCTGCTTTCGGGAGACCTTCCTTCCGTTGAGCCGGTAGATGCCCTCGCCCCCGCGGCGGAATTCTCGCGAGATCGTGACTGCTTCAGCATCTATCGGGATTCGTCTGTCATGATTGTCAAATTGTACTGCAACCCAAGCCGAGCGGGATGTTGCAGCCATCGCTCCCTTGTGAATCAAATCGCCTATCGTTTCGCCTCTAAGCTCTTTGGCGCTCAGTTCCCCAAGGGCGAACTTTACCGAGTCAATAATGTTCGATTTGCCAGAACCGTTCGGGCCGGTTACGATTGTGAGACCGCGGTCGAGGTGAACAGTCGCCTTCTTTCCGAAGGTCTTGAAGCCTCTCAGGTCGATTCTTTTGATATACACCAATGTTGGTTCATGCTCGCCGCAGGGAATGCACCAAACTTGTCACATTAGCAACTATCGTGGGCTATCGGCTGCTCAGAAAGTGCGAAGATAAGGCTTGGTTACACTTTCATGATGATTTGTATGGATTAGGCCGTGTCAACTTTGGCATAGGGCTGTTTTTCGAAGCGTAGGTAAGAAAGACAAATTCAAGGTAAGGAATGCTTGACACATAGCTAGCCATTGGTTGACGGGGCCCTCTGGAAGCCTATAAGTGAGGATACCCACCGGGTCCGCGTTTCGTGATTCTATTTGCCGTACCGGCGTCTTCGGCGCTGGTATGTCCGAACAGCCCTTAGTAGGTCTATCCGGCGAAATTCAGGCCAGAAGACGTCTAAGAAGACGAACTCGCTGTAAGCAGCCTGCCAAAGTAGGAACCCGCTAAGTCGCTCTTCACCTGAAGTACGAATTATCAACTCCGGGTAGGGGTTCGGAAGGTGTGATGTGTACAGGTACTTCTGAAACATGTCCTCATCTACTGCCCCTTCATCCAACGAGCCGCTTTTGACCTCGTCAATGATCCGCTTCGCGGCATCAACAATTTCAGCGCGGCCACCGTAGGCGACGGCAATGTTTAGGTAATGCTGGTCGTATGCCGCAGTTACCTTTTCCACCTCGTTCAAAACCCCTTTTAGTGATTCAGGTAGCAGTTCAATGCGGCCAATCGCTTTCACGTGCACCTTGTTCTCGTGGATTCGCCGGTCCGTAATGAGTTTCCTTGCTTCGTTCTCAATCAGTTTGAGTATAGTGTTGACCTCTTCTCTTGGTCTACGGAAGTTCTCAGTGGAGAAAACGTAGAGCGTTACTGTCTTGATGCCTAGGTCTAAGCACCATTGTAGGAAATCTTCGCCCGTTCGTGCTCCGTATAAGTGGCCGTCAAGTCTATCGCCATATTTCTCGATGCCCCATCTTCTGTTGCCGTCGAGTATGATACCAACGTGCTCCGGCATTTCATTCGAGGCGATTTGATCTCCGAGCCATTTTTCATAGATAGTGTAGGCGCCAATTGTTTTGAGGAAGGTTGGTAGCATGGGTTCACGCTCGCGCTTGGTCCATCGCCTTTACGCACGGGCACGTTCGTTCTGCAGGGATGCTCTCCACGGCTTTACGTATGATGGTGAGGACTTGAGACATGACTTTGTTACCGGTTTCCGTGACCTCCCTAGCGGACAACCTCTCCTGCATTCCAGCAGCTCGGTTTGAAATGAAGCACAGCGTCGAATAACACAACTCCTGTTCCCTGGCCAGAAAAACTTCGGGTGCACCGGTCATTCCAACAATGTCGCCGCCTAGCATTCGCAACATTCGGATCTCAGCTGGGGTCTCATACCGCGGCCCCTCAGTTGCGGCAAGAATCGCATTGCCCCATGTCTTCGCTCCCGCGCCGTTGCATGATTCTATCAGGATTTTGCGGAGGTCGGGGCAATACGGTTGGGAGACATCGATGTGCGTTACCGGTGCGCTCTCGAAATATGTTGCAACTCGCGATTTGGTCATATCCAAAATGTCTTCGGGGACGGCCATGTCGCCTGGGTTGTAGCTTGCGTTCATAGCACCGACCGCATTTGTCGCTATGACGCGTTCCACCCGGAGTTGCTTTAGCGCGGACAGGTTGGCCCTATAGTTGACTTTGTGAGGCGGAAGGTCATGTCTCGGCCCATGTCTCGGTAAGAATGCGACTTGTTCGTTACCGATCGAACCAACTGCTATTGGTGGGGCAGGTCCGTAAGGTGTTTCCAGATGAATTGTTTGTGAGCCTTGGAGTAATCCTTCGAGGCCGCTTCCGCCAATTACCGCAATTCTGGGCATAAACTATCAACACCGGTCTTATTCGTCGTCATCTTCCGAACCGCCGTCGTCCATTAGCGCCTGAAACTCTTCGAATGATAGTTTTCCACCCGTGCGAAGCTTCTCATTCGCTGCTTCCTTGTATTTCGATTTCAGCTTCTCTCCCTTGAGCTTTGGAATAGTCTTGGCTTCGCCTATCTGAGCTCGAACCTTGTCCAAACGCTCTAGGTTTGCTCTTAGCTCAGCCACCACATCACGGCGTTCTTGGTTCTTTTCGAGGTACTCCGAATGCTTCGCGTCCGCTTCCTTCCTTTTCGCTACCAAAATCTTAACGAGTTCTTGCATGGTTGCATGGATCTTCTCGCTCTCCTCAGCTACTTTTGTGAGTTCTTCGTGAGTGGCTTGTGCTT
The DNA here is from genome assembly GCA_050013255.1 of Bathyarchaeia archaeon. GTDB lineage: Archaea > Thermoproteota > Bathyarchaeia > 40CM-2-53-6 > 40CM-2-53-6 > FEN-987. The sequence continues at coordinate 56,833 of JBEKFP010000001.1, read as the reverse complement.
GCAACCTTAACGCGCCAACTTCAACTCTCAATTGTAAGAGTTTATCTTTCACATTCCTCAGGCCCTTGTGCTTGGCTAGGTTACCTTCCAAAGCACCGATTTTCGCCACAAGGTTCCTTTCGGCCTTCGTGGAAAGCGGATTGGTTTGAATGAACCATTCTAAGCCCTTTATCTGTCTTGAAAGCTCGGACATGCTCCCTTGTAGTTGCTCTGATATCCGCCTAGCCTGTTCGAGAAGCTTTGAGAGGGCCTCCCGCTTCTGGGAAGCCAGCACTCTTAGCGCGTCCCGCTTATCTTTGAGTTCCTTTACCTTTGCATTTAGTGAATCTCGTTTCCCTTTTACTTCCCTTGTCTCTTCAGATGTACGCTTGACCTCCGAATTGAGCGTGTCACGTTTCTTTACAATCTCTTCGATCTGTTCCCTGAGAAGGCTGATCTTAGCTTTCTTTGCAGCATTTCTTTCCTTCAATGTTTCCAGTTCTCGGTACAGGTTCTCGACGGGTGTTTCGAGCGTAGCCGAATCCATTCCACTACCACCTAGGCGGCCACTTCATTCCCACTGCTGAACAGGCGCACTCCAAGAAGTGAAGCAAACCGTCGCGAGTACATAAGTTTCAAAGTGAACACGCGGTCTGGGATGCATGCAAACAGTCTGGGCGCTGTATATAATGCGTTGTGTGGTGTAACCGTGTTCTTATTCGCCGAGTATGATCCTTGCGTCGACTATGTTGGCGCCTCTCGCGTACACGATGACTGGGTTGAGGTCCATTTGTTGTATTGCTTGGTTTTCCATCATGATCTTCGAAGTCGATTGTAGAATTCGAACGATTGCCTCTTCGTCTGACGCAGGTTGGCCCCTGGCGCCCTGCAGAATCGAATAGGCGTGAATCTCTCGGATCATCTGGCGGGAGTCGAGTTCACTCAGGGGCGATACCCTAAAGCTGGCGTCCTTGAGAACTTCAACAAAGATTCCGCCAAGGCCGAATAAAACGGTCGGGCCGAACTGGCTATCTCGAAGCCCTCCGACGATTACCTCTATACCCTTAGGAGCCATGTGTTGCACCAGGACGCCGGAAATTCTAGCCTTATCATCAAAGGCTCGGACTTTGGAGATAATTTGGTTATACCCATCTTCAACCTGTTCCTTTGAATTCAGGTCAAGAAGGACACCTCCAGCTTCGGTCTTATGCAAAACATCTTGGGAAACAACCTTCAGGACGACAGGGAACCCAATTTCACTTGCTAGCTCTCTCGCCTCAGAAGGGTTTTGCGCGACGCCAAAGGCAGGTGTGGGCATACCGTAGGCTAGACAGATTTCTTTAGCTTCGGGTTCAAGGAGGTACTTTCTCTTTTGGCTCCGCGCAGATTGAAGAATTCGTTCAACCGTTGCTGGTGGCATAAATTCAATCGACCCTTGAACTGAATTGTGCAGTTTCAATCAAGATCCTTAAGCATGGTCTGATTATCATCCCTCACGAGGATTGTTCTTCGCCGCCTGTTAGAATTCTTGTAACAGCCGCGTTGAGTTCAACCATTCCTGAGTTGTCTTTCGAAGATACCGGGATGGGTTCGGACAACAACCCGCTTTCGAAGACTGCAGTCGCCAAATTCATTGAAATCATGGACAGGTTTTGTTCTTCAACGCTACGCAATGATTCGGCGAAGGCTTCGGGCTCAGTGGCCCACTCGAGTATCGTATCAACATCCTGATCCGTGACAAGGTCAGTTTTGGAAAGGGCATAGACTTGGGGTTGCATGATTCTACTGGATATAGCGGCCGCGAGGTATATGCTTGAGACAAAGTTGAGCGGGAACCGAACGAAGGGTGCATCCATCAAATAAATCACTGCGCGTTTCTCTCCGGTTAACTCGTTTGCCATAAAACGCCCTCCCTCCCTAAATGCGAACAGCTCTATCTGACCAGGCGTGTCTACTAGGAGAATGTCGGGGTTGGCATCCTCAACTTCCTCCCGAATCTCTTCCAAGTGGTCGGCTAGCAAATCGGAGGCCATGATTAAGGCACCATTGGGCCCGAGCTTGTAATCAAGCATTAAGTTCTCCACATCCACGTACTTCCGTGCATCGATGTCAGGATTATATGGTATAGCCGTCGCGCCGGGGTCGAAGTTGGCAACTAGAACGTCCTGATCACTATTCTTCAACCATTCCGAATAGGAAGCTGTGAGAGAAGATTTCCCAGAACCAGCCATCCCAACCAAAAATACAGTGTTTGTCACCCTCAGACACATCCTGACCACGGCTAGATGACGCCCAAGGCTATTTGGAGTACTATGGGAAAATTTATGGGACTAGGAAAGTCAGGCTCTAGGTATTGCAGGAGGACTAGTGTTTGGTGAATCACGATCCTGGAACGTTACCTAGATGGGACCTTTCTAATGTCTACCCCGCTCTGGATTCAGAGCAGTTCAAGAAGGCATTTGCTGATTTGAAATTCCAACTCAACGCGATTGACGCCTACATAGTCGACCATAAGATTTCCAGGGCGCCAGCTAACAAACCCGAGACAGCTACTGGAGAAGTGAAATCCGCTATTGACGAATACTTGGCTCTTACGAACGCAGCACTCCGCCTGTACTCAACTCTCCACGCATACGTGGGATCGTACGTGTCGACCGACTCCTACAATACCATAGCAAAGCGCCTGCAATCAGAACTGGAGATGGTCGGTGTCAGATTACAGAAGCAAGAGGTGTTCTTCAAAGGATGGGTCGGGACCATCGCATCGCTCTTACCTCAAGCCTTGGCCCAGGCAGGTGTAGCTCAGGCTCATGGCTTCTATCTTCGCGAAACAGCAGAGCAGAGCCGTTTCCTGATGACCGATGCAGAGGAATCTCTCGCGGCAGACCTTGAGCTCAGCGGGTCAAATGCATGGGGGAAAATGCAAGGCACTGTCTGCTCACAGGTTAACGTCGATTTTGAATTGGAGGGCAAGAAGCAGAAATTCCCAATTACAGCATTGCAGAACCTCAACACTCATCCTGACCCTGAAATTCGCCGCCGCGCATACGAGGCTGAGCTGGCAGCCTGGGAGATCGTACGTGAACCATTGGCGGCTGCCCTGAACGGAGTCAAGGGCAGCGTAAACACGCTGGACAAGCGACGTGGTCGAATCGACGCACTTCATGCGTCACTCGACACCTCAAGGATTGACCGTGAGACTCTCAATACAATGATGGCGACAATGCGGGAGTCGTTTCCTATCTTCCGGCGATATCTTCTCGCCAAAGCGAAGTTATTAGGCGGGGAGAAGCTCCCGTGGTGGGATCTCTTCGCACCAGTCGGCAAAAGCGAACGTCGCTATAGTTGGGCGGAGACTGAGAAGTTCCTCGTAACTCAATTCCGAAGCTTCAGTGACCGTCTAGCCACGTTAGCGCAGAAGGCCTTTGATAATCATTGGATTGATGCGGAACCACGCAACGGTAAACGGGGAGGTGCTTTCTGCATGGATGTGCCCGGGGTAGAAGAGTCACGCATACTGTGCAATTTCGATGGGTCACTCGAACAGGTCTCGACCGTTGCCCATGAATTGGGGCATGCATTCCACAATGAATGCCAGGTTGGCAAAACGATACTGCAAAGAATTACCCCGATGACCTTGGCTGAGACTGCCTCAATCATGAATGAGACCATAATCTCGAACGCCGTCTTATCCGAAGCTGCAAATCGTGAGGAAGAACTGGCCATCCTAGAAACGTCACTAGCAGGAGCGACACAAGTGGTCGTTGACATAACTTCACGATTCCTTTTCGAGAAGGAGGTCTTTGAGCGCCGGGTTAACTCCGAACTGTCGGCAGATGACTTTTGCGAGATTATGCTGAGATGCCAAAAGGCTACTTACGGTGAGGCTCTGGACGAACGTTTCCTCCACAAATTCATGTGGGCGTGGAAAGTTCACTACTACATTCCAGCCTTTTCATTCTACAACTACCCCTACGCATTCGGCCTGCTTTTTGGAACAGGGTTGTATTCAATTTACAAAGAGCGTGGTCATCGTTTCGTGAAGGATTATGAAGCTCTATTGGCCAGCACGGGAGAAACGTCGCCAGCGGAACTTGCGCGGAGGTTTGAAATTGACCTCAAAAAACCGGATTTCTGGCGGAGCAGCCTAAAGGTCATAGAAGAAAACGTGCAACGTTACGTGGGGCTCTGACTACTGAACTCATTCGTAATCTTCATGCAGAATCTGTAACTCGCGCCCCATAATTCTCGAGCTCCTTCTTCAGATCGTTAACTGCACCGACAACAGATTCCCGTGCCTTCAATCGTGATTTCGAGGAGATGGAAAAGTGGAGTTCGAGGTTCGGCCGACCACTTGCTTCGACTCCTCTAGGATGAGACTTAACGTAGACACCAGGCCATTGCCGCATAACACGGTCAATAATCGGTGCCAGCGAGGACTCCATTATGCCTTGAACCCTGATCCACTTCTCTACGAATGTCATCCCCTGCGTCTTTGCGCTGACGGCTTTCGAAACAGTTCCTTTGAAAATTGCTTTTGCTTCGCTGGGTACGCCCGGTAAACAGAAAATTTCTGTGCCAAGTACCTTCAATCTAACGGCGGGTGCTGTTCCAATCGGGTTAATCACAGGCATAGACGTAACAGGAATTAATGCCATCTTTAGGCGAGGTTTTGATAAAGTAATTCTTCGGTTTGGAAATCTTCGGGCGTAATGCGTTCGAATCATCTCAACAGCGGACTTGTTGAGTCTAATTCGCAAGCCGAGAGCCCTTGCGACTCCTCTGAGGGTCATATCGTCAAAGGTGGGACCGATTCCGCCCGTCAGGATTAGTAGGTTGGGTTTCCTTTCCAACGCCTCTAGTACTGTTCGAGAAATTTCGTTCAGGTTGTCGGCGACGGTCGTTATTTGATTCACCTTCCCTCCAAGCTTTGTGACCTGGGTTGCAATCCACGAAGCATTAGTGTTGACAGTATTCCCTAGCAGGAGCTCGTTTCCGATGGAGAGTATCTCGACGGTGCAGGGCAATCTAATTTACCCTCAATAGAGGTGTGGAATTACCGATTAAACAGCATATCTTCTGGAAAACTCACGGGGACCTGTTACGTTCGTAACAGGAAATGGTTGAATCCTAATCAGCTTTCTTCGAGAGCCACCATTTCAAGTACTCGTTCTGCTTGCGCCTACGTTGCTCTTCGGGCGATTCTTGTTCCCGAATCTTGAGTCGGCCTTCCATTAATTGCTGGGCGCTCACCGTGAGGCCGCAGCTTTTGCACGTGTACTGCTTGAGTGCGGTATCGTAGCTTAGTATTCCACCACATTCGAGGCAGTAGTTCGTTGTCACTTGGCGTTTGGTCTCCATGCGAGTAGGTTGGAAGCGCGCTAGTTAAACCTGTAGCAGCCTATTCAGTAGCTGCAGCGTAGTAGAACTCGCCAGAATTTTTCTGCTCTTTATCCAACTTGCTATCGACCTTGTTTATGCGTGGCCGTTTGGTTTCGGGGTCGCGCCTGAACGTTATACCCATCTCGCAAAGGAAATCGTTCATCGCGTCACGCATTGGCATTGGAGTGGAACCCTGGCCGCTGATGCTTGGTAAACCCTTGAAGACCATGATGCGGTCTGCAAGGAAATCTTGGGCGACTATGTCATGCTCAACCACGAAAGCGAAAGATTGGCGTGAATCTACCAAATGCCTCAATGCTTTGGCCACGTTCAACCTTTCTTCGACATCTAAGAAGGCGCTCGGCTCATCGAGCAAGTAGACTTGAGCTGACTTCCCCAGACAAGCCGCAATTGCAACACGCTGCAATTCACCGCCACTGAGTTCATCGATCTTCCTGTCAAGCAATTTCGTTATGGATAGTGGTCGTACCACTTCGTCGGTAAAGAGGGCCGAGGAATAATCATCGGCGGCACTTGTGAGAAGCCCATCGACCGTTCCGTCGTAGGCTGAGGAGATGTATTGGGGCTTGTAACTCACCTGCAGCTGGTTTTGGCCTGATCTACTGTAGTAATCCAACAGTTCTTTGATGAATGTGGTTTTTCCAATCCCGTTGGCCCCCAGTATGCCCACAATTTCTCCCGACTTTATGGAGCCCGTTTCGACTTGAAGGTGGAATTTTCCAACAGTCTTGCTTACCTGTGGCCATTCTAGTTTGGTTTGTGATTCGGCGTCTACCTGTCTCGGTGGCCTTACGTGGAAACGGATAGGTTCGTCTCGAAAACGCATGTTCTCATCGGGCAGGAATCCTATTAGATAGTCGTTGATTCCGCCCCTCGTGGGGTGGACGTGCGAGACGATTCCATACGAGCTTGGTTGCCCATAGACCAAATAGACTTCGTCAGATAAGTAGTCGAGCATTGCCAGGTCGTGCTCAGCAACAATCACTGACTTGGCCTCGCCGACGAGTTTCCTTATGCTTCGTGCAGCCCGCATTCTTTGGTAGACGTCCAGGTAGCTGGAGGGTTCGTCGAAAATGTATACATCTGCGTCCCGTGAAATGGCGGCCGCGATAGCGACGCGTTGCAACTCGCCGCCACTAAGCATGCTTGGTTCTCTCTCGAAGAGTGTTTCTAGTTCAAGGTCCTTGGCAAGTTCGGGGAGTTTACTGCGCTCGTCAACCTTCTTGAGTAGTTGACCGATCCTGCCTTCGAGAACCGTTGCGAGCTTGTCGACATGTTGAGGTTTGTGAACTACTCTCAGTTTCTTGGCTGCAAGTTTGCTGAAGTATTCGTGCAGTAATGTTCCTCGGTACCTTGTTAGGACTGTGTCCCAGTTGGTGGGTGTTTCTAGCGAACCGAAGTTCGGTGTGAGTTCGCTGGCCAGCATCTTGAGGGCTGTACTCTTGCCTGTTCCGTTGCGGCCGATGAGGCCTATGACTTTCCCTGTTTGTGGGACGGGCAGCCTGAAAAGTTTGAATTCATTGACGCCGTAGCTATGAATACATTCCCCCTCTAGTTCCTGTGGGAGTTTTACGATGCCGATGGCGTCGAAGGGGCATTTCTTGATGCAGATTCCGCAGCCTGTGCAGAGGTCCTCATCTATGATCGGCTTTTTCTGTCCGGCTATGAACTTGATTGCGTACCTTCGGTTCAAGACTTCAGGGCAGAACCGATAGCAAGGTATTCCGCAATCGTCGGGTTTACAATGCTCCTTGTCTAGTGTGGCTACTCGTAACAATCGCAATCAACTCTGTTTTGGCTAGAAAACTTCAGTTGAGGTGTCTGAACCATTAGTGCGATTTGATGCGGGGCTCAGTCACCATTCCTCATCTTCTCCCCAGCCATCATCTTCGCCCCATTCGTCATCTGTCCAGTCGTCTTCTTCTCCATCATCCCAATTTTCGTCTTCACTCAAGAGAAGAAACTCCCGTAACAAGAACTCGTTTAACCCCCCTAAGGTGGGACTTTAAAACTTTTGGCCAATCTTGATTCTTTGCAGCAGACTTTCGGGATGTCAAATGGTACCCTCGTTGCCTCGATACTCAACGCAACGGAGCCACTATTTTTCCCCGCGAAGCCGTTCTAGGGTGCCCCATCCCAGTTGCCCAGAAGGACCATGGCATGAATGGTGTATTGTGAACTGCGGCAAGTTGCCCTTGGCGGTCGATCGCTATTACGCCAGCGTCGCCCTTCAAACGTTTCGACGCCGTCTCAACCGCAAGTTCTGCTGCCCTAGATGCTGACAACCCTCCTTCCATCGCCATGCACACAGCTTTCGAAAGGGTCAGCTTGATGGCCACTTCGCCCCAGCCAGTTACGGTTGTTGCTCCACACAGGTTGTCTGAATAGACGCCTGAACCGATCTGTGGGGTATCCCCGATTCTGCCGGGCAACTTCATTGTTGTCCCACCCGTTGAGGCTGCGGCTGCGAAATTGCCTGCCGCATCCATAGCCACGGCACCAACGGTGTCATGTTTAATGATCTCGGGATGATTTCGTAGCAATATAGGGTTCTTCCGGACCCAGGGTGATCCTACGACTAGCGGGTTTCTCTTTAGTTTCAGAAGCATTTGGCGCCTCTTCGAGGTTATCGGATTTGTTGTAGGAAGTGAGTAGGCCTTTGCAAGCCTCTCAGCCGTCCGCCCTGCCACAAGAACGTGGTCGGTTTTTTCCATGACTAAGCGGGCCAGATGGACTGGGTTCTTGATTTTCCTGACCAGTGCGACGGCGCCTGCAGAAAGGTTCTTTCCATCCATTATGGCTGCATCCATCTCAACCTCCCCGGTGAAGGTCAGAGATGAGCCTCTGCCAGCATTGAATATCGGGTCATCTTCCATGACCGAAACAGCCGTTTCGACAGCATCGAGTGCGGAGCCGCCTTCCATTAGAACCCTCGACCCAGAGGACGCTGCGTTTCTTACGCCGATCAAAGCCTTTCTGATATCGCTCTTCCAGAATCCCGCTCCACCATGAACAACGATCTTGTTAGGCTTGGTCTTCACGTCGGTAGCCTCGTATCTTCCGCGATAACTGCGAACGGAATGGGTGAGTCTCGAGAACTAATCTTTAAGCAGTTCGCGGCCTTGGTTGTTCCGTTAGGTTCGTCGATTTCATTGGTACGTGTCTTGAGAGCCGACCTAGAGGGTCTGACTGCAGCCGCGGACGTGGTCCGAAAGGGGGGCCTCATCTGTTATCCCACGGAGACAGTATACGGCTTAGGATGCGACCCGTTTGACGCTTCAGCGGTTGAACGCTCGATGCAAGTGAAGGGTGCTCGCACGAAACCGATGCCCCTATTGGTGAAAGACATAGAAATCGCGAAACGCTTCGCCCAAGTCTCGGACCACGCAACAAAGCTTGCACGAAGATTCTGGCCAGGCCCGCTAACGATTGTTCTTCCCGCTCTCGGAGCTCTCCCGAAAATTCTTGTCCCGTCTGGGACAGTTGGCTTGCGTTCCCCAAAACACGCGGTCTGCTTGAGCCTCCTCGGCCTGTGCTCGGGGGCCTTAGTGGGGACTAGTGCCAATCTCACCGGGCATTCGCCGGCTGTATCTGCAGATCAAGTTGTTAGGGAACTTGGAGATCGTGTTGACCTAGTCTTGGATGGGGGTACAACTCCTCTGGGAGTAGCCTCAACGGTGGTCGACCTTACCAAACCTAACCTCACGATTCTACGTGAAGGACCAATCGGGAAACCGGAAATAATGCGGTGCCTTCGGGAGATGGCTCCAAGATAGCTATTAAGGTACGAGCTTACCTTTCGCAAGAAACCGGGGCATCACGTTGCTGAACGACTTCGATCTAGTCATCTCGACCAGCAGGGGCAACGAGAAGAACACGTGCAGCGAAATGTGGTACCTACTCGGAGAGGTCGGCGACCGCGGGTCAACAATCGAGACGACCTCAGTCATAGGCTTAGTCGTTGCCGAGACAAAACTCGATCCCATCAAAGCAATTCGAGACCTTCGGGTTCTTCTAAAAGAGAGGCCGTGGGAATTCAAGTACACCTTGAAACTCGTCCCGATTCAAGAAGTCGTAGAAAGTAGCCTCGATGCAATAGTTGGAGCTGCTGTGGCACTTGCAGAAGGAATAGGGACAGGAGAGAAGTTCAGGGTTACGGTTGAGAAGCGGCATACGGATTTATCCAGCAAGACGATAATCGATACTATTGCAAAGCGTATTGAGCGAAAAGTCGATCTGGATAATCCTGACAAGATCGTCCTGGTCGAAGTAATCGGCCACCTGGCAGGACTTGCCCTAATTAGTTCAGATGATACTCTTTCAATTGAACGCGAGAAACACAAAGCCTGAGGCTTTCATTTCTTTATTGCGAGCATAGCGGACCTTTCAATTGCCAAATGCTCCAGCGCTTTGACCGCGTCTTCATTCTTGTGGCGCAATGCCTTAATTTCCTTGTCTCCAATCCCAAAGACAGATCGAACGCGCTTAATGCGATCTTGATCCCACTTGTCGATCAAGTCGTCGGATTCCTCTTTCTTGAGGATATCACGGAGAGCGGCAGCAGATTCTAGGACTTGCACTCTTGACTTGCCTACCGCAATTGTGGCAACCTTTCTAGTCGCCGGGGTAATGCCAACGTTTTTCAGTGCTTCGCCTATCTGCCTGTTTCCAGCGGCGTAAAGCAGGATTTCCATGCCGAGCGAGCGCGCGATGGGCTGCTTTGAACGGAATGATTTGAGGGCATTATACGTGGCCAGAAACAGATACCGGGATCCTGCCACGTTGTCCAAGTCTACTAACTGAATGCTAACGTCCGGGTACTTCCCCTGGATTGATTGTAGTACACGTTCTACGCCGTCTGGCTTGGTGTTGAAGGCTGAAATCCAAACGAAATCTGCTGAGTCCTTGATCTCGAATAGCAATGACTAGGAACCGCCGTTGGCGAGCTCAAACAACGAGTCTGCAAGTTTGCCCTCTACCCCACACTTCTTCAATATTCCACGAACAGAATCTAGGGTTCGTCCTTCAGCCTTGGCCTCCTCAAGCAACAACTTCGCGGCCTCCAGTCTCTCCCATGGGAAAATTATCCAATTCCTCGTCGTGTCTGCGAAAAAGTCTGGTTTGAATGTGCTGTGCGGCTTGTAGTATACTGTTACCGTCTTCACTTCTCCAGCACCCTTCTCACGCACGTGATCAAGAGCGACTTTGAGGCTTTCCCCGGTATCCGCCACGTCGTCGACCACTAGCACATGCTTATTGGAAATGTTCTCGGCAATCGGTTGAGTAACGACGGGTTTGCGCCCTGTCTTCTCGATGCCCACGTAGAACTCAATCTTGACATTAGCCGTGTGGGTGTTCTCCAGTAGGTCGGACAGGATTCTACCAGGGGCCCAACCGCCCCGAGATACGCCTACGATAAGGTCTGGTTTGAAACCGGACTTTCTGATTCTTACAGCTAGGTCAACCATCATCTCGTAGATCTTGTCCCAGCTGGGCGCTACGTATTCCCGAGATTCCGACATTCGGGCACCGTTCGAGACGGCAAGAACCACCTATTCACTATAAGGGTTATTGCGGTCAGCGGAGATGCATCTCCTCATCTGGCGTGAGGCGCCTCGGTGCAGGTCAATCCACGTCATGCCGCGCACCAATACCTACGAAAACCACCTTAACTACTCTCCGTTAGAGTGCAAACCTCAATCGCATATTGCAACGAGCAGAAAGCTACCGCGCACGTATGTAGTAAGTAGAGTCCCACTTTCCTTTACATTATGCTGGAGGGATTTTGTTTGAAAAGTCTATTATCTGTGGAACGCGGAGTAGAACTCTTTGGGGCATGCGAAAATGAACAAGCAATCGGTAGACTTAGCCAGTCATGGCCCATTCGTGTAGCTGGAATCTGTCCTTCTGCAAAGAGAATTTTACAGATGGTATTTATACATGCGAGGAATCGAACCAGTAACCTTGGGCGAGTCCGACAGTGCACGGGCATTCGATGGTGACAGACTAGGTATCTTTCTAAAGACAGTAGACTTCAGTTCCTTCTGGCCGAGGAACCTGACTATTTCCGATTCTGCATCGTATGCGTCTCCAAAATCGGATTGCCAACGGATTGTCGACTTGAACTGCAAACAAGATCGTCTGGACAACTTAACCAAAGATTTTTTAGCCGATGATCAAGCAAACACACTTGTTGGATTTTGAATGACTACTAATGCGAAGTCCTACCTTGCAATCTTGATGGGAATCATAATTATCATTGCAGATTTATGGTGGACTTGGACTAGCTATACGTACCTGCCATGGCTGGCTGCAGGCGTAATTATCGGGGTGGCCAGCGTGATATGGATAGGTCTCGACTACGACCTCATGAAGAGCAAGTAAGCTTCTCAGCGCCAATACACAGACGTCTCCTCCATCGATCAACGAGACCGGTTGACCCTCAGTGCCCAAAAGAAGTTGTGCGTTGAACACTGCTTCCTCACTCTTGGCTTCGAATATTGTCACTCCCCAGCATGGGGAACTCGGAGTTATGTACCGGATGACGACTTTTATTTCGTATGCGTCTAGATCAGAACCTGCACAGCTGCATCAAGTTTGGAGTAAGTCTTGCTAATTTCTGCTGCTCCATATTTCGATTTGAACTTCTGAACCACGTCCGCTACTTCTGAGGCTTGTATCGGTTTGGTGTTCGCGGTTAGTTTTCTGCCCTTCATCCCTAACACTCTTAATGGACTCCTGGCAGAGATTTGCACTTCAGCGTTGACGAGTATATTCTTATACCATTCTGAGTCGGACCCTGTCATTGGGAGAAGATACAGCTTTTCGCTTTCCATGACAAACCAAACTGGTCTCGAGCTGCTTCGTCCAGTTTTCTGATCCTTAACCGTAAGGTCTATCGCTTCAGTTGATGTCAAGGCCTTGAGGAACTCAGAATCTGTCATGATTTTGCCACAACACACTTTCCACTTCATAAACTATGCTATGCATTAAAGCTACTACAAGCGTAGTAATAAATATATATGACGCCCCCGCTTTCCTTGCTAAAGTGGGTTGAATTGTCAGTTCCTCAAGGCCCCAGGGCTTCGAAAGCATGTGGGGCGTTGCTCATCCTTAGCGCCATCTTGGGAATTGCACTATTGGCTCTTGATAATGTTCTGCGAACTTTTGCGACCCTACACTACTATGCGCTGTTAGCATTCGTAGTTGTTGACATCGCGGTTGGGATCTATGTTCTTGCTAGACCGGTGAAGATGGTTTTCTCGATTGCGATCATATGGTGCGTACTCAGGGTCATTTTGCAATTTGCTGACGTCTCGCAAGCCTCAGTTTATCGATTCTCAAGCTATGGGCAGTTTGCCGACTATCTGTTTAACCCCGCTAGCAGCCTGTCCGTCAGTTTCGGAAACCCTCCCGGGGTCCCAGGGCTACTTATTGACCTTACTCTCATACTAGAGCTCGCAGTCATAGCCATCGCGTGGAAGCTCGGCCATCCCTTCTCCCCCAAAGCAAAATGACACCAATCTGAGATCATTCTCTGTTGAGCTGTTCCTAGGTGCCTGCTGACGTACTCCTTTTCATAGTTGTAACACAGATTCTCTATTTGGTTTGGAACGCCAAGATCTTCTTCTTAGGGTGTTCAGGCCGTGAACGACTTTTCGTTGACGCAGCGAATCCTCTTCCGGACGGGTCGGCGGACCTGCCAAGAATAACTGCTATTCTTGCAGCAAGGAATGAGCCAGAATCGGTCCTTAGGCGCAGTCTTCTCTCACTCACCTCTCTGGATTATCCCGTCGAAAAGAAGGAGATATTGCTAGTTACGGATTCTGATGACATGAACACAGGCGTAATAGCGGACCGGATGTCGCGAGAATTAGGCGTGACCCATCTTGTGGTTCCAAACAATAGCGATCCATCATGGAACCTACTTATCTCCCAAGTCAGACAACGAGGAGCCAAATGGGCTGATATTGACGCGGAGCAGTTGCCTGATTCGAAGCCGCGAGCCCTCACTTACGCATTGCCAATGGCCACAGGCGAGATAGTGACAGTGGTTGATGCTGAGGATGTGCAAGGTGATCCTTTGGTTTTTCGAAAGGCAGCTCAGTGTCTGCAAGTTAATGGGTTCGACGCTGTCCAAGGAAGGCTTAGGTTCATCAATTACAGGGACAGTTGGTTGTCGCTTCAGTCCGTCGGGGACTATGCATTTTGGTTTGCATGGCTTCTTCCAAAGGTTCGGATGAGAGGTCTTCCAGTGGCTCTTGGGGGAACCTGCTACTACATCCGCCGTGATGTCTTGAATTCCCTTGGAGGGTGGGACCCAACGAACGTTACGGAGGATTTGGAGCTTGGGCTTCGACTCTACGGATACGGCTATCGGGTTGGCATTATCGACGTGGATACCTATGAAGAGGCACCTAGGACGCTGCTGAGGACACGGAACGAAGGTGGATGGGCTAATCAGCGAACGCGCTGGATACGGGGCACTCTCTACACCGTGGGGCGACTAGGAAAGTACTGGAGAGATTTCCCACTTAGACGGCGGTTTGGAATCGGTTTTCTTATGTTCTACTATCTGCTCGGTTTCTTCGTTCCTTTTCTCTCAATAATAGGCTACCCATTGATGGTGCTATCTTTGCTGGTCGCTATTCTTTTGCCAATTCAGTTAGCCTCAGGAATTTCGCTGCCAACTTCACTCCTCCCCGTTGTGGACAACCCGTGGCTTGCCACCCTCAGCACTTTCAACATGCTTCTATTATTGTGGCACATCTTACTGACAGTTCGGGGAATTGCCGCAACGGTTGGCAAAACGGTCAATGGAATAACGGAGAAAGTACATTACTACGGACTCGCAGTTTCCACGATAATGTTCTATTGGATTCTCTGGGGTCTACCGGTTCTCAGAGCCCTTTGGCAGATGCTACGGGGTGCAAGATTCTGGGAGAAGACGCTTCACGAGGGGCTGCACCACCCAGTTCTTGATCGATTATAGCCTAACGTCCCCGACGACAGGAGGGCTTGTCGAAGCCGGATTTCGCGATGAACAATTCTCAACTGTGAATAAACAAACCACCAGTGCGAAATCTTCAGCCCTATGATTGATTCCCAATCAAAAGAGGTGCGCGTTTCGTGTGTGTGGTACTGATAGTGATTTGAACCGTCAGTTCAGGCGTTATTTTGTGTGTGTGGCTCTAATGGTGCGCACACACACACTTAGACGGACGACGATTCAAGATTTGAGCTGAATGGAAATCTCTATTCAGAGGAGAACGAGTAGAGCCTAGCTTGATATCGGGTAGTGCGAGGGGCGTGGGAGTTGGAAAATCCGGTAGTTCTTGAACACAAAGACGTTCTGGGAGAATTGGGAGGCAAACCTGTAAAAGCGTCCACCCTCAATTCGTCTGCGATCCTACTTACATCATTGGGAGCAGATCAGATTCTCGTTCCTGTTCCAGGGTCAAATGAAAGAGAAAGGGTTGCTGAGGCCCTGCAGCAAGTACCAACCACTCGTCGAAATCGAATAAGACTGATCGATGAGGATGGAAAAATACTGTCCCGCGTTCGCGATTACCTAATGCCAATTGGGAAACAGGCATCGAAGTGGCCAGAAGACACTTTTGTGACTTTTGCGCTAAACGCCTTGTACAACCTTGCTCTTGGCTGCAAATACGGAGCCTCTGTCGCATGCTATGACTTGACCCATATGATGGAGTTCATCCCAATAATCGATCCAGGATTGTTTCATGGTGAGGCACGATACAGATTGGCTGAATTGGCACTCATTGCATCAAGATACAACCCATCTCTTGTTGGAGGGACTGAGGTGGTTGGACAAGTTTCTGAGGCAAACATACGCGGTCTGTTTTGGAAAATCATAGAGTCGAGCGAATATTCAACCGTAGTTAATCTCTCGGGAAAACTGGGCTTAGTTCGCAAACCGGACGTGTTATTGCGCAGGATGGAAAGAGCGATTGAAAGCCTTGTGAAACGTGAAGATTTCAAACTGGCAATTAGAGCCGCTGAGACTGCAGCGGAACTGGCCAATCTTCCGGTTCCACTATCCAAGGTGGCAGAGTTAGCTGTTGACGGATTGAAACGAGGAAACAGATTTGCTCCTCCATTCATCGAAATTCCTATCACTACGGATTATCAGATTGCTATGGCTTCTCTCGCGGAATCATTTCCTGATGCAGTCCCTCCAAAAGGAGCTATCTATGCCACTGAAGCGACCCTCAATAATGCATCATATCTTGAGTGGTTGAATGATGGTGAAGAGGCGAAGCTTTCTTATCGTCCACAAGAAACTCTAGAACACCTCCGTAGGTCCGCGGATCGCTCACGAATAGCTGCTACCAATATCGTGCGAGGATATCGAAAGTAGGAAAAAATCCGCGGCCACGTTGACCAAGTCCCTCGCTTTGTGTGTGTGCGCACCAGCTGACCCACCCCCCCAGAAAATGCCTGACGTCAAATCAAATCTAGTCTTCAAAGAGCAGGTCCATTTCGAGAGAAATCCGGACACGAAATTCCTCGTTCTTGTTTCTAGCAGTGGCCAGCGCCAACGCGGACGCATCACCTACGTTACATTGGAAGACGTCCTGAACGATGAATTGAGAGAAGCATGTTGTATATGGAAACAAATCTTCGAGGCCTCCCGTGCTATGCATTCCAATGCGCGTGGTAGCAGGCAATATGAGAATATCTTGGAATCCGGCGTGCAGACTGACTCCATGATCTTCTCTCAATGGCTTGCTATTGATTAGTTCCAAATCATTGTGCACGTGAGAGATTCTTGGGTTAAACAATAAGAAGAAACTCGCGGGTGTATGAGCAAGCATATCTGTCGCCTGCTTTCGACCATGTTCTTCCATAAGGTCTCCGTAGCAAGATTCAGGGGTGAATTCAGATTGTCCTGTAGGGTGAAGGCGCTTGCATTGGAAAAGTAGAGCCTTTTCGACGCGACACATACGTGTGCTAAGGGTTGTGATAAGGCCGAGATCTGCTCCTAATTGACTCTCTAACTTCTGTGTGACTTTACTCATTCGCAACTCAAGTCTCCATCCCTCATAGTGCAATGATTCTGGCAGGGTTGTTTGATCCCATCGAACTAGCTCTTCGATGAGATCGTCCGTCAGTCCTCTTTCATCTCTAGTATGGTCGAGTGTTAACTTGGCTGAGATGGTTTGAGCGACTTGGTTGAGGTAGGTAAGCAAGATAAAGCGCGAATAGGCCGGAACGAGGTTGCCATGTTGCGGGATTTCGTGAGCCGGGTGCAAGGGTCTCGGATAGAGAGGTGGAACACTGGATAAAAAATCGACGATTTGAACCGTTGTTCCTCGTTAAGTGTGTGTGGTATTGCTGGTGCGGGCAACGAAATTTGAACCGCAGTTCTCGTGTGTAGAGTACTAAAGATGCGCACAGATACAAGCTAACAAATCTCTAATACGAATCCTCCGTCTAATTCCCGGTACATGGATATCTATGACCTCATGAACGATGTGACTGACGCCATCGTCGAGGTTGATGCGTCACGGATTCCTTTCCGTTCTTTCAAACCCGGCGTGGGACCCTACGGTGAACCTCAGCTGCTCAAGCTTATCGTTGCTCATCTGAATCATCTTCCAGAGTACAAGGCTAACGCTGTCACAAAGAGAACTCCCGATCTACTCATCCCAGATGACTGGGCTGTTGAGTTCAAGATTGTTCGCCCATTCGGAGACAACGGGAAGGAAGCAGAAGACTGGTCCGTCAATCTCCTACATCCTTATCCGGGAAACGTTAGTAGCATAGGTGACTGCCTCAAGTTGATGCAGCTTCAAGGTTCCGAGCGCAAATCTGTCGCAGTCATTGGGTACGAGCATGCCCCTCCCAAGATCAGCCTCACCCCGTTGATAGATTCCTTCGAGGTAATTTGTGAAAAAGTGATTGGAGTCAAACTTTCGAAGAGGGTGGAGAACTACAGAAGGCTAGATCATCCAGTTCATCAAGCGGTCAGAGTGTTTGCATGGGAAGTATTGAATTAAGATCGTAAGTCTCGAACTCCTGATTCTTCCGACCTGTTGGTTCCATTAGTCCGCAAAGTCTGATTCCGGGCCGGATTTCACTCAAACGACACATGCGGCCGGGTCCGGGGAGTGATGCTAGGTAGTCAGATTCCCGGAACCGGGCCGGGAGGGGTTGTTAGGGGACACCTCCCCTAACAACAAACACCTACACCAACCGTTTCAAAGTGTGTGTGTGCGCACCATTAGACCCACACAAAGCTTCGTGGACTAGAGTGACCTCACAACGCCGATAGACTTCCGATTTCGATTCATTGAAATCTCGGATGACTAAATCTCTGTGGACAACCGGAGCCTGTTCAGTTGCCGAACCCGATAGTTCTTGAACACATCGATGCTGTGGGTAGGCTGTCAGGACAGCCTGTAAGAGTGTCCATGCTAAATGCGACCGCGATTGTGCTTACGTCCTTGGGAGCCGATCAGATTATAGTTCCTGTTCCTAGCGCATCGGAAAGGAATAGAGTTGCTGAGGTTTTGGATCAGCTGCCGTCTACGCGGCGCAACCTAGTCAAGCTGGTTGATGGAGACGGAAAAATACTGTCTCGCGTGGACGACTTCATGTTGCCGATTCGCAATCAAGCAAGCAAGTGGCAAGACCAAACAAGCAAGCCGCATGAGGCCCTTTTTCTAAATTTCGCCTCAGACATGCTCTACAATCTAGCGCTCGGATGCAAGTATGGAGCGGCAATAGCATCCGACTCGCTAGGTCACGTAATGTGTTTTGCACCGCAAATAGATACCAGTGTATTCAGTGGTGAAGCACGGTATAGATTTGCTGAACTTGTTTTCATCACTTCGCGATACGACCCATCGCTCATGTTCAAGAGTGAGGTAGTGGGTCAAGTTTCAAAGGCAGACATACGAAATCTCTTCTGGCGAATCATAGACTCAAGTGAATACGCCGCGGTGGTCAGCACTTCTGGAAGGCTTGGTCTTGTTCGTCATCCAGCGGTCCTACTGCATAGACTGGAACGAGCAATTAGGAATCTCGTAATGCGCCCAGAGTTTAAGGATGTGATTAAAGCTGGTGAGGTAGCTGCTGAACTGGCGAAGTTTCCCGTCTCCTTATCGAGCATGGCAGAGTTGGCCGGTGGCTTGAAGCGGGGATCAGGATTTGCACCCCCTTTCATAGAACTGCCGATTAGTACGGAACATCATATTGCTGAGGCCTCTCTGAAACAATTATTCCCAAATGCCACGTTCCGTGAAGGAACAATCTATGCTGTTGAACGTAGTTTTGCAGGTCAATCGTTAGGGACGTTCATCCGGGAAGGTGAGGAATGGAAACTCGTAGATCATCCTCAGAAGGAATTGAGGAATCTGAAGATGTATGCCCAGGGCACTCGCAAACTGGCTGCTGATATTGAGAAAGAGTAACTAATCGGAATAGTAGCTTGAATTGTTTTTTTGGGGGTGCCATCGATGGTGCGGGCGTCGTAATTTGAATCGTCGTCGTTCGTAGTTTAGTGTGTGTGCGCTCTAATGGTGCGGGCAACGGAATTTGAACCGTCGTTTTAGTGTGTGTGCGCGCACACACAGGAAAAAGCCTTAATGTTTGCTAAATCGCCTCACGAAATAGTCTGAATGAACGACCTATTGTAGTGCATCGCAAGGACGTAGGCAAGGCATACGACTACTTCACTATCAGTTCCATGCAGCATACATGTATACGTCACCTTCCGTGAATAACGAGCCGCGTAAACCAAATACGTAGAAAGATGCGAGGTTTGCCCAAGCAGTCGGATAGTCAGACGAAGTCAATGATAACGAAGAGAATGAGCGCGTAGAAGTGGTCAGTTGCTCCTCGTAAAATCTGGTCGGTGAGTAGTATCCCGAGCTCTAGTATGTCAATTATTCCTAGAAGTGCCCCTAGTCTTCTTAATGAGAGTGATGGCATCGTGATTCTGACACGGAAAGTCTTCTGAGGAAATAATTCTTGTTCTATGGAAGAATCAATTTCTATGAGTTTTCATCAATCAAAATCAGCCAGCACCGCTTGTGCGATTGAACAACCAAGGTACTACGATTGTAGTAGTAATTCTTTTATATCGTGCCAAGCGAACGCGCCCGAGTTAGCGCAGGCAAGAACCATTCCTTGAGGATGAACTAAGTTGCAAGAAACCTTCCCAGTGCAAGATCAAGCAGACGACATTTACGATGGGCTGTGGAAGGTGTTCAGAGTATCCGAGTACCTCAAGTTTCCGTTCACATTGGACGAGGTAGCGAACTACTTTCTCCCAAGGAGAAACCTCACGGCGGAACAACTTCGGTCTATATTAGCCGGAACAAAATTTCCTGATATTCACTTCTATATCAAAGATGGATACTTGCTCACAAACCCGAACCAGTTAGACTCCTCCCGCTTGGAAAGGGAGAAGATGTCCGCTGCAAAGTTAGGTTCTGCGGCAAGCTTTGCTGGAGTTTTGAGACGGGCGGTTCCTTTCATTCGAACCGTTGCTGTTACTGGCAGCGTAGCGTACGGGAGCGCCGATAAATGGGATGACATCGACCTGTTCATCGTCACAAGGCGAAATAGGCTCTGGCTCAGCG
Source organism: Bathyarchaeia archaeon (assembly GCA_050013255.1). Taxonomy (GTDB): domain Archaea; phylum Thermoproteota; class Bathyarchaeia; order 40CM-2-53-6; family 40CM-2-53-6; genus FEN-987. The sequence continues at coordinate 36,839 of JBEKFP010000001.1, read as the reverse complement.
CATTCATGACATTGGTCCTTGTTAGGTTGAACAAGCTCCTAGACCTGCGGCCTCCTCACCTGTCGCCCTTTTGTTTGAGCTACGTCCACGACGAGGAAGGTTTCGAACATGAATCTCAAATGAACAGGAGGAACCCACTATTTGCCCGCGAACTTCTCAAAGCAAGACCTGTTGCGGGCGTGGATCAATACAAGAAGATTTTAGAAAGTAACGACTGGGTCGGAGTTTTCTATTCGGTACCCTACGCTGCGAAGCTCATAGAGTTGAAGGATGGGACTGATGAGCGGAGGGTAGAGACCAGGGACAGGTCAAAGTGGTTTTCTTTCCCACTAGACTGGGCCGAAGCCATGGCTTACGTTTTCCTGAGCCGATATCTACGCATCAGGGCATACCTGACCAACTTAAGACTAAAATCGCAGGGGCAAAACTTCCGTGTATTTGAACCAAAGATAAGCGCAGTCTCGTGTGTCTATACATCAAATTTCTATGAATGGCTCCGCGCGATGTGGGAAGAATAACCTGTTCTCGGACAGGCGGTTTGGTTTGGTGCTATGAGCCAGAGTGTTGTGCTACCTGAAAATATCAGGCTTGACGTGGGTTTTTCGATTGGCATCTGTGCTGCGGATTCGGCTGCAAATTTGGAGAGGCTTCTAGATCTCATCGAGACTGAATCATACCCCTCTGGCCTAATGCTAAAGAAGGTGGTTCTGGTTGCAAGTGGCTGTGACGCCAGCGCGCTTCTTTTCGCCCGGGAGCTAGCGCGGCGAGACCGGCGTTTCGTGCTGATTGAGGAACCCATACGGAGGGGAAAATCCGTTGCGATAAATCAGATCATTCAGAATTTCGACGGCCAGTTCTTGGTTCTAGTAAATTCCGACGCTCTCCCTGAGAGAGGTGCGATTTCTAGGTTGCTGAATGAAATAATGCGGGACGAGAAGATAGGGATGGTTTCCGGCCTCCCAATCGTGAGTGGTGGAGCGGGGCTCGCCGGTAGTGTGCTGGAACTGATGTGGGGAGTACATAACGAGTTCTTGCGAGAGCTAAATGTCGACGATCTTAACAATCGGTGCTGTGACGAACTCTTGGTGCTTCGAGGAGAAGCCCTTCATGAACTGCCACCGGATACGGTAAACGACGGCGCGTACCTGGCAGGAACGGCATACCTCGCCGGCTACACAATTGGGTTTTGCCAAACTGCTAAGGTCAAGATCGATGTTCCTAAGAACTTCGTGGATGTCATCCGCCAGCGTCGCAGAATCGTTTACGGCCACCTTCAGATTTGGAAAAAGGTCGGCAAATCACCAAAGACCCTAGAGTCAATGCTAGCCTCAAATCCAGTTCTCAGTTTATCAATCCTCATTAGAACCCTGTCAGACAATCCGAGGTTGATTATCGCCTTACCTGTATCAATGATTGGTGAAGTGGTGTCGGTGTTCCTCGCAATGCTAGACAATGTCGGGTCGACAAGGAAGCACGCCTTGTGGAAGAGGTACGGAACTAAATCCTAGGCAAGTCAATATCTCTTATCAGCTGTGATGAACTTAGCATTCTGTGGGAACTGAGCCGGAAATTGAGCTGAAAGTTACAGAGGTCGAGGGCTAGATGGAGAAGCTTAGAGAAAGCGAAATTCAAAGAACGCGGGAACCGTGGATATCATCTAAATCGGGCATAGATTCCTCACCCGGCCAGAATCAGTACATCCGACTTGAAACCATTGGTCGCAAGAGTGGAAAGCCACATCAGGTTCTGCTCAGGTATGTTTCAGTGGGAGTTAGGATCATTGTTTTTCCAGGAAGGTCAGGGAAGCACGCCTGGTTTCTGAATCTGCAAGGGAATGTGAAAGCAAGGCTGTTCTTCCAGAACCGGATCTTCAATTGCGAAGGACACATAAAGCAAATAACGGGACTTGACGACCCGCTACTTGCAATATTCACCCGAAAATACGGAAAAGCAGTTGTGAATCAATATTACAAGGGCCAGCATAGTTACGTTGAACTTTTCGTCAACGAGTGGGCCTCCACTAGTTTTGATGAAATAATTTACGGCGACCTCGAAGCGGCCTTCGACGCCGTCGCAGAGGATTATGACAGGCACATATTCGGAAACCCAATCAACACATGGCTCCGTAACGTCTCCGTCTCAGTTATGATGGAGTTCTTCAAACCGGGGGATACAGTCCTGGAAATTGGATGCGGTACCGGCACGGAGACATTGAGCCTTGCAAAGGCCGGGGTAAGAGTAATTGCGACAGACATTTCCAGCAAAATGGTCGAGGTACTCAAATCAAAGGCGGAAAAGGCAGGGCTCTCGGATAATGTGTTATGCGTCTGGTCAAGGCCAGTCGATCTGAAAGACAAAATAGCGAACCTTGGCTTCTCAAGAATCGATGGGGCCTATTCGACCTATGGCGCGATAAACACAGAGCCTCGATTGCATCAATCGGTACGTGTTCTCAACGATATTCTGAAGGAGGAGGCGCCCCTGATTCTCGGTGTTTGGAACAAATACTGCCTCTACGAGATTCTTGGCTACACGTTCAAGTTGAAGCCGAGACTTGCGTTCGCGAGGCTACGCAACCCCGTACCTGTAGGCAAGTCTAGGTTTTGTGTTGCAACAAACGCGTTCTCCGTGGCATCACTTGGAAAAATCGTTGACCCATATTTCGAGCTGAAGAAAGTCTATGGCGTTGTGATTACGCTTCCGCCTTCGAACCTAACAAAGTTTCTGCCACCTGGAAAGCTGTTTGGGTTGTGGAAATCAGTAGATTTCAAGCTCGGGACAATATTCCCGATGAACCGTTTGGGCGACCATTTTCTAGCTGTGTACAGGCGGAGAGCGGCATGTTGAAGGAGGTGAAAGGACTCACTTTCTGTGTCTGCAGCTACAATTCAGCAAAGACGCTGGAACAATGTCTAGGAAGTATCAGAAGGCTCACTCCTGATTCACGGCTCCTAGTTGTCGATCACCATAGCGACGATGGAACAATTCAGATCGCAAGAAGATTCAATGCGGAGATATTTTCCGAGCGAGAGGGGTTGGGGCGAGCAAGACAGCTTTGTTTTGAATTAGCGACCACCGAATACATCGTTTTCGTTGACAGTGACGTCGAGATTGTGAGAGCCGATTTCTTTGATCTGGCGCTGAGTATCCTTCGGGATAGGGGGTATGGTGCGGTAGTGGGGATGGCTATGGGGCACCGTTTTCGGTATGGACTACCTGCAAGTCTACTTGTCCTGCGTAGGAACAATTTCTTGGGTAAGGTTGTGCCGGATTATATCGATGCTCGGGAGACTTATTTCATTCAAAGGCGCCTCGACGAGCAGAAACTCAAAACGTACTACGTTCTTGATTCGATGGTTCATCGTTCGCAATTTAGAGAATTCAAACCCGAGTGGGAAGGAGCGAACACGAGGGTGCTACCTGACTCGAAGCCTAGAGAACTCTTGTTTGCCCTCAAAGTGATCCTACTGCTAAGCCTCAACAGTAGGAACGTGAAGAACATCCTATACGTACCAGTGTTCTACCTGAAATTTCTATACGGTTTCGTGAAACCTGAGCCTTGGCTTCGAATGAAAAGAGGCGTGAGTGGCGAAGGATGAGGAAGCTGATCTACGAGCGAACAATGCTCAAACTGCTCATTGAAAGGACGGGAATTCTATTCGCGGTAACAACGAAGAGCAGGGCGTACTTCTTCTTTGTTTGTTCCAAATTCCTTGGAATCAGAACGGCCCCAACTACCGACCCTTACCCAGGCATAGTTGAGGTATGCGGGTACGATATTCCCCGAATTGTTCGAAACTGGGACAGGCTTGCGAATATTAAGCTCAGGCAAAAGATCAAGGCCGGAAGATAGGCCAATAATGCGGGTTTTTGGCGGCGGGGGGGTGGGTGGTGTAGTTTTATGGGATAGTAGGCGGAGAAGAGTGCGCGCACGCTTGGAGGGACCCCCCAGGGGGGTGGTGCATTTTTTGGGGTCAAGAGAGGTTGATTTACCTTCGCTTGGCACCGTTTGGCACCACCCCTCGAAGGGTGGCACCACCCTAACCTATCCACCCTAGCCTAAGCCCCTAGAACCCAACAGAACCCTCTTTTGGGCCGATTTGGTGGGAGGAAGCTCCGATTTCCGACCTGACCTTGGCTTAAATCGTGTTGCTTTTCCTCTGCAACGAGAATATGTAACCCATTCCTACTGGTAATGGAGAATGTGTTCGCTCAGGTTGGTTTTAGCATGATCAAGATTTGTGAAGCAACATACATGAACACTAATCCGAGAATTATGGCGAACGGCAGGCCTGGAAACATGTCCCGCCCTTCAAGCATCTTGAACCCAAGGTAAGCACCAATTACCAAACCAACAGCCGCGGCGAGGAATGGGATCGGCCCAAAATTCATCATTGAGTTGCTCGCGAGCATAGAGTAGAACACCATATCCCCCATCCCCACCGTCAAATCACCGTACGTAAAAACGGCGCCCGTGAATTCTTCGAGGTTGGTTGATTCAGCCATCTTCCCTATTGGGCCCTTGTAGACTGCGAAGAGGTCATAGCCCGCTAAGGCTAGCAAGAGCACGACCGCCGTTAATGTGGGTATGGACACGCCGAGAAATGTCCCAGTGAGTCCGCCGATCAGAACTATGCCAAGCAAATGCAGTGCCCCCTTCGCCTTGTAGATCAGAAGCCCTAATCCAACGGCCCCTAGGAGGCTGACGAGGAGCCAGCCCCAGCTTGTCGAGGTCACGAAGGAAGGCAAGTAGTTTGCGTACAATGATCCGTACCATGTTATCAGGAAGAATAGGAGGGCGAAGAGAGCGAGGTTAATCATGTATCTGACTAGGCGTTTCAACCCGAATTTTATGAACAGGTACATAATGGTACCCATAGCGGCCATCAGAACCACGAAGATGCCGGCGTTCAGCGTAATCCCGCTTGTTGTCTCTGGGAAGATGGTTATGGGAACGATGGGTGCATTGGATGATTGAAGGCCAAACGTCAGCAGTCCTGCGAGAGCTATGGCGGAGATTTCAGGGGCTAGTTGGCTTGGCTTCGCCTTGAATTTCTTACCCAACTTTCTGCCTCACTAAGTCCGAATGGCATTCCTTGCAGAAGGTTGAACTCTTTCTATCCGTATCGCCGATATGTTCAGAGAAATGCATCACGCATAACGGGTCAGGGCAATGCTTGAGCCCTTGCGTGTGGCCTATTTCATGCACCGATTCCTTAAGCACTCTTTCTCGAAACAAGCCTTGGTCTTTTGGGGATGTTCTTAGTCGCTGGGTCGAAATAACCGCCACGTAGCCTGGGCATCGGGCTTCGCCGAATACGAAGTTCATCCCTGGGACGAACAGGTCAAAGGCTGTAACGCCCAACAATCTGTCCGCGGGAACAGTGCGCAGATGCTGCTCTAAGAGTACAAGCAGGCGAGTGGAATGGTACTGCCCACGCAATGCATCGTAAGCCTCAGACGGATCAGGCAGAGGGCGCATCGTTTCCAACGCGAAACTTGGAAAGCTGTTGGAGAATTCATTCTTGAACGTGCCAAGAGAGTAATCGCTCGTTGACCCGACTTGAATCACTCCGAGAACCTCAGAGGTCGTAGGTCTCACCTGGTCGAGGGGTCGAGGTCTGGAGACCCAATTCTTGAGATGCCCATTCCGCCAAATGCTTACAGTTTCCCTCTTCGCCGTGAACAACGAAGACTCGAGTTTTCTTGTCAACTTCTTTCAATGTCTCCTCGAGTTGGGTCTTTCCGCCGTGTGAAGAGAAATCAAATTTCTCAACTCGGGCACTGACCTTCCTTGCTTTTCCATGCAAAATGAATTGACCCTCGTCCAAGAGTATCCTTCCTGGCGAGCCTTGAACTTGGTAGCTTACGAGAAAGATTCCGTTATCCTGGTTACTGGCGATGTTTTCCATGTAGAAGACTGATGCCCCTCCTTTGAGCATCCCGGCAGGCGATACTATCACTCCCTCGGTTCGGGCCGCACTCCTCCTGTCATGCCAGTTCCTGATTTGCTCAGCCTCCTTCATAGCTCTCCGGAACAGCTGTTCGTCTTTCAATGCTTTCGGATACTTCTCCAGCATTCTAATCGCGTCCAGTGCCATGCCGTCGACGAAAACTTTGTGATTGAAGTTGTGGTCGGCGAGCATGCAAATAATTTCTTGGGACCGGCCAACGCCGAAGGCTGGAACAAGAACGGTTCCTCCTCCTTCAACAACTTCCTTGCAGGCCAAGACGAAGTTGCGCTCAGACTCAGTTCTGTCTGGGTGGTCACCCATGGCGTATGTGCTTTCGATCACTATTGCGTCTAGGTTCCCATATTCTCTGTCAGCGCCAGGAACGAGGTGAGTCGGAATCAGGTTAAAGTCACCCGTGTAGAGCACCCGTTTGCCATCATTTTTCACAATCACCTGCGCACTGCCAGGAATATGGCCGGCGTTAACCATGGTGATTTCAGAGTCCCCTGCTTTGAATTTTGAATGGTATTCCACGGGGACGGCGTGATTCATCATGGTTTCTAGGTCGATGTACTCGTACGGAAGGAAGTAACCGCTAAGCTTGATCATGTCCCGCACCAATACTCGGGTCAATTGGAAGGTCGGTTCAACGGCATAGACTGGTAGTTTTGAGTGAACGTAGAAGAGGGGTATCAGCCCACTGTGGTCGAGGTGAGCGTGTGTTAGTATGACTGCGTCTAAGTCTCTTGGTGAAACGTGAACCGGGAAGCCTATGTCGTGGTTTATCATGACGCCGTAATCCATCAGGATTTGGCTACGGACGCCTTTGACCGCAATTGCGGACCTACCTACTTCTTGACATGCACCTAAGAATCGAAGTTGCATTCGTTATCAGCTAATCTAATCATGAACCTAACTTGCGGTTGGTAACTGGCACACTAATGTATGAATGTTGCATTAACCATACAAGCCACGCAGTGAGCGGGCAGTTTGCTGCATCCGCTTATCAATTTCCTCCTCGATATCCTCAGCATCGTATTCCAAGTCCCTGACATCGACTTTCAGCCCGTATGCTTTTGACACCGCCCTGATCGCAGTGGCCGCGGCCTTAGGATCTGCGTGTTCAGCTGAGGCGTAAGGGAGTACTGCAACGGCGGGAAAGCTCAGCTTCTCGAATTCCCCTAACATGACGGCCAGCGGGCCGTAAACGAATAAGCCCGCTTCGAGTTTTGGGTGGTTCATCTTCTTTGCTTTCACAGGGTAGTCGCCGGTTGTAACTATTCTGACGCCGTCCTTGCCGGACTTCAGAGCTCCGTCTAGGCCCCCGATGAGAATGGCGTCTTTGAATTTGTTTTCTACAATCCATCGTGCAAGAGTCTTGGCGAACTCTGCTTCCTCCGCCCTATGCGGAGAAAACTCCAATTTCACAAGCACTATCCTTCCAGCCCGGTAAACCTCGAACGGCGTCACCAAACCATCTTCGGAGGTTGCGATAAATGGGGGCGGGTGTGCCACGTCGACGAATCCAATTCTCTTCGCATTCAAAGCATGAACGAGATAAGAGACGGAAATGTATCCTGTTTCACCTACGCCATGAAAACCTGTTACGAGAGTGCAGTTGCGAAGTTTGCTGGTTCGCACCAAGAGGTTAACGGGCAAATGTACTTTCCTCGAACGTTCCCGAAGATTCTAGAATTTTCTGTGTGGACGAATGGCGAGACCGGTATAATAAGTTCGCTAGGCAATGCACGCGAGATTTCCGGTTGGAACCCGAAGAATCCGAGTAGTTCATGATCCAGTTTGGAAGGCATTTTCTTAATCGCATTCTTGTAACCAGAATAGCCTTCGACCGTTAAGGTGTTGAATAGAAAAATGCTTATCTACTGGTCGTTTTTATCCATGGGTGTCACCCGAGGTAACAAAAATGGCCTATCTCTCCGGTCAGCAGGTACTCATTCTAAAGGAAGGATCCACACGCAATAGAGGCCGCGATGCTCAACGAAGCAACATTACCGCGGCAATCATTGTGTCTGAAGTGGTAAAGACCACTCTCGGTCCTCGCGGAATGGACAAAATGCTCGTCGATAGTCTCGGCGATGTTACAGTAACAAATGACGGAGCCACCGTTCTCGACGAGGTTGATGTTCAAAACCCCGCTGCGAAAATGATGGTGGAAGTCGCCAAGACGCAGGATGATGAAGTTGGCGACGGAACGACGACCGCCGTGGTCCTCGCCGGAGGATTACTTAAACGAGCCCAAGACTTGCTTGATGATGGCGTCCACCCAACAACTATTGTAGCGGGCTACAAGAAAGCTGCAGACAAAGCGATTCAACTTCTTGACTCCCTTTCCGAACCAGTAAGACTTGATGATAAGGCTGCGCTCAAGAAAGTCGCTATGACTGCGATGCATAGCAAGGGTTTAGGTGGCGCTCGTGAGCACTTCGCAGATATTGCGATCGAAGCGGTTCAACTAGTAAAGGAAAAGCGCGGCGAGTCGTGGTACGCTGACATCGATAACATCCAGCTTGTCAAGAAGGAGGGCAAGAGCCTCCTCGACACTCAACTGGTTAGGGGCATTATTGTAGACAAGGAAGTTGTCCACCCAGGGATGCCAAAGCAGGTAAAGAACGCGAAGATTGCCCTCATAGATGCTGCCCTCGAAATTGAGAAGACCGAGATATCGGCGGAAATACGCATCAACGACCCGTCCCAGATGAAAGCCTTCCTCGATGAGGAAACTCACATGATGAAGGAAATGGTTGACAAAATCAAAGCTTCGGGAGCGAGCGTTGTCCTGTGCCAAAAGGGGATTGACGACACAACACAGCACTACCTCTCAAAGGAAGGAATGCTCGCGGTACGAAGAATCAAGAAATCGGACATGGAAAAGCTAGCAAGGGCAACGGGCGGAAAGATCGTAACAAACCTTGACGACTTGAAAGCTCCAGATCTGGGCAAAGCAGACCTAGTTGAGGAAAGGAAGATTGGAGACGATAAGATGGTCTTCATTGAGGGTTGCAAAGACCCAAGGTCGGTTAGTGTGCTTATCCGAGCCGGCTTGGAGCGCCTAGTCGACGAGGCGGAGCGGGCTCTGAAGGACGCTCTATCGGTCGTTATCGATGTAGTGCAGAGGCCCAAAGTAGTTACAGGGGCGGGCGCCATCGAAGCCGAACTTTCCAAGAAACTCAGAGATTACGCTAGCAAGGTTGGCGGGCGTGAGCAACTTGCGATAGAAGCCTTCGCCGACACTTTAGAGATAATTCCGAAAACCTTAGCGGAAAACGCCGGCCTAGACCCTATAGACATTATGGTTGCCCTCCGTTCGGCACACGACAAGAAAGAGGGAGGGCCGCAAGGCGTAGACGTCTTCAAAGGCGAAGTCAAAGACATGAGAAAACAAGGCGTAAGTGAACCCGTCCGAGTCAAGGAACAAGCGATCCGGTCCGCCACCGAAGCCGCATCAATGATACTAAGAATCGATGACGTAATTGCCGCCGCCAAACCGCCTCCCACGCCGCCTCCCAGAGGCGGAGAAATGCCAGAATACTAAACTACGGGCCGCCATTCTACAAATTCCACTCTTACTTAAGTCAACCAAGCCCGTACGTTATTCCGAGGGACGATGCAGGTCAGAATACCGTCTAAGGTAGTTCTCTTCTGCTGTTTCTTAGTGCTTGTTACTGTGGCAACGCCATCCATCGCCATTCACGAAGTTTACGCCGACCGCTGCAACGTCGCTGAATTGAACATGGATTATCCAGCCACTTCAAGTCCAGGTCAATCAATTGCCGTTAATACAAGCATGCTCATTCTGTGCGCACAATGGAGAAGTTACTATACGGGCAGAGTCGACCTGGTAGACCTTCAAACAAAGAGTATCCTTTCATCGAGCCCCTTTGACATAGGTTGGAGACCCAGCGTCACCGCAAGCGTTTCGAATGCGGCTACCGCCCCTAGCAGTGATGGACCGTGGAGGCTAGAACTCATCGTCTACTTATTCGAAGATGGTGGAATGGTTGCATCCCCGATGGAGCGCACCATCGCCATCCAGGTTGGCACATTAAGCGCTACGACGCAGCAAACAACGGACACTGTGGCGACGACTTCAGTTGGAACCACTACCACAAACGAAGCAATCGTTACCCATGAGACGAATCCCGGAACGTCTGTCGCTCAACCACTGATCATAGACCCGAGCTACATTGCGGCGGGAACTTTGCTCATAGCCGTGATTGTGGTCGCATTCGCGGTAATGATAGCACGAAAACGGAACGCTTGAATACCGTTGGGTTGCGATAGTCGGGGTGCTCCGGGCAGCTGGGGCTCCGGTAGAAGCTGATTAAGCTACCGAATATAGCCCGGTCAAGGCGTGTGACGCCGAGAGTATGCTGGCCTCTCGAGCTTGTGGAGAGAGTCAGCGACGCGGGTTCGAAAGCGATGGTCCAATCGCAGAAAATCCCGCCCGGAGCACCACAACTCGTTAGATCATGTCGATATGATCGACGGGGAATCCTAACTTGACAAGTTCCTCTTTGATGTGGACTCGGTGGTCTCCCTGAAGTAGAACCTCTCCACCCTTAGTGGTTCCCCCCGCCCCGAACCGCCGCTTCAATTCGCGGGCAATTTCCTCTAAACGAGAGCCCGGAAGCCCCTGAATGAGTGTTACAGGTTTTCTAAATCGCCTGAACTCCAGCCTGACTACGATGCGAGCTTCGCTACGGTCAAGTTCCTCAAGCGGATTAAACCCCAAGTCGTCCTGTTTTGCCATCGATGTTCAACCGATATTATGAGTCGCTGTTTGAATATAGAATTAAGTGTTCGTAGCCGAAGTGAAGAGTTGCCGCATCCCTTGCCTAAAGCATCCCATTGAGATTCATTTCTCTTTCTTGGACTTGACAATTGAGGTCTCCGAAAGACTTGCGTAGCAAACGAGAACCCTAACCCTGAAATGTCCGGCCTAAACCTACTAGAAGACTACGGGCCCGTAGCTCAGCTAGGCTAGAGCGACAGAAAGAAGGTCGAAGCTCATATGCGTAACTGAGGAACCTGCTGGTCGAGGGTTCGAATCCCTCCGGGCCCACCATATCGTCGGGTTCGATGACCGGTTTTTAGAGCTTCTGTCTCGTTTTGAGCTGTTTTTGGTCGATTTCGACCATCGATCCTTCCAAACCCACGGCTATGGCAGCGTCCTTGTACCTGTTGGTATAGGGATAGTCCAATTTTCTGCACTCCTGATCGTGATAGAATTTAGGATTTAGAATTTAGCTCGATTGCGTCACAAGAGAGACTGTAAACTGATCTGTTGAATGAGCAGTTAACATCGCTCTGAACTTAAAGGATTCATCATCTTTTTCGCCCACTAAATTGCCTTTAGTGGGTTCAACTTTTCGCTGACACAGTCGATTACTAGAGCGTAGCTGTCTGACTCATCCATGTCGTCGTTTTATCTGCTTTGTCCTAGGTGCAGGTCAACGACGCGATTCGAGTCGGAAGCTTGAGAATCCGTTAGGCGCTGTAGGGACTGCAAGTGGATAGAGGCATCTACACGTGGCCACGCGATAGTCTACAGAATTGGGAGACCCAAACAGCACAGCCATTCAATGCTCTGATCATCCTGATAATGACTTTTGCAAGTAGCTTGCTTGGAGAAAGGACGGTTGCTTCACCGATCGGTCAAGGTCAACGAAAGATCGCTGTAATTACAGATTCATTATGGACCGCACCACAACATGTTATGAAAATGCTTCATGTTCATTCGGTGAAGGAATAGAATTCCGGTGCGCACGATATTAGGCCATATTAGTGAGTTGTTTGGGGGTAAGAAGCCACAGCAGCGTCGCACACTTCCCGACTTGCAACTTCTCTACTTGAAGCTTACATAGCCCTCCTTTTTTCATTAGTGGCCTTGCGCCTGCGCTACCTGAAGTCAACGTGGAGACAAACGCACTTAGTTGAGGCTCATGTCCCACAAGTAACAGATTACGATTTGATGCATACTTGTCCTGCAGTACCCTGATCACTTCTTCTGGGAGAACCTCTGGTTTCAATGCAGGTGTAGTTTGAATCATTTCACCTAGTCTATACTCTCGACCGACTTCGAACGCAGTTTCAAGCGCTCGCCTATATGGGCTCGTTAGAATGACGTCAAACTCAACGTCAAGACGGCGCATTCCCGTGACGATCCGACGCACTTTCTTCATTCCTTTGGACGTTAACGGGCGGTCGGAATCTAATGGATAGCCCGGGTCTCCGCGGGCGATTGCGATCCCGTGCCGGAGAACGTAGAGGGTTCTTGAATCAACAGTCCTGAACCCCGTTTGTTCATGGATTATTGGTTTCCAAATATTCCCCAACTTAGGAATAGCTCTTAGAAAGCGTTGAGCGGCCTCAGTTTTTCTTCGTTCAAGATCCAACCATATTTCAATCATGGCTCGCCGAGCGTTATCCTTTTTCCATCTGAATTCAACCAACCGCTTCATCAGAACCTCAATGTCTTGGATTTTACCCATCATTCGCGCGAGCGATTGAGCGGTTCTTAACTGCTTGCGTTCTATTGGAATCAACGGTTGCAGCATCTCCAGCAGGTATCTGAACGGTTTGAATGCGAGTCTTACGCTGTGAATCGTTGAATAGTCAGCGATAGTGACGTATTCGAGTTTTCCGTTGACATTGTCAAAGGAACGATCCACTGCATCGTTGATGATTTTGCTGGCGCCTGATACAGTTATTGTGGCTCGTCGAGCCACAAGCCGAACTTTCGCCCTATTGATCGCGTTTTCAATGAATTTCGTCTTCGAGGACATCTTCTTGGCGGCGCTGAGGTAGTCGCTTTCTCTATCGCGTAACTCATCGTAGAATTGTTTGATCTCAGGTAACTGTCTCAGATAGCCGCGAATAGCCACCATTTCGACGTGAGCGTCCCTGAGATTGCTAAGCTTTGACAATTGCTCTTTGAGGTTAATGCGGGCTCTCCGGACGGCATTATCCGGATTGAATCGCTCAATCAACTCAAGGCACGTCATGAGCCGCCTTATGTTAACGCGAAGATCGTGGACGTTCTTGACCGACGCCTTCTGCCGAAATTCCTGGAGACGCTTCCTGTAACCATTCCATTCACGCTCCAAGGTGTCGGAAATGAAGTTTAGCACGTCAGGGACGCGTGCCCTCCGTCTCAGTCTCCGTGTTGGTGGTCTAATTGCAATCGGCGTTGGTGCATGCCGTTTAGATATGGCTCGGCGTGATGGGCGTGGACGTGGCTTCCTAGGATAGCTCTGCACGAGTCGCCCTGTCAGGATGGGTTTCTTTGAAGATCCCTTGCCTTTCTCTCTCTTTCTCGCGCTTTTCCTTGGAGTTCTTCCTTTAACTCGTTTTGGCGATGAACGTCGTGCGTTGGGAGAATATCGCTTTCTACTCGCCGATATTCTCCCGATTCTTTTGGGCTTTATGTTGGAAGGAGTTGTTTTTCTTTTTCTCACGTTCTTGAGTGGAGTTCTTGCTGAGCGGGGTCGCCACGATGACTGGCGTGGCCTAGTCGGCGTCCTCTTTCTCCTTGGAGTTTTACTCAACTATAGACAACCTTCTGATTGCCATGTAGTCTTCCAACCCGGGCGAACTCCGTCGGAGATGGATTTGCATGGATCTTCCGGATCTGGCCTTGTGACTTCGTCATTACTCTATCACTACTTTTTTCTTGTATACTTTTTGGAATAATCGAGAATTGTAACTCAGTGCCCATTTCTCAAGCAGTAGGTCTCCTTGACCCCTCAGACGCAGAATGATCTTCTTTTTGCCTTTGATAAGCTTGATATGTTGTATTTTGTTGGAATGCTCGTGGTCCAGGGCTTCTGCGAGCCGCAGGATTGCAGCCAATTTGACAACTATTTGACGCCGTTTGGGTGAAAGGTCCGCGTATTCCTTATGGTTAGGTTTAGGGAATGATCGGCTGTGATAGCGAGCCACATTCGCGACGATTGCCTTCTCCGTATCGTCGAGACCAAGTATGGGTGAAGCATTGACCAAATAGTATGTGTGCTTGTGGTGGTCCGTTTGACCGATGTAGTAGCCGATGTCATGCAACAGTGCGGCACCTTCGAGAAGCGTCCTTTCGTCATAACCCAACTTATGGAGCTTCTTTGTAGCGTCAAACAGTTGAACCGCGAAACGGGCGACAGTCAGTGCATGCTGCACTTCGTAATCATACTTCCTTCCCAGCAGTCTTGCGGAGGTGATTACTTGGGTTCGGTGCAGTGGTCCTGCAGTGCCCTTCAGCCCTTCTGCCATATCAATTAGAAGTCCTTCTCTGACTCCGACGCGGGGGATTAGGATTTGCTGGACTTGTGCTTCTTTCGCGACGCTTTGGAGAACGATCGTAGCTGGAATGATTACGTCTGCTCTGTCCGGTCGTAATCCGAAGTCTTTGATCCTGTCTTCATAAGACCGGGACTGTAGCTCTTTAAGAATTGAACCGAGCTCGTCCATGCTTACCGAAGTGTCATCTCTTCCATCGCACAATTGTACTCGTAGGTCTCCTAGGGATTCGACGTTGCCGCCAGTAGCGATGCATAAGTCTACTTTGCGTTCACCGATTTCCTTTCGAAGGCGCGTACCTGAAACGTTGATGTATTCACGAGCAAGCTGCCGAAAGGCTCTCTCACCCCGCTTCTTCTGTTCCAGCATCTGCAATAGTCTGACAGTGCCAATGCCGAAGCTTTCGGTGGCAATTATCTCGCGTCCGGTTGCGAGGGTTATCTCGACGCTACCGCCGCCAATATCCACGAGGAGCGCCACCTTGCCCTCCAAGTTCACGGCTTTAGAAGTAGCTAAGTAAAGCAAGCGTGCCTCTTCTTCTCCGCTAATTGGCTCGATGATTATTTCGGTCGCTTTTGCAATCTGATTTATGCAATAATCTCGATTCCGTGCTTCCCGGATAGCGCTAGTGCCCACTGCTCTCACTGACTTCACTTTGTGCTGGTTGATCAGTCTTCGAAATTTGAGGAACGCATCCATTGCTTCAACAAGTCGACTATCGGAAATCTCGCCTTTTGCGAACACATCGGAGCCTAGCCGCACTGCCTCTCGGTCAGTTTGGACTATGTGCAACCTCCCCTCATCATCGGCTGAGGCTATCGCTAGCCGTATCGCGTTTGAACCGACATCAATTGCGGCGAGTTTCGACATGCCTTGCACTTCTGGTTAAATGGGCTCACTGTTGCAGGCTGTAGTGGTTTGTAACTTCTGCTTATCAAAGGTGGGCAGGCGGAATCCTCTCCCATATCCACATGTGAATTGGCAACATTCGTTTATCTTAGGAACATTAACGATCAAGCTTCACCTGAGCGACGCGCTCAGCTCGGCTGTCGGGTTCTCGTGCGAGATCGGACGGCTCTATCCCTATGAGCCTGCAATGCTGGATGGCGCTTTCGGCGAGTTTGCCGTGTCTTCCATACGATGATTAAATCGCGTCCGAAAGTTTTCTCTAGAAGATTCTTCATCTTCTTGAACGCTTGGTCTCCCGTGTAGATGTCTCCTGTGGCCTCACACTCCAAAACCATTTGATTAGGCAGTACCCTCACGGCAATTTTCCTCACGATGAACTCACTAGAACAGTCAAGCGCCTCCGCGACCCGCAGTATCGACGAGAGGACGACGACTTCCTGTCTCTCGACTCCACTAAGTTGTGCCAAATTGAAATGGTTCGCATCTGGCATTGCCTTCCGATGGTATCTTGCGACGCTTCCTATCATGTACCTATCTCTGAAGGTGAAAGGGAATTCGAGATCGTTCAATATTAGCCTAAGCGATGATTTGTGGTAACCCCTATTGCCTCTTGATAGTCCGATATCATGAAGGATAGCCGCGCATTCTAACCAGTAGCGTTCCTTCCTGCTCATAGAGTGCAGTCGTCTCGTCTTGTCGAAAATCACTAGCGCTAGCTTTCTGCTCTGTTCAGCATGCGAATTGTCGGAAATGAACCTCTTTGCTATTCTCCTCACTTTGCTTATGGTCGAGCGTCTCTTCCACAGTTGCTTTTTCTCGAGCGCATCATCCAGTTCTTTGACAGTATCGAGGGAAACGCCTCGCAGTAGAACTTGAGCGAGGCTTTCGGGTAGCCCTCTCCTTCTTATCTCGTTGGCCGTAGCCTCAACGTCATAGTTGACTCTTCTGAACTCCAAGGAAAATGGATTGAATCTGACTATGGCATACTCCGCTCTGTAGTCACCGTCAGCGGGTCGACCAACGCTCCCTGGATTCACGAACGTGACTCCGCCCACATTCCTGTTCATTTGTATGTGGGAGTGCCCAGTGATAATTACCTCAGCATTGGCCTTTGATGCGATCTCTTTGAGTCGTTTGCTCGGTGTGTTTGGATATATGTGTTCGTTGATTGAGTCAGGAGTCCCATGAGTGAGCAGTATCTTCTTGCCACATATTTCGAGTCTCAGTTCCTTCGGGAGGGAGTGGAGGTAGGCTAGGTCGGACGGTGCTAGTTCCCTGAATGTGAACTGCATTATGCTGTTCTTCTCCGCTCTGGGATTCTGTAACCCCTTCTCGAGGACTTCCAGATCGACGTTCCCAATCACGTTCAGAAACATCGCAGAGCGAAGCGCTCGAATCACCTGCTTTGGGTAAGTGCCGAAGCCCACAGCGTCTCCCGCGTTGAGAAAGACATCGATTCCCGATCTCCTTGCATCCACTACAACTGCTTTGAATGCGTCGAGATTGCCATGAACATCTGAGATGACAGCCACAGGTGGGTTATCATGGTTCAAGATTTCGCGAACAACCTCGCTACTCGGTCCTGTTTCAGTTACCTGCCGTATGTTGTCGAAGAGGGCCTTCGCGACGGCGTTATCCCATAGTGTCACGAAATCCTTGTAACGGGATTTCTTCATTTCAGCTGCGTGGCTTAGTACCTTACTCACGCCGTATCTAGCATCGTCTGGGACACCTTGCAGATAGACGCTGAACTCTTGAACCCATACAACATAGTCATGGATCTCGCCTAGTACGTCTTGGAGCTGCTTCATTAGCGAGATTTGTTCTTTCAGCTCTCCCTTGTAAAGGGGAGAGAAGATTTCCATCGTATATCTTAGCCGTTTCGTCGCTATTCTCAGTTCGTGATGCTTTACGGCTGCACTCTCATCATGGACGAACTGTTCCAGAGCCAGGACATCATCGAGTCTGCTCGAAATGTGATCGCGAGCTTTCTCGTAATTGGATGGTGTCTTGATGACGGGTTCGCTACGGTTTTGTTCACGTAGATTCCTTAGGAGGGTCATGCTACTGTCAGAAATGTCTGCGAGAATGTTGGAGCCTTCTAGCGCGTCAAGGACGCTGACTATGTCGGATTGCATTCCAACCCTGCGCGCCCTCTGCAGCGTTGTGAGGTATGCCAGACCCGGCAACGCGCTTCTGTCTTCGACGGTTCTTGAGTAATTCTCCAAAAAGACCAGTTGGACATCTGCGTCTCTAGCCGCTCCTGAGGATCTCGTTACGTTCCTGATGGCGTTAATCCATTTCTTTGAGGATTTTCTTAGGAAGCATTCTCCGAAGAGGCTAAGAGCCGCTCTCATCCTTCGCGAGGTGACTCTTAATTTATGCATGAATTCGATGTCATCGTTCTTCCTTACGCCATCTATCTGGTTCTCCAGCGTCACAATTTGTCTTAGCAGCATATCGGCGCCGAGAAGACAGTAAGCGGATTTGTCCCCGAAGAAGTCAAGGTGGACGAGGGTTTGTCGTCTCATGCCAGATTCCTCTGTTTTCGATTAACCAGCGTTGGGAATCGATGATTTCCGCTCCAGGTTCGGGTTCAACTTTCTCGTAGGTACCATCTGCGAGGAGGCGTCTCGCCTTTACATTGTCCTTCAGGTGAATCATTAGAATCCTCAGAATGGAGGACGTTATCATAGGATCCGGCACGGAGAGAAGTACCTCCACTCGCTTCTCAAGATTTCTAGGCATCATGTCACTGCTGCCGATCAGGACTTCGTCCTCACCGCCGTTCCGGAAGTAGTAGATTCTGGCGTGTTCGAGGAAACGCCCCACGATGGAGATAACGCGGATATTCTCGCTTACGCCAAGAATACCCGGCCTCAGGCAGCACAGCCCCCTAACATTGAGGTCGATCTTCACTCCTGCTTGCGATGCCCTGTAGAGTGCTTGAATGATTCCTTTATCCACTAATCCGTTAACCTTGAAAGCCAAGTAACCGCTCCCCTTTTCCTGATGCCGATTTATCTCCCTCTCGATGCGCCTCAGTATCTCGCTCTTCAGCGACGTAGGCGCAACCAGTAGATACTTGGACGGTTCTGCCGTTCTGAGGTCGCTTGTCAGCTTGTGAAAGAGGTCTAGGACTTCGGTCCCTATCTGAGGGTTGGCGGTTAGATAGCCGATGTCTCCGTAGATGCGTGTGGTGATTGAATTGTAGTTCCCAGATCCGATGTGTGAGTATTGAACCAGCTTGCCGTTCTGTTTTCTCACTATTAGAGCTAGCTTAGCATGGACCTTGATCTTGGGGAAGTTGTAGACGACTTTCACTCCTGCTTGACTTAGCGCTTTTGACCAGTTGATATTGTTAGTCTCATCGAATTTCGCTTTCAGTTCGATCAAGACTGTCACTCTTTTATCGTTAGAGGCGGCTTTCTTTAAGGCAGCAACAATGGGAGAATCAGGATCAACACGGTAGAGGGTGATGTAGATGTCGCTGACATTAGGATCTGTTGCCGCATTCTCAAGCACGTTCACTATCATGTCAAAACTATCGTATGGGTGGTATAGCGCAAAATCCTTCGCGGCTATTTCTGCAAAGACCGATTTGCCCGGTCTCAGCTCGGGAATGATGTACCCTTTGAAAGGTGTGTCCTTGAGGTTCGGCCTGTTCAGCTTAAGGAGCTGCCAGAAGTCCACTAGCCCAAAGAAGCCATCAATCTCGTATTGCACGTCTTCGGAGATTTGCTGTGGAACACGGACTGAACCTATAGTACCTGCTAGGTAGGCACGTAAATGCTGAGGCATAGAACTCTCATACTCGAGTCGAGCTGGCTTGCCGTAGCGCCTCTGTCTGACGCTCAACTCCATGGTTGTAAGGAAATCGGTGTTTTCATCTGCAATGACATCTATCTCCGCGTTTCGCGTTACTCTAGATTTGTAATGGCCAAGAATTCGAGCTGACGGAAATAGCAGATCCAAGTTGGCACCAACCAAATCCTCCAACAGTATGAAATTGTCCACGCCCTCACGACGGCCACTCGATGTGGGTATCCTAATGAACCTGTCAAAATTGTCCGTAGGCGCTTCAACAATGACTTTAGTTGAAGTTTCCCTCAATCTTGGGTCGTTGGCCACTACCAGTAGGTTGATGTGGAGATTGGAGATGTAGGGCGAGAAATATTCTTCATCCGGTTTCTTCATGACCGGAAGTATTTCTCTCCGAAAATAGTCGCGAAGGTTTAGCTTCTGTCGCTCAGTCAGATCATTAGGCTTCTGTATTCGTATGCCCTCTCTGGCCAATGCCGGCAAAAGTCCCTCTTCCAAACATTTCCTTTGACTTCTGAGTAGTGGAAGGATTTCGCGTCTAGTTACCTTGATTTGCTCCAGCGGAGTCATTCGCGAGCCCGGAGTTGGCTCAAAGTCGCCTCTCTCAATCTGCTGCTCAAGGATGGACGCGCGGGTCATGAAAAATTCATCCAAATTGCTTCCGCTGATGGCGAGGAATTTCACGCGTTCTAACAGTGGATGACGACGATCTTGAGCTTCCTCGAGGACCCTATTGTTGAACTTTATCCAACTAACTTCGCGATTTATGAAAAGAGCTGGATCGTCCAAAATCCTCGGAAGTGATTCAACTTTCTGGACTGGGGGCGATTCCATGTGAGTCATCCCTAGCTTTCTTTCCTGAATAATGATCAATCAAATCGAAGGTATCCCAAGATTTGCAGTCATCGGGGCCGAATCCGAGCAACTTCGCATGTTCGCGTATCGTGGAAATGTCTCCACCCTCGATCTCCATTGACTCGGGTATATGCGAAAAGTCCCCATAATACTTGTCAATGTCAACATGGACGCCCCCACTCAGCACATAACTCGTTCGGTGTTTCTCCATTCGCCAAGTTGAGATAAGGCCAATGGATTCGAGTATCAAGCGCATCGTCTCAAAATCCGAGATTGAGACTTCATACTCATTTCTAACCTTTGCCGACTGGCTCTCCACGCACTTCTTGAACGCCAAATCAGTTCTGTTGCCAATTCTCCTAAGACGCAAGAGGTTTCTTGCCCGCGTAATTGTATCATCCTGAAAGTCAAAAAACCAAGTTTCTACATCGCCATCGAAAGTCTTCGCAGCGCCTAGAGTTGTCAATTTATCTTCAATCGTTTTTCTGTCAATTTCGATGATCTTGATCTCTATCTCTTTCATGATATTGGAACTGATTGCGCGTGGGTTAATCAGTTTCGGTGCTGACGCATAGCGTAAGAGGAGGGGTACTTGGAACTGTGAGCGTAACAGCATTATTCGAGGTCATAAGCAAACCAAAAGAAACAGAGTTTGAGGTAGGAATTGGTTGAGATATTCGATCTGGGATAGTGGAACTGTAGTTCTCACAGCGGATTGTTAGTGGGGCACGCTTGTTTGGATTGTGGAGGGAAAACAGTTAATCTTCTTGCACGGCCTCTCCTCGAGCATTTAGTTACTTGAGAACGTACCGAGAGACGTTGAAAGAAGGTTTCGGAAATTTCATGTTCAAATCCTCTAGGGTCTTGACAATGATATGTGAAACTGCAAGGTTTCTGAACCAATTCTTGTTTGCGGGAATAACGTACCATGGCGCCCATGGAGTGCTGCAATATCGCAGCACATCTTCGTAAGCCTCCATGTAGTCGTTCCAGTACCTTCTCTCCTGGAAATCAGCCGGCGAAAGTTTCCACCATTTGGTGCGATCATCCAATCTCTGCTGGAAGCGCTTCTTCTGTTCTTCCTTACTGATATGCAAGTAGAACTTCAATATCTTAACGTTGTTTTCGGCAAGGATCCTTTCGAAATGGTTGATCTGTTTGTAGCGCCTTGACCAAATAGATTCCGGCGCAAGCTTGTGAACTCTTACTACTAGGACGTCTTCGTAGTGAGAACGGTTGAATATGCCTATCTCGCCCCGCTCGGGAATAGCGTTATGGATGCGCCATAGGAAGTCATGAGCTGCTTCTTCGGCAGAGGGGGTCTTAAACGATGTAACGCGGCAACCTTGGGGATTTACTCCTGACATCACGTGACGGATGGTCCCGTCTTTTCCGGCTCCGTCTATTCCTTGAAGAACAATGAGAAGTGAGCACTTCTTTGAAGCATAGAGAAGATGTTGTAAATCATCTAGCCGAGCAATGAGCTTCTGAAGCATCTTCTGCGACCTCTCATCGTTCTTCAATCCCAGAGTATCGTCTGGATCGAACTTGCTAAGCTTGTTTTTCTTCCCAGGGGTCACGAGGAGTCTGTTGTGTATTTTCATCGCGGTCAGAATCCTTCATGCTTGTAGAAAAGCCGCTTGGTTTGCTCGGCGCCCAGAACGTATAGTCCAACAATAATCGCAGTGAAGAGAAGGAAAGTAAGCGAGATAGGAACAAATCCAAACAACGTTCCTAGGGCCGTAAAGGGCAGAAGAACAGTTGCAATTACTACGGCTAATGTCGCAAACATAAGGTATTTGCTAGGCTTACTTCTGAAGAACGGTTGTTGAGTGCGAATGACTAGGACAATCAGAGTGGCAGAGGCCACTGATTCAATGAACCAACCTGTTCTGAACTGATCCGCTGTTGCATGCAAGATGAAGAGAAGTACACCGAATGTTGCGTAGTCGAAGACCGAACTAAGGAGACCGAAAGTCATCATGAAGTCCCGGATGAATTTTACGTTCCAGCGTCTGGGTTTCTGCACCATATCACTGTCAACGCTATCCGTGGGTATGGCCATTTCAGGGAAGTCGGTCATGAGATTTGTAAGCAGAACTTGCGTGGGCAGCAAAGGTAGGAAGGATAAGAAGAGTGAAGCTCCCGCCATGCTGAACATGTTTCCGAAATTGGCACTCGCAGCCATGAACACGTACTTGAGAGTGTTAGCGAAAGTCTTTCGACCATCTTGCACACCCTGTACTAGAACACCTAGGTCTTTCTCAAGTAATACGATGTCAGCAGCTTCCTTAGCTACATCTACTGCAGTGTTCACCGAGATTCCGACGTCTGCAGTATGGAGTGCTGAGGCGTCATTGATTCCATCGCCGATGAAGCCTACAATATATCCTGCTTTCTTGAACGCTAAGATAATTCGCTCTTTATGGTTGGGATCGACTTCGGCGAACACGTCGGTAACTTTGACTCGCTCAAGGAGCGCTTCGTCACTCATAAGATGTAGTTCAGGGCCCGTTAGAACACGTGAACTGGTTAGTCCTACCTGTGTGCTCAGAGATGCCGCGACGAATCTGTTGTCTCCCGTTATGATCTTTAACGCAATTCCAAGGTTCTGTAGGTTTTGTAGAACTGTTTTGATCATCGGCTTAGGCGGATCAAACAATAGTAAGAAACCCAAGAAAGTCATCTGGGTTTCTTCATCCTTGCCAATGCGGTCAGCAGGAACGTTCTTGTATGCCACGCCAAGCAGCCGGAAACCTTGACCGCTCAAGGCTTCGAAGCGTTGCTGGATTTGCTCACGAACATCTGCAATTTGAACAGCCCCATTCGGGGTCTCTGCTTGGGTACAGGCGTCGAGTACGTTTGGTACCGCGCCTTTTGTCGTCATGATATGGATGTTATCCTTTGACACCAGGATACTGAGTCTCTTCCGCACAAAATCGTATGGGACTTCGTCAATTTTCTTGTAAGGGGTGAAGTCGAACGTACTCTTTGCTCGAATTGCTTCGTCTATGGGGTTTGCAAAGCCGCTCTCAAAATTGGCATTCAGACATGCGTATAGGAGAACCTTTTGGCTGGTGTTGCCTTCGATATCAATGGCAGAATGGATCTCTACTTTTCCTTCGGTTAGGGTTCCCGTCTTGTCCGAACAGAGAAGGTTCATGCTGCCAAAGTTTTCAATTGAGACAAGCCGTTTCACGATAACTTTCTGCCTTGCCATTTCCTTCGCGCCGTGCGCAAGATTTACGGTTACTATGGCAGGCAGTAGTTGTGGTGTTAAACCAACTGCGAGTGCCACTGAGAAGAGAAAGGATACAAGGATCGGCCGTCCCAAGTAGGCGTTGACAGCGAAGATCACGATTGCCATGATTAGAGTGATTTCCATGAGGAGGTAGCCGAATTGCCTGACACCACGCTCGAACCCAGTCTCTGGAGGTTTAAGCGCAAGACTTTCAGAAATCTTTCCGAATTCAGTTTTCTTCCCGGTTGTTACGACAAGAGCTTTGCCAGTACCGCTGACGACATGAGTTCCCATGAACAGAGTGTTCGAGCGAGCGCTCAAAGGTGCGTCAGGCGCAAGGACCGCGACGGATTTTTCTGCGGGGTAAGTCTCACCCGTAAGCGTCGCTTCATCAACGAAAAGGTCCCTAACTTCAATAAGCGTGCAGTCACCGGGAACCATGTTCCCTGCGTTCAGTATCACAACATCTCCTGGTACGATCTGCTCTAGAGGAATTTGGCTTGGTTCTCCGTTGCGCAGCGCAGTCGTTTTGACCTGTACGATTGAAAGTAACTTCTTCACGGCATCGCTTGCGCCCCGTTCTTGCCAGAACCCGAGTATACCGCTGACGAATACGATGGCCAAGATAATTGCTGCACTTGCTCGATCCTGCAGAAAGATGGAAAGTATAGCTGCAACGAGCAAGATGAGTACGAGAGGGCTTCTGAATTGATTAAGAAGAAGCGTGATGGCGTCAGCTTTCTTCTTTTCCTTTAGCAGATTGTATCCATATGACGAGAGCCGTCGTTGAACTTCATCATTGGTCAAACCTTCAGGGGTCGTCTGAAGCTGTTCAAATAACTCTGCGCGGGGAATGCTCCAGAAAGGTTTCTCATCAGAGCTGATTGTACCCCTCTCCCAAAATCCGTACTACAACAATACATCGCTCGCTATAAGCACACAACGCCGAAGCACTGGAAGATATTCAACTAACCAGGATTCTGTAATGCTGGACCCGGGCCCGTAAGGAATCCGATCCAAGTCTAATCCCGGGATGCTCAGCTAGGTTAGAGCGAGAGAAGACTATCAAAGCTTATACGCCGAACTAAGAAACCTGGTCGAGTGTTGGAATCCCTCCGGGCCCACCATATCGTACGGTTCGAACAAAGTCCTTTTCTAACTTACCAACTTCATTGCTAGATCTGGATCAAGAAACCCTTGATATCTTACATTTGAGGATAAATAAAATGAAGAATTTTCGGTCAACAAAGGTTCTAGGCTCTTCGCCTAGTGGCTTTGCCTAGTAGCTTCGGTGCTTCTGGTAGCAGTCTCTACAGTAGACTGGTCTGCCCGTCGTCGGCACAAACGGTACTTCCGTTTCTGCACCACAGTCGGAGCATTTGACTTTCGTCATTTGCCTCGGGGCACCAGATCGTCGATTCTCGTAACCCATCTCGCTTTTCACCATCCATTTTCTCTAGTTATACGAAAGATAATACTCGCCGCGATAATTGGCATGGGCTTGGCAGCCCCCCATCATCCGCGCAGGTAAGATCTCCAGCATACTGCCTGTGCAAACGGCATGAGTACTATAAAAGGGGTACCAATACTTGGCCCTGCCCAACCTCAGAAGACGATTCGCAACCCATCTAAACAGTTGAAGATCGCATGTCTCGACTTGCCAATATAGGCAAAGAATTCCCAGAGTGGTAGCAGACTGGATTGGTCGGATCGGTCATGAACGTGGCAATACGTGTAGTAGCATGTTCCGTAACGGTGGTGTGTGAACACCTCTTGGCGAACAGAAATAGGCTCAAAGAGTAGCTGCGGGGAATGTGGCAAAGACCTAGCGAGGGATAGATTCGGACGATAGGGACTCCTATAAGCGGCGCCTCGTTTAGTATCCCATGTCAAGTCGAATTTTTCTGTGCAGTTGCCAGAAATGCGGCACCGCATTTGATTTCACGGGAAACTACGAGAAGTTTAACGAGTTCTTGGACTCAAAGAACTTCACTTGCCCGAGTGGTCATACCGAAAGCCGTTCCCCGCGAGCTTTTGTCAAAGTTGTCATGATGAGCGAGCCTAAGGCGATCCTAGAGTGGAAACCCGCTGAGGGAAGAAACTACGTAGACGTTCTCGATTCTATGACGGTTCGCATCAAGGGCATGCAGATAGATCACCTCGGCTCAGGCCTCTACATTGACCGCCGTACATTGAAGAAGTACGATTACGAAGAGGATGCTAAAGGTGTACGGCACTACTTCGAAGTACCACTCCAGCAACACATTCGAAACTCAGCCTAAGCGTTAGGCACTGAGTTTTTCCTCGATCTTCTGCAGAAGAACCGGCACATTGGCCCCTGTCTTCGAGCTTATCTCGCTGAGTTCCCGCTTGATCTTCTTTATGCGTTTGCGGGGCATAGCCTCGTAGACTTCTTAATGATATTCCAAGCCAGCCCCGACCCATCTGCTCACTGGCGATTTCGTGCCTTCGGATTAATTCTCTACCCCAAGAAAAAGTGTGGGCCTCGAACGAGACAGTCCAGAATCATTCATTCAAACTTGAAACTCATTTTCTTGGCGGCTTCCAATCTGTAGCATTTTAGGCAAAGGCAACCCCCTGAATACGACTGCTGGGAATAGACGAGGGCGCCACATTTCTCACATTCTTGGAGAGACATCAGAGATAACCTTCAATGAAGACTGGCTGCACAGCTCGTTATAAGGAGGAGTCAAAAGGCCACTTTTGAAAGAACCAAACGCCTCAGACGCAAGCGTTTTCCTTGAAATGCCGCGGAAAGACATGTAAGGAAGAAGAAGAAAGAGAAATAGGTCCGCGATCAACTTCTTACCGGTCGGCGTGTTGGCGGCGATCGTTTACTTCCTTAGCCGATGACTCGGGGGTACGTCGCCAGAACCAATAACTACTCTTCAAACTGTCTCACCGCCGCAGAATAACATACTTCTCCCTCAATAGGAGGCGAGCCAATAACCCCTGCATATCAATGCGCCGCAATCCAGCGGCTGAGAGTGGCCAGTCCCGCGCGGGAACGTTCTTCAGCACTCTAGCCTAGATAGATTGGGAGGAGGTTTGATTCGAACTTCCTGTAGAACGAATCCGACACCCCCCATTAGTGATGATTTGCTAAGCTCGGATCTCGTAATCTATCTGTTAATTTCGAAAGTTCCTGCCACAATACGTCAGGAAATTGTTCTCCCAGAGTTTTGAAGAACATCCAGGAGGATTCGAGTTCGTCCATCCACGCTGTGTTATTGACATGTAGCAACTCTTCAATTGTGCTTCTCGGAAGATTGATCTCGTTCAGGTTGAGCGATTCAGGGGTCGGAACGTAGCCAATCGGCGTTTCAACTGCATCAGCTCTACCTCTACAACGGTCGACTATCCACTTGAGAACGACGAGATTGTGGCCATACCCTGGCCAGAGGAATCTTCCATCTCGTCCCATTCTGAATGCATTCATCTGGAATATTTTCGGGGGTTTTTCGCTTTTTGATCGAAACGAAAGCCAATGTCTGAAGTAATCGGCGATGTGGTATCCGCAGAATGGTTTCATCGCCATGGGATCGTATCTTAGAACCCCAACCTCCCCTCCAGCGGCGGCTGTAGTTTCTACTCTAAGCATGGCGCCCATTAGGACGCCGTGTTCCCAGCTGAATGATTCGTGAACTAACGGAACAAGATCTGACCTTCTTCCACCGAAAATAATGGCCGTGATTGGAACACCATTCGGATTTGTGTACTCCGTAGATAGGAATCGGTATTGATTGATTGAAGTTGTGAACCTTGAGTTTGGATGGGCAGCGCTTCCCTTGCCGGCTGTCCATACTCTTCCTTGCCAATCCCAAAGTTTTCTGGGATGGTCGCCCATGCCTTCCCACCATGGAGTTCCGTCCATCGCCAAGGCGACATTTGTGAATATTGTGTTCTTCTTCACCGTTTCCATTATTCTGGGGTTCGTCTTGACGTTGGTGTTAGGCGCCACCGCGAAGAATCCACTCTCAGGGTTGATTGCTCTGAACCTGCCTTCGGAATCTAGGTGTATCCAAGCTATGTCGTCGCTTACCGCCCAGACCTTCCAGTCCTTCATGTATTCTGGCGGTTTGAGCATAGCGAGGTTAGTTTTACCGCTGGCGCTGGGAAACGCTCCGGTCACATAAGTCACTGTGCCGTCTGGGTCTTCTATTCCTATGATTAGCATGTGTTCCGCCAGCCACCCTTGATCTCTCGCCATCACGCTCGCGATCCTAAGGGAGTGGCATTTCTTGCCGAGGAGGGCGTTTCCTCCATAATTCGAGTTCAAACTCATTATGAGTTTCTTATCCGGGAAATGACAAATGTACCTTCTATCGGGATCCAACTGGCCGGTCGAATGTATGCCCTTCACAAATTCGCCGTCCTTCATGTGCTCTAACACAACCTTGCCGACTTTCGTCATAATTTCCATATTCGCAGCGACGTAGCAACTATCGGTGAGTTCAATTCCGACTTGAGAATAAGGCGAACCTAAAGGTCCCAGCAGGTATGGGATAACATACATTGTTCGCCCTATCATGCAACCGTCAAAAAGCCTCAGTAACTTTGCTTCACCTTCATCAGAAGACATCCAATTATTTGTGGGACCCACGTCCTCTCTGTTCTTTGTGCAGATGAAGGTCGCTTCTTCGGTTCTGGCGACGTCGTTCGGGTTGCTTCTGTGCAGATAGCAGTTGGGATATTTTTCCTGGTTGAGCTTAATCAGTGTCCCATCTGCGGTCATCAGTTTGATAAGAGATTGAAATTCTTCATCAGACCCATCACACCAGACTATGCCATCCGGTTTAGTTATCTTAGCAATAGCAGCTACCCATTCCAGTAAAGGCCGCTCGATTCCATAGTTCTGGGGCTCGTGGCTCATGATGATTCTCCTAAGTTCAATAGTCTTTTCTCAAAGAACCAACGTGAGTGACGGCGTTGCTCACTCATGGCAAGACCTAACGACCATTGAAGTAGAATAAATGACTAATGACCTTCACTATTATTTTCGCAATAGCGTCAATTAGGTTCTATCAACTGCGCGCTTCATCGGATTCTCTCATGTGCTTTATGCGTTTTTTGGATGCTTCGTTTTGTAACTTGGACAATTTGTCAATTTCGTCGAGCAGAACCTTGAGTTCCAGATTGTAATGGCCGCATCTCGGGCAGCTCTCGTTGCCCTTCAGTCTTTCCCTCTGCTCAATTAGCCTGCTTACAATGCCGTCATGAACTTCCAATGTTTGGTCAGCATACTTGCGCGGAATAGGTATTTCGGGCTTATGTTCTGGATGGGGATCAGCCGTATGTCTTGTGTGTGGGGATCAAATGCTCTTTGCATACTCAACATCTGGCCGGAAGATACTGGGAGCGTCTGGTGCGGGGAGTGGGATTCGGACGGATCCGAGCGCCGACTCGTCTTTGCGCCTAGTGGCAAAAAGACCCCAAGAAAAGGCCATTAATGATAGAGCACTCGTGAATAAGATAGAAGAATGCGGCGGAGGCGATACGATTGAGTGAAGAGTCCGACGAAGAAGAGGAAAAGCAGCGTGAGGAAACGCAGGAAGAAGATCAGCGAGAGCAGGATGATAAGGAAGAGCTGGAACGCGAAGGCGCTGATGAGAGTGCCGAAGAGGAAAGGGACGAGGATAGACTGGAGCAGGGCGAAGAAGAGCGTGAACGGGAAGGGACACAGCTGAAGGTCAAGAAACCCAAGAAAAAGTCCCCATGAAAGCAGAATTATAGACGGGCCGCTCTTCGATGGAATGCAGAAAAAACTACTCTACGGCTGTTGAATTCGCTCGAAATTGATTGATAGATTGTGAACTAACCTGCCTCGGTGTCCAAGCGGTTAGTGTTTGAGCTACAATTGCAGCACTTGTTGCATTTCCCGCATGTTCGACAGCGGTAGAGTTTGATTGATGGCAGCTGGGGCATAATCGGTCTTCAAAGCCCTTCCCAACTTGCGTCAAAGTCTACCGCGCCCTGCCACTCGCTTGACCCGCTCTACTGGCCATTTTCTTTCGTTTCTTCTGCCATTCAGGTCTCGTCAAACCAAAACCCCTTCCACCAGATTCAGTAACATGCTGCGAACTGAAGAGCTTTTCCTGTTATCGATTTGCAAAGCACAGGATTCTGCTTCCGTCATGCCATCGGGGATAATCCTCGCCATCGACAATTCTGGTCTCCGATTGTTTCCTAAGATCCTCTTCGTCTGTAACCTTTGTATCTAGGTCTGACGTGTCTTGGGTAATTCGAGCGCTGAAAGAATGCCGGAGAAGTGCAGGGCTTAGAGACTGTAAAGTCATCCATATGGTCGAGTAGTTTCCGGCGTGATTTGTGGAATTACTTCGGTCCCTCACTGATGGTGAGCGTAGCTTACATGGACCCAGGTAACTATGGCGCAGATATCAGCGGATCCTTCGCCTATAGCATGCTTTGGGTCGTCTGGCCTGACCACTTATACTCCTGGAACTAAATAGGAAAGGTTCTATTCGCACGCCTGCTTTAATTTCGTGAGACCTCGATTTGACGAAAGAGGTTCTTAGCAGTAGCTAGTGTGGGATCGGCTGTGAAAGGAAAGGAGAGACGTAGAGTCAGAAGAATGAGAAGGACCAGCCGCAAAAAGGAAGAGAGGAGAGAAGAGAGAAAACAAGAAAAGAACATAACGAGGGCTACTAAATCCTATGACAAAAAGGAATTACGAACAAGAATCGCAAATTCCTAGCTGCGTGAGATAATTGCCTCAAACTCAAGAGAATAAGACGAGAAGAAGAAAGAGAAGGAAAACGACGAGGGCTCACGACTAAAACCAAGGGTTGCTTCGAGCGCCGCGACACGAGAAATAAGCCGTGTTATTCGGTCATGCTGCGGCGAACGTTCAGATATCCTGAGTGGGGTATTTACCGCCTGCGGGATAGGTTTTGGGTCATGCGCCCGTAGTCGTCCTCGTACCTCTCGATGTCGTTTTCAGAGAAATTTCCAAAAGAGATTTCCAGCAGCCGAACTTTCGATCTTCCCTTACAACGGAGTCGATGTTTTACTCCTTTCTTTACAACGATGCTCGATCCTTTCCGTAGAGAAATCTTCCTCTTTCCGATCTGGACATGTAGCCCTTCGTCGAGAGCCACCCAGAACTCCTTCCTGTGCGTGTGTGATTGTAGGCTTGTGCTTGCACCGGGGTCAATGGTAAGTATCTTCACAGTCGAGCTTTCGTTCAAGGTATATTGGTCGAACGATCCCCAGGGTTTGTTGACATGCCTCAACTAATTCAGCCGCGAAACAATCTGCTTCGAGGGATACTTATGGATAATGTGCTTGGCATGGTTTGGAAGCCTGCTCATCGGCAATCCTTCTGCGGTCACTATTGTCACGTCAGTGCCTCGTTCAGTTTGTTGAGTCCGTTGGGGACATTGGCTAGATGGAATCTGACAATTCGTCTGCCTGCTTCTACAAGAGCTTGGTTATCTCCAAGCGCCTCGGCCTGTTTCAGAAGTGAGAAAGTAATGGATGAAGCTGGGGACTCTATGTCGTCTGGTATTTCCATATCTTCCGAGTCTCCCGCGGTTATCTGAATAAAAAGCCCGTGCCCGGCGTCGCCCTTGTGGAGTTGACCAGTTGAGTGCAGGTAGCGAGGACCGTAGCCAAGAGTCGTAGCTAGCCTGTATCGGTCACGTATCTTCCTCCGTATTTCTAGCAAGACCTTGTCCGTCTCGTGACTTGGTTCTAAATATGCTTGGATTGCGACATAAGCCCCTGACTTGGTCTGGGTTAAGAACTCACGCAGGATTTCGTTTAGGGCCTTTCCGTGTATGTTACCGTAAACGAGGATGTCCCCTGCGAATAGGTCTGGTTCCTTTACGGGTAAAGATCCGTTTGAGGCGAAGTCTGAAACCATTTTTCTGGCCAATGCTTTAGCGATTTCCACGTTCGGTTGATCGAAGGGATTTGTTCCGATTACGTAACCGGTAACTGCCACCGCCATTTCCCAAAGGAAAAACTGTCGGCCCAGCTCGTACAGGTCGTGCAACTGTAAGCGAACGACAGGTTGGCCTGTTTCCTCAAGCCTAGTGACCGCATTATCGTACTCCAGATCACCTTCTAGACGCATATACACGAAGAGCCTGTCGTTACCGTAGACTTCAGGCGGCCCGACGGGCTCTCCGATAACTGGGACTAAGCCTTTCCCTTCTTTGCCGGTGCTTTCAGCGATTAGTTGTTCTACCCAGTCTCCGAAGCTGGCTATTTTGGGGGAAGTGATCAGCGTAACCTTGTTTCTTCCAACCTTTGCCAGTTCGCCGAGAATTGCTCCAAGCCGAGCGCCCGGATTTTCCCTTATGTTTACGGATGTTTCACAAGCGTGCATTGCTGTGATAGCCTGATCCAGGAGTCTAACGAGGTCTATTCCCAGTAGTGCGGCTGGGACAAGTCCGAAGTATGATAGTGCCGAATAACGGCCTCCAATGTTAGGATCGTTCAGGAACTTCGTTCGGAAATGATTGTGGTCAGCTATCTGTTCGAGTGGGCTTTTTGGATCTGTTATGGCTACGAAATGATTGCCTGCGTCTTCCTTTCCTGCAGAGAATACTTCATTGCGATAGAAGTACTTCATGAGAGAGAGCGTTTCAACTGTCCCGCCGGACTTGCTTGAGACGATGTAGAGTGTGTCAGCAGGATCCAGGAGCTTTGATTGGGCTGCTATGGCGTCGGAATCGACAGTGTCGAGAACACTAAGCCTTGGGTAATCCTCTTTACGGCCGAAGGTTTTCAAGAATACTCGTGGAGCTAGGCTGGAACCTCCCATCCCTAGAAGCAACGCATCTTTGTACCCAGCCTTTCTTATCTCCGCCACGAATTCGTTCAAGTGAGGCACAATTTCCTCCATTATCTCGGCGGTGTGTAGCCATCCTAGCCGATTACTGATCTCGGTTGGTACGGGCTTCCAGACTGTGAAATCATGAGCCCAAATGCGGTGGAGAATCCTCTTCTCGGCCATTGCAATCAGCGAAGAGTTGACAACGCTCTCGTACGGTCCGAGTCCTGCCGAGATGTGGCTCCATTGCTCAGGGAAATGTCGCTTGGCAATTCGTTCACTCATTCGTCCAGAATCACCAATCAATACAGCTTGTCAACAGTATGAATCCTTAAGAGAATACTATCAATAAAAAGAGGACGCAAACCTCTGAACAAAAGAACCCGTTTCTACGGAAAAGATTCGAGAAATTAGGCACGCGATCGGACTACTCCTCCGAGTCCCGACAGTTAGCAGTCAAGCGAAAGACCCGCAGACGTAGGGGGTGCAAGAGGATGAGGTTTTATGTAAGAGGCCTTACCTTAGGTAACAAGTCTGATGATCGAATATGTCCGGACAAGGAATGCAAGTTATGATTCTGAGAGAAGGTTCTCAACGAACAACTGGAAAGGATGCGCAGCGAAACAACATACTCGCCGCGAAAGTCATCACTGAAACCATCAAGACCACGCTCGGCCCGCAAGGGATGGACAAAATGTTGGTGAGTGGCATGGGTGATGTAGTCATAACAAACGACGGAGCCACCATACTGAAGGAGATGGATGTTCAACATCCCGCCGCCAAGATGCTTGTTGAGGTAGCGAAAAGCCAAGACAGCGAGGTGGGCGATGGCACGACCACCGTCGTCGTTCTCGCAGGCGAACTCCTAACAAAGGCGGAGAAGCTTCTTGACCAAGAAGTCCACCCGACCGTCATCGTTGAAGGTTACAAGAAGGCTGCAGAGAAAGCTTTGGAGATCCTCCGAAACCTATCAATTGACATACAACCTGACGACGAAAAGATGCTAAAACTTGTCGCAATGACCTCGATGGGCACAAAGGCAACTGCAGGAACGAGCGAACACCTCGGAACACTAGCCACGAAAGCCATCCGTCAGGTCATGGAAGAGAGAGAGGGCAAGATCACCGCTGACATCGACCGAATCAAGGTTTTGAAGAAAAAGGGCGAGAGCATGGAGCAAAGCGAACTCGTCAAAGGCATCGTCGTCGACAAAGAGATCGCACACCCCCAAATGCCAAAACAAGTGAGAAACGCAAAGATCGCCCTACTCAACGCGAAACTCGAAATTGAGAAAACCGAGTTCGATGCTAAGATTAACATTAATTCCCCAGATCAAATGAAAGGCTTCCTCGACGAAGAAGAATCAATGCTCCGCGAAATGACCGAGAAGGTAGCAAAAAGTGGAGCCAACGTGATCTTCTGTGAGAAGGGCATTGACGACATGGCGCTACACTTCCTCGCCAAGAAGAACATAATGGCGATTAAGAACGTCAGCAGCGGTGACATGGAGAAACTCGCCAAAGCCACCGGCGGAACCATACAAGCCAGCACCAAAGACATACCCTCCGAAGGGCTCGGTGAAGCAAAACTCGTCGAAGAACTGAAGATTGGAGACGACAAACTCATCTACGTCCGCGAATGCAAAGACCCTCACTCGGTCACCGTGATGATCAGAGGCGGTTCCGATCATGTTGTCGACGAAGCTGAGCGCTCCTTCCACGACGCCCTCTGCGTAGTTAGAAACGCCGTTGAGGATCACAAGATCGTAGCCGGTGGAGGAGCCCCCGAAGCTGAAACAGCCAAGCAACTTCGCGACTACGCTCTAAAAGTGGGAGGCCGCGAACAACTCGCCATCGAAGCCTACGCCGAAGCACTGGAAGCCATCCCCCTCACAATCGCTGAAAACAGCGGACTCGACCCAATCGACATAATGGTCGAACTTAGATCGAAACACGCGGACCCGGAAAACAAATGGTTTGGCGTCCAAGTCAAGACCGGCAAGATCGCTGATATGCTCGCGGATAACATTGTCGAACCGCTCAGGGTGAAACAGCAAGCCGTCAAATCAGCCACAGAAGCCGCCTGCATGCTCCTGCGAATAGATGACATCCTCTCTTCAAAAGGCACGAAGGAAGGCGGTCCCCCAGGAGGCGGAATGCCGGGAGGCATGCCCGGCGGAATGCCTCCAGGCATGATGTAACCACCCTATCCTGATACGCCGAAGACCGCGAAAACGCAACCGAGACCCGATGGCATCAGCCTGCGGACCGGGCTCTCAGCTCCCAAGAGAAAGTCTACTTGGAAGCAGAATGATTCAGCAGCAGGTTGGGCAGATGGTGGTTGGCGCGCGACCACGTGTGCCATGATTTACTTCGCGATGAGGCGACCAGTTATCGTAAGCATGATGCCCAGCACGTACCCCCACGTCGATGAGACGTATCCTTTGAACAATTCATTGATTGGTATTCCTTGGTGCCAAGCGAGGCTCATGGGGATCATGAAACCGAACAGACCTAATCCGGCACCGAGCATTACCAAGAGCTTTCCTATCCTTGGTACGTGGAAGATCAAGAGGCCACCTATTATGACAGAGATTCCACCAAGGGCGGCTATGAATATCAGCACCATGAAGATCGTGCCGAGGATCGGGGACGCGTCAACTGTTGGTTGAATGTACTTCAGGATTTCCTCCAGCAAGGGCTTCATGCCGGTGGTTCCTGCGACAACAAGAAGAGCACCGCCCACAATGCACAGGACACCGGCAGTTTTGTTCCTTGGAGTCACAACCTCCACTTCCCCATAGCCTGTTTGGTCCGTATCGTTTTGATGCGATACCCATGACTCTTATGCTGCTCTTGAGCTAACAACCTGTGTTTTCAATGCCTTCAATTTAAGGAGAGAAAAGAGGACGAGCACAATCAGTGCCCGGTCTAGTCGGTTTAGTTTCGACGCTCGGATCACCGGTAGTACGGATATCCGTACGAACCGTAGCCGTACCAAGGAGAGTAATAGTTCCCTCCATAGTATGGATAACCATACGAACCGTAGCTGTAACCGTACGACGGAGCGAACAGATAATCCGCTATGTGACCGTAATGATTGCCTCCAATAACTACATATGACATTTCTTACTTCACCTCCACTTCTTACGTCCCACGATTTCCAAGCTTCGACCAGTCCTTACTTAGCCAGTCATTGACAGCTTCCTCTATCGCGCCACTGAGGTTTCCTTTCTTCCCTCCGAGCCTCTTCACAATTGCCAATCGCAGTCGGCGCTCAACGTCATCCGAGAGTACTACGTAGATTTTTCCCAAAGGATATCTGGCTGAACTGTATATGCGCAAAGCACGATATATATATATGTTCAGCATTATCGATATAAATATATAACCTTATAAGCGTGGTTCAACTCTGTTAGGTCCTGAGTTAATTGATATGAGCAAGATCTATTCTATGATAGCGCCTTTACTCGGCGTAAGTCTGTATCGGATGCTAAACGAAATAGGTGTGAATCAGACTGCAGGTTCCATGGTTAATTCAGCGTACCAGTGGCTGCTGACCCTGAACCCAATCGTTGTGATAATCCTAGGCGTAATCGTATTTTTCGCGGGCAAGCTAGCGAAATGGGTCGGCATCATAATGATCATCGTCGGCATCATCTTCCTCGCCCTGCCGTACCTATTGCACGTCATTTAGAATCTAAAGGTGGATGATTCTCGATGGCTAAAGCTTCCTTAGGGAAGCTTGCGTACATTCTCGCCTTGATAGGCGGAGTAATTCTCGTAATCCAAGGGCTCCTGAGTTTCGTGGGAATGGCTTTCATGATGTTCATGCCATCGGTGCTTGGGTCCCTCGGTGGAGCCTTTTGGGGAATCATTGAAATCATCCTCGGCATCGTTGCCATCTATGGCGCCAAACGTGCTACCGACCTCACTTGGGATATTATTCTCATAGTCGTAGGAATAATCGGAGGCGGCCTTGGTGGCATACTCGTACTCCTAGGCGGCATAGTCGGCTTAGTATCAAAGTACGTCTAAATGAACTAGAAGAAAGCTGAAACCTATGCAAGAATGTAAGAAATGTACCCCGTGGATATCACGTGAGGCGAATCGTTAATGGACCTATTAGTGGCCATAATCGTGGTTATCGTAATTCTCTGGCTAGTGGGACTCATTGGCGGTATCGGCGGAGGTCTAATCCATATATTGCTCATTATCGCAATCATCGTGATAATAGTTAGACTACTTCAAGGACGTCGTATATTGTAATAGAAGTCTCCTTGCTATGAGTTATTCGAGCAATTACTGCGATCAGTGCGGCGCCAACCTGAAACCCCAGTTCCAGTTCCGTGAGAACCAGCCCATACTATTCTACTGCCTTCAATGCAAAGCCCCTAGAACCGTCGTGGCCACAGAGCATAAGCAACGAACCGACTACGCAATGGCTGATTGCCCCGCATGCGGCTCAAAAATGAGCACGTACGAAGCGAACCCTACAGGATAGAAGAGACAAGACCTGAAAAAGAGATTCAAGGGGTGATTTCAAAATGGCAAAGAAAAGCAGAGGCGGCAGAATGACTTCAGCTAAGAGGCGTGCCGCTAAGTCAACTGGTGGACGCGGTCCCGTGAGAAAACGCCGAGCGGGCCGAAACATCATGAGGACTTAAGAGTTAATGAGCATAGAATTGGTAGACCTTTCCCCTATACGGATTTTCACAGTCCGGTAAACCAAACGGAGAATGGAAACCTTTATCGGAGCAAGCCTCTGGCTTTACCCGCCGAAGGGTTTTGTCGGCTCAACCGAAACAAGACATTAAGATTAAGCCGAGTTTTGTGCCGTTCGCTTGGAAGGGTTTTGTCGTAGTATTGTTGGGTATCGTGGTTTACGGTGTGAGCTTTCTTTTCAAGTCTCTCTTTCTCCTCGGGTA